>CANNEK010000002.1 GCA_947503625.1 uncultured Kordiimonas sp. | reverse complement strand
GCTGATCTCGAAGTCCGAGCTGACGCTTAGCCCGCCGGTGTCAGTTGCCGTGATAGTCAGATCAATGGCGGTCTCTGCCTCAAAATCAAGACTGTCGCCAGCCTTCAGCTTCAATGTGCCGTCAACCACTTCAAACCGGTCGTCTGAAACAGTGAAGGCAATGTCACCGCCTTCAGCGTCCACCGCAGACAGGGTTCCAATGCTGGCCCCGTCATCGTTTTCCGCAACCGTGCTGCCACTCAGGCTGATGCTGGTGGGGGCCGAGTTCTCGACGATGTCGTTGACCGAAACCGTGAACACGTTTGTTGTCGTGCCATTGTCGGCATCATCAACCTGCAACAAAACATCCACGCTGGTCTCGGTTTCAAAATCGATAGAGACACCATCCTTCAGCTTCAGCACATCACCGACAACTTCGAAGCGACTGTCGGTGCTGGCGGTGGTTCGGAAGGTTACAGCCCCTCCTTCGGGGTCCGAGGCTGACAATGTGCCGACCACAGCACCCGCTGTGTCTTCATCAACGCTGCTGTCGCTGAGCGTAAATGCTGTTGGAGGCTGGTTGACAGCCCCTGCCCCGCCACTGCCGGCGCCAGGTTCGTTGACGTTCGCCCGGAAGGTGCTGGGCGTGGCAGCAAAGCCGGTGCCGTCGTTAACGCTGAAGGTAAAGGTCAGCAAACCATTACCGGTGTCACCGGCCCCTGGCGTGTAGACCAGATTACCGGCGTTGATATCAGCCACAGCAATCACGTCTGATGCATTCACATCCAGGCCCGAAAGCTGGAAGGTACCGCTGGTAACTGTCAGGGTATCAATGCGAACACTTGCCAGACTGTCGCCGCTATCCACGTCGGAGAAATTGAAGTTCGCTGCCGTCAAAACCTGACTGGTGTTCTGAATAACTGAAAGCGTTCGATCGCTCGCCGTAGGCAGATCATTCTGCGGTGTTATCACGATCATTGCTGTGCTGGCCGCATTGGGCGTGCTGATACCATCATCCGCCTGAATGGAGATTGTGTCGTCTGTTTCCCGGTCCTGACTGGAGGTGTAGGTTATGGCGGATGCGTTGCCGAGGTATGTTGTAATATCTGCGGCTGTTCCCACCAGCGTTACAGTATTGTCCCCGCCAGCAGTCTCGACCACCCCTGCCCCGACACCGGAACCATCGACAGCACCAAGCACTGCGCCTGTGTCTGTGGCACTAATCGTTACGGTAATATTGCCCGTTGTATCGGCATCCGCAATGGTAACGCCTGAAAAGTCCAGAGAGCCGGTGGTGTCTTCCGCAGCACCACGGTTCGTCAACCCTGTCACGGTTGGCGCATCGTCAACCGGGTCAACATTAATGGTAATGTCGTTATTTGCAGACGTGGCACCGTCGCCGTCAGAAACAGTGACACGGACGGTACGGTCTCCATCTGTGGGGGTACTACCACCTGCGTTATCATACCGGATCTCCCGCACGAGAGCTTGAACAAGGGCGGGCGTGGCACTGCTGTTCAGGCTGATGACCAGGTCTTCGCTGCTGCCACCGGTGGCACCCCCATCAATTGTGCCGATGGCTGTGCCTGAAACCGATACGGTCGAGCCCGCAGTCTGGCCAGCCGACAGACTTACAGAACCGCTGGTGTCAATCTCAAGACGGTCTTCTGCCTGCTGGCCAGAAGCAAAGCTTACAGTCAGGTCGCCGCCGTCAAAGTCGGCAGAGTCTGCATCTGTAAGGCCCAAGTTGCCGTCCACATCAATGTTGGTGGCGTTATCACCTTCTGTGAAGGTGATACTGTCGCCGTTCAGATTGGTTAAGATGGGCGGGTTGGGTGTCACATTGATGGTGAAGTTCGCTGTTGTATCCTGATCGCCGCCATTTGCCGTGCCATCATTGTCGTTGAGCGTAAGCGTAAACGTTCTCGCGTCGATGCCAGACGGCCCCTCATAATTAAGGTTCTGCAGCAATGTCTGGAGGTTCGCAGGCGTGGCACTTGCCGTCGTGAAATTGATGGTAAAATCATTACCGCCCTGACCATCGTCCGTCACATCCACCGTACCAATCGTCACGCCGCTGACCTGAATGGTCTCGCCGGCACTGATTGTTGCATCACCGCCTGATGTGACTGTGGCACCATCAACCGACCAGTTACCGTTTGCCGTACCTGTATTTTGAGTGATGGTGACAAAGCCACCGTTAAAATCACTGGAGTCAGCGTCTGCAACAGTGGCGTCATCAAACAACGCGACGTTGCCTGCACCGGTTCCGGCCACCACGCCGGAGCTTTCGCTGTCGACACTGCCAACAGTTGGCGCGTTGTTGACGGCTGTCAGGCTGACTGTGGATGTGATGTTCGGCGCCGCAGAATCAGCACCGCTGTTAGCGGTGCCACCATCATCAGTAATACCTGTAATTGTAACCACACGGTTGCCTGCTGTGGTCGGATTATCGCTGGCATTACGGTAAGTGAGCCCGTCTACCAGTGTCTGGAATTGAGCTGACGTGAGTGCTTCGCCAGTGAAACTCACTGTTGCTGTTGATCCTGTTACCGATACTGAAACATCAAGGCTGTTGGTCGCGGTCGTAACCATCGTGCCGTCGGTGAGTGTTACATCAGAACCATCAAAGCTTAAAATCTCATTCGCACCGTCCGCAACATTGGTAACAGTCATGCTCATGCTCGTGATGCGGTCAGCACTTTCAATCGTTGAGGCCGTAACGGTATTGAACAGGTCCTGTGCACCACCACCTTCTGTGAAGGTTGGATTGCCGCCAGTAGCAGTAAGCGTCGGCGCGTCATTCACATTTGTGATGGAAACGGTGACAGACCCGGTTGTTGTGCCGGGGTTATCGCCGGTACCCTGTGCGTTGCCGCTGTTGCCGTCACTGAAGGTCCAGTCCAGTTGCACATTGGCAGCAGGGTCGTTGCTGCTGTTTGAATATCGCACCGCCTGCAGCACTTCATCCACCAGCGCGCCAGTGGGCGTGGTGCCATTGTCGGCAAAGGTGATGGTTACCTGGCCTGCACTTGAAGTATCGAAGGTGGCAATGACATTGCCGCCTGACGAGATATTACTGCCCGCAACAGCCAGGTTGCCGCCGGTCGTGATGGAGAAAGTGTCAAAAGCATTCGCACCGCCGTTCCGCGCGACAACCAGCGACGCACCCGAAAAGTCATCAAGGGTGTCAAGCTCGTTGTCCGCCACCGTGACGTTGGCATCAAGGATAATTACACTGCCCGCTTCGGTAAAGGAAGGTGTGGCATCAAGCCCGGTGAAGACCGGCGCATCATTGACGGCTGTGACATTTATATTGACGGTGCCGAGGTTCACATCGCCCGAGCCAGCGCCGTCATTGGCCGTGACCGTGATCGTCGCTGCCGCAGTGCCGCTCACGTTGGCGGCGCCGGTGTATTGAATGTTGGATGCAGTATCCAGATAGGTGTTGATGTCCGCCGCCGAACCTACGAGCGTGATGGTGGTGGCGTTCACCAGCGTCTCGGTCACACCGCCGCCTACACCCGCGCCGTTTGCCGGGGTTGCAAAAGTACCTGCGCTCGCCGTCAGCGTTACAGTGATATTGTCGCCGTCCACATCAGCAAAACTGGTTGAACTCAGATCAACATTGCTTTGCGTATCTTCTGTCACGGTCACAGAAGCAGGTAAGGTGGCAACCGTCGGGTCATCATTCACATTGGTGATATTTACATTGACGGTGCCCAGGTTCACGTTTCCAGACCCATCACCATCATTGGCGGTTACCGTAATCGTGGCTGCTGCATTACCACTGGCATTCGCTGCACCGGTATATTGGATGTTGGAAGCCGTATCCAGATAGGTGTTGATGTCAGCCGGGGCACCAACAAGCGTGACAGTAGTCGCATTGACCAGGGTCTCGGTCACGCCGCCACCCACGCCTGCGCCGTTTGCCGGGGTTGCAAAAGTGCCTGCACTTGCCGTCAGGGTGACAGTGATAGTAGCACTGTCCACATCACCGAGGGTTACAGCAGAGAGGTCCACATTGCTCTGAGTGTCTTCGGTGACTGTCACCGCAGCAGGCAAGGTGGCAACCGTCGGATTGTCATTCACGGCCGTGACATTCACATTGACCGTACCCGCAGCAACATCGCCAGACCCGTCACCGTCATTCATCGTGACCGTGATGGTTGCCGCTGCATTGCCGTTGACGTTCGATGCTGCGGTATATTGGATGTTACTGGCCGTATCCAGATAGGTGTTGATATCCGCCGGGGTTCCCACCAGCGTGATTGTTGTATCGTTGACGCGTGTTTCCGTCACGCCACTGCCGACACCCGCGCCATCTGCCGGTGTGCCAAACGTGCCCGCACTCGCGGTCAGGGTCACGGTGATGCTGGCGCTGTCAACATCGGCAAAACTGGTTGAACTCAGATCAACATTGCTTTGCGTGTCTTCTGTCACGGTCACAGAAGCAGGTAAGGTGGCAACCGTCGGGTCATCATTCACATTGGTGATATTTACATTGACGGTGCCCAGGTTCACGTTTCCAGACCCATCACCATCATTGGCGGTTACCGTAATCGTGGCTGCTGCATTACCACTGGCATTCGCTGCACCGGTATATTGGATGTTGGAAGCCGTATCCAGATAGGTGTTGATGTCAGCCGGGGCACCAACAAGCGTGACAGTAGTCGCATTGACCAGGGTCTCGGTCACGCCGCCACCCACGCCTGCGCCGTTTGCCGGGGTTGCAAAAGTGCCTGCACTTGCCGTCAGGGTGACAGTGATAGTAGCACTGTCCACATCACCGAGGGTTACAGCAGAGAGGTCCACATTGCTCTGCGTATCTTCTATTACCGTCACTGAGGCCGGAAGCGTGGCAACTGTCGGATCATCATTCACCGCTGAAACGGTGATAGAGGCCGTGTCTGACACGTTTGAAACAGCAGTAGTGCCGCCTGTTATGGTCGCATCGGCGGTGCCGCCAGCGGTGCCTGTGCTTTCGTCCCAGGCCCGGAAGGTGATGGTCGCAGAGCCGTTATAATCTGCGTTGGGCACAAAGCGCACAAGGTCATTGCTGTCGAGCAAGCGCGCTGCCGACGAAATATCAACGCTAGAGCCTGTTGTGCCACTGAAGTTGTTCCAGTTTGTGCCGCTGTCCGTTGAATATTGCCACACACCATTAGTGTTATCGACAATCGTGACTGCAATCGATTCAACGGCAGCGCCATCCACATCCGTGATCGAGCCATCAACAACAAGGCTCGCCACCGTCGTGCCGCCATTGTTGGCGTTATTGGTGACATCGTCGTCCCCGTCCGCGCCGCTGCCATCATCGTCACCAGCATCTTCATTAATGCCCGTCAGGACCGGGCTGGAGGCCGCATTAAGAACCGGCGCATCATTCACTTGCGTGATCGTGATGGTGACTGTGTCCGCTGTGCCATTCACCATGCCATCGTTTGGTGTAACCGTCAGGGTTGCTGTCGTATCATTGGTATCAGTCGTAAAGGTGATGTGCGACGTGTCATTCAAATAGGTGTTCAGGTTCGCAGCTGTGCCTTGCAGCGTCATGGAGGTGGTGCCGGAGTTTGCAACGGTCACGCTGTCTGTTGTGCCGTTGCCGTCCACAGACGCAATGGTCCCCGCATCCACCGCAAGCGTGAGGGTGATGGTATCGCCGTCAGCGTCAGAAACATTATAGGCCGACAGGTCGATAGCATTGGCTATATCTTCTATCGCGGTTTCATCCGCCGGTGTGCCGCCTAGCGCAGGGGCGGTATTGGTGGACGCATTAGCAATACCGAGGTTATCGATAGTGAAAAAACCGCTACCGTCCAACACACTGATCGTCAAGCTTGTAACACCATCAGGCAGGCCCGTGAGGTCTACAGTTGTACCGGCCAAATCGGCAAGCGAACCTGTGGAGGCTGAGCCGCCCAGGTTGGTGGTTATATTGAAGGTATCATTAGAAGTACCATTAATGTTCTGTATGTAGATTGATGTTGGGTCCCAAGTGGCACCGCCACTCAGGTAGATTGTTACGGACGACTCGGACGAACTAGTGAAAGCATAGCCAAAGCCTGCGTTAGCAGACGTGCTGGCGGTTGCGCCGTCCAGATAGACGGTATAGCCACCGGCACCTCCGACTTGAGCGTTGATACTCGCTGCACCGTTATAACCCCCAGGACTAATTACAGTGCTGAAGTTCACGGTTCCCGTAAACGCCAGCACTTCGGAAAAGTCAGCCATAGCCTGCGCGGACAAGGCTGCAGCTGCTTCAATATCACCAGTGGTGATCTCCAGGTCCCAGTCGCCGCCTTTGTCTGCTGCACCCGTCAGGTCGTCCGACGCTGCGACATCAGCCCCTGTATACCGGGCCATTGCCTCAATAAACGCTTGGCCCTCGCCGTCTTCCGCCACGCGACAGCCAAACAAAAGAAGGTCAGCCCCTTCTGCCATCTTGTCGCCAATTGCAGCCAATATGTCCGCATAGTCGGCGATAGTGTCGCCGGTGATAACGTCTTGCCCCACTTTTAACAGGCCCGTCTCGCCGTGGGAAAGTATCTGCAAGGAGGCGATGTTTTCCATGTCGGCCAATGCGGCAGCCACATCACTCAGACCCTGTGTCTCGCCATCGATCATCACAATGGTTGCATGCGGTGATACGCCGTCCAGCAGGGTTTGATACCCTTCAACGGATGTGTCAATAACCACTACGTCACCGCCACTTTGCAGCAAGGCAGGCTCTGTTTGCGGGTTACTATCTTCCAGAATGTCAGCGCTCGCACGGTTTGGCGTGAAGGTGAAATATCGGGATTCGTCTGGCATGGTTTCCTCGCAAATTATGGCGTGTTGACGTAAAAAGTCCTGTTTTTACAAGTCAACCTTGTGGTTGACGAACAATTGGCTGCCGAAGCTATCAGGTCAGGCCGCTATTCAGCTGCCTTGGGTTTATCTGTCTTGCCAGAAGGGCTGGTGCCTTCTGGTGATTTGGTAGTGATAACACTGGCGCTCGTGCCTGCAGTTTCACGCCAGAATTCCATACCCTGATATTTCTTGAAAACATCAGGGGGCAAAATCGTTTTACGCTTCCTGAATTCAACCTTCGGCTGGACCTTGTGCAAGCCCTTGATACCGAGCGCTTCATCAAATTGGGGCGCATCATAGTTTATATTTTCAAAGTCGTGGCCGGCAAACCAGTCTTCACCTAGAAACTGGTAGATCAGTTTCATTGTTTTGCCCGGGGCCTGCGCCAGAATTTCATAGTCGACAATCAAAATCCTGTCGGACTGTTCCCCGTAAAAGGCTTCTTTCAGAGATGTCCAGGCACTGCCAACCAACCGGTTGTGGTGGGCAAGGGCTTCTGTGCGGCTAAAAACCGTAGCCCGCTCCCCGTCTGCACCAAACAGCCGGGTGTTCTCATAGGGATCCTTGCGGTACATGCGCTCAATGCTATCCATAATCCAGGACACATCACGCACACAGGCAATAACCTTCGCCTGAGGGAACATATCAGCAAGAAGTGGCATCTTGCCGGTCCAGGAACGATTGGTGTCAAAAAAAACATCGCGGTCAGTTGTCGTATCGCAAAAAGTATCAATCACCGCACGCAGGATGGCGGGACGCTGTTGCTCTTCCAACAACAAGGAAATCTCTGTCCCTGAACTCATCATGTTAAGATTTGCGCTCACGAGCGGTGCTAGCGCACTGGACATGGAGGCATGAAACCGGGGGTTTTGCCGTAAAATTGCCGCCAACAACGTTGAACCGGAGCGCGGAAGCCCAGAGATAAAATGCAGTTTCTTGTCCAAGCTGGGCGCACTCCCTTTCTCGGCGTGATGCTATGCTCACCATAGCCAACAAAAACCCAACCCTGACGAATTTTTACTTTGGTTGGAGAGAATCAAAAGCCATAGTCTAAATTACACCAAGCATGGCTGGTCTCAAGCAATTATAGGAAAATTATAACTTTTTTACAGCGACCCCTATTCTGAAATGCTTTAGTTGTTTGCTTTAACGAGCGCATGCAGGGTGCCATGCAGTCTATGTGGCCTGCTTCATGCAGGATATCACCTGTATGTAAGAGTAATGCGAACCAGTATCGACCACCATTAGCCGCATAAGCTTGCGCTCCGGCTTTGTGTAGCCCAATAGTCTGCCCTATTCCGACTTGCCGTTGATCACCGGATAGCCCATGTTCATCCAGCCGAAAATACCTTCATACAAGGTTGCCGTGCGTGTAAACCCACGCCGTCTCAGGCGCCTTACCACGTCATCGGCGGCGGCACGCGGGCACGAGCAATAGGCAACAATCTGTACGTCCTTCGGCAGGTCACCGACAATCGCATCAAAGTCGCTATAGTATGGCATCGGCACCGCGCCTTCGATGTGCACCCGCTGCCACACAGATGTCACGCGCGTGTCCAGAAGCACCATGCGCTTCTTGTCTTCCATCGCCGCCAAGAGGTCAGCTGCCGAGACATAAAGGCCGTCCTGCAAATCAAACTCCGGGTCTGCGCCTTGCCCGTTGATCACATACTGGTCAGGCGTCGGCACGTCCCTGAGCACCACTTTCGACTGCTCCCAGCCGCTGGCCCGGCTGCGCAGGAAAGCCGTCAGGTTATCGATATCATTGGACGAAAGCCGGTCTTTCCATGGCTCCATGGGCGTACCGTCCCGGCCCTCGCGGATCGCGTAGCGGATAAATTCATCCGAATTGTGCGAGAGCGCAGACGGGTTGCCAAGTGCGGGTGCATTCACGCCCTCGCCGCCCGCACCGTGGCAGTCGGTGCAGTTTTCGGCATAAAGCGCGGCACCTCTGGCCGCATCGCCTTTCACCAGTTCTTTGGTGATACGCACCCGGTCAGTGTCCGCCTGCCAGAAAAGCCAGTAGGTCAGGTCCCAGGTTTCATCAAGCGTGAGGGGACCACCAATCTCGTCGAGATACCCGCCCATGGCGGTACCGTCGCGGCCATATTGAATGGGGCGCAGCACCTCGTGCGGCACACCGGACCGGAACAGGCTTTTGCTGCGCAAGGACGGCGCATGGTCGTTCACATATCCCTGTCTGTCCGCCCCGTGGCAAAGCGAGCAATAGCGCTGATAGTTGGCTTCCGCCTGCCGGGATTGCTCTGCCGTCAGCGACCGCGGGTCCCGGATTGTCCGGTATTCATAGTCTTCGGCACCAGCAATTGGTGCTGTTGATACAAGGGCAAAAACAAGGCTGAAAAAACAAAATTTACGCACAAAACATACCTTTCTTAACCACCAGGCCCCTGCCCCATCGAATGCCCGCATATTGGAATGCTATACTATAATGATCACCTTTTGAAGCCTATCATACCGAACGGGAAAGGCCAGTCTCTCGGAAACCTTTCTAAACCTAAGTCTATGGCCTGATGGTGGAATTTCTGCTCTCCCTGCCGATAAAGTCAAGCGGCATCATCGGGTGAAAAAGTCGGCTCTCCTGTGATAAGCTGCCGCAATGACAGAACTGACTGATCATAAAAGAGAACTTGAAACGCGGGGTATAACCCGGGTCAACGGCTTGCTTTCAGAAGCCGAAGTTCGTGTCGCGCGCGATATAATCTATGAGATTGCTTCAGAGCATGATCTGTATACATCGACGGGCTGGCAGCGTTCGCAAAGCAGGTTCGGGGTCCACAAGCCGTTTCGCGCGGCGATCAACGCATTGACCCATTCTGACCGCTTCCCGAATCTGGTCAGCGACTCGTTGATCGAGGTGGCAGAAGATCTGCTTGGTGAGCCTGTTACGCCTTTGCATCCCGGGCAACAACTGCTTTTCACCCTACCGAGCGCCATATCATGGTCGGTTCCCAATGATGTCTGGCATGTTGATTTCCCGCGGCTGGGCAAGCTCGGGCCGCCGGGCCTGCAGATGTTCACTTTTATTGAGGACGTTCAGCCAAAAGGCGGAGGCACACTGGTGATCGCCGGGTCTCACCGGTTACTGAACACGTCGAACGTTATCCGATCAAAAAAACTCAAGCAGCTATTGAGAAAAGAGCCATACTTCCGATCGCTCTTCGACGTAGAACGTGCGCCCATCACAAGTCTGGAAAACACCGCCGGATCCGGCGGTAATCTGGACATGGAAATTGTCGAACTCACGGGCCGGGTTGGTGACGTCTATTTTATGGACCTGCGCGTTCTTCATACGCTGGCACCAAATGCCTCCGAAACCGCAAGACTGATGTTGACCTGCCGTCTTCCGAGGGTAGCCATCGCCTCCAAATGGCTTGATCCGGAAGCTGATGTTCAGGTTTCACCCTGAACCCTTTCAGGGCCACAAAAGACTTCGGCAAACCGATGAGCGGAAATCTGAGGTTGATCGACCTATATCTCACCCTTCTTCAGCGCTTCAAACAGCGCTTTCCTGCCCTATGGGTCTGTTCCCCTATTCGCTCCGATAGGCCTCAAGGATTTGCGCATCGACCCACATAATGTCGTTGCCGCGCGTGAAAAAGAAATACTTCCCGTCCGGTGTTACCATCGGGCAATAGTCTATCTCTGGCGTGTTGATCTCGGGGCCCATGTTCACGCCTTCGCTCCATGTGCCGTCGGCGCGTTTGAAGCTGATATAAAGGTCGCCGTCGCCCAAACCATCAGCGCGGCCAGACGCCACGTGAATGAGATAATCCTCATCCGGGCTCACATAAATGTCCCCTTCATCAACCTCGCTGTTGATACCGGGCCCCAGGTTAACCGGTGTCTCAAATTCGCCGTTTGCGTACTGCGCGCGGTAGCTATCGCGCCTGCCAATGCTGTCTTCCCGCACTGCAGAGAAATACAGGCTGCCATCACCAACAAGCATGGGATAAAGCTCATGGCCCGGGCCATTGATGTGCGCACCAAGGGGTTCAGGGTCATGCAGGCCATCGGGTGTGATGCGGCTGCGCCAGATATTATAGCGCTCCAGCGAATAGCCCTTGAGCGGCCGGTCAGAGATGAAATAGAGCCAGTCACCGTCCGGTGAAAACACCATGTCCACATCCCGGTGCGCCGGGAATGTCTTCGACACAGGCGCCATGCGGGGCTCCTGCCAGCTGCCACCATTGCGGCGAAAGCTGAAGAACATCTTGAAGGCGCCCTCCACCACACGGGAGAACATAAAAATGCGCCCATCCGGTGAGAAGACGGAGTTGAGCTCCCGCTCGCCGTCAAGCGAAATCAGGCCGGGGGCAAAAACCTGCGGCGTGGTGCCCGGCACCGCCTGCCCCAGATAGTCGCCTTCAAGCTTGGGCCATGTGTCCTGAGCCCCATTGTCTTGCGCCCACGCGGCATGGGCAAAAGCAGGCAGGCCAAAAAGAACTGAAAAAAGCAAAGCAACGCGCATCATCACCACCCCCAAAAGAAGACTTTCAATAAGAAACAAGAGCCTCAGTCAAACCGACTGCACGGGATAAAGTCAATTCAATCTGCGTCTCGATAAGGTTTCACCCGCCTTCAGGGCCTCAATACGTGCGATGCCCTCGGGTTTTTCCCGCGCCGGCAAAAAACGAACAGTGCTGGCTAAAAGGCGTGCAATTCGTCGCTTGAATATACAGTTGTACCCGAGCTGTCCTTGAGCGCGATTTCACTCATCGCCCTCGCCACCTGCTCTATTTTGATCGGGCGATACTGCTGGAAGGCCCCTACCATCGCGGGGCTCATCAGAGTCATGACGATACCGCCCATCTGCTCAAGCGGGCGGCTCTCGCTGCGGTTACCAATCAGGAGGGATGGCCTCAGAATATCGAGCCTCTCGAACCCGACCGCTTTCAGGTCCCGCTCTGTTTCGCCCTTCACACGGGAATAGAAATTAAAAGACCGGGCATCGGCCCCAATCGCAGACACGACCAAAAAATGACGCGCGCCCTGGCGATAGGTGACCTGGGCACACTTAAGAATGTAATCGTGGTCAACCTCGCGAAATTTTGCTTTGCTTCCGGCACTCTTTTGGGTGGTGCCCAAACAGCAAAAAACGGTATCGCCAACAAGCGCGTGCGCGTGGCCTTCAAGGGTGCTGGCGTCACAAATGACCTCTGACACCTTATTTGATGCCGTATTAAGGGGGCGCCGGGTCACAACAACAATCTTTGCCCATGCGTCGCTGGCAACAAGAAGCCGCAGCAGCCGCTGCCCTACGGCGCCCGTTGCGCCAAACACAATTGCTGTTTTAGACATGCATTCCTCACACGGCGCTGCTGCTGCAATCAGCCAGCTTGCCGACAAGGGCCCGCGTTTGCCCGAATATCAATTTTGCCCGAATATCAATAGGGGTTTGCTTTGTGGCAACTGATACAGGCACCGGTAACCCGGCCCGCCATATAGTATCGTTCTCTTTCTGCATACTGCTTGGCCCGGTCCACATCAGAAAGGAATTCATCCATGCCGTCTGCCAGAAACGCGTGCCTGGACTGGAGGTCACCGTACCTCAGGCTCCTGCCGATACGCTCAATTCTGGTAAGGCTATCCATGACCGACTGCTGGAACCGCGGGCTTTCATCATATTCGGTTGAAAGAGTACGATCGAGCCTTTGCAGGGCATAGGCAAGCTGGTGCATGCCAGACCGTAATTCCTCGCCGTCATCATAGTCAAAAGGGGGAGGATTTGCGACCTGGGGAAAACTGCCGTCACTACTCGTTTCGCACCCTGCCAGGGTCAGGCACATGAAAGCGCCAATCGATAAAGACAAAATTTTCATATCAAACTCTCAACCCCATAATGCTGAACTCCAAACCTATTAAAACATAAATGGGGTGGAATTACGCCTCAATAGAAAGTTTATGCGGCATTCTTTTACGAATGATACCCGGAAAGCAATACAGGCGTATGCCACATTCAAAGCCTTGCCGGACGCAACAACTCATTGTGTCACTGAACTTTGCCGTTATTGTTGCTTTTAAACAGCGCGAAGGGGGCGGGGTTTATGGACATCCGGAAAAACAATGCCTTCGTGGCGTTTGCCCTTTGGGCTGGGGCGTGGAGCTTAATCCAGAGTCTGGAATATCTAAGTTTTGAAATATACATTGCGGCCCAAGATAAAACTGACGGGCCGTTCTGGGGTAGTCTTGAACAGTGGCCAGTATTCACTGGATTCCTTTCACTGCTAATTGTGGCTCGCGCGTGGCGTGACAGTATCTCCTTGTTGTTGATTGCGTTCATAACCTTAGATATTTTCTGGGCCATCCTGTCCTATTCAGATTCTGCCATTTTCTTCTTGCTGTGCTCACCAGATGTATGCACTTGGGGTTTTCGGCATGACTTTCAATTACACAACACGGTGTTTGGGTTTTTCGGCTATATGGTGGCGGCGATTGCCATTCAGGCTTGGCGCATTGGTTTGACCCCCAAGGGCTTGGCATCTAGAACCCGCAACCCCTTGGCCTATGTCGCCAATCTAGTTGCACAACTGGCGGCAAAGCTAGTCGGTTGGCTTGAACTTGATGTTGCAGGAATTAAAGCACTTTGGAGCCGCTGGGCTGAATTGCCATTGTGGCGCTCCGGGTCTTTTCTTGCGCGCAATATAGGGCCCGTTTGGGTGGCTTTTTTTGGGCTGGCAGCAGCATCAACTTTTGCCGTTCGGTTTTTTCAGACACTTTTGCCATTCTGGACCATCGCAGGGATGGGTGACTTAACGGACGAAAGCACCTTAGCAGCAGTTTGGTCGTCAGTACTCTTAACTCTGTTAACTGTTGCCGTCTCTTGGAAGGCTGGCAGGTTGGTAGCCGACCTTGGATGGACTGTTTCCGCTTGGGCAGCCATTCCGTCCGTCCTGCTGGTGTCATTTTTTACTATTTTCTTTACGGTAGAACTTGTCATTATAAACAGGGCGGACCCGTTTGAGGTTTCACTAATTCTGATGCAAAACCTGATTGAAACAACAACGCTGTATTTCGCTTTTGTAATCAGTCATCGGCTGGCCACGGGCAGAACTGTGAGTACGAGCAGTCAAAAACAACCCTAAGTGTGAGTTAGCACCGAAGTAGACGCTTCTTAACGGCTATACCTCTCCATTGTATCAAGCAAGTACTGCTAATAGGCGCCCTAATATGCGGATCGTCGGCGACATGGGCGTGTTCAATAATTAGGGAACCCTGCAGCTATCGTTGTAATAGAAAGTAGCATCGTAAGTTTGCCCTGAGGCCCCCGCTTTACCGGTGCCACATTGCTTACCTTTATAGCCCCAAGTCGTACTGGTTGCGACGGTATTGCCATTACATCGGCAAATGGGCAACTGATCTGTCAACTTGAAGACCCGAAATCCATAGTTGTATTGGCCTTTGGGAACGTCTGGAACGATCATTTTTTCTGCCACTGCTCCCCCAATTTTAGTGACCTCCGACGGAGCACCGAACCAAACGGCGATACCTTGCAGCCCCTTAATGCCCAGCTTTATCCATCGGGCTTCTTCTCCCAACTGATCCGCTTCGTAGGCAAGTTCAAGACAGGTGTAAATGGCCCCACTTTCAGCGCTTGTTGAAGCGTTGCCATAATTCATATTCTTAGCAAACTCCCTAATAGCGTCTAAGATCGCGTCATGCATTTGAGAACAACGTGTATCCGCGTCACCATGCCAATAAACGAGAAGATACTCCTGTTCAGTGCCTTGCGGCGTCAGCAAATCGACAATGCAGTAGTTGCTGTCTGTAACCATGCAATCTGCACGATTGATCCTGTTGCCGAGGAAAAGCCGATAGTCTTGACTCTGTGCAGAAGTGTGCCCGATGAGTAACAAGCTGAACAATAGAAAAACGCGTAAAGCCGAGTTCATGATAGCCTCTATTCTTTGTATTAAACAACTCAGAACGAAGTGGGTTGTAATAATACACCAATTAATGGTGCAGAGCTATGGTTTAGTTTATACGGCCATTTGTGACGGACACACCAGTTCGCCAAAGTGGTACGATGTCCGCTTTAAGTCGAAGCCGAACAGCGCCTATATCTCGCCGTTTTTCAGCGCTTCGAAGCGGGCGATGCCCTCGGGTTTATCCCACGCGAGCGGGCCAAGAAACAGGGCGCGCACCTCGCCTGACCGGTCAACGACAAAAGCTTGTAGGTAGTGCGTCATCGGCGGCGTGGTGCAGGCAGGGTCGCAGCATCGAGGCAGTCTCAGTCATGTGGTGTGACAGCCTGAATGCTACTTTTTTAAACGAACGCCGGGACCGGAACCGTTGGCGGGGAGGAATTCGACGCCAGCAACTTCGAGCGCACGTGAAATGGCTAGGACTGTAACACGGTTGGCCACCACAACACCTCTGATACCTTCCAGCCTCTTGATAGTCGGCACTGAAACGCCGGACTCTTCGGCCAAATCAGTTTGACCCCAGCGTAATAAGGCTCGGGCCGCTCTAATTTGCTCAGATGTCAATATAATGGTTTTAGCCATGATGATACTTTTCGCACTATTTAGTATTATTAGTATTGAGGTGATATTCGTATTATAGTATACCTAGGGTATTACTAAAAAAGGCGCAAGCAATGCCTGCGCCTACAATCAATAGCGGACCATGCCGATGTTACGAGCACCGACATGGCCCTGACCACAACCAACCTTTAGAGGAGGTCGGCATGGCTGATCACACGTCTATCACAGACACCACACCACAACCAATACTTGAAACACCGTCCGCAGAACCCAAGCGCCTGAGCCGGTTGGAACGGCGGGAGGTGAACCTGCGGCACATCCGCGAAACCATCCTTGAAAGTTTTGCCGCCCACGACAGCCGCATGTGCGCGCTGTCGCGTAAGCCGCCCCGCGCCCGGCGCATCTGCCAGATTATTCTGCACGGGCCGCACAGCGACGGGGCCGCGATGGTGGCAGTGGATGAACCTTACACGCTGATCGTCACCAGCAACCGCATCCCGGCAAAAGCCGAGGAATGGCGCGCAGGCACCATGGCCACGCTGACCGAGCGGCTCGGTATGCCGGTGCATATCACCCTGATGAAGCAAGGGCGCTTCCTTGACCACTGCAAGGCGGTCACGCCGTTTTACGAAGCGCTCAGCATCGCCCATGAAACGCTGTATCCAAACGAAGGGCAGGAAGGCGGGCCGGACGGAAGTCCGGAAGACACGCCAAAAACACCCGAGGAAATACCAGAAGAAACACCAGAAGAAAAACCAGCATCCGAAAAGGCCTCTCAAGAGGCTCCTGCCGAAGACGCCATCCCCGATGGCTGGCAAACGGAGCATGAAGTGCAGCTTTATCAGGAAATCCACCGCCGTGCCGGGCTGAAAAAAATAGCCCGCAAGCTGGACAGGTCCTACCTGCCTGACGAGCAAACCCTGCTGGCGATGGAAGAACCCATCTGCCAGCTGATGGGCGGGGCGGTGCTGTTGCGCGATGTGGCGCTTGCCGCTGTTCATGATATTGAACCCCGGGGTTCGGGCCTGAACTTTCTTTCCTGCGCGCTTTCCCGTGAGGCCGAGGCCGTTTACCGGCTGTATACCGGCTATCGCCCCGGATATTAAGCGGGCCGGAAACCATGGACCCCGGCATCAGGTGCCGGGGTGACAATCAGGGTAACACTGTGCTTGGGGTTGGGGTGCTTGGGGTTGGGGGACAGGTTCGCAATTGCAGTTCTATTCAACGCCTATATTTCGCCGTTTTTAAGCGCTTCAAACAGCGCCATGCCTTCGGGTTTGTCCCACGCCAGCGGCCCAAGAAACAGCGCGCGCACCTCGCCGTTTTTATCGACCACAAAGCTGGTGGGCAGCGCGCCTTCGGCGAGGTCAAACGCGATCGCCATGGTGGGCTCGGCATACAGGTTCAGGCCCTCAACGCCCCATTCCTTCAGGGTTTCCTCCGCTTGCCGGATACCGCCGCGGTCCACATTAATGGCGATCACTTCAAAGTCGTCGTCGCCCAGTTCCTTTTGTAGATGCGCCAGCTCTTTCATCTCTGCCCGGCACGGCGCGCACCAGGGTGCCCACAGGTTGATCAGCATCGCCCGGCCCTTCATGGCCGAAAGCTTTTTGGGCTCGCCCGTTTCCGCCATGATGATATGGTCCGACAGCATCTGGGTCTCTGCCGGCACGGTCAGTGCCGCCATCTCGCCGACAAGATAGGGTTCTATCCCGCCTGCTGGGCCGCCTGCTTCTTTAGGGGTGAAAACCATGGTGCCAGCCACCACCAGCAACAGCACGGTCACGCCTGCGATCAGTCCGGTTTTTGCGTTCATTTGACGGCTCCTGTTTGGTCTTGCGTACGCGCGGGCGGCATTGGCGGATTGCAAAGCCTTTTGTGCGCCCCTATAAGCGAGGCTTGACCTTAAGTATTCGCCTGAAAAAGGCAAGGGAAAGGCAAGCCTGTGAGCGATCACAAAAACGCGAAAAATACCGACGATACAGCCCACGGCGAGGCGGGTGAAAGCCAAACCCAGCAACAGGGCCAAGGCCAACCCCAAAGCCAAAGCATGTGGGGTGGCCGCTTTGGTGCCGGGCCTTCTGCCGTGATGCAGGAAATCAATGCCTCTATCGGGTTTGACAAGCGGCTGTACGGCGAAGACATTGCGGGCTCCAGGGCGCACGCAGACATGCTGGCCGCCACCGGCATCATCAGCGCGGACGACCGGGACGCGATCCACGAAGGGCTCGCGCAGGTGAAGGCCGAGATTGAAGCGGGCGACTTTACCTTCGATCCAGCCCTTGAAGACATTCACATGCATATCGAGGCGCGCTTGCGCGAGATTGTCGGTGACGCGGGAGCACGGCTGCACACCGCCCGCTCCCGCAACGATCAGGTCGCGACCGACTTCCGCCTGTGGTGCCGGGGCGCGATTGACCGGCTTGACGGGCTGTACACCGGCCTGATCGAAGCGCTTATGAACGCCGCAGACACGCATGCAGGCACCATCATGCCCGGCTTCACGCACCTGCAAACCGCACAGCCCGTTACACTCGGCCACCATCTGATGGCCTATGTGGAAATGGCGATGCGCGACAAGGGGCGGCTGGCTGACTGCCGGGCACGCCTGAACGAAAACCCGCTGGGGGCCGCAGCACTGGCGGGCACCGGTTTCCCGATCGACCGGCACATGACGGCAGACGCGCTCGGGTTCGATGCGCCGATGGCAAATTCGCTTGATGCTGTCTCTGCCCGCGATTTTGCGCTTGAGCTATTGGCCGCGCTGTCGATCGGGGCAACGCACCTGTCGCGCCTGGCAGACGAGATTGTGCTGTGGGCGACCTCGGCATTTGGTTTCCTCACACTTTCCGACAGTTTCTCGACCGGCAGCTCGATCATGCCGCAAAAGCGCAACCCCGATGCCGCTGAACTGGTTCGCGCCAAGGTTGGGCGCATTTCAGGTGCCATGAACGGGCTGATGATGGTGATGAAGGGCTTGCCGCTCGCTTACTCCAAGGACATGCAGGAAGACAAGGAACCTGTGTTCAGGGCGGTGGATGATTTTGAGCTCTGCCTTGTTGCCATGACCGGCATGATGGAAGATTTTCATCCCAACCCCGACGCCATGCGTGCCGCCGCCGGTCAGGGCTTTTCAACCGCGACCGATCTGGCCGACTGGCTGGTACGCGAACTGAAAATGCCGTTCAGGGACGCGCATCATGTCACCGGTGCAATTGTGAAATATGCCGAAACCCGTTCTCTGATGCTGGCAGATGTGCCGCTGGCCGCGATGCAGGAAATTGAACCAAAAATCTCCGCAGGCGTATATGATGTATTGTCGGTCGAGGCGTCTGTTGCCAGCCGCACCTCCTTTGGCGGCACCGCGCCCGAAAATGTGCGCGCCGCGATCAAAGTCGCGCGGGAAAAACTAATCGTTAAGGAACCGAAATGAGTGAGCCATTCAAAATTGCCTCGCAGGCAAAAATTTCTAAAACCGTCCGGGTTGGTTTTGCCCTTGCACTTTTGACACTGGTGCCGGCATGCGGGAAAAAAGGCGATGTAAAACCACCGTCACAAGCAAGCGCGGAAATCAGCGTTTCTGCTCCTTTTTTCGCGACTTCTTTCACTTTTTTGACGGGTTAGGCTGAAGAAATGGATCATTTTTCCTATAAAAACGGCGAAATGTGTGCCGAGGGCGTGCCTTTGGCGACCATTGCAAAAGACGTCGGCACCCCGGTTTATGTCTATTCGACCGCGACACTGCAGCGGCATTTTCGCGTGTTTTCCGAGGCCTTTACAGGGCTGGATGCGCTGGTGTGCTTTGCGGTCAAAGCCAATAGCAATCAGGCAGTCCTTAGCACCCTTGCCAATGAGGGCGCAGGCGCCGATGTTGTCTCCGTCGGCGAGCTGGAGCGCGCTTTAAGAGCCGGCATTCCCGCTGAACGCATTGTATTTTCAGGGGTTGGCAAGAAACCGTCCGAAATGAAAGCGGCGCTGAAAGCGGGTATCAAACAGTTCAATGTCGAGAGCGAACCCGAGCTTGAGGCGCTCAACCATGTCGCCGGAGACATGGGTACGATTGCGCCGGTGTCGCTGCGCGTCAACCCGGATGTGGACGCCAAAACCCACCATAAAATTGCTACCGGTAAATCTGAAAACAAGTTCGGCATCGCCTGGGCAAAAGCCCCTGAAATTTACAGTCAGATCAACGCGTTATCTAATGTTTGCGCCGTTGGTGTGGACGTACACATTGGTTCGCAATTGACGGACCTCGCGCCCTTCAAGCTGGCCTTTGAGAAAGTGGTTGGCATGGTGCGCGACCTGCGCGCGGCCGGTCATGACATCCGGCACATCGATCTGGGCGGCGGACTGGGTATTCCCTACGACCCCGACGAGCAAACGCCGCCGAGCCCGGTGGCTTACGGCGACATGATCAAGTCAGTACTGGGTGACCTGCCATGCAGTATTATCCTTGAACCCGGTCGCCTGATCGCAGGCAATGCAGGCATTCTCCTGTCTGAATTACTCTATGTAAAACAGGGTGAAGACCGGTTGTTTTATATCGTGGACGCCGCGATGAACGACCTGCTGCGCCCTGCAATGTATGATGCGTTCCACAACATCCTTCCGGTGGCAGAACCCGGTAACAATGCCCGCAATGCGGCGGTGGAAGCCGATTTCGTGGGGCCGGTTTGTGAAACAGGCGATACCTTCGCAAAAGCCCGAAAAACCGTGCCGATGAACCCGGGCGATCTGGTCGCTTTTAAATCCGCCGGTGCATACGGCGCCGTGATGGCCTCGACTTACAACAGCCGGGAACTGGTGCCTGAGGTTTTGGTAAACGGCGATGAATATGCTGTGGTGCGAGCACGTCCTTCGCTTGAAGACATGATCAACCTCGACAGTGTGCCCGGTTGGTTGAAAGACTGACGCTCGCTTTAAGTCAGCGAAGCTTCGCTGTCTTCAGACCCTAAAGCCTTATTCACCGCAGCCATCAGCTGATCTTTGTTGAACGGCTTGGAAAGAAGCTCTTCAATCAACACAGAAAGATTGTGGGCGCGCTGGCTTTCATTGGCATAGCCCGTCATCAGGATAATCGGAACATTGGGCCGGGTTGCCCGAACCTTGAGCGCAAGCGTAATCCCGTCCATGATCGGCATGACAATATCGGTCAGAAGCAGATCGAAATGATGCTGGTTCATAAGTTCGACTGCTTCAGCACCATCTTTGGCTTCCAGCACGGCATAGCCATGCATGGTGAGAACACGCGAAACAAATTCGCGCACCGTGTCTTCATCTTCAGCTAATAAAACCCGTGCCACCGGTGTAGTTCCCCCGAACGCCTGTTGTCTTCGGCCCGGTCAGGAAACCAACTCGCTCAGGCCCGGCCCATCTTGCCGATAAACGGCAGTTCCCGGTACCGGTAAGCCACATCCATGCCGTAACCGATTACAAATATATCTGGGCACTCAAAACCAACGAAATCTGGCTTTACTTTAGTGTCACGGCCACCACTTTTGTCAAGCAATACTACGCTCGTAACCGACTGGGCGCCAAGGTCGGTAAAGTGCTGGTAGGCAAACGCGAGTGAACCACCATCATCGTAGATGTCATCAATCAGCAACACATCCCGGCCCCTCACATCCAGATTGGATGCTGCCGTCATTTTTACCCGCCCGTCTGCCTTGTTCTTTTCCGTTTGAATGAAATCCATTTCCATGACGCAGCCCCGCACCGACATTGCGCGTGAAAGATCAGCGGCAAACATCATAGCACCGTTCATAAGAACCTGTGCAACCGGCTCTTCATCAAACCAGCGAACAAGACGCGCAGCCAGATCGTCGACTTTGGCTACAATTTCATCAGCTGTGAACACAGGCTCGACACCATGGTGTGCGTCGCTGGCTTTGTTCCAGTTGAAAAAAGGAGACATGGTTTTCATAGCGACATCTTCATAACTGAGATGGGGCCTCGTTATTACTTCGGGTGCCCTCAAGTGGCCTGACTTCAACGGTATTCATGCCAGCAGGAACCGGCCGTGAGGTTTCGAAAGCCAATGTACTCAAGCGCCGCAGAACCAGGCCAGGCGGATCATAGACCCATTGGTCCAGTACACGACCACGCCCATCCTTGATACTGATTTCAACCTTGGGAACATTGGCTGCCCGCTGGCCGGTGTTTTTCAACTCGCCTACAATCACCACCTGGCTTTGACCGCTGACTGTTTCAATGCGCATCCTGTCGCGGATCAGGCCTGCCGTCACATAGACTTCGGTTTCTGTAATGGGTTTGCTCAGTGGCTTGTCAGTCTCGGGCTTGTAGAGCGCTTCAGCCTGACTGCTGGCAAAAAAGTCATAAAGCTGGTTCGTGCCCGGGAACGCCTGGGTTACTGTTTCTTTCATAAAGAACAGCGCGCCCAGAATCCCAAGGATAAATATCAGCAACGCCCCCCAACCCACTGCAAGAAGCTTGCGTTTGATGGCAAGAGACTTCCGCGCTGCAACGCGCCGCAAGTCGCCGCGGCGACGGGCCAGGATATCATCCTCGTCAATATCCTCGTCGTCATCAACCTCAAGACCGAAGTCATCATCCAGCGATGAGTCGGCATCATCACCAAAATCATCATCCGGGATTTCGATATTGAAATCATTGTCGCTTTCTACCGCCGGCTCATCATCTGTGGGTACTGGCGCAGTATTCCCGATCCCCTCGTCAAACAGGTTCTCCGGAGGGCGGACGGCAGGGGCCGCATCATCTGTGTCGACAACTGATCGCCGGATCGCGGCGGCCTGTGCTGCGGTTCCAGCATCAACTTCAGCAGCAGGTGGAGTATAGCTCTCTGGTGCGGCAGAAGGCTTCGAAGCGACTGGTTTTCTGGCGGCAGGTTTCAATTCATGCGCTTTCGTGGCATGCCACGCATTGCCACATTGCGCACACCGAACCTTGCGCCCTTCAGGAGGGATCGCATTGTCGGGAACCTTGAACTTCGATTCACATGAAGGACAAACTAGGATCATAATGTGCCTGTTAATTCCCACTCGTGCGTTAAACTGGCCAAAAACTACTGCAAAATAGTTAATATTGCCTTCATGTTAACTCTATAAGAGATATCAAAAATAATACAAGCACGGCCTGCCCGCCCATGATCAAGGTTGAGGCTGTCGCCGCTATATCTGGACCTGATCAAAAGCCTGTGCAAAAGTGCCGGGAAATAAAAAATGAAGCTCGGGCTGGACTATATGATCACCTTCGAAAATGTAGGCATGCGATATGATATGGGGGCCGAGATCCTTCAGGATGTCTCGTTTGCGCTCGACAAAGGCTCCTTCCATTTTCTGGTTGGCCCGTCCGGAGCAGGTAAAACCACTCTGTTGAAACTGTTGTATCTTGCCCACAGGCCTTCCCGCGGGCTGGTCAATTTCTTTGGCAAGGACCTCGCAAGCCTTGAGCGTGAAGAACTGCCCAGGTTGCGGCGGCGCATTGGTGTGGTTTTTCAGGACTTCAGGCTTTTTGACCATCTGACAGCCTTCGAAAATGTTGCTCTGCCTCTTCGGATAAAAGGTGCCAGCAGAAATCAGGTAGCAGACCATGTGGAAGAGCTGTTGAGCTGGGTTGGTCTCGAGGATCGCATGCACGCAAAACCGGCCACCTTGTCGGGCGGGGAAAAACAACGGGTTGCTATCGCGCGTGCTGTTATCAACAAACCCGATCTTCTGGTGGCAGACGAACCAACAGGCAACGTCGACCCCGAAATGTCGCGCCGCTTGATGCATTTGTTTGTCGAACTCAACAAAATTGGCACAACAACGGTTGTGGCAACCCATGATGAAACCCTTGTGAAAGCTATCGGCGCGCCGGTTTTGTCACTGAACAAGGGAAAGTTGAGCCATAGGGAAGCTGGCACTGCCTTTGACGGGGAGGCGCAATAATGTGGGGCAGGACACTTCAGTTTTTACCGCGATCAAAAGACCGGGAAGGTCTTCTGCCCTGGGTGATCGGGGTGATGCTGTTCCTGTGTGCACTTTCAGTGGCGAGCGCTGTCGCTATCGGCACCGGCATTGAGCGCTGGAGTCGTGACCTGGCGTCCAATGTAACTGTACAGATCATTGTATCCGATGCCGCCGAGCGTGAAGAGCAGACAAACGCCGTACTCCGCATGCTGAACGCAACTCCCGGCGTTGAAAGTGCCTCTGTACTGGCAAACGCCGAGGTTATGGCGCTTGTATCTCCATGGCTTGGGGATCTGCCGATTGACGCCAACCTGCCAATCCCGAGTCTGATCGACGTGGCGCTCGACGGTACGACACCAATTAACATGGCTGCGCTTGCAGAGCGGCTGGAAGCGACAGCCCCGGGCGCGCGGCTTGATGATCATCAGGAATGGCTGTCACAGATTCTGGATTTGGCTTCGGTAATACAAATAGTTCTAACAGCTGTTGTGGCTATGGTAGTATTATCTACGATAGCAATCGTCATTTTTGGATGCCGCGCAGGGCTTGCGACCCATGCCGAACCTATTGCAATCATGCATCTCATGGGAGCAGAGGACAGTATGATTTGCCGGGCGTTTGATGTGAGATATTTGATCCACGGGATAAAAGGGGGCGTGTTTGGTATCATATTCGCCGTGTTGACCTTGTGGCTTGTCTCGAATATGGCAGCCGACGTCGGCGAAGGCCTTGTATCATCCGTTACACCTGATGTGAGCATGGGGTACTGGCTACTTTTGTTACCGTTAGTTGCCGCACTTTTGACAATGACGACAGCCAGACTAACCGTGCGCAACGCACTGCGCGACATGATGTAGGAAACAAATTGAGCCAAAAGTTCCCATGGCTGGTGAAACGGTTGAGACAGCTGGTACTGTTTTTGGCCACCGCATGGGCCATTGGTCTTGTTGTCTTTGCCTTGTCGTTGCCGGGTGAGCAACGAATTGAGGAGCTGCCGCGCGCGGATGGTATTGTCGTGTTGACAGGCGGTGGCGGACGGCTTGAAGCGGGCATTGAACTCCTCGCCCAGCAAAAAGGGGACAGGCTTCTGGTTTCAGGTGTGCACGAGACTGTTGCAGAACAAGACCTGTTGAACCTGACAAAAGCACCTGACCATTTGTTTCAATGTTGTGTCGATCTTGACAAGGCGTCCGTCAACACGGTCGACAACGCACGAAAATCAGCGGACTGGGCGAGAGAAAACCAGTTCAAATCGCTTTATCTGGTTACCTCTGACTACCATATCCGCCGCAGTGTCAGGCTTTTGGAAGTGGCCCTGCCAGACTGTGAAATACTCCCTCACCCGGTGAAAGCCACGATCTCGTTCCGGGGGATGGCAATTGAATATTCGAAATTTGTCGTTACATACGCCCGAACGCTTTTGTCAGTTTGATACAAGGTCTGACAAGCATGGCATTTGGTAACTGAAGGGTCGCTATGTCTGGTATTTTTAAGTTCCGAGCCATTTTAACAACTCTGATACTGCTGGTACTTGGCTATGTCGCACTATGGTACACAGTTGGTTTCCGCACACAAAAAGCTGCTACAGCAGCTCTATCAGGTTGGCTTGACCAGGGCATCGATGTCCGGCACGGCAAAATCAGCCTCTCGGGTTTCCCCTACCGGCTGGTGTTGGAAGTGGAAGACCTGAACGCCTCGACCCGGGCCGAAGGCCTCCATGTTGAGGCAGACAGACTGACCCTGATCTCGCACCTCTGGACACCTGACCACTGGATAGTCCAGGCCGAAGGCGCGGAAATTGAACTTGCAGATGGAATGATTGCAATTGAAGAAGACTTTCTTCAGGCAAGCTACAGGCTGCATGGCGGCGACAGGACCGTGATCAAAATCGATTCTGCCGGCGCGGGCGATATGCAGTTGAAAAATCCGGGCGGGCTACCCCGGTTGACCAACTGGAGCCTTCTTCTCGGGAAAGACAATAGCGATACCTCGCCTTCCGAAGGGCTGTATGAAAAACGAACGCTGGAGTTCAGGTTCTTTGCTGAAGCTGGCCAAAGCACGCTGGAATTCAGCGGTGGTGTCAGCGGGCCGGCGCTTTCCGATTGGTCTGCGGCTGAACTTGCTGAATGGCGCGATGAAGGTGGCCTGCTTGAGATTGACGACCTGAACTGGCGGACACCGGGCCTGACATTAAAGGCAAACGGCGACATTACGCTGGACGGCGAGTTCAAGCCGCTTGGCAGCGCCAGCCTGACAGCATCTGATTGGGCTGAAGTTTCCGCAACCTTGCGGCCTTATGGTGTGTTGCTGAATCGCACAATGCCGGAACAGACAACCCTGATGATGCAGAACGGCAGCGCAATGGTAGGCAATGCTGTTGCCCTGAACCTGCCGCAGGTTGTTGAAACACGCCGCTAACGTCAGGAACTGTGCGGGCGGCCAAAATCAACGGCTTCGTCGTCCTGGCCTGCATCGATAATGCGCTTGCGGATATTGCGGGTACGGCTGAATAATTCGAACAGCGCATCTCCGTCACCCCAGCGAATGGCACGCTGCAACGCCGTCAGGTCTTCATTGAACCGACCCAGCATCTCCAGAACGGCTTCCTTGTTATTGAGGAAAACGTCCCGCCACATAGTGGGATCGGAAGCCGCGATACGGGTGAAATCGCGAAAGCCACCCGCAGAATATTTAATCACTTCGGAACGGGTAACTGTTTCCAGATCATTGGCTGTACCGACAATATTGTAAGCAATAAGATGAGGCACGTGAGAGGTGATCGCGAGGACCAGATCGTGGTGCGCAGCTTCCATCACATCAACCTTGCTGCCAAGCCGGGTCCAGAATGCCGACAGGGTATCAAGCGCGGCAGGGTCTGTGCCTGTGGCGGGTGTCAGGATACACCAGCGCCCTTCAAACAGGCTGGCAAACCCGGCAGCAGGACCGGATTGCTCCGTACCCGCAACAGGATGCCCCGGGATAAAGTGAACCCCCTCTGGCACATGAGGGGCGACCGCCTCAAGAACGCTGTTCTTGACAGATCCAACGTCCGACAACACAGCGCCGGGCTTCATCGCCTCAGCCATTTCTCCTGCAACCACAGCCATCGCACCAACCGGTACCGCCATGATCACCAAATCCGCATCCTGAACAGCGTCAGAGGCCAGCGGCGTATAACTGTCGGCGAGGGACAGTTTTTCAGCAGCGTCCAACACATCGCTGTCGGCATCCGCCAGAGCAATGTGCCGGGCGGCATCAGTATAGCGGGCGGCGCGTGCGATTGACGAACCAATCAGCCCTGCTCCGACGATCGCAAGTTTGGCGACGATGGGTGCCGCTTCTATCATTCAGGCGATCCATTCATGAACTCGGTGAGCAAACTGAGGATGGCCCTGTTTTGCTCTGCTGTACCAATCGAAATCCTCAAATGGTGCGGCAAAGACGGCAGCGCGCGAACAATATAGCCGTTTTTCATCAGGAACTGGTTGGCGGATGCCGCGTCATGGGGCCCTTCCTCCGGGAAACCAACAAGCACGAAATTTGTCTGGCTCTCCACAGCGTCCAGACCCAATGCTTTTGCACCGGCAGTCAAGGCGTCACGCCATTCCTTGTTGAAAGCGACGGATGCGTCCAGATGATCTGTATCCTTCACGGCTTCAATCGCGGCAGGCTGGCCCGGCAGGCTGGCCCGGCAGGCACACGTTGAAAGGCATGCGTACGCGGTTCAGAATATCAATGATGGCTGGCGCTGCGTAGGCCCAGCCCACGCGCAATCCGGCCAGTGCATACATTTTCGAGAAGGTACGCGTCATGATCACGTTGGAGGCACGCTCCACCATTTCTTCGCCTGCTTTATAGTCTTCGGCCGTGACACATTCAGCGTAGGCTGCGTCCAGAACCAACAGGACATTTTCCGGTAGACCGGCATGCAAACGTTCGATCTCCGACCACGGCAGGTAGGCACCGGTCGGGTTGTTGGGATTGTCGATAAACACCAGCTTGGTATCAGCCGTCACGGCTTCCAGAATACCATCCACATCAGCAGCCCAGTTTTTGTTCGGTACTGCAATACCGGTTGCACCCACTGCTTTGGTCTGAACCGGGTACACCATAAAGCCATACTGGGAGTAGATGACCTCGTCACCCGGTCCGGCGTAGGAATGAATCAGCAGCGTCAGGATATCATCTGAACCGGCACCACAAACAATACGATCTGCGTCGAGCCCGTACACTTCGGCAATGGCGGTGCGTAATGCGGCTGAGTCTGCCTCGGGGTAGCGCAGCACCTGACCAGCGGATCGGGCAAAGGCATCAAGAGCCTTGGGGCTTGCACCGTAAACACATTCGTTCGATGACAGTTTCACCGGGTTTGCAATACCGTCAACTTTGGCCTTGCCCGGAACATAGGGAGCCATGTCCGCAATCCATTCGTGTGCCTTCGGTCCAGCCATTTTCTTCTCCATCTGCTTGCTTGCGCCACGAGCGTCAAAATTCCGCATAGAGTTAGACCTCAATGACGCTAAACGCAAAGGAAAGTTTGCCGCAAAGCGTCTCTGTGTTGACAAGTTGAAGCCTTGCGGCTTTGCTGTCGCCGAAACTCACTCGGGAGCAACGTCTTGACCAACGACGATGTCAACAGCATCCGCCTCTTTTCCGATACTGCCCTGAAGCTGGATGGCGGGGCAGAACTGTCACCTGTGGACGTAGCTTACGAGACATATGGCACACTCGCAGATGACGCGAGCAACGCAGTGTTGATATGCCATGCCCTTACGGGTGACCAGTACGTCGCCAGTCCACATCCCGCTACCGGCAAGCCGGGTTGGTGGTCGCGGATTATCGGGCCTGGCAAGATGCTGGATACCGACAAGTATTTTGTCATCTGCTCCAACGTGCTGGGCAGTTGCATGGGAACAACAGGACCTGCCTCCATTAATCCTGAAACCGATGAGCCCTGGGGTCTGACGTTTCCGGTGATTACCATTCGCGACATGGTGCGCGTGCAGGCGGCCCTTCTGGATGCACTGGGCATTGACAAGCTTATGCTGGTAATCGGCGGTTCGATGGGCGGCATGCAAGTTCTTGAGTGGCTCACCACCTACCCGGAAAAGCTTCATAGCGCCTGCATTCTGGCTTCTGCCGCACGCCATACTGCACAGAACATTGCGTTTCATGAAGTCGGCAGACAAGCGGTTATGGCCGACCCCAACTGGAACCACGGCCGTTACTACAGCGCACGAGAGGCTCCCGCTAAAGGCCTGTCGGTTGCGCGCATGACCGCACACATCACGTATCTTTCCGAGGACGCCCTGACCCAGAAATTTGGACGCAACCTGCAGGAACGGGAGGAAGTCACATTTGGCTTCGATGCCGATTTTCAGGTCGAAAGCTATCTGCGGCATCAGGGCTCGACATTTGTCGACCGATTCGATGCCAACAGCTACCTCTATATCACGCGCGCCATGGACTATCTGGACATACCCGGGCGATTTGACGGCCGCCTTGCAGATGCCTTCATGAGCGCACGGGATGTTCGCTGTTGCGTTATCAGCTTCACGTCGGACTGGCTATACCCCACAGTCGAAAACAAACGCATTGTTCATGCGCTGAATGCCGCTGGTGTGCCTGTCAGTTTCGCGGAAATCGAAACGGCTTTTGGCCACGACAGTTTTCTGCTGGAAGTCGGCGAAATGGACCGGATGCTGGAAGGTTTCCTTGCAACAGCAGGACAAACATATAGCCGGGCAGGAGATACAAACGCATGACCGGCCTTGCTAACACAGCCATACGCCCGGACCTGCAATTGATCGCAGATTTGATCAAGCCCGGCACTCGAGTGCTCGATATCGGTTGCGCAGACGGCGAGTTGCTGGACTATCTGGTGAAGCACAAGTCAGTGGACGGTCGCGGCATCGAAATCAGCCAGTCTGGCGTTAACCAGTGTGTGGCGCGCGGCCTCAGCGTCATTCAGGGCGACGCAGACAATGATCTCGCGGAATATCCCGATCACAGTTTCGACACGGTTATTTTGTCCCGCACACTGCAGGCAGTCCGGCAACCTCGCTCTGTCCTGCTTGAACTGCTGCGCATTGGCAGGAAAGCAATTGTAACCATCCCCAATTTTGGCCAGTGGCACGTGCGTTTCAGCCTGCTTGCAAAAGGACGGATGCCGGTGACCAAAGCGCTGCACCGCACTTGGTACAACACGGAAAACATCCACTTCTGTACCATTCTTGATCTGCACGATCTGATCGTGCAGGAAAATATCAATTTGTTGGAATTTGTGCCGCACCAAAAAGACGGAAAACGCCTGAATATGGGATTGAAAAGGGCGAACATGTTCGCCGACCAGGCATTGTATCTGCTGGAAAAGCCGACTGGCTAAAGAGAGGGCAGCTCGGGCGAGATGACGATACCGTCACTATCCGCGATGATCCAGTAGCCCGATTTAATCAGGACATCACCAATTGAAATATCGACACCTGTCGCTCCGCGATCCTGTTTGACGCTTTTGCGCGGGCAGGTCCCCAGAGCCATAATGCCGATATCCTCGGCGCATATTTCATGTAGATCCCGGACACAGCCGTGGATAACAAGCCCGGCCCAGCCGTTTTTCGCTGCATCTGCGGCCAGATTACCGCCCAGAAGCGCCGCACGGTGGCTTCCCCCGCCATCCACGACAACCACACGTCCCTCGCCCGGCGTTTTCAGCAAACTCTTTAGAAGCGAATTGTCGTCAAGCGTTTTGACTGTCATGGCGGGCCCGGCAAAATCCAAACGCCCGCCATAACTGGAAAACTGAATCGGCAATACCGAAACTTCTTCACCTTTGGCGTCGCAAACATCTGCGGTCGCAAGTTTTGGTGTCGGTATGGCCGTCATGATCAAATGATCCCGGGTTAATCCTGTTTGTGGATGATGGGAACCAGCATGTCGCCCCAAGCACCCTCTTCGTTGTGATAGCGAGAGGCGCGCATCAATTCGACCGTCACACCTTTGCTAACAGCGCCGATAACGGCATCGTTCAGCCGGTGCAGCGCATTGGCTACTTGCCGGATCGCCATTTCCTGACTTTCATCCATCGACGAATCGCTCGGTGCATCACTCATAAAGTCTCTCCGTTGGCATGAGGATATCAGCCCAAAAGGCCGGATTTTGAAATATTATAGCTCGAAAAATAAAGGCCATGAAATTATAATACAATGGCTATTTCAATCATATGGCTGAATTTAGTAAATTAATAACCCGCATCTGTTGCAATAGCGCGTCGGTTATTCGCGCTCACTCACTTTTTGAGTGCTTACGGCTTTTGTGGGCACCCTTGTCAGCACCCGTTTGGGCTGCAATTTGACCTTGCTTTCCAGCAAGGTGCCATAAACCTGTTTTCGAGCGGACACCAAAAGAGCACCACCCATATTTTTGCCAAGGGAATGCAGGCCGGGTTCCATCACCTTCATCAATCTGGATGTAACCGGAAGAAAAACCGGTGGCACCATCAAAGCGGTGTCCCATTTCTCCGGCGGCAACATCTGATCACTCATCAAGGATGAAATCTGGCTACGCGAGTATGGCTGGCCGTAACCGAACGGCGTCGTATCCATGGCGGACCAGGTCCGCCGACGGTTCGGCGCAACAACAACAACCTGTCCGCCCGGTGCAAGAACCCGCCAGATTTCACGAAACAGATGTGCGGGGCGGTCGCTATGCTCAAGCGCATGCACAACGAGAAGCCTTTCAACCGACGAATCGGCAATCGGTAAATGGTATTCATCCACAAGCGCCGTTGCACTATTGTCCATCGTTGGCCAATGACACACACCCTGCGCAGCAGGCATCAACGCAAACGAGCCGATGCCTGTATCCTCTTTTGAAGGTTCCAGGCGTGTTTTTTCCGCCATCGCGAGGTAAGGCAGTGCAAAGCCCAACCCGTACAAAGGGGCCGCCGACGTCCACAATGGTTCAACCCGTCTATGTATCAATTCACTGACAGCTGCCCCCATAGGGGTCTGGTAAAACCGGTGTATGGAAAGGACGTCAGGCCGCACAGTATTCCTCTATGAATTATCCGCCCAATATTCGAGCTGTCATTTAACGCTTTTAACACTATAACCATGCAGTCGCCTAGCAGCTGAATGACGAGTTGATCGAATGCTGCTGGCGTAAGGGCACAACATGTGACCCATGTCATAGGTGGTGGGCGCATGTGCTTGCTACGGTCATGTGTTTTTCGTTGGTGGACGTCAGGATTGGCTACCAAACATGTAGTTCTCTTTGAACCTGAATTTACTGGAACAGTTTTTTATGCCGGTCATCTTGTTGGCGATATTTATTGATCTGGTTGGCTTTGGGATGATCGTTCCGTTGCTGCCGTTTCTCACGCTGACCTACGGCGGCGATGCAGTTACCGGAACAGCCCTGATCTCCGTATACGCGCTGGCCGCGTTTGCACTGGGGCCAATTCTGGGCCGCATATCAGACAAGGTGGGTCGCAAACCGACCCTGGCGCTCACCTTTCTTGGCGCTGCGCTCGCTTACCTGTTACTTGCTCTCTCCACCAGTTTATGGATGGTGTTTGTCGCTCGCGCCATTTCCGGCGCCATGACCGGCAACATTGGCATTGTAATGGCAGTCATGGCGGATATGACCGATGAAAACAATCGCGGCAAGGCAATGGCGCGCATTGGTGGTGCCTTTGGACTGGGCTTTGCCTTTGGGCCGGGGCTCGGCGGCTATCTCGGCAGCCTTGGAGGCGACTCGTATATATTTCTTCCTGGCATGGCGGCTTGCGGATTGTCGCTGCTTGCCATGATACTGACAGCAATTTTTGTTCCAGAGACCAATCCCGCGTCTCTGGAAAAAGAGAATGGTGCCAGCCCTGCCGAGAATAACCCGGCAGCGACAGAAGATACACCGCCCAGCAATAACTGGCGCGACATCATTGTGGCACCAACCAGGCTTTCGCTGTTCATCATGTTCGTGGTTACAGCGGTAGGCCAAAGCATAAGCTTCTCGATCGCTCCTTTCTGGATGGAGAGTGTTCTGGAATGGCGTGCACTGGAGGTTGGGTTTCTGCTCATGGGTGTTGGCGTACTGGTATTCATTTTCCAGATATGGATTGTTGGCCCGCTGTTCCGAATTTTCGGCGAGGTACGCTCACTGCAAATGTGCTCGATTTTTCATATCATCGGTTGCCTGATCATCATTATGGGGCCACGCAGTATAACGACTGCAGTCATTGGTTTTCCGCTGGTTCTGGGTGCGCTTTCCGTTAGCTACCCAGCGCTCAACAGTCTGCTGTCTCGCAGGACAGACCGGCGCATTCAGGGCGCAGCCCTTGGTTTGTCGAACGGTGTTTCCTCGCTCGGTCGCATTGCCGGCCCGATGGTTGCTGGTGTGTTGTTTGCGGCCGATACGCCGGGCGCGCCTTTTATCGTTGTGATCGTGATCGGGGCGGCCATTTTCGGTTGGTCCTGGTACGAACACGTGAGAGCACCGTATCAGCGGACCTCGCCCTTACCTAAATGAAGGCCCTAAAGTGAACAATCCGCCGATTTCGGCGCAAGCCAACTGCCTGCCTCGATACTGACGGCCTTCATAGAGCGCTCGAAAGACGTAACGATTGCGTCACCACCAGAGCCATCTACCTTTTCGCTGGATTTAATGGTTTCCTGGCCGATGAGGCGGTTGTCGTTGTAGCGTATCAGGATAAATTCAATTTCAATGTCGACCCTGTCATCGCCCGCCCGGTCACCCGGCACAAACTCGAACGCCCACACCTTCACACCCATACGGCAACCTGCCTGCACGTCAATAGCGCCTTCGCCCAACAAACGAATACCAGACGTGCTGCCAACACCGCGGACGAGAAAGTCCCTGATCAGATCCGTCGAATTTGCAGACCAACGCACGCCCATCAGGCTGGTGCGCTTATTATTGTCCAGAACAACCGATACCTGATTGCCACCGAGGCCGTCACTCATCAAGGGCTCTTCGAGATAGACAATTGCAGCCATATCGCCCGATGCAGCCCTGACATCATTATACTCAAGACCATATACCTTGTCGGCGGGCCCGTCATCGCCAAATGAAATCAGAGGCCCGCAACCGGCAAGCATCAAAGCAGATGCTGCCAGAGCCGGGAGTGCAAACAGGCTTTTCGGTGAGCGATCAGATTTCATCGGTTGCCCTCCTCGACGGTAGTGCGTTTGTTCAAGTCATACTCGGCTTCTTTGGTGCCGAAAATGGCCTCCGAAGGATTTTGCTCTATGCGGCTCATCAAGCGCGAAAGGTTTCTTGCGGTCACCCTGAGATCAAGGATCATGCGTGAAACTTCAGGCAGGCTGGTGTTAACAAACTGGGTAACAGCCCCTTCGTTCGCAGACACCATACTGTCAATTCTCTCAAGAAGTGCTGTCGCGGTTTGCATGGTTTTCGATGTTTCCTGAACAAGCAACTTGGCCTCTTCTTCCAACAGGGCATTGCCACTGTCAACAAGCTGATTGATTTTGGCAGCCGCTGTTTTGGTCTGCGTCAAAATCTCTTTCACATCTGCCATCATCACCGCAAGGTCTTCCGTACCGTCAGCAAGGTTGCCGGTCAGTCGCTCGCTATTTTTCAACAAACCCGAAACGTTGGAGATATTGTCATCACTCAGTAATTTCTGGATCTGGCCGACAGCCAATACAGCCTCATTCACCAGATTGGGCGCACTTTCAAATATTGCCAGCAAAGGCGACGCCTCCGATTGGATAACCGGTCGTTCTTCATCTGCTTTGGCGATCAGCTTAGGGGCGTCCGGCGCCCCGCCGGACAATTCGATATAGGCGACGCCCGTTAGACCCTGAAACTCCAGTTTGGCGACAGATTCTTCCGTTACTGGCACCTCGGCGCGAACCCTGACCCAGACCTTCACTTTGCTGGCATCCTGTTTGGCGAGCGTTATATCGCGCACGTCCCCAACCGGAATACCGGCATAATACACGATACTCCGCTTCAAAAGGCCGCTTACCGTACCTTCAAAATAGATGTCGTAATCTATGTATTCGGCATCCAGATCGACTTTCGCAATCCAGATAGCGAAAGCAACAAGACCCGCAAGAAAGGTAAGCACAAAACCGCCGACCAACATATAGGATGCTCTGGTTTCCATGATTGCCTTTCCTAGCCCCTGTCGCTTATTCAATTCCGGCCGCGCGTGCGCGCGGTCCGCCAAAATACTCTTTTACCCATGGGTGATCAAACTTCACTACGTCCGGCAACGGCGCGTTGATCAGGATGCGCTTGTCACCAAGCACAGCGACACGGTCGCATACTCTATAGAGCGTGTCGAGATCATGCGTCACCAGAAACACTGTCAGGCCGAGAGACTGGCTCAGGTCCTTGACCAGACCATCAAAGGCAGCAGCGCCAATAGGGTCAAGGCCTGCTGTCGGCTCATCAAGAAAAAGAACATGAGGATCAAGCGCCAGCGAGCGCGCCAGAGCCGCCCGTTTACGCATGCCTCCTGAAAGATCGGAAGGATACTTGCATGCAGCATCCAGCGGCAGGCCCGCCATCGTGATTTTACTGCGCGCAAGGTCATCCATTACATCCTGCGGCAGATCATAATATTCCCTTAGTGGCACCTGCACATTCTGCGCAACAGTGAGAGAACTGAACAAAGCCCCGTCCTGAAACAGAACACCCCATTCCTGACGGGACATGCGTTCCTCCGCCAGCGACAAAGCGGCCTGATCATAACCATTGATTTCAATAGTGCCCGCAACCTGATGGTTAAGGCCGATAATGGTTTTCAATAAAACCGACTTGCCGGAACCCGAGCCCCCGACGACGCCAAGTATCTCGCCGCGATACACATCCATATCGAGGTTTTCGTGCACAACATGATCACCAAATGCTGTTTTCAGGCCACGGATTTTAATGACGTTATCTTTAGCTGAACCGGAGGCAGCAGGCTGTGAGTTTCTGGTCAGATCATCCATCCGTCATGCCCTACAAACCGATACTTGTGAAGAATATGGCGAACAGGGCATCAAAAGCGATGACCAGGAAAATTGCCTGAACCACGCTCTTTGTGGTTCTGGCTCCAAGGGCGTCGGCACTGCCTTCGACCCGCAAGCCCTGGTAGCAGCCGCAGGTCGCGATGATGGCAGCAAAGAATGGCGCCTTGATTATACCCACCCAGAAATGATCAATGGAAATCTCCTCGCGGAAGTATACGACGAAATTGCCCGGGGAAATATCGAGCTGGACCCACGCCATCAGCATCCCGCCTGCAATACCGACGACATCAGAATAGAAAGCCAGCAACGGCAGGCAGACCAGCATGGCAATAAGACGCGGCAGAACCAGGACATCGACGGGATCCATACCCAGCGTTTTCATGGCATCAACTTCTTCATTGAGGACCATCGAGCCGATTTGGGCAGTGAATGCACTGCCCGACCGTCCGGCAATAATGATGGCTGTCAGAAGGATACCGAGTTCTCTCAGATGAGAAATGCCAAGCATATCAATCACAAAGATATCCGCACCAAATCGCGCCAGCTGTATCGCACCCTGATTAACCATAACAGCGCCGATAAGAAACGAAATAAGACCAACGATCCCCATGGCGCGCATGCCGGTTACATCCATCTGGTGAATAACCGGCACAATCCGGATGCGCCCCGGATCCACTATGGAACCAAACAACCTCGTCAGCACCAAACCCAAAAAGCTGAGTAACCGCGCGAAAGAGCGCATGGCAAACCAGACGGCAGCGCCCGTTTCATGAAACGGCAAAATGTACCACGGCAGGGTTTCAGGCATGGTTTGGGCCGGCGGGGGGCAGCAGGTAATGACATCAAGCAACGGTTTGTGTGCATCAGGAACACCGGTGAGCTCAGCCTCGCAGTGCTCTCCAACCTTGGCCGCAAAACGGCGCACCATAACAGCACCCGTCGTGTCCAGCGCCTGAAGGCCGGAACAATTCAATTCTGGCGAAGCAAGCTCGCTGGCTGCGTGGTTTGCGGGGAACAGTTTGCGCATGAGCTGATCGATTGCATGGGCATTTTCAATCGTCCAGTTGCCCGTCAGCGTTAGCTTTGCCGCCCCCTCGACCTGTTCGAGAGCAACAAATTCGCTATTGGTTGCGGCAACATTCATTCCTTGCGAGGCCCCTTGTTTCTCTCGTCAGCTTCAGTGTAGGCGATTTTACAAATCGTCGCCAAACATTTGCTGTCATGCAAGCAGTTATCTGCCGCGATACGGAAATTGCCCCCAAGTTATCAACGCTGAAGAACAGCTGGATATGGCGTTGAGGAGCGTCAAGCGGCCTGTTGCCGCGCCGCCAAAATCTCGGTTGCCAGCTTCTTGGACCGGAAATTATCGACATCAATAGGAGCTTCGGGGAACGGCATACGCACCGCAACCAGTCTGGTTTTGAATTTTTTTGACAGCCGTTCCATGCCTTTATCGAGACTATAGAGCGAAAACCGGTAGGCAATCGCATTCCATATGCCAAAAGCCTTCAGCACTCGCGCCAGGGACTTGGCGAACTGGCCGCCGGTCTGGAAAACACTGGCAAGGTTGCTGGTTTCCTTATCTACAATCGCATAGAGGTTGCAGTTTGAATATTCATTGTCCGCAAACTTGTGAAACCGGCGCTGACCATCCGGATAGACATTCAATAAAACGGCTTTCTCGGTTAATGCCACCGCCGCGCGGGCTTTCTGCCGTTCTATATCGGCACAAAAATGTCCCACCATTGCAGGCGTCAACAACACATTGTCTGCTGTCGTCACCAAAGCGGGAAACCTGTCGGTGCCCTCAACAGCTTTTAAAAAACTGGAAAACAAGTCGGTCGCAGACTGGACCGCCCGCGCTTTGCCGGTTTCCTTCAGCCTGCGAAAGGCCGGCACGTTCTCCAGAACGTGCAAATCATCTATGGAGACGGTTATCTGTTTGATTTCCGGGCTGTGGTCCAGGCAGTCCAGCACATGCTCGAGCAACCTTTTGCCACCCATCTCGATGAGGCATTTGTGAGAAACACCCGCATCAGCCGCCAATTCGTTTACAATGCCGACACGCTGCGCCGCCATGACAACCGCATGATACCCCATGATAAAGACCTCTAAATCAAATCCGACTGGCTGACCAACCCCTGCCGCAACATGCTGTGACACAGAATGGTTTCAATTAGTTCAGGATACTCAACACCCGCGCCTCGTGCCGAGAAAGGAACAGCTTTCTTCGACCAAAGGTTACAACTGAGATTGATTTCTAGAAAATTAAGCGCACCGGTTGTTGGATCATATTTGAATTCCATGCGCGCATAATCGCACGGCCAGATTTCAGGCAGGATGTTGTGCGCGTGCTGCCGCAGCCGGTCAACAATCGGTTGTTCGTCATAAATCTTAAGAACTACATCGTCACTGGGTGTCAGATGACGCTTTTGTTCATAGGAACGGATAGCCAGCGGGTCATCTACTTCAAATCGAATAATCGGCAGTATCCAAGGGCCGCGCCCGCCAACGATGGGGACAGCAAGCTCATACCCGTCCACAAACGCTTCAAGAATGGCGTCATGTCCCAGAGAATGCAGATAGTTGATGTGATCAAGCGCTTCAGCCCAGGTCTCTACCGACTTGATACCCCAGGATGCCGAACTTGCGTTGGGCTTGACAACCATCCTGTCGCTTTGGAATGCGGGAGGATTGATCTCATGGCAGCCGCGCCGGTAAATTTCCCATTCCGGTGTGCTTAGCCCCCTGCTTTTTGCTGCAAGCTTCATCAGGTGCTTGTCATCCCCCAGACCACGCAAGATTGGGCTGGCACCGAGAAACGGCACCTTGCGGTAGGTCGCAATTAATGGCGCCAGCATTTCGCTGTTTACAAAGCCACCGCGATTGAAAAGGGTAAAAAGGAAGTCATAATTGGGTTCATCGAACAACCGCTCGTATCGGCCACACGCTTCAACATTCAAGCCGATGTTTTTCAGAGTTTCCCGAAGTTCGTAATGATAGGTGGCGTGAGTACCATCCTCGGAATCAGGCGTACCATCACCTTCAGCCCATTTAGCCAAAAAAAGAATTCTGAGTCTTTCCTTGGCCTCGTCCTTCAAGCGGAGGCACTGTTCGTGCGGCATAACAACCTCATAATATCGATGCTTCTGCGGCTAGACCATCATGACGATTTGTTGTGCGCCCTCCACACGCGCACCTCGACACTTCCCAGCATTGCACCATCTACATCGTTTTTTTAGTGATGCCAAATTGTTTCGAATGAAACACATCGTATTGACAAGCTTGTCACATGGGGATGACCCCGCTAGACTTCAAAGAAAAAAGGAAGTTTTTTGCGCGCTGACGGGACAACATCTCTTAGAACTCTTTATCCTGCCATACAGCCTTTTCGCAAAGAATGGCTGAAGATAGAAGGTGGCCACGAAATATATGTGGAGCAGTCTGGCAATCCAAACGGAATGCCGGTGTTGTTTGTGCATGGTGGTCCCGGTGGTGGCACCAGCCCGATCCAGCGTCGTTTTTTCAACCCGCAAAAGTACCGGATTGTTCTTTTTGATCAACGAGGCTGCGGCCAGAGCCGTCCTCATGCATCGCTGGTCGACAACAAAACGCAGGACCTGATTTCTGATATGGAAATCATTCGTGACCGACTGGGCATTGAACGTTGGATGCTTTTTGGCGGTTCATGGGGCAGCACCCTCTCACTCCTTTATGCTGAAACGCACCCGAACCGTGTACACAGCCTAGTCCTGCGCGGCATTTTCCTGATGCGGCAGCGAGAACTTGACTGGTTTTACAAGGACGGAACAGGACGAATATTCCCGGAAGCCTGGTCGCGTTTTACCGGCATGGTGCCTGAAGAAGAACGGGATGATATTGTCGCCGCCTACTATAAGCGCCTGACCGACCCTGCCTATGAAGACACGAGACTGCGCTTCGCCAAAGAATGGAGCCTGTGGGAGGGCAGCACCGTCACGCTGGTGCCCGATGAGGAACAGCGTGCGCATTCGGTTGACCCTGTCTTCGCGCTCGCTTTTGCCCGTATTGAAGCCCATTACTTCCACCACAAAGGCTTCCTAGAGACCGACAATCAGATTTTGCGCGATGCAGGCAGGTTAATCGGCGTTCCCACGACGATCATCCAGGGGCGTTACGATTCGATTTGCCCCCCGAGTTCGGCATGGGATTTGTCGAAAGCAATGCCCTGGGCGAAATTGAAAATCGTCCCTGTTGCCGGCCATTCAGCCTTCGAACCTGCGATCCAGCATGAGCTTATCTGCGCCACCGATGCGGCATAGTGACCCTTTGGTTGACGGGCAGCATTAAAACAGGGCAATCCAGACACCAGAGTAAATTACGACAGGAACTGTCTGGTGAAACCTTTCTTCATTGCTGTATTTTCAATATTTTTTATTGGCGTTGCGCCAGCCCAGATGGCTGTTGCGCACGAAAATAACGAAGAGCATACGCTCGAAATCTCGGATGTCTGGGCACGCAAAACCAGACGGACTAACTCGGCTGCAGTATATCTGCGTATCCATAACCCGACAGAAAAAGGCGACACCCTTCTCGGTGCCAATACTGAACGGGCAGCCATGACGACCCTCCATATGTCCGGGGAAGAAGACGGTATCATGCGGATGGAGATGCAGGACACTGTACCCGTCCCGGCGGGTGAAACCGTCCATTTCGAACCAGGCGGCCTGCACATCATGATGATGCGGTTATCGCAGCGCCTGACAGAAGGAGAGGTGTTCCCTCTTGTCCTGAGCTTCGAAAACGCGGGCGATGTAACCGTCTATGTTGATGTAACAGGCTTATCAGGCCTGAAGCAGCAATAGGGGCCTAGAGCCAGCCAGCAGCATCCCGGCGCACCACATTTTCGAGCACGTCCATACCCAGTTCACTGTCATTCAGGCATGGAATATAGTGGAAATGTGTGCCACCGGCCTCAAGGAATTGCTCGCGGAGCTCCATATTGAGTTCTTCAAGAGTTTCCAGGCAATCTACAGAAAACGCCGGTGCCATAACAGCCAGCCGTTTCACACCGCTTTCTGCCAGTTCTTCCACCATTTTGTCTGTGTAAGGCTTCACCCATTGTGCAGGGCCAACCCGAGACTGAAAACTGGTCACCACCTTATCAGCATCAAAACCGGACACCTGCTGGAATAACCGGGATGTTTTCTTGCAGTAGCAAGGATAAGGGTCACCTTTATCATAATAGGCTTGCGGAATGGAATGATAGGATAACAACAGTTTTTCAGGTTCCCAGTCCAGTGTCGCCAGCGACTGGCGCGCCGATGTCGCCAACGCATCTATATAACCAGGATCATCGCAGTAGCGTGCTACCGTATGTACAGCGGGTTGCCAGCGCATGGTTCGCATACATTCAAAGACCTTGTCGAAAGATGAGGCGGTTGTTGTCGCACTATACTGCGGGTAAAGCGCGAACAGGATGATGCGCTCGCAGCCTGCGTCTCTTAGTTGGTCGAGACCGGATTGAATTGTGGGATTACCATAACGAAAGGCCCATGCGACCTCTGCTGTATCACCGAATCTCTCTGCCATTTTCTCTGACTGGGATCGGGCAAAAGTTCTCAGCGGCGACTCGTTGCGTTCCTGGTCCCAAATCTTTGCATACGCTTTCGCCGACTTTGCCGGGCGGAACGTCAGGATCGGACCGTACAAAATAGGCAACCAAACCAAACGCGGCGTTTCGATCACTCTTGGATCAGACAAAAATTCGGCGAGATATCGTCTGACCGCACCGTAAGTAGGCTCGTCAGGTGTGCCGAGGCTCATTAGCAATATACCAGTTTTGCCAAATTTTACCGCTGGATGGTCAGACGGCAGGTTTGTATCGTTCATGATGTTATTCAACTTGGTTTGTGATCAGCGCATAAGTCGCAACCACGCATGGTTTGACACGTTAATGCAGTATACGCACGAGCATCGCGCCCGGTTCTCTTAAAGGATCTGTGGCAATTGACAAGACCACTCCGTCCCGCGGCGCATAGTAAACCCTTTTTTCCGCGCCAAAAGCATCAACAACTGTCGCTATTTTTTGGCCTTTTTTCACGGCCTGTTTCAGCGCCACATGGATATAGGCGAAGCCACCCTGGTCGGTGTAAACATTGGTTGAATGCGCCCCGACAAAAGGTTCGCTACCAATTGCTGTTTTTGGCCCTGCCAGCAAGCCCAATCCGCGCATCATATTCTCCAGCCCTAAAATAGCGCGCTCAATCAAGTCTGGTTGCCACCGTTTGGGGCCTCCGACCTCGAGGGTTACAGCCGGTATGCCCGCAGATAAGAAGGTTGTCTCCAGAGTGCCGGGCTGACCCGGGTCGTTTTTGATAAGATCCGGGCCCAGATCAAAAGCCATCTGTCGAGCTATGGGGTTGCGGAAATCAGAAAAAACAAACAGGGGATAATCCGAGCCCTGGGTCTGTGTGTGCAAATCAACAGCAAAGTCCGCGTTATCCCTGAAAACCCTTTCCCATAGTTGGCCAGCATAACGCTCCGCTGCGTTTCCACGGTCTGACCGGCCGGGAAAAAGGCGATTGAGGTCAGCCATGAAGCCACCACCGTCAGAACCAATAAAATGCCGGTTGTTTGCGTTCATGCCCGTCTGGTTAACGCCGGGTACAACAACAAGTGTGCCCTTGAGGTCGTTCGGACTCAATCGAGCAAGCAGGCCATGGATGACTGAAATGCCGTTGAGTTCGTCCCCGTGGACGGCAGAAGTCAGGAGCAGGCTGGGTCCATCAACCTCACCTTTCATGACAAGTACAGGGATCCAGATAGCGTCACCGGTACTTCTGTTTCCGGCATTAAACCTCAAGCGGTGCACTCCGGCAGCAAGGCTGCCCGCGTCCAGAGACGTGATCTCGGCCATTGGGCCCGTACCCGGGCCGTTCTCAGCTTTTGCCGCGAAATAGCTGCCCGCGCCCAACAGCGATGCAACGAACACCCCTGCAAGCGCCAGCAAGAAAACAATGTGACGGTTCATTTTGGTCATTCTAATACGCAACTACCTAAACAATTATTCGCAACATGCATACATATTGGAATTTATAAACATTAATTTGAAGTATACCTTGTCATTTTCATGTTGCGCCAAAGGCTGCAAAAGGGCCTAATGTGTTAATAAATACTGTTAGCTACATGGGGATCAAAGATGGGTGCGCATTGTTGCGATGATGTAAAGTTTGACGGCATTGATCCTGCCTATAAGCGAATTTTGCTCATCGTCATTGCCATCAACGCCTTCATGTTTTTTATAGAAATGCCGATGGGCTTCATTGGCAAGTCTCAGGCACTGAAAGCCGATGCGCTTGATTTTCTCGGTGACACACTCACCTACACAATCTCCCTGTTAGTGATTGGCAAGAGTGCAGGCCTGCGGGCAAAGGTTGCCCTTCTGAAAGGCGTCAGCCTTGCGGGCATGGGCATTTGGGTTCTGGGCTCGACTGTCTATACTGTCTTTTACACGCAACAGCCGACCGCGATGATCATGGGGTCTGTAGGTGCCGCTGCGCTGGCAGCCAACATTGCCAGTGTATTGCTGCTGATGAAGTTCAAGGATGGTGACGCCAATGTTCGCTCTGTTTGGTTATGCAGCCGCAATGATGCAATCGGCAACGTGATGGTAATGGTTGCAGCATCCGGCGTCTGGTTCTCCGGCACCGGTTGGCCAGACCTGATTGTTGCTGCATTAATGGCATCTTTGTTCCTGTCCGGCGCTTTTGCCATTATCCGGCAAGCGCGACACGAAATGGCGCACGCGCGCCACGCCCCAGCAGAATAAACGCCTGTGGCAGAAAAAGATCCGCATTTTCTTGTCACCCGGCGTTTCCTGCCACTTTTCGTGACACAGTTTCTCGGGGCCTTTAACGACAACCTGTTCCGTCAAGCCGTCATCATCCTCATAACATTCAAGTTCGCCGCTGAAGTATCGATATCGCCGCCAATCCTGACAAATCTGGCTGTCGGACTATTCATCCTGCCGTTTTTTCTTTTTTCGGCGCTGGCAGGGCAACTCGCTGACAAGCTCGAAAAGTCTTACCAGATAGTATGGATAAAGCTGTGGGAAATCGCCCTGATGATTTTGGGCGCTGTTGCTTTTCATATCGAGAGCCTGCCACTGATGATTATTGTGCTGTCCGGTCTTGGCCTGCAGTCGACTTTTTTTGGGCCGATAAAATATGGAATTTTGCCCGACCTGATGAAGCGCTCCGAACTTTTGTCCGCAAACGCGCTGGTGGAAGCGGCAACTTTTGTTGCGATCCTTCTGGGTACCGTTATCGGGGGCATGCTGGTTCTGAGCGAAGGTGGCTTGCAGCAGGTGTCATTATTTATGATCGCGCTGGCAGTTATTGGAACGCTGAGCGGACGAATGGTACCCAAAACCGGTCAGGCTGCGCCAGACCTTACAATACAGATCAATATTTTCGCATCGACAAAAAGCCTGCTCAAGTCTAGTTGGTCGAATGATGTCAGTCGGCGCGCGATCGTGGCCATCAGCTGGATCTGGCTGCTGGGTACAATTTTTATCGCCCAAATTCCCGATATTGTAAAAAACCGGCTGAATGGTGATGAGCAGATCGTGACGCTGTTCATGGCCTGCTTTTCCCTCGGGATTGGTGCTGGCTCGCTTTTGTGCAGCAAGCTTTTAAAGGGCGTTATAACCGCTCGCCTCGCGGCACCAGGCCTCCTCGTTCTTGCTTTGGCAACTATCACTCTCTTTGTCCTGCTACCCGGACCCGCAACGGAAACCGCCCGAGTACCCGCCGGACTTGACCTCAATGCGTTTCTGAGTGTCCCGATCAATAGCGTGATCACTGTTCTGATGGTCCTGATCGCTATGGGAGCCGGCGTTGTTATCGTCCCCCTCTACGCCGTTCTGCAAGACCGGACAGATCGACAGGAACGGTCGCGCACCATGGCAGCTACCAATATTGTGAACAGCGGCTTTATGGCGGTCGGATCGCTGGTTGCAGCCGCCCTGATCGGGTTCGGCGTTTCTTCGCCGCAAGTGTTGCTGATTACGGGCGTCGCCAATCTTTTGTTTGTGCACGTCGTGCGCCAGCTGCAGAAATCGCTTTGATCTGGCCCCTCCAAGATAGATACATTTGAATCAAAGGCTTGAGGCCAAAAGCGATCCAAGATTATAGTGATGCCGGAGGGGAAGAAATTTGACGCGGATTTTCAGCCGGAGGAAAAGACCCATCATTGAGGGTATAGGGCAGGCGATGCTGTTTCTGTCGTTTGTCGGTGCCGTCCTGTATGGTGGTGGCTGGTACCCTGAAGGCTTGGTGTGGCAGGTTGCCGCCAAGGCAAGTGCAGTCGGTTTCCTTGTATTGTTCGTTCTTGTAACCGCGCAAACCACCAATCACATGATTTTGCTACTGGCTCTGGTAGCATCAGTCGCTGGCGATATTTTGCTGGCAATCCCTGGTGAAAACAGCTTCATGCAAGGCTTGCTCGCTTTCTTCGTCGCGCATGTTTTTTATGTTGGTCTGTTCCTGAAAAACCGATTGCCGCTTGAAGATGTTACTGGCCTGCGCATGCGCATAAGCACGCTGTTTTGGGCTGGCGCGGGCATTGCCGGGTTTTATCTTTATCCGGGCCTCGGTGATATGATGATACCGGTTTTCGCCTACTCTGCGGTTCTGGCGCTGATGGCGACGACTGCCATGATGAGCCGCTTTCCCATTCGTCTCGTTGGCGCGGGCGCGATCCTTTTTCTGCTATCAGATGCCGTTCTGGGCGCCCGGACATTTCTCGACCTCAACATGGGTGGAGGCCTGAGTGTCTGGGTTCCCTATTATCTCGGGCAGCTATTCCTGGCTCTTGGTGTCATGCTCTATGATGAGCGACCAACCAATTTCGGCGGCTATCGATTTGACTAATCGCCGGATTTCGCCCACACACAATCACATCTGAAATCAACGCTGGAAAACTCTCGCCTTGGAAAAGCAAAAAAAGAAACTGCAGAAGAAAGCAGCGACACTTGTCGAAGCCCTGCCCTACATGCGGAAATATAATGGCGAAATCTTCGTCATCAAGTATGGCGGGCACGCCATGGGCGATGAAAAATTATCGCGCCAGTTTGCTGAAGACATAACACTGCTGCGCCAGGTCGGCATCTCGCCCGTGATCGTCCATGGGGGCGGCCCTCAAATCGGCGAAATGCTATCAAGGCTATCCATTGAAAGCGAATTCATTGATGGGCTTCGTGTCACCACCAAGGCAACCGTTGAGGTCGCGGAAATGGTCTTGTGCGGTTCTGTATGCAAATCAATTGTCGCAGACATAAACTCTGTCGGTGGCCGCGCCATCGGCCTTTCGGGAAAAGACAGTCATCTGGTTACGGCGCGTAAGGTGAACCGGACAAAACCGGACCCTGACTCAAACCTGGAGAAAGCCATTGATCTCGGTTTTGTCGGCGAACCCGCAATCATCGACCCGACAATTTTGAAACAAAGTATTGCTAACGGGATCATCCCCGTGGTTTCGCCGATTGCACTGGGTGAAGATGGCCATACCTATAATATCAACGCCGATACAATGGCGGGCGCTATTGCCGGCGCTTTGGATGCACGCCGGTTTGTTTTGCTGACCGACGTTCCGGGTGTACTGGACAAAGACGGCGACATGCTGATGGAACTGACGGCTGAAGACATTGCCACTCTCAGAGCAGAAGGCACAATTTCAGGAGGCATGATCCCCAAAGTCGAAACGTGCCTGAACGCTTTGCAACAAGGGGTTCGCGGTGCGGTTATTCTAGATGGCCGCGTAAAACATGCAATATTACTGGAAATATTCACCGAACGGGGCGCAGGAACTCTTATCCGCGGTCAAGCACCCGCATAGACAAGTTGCACATTCAACTGGCGCAAAGCCCGGTTAACTGGGCTTTGCCAATGCCGCCTGAAGCTCCGTGCTCATTTTTTGTGCCGCAGGAATGATATAGGTTGCAGCCCATGCCTGGCTTGCCTGCGCGAGCTGGGGACCCAATTCGATACCCCCTGCAACAAATCGTTTGCCAACATCTGACTGATAAAAATCCCTGAGTGCCGTCAGGTCTTCTAGCGAGAATTTGCCAGCATACAATTTTGCCATTTCGTCCATGAACGGAGGAAATGCATCGGAAAAACTGCTCATGAAATTGTCAATGGCTGTCTCAACAGCGGCTTTCTGATCGGTTGTCAAGGCATCTTGTCCGCCCCGGGCCTCAATCATCTGCATCTGCTGCTGTACAAGACTGGGTACCATTTTTTCTACAGCCTCTGTCGCGCGTGTCAGCTTCATCACTTCCTTGGCCAGTGCCAGCCTCGCTTCACTATCTGCATCTTGCGCCAACAGGGGGTGAAAAGCTGTGAAACAAATGATAAAAAATGCTGCAGCGTACTTTGACATTCCGAGATCCAGTTTTTTCAATTTCAGTGTATTGCCGACGATAGATGACAGGGTTATCAAAGAGAAGCCCTATTCTTTCTCGATGAAATAGCTCAGGTGCCATTCCAGTTCGTCTTCTTTTATCGGATATTCTACACCGTTCTTTGCGTGCAGAAGTTGCGCAGTGGGCACCAGCGCAAACTTTGTCTGCACGTCATAAGCCGTACGCATGCTGAGCCCCGCTTTCCAGCATAGAGCTGTGACGGCGCGTCCGCTTTTAGACTGAATGATCTGCCGAACCGTCTCTGCCGCCAGGTCAGACATGACTGCGAGGCACTGCGTCAACAGTTCACGCCTGTTGCCGGCAATTTGTTCCACAACAAATTCGTCGTTCAGCATCCCGCGCTCAAAATAGTCCTGAGCCTGATCTGCCAACTGCTTCTGCTCGTCGTCGCCCACACGCTCTGCTGCCAGCCGCTCACGAACTTTATCCAGCAACTCGTCTGCCTGCTCCTCGGAGAGATCGCTTTGCTCCATCATTGCGTGAACCAGAGCAGACGCGACAAACCCCGCTATGCGCTTCATAGCACGAATGGAAAGTTGTGGCCGCAATGTAAGCGGTTTATGCAGATCTTCAACGGTTTCCGCCTGAGCGATAATCTGATCCAGCGTGTCCTCGCGCACCTGAGCATTCTTGTTGGTCAGAAGGGCTGTAACCGCTGGGATGTCTAACGTACCGGCAATATCAGCGGACACGTTCTCGGACACAGCTTCACGACTTGCGATGGCTTCCAGAGCCTTGGAACTTGCTCCAGCTGCAATAATCTCTCTGAGGTCGTCTTCATTCAGAAGTGGTGAATACTGGAGAATGGGCCCGCAAACGATGTCTTCGATATCCCGCGCGAGACGGTCTACGAGAGACTTTGGAACATTCTGATCGTTCTTGATTTCTTCTGCGACCATCGCCCGAACCCTGGGCAATTGATCTTTCGCCAGAGCTTCCAGCAGCTTGATCGATTTATCCCGAAGAGCTTTTTGCTCCTTGGATGTCATCCCGGGTACCAGCCGACTGATTTTTCGGGCAAGTTCCGCTCGAACTTCCTCATCAGAATCGTTTGTCAAAATCTCGTCAGCCTGGATCGGGGTGGACGGGTTTTGAGCGATCAGACGCCTGACGGAAACAGACTGATCTTCCGCAAGATAATACAGGACTTCGGGTCTTGCATCCTGGCGAACAGCAAGCTGCTTCTTTTGCTGCTCGGAGCCGGTCTTGAGAATTTTCTGCACATCTTCGATTGACAGATCTTTCGGCAACGCCTTATCGCCCGAGAATATAGACTTCAATTTCCCCAGCATCAGCCTGCCCCCCCAACAACCCAGTTGCCGGCACCACTAGGGATTTCTGCCAAAGCCACGTGCCCCCGGCCTGACTTCTTGACTTCATAAAGTGCCGCATCTGCCCGTTCAGACAAATCAGTAAACTTGAGGTCAAGACCCGGAACGGAAGCGCTAATCCCCACCGATGCAGATAATTTGAGACTTTCAGCGCCAATTTTTTCCCGAATACCGGGCATGGCGTCGATGAGAACACGTGCTTTCAATGCGGCATCGGCGGGAGCAATATCATCCAACCACAAAACAAACTCGTCACCGCCATACCGACCAACAATATCGCAGGCCCGCACAATGGTTTGCATCGTTGCCGCAACCAGTTTAATGGCCTCGTCTCCTGCCTTGTGCCCAAGTGTATCATTCACTTCCTTGAAGTGATCAAGGTCAACGAACAAAAGACAGCCGGATTGACCGGTGCGGCATTGATGCTGCAGGCGCGATTCCACTGCCTCCACAAAAGCACGGCGATTCATAATACCTGTCAACTCGTCCAGCAAAGACAAGCGCTCCAGTTTGTTGATCAATTGGGCTTTGCCGAAAGCTGCTGCCAGTGAACCGATAATATCTTCCATCAGGGAAACTTCATGATCCGACCAGGGAAACACACTTGTGTCGCGGCAAATCAGCAACATACCGATCCCGATATCACCTTGTTCCAGCCGAACCGCCAGGTGTCGGGTACCACCCTCCTCAACTTCGCACACTAAATCCGGCGCAAGCGTAAGTTGCTGCCAAATGCGGTCGATATTTGGAATAGTGGTTCCTTCGCCAGCCATAGCCACAGGCACCAAGCCTTCAGGGAATTTCATTACAGACCATACCTGTTCAGCCCGCAAAACCTCCATCAGTTCCTTGGATGCGCTATCGAGCATCCCTTCATACGTATGCGCCGAGTTCAGAAGACCGACAATGCGCTGTTGAAGGGCCATCCGCAGGTTGTCCATTCGGGTTTGCCTGCCATCAACCACCTGACTGGATACATCCCGGCAAACTCCGCGTACGCCGGTAAATTCACCAGCTTCGTCTGTGATTGGCTCAACAGAGAACGTGACCCAGGCCGCAGCACCTTTGCCAAAGTTTACTGAAACAGACTCGAAAGTCTTTTCTGCCCGCGCAGCGAGAGGGTTGCGGGACGGCACCTTACCTTCGCGCCAGAAAAAACTATCTGCACTGCGGCCAATCCAGCCATCCAGCGAAACTCCAAATGCCTGAGAGGGTGAAATAAACCTGAACACACGGTTTGCATCGACCTCAAAACTCAGGTCCGTCGCCCGATCCAGCAAGGCCTTCAACAAGCTGCGGCTCTTGAGCAAGGCGTCGGTCATCTGGTCATTGACGCTGGTATCTCTGGCCACAACCAACACAGCATCATCAACAGCTACACCCGTCAGCGTATAGCGTGATTCATCTTCCAGGATCAGGCGGCCATCGGATACTGGCGCACCACCGCGTACGCAATTAACTAGGTCAACAAGACTGCTTTGTTTTGCCTCCCATGCATCCACAAGCTTACCTGCTGTATCGCTGGAATCAGCAATCATGTCATCGGTGCCAACCGAAACAGCACAAACAGGCGCGTCAGCAAGGGAAAACTTCTTTGACCGCGCGTTTTTTCTAAATTTAAGCATTCAGTCCCGTCGTCTCTGGAATCCGATAGCTGCTTACGGTATGAGAACAGGGTTAAAGTTGTTTTAACAAGTGCCCCTTCCCACGCAGATGAAAGCTAGTCTGAAATGCCGATCATAAAACCACCAACGCCCAATGCAGATCATCAACGCATCTTTCTGGAAGACCGGGACATTTATGTGTTTGATCTGGACAACACCCTTTACTCCGCTGAAAGCAACCTGTTTTCACAGGTTGACGTCAAAATCGGCGAATATGTTCAGACAATGCTGGATTTGGACCCGGTCAGCGCTCGCAAGCTACAAAAACAGTATCTGACAACCCACGGCACCACACTGAAGGGGTTGATGGTCCATCATGACGTTGACCCTCACCATTATCTGGACTCAGTCCATGATATTGACATGACGCCGATCGTGAACGACCCCGAGCTTCGGTCCTCGCTGGAGGAACTTCCTGGCCGTCGCATCGTCTTCACCAATGCGGACCGCCCATATGCAGAGCGAGTTCTGGCAAGGCTGGGCATCGGCGATTTGTTCGAAGGAATTTTTGATATTCACAGCGCTAATCTTGACCCGAAGCCAAAGCCGCATGTGTATGACAAATTTATAGCCGAATTTGATATCGACCCGACCCGTGCTGTGATGTTTGAAGATATGGTGCGCAATCTGGTTCCTGCACATGACCTTGGTATGGCGACAGTTTGGGTCAATACAGGCAGCGTCTGGGGCGAAGCTGACTATGATGCCTCAAAGGTGCATGCTGAAACAGACACGCTGAACAACTGGTTGAAAACGCATCTGAAACAAACTGGCTGAAGCATCAAACAGATCAACACTTTGTGACGAGCCTCAGGGTGCAAGCGGAGTCTGATCCATTGACTTGCAAAGCAACATCGCTATTGTTTCCCGGCTTTTTATCAACCCATTTTTCGGCGGAAACTGGCCGCACGAAACGCCACTTAGATCAATATGAAGGGTTCCTGAAAATGGACTATTCCAATTTGGAAAAAACCATATCCGAAGCGTTTGACGCCCGCGATACAATCGATAGCCGCACCACGGGTGCCGTGCGCGACGCGGTCGACACAGCATTGGACCTGATGGATGGTGGAGTTTTACGTGTCGCCAGCAAATCTGATGACGGCTGGCAGGTACACCAGTGGCTCAAGAAAGCGGTTCTGCTGTCATTCCGACTGAACGAAATGGACGTAATCGCGGGCGGGCCAGGTGCCAACACCAACTGGTGGGACAAAGTCGCAAGCAAGTTTGAAGGGTGGGATGCACAAAATTTTGCTGGTGCAGGATTTCGGGCGGTTCCCGGTTCTATCGTCAGGCGGTCCGCCTTCATTGGCAAAGGCGCTGTTTTGATGCCATCTTTTGTAAACCTCGGAGCTTATGTTGATGAAGGGGCGATGATCGATACCTGGGCAACCGTGGGGAGCTGCGCGCAAATCGGCAAAAATGTTCATATTTCAGGCGGCGCCGGCATCGGCGGCGTGCTCGAGCCATTGCAGGCGGGCCCCGTCATCATCGAAGACAACTGTTTTGTCGGTGCCCGTGCCGAAGTTGCCGAAGGTGTGGTTGTTGAAGAAGGCTCGGTGCTTTCAATGGGTGTGTTCCTCGGGGCATCCACCAAGATTGTTGACCGGGCGACCGGCGAAACCTTCATTGGCCGTGTACCAGCCTACAGCGTGGTTGTACCTGGCACGCTGCCCGGCAAACCTTTGCCCGACGGTACACCCGGCCCCAATCTTTACTGCGCGGTAATCGTAAAGCGCGTGGATGAACGAACCCGGTCCAAAACATCAATCAACGAACTGTTGAGGGACTAGGCCTTGGCTCTCATTGATCCTGTTGAACTTTCGCAAGCACTGATCCGCTATCAAAGTGTAACGCCGGACAACGGTGACGCCCTTGACCTGCTGTCAGACCAACTTACCAAGCTTGGGTTTTGCTGTGAAAAACTGGTGTTTGAGGAAGACGGCACCGAACCCGTTCCAAACCTTTACGCACGCCTGGGTTCAACCGCCCCCAATTTCTGTTTCGCAGGTCATACCGACGTCGTGCCCGTAGGGGCGGTTAAAAACTGGAGTGTTGCGCCCTTTGAGGCCGTCATCAAGGACGGGCATTTATACGGGCGCGGCGCGTCCGACATGAAATCCGCTATCGCAGCGTTTATCGCAAGCGTCAGCCGGTTTCTGGAAAAAGCCGCGCCAAAAGGGTCCATATCGCTTTTGATTACGGGTGATGAAGAAGGGCCTGCGGTGAACGGAACGCGCAAAGTTCTTGAATGGATGCGCCAAAAGGGCGAGCAAATCGACTTTTGTGTAGTTGGCGAGCCAACCAACCCTCAGGAACTGGGCCAGATGATCAAGGTAGGGCGTCGCGGAAGTCTGCACGGCATGCTCACGGTGAACGGTATTCAGGGGCATGTCGCCTATCCGCATGTCGCCAAAAATCCGATCCCCGATTTGGTTGCCGTCCTCGCCGAATTAAACAAAGAACCACTTGATGACGGCAACGCCCTGTTCCAGCCTTCAAACCTTGAAATCGTCAATGTCGATGTCGGCAACGACAGTCACAATGTTATCCCGGCGGAAGCGCGTGCACGGTTTAATGTTCGCTTCAACAACGAGTTTTCACCGGAAAACCTGCAGGCAGAACTCGTTCGCCGCATGGCGCGCGCCGGTGTGGACTATGACATCGACTGGTGGGTGTCGGGCGACAGCTTCCTTACCGAAGAAGGCCCTCTCTCACAGGCCGTTTTTGAGGCCGTCAAAAAAGAAACCGGGCGGGAGCCGGAACTGTCCACAACCGGCGGCACTTCCGATGCACGATTCATCAAAGACATGTGCCCGGTTGTTGAGTTTGGCCTTGTTGGCGCGACCATGCACAAAATTGACGAGAACGTGGCCGTGCACGACATTGAAGTCCTGACCCGCATATATGAGGGGGTTCTCGAACGCATCGTCGCCTAACTTGAGCGGCAATAAATTTGCAATCAATCTGTCGCCCTACAGTCATAAAATGATAACCGTTTCGTCAAACTGACCCGCTACCCAATGACCAACATCAGGGTATCTCGGGGAATAGATATGAAACGCTCTCTGGCCATTCTTGGCTCTACTTCACTATTGGCATTATCAACCGCTTTTATGTCGGCACAAGCCGCCGTAATTGCTGGCCGTGTTACGGACGCATCCGGTACGATCGGCCTTGACGGCGCAACCATTCGCATTGAAGAAACCGGCCAGACTGTAACCGCCGAGCGGGGCGGCGTGTTTCGTGTTGCAGGGCTTGCACCCGGCACCTACACGGTTCAGATCAGCTATATCGGCGCGGAAACAGAGACCATTACACTAACGCTGACCGGGGAAGACTCGGTCGCGCGGCCCAATATTGCGCTGGGTGAAGACGTCGAAGTGATTGAAAATGTACTGGTTGTTGGTCAACGCGGTGCCTTAAACTCTGCCCTGAGCAAACAGCGAGCTTCCGACAAGCTGATTGCTGTTATCTCGGCAGACGCAATCGGGCAGCTGCCGGACGAAAATGTAGCAGAAGCCGCACGGCGCGCCGTCGGTGTGAATGTATTGAACGATCAGGGCGAAGGCCGCTTCATCTCCATTCGCGGCGCCAACCCGAACTTCGTCAGCACGACCATTAACGGTGTGCGGCTTACATCCCCGGAAGCCGACGCCCGTCAGGTTCCTCTTGATGTAATCGACAGCGATATTCTCTCGGCCATCGTCATCACAAAGTCTCTAACACCTGACCTTGACGGCGATACAATCGGCGGGAACGTGGAAATCCAAACCCTGTCGGGGCTTGATCAGGACGACATGTATCTGAAATTCAAGGCCGCCGGCATATATACCGACCAGGTTGACGAGTACGGCGCACGCCTGTCAGGTGTTTACGCCAACAGGTTTGCCGAAGACCGGCTTGGTGTCGCCGCCTCTCTCGCGTGGCAGCGCCGCGATTTTGGATCGGAAAACGTTGAGGTTGACGGTCCGGACTGGGTTCTGGACGAAAGCGTTCCATACCCTGAAGAACTGGAACTGAGAGACTATCAGATTCGCCGCGAACGCCTGTCTGGCTCACTGAACCTTGATTTCCAGGCAACGGAAAGCACCATGCTTTACCTGCACGGACTCTATTCAGATTTCAGCGATCAGGAGTTTCGTTCACGCGTGGAGAACAAGTTTGGTGATCCGGATTTCGACGGAGACGCCAGTTCTGCTACGACAGCCGTTTTCACAGCAACGGAAGACGACGAATATGAAGTCGACAGAGACATCAAAGACCGTCTTGAAGAACAAACGATCTTCTCCATCGTTGGCGGCGGCAAATATGAAAAAGGTGCCGTTCGAGCCGACTGGTCGGTTTCATACGCATACGCTGAAGAAAGCGAGCCCGACCGGATTGATGCCGGTTTCAGAGGCACGTTTGATTCCGGTCAGTTTGCTGTCGATGTTTCGGACACTCTGAGACCTCTGCTGGCCTTTCCGGATGCTGCCGCCGAAGCCGCATATTTCGATAGTGACAATTATGAATTCGACGGCCTTGAACTGACCAACGGAATTTCGAAAGACGATGAGTGGGCATTTGCCGGCAATTTTCGCTATGACCTGGATTTCCTGGGCGCACCCGGATACATCAAAACCGGTGCAAAAGTTCGCCTGCGCGAAAAGTCGTTTGACCTGAACCTGCAGGTGTTTGACAGTTTTGACGGCGACGACCTGCTGCTAACCCGGTTTGCCAACACAATTGACTATGATCTCGACCGCATCGGCACTGTGCCCGACGCCAACGAGTTACGTGACTTTTTTGTCGCCAATCGTAGCAGTTTTGAGCTCAACGCCATTGATACAGCACTCGAATCGAACGGTGCCAACTATGTTGCCAGTGAAGACGTTTATGCGGGTTACGTAATGGCTCAGCGCAATTTCGGCGAAAACACCAGCCTGGTATTTGGTGTGCGGGTTGAACACACCGAATACAACGCAAGTGGCTTTACGGTGCTGGAACAGTCTTTCGAAGAAACCGTCGCGGGTGACCAAACCGGTAATCTGGCACCATTCATTCCACCAGCCGTTTCAACCGGCGTACTTCTGGCGGAAGACATTGAAGCAGAATTTGACGGTACAGAAACAGTGATAGAAGGCACACGGGTGTTTTCCGGCGATGTGAGTGTTGACCGGAGCTACACAGATTGGCTGCCAAGCATCAATCTTCGTTCCGATCTTTCGGAAAATGTTGTCGCTCGTGCTGGCTACTATCGTTCCATCGCGCGGCCCAACATTGAAGCGGCCGCACCGCGTACTTTGGTGGCTCAGGACGAAGACGACGAAGTTGAAGGCGAGTTTGGCAACCCTAACCTGCGCCGCCAGCGCGCCGATAACTTCGACGCCAGCCTTGAGTGGTATCCCAAGAAGCGTGCTGTTGTTTCTCTTGGCATGTTCTACAAACGCATCAGCGACTTTATCGCCCGTCAGCAGTTCGAAGACATTACAGTAAACGGTATCACATACGGCGAAGCGCTTACCTTCGTAAACCTTGATAAAGCTGAACTGTTCGGCGTCGAGTTTAACCTCCAGCAACCGCTGGACTTCCTGCCCGGTGCTCTGGATGGCTTCATCCTTGGTCTGAATTACACCTACGTCACCAGCGAAGCGACACTTGGAGACGGCAGGGAAGTTTCCGTGCCCGGACAATCAGACAATGTTGTTACCGGAACGCTCGGATATGAAAAAGGCCGGTTCGATATACGGCTGGCTGCTACATATCGTGACGAATTTGTTGATGATATCAACGCTGGCGGGGATGGGCTGGACAGGATTGTCGAAGACCACCTGCAATGGGATGCATCCATCAAATACAGTGTGTCCGACCAGCTACGTGTCTTCACCGAAGTTAAAAACATTAACAACCGGGCCTTTGTCGCGTCCATTCGACCAGCAGGCTTTGGTTCACTGAATTCTCAATACGAAACCTATGGCTGGAGCGCAAAGTTCGGCCTACAGTATCGCTACTAGGGCGTCGGGGAAAACTGATGACAATCGTAAAACCAAACCTGCTTGGCCTCATCGCAGGCTTCAGCCTGCTGACTGCCTGCACCGATGATGGCGGCCCTGTTGACGGGATAACTGCCGCAGCAGAAACCGTCCCTGTGGCATCACTTGACGATGCCGCAGACGACCCGGCGATTTGGCTGCACCCGACCAACCCGGAAAAAAGCCTGATACTTGGTACCGATAAAAAATCCGGTTTAAACATCTACCGACTTGATGGTTCCTTGCAGGCCTTTCTGCCATCCGGGCGACTAAACAATGTTGACCTTCGGCAAAATGTTGCAGTTTCCGGCTTCGCCGGCGACCTGGCGGCCGCAACCAACCGCAGCGACGATAGTATTACCCTGTTTTCCATTGGTGCCGGCGCTTCTGCTGAAATCGGACGGTTTGCGTCACTTGCGCCCGAGCCTTACGGTATTTGTACCGGCCTTGTCCAAGGTGCCTATACAGTTTTTGCCACCCATAAAACCGGAGCAATCATCGCTTACCAGGTTGAAAGCCCGACAACAGCGCTCGAAACCGGTCGCTACAAATTTGCGTCCCAACTCGAAGGCTGCGTTTTCGATGATGAAACCCAGATTTTATATGTCGGCGAAGAAAACAAAGGTATCTGGCGAACGGCTTTACAGGGAAACCAGTTCAAGGAACCTGTTTTGATCGACGAAGTTGGCAGCACAACCGGTCTCAGGGCTGATGTTGAAGGTCTGACGCTATTTCACGGTGAAAACGGTGGCGGTTATCTCGTTGCATCTTCACAGGGTAACAATAGTTACGTGCTGTATTCGCGTGATGGTGCCAACGATTTTATAGTGCGGTTTGCTGTCGTCGGTAACGACGCACAGGGCGAAGCACATATTGACGGCACGCAGGAAACTGACGGACTTGAGGTAACATCTGCAGCGCTTGGCCCTGAATACCCCATGGGACTTCTTGTGGTTCAGGATGGCGCTAATCTTCCTGAGGGATCCGCACAAAACTTCAAGCTGATTGACTGGCGTGAGGTATCAAAGCTGATCAAGGCTAGTGAAAAATAGATGCACCTATTTTAGCCGAAATACTATATTTTGACCAACGCTTGCGCTGTTGTCTGCGCACCCTGAGGTTACCAAATAACAACTTTATAGTTTTAGTTTCATCTTTTACGTGCATTTGATATAGTCAGTTCGTTGGTTGATTCAACAACATGCAAGGCACTGGGGCGAGCCTTTGTGCATCTGCAGAAAGTTTGATTGGCGATCGAAGCCGAAAAAGCAGCTTACTGGCAATTCCCAATGGTCCTTGAAGCTGCAAAGGCAAGAGAACCAGTACGGTAGATGACTGAGTATCTACCGGTGATACTTGAGCAGGTCAGACGGGCGGCCCGATTGACCAATGCGTTCGCAAGATATGCACCCCTGCATCTCGCGATCAGCATGTTGAGCGAAAATCCAACGCGGGTGGCGGCCATAATCCCCCCGATGCTCACGCAGCTATGGCCGCCACCTTTTTTTATTGGCTACCGAAGCGTATCGATCGACGATTCCCAGTTCGCGCCGTCAAAATCGCCTATGGTGACAGATGCAATCGTTGCCGGGTTGATACAATTCAGGTTGACCGACCAGCCGTCCGGGTGACTTCTGGGCACATAAAAAGACTTAACACCACAGGTTTTACAAAACAGGTGTTGCGCCGTACCTGTATTGAAGCGGTAATCAGTGAGATTTTCCCGGCCTGCCGTGATGCGGAATTCCGCCTTGGTGGCAAAAACATGAACAAAACCGGTCATATGGCAAATGCTGCAGTTGCAACGCTTGGCATCAAGCACTGCTGACGCATCAATCTCGAACCTGACTGTGCCACAGTGGCAACCGCCCTTGTGAATAACCTTGTCGCTCATGAGACAGTGCCCCTTGCCCTGAGCGCCGCCGCCAGCGTACCATCATCCAGATAGTCCAGTTCGCCGCCAACAGGCACGCCGTGAGCAAGGGCGGTGACCTTCACGCCCGTATCAGACAAACGTTCTGCCAGATAATGGCTGGTGGTTTGTCCGTCCACCGTGGCGTTAAGCGCGAGAATGATTTCAACAACATCTTCTGACGCCGCGCGGTTGATCAGGGCAGTGATGTTGAGATCATCCGGCCCGACTCCGTCAAGGGCCGACAACGTACCCCCCAGCACATGATAACGGCCTTTGAACGTTTCAGAGCGATCGAGCGCCCAAAGGTCAGCTACCTCTTCAACCACGCAAATCACGGTTTGGTCCCGGCGCGGGTCTTCGCATACATGACAGGGGTTGTGGGTATCCACGTTACCGCATGTGTGACAGATCTGCACTTTATCTGCCACATCTCGCAGCGCGGTAGCCAGCGGCACCATAACGCTGTCTTTTTTCTTCAGCATCTGTAACGCAGACCGCCGGGCGGACCGTGGCCCGAGACCAGGCAGTTTCGCCAGAAGCTGGATCAATTTGTCAATGTCGGCACCATGAGAGCGCGGCATCAGGTTTCCTTTGCCAAATATTCTTGCAGAAGCTTTTTGCGGAATTTCCGATCCCGTTTCAAGTGCCATTCCCGGCTCATGGCATCAGACCGGTTTTTAAACTCTTCGGTGTAGAGAATGGCCCACTGCCGCCCACGCGTGGATTTCGCGCCGGTGCCAGCGTTATGCGCCGCCAACCGCTTGTCCAGATCATTGGTCCAGCCAACATAGGTTTGGGCCCTGGCCCCCGTCAGGCTGGCGAGCATATAGACAAAACAGCCAGACAATCTGCGCCCTAAAACGGCATTTTGAAACCGGGCGGCAGTTCAAGACCGCCCGCCAGGTTTTTCATCTGTTCGGCAGCAGCATCCGCAACCCGCGCCCTGGCCTGGTTATGGGCAGCAAGGATCAGGTCCTCCAGCACTTCCCGGTCTTCCGACGTGAACAGGCTGTCATCGAGCGAAATCGCCTTCATGTCACCTTTACCGTTCAAGGTTACCTTCACCATGCCCGCACCTGCCGTTCCTTCAACAGTCAAATCTTCAAGGCCGGCTTGCATATCCCCCATTTTGGACTGCATTTCCTGAGCTTTTTTCAGCATTTCCGTGAGGTTTTTCATGATTTGTGCTCCAAACTCTTAAAAATCGAATTCGCTCTTGTCGTCTTCGCCGTCATCATAGGTAAGGCCGTCTTCAGCCGCAGCAGCTTCTTCAATCTGCTCATCAAGCGAACGCCTGTCCCTGACTGCCAGTAGCCTGGCTTCCGGGAAGACTTCCAGCAGCGCCTTCACCGCCGGGTCCTCCAGTGTTTCCTCCCGGCGTTTCTGGTCGCGGGCGTCATGCTGTTCTTTCAGTGTGCTAGTCGCCTCGACGGCATCATTGTTGATGCTGATTGCCCAGTCAGTGCCGGTCCAGGCTTTCAGGCACTGTTTGCTGCGCATGACAAAATCGTTTGGTGTGCGACCGGTAGTGGTGATGGTGAAACTGCCGGGTTTATAGTCAACCAGACGCACATGGTCGGTCAGCACTGTCGCCAGAATTCCCTCTTTTTCCGCCTGAAACAGCGCAACCATCTTTTCAAAACTGACAGGCATCGGGTGCTTCGGGTGATCACCGGTTGTATCCGCCCTCAGGGCAACCACATCAGCCGAACGCTGCGCTGGTGCCTGCATCTGTTGGGGTTGCGGCGCAGAGGCCGACGGCCCACCTACTGACGCTCCGGATGCCGGCGCAGCCGCTGGCATACTGCCAGGCGCGCTGGTTGGCGCATTCTGTAGTTTCTTGACCAGATCAGCAGGACTGGGAAGACCAGACGCATAGGCCATGCGGATCAAAACCATTTCCGCGGCAGCAATAGGGCTCGGCGCCATACGCACTTCACCCAAACCCTTCATCAGCATTTGCCAGGCGCGGGTCAGGTGCGGCATGCCAAGAGACGCAGCCATCTTGCCGCCCAGCTCTTTTTCAGCTTCGGAAACGAGAGTATCAACTCCGGTATCAGGCGTCACTTTCAGCCGTGTAAGCCAATGCGAAACCTCAAGAAGATCGTTGATCACCACGACGGGGTCCGCGCCGCTGTCATACTGTGACCTTAGCGTCTTGAGCGCATCACCGATTTCACCTTTCATGATCTGCTCAAACAGGTCCAGAACCTGTGCACGATCTGCAAGGCCGAGCATATCACGCACCTGCGCTTCAGTTACTTCGCCTGCGCCGTGGGCAATCGCCTGATCAAGCAGGGACAAACTATCCCTGACAGACCCTTCGGCCGCGCGGGCGATCAGCGCGAGAGCACCCTCTTCAGCCTTGCAGTCTTCAGCCGCAACAAGTTTGGCAAGATGAGCGACCAGCACGTCGGCCTCAACGCGCTTCAGGTCAAATCGCTGGCAACGAGAAAGAACAGTAACGGGCAGCTTGCGAATCTCGGTCGTCGCAAAAATAAACTTCACATGTTCCGGCGGCTCCTCAAGCGTTTTGAGCAGCGCATTGAATGCGGATTTCGACAGCATGTGCACTTCATCGATGATATAAATCTTGAAGCGCGCAGATACCGGCGCGTATCGAACACTTTCGATAATTTCCCTGATGTCATCAACGCCCGTGCGAGACGCGGCATCCATCTCCAAAATATCGACATGACGACTTTCGCTGATTGATATGCAGTTGTCGCAGGTGCCGCAAGGCGCAATCGTCGGTCCGCCAGAGTTGGTACAGTTCAATGCTTTGGCGATAATACGGGCGGTGGTTGTTTTCCCCACTCCCCGGACACCAGTCAGGATGAAGGCATGCGCCAACCTTCCGGTATCGATCGCATTAGACAGCGTACGCACCATCGCTTCCTGTCCAATCAGACTTTCAAAATCGGCAGGGCGATATTTCCGGGCGAGAACCCGGTAATTTTCTTGCGGCGCGGTGTCGCTCATAATCAGTACACTCCGATAACTTGGGGTATCATGACTAGCAGGAATACAAAGAGCGTTAAAGCATCTTCACAAAGGCAAACACCAAAAACTCTTCACCGAATTAGTGCATATGATGAAACTTTTAAGGAAGGTGGGAAAGCCAAACGACCCAGGCTCAACTCGTTACGGCTGCTTCCTTTCGGACCTGACCGGATTGGCGAGCGGCATGTCCGCCGACTCTCCCGCCGCTTATATGGCTATTTTGAAAAGCACTTGCAAGCGGATTCGCACGGACTAAGTATAATTCCATCGGGGTCCGGGGACAGCAATATGCAACTTCAAGATATTCAGACTTTTTTCTCGGGCAACCCGCTCGACAGGGCAGACCACCTGCGTAAAGACCCGGCTACCATGACAGAACTGCAGCAATCAGCTGAAACACGGCTGATGTTGCTGCATGACGGCAATATCATGAGCGACCCTGTCGGCGGCATTTACTGGGTGAAGCAAAGGCAGTGTGCCTACCTGCCAATTGATACGACTATCTTTCTCGGGCTGGAGGACGGCGCGCCTCGTTATGCCGCATCCCTGCTGGGCGACGCAAACGACTTTGATGGACTATTCCCTGACGCAAAACTGCGCGACGCCCGCGCAATCGCGATGAAAATGGGGTCAGCTCATCCGGATCTGGGCATTGTTGCACAGGCAAAATCGATGCTGAGCTGGCATGAAAGCCACAAGTTTTGTGCCAAATGCGGCGTTCAGTCAAACCTTGTGAGAGCTGGCTATGAACGCCAGTGTCCCAGCTGCGGTGCCAACCATTTCCCGCGTACGGACCCGGTCGTGATCATGCTTGCTTTGCACGAAGACGAAGCACTGCTGGGCCGCGGGCCACATCTACCACCGGGATTCTACTCGGCACTAGCAGGGTTTATGGAACCAGGCGAAACAATCGAAGAGGCCGTTGCCCGCGAGTTGATGGAAGAAGCCGGCGTAAAGACAACGTCTGTTTCTATTGTTGCCAACCAGCCCTGGCCCTGGCCCTCAAGCCTCATGATAGGGTGCACAGCCGTCGTTGAGGGCAAAAAGCTCACACTTGATGAAACTGAAATTGATGATGCTCGCTGGGTAACAAAGGACGAGGCCGCGGCAGCGATCCGCGGAGAAACTCCCGATTTTTTTGTCCCGCCCCCTCTGGCAATCGCGCACGATCTTCTTAAGGACTGGCTCAGGGGCTGATATCATTGGAGCCCGATGATAACCGGTTATTGTTTGACCCACACGCCTTTCAGCGCAATAGTACCGACAGGGGTTGGGTCGGAGAATACCATTGAAAATGGGCGATATTCAGGACGAAGTCCTGCGTTATTGGCTAAAAGCCTGTCCCGACACAGGCGGTCTCTACCCTTCAAGGTCTGACATGAAGGTTGCTGACCTGCGACATCGCATGGCGTTTGTCACTATTCTTGACATAGAGAAAGACCCGCTGGACTTCCGCTACCGCCTGCTTGGTACGCGTATCAGAGATTTTTTGTATGCCGATTATACCGGCAAAAGCTTCCTGGAACTTAAAGGGAAAGGCCCTCAAAGCCGGATATGGAAAATACTCGACAGCGTGCGCACCAACGGGGAACCCCTGTACACCGAAATTCCTTATGTCGGCCCAAAAGCTGATTTCAAACGCGCCAGCAGCCTTTATTTGCCGTTGGCAACAGACCACAACAATATCGACAAAATCATGATCATCACAAACTTCAAACGGATACAACAGATTGGCGATCCACAGGAGTTCGATCCGTCAAGCACCTTTGCTGTCAAAACGCCAACAGAGGATGCCATATTCAACTAGGCAGCAAATCTGTTCATGGCTGTCGCCATTTGGATGTCCAGTTCTGTTACGCCGTCAGCATCATGTGTCGTCATCTTCACTTCAACACGATTATAGACATTGAACCATTCAGGGTGATGGTCCATTTTTTCCGCCAGAAGGGCAGCCCTGTTCATGAAGGCCCAGGCTTCGCCAAAGTCTTCAAACTTGAACGTTTTATTGATCGCCTTCTCACCTGCTGAATAAGACCAGCCGTCGAGACCTGCCAGCGCAGTTGTACGCGTACTTTCGCTCATTTCAGTGGGGCGTTCGCTCATCGCTCGTTCCTTATTCCAATAATTCATCTACAAGTGCAGGGACCAAATCGCCAGCTTTGCCATGGCGAGTTTCGGCAAAATAGCTGGCACCTTCGCTGGGTTCAAGGTTGATTTCGATCGTATGCGCAACACCTGTTGACCGGACCGCAGAAACAAACCCGGCAGCCGGATACACGTTGCCACTGGTTCCAACCGAAACAAACAAATCGCAGGCATACAAAAGACTTTCGATGCGCTCCATATCGAAGGGCATTTCACCAAACCAGACAATATGGGGCCTGAGTGCCGGCGCATCGGAGCAGTTTGGGCAACGCGTTTCCTGGGTACAGTCTTCAAGCCACTCCACAACTATCGAACAATGCCGGCACCGAACTTTTGAGAGTTCACCGTGCATGTGAATGATGTTTTTGCTGCCGCCACGCTCATGCAGATTGTCGACATTTTGGGTCACAACCGTGACGGTGCCATCAAGCAATTGTTCCAGTTTGCCAAGCGCAATATGTGCCGGATTTGGATCAACGGTAAACAGCTGCGCTCTGCGCTGGTTGTAAAAGCCCTGGACCAAATCAGGATCACGCTGAAAGGCGTCAGGGGTTGCAACATCCTCAATGCGATGCTGTTCCCACAAACCACCAGCGTCACGGAAGGTTGCAACACCAGACTCGGCAGAAATACCGGCTCCTGTCAAAACAACAATGTTCCTGTACCGAGCCACTCTTTTTCCCTATTGCCGGATTTCCTTTAAACACAATCGGCGCTAGGGTAACGGTTTGTGGACGCATCACAAGCGGGAGATGACTTTGACATCGGTTCTTTTTGTTTGCATGGGGAACATCTGTCGTTCTCCGATGGCTGAAGGAGCATTTCGCGCCGCAGCAAGCGAGGCCGGCCTGATTGACAGGATCAGGATCGATAGCGCCGGCACCATCGGGTATCATGCCGGGTCTGCCCCGGACGACCGTGCAATAGATGCCGCCAGAAAACATGGAGTTGATATCTCGGGGCAACGGTCCCGCATAGTGACCGACAGTGATTTCACCACATACAACTACATCATGGTGATGGATCGGGAAAATCTTCAGGACCTGATGGCGCGATCCCCTGATCAATTTAAAGACAGACTCCAGTTATTCCTGTCCTTTGCGCCCCAATTGCAAATTGACGAAATGCCCGACCCTTACTACGGCCCGTCTGATCAGTTTTCTGTTTGCTTCAGAGCAGCCAAAGAGGCCGCAGAAGGCTTGCTATCGCAGATCAAAGAAAAGCACTTTTAGAACCATGGCAGGGTCAATCAGCCAAAAGCTCGAAAGCGCACTCGGATCAAAGATTGCACGGTCTCGCCCCTTGCAAGGCGGCGATATCGCTGATGTATCATTGCTGACGCTGGAAAATAATCAGGAAGTAGTGGCCAAACGCCCCCGCATGGATCAACCTGATACAACAGCAACTGAAAAAATGATGCTTAAGCATCTGAAGGCGAAATCAACCCTGCCGGTTCCCGACGTGCTGTTTCAGACAAAAGGCCTTCTTGTACTGAGCTATATCCCGCATGCAGGTATCGGCGATCCTGAATTGGCGACAAGGGACGTGGCAGCCCACATTGCCGCTCTTCACGCCGTAAAGCCCAAAGGCGGCCGTCCTTACTTCGGTTTTGACAAAGATACCTACATCGGCCCCTTGTCTCAACAGAACAAGCCATCCCGGAACTGGTGTCAGTTCTTCGCAGAAAACCGGTTAATCGCTATGGCTTCGTCGGCGGCGCGGACAGGAAAGCTGCCTTCGCCCGTTATGCAGCGTATCGAGAACCTCGCGGAGAAGATGCATGACTTTCTCCCGGAAACGCCACCTTCCAGCCTTTTACACGGCGACCTATGGGCCGGTAACATGCTGATAGATGGAAATAAAGCTGCCGGCTTTATTGACCCTGCCATTTCATACGGACACGCTGAAATGGATCTGGCTTTCATCGATTTGATGGGAGGGCTCGCACCCGGTTTTTTTGAGGCCTATGGTGAACACTTGCCAATTGATCCTGCGTTCGAGGAGCACCGAAAAACCATTTATCAGCTTTGGCCACTGCTTGTGCATGTCAGACTGTTTGGTGGCGGTTATGTTGGTCAGGTGGCTGAACGCCTTGAGACACTCGGCTTCTGAGGCACCGATACGCTTTCAACCGAATGTGAACTGAAATTTGCAGACAATCCACTAAACTGAGCCCATATCGATTCAATCAAACCATTGAAGAGCATGCCAGTGCCGCGACTGAAAAAAATCCTGAAGTCTTTTAAGTTTTGGGCAACCCTTGTTATTTTGCCGCTCGCGCTTGTCGGCTGCGCGGGAATATTCATGGACTTCGAATCCGAATTCGTCAGTGACGAATTCGTCGTGCGTGAAACTGTGTTTGCCAATGTCGGTGAAGGCATAGAGCTTAGCTATCTGCGTGCAGGTGACCCGAACGGCCAGCGCGTGGTTTTCGTGCATGGCACGCCCGGTGACGCAGGTGGCAACTGGTACAACATGCTGAAAAATGTACCGGCGGGTTTCGAATTCGTCGCAATCGACCGGCCCGGATTCGGTTTCACCAAACCTAAAAAACAACTGGTTGCGCTTGATGACCAGGCAGCAGCCCTTGCCCCGCTGCTGGTCACGCGAGACGGTAAAAAAACCATACTTGCGGGCCATTCGCTCGGCGGACCAATTGTTGCGGCGGCGGCAGTGAATTATCCTGAAAAAGTGGCAGGCATTCTTGTGCTCGCGGGCGCGCTCGACCCGGAGCTGGAAGACGTGTTATTTATCCAGTATGTCGGCAATATTCCGCCAATCAGCTGGCTTCTGCCTGCCGTCATGCGCCACTCGAACAGGGAATTGATCGCACTTGAAGATGAGCTTCGCCTGCTGGAACCAAAACTGGCCTCGATCACCCAGCCGGTAACAATTGTTCACGGGACCGAAGACAAGCTCGTACCATACGAAAATGTTCCCTTCATGCAGCGAACCATGACGGGCACGGGCAAGCTTGAGGTGGTCAGAATTGAAGGCATGAACCATTTTCTGCAATGGCGCCAACAGGACATCATTATGAATGCGGTTCTGGATATGGCGCGTTCGATGAATGGTGGGCGTGTAATCGCCCAAACTGGAATGGCCACGACAAAATAGGAAAAAGCCGTCAGTTCAACAATGGCTTAGCCTGCCTGCACTGCCGGCCAGTCATGACGAGCCAGATCATCGGCTGTGTCTTCACCCAGTACATCATGTCCAAATGCATGAAACTCTGCCTCGTGGCGATAAAATGACCCCTCGGAGGTACGTTCGCTGGAAAACAGCACAAAGCTATCAACCACGGTCGACTGTGTGCTCAGCCTTTCGTTGCAGGTTAGCCAATCCCCAACCCTGGCCTGCGCACCGCGCCTGAAACGCGCGAGTGTGACATGAGGTTTGAACTTCCTGCGATCAATCTCAACATCAATGCGATCAAGCGCAGAGGCAATTTTTTCGTGCAAATGAAGCAAAGGCTTTTTGTCAGCTACGCCTGCCCAAAGTGCTTTGGGCTGCTTTGGCTTGCCAAACATACCCACACCCGACAGCGAAAATTCAAATGGCTCAAAACGAATTTGTGCCAATGTATCCTCGATTTCCCGCTTTGCTTTTCTTGGGGTTTCGCCGATGTAAGCCAAAGTGAGGTGCAACTGATTATCACGTTGCCAGTGCGCGCCTTCAACGCCGCCTCGGGCTTCATAAAGCTCATCAATCAATGGGTCCTGGATATCCAAGCCGACAAAAAGACGAGCCATTTGCACCTCCCGTATTGACGATAATGATGATTCTAGCGCGAAACGAATCAGCGGGAAAGAGCTTCCTTCACGTAAGGGCCAATTTTCTCGACGATGATCGCAACACCTTCTTTCGTGGGGTGCAAGCCATCTGATTGGTTCAGCTCGGCAATCGTCGCAACGCCGTCCAGAAAGAAGGGGTAAAGCGGCATGTCATATTTGGCGGAAAGTTCCGGATAAATACGGTTGAATGTTGCTTCATAGTCCGGCCCCCAGCTTGGCGAAGCAAGCATTCCGGCAACCAAAGTGGGTATGCCACGATCAGATAGCGTTTTTAGCATGGCATCCATATTTTCGCGGGTAACCTCTGGCGACACACCTCGCAATGCGTCATTGGCACCAAGCTCCAGAATCACCAGATCAGGCCTACCCGACTTGATTGGCGACAAAGCCCAGTCAAGCCGTGAACGGCCGCCCATCGAAGTGTCGCCGGAGACACCGCCATTGAAAACTTCAACAGGTTGCCCCAGTTCACCCTCGAGCCAGACCTGTAGTTGGTCAACAAACCCTTCGCCAGCGGGCAGACCGTATCCGGCCGTGAGGCTGTCCCCAAAGGCCAAAACTGCGATCTCTTCGCTGGTTTTATTGGCAGAATCCTGCCCATTGACCGCAAAAAAACCGCTGCCCGACGCAAAAACCAGCACAAATGCAGCGAAAAGCTGCTTAGGTAATATTTTGGTGAGACGATTGACGTTCATGATCCGAATACCTAGCTATGGACGTAATTAACAATAATAATGTCAATATTTGGCGGCGAGGAAAAAAATTACAATGACAAAGCCACAAGCAGTTATTGAACTCACGAATGTGTCATTAACACTCGAGTCCGGTGCAGGGCCGGTTAACATCCTGAAAGAAATCAATTTTGGCATCGAAAATGGCGAGACTGTCGGCATCGTCGGGCCGTCGGGTTCTGGCAAATCATCCTTGATGAGCCTAATGACAGGCCTTGAACAGGCGACAACCGGCAGTGTGCTGGTTGACGGATTGGAATTTGAGGGTGCCGACGAAGACACGCTTGCACGCCACCGGCTAAGCCGGGTGGGCATCGTGATGCAGGCCTTTCACCTTATCCCGACCATGACAGCACTGGAAAACGTTGCAGTCCCTCTTGAACTGGCGGGTGTGAACGACGCGTTCGACCGCGCTTCCCGGGAACTTGAGGCTGTTGGCCTGGCACACAGGATGGATCACTACCCGGCCCAGCTTTCCGGAGGCGAGCAGCAACGGGTGGCTCTGGCCCGTGCGATTGCACCTGAACCCGCTATTCTTTTTGGCGACGAGCCAACAGGAAACCTCGACGGGAAAACGGGACGCGACGTTATCGATCTGATCTTCGACCTTTCGAGAAGTCGGCGTTCAACACTTATTCTGGTCACACATGACCCGGCACTGGCAGACAAATGTGACCGGGTTATATCCATGGCGGACGGCAGAATTGTTGACGACACAGGCGACACACAGTCGGTCCGCATTGGTCAGGACATGATGCCCAAAGCGAAACAATCATGATCACCCGTCACGCAAATACGCCAATTGCGATAAAACTGGCACTGCGCGAACTTCGGGCAGGCCTTAATGGCTTCAAGGTTTTCATGGCATGCCTGATACTGGGTGTGACTGCGATCGCCGCCATCGGTTCCCTCACCCGTGCTATCCAGGAAGGCCTGGAGCGCGAAGGGCAGTCTATTCTGGGCGGTGACATCGAAGTCAATATCTACCAGCGAGAGGCAACGCCGGAGTCGATAAACTGGTTCAATGAAACTGGTGATATGTCTTCGTCGGCGCGCCTTAGAACAATGGCTCGCGTCGACGGCGCCCCCTCTTCAACCCTTGTTGAACTCCGCGCAGTTGATAATCAGTATCCTCTATACGGCGCATTTGAGACCACACCGACCCTCGACAATGACGCTTTATTTTCGCAGGTAAATGACGTTTGGGGGGTGGCCATTGATCCGCTTCTAGCGGACAAAATGGATGTGCAGGTTGGCGATACGCTGGTGTTTGGGCGCATCAAGGCAGACGTGCGGGCTTTTATCCAAAGAGAACCCGACAAGGCAAATCTCGGGTTTCAGCTTGGCCCCACGGTTATGATCGGGCGTGATGCCCTCGCTCAAACCGGGCTGGTGACAACCGGCAGTCTTGTGAACTTCTATTACAAAATTCGCTTGCCTGCAGGCACGGACGTTGCCGCGATACGCGAGCAAATGAACGAAACCTTCCCGGATGAGAACTGGCGCGTACGTGATCGCGGAACCAGTGCTCCGGGTCTAAGGCGCTTCATTGAACAAATGGGCATGTTCCTGACGCTGGTTGGCATTTCGGCCCTTGTGGTTGGCGGCGTTGGCGTTGGCAATGCGGTACGCGGCTACATGGATCGCAAGACCAAAACGATTGCCACGTTGAAAATCCTGGGTGCAGATGGCTCTACGGTTTTCCAGACTTATTTTATCCAGATACTGCTTATCGGTACCATAGCAATTCTTGTCGGGCTTTTTGCAGGTGCGTTTTTACCGGGCACGCTTGCCCAGTTCCTGCCAGACACTTTACCGGTCAAACCTGACGGTGGTGTCTATCCCGTCGCATTATTGCTGGCCGCAGTTTACGGCCTGATGATCACAATCGCTTTCGCGGTCTGGCCGCTTGGCAAAGCGCGGGACCTGCCTGCCGTACGCCTGTTTCGGGCGATTGTTGCCCCTGAAGGCCGCTGGCCGCGGCTAATCTATACAGCAACGATTTTCGGGGCGGCGACAATGGTGGTTCTGCTGGCGGTTGGCATGTCTGAAAATCGCATATTGGCCGCAGGCTTTATGGCTGGCGCCGGTGCCGCACTTGTGCTGCTTCGTCTGACAAGCTGGGTAATCGAGAAAGTGGCCGCAAAAGCCCCTCGCCCTAAGAACGCACTGGTGCGTATGGCAGTTGCCAACCTGCACCGGCCTGGTGCCGCAACCGGCGCTGTTGTGATATCCCTTGGGTTGGGACTCACACTATTTGCAAGCCTTGCCCTGATTGAAGGCAACATGGGCAAGCAGCTGAACGATCAGGTGCCCAGTGAAGCACCGGCGTTTTTCATGCTGGATATTCAACCCTATCAGGTTGAAGACTTCCAAAGCACCGCACTTGCCATTGATGGCGTGGAAGACATTGTCACAATCCCGAACCTGCGTGGTCGCGTGACCCACCTGAACGGGACGCCAGCAAGCGACGTTGAGGTGTCCCAGGACGTTCGCTGGGTGCTGCGCGGTGACCGCGGCCTGTCCTATATGGACGAATTGAACAAAGGCAGCAGCCTTGAAGAAGGCGACTGGTGGCCAGCAGATTATGCTGGCGAACCGGAAGTCAGTCTTGGCAAAGAGGTAGCAGACGGTCTTGGTCTTGCTATCGGCGACACCATCACCGTCAATGTGCTGGGCCGGAACCTCACGGCAACCGTTCGGTCATTGCGATCGATAAACTGGGGCACCTTTGGCTTCAATTTTGTGATTTTGTTCGACCCTTACACGCTGTCACAGGCGCCGCACACCTTTATGGCAACGATGAAAGCCAGCGATGCAGCCGAACAGGTGGCGCACTCCACCATCACCGGAAAATTCCCCAACATTACCGCAGTCCGCATGAAAGAGGTGCTGTCTTCCGTCAACACTCTGATGGAGCAGATTGGTACTGCTGTGCAGGCGACAGCGATGGTTGCGATTATTGCGGGTATTCTGGTGTTGGCTGGTGCAATTGCCGCCGGGTTCCAGCAACGGGTGTATGAAAGCGTTATCCTGAAGGTCGTTGGCGCGGTGCGCAGCCAGATCCTGCGGGCTTATCTGCTGGAGTATGCCCTGATTGGTATTGTCACTGCATTTATTGCGCTTGGCCTGGGTACGCTGACAGGCTTCATCGTGGTCGAAATGGTAATGGACCTTGAATTTACGTTCCTGCCATTGCCAATGATTTTGACCGTCGCAACCAGCTTGTTTGTGACTGTATTGTTCGGGCTTGGCTCAAGTTTCAGAGCACTATCGGTCAAGCCGAATGCGGTACTCCGGACTGAATAAGAGCACCTTCCGGGGAAATACCGCTCTCTGGGAACCGGTTCCTGTTGAAACTGGTCCGCAGAAAGCCCATATTAAGTGCAATGAGTTTAATCAATTCCCATGGGGAGTAGTTAATGGCTGAAAGATACAGACCCGCATACGGCGCAAGACCCGCCGAGCAAACCGCAGAGTATGACGAGGGCCTTCGCTCGTACATGCTAAAAGTATACAACTATATGACGTCCGGCATATTGCTTACCGGTATTGTCGCCCTTTTAGTCGGCACGAATGAAGCGTTGCTAAGCGCTATCTTTAACAGTGGCCTGCACTGGATAGTGGCGCTGGCACCATTGGCCTTCATCATGGTGATGAGTTTTGGTGTGCACAAAATGAAATCGAGCACACTTCAGATGATTTTCTGGGCATTTGCAGCCACCATGGGCGTGTCCATGGCATGGATATTTGCTGCCTATACCGGCACCAGCATCGCTCGTACGTTCTTCATAACAGCGGCTTCTTTTGGCGCCCTTAGCCTGTACGGCTATACAACCAAAAAGAGCCTTTCCGGCTTGGGCACATTCCTGTTCATGGGGGTTATCGGCCTCTTCATCGCTATGATCGTGAATATGTTCCTTGGCTCCAGCATGCTGCAATTCATTATCTCGGTCGCAGGTGTTCTGATTTTTGCCGGCCTGACCGCCTATGATACGCAGCGGATCAAGGAAAGCTACTATATGATGGCAAGCGGCGAAGCCGTTGCCAAAGGTGCGATTATGGGTGCTGTGAACCTGTATCTGGATTTCGTAAACCTGTTCATGTTCCTGCTGCAGTTCCTGGGCAACCGCGAGTAGCGAGCCCCCAAATAACGAATTGAAAGCCCGGCTTTTATGCCGGGTTTTTTTGTGACTATTCGGCCATCCATTGCAAATTGCGCATTTTAATCCCATATTACAGGAAGGCTTAAAAGCCTGGGGGAAGTGCGTTTTACCGCTGCTAGAAGCCGGTTGACCGCCCATTGTTTGCTGAAAAGGCTTTGGTTTTGCAATCTACCTTCGGGATGATTGCAACCTACTACAGCGAATAAACGACCGAAAAATTGGCGTTCCCCAACAATAAAAATGATCGTAACGACGCGAGAAACAGGAGTGAAACATGCTGAAAAAACTAGGCGTAGTGTGTCTATGCTTGGCCCTGGCACCAATTGCAAGTGCAGCAGAACTGCCCACCGAATTTGATCCTAATTCCAAATACAGACTAGATTACAGCGACCTGAATATGGTTTTAAAAGGGTCTGTTCTGGACATGGGACCCTCGACCCATAAACGTGCTAAACGCCCTCGCAGAGGAACAGCGTCACGTGTTAGTTTTGCCAACCCGCTACCATCACGGCTTGAAGGCAATCGGGTCATGTTCGACCGATTTGAACCTGATCAGGTAAATTTTCTGGCCGATATGCGCGACGATCTGTTGGCAATTCCAGCGCAAATTCCCATCGAAAAACTACGCAGAAACGAACAGCTTGCCTATTGGTATAACCTTCACAACGCGATCGTCCTGGCAAAAGTCGCCGAAGAATATCCCATCACAAGACTGGGCCCGTTTTTCGATGAAGAAGACGAGAATGCATTCTACAGGCAAAAGCTCTTCGATCTGAACGGCACCATAATATCTCTAGAAGATATCCAGGACCATGTAGCCGAAAACTGGAATGATCCTCGGGTGATCTACGGGTTTTATATGGGTGCAGTAGGAACACCAAACGTCCGTAACACAGCCTATACCGGCCGCTCGGTCATGGAACAATTGAACGACAACGCAGTTGATTTTGTCAACAGTGTGCGCGGCACCCAGGTGTGGAAGAAAAAAGAGCTTCGGATTTCATCTTATTACAAACGCATGGCAGCCCAGTTCCCTGACTTCGAAAGAGACGTGATGGACCATGTCCGCAAATATGCAAAGCCGGCTTTTTTGCGAAAAATGGAACAGGTTGACCGGGTATCTGCAGAAATAGAGGACTGGAACATAGCAGACCTCTACAATGGTCATATGGGCCAGGCAGGCACAACAGGGCCAGGTAATACCCGTGACGCTCTTGGTCTGGATGTTATTACAGCTCTGCCCAATCATGTTGTGGAGTTGTTAAGGTACCGGGACGAGAAAAACGCCAAACAAAAACGCAAAGGTGTTGTGGAGGTCGAAGAAGTCGATACCAGCCGCTAGGGCCAGATTCCACACCAACCAACGGAGCCCGGCCAGCTAGCCGGGCTTTTTTTGACGCCATTCACTTCGTATGCAATTTCCGATAACATATCCGATGTAAAGGGAGCAGCGATGAAGCAGCGTTTCGGTATTTGCCTGATGATGTTTGGATTGATGGTGCTTGCGCCAGCCGAGATCTGAATCGAAAAAATAGGGAAAGAAGAAGGCGACAGGAACTGACGTGTGCCTGCCGCCTCCTTTACTATAAATCAGGCGGCTGAAAGGCCCAGTTTTTGAAATAGCGCCAGATCCTTGTTGTTTTCAGGATTGGGTGTCGTCAACAATTGCTCACCGTAAAAGATTGAGCTCGCTCCGGCGAAAAAGCACATCGCCTGTAGTTCCTCGCTCATACTCTGGCGACCTGCCGACAAACGCACCTCGGACTTCGGCATCATAATGCGGGCAACAGCGATGGTCCGAACAAACTCGAACGGATCGAGTTTTTCCACGTTTTCCAGTGGTGTGCCGGGCACCGCTACCAGCATGTTGATAGGTACGCTTTCAGGGTGATGCGGCAGATTTGCGAGTGTTTTCAACATTCCGGCACGGTCCTCGCGTGCTTCACCCATGCCAACAATGCCACCAGAACACACATTGATGCCGGCTGCTCGCACGCGCTCCAGCGTATCCAGTCGCTCCTGGTAACTACGTGTCGTGATGATTTGGCCATAATACTCTTCCGACGTATCAACATTATGGTTGTAATAGTCGAGTCCGGCATCCTTTAACTGGCTGGTCTGGTGGTCAGAGAGCATGCCAAGCGTCATACATGTTTCCATGCCAAGATCGCGCACCCCCTTAACCATCGCGACAAGAGTGTCCATGTCGCGGTCTTTCGGGCGGGTCCATGCCGCACCCATACAATACCGCGACGCGCCGCCCGCCTTCGCTTGTTTTGCTGCCGCCACAACGCGCTCAACTTCCATCAGCTTTGTCGCCGTCAGGCCGGTACCTTCCTTGTGGCTCGAGGCCTGCGAACAATAGGCACAGTCTTCTGCGCAGCCACCAGTCTTGATCGAGATAAGCTGGGATAACTGAACCTTGTTAGGGTCATGCCACAACCGGTGCACCTGCTGTGCCTGAAAAAGCAGGTCCATCAAGGGCAGATCAAACAAGGTCAGAATTTCATCACGTTTCCAGTCATGACGCGTGTCAGGTGCAACATCGCCCCCAAGCGATGAAACCCCTGGGTTTGCAACGGTCGCCGAAGCAGACATACGATTGTCCTTTGAAATTGAGCAGGGAGAGAAATTTGAACGGGGAAACTCGCTTCAACATGATGGTTAGTCAAGAAAAATCTGGGCGTGAAAAGGAACTATTCAGTGATCAGGCAACCTCGCTGGCGGCAAGCTTTTCCAGTCGGCAAAATAGAGCATGCTGATAGTGCCGCCGTGGTCAGTCTGTTCATACGATCAAACATTAAAAAGCTATTGTTTTCAACGGCTAGCCAGAAACCTGAAGTTTGGCATGGCGGTTGCTAATAGTATGAGGAACAGTTTTTAAAGCCGGAGACAGACAATGCCAGAGCAGTTACCTTTCGACCCAGACTATTATTTCGGATTGGTGGCCGACAACCTGCTGAAAAACTTCGGCGTAAAAGCGCTATCGTACGCTGATGATGCCTTGTCCAAAATGCGGGCACTGGGTGACGATGAAGGGTTCGATATCTGGCTCGAAATCCACGCTCACCTTACAAGCAAAGCAAGCACTGATTACCGGCCTTCAGGAGCTGTATTGCACTAAAGACAACGAACATGCGGGCAAGATATCTCTCAGCACCCACACCCAACTATCTTGCTCGCGACCGGAACACACCCAATTCCGGTCAAAGGCCCGCCTCCACCCAGAGGCGGGCCTTTATATATGTTGCAAGGCGCGCGCATCCCGGCAATGGATTCATTCCTGGCCAATCGTTAACCGCCTATTGAGAATTATTGGTATAAGTTCTATTTCACATGCCATCGCGAAGCAGGGGTGATTGCCAAACCATGGCGAAAGAACAAACAATAACTCTGGATGTGACGGGTCTGCTCTGTCCCATGCCTGTGCTGAGAGCCCGGCGAATGCTTGATGAACTTTGCCCGGGCGACAAGCTTGTTGTAACAGCATCAGACCCCGCTTCCGTTCAGGATATGCCTGCCTTTTGCGCAATGGCAGGACACAAATTGCTGATTGCTCGCGAAAGCGGCGATCAATTCATTTTTGAAATAGAGAAAGGCTGACAGCCCAAACGCGCCGCCAGTTTATTTTTTGCCAAGCACACCTGCGAGCCAGCCAGCCGACAAAGCCACCAGAACTGCCGTTATGCCGTACCAGAACGGGTAGCCATGGGCAAAATCATATGCGGCCCGTTCAAAGCCTTCCTTGTCAACAGTCAACGGGATGCGATTGCGGGCAATAATACCGCCATCCTTGAATATGAAGGTTTCTACCAGAAACTCGCCCACTGGCACGTTGGCCGGCAGCCTGATATCCGTTTTAAACAAACCCTCACCAACATGTGTGACGTCGTCGCGCTCCTGTCTGTATAGGTCCCGGCTCGCCTGCAGGCGAAAAAGCGCCGCGCGAAACTCTGGCTCGGGCGCTGCAAGGCCCCGGCTCGTACGGGCAAGGATTGGAAGGTGATCGAATCCAATGCCATAACTGGCGAACACAGCATCACTGGCAATATCAGCAAGGGACCGGGAAGCCGCAACCGCATAGTACCCAGGTGCGGAAGGGAACGAGAGATTGTCTGTGTTAACCCAGATCGGACCAACCTTGTTTTTTTGCCGTACAACGGTTTCGGCTTCTGGTCCGCGCACAACAATAACAACATCAAAATCGTCGTTCACAGGATCAACGGCGGATGACCCCACCGCACCGAAAAGAATCAAATCCGCGCCATTAAAACTGTACCGAATTTCGATGCGCTTGTTGGAGAGGTCAGTTACCAGCGCGTACGCCGAGCCACCGCTCAATAACAAGGCCATAGTTGCCAGTATGGTCAGTAGCGACTTCATCAATGAGACCCCGCTTCACCAACGCTGAACAGTTCTGTCGGTTCAACAACCAAATCAAAGCCCATTTTCACGCATACGAGCAAAACCATAAGTGCCAGCAAGGCACGAAGTTGTTCGGCTTTGAGCCGAAGGCCCATGCGAGCACCGACCTGAGCACCGACCACTGCACCAAACAACAAAAGAACAGCCAGAAAAATATCAACCGTCTGGGTGTTCACAGAATGAAAGATAGTCGTTAGTGCGGTAACAAAAATGATCTGGAACAGGGATGTACCAACAACGACATTTGTCGGCATCCCAAGAAGATAAATCATGGCCGGAACCATCACAAAGCCGCCACCAACACCCATAATCGCGGCCAAGACCCCGACAAACATGCCAATACCGAGCGGGAGAAGCGCCGAGATGTATAGCCGGGACTTGCGGAAACGCATCTTGAGGGGAAGAGCATGAATCCACGCTTTATGGCGATCTTCCCGCGGTGTCGGTTTGGGCACGATTCCTTTGCGCTGCCGAATAATAGCGCGAACGCTTTCCCAGAACATCAGCCCGCCAACCGACCCCAGGAACAAAACATAGGCGAGGGAGATCATCAGATCGACCTGCCCAAGGGACCTCAGGTAGGTGAAAACCTGCGCGCCAATAAAGGAACCTACGGCGCCGCCAGCAATAAGAACCATACCCATTTTCACGTCGACGCCCTGGCGGCGCCAGTGCGCCAGCGCACCGGAAACCGAAGCCGCCGTGATCTCATTCGACTCTGTCGCAACAGCCACTGCTGGCGGCACGCCGACAAATATCAGCAAGGGCGTCATGAGAAACCCGCCGCCAACACCAAACATACCTGAAAGGAAGCCAACAACAGCTCCCATGCCGATGACAAGAAAGATGTTCATCGATAGTTCGGCAATGGGTAGATAAAGTGGCATAGGGACACGTAATCCTGATCGGTCAGCGCCAGCCTGACCATTTCGGCCAAGCTATAGTTCTGTCCTACTCAAACTCTGCTACAAATGCAACGAGCCTGCACCTGAAAACCCTCTAGCAGACCAAGTTTTTTTAAACCTGCACCCCCGTGGAATTTCTGCGACTGTATTGATCAAGTGCAGCAGCCATTGCCGGGGCAATTTTTCCGGTGACCCACAGACTGTACATCTTGTAGTCGCCCAACAGGGACCACCACATATAGTCGAAAGTGGCTGGCCGGTTCTTTTCGAAGACGAAATGACCGACCCATGCAAAACCATATCCGATGACCGGATAGACCAGCAGCATCCACCAGTTCTGACTATAAAGCGCATAGATCAAAACAGCGGTCGCGAGCGTCGTGCCTATATAGTGCAGGCCCCGGCATATGGGATTCGCGTGTTCCGCCAGGTAATAGGGAAAGAACTCGGCAAAACTTTCGAATTTAGGTGCCATCACATATCTCCTGATATCCATAGGGCTGTAGTCAACCATACCTGCCAGCACCGAATCATGGCGCAGTAACACGGTGCACCAAATAATTCAGAATCGAGACACAAAAGAAATATATAGCGATTCCAGCAATCTAGCAAAATTTTGGCCGTGCCTATTGACGTTGACGTTAACGTCAACTACCTAATGATATACATTAAATGTTGTTTTGATAGCCGAGTACCCTGTGAACATGACAGAAAAACCCAGACAATTTACCATAAAAGAGTTGTCGTCGGAGTTTGATGTCACACCCCGCACACTGCGGTATTATGAGGATCAGGGGCTGCTATCGCCAGAGCGCAACGGCCAGCACCGCATCTACAGCATTGCCGATCGCGTTCGACTTGCCTGGATACTTCGTGGGCGCCGGGTTGGGTTTTCGCTGGCAGAGGTCGGCGAAATGCTTGATTTGTATGATCTTGGTGATGGCAGGGAAACCCAGCGCTCCGTCACGCTCCAACGTTGCAATGAACGCATCAAGGCACTTGAGGCCCAGCGTGAAGACATCAACGCAACCCTGAAAGAATTGCAGGGCTTCAGTGCCCTGATCAGCAACATGGTCCGGGACGATCAGACCGGCCAATGGATCCATGCCGAAACTGGCGAACCCGTCGCCACTTTTGGCCCCTGAATTTTGAGTGAGAGAGGTTAAATAATGCCCACATATCGCGCACCTGTGAAAGACATGAACTTTATTCTGAACGATGTTCTGGATATCAGCCAGTATTCAGACCTGCCGGGTTATGAAGACGCAAGCCCTGATTTGGTCGCGGCGATCCTGGAAGAAGGAGCGAAATTCTGCGAAAATGAGCTTGCGCCACTTAACCTGCCGGGTGATCAGGAAGGCTGTACCCGCCACGAAGATGGTTCGGTCACCACGCCAAAAGGCTTCAAGGAAGCCTACAAGCAGTATGTTGAGGGCGGCTGGGCCGGACTGACGGACAGCCCAGATTTCGGCGGCCAGGGGCTACCACACGTATTGGGTATGGCCATGGAAGAGATGCTGATCTCGTCAAACATGGCCTTCGCCATGTACCCGGGCCTGTCGTCCGGCGCCAAAGCAGCGATCAACATCGACGGTACCGACGAGCAGAAGGCAAAGTATCTGCCTAAAATGGTCACAGGTGAATGGACCGGTACCATGAACCTGACCGAAAGCCATTGCGGCACAGACCTGGGTTTGATGCGCACCAAGGCAGAGCCAAACAGCGACGGCACCTACGCCATCACCGGCCAGAAAATCTTTATCTCTGCCGGTGAGCATGACATGAGCGAAAACATCATCCATCTTGTTCTCGCCAAAACACCCGATGCACCAAAAGGCGTAAAAGGCATTTCACTGTTTATCGTACCGAAGTTTCTTGTGAATGACGATGGCAGCCTTGGCGAACGCAACGATGTGGTTTGTGGTTCCATCGAAGAAAAAATGGGTATTCACGGCAACTCGACCTGCGTTCTGAACTATGACGGCGCCACGGGCTATATGCTTGGCACTGAAAACGAAGGCCTGCGCTCCATGTTCATTATGATGAATGCGGCCCGCATCGGGGTTGGCATTCAGGGTCTGGGTCTGTCGGAAGTCAGCTACCAGAATGCGGCAGACTATGCCCGCGACCGCCTGCAAATGCGCTCGATTTCCGGCCCAAAAAACCCGGACGGTCCGGCCGACCCGATTATTGTTCATCCGGACGTGCGGCGCATGCTGATGAACAGCCGTTCTTTTAATGAAGCAGCGCGCACTCTTGCACTTTGGTGTGCCCAACTCATCGACCTGTCCCACAAATCCGATAGCGAAAAGCAACGTGAGTGGGCCGAAGATATGGTCGGCTTGATGACACCCGTGATCAAAGGCGTCTTCACCGACCGAGGTTATGAAAACGCGACAGCAAACCAGCAGGTATTTGGTGGTCATGGTTATGTCAGCGAATGGGGCATGGAACAATTTGTCCGCGATGCCCGGATCACGCAAATATACGAAGGCACCAACGGCATTCAGGCGCTTGATCTGGTTGGCCGCAAGCTTGGTGCCAATGGTGGCCGCGCCGTACAGCGCTTCTTCAAGCACGTAACGGAAGAAATTGACGCTGCCAAAGGCAACAACAAGATTGGTGAATTTGTCAGTGCACTTGAAGATGCCAGCGCTGACCTGCAACGTGCTACCATGTGGCTAATGCAGAACGGCATGACCAATCCGGATAACGCGGGTGCAGGGTCAACCGCCTACATGCACCTGTTCGGCCACGTAACACTGGGCCTGATGTGGCTCAAAATCGCCAAAATCTCGTCTGAGAAGCTGGACGCTGGCACAGACGACCCTACTTACTTCGAGAACAAATTGATCACCGGGCGCTATTACGTCAAACGCCGCATGCCGGAAACCAAGTTCCTGCTTGCAGAACTGGAAGCAGGCTCGGACGAGGTAATGGCTCTAGAGGCAGCGAATTTTTAGGTTAGATCGCCTGAATGTCCGCCAGAATTTGAGGAAGATAAAATGACCGACGCTTATATTTACGATGCGATCCGCACTCCCCGCGGTCGCGGCCGCAAGGACGGTTCTCTCCATGAAATAACGCCGATCCAGCTCGCGACCCAGCAGCTCGAATCGATTCGTGACCGCAACGACCTTGATACAAGTCTTGTTGATGATGTGATCATGGGGTGTGTGGCGCCGGTTGGCGAGCAAGGTTCAAACGTTGCCCGTGTCGCGGCCATTAACGCGGGCTATGCGGACACAGCAGCCGGTTTCCAGATCAACCGTTTTTGCGCCTCTGGCCTTGAAGCCGTAAACGTTGCTGCCGCGAAGGTTATGTCCGGTGAGGCAGATCTTGCCATCGGCGGCGGTGTCGAAAGCATGTCACGCATACCCATGGGATCTGATGGCGGCGCCATGGCTTCTGACCCTGCTGTTGCCTTTGAGAGCTATTTCGTACCCCAGGGTATCTCGGCTGACCTTATCGCAACAAAATACGGCCACAGCCGTGATGATGTAGATGCCTATGCCGTTGAGAGCCAGAAGCGGGCAAAGGCCGCGTGGGACGACGACCGCTTCTCCAAATCTATTGTACCTGTGAAAGATGTGGTTGGTATGAATGTGCTGGACCATGACGAGTTCATGCGCCCTGAAACAACCATGCAATCCCTCGGCGCGCTGAAGCCATCTTTCGTCGATATGGGCGCTTTTGGCTTCGACAACGTTGCGATCCAGCGCTATCCGGAAGTTGAACGGATCAACCACGTGCACCATGCCGGCAACAGCTCGGGCATTGTTGATGGCTCTGCCGCCGTGCTTGTTGGCACCAGGGAAATGGGCGAGAAGCTGGGCCTGAAGGCCCGCGCACGCATCAAATCAATGGCGTCTATTGGTTCGGAACCCACCATCATGCTTACCGGCCCAAGCTTCGCCGCCGAAAAAGCACTAAAGCGTGCCGGCATGAGCAAATCAGACATTGATGTCTGGGAGCTGAACGAAGCTTTTGCTTCCGTCGTGCTGCGCTTTATGGAAGCACTGGACATTGATCATTCAGAGATCAACGTCAATGGCGGCGCTATAGCCATGGGCCACCCTCTGGGGGCAACCGGGGCAATGATCCTCGGCACAGTTCTAGACGAACTGGAACGCTCAAACAAATCCACAGCCCTTGCCACCCTGTGTGTTGGTGCAGGTATGGGCACAGCAACCATTATCGAACGCGTCTAAGCGCCTTTGTTCAGGAGTAATATGAAATGACTGAAACCATTCGCTATGAAGTAGACGCAGACGGCATTGCCCTGCTGACAATTGATCTGCCAAACACCGGCATGAACGTCTTTAACGCCCAGTTGATCAAGGACCTTGATACATGCGTAGACAAGGTTCTTGCCGACGACGCCGTTAAAGGGGCTGTTATTACCTCGGGCAAGCCTGCGTTCCTTGCAGGTGCTGACCTCAATATGCTTGGTGGTCAGGCCGGTGCAGAACAAACTCCCGAGCAGGCATTTGAAAGTGCTTTCGGCCTCAACAAGCTTTTGAGAAAAATTGAAACCGGCGACAAAGACCGCAAAATTCTGGCAAAAGAGGGCACCAAGCCTTTCGCTGCCGCAGTGAATGGCCTTGCGCTTGGTGGCGGCTTCGAACTGGTTCTGGCCTGCCATTACCGTGTTCTGGCAGACGTTCCGGGCATGCAGCTTGGCTTCCCCGAAGTTCAGGTTGGCCTGCTGCCGGGTGCTGGTGGCACGCAGCGACTGCCACGTATTGTTGGTATCCAAGCTGCGGCTCAAGCCATCACAACTGGCAAACCTTATAACGGCCAGATTGCTGCTGGCCTCGGCATTGCCCAAGCGCTTGTACCGCTGGATGATCTGATCGGGAACGCGAAAGACTGGGTAAAGAAGAACCCGAGTGCGCTTGCGCCGTGGGACAAAAAAGGCTTCAAATATCCAGGCGGCGCCGGAGCGATGAACCCGAACGCTGTGCGCACTTTCATGGGTGCGAGCGCGATGGCTCAAAAGCAAACTCAGCACAATTACCCCGCTGTTCAGGCAATCCTGTCCTGTCTGTATGAGGGCGGCATCGTGGATTTTGACACCGCGATACGGATCGAGAGCAAATATTTCATGAAGTTGCTCGCAGACCCTGTTGCCGGCAACATGATCCGCAGCCTGTTCATCAACAAGCAGGCCGTTGAGAAAGGCTCGCTTCGCCCTGAAGGTTTTGAACGCAAGAAAGTCAAGCGCCTTGGCATGCTTGGTGCGGGCCTCATGGGTGCAGGTGTTGCCTATGTTTCGGCGAAGGTCGGCATGGAAGTTGTTCTTCTGGACCGCGACGAAGCATCAGCGGAAAAAGGCAAAGACTATTCGCGCAATCTGGTGAAAAAGGGTGTGGAACGCGGCAAGGTTACCCAGGAAAAAGGCGACGCCCTTCTGGACCGCATTTCCACCACATCTGATTATGCTGACCTCAAGGATTGTGACCTGATCATCGAGGCCGTTTTCGAAGCTGAAGACATCAAGAAAGATGTCACCGAGAAAACCGAAGCTGTGATTGGCAAAGATGTTGTGTTTGCTTCAAACACATCCACGCTACCGATCACGGGTCTCGCGAAAAACTTCACGCGACCACACCAATTCATCGGCATCCACTTCTTCTCGCCTGTCGACAAGATGCCGCTGGTTGAAATCATCATGGGCGAAAAGACCGATGATGAAACACTTGCGCTGGCACTGGACTATGTCAGTCAAATCAAGAAGACACCGATTGTCGTGAACGACAGCCGTGGTTTCTACACCAGCCGTTGCTTTGGCACCTATGTTCAGGAAGGCTACGCGATGGTTCAGGAAGGCGTGAATCCTGCCCTTATTGAAAACGCTGGTAAAATGGCGGGAATGCCGGTTGGCCCGCTCGCCGTTGGCGACGAAGTGGCGCTGGACCTCTCCTATAAAGTTGGCATGGCAACGAAAAAGGCGCTTGGGGATGCATACATCACATCTCCCGCTGACGGCTTTGTGGAAAAGATGGTTGTGGATCTCGAGCGCTTCGGCCGCAAAAACGGCAAAGGCAATTATGTCTACCCTGAAGACGGCGGCCGCAAATACCTATGGCCAGGTCTGGCTGAACATTTCCCGGTTGCTGAAGACCAGCCAAGTGTCGACGAAGTCAAGTCACGCTTTATGGTTCGTCAGGCCATTGAAGCGGCGCGCTGCTTTGAAGAAGGTGTGCTGATCGATGCATCATCAGGTGACATTGGCGCGATCTTCGGATGGGGTTTTGCGCCATTTACCGGCGGACCGTTTAGCTTCATTGACACAATGGGTGTAGCCGAATTTGTTGCTGAAGCGGATCGCCTTGCACAAGCTTACGGTGCACGCTTTACGCCACCGCAAATGCTGCGCGATATGGCAGCTAAAGGCGAGACCTTCTATTCCCGCGGGGATACAAGGGGCCGCCTCGCCAAAGCGACGTAACAGCAACTACATAAACAAAAAAACGTCCGGGTCACTCCGGGCGTTTTTTGTATTCACTAATGTAAATAATACTTTACAATGTGTCAGAAAATTATTACATAAAGCCATGTCAAATATTATTGACATGGCCGCATTGGTATTTGGCACAGCCAACCCCGGTCACGACAGCAAAAAACGAGACAAAAATGAGTTACATGGAAAGAACATATTACGGCGTATTGGTTGTAACCATCGCCTGCTTCGGCTGGTACTTTGTTGATGTGTTTACCGGAGTAGATATCGCAACAGCTGACATAGGCGAATTCACCTCCCGCATATGGATCATGTTTGGCATATATATTGTGCTTGTTATCGTGACGGCTGTTGCAACGCATTTTGCGGATTCTGGCGCAGACGATGAATTTGACGAGCGTGACAGCCAGATCGACATGTACGCTGAACGCATTTGCAGCTATTTCCAGGCTGGGGCCCTGCTCGGTATTCTGGCACTTGTCATGTACCAGTTTAGCAGCTTCGTCATTGCACATGTGGTGCTGGGCGCCATCGTGCTCACCACGGTGCTTGGGCTCGGCGTGCGCCTGTATCTTTACCGGCGCGGGGTGTGAAAAATGGTCAAGCCAACAGCGATAACCAACAATATCCGAACACTAAGGTTCATGGCTGACGAAATGACCCAGGCAGATCTGGCTGAAGAGGTCGGCCTTACGCGCCAGACAATTATCGCTATCGAACAAGGTCGATATTCGCCGTCGCTCGAAGCTGCTTTCAAGATCGCACAGGCACTGAACACAGGCCTTGATGACGTGTTTCAATACAGCCCGAAGGCACCGGGAAAATAGTGGGGTTTCAATGAAAACCGTCAGTCATCTTGAGATTTTAAAGGCCTATAAAGGCCGCATCTCCATTACATTTTTCGTGCTTGTCCTGGAGCACCTTCTGTTGCTTCTGGAACCACTGGTTATTGGGATCGCAATCAATGGACTGGCAGCAAGGGACTGGAACGGCGTTTACTTTTTCCTCGGGCTGGAAACGTTGATCATTCTGGTGGGCGTTGCACGGCGCCTGTATGATACCCGCGCTTACGGAGACATATATAAAAATATCGGTCAGGATATTTCGGCGACGGCTATTGAAAATCATGACGACCTGTCACCTGCAATCAAACGTGCCGACCTCTTGCAGGAAGTCGTGGGCTTCTTCGAGAATGAACTGCCGATGGCACTCGGGTCAACCATCGCAATATTGGGTGCCTTGATCATGCTATTTGTTCTGGCACCACCAGTTGGTGCCGTTGCCCTTTTTTCCGCAATCGTCATTGCGCTGATTTTTGTTCTAAGTCGCACGCGTATTAGAAAGCTGAATACACTGGTTAACGACGAACTCGAAGCGCGAGCGCGCCTGTTTATGGCCCGGGAACGCCAGCCATTGTTCGCACACTTCGCGACTCTTGTGCGTCACCAGATTTCTTTATCCGATCTTGAAGCCAGAAATTTCGGCCTGAGCTATCTGTTTGTGGTTTTGCTCATTGCCTTTTCACTCTACCAGTCCGTGGCCGTTGCACAGGCGCCGATAGGAGATGTATTTGCTGTTCTGACCTATGCGGCGCAGTTTGCCGAAGGCGTGATTATTCTACCGATGATGTACCAGCAGTATGTGCGAACCTCGGAAATCACCAACCGCATTACCGACGGTTTACAATCAGAAACATAAATTGCGCTCGCCTATCAAGCACCCAAGTTGTTAAAGTCCCGGTGTTCATGGAGAGGTAAAAAATGTCGACATCGTCAAATTGGCACTTTGAAGAGGCAACGGTTCAGTTCCTGAACAACCTTCGGGCAAACAACGATCGGGAATGGTTTCAGGCCAATAAATCCACCTATGAAGAGTGTTTCAAGGAACCAGCGGAATTCTTCTGCCAAATGATGGCCGAGCATCTGAGCGATCAACTGAAGTGTAATTTTACACCAAAAATATACCGCATTTACCGTGATGTGCGCTTTTCGAAAGACAAAACACCCTATAACGCCCACATGCATATTTCTTTCTCGCCTGCTGGCCGAAAGATGCCTGCCTATTTCTTCGGGCTTCAACCCGACAATCTTACACTGGGCGCAGGCACCTTCGATTTTAAAGGCCATGCCCTTGATACGTACCGCAAACGGACACTCGGCACTGAAGGCAAAAAACTTGCCCTTATCCTCGACAGGCTCGAAGGCTTGGGTTTTCGCTTGAGCGAACCGGCACTGAAACGCGTGCCGCGGGGTTTCGACGCCGAGAGTCCCCATGCCCATCTGTTGCGCCACAAAGGACTTGCAGGCTGGTACGACTTCCCTGACACAGCACCCGCAACGTCAGGCGATCTGGTTGCCACCTGCACAGAAAATTTCATCAGGCTTCAACCGCTGGTGAAATGGTTGGCTGATTGTTGACAAAACCACTAGCCTCAACCGTCAACATTTTGCAAGCTGGCACCATCGGCTTCGTAACCAACAGAGATCACAATGCAGTTTCAGATCGACAGTGCCTTCTCGAAACTGGGAATCCCCGTTCACCTCGGTGTTTTGGATTACACAGTGGCTGTAGCGCCCGCGCCTGACGGGTTGCTAAAAGCTATTGCTGAAGCAGCAGACCTCCGGCAACAGGAGTTGATGGGCGAGGCCGCAGCAACTGACCCGATAATTGGCGCGGTCAGGGCCGCCTTCAAAGCAATCGGCAAAGACCCAAGCCGGTATCGCCCGTCGTCAGAAGCCTTAACCCGCCGTGTGCTGGCAGGCAAAGGCCTCTATGCCGTAAACAATGTGGTCGATACAGGCAATCTAGTTTCTCTTATGACCGGTGTCCCCGTGGGCTGTTATGATGCCGCATGGGTCAAGGGGGATTTGACACTCAGACCTGGAACACCGGGGGAGACATACGATGGCATCGGACGCGGCGGTATAAACCTTGAAGGGCTTCCTGTGCTGGTCGATGCGGACGGCCCGTTTGGTTCCCCATTTTCAGACAGTAGCAGAACTGCCGTCACGGAAAAAACCAGCGACCTGATTTTCGTCATCTACGGCCTGAACATGGACGTTGCCCATGTTGAAGCTGCGGCAGAGATGGCGGATACGTTGATCGAAGCTTATTGTACAGCCGCCTGACGACGAGACTATCAACCAGCCTGTCCGCTGGCAGCAGAAAAAATTCGCCGCATCCGAAATTTGACCAATATCCGTCAGGTGTGGAAATGAAAGGATGATCATGCAGTTTGAAACCCTTGATGTCTCAGTGGATGGCTATATCGCCACCGTAACGCTGAACCGCCCCGATAAGTTGAATGCCATGAACGGTGCCATGTTCCGGGAAATCGGGGAAGCGTTTCGCTGGATTGATGCCGAAACAAATGCACGCGCTGTCGTGCTCGCTGCCAATGGCAAACACTTCACCGCCGGTCTGGACCTGAAAGAGAGCGGTAGCGTGATGGGCACCGCCGAGGGAGACCCTGCTCGTGTACGCGAGAAGTTGCGACGTCATATCCTTCACCTCCAGGACTGCTTCACAGCGCTTGAGGAATGCCGGGCGCCGGTTATTGCAGCCGTTCATGGTGCCTGTCTGGGAGGCGGCATTGATCTCGTGTCTGCCTGCGATGTTCGCGTTTGCACCTCGGATACATGGTTTTCCATTCAGGAGATCAATGTTGCGATTGTTGCTGATGTCGGCACGCTTCAACGCGCGCCCTATTTGCTGCCCAATGGCATCTTGCGCGAGCTTGCTCTCACCGGCCGCAAATTCCTTGCGGATGAAGCCAGTAAATACGGTTTTGTCAACGCGGTTACCGACAGTCGGGAAGAAGCTATTGAGAAGGCAAAAGCAATTGCGTCGGAAATTGCCAGCAAAAGCCCTCTTGCAGTTGCAGGTACAAAAGCGATACTCAATCATTCTAGGGATCATACGATCGCGGATGGCCTGGACTATGTGGCCACCTGGAACAGCGGGCAGCTTTTAGGTGAAGACCTTATGAAAGCGGCCACTGCTGCCCTGACCCGCGAGACGGTATCCTTTTCTGATCTGTTGGAGAGCGACGACTAGATGTTGGAAGCTGCGGTTGCATGGGCAAAAGAATACGGCGATGTGCTGGGCACCGTCGGCTTTTTGTTTGCCATAACGACCGTTATTCTGACCAATGGCAAGATCATTCTGGCAAGGCTACGTGGTCAACCGGCACCGACGATCGCGCCAGGCAGCCTGACCGTAGGAAGTGTGCCGGGGGGGGTATCCACGTCGACAGCACTTGTTGATGCGCCGCCACCCGCACCTGATTATGGCGGAAAAATTCCCGTTGCCGTGCTGCCACCGCAGGAGCGCGGCGATTTCAATGATCATTTTGCCGATGGCTTAGCAGACGACCTGATTACAGACCTGCAGAAATCAGCGTTCGCGACACCGGATATGACACAAGTGGCGCGTATGGTTGAAAATGGTGCGGATACGTTCAAAATTGCCAAAGACCTGCAGGTTCAGCATGTTTTAACAACAAGCATTCGCCGTCAAGATGACAAGATTCGGGTGGCTGTTCAGTTGATCGACCCATCCGGCGCGGTGTTATGGTCGGATCGCTACAATGCCGAAGGCGACGACCTGATGGCGATACAGGAATCCATTGCAAAACGCGTTGCATCCGACATTGCGGACCTGATCAAACCTTCCGCCATGTTACGCGATGCAAAAACCGGCAAACCCTATAAAACGCGTGAAGAGGCTCTTGATGCAGTCAGCTCGCCCAAGAGCAGGCTGGTCGCTTTGATGTTGTGTTTCTTTATTGCTGGCCTGTTTGGAGCTCACCGGTTTTATGTCGGACGCCCCTTTACCGGCATCCTTTACATCTTCACAGTCGGCCTGTTCACAATCGGCTGGCTCTTCGACGTTGTCCTGATTGCGCTTGGTATGTTTGCTGACGGCAAAGGCAGGCCTGTGCGAATTTGGCATCATGATCCGCTAAAAAACCTCGCGACTACCAAATGAGCGTTAACGTAAAAATATGTGGCTTGTCGACACCCGAAACCGCACACGCCGCCGCCGAAGCAGGTGCCGCCTATCTCGGTTTTATGTTTTTCGAGCCGTCTCCCCGCCACCTGACGGATGATGCAGCCCGAACTCTTGGCCGGGAATTGCCCGAGGGGCCAGCACGTGTCGGCGTGTTTGTGGATGCTGACAACGTGACAATCGACAGGGCCATTGAGGCAATGAATCTGAACTGGTTGCAGCTTCATGGCGGTGAAACGCCCGACCGAATATCCGAATTGAAACTGCGGACAGGCCTTAAGGTGATGAAAGCCGCTGGTGGCTCCGAGCGAGCCGACATAAAGGCAGCGGAGCATTATTTTGAGGTGGCCGATGCCATGTTGTTTGACGCAAAACCTCCAGCGGGCTCGGTTCTTCCCGGCGGCAACGCTGTCAGCTTCCCGTGGGAGATCATGGCAGGGGCAAACCTGCCTGACACCTGGATGCTGGCCGGTGGTTTGAAACCGGAAAATGTTGAGGAAGCGGTCAAATTGTCACAGGCTCGCATCCTCGATGTTTCTTCTGGCGTAGAAACCAGTTCCGGGGTTAAATCCATTTCCCTGATTCAAGCCTTTCTAAACGCGGCAAAAGCCGTTACCTAAAGGTCAAATTTTCCCGCGCGACAAAGCGCAGCAGTAAGGCACAGTCTTATGGCACTCAACAGCTATCGAACCGGCCCGGATGAAAAGGGTCACTTTGGCAAATTTGGCGGCAGGTATGTCTCTGAAACGCTGATGCCGCTTGTTCTTCAGGTTGAGGAAGAATTCAAGTCAGCGATGCAGGATGAAGCATTCCTTGCCGAACTTGACGAACTGAACAGGCAGTATATTGGCAGACCCAGCCCGCTTTATTACGCGGAGCGGTTAACGGACCATCTTGGCGGCGCCAAAATATACTTCAAGCGCGAAGAACTGAACCATACAGGCGCCCACAAAATCAACCATGCCATCGGCCAGGTTTTGCTTGCCAAACGCATGGGGAAAACCCGCGTGATTGCAGAAACCGGTGCCGGGCAGCACGGCGTAGCCACAGCAACGGTAGCAGCTCGTTTTGGACTGGACTGCACAGTTTTCATGGGTGCTGTGGATATCGAGCGACAAAAACCCAATGTTTTCCGCATGAAGTTGCTCGGCGCAGAGGTAAAACCCGTGACTTCAGGATCTGCCACCCTCAAGGACGCGATGAATGACGCGCTCCGTGACTGGGTCACTAACGTTCATGATACTTTTTATATTATCGGTACGGTCGCCGGGCCACACCCATACCCCATGATGGTGCGCGACTTCCAGTCCATCATTGGCCGTGAAACCAAAGAGCAAATCCTGAAGATGGAAGGCCGGTTGCCCGACAGTCTTGTCGCCTGCGTGGGTGGCGGCTCAAATGCTTTGGGCCTGTTCCATCCGTTTCTGGATGATCGTGATGTGGCAATGTACGCGGTTGAAGCAGCAGGACTTGGTGTGGAAACCGACAAAAATGCCGCGTCCATTGCAGGCGGAAGCCCCGGAGTGCTGCATGGCAACCGAACGTATCTGCTGCAAACCGAAGACGGACAGGTGGAAGAGGCTCATTCCATCTCTGCTGGGCTTGATTATCCCGGCATTGGACCAGAGCATGTCTGGCTGCACGAAGAAGGGCGCGTGAATTATGTGAATGCGACCGACAAAGAAGCCATGGATGCTTTTCAGGTTTGCTGCAAAACCGAAGGCATTATCCCGGCGCTTGAAACTGCACACGGCCTCGCTCACATCATGCGGATGGCGCCTGCCCTGCCCAAAGATCATATATGCGTTCTGAACCTGTCGGGGCGCGGTGACAAAGATATATTCACCGTCGCCAAAGAGCTTGGTGAAGAGATTTAGGACCTGCACTATGAGCCGTTTGACATCATGTTTTGAAACCTTGCAGCAAGAAAACCGCGCGGCGTTTGTCACTTTCGTAACCGCAGGTGATCCCGACTATCAGACCTCGCTTGATATTCTCAAAGGTCTGCCGGGTGCCGGTGCTGATATCATCGAACTTGGCATGCCCTTCACCGACCCTTCCGCTGATGGCCCTGCAATTGACAAAGCGGCTCAGCGTGCCATCAAAGCTGGCGCTTCCATGAAAAAAACACTGCAGATTGCGGCTGCTTTTCGTGAAGAAAATCAGGCAACGCCGATCGTGCTGATGGGATATTTCAACCCGCTCTATGCCTACGGAGTGGAGCGTTTTTGCAAGGATGCCGCCACAGCCGGTGTTGACGGCCTTATTATCGTGGACCTGCCACCGGAAGAAGACGGCGAATTGCTGATACCTGCGAACGAAAACAACATTGATGTAATCCGGCTTGCCACACCAACGTCGGACGACAACCGTTTGCCTGCCATTGTAAACGGTGCAAGCGGCTTTGTGTACTATGTCGCTGTCGCGGGCGTAACGGGCGGCAAGTCTGCAACGGCAGATGATATAGGCACAGCGGTAACCCGAATCAGACGACATACAGATTTGCCTGTAGCTGTTGGCTTTGGCATTCGCACCCCGGAACAAGCGGCGGAAATCGCCGCACGGGCAGATGGTGCGGTGGTTGGTTCAGCAATTGTTTCTCTTATCGAAGAGGGTCTGGAATCTGACCATTCAAGCGCTGAAATCATTGACAATGTCTTGAATTTCACCCAATCACTCGCAAATGGTATAAGATCAGGTCGCTAAAAGGCGCCACTGATAAAAGTAAGCTAACCAAAGGGGGTAGATGACATGAGTTGGCTAACCAATTATGTCAAACCAAAGCTGCAAAAAGTATTGAATGCACGGGATACCCCGGACAATCTTTGGCACAAGTGTAAAAACTGCGGACAGATGATCTTCCAGAAAGAATTCATCGCCAACAACCGCGTTTGCGCACACTGTGATCATCATGACAGGGTACCGCCGCAGGATCGGTTCGCTGCGCTGTTCGATAATCAGAAATTTGATTTGCTGACTTTGCCTTCTGTTGCCCAGGACCCGCTGAAATTTAAAGACACAAAAAAATACACTGACCGGCTTAAAGCCGCACGCTCCAACACCGGAGATGAAGACGCGATTAAAGTTGCTGTTGGAAAAATTGACGGCCAGAAAACGGTAATTGCGGTACAGAACTTCTTCTTCATGGGCGGATCGATGGGCATGGCGGTTGGCGAAGGTATTATCGCCGGCGCCAAAGAGGCCCTGCGCCAGGGTGTCCCTTTTGTCATGTTTACTGCGTCTGGCGGCGCCCGCATGCAGGAAGGTATCCTCTCCCTGATGCAGATGCCCAGAACAACTGTGGCAGTCCAGATGCTGCGTGATGCCGGCCTGCCGTATATTGTTGTTTTGACTGACCCGACGTCGGGCGGTGTTTCTGCATCATATGCCATGCTTGGTGACGTTCAGATCGCCGAACCTGGCGCGATGATCGCATTTTCAGGACCTCGGGTGATAGAGCAGACAATCCGCGAGAAGTTGCCTGAAGGCTTCCAGCGCTCCGAGTATCTTCTGGAGCACGGTATGGTCGATATGGTGGTGCACCGGCATGACCTAAGGGAAAAGCTCGGCACTGTGCTTTCAATGCTTATGGCAGGCGGCCGCAAACAAAAAGCCGCCGAATAGTCGCAGAAGGTCTCGCTAGTCGGGCGCAAGGTCCGACACTTTTGCATCATCTTTCATTTGCGAAACTCCGGGGCTTGATGCCGTATGGCCAGTAAAGACAGCGACACAATAACAGATGATATTGATCAGTCGAAAGAGTCGCTGGACCGAATACACTCGACCCTGAAAGCTCTGGGCAATCCGGAAAAAAAACTACCCCCCGTCATCCATGTCGCAGGTACCAATGGCAAAGGTTCGACGATAGCCATTTTAAGGGCAATTGCAGAAGCTGCCGGACACCGTGTGCACGTATACACTTCTCCGCATCTTGTACGTGAGGTGGAAAGCGTTCGGGTAGCGGGCAAGTTGATCGAAGAAGAAACCCTTGAGGCCCTGCTGCAGCGCGTTGAGAATGCTGTGGGCAGTGGCACCATCGCGGAATTCGAAGCCACAACAATTGCAGCACTTTTGGCATTTTCCGAAACTTCTGCCGATCTTTGCATCATTGAAGTTGGTTTGGGGGGGCGCAGCGATGCGACAAATGTATTCAAGAAGCCTGCTGCTGTGGGTATCACTCCGGTAAGTTTTGATCATCAGGAATTCCTTGGCGAAACGCTGGCGGAAATCGCCCGCCATAAAGCTGGCATCATCAAGCCGGGTGCACCACTTGTTGTGGGCCCGCAAAAGAAGGTCGCGCTTGAGGTTATCCAGGCGGAAGCGGGCAGCCATGGTGTAAAGCCCTACCTCTGTGACGAATCCTGGCATGTAGAAACGAAGCGTGATGGCTCGGGACTGCTGTATGAAGACTGGAAATCGGTTCTCGATTTACCGCCATTACCTCTTGCTGGCGCGCACCAGACCAAAAATGCTGCCATGGCTATTGCGCTCGCACATGCGCAGAAAGCCGTAACGATACCGGACGCGGCAATAAAGGCAGGGCTTGGCTGGGTTCGCTGGCCCGCTCGATTGCAGGAAATCAAGCACACCAGCTACAATGAACTGTTACCGCAGGGCTCGGATTTGTGGCTGGATGGTGGCCACAACCCCGCAGCGGCAGAGGTAATGCGCACTTTTCTGCAAGCGGTCGATCCTGTCGAAAGGTCTATCACCCTGGTGATTGGCATGATGAAGACAAAAGATGCCCGAGGTTACTTGAAACCGCTGGCAGGCTTGGTGAACCGGGTCATAACGGTACCCATTCCCGACAATGACAAAGCGATGACTCCCGCAACCCTCGCGGCAACGGCAACAGATGTCGGCATCAATGGCCTTGTAGCAAAAGACGTGCCTTCAGCGCTTGGGATGATAACTGAAAAAGCCCATCCGGAGCGGCCGCCTTTTGTGGTTATTGCAGGCTCACTTTATCTTGCAGGCAATGTCCTGAAACAATTGGACCTCTTACCAAACTGAACAAGGCCGCTTACTCGGCCGACCACTCGTACCGGTCTTTCATCACGTCGATCGATTTGACCACCAGTTCCTCGAGCACACTTTCGTCAACGTCCTCAAGCTTGTTGACATACAAACAGGACTTGCCGGTTTTATACTTGCCAAGCTTGCCCATCAGGTCGTCAAAGCCCGAAAAACCCGGCATTATATATATTGTCAGGGAAGTCTTTCGCGGCGACACCCCCACCATCATCCAGCGACCACTACGCCCACTTTCGTAATGATATTCATAGGCTCCAAACCCGATAATGGACTTGCCCCACATCTTGGCTTTCCACCCTGTTAGTCGGGCAATCAAATCGCAAACCGTGACGGTATCTGTCTTTCGCTTCTCGTGCTCAATACTCTCGAGAAAAGAGTTTACCGACGCGTCACTCTGTTGTGTTTTCAACTCCGTCATTTTCTCCCCCATAGTGTTAGCGTGTTAACTGAATTTCCTTCTCCACCGCTGCGATACTGTCTTTGCCAAAAAACATCTCTTCTCCGACGAAAAAAGTGGGCATCCCGAAAACGCCTTTCTCGATTGCCTCATTGGTAACCTCGATCAGGCGCGTTTTCACCTGCTGGTCACCTGTCATCTTCTGATAGTATCCGGCGTCCAGTCCGGCAGCACCAATCGCCGCCAGCAGCACATCCGGATCATCAGCTTTCGCTTCGTCTTCCCACATGGCCTTCATCACACAGTCCATGTACACGTCCAGCTCCCCTGCCATTTCAGCGGCGATGCATCCTCTCATCGCCATCAGCGTATTCATTGGGAAGTTGGGGTTCATCCTGAAGGCGGATAAGTCATGGTGCCGTACAAAGCGTATCATTTCATGCCGGGTATAGTCCATCTTGGCCGGGATGCCTGCAAAAGCAAAAAATGGTGACTGGTTGCCGGTAGCCTTGAACACGCCTCCCAACAACGCGGGGCGGCGTGCGAAATGCACACCCAGCCGAGCCTCAAGATCAGGCAGGGTTTTGTGCACAAAATACGAGTTTGGACTGCCAAAATCGAACCAGAATTCAAGTTTCGTCATCTCGCGGCTCCCTAAAAGGTTTCTTCAGCAGGACGAACATCCATCTCATGAGTCCAGCAGTCTCTGGGTTGATTATGCAGCATCCAGTATGTCTCGGCGATCGACGCAGGGTCGAGAAGTGGTGTTTGACTGAGAGCGTCCGGGCCACCTCGCTCTTCGATAAGGGCGCGAACCCATTCGGTATCCACCGCCGAGTCGATCACCAGATGCGCAACATGAATGTTCTTGGGGCCCAGCTCGCGCGCCATCGCTTGCGCGAGCCCCCGCAGGCCAAACTTCGCACTGGCAAAAGCAGCATATCCCGGTCCGCCACGCATACTGGCGGTAGCGCCGGTGAAAAAGATAGAGCCTGCGCCTTGTGGCAGCATCTTGCGCGCCGCGGAACGGCCCGTCAGGAAACCGGCGTAGCAGGCCATTTGCCACACCTTGCGAAACACGCGTTCAGTGGTGTCTGTTATCGGGAAATTGACGTTACCACCCACGTTGAAAATCACGATAGACAGGTTGCCTTGCCGGGAAGCCTCATCAATGAAACCTTCCACTGCCTCTTCAGAGCGGGCATCAAGGGATTTGGCAAGAAAACACCCACCATCCGCTTCTATTTCCTGACGAAGGCTGCCCAGCTTCTCGGCGCCACGGCGCCCGGCAACAATTGTGTACCCTTCTTTGGCAAACCGTCGTGCAATTGCGGCACCAATATAGTCTCCCGCACCAACAATGGCGCAAACCCTTGGTCGAACTTCATGCACCTGCGCTCTCCTCCTGATTACTTTGAGGATAGCGTTTTTCGGGCAAAAAAAAAGGCGTCTAGAAAGACGCCTTCCTATTTAATACGGGATGAGGTCGTCAGGCTACTGGCTAAGCAGCACCTACAGCATCATCAATCCAGCTTGTAAGCTGGGCTTTCGGCTTTGCGCCCATGGTGGTTGCAACCGCTTCACCATCCTTGAAAATCAGGATTGTCGGAATGGATCGCACGCCAAAGCGCGTCGGCGTCTCCGGGTTCTCGTCGATATCCATTTTGGCAATGATGATATCATCCCGCTCGCCAGAAATTTCCTCAAGAACAGGACCAATCATCTTACATGGTCCACACCACTGGGCCCAGAAGTCCAACAGAACCGGTTTACCGGCATTAACAACATCCTCTTCAAATGTCGCGTCAGTTACAGCAATAGTCGCCATGATATGTACTCTTTCTCTATCACACACGGGTACCCCGCGCGTAATTTGCGTTTGATGATTTCCTCTGGCGCTTAACCTAAGAATGTCGTTCCCAATGGTCAAGGTTTAGTAACGCAGGCGTGATAGCGAACGCCTTCTAAAGCCCAATTTTTTTCAAGGCGCTATCCATTCGCTCCTCTGGCAAAACCATCAATCGCGCCTCGTCTGTCCACAATAGTGCGGCAACAATCGTGTGGTGCGGATAAACCGATGCCAGAACCCTCCTGTAAAGCCCCATCTGCCGGAGGTATACTTCTGCAACGCCCGTAACATCCGCCGGTGGTGGGCGGTTGGTCTTGTAATCAACAACCATGACTTGATCATCGGCAACAATCAGCCGGTCAACCTGCCCGGAGACAGTTTGAGACATGCCGGTGAGTTCCGAGGATACAACGCCGGCGACAGGCACTTCCGCACGACTTCCCGGACCAAAAACCGGAGCAAGAAGCGGGTGGGAAAGAACAGACTCGGCTTCCTGCGTCAAAACCACCTTCTCTTCTTCGGTCACTTCGCTTATTCGGCCCAGGTAGGATTGAGCCGCCTGCTGTCGTTTTTCGACCGGCAAGTCGGGAAGCCATTGCAGTAAAGCATGCAACAGATTACCGCGCCTGAAACGATTCTGTCCTTCGCGTGAAAGCGGGCTCGTCACCGCTGGCTCTTCCTCGGGGCGCGAAGGCATCAAAGGTCGGTTGGGGGTTGGCTCCGACGGCATCGCTTCGTCTAGCCAGATGGGCATGGCAGGCGCCGCAACTTCCAGCACAAATGTGTCTTCAGACACCGCGGGCGGTGCAATTTGAGGGACAGAAAAGCGACGTATGGCATACCCGCTGGTCCCGGTCAGTGTTTCAGCCCCCAAACGATCGAAGCCTTCTTCTATAAGGCGAAACCAGCAGTCCTCGCTTGGCTCGCTAAGTCCACGCCAACCCGCCACATACAGCTCGTCTTCCGCACGTGTCAGCGCAACATAGAGAAGACGGCGATATTCGGCGAGCTGCCGGTCTCGCAGGCTTTGGCGTGCATCTTCAATCTCGGGCAAGCCACGCGCCTGACTGGCCCAAACAGGTATCTCTGTCTTCGTCCCTGATGCAGAACCAATCGGCAACAAACGGCCATCTCTGCCAAGGTCTGGTGTTCCGACAATATCCGAAAGATATACGATGGGTGCCTGTAACCCCTTGGCGCTGTGCGTGGTCATCACTCGGACCTTGTCTCCCGCCTGCTCCATATCGCGTTTGATCTGGCTGTTGTCGCGGCGAACCCTTTCAATGAAAGCCTGCAGAGATGCGGCATGGGTAAACTGAAAGCGCATGGCTTCTTCCAACAGCTCATCAATCGGGTCATGGATTTCATCACCCAGCCTGCCGGCCAGTTTTTTCCTGCCATTCAGATCATTCAGGATGAAAGTGAAAAACTCGAAGGGGCCCGACATATCCACGTGCTGGAGAACCGCTTGAAGAAAATCAAAAGCGTCGGCAAAGCGGGGCCGGGATCGCGCCTTTTTAAGGGCTGCCCATAAAGACCCGTCCCGGTCGTATGCCAATTCGAACACGTCTTCGTCATCAAGTCCGATGAAAGGACTTTTGAGTATTGTTGCAAGCGTCAGATCGTCTTCTGGCAACAGCCCAAACCGGGCAACAGCAAGCAGATCCATCACGGGCAGTTCTTCCAACAACACCATTCTGTCACGCCCAGCCACAGGAACGCCCAGCGTTTTCAAAGCCCGAACCAGATGGTCAACGAACGCTGTGCGCCTGCGCACCAGTACGAGAATGTCGCCAGCCTGAATGAGGCGGCTTTTCGCCTCCAGCGTCTCATTGCCAACCCGGCGCGCAATATGTGACGCAATTCGCCATGCGGCTCTTTGCTCGGCATCATCCACAGTTTCCTGCTTGAGAGGAAGTTGCCAGCCATCGCCGTCCGGGCTTTCGTGTTTATGGGGCGTTTCCAGCGGCCAAAGTTCGACACAGCCAGCCTGCCCTCCTCGTTTGAAGGCATGAAAGACCGTTTCTCCATCTGCGGACAAGCCCGGGTGAGCCCGTCCGTCATTGGAAAAAACGTGGTCCACAAGGGACAAAACCGCCTCGCCCGATCGAAATGACAGTGACAGCGGTACCCGTTCCGCCCGGCTTCCAACAGCGTCAGCCTTGGCGAAAATGCGGTCCCGTGCTCCGATAAATTCTTTCGGATCCGCGCGCTGAAAAGAGAAGATGGATTGCTTGGCATCACCAACAGCAAAGACTGTTCTTTCAACCTCGCGCGCACCCTCTCCAGCAAAAAATTCTGCCGCAAGTGTTTCAACAACCCGCCACTGATCCCTGTTGGTATCCTGCGCTTCGTCGATCAATATGTGGTCAACACGATTGTCGAGTTTATAAAGAATCCAGGGCGCAACATCGACTTGGGAGAACAGAGCAACCGTGCGATCAATCATGTCATCAAAATCAACAAGACCTCGCTCGTTTTTAACATGCCGGTAAAGCCGCAACTGCTCGAGGCCCAACCGGAGCAACGCCGCCGTCGCAACTGCCGCGCGCCAACGCATAATCCGTTCTTCGACATCCTGAATACGTACTTGTTCCGCTTCAATGATTGACATCAGGCTTTCGTCAGTTTGCAGAATCTTTTTGGTCGCAACGGTTTTGAGCGGTGTACCTGTCTTGGTAATAAACGCGCTACGATACCCTGGATAAAACGCCAATCGTTTCTGCTCGGGTGCGTCCAGAAATTCATCAATAACATTGCCGCGTTTGCAATCGGTGAGCGAGCCGGCAGCCAGAGCTGATGCCAATTGTTTCAGTCCTGCTGTATCTATTCGTTCGTCGAGACACGCTGCCTGAACAATTTGGTCTTCCGAGGTGTGGGGGTCGGCGCCTAACCGCGCGTACAGCGCCTCAAGTAACCCCGTCATCCCGCCGTAAGCGCGAACTGCCCGTGAAAGCAACGGTGCCTGAAACGATAGCTGGTCAACGACATCGTCGAATGTCCGTTCAGTTACCAGACCGGCGACAATATTGAGGGCATCCTGCAACTCTGCGGCCAGTGGTTCTCGTGTTGCAGCCAGAACCTTGTCTTTTGCAGATGCCATCAATTCAACAGCATCAGCCTCGTCAATACCTTCAAAGCCTGGTGCCATGCCAGCTTCCAGAGGGAATCTGCCCAGTAAAGACTGGCAGAAACTATGAAAGGTCTGGATCTGAAGCCCTCCGGACAAATCCAGCACCTGCGCAAACAATTGCCGGGCGCGTTTTAAAACATCAGGATCGGCGACTTCATCTGTGCGGGTTCGAATTTCAGCCGCAAGGGTATCGTCAGACAAAATAGTCCATCGGCCAAGTTCGACGAAAATGCGATTTTTCATCTCGGCTGCGGCCGCCTTGGTGAAAGTCAGGCATATGATATTTTCAGGCTGAGTACCGGTTAGCATCAGGCGTAGCACACGGGCAGTCAGGACATGCGTTTTGCCAGTGCCTGCCGATGCACCAACCCATGCCGTCAACTTCGGATGAGTAGATCGCGCCTGATCAGGCGTCATCTGGTTATCGCGCCCCGCCATTATGTTTCGTCTTTCGGGCTGTTCGCCAACTCAAACACTGGCGCGAGCGAATTGCGCCATTCCTTGACCCGGGACAAGTGATCATAGTCCCCGTACCCGGTGATGGTCGGCCGCGGGTTGGATAAATATGCAGTCTTGGGGTCACCAAAAGTGACAACCAGGCGTCTCAACCCGGCTTCCGCCTCTTCAACAGCAGACGATATATCCTTGATCGGGCGTTTTTGTTCCTGAACTGGCGAGCCGCCGGAAAGCTTCCAGTACACAAGGTCTTCAGTCTCAGTGGCTGCAAGTTTTTCAAATGCCCCGGCTTTGGCAAGCCAGGCCTCAAGCGGCAACTGCGGCGCGTATCCTGCTTCCACCTGTTTTGCGGTCGGTGTTTCACCGGTTTTATAGTCAATGATGGCCAGCTGGCCGGTGGTTTTATTCCTGTCAATTCTGTCCGCTTTGGCGACCAGCGTAAAAGCAGGCACATCCGGTGTAAAACGAACCGTGTATTTTGCCCAGCCTTCGATAAGAACCGGCTCATAGCCGATTTCACGATCAGTCTCATTTTCCACAAACCAGCTTGCTATCCGCTGGAAACGCGGCCACCAGAAAGCATAAACGGCAGGCTGCGTTATAACAGGTTCGAAGGCGCGCTCTCCTGCTTCCATCAGCCTTACGAGGCCTTCTTTCCCGGTTTTCTTGCCAGGCTCCTTCATGAAAAGCTCCAGTGCCTCATGGAGCAGGATGCCCTTTTGGGCAGCATTTGGCTTGTCATCAATCGGATCAAGCGTTGTCAGGCCAAGTATTTTTTTTGCATAGAGGGCATAAGGGTCACGCATCCATTCCTGTATCTGTGTTACAGAAAGCTGCGTCGGCCTCGCCTCCAGTGGTGGGCGTGGTTTCGGAGCAGCCAGAGGCTGCACGCTTTCCGGAGTGTCCATCTGACTCGCCCAATGCAAATAATTGCTGGCACGCGGAACAGCGCGGCCTGCCAGTGCTTCAACACGAAGCCACCATCTGCTGGGAACCGTGGGTGTGCCGTCTGTTTTCTCCGCGCGGGTCAACAGCACTTCGCCGCCACCCGCCGCAACCAGAAAATCGTGCGCAGACTGGCCAATCCGTCGCTCCAGAGGGGGTAAGCCAAACTCGGCCCGCATGGCCCCGCTCATCCAGGGGTCGACCTTCAATTCCGTTGGCCAGACCCCTTCATTCAGGCCACCAAGAATCATCAAATCAGCACGCTGCAAACGAGCCTCAAGGGGTCCCCAAATTGCCAGCCGCGGGTGTTTGTTCCAACCGGGCCTGACTGTTGCTGACGTCATGACTTCCGTAAAGAAAGCGTCGTAGCTTTCCGCACTTGGAACCGCCAGGCCCTGTGCACTTTCCAGTAATTCGGCGAGGTGGTTTGACAGAGCGATACCTGCCTCACCTCGCCACAGTCTTTCTGCGCCTGTCTGGCTACCATCGGTGCACAGGTCTTCCGCAACACCAAGATGCACCTTCAATGTATCTGTCAAAGTTGCAGGTTCCTGAAGGCTTTTTTCAAGTGGCACCAGCATTGAGACCACCCGCTTGAAATGCTTGAGAGTATTGGCACCCAGGGGGCTGTTTTTTTCTTTTCCGACTGTTTCAGCTCTCGCAACAAGGCCCTGTAAACCTCCCACAGGCCTGACGCCGCGCATAACGTGCCGGTCAACCTCACGCACCATGGACAGGAACTCGGGTCGTGACAGTTTCGCGCACACCATCGGGTGTTGCAGCACACTCAGGAATGACAGGGGACCAAAATGATCACTGGCCGCAACTGCCAGAAGCGCAAGCAAACGACCGGGCAGGCTGTTCAGTGCCCTGTCCCCACCGGAATCGTCAATCAGGATACCCCACTTGGCAAGTGCGGCCCGAACATGCAGCGCCAGTTGTCGGTCCGGCGTCACCAGTGCGGCCGTTTTTTCCGGGATTTCCAACGTTTCCCGCATTGCAACAGCGATAGCAGCGGCCTCTTCGCGCCGCGACGTCGCCACAACAGACTTCAGGCCCTTGAATATCTCTGCAGCTTGCATATCCGCGAATCCTGCGATCCGCCATTTTTCCGTCTCGACCGCAGGCAGCAGAGCCATACGCAACATGTGGTTCCGCACCGAAAGCGTACCATTTTTGGGTCCGGTTCCTGAAATCCAGTCATCAACTTCGAAACGGCTGACGCCCATCGCGTTCAGCAATCGCTTCATGCTGCTTTGCGGATGTGTTTCGTCAAGGGCGTCCCATGCCTCGTCCGATAAAGATGCATCAAATGCTGGCAAGACAACGCTGCCATGAGGAAGACGGCTGATTGTCTTCAAAAGTTCTGCTGTTGCCGGGATGGAACCTGTTGAACCTGCAGCAATAACCGGCTTTTCCGGAGGTATTTTTTGATAGATTCCTGACAGTTGCCGTAAAGACTGGTTTCGATAGGCTGCAGGGTCCTGTTTACCTTCAGCCAGAAGAATTTCAGGCCAGTGGACTGTTGCGATCTTCAAAAACTCAAGGGTATCATGCCAGTGCAGCGCAAGATTTTCAGGGGCCAGATCCTCAAGCCTGTCAAAAGACAAACCTGCAGTATCCACCTGATCAACAAGTGATGCCAATTCTTCAGCCAGTCGCCAGGCCTGGGCTGGTGCAAGTGTGGTGCGGTCCCCAAGCGGCAGCTGCCAGCGCTCCACCAGTTGACTAAGCAAAATCTGGCGGCGCAAAGGCGAAATAGGCGGCACCAGTTCAGCGAAATCAATACCAAACCCGGCGCTCAAAACCTCTATTTCACCCTCGTCAATATCGCCAATGGCTCGCATGGTGGGCAATAAAAGTGGCTGGTGGCCGTGTCGGCGCAAAAAAGCCTCCCGCAAGGCGCGCACAGCCCGCCGGTTCGGCAAAAGCACCGTAACACCGGATAAACTAAGAGGATCTGAGCCATAACGATCAACAATCCCATGCGCCAATTCATCAACAAAAGCGTGTTCAACATTGATTGTGAAAACTTTGGGGTCTGTGGCGCTCATTCATTTGGCCCCGAGAGCACATGGACAACCCCAGACAGCCTTTCCTGCCAATCTTTGTTAGCGGTTGATATCACCAGTTCCCGTTCTTCTGCTCCCGAATTATCTGTCAACGCAAAGTTCAGCTGCAATGCATCCTGCTGCCAGTCCAAAGGCATACGGTCCGGCCATTCCACCAGCAGGATCGAGTGTTCCCGCTCTTCATCAAGTCCGAGGTCTTCCGTATCCTCCGGCCCCGAAAGCCGGTATAAATCCGTGTGAAAGATAGCAACGTCATCTGACCCGTCGTAAGACTGAACCAGAGTAAATGTCGGGCTGGGAACGTCAATGTCAGGTTTGCCGGTCGCGGACCGAATAAAAGCACGAGCAAAAGTGCTTTTACCGGCCCCCAGATCACCAGACAAAGCAAGCAAATCCCCCGGCCGTGCAATAGCCGCAAATGCCGCCGCCAGACTTTCTGTTTGTGCCTGACCAAAAAGCGTATTCCGGAAGACCACATCCATTACCGGTATCTTCATGAAAGCGAAGCAGGACGCTCGCGCGGCAGGAAACAAGAAAGGCCAAGGCCTGATTCCCCAACAGCGTCAAGCACAACCCGCCCTCCGTGAAGGCGCACAATACTTCTGACCAGAGCAAGATCAAGCCCGGTTGCCCGCCGCGCGCCCGGTGAAACCCCCATAGCGACAGTTGTCAGCAAGCGCGTCCGCTCCGATGGTGACAGACCAGATTCAAGGTTGGTGATACAAACATGAATTTCGTCATCAAGTCCTATCAAATCAACGATCAACTCGCCGCCATGACGGGTAAAGCTCAACATCGACGAAACCATATTATAGAACGCCTGCTTGATACGCTGGCCATCCACCAATACGACGCCAATTTCATCGTCAGTTTTCAATTCCAGTTTAGTACCCGCTTTATGGGCCAGTTCCTGGGCCAGAACCGCAGCCTCTTTGAGCGTATCTGCAATCGAGACCTCGCTAAACTCGAGAGAGAGTTCACCAGACTCGATAACAGCAAGATCGAGGACATCAGAGATCAGGTTTTTCAGCTCTTCAGACGCGCTGAGTATATTTTTAACATAGTTGCCCTGCTGCTCATTCAAAGGGCCAAAGACCTGCTGGTCCAGCAATTCACCAAACCCGATAATAGTATTGAGCGGCGTCCTCAGCTCATAGGACATGTTAGTGATAAATTCGCTTTTCAACTTGTCAGCTGCTTCAAGCGCCTGAGAACGTTCCCGCAGGGCTTGTTCAACCTTGTAACTGTCGGTGACATCTGTCTGCGTCAGCATCACGCCGCCATCAGGGAGTGGCACGATGGTATAATCAATTACTGCGCCGTCATCACGATACCATTTCCCGGTTTTGTAACTGCGCGCGGCAATCCATGTGACAAGGTTTTCGGCAAAACTGATGTTGTCAGGCCCGGTGGCAATCAGATTCGCCGCACTCATGAGATCAGTCAGGTGCGGGAAACCCTGTACTTGGGCAGCGGATAATTGCCAGATTTCATAAAATGCCGGATTAGACAGTTGTAAACGGCCATCGGTGCCAAACACCGCGACACTTTCCCTGATATTGTCCAGCGTTTCGCGCTGCACGGCAATCAGGGTATTGTATGATCGTTCCAGTGCCAGCTTGTCTGTCACGTCTTCAAACAAGATCAGCAGTCCGCCCAGCGGGTGCGGCTGTGTCACAACACGGTGAGCGGTGCCATCAGGCAAGTGCCACATTTCCTCAGACGGTTCCAGAAGCGTTGTATATTGCTTGAGGATACCTTCTTTCCATTTTCGGAAGTTGGCTTGTTCCGGCAACTTCCGGCGCTCATGCATGGCATCCAGAAGTTCGCTGTGAAGCATGCCATTCGCAAGCTGCTCTTCTGAGATACTGGTCAAGCGTGTGAATGCATTATTGTAGAAACGCAGTGTTTGGCTGGGACCAAATATTGCCACCGGGCTGCGAAGCCGGTTGAGTGTTTCAGATTGCGATTCAAGAACACGGGAAAGCTCGGTAAGGGCTTCTTCCTCACCGGTAACATCAATCGCAATTCCCATGGTGTTGCCGTCTGTGTCCAGTGGCGAGTTTGTCACGCTGAACGCTCTTCGCTGGCCATCCGTGACACCAAATCGCCGCTCCAGAAGCGGCGCGCCTTGCTGGGTTGCCTTGCTGGCAGACGCCGGGCCCGCATTGCCAAACAACTCCATGCTACGTTCAATGACGTTCGCAACAGAGCCGCCGTCAATCGCCTTTACATACGCCTCGTTAACCTCGAGCAATTTGAAATCCGGACTACGCAGCCAAACAGGAAAGGGCAAATGATTGAAAGCAGAAGACAGGTCCTTGAGCCTGAGCTCGAGCGCGCGCACACCAAGTCGATTGGTCCGCACTGGCCGGTCCACTGATTGCTCGAGCCACATGATGCCACTGGGCCAGCGAGCATCGCGTGATGGCAGCCATTGCAGATCGATGATCATGCGGGCACGCCCTGGGCCATGATCGACAACCAGCGGAGACGGCACATCAAGACCCTGCTCAACACCACCCCGGATCAGTTTTACGGTAGATTCAGGTAACCCGTTGCCTTCATTTCCGACCAGATCATCAAGACGCGTAACATTCTCGGGAAAGCCCGCGATGGACAGGGCGGCCGGGTCTGCCTGCAAGCGACCATCCGGCCACAACCAGATGGGAATACGATGATCTGTCTTGATCATCGTATCCAGAAAGTCGGCAAGGTCGCGCAAAGAGCCCGCTCGGTCAGACATGCGTCCAGCACGCCAGAACGCATACAGACTGGCGCCAACCCACACGAGAAGCGTAAAGGCCAGCATTACCCAGGACCATGACAGGGATTCACCCGTTTCACCCAACCTTTATCTCCAGCATTTTTACTTTGAATTCAGACTAGCGCCTGATCCCAAGCCGACACAAGCCACAGATCATGAATGAAGACAAAAAAGGGCGCGCAAACACATGCACGCCCTTTGGGTTTTCTGTATGGATCAGGCGCTACCTAGGCACCAAACTCACCTCTCAGAGCTTCGATCAGATCGGTTTTCTCCCAGGCGAAGCCGCCGTCAGCCTCAGGTTCACGCCCGAAATGACCATAAGCAGCCGTGCGTGCGTAAATTGGTTTGTTAAGGCCGAGGTGCTCTCGAATGCCGCGCGGGCTCAGGTTAACCATCTGTTGCAAAACGTTGGAAAGATGCAACGGGTCAACACGTGGCTGATCACCCCAAAGATCTACATAAACAGCAAGCGGCTTTGAAACGCCAATGGCGTATGCGAGCTGGATCGTGCAGTTGTTTGCAAGGCCTGCGGCAACCACATTCTTCGCAAGATAGCGAGCGGCATAAGCCGCTGAGCGGTCCACCTTGGTTGGGTCTTTACCGGAGAAAGCGCCGCCACCGTGTGGGGCCGCACCACCATACGTATCGACGATAATTTTGCGCCCGGTTAGACCCGCATCACCGTCCGGACCACCAATAACGAAATTACCGGTCGGGTTCACATAGAACTCGCCTTCCGGGCACATCCAGCCCTCGGGCAACACAGAAACAACATGCCCTCGAACCGTCTCACGCAATTCTTCCTGGGAAACACCTTCTTTGTGCTGTGTCGAAACAACGACGCTTGTCGCACCAACAGGTTTGCCATCGACATACCGCAAGGTCACCTGGCTCTTGCTGTCTGGCTCAAGAGCCGAGTTTACATCCGCGTGCCGTGCAGCAGCCATTGATTTAAGAATTCGGTGCGAAAAGTCGATTGGCGCTGGCATCAGGCTTTCTGTTTCATCGCAGGCATATCCAAACATAATGCCCTGATCGCCTGCGCCTTCATCCTTGTTACCGGCAGCGTCCACGCCCGCAGCAATATCAACAGACTGTTCGTGTAAATGGTTGTCGAATGAAGCGTTTTTCCAGTGAAAACCCTCCTGCTCGTAGCCTATATCCCTGACTGCGTTACGAGCAACTTCCTCGATCTGCTCTCCCGTCACACTTTTCGGACCGCGAACTTCCCCGGCAACAACGATACGATTAGTTGTTACAAGCGTTTCTGCAGCGACACGAGCATCCGGTTGCGCACCAAGATAAAGGTCGACAATCTCATCCGAGATACGATCGGCAACTTTGTCAGGGTGGCCTTCTGAAACAGATTCACTGGTAAACAAATATTCAGACATAGAATTCTCCTGGAGCACCCGGCAGAAAACCGGGTGCAATTTCGGCGGGCTTAGTAGCGATAGTGTTCCGGCTTGAACGGACCTTGAACTTCAAGACCGAGATATTCAGCCTGATCGTTTGTCAACTCGGTCAATTGTGCACCCAGTTTACCAAGATGAAGAGCTGCAACTTTTTCATCTAGATGTTTTGGCAGAACATAAACGTTACGGTCGTAATTTTTATGGTTTTCCCAAAGTTCAATCTGCGCAAGCACCTGGTTAGTGAAACTCGCAGACATTACGAAGCTTGGGTGGCCGGTGGCGCACCCAAGGTTCACCAGGCGACCTTTGGCCAGAACAATCAAGCGCTTGCCATCAGGGAAAACAACCTCGTCAACCTGTGGTTTGACTTCTTCCCATTTGTAATTCGCCAACCCTGATATCTGGATCTCACTGTCAAAGTGGCCGATGTTGCAAACAATCGCGCGGTCCTTCATGTCCCGCATATGATCAACGGTGATCACGTCCTTGTTGCCCGTAGCTGTTACAAATATGTCGCCAGCTTTGGCAGCCTGATCCATGGTGACGACCTCATAACCTTCCATCGCTGCCTGAAGGGCACAGATTGGGTCAATCTCGGTAACCATAACGCGTGCACCCTGGCTCCGAAGCGACTCGGCGCTACCTTTACCAACGTCACCATAACCGCAAACTACGGCAATCTTACCGGCGATCATCACGTCTGTTGCGCGCTTAACGCCGTCCACGAGCGATTCGCGGCAACCATACAGATTATCAAATTTGGATTTTGTTACGCTGTCATTGACGTTGATGGCGGGAACGGCAAGCCGGTCTTCTTTCGCCATTTCATACAGGCGCATAACACCAGTGGTGGTTTCTTCAGAAATCCCTTTTACGCCTTCCATGAGCTCAGGATAATCATTGTGCATCATGACCGTCAGGTCACCGCCATCATCAAGGATCATGTTTGGAACCCAGCCATCAGGCCCCTTAATGGTTTGGTGAATACACCATTCTGCTTCTTCTTCTGTTTCTCCTTTCCAGGCGAAAACAGGTATTCCTGAAGCAGCCATTGCCGCAGCGGCATGGTCCTGCGTGGAGAAGATGTTGCAGCTCGACCAACGCACTTCGGCACCCAGAGCCGTCAGTGTCTCAATCAGAACCGCAGTCTGAATTGTCATGTGCAGACAGCCTGCAATACGAGCACCGGCGAGAGGCTGGCTCGCGCCAAATTCATCACGAAGGGCCATCAAACCCGGCATTTCAGTTTCAGCAATGTTAATTTCTTTGCGTCCCCAGTCTGCCAGGGAAATATCTGCAATCTTATAATCGGTCATGGAAAATCCTGTTTACGACAAATCAATATTTGTCGCGCTTATAACAGAACAAAAATAAGAGATAAAGATTTCTTTATATAAGCAAAGAGGAATGTTTATTCGGACTCACCAAAGCGGTCGGAAATCAGCGCGGAAAGGGACTTAACCGCCTCATGCGCGTCCGCACCAGAGGCACGAACGTCAACACTGTCTCCCTTGGCCGCTCCCAGCATCATCAACCCCATAATGGAAGTGGCAGTGACACATGTGTCATCCTTGCACACTGAAATCTGTGAGACAAAAGGGCCTGCTTCACGGGCAAGTCGGGCTGATGCCCGTGCATGCAAGCCGCGTTTGTTAACGATTTCCACTGTCCGGGAAACGTCGTGTCCGCCAGGGTCATGCCGGACCCTTTCTTCAGCCACTTTCATCTCTTCCGGCAAAACTAACTGCCCAGTATCTGGCTGGCGACATTGATATATTTCAAGCCAGCTTCTTTTGCTGCGTCAACAGCTTCCTCAAGAGACAAAGCCTGACGAACGCTCGCAAGCTTGATCAACATGGGCAGATTTATTCCTGCAATCACTTCGACCTTGCCCTTCTCCATAATCGATATGGCCAGGTTGGACGGCGTACCGCCAAACATATCGGTGAGCAACACCACACCATCACCGGCATCAACTGTTTTGACGGCATCAATGATTTCCAGACGGCGCTGCTCCATATCATCGTCGGGGCCGATACAAACGGCCTGAATATTCTGCTGTGCACCTACAACATGTTCTGTCGCCGCAATAAACTCTTCCGCCAGTCGGCCATGAGTTACAAGCACCATCCCAATCATGTCTTTTTGTCCCTCTCACACATCATACGCTACCTGCAAGTTCCCTATGATACAGGTTCACCGCCAGCCCATCGACAGCCATTTGTCCGGCAACGGCTTCAGCAGTGGCTACAGATCGATGCTGACCGCCTGTGCAGCCAAATGCAATGGTTAAATAAGCTTTACCTTCAGACTGATATCGCGGCATCAGAAATTTCAACAGATCCTGAACCTTGTCCACGAATGGCGTAAACGCATCGTCAGCGCGCACGTAATTCGATACCGCATCATCCCGGCCCGTCTGAGGTTTCAGCTCCGGCACATAGTGGGGGTTTCGCAGAAACCTCACATCGAGCACAATATCAGCATCGCGGGGGGCACCGTGCGCAAAACCAAAAGACATGAAGGTAACAATAAGATCATCTGCCTCTTTGGCAAATCGTCGGCGAACAATACGCCGGGTCTCCGCAGCCGTTCTGGAACTTGTATCCAGAATACCGTCAATGTGCTCTCGCACAACAGTCATGAGATCGCGTTCCTGCTTGATTGCCGCGCGCAGCAACTGGCGCTCTCCGAGTGGATGTGGGCGCCGTGTTTCTGAAAAACGCTGGGTCAAAACATCGTCTGACGCATCCATAAACAAGACGTGCAGGCGCATGTTACTGCGCGCTCGCAGGCTTTGCTGCACCTCTACGAACAAATCCGGCGAAAAATGCAGCGTGCGCGAATCAACCCCGATGGCAATTGGCTTGCTATCGGCTGCCAAACTCTGATCGTCCACCAATGCCTCAACCATCGTCAATGGCAGATTATCGACAGCATGAAACCCGATATCCTCAAATGCGTGCAATGCCGAAGACTTGCCCGCCCCGGATAAGCCGGTGACAATAACGATCTGCATTTGTGCTGCCAATTTGGCTCGGGGCACCGCGCTCATATCATCCTGTTTTTTCATTATTTGCGCCGATCCGTATTTCCGATCCGATTAAGATTGCGTGCTGCCAACTCTATTTTAACAGGCGCAGAGTATTCAAATGCATTCAGCATCAGGCTTGCTATTTTTTTCCCTTCAATATCTGTTTCTCTCTGCTCGGGCAGTCGCGGGACCTCGTCGATTGGCACAAGGTCAACGACCAAACGCAGGACCGTCGTTTTAATTGCCGGGATAGACTGGATACCGAGTCCCCTTATTTCAAGCAGGCCATATATGCTTGGAGGAGCACTTGCAACGACCCCCCTCTCGGACGACTGGAACAGACACTGGTCATCAGCAACAAGGGTTGCGCCCCGGTCGATCAATCGCAACGCCAAGTCAGACTTTCCGCAGCCGGACAGGCCGCGCAGCAAAACACCTGCTCCAGCGATATCAACAACAGTTCCATGGAAAGTTCGCATACCGCACGTCTCGTCACCAAACACCGAACCAGAGGTCATCAAGATCAGTTAAGCGGGTGCCAGTGGCAATGTCACGATAAATCGGGCGCCCCCAATATTGTCGTCCCCTGCCTGGATATTTTCGACACGGATGGCCCCACCGTGGGCTTCAATAACCTGCCTGGAAATCGCAAGTCCAAGGCCGGAATGACTGCCAAACTGTTCGCTTGAGGGCCGCTCCGAGTAGAAACGGCTGAAGATTTTTTCCCGCGCTCCTTCCGGCACGCCCGGTCCCTCGTCCTCGATAACAAGGGTAACCTGGCGATTCTTCATAGCGAGCGATATTGAAACAGAGCCACCAGACGGGCTGAAACTAATCGCATTGTCAATCAGGTTGCGCCACACCTGCCCAAGCCTGGCCTCTATACCCATCACTCGGTAAATGCCGGCTTCATCATCGTTAAACAACAATGAAATGCTGTCGCACTTTCCCGTTGTTCTATATGCATCTACGAGGGTCGCAATCATGACCCCCAGGTCGATTTCCCGGGTTTGGCCCCGTGTTAATTCGGCATCCAGTCGGGACGCGTCAGAAATGTCGGTGATAAGGCGGTCAATACGCTTCACATCATCTTCCAGAATCTCCAGAAGTTTCTCCCGCACCTCAGGCTTGTCGGTCATCTGAATTGTCTCAAGCGCGCTACGCATACTGGAGAGCGGGTTCTTGATCTCATGCGCCACATCTGCCGCAAAGCTTTCGACCGCATCAATCTGGTTATAAAGCGCACCGGTCATATCCGAGAGTGAACGGGATAAATCCCCTATTTCGTCCCGTCGCTCGGCAAACTCGGGGATACTCTCTTCCCTGCCAATTCCGCGACGTACACGTTCTGCGGCACGGGCGAGAACACGAATGGGGCGTACGAGCGTTCGACCCAAAAAGAATGACAGCAAAACCGTGAGCGCGAGCGCGCCGAAAAAGACTTTCACCGTAAGCATCTGTTCCGCGCGGACAATGGTATCGATATCGTCTGTTTGTGCCGTCAAAAGCAAGACACCCAGCACCCGCCGGAAGCGCTGAACAGGCACGGCAACATTAATGACAAGTTCGCCGTCCTCACGTCGACGAAGCTGGTGTGTGAGCACACCCGCCAAAGCTTCTGTAACTTCCGGCAAATCATCCGCGCGCACCGTGGGCGTATCTATGTTGGCTGGTGCTTCAATTTCCTGTGTGATAGCTTCAAGAAGGTCGTGAAGACGATTAACTGCCTGTTCTTTCATCGATGGCTGATAATCAAGTTGACGCAAAGGCTCTTCTACCAGTTCTTTGTCACCAGCCAGAAACAGACTGTCAGCGATCATGCCGCCCGAAGTGGAGAAGAGCCGCGCCCGATTTTCTGTTGGCCCGACCAGTCGCACAATAATCTGACGCGCCGGCGCGAGATCAATATCTATCGCTTCAGGGCCAGCGACAGCAGATTCGCCCAGTGCACCGGCAATGATACTGGCCTGAACCGACAGGGCCTCCGTTCGGGCGTTGATCAGATTTTGTCGGAATTCATTGAGGTAAAGAACGCTACCAACCAGAATGACAAGCGCAATAGCATTCAAAAACATGATGCGCACCATCAGCGGTGATAGCCCGCGGGTGTAATGACGCGGGCGCATGTCTTTTTTACTTTTTTGCCCGGCGGCCAATTGGTTTTCACTGGCCGAGTTCGAAGAAGTATTTATCCTGCTATTGTCAGCCACCACGTTCTGAAAATGCCTTATCCGTCTTTATATCTATAGCCAACACCATATAGCGTTTCGATTGCGGAAAATTCGTCATCGACCATTCGAAACTTTTTGCGCAACCGCTTGATGTGACTGTCGATGGTTCTATCGTCAACATAGACGTCATCAGTGTAGGCGGCATCCATCAGTTGGTCACGGCTTTTTACATGGCCCGGGTGCTGGGCAAGTGTCTGCAAAATCAGAAACTCGGTGACCGTCAGGGTTACATCCTTATCGCACCAGGTAACGCTGTGTCGCATCGGGTCCAGCACCAGGTTACCGCGCATCATGATCTCGTCACCGTCCACGATATCTTCGGGCTCAACGTCACGGTTGCTCATTTCCACGCGCCTCAACAGCGCCCTGATTCGTTCAATGAGAAGTCTTTGGGAAAAAGGCTTTCCGATATAATCATCTGCGCCCATACGCAAACCCAGAAGCTGGTCAATTTCCTCATCTTTCGATGTCAGGAAAATGACCGGCATCGCTGTTACTTCACGTAGTTTCCGCAACAGTTCCATTCCATCCATCCGCGGCATTTTGATATCAAGCACCGCAAGGTCCGCCGGGTTTTTAGAAAGGGCGTCCCAAGCTTTCTGGCCGTCGGGATAGGTGCGAACACGAAACCCCTCTGCTTCCAGCGCGATGGTTACAGACGTTAAAATATTGCGGTCATCATCCACGAGCGCGATGGTTGCCGTCATTCTGGTATCCCCTTTATGTCCCACGGGCGTCATTTATTTGTAGGAGACTGAAATATATACACATCTTCAGTCTAATACAGGTCCAGCTAATTCGCTAAGCCTGATTTACGACCAAATCAAGGCGCTGACGTGGCAACTGTGCGGTGGCAACCACGACAAAACTGACTAAAGAGTCCAGATTTATGATTTTGCCATGACAGCGCTATCATTTTGAAATCACTGAGATTCTGGTTGATTTCTGACCTTGTTTCCGCAAGCTTGTCGCCCACTCTCGGGAGGGGCAAAGCTGCGGGTTAAAGCAAGCATTATGGGTTGATGCTCCTCTGTTATTTTTTGCGCTTGAATCGCTGATGTGAGCGCAGCCAGAAATTTATGTTGGAGGACAAGACGTTGCAAGTCTTTGGTGCCTGTCACAGTACAGTCAGTCTCGATGCTCAAGGCATCACACAAACCGGAAATCAATATTGGAATTTGGGCACGTCCCAGCTTTATGAAGAAGCGATTCGCCGCGGCGAAGGCAAGCTTGCCAAAGATGGTCCGCTCGTTGTTACAACAGGTCGCCACACAGGCCGCTCGGCCAACGACAAGTTCACTGTGCGTGACGAAACTACAGAAAACACTGTTTCCTGGGGCGAAATCAACAGACCAATGACACCAGAGCACTTTGATGTTCTGCATGATGCTTTTCTGGAGCACGCCAAAGGAAAAGACCTGTTTGTTCAAGACCTTTGGGGCGGCTCTGACCCTGATCATCGGATCGCCGTGCGCACCATCGGCGAGTTCGCCTGGCATAGCCTGTTTTGCCGCACCATGCTGGTACGCCCCGAGGAACAAGAGCTTGCCGGCATGGCACCGCAATTCACCATTTTCAATCTGCCAAGCTTCAAAGCAGACCCTGCAACAATGGGCTGCAACTCGGAAACCGTGATTGCGGTGAATTTCACCAAAGGACTGGTGCTGATTGGCGGCACAGCTTACGCAGGCGAAAACAAGAAATCAGTGTTTTCCATTTTGAACTATCTATTGCCGAAAGACGGCATAATGCCGATGCATTGCTCTGCCAACATTGGACCGGAAGGCGACGTGGCAATTTTCTTTGGCCTGTCAGGTACAGGCAAAACGACTTTGTCTGCAGACAGCAGCCGTACACTGATTGGCGATGACGAACATGGCTGGTCTGATAACAGCGTCTTCAACTTTGAAGGCGGCTGCTACGCCAAACTGATTAATCTGTCGGAAGAAGCTGAACCCGAGATTTATGCCACCACGCGCAAATACGGCACGGTTCTCGAGAATGTGGTGATGGATGAAACAACGCGGGAACTGGATCTGGATGACAACAGTCTGGCGGAAAACACCCGCGCCGCATACCCAATCAATTTTATTCCGAATACAAGCGCTGAAAACCGCGGGGGACGACCCAAAAACATTATCATGCTGACAGCAGATGCTTTTGGCATATTGCCGCCGATCGCAAGATTAACACCAGAGCAGGCAATGTATCATTTCCTATCGGGTTACACCGCAAAAGTGGCTGGTACAGAGATTGGCGTAAAAGAACCGCAAGCAACATTTTCAACATGTTTTGGCGCACCCTTCATGCCGCGCCATCCCAGCGTTTACGGCGACCTGTTGCGCAAGAAAATCGCGGAAACCGGAGTGAACTGCTGGCTCGTGAACACTGGCTGGACTGGCGGCGTATACGGCGTTGGGCATCGCATGCCGATTAAAGACACCCGCGCACTTTTGCATGCCGCCCTTGACGGCAACCTGAATTCTGCACCAATGCGGGTCGACGAAAACTTCGGGTTTGAAGTGCCACTTGAAGCACCTGGCGTTGACAGCTTTATTCTCAACCCACGCGACACCTGGGAAGACAAGGAAGCCTATGATGCAAAAGCACGTCACCTTGTTGGCTTGTTCATCAAAAACTTCGAGAGTTTCGCAGCATATGTGGATGACCAGGTAAACGCGGCGGCGCCCAAAGCCGCCTAGTCAAACAGTCAAAGACCGCGCCTTCAACAGGTGCGGTCTTTTTTATTTCTCCAGGCGCCGATAATTCGTCAACTCCGAGACAAAACTGCGAGGCCCTCCAACATCCCGGTGCCGCTTGAAAACAAACGGTGCCTGCCGATCTATCCAGATACGCTCGGTACCGCCCGACCAAGGCGTTTTCTCAATCACCCAGCAATTGCAGGATAGCCCCGCAGGCGTTTCCAAACTCTCCCGGGCTATCACCTCATAGGTATCGATCTCGGATGATACAAACTCGCCTTTGCGCGCATAACTGTTGGGCAGGCCAAAACTCTCCCCTACGCCCAACGGCATCAGCGATGCCAGAAGGGGCGAGAACATTTCGCTCATGTATCCGTGGTTTTCAATTTCTCCGTTTGTGCGCTTGGGGGCGCCGCCGCCCAGTGGCACGCGTGCCCAGTCATAAGACCTGCCGTCAGACTGGGCGACGATATATTCCGCTCCCCAGGCAAAATAGGGCCCGCCCGAAAACTCTATTCGCTGAGTTGCCACATCGATATGGCGCTGTGAGACAATCATCATGGTTTCACCCGGAATGATGTCGATGAGACTCAGCTTCTGGCCGTCACCCGTCAATCGCACGTGCAGGGTGAATTCACCGGTTTTTGAAAACGAGCTTGTGTATCGTGCTTCATAGTCGAAAAGCTCAGGTACTGACAATTGATCACTGCCCGGCAAGATTACCCTTGTACCTGCCGTATCCAGGGAAAGTGTCTGCGCAGACAAACAAAGGGCCGCTGTTAAAACAACGCCAGCCCTGTAGGTGATTTTCCTCATAGTCTTGGTATATGCTGTCATCTTGGTTCCTTGCTCCGGTTTTGTACAAGAAACCTTCCTGTGGCCAAGACCACACTTCAAAGCCGGAGGGGTGAACGGTCGAAAAACAGTGATCAGCGGTGTGCCAGAGGCGGTCTCGGTTCGGCGCTAATGCGCGAGTTGCTCGCGGAAGACTGACAGACGCCGACGGCTGAGAGGTGCCAAGCCGCCTGTCTTCAGGTTTATGGTATAACCACCGCGGCTCACGTCAGGCGAAATGGATGAAACAAAGGCCATGTTCACCAATGCACCCCGATGAGACCGCACAAAACCATGCTGTGCAGTTTCACGCTCGATACTTGCGAGCGACTTTCTAACCAGAAAGGCACCGCTGGAGGTGTGAAGTTGTGAATAATTGCCGCACGCTTCAATCCAGCTCACGTTCCCGACAGCCACCGGCACAATACGATTGCCCTGCCGCACCTCATAAACCAGTTGGTCCTGCTCGGGCTGAGGTCGGGCACGAAACATCCAGTAGATCCCGCAGCCAAACACGGCAAACACAAAAAACCAGACCCCGCCATGCTGAACCCATAACTCCGTGACAGAAAACATGAAATCTGCAGTCCCCCAGCCCGGCGGGGAATACTGCGCCCTTAGCACAAAGGTGAGTATGGACATGTGCAGGAAGTTAGCAACAAGCGCCAGTCCGGCGAGCTTCAGGACGAGCCATATGCCGGATCGTGCAACGACAGCACCTGGCAACCGCTGATGCCGTTCTACCGATTGCCATATCAGCCACGGCACAACAGGCCAGCAGGCATAGAAGATCATCATCAACACTATTTGAGATACCGGCCCCATGTTGGGTGCGCGCGCATGTTCGTAAAAGGCTATCTCCAGTGCATCAGAGAAGAAAATGAGCGTTGCAGGCGTTGCGGCGATCAGCCAGTAAAGGCTTTTCCATTCGGGTAAATTGCCATTTACCTTTCGGTTGTCCGGCGACCCAAAGCCGCCAGAGATTCGACCAGATGTTCGATGAGAGGTTTCGGCGCTCGCAGTCATGTCGCTGCCGCGATATCCGCTTCCACTTCATGCTTTAGCGTTACGCGGTCACGCGGCGACACCCCGAGCAGACCGGCGACCTTTGCCAAAACGTTGGCTTCAAAGTTGTCGACATGATTATCGGCCAGCGCCACCTGCCACAAAAGCCTGACGATGGCCTGGCGCTCTTCCTGATCAAGCTCGTCGGTAACGGACTTGGTAAACCGGTAAAGGCAGGTCGCATCTTCCTGATCTTTTTCAGCACGTTCAAGAATTTCATTCGCGACCGCCTGATCAAGATCAAAGTGATCCTGCAAGCTGGAAATCAATTGCGTACGTTCAGCTGTACTGAACTCGCCGTCCGCTTTTGAAACCTGCACAAGAAGTGCTGCTGTCGCAAGCGCAAGGCCATCACCTTCCGCCGTTTTTTCACTGGTTTTGCCACCAAAAAGCTTGCTGAAACGATCAAACATCATCATCTCCATAATGAAACCTGCCTCCACACTCCAGTGGCCGACCACAGACGATAATGACCTACCCTGATTGTGTCCACCAGTTCACTGCGACCAGTTACACCAGCGACAAGACCAGTGGATGACGACTAGTAGTTTGGCCCGGTGCTCAACGCCAGCAGGCGCGAAATATGGGCATACGGCCGTCCGCTTTCTTCAGTCCAGTGCGTAAAGACGGCTTGTACTTTTGCTTGCGCTGCCTTGCCCGTAGGTGCTTTTTCAATCACCCCTTCGCGCACAAGAGCCGCGACAACATCCCGGCCCATCACCCAGCCATCTTTTCCAAGAAAACGCAGAAAATACTGCGCTGTCGAACCGCCTAGCCGACTGCCTCTTTGGTGCAGCATGGCAAGAAGGCCGGCAAAGTCTTCCATTGGCCAGTCTGCGATGCATCTGGCTGCAGAACCATGTTCGTCTTCCAGATCACACAGCAGGATCGCATTATCCCGGATTGTCTGGATTTTCATGCCATTTCGAACAATGCGGGTGTCTTTCAGCAGTGTGTCCAGGTCATCATCAGACATAAACTTCCAGCGCACAGGCACAAAGCCCTCAAAAGCTTCCTCAAACCCCGGCCACTTGTTTTCAATGACCTTCCAGTTGAACCCGGCCTGAAACACGGCTTTGGTCATGCCTGCCAGAATACGGTCATCGGAAAGTCGGGCTATTTCGTTTGGTGTTTTGATATCGGGCATCATATCTTCGACGATATCGCGGCCACCCCTGAACCCGGCTGCCAGATCAAACAGTTCGTCAACGCTTCGCATTCCTGTTCCTCATTGCTTCAGCGCATCAGCCTAATCAGGCAGCTCTAAGACGTCCAGTCACAAGAGTGCGACTCGCCGGTGCAAATTTGATCCTTTGGAAAGCGCCGACCCTTTGGAGTTTCTGTCATCTACCTCTTGTATTTTGGCCCGACTTGGATCACATTGCGCACCTCATTTTGCCGTCGGCAAATAAAGACTTCATAAGAATTGTGCTGTAAACTAGACCCATGCCCAGTGATCACATTCGCAGTTTTGGTTTCCCCCGATGGGGCGAGTACGGCAAAGACAAGGATGCCGAGGCCGTACGCATGTGCGACTATACCGGCTGCTCCGAGCGCGGCGATCACCCCGCTCCGAAATCGCCCGGCTCGAATGAACGCTGGTATTTCTGTCGCCCGCACGCAGCCGAATATAATCGCAGCTGGAATTTTTTCGAAGGCATGAGCGACGATGAAGCCCGCGAACACATGAGTGACAACAGTCAGTCATCAGATGCTTTCGCCGGGGCCCGCACCTTTGAATGGGGTGGTACCCTTGATGAAAACGGCTTTTCCACGACCGAACAGGCCGCATTTGACACACTTGAGCTGGACAGTGGATCCAGTCAGGATGCAATCAAAAGCCAATATAGAAAACTGGCGAAAATGTATCACCCGGACGCCAACCCCGGCGACCCGGCGGCATCAGAACGTTTTCATGCTATCCAAAGCGCCTACGACTTGCTCAAGGAATAGTGTCTGTGGAAAATTCTGCGCCTGCGTCTCATCAAGGTGCGGCCGAAAGACGCGAAAGCTGTTGACCAGACGTGTCAAAGTTCCCGGCATCAAGCCACTGTTGAAACCCTGCATTAATGGCGGGCCATTCTGTATCAATCATTGAATACCATGCAGTGTCCCGGCTTTTTCCCTTCATCACCATGTCGTTTCGGAACACACCTTCAAAACTGAAACCAAAACGAATTGCCGCCTGTTTTGACGCCATATTGGCATCATTGCATTTCCATTCGAACCGCCGATATCCAAGGTCTGCAAACAGGTGGCGCGCCATCAGATATATGGCTTCGGTTGCGACGCGTGTTCGCTGCAGGGCTTTGCTGAAAACAACACAGCCAACTTCTGCGCTGCCGTGTTCGGGCCGCAGCCTCATGAAACTTGCCATGCCAAGAACAGTGTTTTCCTGATCATCAAGGATTATCATGGTGCGCCAGTTCATCGCCTCCCGCACATAGTTGAAGGTGGCAACCATCTCTTCAAGTGCATCGAAGGGTCCCAAAGGGATATAGGTCCAAAGGTCGTTGTTTTCAGCGCCGTTCAATACCTGAAACAAATCTTCACCATGCTTGTCCCAATCGAGAGGCTCCAGCCTGCAATAATCCCCTTGTAAAACAATGGCGCCCGGAAGCTCACAGGGTTTCCATGTCGAAAGGCCTTGGTCAGTCAAAAGTCTCTCCCTTCAAGAAAGTGGATGATTATCGATATCTGGGTTTTATCTTCTTGATGTTTGCTGCGAATTTCAGATGCGCTTCAATATCAACCGGTTTGACCACGCGCTCCTCGGATGGTGGCTGGTGCGTCGCGGATATGCCGGGCCGCCATTCATCGGTTGGGCGGGAGGGGCGTTTCTTGAAGCCTCCGCCGCAATTCGGGCAAACATTATCAAGCACATCAGAAACACAGTCCGCACAGAAGGTGCACTCATAAGAACAAATCATTGCTTCAGAGCTTTCATTCGGCAGGTCAGTGTCGCAGTGTTCACAGTTGGGTTTCATCTTCAGCATGCTATTTCTCCGGCTTCATCAGACACACATGTCAGGCGCATTTGCACCTGATGTTTGTCTCTCCTATAGTGCAGCAAATCGGTTTTCGCACGTGAAGTTTTCACTATCCTTCGAAGGGGATCTCCATGCCTAAAATTACCGCTCTGCTCGCCGTTTTGGTGCTCGCAGTATGGCCGCCTGCAGCAAGCACGCAGGACTTGCCAAAGGCAAGCGCAGATCGCATGGAAACACGCATCAAGGCCCTTGCGGAGTTTGGAAAAAACGCAGATGGCGGTGTCGACCGCGTTGCTTACTCGGACGCCGATAAAGCGGGACGGGCTTACATCATTGGCCAGCTTCGGTCTCTTGGCCTTGAGGTCCGCGTTGACGCGGCAGCCAATATCTTTGCCCGCCGTTCCGGCACAGACCCTTCTGCCAAGCCGATCCTGTTTGGTTCGCATATAGACTCGGTTCCCGGCGGCGGCAATTATGACGGTCCCACCGGCGTGATCGCCGCAATAGAGGCTATGGAACTCCTGAACACTGCCGGTCACACGACCAGGCACCCGCTCGAACTGGTCGTGTTTTCCAACGAGGAAGGCGGGCTCGTGGGTTCGCTTGCAATGCGTGGTCATCTGAAACCCGAAGCCTTGGCTGTCGTGAACGCCAGCGGGCGGTCCATAGGTGACGGCACCAATTTTATTGGCGGCAACATAGATGAAATAGCAAGCGCAACAGTTACCCCAGGCAGCTATGAAGCCTTTATCGAACTGCATATCGAACAAGGCGGCATTCTGGACGAGGAAAAGCTTGATATCGGCGTTGTCGAAGGCATCGTCGGTATCGGCTGGTGGGATGTAACGATCGAAGGATACGCCAACCATGGCGGCACGACCGCGATGAATAACCGGCGTGATGCGATGGTCACTGCTGCTGAACTGACCTTGGCGGTCAACCGGATTGCACTGACCACACCGGGCCGTCAGGTTGCCACTGTTGGACGGATACAGGCTTTTCCGGGAGCACCCAATGTCATTCCGGGGCGCGTTGAGATGAGCCTTGAAATTCGCGACCTGGAACAAGCAAAAATTGATGGGATTTTTGCCGCCATTGAAAAAGAGGCCCAACAGATAGCGGCAAGATCGGGCACAAAGGTCAGCTTTGAATATCTGGAGGTCGCCTCCGAGCCCGCGCCGACCGATCCTCGTATGCGTAAAGTCATCGAAAAGGCAACCCGGAACATGGGCTATAGCTATCGCTATCTTCCGTCCGGTGCGGGACATGACGCACAGGATATGGTGCACCTTGCCCCGACAGGCATGATTTTTGTGCCATCTGTTGGCGGTGTTAGCCATTCGCCCAATGAGTTCACCACACCGGAAGCTATGGCGAAAGGCGCAGATGTTCTGGCGCGGACCATAATGGCAATTGATGCTGGCAGCCTCGGCGAACACTGATAGCTACCCCTTGCCTTCAAACGGCCAGCCATAATCCGGCATTACTGCGTGCGAAAGCGGCGCAGCCTCTCCTTCGGGGGCAACTTCGGGGGCGTGCTGACGCATGCTGATGGGTACCACCCCTGCCCAAACCGGGTAATCCGCCTCATCACCGTCTCCCGGTGGGTCTGCCCTGACCTTTGCTGCCGCATCTTCAATTTCCATTTCAAGAAGACCTGTCGCTTTAAACTCGGTATCGGTCATGGGTCGAAGTTGTTCCCAGCGGCCGGGCGCAAGCCTGTCAAAAAAACGTTTCATCTGATCATCGAACGCACGCCGGTCGGTAACCAGCCGAGGAGTGCCATAGGCAACCACTGATCGATAATTGACGCTGGTGCTGAAAGCAGACCGCGCAAGCACAAGACCATCCAGTTGCGTAACGGAAACCACCGCCGGATTACCCGCAGACAAATGCCGGATCATCATGCTTTTTGACGACCCATGCCAATAGAGCTTGTTGCCGTCCCGCCAATGAGATGTTGGAATAAGAAAAGGCTGCCCGGCTTTTTCGAACCCGATATGACACAGGAAGTGGCTGTCGAGGATACCGTACACCAGCTCCCTACCGTAGGACGCCCGTTTGTGACCGCGGCGCACCCGGTTGCGATCATTGCGTGCAAACTCGCCCGCTTGATCAGTCATGATGTTTCTCCTGCCCGGTATGTTTCGGAAGTTTGCCGGCTGCTCCCTTGTGCGCCCAAACGGCGCAATAGAAGCTGGACAGGATTTTCAGAAAACCAGCGTCGAATCCTGTAAAGGTATCTGTCTTGGACTTTTTTGTGCGGGATGAGCGCCTAACCAGAAAAGTTGTGCGGCCAATTGTCAGTTGTCGTTCCATTTTGGTGTCCAAATATGTTGGTTGCAGACACAAGGTGTGACATTATTGATCCTACATAAAGGTCCACTTTTATATTTTTGATAGGTCCAATATGCGAGATGATATTGCCACGCTCTGGCGGGCAGAACTTGATTCGACTGTCGGCACACCTCTTCAGCGGCAGCTCTATGACCAAATCAGAAATGGTATTTTGCAGTCTGACCTGCCTGGCGGCTCCCGCTTGCCTTCCAGCCGGGCACTTGCAGCCCGTCTAGGCGTTGCACGGGTGACCGTGGTTCAGTGCTACGAGCAATTGGTTGCCGAGGGATATCTTGAGACAAAATCCGGGGCTGGAACTTTCGTGTCTGCAGCAGGGCCCGACACATTGGTGAGCATGCGGCCATCGTCAACTTCGCCCGGTCCGGTCCGACAAAAACCTGCGCAGCAACCACTTCTTTCAGGCATGCCCGCGCTCGACCAGTTTCCCAAAGCAAAATGGGCGCGCATTGCAGGCCGAACATCACGGGCACTTGATCACAGCATCATGTACCATAGCGATACGATGGGCTTTGAACCCATGAGGGAAAACATCGCCCAGTATTTAAGGGCTTCCCGCAGTGTTGTGTGCGATGCCTCGCAGATCATGATGATATCCGGATTGCAACAGGGTCTCTATCTGCTGGCCACAGCTGCATTGGAAACCGGAAAATCAATCATCATGGAAGACCCCGGATATGATGGCATGCTGGCAGCGGCCCGGGCCTCGGGGCAAAAGGTGGATTACACAGGTGTCGATGCTGAGGGCGCAATCGTCCCCGACAAACTATCCGGCATGTTGGTTACCAGTCCATCACGACAATACCCTTTGGGGTACACCATGTCACTTGGCAGGAGACTTGAGATGCTGTCATGGGCGCGGGCAACCAACAGCCTGATTTTTGAAGATGACTATGACAGTGAGTTTCGGTATGCGGGACGCCCGCTGAACTCGCTTCAGGGTATTGACGGTGGTGAGCGGGTCATTTACGGCGGCACCTTCTCCAAATCAATATTTCCGGCGATCCGCCTCGGATATCTGGTTCTGCCTCATCATCTTGTCGAGCCCGTGCGCACCATGCGTGCGGCAATTGACAGCTTTCCCTCTATTCACAATCAGCATGTTCTCAATGCCTTCATGGAAGACGGAGAGTTCACTCGCCATATCCGGCGGTTGCGCAAAATCCATGCGCGACGAAAAGAGGCGTTCGAGAAATATGCCAACAGTTTTCTTGGTACTTGGCTCGAATTTCAGTCCTCTGATGCAGGCCTGCATCTGCTGGCTCTTTCCAGGGAACCGCTGTTGGCATCAAAATTGAAAGACAAACAGCTGGCTGAAATGGCGCAGCAAGCCGGGATTGGCGCTGTACCATTATCGCAGACGTTTCAGGCGGCACAGCCGAAGCAGGGGTTATTGGTCGGGTTTGCAAACCTGTCGGAAACGGACGTTAAATCAGGTGTCGAACGGCTTGCCGCTCTCATCCGCGCAGAAACGGGCTTTTCAAGCCAGGGTCAGAGGTGTAGCCTTGAAAGTTCAAAGACTTAATAAGGGTTTGGAGAATTAAATGTTGTCACGGTGGATCATGTCAGGTGTAGGCGTCGCCACTTCGTTAATGCTCGGAGCCGGTGCCACAATCGCACAAGACAACTGGAGCTATGGCGGTTCAAACGGACCGGATGCCTGGCATACACTGTCCAACAACAACGCTTTATGTGCGGTTGGCCAGTCCCAGTCCCCGATCAACATCGAAGGTACCGAACCTGCGATTATGCACCGCCTCATGCCGGATTATCAGGTCTCAGCTATTAACCTGGCGCATAACCGCATCATGATTACCATGGACTATGAGAATGGCAGTTACCTGCGCGTTGGCAGAAAATCAATGGCACTCAACGGTTTCGTTTTCAGAACACCCGCAGAGCATACCATCGCCGGCGAGCAATTCCCGATGTCTGTCCAGTTTGTTCACCGGGCCAGCAATGGCGACAGGGCAATTGTCGTTTCTCTATTCAAGGAAGGCCGGGAAAACCGATCCTTGTCAGAATTGCTGCCACACTTGCCGCTTGAGCCCGACCAGCGCAACCGAGAAGCCAGCGTGCTGATAAACGCCCGCGACTTGATGCCGGGTGACAAGAGCTATTACCGCTACATGGGTTCATTGACCACACCACCCTGCAGCGAAGGCGTGAGCTGGTACATTTACAAGCAACCTATCGAAGCATCTGCCGAGCAAATCAACCTGATTGCAGGCATTGTCGGAGGGGCCAACGCCCGGCCACTGCAGCGCCGCGGCAACAGAATTATTCTAGACGCGCGTGGGCAGTAAGATCATGCAGAACAGATCACCTGATAAAATACGCGGTAAAACAATCCTGAATTCCATCAAACTGCTGCCGTTGATGCTGCTTGCTGCCTGTGGCAGCGGTGGCCTTTCTGGCCCGTCTGGCCGAACAGCCGATGGGGCCATCAGGTCGATGCCCTCTGATTTGCAGGACGCTATATGTGAGGGGCGGGCGCAGCAGGCCGTGGATGCACTTCTGGCTGAGCCGCTCGTCGCCGTTACTGACCGTTTTTTCACAGCGCTGGCGCTGGAGGAAGCAGGCCTGCCAACACGGGCCCGTATTCTTTATGCAGGCGTTATGCAAACCGGCTCAAAAGATATTGTGCGCGCACAGTGCCCCGACAGGGTATTAGCGAACGGGCTTGTTGCAGACGAGGCAGCTCGGCGCCTGGCGAGCCTTTCGGAATTCCTGACGGCGATGGACGTCAACCTCTCGCCCGAGCAAACGCTTCATAGCGGATTGCCTGCCTCCGGCCCTGTTCGTGTCGTTGACGGACGGAAATTCCCGGTGGGCGCAGGAACCAGTTACACAGGCGGTTCAGGCGGCGCTGTCATACGGCCTCAAAGCCAGTCTCCGCTGGGGCAGTGGTTTGTGCACCTTGCGAGCTATCGCACGCTTGATAACGCCATGAAAAACAGGTCTACGCTTGAAGCCAAATTCCCCGCACTTACCGGACTGATCGACCAATGGGAACTGGATGTTGGCGGCAGCACCGCAATCCGGCTGGGCGTGCGCGTGCGCGACCGGTCCGACGCAAACAGCTTGTGCAATACAGTGAAAAGCCAGCAAGAATATTGCGCGGTTATTGACACATCGCAGTAACGGCGGCTAAAGCTGCGGCAGCAATCCCGCTGCTCTGGCATGCAGACAGCGGGTTTTAAGGTGGGATGCCGGAAGGGGCTGGCACAAAAACTGTAAATACAAGAACTATAAATTCTTTTAGGGGAGATGGGACCAATGGCTGGACCTACACAACATGCGCACTGGTCATCGCGCTGGACTTTTTTGCTGGCGGCAGTCGGTAGTGCCGTCGGCCTCGGCAATATCTGGAAATTTCCATACGAAGCAGGAGAAGGCGGCGGCGGCGCGTTTGTGCTTGTCTATCTCGCGTTTGTCTTTGTTGTTGGTCTGCCGGTTCTGATCGCGGAACTATCACTAGGCCGACGGGGGCAGCTCTCGCCTATTGGCTCCATGGCAAAAATTGCCAAGGAAGAAGGCCGCAGCAAAGCCTGGTCTATTGTCGGCTGGTCTGGTGTGCTGGGCGGTGTTATAGTCCTCAGCTTCTATTCCGTTGTTGGCGGCTGGGTCCTGGCTTATCTGCTGAAAGGCCTGTCCGGCTTTTCAGGTTACGACGCGGCAATGTCAACACAGACATTCGGCAATTTTATCACCGACCCGGTCAATCCGATCATTGCCCATTTTGTCTTCCTCGCCATCACAATTGGCATCGTCTCTCGCGGTGTGCAGGGCGGACTTGAAAAGGCCGTGACCTTCCTGATGCCGGCACTATTTGTGCTGCTGGTCGGCCTGATGCTCTACTCGGCGATTACCGCCGATTTCGCAGCAGCCCTGAATTTCCTGTTCAATCCTGACTGGGGCAAACTGAATATAAATACAGTTCTGCAAGCACTCGGACTCGCCTTTTTCTCGCTGTCGCTCGCGCTCGGTTCTATCATGACCTATGGCTCGTATCTGACCAAAGACATGAATATTCCGCAGTCAGCGGTGACCATCGCCGCTGCCGATAGCGGCGTGGCCTTGCTCGCAGGCCTCGCGATTTTCCCGATCGTATTTGCTTACGGCCTGAACCCGGGCCAAAGCGTTGGCCTGGTGTTTACCACCCTACCAATTGCTTTTGGCCAGATGCCCGGCGGTGTGATTGTCGGAACCCTGTTTTTCTTCCTGCTGACGGTCGCGGCTGTTACCAGCGCAATCTCGCTTCTGGAACCGGCCGTCTCCTACGTTGAAGAACGTACGGGAATGGACCGCAAGAAGGTTGCCGTTTACATTGGCGCCGGCATTTTTGCCATGGGAACGCTGTCTGCCTGGGGGCAAAGCGGTAACGTTCTTGGAGACGTTCGCATATTTGGTCTGGACTTCATGGGCCTTAAGGACTTCATTACCAACAACATCATGATGCCGCTTGGTGGCATGTTCATCGCCATTTTTGTGGGCTGGTTCATCAGTCGCAAGAACATGATGAAAGAACTGACGATGGAGGAAGGTACCTTCAAAATCTGGTACTTCCTCGTGCGGTATGTTTGCCCGGTTGCGATTGGTGCTGTGTTTGTATCCATCATCTACAACACAATCTTCGCTGGTTAGACCTGAAGAAAGTGAACTAACGAAGGGGCCAAATGGCCCCTTTTTTTGCTGCCTAACGCAAATCCGCTTCAGCAATTGCCTTGATACGTTCGACCATGGAAAACAGACCGTTGGCCCGCATGGGCGACAAGTGCGATGCCAGACCAAGTTTGTCGAGGATAGCGCGTGCATCTGTATCGACAATCTGCTGCGCCGACTTACCCGAGAACGTTATGATCATCAAGGCAACAAGCCCTTTGACAATATGCGCATCGCTGTCACCGCGAAAATGAATATTTCCGTCAGCATCTGTTGTCGGCACCAGCCACACCTGGCTTTGGCACCCGCGAACCTTGAAAGCATCTGTCATTTCCTCCGGCGCGAGCGGCGTGAGTTTTTTACCCAGATCAATGATTGTCTTGTACCTGTCTTCCCAATCATCAAGGAATTCAAAGGTATCCAGAATTTCATCAAGCGTTGTATTTTCCAGTGACATAAGCTATTCCCGTTTCCGGCCAAATGATGCGACAAAACCTTGACTTTGCCTTCGTTTGACCGACTGTCTAAGGTACTGATATTAAAAATCAACAATCATTTCGCCGCAGGCGCGGCTATCACCCAAAAAGGACGAACGTATGTCAGCGGATAATAGCAGCTATCCAAAGCCGAAGTATGCCTGGTATATGGTCGCCCTTCTGCTGGTGATTTACACGTTTTCTTTTATTGATAGACAGATTCTGAGCCTGCTGGGCCCGGCGATCAAGGCAGATTTTGGCATCTCCGATACTGAATTCGGCCTGCTCGTAGGTTTCGCCTTTGCCGTATTCTATACCCTGATCGGGCTTTTTTGCGCGCGCGTTGCTGACAGCCGCAGCCGTATCGGCCTGATCGCCATCGGCTTGTTTCTCTGGAGTTTGGCAACAGCCGCATCATCACTCGCGAGGAATTTCGTCCAGCTGTTTGTGCTACGGATGGGCGTAGGCATCGGCGAGGCAACGCTTGGCCCCGCCGCCAACTCCCTTATCGCGGACAGCTTCCCGAAACACAAACTCTCCACCGCACTGTCGGTATACGCGATGGGCATACCTGTTGGCTCGGCGCTCGCTTTCATCATCGGCGGCGCGATTATCCCCATTGCCGACAACATGCCGGATATTTCGTTTCTGAGTTTCAGCATTGCAACCGGCTGGCAAAAAGCCCTGTTGCTGGTTGGGGTACCCGGCATTCTGTTAACACTGCTGGTACTCACACTGAAAGAACCGGAGCGTCAGGGGCAGATTGCAGGCGCCGCCGCGATACCACTGGCGGACGTGTTTGCCTTTTTCAAAGGTCGCTACAAAGCCTATACCAGCATTTGTTTCGGCGTTTCCATGAACGCCGCTTTCGGATTTGGCAGCGTCGTTTTTCTCGCGTTCTTCTTCAGCCGATACCATGGGCTTACAGGCGCAGAAGTGGGGCTGATCTTTGGTTCAATATCAATTGTCACAGGCCCACTGGGATTGCTGTTTGGCGGCTATCTGGCGGATCGCTGGTTTCGCAAGGGCCATAAGGACGCACACATCAAGGCGCTGATGATAGCCCCTATCGGTTTCGCGTTGCCTGCCATTGCCATTGTATTTGTTGAAAACACAATGGTTGCCTGGGTGTTGCTCGGGATCAGCAATTTCTTCGTCAACAGTCCTTCCGGTGTCGCCTACGCCAGCCTGCAGATCATTACGCCAAACCAAATGCGCGGCCAGATCATCTCGATTTATATCATGGCAACAAGCCTTATCGGTTATGGCGGCGGGCCGTTCGCCATTGGCTTTATGTCCGATTACCTGTTTACGGGCCCAGACTCGCTTCGGTTCTCGTATCTGGCCGTCGCTTTGTTCACTATTCCCGTCGGAATTCTAACTTTCCTCTGGGGACGCAAAGCCTATATGACCGCAGTTGTTGAAGAAGAAGACCGGATCAAGGCAGCGGATGCTGCCTAGGTCTCGTTTTTCTACCATAGAAGCCGGTATAAATTATTGAATACCCGGTAGCCATGACCCCGTGGTTGGAGCACATATACCAAACGCCATCGCGAGCGCCGCACATCCTACCCTCATATAAAAAGACGGCGAGCCCAGTTTGATTGGCCCGCCGCTGGTCTTTCACGTTCCGGGAGGAAAGGAAAGATAGTCTCGTTGTCTGTCTAGTCTTCCAGCGCCCTGAGTTCACGTTCGAGGCGAAAACGTTTGCTTGTCATATACGCTTCCATTTCGGCTGTGCGGCGCTCGATGTCTCTGAAACGCTGGCGCATTTCTGCGGCCGTATAATCCGGTGACTTGCGCGTTTGCTTCCAGAATTGCTCTTCCTGTTCATCTTCGTACAAGTCACGCGGCCTGGGGTCCAGGCACATAGCGAAGATGATGTAACCGATAAGAAAGGGCCATAGACCGGTAAAAAGAGCGCCGATGACAGTTAAAACCCTTACAACGCCAACTTTGATATCAAAATAGTCTGCGATACCGGCACACACGCCGGCGATTTTGCCTTGATGCGGGTTTTTATAGAGGCGCGTTGGACTTTTCTTAAAACTTGTCATTATGGCGGCTCCTCCAGTCTGGCACTTCGTCGTCCATGATACGCTCCATGGTGCGAAGGCGGTCTTCAAGTCTGTCTGCGGCATTTCTCAAATCACCAAGGGATGCTTCGTCCTCTGGGGTGATCCCCTTCATTTGCTTCCATTTGGTGACATAATGGAAAATAATCCAGAGCGGGATAACGACGGTGAAAAGTAGAATTCCGATAACGTCAGGCATGATTTTCCCCTTTTGCCTTGGGTTTTTGTTGTTGGCGCGCCCAGCCTTCGGTCAGGCGCGCGTCGCTGCTATTTAGAGCCCGATTTTTTCGGCTTGGCGGCAGCTTTCTTATTATCATTTGCCGTGCCTGAGGCTTTTGCTTTCAGGGCCTCAAGTTCCTTTTCAATCGAATCGTCCACTTCAAGACTGGTAATCTCTTCAGCCAGTGTCTGGCCCTTGCCAATATCCATCGATTCCGCTTCAGCTTCCATCCGGTCCAGACGCGCATCCACTTTATCAAACCGGTCAAAAGCATCCTGAATACGGTTATCATTCAGGTTTTTACGCAAGCGAACTGTGTTTGATACCGTACTGTGACGCGCCTGCATTGCTGCTTTTTTTGCACGTGCTTCCCGCAATTTCGCGTCCAGTTTGATGACATCTTCTTCATTGCGCTTCAAGGCATCATCGAGATGAGCGGCCTCTTCAGCAAGATGCGCTGCCATGTCTGCAACCTTGGCCTTTTCAACCAAAGCACCTTTGGCAAGATCGTCGCGCCCTTTGGAGATTGCCAGTTCTGCTTTCTTTTCCCAATCAGCCTGTGCTTTTTCAAGCTTGCCAAGCCGGCGGTTGATATCTTTCTGGTCAGCAATGGTTTTGGCAGCGCTTGAACGCACTTCTACCAGCGTGTCTTCCATTTCCTGGATGACCATACGGATAATTTTCTCAGGGTCTTCCGCCGTATCGAGAATGGCGTTGATGTTCGAATTAACGATGTCTGTCAGGCGGGAAAAAATACCCATTTTTTAGTTTCCTTTCTAAAGTTCCTCGCGTGTGTCCCGGACCTTGTTGGCCATTTTTTGTAGGACGTTTCCGTGGGCGCTCCTCATGAACCTTTTGGTTTCTTATTGGCTCGCACGGCCCTTCGCTGTCGTACCCGGGCCTTGGTGGTTCAGAGCTTAGTGACGACCCTGGCGATTGCGGCGGCGTTGGCGACGATCAGCAACCGGCATGCGGTTATCTGATTTCCGGGCAAGGCCGTTGCCTGCTATCACACCTGCAAAACGATCCGTCGTTGGGCGCGCATCTGAAAGAGTGAGTGGCATTAAGGTCAATCCGTTCATTTTTATTGTTCCTCTGATCCTGGTTCGCTGTCTTTATTTTTCACTTCCACCTCATTTCCGGGTGGATAGGCCAGTAATTAGCAGGAGCCGTGCCAGTTTTTAAAAAAAACTTAACCCATTGTTTTTAAATAATATTATCATGATTCATGTCTATAGCTGCTATTTACATCAAAAATAAATACTAATAATTAGTGAAAAAAACCATATATTGGCATCATGATAAATCAGCCAGACCAGATTATCGGGTCTTCACCCGCGTTTCTTGACCTCATGGACAAAGTCAGCCGCGCTGCGCCTCTGGATCGTCCGATGTTGGTGGTGGGAGAACGCGGTACCGGCAAAGAGATGATCGCTGCACGCCTGCACTTCCTGTCGCGTCGCTGGAACCAGGTATTTCAGAAGATGAACTGCGCTGCCCTGACACCAACACTGCTCGAAAGCGAACTCTTCGGTTACGAGCCCGGTGCCTTCACAGGCGCGAGGAACAGAAGGGCAGGCCGGTTTGAAGCCGCGCATGATGGCAGCCTGTTTCTCGACGAGATCGGTACCATGGCCATGCAGGCACAGGAGAAACTCCTGAGGGTTATCGAATACGGCGAGTTCGAACGCGTTGGTGGTACAGATACTGTGGAGGTGAATGTAAGGGTGATCGGCGCAACCAATATCGATTTACCTGCTGCAGCAGATGCGGGCAACTTCCGGCATGACCTTCTGGACCGACTGGCTTTCGATGTAATCACGGTGCCACCCCTGCGCGAGCGCCCGGAAGACATAGGCCTGCTCGCCAATCATTTTGGTATGGCCATGGCGCACGAATTGGAATGGCTGACATTCCCCGGGTTTTCAGATATGGCCACGGATCAGATGATGTCTCATGACTGGCCCGGCAACATCCGCGAACTCAAGAATGTGGTTGAAAGAGCTGTCTATTGTGCCTGGGACGGCGAAGCTCCGGTGTGCAACCTGGTCTTTGACCCTTTTGACAGTCCCTACAGACCCGGCAACTATGCAGGACAGACAGACATGTCGTCATCAAAACCGGTTCGTGACGATACAAGCCTGAGCCAAAAACCGGGACACCCGTCAAAGCCGACGGACCTGAAAGCCGAGATGCGAGAGCACGAACACCAGTTGCTTCTGACAGCGCTGGAAGCCAATCGCTATAACCAGCGGGCTGCCGCCAAATGGCTGAACATCAGCTATGATCAGCTACGTCACGCCCTAAAAAAACACCAGCTCATCGGTTCATGACTTGTGCTCGCATGCCCATCCGACCATAGTGCGCGCATGGCTGAAAATATTTTCATCAAAAAACGCCAGAAACAACGGCGCAGGGAGAATTTTCTCACCATAAAGCTGATTTTGCGGCTCGTGGTGGCCAGCGTATTGATGTTGCTGGGCTTTCTCTATTTTGTCGGTGACCCGACAACCAGCATGTGTGAAAACGGCTGCGAGAGTGAATTCAGCCTTGCAACATGGATTTTCGGATTTTTCATCCTGTTTGCCGGTGTTGCCGTTCTTGGCGGGCTTGTTGGTGGTCTGGTGGCATTCCTGCGCTGGAAGCGGCGTGATTCTATCGGCACGCTTACCGCGATGATGGAAGATAGTAACACTCATAAAGACCCGAAACACTGACGCTCGGGAAACCGGAGACCCGGGCGCTTCGGATGTTCAGTTATTGAAACCAGCCTGCCCTATGATGCGTTCCGCCGGTTGCGGGCGGCCGGATGATGGCGGTTTCCACTTCGCATTACCGTCGGTACTAACGATTGTTGTACGCTCCAAGGGAGTAACACCTTTTTCCACTAGACGGTCACCCACCACACGACAGAGTACAATCATAATAAGCAGATGGTAAAACAGGTCAAAGGCAGCAATATTCACCGTCAGGCCACCAACAGCATAGCCAACAAGACTGAGTTGGATAGCGCCTGCCAGATCACCAATCCACTCGGTCTCCTTGTATTTGCGGAAACGTCGCGCCGTCGAACCGCCAGCAAACCATCCACTAAACAACATGGTGAGGAATAAAAACAACCCGACATAGCCATGCTCGCCCAGGACCTCAAAATAAATCGAATGTGGTGCTCTCATCCTGAAGCCAGCAGGCATAAACTCGGGGCCCAGGTAGCGAACATAAAATACATTGTAGCCACCGCCTTCAATCGGGTGTTTGGCTGCAACATTGGTTGCAAATTTCCACATCGACACCCTGCCAAGAAAACTGCCGTCATCTGTGGCGTTTTCTGTCGTCTGCATCCGTTCCTTCCAGCTATCCGGCATGAAAGAAACCGCGCCGAATGCCAAAGGCACACCTACAGCAATGAAAATGAATTTACGCTTGCTCTTGAGCAGGATCATGAACAGCACAGCAGCGAGCGCGACAAAGCCACCGCGTGACTGTGTGCCGATAGCGGCAAGCGGCACCAACACCGCAGCGACGGTCGCGGGCCACTTGAACAGCTTGTGAGGCGGGTGTCTTACCAGATACAAAGCCAGCGGAAACAACATGGACATCGCCATGGCAAGCTGGTTGTTGTCTCCCATCATGCCGCCAGCACCCTGCACACGGTTACCGCCGCCTGTCAAAAGAGTGAACAACCCTCCTTTAACGGCGATAAACAGCAGGGAGCCCACCATCACATATAAAAACGCCTTTAGCCGGAGGGGCGACTGCATCACAATCACAGAGACCATTGCAAAGGCAATCATCTTCATGAACTGACTGATCTTCTCCTCGCCAACGCTCATTTCATAGCCAAGCAACCAGGTCACAATAGTCCAGGACGTGTAGATAATGATTGAGATAAGAATAGGGTGAGGCGGGAAATTCTTTGGTTCTCTGGATACGACCATACCAGCTGCGGTCAGGCCGCCAACCAACACCAGAAACGGAAAGGTCTGAGCGAATCCATAGGTATAGCTGTGCGGCACCATGTGAGACACCCAACTCCATACCAAGACACCAATCTGTGGCTTGAACAGGATTAGCGGCATCCACATAAAAATCAGCAATGCAACAAGGGCGCTCTTCACCGGGCTATTCTATCCAGATTTCCAATTGGTCCCATTGTGCCTTCTTAACTTCGCGCACGCAAGCCTGAGCGCTTGACAAGCAGTTGGCCACGCCTAGCATGAACAAACCAAGGGAGGAGCTTCCATGAAACTCGTTGCACGTATTTTTATTCTGTTCGCCGCCAGCATTTGGGCATTTGCTGCGCGCGCGACAACGCAAGACACCAGCGTAGATGCCACGCTTGATGCCGAGCCTTTTGCTGTTGCCGATCTGGTTATCTGGGGTGGCACGATCTATACTGCGGAAGATAGCGGCCCCACCGCGCAGGCTGTCGCGGTTAGTGGTGGCCGAATTATCTATGTGGGCACACAGGCAGGGGCTCAGGGTTTTGTCTCGCCCGACACAACCATTATCAGTCTGGAAGGGGCAAGCCTTTATCCGGGCTTCGTGGACGCGCATGCGCATCTATCGGGCATCGGGGCGCGTGAACTGACCCTCAACCTTGAGGGCGTCGCATCCCTTGCCGCCGTTCAGGATGCGCTGGCAGCATATTCACAGTCTGCAGATCAGCCGGTCATTGTTGGCCGTGGATGGATAGAAACCCACTGGCCGGAAGGACGTTTTCCCTCCCGCTGGGACCTGGACGACATTGTTGCCGACAGGCCTGTAATCTTGTTCCGGGCTGATGGACATGCCGCCGTCGCCAACAGTGCAGCCTTCATCGCTGCAAATATCACCAGCGACACAGAAGCACCCTTCGGAGGCGCCATCCAGAAAAATGCTCTGGGCGAACCAACCGGTATATTGATCGACACAGCCATGGGCCTTATCGGGGGGCTGATCCCTGAACCAACCCTTGAAGATCTGGCCGAACAGTTAACAGTGGGCGGTCAGGTTTATGGCCAGTACGGCTGGACCGGCCTGCACAATATGTCTGTTCGCTGGGACGAAGTTAACCTGCTTGAAACGCTTTCAGAAAACGGAGATATCGGCATCCGGGTCTATAATTCCATCAATGCTGATGCAGCCCCGCAACTTTTTGCCAGTGGCGCGCGCTCAAGCAACAACGAGCGCATCATCACACGCGCTATCAAGCTCTATATGGATGGCGCTCTTGGTTCACGCGGGGCTGCTTTGCTGGAGCCATATGCGGATGCCAACACCGTTGGCCTGATCCTGTCGAAACCTGAGGAAGTTCTGCCGCTGATGCAAACAGCACTGCGCCAGGGCATTCAGATCAACATGCATGCTATTGGTGATCGCGGTAACCGGCAGCTTCTGGATTGGTTCGAGCAAACTTTCAACGCCGTACCGCCGTTTGAGCGGGCTGTGGCCACACCGCGCTGGCGTGATGAACACACCCAAATCGTGCACCCTGATGATATTCCACGCTACGCGGCACTCGGCGTCATCCCTTCGATGCAACCAAGCCACGCCATCGGCGATATGCACTTTGCCGCCGACCGTTTGGGCGAGGAACGCCTCGTGGGCGCATACGCCTGGCAGAGCTTTCTGGATACCGGCGTTATTATTGCTGGTGGCTCCGATGCACCTGTCGAACGCGGCGATCCGCTGATTGAGTTTTATGCAGCAACTGCAAGGCGCGACCTCAGCGGCTTTCAGGGTGAGAACTGGCACCCCGAAGAAGCGCTGACACGGGCCGAAGCCTTGAAGATGTTTACATTATGGCCGGCAACAGCTTCTTTCGCAGAAGATGAACTGGGATCGATTGCTGTTGGCAAGAAAGCCGATTTTACTGCCTTTGACATCGATCTCATGACAGCCGCAGAAGCCGACATTCCAAAAGGCCGCGCGATCCTGACCATTGTCGACGGCGAAATCATCTATCAGGCGCCCTAAACCAATCTGAGGGAAAATGCGACTGAAGCCCTTGGCAAACCAGCGAGGAAATTTCGACTTCCACCGCGTTCCTCCGGTATTTTGAAGGCCCCTATGGGAATTGGTTGAATTGGATATGATGGATTCAAACGCGTATTCGTTGCTCTTGGACCAAGATCATCCGGTTTCCGTGAACCCCGATCTAATGGATCATTTCCGGGCTCATCTTATCCATACATTTCTGATGAATGAGCGTATGTTCATAACAGATACGCAGCTAACACGTTCCCGAAATTTCTTGACGCTTGTTGCCAACGAGCCGGGGCTCGTTGACTATTTTCACAATGGCTGTGTAACGATTGCCAAAAGGGATACCGGAAACACCAGTCTGGTTGGCATCTACAATCGCCCGTTCGAACTCGACATAAATGTCGATAAATTCAATCCCAAACTGAAGCGCGCACTTCAGGCGCTGGACCGCCATTGCGATCACACAACGTGGAGTTACAAGAAAGTCTCAAATCTGTTCGCACACAGAACGAAACGGGCATTCGTATCTGGCATTTATGCGAAGAAGTTTGGGCCCAGTCGCGGCATCATACTCACCGAAATTCTAGATCAGATCGACAGTGATCGGCGCGACAGCGAAGAATATGCGGAATACGAAGGAGGCAATGACACAACTTTACTGGGCAGAGATGTATTCAAAAGCCTGTTGTATGACTACATGAGCAAGGCGAGCATGCCTTTGCTACAGGGCGAGCGTGAATTGATTACCAGTTTCGCTGATGCCGTATATTGCACAAACATGCCTGCATTGCTCGGACTGGCTCCAATTCACGACAGTAAACAATCGACGGCATTTAGACTGCTGGGGCAGCCCACGGACGCGGCCGAGTCGATTTTGCGCCCCTTTAGAATAAAAACGACCCTACAGGCATCGTCATATGTTCAAGGGTTGAACTCTTTATCGGCGCGAGATGTTGATGACCTTCGCAATACTGACGAATGTTATGCTTTTCGTGCAGCAAAGCGGGACTTCGCGGGAACCCAGTCCGACTGCGAAACACTGCGGGATTCGGTTACAGCTTATCTGAGGCGTATCGACTCGAAAATCCTGGAAAAAAGCGGCCACCTGAGAACATCATCTCATGACGGTGCTGAACGCGAAATACAGTTCGCCCGATACGAAAGTCAGAATAAAAGCCGCGGCTTGATTAAATCCATCGGCAAAATGGGGGCAAAGGCAGCTATAGATACCGGCATTTCTGAAGGAATTGGCATGGCAGTGAAACTGGTCACCCGTTACGATATTGTAACGAGTTACGCGACCAGCGTGGTCATGATGCTGGGCCAAAAAGCGGCATCAAAGTTCAAGTCACAAATTGAAATCAAAGGCGAAGCAAAAAAGATCACGCCTGATGAGCATGTTACGACAAAACACAGAAGTGCTATGAAGGAATACAAAGAAGAACTTGAAACATCGGGTGCAGGCCAGCAGATACGCCCCGAGTATATTTTCGATCCAGATTCGGAGCTCTCCTATACCCGGACAAAACTCGATATATGACCCTCTCAGTACTCTTGAGGTTTATCACCACCATTCTATAGCGACAAAAAAGGGCCCGGAAAGGCCCTTTTTATAGTATAACACTCTTTCGAGCCGGTTATTCAGCGCCCGAGTGTTCCTCGAACCAACCGAGAATATTACCGATTTTCTGCACAAGATTGGAAGGCCGGCCAGCAATACCATGGCCAGACCCTGGTATACGGACCATCGCCGTCGGTATCTGCCGCAGCTTGAGCGCTTTATAGTACTGTTCCGTCTCCGACATGGGTGTGCGGTAATCGTTTTCGCCGGTCAGGACCATCGTTGGTGTGCTCACATTACCAACAAGCGACAAAGGTGACCGCTGCCAGTAATGATCTGGCGCATTCCACGGCATGTCCGGGAACCAGTATTTGGTCACCATGGGACTGATATCGGCGGTCAGCACAAAGCTTGCCCAGTTAATAACCGGCTTGGCCACGACCGCAGCACGGAACCTATTGGTCTTGCCGACAATCCAGGCGGTCAGCACGCCGCCGCCTGAGCCACCCGTGACGTACAGTTGGCCAGGATCAATAGAGCCCCTGTTAATCGTCGCGTCCACCAGATCCATCATGTCGTCATAATCCTGACTTGGATAGTTCTGGTGAATTAGGTTGGCAAATTCGGCACCGTAAGACGTGCTGCCGCGCGGGTTGGTATAGAGAACCACATAGCCCTGCGCCGCCATCAACTGCACTTCCGTGCTGAAACCGGGGCCGTAAGCTGTGTGTGGGCCACCATGAATTTCAAGGATCATAGGGTACTGCTTTGACGGGTCGAAGTTTGCAGGGCGCACAATCCAGCCCTCCACTTCCTTGCCATCATAACTTGATGTCGCCGTTATACGCTCGACCTGCCCCATGGCGCGTGTTCCCAGCACATCCTCGTTCAGCTCGGTAAGCTGCGTTACAGAACCAATCCTGTCGATCACCGCGAGGTCGGCTGGCCGGTCGATTTTCCGCTGGGTAAACACGAGCCGGCCATCAGGCGCCACCCGGTATGTGCCGCTAGTGTAGGGGCGCCCAAGCGACGTACCGCCAAGCGCGTTGGTTATGATGCGGCCATTTCCAGACAGGTTGGTGAAAGCGACAAGCTTTTGGCCAGCATTATCATAAGAATAGTAGAGGCCGGTACCTTCAGTATTCCATTGAATGTTGCTTACATTTCTATCGAGCGTTGGCGTCAGGCTCTGCACACCACTGCCATCCAGATTCATCACATACAACATGGCGTTTTGCTGGCTCATGCCGTCTTCGTCATTGCCCACATAAGCAATGCGCTGACCGTCCGGCGACACCACGGGGTTTGCGTCCCGTCCCGCACGCTGGGTCAGTTGCGTGACCGAGCCGCCATCGAGCGAAAATGCATAGATTTCGCTTTCACGCGGGTTCAGTTCCCAGTCGTCGTAGCGGTTGGCGGACACAAGGATCGCGCTCGAGTCCGGCATCCAGGCTATACCGCCATTATGGTTAAAATTGCCACTGGTAACCTGACGTGGTGAACCACCGTCAGCAGGCACAACATACACGTGGGTAAAACCGGTCGGCAGGTATCCTGCACCGTCAAACCGGTAGACCAGCTGATCAATTACTTTTGCCTTGCCTGCCCATTTGGCGCCCTCGGGCTTTCGCGGCAACGAAAAGAAGGATGGGCCCTGATCCGGCGTAAACATGGTGAACGCGAGATGCTCACCGTCCGGTGACCAGCTCAGGTTCGCCGGCGCGCGTTCCAGATCGGTGACGCGCCCGGTGGCACCGCTGTCAAGCCAGCGAACATATATCTGTGTCTTGCCCTCAATGGTTGAAAGATACGCCATGCGCGTCCCGTCCGGGGAAAAGCGCGGCATGCGAAAGTTGGCCTTGCCGGACAGCACTGGCCGGTGCTGCCCGCCAGACAGGTCCACAGACCATATGTTGGTGCGCACGCGGTCTGTCATGATATCCATTGAACGCCGCTCATACACAACGCTCTGCCCATCCGGCGCGATGCGAGGCCCGGTCGCAAACTCCAGATTGAAGACATCTTCGTATGTAAGGCCATCTGGCACAGGTTCGGCAGCGCTCGCGGCGCTGGTTACTATTGGCAGCATCATGGTGGCCGCGGCAACGGCCAAGGAAAGTTTCGCGCGTATCGCGCCCACCGATTGGTCAATGTTCACTGTTTCGCTCCCCATCTGTAATGACAATGCCCTAACACCCGAACGTCAAATGGGAAGGGCCATTGAAAGAAACAGCCTACCAGTCGCGCAGACACTTGCAAAGGTCTAGTAAATCACCAAATCAGTTTGAGTCAGTCCTAAATTCAGACAGCCAGTTGGGGAATCAAATTGCACTTTATGCGACAGATGCGTAAAGCTATGGTAACTGGCTTGCCCTTCCAGCGGCACTGCCTCAGCGCATAAACGTGATGATTAATTGGGGACTTCATGTCAAACACCATTGATGAGCTGAGAAAGGAACGGGAACGCTTCGTCGCGTTTGCGTTTGCTGCCGCAGAGATTTTTTTCGAGATTGACGCGTCCGGCAAGATATTGTTCGAAGGCGGTGCCGTCGAAAAAATTGGCGACAGCGGCAGAAAAAGCAGTCTTGTCGACACCCAGATAACCGACATTATCGATGAGGATGACAGGGAAGTCTTTAACGCACTGCGTTTGCATCTGGAACACAAGGGACGGCTGGGGCCAATTCCGATCAGATTTAAAAATATGGCCGGACATAATTTTGCCCTCAGGTTGTTTGGGCTTCATATGCCAGGAGACGGCAGCCGCACGTTTCTGGCACTTCGTTCAGCGCCACTTGGCGGTGCAGGAGAGCATCTCGTTGATGATGAAACAGGCCTGCTTACGCGTGACGGTTTTCTGGATCTGGCCGCAAACACAATGTCTGAAAATGCGGCAAGCAGTAACCTGTATGTGACCGCAGTGGAAATTGAAGGTATCGAGGAAGCCAAGGAAAAATTCGGGCCCAAGTTTGCCCGCAGCCTGATCACCCGTCTGGCCGCTCAGTTGAAGACAATCTCTGTTGACGGCGAGATGGCTGGTCAAATCGGGGAAAAGCATTTTGCCTTCCTTCACAGATCTCAGAGCGATGGCGCCTATATTGGCGAGAGCCTCAAAAAAGTTGATGACAAAGTTGAGTTGAAAACTGCTGTGTCGACACTGTCGACCGACGAATCGGAAATCTCTGAAGACCAGATTCTGAGAACACTGTCATATGTCCTGACCAAATTCTGCGAGGACTCCAGCTCTGTTAATTTCGAAAAACTGACCGACGCCTATGACGGGATGGCGGTTGAGGCAAAGGAAAGGGTGGTCACCATCAGGTCCATGATCCAGAGTGGATCATTTAAAATGGCTTTTCAACCGGTGTTTTCCCTTAACGGCGGCGATATTCATCACAACGAGGTCCTCAGCCGCTTTGAAGGCGACATGGAAGGAAAATCTCCGCGCGACATTATCGAATTTGCCGAAGAAGTGGGCATGATTGAAGAGTTTGACGTGGCCCTCTGCAAAAAAGCTATCGATTATGTCCGCAAAATGAAACGCCTTGGCGAACCGCTTACACTTGCTGTCAATCTGTCGGGGCGAACGCTTGAAAGCGGGCGGTTTGAAGAAGAATTCCTGGCGTTGTTGAAAAGCGCAAAGGATGTCGCTCGTTATTTAATGCTCGAACTCACAGAAACCCGGGCGATCAAAAACATCGAAAAAGCCGAGGGTATTCTGAGTGACCTTAAGGACGCCGGATATCGTTTGTGCCTGGACGACTTTGGCACAGGGGCTTCCGGGTACCAGTATTTAAGGACCTTCAAAGTTGATATGGTCAAGATTGACGGTGCCTATATCCGCGACATGAACAAACCCGGCTATAAACCCACCTTCCTTCTTTCCATTGTGCGGTTGTGTCGTGACCTGGGTATCAAGACCATCGGTGAACATGTCGAAACCGATTTTCAAGCCGACTTTCTAAAGTCGGTAGGGGTTGATTTCGGACAGGGTTATTATTTCGGCAAACCGGAATATTCTCCTAAAATCAAGCGCTGACACCCCCTATGTCTAACAGCATCTATGCCTTGATCGGCCTGTCGGTTGGCATTGCTCTCTGGGTGTTTGGCTGGTGGCGCGAAAAGCGCGCGCAGCTGGGCGTCGTTCCCTGGTTGCCGCCTGTCTATATCCAGTTCACCGGCCTTATCATAATTCTTGTGTTTGCCGCAGAACTTATCGCCGCAACAACCGGTGTTACCTGGACATCGCCTTTCAGGCGTTGAGCTTCAGGGGCATCGTTCCGAACCATCGATTTTGCCGGGGGCTGGATACAACAGGTTTTAAACCGGATTGCTTTCCGCAACTTCGCGTTTCGGTGCGCTGATCTCAAACAATCTCCACCCGCGGGTTGCGTACACTCTCGCCCAGAAGGCACTCGAAAAAAATCGCCGTTTGCCACGTTTGCCACGAGCGATGAAGAACCCTCGTGGATGCTTGAAAACATTCTTCGCAACCTCTTCACTTTCTTCGAGGTACACATCCTTGTCATTGCTTGATGCACTGACTCTGTGCTTGCTCATGGGCTTCATGCGCTGGCGCGGTTTCCGGGTTTGCTTGTACTTCCAGGCCCGCCACCAGATGAGACCGAACACCATAAGAAAACCGAGCATCGTTGCAACCGTGCCCATCACATAAACAACGTTGACTTCGTCTTCCAGTTCAAGCCTGTCCACCGTCTCGCCAACGGCCTGCTCAACTGTCAGCGAGCGGTCGCCCGCAAGGTCACCTTCGTTGTCAAAGATAAAGATCAACCCGTCAGTTCGGTTGAAACTGGAGATAATGCCGTTACCGCCATAAACCGAAACATAACCGTTGGACGCCACCGTCACACCGTAAAGGGAATCGCCACTGCATTTGACCTTGAAGTCAATGATATTGGTGCGCTGAGTGAACACCTGATAGTCGGTCAACCGTGTGCATCGATAGCGGAAAACACGCACAAGGGTTTGAAGCCGAACAGCAATTGACGCCGGTGGTGCAGCCCTGTTCACGTTGGAATAGATATCCAGAGCCAGCTGCCGCGGGTCTTCTGTATCAACCAGTTTTTGAGCATGCGAAGGCCCGGACACAGCCAGCACAAACCCAAAAGCCAAAAAGAACGAAAGAATTTTTTTCATCGCGATGTCACCACAGGACAACCCCCGCTGCATTTAAGGATATTCCGGGACCAAGATGCAAGCAGGATGTGATGAGTGCTTCAGACTGGCCCCATAAAACTGGCCCCTAAAACTGGCCCCATAAAAAAAGCGGAACCGCAATTCGGGGGAGAAGGGGCGGTCCCGCTCGACACAGTCAGATTAAGGGAGCTAGTGAGCTGTATCAACAGTTTCAATGTAATCATGCGTTGGTTAAAAATCGGTAAAAACCGCGAATATCGGAGTGATTCCCTTGAAATTCAGGCCCTTCACGGCAGGAAAGTCACCAAAAAAGGACACAAAAGCCCCGAAAAAGGAGGGGAATCAGTCAAAAAGGGAGTGGAATCGGCCAAAAAAGGAATCGCGGTTCTTTACTTCCGTCAATTCATTCTCCCCCACACCGGGCTATTATTCCATGGCTTGAGTTTGCCATGTATCTCCTGTAGGGAGACGCTCAAGATATGAAAATACAATCAATATTTGAAAACGAATAGGAAAATCCTATTTATGCAGTAGAAACCCCACCGCTTACCGGAGAACCCCGAATGCAAATTAACAAACTGACCCTGAAACAACTTCGCTATCTGGTCGCCCTCGAAGACGCCAAACATTTCCGTTATGCTGCTGAAGCCTGCAATATCAGTCAGCCGTCTCTCAGTGCCCAAATCCAGAATCTTGAAGATGTGCTCGGCGTCAGGCTTGTTGAACGCGACCGGTCCGGCGTTGCCCTGTCGCCGGTCGGCCGGGAAGTCAGCGCCCGCGCCCGGCGCGTGGTAGACGAACTGCAGGGTATTATCGATTTCACGGCCGGCGCACAGCATGGCCTGGTGGGCACCATTCGGCTTGGCGCCAAAGCAACACTGGGCCCCTACCTGTTGCCGCATGTGGTTGCCAAGCTGCACAAGGACCATCCCGAACTGAACCTTTATCTGCGCGAAGCCCCGCCGCAGGATCTGGTGCACGAACTGCACAAGGGCCTGCATGATGTCATTCTGGCGCAGATGCCGGTCACCGGGGGCGAACTGGTCACCTGCCGCCTGTTCCGCGAGCCTCTGTATCTGACAATGGCGGTTGACCATCCGCTGGCGGAAAATGACAAGGTCACCACCGCAGACCTCGAAGGCCTGCAGGTGCTGTCGCTTAGCCCGAATTATCACCTTCACGACCAGATCAGCGCCCTGTGCCGTGATTACGGCGCGGTGCGCCTGCGCGATTATGAAGGCACCAGCCTTGATGCCCTGCGCACCATGGTTGGCATGGGCATGGGTGTCACCTTCCTGCCTGCGCTTTATGTGCATTCAGAGATTTCAGAGCGCAGCGAGGTTGTGGTCAAGAAACTGCATGACCGCACCGTCACCCGCTCGGTGGGGCTGGTATGGCGCAAAAGCGCAGGCCGCGCACCGGCGTACCATCAACTGGCAGAGGTGATCCGCGGGGTTATCAAAAATCATTTCCCGGATTTGACCATCGAGACCTGAGCACACAGGCTTCGGTTTCAGTGTTTGGCGATCAGGGCTTGAGTTTCAGGGCCTGAGCACAAAGGCCTGAGCACAAAGGCCCGAGCACAAAGGCCTGAGCCCGCCTTGCATAAACCGGCCCCGCAACCCCGCGCCAAATCCCTGGCAACACAGCCCGCGGGTGCCCGCTGCCTCTATAATTGATCAATCCTAATGGAAATTCCTATTTCAATAGCTTTTTTCTATCGATAAACCCATTGCCGCTCTCTTGAGCCAGCGCCCGAAATGCTTATCTTTAGGAAGTCGAAGACAGAAGCACGAACATAGACTTACGAAGATCATCGTGTGCTCAACGCCACCGTATTGCTTGCAGGATTCACACCTTGCAGGCACCCTGGCTACCCCCCAGGGCAGCACTATTCCCCGCTCCGTCGGTGGTAAATGGTGTGCGATGATCAGGTCAGCCAGCCGGATATTCCCTGCTGGTTCCGGCGGGCTGGCCAACGAATTGGGATGCGATCTATGTGTCCCGGTTCACCCTGGAAAAGAAATTCCCCAAGGGTTTCTTTTTCAGGACTTCACCAATGTCTTCCCCAGGCACATGGGCCGCGCCGGGCCGGCTTGTGTCTGTTACTCCGACGCTCGGCACCAAATTACCCTGCCCTTGGCAGCAATTCCCCTTCATAGCTGCCAGGGGACAATCTCTGCAGGCACTGCCCTCCCGGTGCCTGCAGCCTAACCAAGCAACCAAGGGACATGTTCTGAGTATCCGTCCCGGGCCAACACACTGACTAAAAGCGACGAGTATTAAACCCCCAAGGCCAGCCCGGCGTTTTCACGCCCAAGGTTGATCTGGGGGTTTTTCGTTAAAGGGTATTAATGCACCGCCCCCAATCAGCCTCCTGTCAGCCCCCCTGTCAGCCTCGTTGCAGCCTCCGGGCAGCCCCCTTGCAGCCTCCGGGCAGCCTCTGGGCAGTTTCCGGGCACATTGCGCTGTTAATGATAGTTGGGCGCGTGGCCATTATACAGCCGGTACAGAAGCCGGGCGTCGCGGGTCAGCGCCTGCGCGATAAAATCGAGGCCCTTGGCGCGGGGGGGTACATCGTGCATGCCGCCGTAAGCAAGGTCGGTCAGTAAAACAGCCGCATCATTCAGCCGCACAATCGGTTCTTCCATGTCCATCATGATGTCGTCGGTTGAAAGGCCGCCATGCTCGCGGTCGTAGGCGGCTTTGTAACCGCGCATATCGGGCGCATCCCACCACGGTTTTTTGTCATCCGGGTTTTCGGCAGGAGTTTCGGCGGGCTCGTCTGCTTCCTTTTCAGGGTGATCCGGTTTTCTTTCCGGCCTTTTATCCGGCGTGATGACCTTTGCCATTATCGGGGCTTCTGCCCCCGCCCCGCCGGGCGATAAAACCGGGGCAGCCATAACCACAGGCGGCATAATCGGGTGGTTGCCGCCATCTGAATACAGCACTTCACTGCACACGGTCAGCGCCTTGTAAAAGGGGCTGGCTCGTCTGAACCCGCGCTTGAACTGCCGGGCGCGCATCAGATGAATGTGGACATGCATGCCCCAGCGCGCGTGGATGATTGCGGTGATGGTGGCCAGAAGCGTGTCAATATCGTGCGGCAGCTTGTTGACGGTCACGAGCATCATGTAAGGCTCGCCCTTGCGGGTGATCATCTGTTCGTCTGCATGGGCGCCGTGCAGGATAATCTGGCGGATGCGCCGCTGGTTGCGCGGCTTATAGTGGCGTTTGGCGGTATGCCCGGCGAAGGTTTGCAGGATGATTTTGGTGAACAGCGCCAGCCGGGTTTTCCAGCGATCTGATGGCAGGCTTTGGTTTACCCGCCCCCGGATATAATAAGGGGTTAGCGCTTGCGGCGGTTCGGCTGTTCCAAAAGGTGGTGCCGGTTCGGGTGATGACCCGGAAGATTGATTTGGCGGTGTTTCTACGGTTGGTTGTGGTGTGGTGTCTGTGATAGACGTGTGATCAGCCATGCCGACCTCCTATAAAGGTTGGTTGTGGTTAGGGCCATGTCGGTGTACCAGCACCTTCATGGTCCGAATTCTCGCGAACGCATTGATTTACAATCAATTTATATACAGAATGCCCTAATGTTTATGGTTAAAGCACCTCTGTATTTGGATATTGTACAAATACATGTGGTTATTGTCAATATGATACATTGATTTGGGCAGTATGCGGATGATTACTGGATTGCACGTCAAACTGGGAAGAACAGCACTGGGAATAAGCTTGCGGGCTTTGGAAGAAAAAACCGGTGTAACCGCCAATACAATCAGCCGCTATGAAAACGGTGCTGACGCCAAGGCTTCAACAATCCAGAAGCTGCAAAGCTACATGGAAAGCGCAGGCGTCGAGTTCATTTTCCAAAACGGCGGCGGCCCCGGCGTCCGCCTGAAGAAATAGTCGCTATAATTCCGAAGTTTTCCTTCGTTGTAACAGAAGCAGAAATGGCCCTCGTGAGGGCCATCTGGTCTCTCTGTTGCCCGTTGTGTAAACGCCATGCCACTGATCGCTTCAACGGCCAACTGGCTGAAAGCGGATAATAATGATATCGCGAAACCCCTTGTCTTCATCGGGCCAACGGTCGGCTTGAAACACATGAGGCACCACCTGATGCTTGTAACGATCATCCTTAAGCAGGAAGCCTTCGGATGGCTTCAGGGTGAAGGCAAAAAGCGGCTGATTGTCCAAATCATAAATCCGGTTTTCGGGCCGGAACACATTGTGCTCGTTAATCACAATAACGCTGCCATCAACACTGTCCTGATGCGGTTCAGGCGGCGAAGGTTCTGCGCTGTTTGCGTTCGAGACATTGTAACGGATCGCAGACAGTTGAATCTCGAAGGCCCTCGTTTCAGAAGACACGTCGAAACGCATCCTTTCAAACGCACGCATGATAACGCCTTGCACTATGGGATGCGTGACAAACTCTATGGGCAGTAAATCGAACTCGCGAGTTCTGCCCGCCTCCTGTTTGTTCAGGGATGCATCCAGGCGATAGCTGTTACGGTCAAGCCACGTGATTTTCGAGTTAGCCAAGACTCCCCAGCGAATACCTCGACTAAGCTTGTTGACCGCATTTTTGGCAGGTGACAATTCCCCGAACACACGTGCGGCAAATGCCAAAAAGCTGGTGTCCTGCAAACTTGCCTCTTTGAAGATTTCTATGCCATCATCTTCGAATGTTAATTTCTTGATCATTGTAATCATGACGATTGCTCCTTTGTTTTATTGTGCTGTCAGGAACAGACTGCCTTAATCGATCGACCTTGAAGACAGCCCAATATTTGACTCTTTTTTTGGATGGGGGTTTTGAATGAAAGAATCGACAAAAGACAAAAGAACAGGAGAGATAAAACGGCAGCCTTCGAGGATAGGCAGGTTATTGCTGGCTTTGCGGAATTCAGTTCAAACACGGACGCCTAACCCTGATGCACATGAGCTTTTCAGAAAACATGCCGCCGAATTGGGTTCTTCAATGTCTCGCATGGAAGCCTCTAAATGGGTAAAAAAAGTCACAGGTATCGATATCAGCGCAGATGGTATTCGGCGCATAGAAGCTGGCCAAAAACGGGCCCCTTCTGAACTTATTTTAAAGGCTCTTCTAAGAAGCTACGGGCTCAGTGAAGATGACGTGGAAAATGTCCTTCTTGACCCAAACCTAAACGCCAACCCGGGTGCCAACCCACATCTTATTCAAAAATGGCGGCACAGGAACCTTGCGCTGGGAGAGTTCGGTCCATTGATCCGAGACGCCTATCGGTTAGGCGACCACACCACCACATGGATTGAAAGCGAAAAATCTGGTGAGGGAGGATTTCGGGCCGGGGAGGTTTCCATATTTGGAGACGACGAAGAAGTCATTCCGCCTGATCTGTTTGTTAAAAGGGCAAATGACGTAAGTATACAAAACGAAGAACGCAAAAAAAATGGAATCAGGGGATGGTCGGACAATAGAACTTTTTGTCTCGCCTCTGTTGTGAGCACGCTTTCAAATGATGCTGAAGAACGTAATTTGATTGCCCTGACGATGAAGCAATCCTGGTATCGCTACAATGTAATTGCAAAGCAGGAAGCAGGGGCTGATTTTCGGTGGCAGGAACTTCAGGACGCCACTCACCCTATCAAACCTGTACCTTATCTGGCCTCTGGCGTCGGTATTTGCCTGAACGTGATCTGTGATGATGGGAAATCAATCGTTCTGGGGCAACGGTCCGACCATGAGACCTTCAGGAAAGGCGAATATGATGTTGCAGTGGTGGAGGGGATCAGACCGCAGGGGGATATGGAAGAGGGAAAGGTCGATGTAATGACGGTCGCCCGACGGGCTCTTTCTGAGGAACTTGGTCTGGACAGCAAGACCATTGGCGTTGATATTGAGCAGGTTATCAAACGCCTTGTGGTATTCGAGTTTGGCTGTGATCTGGAGTTTTATCAATGGAACTTCATTGGTTTCGCCGAAGTGGATCTTGATTTTGACACGATCTATAGCGCTTGGCAGAAAGCCAAGGACCGCAAGGAAAATCAAACCATACGCGCACACCCTTTTGACAAAGAACAGTTGGAAAGCACCTTTACGCAGTATCCAATTTGGTCTTCGGGTATCGCCTGTGCAATGCGAACGTTCGACTATTATTAGCCAAAAATGGGCGACCTAGTCCCGCTGATCAGTAGGCATTCAATCTTGAAACCTTCTTAATCAACCGCGCTTTAACCTCCGCCTTGCCCGCCGCATGATGGCAGGCACGGTGGCAATTGGGGCATAGCGCATCAATTCAGGAAAACAAGGATAACCATCGCGTATGCACCGAGCACGAAGGGCAGCACCAATTGGACCACGTTGGAAAAAGCCACGTGAATACCCGCAGCAAGCTTTTGAAAGGTTTTCTTTTTCCCTTCATGCTTGGCGGTAAACTGCTCAAACTCATCATAGGGGCGCGAAGGCCTGCCGTATTGAGGGTCTGCTTGGTCATTCAGGTCGTCAATGATGTCCCTTATCTGCTGCGCAAGGGATTTAGCCCTGCTTTGGGCAAAAAACCTGAATGCTAAAATCAAAAAAACCACGAAAGCGACTGCGTTCGCGTTCAACAGCAATGACCATGCTACCGCATCATCCCAGCCTTCAACCACATACTTTAGAACGGGCCATTTCCCGGGCGGCAAAGAATGCTGATAGAAGAAAATCGTGGGCGCAGCAAAGCTCAGCACCCAGCGCCCGGCCACAACATGGCTTTCTGCCGTTAGCGGCGTTTCAGGTAACTGCTGTGTTGGCATGGTCTTGTCCTCATCATCGTTTCTTATAGAAGCGGTTAGCCTTACTGCTTTGTATAAGGCGGGCCCCCGCCATCGACAATGGTGCGATTCTAGCCCTTTTCACGCTTCTCCAGAAGCATCTTCTTTCGGGTCACGCCGCTACCATACTCTTGTCCTTGCGCATGGCTTACTCTAATTCCCGCGATCGTCGCTTGCCACACCCCACCCTTTTGATCGGCCCTTGATTGGCGGCCTGTTTTGCGCTCAAGTCTCTGGTAATCTGGAGGAGTGAGATGATGTACCCTGAAACACCGAATCCTGAAACACCGAACCCCGCAACGCTGGCAACAGAACTGCAAACCCTGCTGAAGCTGCGGTCGATCCCGTTTGGCATGAAAATGTTCGAACGCGCATCCGATATGGAAGCAATTGAAAAAATCAGGCGGCCAAGCGACATCCATACACTGGACCAGATCGTTGGCCAGGCATCCCGGCTTGGCTGGACCGTGGGCATCACCAGCGACGACCTTGTGGGCGCACAGTGCCGCGCGGTTGTGGGCCTTGGCAACGCCAAAGACCCGGCGTGGCGCTCTGGCCAGCATATGAAAGGGGTTTGGTTCGAAGACGATGAAAGTGCCGCCGCGCATCAGGCGGCGATGCACTGTGTGGAAGACGGCAAATACGAAGCGCTGGCGGTTTCGCCGCTGGCCTCGGGCAGGCTGGACCCGCCGGATATTGTGCTTTTTTATGCCACGCCGGGCGCGATGATGTATTTTATCAACGGGCTGCAATGGACCGGTTACAAGCGGTTTGACTGGTCGGTGGTGGGCGAAAGTGCCTGTGCCGACAGCTGGGGCCGGGCGCTGAAACTAAAGGAACCTTCGCTTTCCATCCCCTGCTTTGCCGAACGCCGATACGGCGGTGTGCTGGACGACGAGATGCTGATGGCCTTGCCGGTCGGGCCGCTGGAAAAAGCGATCACCGGCATGAAGGCGCTGGCCAAAAACGGCTTTCGCTATCCGTTTGCGCAATATGGCATCCAGCAGGATGTGCGCGCCGGCATGGCGGCAAGCTATTGAACGACAGCCCGCCCCGCCCTTACCTGCCCCGCGCTCGCCCCGCTCCTGAAACGATAACCGGGCCAGAAACGATAACCGCACCAGAAAAGATATCTGGATAGGTATCGGCGGCAAATCCGTGTAAACAGGGCGAAACAGCAACCATACGGAAACACAGCGCATGACCAGACACGCTTCAGGAACAGTTGGCACCCTTTTCAGCAAGGCAGGCCGGGCGTGTGTGCAGCGCATGGGATGGGGCCGGGTTTGGGATGGGGCCTGGGGCCGGGTTTGGGGCCGGGTTTGGCGTAAGCGCGCCGCATTGCTGCTGGCGGGCCTGTACCTTGCGGGCGCATCACCCGCGCTGGCGCAGGCAGGCGGCGAAGCCGTAACTCAGGCGACTCAGGCAACGCTGGCAACGCTGGCCACTCAGGTAACTCAGGGCGACATATGGCTGCTGGTGCTGTTCGTTACCGGCGCGCTGGGCTTTTCCTTTGTCTGCTCGGTCGCCGAAGCGGTGCTGCTCAGCATCACGCCGTCTTTCATTGAAAAGCTGCGCACCAGCGAACCAAAGCGCGCCGACATGCTGAAACGCTTGCGGCAGGATAATGTGGACCGTTCGCTCGCGGCGATTTTAACCGTGAACACCATTGCCCACACGGTGGGGGCCATTGCCGCCGGGGCGCAGGCCACTGTGGTGTTCGGCAGCGCGTGGATCGGCCTGTTTTCAGGCGCGATGACGCTGGCGATATTGTTTCTGTCGGAAATCATCCCAAAAACCATCGGCGCGGTTTACTGGCCGCATCTGGTGGGGCCCACCGCCTTTTTCATCCGTATTTCCATCAAGCTTCTCTATCCACTGATATGGCTTTCAGAAGGGCTGACCAAACTGATCGCGCGCGGCAAAAGTGTGCATCTGTTCAGCCGGGACGAGTTTCTGGCCATGACCAGCATCGGCGAGCGCAGCGGCGAGATCAAGGCGCACGAGGCGCGCATTGTCAGGAACCTGATCCGCTTCAGTTCCCTGAAGGCTGAAGATATCATGACACCGCGCACGGTTGTTGCCGCGCTTCAGGCCGGTGTTTCCGTGTCGGAGGCGGCGAAGGCGATTATGGAAACGGTGTTCTCCCGCCTGCCGGTTTACGGGCGCGACATCGACGATATCACCGGCGTGGTGCTGAAAGACGAGGTTCTTGCGCTGGCCGCCGACCGGGAAGGCACCACCGGGCTTGATGCCATACGGCGTGATATCAGGCGGGTGGCGGCGGCCATGTCGCTGCCGGATTTGCTGGAGCATTTTCTCGACAGCAGGCAGCATATTGCGCTGGTGGTGGATGACTATGGCGGCACAAAGGGCATTGTCACGCTCGAGGATGTGATCGAAGCGCTTCTGGGCATGGAGATCATGGACGAAATGGATGACGTTAAAGACATGCGCATCCTTGCGCGCAAACAGTGGCAGGCCCGTGCGCAAAAGCTCGGGATCGACCCCGACCAGATGGACCTGCTTCCGTCCGGCGATACCCCTGAAGGGCGTAGGGCAGAATAGCCTACCGGGCGTCAGGCCTTGCCGTTATCCGCAATGATGCCGCGCCGGGTTTATATGCCGCTTCAGCGATGGTGAACACGGCAATCAAAGCAGATGTCACGACCTGTTGGGGTAGACTGCATCCGGCACGTCATCAGTGGCAATGATATAATTGCACACGAGATACGGCTGGTGATTGTCCAGCTCTACCACGCCGCCGCCGCCGCCATCGCTAACGGCCTCAGGATTGAGCCATGCCTGCAAGCTTGGGTCTCTGAGGGCGTACATTTTTTTATTACGCTGAACCGGTGGGCCGCTGTTGCGATATCCATTGGCAAGCATCATGGTCGGATCAGGAGCCGATGCGGATGCAAACTCCTCCATCACCTGGACATCATGAGTGTGCGCAGGCATGTGGGTGTTGGTAACCAGTTTGCTTGGAGTCCCCCCATATCGGGGAAAGTAAAAATAGGGATCGTCTGTCTTCCTGTGGGCGGTCACTCGCTGTCGCAGATCAGGCACACCAAAACTTACCCGGCCATCGCCGCCATAGTATGTTCCGATGAGAGAGTAAAGCGCTTGATATTCGCCGATAGACAGCAATCCGCCAGCGCAAAAAACCCAGCCGCGTGGGGCAAAGTTTCCGGCAAAAACACAGATTTCACCAATATAGTAGTCATCCATACCCTGTTTCCTTAACTGCGTGGCGGGAACAGCCCTTCAACAGCAATAATATAATTAAGCGTCAGATAGGGTTGCAGGTTGAGGAACTCCTCACCTACTGTGCGATTTGGCTCCAACGTTTCCTGATCCAGTGTCGTGAGCGTGTCGCCTGCCTCCACGTAACAGAGAGTGGGGTTGCTGCGGCCATTGACCGCTGTCTCACTGACTCCGGGAAAGGCATTGGACCCTTCCACAGGATACTTGTCTGTGGCCTTATACGCGTTGATAGTATGAGAGTGGGGCGCCAGATTATCAGTGGTCAGCTGGACAGTTTCCCGGCCGCCGGTTTGCCCCAAACGCAAGTTAAGTCCATCATTTTGCCCCATCCCAACCGGCACACGCCCTCTCAGGTCAGGCAGGTTAAAAAAGGTTCTGCCATCGCCACCATAGGTGGTGCCGATAACAGCAAAAAGGGCGTCATAGCCGTTGATGGGCAAAGATGTGCCGTCGCAAAAAAACCAGCCAACCGGCGCGAAGGGAAACGGTATAAGCCTTATTTCACCTAAATAGGCTTCCACTTTCGGACGGGGTGGTGGTGGTGGTGGTGGCTCTGGCGTGGGAGCGGGTGTGTCTTCGGTCATGCTTCGTCCTTCTATCGCGGGCTAGTTTCGTTGCGGATAATAGCCATCCCAGTTGATGCAATAGTTTACCGCCAGATAGGGCTGCATGTTGTCGATTGGGGCTGACGCACCTGCATTTTTGACGGTATCTGGGTGCAACGTGGTATCTTGCACAGAGCTGAAAAAATATTCGTCACCGGTCGCAATAGAGCTTGCCAGCATATTACCAGCAGGCTCCTCCTCGACACCAGTGCCTTCCATAATACTGAAATAATGCTGATGGGAAGGCGTTTGCTTCATCACATTGCTCGCTTCACCGCCTCGTGCGGCGAGCTGAGCCGTGCTCCAGTCCTGGCCCATTTGCACACGTGCCCTCAAGTCCGGCAAGGCAAAAGTCGTTCGACCATCTCCGCCATATCGGTCCCAGATAATGCTGATCAGCGCGTTGTATTTTCCGTCATTCTGGCCCAAGGAAATAGTCCGGCCATCGCAAGGCAACCACCCTTGAGGGCAAAAGCCATAACCCCACGATTTGATCTGCCCGATAAACACGTCTGGCACAATCCACACTCCCCTCTATAGGTATTTCAACCTATTGGGGAGTATTAAAACTGTTCAGTGTTGCAATTTCAAGACTAAATGTATGATTTACATTCATGCCAAAGCCGCGGCGGAGTGTCGGTGATCAAGTATCGCGCATTTTAAGGGCGGCGACGAAGGCGCTGTGAGGAATTATGCAACCTGGAGAGCCGTCATGTTGTCTTCCAGGTGAGCAATCGACGTTGTGCCTGGAATAACCACGATGTTGGGAGAGCGCTCAAGCAACCACTGCAGTGCATCTGCGGGTGCAAGTTTCGCCCCTTGCTGCATGGGATGGGCGCCCAGTGGACCGTATGGAATGTAGGCGATGCCAAGCGAGGTGGTATAGTCCACTAGAGCAGCGTCAGCGCTCTCCGCACTATTAAAACGATTCTGAACACTTGCGATCGGTGCGACCTTCAGAGCACGGTCCAAACCGTCTCGGCTGACGTTGGAAAGACCGATGTGCCGGATGCGACCATCTGCTTCAGCCTCAGCAAGCGCTTCAATGGAAACTTCGATGTCCGTGTTAGGGTCAACCCGATGCAATTGAAACAGGTCGATTTGATCAACACGCAGGTTGACCAGTGCTTGGTCGATTTGCCGTAACAATGCGTCGCGTGAGCCATCCACGACAATATTGCCTGGCGCCGGTTTGTCGACACCACCTTTGGTCGCAATAACCGCCGGCAATCCTTCCAGGGCTTCGCCGACCAGTCGGTCCGCATGTTCCGGTCCATAGGCCCATGCGCTATCAAAAAACGTTACGCCCAGTTCGTAGGCACGTCGAACCAGCGCAATGCCTTGGTCCCAATTCTCATAGGGCCCGAAATTGCCCGGCTGGCCGGTAAGGCGCATGGCACCATAGCCAAGCCGGTTCACTTCAAGGTTTCCGCCGATTTTGAATGTCTGTTTCATCTTCCTTGCTCCATCTGAGTTGGGTGGTCTGTTGAAGCCAAGATGAGCGAATTGTCCTATACTTGGTAGACGGCTGACACGAGTTTTTGCTATACGTATTACGTATGAGCAAAAGCCTTGACCGCCTGACACTGTTAACCACCTTCACTCGCATTGCAGAAAGAGGTTCGATTTCCGCTGCAGCACGGGACCTTGGTCTTTCACAAGCATCCGCCAGTCGTCAACTCGCGGACCTTGAGGCCCGGCTTGGTTCAGACCTTGTTCGGCGCACCACTCACACGCTCAGCCTGACAGCGGCTGGCAAAGCCTGTCTGGCGGATGCAAAAACCCTGCTTGCGGGATGGGATCAGTTTGAAGAAACCCACAAAACCGACAGGGGTAAAGTCGAAGGTGCGCTGAAAGTCTTCGCGCCGGTCGCATTGGGCCAGACTCGAATGGCAACTGCGGCCGTTTCATTTCAAGCTCAATATCCTGGCGTGGCGCTGACATGGCTTTTGGATGACGATGAAATCCGCTTTGCGGAAATGGGGGCGGACTTATGGATTCGCGTCGGCAAACCTAAAGACGACACCCTGATTGCGCGTCCGATTGGTGATATTGAACGGCTTTTGGTCGCTGCTCCATCATTGCTCGCTGAACAATTTCCTGAAAGACCGGAAAGCGTTTGCGATATTCCATGCGTATCGCTGTCGGCTTTTGAAGGTACCACGATCGGCCTCACCGCACGCGATGGCGAACGGGCGACCGTAAAGGCTCAAGCCTCCCTCACAACAAACAACATCTTCTCCGCACGTCTGGCGGCTCGAAATGGCCTTGGCTTCGCTGTAATGCCACGCTGGTTTGTCGAAGAAGATCTCGCAAACGGCACTCTTGTGGACCTTCTGCCTGATTGGCGTGCCCCATCGCTCAAACTCAATGCCGCCTATCTGCCATCAAAGTGGCAGCCCAAGCGCTTGAAACTGTTCATCGACCATATGGCGGCTGCCGTGGAAAAAATCCACGGCATTGGAACGTTGTAAGCGTCTTTAATTCTCGCGCATTTTGAGGGCAGCGATGAAGGCACTGTGCGGGATTTCCACCTTGCCATACATGCGCATCTTGGCCTTGCCCTTCTTCTGCTTCTCCAGCAGTTTTTTCTTGCGCGTCACATCGCCGCCGTAACATTTGGCGGTCACGTCCTTGCGCATGGCGCTGATGGTTTCGCGGGCGATAACCTTGCCGCCAATGGCCGCCTGTATCGGAATTTTGAACAGCTGGCGGGGGATCAGGTCCTTCAGGCGCTCGCACAAGGCGCGGCCCCTGCTGTCAGCCTGTGTACGGTGCACCAGCATCGACAAGGCATCCACAGGCTCTGCGTTCACCAATATGGACATCTTCACAAGGTCTGACTGCTCGTAGCCTGCCATGTCATAATCGAAGCTGGCATAGCCGCGGCTAACCGACTTCAGCCTGTCGTAAAAATCATAGACCACTTCATTGAGCGGCAGCTTGTATTTCAGCATGGCGCGCGCGCCCACATATGTCAGGTCCTGCTGGATACCGCGCTTGTCTTCGCACAGCTTCAACACCGTGCCCAAATGCTCGTCCGGCACCAGAATGGTGGCATCAATCCAGGGTTCTTCGATATGGTCCACCCGCACCACGTCGGGCATGTCGGCCGGGTTGTGCAGCTCAAGCATGTCACCGTTGGTGAGATGAATTTTGTAAATCACGCTGGGGCTGGTGGTGATCAGCTCTATGTCAAACTCGCGAGTGATACGCTCCTGAATGATTTCCAGATGCAGCATGCCAAGAAAGCCGCAGCGGAAACCAAAACCCAACGCTGTGCTGCTTTCGGTTTCAAATTCGAAACTGGCATCATTCAGCCGTAGTTTGGCCAGCGCTTCCTTGAGCTGCTCATACTCTGATGTATCAGCCGGGAACAGGCCGCAAAACACCACAGACTGGCTTGGTTTAAAACCGGGTAATGCTTCTGCGCATGGTTTTTTGGCGTCAGTGATGGTGTCGCCCACATTAGTGTCGGCGACTTCCTTGATGCTGGCGGTGAAAAAGCCAACCTCGCCGGGGCCAAGCGATGGCACCTGCACACCCTTGGGGGTAAACACACCCACACGCTCGATCTGGTGCTCGGTGCCCGCCGCCATCATTTTGATAAGCTGACCCTTCTTGATGGTGCCGTCAATCACCCGAATAAGAACCATCACGCCAAGGTATGTGTCATACCAGCTATCGACCAGCATGGCCTTCAAGGGCGCATCCGGATTGCCTTCGGGGGCTGGCAGGCGGGTGACCACGGCCTCCAGCACATCATCGATGCCGATGCCGGACTTGGCAGAACATTCGATGGCATCCGACGCATCAATGCCGATCACATCTTCGATTTGCGTGCGCACGCGCTCTGGCTCGGCAGCAGGCAGGTCGATCTTGTTCAGGACCGGCACGATATCATGGTCGTTCTCGATAGCCTGATACACGTTTGCCAGTGTTTGTGCTTCCACGCCCTGCGATGCATCCACCACCAGGAGCGAGCCTTCGCATGCCGACAAACAGCGGCTGACCTCATAGGCAAAATCCACATGGCCGGGCGTGTCCATCAGGTTCAGTACATACTGCTCGCCGTCTGCGGCTTTATAGTCCAGCCGCACGGTCTGTGCCTTGATGGTGATGCCGCGCTCGCGCTCGATATCCATACTGTCCAGCACCTGCGCCTGCATCTCGCGGGAGGAGAGCGCGCCGGTGGTCTGGATCATACGGTCCGCCAGCGTGGATTTACCGTGGTCAATGTGCGCAATAATCGAGAAATTGCGGATATGTTTCTGGTCTGTCATGAGCGGCTGTTTAACTGGAAAAAACATGTCCGGCAAGCAAGATCAGCCTTGCCCGGGTCTGAGGTAAAAAATATTGGTAATACAGAAATCACAATGATCACCGAGTTTGGTGTGCTGCCACAGCCAACGAGCTTACCGCCACCTATTGTTTACACGCGTAAACAAATGCCTTGACTCTATCGTTTACACGTGTAAATAAAAAAGAATGAGCACAGAAAAAAAGCAAATCAGCATCGCAGAAAGCAAGGTTATGGAAACCTTGTGGCGCACGCACCCGTTGAGTGCGGACGACATCATGGCGGCCCTTGTCGGCGAACAGGCCTGGAGTACAGGCACTGTTAAAACGCTGCTTAACCGGCTTTTGTCGAAAGAGGCAATTTCTGCTGAAAAAGAAGGGCGCCGTTATTTGTACAGCCCCATACTGGAACGCGCCGACTATATCAGCGCTGAAGGGCAGGGGCTGCTGGACAGGCTTTTTGAAGGGCGGGTTTCTTCGCTGTTTACGCATTTCTCGAAGCACGAAAAACTGAGTGCTGATGACATCAACGACATAAAAAAAATGATCCAGGAAATGGACCAAGGAGACGAACAATGACCGCTGATATCCTTTCCTATGTTTTGCAAGCTGCGCTGGGCGCAAGTATCGCGATTGCCTTTGTCCTGTTGATCAGGGTTTGGCTGCGCCGACAGTTTGGCTCCAATATCGCCTATGCTTCGTGGTTGCTGGTGCCCGCAGCGATGTTTGCAAGCATTCTACCGGCAGAACTGGTGTTTTCCGGCGATGCGCCCATGTCTGTGGATGCGCCAGTGAACGAAACTATCGCTTCACAGCCGGTTGACAATGGTTCAGTTCCTGCCGCGCAGACCAGGTCCGTCATGACAGCGACCGGTGCGGCACCCTTCCCCCAGGCACAGACGAACGCATTCAAGCTGCCAGCCATCACCAACATTTTGCTGGTCATATGGTTTACAGGGTTTGCTTTCAGCCTTGGCATGCTTCTTCTGAGGCAATATCGCTTTTTGAAAACCCGGCAGCTTCTGGATAACAGCGCCCGCATACAAACCATTGAGGGCAACAACTTTGGTCCGGCGGTTGTCGGAGTGATCAAACCACGCATCATCCTGCCGCATAATTTTACTGATCAGTATAACAAGCTTGAACGCGCCCTTATTCTTGCGCACGAAAAAGCCCATATCCGCAGCGGCGATATTCGCATGAATGCGCTTGCCGCTTTCCTGAAATGCCTGAACTGGTTTAACCCTTTTGTATACATCGCCCTAAGGCAATTTCGCATTGATCAGGAGCTGGCCTGTGACGAACGTGTCATGCGCCGTCATGGCAGTTTCCGGCATGTTTATGCGAAGACACTTCTGAAATCTCAGTTACTGGGTGAGCAGGCGCCCATCGGGTGCGGCTGGTTACCTCAAGCATTGCACCCGCTGAAATCAAGAGTAGCGCATCTGGCAACACCACCCTTGTCTGCGGCGCGGCGCTCTGCCGGTATTGTTGCCCTTTTGGCTGCAGTCACTTTCTCCAGCGCGTCTGCATGGGGTATGTTTTCCACCCGTGTTGTGCACGTAGACCAAACTGCCAGCACCTCGGAAAAAGACGAAGGGCCGACAGATCTGGAAGGTGCACAGGGTTTTGCACTTGCCTATTCAATTGCCGAGGGCCAACGCAATTATGCGCGGGCACTTATCAAGGCGGGCGCAGACGTCAACCTGTCCATCCCGGGGGATGGAACACCGCTTATGCTTGCAATTCGCACAGGCGACCGGGGCATGGTGAACCTGCTTCTGGAGGCTGGTGCAGACGTTAACAAAGCCGTTTCCGGTGACGGCAGTCCGCTCATTCTTGCTGCAAGGTACAATGACGAGGATGTTGTCAAGCTATTGCTGGAAGCTGGTGCTAACCCGAACAAAGCCTCAGGAGGGGATGGCAATCCGCTCATCGCGGCTGCTCGTCGTGGCAATGAAAAAATTGTCGAATTGCTTCTTGAAGCCGGTGCAAATGCAAACGGTTTTGTTCTGGGCGATGAAACACCGCTTATTGGTGCCGCGCGTGCAGGCAACCTTGACGTCGCACGCATGTTGGTCACCGCAGGCGCAGACGTGAATCTGAAGGTTGAAACCGGCAACAAGGGCTTCCGGCGTGCCAAATATCGCTCGCCCCTTGGGCAAGCACTCCATCACAAGCATGATCGCATGGCAGATTTTCTGAGGAGCGAAGGCGCCACGGAACCCACCAGCCGGGAAGACTAACCGGCCCAAAACACCTAACCGTCGCATTATATATGCGGCGGTTATGATGCTCCCTGTGTCAATCAGTTACTGAGCATGCCACCCCGAACTAGACGCTTTCCTTCAACCATGATTTAACTACCCCGACTGATCAGGCAATTGGGGAATTATCATGATCCGCTTAAACCTTGTCGCTGTCGCGGTGATGGTTGTCGTGCTGGCAGGGAAAACCGCGCAGGGGCAACCCGATACCGCAGGCAAAGATCCGCAACAACAGCGCCCTAAAATAGGACTGGTGCTGTCGGGCGGCGGCGCGCGCGGGGCGGCACATCTGGGTGTCCTGAAGGTACTAGAGGAAAACCGCGTTCCCATTGATGCCATTGCCGGCACCAGTTTTGGCGCGCTGGTGGGCGGCCTGTATGCCGCAGGTTATTCTGCCGACGAACTGACCGACATTCTGGAAAATCTTGACTGGCAGCAAGCGCTTTCCAGCGAAGCCCCGAGGAAAGACCGCTCTTTCCGCCGCAAACAGGACGACGACGGTTTCCTGATCAGGTTCCGTGTCGGCATCAAGGAAGGCAAGCTGAAGCTGCCATCCGGCCTTGTTAACCCCAACAATCTGCGTTTGCTACTGCGTGAACTGTCAGCAGGTGCGGCCAGCGTACGGGATTTTGACAAACTTGCCATCCCTTTCCGTGCTGTCGCCACCAACCTTGAAACCGGCAAAGCCGTGGTGCTGGGGGAAGGTGACCTGGCGTCTGCCATGGTCGCCAGCATGGCGGTACCCGCGCTGTTTCCGCCCGTGGAACTCGGTGACCAACTGCTGGTGGACGGCGGTGTTGCCAACAATTTGCCGATTGATGTTGCGCGCTCCATGGGCGTGGATATCGTGATTGTAGTGGACATTAGCACGCCGCTGAAAAAACGCGAAGACCTCACGTCCTTCACCCGGGTGATCAACCAGCTTTCCCTGATTCTAACCCACAAAAACACAGACGCCCAGCTGGCAACCTTGCGGGACGATGACATCGTGATCCGCCCGAAAGTCAGTGATATCGGCCTCGTGGATTTTGATCGCGCGGAGGACGCCATACCCTTGGGGGCAGAGGCAGCGCGCGAGCAAACCCGCCAGTTGGCCGTGCTGGCCCTGCCCGAGCCCGATTGGCAGGTACACCTGGCAGCGCGAACACTGGATACCGTACCCGGCGGGAAAGGCCCGGTAATCGATTTTGTCCGGCTTGATAACACATCTGAGCTTTCTGATGCCGCCATTCTGGCACGCCTGTCGCATACCACCGGCAAACCGCTGGATATCCCGCACCTGACCCACGACCTGACGCGTCTGCACGGCCTGCAACTGTTTGAAGAAGTCGGTTACCGCATCATCAACGAGGAAGGTGAGGCCGTAGATGGCACCGAACACGCCGATGACCTGACCGGGCTGGAAATTCACGCCCGCGGCAAGGACATCGGCAGCACACAGCTCAGGTTCGGTGTCGCTATGCAGGATAATTTTGACGGTGAAAGCGGCTTCCAGCTGGCGGCGGGCCTCAATCAGCTTGCGCTCAATTCAAAGGGCGGCGAACTGGTGGCGCAGGCCGTAATCGGGGATCAACTCGGCCTGTTCACAGAGCTATACCAGCCGCTTGATTTCGCGGACCGCTTTTATCTGTTTGCCAATGCAGGCGCATCGGAACTTAACCAGAATATTTCCGCCAACGACGGCACCGATGCCCTCTTGGGCCAAACCCGGGTAACCGGCGCAACCTTCCGGCTGGGGGCCGGGCGCAACTTCGGGGTTTGGGGCACGATGCGCGTGGGCCTGCAGCGCAGATTCAACCGTATCCGCGGGCGCATCGGTGTGCCCCGGGACGCGGTGTTCAAAGTGGATTCGACCACCTTCACCGCCGGTTTTGAGGTTGACACGCTGGACAATCCGCGCTTCCCACACAGCGGAGTCGCGCTCTCGGCAGAGTATCTCAACGACCTGTCGCTATTTGGCGGGGACAGCAAGGTGGATAACCTGCGCCTTGGCCTCTTCAAACCCGTCACATGGGGCAACAATACACTGGGGCTGAACGTCAATGTCGGCACATCTTTCAACGGCACACCTGACGAGACCAACCTGTTTTCACTGGGCGGTTTTTTGAACCTGACAGCCTTTGCGCCGGGGCAACTGACCGGCAACCACGGCGGCGTGGCAGGGTTGATTTATTATCGCCGGGTCGGCGGCGGACTTGGTTATCTGGCGCGTACGCCCCTGTATGTGGGTGCCATGATAGAGACCGGCAATGTGTGGAATGACGCCAGCGATATCAGCCTTGGTGACCTGAAGTGGAGCACCAGCCTGTTTGTGGGCGCCGACACACTTATCGGGCCGATTTATCTGGGCGGCGGCATCGGCAGCCGGGGCGAGGCGGCGGCGTTTCTTTATATCGGGCAGTTGTTCTAGGGATGTAAAACTCTGACCCGCAGCACTTGCGGGTGACAAAAGGGTTTATTCTTCCACCACTCACCCGCACAAAAAAAGGCCCGCAAACATGCGGACCTTTTCGAAACCGTATGGTCTGTGCGACTAGTCGCGCAGCTCCAGGCTCACTGCAGATGATCTGCCATCGCGGCCTGCTTCGATCTCGTAAGAAACTTTCTGGTCGTCATTCAAGCCACGAAGGCCTGCTGCTTCCACTGCGCTGATGTGAACAAACACGTCGTTGCCGCCATCTTCAGGCTGAATAAAACCAAAACCTTTGGTCGCGTTGAACCATTTAACTGTACCGTTAGCCATTATCTAATCCTTATGCGCTGGTTGAAAAAACGGCGCGCAACCCTCGTGGCCGCGCCGCTGCGCCTCGGTGCGATATAGCGGTGTTGGCAGAATTTGCAAGGAAAAGCGCACAAAACCGCCGGAATTTATGCTTTCAGGGCCATTTTGCCCAAAATTAAGGCAAAAAACGGACCTGCGCGGGCCATGCTTCAAAAGCAAGGTTCCATTTGCCGGGCGCGCTTTCTATGGTTACATTTCGGGTTATATTCTGGAACCCGGTGTGGATGAACCGGGGCAAACTAACGGGGGGAATTTATGACATCCTGGGATGACCAGCTTCTGAACTGGCTGTGGCGCAACAAAACGATCGTCGGCATCACGGCGGTCATTATCAGCATCGTAACCTGGGCAGTTGATCTAACCGGCCTTGTGTATGAATGCCCCTTCTGCCGCACGCAGCGCACGGTTATTGGTTTGCTCGGCATCCTCTATCTTATGCCCAATCCCACGCACTGGATCAGCCGCTATCTGGCAAGCGTGTTTGCCGCCCTTGGCCTGGTCGTGGGGGGCACCCAGCATTTCCGTGGCTGGGCGCGCATTTCAGGCGGCGAGTTTGAATGGGGCGAAAACTGGTATGTGAACAGCTGGATGCTATCGGGCTTCGCGCTTTTCATCATCACCGGGCTTCTACTGCTGATCTGGAGCTGGCGCGCACAAGAGGTGGAAACAGAGGCGCACGAGGCAGACACAGAAAATACGTGACCCAAAAAACCGCCAGGAAATTCGCTCAATCGGTTTTGACGAGCACAATGGGTGTTGGCTTGACAACTTCGGTATTGGACTGAACGCGCTTTTCAAGCTGGACATGCTGATATAGTTTTGCCAGCACCATGGACCACAAGTCGGCGCTGCGCTGCTCTCCGTCCCGGCGCAGCTGGTCGACATAGCGGCTGACATGCGCCAGCGCAAAATCGCCGTGCTCACGGCGCACAAGCTCCAGGAGAGAATCTACATCTTCGGATGAAAAGGCCACACCAGTCCGCTTCGTCTTGGGCGCCCCCGGCCATGCAAGCATAGCCTAATACGCCAATTGCTAAAAATTTCTAAACAAATGATGTGGTGGTTTGCCCGGCAGGGGTTATCGGTGACAAACAGGCACCACATACAGGAAAGCTCCCGGAACAATCCCCAAAAAAATTATCACCGCGCGGCCTTGCACAAAGCGCGCAGGCATGGCAATGCGTAAACATTCAGCCGGAGTTTTTATGTCGATAAGAAGCGTGTTTTTCTGGGCGCACCTCAGTGCAGGTGTGGTGGCGGGCCTTGTGATACTGATGATGTCCGTAACCGGTGTATTGCTAACCTACGAGCGGCAGATGATTGCTTCGGCGGAAGCAGGCCTTGTTGGCCCCATTGCGGGCCAACGATTGACGATTGACGAAATCAGTGCACTTGCGCTCGACAAGGCCGCCGCGGCAGAGATCGATATCTCCAGCGATCCGGCCCAACCTGTGCGCCTGTATGTTGGACGCACAAAGCACCTGATGCACCCGGTTACCGGCGAGATTACCGCTAATGCCGAAACCGGCACCGAAGCGTTCATGGACACCGTGACCCGCATTCACCGCTGGTTTGCGATGACAGGCGAAGACCGCGCGACAGGCCGGGCGATCACCGGGGCGGCAAACCTTGTGTTCATCTTCCTCGCGCTTTCGGGCGCTTATCTGTGGCTGCCGCCGGTGATGCGCTGGACTGCAACAAAAAGCAGGCTGATGTTCCGGCGCGCATACAAAAGCGGCCATGCGCGGGACTATAACTGGCATCATGTGTTCAGTGTGTGGATGCTGGTGCCGATCATTGTGATGGCGACAACCGCGACCGTGTTCAACTACCGCTGGGCGAACGAGCTCTTGTATGCCGCATACGGTGAAGAACCGCCACAACGGCGGCGGAGCAACGCCCAAGAAGAAACCTTGCAGCCAGCGCCTGACAATGCAGCGTCCGGCCTGACGTTGCAGGCGCGTTTTGACGCGGTGGCCATAGCACACCCCGGATGGCAGACCATATCACTGAAAGCCTTATCGCCCCGGCATCTGCCCACGTCGTTTGAGGTGGATATGGGCAACGGCGCGCAGTATCACAAACGCTGGACAGCAACCGCACAGCTGGATGGCACACTTACGGCGCAGGCTCGCCCTTTTGACGAGCGCACACCTGGCGGCAAGGCACGCATTACCGTGCGTTTTCTGCACACCGGTGAAGTGCTCGGGTGGATTGGCCAAACGCTCGCGGGACTTGGTTCGCTTGCGGGTATCTTCCTGGTCTGGACCGGGCTTGCGCTAAGTTACAGACGCCTGATCCGGCCCTTGTTCCAGAAAAATACAGCGGATGCAGAGCAACACGGCCCCTAATAGATGGCCCGTTAAAAAGCTTTACGCCAGCGTACGCTCAAACAAGGCCAGCGTGCGGGCCCACGCGCGCTCAGCCTGTGTTTCGTTGTAAACCTGACTGTCAGGCGGGCACCAGCCATGCAGCGTGCCCTCATAGACTTCAATCTCTGCCGGAATGCCATTGGTCGCATAGGTTTCTGCAAGCACGGTCTTGGCTGTAGGGTTGCGCTCGTCATCATTCTCCGCCACCGCATGCAAAACATGCGCAGGCGAATTGGGGATCAGAAGATGGGGGCTGTCGGGCCGATCAGTCACAAGCCCACCACCGTGGAACGATGCGGCGGCACCCACACGGTCGGGCACCGCAGCCGCCGTCCGCATAATCAGTGGTCCACCCATGCAGTAGCCCATGGTGCCAACCTTGCGGGTGGTATCTGTCTCGCTTTGGCCGTCCAGAAAACGGATATAGTCCCGCGCATCTGACATGGCGGCATCTTGCGTTAGTTTGCGAGCCATCGGGATGACCCGGGCGCGCACGTCCGGGTCACTGAACTGCTCGCCCGGGGCTACCACCGGCGCTTTGGCGTCACGGTAAAAAGGGTTGGCGACCAGCACGGAATAGCCGCTCATCGCAAGGCGTTTACCCATGGCACGGAACGCCGGGCGCAAACCACGGATGTCGGGCCACATCAAAACACCCGCGTGCGCACCGGACGCGGGCCGGACAAAATAGCTGTCAGATATACCCTTGTTCATTGGCACATCGACGTCCGACTCGACAACTTCAAGAAGGTCGCGTCCCATTGCGGCTGTTGGCAGCATCAGGCTCAGGATACCGGCAGCTCCCAGTTTGCTGAAGTCGCGCCGATTGATAGCACCGCCAGCGCTTTCAAATGCATTGTTGTCTTTTTCCGTAAGCTCATCGCACATGCTACTCTCCCTGTATGGATACCCTAACCGGCAGACTACCGATTTGAAGCGGGCTCGAAAATTCACTTAGCTGTGAGGCGTGCGATGCCTGCCTGCAATCAGAAACCTGCGGCTCAGATCGGCAAGACCCTGTCGGGCGAGCGATGGCCATCGACAAACGCCTGAATATTGATCAGCACTTTCTCGCCCATGGCTGTGCGGGCCTCTACGGTTGCACTGCCCATATGCGGCAACAGCACAACATTGTCGAGCTCCAGCAGCTTGGGATTGATTTGGGGTTCCTGTTCAAACACATCAAGGCCAGCGCCTGCGATACGGCCCACTTCAATAAGGTCTGCGAGGGCTTCCTCGTCGATGATTTCGCCGCGTGCGGTGTTGATGATGACCGCATGGGGCTGCAGCTTTTTCAGGCGATCCCGGTTCAGGAGACGGTGCGTATCTGCTGTCAGCGGGCAATTAACCGACACCACATCCATTCGGCCCAGCATCTGGTCCAGGTCTTCCCAGTATGTGGCCTCAAGGTCGCCTTCCACTTCAGGGGGCAACTGCGTGCGATTATGGTAATGCACGGCCATATTAAAAGCGCGCGCCCGGCGCGCCACGGCCCGGCCGATGCGACCCATGCCAATGATACCAAGGCGCTTGCCCTGAATACGGCGGCCCATCAGGAATGTGGGCGTCCAGCCAGTCCATTCACCAGCACGTAAAATCTTCTCGCCTTCAAACAAACGCCGCGGCACCGAAAGCAGCAGCGCCATTGTAAGGTCTGCGGTATCTTCCGTCAGCACGCCCGGCGTATTGGTGACATTGATACCCTTTTCGGCTGCAGCTTTCAGGTCGATATGATCGACGCCTGCGCCAAAATTGGCGATCAGCTTCAGCTTGTCACCAGCCGCATTGATAATCTCGGCACTGATATCGTCCGTTACTGTCGGCACCAGCACGTCAGCCTCTGCAACAGCAGCCGTCAGCGCTGCGGCATCCATCGGCGCATCTGCAAGGTTCAGGGACACGTCAAACAATTCAGCCATGCGCGTCTCGATCAGGTCGGGTAATTTGCGCGTCACGATAACCTTGGGGCGGTGCTTTATTCCTGTTTGACTCATGCGTAAAAATACCCTTTTCTTGGCCCTCGCAGTTGGGCATCAAAGCGACGGAACGGTAGTGCCGCAGAACGGCCTTGCGGCCAAACTGTGGTTTCTCTAGCAGATGCAAGCGGCACTCGCAAATACCAAGCGACAAGGGGTTGATTGTGGCACGGGGCAACAGGTTTTCAAAGGGCAGCAAGCAGGACGGGGCAATGAAACCCTTCGCACGCATGGGCTCCGGGCTGGTAACAGCTTTCATGCTGATGGTCGGGTCGGTCGCTCCTGCAATGGCAATTCAACCGACTGGGCCAACGGTTGGGCCAAGCGGTAACCCGCTGCCCCGATTCGTTTCCATGAGTGCGTCGAAGGCCAACATGCGCACGGGCCCCGGACGGCAATATCCTGTCGCGTGGGTTTATTCGCGGCGAGGTCTGCCTTTGGAAGTGATCGACGAATTTGGTGCCTGGCGCAAAGTGCGCGACCACGAGGGCACAACCGGCTGGATGCTTGTTTCGCTTCTATACGGTGATCGTTCCGTGATGATTCGCGGCAAGACCCGCGAACTATATGCAGAACCAAACCTGGGTGCCGACGTGCTGCTCACGGCGGAACCCGGCGTAATCGGCGAGATTGACGCCTGCAAAGGACTTTGGTGCGAAGTGGTTGTTGATGGTACCAGCGCCTGGATTGAACGCCGTCATGTCTGGGGGGTTTATGCAGCAGAAGAAATCGATTAGTGCGCTGACGCATGAACGCATCGCGTTCCCGACCTTACGGTAACCAGCGAGATATCGCCGGTTGTTCACATCCGGATTTTATCACGACCCAAAGCTGATCCTTGATAACCCGCACTCGCATTTCCCGGTCGGTAATTTCATCTTGCCTGTATTTATATAAGTACTTATATAATTAATTGTATTGATTCCGGAGATGCGAAACAATGGGAAACGAGCTCTATTTCGAACTGGGTCTTGGTACCCGCATGCGGCGGCTGATTGAAACGCTGACCAACGGTATGGAAAAAGTTTATGCAGAAGCGGGCATAGAGTTCCGCACCGGGCACTTTTATGCACTGTATGCCATCGTGGAGCGGGGGCCACTTACCATAAACGAGATTGCGTCACTGGCCGGTTTCAGCCATTCGGCTGTGAGCCAGACGATTAAAAAACTGGTTGGCCTTGGTATTTTTGAAACCCGTGCAACGGATGATGGCCGTCAAAAACGCGTGCACCTCACGGACCATGGTGTGCGGGTGGTTGAAAAGCTGAAACCAACATGGATGGCGGTGGAAGCGGTGGTGAAAGACGCAGTTGCCGAGAGCGGCATTGACCTTCTGGGCGCTATTGCCGGTGTCGAACAGGCGTTTCGCCGCAAATCTGTGTATGACCGCCTGCAGGAAAAACTCTATGCGCCCCAGTCGCACGCACGGTTTGAGCTTGTTCCCTATGATGCCCGCTGGCGACAGGCATTCCATGAGCTGAACATATGGTGGCTGAAGGAATACTTCGCGGTCGAACCGGTTGATGAAACCATGCTGTCAGACCCTGAAGGTACAATTCTCGACAAAGGCGGCGAGATTTACTTTGCGATTGTGGGCGGGGAAGCTGTCGGAACCGTCGCGATGAAACTGGACAAACCGGGCAGGTTTGAGCTGACGAAACTTGGCGTTGACCCCCGTGTTCAACAGGGCGGCATGGGCCGTGCCTTGTGCGAAAAAGTGATTGAACGCTTTCAGGCCCGCGCAGGCACGTTGTTGTTCCTGGAGACGAACACGGTGCTCACGCCTGCAATCAAGCTATATGAAAAACTGGACTTTGTGGAAAAACCGAGCCCACACAGCAGTCCTTACCGGCGTTCCAACTATTATATGGAATGGAGGCCTTCACAATGAGCAATCTCACCATCATCCGCGCAACCACGCCAGGCGACATTGCTGCGGTAAAAACAATTTTTGAAGCCTTCATAGACTTCCTGCCCATTGACCTCGGGTTCCAGGGCATCGACGAAGAAATGGGGGCTTTCCCGGGATTTTATCAACTGATGCTGATTGCGAAAGTGAATGAAAAACCCGTTGGCGCCGTTGCCCTCAAGGAACATGACCCCCAGGTATGCGAGATGAAACGCCTGTATGTGATGCCTGAAGGACGCGGCACAGGGGCCGGGCGGCTGCTGTGCGAGCGATTGATGGAAGAAGCCAGAACCATGGGCTACGACAAGATGCTGCTGGACAGTTTACGGCGGCTTGAGGCTGCTGTGGCGCTATACCATAAGCTTGGGTTCACGGAGATAGAGCCGTATAATTTCAACCCGGAAGACGATGTGGTTTACATGCAACGTAAGCTCTAGCACTGGCAATTACATTGCCCGGATATCAGGGTTTGCCTGAGCACATTTTAAACGGCGCCGGTTTTTGTGATGGTGCGTTTTTCCGGAAAAATGATTTTTATGTCCGTGCCCGAACCCGGTTTACTCTGGATATGGAACTCGGCTTCATGCAAGCGGGCAAGCGATTGCACCAGTGGCAAACCAAGCCCCGTACCGCCCTGTTGGGCACGGTATGACGTTTCGCCCTGTTCAAATGGCTTGAGCACACGCCTCAATGTTGGTCCGTCCATACCGATGCCTGTATCCGATAGGGAAATTTCGACACCACCATCCGGCGCATTGGTGGCCAGCAATACAATGACACCATTTTCCGGCGTAAACTTGATAGCATTCGACACCAGGTTGATCAGCATCTGACGAACACTGCGCTCGTCAGCGACGAGGTCAGGCACCCGACCAATGACATCGATGACAAACCTTAGATGCTTGTCTTCCAGAAGCACACTGACCATGGCGTTTATGGCAGAAAATACGTCTTTGATAGAAACGTGGTCATCTGCCAGTTCCATCTTGCCGGACTCGATTTTTGACAAATCCAGAATGTCGTTTATCAGCGACAATAAGTGATCTGCACTGCGTTCGATATCAAGCGTATATTCCTGCTGTTTTTCATCGCTGACGTCGATTCCGGCCTCACCGCGCAAGACCTGGGAAAATCCCATGATAGCATTAAGCGGCGTCCGGAACTCATGGCTCATATTGGCGATGAAAGCAGACTTGGCCCTGTTGGCCTGCTCGGCCTCGTCTGTGGCAAACTGGAGCAATCTTGCATGGTCTTCTGCGGCAACAAGCTGGGCTTCGGCCAGCGCTCCCTGGTGCATGGATTTCGCCAGTTCCGAAAAAACCACAAGCAATGCGAATTGCCCCAAAATAGCGGCCAGAAGTAACAGGGCATGCGGATGCGTCCATTCCAGTGGCCCAAACGAAAGAGCGGTCAGTATGCTGCCGCTGCTTATGGCAAAAAAGATGGCACCCCATCTGCGCTGAGACGGTGCAGTCGCGCCAAAAATCAGTGCTGTGTAATAGATTGGCACCCACATCAGATAGAATTCAACATTGCTGTGCAGGGTCAGGGCACCCTCGACAAAACCACCGAGTGTGACGAGGCCCGCAAATATCTTGAAACAAGCCGCCAACCCGATCAGCCAGTCCTCGGGCGCGAACAGAAAACCGAGCATGAAAAAGAAAGTCACGCCGACAAATATTGGGCCGATATAGGTTTCATACGGGGTCAGGAACCCCATGATGTTACCAGATATGGTGAAGACCGCAGAAGCCAGGCACGCCACACCGATACCCCAGGCCGCAACGGCACGGGAAACTCCCAAAATCTTTTGTGCGTTCGTCAATACCACAGTGACTATTCCACCCCTTGGGGCCTTATAGAGGCTGCCTGTAAATTTAAGGTAAACTGAAAGACATGTCGATGTGCAGATTTCTTTGAAAGGCTTTATCGATAACATCTGAAAAGCCTGCACCGGCGCACGGGCAACAATCGGAATGGAACAACAATTGACTGGTGAATGTGACATAACCAGACTATGGAAAAAGCACCCGCAAAGGACATTCTATGGACACCGAAAACCAGCTTAGGGAACTGATCCTTTCCCTCGAACAACAGCTTTCACATGCTGCTTGCAGGCAAGACCCTGGTATGATGTCTGAATTGCTTGATGACAACTTCGTCGAATTTGGTGCGTCGGGCAGGCGTTTTGACAAAACCGAGATCATGGCACTGTTGAAAAGCGATAGCGAATTCATCCCGTATGACATTCAGGATTTTACTATAAAGAAGCTCGCTGGTGATAGCCTTCTCGCCACCTATGCAATCCCCACGCGCCAAACCAAGCATGGAGACATAAAGCCGGGTTCGCGCCGCAGCTCTGTGTGGCGGTACAAGGACAATCGCTGGCAACTGCTTTTCCATCAGGGAACCTGGACCGACCGTCAATAAAAAAGCCCGACATAAGCCGGGCTTTTTTCTAATTAATGATTTACCAACATGATCAGTCACCCGTGACGATACGGTCCATCAGCTGTTTTACTGTCGGGATAAAGCCGTTCGAATAAAATGGATCAGTACCAAACCGGAAGGCGTTATGGCCTGCAAACACCAGATTGTCTTCAACGCTGCCGTCGTGTGCAACATCATCCAGCGTTTTCTGAATGCAGAAACTTCTGGGGTCCGCCAAACGACCGGTGGCATTTTTCTCATTGTCCGCCCAGCTTGAGAAACGGCACTGGCTAAGACAGCCAACACAGTCTGCCTGATCCTTACGGATTTCAGCGCATTTATCAGCCGTGACAAAAATCAGGCTGTCGTCCGGTGTTTTCAACGCCTTCTCAAAACCTTCCGAAACCCATGCCTGAATTTTCTCGACATCGGCACCACGCACAAAATACTTTTTTCGCTCCAGAACCATTTCGGTATTGAACTCTTCCGTGGCGGTTGGGCTGAAGCTAACCTGCCGGTCATTGCGACCAACCAGTTCACCAATGAAACTGTTCTTCAATGCGCTTGAAAAGAAACCGGTCGGGCTGAAATTCTGGAGCAGAATGTCACCCGCCTTCAATTCCGTCAGCTTCTTCTTCCAGCGGTCAGAAATAGGGCTTTCCTTGGTAAGCAACGGACGGGTCCCGAACTGGAACATGATCGGGCCAAGCTCCTTATTGTCGATCCAGTCTTTCCATTCTTTCAGGTTCCAGACACCGCCAGCCATGATGATCGGTGTTTCGCCAAGGCCAAGTTTACGCATGATATTGCGAAGCTCAAGCACACGCGGGTATGGATCACCCGGCTTGGTCGGGTCTTCGGCATTTGACAAACCGTTGTGTCCGCCTGCAAGCCAAGGATCTTCATAAACCACACCGCCCAGCAATTCCGATACATTCTTGTACGCCCGGCGCCACAACAGATTGAAAGCGCGACCGCTAGAGACGATCGGGTAATAGTGGACATTGTATTTGCCCGCGAGTTCGCCCAGCTTGAATGGCATGCCGGCACCACAGGTCACACCGTGGATCATGCCTTTGGTTTTCTCGAGAACCCCATGAAGGATGCGCTGTGCCCCCCCGAGTTCCCACAACATATTGATGTTGATAAGGCCTTCGCCTTTTGAAAGCTCCCAGGCTTTCCTGACCTGATCAATCGTACCTTTGATGGAATAATCGACCATTTCATCGTGGCGGTCACGGCGCGTGCGCCCGGCATATTCATGAACAACAACGTTGCCATGCTGATCATACTGATCAGCGATAACAGCAGAAATTGTGCCGACACCGCCAGCGTTTGCCCACGGGCCTGAACTGGCACCCGCCGAAATGGCAACACCTTTACCGCCTTCAATCAACGGCAAAACATCCTTGCCACCAAGCCTGATTGTATCCAGGTTCAAACTCATTCGTACCCCCGACATATGGCCGCTTTCGGCCCAATAAAATAGCCCGGCCCGCAAGCCGGGTTACCATGGCAACTGGCGTGACCATACCACACGCCAGTTGCATTTCAATTACCGGTTCGATGAACCGTTGGTCGCAAGCAGGGCTTTAGTCGCGGCTGCGACGAGGGCCTTTGCTCGGGCCGGACTTCGGCGGTGCCGCGTTCGGATCATCTTCACCAGTTTCCTGATCAACAACCCGCATCGACAGGCGTACCTTGCCGCGGCCATCAATTTCAAGGCATTTCACGTAGACTTCATCGCCTTCGTTGACCACATCTGTCACCTTCTCAACACGCTCTTCAACGAGTTCAGAAATATGTACAAGGCCATCACGGCTGCCCATGAAGTTCACAAATGCACCGAAGTCCATGATGCGAACCACTTTACCTTTGTAGATCGTGCCAACTTCAGGCTCGGCAACAATACCGGTGATCCAGGCTTTGGCTGCTTCAATTTCGCTGGCTACAGAAGACGCGATTTTAATCGTGCCATCGTCGTCGATGTTCACTTTCGCGCCTGTGCTTTCGACGATCTCGCGGATCACCTTACCACCAGTACCAATAACTTCGCGAATCTTGTCGACCGGAATTTTCATGGTTTCGATGCGTGGGGCGTGTTCGGAAAGCTCGTTACGAGCACCCGAAAGGCCTTTGTTCATCTCATCAAGAATATAGGCGCGACCACGGCCAGCCTGCTCGAGAGCAACTTCCATGATCTCTTTGGTAATTCCCTGAATTTTGATGTCCATCTGCAGTGCAGTCAGGCCTTTTTCAGTACCCGCCACTTTAAAGTCCATGTCACCGAGATGATCTTCATCACCAAGGATGTCAGACAGAACTGCAAACTTGTCGCCTTCTTTAATAAGACCCATCGCAATACCGGAAACCGGGCGGCTGATTGGCACACCGGCATCCATCATCGCAAGAGAGGAACCACACACAGTTGCCATGGAAGACGAACCGTTCGATTCCGTAATCTCCGAAACCAGGCGGATCGTGTAAGGGAATTCTTCCGCATCGGGGAGAACAGCCTGAACAGCACGCCATGCGAGCTTGCCATGACCCACTTCGCGGCGGCCTGTGAAACCGACGCGGCCACATTCACCAACAGAAAATGGCGGGAAGTTGTAATGCAGCATGAACTTGGAGCGGTAAGAACCTTCAAGCTGATCGATGATCTGCTCGTCTTCACCGGTACCAAGGGTTGCCACGACCAGGCCCTGTGTTTCTCCGCGAGTGAACAATGCAGAACCATGGGTGCGCGGCAGGATACCTGCCATGGCTTCGATGTCACGGACATCGTCGAGTGCGCGGCCATCAATGCGGGTACCTGTTGCAAGGATATCGCCGCGAACAATAGAGCTTTCCAGCTTTTTCGTCAGGTCACCGACCATTGCATCTGTCAGGTCCTCGTTTTCTTCCAAAATCGGTGCTACGGCTTCTTTCACAGCAGCTTTGATCTCGGCAATACGGCCAGAACGCTCTTGCTTGACCTTGATTTCATAAGCAGCACGCATATCAGCTTCGGCAACCTCGGCGATTTTCGCTTTCAAGCCAGACATGTCCGGGCCTTCAGGCAGTTCCCAAGGTTCTTTGGCAGCTTCTTCAGCCAATGAAATAATCAGATCGATCACGGCCTGCTGCTGCTCATGGCCATACATGACAGCGCCGAGCATAACATCTTCAGGAAGTTCGTTTGCTTCTGATTCAACCATCAGCACAGCGTCACGCGTACCGGCAACCGTCAGCTCAAGGTCGCTTTCCTTGATCTGTTCGATGGTTGGGTTCAGCACGTATTCACCGTCCATGTAACCCACTTTAGCGCCGGCAATCGGACCAAAGAACGGAAGGCCGGAAAGAGTTAGTGCAGCAGATGCACCGATCATGGCAACAATATCGCTATCGTTTTCGAGATCGTGGCTGACAACGGTACAGATGATTTGAACTTCGTTTTTAAATCCGTCCGGGAAAAGAGGACGAATCGGGCGGTCAATCAGGCGGCAGATCAGTGTTTCTTTTTCACTTGGACGGCCTTCGCGTTTGAAGAAACCACCCGGGATCTTGCCAGCTGCATAGTATTTCTCGGTGTAATTAACCGTCAGCGGGAAGAAATCCTGCCCTGGCTTGACGGAACGTGCACCCACCACGGTGCAAAGTACTGTTGTGTCGCCGTAAGAAGCCATAACGGCACCGCCAGCCTGGCGAGCAACATGACCGGTTTCCAGTGTCAGGGTACGGCCACCCCATTCAATTGATTTGCGATGTATATCAAACATATTTTTACCTTTCACGGGCCGCCGGGTTTCGCATTTTCTCAGCCGGTTCAGCCCTGGCATATCCCCTATGGATATGCCCTTATCGTCGTATCCCCCACCAGGCCTCATGCCGGGCGGAAGGTGTCCTGCCTGATTTCAGGAGTTGGGAACAAGTACCCGAAAGTTCGTCCTGAAAAGCAAGAAGGCCGGTCCCTCTGGACCGGCCAATTTGATCAGCTTACTTCCGCAGACCGAGGCGTGAGATGAGCGACTTGTATCGCTCTTGATCCTTGCCTTTCAGATAGTCGAGAAGTTTTCGGCGCTGGTTGACCATCTTGATCAGGCCACGGCGGGAATGGTTATCCTTTTTGTGGTCCTTGAAGTGGTCAGTCAGTGTCACGATGCGCGAAGTCAGGATAGCTACTTGTACTTCCGGTGAACCGGTGTCGCCTTCCTGTGTCGCGTATTCCTTGATCAGTTCCTGTTTCTTTTCAGCAGTAATCGACATCGATCTTCTCCTTAAAAAATTACATATTGAAGACCCGCAGTGGGCGAACAATGCCGCCCTCGGTTTCTGCAATCGCGACCGGTGTTTCACCGTCCATCAGATAACAGACACCCTGCTTAGCGTTGGGCTGTTGGATAGGCCGACCCATTTTGATGTCGGCGGCGTCCAGGGCCGTTATGGCGAGCGCCGAGATGTCGTCCAGCGCCGTCGTAATCGGCCGCAGCAGGCCCGCGGCGGGCGCACTATGGCTCAAGTCCTCCAGCATTTCCAGCGAAATCGCTGCATCCAGTGCAAATGGACCAACTCGCGTGCGCCGAAGGGCCGTCAGATGACCATAAGTGCCCAGTTTCAAAGCGATATCACGGCCAAGAGATCGTACATAGGTACCTTTGCCGCATTCCACATGAAACGATGTTTCTCCGGTGTCGTCATTGTGCGAAATTGCATTAAGCTGTTGAATTTCAACAGTTCTTGACTTCATTCGCACCTCTTCACCGGCCCGCGCGAGCGCGTATGCCCGCTGTCCGTCAATCTTGATGGCACTGTAGGCTGGCGGGACCTGCTCAATCTCACCGACAAAGTCCGCCAGGACGGCTTCTATATCTTCAATGTCGGGTATTTGGCCTCCGGAATGGGTTACTTCCCCTTCGCAGTCATCCGAATCGGTGGCGGAGCCCCATTTCACCGTGAAGTCGTATTCCTTGGTGGCATCAACAATGAACGGCATGGTTTTGGTCGCTTCGCCAAGCCCTATTGGTAAAATACCTGTCGCAAGCGGATCAAGCGTTCCGCCATGACCAACTTTCTGTGCGTTAAATGATCTTTTGATTATGGCAACAGCTTTGGCGCTGGATATCCCGGTGGGTTTATCAAGTACGAGCCAGCCGTCTATCTTGTCGCCTTTTTTTCGCCTCGCCACATTGGCTCCTAAGAGCTTTCCAGATCGCGCCGGACTTTGGGGTCTTTAAGAAGCGTATCAATATGGCTTGCTTCATCGAAGCTTTCGTCCAGCTTGAAACTGAGGCGTGGCATATATTTCATATGTACCACTTTGCTCATTTCACCGCGAATGAAGCCACTGTTCTTGTTAAGCGCCTTGGTGATAGTGCCGTCGGGGTCCCCGCCCAGCGGCATCACAAATACTGTCGCATTTCTAAGATCCGGGCTGATACGCACTTCGGAAACTGTAACGGATTTGCCGTCCAGGTCAGGGTCCTGCGCGTCACCACGAGTTAGAATTGCCGAAATCGCATGGCGCACGTTTTCACCAACGCGCAACAGGCGCAAGCTCGGCCCACCCTTGTCTGTGTGGTCTCGTCTGGACATCGTTTTGTTCTCAGTGTCTGCTGTGTGAAATCAACAGAGCGCGCTCCCTAGAGAACGCGTTCCATTTCTTCCAGTTCATAAACTTCAAGCACGTCACCGGATTTGAAGTCATGGTAGTTTTCAAAGGTCAGACCACATTCCTGACCAGCATCCACCTTCTTCACATCGTCCTTGAAGCGACGCAAATTATCGATCTGGCCTTCATAAATGATGACATCATCGCGCAGAATGCGGGCTTTAAGGTCATTGCGGATAGAGCCTTCGGTCACAAGACAACCAGCCGCCTTACCAGCTTTACCAGCCTGGAAGGCGTCTTTGATGTCAGCACGACCAATAATGTTCTCTTTGAACTCAGGGCCAAGCTGCCCGGCCATCGCCGCTTTCACGTCGTCAATCAGATCATAGATGATTGAATAGTATTTGATCGTAATACCTTCAACTTCAGCCGCCTCGCGTGCCTGTTTGTTGGGTCGCACGTTGAAGCCGATTACCAGCGCTTTCGATGCGTTCGCCAGCGTAATATCAGCTTCTGTGATACCACCAACGGCCCCGTGAATAACCCGGCACTGAATGTCATCATTGCCGGACTTCTCCAGCGCTTGCGTAATCGCCTCGACAGAACCCTGCACATCACCCTTGATCACAACGTCAAAGGCCTGCTGTCCTTCAGACTCTTTCAGGTTCGAGAAGATGCTTTCAAGCGTTTTTGGTGCAGCCGACGCAGCCTGGCGTTTTTTGCGCTGCAGGTCAGTACGATAATCAGCCACTTCGCGTGCTCGTGCTTCGTTTTCAACCACAGCGAAATCATCGCCCGCTGCAGGTGCACCGTTCAGGCCCAATACCTCAACTGGCTGGCTTGGTCCGGCTTCTTTCACTTGCGAACCTTTGTCGTTCACCAGCGCCCGTACCCGGCCCCATTCGGCACCAGCAACAAAAATGTCTCCAACGCGAAGCGTACCGCGTTGTACAAGAACCGTCGCAACCGGGCCACGGCCTTTATCAAGCTTGGCTTCCACGACCACACCTTCTGCAGCGCGATTCGGGTTTGCTTTAAGCTCGAGGATTTCAGCCTGAAGGGCGATCGATTCTTTCAACTTGTCGAGGCCCATGCCGGTAATAGCCGACACTTCCACTTCCTGGGTATCACCCTGGAAGGTTTCAACAACAACCTCATGCTGCAGCAGTTCGTTCCGCACACGGGTCGGGTCTGCGCCCTCACGGTCCATTTTGTTGATGGCCACAATCATCGGCACTCCGGCCGCCTTGGAGTGGTTAATCGCCTCAATGGTCTGAGGCATCACGCCGTCATCTGCCGCAACCACCAGAATAACAATATCTGTCACACTGGCACCGCGCGCACGCATTTCCGTAAAGGCGGCGTGACCGGGCGTGTCAAGGAAAGTGATCTTGTCACCACCGTCGACTGCAACCTGATAGGCACCAATATGCTGGGTGATACCGCCCGCTTCACCAGACACGACATTAGCCTTCCTGAGCGCATCCAGCAGCGATGTTTTACCATGGTCAACGTGGCCCATAACTGTCACGATCGGCGCACGGGACTGCAGATCTGCATCCGTATCCTCGTCACCAACCAGACCGATTTCCACATCAGCTTCGCTTACACGCTTGATGGTGTGGCCAAACTCTTCAACAACCAACTGGGCTGTATCCTGATCAAGCGTATCATTGATCGTTGCCATCACGCCCATACCCATCAGGGCTTTCATGACTGCAGTTGCTTTTTCAGCCATCCGCTGCGCAAGTTCCTGAACACTGATACCTTCCGGAACCGTAATTTCACGTGACTGGCGCTGCTGTGGCTGTTGTACGCCCATTTCCGCTGCGCGCTTCTTCGCCTGTGCCCGCTTGTAGGCAGCTAGCGAACGTTGGCGCTCGTCACCGGCGGTCGCCGTTGAAATAGTCAGGCGACCGCGTCTGCCACGGTCATCGCCGCGGCCACGGCCACGCTGGTTCCGGTCCGGCACGCCTTTTTTTGTGTCTTTGCGCTTGGGTTTCCCGGCACGATCCGGTGTGGCTGTTTCACCACCCGCCGTACGAGCTTCGCTGGCCTTCCTGAGCTGCACGGCCCTGGCTTCCAGTTCGGCTTTTTTCGTCGCTTCAGCTTCAGCTTTCTCGCGTGCAGCCTGTTCGTCTGCAGCTTTCTTGGCAGCTTCAGCCTCGGCTTTCTCGCGTGCAACGGCTTCAGCGCGGCTTTTGGCATCTTCTTCAGCCTGATGGCGCGCTTCTTCTTCTTTGTCTTCAGCTTGCTCGGCTTCGCGCTTTTTCATCTCCGCCTCAAGAGCGGCACGCTGCTTTTTCTCTTCTTCAGCACGACGATTCGCTTCATCAAGCACACGTTGACGGTTTTCCATCTCGGCATCCGTAAGCGACCGGCCACCATCCGAAACTGGTTTCTTCGGCACATATGCCTTGGGTGCTGCAGGCGCTGCAGGCGTCGGTGCTGCAGGCGCTGCTGCAGGTTCCGCCGCGCCGCCTTTTACAAGGACGCGCTTCTTCTTGCGTTCAACCACAACGGCTTTGCTGCGCCCATGACTGAAATTTTGACGAACCTGACCGGTTTCCATCCCTTTGCCTACGCCTAGGGTTGTGCGGCCGGACAATGTTAATTTCTTTTCGTCGCTCATACTTCTATTCGTTCCTCTGCGCATCAACTTCCGCGCGTCTTGAGTTTAGTCTTTTTCAGACAAACCCACCAGTCGGCCAATATCAGCCTTTAATTTTTCCGTGCCGCCACTTTCAAGCAACAGCACATGCACTGCATTTTCGCGACCTAGCGCGCCTGAAAGCTGCGCCCGGTCAAACAAGTCCACAACCGGCACATGCTCGCCGACAGCAGACTTTATTTTCCTGCGGCCATCAGCCGCGCCGTCCGATGCGGCAAAAACCAAAGCTGGTTCACCTGAACCTTTTTTGGCAAGCGCCGCTTTTATCTTGTCGAAACCTGTTACCAGGTTTCCCGCACGCTGCTCCAGCCCCAGTCGGTCAAGGCAGCGTTTGGTCAAAAGCACCACAACAGAGTCGACCAAACTCTCGGGCACCGCATCCTTCTTCAGCCCGGTCTTCAAGGACCGGCAGGCGGCCTTTAACAGGCTACCGTTCTTAATTGCCTGCCGAACCAGCGTTCCGTCCGCCAGAACCCAAACGCCCCTCCCGGGCAATTTGGCGGCAACATCCGGAACCAGCTGTCCCTCAGGGTCGACCACAAGGCGCACCATGCGGTCAGTTGATTGACTTTGCGACGTCAGGACACAGCGACGTTCCGGCATCATCAGCCTCCCCCGCTTCGCCTACCCCGCCTTACTCTTCGACCTCAGCTTCAGTTTCCGCAGCTGCTTCATCATCTTCGGCAGTTGCTTCTGCACCGTCTTCACCTTCAGCAGCTTCTTCCTCTTCAGCACCGCCAAACGCGTCTTCCGCAGAAATCCAGCCAAGAGCGACGCGCGCCGTCATGATCATTGCGCTGGCTTCAAGCTCGGTTAGCGGAAACTTGCGCAAAATGCCATCTTCTTTACTGGTCAGCTCGTCCGCCGCACAACCAGCAAAATCTTCCAGCGTTTTAACCTGGTCTTCGCCAAGCGTCACCAGCATCTGCGGGGTCAAACCCTCAACGTCCGCCAGCGCATCCTCAACACCCATTTCAATCCGCTTCTCGTCCGCGGCACGTGCTTCTGCTTCAAGGAAATCGTTAGCGCGGCGCTGCAACTCGCCAGCAAGGTCTTCGTCAAAGCCTTCTACAGTCAGAAGCTCTTCAAGCTCGACATAGGCAACTTCTTCAACTTCAGTGAAGCCTTCTGCCACCAGCAGGTGCGCCAGCGTATCGTCGACATCCAGCGCTTCCATGAAGCGCGCGCTTTGTGCCATAAATTCTTCCTGGCGGCGCTCGCTTTCCTCCGCTTCAGTCATGATATCAATGGTCCAGCCGGTCAACTGCGACGCAAGACGCACGTTCTGGCCGCGACGGCCAATTGCAAGCGACAACTGATCATCCGGCACGACAACTTCAACACGCGACCGTTCTTCATCCAGAACCACTTTCGCCACCTCTGCAGGCTGCAGCGCATTCACGATGAAAGAGGCAACATCGGGGGACCACGGAATGATGTCGATTTTTTCGCCCTGCAGTTCATTGACAACTGCCTGCACGCGACTACCACGCATACCAACACACGCACCAACGGGATCAATGGAATTGTCGTTGGAAATCACAGCTATCTTGGCGCGACTGCCCGGATCACGGGCAACAGAGCGGATCTCGATAATGCCATCGTAAATCTCTGGTACTTCCTGAGCGAACAGGGCTCCCATGAACTCCGGCTTGGTACGCGACATGAAAATCTGTGGGCCACGGTTCTCGCGGCGCACTTCATAGATAAAGCCGCGCATGCGCTCGTTCTGGCGCACATGCTCGCGCGGGATAACCTGATCGCGGCGCATGATGGCTTCCGCGTTACCCAGATCAACAATCACATTGCCGTATTCAACGCGTTTCACAATACCGGTTATAATCTCGCCGACACGATCTTTAAACTCTTCATACTGGCGCTGACGCTCTGCATCACGGACCTTCTGAACAATCACCTGCTTGGCAGTTTGCGCAGCGATGCGACCGAAATCCATTGGCGGCAGGCTGGAAGCCAGATAATCACCAATAGCAGCATCCGGCTTGTCAAGAAGCGCGTCTTCAAGGCTGATTTGAACCGCAGGCTCTTCTACCTCTTCCACAACTTCCAGGACCCTGAACAGGCGAATATCGCCGGTGCTCTTGTCAATCTGTGCGCGAATTTCATTTTCAGCGCCATAGCGTGACCGGGCAGCCTTCTGAATGGCGTCTTCCATCGCCTCCAGAACGATTTCCTTGTCAATTATCTTTTCACGCGCAACGGCCTCTGCAATCTGCAGAAGTTCCAACCTGTTTGCACTGACAGCTGTTGCCATCACTTTTACTCCATCGCTTCGGAGGGCATCGCCCCACCAGCTTCCTGTTATCGACCCGACCGGGCTATTTCCAGCCTCTAGTGCTGGGTGTCTTTTGTTTCTGCCGCCGCCTGATTTTGCACGGCGGCCAGTAGTTCATCAGTAAGTATCAGCTTCGCCTTGGAAATTTCACCAAATGGCAAAACAATCTCACCTTCTTCGGTTTGCATCACGACTTCAGCGCCGTTAAACGCCGTCATGCGACCTTTGAAGCGCCGACGTCCATCAATCTGCGAGCCAAGTTCTACCTTGGTTTCGAAACCAACCCAGCGCTCGAAGTCTTTCGCACGCGTAAGCGGGCGATCAACACCCGGAGAGCTGACTTCCAGAAGATACTCGCCCGGTAACGGGTCTTCGACGTCCAGAATTAAAGAAACCTCGCGCGAAAGACGAGCGCAATCCTCAACACTCATTGTGCCGTCCGGACGCTCTGCCATAATCTGCAGCGTTGGCTTGCGGCCACCGCCATAGGTAACACGTACCAGCTCGAAGCCAAGGCTTTCGACCGCTGATTCGATCAGTTCTTTAATTTGAACGGATGCTTCCGTCACTTGTTTATCCTTTCAACTTCCGCAGCCGGCATCCCGCAAGTTCGGCATCACAGCCCCGGTTTTTAAACAAACCGGCTGGACCATCAGGTATGAGTTATGGCTGAGCGGGCTTGCGCCCACCCCGGAAACTAACCATCAATCCAGGAGAAGTGGCCTCTATATACAGTCAAGACCAGCCGGGGGCAAGGGGCAAAACACATGTTTATTGGGGCTTGTGAAGCGCCACATCCATATTAAGCATCAACGACGGCAAAAACGACTCGAAACGGGACCAAAGGTAGCTGCCTCGTTAATTTTTACTTCCGAGTGTGTCCTTGCGCCTTTCATGGTGGGTGTAGACAATGGTCAGGTCCGCGGACACATTGGCGTCGTTTATTATTTTGTGGGCGCGCCGTTGTTGAAGAGCAATTTTTTCACCCGTCCGAATCCGCTTTTTCTGCCACAGGTCACTATTGTCTTTCGAAGCGCCCGCCATCTCAATCACCACCTCCCCTTCTTCCACATAGATAAACTCGTGGGCATTTTCGTGAAAATGCACGTCGGTTTCACAGCCGGGACGGAGGCTCATCTTGGCGACGCTGATACCAAGCGCCTTATGACCGCGCTCGATCCATTGCATCATACCCCACGGGAAAGCTTCGATCGTCATAGGTGTCTTGCTCCGGAAACACTGCCTGGATTCAATATTAGCATAAAAACCAAAGCAAAGCGGAAGCTGATCCGATCTTAACTATTTCGCGGTAGACGACAATAGCGGAAGTAGGTCGCCCGCCCTTCAAGAGCCTTGGCTTCATACCGTGTTTCCGGCCAATCCTGCGGACGAACAAGCCAGTCTTCCGGGGTACTTGCAAGCCATTCAAAATCGCTACGCAGGCTCATCTGAATAGCAGTCCATTCACGGTAAACAGGATGATCGGTGCCAACCCGAAACTCTCCATTATCCACCAGAACACGCGCGATCTGGTCCAGATTAGACGGGTTCACAAACCGCCTGCGTGCATGGCGTCTTTTGGGCCACGGGTCCGGGTGCAAGAGGAAAACACGGTCAATGGACGCATCGGGCAACCGCGAGAGAACATGACGTGCGTCATCACCGTATACCCGGATGTTGTCGATGCCTTCTTCTTCGATGTGGGTCAGCAGACCTGCGACACCGTTCAAATAGGGTTCGCACCCGATCAGGCCAACATGCGAGTGGTTTTCCGCCTGCCACGCAAGGTGTTCGCCTTTGCCAAAGCCAATCTCCAGCCAAAAAGCCCGCGCGTCTCCGGAGAATATATCTGCTGGCTTCAGCTGACCGGGAGCTGCTTCCTGTTCCAGGTCTACAGGCACGGAAATTCCGGGCAGCAATTCGTCGATCAGGCCTTGCTTGCGATCGGAAAGCGCTGGCCCTTTGCGCCGGCCAAAAAAGCGCTGCTCTGGCGGCTGGAACGACGCGTGATCTGATGATTTCTGTTTCATGACCGCCGCTATATCGCAAGCAGCGACGGGTTCAAAGCATTTTTACTGCGCAGAGCGTTGGGTGCGGCGCTGGTTAACGACTTTCACAAGGACAAAAGCGAAAAGAACAGCAAGAGCCGCTGCAAGCGTGGTCATCATCTTGAACCATGTGGAATAAGCTGGCGGTGCAATGGCCCGCGGCAGCGGACTATCGAGGATACCCGCCTGATCCAGCGACAGACTGGAGACAGTTCGCCCATAGGCATCAATAATTGCACTGACCCCCGTACTGGCGGAACGCACCACAGGCACCCCTTCTTCAATCGCCCTGAAACGGGCAAGGCCCAAATGCTGATAGGGGCCGTTTGTCAGACCGAACCAGCCATCGTTGGTTACATTTAAAAGCCATTCGGGGCGATCATCCTCTCGGGCAACCTGTCCGGGGAAGATAATCTCATAACAAATCAACGGCGAAAACGGCGGCACACCCGGCAGGCGAATTGTCTGGACTTCCGGACCCGGCATAAAAGCGACACCGCCCGTGAGCTGAGACAGGCCCAGTTCGCGCAACAACTCCTGAAATGGCAAATACTCGCCAAAAGGCACCAAGTGTTTTTTATCGTATCGCGCATAGAGCTGACCGCGCGAGTTGAAGGCGAACAGGCTATTGAAATAGTCTACACCAGTTGGTGTGCGTTCGAACCGGGGAGCGCCTGTAATTGCATAGGACCCAAAATCCAGCAGCCGCGACATGCGCCACCGCAACACCGAACTGTCGCGGTCAAATGTTTCACGCTGAACGGCTGTTTCGGGCCAGATAAGCAACTTGACGCCCTCGGCCTTGCCCCGGTCGCTGCCGCTACGGGAAAGCTGCATATGACGGTTAAAATGATCGTCAATGAGGCGCGGTATCCATTTTTCGCGCTGCTTCACGTTCGCCTGTACAAGCCGCATACTGACCGAAAGATCGTATTCTGTTTCGTTCGCATCAAGCCGCGACTGTCCCCAGTAGGAACCTGCCATAAGGGCCAAAACAGGTATTGCGGCCAACACCCGCGCAGAAGGCGTGGCCTTCCTGTCAAACAGAAGGATCGGTGATGAAGCCGCAACCATTGTTAGTGCCGACAGGCCATAAATACTGATAACAGATGCAAGTTGCGCGGTGGGTACCCAGTCTGCCCACATAGTGCCGGTCAGATGCCAGGGAAAACCTGTAAACAGAAACCCGCGCGCAAACTCAAACAACATCCAGACTGCGGCAAACAGCAACACCCGAAAGCCGTTTTTAACCCAAAACCGCTGAGCCAGCCAAAACACCGCCGCTGTATAAAATGATAACAGTCCTGCCAACGCCAATATGGCGAATGGTGCCAGCACAACCGGTACATTGTCTTGTTGTGTGAACGAATGGCCGATCCATGTCAGGCCAATGGAAAACAGACCAAAACCGCTCCACCAGCCCGTTGAAAACGCCTGCCGGGGTGACTGAACCCTATCGAGCAAAAAGATCATCAACGGAAAACAGATAAAGGCCGCCGGGAAAAAACTGACCGGCGAAAACGTGGCTGTCAACAAGGCACCCGAAAAGAACGCAACCAATGGAAAACGCCACATCGGCCTTGTATCGAGCCAGTCAGCAAATCGCTCAACATACCCTGCAGCACCAGATAGCGCCGGGTTCGCGGTGTCCGTACTGCCTTCAGTCACTCGGCACCATCTTTCTGCATTGCTTCTTTACCGGTCGACTCCACCACATTGGCTGGCGCTGACTGCGTGGGCTTCCTTGTCATCTCTGAAGGCAAGGCCCTAGGCGTGTGACTATTTGGCGAGTGGATACGAACCCGTCTTATTCTGCGCGGATCCGCGTCAAGCACTTCAAATCTGTAGCCACTTTCATGCAGGATAACTTCACCAATGTCGGGAACACGATCAGCAAGAAGGAAAACCAGCCCTCCCAGCGTATCCACATCCTCAGCACGCTCATCCGGCGTCAGATCCAGACCCAGGGCCTCTTCCAGCTCATCGATGTCGATACGGGCGTCAGCATCAAACCCGCCTGAGGACAGGGGAACCAACTCCGGCTCTTCAACAACATCGTGCTCGTCTTCAATCTCGCCGACAATCTCTTCAACAACATCCTCGACGGTTACAAGTCCGTCTGTGCCGCCATACTCATCCACAACCACAGCCATATGAGTGCGTGATGTCCGCATTTTCGCCAGAAGGTCAATCACTCGCATGGACGCCGGAACATAGAGGACCGGGCGGCGAATGGAGACCATTTTGAAGCTGTCAGGGTCGTTTTCGTCAGAGATGAGCTTGAGTGTATCCTTCACATGGACCATGCCGATAACATCATCAAGCGTGTCCCGGAACACCGGCATGCGCGAGTGCGCGGCCTCTGCAAATATTTTCACCAGATCCTGAAATGAAATTTCGTTCGGCACCGCAACAATATCGCCGCGCGGGACCATAACATCATTGACCCTGAGCTCACCGTATTCGAGCACATTGAAAAGCATTTCGCGTTCTCTGTCACCGAGTCCACCAGCGTTGCTGCCTTCCTCATGCTCTTCAATAGCTTCTTCCAGACTCTCCCGTAGCGAGACATCTGTTGGCTTTGAGCCGAAAAAATCCAGGATCGACCGAAGAAACCCTCCTGAAGATCTGGTCTCTGTCGGAGTCTCAATGCTATCGCCCGGAAGCTGGTCGTTAGCCATCTGCCCGCTCCGTCAGGTAGGGGTCTGATATGTCGAAATCGGCCAAAATTTCTCTTTCCTTCGCTTCCATCACTTCCGCCTCATCGTCTTCAATATGGTCATAGCCAAGCAAATGTAAAAGCCCGTGAACGATTAAATGGCTTAAATGATGAATAACGGGTTTTTTTTGGTCCCCTGCCTCGCTGATAACAACAGGCACCGCCAGAACAAGATCACCCAGAATAACAGGGGGACCATCGAAAGCAGCTTCCTGCATCATCGCGATCACCTGATCTGGCTCAACTCCCGGAAAAGACAAGATATTTGTTGGTTTGTCTTTGCCGCGAAAACCCTTGTTTAGCTGTTGCATTTCTGCGTTGTCGGTGAACCGGGCGTAGAGTTCCCCGGTAAAGGATGCGGGTACCCCCTCTTTTTTCAAAACGGCTGAGGCAAGCTCGCACAATAGAGCCTGCAGGGCCTCGCTCGAGCCAAGTATTTCGTTACCGGCGTCCACATCAACATCAAGATCAGGATATGCCCCTATGGGCATCCGGTCGATAATGCTGAAAATAGCATTGTCATCAGCCCGCGAATTTTCTGCAAAATCGGCCATGGTTTTACAAAAATGCTTTTGCGCCCTTAGCGACCATCATCGTCGCCGTAAGCATCCACGATACGGCCCACGAGGGGATGGCGCACAACATCACTGGCTTCAAAACGTGTAACCGCAATGCCATCAATATCCCGCAGTTTGTTAAGCGCATGTTTCAACCCGGAGGTAACGCTCGGCGGCAAGTCAATCTGGCTTGGGTCACCACATATCGCCATTCGGCTGTTTTCCCCGAACCGGGTCAGGAACATTTTCATCTGCATGGGCGTCGTGTTCTGCGCCTCGTCAAGAATAACAAAAGCGTTCGCCAGCGTTCGCCCCCGCATATAGGCAAGCGGCGCAATTTCAATCTGATTGCTGGCAATCCGTTTTTCCACCTGTTCAGCAGGCATCATGTCGTATAGCGCATCGTACAAAGGGCGCAGGTAGGGATCGACCTTATCTTTCAAATCGCCGGGCAAAAAACCCAGATTTTCGCCTGCTTCAACAGCAGGGCGTGACAAGATAATTCGATCAATTTCGCCGGCAAGCATACGGGCCACTGCCATTGCCACAGCAAGATATGTTTTGCCGGTTCCGGCAGGTCCGACACCAAAAACCATCTCGGCGGTGGCAAGCTTGGACATATAGTCGGCCTGCCCTTTCGAGCGCGGCATAATCACCCGGTTGCGAGTGGTGATCTTCAGATTACTGCCGCTTGGCGCGGCCCTGTTGTCCGCCGGATGCCGAGCCTGACCGGGTGACGGCTGATCATTGGCGACAGGGGCTCCCTCGGCCATGCGAACAGCAGCATCAACTTCGCCGATGTCAATTTCACGCCCCTGAGCTGCCATCTCATTCAGGTCCTCCAGAACCCGAAACGCGGTCTCGGCACGTTGTGCGGAGCCTTCGACAGCAACCCGGTTGCCCCGATTGATGATAACAACCCCCAGAAGCTGCTCGATGCGGGCCAGATTCCGGTCATGCTGACCAAAAACGATGGCGGCAAGGCGATTATCTTCAAATTCGAAAATTTTCTTGCGAATTTCTGAACGCTGATTGGCGGGATGGTTGGTGCCTTGTTTGGCACCAGACCGGGCTGCGGACTTGTCGCTCCGAGAGCTGACCTTGGCATACATAGAAATTGGCTTGCGGCTCCTAAAATGACCGCGCCCCAGCGATTAATGCAGGGCGCTAACCAGTTCACCCTTCAGGCTATTTGGCCCAGCCTCGGAAATCCGGACACGAACCAGTTTACCCATAAATCCACTGTATGGATTATCGCCGCCCACGTCCAGCGTGTTTTGCGCTTTTGACACATCTACGTGCACTGCCTGCAAATAAGGGCTGCGTCCCAGTAACTGGCCTTCAAACTTGCCAGGGCGCTCTAGCAACACATCCATTTCACGGCCAATCGAGTTGGTATTGAACTCAAGCTGGTGTTCATTGATCAATGCCTGTAGCCGCGCCAGCCGTTCCGATTTCACTTCTTCAGGCACTTGCGTTTCAAGCACCGAGGCCGGGGTGCCTGGGCGAGGGCTGTATTTGAAGCTGTAGGCAGACGCGTATTTCACGCGGCGAACCAGATCCATCGTGTCTTCAAAATCCTGATCGGTCTCACCCGGAAAACCAACAATAAAATCGGATGAAAGGGCAAGATCGGGCCTCGCAGCACGCAGGCGGTCAATGATATCGAAATAATGCTCGCGGGTGTGTTTCCGGTTCATGGCATCCAGAATTGCATTGGAACCGCTTTGAACGGGCAGATGCAGATAGGGCATGCAGGCGTCAATATCGCGGTGGGCAAAGATCAGTTCATCATCCATATCTCGTGGATGCGAAGTAGTATACCGGATACGGCCAAGGCCATCAATCTCCGATAGTTCGCGGATCAGCCCCCCAAGGCTTGCTGTTTCGCCTGAAGCCAGTTCACCGTGGTAGGCATTCACATTCTGGCCCAAAAGTGTGATTTCAACGACACCCGACGCCACAAGACGTTTGGCCTCTGACACAATATCCTGCACCGGGCGGCTGTATTCAGCGCCGCGGGTGTAGGGCACCACACAAAAAGTGCAGAACTTGTCACATCCTTCCTGTACCGTCAGAAACGCAGCCGGCCCTGTGTATTCGCTTTCTTCCGGCAGATGGTCAAACTTGGTATCGACGGGAAAATCAGTATCGAGCACACGCGCGCTTTTGCGGCCACCTGTGCGCTGTTCTTCAGCGGTTTTGAGCATATCAGGTAAACGATGATAGGTTTGCGGGCCCAAAACCATATCAATCGCCGGAGCACGGCGCATCATTTCAGGGCCTTCAGCCTGTGCAACACAGCCAGCAACGGCGATATACATGTTCTTGCCATCAGAAGCTTTGGCTTCTTTGGTTTGTTTCAGCCGGCCAATTTCAGAATAGACCTTTTCCGCTGCCTTTTCCCGAATATGGCAGGTATTCAGGATCACAAGGTCCGCATCGTCCGAGTTTTCTGAAACTTCATAGCCAACAGGTTTCAAAACATCTGCCATGCGCTTTGAATCATATACATTCATCTGACACCCATAGGTTTTGATGAAAACTTTCTTACTCAAGATACGCTCCTGTTCGGCTCAGGCCCTGGGGTTCTGCCTGCTATAGTATGGCCCTAAAAAAGGTGCCGGAGACTACCATCAAAGCTGCAGGAGTCAAGTTCAGCAAACGCCTGCCGGACACCATACCGCTTCAGCTATCGGACGGCACGGTTTCGTCAGCGACATTTCGCGGTGGCCCGAGACGGAATTCTGCCCTGTGTGCCCGTTCAAGGCCTTTCCCGACTTCGGCTTCACAGTATCGCGCCAGTTCCTTGCGACAATTGGCATCGTCCAGTGTAATCGGCTCATGAAACTCAACTGTTGCAACAATTCTGGCGTGATTGAGCAGCTGTTGCAGATGCGCAAACAGCTCCACATCACCAAGCCACGCTACCCAGGGCTTTTGGCTCCGGACAAGAGGCATACCGTTAACCTCGGTATAGGCAAGTGTAACCGGCTGAACACGCAGAGGCTCCTTATTATGGGCAGCCACGTGCTCCGCAACCGAAAAAAGGGAGGATTTGAAAGGCGCCAGATGCACACCGCTCGTATTGGTTCCTTCCGGGAACAAAATAAGGCTGTGTCCGGCCTTGATGCGCTCTGCAAGATAGTCGCGTTGCCGGGCGCTGTCAGTGCGGCGTGACCGGTTGACAAATTCTGTCTTGTGCAGCGCACAAAGATTACCCAAAAGCCCCCAACCCGCCACTTCTGACTTGGCTATAAAACTGGCTTTGGGCAGCCGGCCGCCCAGTACAAGTATATCCACCCAGGAAATATGATTGGCCGCATAAAGGGTTGCACCGGATCTGTGCTCCAGCCCGGTCAGCCGCACCTCAACACCAAGAATGCGGCATACGGTACGGTGCCAGAGGCCAGCGAAATGCCACCAGTGACGCTTCGATGTGCGCACCATAATCGATTGAGCAGCAATAATCGGTATCGACGCCACCAGAATGGAACCAAGTCGCAAAACGCCCCTGGCAGACCAACCCTCTTTTTTCAGGTTGGCTCTCAGGCCGCCATATTCAATTGTGCCGGCTGGCGTATCACCCGGTTCGGGCGGGGGCATGTCAGTTGTCTTTGTCAAGCGGAACGCCGTAGAGTTCCATCCGATGGTCAACAAGCTTGAACCCGAGCCGCCTGGCTATCTCTTCCTGAAGCTTCTCTATTTCATCGTTGTGAAACTCGAGGACTTCACCCGTTTCCAGGTTGATCAGATGGTCATGGTGATCGTCAGTGGCCGGTTCGTAGCGCGAGCGCCCGTCACGAAAGTCATGACGCTCCAGAATCCCGGCTTCTTCAAACAACCGGACCGTTCTGTATACGGTGGCGATACTGATCCCGCCATCAACAGCCGTAGAGCGGCGATACACCTCTTCAACATCAGGGTGGTCGGTCGCATCCGTCAAAACCTGAGCAATAACCCGGCGTTGGTCGGTCATTCTCATGCCTTTATCAAGGCACAACTGCTCGATATCTGACTGTCGGTTAGGCATAGAGTTTCGCGCTCCTTCTTATGCCGGGCACAGGCTCGGGGGCATTTTAATAAGCTGGGGCGACCATGCCATATAACAATACATAGGGCAAGAAAACCCCATCATTATCACGTCACGAATTTGGCATGGACCCTGTCAGAATCACGAGAATATCTTGGCATTGCCGAAGGCAGATTATACCCTGAGAAACGACAAGCCGATAAAAAAACACCCAAGGGCACAATATGACCGACAACAACGATATTTCGTGCGACCTTGACCTTAGAGGCCAGGTTTGCCCGATGGCGTTTGTCAGAGTGCGCCTGTTCACAGACACCAAACGTTCCGGCAGCCGCTTCACCATTTTGTATGAAAACACCAGCGCAAACGAACCCTTGACCCGTTCGATCGAAGGGATCGGCCACCGTGTTATCTCTGAAAAAACCATCCGTCCAAAAACGACGGAAGAGGATGTGCCATTGAAAACTATTGTTATAGAGATTGCAGGTGCAAAGACATCAGCCTAGATCGCGCCCGTAAACCCACGCATCAACCCGGTCGCCGTCCGCCGTTTTATAGTAATTTCTGCGAACGGCTATCTGCTCGAAATGGCAGGCTTCATAGAGCGCTATCGCAGCCAGGTTATCTGACCGGACTTCCAAAAACAGCTTTGATGCAGAATGCTTGATCAGGTGTAATTGCATAAAAATCAGGATGTTTTTTGCAATGCCTGCCCGCTGCATCACACGGTCGACGGCAAGCGTTAACAGTTCGGCTTCATCAAGAATTTGCCGAAACAAGGCAAAACCAACGTGCCGCCCGCCTGCTTTTGCAAGGACTAACGCACAAACATCATCCTTCAGAAGGTTCCGGATAGCAGCTTCATCCCAGCCATATTGGCTGATACTGCCGAAAGCATCCCGATGAATGGACGCAAGATCACTGATCAACTCTGCTGAGGCGCTGTCGAACAGGCTCACCTTGACCGACGCCTCAGATAACTGTTTCTCTGCTGGTGTCTTACCTGCCATTTTGATGGTTACTGCCCGGCCACTGGAAAAACGGCAGTTGCCTTCTTTGCGTCCGCGGCCCGAAAGTAGGTTGGTTCGGGCAGATGATCCTCTGGATCAAGCGTCTCCGAGAGCAAACCCAATTTGGAAACATCAATGGCATCCAACAGCTGCACAGGAATACCAAGCGACTTCAGAGCTTCAGCGGCTTCGCCGGAGGTAGTGATCACGATCGCGCCCGTTTGGGCAATTTCCTGGATTGCATCTTCCAGATCAAGGTTGGAAACCTCGCTCACGGCTTCAGGAAGCGATCCTGTACCGACAAATTTCTGAAGAAAAACCTGCCCCCCTCTACCGGCGATCACGGCACATGCAGTTTCGCCCGGATGATAATCAAGCGCGGTTGCCGCCAGAACCTGCAATCCGGTCAGGCCAATACAGGGAATGTCTCTCTGGAGCGCCAGACCACGGGCAACGGATAGGCCAATTCTGAGGCCCGTAAACGTGCCGGGACCTGTCATCACGGCAACGCGCGAAAGCGACCTGTATGTGAGGCCGGTTTTAGCCAGCTTTTCCTCGATGAGCGGCAGAAGCCGCTCTGCATGACCGCGGCCAATCAGCTCGCTGCCGTGGTCAATAGTCTCACCGGCACGAACCAGGGCCACGCTGCATGCGCGTTCGCTAGTATCAATTGCCAGCAGAGTCATGCTGTTGCACCAACAAACACGGCGAGGCTACAGGATTGCCGCGGCTTCGTTAAAGTCAAGGCGCGGGCTGCGCGGAAATACCTCGTCAGTGGTACCGTAACCCAGAGAACAAATGAAGTTGGACTTGAGGTTTGTACCCGCAAAAAATTCCTTATCGACCCCAGCATTGTCAAAACCGGACATCGGGCCACAATGCAGACCAAGGCTCCGCGCCGCCAACATTAAATATGCCCCTTGAAGGGTGCCGTTTCGCATAGCGGTTATGGCGGCAACATCCGGGTCTGCGAACCAGTCTTTGGCGCCTGGGTTATGGGGGAAAAGCTTCGGTATATGATCGGCAAAGTCCAAATCATTGGCGATAATCACCGTAACCGGGGCCTGCATCATCTTCGCGTCATTTCCTTCCATCAAAAGAGGTTTCAGCCGTGCTTTTGCTGCATCTGATTTAACAAAATGAAAACGGGCCGGGCTGCAGTTTGCACTGGTGGCACCCATTTTGGTCAGGTCATAGAGGTGCTGCAGTTGCTCATCGCTGACAGGCTTGTCACGCCAGACATTGATTGTACGTGCGTCCAGAAACAATTGCTTTAACACGTTTTCAGAAAGTGGATCTGTATACGGAAAGTCGCCCATGGGTGCAGCTCCTTCTATGGTGTTCTCAGGCAAATGGCTGGCATCGCCTTGTTCACATTTGCCCGTGTCTTGCCACCTCTCGCGAAACAAGGCAAGTTATAAGCACCACATGCGTCTCGGCGAAAAAAGAAAGGCTCGGTATGCGGCGACTTTTCTGCACCATCATGGTGGCACTCACTTTCTGTATTGCGCCAGCAATGTCCGCACTCAGTGAAGACAAGTCCGCTGTTGTTCTTTTATATCATCGCTTCGGCGAAGACAGCTTGCCAAGCACCAATATTCGCCTTGAGCAGTTTGACGCGCAGGTGGCGGAGCTGTCAGGTGGAGACTATAATGTCGCGGCTCTGTCCGAAGTCGTCCAAAGCCTGAAAGCCAACCGAACCCTGCCGAAGCAGACAGTCGTTATTACCGTTGATGATGCCTACAAATCCGTTTTCACCGAGGGTTGGCCCCGCATGAAAGCAGCCGGTTTGCCAATGACGCTTTTTGTATCCACAGATGCCGTAGACAGCGGCAACCCCAACTATATGTCGTGGGATGATATTCGGCAGTTGAAAGCCGAAGGCGTCGAGATTGGCCATCATACCGCGTCACACCTCCATATGATCCATGAAGGTGAACGAACCTCGGTCGACGACATCGAAAAAGCAAGCAACCGGTTTTTGGAAGAACTGGGTGAAGTCCCGGCCCTGTTTGCCTATCCATACGGCGAATTCGACATTACACTAAGGGACCGGATGCAGGCTCTTGGTTTCAACGCCGCTTTTGCCCAGTTTTCGGGGCCGGCAGCACAATGGAGCGACCCATATGCATTGCCTCGTTTCCCGGTGAACGAACGATACGGAGACATGGAACGGTTTCGCTTGATCGCACGAACAAGAGCGCTTCCCATTGAAGATGTGGTGCCTCTTAACCCGGTGGTTACCGATGATGAAAACCCGCCCATATTTGGCTTTACTGTTGATCGAACCATCAGGGGTTTGTCTGCAATGGCATGTTATCCAAGTCATTTGGGCCGCGCCGCCGAACTGACACGCCTTAGCGAAAGCCGCATGGAAGTTCGGTTCGACCTCCCATTTCCGAAAGGACGCAACCGCATCAACTGTACGATGCCCGCTGGTGATGGTCGCTGGTTTTGGCTCGGACGTTTCTTTTATGTACCCGGCGGTGTGCTGGACTAGCGCCGGGTCCATGATACTAATTGCCTGAAAGCTGAGTGTTATCCGGCAGGCTGCTCGGGAGAGTGCCCTATTCCACAGACCTCACATCAACGACTTCGGGTACATAGTATTTCAACAGGTTCTCAATACCATGTTTCAGTGTGATGGTTGAACTGGGACACCCGGCGCACGCGCCTTGCATCTGAAGATACACAACGCCTTCTTTGAACCCGTGATAAATGATATCGCCGCCGTCACCTGCGACGGCCGGCCGGACTTTTTCATCGAGCAGGGTTTTGATCTGCTCAATAATGTCAGCGTCAGCTTCATCTTCATCAACCGCCAGGCTGCCGGTTTCATCTTTGAAATTAAGCACAGGCGCGCCACTGGCAAAAAACTGCATCAGGCCAGCCAGCACATTGGGCTTCAGGCCATCCCAATCATCTTCCGTGGATTTGGAGATCGTCACAAAATCGTGCCCGATGAACACACCTGTCACACCAGGAATGGCAAACATGGCTGTCGCTAGCGGCGAACCGTCTGCAGAATCAGGATCGGTGAAGTTGGCTGTACCGGACTCCAGAAGGCTTTGACCCGGCAGGAACTTGAGGGTATCGGGGTTCGGCGTTACCTCGGTTTCGATAAACATGACTAAATCCTTCCTATTTCATGAACATGTGATGCCACACGCACAAAAGGTCAAGTCAAATCGACGAAAATCGCCCGACTATTGATCTGGTAAAGCCGGGAAACCGGGACAAATCACGCGGCAGCCAGAAACTCAATATCTGCCCGCAGTTCGGCGAGACATGTTTCCAGTGGCTCTCTGTCGGTTACGACTCGGCAAAGAATTAGCGCGCCCTGGATTCTTTGTAGCGCATAGGCGGACCAGGCATCAGCTTCCTGCTCGTCAGTGCCTGCCTCACGATAGGCAGCACCGAGCCGCGCCTGCCAGATTGCCACAACCGTGGCGATATCTTTTTTAAACAGGCTGGCACCCTGCCCAAACATAACGCTGTTCATCAGACACTGCGGTGCAGAACCTTCATAAAACTCTCCAACGCCGCGTAAGCTGATTGTCAACGCGGCCACCGGGTCGCTCAGGTTGTCCAGCGGCTTCAACACCAGCTGTTGAAGTCTGCGGCCCTCTTCCACCAGCACCTGTTGCGCCATTTCAGCCTTGCCGTCCGGGAAATGATGATAAAGGCTGGCTTTCGACAGACCGGTTATCGCGGAAAGCTCTGCCATGCTGGCACCATCAAATCCTGCCTGCCTGAAAACACGTGCCAGTTTCCCTAGCAGATCTGCTTTACTCATCGTTGCGGGCCGGGGCATTCATTCACCTATTTTATGTGCTCATTATAATAAACCAAATGTTCGGTTATAAACAACACTGAAATCACCCTGTTGCATCGCCAGTGAAACTTTTTGCTCATAACTTTGCCTCAATTGATGATCATGCTATGCGAAAGCCCATGCTCCCCGCTCTGCCTGGTAGCTGAGCGACAAAGACCGGATAGTTTAAGCGACATGGCCAATACAGACGGACCCAGTTTCAAACCCAGACGCAAGCCCCTGCTGCGCAGGATCGCCTATGGCGGTGCAGTTGTTGGTGTATGGGGTGCGATGCTGGGCATTGTACTAATCGCCTATCTGTCTCTTGACCTGCCAGATCTTGAAAACCTGCCCGCCGCGGGTAGCAACGATACAGCTATTGTCGTCAAGGCGATTAATGGCGCAACGCTTGTCCGGCAGGGTCCGATATATGGTGACTGGATATCATACGAACAAACACCAAAGGCATTGATAGATGCTTTTGTCGCAATTGAGGATCGTTCCTATTTCGACCATGGCGGTATCGATGGTAAAGGTCTCGCCCGCGCGGTCTGGTCCAATGTCAGAGCAGGTGGTGTACGGGCGGGCGGCAGCACAATCACCCAGCAACTTGCAAAAAACCTGTTTCTATCTAGCGACCGAACCATCAAGCGGAAAGCGCAGGAATTACTGCTCGCGCTATGGCTGGAACAGAAATTTACCAAGGAACAAATCCTCACCCTGTATCTGAACCGGGTCTATTTTGGCGGCGGGGCATATGGTGTCGATGCTGCCAGCCGCAAGTTTTTTGGTCATTCGGCCGCAAATCTGTCTATTGCAGAATCGGCGATGCTTGCAGGTCTTGTGAAGGCGCCATCCCGGCTGGCACCGCATATCAACCCTGATGGCGCATGGGAGCGAGCCCGGATTGTACTGGCCGCGATGGCGGACACAGGCAGCCTGTCTGAAGCCGCAAAAACAAAAATTAGCGGGCAACCGCCAAAGGTCAAAGCTTCTGTTGCAGGCCGCAACATTCGCTTTTACACCGACTGGGTGGAGATGGAAGCGCGGCGCCTGGCACCAAATCTGCGCGGCAAATCCCTGATCATTTTTACAACGCTTGATCCAAGCGTGCAGCGCGCAGCTTCGCTTGCGGTTTCCCGGGGCCTGGAAGACGAAGGAAAACGCAGGAATGCAAGTCAGGCAGCGTTGGTCGCGATCGACCACGACGGGGCTGTGCGCGCCATGGTCGGCGGCAAAGACTATGGAAAAAGCCAGTATAACCGGGCAACGCAAGCCAAACGCCAACCGGGCTCCGCGTTCAAGCTGTTCAGTTACCTGGCCGCTCTGGAGGCTGGTATCAAACCCGGTGATCGATACATCGACAAACCAACCGTTGTTGATGATTGGGCACCGAAAAACTACAGCAACACCTTTAGTGGCGAAATGAGTGTTCAGGAAGCTTTTGCCCGCTCAATCAATACGGTCGCTGTTCAGGTCTCGGAAAAAATTGGCCGGGAAAAAGCAGCGGCGGTCGCCAAACGGCTAGGTATTCGTACCAATGTTAGCCCGGTGCCCAGCTTGCCTCTGGGGACCGAAGAAGTGCGCTTGCTGGAGCTGGCTGGCAGCTATGCTGCAATCGCCAACGGTGGCCATCTGGCCGAACCATACAGTATTGTGGAAATCTCCTCACTGGAAGGAGAGGTGATTTATCGAAGACGCCCCACACAGCCGCGTACAGTACTGCGCAGTGACGTTGTTGAAGACATGTCTGCCATGCTGACAAGCGTTGTAAACTGGGGATCGGGCAGGAACGCTGCGCTTGCGAGGCCTGCAGCTGGAAAATCCGGTACGTCACAGGACAGCAGAGATGCCGTTTTCGCCGGCTTCACAAGTGAGATGACCGCTGCTGTCTGGGTTGGGAACGATGATGGAACCCCCATGAATAATGTCACAGGCGGCGGCCTGCCCGCCCGCATCTGGCAGGATTTCATGACAGAGGCCCATGCTGCCATTCCCGTGCGGCCCCTGCTCGCCGATGCAGCAATATACGCGGCGGCGGCGACCGAGCCGGGCCAGACGCGCCCGGATGGCTCTGCAGACGAACAAAAAAAGAAAAAACGGGGTTTCTTCAGTCGACTGTTTGGTGGTTCTTGAAGCGCAGCTTCATCAAATCTGTTCCATGAGCACGTAGCCATTTCCTGAGTTGGCGATAGTCAGGCACCGCCCGCGCGACATGACGCCAGAAGGCATCCGAATGGTTCATCTCCAACAGATGAGATACTTCATGCGCAGCCACATAGCGTCGCACCTCGACAGGAGCCAGTATCAATCGCCAGTTAAACCTTAGTGTTCCACTGCTGGAACAGCTTCCCCAACGGCTTTTCATGTCGCCGATACTAACCCGCTCAAACGATGTATCCAGTATCTCCGCAAACACCGCGGCGTCATCTCTCAGTATAGATTTTGCCTCGGCACGGAACCATCGCTCAAGCCGCGCCGGCGCTTGATCTGCCGGCCCTCCAACGCGCAGCTTTTTATCAGACAATTCCACCTTGCGAGGAGACCGGTTCGTGTAGAAGACCTGGTGTTGCTCACCCAGATAGGGAATAAAATCGCCAGATGCCAACGGTGATATGTCAGCAACCCTGGAATGTTCTGTTTCCAGCCATAAAGTATTCTCCGAAACAAACTTCTGGAGCTCCTTCATGGAAACATACGGAGGCGCAGTAAGTTTGATTTCGGCGTTCAGCGCATCAACCCGCAAAATCATTTTTCTTGCCCGCGCATTGCGCCGCAATTTCACGGGATGCGTTCGACCTTCAAGGGTCACAGTAAGGGGGTCAGATTTCAATAAGGCCCTCATGCGGGCCATTCTACCAGATGATCTTCAAAGTCACCCGCTTCACGTTCGTCAATGACGCGGCCCTTTACCGAATGGCCTGCAGCGTGAATGGCGTTAGGATTGCCAGCCACCAGCGGATGCCAGTCCGGCAGGTCTTTGCCTTCGTATAGCAGGCGATATGCGCAAGTGCTGGGCATCCACGGCAACTGGTCGAGCAGATCAACACTCATCACCACGCAATTGCCAACGTAGCGCTGCCGCGTTAGATACTTGCCGCACTTGATCGTATCACCGTCCAGAAAACGACACGCAACATTGGTGTAATGTATTTCTCCGGTCTCGTCGTCTTCCAGCTTGTGCAGGCAACATTTCCCGCAGCCATCACACAACGACTCCCACTCCTCGCGGTTCATCTGTTCCAGTGATTTTTCCTGCCAGAAACCCATCCACGCCTGCTCTGCTGATTGCCTTGGTTAGCCAGCTTTTTCTAACACTGGCTTAAGGCTTTCTGCAATATCTGCTGGCTTGTCCCGAGAAGAAAAGAGCCGAACATACTTTCCGTTCGGGTCCATTACAAAAATCAGCGCGGAGTGATCCATCAGATAATCTTCCGTACCTTCCTGCTCGCGCTTGGCAAAATAAACCTTAAAATCCCGTGCAACCTCAGTGATCTGGTCCAGCGTACCGGTCAAGCCTAGAAGACGCGGGTGAAAATCAGGAACGAATGTCGCCAGTTCGTCTGTCGTATCCCTTTCGGGATCAATGGTGATGAAAAGAGGTTGTATAGGCGTGGTGTCGTAGCCTTCTTCTTCCAGTTGATACAACGCCACGGACAGCTTTTGCAGATCAAGGGGGCACACGTCCGGGCAGAAACTGTAACCAAAGTAGACCAGCATGTACTGGCCTCGAAACTGCGTATCAGAGACAGTTTCACCTGTATGAGCGGTCAGCGTAAACGGGCCACCCGGGCCGTCCGCGAGCGGCGCTTGTTGGCCGGTATTATAGTACCGACCCAGCATTAGGGCGGCAGCGGCAAAAACCAGTATCCAAAGCGATATGCGCACCATTTTCATCACAGCTCTCCGAAATTTGATGACAAGGGATGGTTACAACCGGGGTTTCCCCTTGTGATCCTGCGCCGGTTATAGATATATGAAACATCATTGTCACGACCCTGCGACAAATAACGCAGCAGCAGACGGGACAAATAGTTTAAGGTTGGAAATCAGCCTTAAAAAGTGGAGTTTTTATAGTGACTTTTGTACGGCGTTCTTTTGTTTTTTTTCTGGTTTGTTTCTCTATTGCGGTTACTGGACCGGCGTGGGCCATCACGCCTCAATACAAGCTTCTGAATGCCGCGGAAGACGGTGATACCGCCGAAGTCACGAAGTTGTTGAGAGAGGGAGTATCACCAGATACCCGCCGACGCACCGAAGGGACACCAGCCATTGTACTGGCCGCGCAAGGTGGGCACACAGGCGTGGTGAAACTACTGCTCGACAATGACGCAAACCCCAACCTCGCTGACCGGTTGCGCGGGGAAACTGCGTTGATGCTTCGCTCTACAGCTGGCGATACCGATATGGTCAAATTGTTGATTTCATACGGCGCCGACCCCAACCGGGCCGACATCGGTCAGGAAACTGCGCTGATGAAAGCGGTGCGGGGGCGCAAGTTCAAAGTGGCGCAGGCATTAATCGAAGCGGGCGCAGATCCGAACGTTCAGGACCTGACCGGCAAAACCGCGCTTGAATATGCCAAAATCAGCCGGTCGCGCCGGTTCGTTCGGCTGCTGCAAGATGCCGGCGCAACCTACTAGAACGCCCGATCACCACTCGAAGGCAGGCACTCTATTCAGGAACTTATCCAGATAAACCTTGATGCGACGGTTCCATGGATACTTCTGGGGCTGGGTGGAGTGGTACTGGACATGCTGTTTGGCGGCAGGCGATCACTCGGACAGGTGCCATCGCTTGATGCAGTGACGGCGATATCTCTTGAATTCCTGACTACACGTCTGGCCCGCGCCGGGCGCAGCAGACACACACTTCGCTGGCGCGGCCTCTTCAGTTGCCTGGTATTAACGACGTTTTTTGCTGCCTTGGGGTTTCTTTTAAATTCTCTGGTGTTCGTAAACGCCGCAACGGCTGCGGTTGGCGTTTTTATAGTGGCAAAATTCTTCCAACTGAAAATCAGGTGGCAAGATGTTCAGACCACAGCCTCCCGGAACAGCTTCCGGGCCCGTCGCCAGGCAATCAGAGAGGCTGTTGATGGCCTTGCCCAGTCCTTCATACCGTCCATGATCCTGTTCATGATGGGAGGGTTTGCGCTACTGGTGCCCTTTCACTGCCTGATACAGGCCGACAGAATGTACCGGGAAGCCGGCGACACGCAGTATTTCCTGAAGCCTTTCGTTGTTTTACGTTTCTATTTGGCCATCCCCGGCATGCTGCTGGGGTTATTCCTTTTCATGCTGGCATCTCTTCTCTGGCCTGCGACAAAGTGGTTAAATGCGGTTAAAGCGGCGATCCACCCTGGGGTTTCGTTCCGTTACCGGCCTGCCAATCTGGTCGCTTATGCTCTGGATCTCTCGCTGGACTATATGGATAGATCCAAAAACCAGACCGTCTGGGTTGGCCCTGAAGGCGGGGCTGCGAAGCCGGATGCAAAGGCCTGTCGCAATGCGCTAATTGTCGCGCTGGTTGCTTTTGGCCTGACGATCGCTTTTTTGCTGCTATTGTTAACCGCCGCCGCAATGAGATAACACGCATGGTTTCAAACGAAACAGTAAAAGACAGCGCGTCAGCACGAAAACACCCGGCTCTGCAAAGAGGGGCAGGATACATATACCCTGACTTTGGTGTGGAGGGCGGCGTTCGACTGGGCACACTGATTACCATCCGCTGGATGGGAATCGGTGGGCAATTGTTCGCGCTTGCTCTTGTCGCCTTTGGTCTGGGTTTTGATGTAAAGGCTGAAATTACGGTTCCTCTTGTTGTCGCATCGGCACTGTTGAATCTGTGGTTTGCGCTCAGGTCAGACACCAATATTCGCTTGCGCGACAGTCAAACCAGCGCACATCTTGCTTTTGATCTTGTTCATCTGGCGGCTCTGTTGTTTGTGACTGGTGGCCTGGTAAATCCATTTTCAGTCCTTATGCTGGCCCCAACAACCGTTTCCGCAACAATGCTGGCGCGCCGGTACACATACGGCCTCATTGCCTTGACGATTGCCCTCGTTACCACGCTTGCTTTCACCCCATTTTCCCTGCCCTGGGACGGCCCACCCCCTGTAGTCCAGCCGCTATTTATGGCAGCCCTATGGATCAGTCTTTGTTTTACCCTGGTGTTTCTTGCGGTTTATATGGCGCGCGTTGGCCGCGAGAGCAGAGTGCGCGCACGCGCGCTGGTGGCAACGCAATTTGCGCTGGAGCAGGAACAGAAACTGGCTGCCCTGGGGGCACTTGCCGCAGCCGCGGCGCACGAACTTGGCACACCAATGGGTACTATTATGCTCGCGGCCTCCGAACTTCTTAAAACGTGGCAGGGAGACGCTGAAACCAAAGCAGATCTGGAGCTGATTTTATCTGAAGTGACACGCTGCCGGGATATTCTTTCCGAACTGCGAGAACAGAAAAAAGCAGGCACCGACGAGCATTTTGTCACAATGCCCATATCTGCGATCCTGCGCGAAGCGGCCGCTCCTCATGAAAAACGCGGAATTGAGGTCGCCTTTAAAATCGACTCGTCAGCTGACTTTGATATCGCGCGCGCACCCGAAATCATCCATTCGGTTCGAAGTATCGTTGAGAATGCCGTTGGTTACGCGCGAAGCAGTGTTACCGTTTCCGCCATTGTTGACGACGAAGCCCTGAATATTATGATTGATGACGACGGCCCGGGATTTGATCCACAAATCATCCGCAATCTGGGCCAACCGTATGTTACAACCAGACGGCCACGTGCCGGCCGTGATGGTGGTTTGGGGCTTGGTTTATTTATCGCCAAATCCCTTCTTGAGAGAATGGGTGCTGCTCTTCAGTTTGAAAAAGCCCCCAGGGGCGGTGCAAGAACCCGTATCGTTTGGCCGCAAGTCGCTGCACTGCTGCTGGTCAGCTCGTTAAGTGAATAACTCGAAAGCTATAAGCTTATGACCGATTCAATGAATATTAACCCAGATGACATCTTGTTGATTGTTGAAGATGACCGCGCTTTCCGGCAACGACTTACCCTTAGCATGGAGCGACAAGGCTTCACCGTTGTCGCAGCTGAAAGCATTGAAGAAGCCGGCCTTTTGGCCGTCGACAACAAACCGCGCTACGCCATTCTCGACATGAAGCTTACCGATGGCAACGGGCTGGACCTTGTGCCTACGCTGCGGCACCTGCGCCACGATATTCGCATCATCATCCTCACAGGATATGGCAACCTGGCAAGCGCAGTGGCCGCCGTAAAAGCAGGAGCAGTTGACTATCTGGCAAAGCCAGCGGACCCGGACGAGATTGTAAAAGCACTGCTGGCGCTTGACGGTGAAAAACCACAACCGCCTGAAAATCCTATGTCGGCTGATAGAGTAAAATGGGAGCATATCCAGCGGGTTTACGAATTGTGTGACCGGAATGTATCCGAGACCGCCCGCCGCTTGAACATGCACCGTAGAACCTTGCAGCGCATTCTATCAAAAAGATCACCGCTTTAAGACAGAACATCACCCTGAAAGAGAGTGATACCAAGGCGTTGCCCCAGTTCGATATCCTGTGTGGAATTGCATCCATCCAGTATAAAACGCGGGCGCCCGATCTTGTTGATTCTGTCTGCAACATCCCGCTCCATTTCGCTGGAAAGCCAGTCACCGTATCCACCCTCTGGAATATGCAGCTTTATGAAACTGGCGCGGATCATCTCGGGGTTTAGCCAACGTAAAGACATTGGTTCAACATCTGCCACCGCAACCTTATAACCGCTTTTTTCAACTTTCCGGTGGGCGGCTTCATGCTGCTGCGTGTCAGTCAGGGCATCAACAAGACTGAATTCGATGATACGTGAGGTTTTTAGCTTTCCCCTGGAGGCGCTATCAAACGCATCAAAAGCTTTGCTCAATACAGCCGAGCATGTAACCCTGAAGCTGGTACCAAGAGATGCCTCTGTTTCAAGCTGAGGATACAACTCGAGCATCATCGGCATTACGTCCTCCAAAACATGTGCCTTTAGCCAGTGATCAATGGTGTCAACGCGACCAGCAAGCTCAGCCACTAGCATTGGCAGATCAAGGTGCTGATGAATAAAAACGGGTACAGGCTTGGTTCGGCCGGCAATCGCGTAGATTGTCTCGGCACGAACAAACCGCCCAATGTCAGCCTGACGAAGGTCTTTCATGGCCTTGCCGATTACCGCCAGGTCAACCTCCGGCGCATCATGCACTTTTTGCTCTACCTTCGGGACTATGCTTGCCTGGGTATCGCTGTGAACATGCTCCACACGGGGTTCGACTGTTTTATTACCCGGCGGTGCAGCTACACCCGCTCGCAAGTCAGCCACCAGCCGTTCTACATAGACGGCAAAATCCCCGTATTCCTCTTCCAGGTCAAACCATTCGATAAAAGGGTCTGTAATGCCGATGACGGGATCAAGGGCCGCAAGTATTTTCGACTCTCGCAATCGCTTCTGCACATCCCGGATCGGCGCCGCGAGGTCATCAAGCGTCAGGTCAGCCGTGACAAGGATACTGTCGGCATTTGGCAGCGCGAACAATCTGGCGCCTTTTTTTGTGACCAATGGACTTAGGGCAGAAGCAACCTCACGCCGATAGTAGGGCTCGTGCATGTGCCTTTCCAGTGACGAGAGTTTTATATGGAGAGCCCGGCGGCCGCTCGAGTGCCGCTTCAACTGCCTTACATAGTCCAGCATTGTGTCTGCAACGTCCGGAACCATCGCCATCACAAAATTCTTTTCACTGGTTCATAGCTCATTGTTTACCGTCCGAACCGTCGAACCTGATGAAGCCACCAGCCATCTTCATTGATGGAATATACCGGGCGGTAATGAAGAATTTTGGTGTGAGGCAGCACGCTATCCACCTGATTGTCCAGTATGTGAAACTCACCATCCAGCTCCACCGCCAACACGGCGTGAGCAATGCGCAGGTTTTCATCCTGTAGAACAACAAGCCGCATCTTCGAGGGGTCAACGCCCAAACGTTTAAGCGTGACGAGTTTGCTGATCGCATAGTCTTCGCAGTCACCATCCTTGAGGAAAAATTCATCCGGTGTTGCCCAATGATCCGGGATACCCCAGTTCACGGGGTCGACAATATAGGGCGCTCGGTTCATATAAAGGTTAACCGCCTTCAGCAACTCGAGTGTTAATTCAGGGTTTTCGGCCTCTGCGCTCACTGTCGATTGTTGTTCAGCAATAAACTCTTCCCATGCTTCGCGCGTGCATCTGGCCCGGTTCAGCCCTCTGCAGTTGCGCTCGACAGAAGAATCGCCATTAGTTTCCTTCGCGCTTTCGGCGCGCTGCAGGTTATGCCGTCGCCACACCTCGGTCCATTTGTCGAAAGACTTCATATTCGTGGACCGAATCTCGCGACTGCCAAAAAGCCCCGCCACAGCGCTTGCCTGCTGCGGTGCCAACACGCCGAATGCCAAAAGAAACAGCAATGTTATGGCCGAACCTTTTCGCAATCCGCTCTTCATCGATCTCTTTTTCCGGTTCATCCCGATAGCCTGAACCTCCCTTTCGCTTTCAAGACTTATCATGACACTGATTATGATGACAAAATCTAAAGACACCCCTAACATTGCGTTAATTAATTACTCGTATTTTAACCCTATCTGCATGTTAGCAAGCGGTTAGTCAGGGAAGAATTCATGTCACAGCACGATCAGCAAAAGCGTTCATTGACTGTACCTGCGCTTACTTTTGTAACGCTTCTTGCCGTTGCTGTGTTTGGTATCTTCCAGTTTGCATCAATGGAGGCTCAAAAAGGTCTGGAAAGCTGGCAAAGCCGCATGGACCTTGTTGCGGACAGTAGGGCGGCTGAAGTATCCGAATGGCTGAACCGACACCTCAACGGTGTAGAGCAAGTTGCGGGCGATGCCTCGGTACAACTATATGCGGCTACCATTGTGGACAACAGCGATGAAAGTGCAGAAGCCCAGCGAGGATACATATATTCTCTGCTGTCCGTTGAAGCGGAAGCGACGGGTTTTCACGAGCAACGAGCGATTGATACTGTTGCAGCCAACGTAAAACGCCCCAACAGGGCGGGTCTTGCCCTTGTTGATAAAGCCGGCAACATACTGGTGGCGTCGGCGGGCATGCCGATGTTACGCCCGGGCGAACTGCTTGATGGCGACAACCGGTCTTTTGTTCGGCTTGGCCCCCGCCTGGATGACAAGACACCTCTTGTTCTGGTTGGCAGCCCAATCGCCCGCACTGAAGACGGTGCTTCTGTCAGCGCCTGGATCATCGGCGCGCGTCCCCTCGACAATGATTTTCTGCACACTCTCGTGCAACCGGGCGACAATAGCGAATCGGCTGAATCATATCTGGTCACTGCAGCGGAAGGGGATGTTGTTACCCCCATTACTCCGCTTCAGCATGGCGGCAGGCTTGGTGAAGGCCGAATGGACCCGGCAGCGGCTTTCGCCGTCCGCCAACCCGGCGGATTTGGTGAACATCAGAATTATGACGGCCGCCCGGTGCTTGTTACAGGCCGGGAACTGAGCGCACCTGTGCCATGGGTGCTGGTGCGTACCATTGAGACCAGGGAAGCTCTTGACGATGTCAATGAGCGCCGCAACAGCCTCTTCATTACTTTATTGTTTGCAGCAGTTTCCATCATCGTTGCACTTGTTCTGGTTTGGCGACACGGCGTGTCGCAACGCCTGCAAAAGTCATACGAGCAACAAGCCGCTTTATCGAACAAGAACGAAGAGCTGAGCCTGTTTCTGCGCACTGTCAGCGACAGCCAACCAACAGCCATCGCTGCCCTTGAAGCAGACATGACAGCGCGCCTCGTTAACACACGGATGGGAGAGGTTGCCGGACTTCCAGCCAGTGAGCTGGAAAACAGGCGGCTGGATGCCGCTTTCGACAATGAAACAGCGGCTCAGTTACGTCAGGGCGTCAAAAGTGCGATAGAGGGCGTGCCTCAGACACTGGCAGTTCTACAGCCTTCCGAATCGTCGGAAAAGCTCTTCAAAACAGAGATTATTCCTCTCAAGCCAGCCGGGAACTCTTCAGCACAGGCGCTGGTGGTCATGCAGGATATTACTGACCTGATAGCCGCAAACGAGCGATCAGAGGCCTTGTTCAGACAGCTGATCAGCACGCTGACCGAAATCATCGATGCGCGGGATCCATGGAGCAAGCATCATTCAGCGCGGGTCGCTGATGTTGCTGTGGCAATGTCACAGGAAATGGGTTGGGACAAGGACAAACAGGAAGCGATGGAAATCGCCGGACAACTTGTAAACCTTGGCAAGATTTTTGTTCCGATTGATATTCTCACCAAACAGTCACCACTAACTGACGACGAACTTGCACTGGTGCGCGACAGCATGAGCAAAGGTGCTCAACTCATCAAGGATGTGGAACTGGGTGGTGCAGTTGCCGAAACACTTGAACAATTGCGCGAACACTGGGATGGCAGCGGTGAACCTGAAGGTCGAAGCGGCGAAGCCATTGAACCCGGTGCCCGTGTTCTTGCCGTGGCAAATGCGTTTGTCGGCATTGTTTCAGCGCGGGCACACCGCGAAAGCCTTGGTTTTGACAAGGCAATTGACATTCTTCAGTCGGATGCCGGCAAGCGATATGAGCGCGCCGCCATAGCGGCTCTTCAGAACATTCTGGAAAACAAGGATGGGCGCAAACGCTGGGCGGGCTTTACCGAAATCCCCCAGTTATCCGATAAGGGCCAGACAAAAACTTCATCGACTGACTGACGTGGTATCACCGACTTCAGGGACACCTGCCCCAAGGTCAATCCAGTCAATAGGGTCGCTCCAGTCTGCAACAACCGGCTGGCCGAGGAAGGGCCTTTGTGGCTCGTCAATAAACTGCATGTAGTCCTGGCCGGTGATTTCATCGGAAAAACGACCGATCACATTCGACCCGGCCATCATCACTTCAACGCCGGTATCAGTGACCTTGCCAACTGTCAGGTCGGGCAGCAGATCCGGAAACTGGCGGGCTTTAAACGCGGTTCGTCGGGGTATGGGCACGCCGGACTCCAGAGCCATATCGCGCCACACTCTTTCAAGCCGAATGCTTTTTTCCGTGCGTTTCATAAAGCCAATCCCCACAACCGCTTAAGTTTCAACCATAGAACACCGGTTTCCTTAAGCAAGATAAACACCAGATTTTAAAAAATTCAATTTTTCGAAAAAGGGCACTAACAACTTGTACGGGTGCCTGAACGTACGGAATTTGGCGTAATGATTGGCTGAGTGAGCCGTGCAGCACCGGTATGCGCCATCTTAAGGTGTATAGAACGCCGCCGACTTGTATGCAGGTTTCTTGGGGCAGCAGGCCTGAGGATATCGCCGCCAAATTCATCGGCAATGATGACCCCTGTAATATCTGGCAGGCTATCAGGTTCGTCCAGAACCTCACGAGGAAAACCGGCATCGACGGCAAAATAAAACTCATCACTGAACGGCAGGTAATCCTGCCATTTACGGTCAGATCTAAAGTCAGCCAGACAAGACTTCACTTCCACAATTACAATACGCCCGGACTTTTGAATACCGACAATGTCTGCCCTTCGCCCATTAGACAAGGGAAACTCGCAAATCGCAGCGTAACCCATCCCGTGCAGCAACCGCACAGAACCACCTGTTACCCGTTCCGTTGATGTCATCTTTCTGACCTCGACAGCTAAAGACTCAGCTCAAAAGCCTGTCGGACATTAAGTCATATGGCAAGAAAAAAGAACATAAAGTGAACATTTGCACAGTCTTTTTTCAAGACTCTTCGCTGATAATGGTCGCAAGCCTGCTTTGCAGAGCTTTGCCTTTTTCGCCGCCGTCACCCTGAATTTTATGTTCAAGCACAACCTGAAATACACGAACATGTGCATCCACCACTTTATGCGAAAGAGGCTTTCCTTCCGGCAAACTTTTAATATAGGAACACAGCGATGTTCCCGCACTGGTCATTAGAGGGAAATCGAAACTACCGCCCATGCCTTTGATATTATGCGTAAGATCATATATCCGGTCGGATTTTTCGTCTGATTTAAGTTCTTGCCCCGTCAGGTTTTCAACAATCTCTTTCAATTCGTCGACAGCTTCACTTGTCCACGTGACGAATTGTTCAACTAACTCTGCGTCGTCCGCATAAGAAAAATCATTGCTGTCTTCAGACATCTGGCATCATTCCGCTACTATACCGAGTAGTCTGATCGTATATCAGCTTCTCTCCTTCTACAACTATTGCAGTTTTGTATATTTTCTATTGTTTTTCTTGCAACGGACCCCTTGGGGCGGATACATCATGGCCGTAACCAGAGATTAAGGAGCGTGCGTTGACACCAAACGAAACCGCAAGGGTGCAAGCCTATCTGCAGAGCAAGTTCAATAATAACATGTTCCGCCTGGTGCGCCGGCCACAGGCCCCGGATTCAGTTGAAGTAATGCTGGGGGACGAATTCATCGGCGTGGTGTACCGGGATGAAGACGAAGGCGAACTCTCGTTTTCCTTTAATATGTGCGTACTTGAAGAAGACCTGCCACAGCTATAGGCGAAAAAACCTGCCTCAAACCCGATTGAGGCAGGGCTTTATTTTTGGGATCGACGCCGACAGTTACTAGGCGTATTCTCCAATTCCGGTTCAGGGTGAGGAGAATGCAATGACGGGGTTGCCCAGTTACGTTTCAGGCACAAGCGACACACCGCTTCTCTATAAAACCATCGGCGCGGCCCTGGATGACACAACCAGAAAGTTCGGCAACCGAACTGCTCTGGTTGTTCCCCACCAAAACATTCGCTGGACATATTCAGAACTAGCTGTCCGGGCCGACACGGTGGCAGCAAATCTGCTGGCACTTGGCCTTGAACCCGGTGACCGTGTTGGTTTGTGGGCCCCTAACTGCGCGGAATGGATCATTACCCAGTTTGCAACGGCCAAAGCGGGGCTTGTTCTGGTTAACATCAATCCGGCCTATCGCCTGTCAGAACTTGAATATGCGCTCAATAAAGTAGGGTGCAAGGCACTTGTACTCAGTCGTGAGTTCAAGTCATCGAACTATGTCGCCATGCTGCAGGAGCTGGCCCCGGAACTGGGTACATGCAAACCGGGTGCACTCAAGGCATCACGCTTACCGGACCTCAGAACAGCAATCGTGATTGGCAACGAGAAAACAACCGGGTTGATGCCGTTCAGTGACCTGGAAACAGCACCAAAGAACGAGTTCGCAGAAAAACTGGAGACTCTAAGACCTTCCCTCCAACCCGATGATCCGATCAATATTCAATTTACCTCGGGGACCACGGGGCATCCCAAAGGGGCAACACTGACCCATCACAGTATCCTTAATAATGGCTATTTCGTTGCAGCTCGCCAAAGTTTCTCGGAAGAAGACATCCTCTGTATCCCGGTGCCGCTTTACCATTGTTTTGGCATGGTGATGGGCGTGCTGGGCTGCATCACCCACGGCGCAACAATTGTTTTGCCGGGAGAGGCTTTTGACCCTGCGTCCGTGCTTGCCACGGTCGAGGCTGAAAAATGTACAGCCCTGTACGGCGTGCCAACCATGTTCATTGCAGAGCTTGAGCACGCTGATTTCGGAAAATTTGACCTCTCCTCTCTTCGCACCGGTGCAATGGCTGGCTCACCCTGCCCGATTGAGGTGATGAAACGGGTTATCAGTGACATGCATATGAGCGAAGTCACCATTGCATACGGGATGACCGAAACGGCGCCGGTTAGTTTCCAGAGCAAAAAAGATGATCCACTGGACAAACGTGTTGGCACCGTTGGGCAAATTCACCCTTTTGTTGAGGTCAAAATCGTCAATGAAGACGGCAAGACCGTGCCGCGTGGCGATCAGGGTGAACTGTGCACACGAGGCTACAGTGTGATGCAGGGCTATTGGGGCGATGAAGCACGCACCCGCGAGGCGATCGACACTGCTCACTGGATGCACACGGGCGATCTGGCCACAATGGATGAAGACGGCTACGTCAACATAACCGGGCGCCTGAAAGATATGATTATCCGGGGCGGGGAAAATATATACCCTCGTGAAATTGAAGAATTCCTCTACTCGCATCCGAAAATACAGGATGTCCAGGTTTTCGGTGTCCCGGACGACAGAATGGGCGAAGAAGTGTGTGCGTGGATTTTGCTGCGGGACGGTGAAAATACAGATGAAGAGGATATCCGCTCTTTCTGCAAGGGACAGATCGCCCATTATAAAGTGCCGCGCTATATTCGATTTGTCAGCGAATACCCTATGACGGTGACGGGCAAAATCCAGAAGTTCGAGATGCGCAATGCAATGCGCGACCAACTGATACTGGAAGAACAGGAAACGGCTTAAACTGGCTGTTGCACTATGCGTTCAGCCATTCTTTCAGAGGCGTTTCTGTGTCTGCACACTGCTCAGGGGTCAAATTAATATTGGCTGTCAGCAGTTTCTTGGCCGCCATATGATCTTTTATCGAGTTGACCGAGTCTATGGCGATCAGCTTACCGTCACTGAAATAGCAGACCGAAAATTGCCGGTCCGCAGGCTCGCCCCGCAAGACAGTATCATCATATCCTCGCGACAGACCCGCCATTTGCAATTTCAGGTCATACTGATCCGACCAGAACCACGGCAGGTCATCATAGACCATATCCTCGCCCACAATCGAAGTCGCCGCCAGGGCACCTTGCGACACGGCATTCTGAACCGATTCGAGCCGGGTTCTCCCGGCATACCGCATATGAATGCCCGCTGCGCAGTCGCCAACCGCCCAAATATTCGGGTCGCTCGTTCGTGCATGCTCGTCCACCAGAATTCCGCGTTCACAGGCAAGGCCCGCCGCCTCAGCAATCTCTGAATTGGGTATAACCCCAATACCAACAACCACGATATCAGCGTCAAACGCCTTGCCGTCCGATAACATTGCGGTGTAATCGCCTGTGTCATTTCGGATGACATTACTTGCACTTGCCCCTTCAATGATCGTTACGCCTTTAGCCTCGTGTTCATCACGAAAAAAGTTGCTCACCTCGGGAGCGACCAGCCCTGGCATGATTGTCGGCATCGCTTCGACCACTGTGGCTTTCAACCCCAGGGTGGTCAGGGTTGCTGCAGCCTCCAGGCCAATGAAGCCACCACCAATCAATAGTACAGACTTTTTCCCGGCGACGGCCTTCTTCAGCGCATGAATATCATCAATCGTACGGATAAAATGCAGGTCATCCCGGCCTTCGTGGCCCGGCAAGGGCCTGGGCCACGCGCCCGTTGCCATCACCAAATTATCATAGGAAATTGCGTCACCACCTGAGGTCAGAACACTTTTGTCCTGCCGGTCGATATGAGTCACTTCGGTTCCCAATTTCACAACAATGGACCGGTCGTCAAAAAATTTCTGCGGCCTCAGGGTCAAACGCACTTCTTCGAATTTGCCTTCGAGGAATTTTTTTGAGAGCGGTGGCCGTTGATACGGCAAATGCTTTTCCGCACAAAGAAGGGTGATCTCGCCTTCATATCCTTTACGGCGCAAACTGTCCGCAGTTTGCAAGCCTGCATTTCCTCCACCAACAATCACCGTATGCATGCACCAAACCTCTGGGAAAATTACTCCGAATGGAACGTTATCCTAGTGATTTTTCCGGCAGGAGCAACGCCAAGATCGGGAACCGGAACCCGAGCTAGCTATCGCCCTTTTCCGGGCGCGGTACAGGCGCAACAATAGCTGACATCACAACCAGTGGATTATCTTGCCCCGCCGAGCCCCAGAACAGGCGGGCGATCTCTTGAAGATGACGGTTTATCTGCTCCATGGTTGCCGCATCAGGGGCGCCAACAAGCCGAAAAATCCAGATGTTTTTGGCTGGCCCCTCAGTAACTACATCGTCCGCATCAATGCCGCGCCGCAAATCTCTGGCGGACTGCCGCGCCTGCATGTCACCAATGCGGGAATAAATGGAAAACGCCAGAGGGTCAGAAAAGTCAAGCCCGTACCGCAGCGTCGAGCCGGGCGTTTTGTATAGCTTTTCCCGCCGCCGGTTGATGACGCGCGTGTCCGACACTTCAACCAGACCCACCTCCAAAAGCAAGTCCATATGATGATACAAAGAGGACGGCTTTGCCCCTAGGAGCCTGGCAATCTCCCGAACCGAGCGCACACCAACATTGGCCAGCAAATCAATGATCTCCATCCGTCGGGGCGACATCAGGCACTCATACTGCGCGTGTTCGGTAATCCAGTAAACGTCTTTATCTGAAACAGGCTTCATCATTATTCTTCAGCCGGATAATGTGCGAGGGTCAGCCCAATAACCCCCGCACGACTCCAGCGCCAATCCCTATTTGGGTTCCTGATCATGGAACCAAAGCTTCGGCAACACCTCGGCTTTTGGCCATACCTGATCCATGGTGTCGTCATTGTAAAGGCGGCCATTCATCATCACGCGGTGAATATCCGTGGTATTTTTCAGGTCGGCCCGCGGGTCACTGTTAAGAATCACAAGATCTGCAAACTTTCCAGCTTCAATGGACCCAACCTCCTGCTCGTGCCCGATAATGTGGGCACCATCAATGGTCGCGGCCTTCAACGCCTCCATCGATGTTGCCTTGCCAGAGCCAAGCATCCACAACTCCCAATGATAGGCAAGACCCTGAAACTGGCCATGACTGCCAACGCCCACTTTACCGCCAGCACGCTGGATATCGATGGCACTGTCCGCGATACGCGTGAAGGCATATTCCTCATCTCGGAACCACTGCGCCCGTTTGGTGCGCTGATCCACAATGCTGTGAGGCATGAAACGGTTCACTTTTTCATCGTCATGCGGACTCATATTGGTGAAGAAATAATTTTCGCCCCATGGCCCGCCATAAGTCACCAGCAAGGTTGGCGTGTAACCAATACCGGTTTGCGCCGCAAGCTGCTGCACATCCTTATAAAGCGGAATAATTGGAATATTGTGTTCGTTGCCGGAAAAACCGTCGAGCATATGGGTCAGGTCAAGCTTGGCATCCAGACCACCTTCGGTTGTTGGCATAATGCCCACTTCCTTGGATGCCTGAATGATATGCTGGCGCCGCTTCCTGTTGCCGGTGATGTAGGCCTTAATGTTTTTGGTGCGGTAATGTTCCTTGTAACGCGTCAGAACCTTGACCGCGTCCTCTTTCGATTGAATAGCTGTATCCGAGAACACGCCCGGGCCTGTCGACCAGGCGCGCAGGCCGATCATCCGGCCTGCTTCAACCATATCCTGATAGACAAAGATATCGGTTGTCGCCGTTTGCACATCAAGGCCACTTGTTACTCCGTAGGCAACGTTGGCCAGAAACGGCCAGAAGTGTTGTTCAACAACTTCGTTGCGGCTCCAGTTGCGCCAGTGACCATGGGTATCAACGAACCCCGGTGTTATGAACTTGCCTGACATATCCCGAACTTCGGCACCACGAGGCACATCCAGAGAACCACTGGCGCCCACGGCAATAAATTTGCCATTTTCAATCAATACATCTGCATTGTCGATAGTACCCTCAGGGCCCATGGTCAGAACGGTAGCTCCCGTCAGCAAAATAACGCCTTCAGGGCTGTCACGGGGCACTTCAACTCTCGCCTGGAACGATTGATATGCCTTTTCTTCTTCAACCTCAGCTTCTTCCGCTTCGGCAGTATCAACAGTATCAACAGTATCAGCAGTATCTTCTGCTTCTTCCGACTCTGATTCGTCTGAGTCGGTTTCTTCCGGCGTTTCCGGCTCTTCCTCCTCTTCGGGCCTCACCCATTCCACATCAGAAAGCTTCTGCGTATATATCGTGCTGCCGGTAGACCACAGCATGGTTTCGCCGTCCGCGGACCATTCGAAATAGTCCACGCCAAAATCAGAGATTGTTTTAAGCGGCACCGATGGCCCCGCCAAATTGACGACCGTCACATCCCGGCCAGTTTGCGGCACTGCAACCAGTTGCAGCTGTTCCTGCGAGCGCGCCATTGCATAACGGCCATTGGGGCTGAGACGCATGTCACGTGCTGGCACGGGCTGTGCTGCAAAATAGAGCCCTTGCCCGGTTACACGCAGGTGTTCCCGCCGGTCAGTTCCATCGAGCCGCACCGAAAACAGATTGCCACTGCCGCTCGGGATCAGGCCACCGCCGCTATAAAGATAAACACGATCTTCCGCATCCCCGAAATGAATGCCGCCAAAGCCGGTTCCAGCAAGTACCACGCGCTCATCGCTCTCTTCGACGTCAAGTGCTATTAAATCGCGGTGCGCCGTCGGGTTACCAAGATTGAACTGGTGGTTTGACGCCCGGATCGCAACGATTTCATCACCGGTCGGAGTGAAGTGCGGATCGGAGTAATATCCCGGTCGCCGGGTAAGCCGTTCGGGGCGCCCGCGGCCATTGGCGCGCATGCGCCAGATGTGACCGCCATCAACATCCCAGCTGATATAGGTGATATAACGGCCATCGCTCGACCAGCTCGGCTGAAATACACCGGTACCAGCCCGTTCAATCTTGCGCGGGCTCGCACCGTCCTCAAGCGACATGGAATAAAGCTCGCCGAGGGCGGAAAAAACGACCGTTGTGCCATCAGGCGATAGCGACGGTGTTTGTGCCATGCGAGCGACAACAGGCCCTTCCGGGTCCTTTTCCTGCTGCACGAGATTGGGGCCCACATCCAGTTTCACTTTGGCCGTGAAGGGAATATTGGTGCGGGCACCGTCATCAATGGCAATCCGCTCGATCTTGCCGCCGCTGTTAATCACAATTGCACTGCCGTCAGGAGTGAAAGTATAGGCGGGCAACATGTCCCGGGTTGCCCTCGATTCCTGATCATCGCGGGTAACAGGATAGGCCAGCCAGCGATCCTCTCCTGTTTCCAAATTGCGAACACGCAGCCCCGTCCGGGTTTCGTGGCGCGTTCCATATACCAGTGTATTGCCGTCAGGAGAGATAACCGGTCGCACAGCGCCGCCATATGCCGTCGCAATTGTTTCAACTGTGCCTTCATGCATGTCCCGGCGCACAACGGACCATGGGAAGTTGGTCATATTGTATGAGAAACCGCCGATTTTGAATGCATAGTATATGTAGCGGCCATCTGATGACACAGAAACACCCTGCGCATTCGGTTGTTGATTGCCGGGGGTATTGGGTCCTGCAGGCCGGGCATTGGTAATCTGGATACCCTTGCCTCCGTGCTTGTGATACATCCAGATTTCATTGGCCCCGATACCGTTGGAAACCTGAGAAATGAAGACATTGTCTCCGTCCGCAGACCAAGCCGGGCTCATTGCATCACCTGACCCCATGGAAGACAGTTTCTTTGGTTTGGTCCCGTCTGCATTGGCAATATAAAGGTTTTCCGACCCACCTTCATCAGACAGGTAAGCGATTTGGGACCCGTCCGGCGAATAAACAGGCTGCGACTGGAAACCCATGCCGGTCACAATTGCTGTTGCCTCACCGCCCGCAGCCGGCATGGTGTAGATATCGCCCAGCAGCTCAAATATGATTGTCTCGCCGTCCGGAGACATATCCAGCGAAATCCATGTACCCTCATCGGTTTCGAACTCGACTGTTCGTGCGGCCTCAAGCGGCAAACCTTTCTTTTTATCCTTCTCACTGTCGGCGTTGTCCGCTACAGGTTTGTCGCTCACGACAGCCATATCGGGTTCTACCCACTTTTCACGCAACTGGGCCCCATCTGTACTTTGACCGGCGGCAAATGATGGTGCCGCGAGCAGACTGCTGGACAGCAGCGCTGCAACCAGCGCTTTTTGTGTTGAAACGGACATTGCGATCCCCTTGAGTTATTGGCTCTCTTCACGACCCCTCCCCGGGGGTGCGGTATGATCCTGCTATTTTCCAGGCAGCAAAACGGTAGCCACGCCGCCCCACTCATTCAAATAAATAATGCAATTTGAACAGGTAACTAAACTAATTGTATATGATTTGCCGTCAGCAACCGCCAGGCGCAGGCGCTGATCTCAGGTCACACGGGAAAATCAACCATTCAAACAGGAACAGCGGTCGTTTGTACCCTCTCTCAAAATGTCTGAGGTTCGCGTATGGGATATTCCACCTTGATCCTGACCATACAAGAAGGCGAGGCGCATATGCCGGGAGCAAAAACCAAGACCTTTGCAATCGCAGCAGGCCTGACTGCCAGTTCCGTTTCCCTCAACGCGAGCGATGACGATCATACAGGTCAGGACTTTGCCCCCAGCGCCTCGCCTGACGGTAAATATGTCGTTTATTATTCCTATCGCGGCAGTCCCGGTGACCTTTCGGATCTCTATATCACCAACATTGCCACCGGTAAGGAACGCCGTCTCACAAACACTCATGGGTTTTTCGAGATCGAGCCTGAGTGGTCACCGGACGGTTCCGAAATCATGTTCGCAGGCGGGCCCTCAATGAAAGAGCTGGCCCTATATTCTGTTAAAACAGATGGCAGCAACTATCGCCCTATGTATGACGGCGAAGGCGCAGGCCCCCCGGAATGGTCGCCGGATGGAAGTCGCATGGCTTTCTGGAAGTCTTATGAAGACGGCAGCAGCGAACCCATGATCATGAATTTCGAAACCAGCCAAAGCCGGCTGCTGGAGACAGGGCTGCGGGGCAAAAACTCTAGCCCCACTTTCTCACCCGACCAATCCACAATTGCTTTTTCTCACCGTGCAATTGATGACACCGGGAATGAATTTGAACAAGCCGAGGCCGACGACGGCATCTATTTCATTGATATCAAAACCCGGGACGTTCGCCGACTGACCGGAAAACCAACTATTGCCTATGCTTTGACCTGGGCTGCTTCAGGGGACATTTTTTATATGGGGCCCGACGCTGAAGGCGTCATGCACATCTTTAGAATTAAGGCCGCGGGGGGCGAACCGGTTCAAGTGACACCTGCGGCCTATGGACCTGCTTACTTCCCTTCAACCACAGAGGATGGCCAGTGGCTATTGTTCAGCGGGCAGAACGCCGCACACAAGATACGAAATATGCGCGTCTCTCTTGGCGATGTACTTTCCGGCAACGACTTTGCGGCACAGGAAATCACGCGCGAATTTGTCAACCAATCAACAGAAAAGTAAAAACCATGACCATCAGGATTTTTGCCACAGCTTTGATCACAGCCCATATATGTACCATTGATGCCGTTTCTGCCGACGGTAACCCCTACGATACCGCGCCTTCGTGGAACGATAGCGGCACCGCCATATATTTTTATTCCTACCGGCACGGTGCGGCAGAGCTTTATCGCATGGATCCGGACGGCAGCAACCAGACACGGATCACAGACACAGACCACAATGAATGGTGGCCTCTTGCAGTGCCGATTGACGGGAAAGTTATTGTGACGTCCGACCGGGATTCGGGTGGCAACTTCAAGGGAGCAAACCTGTTCCTGCTCGACGAGGCCAGCGGCAACATGCACAATCTGACGAACGTTGCGGAAGGCCACTGGGCCGCACGTGCTGACATCTCGATGGGTACAGGCAAGGTTATATATACGGTTGCGGAGGTTTTTGCAGCACCCGAGCAAGAGATGTACATGCTGGACCTCGAGACCGGGGACGTGACGCTTTATGGGGATGATCCGGCCCACATCAATACAAACCCGTCAATTAGTGCTGATGGCACCCTCATTGCCTATGCCAGCAAACGAGAGGGGACCGTCGGGATTTATCTGAACGATCAATCGGGGGAAAACGAGCGCCTGTTCATGGAAGTGCAAGGCGAAAAACCATTGGTACGCCTGTCGCCTGATAATAAATGGATGGCGATAACATTGAGCGCCTCTGCAAAAATTATTGGTGAAGAGGGCGCCCGGACCGCTGAACGGGACATTTATCTGGCCAAACTGGATGGCAGTGAAATCCGCAGGCTGACACGGGCACCGGGTTCTGATCACGGCGCGACCTGGTCACCGGACGGGAAGACCATCACCTTCGCAAGCTACCGCCAAGGACCTTCCGACATCTACGCAGTTGACATCGACGGCAATCACGAACGCAATTTGACACGGACCACACCCGCTCCGGGCAGGGACTAGGTTGATAAACGCATAAGAAGTGAGCAGCTGCACAAGAATTACTCAATAACTGTTGAAAATTGACCTCGCGGCACAGCATTTGAAACGCACCCGTGAGCATCTATATTTTTTTTACCCAATATTTACAATGATCTACAGGTCATTTTCGGCTTCGTAGACTCAAACCTGATGTTTCTGGCCCAGCGGTTGCTACACATACGACAGCGGCCAATGCAGGCCGCTTTTATCTTCGATCCATCGAAGGGTTGATTAACACGCTGCACAAACCGGCCAACCTAATGCCGTTCTTGCAGAATCCCCAACCTTGATGCGATCGAACGAGCAATCGCAAAGAGGTATTTAATTATCCTTTGGAGGTTGCAATGAAATCAATATTTGCAAACACGCGCCGATCATCATCGGTGAAAACATATCTCGGTCTCTCTGCTTTTTTCGCCCTGGCTGCGGCAGTTTCTGTCCCCGCTGAAGCCGACACAGCTTACCATGCGCCATCTGTATTGGCGGTAGATGGATTGACTGTAGTCGGACAGGACGGCGTCACGCCAGACACTGCACCTGTACCCGTATCCATGAGCAAGCTGTCTTACCCGTCCAGAGCCATGGACAGAGGCAAGGAGGGTTGGCTCATCGTTGAGTTGGCCATTGATGAAACAGGCATTCCCTACAACGCAGAGGTTGTTCGTTCGGAAGCAAGCACCCTGTTCAATCAGTCTTCCCTGAAAGCGTTTGAAAATTTCCGCTTTGCGCCAGCGACCCTTGACGGCAAGGCAGTAGCTGTCACCGGCAAGCGCTACAAAGTGGTCTACAACCTCAAAGACGGCTGAAACGACAACGGCGTTACGACGCTGGGATCTCTGCTCTGAGCAGAATGGGCTTCCCAATTGCGGTTGTAGCTCCCCCGCCGTTGGAGGCAAGGTAGTGCCTTGCCTCCATTTTGCCAATTCGGCTTGGCCCGGCGCCACCACCCAAGATCAAGGATTGCTATGGTTACCTTTCCCGGTCACTCACAAAGATGACTAAAAAATAATCACTTTGGAGCTACGTCCATCGGAAACAACAACCCAAATTTACACTAAAGCCATCATATCCGCACATCACCCACTAGAGAAATTCCCAATATATATCTTTTAATATCAAATAGTTAAGTTTCATTCACCGGGTAAACCCGGAAAAAAGAAGTCTATGTCAGGCTGTTGCTGCAGGTTTGGCATACGCCTTGCTGCATTCAGATGATCAGGCGTCCGTTATCGCGGTAGAAAAACACCGCGGCAGTGATTTTTAAAGATGTGAGTCTGCATAGGTCACCGGACCAATCACGGTACATGAAATTGCAATGAACATGGCGCGCACGCTTAGCGCCTATCCTATTTTATTTTGCCACAAGTGTGGCAACTTGAGATCGACATCTGAGTGAGTAAAAAAGATGAATATCCTGATAATTGATGAAGACCCGTCCAGAACAGCTATTTTGGAAGAAGCGCTTGTTGCCGCCGGCTACACTCAGGTCGTTTCGATCCAAAGCACTGTGAACTTGCGTGAACGCATTGCAGCGCTTGCCCCGGACATGGTGATCATCGATTTGCAAAACCCTGACAGGGAAACGCTGGAGGGCATGTTTCAGGTCACCAGAACCGTGAAAAAACCCATCGCCATGTTTGTCGACCGGTCGGATGGGGACATGACACGTCGCTCGGTTGAAGCGGGTGTCAGCGCATATGTTGTGGACGGCCTCAAACGCGAGCGTGTGACAGCCGTCGTTGACGTAGCGGTAAGCCGGTTTGAAAATTTCCAGAAACTCACTTCCGAGCGCGATGAAGCCCGCACGGCTCTTGCTGATAGAAAGGTCATCGACAAGGCAAAAGGTCTGCTGATGCAGCATCGCAGCATCTCGGAATCCGAAGCCTATTCAATAATGCGGAACGCAGCCATGCAGCAAAGCCGCAAGCTATCCGATATCGCGGAAAGTGTTATCACGGCAATGGAACTGGACAGCCAGATCATGCAAAGTCATCCGCCGAAACGCTGAAACAAATCAAACAGCAGTTCGGCGGCCCCATCTATATACGCAGAGCCGCCAGAGACCACCTGCTATTGCAGCACAAAAGCCTTCGCGATGATTTTCCAGTCACCATTGACCTTGCCAAGCGTCAGCGCATCGTAAAAACGGTCGGTAGAACGAAACAGAACAACGGCGAGTTGGTCATCTACCATATTCATGGAAATGATTTCGCCGTCACGGTCGCCGCCAGCGGGGTTTTCATTCGACGCCCAGTTGGACAAAACAACATTCATGTCTTTCCATGAACGCACCATCTCCGAACCATCTTCGCTTTTCACAACGCCAACCATGGTGGAGTTGTCGGCATCAAAGGCCCTGAACAGGCGTTCCCGGCTTGCTTCACCCTGACCGTGAAAATAGTCGAAAACTGCTGCCTTTATGGCTTCTTTGTCTTCGTGGCCATCGGCGGCGGCAGGCATTGCAATACCTGCCATCATGGCGAAAAGGACTATTAGATTTTTCATGTGGATTCCCCTCTGTCACAAAACTTCTCAATGAAGCAACGCGATCCATACTATCAGCCGTCAAGGCTATATCATAACATTTAATCCCGCTTTTCGCTTGTGAAAAGCCGACCTTTGGAACCTGCTTATCGGGCTTGTTGCAGTCGCTGCGTCGCTCTGCCGCACTATACAAAGGCGCTGTTTTGACTTCTGTCAAATCACCCTTGATAGCCATCGCTATATTGGCACCGTGACAAAAAACAGGGGCTCTGTGTGGAAATGTTCCTAAATCATTGTCAGGCTGCCATTCAGAACCACGGTGGGCTGACTTTTACGCTGTTTTTGGGCGGGCTGGTCGGCAGCATGACGCATTGTGTCGGCATGTGCGGGCCTTTTGCTTTTGCCCAGACGTCAGTGCGAGGAGCCCTTCCAAAAGAATCCGGCATTTTTGAAAGGGTTCGAGGCGCAGCCCTGTTGCCCTATCATCTGGGCCGAATCACCACCTACACGGCAATGGGCGTTACAGCGGCAGCATTCACAGGCTTTTTCGCTGTTGCGGACGACCACCAGAAATGGGCAGCAGTCCTGATGATCGCTGCCGGATTTATGTTTCTTGCCAGTGCATTTCCAACGCTCAGGATCAAAATCTGGCCACCAAAATTGCGCGAAGGTTTTGGCAAGTTTGGTGCTACACTTGGTAGAGCGGCGCAGCCATTTCTGCGCGGACAGTCTTCGTTGCACCGCTACGCGCTTGGTGTGGTTCTGGGATTTCTGCCATGCGGCCTTGTTGCAGCAGCGCTGCTTGCTGTTGCAGCAACCGGCGACCCGTTCGCCGCATTCTTTTCAATGGCAGGCTTTGGCCTTGCCACTATTCCAGCCCTTGCCTTGGCAGCGGCGCTGGGTCAACTTTCCGCAAACCGCTGGCCTGTCAGCACAAAATCCATCGCCAGGGGCGTGATGGTTTTCAACAGTGCCAGTCTGTTTGCAATTGCAGGGGGTTTATTATCATGAGGACAAGCCTATGAACATGCTTGCTGAAAAACCGAATTATAACGATGAGATCGTGAAGCTTTTCACGATCGCAACCGTTTTTTGGGGCGTAACCGGCTTTCTGGTCGGGGTTTTCATCGCCCTTCAAATGGCCTTTCCAGCTCTGAATATCGGTGAATATCTGACATTTGGCCGTCTGCGGCCGCTTCACACATCAGCGGTAATTTTTGCGTTCGGGGGCAACGCCCTGTTCGCAACCAGTTATTTTGCTGTGCAGCGCACCTGTCGCACCCGCCTGTGGGGTGATGGCTGGGCCAAGTTCACTTTCTGGGGCTATCAGTTCTTCATTGTTCTCGCTGCACTCGGATATGTAACCGGCGTGACGCAGGCAAAAGAATATGCAGAACCCGAGTGGTATGCCGATCTTTGGCTCACCTTTGTCTGGGTTGCCTATCTTATTGTGTTCCTGATGACACTTAAAAACCGGAAAGAACCCCACATTTATGTGGCAAACTGGTTCTTCCTTGGTTTCATCGTCACGGTCGCTGTGTTGCATCTGGTGAACAATATTTCGATCCCTGTATCGATCTTTGGCGCCAAGAGCTATCCTTTATGGGGCGGCGTACAGGCGGCAATGATCCAGTGGTGGTATGGCCACAATGCAGTAGGCTTCTTCCTGACCGCAGGCTTCCTCGGCATCATGTATTATTTTGTACCCAAGCGCGCCGGACGGCCTGTTTACAGCTACCGTCTGTCGATCCTGCACTTCTGGTCGCTTATTTTCATGTATATCTGGGCTGGTCCCCACCACCTGCATTACACAGCACTGCCAGACTGGGCGCAAACACTGGGCATGACCTTCTCAATCATGCTGTGGATGCCTTCATGGGGCGGCATGATCAACGGTATGATGACGCTTTCGGGCGCATGGCACAAACTGCGGGAAGACCCTGTTCTCAAGTTCATGATTATTTCGCTGGCTTTCTATGGCATGAGCACTTTTGAAGGGCCTTTGATGTCCATTAAAGCCGTGAACGCGCTGAGCCACTACACGGACTGGACTATCGGGCACGTGCATTCAGGTGCACTTGGCTGGGTTGCGTTCATCAGCTTCGGTGCGATCTATCATCTGGTGCCGGTTCTTTGGAAACGCCCGGGGTTGTATTCTCTGAAGCTTGTAAACACTCACTTGTGGATATCCACCATTGGTATCGTTCTCTACATCGCTGCCATGTGGGTTTCCGGCATCATGGAAGGCCTGATGTGGCGTTCGTATGACGCGCTCGGGTTCCTGGAGTACAGCTTCGTTGAAACTGTTGCGGCCAAGCATATTCCATACCTGATCAGGGCCTTCGGCGGCATCCTGTTCCTCTCGGGCAGCCTGATCATGGTCTACAACCTAATCAAAACTGTGCGCGGTGATGCCGCGCCTGAGGAAAACCTCTATCCAGCAGAAGACGCAGGGGAGACTGTTCATGCTTAAGAAACATGAAGCTCTGGAGAAAAACTCCATCCTGATGCTTATTTTCGTGGTGATTACCATCTCGATCGGCGGCATCATTGAAATCGTGCCCTTGTTCCGCATGGAAACCACAATCGAACCGGTGAAGGGTGTAAGGCCCTACACCCCGCTCGAACTTGCAGGACAAAATGTCTACATCCGCGAAGGGTGCTATGGCTGCCACAGCCAGCAGGTGCGGGCGCTGCGCGATGAGGTTGAACGATACGGCCATTATTCACTGGCAGCGGAAAGCATGTATGACCATCCGTTCCAGTGGGGCTCCAAACGCACGGGGCCAGACCTAGCGCGTGTGGGCGGCAAATACTCGGATGACTGGCACGTGGCTCACATGATTGACCCTCGGGCACTGGTGCCGGAATCAATCATGCCGGGTTACGCCCACCTCTCTCGCCGGGGTGCGGACATCGACGACATTGGCCAGGACATGATCGCGCTCAGAATGGTGGGGGTTCCCTACACTGACGAGATGATCGCCAATGCCCATTCCGATGCCCTTGCGCAAGCCGCTGATGAAAGCGACGCCGTCGATGGGCTGATGGAACGATACAGCAAAGTCAATGCCCGCAACTTCGATGGCCAGCCAACAACCACTGAAATGGATGCGCTGATTGCCTACCTGCAGGTTCTGGGCACCATGGCTGAATTGCAGGACTATAAACATGACGGCACCAAAAGGAGCGGCGAATGATTGACTGGCTCTCCGATAACGCCGGTATGACCGGCCTGATGTTCTTCTTCTCCGTATTCTGCGGCATCGTATACTGGGCGTTTCGCCCCAGTCAGAAGAAGGTCATTGAAGATCACAAATTTATTCCTCTCAAGGGGGACGAGCAATGAGCGAAAAAGAAAGAGACGAGTTCACCGGTGTCGAAACCACAGGCCACGACTGGGACGGCATCAAGGAACTAAACAACCCGGCGCCGCGCTGGTGGCTGGGCGTTATGATTGTGACCATTATCTGGGCAATCGGTTACTCGTTTGTGTACCCGTCCTGGCCAACTCTCAGTGGTGACGGCGAACGCGGCGGCACAACCGGCAACATTGGCTGGACGCAATATAGTGAACTGGCGGAAAGTCAGGCCGAGATTCTGGCAAGGCGGGCTGCCTACCTGGAACGGTTTGAGAATGCGTCTTTTACTGAAATTCAGCAAGACCCGGCCCTTTATGCATTCGCTCAGGCGGGTGGAGCCTCGGCTTTCAAGGATAACTGCGCTACCTGCCACGGCACCGGCGGCACCGGCGGACCGGGGTACCCCAATCTCTTGGATGACGACTGGCTTTGGGGCGGTACGGTTGACGACATCCATGAAACCATTCGTTTTGGTGTCCGTGCGAACCACGATGAGACACGTTTCTCCGAGATGCCTGCGTTTGCAGACATTTATGCTGACGATGAAGTTGCGGATATCGCGGATTATGTTCTCAGCTTCAGCACTGATGGAGCCTTCCCGGCGAGGGGCAAAGAACTGTATGACGAGCAATGTTCGCTTTGCCATGCTGATAATGGCACAGGCGACCGTTTTCAGGGCGCACCAAATCTGGCAGATGCCATCTGGTTCTATGGGGGCAACAAAACGGATCTGGTTGCTCAAATAAAACGGCCCAAGCATGGCATGATGCCAAACTGGAACACCCGGCTTGACGCCAACACTATTCGGCAACTGGCTATTTATGTCCACGCCCTTGGTGGCGGTGAGACGGAGTAAAGTCCTGTGAGTGACACGGCAGAACCGATCAAGTTTTTCGAAAAGCGGGAACGGGCTTACCCCAAGCGTATCTGGGGTAAGTACCGCAAACTGAAATGGGTCACAATGATCGTGACACTGGCCATATATTATCTTGCGCCTTTCTTGCGCTGGGATCGGGGGCTGCACGCCCCTGATCAGGCCATCCTGATCGACATGCCGGCAAGACGGGCATACTTCTTCTTTATCGAGATATGGCCGCAGGAGGTCTATTATCTGACCGGTATTCTTGTGATGGCGGCTGTTGCCCTGTTTTTTGTCACAAGTCTGGCCGGACGGGTCTGGTGCGGATACACCTGCCCGCAAACCGTTTGGACCGACCTGTTTGTATGGGTGGAACGCATTATTCAGGGCGACCGCGCCAAACGAATGAAGCTTGCCAAAAGTCCATGGGGGTTCGAAAAAATATGGAAGATGGCAGCGACACATTCGCTGTGGATCATCATAGGCGCCCTCACCGGCGGTGCCTGGGTTTTCTATTTCAACGACGCACCCACGCTGCTTGAACAAATCATCCACCTTGATGTGCCATGGGATGTTGGCGGCTGGATTGTTGCGCTGACATTCTCGACATACCTGATGGCAGGCTTCGCCCGTGAGCAGGTATGTATGTACATGTGTCCCTATTCACGGTTTCAATCGGCCATGTTCGACAAGGACACATTGGTTATCGGCTACGACGTTGATCGGGGTGAGCCGCGTGGCAAGCATAAAAAAGGTGATAGCTGGGACGGACGCGGAGACTGCGTTGATTGCACAATGTGCGTTCAGGTATGCCCGGTTGGCATTGATATCCGTGACGGCTTGCAAATGGAATGCATCGCATGCGGCCTGTGTATCGATGCCTGCAATGAAATCATGGACAAAGTTGACCGCCCGCGCGGACTGATCAGATATGATACAACTCATAACCGCGAACAGCGACTGGCAGGCAAGCCGGAATCAACCCATGTCATGCGGCCTCGCACCTTCTGGTACATTGGGGTCCTCGCCATTGTCGGCGGAGTGATGCTTTATGGTTTGCTGAATCGCAGTGCCTCTGAGTTGAATGTGCTGCATGATCGCAATCCGCTTTATGTCACGCTGTCTGATGGTACAATCAGGAATGGCTACGACATCCGCATCCTCAACAAAACCCATGATGACATGGTGTTTGAGTTGTCAGTGGATGGCCTGGCTGGCGCAGACTTGCGTGTACAGGCAGCGGGTGATCCTGATCCGGGCGCACTGCTGGTTTATGCCGACGGGGTAGCACACTTCCGGGTTTTCGTAACGGCGCCCAAACCACCCGCCGCGCGATCACCTATCACTTTCACCGCAAAAAATGCGCGCGGTGATATCATTGAAACCTATTCAGGAATTTTCCTGAGTGAAGGCCGCTAGGGAGCCCTTCAATGACAGAAACAACCGTTAGAAAAAGTGACCGTTTCATCCCGCTGTATTTCGTCGGATTCTTCGTCGTACTTGCCATTATGGACGGCATCTTCGTCTATTTGGCAACCAGCACACACACGGGTGTCGTAACCGAACAGGCCTATCAGAAAGGCCTCGATTACAATGAAACGGTATCGGCTGCGGCCGAGCAGGACGCTCTTGGTTGGCAAAGCACCATCAACTATTCCGAGAGCGGGATGCTTTCCTTCACGCTTGTGAATGCATCCGAGACGCCGGTTTCCGGCGCACAAGTGGTTGCTGAATTCATACGACCCACTCATAATGGGGCCGATTTCTCGGTTGAATTGATCGCATCGAGTGACGGAAGCTATACTGCACCAGTGGACTTTCCGCTTAAAGGTGTATGGGATGTAAGGGTGTTTGCCGAATGGAACCAGCAATCGTATCAGCAGGGCGAACGCTTGATCATCAAGTAGCAGCCTGCGCCCATTGCGGTGCCCCGGCACCGCAGGGCCAGACCTTTTGTTGCCATGGCTGTGAAGCCGCATTCGAAGCAAAAAATACCATGCAAACCAATACTGGATACAGTGCTCTGGCGCGTGATGATGGCGACGAGACTTTCACCCTGACACTGGGTGTGGAAGGCATTCATTGTGCTTCCTGTATCCGGCTGATTGAAAACGCCCTCAATTCTCGAGAGGGTGTTCTTGAAGGCCGGGTAAACATGACAACCGAGCGCATGACCGTGCGCTGGCAGGGCGAGCGGACAGAGGCAGACAAGCTCGCCAATGCAGTAACAACGCTTGGCTACAAGCTTCACGCACTTGATGCCGGTGAAATACAGGGTGACGATCAGGAAAAATATCTGTTGCGCGCGATTGCGGTATCTGGTTTTGCTGCTGCAAACATGATGCTGCTCTCCATGGGCCTATGGTCTTCCAGTACTGAAACAATGGGCATGGCCACCCGCGATTTGTTGCACTGGATCTCGGCTCTTATCGCGCTTCCAACCGTTCTTTATTCAGGCCAGCCTTTTTTCCGCTCGGCTCTTGCTGTGTTGAAAGAAAAGCGCACCAATATGGATGTGCCTATTTCGCTGGCCGTTGTGTTGGCGTCGGTTATGAGTTTGATGGAAACCATAAACCACGGCGAACATGTCTATTTCGACAGCGCTGTGATGCTGTTGTTTTTCCTGTTGATTGGTCGATACCTTGATGCACGCGCCAAGGGAAAAGCGCGGGAAAGTGCCGCTCGCCTTCTATCCAGACTGCAGGGTTTTGCCGCCGTGGATCAGGACGGAAAACTGGAACAGGTACCTATTAAAGACCTCAGGGAAGGCATGACGGTTGTTGTTGCCGTTGGCGAAAACATCCCGGCAGACGGCGTGGTAAAAAGCGGCCGGTCGAGTGCCGATCTTTCGTTGATCACCGGCGAAACCATACCTGAAACGATTGAACCCGGCAGCGGTGTATTCGCGGGCACAGTCAACCTGTCGGCTCCGATACGTGTGGACGTGTCAAAAGCAAGTGAAAAAAGCCTGCTCAGCGAAATTGTCCGACTCATGGAAGTTGCCGAGCAGAGTGCGTCCAAATACGTGCGGCTGGCGGACATGGCAGCACGGCTTTACACTCCGGTTATCCACTCCATGGGTGCGCTAACCTTCCTAGGGTGGTGGCTGGTGATGTCGGCGCCGTGGCAGGTTTCTCTTTTGAACGCAGTGACAGTGTTGATCATTACGTGCCCCTGTGCGCTCGGGCTTGCCGTGCCTGTGGTGCAGGTGCTTGCCAGCGGCAAGATGATGCGACGGGGCATCTTGCTCAAATCCGGTGACGCACTGGAAAAAATGGCCGTGATCGACACAGTGGTGTTTGACAAAACCGGCACACTGACGTTGGGACGGCCCGAACTGATTTCCGAGGTAGACGACGAAGGTAGCGATTTTGCATACGACGGCGTTGCTCTCACCCTGGCGGCCTCAATGGCGGCGCAGAGCAAACACCCTCTCTCCATGGCACTTGCACGCGCTTATGACGGCGAATTTGCTGATATTTCTGTGTCTGAAATACCCGGAAAAGGACTGGAAGCAGTCCATGAGGGCAAAACGCTGAGGTTGGGCAGCCGCGCATGGTGCGGCCCCGAAACAGCGGGTGACATGGGCTCAGCACTCGAAATGTGGCTGTCGACCAACGGCGAACCGATGGCTCGTTTTGCGTTTGCCGACCAGTTACGTACAGATGCCAGACAAACAATTGACACGCTGAAGAAAGCCGGGATCTCGGTACAGCTGCTTTCGGGTGACAGGGAAGCGGTTGCCGCTGAAATCGCACAGGAGGCCGGGATTGATACCTATGAGGCTGGTGTGTCGCCGGTTGAAAAATGTGATCGACTGAAAGCCTTGAAAAACGCGGGGGCAAAAACGCTAATGGTCGGAGACGGCCTTAATGACGCTGCAGCCATGGCTTTTGCCCACGTTTCCATGTCACCGTCGAGCGCAGTGGATATCACCCAGAATACAGCCGATATCGTTTTTCAGGGTGACATGTTGAAGCCTGTCGCAACAGCCTTCGACACCGCAAAATCTTCCACACGGCTGGTGAAGCAGAATTTCGCACTTGCTGTTGTTTATAACATTGTCGCCATACCCCTGGCTGTTATGGGCCACGTAACACCGTTGGTGGCAGCCATTGCCATGTCGGGCTCATCAATCGTCGTGATCCTGAACTCTTTCCGCCTGAACCTGAAACGAGACGACTAGATGGATATTCTTCTCTATCTCATTCCTATTGCCCTGACGCTTGGGCTTGTTGGCCTTGTGGGTTTCATGTGGGCTCTGAAGAACAATCAGTTTGATGATATGGATGGCAACGCGCATCGCATTTTGCTGGACGATGAGGAAGAGCCATCAGACGATACGGAAAAGACAGAAGACTAGAGTGGCACACCCTCTCTAAGGTCACGCTGTCTTCATATAGGCAGAGACCATGCTTAAGGGCACATCATGTGTCGTTCACTTGAACGGATGTCGTCACATCAGAAGGGTGGTTCTTTGCTCTTTTGACAAATAGCCATAGCACCGCTGACATCGCCACCGAAACAGACGCAATCATGAAGATAATACCTTTGTCCTCAACGCGGCTGACAAAAAGTCCGATGCCAAGCGACACCAGAAGCTGCGGCAACACCACCGACAAATTAAACAGCCCCATGTAAAGCCCCATCTGCGACTGATCAACTTTCTGGGACATAATCGCAAATGGCAAGCTCACGATTGCCGCCCACCCCACACCGGCAAACAGCATGGTGCCCCAGATTTGCCAGTCACTAAACCCTGCGACATAACCATAGGCAAACGCCATTGACATCACGAGTAATGAAATCGCATGCGTACGGATGCGACCAATACGCCTCGCCATCGGCTCCAGTGCAAACACCGGCAAAATTGCCGCCACCGCATTCAGGGTAAAGAAAGCCCAGGAAGATACACTTCCCAGCGCATCATCAGCAATGCCCGGCATGCGGAACTTCAGCAGCGGCACCAGATAAACAAATATCGTCTGGATGCTGATCCAGCTAAAAGAATGCGCCGCGAGTACTTTCTTGAACTCAATCATGTTGCTGCTGTTAGTATTCCCGGGTGTGGACTTGTCGAAGACCGTTGCCCCAACGAATACAAAGGTCAGCAGCGCACATGCATATTCCATGTAAAAGTTTTGAACTTCGAAGCCGCCAAGCCGCAGTGTCAGAGCATAGGCATCATAGATCAGGAAACCCCACAAAGGTCGGATCGTCTGCAAAATTTTTACCAACGAGAGTGCTTGAGACGGCACGCCGTTCTTCTGCTCATTCCCTAGCAGAACTCTTGGTTCTTCAATCATCAGTGTGGGAAACACCGCCAGCACAAGCGTGATGAAAGCCCCAACATATATCAGCGCATAGTTGCCCCAGATGGCTCCGATTGCATAGGCGCCGACAGAGACCGTCCCGGAAATCGTCTGCATCCAGGTATAGCCTTTGGTCCGGTTCACCCCCTCCGGCGTTACATCTGCGATGATTGCGCGTGTGGGGTTGAAACTGATATTGATCGCCATATCGAGCGTGAGCGCAACAACAAGCGCCACCCCGACAATACCTTCAAAACCCAGCGAAGACGATATAACGCCAATATAGGGCAAAGATAACAGGGCAAATGCCCCGACAAAACCGCCAACAAGAATAAATGGTCGCCGCCTGCCGCCCCAGAACCAGACCTTGTCGCTGATGATACCAATGATCACCTGACCGAAAATACCCGCAAGCGGACCAGCGGCCCAAACCAGGCCGACATCATGAATATCCAGATTGTAACGAGTGGTCAGGATCCAGCTTAGCGCTGCTATCTGTACAGACAAGGCAAGGCCCATCGCCGTTGCCGGAAGCCCCAGAACAACAAAGAAGGAATTTGACAGATTTCTTTGAAACGTGCGCATATGTCTCTCCCCGGTGACATTGCCCATTTGCTTTGCCAAAACTTCATACGCCAAAGTGCACCAGCACATCACACCGGAAAAGACACCGGCAGATTAGGAACAATGGCTGGTCAAGATTTTCTTCTTCCCTATGAAAAAAGATGCAATTTTTTGATATTTTTTGCAACAAAAACCTCGATTTTGATAAGGAAAATGAGAAATATCGCTAAAAACTGTTCCCGTGCATCAGCAAAAATATTTCATAAACTATTATTATATATAATTAAAAATATAGTCTTTGACATAAAACCTATTTTGCCGACAATTTGTGCAATATTTCATTTTTTTGCATACATGCTGGGAGAGGCGGGTATGAAGATGTTGCTCAAATACCAAAAGCGCGCCCGCATTCTGTGCGCGGCAACAATACCCGTGCTGGCTGTCGCTGCTTGCAGCGAAACACAGAATGAAACACTCGCAACAAACCAAACCGTTGATGAAAGCTATAACGCGATTATAAACCCACAGGTCGCTGAAGCCATACAGGCGGCGGACAAACGCCTGCCATACCCGCAGCGACCGGCAATTGACGATATTATCTATTTTGTCCTGCCTGATCGCTTCGAAAATGGTGACCCCACCAATGACCTTGGCGGCATAAAGGGCAACAGGCTTGACCATGGCTTTGACCCTTCTCACCCCAAGTTCTATCATGGGGGTGACCTGAAAGGCCTGACCGCAAGACTTGACTACCTGCAGGAGCTTGGCGTTACAGCAGTCTGGTTCACACCCGTATACAAAAACAAAGCTGTTCAAGGCAGGGGAGACGATCATTCCAGTGGCTATCACGGATACTGGGTCACTGATTTTACCCGGGTTGACCCGCACCTTGGCAGTCCGGAAGACTTTCGCGCGTTCGTTGATGCCGCACATGCGCGCGACATGAAAGTTATCCTTGATATCATCACGAACCATACCGCCGATGTCATTCAGTACCGCGAATGCCACGATCCCGATTTCGCCGGGAAAGAAAAGTTGCCTGCCTGCAGCTATCGCTCGCGACAGCATTACCCCTATACGCAGTTCAAGGCTGATCCCGCCCACCCGATAAACAACGGTTTCCTCGGTGACGAGCCAGAGCATCAAACGCCGGAAAACTTCGCTCTCCTGACCCGGCCGGACTATGCCTACACACCGTTTGTCCGCGAGGAGGAACTGGGCATAAAAGCCCCCGCATGGTTAAACGATCCGATCTATTATCATAACCGGGGCGAAACCACTTTCAGCGGCGAGAACTCCCTGTTTGGCGATTTTGTGGGACTTGATGACCTCTTCACCGAACACCCTTCCGTGGTTCAAGGCTTCATTGACATCTACAAACAGTGGATAACCGATTTCCGCGTTGACGGGTTCCGTGTCGACACTGTCAAACATGTAAACGGCGAATTCTGGCAAGCCTTTGCGCCTGCGATACTGGATCATGCGCGTACCGAAAACATAGAAAAATTCTACATTTTTGGCGAAGTATACTCCTCGGACATCGATGTCCTGTCGTCTTTCACAAACGACCATAAACTACCTGCTGTACTCGACTTCGGGTTCCAGTCGGCAATTGTTGACGTAGCTTCAGGCAAGGGTGGGCCATCAGTTCTGGCAAATCTGTTTGCGAACGACACCCGATACCAAAATGGTGCAAATGCTGAACTCATGCTGCCTACTTTTACCGGCAATCACGATATGGGCCGGTTCGGTTATTTTCTGGCACGGGCACGGCCGGATATGCCTGACGAAGAAGCGCTGGCGCGCACGATCCTCGCACATGGTTTAATGATCTTCAGTCGGGGTATTCCCGTAATTTATTATGGTGACGAACAGGGCTTTGTCGGGGATGGCAACGATGCCGACGCGCGTGAAACAATGTTCCCGTCAAAAGTGGCCTCTTACAACGACAACAACCTTGTCGGTACCGAGGCCACAACGGCTCAGTCAAATTTCGATACAAGCCACCCGCTGTTTCAGGCGATAAAAAAATTCAATACGGTTCATCAGGCGGAGCCTGCCTTGAGGCGCGGCAGTCAAACTGTTTTAAGAGCCGACAGCGAAGCCGGCATACTGATTGTGCAGCGGCAAGTTCCAGGGTCTGACGACCATGTGCTTGTGATCGCCAACACTGCCGACCGGGCGGTACGCACCAGCTTTCCGCTGAACCAGCACCATACCGTTACAGCCCTACTGGGTGCTTGCGAAAAATCATCGGACGCGCCGGTTCTAGACCTTACCCTTTCACCACTTGAGTTACGTGTATGCAAAATCAGTCCATCATAAGCGGCAACCAATCCCACCGCGGGCCAAACAAAAGCCCGCTCGCCATTGTTAAACCTGACACCAGTACCGGTGCAGAATGGTGGCGTGGCGCCGTAATCTATCAAATATATCCCCGTAGTTTTCTGGACACCAACGGCGATGGCATTGGTGACCTGCCGGGCATCGTCGAGAAACTGGATTATGTTGCCAGCCTGGGCGTCGATGGCATCTGGTTGTCGCCGTTTTTTACATCGCCCATGTCTGATTTTGGCTACGACGTCTCGGATTACTGTGATGTTGACCCTGTTTTTGGCGTGATGGCTGACTTTGATCGCCTCGTCGAGAAAGCACATGCCCTTGGCCTGAAGGTGGTCATTGATCAGGTCTATTCGCATTCGTCAGATCAGCATTCCTGGTTTCAGGAAAGCAAGCAATCCAGAGATAATCCGAAAAATGACTGGTATGTGTGGGCTGATGCAGAAGCAGATGGCTCCCCCCCGAATAACTGGCTTTCTGTTTTCGGTGGTCCCGGGTGGAGCTGGGACCCCGGACGTGAGCAATATTACTTCCATAATTTCCTGCCATCGCAACCAGACCTGAACGCACACAATCCTGAAGTACAGGAGGCGATTCTTGACACTGCCCGTTTCTGGCTGGACCGCGGCGTCGATGGATTTCGTCTGGATGCTCTCAATTTCCTGATGCATGACCCTCAGCTGCGCGACAACCCGCCTGTAAGAGACCCCAAAAGCACCTTACCGTTCGACTGTCAGGACCATGTTTTCAACAAGTCGCACGCCGATATCATTGGCTTTCTCGAACGCCTGCGCGCCATGATGGACGAATATCCTGACACCTTCACCGTCGCTGAAATTGGCGGCGAATATTCGGTTCAGGAAATGCAGGACTATACATCTGGCGACAACCGCCTGAACACCGCCTACGGCTTTCAGTTCCTCGAATCTGACGAACTGACGCCTGCAGTTATTCGATCGTCTATCGAACGGTGGGATCCGACAGACGGGGTCACCGGATGGCCGAGCTGGGCTTTTTCCAACCATGACCGGCCGAGGGCAGTCAGCCGGTGGGGCACTGAAAATGCCGGCCCGGAGTTTGCTAAAATGCTGGTGACACTTCTGGCTTGCCTGCGAGGGTGTGCTTTCCTGTATCAGGGAGAAGAACTGGGCCTGCCACAAGGAAAAGTGCCGTATGAGCAACTGGTAGACCCTGAGGGCATCAACAACTGGCCCAACCATCTAGACCGGGACGGGACACGCACGCCCATGCCCTGGAACAATTCCGAGTGTTTTGCCGGTTTCTCGGCGAATGCTCCATGGTTGCCCATCGATGCCAGGCATATGTTACTTGCCGTCGAAACTCAGGAACCAGACACAGGCTCGGTTTTAAACTACACACGGGCCTTCCTGACCAAGCGCCAGAGCATGCATGCACTGAAGCAGGGCAATCTGGATTTCATCGACACACCTGCACCTTTGCTGGCTTTTGACCGCACTCACAATGGCCAGACGCTGCGCTGTGTGTTCAATCTTTCACCGGATCAACAGGCTTTCACCATCAGCACTGAAGGTTTGGTGGTCTGGGCAACCGACGGGGCAGAGAAAACAGGGCCATTGCCGGCATATGGGTGCATGATTCTGGAAGTCACTGAATAAACACATACATGCCCCGGGCATCTCCGGGGTACTACCGTTTTCCTACACGCTCAGGTCCGCAGCTAATGCTTCGGCATGAACTGCTATGATTTAACGTAAGGTCGATAAGTCGCAGGCCCAATGGCGATATCTGTGCTAGATACTTTCACACCTTGCAACTGCGGTAAAAAAACGATGCTAACGGTTTCCAACCTCATCAAAAACTACTCTTCACCACAAGGTGCCATCGAGGTCCTGAAAGGGCTGTCGTTTGATATGGCACCGGGAGAGACCATTGCCCTGATGGGGGAAAGTGGCTGCGGCAAAAGTACGCTTCTCCATGTTATAGCAGGACTTGATGTCATCAATTCCGGCAGTATCAAAGTGGGGGGCATAGAAGTTTCTTCACTGGACGATGCGGGTAGTGCCGGCCTGAGACGGACCACCATCAGTCTGGTTTTTCAGCAGTTCAACCTGATTACCAGCCTTTCAGTTGCTGAAAACCTGGCATTCGAAGCCAGGCTGGCCGGCCGGTTCGACCCTGAATGGACAAAGGAACTCGCTGAACGACTTGACTTGAAACAAGTTCTGGACCGCTATCCCGAACAGCTTTCCGGCGGGCAACAACAACGCGTCGCAATCGGCCGCTCGTTTGCTGCCAAACCCGGTCTGGTCCTGGCTGATGAGCCCACTGGAAACCTTGACGAAACAAACAGCGATATCGTTCTGGATATCGCGTTCGACCTGCTTGCCAGAACAGGTGCGAGCCTTCTGATGGCAACCCACAGCACGCGGCTCGCCGCTCGTGCGGACCGTATCCTTCGCCTGTCCGGTGGTGTGCTGACATGACAGGCATGGCCAGCGCAATACTCACGCTCAAAACGCTTTTCAGCCATTGGCACAAGCACAAAATTCAACTGTTTACCCTTTGTATCGGCCTTGCGTCTGCAACAGCCTTATGGACGGCAGTACAGGCCCTGAACACGCACGCACGCGCAAGTTATGACCGTTCGGCGGCGACAGTGGGAAGCTTCAACCGGGCTGCATTCGTAAGCATCGACGGCCAGCCGTTTGGTGCGGCGGCCTTTGCCGCTATCCGACGGGCCGGCCTTGAGGTAACACCCATCGTCGAAGGACGCTTTGGTCCATCGGGGCAAAGCGTGCAATTGACCGGGATAGACCCGCTATCCTACAGGAACCCGGTTGCAGGCGACTTCACACCGCCCGAGGGTGTGTCCACGCTTGATTTTCTGGAGCCACCCGGGCTTCTTTACGCAAACGCGGATACGTCAGTTCAACTCCGGAAAATCCTCGGGCAAGTGGAAGGGAAAACAATTCCGGCAATCGAAGTGCTGGATACGATTGCGCCCGGGTCTGCCATTGGCGATATCGCCGTTGTACAGGCACTGCTTGAGATGGACGGCAAACTGAGCAAACTTCTCCTGCCGGTTGGCGACACGACTGTGGGAAAAAACCTTCCACCGCCGTGGTGGAACAGGCTCCAGCGCCAGGAACCCGTTACACAGGTTGATCTCGCCGGGTTGACCGACAGCTTTCACCTCAATCTGACAGCCTTTGGTCTGCTGTGTTTTCTGGTCGGTCTTTTCATCGTGTATTCTGCCATTGGGCTGGCAATTGAAGACCGGCTGCCAGTCTTCAGAACACTCCGGGTTTGCGGTGTCGCGCTCAAGCAACTGCTGGCATTGATGGTACTGGAGATGGTGGTCATCGCCGCGGTTTCCGGCACCATCGGCATCTTGGCGGGCTATGTGATCGCATCGGTATTGTTGCCCGATGTCGCAGCCAGCTTGCGCGGGCTTTATGGTGCTCAAATAGGCGGTGTATTAACGCTGGATGTGACCTGGTGGTTCGGCGGCCTGGCGATCAGCATACTGGGTGCTCTTGCGTCCGCATTCGGCGCCTTTTTAAAAGTCTCACGAATGTCACTTCTGGAGGCACGAGGATCATCCGCCTGGATTCTGAAACAGGGTAAAATTATTCGCATTAAAGCGAGTTTGGCTCTTTTTTTCCTGAGTTTGACTGTATTTTTTTACGCTTTTGGTTCCGGGTTATTCTCCGCTTTCATGGTTATGGCCGGCATTTTACTCGGCGCAGCTTTTCTTTTGCCAGCGATCCTCGCTTTGCTCCTCAGCACAGGGCAGCGCCTCAGCAGCGCCCCCGTCACACGCTGGTTCTGGTCTGACAGTCGCCAGCAACTCTCGGGGTTATCGCTGGCACTTATGGCCCTTCTGCTGGCACTCGGCACCAATGTCGGCGTCAGCGGCATGGTTGAAGGATTTCGAAACACCTTCAACGCTTTTCTGGAAGAGCGCCTTTCCGCCGACCTCTATGTGTTGGCACCGTCCGACAAAACCGCCACCGCAATCAGTGAATGGGCGAAAAGCCAATCGGACATCATCGCTGTTCTGCCTATTTGGAACGCGAACAGCGAAACGGATGGATTGCCCGTTGCAGTAACAGGGTTTGAAGACCATCCTTCATACAGAGACACATGGTCATTGCTCGCCAGGTCTGAAACCGCATGGCAGGATGCCACGAACGGGGATGGCATCCTCATCAACGAGCAACTGTCCTACGCCCGGGACCTTGTTGTTGGCAGCGCCCTGAACCTTAAGGCCGGTTCTGATACTCTCTCGTTTCCCGTTGTGGGCATATATGCGGATTACGGCAACCCGCGCGCCGAGGTACGCTTACCGAACCACCTGCTTATCAAACATTGGCCTGACGGCGACCGCGACCGCTTGTCCTTTCATATTTCCGGTGATGTTGAAGCTGTCACCAGGCGTCTCGGCAATCGGTTTGATGTACCCGTCAATCAGATGATCAATCAGGCGGCGTTAAAGAATTTCTCACGCGGAGTGTTTGAAAAGACTTTCACCATCTCTGGTGCGCTTGGCACTCTTACCCTCGGTGTTGCAGGGATTGCGATGGTAACAAGTCTGTTGACCCTGTCGCACTCGCGGGTAACCGGCGTTGCACCATTGTGGGCTATGGGCGTGGAGAGGCGGGTAATAACCCGGCTTGAGCTTCTGAAAATCCTCATGCTGGCGTCGCTGACCTCACTTGCAGCTATCCCGCTTGGTATCGCGATCACATGGTGCCTTGTGGAAGTGATTAATGTGGAAGCGTTCGGCTGGCGGCTGCCGCTACACGTTTTTCCGCTGCAGTGGGTGCAGTTGGCAGCACTGGGTCTGGCGACCGCATTTATCGCATCCATCTATCCGGTCATCCGCTTACATCGTACACCGCCCGCCGAAATATCGAAGGTGTTTGCCCATGAACATTAAGGCATGCATTACCGCTATCGTGTTGTCTGTAATGATGGCCCCTGTAGTTGCGGCACAAGGCTTTGCCGGGCTTGGTACGACAGCAGAAGGGTTCGCGCGTGTTGTGCCCGGCGTCCCCATCACTCTGCCGGAGGACTTCGGCAGTCACCCGGATTACCGTCTTGAGTGGTGGTATGTGACGGCGAATTTGCAAACAGCAGAAGGGGAACCCGTCGGCGTACAATGGACGCTGTTCCGTCAGGCAACAAAGCCTGGTGCAGCCATAGAGGGTGGCTGGTCTTCCCACGAATTCTGGATGGGGCATGCCGCGCTTACAACAGCGGATAGTCATTTTGCAGCTGAGAAGCTGGCCCGTGGCGGCACAGGCCAGGCGGGTGCGACGGCCTCACCTTTTGATACTTGGATAGACGATTGGCGTTTTTCCAGATCAGCCAAAAATAAAGGTTTTAAGTTGAAATCCCGAGGCGAGAATTTCTCCTATGACCTTGTTTTGACCGAGACGGGCCCGCCCGTAAAACACGGTGAAAACGGCTACAGCGTCAAATCAGACAAGGGTCAGGCCTCCTATTATTTCAGCCATCCGTTTCTTGAAGTTTCCGGCACCGTCGAGATTAATGGTGAAGCAACCGCAGTCACAGGAGAAGCATGGCTTGACCGGGAATGGAGCAGCCAGCCGCTTGCAGCCGATCAGTCCGGCTGGGACTGGTTTTCGCTGAAATTAACCAGTGGCGAGCGGCTTATGCTGTTTGGTTTGCGCGGCAACGATAACAATATCTACCAGTCTGGGAGCTGGGTAACAAAGCAGGGCCGGCTTGCACCCCTGAAAGCCGATGACATAGAGTTGACACCGCTGGGTTACACGGATGTTGCGGGCCGAAAGGTACCAACCCGCTGGTCAGTGACAGTCCGGTCACGAGAACTGACGCTTGTCGTGGAAGCTCTCAATCACAACAGCTGGATGCCCACCAGTATTGCCTACTGGGAGGGACCGGTGACAGCCACCGGCAGTCATGATGCGGTTGGCTATCTGGAGATGACCGGCTACTAAACCAATGCTTAGCTTGAAGACCCCCAGCAAACAGCGATAGAGGTTTCCATCCGGTTTTAATGATGAGAAAACAATGATACAGGCCATAAAAGCAATATTTATATCCCTGTTCCTTATATCTGCGATGCAGGTGACCGCCCAGGACGACGAGACGTTGTTTGCAGCGATTTCCGCCAAGGATGTTACTGCAACCGAAACTGCGCTTGACGCCGGCTCGAACCCGAATGCCGTGAACGCGGCCGGGGCCAGTGCCCTGTTTGCCGCCGTGCAGCAACAATCGTATGAGATAAGCCGTCTTCTTGTTGCCCGGGGAGCAGACGTTGATTTCGTAAACGAGCGAAACATCGGTGCAACACCCCTGATGATGGCGGCGGCCTATCAGGCAGCCGACATCGTGAACATGCTTCTCGAGAACGAAGCAGACGTAAACATTGTTGATAGCAACGGCGACCCCGCTATCAACTGGGCTGCTTACTATGGCTATACGGACATTGCCGAACGCCTTCTGAAAGCTGGTGCAAGCACAGAACAGGTTGGCCACGGCAACCCTCGCCAAATAGCGATGCGGCGAGGCCATCAACCCTTTGCTGAAATGATGGCAAGACTTTCAGACATTGACCTTCCATCGCCAGATACGGCGCTGCTGATCCAGGCAATCAAAACTGAAAACACTGGCGCACTTGAGGATGCCCTGGCCCTTGGTGTGTCACCTGATGCACTGGATTTTACCGGACGACCTGTACTTGGTCTGGCAGCCCGTACCGGCAACCTGGACCTTGTTACACGTCTGGTTTCTGCGGGGGCCGCTGTTGATGCTGCGGACGAAATAGGCTTCACCCCTCTGATGGAAGCAGCCCGTGACGGCAAAACAGATGTCGCGCGCTACCTTCTTGCACAAGGTGCGGACCCCAATCATCGGTCAAACGCCAGTGCGCTCTATTTGGCGCCCATGCATATGGCGGGCCTCAGTGACAGTGCTGTGATGGTTCAAATTCTTGCAGACGCCGGGGCAACACCTGACCCAAAAGGCCGGGAAGACGGAACCCCGTTAATGTGGGCACTCGGCGAAGGGAAACTTGAAGCCACATACAAGCTTCTTGATCTGGGAGCCGACCCAACAATTAGGAACAGTTATGGTTTTTCCGCCATCGACTATGCGAGGCAAATGGAAAACGCCGAGTTGCTGGAAAAAATGGGGCAGCCAACAGAGCCTTAAACCAGCTCCAGAACCTTCCCCAGACCCCGGCTTCGATCCAGCACGTCAGCGAGGGACTTCTGGTCAAGGACCGCCAGGAACGCGGCCAGAGCCTCATCAATCATACCTGACAACCCGCAGACGCCGGTAATCGGACACGCGTTGGTCTCGTCATGAAAACATTCGACAATCCGCAAATCGTCTTCCGTGGATCGAACCACTGCACCAATACAAATGTCTTCCGGCGCGGCGGCTAGCCGCATGCCTCCCTGCCTGCCCCGAACGGTGGTAATGTATCCATCGCGGCCTAACTGATGCACCACCTTCATCAGATGGTTCTCGGAAATGCCGTAACGCGCTGCGATCTCTTTGATCGTCGACAGGCCTTCCCCCTTGCGGCCCAGATACATCAAGACCCTCAGCGCATAATCAGTGTAACGAGTAAAGCGCATGATTTTCTCCTTGCTGCTAAAAGATATATTTTTTTTATTGCTTTTAAGCAAGTCGGGATTTATATCATGTATAAATTATACATGTTTAATAAGATATGTAATATTGGCCCAAAAGGAGGCCTCACATGACACAACAAGAAAACAAAGCTCCCGCCCTGCCTGTTGCCGAAGGTGAACATCACGCACCAAAGGGTTTCAGTGACAGGTTTGCTCTGGCATTTGTGAAACTACTCAGGTTTTTTGCTGATCGCTTCTTTCAAAAACGGTACGGCCACCGTGCTGTCGTTCTGGAAACAGTTGCCGCGGTGCCGGGCATGGTCGGCGGCTTGCTGCAGCACCTGAAAGCTCTGCGTCACATAAGGGATGACCAGGGCTGGATCGCCGAGTTGCTGGAAGAAGCCGACAATGAACGTATGCACCTGATGACCTTCATCAAGATTTCACAACCCACAATCATGGAACGCTGGGTAATCCTTGCGGTGCAGATGCTGTTCTACAACGCCTATTTCTTCCTGTATCTGCTTTCTTCCAGAACAGCTCACAGGGTTGTTGGCTATTTCGAGGAAGAAGCCGTCACAAGCTATACCCAGTATCTGGAGGAAATCGATGCTGGCAGGCTTGAAAACACACCCGCCCCGCAGTTGGCAATCGACTACTGGAGTTTACCCCAAGACGCCCGGCTACGCGACGTGGTTCTGGCAGTTCGCGCTGACGAAGCGGGCCACAGAGACCGAAACCACGGTTTTGCCAATGCCATCAAAAACGGCCAACAACCCGGCGGCCATTCAGCAGCCATAGCCGCAGAGTAAGAGGCAAAAAATGAGCACCATTGTACCGGATGATATGATCGAAGAACTTGTACACAGGTTTTATGACCGCGTGCGCACTCATCCGGTACTTGCGCCGATTTTCAACCAGGCCATCGCTGACTGGGAACCCCATCTGGCCACCATGGTGAACTTCTGGTCCTCGGTTATCAACACCAGCGGTCGGTACAAAGGCAACCCGATGCCAAAACATAAAGCTTTAAAAGGTATTTCCCCTGCTCACTTCAAAGTATGGCTGGGTTTATTTGAGGATACGGCGAGCAATGTCTGCCCACCTGATGTTGCTGAAAGATTCACCGCCAAATCAAAAATGATCGCCCGCAGTCTTGAGCTTGGAATGTTCGGCATCCCTGGCCTTCGGCCAACCCTGGCAAATGAGGCGAGGTGATGAAAAAAAAGCTGCCAGATGGCCTTGCCGCATATCGGCGCACACCCGTTTTTACCGAAGAAACCGTGCCGGCGGGTTTGCTACGGGATCACAACACCAAAGCCGGTGTATGGGGTTTGATCCATGTCGAAAGCGGCACGCTGAGATATGTTATTCCGTCTGCCGAGTTCTCGACAAACCTTGAACCGGACAGCGAGCAGGGTATTGTTGAACCGGAAGGTCCGCACCATATCAAGCCGCTCGGTCCCGTGAGGTTTTTTGTCGAGTTCTGGCGCTAAAAACGGCTATGCAGATCGCCTTCAAACCTGCTCACTGGCAAACCTATTCACCGGCAAAAGCTGACGGCGGCCGCCTGTGCTGCGTTGCTTGCTCGTAGGCATAGGCAAGCTTGATCAACAGCCCTTCCGCGTATGGCCGACCCAACATCTGCAAACCCGCAGGCAAATGACCCCTGGTGAAACCCATTGGCACAGTAACAGCTGGCAGGCCGGTTGCCGGTGCCACCAACTGGCTGTTATCGCCTTTATAGTCTTCAAGTGCCGTTTCCAGCGGCGCTGGCGGGTTCGTCCATGTTGGATAGACAACCACATCAACGTCTGCGGCATCCATCGCGCGAACAACATCATCCAGATACGCTTTTCTGGCGGGGTGATCGGGGTAATCAAGGCATGGCGGGTCTCCGGCTTCCGGATGCTGTCCAAGCGGACGGCTGCCAAAAAATTCGAGGCCTTCTTTTATATACGGAGAGTATTGTCCGCTTTCATAGACCTCCATAACGTCCCGGATCGGGGCATCCGGGCCAAGTGACCTCAAATACTGTTGCATGTCATACCGGAACCGAACGCAAAAAACATCTGCGTCCAGATGTGCAGCAAAATTATCAACACTGAAGGGATCAACGATTATGGCGCCGGCGTTCTCAAGGTCCTTTACCGCCTGCTCAAAAACCCGGATCACCTCCGGGTCCGCATCGTCCGTATACACCAGAGCCTTCAGGACGCCAATTCGAGCCCCCTTCAACCCATCGGCATCCAAAAAGGCAGTATAGTCTTCCTCGCGCTTGTCTCTGCCAAGTTTGGTAAACGGGTCTGCTTCATCGTAGCCTGCAACAACATCAAAGAGGCGGGCCCCATCCTCAACGGTCCGGGTCATCGGCCCCGCGATATCCCAATCAAAAGACAACGGGATAATGCCATCACGACTGGTGAGACCAATTGTCGACCGAATACCGAAAAGCGCAAGGTGTGACGATGGTCCGCGGATCGAATTGCCGGTATCTGTACCCATACCGGCAACAGCAAAACTGGCCGCGACGCCGGATGCCGTGCCGCCACTGGAACCAGCGGGTGTGCGGTTAAAATCATAGGCATTGGCTGTTGTACCATGGGACGAACTAACGGTCTGCCTGGGGCTGAAAGCCCATTCAGCCATATTTGTTTTGGCCAGTACGATGGCACCCGCTTCCTTTAGTTGACGCACCATGAAAGCATCGTCTGGCGCAATACTGTCCTTCAATGCAATTGAGCCGCCAGTCGTGGGTAAGCCAACTGTATCGAAATTGTCTTTCACCAACAGAGGCGCACAAAAAAGTGGCCCAACAGTTTGCCCGCGGCGGAGCATCGCATCAAGCTCGTCAGCACGGGCGAGAGCCGCAGTGTTAACCACCGTGATAGCGTTCAAACCCGTTGGCTGATCGAACCGTTCAATACGGGACAGGTAGCCCGCAACAACATCATGACACGTCACGGACCCGGAGGTAATGGCCGACTGGACGTCTGCTATCGTTGCCTCGACAAACTCGAAAGGCGCTGGTTTTGGTGCAGGCTCACTGCAGGACGCGAGGCCAAACAACCCGGCAACAATCAACCCGTATCCTGAACGTTGCATGGTGCCTCCTGAAAAAAGCCTGACATAAAAATCATGTATGCTGCTACCATAGTGCCGGTTGATGTTTGCCCGCAAGGTCAAACAAAGTATCAACTTTCCTAATTCTTGACTATTTAGTCAGGATTATCTAGGATTTTGGAGGGATTTGAAAAAGGGAGTGAACATGGCAGATGGTTTAAACCATAGACCATCACTTTCTGGTCCGTCGAAAGACGAACTGGACGCCAGTTTTGACGACCTCCACAAACCCTTGAACTCCATCAAAGCCATCGCTGCTGCGGAACATTGTCTCTATTGCTATGATGCGCCGTGCATTCAGGCCTGCCCGACCTCAATCGATATTCCAACTTTCATTCACCAAATTCGAACTGGCAACGTTGACGGTGCAGCCCGCACGATTTTATCCGAAAACATCATGGGTGGAACATGCGCGCGTGCCTGCCCCACCGAAGTACTGTGCGAAGAGGCATGCGTTCGCAATCACGGAGAAGAAGACCCGGTGGAAATTGGCCTTCTGCAACGGTTTGCTACCGATCACCTGATGGCCAACGCAACCAGCCACCCTTTTTCCCGCGCCGCTAATACAGGGAAACATATTGCTGTGGTGGGCGCTGGGCCTGCCGGGCTTTCCTGTGCCCACAGGCTCGCTATGCTCGGGCATTCAGTGACGGTCTATGAAGCCAAACCCAAACCCGGCGGGCTTAATGAATACGGCCTTGCTGCCTATAAAATGGTCGATAATTTCGCACAGCGGGAAGTTGATTTCCTGCTTGAAATTGGCGGTATTGAAATCCTTTATGAAAAAGCGCTGGGCAGAAAGCTTTCCCTGGCAGACCTGAAAGAAAGCCACGATGCGATCTTTGTTGGTGTGGGACTTGGCAATACCAACAAGCTTGGTCTCGACAAAGAGGACATACCCGGGGTCGAAGATGCCATCGACTTCATAGAACGCCTCAGACAAGCTGACGATAAAACAACCCTGCAGACTGCCAGAGACGTGATTGTGATAGGTGGTGGCAACACAGCGGTTGATGCCGCCGTCCAGTCAAAAAAGCTTGGTGCTGAAAACGTCACATTGGTCTACCGGCGCGGCGAAGACGCGATGAGCGCGACGGCCTACGAAATTGATCTTGCCCGTCGATGCGGAGTAACGGTCAGGCTTTGGTCCAAACCGCAGTCGATAAAGGGCGACACTCATGTCAAAGCCATGAAATTTGAGCGCACCCGTATCATGAATGGCAAGCTGGTCGGTACCGGCGAAACATATAAAATACCGGCAGACTTGGTTCTGAAGGCAATTGGCCAGCAACTCAACCTGTCTGCACTCAAGGGCCTTGAAATCGCAGGCGGAAAACTGGCTGTATCGTCGACATTTGCAACCAATGTGTCCGGTGTGTTTGCGGGTGGCGACTGCATTAAAAATGGCGAAGACCTGACAGTTCAGGCTGTAGAAGACGGCAAGCAGGCGGCTCACGCCATTGACGGTTATCTGAAAGGAGACGCTGATGGCTGACCTTCGCTGCACCATTGCCGGTATTGAAAGTATCAATCCTTTCTGGCTTGCGTCTGCCCCGCCCACCGACAAATACTATAATGTTGTCCGCGCCTTCGAGGCGGGATGGGGCGGCGTTGTCTGGAAAACCCTGGGTGTGGACCCACCGGTCGTAAATGTGTCCAGTCGCTACGGCGTACATCATGACAGTGGCAGAGGCGTAATCGGTATCAACAATATCGAACTGATTTCCGACAGGCCGCTTGAGACCAACCTGCAGGAAATTGAAGCCTGTCGCAAAGAGTGGCCCGACCGGATTATTATTGGTTCGATGATGGCAGAAATTGACGAGCAGGCATGGAAAGAGCTGGCAATAAAAATCGCCAATTCGGGTGTTCACGGCATTGAACTCAACCTCGGTTGCCCGCACGGCATGTGTGAACGCGGCATGGGTAGTGCGATCGGGCAGGTGCCTGAAATGGTAGAACAGACGACACGCTGGGTCCGGGAAGCCGTGGATATACCGGTTTTCACCAAGCTTACACCCAACATCACCAATATCCTGTGGCCCGCAGAAGCTGCCAAACAAGGCGGCGCGCATGCTGTTTCTCTGATCAATACGGTTAATTCAATTGTATCTGTGGACCTGGACGCCATGGCACCAACACCGGTGGTAGGCGACAAGGGCACGCACGGCGGTTACTGCGGCTCGGCGGTTAAACCCATTGCCCTGAATATGGTTGCCGAAATTGCTCGTGCCCAGGAAACACAAGGGTTGGAGATTTCTGCCATTGGTGGAATCGAAACCTGGAAAGATGCGGCGGAGTTTATCGCACTGGGCGCAAGCGCACTGCAGGTTTGCACAGCGGCTATGCTGTACGGATTCCGGATTGTTGATGACATGATCGACGGGTTATCAGCCTTTATGGACCAGAAAGGCTACAGGTCCATCGAAGATTTCCGAGGCATGGCCGTCAAAAATACGGTGGACTGGAACGAACTCGACATGAACTTCGATACCAAGGCACTGATTGACCCGGAAACCTGCATAGAATGCGGCCGCTGCCATATCGCATGTGAAGACACGTCGCATCAGGCTATCGAATTCAAAATTGCGGAAGACGGCAAGCGCCGTTTCACGGTCATCGATGAAGACTGCGTTGGCTGCAACCTGTGCGCCCATGTTTGCCCGGTGCCGGACTGTATTGAAATGGTACCGGTGAAAAACGACAAACCATATGTGACGTGGCCCGAGCATCCATTAAACCCGCTCAAGGCGGCTCAATAGGCTGAGGGGGTAAAACAAGCACACGTCAAACTGGGGAGATTGACATGAGTGCCCATAATACAAACGGACTGGACGCAGGCAACAAGGCAAATGACCTTGATGCTTACTGGATGCCATTTACGGCAAATCGCCAGTTCAAGGCAAACCCGCGGATGGTGGTTGGCGCAGACGGCATGTATTTCAAGCTGTCGGACGGTCGCGATTTGATGGATGGTATCGCTGGCCTGTGGTGTTGCAATGCTGGCCACAATCGGCCGCGCATCGTCGATGCAATCCAGAAGCAGGCGGCAGAGCTGGACTATGCACCTGCCTTTCAGATGGGGCACCCCAAGCAATTCGAGCTGGCAAGCAGGCTTGCCCGCATGATGCCGGGCGACCTGAACAAGGTCTTCTTCACCAACTCCGGATCAGAATCAGTTGAAACCGCCCTGAAAATGGCAATTGCCTACCATCGGGCTCGCGGGGAAGGGCATCGAACGCGCCTGATCGGGCGGGAAAAAGGCTATCACGGAGTCAACTTCGGAGGCATGTCGGTGGGTGGGATGCCTGCCAACCGAAAAATGTTCGGCAGCCTCGTTTCAGGCGTTGACCATATGCGCCATACCCATGGCATCGAACAAAACCGTTTCTCCCGCGGCGAGCCTTCCTATGGCGCTGAGCTCGCTGACGACCTCGAGCGGCTCTGCGAGCTGCATGACCCCTCCACGATTGCAGCCGTCATTGTGGAGCCGCTCGCTGGGTCGGCCGGTGTAATTCTGCCGCCGAAAGGCTACCTTGAGCGCCTGCGCGCCATATGCGACAAACACGGCATTCTACTCATCTTTGACGAGGTTATCACAGCTTTCGGCAGGCTTGGCACGCCCTTCGCTGCCAACTATTTTGATGTGATCCCTGACATCACAACAACCGCCAAGGCCCTGGCGAACGGTGTTATCCCCATGGGAGCAGTGTTTGTGCAAGATAAAATCCATGATGCATTCATGCAAGGCCCCGAAAATATGGTGGAGTTTTTCCATGGTTATACCTTTTCAGGCAATCCCATGGCTTGCGCGGCAGCTCTTGGCACCCTTGATACATACGAAGAAGATGGTTTGCTAACCCGCGGTACGGAAATGGGGCAATATTGGGAAGATGCCGTTCACAGCCTTAAGGGGCTGCCACACGTCATTGACCTGCGGAACCTGGGGCTGATCGCAGGTATTGAGTTGGAAAGCATACCCGGCAAACCAACAAAGCGCGCATTCAATGCTTTCCTGCAAGCGTATGATCGCGGCCTGCTGATACGAACAACCGGCGACACGATCGCGCTGTCACCACCCCTCATCATCGAAAAATCACACATCGATTTCGCCTTCGATACGCTCCGCGATATCATCAAGTCACTGGATTGAGAGCCGCCATGAAACACATCACACACATCATTGGCGGAAAACCGACAACAGGATCGGGGTCATTAGTATCGCCGGTTTTTAATCCGGCAACCGGCGAACAGGTTGCCGACGTAACGCTGGCCAGCGCAGAGGATGTTACCACTGCGGTTACCAACGCCAAAAGCGCTTTTGAAAGCTGGGCCTCAACGCCGCCTGCAAAAAGGGCGCGGGTTATGTTTCGCCTTCGGGATATACTGGAGGCGCGCGCTGACGAGGTTGCCCGAACCATTTCCGCCGAACACGGTAAAACACATGATGACGCGCTGGGAGAAGTTACCCGCGCACTTGAAGTTGTAGAATATGCCTGCGGAATACCAGAGCTGCTGAAGGGCGACTTCAGCCGCGATGTTGGGCCGGGTATCGATTGCTTTTCAGACCGGCAGCCGCTCGGTGTGGTCGCAGGAGTTACGCCATTTAATTTCCCCGCGATGGTGCCCTTGTGGATGATTCCCATGGCGATTGCATGTGGCAACACTTTTGTTCTCAAGCCATCAGAGCGTGACCCCTCAAGTGCCAATCTGGTGCACGATCTTTTCGCGGCGGCAGGTTTGCCTGACGGTGTTCTAAATGTCGTACACGGTGACAAAACCGCGGTAGACGCACTGCTTGACCACCGGGATATTCAAGCTGTCAGCTTCGTAGGTTCCACACCTGTGGCTGAATATATTTATGCGCGCGGCACAGCTTCGGGGAAACGTGTACAAGCCCTTGGTGGTGCCAAAAACCATATGGTGATCTTGCCTGATGCCGATCTGGATCAGGCAGCGGATGCTCTTATGGGGGCGGGCTTTGGTTCGGCAGGCGAACGATGCATGGCTGTCAGTGTCGCCGTGCCGGTGGGTACGGAAACCGCGGACAAACTCGTTGAAAAACTGGCCCCACAAGTCCGGGCCCTGAAAATTGGACCATCCACCGACCCGGATGCTGAAATGGGGCCTGTGATCACGCGTGCAGCCCAAACCCACATTGAAAGCCTGATCGCCAAGGGTGAACAGGAAGGCGCAAAAGTGGTCGTGGATGGCCGGGGTTATCAACTGCAAGGCTATGAAGACGGTTACTGGCTTGGCGGCACACTTCTGGACGATATTACCCCGGACATGACTGTCTACCGCGAAGAAATATTCGGCCCTGTACTGAGCGTGCTACGCGCCGATAGCTATGATCAGGCCGTAAGCCTGATCAACGACCATGAGTACGGCAACGGAACTGCCCTGTTTACGCGCGACGGCGACGCTGCCCGCGATTTTGCAAACCGTATTCAGGTAGGTATGGTGGGTGTGAATGTACCTATCCCGGTTCCGGTAGCGTACCACAGCTTTGGCGGCTGGAAGCGATCGATCTTCGGGGCGCATGGCATTTATGGCCCTGAAGCCATCCATTTTTACACACGGTTAAAAACAATCACCTCACGCTGGCCAACAGGTATCCGGGCTGGCGCCGAATTCACATTCCCGAGCATGGGCTAGAAAGGGACTTTTATGACAATGAACTCGAATTCCATGTTGCGTGGCGGGCTGATCCAGATGGCCCTTAAGTCGTCAACCGACAATGACCCGGAAACAATCCGCAAGGCGATGATCGAAGCTCATATCCCCATGATTGAAGAGGCGGGCGAAAAAGGCGTACAGGTTTTATGCTTTCAGGAAGTGTTTACTCAACCCTACTTCTGTCCAAGCCAGGATGCCAAATGGTACGAAAGTGCCGAACCCATTCCCGGCGGCCCAACCACAACACTGATGCAGGAGTATGCGAAAAAATACAAAATGGTCATTGTTGTGCCGATATACGAACGGGATGACGTGACCGGCGTTTACTATAATACTGCTGCCGTGATTGATGCCGATGGCAGCTATCTGGGCAAATACCGGAAAACCCATATCCCGCAGGTTGCCGGTTTCTGGGAAAAGTTCTTTTTCAAACCTGGATCATCGGGTTGGCCCGTGTTTGAAACCCAATATTGCAAGCTGGGCGTTTATATCTGTTATGATCGTCACTTCCCGGAGGGCTGGCGGGCGCTGGCGCTAAACGGTGCCGAGTACATCGTGAACCCGTCGGCAACCGTGGCGGGCCTGTCAGAGTATCTTTGGAAACTCGAGCAACCGGCCTCTGCTGCTGCCAACGGATGCTGGATTGGTGCCATCAACCGGGTAGGACACGAAGGTCCGTGGGATATCGGCGAATTCTACGGTCAAAGCTACTTTGCCAACCCTCGAGGCCAAATCGAAGCCGAAGCCAGCCGGGATAAAGACGAGTTAATCATCCACGATATGGATATGGGCATGGTGCAAGCCGTTCGAAACAACTGGCAATTTTTCCGGGATCGTCGTCCCAGCACCTATGGCAGGCTTGTTGACGGAGAATAGATTGAAAAACCATGACCAAGTTTGATGCAGACCTGTGGAACAGGGACCTAGCCCCCACCACAGAAGCGACACGCACATGGGACTGGAAATCCTATGCAGCCCTTTGGGTCGCCATGGTGGTTTGTGTGCCAACATACATGCTTGCCGGCGGCCTTGTTTCGGAGGGCATGAACTGGTGGCAGGCTGTTACCACTGTTCTGCTGGGCAACATTATTGTGCTTGTGCCAATGATCCTGATTGGATATGCAGGCGCCGCTCACGGCATACCCTTCCCGGTTTTGTTGCGATCGGCTTTCGGCACAAAAGGCGCGCGCATTCCCGCCGTTGCCCGCGGGCTGGTGGCATGCGGCTGGTTTGGTATCAATACATGGGTTGGAGGATCCGCGATTTATGTGATCATCAACGCCCTGTTGGATAACGCCATTGTTGGGTCTGCTCTGCCATTTCTTGGCATCGACATTGGCCAGTTTGTCTGTTTCATCAGCTTCTGGGCCATGCATCTGTATTTTATCAGGAATGGTACGGAAAGCATTCGATGGCTGGAAACATACGCAGCGCCTTTCCTGATACTGGCAGGCCTGATGCTTCTGGCGTGGGCGTATAACGCCGCCGGGGGTTTTGGCGAGATGCTTGCAACTCCATCACAATTTGTCGAAGGTGGTGCGAAGGAAGGCCAGTTCTGGAGCATTTTCATTGCCGGATTGACCGCCATGGTTGGCTTTTGGGCCACTATGGCCCTAAATATTCCGGACTTTACCCGGTTTGCAAAATCACAGCGTGACCAGATCATCGGTCAGGCGATTGGTCTGCCGCTACCCATGGCCCTGTTTGCCTTCATCAGCGTGGCGGTGACCTCCGCGACCGTAACCATCTACGGGGAAGCGATATGGGACCCGGTCGCACTTGCGGGCCGCATGGGCGGTATGGGGGTGATTGTTGCCCTCGCCGCATTGGTGATTGCGACACTCACGACCAATCTGGCGGCAAATACGGTTGCACCAGCTTATGGATTTTCCAATCTGAGCCCAAGCAAAATTGATTTCACAATGGGCGGATACATAACCGCCGGTATCGGTATCGCCATTTTCCCCTGGAAACTGCTGGCCACGGCCGGTGATTATCTGTTCGTATGGCTTGTCGGCTACTCGGCCTTGCTGGGCCCCATAGCGGGTATTCTGATCGTGGACTACTTCCTGATCCGACGCAGGGTGCTCGATCACGAAAGCCTGTTCAAACATGACGGGCAATACCCGAGGTGGCGATCTGCAGGCCTGGTTGCATTGGTTGTGGGAATTGTTCCCAACCTGCCCGGCTTTTTACATGCAGCAGGGATCGTTAGCGACGTAGCGCCCATTTTTGATACACTATACAGCTATGCTTGGTTTGTTGGATTGCTAATCGCTGGTATTCTTTACTGGCTGATGGCTCGAAATAGCGAAGGAGGAACCGCCGATGTCACTGCTGATTAAAGGGGGCGTGATCGTTAATGCAGACGGCAGCAAGCGTGCAGATGTATTGGTCGCAGACGGCATTATTGTCGCTGTTCGGGAAGATCTTGAAACACCGACCGGCGCTACGGTGATTGATGCCAGTGGGCAGTATGTTATGCCCGGCGGCATTGACCCGCATACTCATATGCAACTCCCGTTCATGGGTACCGTTGCCAGCGAAGACTTCTACACCGGGACCGCCGCGGCTCTCGCCGGGGGCACGACAATGATCATCGACTTTGTTATTCCTGACCCGGAACAACCCTTGATGGATGCATACCGAACCTGGCGCGGCTGGGCTGAAAAATCCTGTGCAGACTACAGCTTTCATGTGGCCGTTACCTGGTGGGACGAATGCGTGCATGCCGACATGGGCACGCTGGTACGAGACGAAGGTGTAAACAGTTTCAAGCACTTTATGGCATATAAAGGCGCGATCATGGCAGAGGATGAGGTTCTCTATAACAGCTTTACCCGAGCTGTTGAGCTTGGTGCCATTGTCACGGCACACGCGGAAAATGGTGAGTTGGTATTCCAGCTTCAGAAAAAACTGCTCGAAATGGGTATCACTGGCCCGGAAGCCCATCCGCTATCCAGGCCACCCGCTGCGGAAGGCGAAGCCGCAAACCGCGCCATCCGGCTGGCAGAAGTGATTGGTGTGCCACTGTATCTGGTGCATGTGTCCACCAAAGACGGACTGGATGAAATCATCCGCGCGCGCCTTGCAGGACAACGTGTGTTCGGAGAGGCTTTGGCCGGACATTTGCTGATCGACGATAGCGTATACAGGCACGAAGATTTTGACTTTGCCGCCGCACATGTGATGTCGCCTCCCTTCCGGGAAAAACTGCATCAGGACGCACTATGGAAAGGCCTGCAGTCCGGTAGTTTGCAGACCACCGCCACAGACCATTGTTGTTTTTGCGCAGACCAGAAAGCAGCGGGACACGATGACTTTACCCTGATCCCCAATGGAACGGCAGGCGTTGAAGACCGGCTCGCTGTGCTTTGGACCCATGGCGTTTCGACGGGACGACTGACAAAGGAGGAATTTGTTGCTGTGACCAGCACAAATACCGCCCAGATATTCAACATATATCCTCAAAAGGGTCGGATTGCGGTAGGCGCTGATGCGGACATCGTGGTCTGGGACCCGTCTGCCAGCAAAGTCATATCTGCCAAAACCCACAAACAGAATATCGACTTCAATATCTTTGAAGGCATGGAGGTTACGGGACTTCCCTCCCACACGATCAGTGGCGGCGTACTTCGATACAAAGATGGTGAGTTGATGGCAAACAAAGGTGATGGAAACTACATAAAACGCCCGGCATTCCAGCCTATGTTCAGCGCACTGGACCTGGCTGCCAAAGCCAACATGCCAACCGCTGTAAGGCGCACTTGATAAATATCGATATGAGGCCGGGCAAGGCCCGGCCTCTTGATGCCTCTGGACTAGAAATCCAATACGCGCTTTAAAAACATCAGCTGGATCGCCGTGTTTTCTGCGATGCCTTCCGGACTGTTGCCATAGTTATGGCCTGTGTCCGGCATCAGGCGAAATAGAATTGGTTGGTCACAGGTTTGCATATCCTGCATGACCGCAGCAAACTTTAGCCCATGAAACGGTAAAACCACCTTGTCCTTGTCGCCGACCATCACGAGTGTCGGCACACGGCATGCAGGTGACTGCGCCTGATGATAAGGCGACTGATGAATAATCGATTTTGCCTCGGCTTCAACCTCTAGCGAACCATATTCCTCAATCATCAGAGCGCCATTTCCAAACAAAGGTGCGCGCACCATATCAGCAACGGGATAGTCGACCGTGCTTGCCGCAAACACATGGCTATACCGCACGGCGGCAATGCCTCCAAGCGGCCCGCTCGCACTGGAACCATTGGCGGCTAGTTTCCTGTTATTCGTGTAGCCTTTGTCGATCAGCCACTGACCCGCAGCGACAAAGTCATCAACCGCATTTTGCCTGTTGGCCCGGATGCCTGCCTGATGCCAATCAGCCCCGTACTCGCCGCCGCCCCGGATAGCAGGCATGGCATAAACACCACCCATCTCCAGCCAGTGCACAATATGCGGCTGGTAAAACAGGAAACTGACCCAGCCGTGCATCCCGTAACCGTATATAAACGCTGGATTATTGCCATTAAGTGATGTTCTTTTGTGGCGAGCAACATACATCGGCACACGCGTGCCATCAAAACTGGGGTACAAGACCCTTTCGATAACAAAGTCGTCCTGCTTAACTGATACAGGTGTCTCGAAAACTTTGGTTATGGTACCTGAGCGGACGTCGACAGTGCTGATTTCGGATGGTGCCAGAGCACTAAGCGCTGATATCGACACAATAGGCTCGTTTGCTACGCCCTGCACACCCCCCCAGATCGTCTTGCCTTCGGGCAAATCAAGCGTATAGAGAAACACGCCAACCGAATTATAGACAGCCACCTCTGGCACGCCATCCTGCAAAAATCCGACAAGAAAATGACCATCTGCATACCCGATGATATCACCGCCGACACTGCTACCCACAAGCATGGATCGGTCGGTTTCCGCCACCACTTCAACAAGCGTTTCCGGATCATTCAGCTCAACGTAAATGACCCGCCCATTGGGAGCGTTGTGGTAGGTTTGAAAATAGAGTCGGTTTCCTTCGTCACCCAAAAACCTGAACATGCTTTCCAAACCGGCGAACAGTTCAACCGGGGCCTGTTGCAATCGTTCAGTGTTGTAAACCAGATATCTGTTTTCCTGCTTCAATCCTTCACGTTCCGCAACGATCAGATACTGGCCGCTCACCGAGACATAAGGTGTATGAACCAGGCGTTCATCTCCACGTGCAACAATCGCCCTGTCTTCTTGCTGGCTGGAACCAAGGAGGTGATAAAAAACGCCCAACGGCTGGATTCGCTCACCACTTTCGTCCTCTACCGGAACCGATTTGGCTCGGGCATAGTAAAAACCTCGACCTTCTGCGTCCCACACCAGCGACAACAGGCCATACCCAACCTCGGAAATAACGTCTTCAAGGTGCAGGCCCGTCCGTGTTTCGATCACTCGAATTTTGAAGCCCCGAGACGCACCATCATTGTAGCCATATGCCACCATGTTTCCAGTACGGTCCGGCCAGAAGGTGGCGCCAAAATTACGGCCACCGATATAGCTTTGCTCCATGGTATCATCTGGCACGTTGTCCGAGCTTAGAACAAGCAACTGACTTTCCGCTTGCCTGAACCACAGTTCAGCGGGGCGTCCTCCTTTCGGGCGCTTGAGGAAAAAAAGCCGGTCACCTCTGATTTTTGCTGCGTACCTGAGGTCAAAGTTTGACAATTCAAAAATACGTTCTCTCATCGCCTCCAGTTCTGGGCTTGCGACAAAATCGGATGTTCTGCGTGTTTGCTCCCCTGACCAGCGGATCACCTCTTCGGACTGAAAATCTTCCATCCACCTGTATGGGTCCCGCACGGTTATACCGAAATATGTTTCCGTATCTCCATATACTCCCGGCTCTTCTTCAGATGCTGCCGCGTGAGCACCCAGCAAACTCGCCAAAGCTGTGCTCAGGGTGATGCAGACCAGCTTCAAAAGGCTAAATCGTTTCATATCACTGTCCTTCCTCTATCATGGGGTGGATAAGGAGATGACACTTCCCGCATTCCGGGGCTTGAAAAACTGCTGAAACTTTTCTGAAGATTTCCTGAAGGTTTTGGTCTTGCTGCAACCTTGGGGTAGAGAGAGAAGATGCAAACTTCTTTTAAAATTGACACGTGGCTTATTGAACCAGAACTCAACCGGATTTCAAAAAAAAGCCAAACCCATGCCCTCGAACCGCGATTGATGCGCTTGCTGGTTCTACTCGCTGAAACACCCCATGAGCTGGTTTCAAAGGACACCATTCTGGCGACTGTTTGGGCTGGCTTATCCGTGACGGACGAAAGCTTGTCTCAGGCAATTTCAAAACTGCGCAAACTGCTTGATGAAGGAAACTCTGAACCATCACACATTGAGACAATCAGGAAAAAGGGTTATCGTCTGGTCGCCGCTGTTTCCGTGGCAGAGAAGCATCACAGCAGCTCAGTAAAGCGCCCGGCTATTGTTGCACTGTGTGTTGCCGTCGCTGTTGCGGTTGCCACTTATATTTTCGGTGACGCAGAAACTGCGCGGGAAAACACCGGTTTTCTTGTCTCAACACCAGCAACGGCAAGTCGCCAACGGGACCGGGATCCAGCCATATCTCATGACGGCAATTTTTTGGTTTACTCTCAAATTACCGACACGAGCCAGCATCAGATATTCCTGCACGGTTTGGGGCGAGGTACAACTGATCGGCAGCTGACCAATCAATCAGACAATTATGCCCCCGCTATACTGCCGGACGATAGAGCCATCGCCTTTATGCGCAAACAACAGGATACCTGTTCCATAATTCTCGTGTTTCTTATCGATGGTGCGGAAAGGTTCGCGGGAAACTGTGCAGGGAACAGCTACCCTGATTTGGCCGTTGCGCCGAATGGCCTCTCTGTCGCTTTTAGCGCCAGACCGACAGCCACTGAAGAACATGCTATTATACTTCTTGATATCAAAACAGGTGAGCGGCGCACCGTTTCACGACCATCCGAAGGTATTTGGGGTGATTATGACCCTGTATTTTCCGCCGACAACAAATCTCTCTTTTTTGCCCGGTCGATTTCGGAAGCCATGCAGGATGTCTATAAACTGGATATCGGGACGGGCAGAGAAACGCGCGTCACAAATGATGGACGCAACATAATGGGTATCACTGTTGCCGACGGGCGGGCACTGTTCGCCAGCAACCGGGATGGTCGTTACGGCATCTGGTCAGCAAACCCGGACGGCTCGGACCTGCATAGGCTGCCCATTTCCCAAACGGGTATCATGAACCCAACCATGTCCGGGCAAGGCCAAAAACTGGCGTTTGAGGCAATCCAACGCGCTGTAGCGCTGTATGCGATAAAGCTCGATGGAATAAGTGAGCCGGACCCATTGCTTCAGTTCAATGCAGAACTATTACACCCCGCTATTAATCCGGCAAGTGATCGGCTGGTGTTTTCGTCGAACCGATCCGGCTTTTTCGAAATATGGGATGCAGATATAAGGGGCAATGCCGAACGACGATTGACCGACTTTCGGTCAGGTTTCACTGCGCACCCCCAAGTCTCCCCTGATGGCAAAATGATTGCATTTGATGCAAGGCCATCAACGGTATCGCAGGTGTATGTCATGGATGAAAATGGCAACAACCTGCGTGCTGTTGGTGCTGAAGATGGTACAAATCGCTATGCCCCAACCTGGGCAAACAAGGGGCAATCCCTCATTTATGCCAGGGAGACAGATGGTCGACTGGAGCTTTGGGAGTATAATCTGGCAGCGCGCGCGGAAACACAGCTGACCAACTCTGGCGGCACGTTTGGACACCTGCTTTCAGACGGCACTTTGTATCATACGCGGCCTAATATCGCGGGGGTTTGGCGGCTATCGCCAAATGATCAGGGTCTCGAGAAGGTGCTGGATGGTATAAGCTTTTCAGACTGGGGAAACTGGATGATCCGCGACGGGAAGCTGCACTATTTTGATCGGGCAACCGGCTCGCTTCGCACACTGAATCTGGATGATTTTTCCGTCGTAACGAACGCCGTTGTGAATGGTTATGTCCCGACAGCTGATCCCGCCATCGCTTTCTCTCAAGATGGCAAGACCGCATTAGTCACCATTCGCCAGCGCCTAGAAAGCGACATTGAATACGTCGATATGAGTGCGCCGCGGGATCAGCAGCGCACTCCGTAGTCTTAAAGCTATTGATTCAGCACACCCTTCATGGGGCCGGCTATCTCATCTCTGGCTTCCGCTGTGGGCAGGTACTGAGGTTCTGCCCGCAGGTTTGTACGTTGTTCATAGGCATAACCGTAAGACATCACTTTGACATCTTCGCCCCTGGCCCCCATAAAAGAGAAACTGACCGGCATACCATGCACAGTGCCCATTGGAACTGAAATGTGAGGATATCCGGCAATTGCGGCGATCCACCCGGCACCGGGGAACGATGGCCAAACGTCACCGTTTATTGGGTCAATCCGGCCCGGCACAGGACCGGAAGGCGCCACCAGAATGTCAACGTTATTCGCCGATAACATAGCATCAATGCCATTCTCGCGCGTCGCGGACTGAACCATATCCCGCGCCTCAATATAGGCCGGGTCATCGAGACCCGGCAAAGGAGCGGAGATATCAAAAATGCTCTGATCGTATAATGCCAGTTCCACGTCCGCGTTGTCTAAATTGAAAGCAATCAAATCAGACAGGGTTCTGGTTTTCACGGTATCAGGCGTACTCGCCAGATATTCGTTCAACGTCGCTTTAAATTCATGATAGAGAACCTGTCGCGAGTTACTGCCGAAATCATCAGCCGTCACTGGATTGTCAGCAATTTCCACAACGGTTGCGCCCGCGGCTTCCAGTTCAGCCACTGCCGCATTGAACAGTGCGACGATATCCGCGTTAGACCCTTCCGCAAATCTCAGAACACCAACGCGCTTGCCTTCCAGAATTCCGGCATCAAGCGCCGCAACATAATCTGTTTTGCCCGCGCCTGTCGCCATCGCGTTCAGCATCATGGCGGCCCCGCGGACCGACTTGGTCATGGGGCCGGCTGTGTCCTGAGACGAGGAAATAGGAATAATATATTGCTGGGAAACAAGACCAACCGTGGGCTTGAAACCAACGACGCCGTTCACTGTAGACGGACAAATAATCGACCCATTGGTTTCCGTTCCTACAGTACCCGCCGCTAACGATGCAGCCATCGCCGCGCCTGAGCCCGAACTGGAGCCACATGGGTTTCTGTCCAGCTGATGAGGATTGCGAACCTGTCCGCCAAGAGCTGTCCAGCCACTCATGGAATCGTTTGATCGGAAGTTTGCCCACTGGCTGAGATTGGCTTTACCGAGAATAATAGCTCCTGCTGAACGCAACCCCGCCACCAAAGGTGAATCGCGGCCGGTTACATTATCTTTCAAAGCAAGAGCGCCGGCTGTTGTTGCCATATTGTCAGCGGACTCGATGTTGTCTTTCAAAATGACGGGGACACCATGCAGGGGACCCACAATTTCACCGGAAGCACGTTTCCGGTCCAGCTCTTTTGCTAGCGAAATTGCATCCGGATTCACCGCTAATACACTTTGCAGGGTTGGCCCGGCCCGATCTACCTGATTGATCCGTTCAATGTAGGCGCTGACCAGTTCCTCTGAACTTACCTCGCCGCTTTGCAATGCCGCTGCGATTTCCGGCAGTGTTTTCGCTGCCCAACCCGTCGGCACATGAGAAACGGCCGCAACCGTTACATCTTCTGCAACTTCGGTTTGATTATTCGCCTGTGGAGAGCAGCCTGCCAACAGTGCAGCCACCAAAGGTACCATTATCTTTGTTTTCACAACCCCAGCCTTTCAATTGAATTGTAACCCGCAGCGACCATAGCGTTGGCCGGGCGCGCATGTAAAGGTCGGCCGGCTCACCATTTCGTCATGAGTGTCAAATCCAGATACCAGCAATCCGCTCAACACTCCAGTATCCCGCCACCAGGCCAGCTGGATATATCATCCAGTTTGCCATCTGAGCGGGGCCGGGCAAACCGGGCATGATATGCTTGGTTAATTGAAGGAGCTTGGCGAGCATCAACACCGCCAGAATGAAAGCGACCTGACCCAGTTCAACACCGATATTGAAGAAAGCCAAAGCGGTTATCTTGTAACTATATGGCAAGCCAATTTCCGCCAGGGCCCCACCAAACCCAAAGCCGTGCAGCAACCCAAAACCGGAAGCAATGATTGCCGGATAGCGTGCCGCCAGCGTTGGCCGGGCATCCGGTGTGCTCTGGGCGGTCAGTTTTTCGGCAGCCAGCATAACAATACTGAGCACAATCAGCGGCTCGATGAAGGTTGGTGGCAACGAAAGCTCATAAAGAGCTGTCAGTCCGAGAGTGATGGAATGTCCAATGGTGAACCCGGTAACAGCCCAGAGTATTCTGCCAGGACTACCAACCAGCAAAATGAGGCAAAATACAAACAACAGATGATCAAAACCTTCGAGAATATGATCAAATCCGGCGTAGGTATATTGCGCAGCTGTATCTGCAAAACTCTGTGGGCCCGGCAAGCCTATTATGGTCTGTTCCGGTCCGGAAAGCAGGGTATGGCTCTCTCCGTCAGCCAACGTGAGTATGACAAGCGTTGATAACGCGGGGTTGAAACCCGGGAAAGTAAGCGCTACGGAATCCGGGCGCCGCTCATCGCTACAACGGTACAACGCCGATCCAACAAGAGACGGAGCTCTCTCGGCAACGGACGAGCAAAATGTACCCGAGAGCCTGATTGTGGGAATTTCGCTACCACGCAAAACAGGTGGGATTTTCCAACGCAGTTGAAACTCGCCTGCAACTGTCTCGCTCACCTCGATATGGACAGGCCTGCCTTCATGAGCATGAGACGGCAAAGTCGTCAGAAATAAAAGGCCTGTCAACACAAGGAAAATGCGTCTCATTTTGCCGACACACCCGGAACATTGACGCGATATTTTTTCGCGCGTTCTTCATAGGCATTAACCCGCGCTTCGTTACGCTTCTCGATCATGAAGTCCTCAGCGACCTGCCGAGCAACCTCTTCAAAACCGAGATCTCTGGCGGCAGAACGATTCCTGAGAAGGACAAGATGTTCGCCGTAACGGGAAGAAAAAGGCCCGGCCCATGTATCGCCAGGCGGTAAAGCAAATATCTGTTCCGTCATTTCCGGGCCAAAATGATCCTCGATCAGTTTTTCAGAGCGATCAACGTAATTGCGCAGAAAGAAAAAACGGTCGCCGTACTCACCGGCAGCTTCAAAAGGGGCGTTTTTGCTTTTCAGTTCGGACAATAACCCGGTCGCCATGGCCTTGGCAGCATCGCGTTCTCTATCCCGAACATTGAAAAAAATATGCGTAAAGGTTGCCTGCGCCGGTGCACGGTAGCGATCCTGATTTTGCTCGAAGAAAGCCTGAAGCTCAGCCTGGTTTGGTTCTGTGCTTTCGTCTACAAATCCCTGGAAGATAAAATCAATTTTCTGAACAAGTCGTTGGCGAATAACGTCGTCGTTCTGATCAAGCCCCATGCTTATCGCTTCACGCACCATGATCTCGTCGCGCACATATTCTTCAATTAACCGGGACCGGGCTTCAGGGTTTAAAGATGTCAGTATCTGCGTTGCCTGCGCCTGATCGAATGCCTTGTCCTGAAACTGCAGGTAGGTCAACAGGGCTCTGTCATCCACCACAATCTGATATTGGTCGTCCAGCTCGTTTTCTCCACCAAACCAGGAAAGGGCGAGAAACAAGGCCGCGCCGCTAATCAGAAACTGCACAAATGGTTGCCGAAAAACTGAAGACATATCGCCCGCTCACCCCACCGTTGGACACCATGACCTTGTATAACAAATTTGCTTAAGGTGTATACCAAATTGGCGATGTGTAAGCGCGTTCCTGCTGAACTGCCGGCCCTTCTTCTGGCGGTTCGGTCTGCAATGCAATTGCATCCAGAAGCGAGTGGCGCGCGGTGGGCACCTGCAACACACGAACATAATAGAATGCTCGCTCGTCCGGGTTGAAAGTGGGGTCCTCCCAAACCGCGAGTAATTCCGGTGCACCGTTATCCTCTGTAAGGACGCCAGTCAGGCGATCAACTGTATCTTCCATGGGAGTTAGATTACCCGCAGCATCAATCTCGCGGTCAGCAGACCAGGCCACATTAAAGACGCGTTCGTAAGAGTCTCCATCTGCGCCAATCCACCCTTTTACGACTTGCAAGCGGTCGAGGTTCACCCCAACGGGGTCCTTGACGGCCTGAATAAGAAATTTAGGCGAAGCATCTTCTGCATTCGCGCGCACCAGATCGCCGCCCATTGGCACACCTTTGCGGTAACCTATCTGTGCCAGATTGGTAAAATCGTCTTGCAGCTCTGAAAAGTCCCAACCCGCGAAAAAGCGAACCTGCATGCGCGGACCTGTGGTGCCGTATACCTCTCGGCGCTTGAACGCAGCGAAAATCGCTTCTCTGGAGTTTCCTTCCGCCCAAACAGCCGCCAAACCCTGAGCCGCCATATTCCAACCCGTAACTCTCCGCCGGCCAATACCAAAATTTCTTTTGGTCTCAGGCGTACTGTCGCGGGCCATTTTACCCCAGAAATTATCCTCATCTGCACTTGCCAGGCCACTATGGCTGTCGGTCGACCCGATCACGCCAAACTTGAAAGGGTTTACGCCGATCTTTGCTTCAACTTCCATTCCGGTTTTTAAAGCTGACCGCACAAAATCACCCTTGCCCGGCGAATACTCATACCCGGCATCGGTCTTCTGGATGTAGAATTCATATCCTTCAAAATCTGCAAATTCATCATCCGGAGAAAGACTTGGGTGTGTTTCACTATCGCCTTTGATCTGGGTAATTTCCGCGACCGGTTCCCAGTGCATTCGGTTGCTTGCATAGACAGACGTCATCGGCTGGCCCTTCAGCGTCGTGTCCCTGAACATATAGCCTTTTGAAATATTGGAATTGTGAGGGATGGCCACAAACCGGGCGCCGGTGCGCTCCGATGTTTCACCCAACCAGGACCAAAGGTCTTCCGGATACTGGCTATCGTCCGACCCGTATGGAAGATACTGCTTTGCAACATCGCCCCCATCCGGTGACATCACAACACGGTGCAAATTCGCCCCGGTTGGAATGGAGCTCCATTCCCAGCCGACAAAACTGGTGAACTCACCCGGTTTGTTATGCCTTTCTGCCGCGTCGACAATCTCGTTCCATGCAATTTTCTCCATTGCCTCTGTATTGCCAAACGCGCCGGTGGCCAGCACATTTTTCGGGTCCGCAACAGGATCACCGCCAGGGTTTTCCGATGCGGTAGGTAACAGGTCCAGGAATACTTCTCCTGCTGTACCATCCTCAAGTTTACTGTTGAGAACACGGATTGAAAACCAGCGCTTTATGCTGTGCCACAAACCCACTTCTGGCAGTTCTGCCTGCTCAAAATTAATGGACCGAATAACGCCCATCAATTCGGCATGGTCGGCAACAACCAGAAAATCAAGCGGACGATCAAGCTGGACACGTGCACGATTGTAGGGGTGGATAACCGGCTGGCCTTTTGCCCATCTGTAAGCTGTATCGGGATCAGCGCTCTTGTTGCCGTTCATAAACGCATCGAATGAGTATGACGTATGCAGGTGTGTGTCACCCCAGTATAAATGCGTGTCTTCTGATTGCGCAGAGACTGGCGCTCCATAAACGCAAATCGCTGCAAACGCTGTTACAAATAAATGGTTTTTCACCCTAATCCTCCCCCGAGAACGTACAAGTTCAAGAAATCGACCTGTAGCACATTAATGGAAGGCATTACCTCATAGCGGGCTTCCGCTGTCAAGCTTGCCAACTAAGCAAAAAAAAGCCGCAGAAAACCTGCGGCGATTAGTTGATGCTTATTGAAAACAAGAGGATCATACCGCCAGGCAAAAAAGCGTCAACCACCGAACGACCAAGTCACAAATATTTAAAGAAACTGAAACAAATCAAAGAGTTGTTCAAAATAGCGATAACAGCGCTACTGACACCCAATAATGCCTGCAACTGGCAGGGCAGCAGACCAGCCATCTTTGGTAGACACTGAAATACTTCCTGTTGGCAACTTCAACCCTTGCTGGAGACTACGGATCTGCTCCGGGGTTACGGATACTTTGACAGTCATATCCGCAAACGAAAACATCTGCTGTTGGTGGAACTGAAGCGCAAACTGATCTTCCACACCGGTTCTCACAAGTGCTGCCACGTCACCGTCAATGTGCATAAAGGCCTGCCCGCCCGAGCGTTGAAAAAAAACCAACGGCGTATTCTCTTGCTTGACCCACAAAAACAGCCCGCACTCCCCGGTTGGAATTTGCTGCCTCGGCATGGTTCCAAGCCTCGACAGTACCTCGTCTGTTCCCAATGAGGCAGAAGCTGGAGAAGGTTGTGCACGTGTTTCTGATACCACCGGCGTCGAAGTCGGGGTACCCGCGCAAGCCGAAAGTATCAGCGCGCCGATCAGGGCAAACAATCCGCGTTTTACCGACCCCGGAAATTCGATCATAGAGAAACTTTCATTGTGCTTCGCCACACCCCACCAGTCTCCTGGAACCCAGAGCGGGAAAGCCAGTCAGCCTGTTGTGCAGGCATAGCAGGCTGTTGCAGAAAACGCAAAGTCACATCAAAGCTGACCTCCGACCCACCGGTCAACCGTCCAATGGCTTCGATGGTGGCCAAGTCAGTATCATGGTTGAAGGTAATCACAGGAACGCCGCCCTCACAGAAGACCAGCGCCGAAAGTTCCTGACGACGATCTCCTAAAGCGGAGATAAACGGCGCGAACGCATTTGTGCTGAGGCTTCCTGACGCTTCTGTGCAACGTCCATTCACGTCAAAAACAAACCGGGCATCAAGAAGACTGACGTCTCCTGATACTGGCAACTGCCCAACTGAACCACTTACCGGCGCTTGTAATGCTAGGTTTTGCAGAATCAATACATCACTGTAGACCAGATAAACCGAGCCACGATATCTGCTACCGGATAAATCGGCCCTTCCCCTCAGCTCCCCCCATAAAAGAGGAGTTATCTCGGGTGAGAAACGAACCGTTCCCAAGGGCTTGCCCAACCAGCTGGATTGCTCGAATTGTGATGACCAGATGCTGCCGTCCACATTGCCATACGAAAGGGCTGCTGGCGCATCAACGAATCGCAAAGCACTTTTCATCGGCAATAATACAACGAAGAGGGCCAAGAAAGTCAGCAGGCCAAAAGCCAGCAGTCGCCAAACACTGATCATCAAGAAACGCTCTCGAAACGGAGCTGTACGCGTAATGTTTCATCAGATGTCGATTTCTGGATCAGCACGTTGGCGGGTCCAACACCCCGTTGATCCGATAGCGTTTGAAGCCAGCGGAACAATTGCGCCGAACCGATGCCTTCGGCCCAAATGGTCAGAGTACCATCTTCAGATGGTTGCAGCCGGCTGATAGAAACACCGTTTGCCCTTGCAGCATTGGAAATGGCCACTCTCAAGGACTGCCTGTTTTCGCCACTCTGTCCATGAGGGCTTTCAGGTCTCTGCGTTGCAAGCAGCTGTGCAGCATAGCCACGCACACTCTCATAAGTCGTGACAGCAGCAGTGTATGCGCGCACGCTGTCTTGGTGATAGGAGATCAGCGGCCTCATCACCGCAAAATAGAACACTGTTAACAATGCTAACGTCGCCGCCATACCAACCAGCATTTTTTCCCTGTCCGTCAGAGACTGCCAATAATTAAGCATTACGATCTCCTTACTCGAATTTCGGAGATGACGCGGTTACCTTCTTGACGGCTACTACCCTCGGTAACGATCATCCCGGCTTCTTCGATCCGATTCCTGAAGTCCGTACTTTCGGCGAAAGACGCAAAGGACACATCCAAAATCAGCAGGCCTTCCCCCCGGTCATAGCGCACAGTCTCAAGCAGAGTTCGCTCCCCTGCTTCAACAGCACGCATCGCGACGTCTGCCAACACGAAAAACTCTCCACCCCCTTGCTGCCGCTGGCCGACAAGAGCCCGGCGCATCTGCGCTTCCATATTCACAATGCGTCGCTCTTCGGGCAGGGCGGTGCGGAAAACCTCTTCGGCATTCGCATATAACGTGTCCACCTGCCTGTAGTTTTCGCCAGCCCTATAGAGGGTTCCCCCCGCCAGAACGACAAGCGCCAACAATCCGAGTATTGCGCTGCGGCGCCACCAAACCAGACCTGCAAGCAAACTTGTGTGCGGCGCAAATGGACCCTGCATCAGGTTGCTGCCAAGTGTCGGTAATTCCGAAGCAACCAAGTCGTGCCAAGACTCGCCCGTAACCGCACCGGTTGTCACATGTGACACTATTCCGGCCTCAAGGGCAAAGCCACTCTGGTCTGGCAACCGAACCAGGCTTCTATCATCTAAAACAATTGAAACAGAAGCTTCTGCTGGCACTGGCAAAATCAAAAAATCCGGGACAATAATATTAGGGGTTATGCCCAGGCTCGCAGCCAACTCCATAACGTTGTTCATGACCAGACGATCGACCGCAGCAACCGGTCTGATGCCGGAGTCTTTGTCTCTATCACCGACAAGAGCGTAGTGAACATCATTTGTATGTGTGGCAATTTTATCATCCATAATTGCCGGCAAAATCTTGGTTGCTTTATTGTCCTCAATATCAGGTATTTCGACCGCATGAACCGAAACTGCGCGCCCATCCAGAATAAAAATAGCTCTCTTATCACTCCGCGCAGCAAGGTTTTCAGGGTCCAGTTGAGCCCAGCCGCCACCCGAAACCAAATGGACTGCAACCGCGCGCGCACCACTTTCATCAACCTCAATGACAAGATAGTCACTCACGGTAAAACTCCCAAATGATGACGGACAATTCGAGCTGCACCAGAGTCGTCTACGCGAATTTCTGCTGTCAGATGGCTTACTGCATCATAGTAGCGAACACGTACTCTGCTTTCGAACCGATGAGGCCGTATCGTCGTTTTTTCCCGAATCGACTGATCGATATTGCGGTTTGCCAGCTCGGGTTCAAGCCAGAAATCTGCGATATCATCATAACCCGGCCCGGGGCGCGCGAGGATAAGCTCTATCGCCTGACCAAGCCCGAAATCCCCAGCAATCAGCGCAACCAAAAGCGGCGCCTGTTGAACGGTCAAAGTATTGACATTCAGGGCACCTGGCAAAGTGGAATCATCAACACACAAGAAAGGTATTATGGCTTCGAAAACTGTAGGATCATACCCTTTCACCAAATGCAATTCCGATAGGTCCGCCATCAGTCCGTTAGCTGTTCTGTATGGTTCCTGAAGCACACCGTAGTCATAGTCTTCAGCGCCCAGCGAACTTGCCCGTGTATCGCTATCCAGCCAGTCTGTCAGTGCTGCGACTAACTGACCAGCTTGCCTCTGCGCAAACCCCTGAGACTGGAGCAGGCGGTTGTAATGTTGTCCCTGAACAGGGTTTGCCAAATAGCCAGCGTTTTCCGTGCTGCTTACAAGGCTGTTTACGTTGAAACAATTGCTTTTATCGGTGATCAGACCCTCAATTCTCCCACCCTCAATGGGAAAAGAGATCGCGCGCGGGCTATCCAGAACAACTTTGTTCGAATAAAGCTGTTCTGCCGCAGCAACAGAGAGCTGCTCACCGCCCCACGCATAGTGATGTGCCTGATCGAAAGTCCGCAACGCACCTGATCGTTTAATGGAATACCCCAATGCTTCAAATGTCACAACGGCACCAATGGCCATGATAGAAACCAGCAACAGCACCGTTACGAGGGCCGCCCCTCGTTCAGCCAACAGGCTTCTGAAACGAGAGCACCTCATACCCCGGTTCCCACGATAAATGCCATTGTAGCGTAACGATCGCCTTCAAACTGCAACCTGATTTCAGCCATTTGCGGCAACGACGATGTGCGACCAATTGTTCCCCACTCTTCAGACCAGATACCATCTGTAGCAAGTCGAAAGGAAACCTGTTCCAGGTCCGTCAAAAGAACCTGATCCTGAAAGCGGGCACCCGGCGTGACATCGGACCTGATATAGGTCCGACGGATCAATTTTCTGTCCTGAAACAGATATTCAATTCGTTTCACCTGTGACAGGTTACCGTGAATTTTAGCTCCCATGTGCCCGGCACGAACGAGGCGCAACTGCATGCCATCGGGCATGTGTTCTCCAGCCTCGAAAGGCTGCAGAACGCCCCCCAGCTCATCCCGAACAGGCCGAACAACTGCAGCAAGAAAATCACGGCGCAGAATAGCGCGCGACATCTCTAGTTTAGCTAGTTTTTCGTCTGCATCTTTTAGCGATATTCTGCCATCTTGATACCCTGTTAAAAGAGCAACGCTCGCAGCCGTAATAAGCGCGAAGATAAAAGTGGCGACAAGTGTTTCTACCAGTGAAAAACCGTGCTCGTTTTGCAATGCCTGCAACTTCATCTCAGAGCACTTTCCTGAAACCGACCAGTCGGGCCAGTTCTTGCGTGCGGTTCGATGGCGGGGTCACTACAACCTCGATCACCATGAGGTCATTGCCGGGTGCAGGTCTGACTGTCTCTGTCCACAAAAAATCCACACCCATTTGCTGTTCAGAACCACTGCGTGCGCCAGGCACCGGTTGCTCGACATGACCAAGAGCAAGCGTCAGTCTGTTTTCGGCAACAATTGAAGCAAGACTGCGTTTTTCGAGGTTTCCAGCTACATTAATGGCCTGCGTCTGGCTTTCCAGCAATGCAACAGCTGCAATAGACAAAATGGCAACTGCAACCAGAAGCTCTATGAGAGAAAACCCCTCTTGACCGTTCTGAAGAGTTTTATACCACCTTCTATTCATCGCCGGAAATCTTCATGGGCCCGGACGCGTTTGCGCTCAGGTGCGCCCGGGCGTTACCACCTGAAAGGACGATATTAAAACTGGGGTATTCCCCAGTTGGCAAAAACCAGAGATGAGGCCCGGCAACACCGCTATCTATGTCGGCTTCAACGCCGTCAACTGTGAGAGACAACAAATCAAGTTCTGGCCAATGCCGTGCATCGTGTTTCAGCAGGCCGTCATTTTGCATCCAACCGTCATCGGAAAAAACAAGGGTCTCAAAGCCATCAGAAGCGAAACGAACACCCAGTATCCGTCCCGTCATAACACTGGTGCGAGAGAGGGCTATGAGGGCCCTTTCAGTGCGCGCAAGTTCGGTCGTCAGATTGTCTGTCCGGGAAGGAAGTGCAAGCACTACAGCACCGGTCATCAAGCCGATGATGGCGACCACCATCATCACTTCAACAAGCGAAAACCCTGCTGTGTTACACCGCGCTCCCATTTACTGAGGTCCACTTCCCCAATTACCTATATCGGCATTCAGGCCTTCACCGCCGGTGCGACCATCCGCACCGTATGAAAACACATCAAAAGCACCCTTTTCTCCCGGATAGAGATACTGATAAGGATTTCCCCAAGGATCGGTCGGGAGCGACTTGATATAACTTTCCGTACGCAAGCCGTTACCTCGCGGGGCCTGAGCCAATATTTCAATGCCTTCCTCAAGAGATGGATAACGCCGTGTATCCAGGCGATACATCTCAACCGCCTGTTCAATCAACCGAACGTCGGCTCGTGCCTTTTCGACCATAGCCCGATCCTGACTTGGCAGCACATTGACGACTACAATGGTCGTCAAAAGTCCCATGATGACGATCACAACCATTAACTCGATAAGCGAAAAACCTGCATCATCACGGCTCGCGTCAACCAGGTACTGTTTACATTTGTCCAGCATTTGCTTCAAAGGTTCCTCCTTAAGACAGGACAAGGCTGTTCAGCCTCAGAATAGGCAACATGATCGACATGACAATTGCGCCAACAAGTCCGCCCATCATAATTACGATCATGGGTTCCAGAAGGCTCAAGGCTGACTTGGTAAAACCATCAAATTCACTCTCCAGATAGTCCGCCACCTTATGCATCATGGTTCCAAGCTGGCCACTGCGCTCGCCTGCAGCAGCCATATACCCCAACATCGGCGGCAAGGCGTCAACCTGTCGCAAACTGTTGGCAACGCCTCCACCTTCGCGAACCCTTGAGATGGCATCAATGACAGCCGTTTTTATCGGATCGTTGCGAATGGTTTCCTTCGCGGCGACCAATGCTTCCAGCGCCGGGCTGCCGCCAAGCACCAGGGTACCAAACGCTCTGGAAAACCTGGCAGCGTTTACGGAGCGAATGAGGCGGCCAACAAGCGGCAATGCAAGCATGCGGGCGTGCACGGCATAACGAAACCTGTCTCGGCGCATTGCGACCGAAAAGCCCAATACCAGCAATGCAATAGCCACCGCTAACAACAATCCATAATTTGTCAGAAACTCTGAAACCGCGACCACAATCTGGGTCAGCACCGGCAACTCACTACCAAAACTATCGAACTGAGCGACAACTTTAGGCACAACCAAAACCATCAAAGCTGTTACGACCCCGATGGCCACTGTCATCAAAACAGCCGGGTAGATCAGGGCTGATTGTATTTTCGAGCGCGTTTCTTCAGATTTTTCCCGATGTTCAGCAACCCTCGCGAGGACTGCACCCAGCGCGCCAGAAGCCTCTCCGGCGGCAACCATGGAGCAATACAGGGTGTCAAAAGTTGCTTTTTCCTGTTCCATTGCCCGGGAAAGGCGCATTCCTTCCATTACGTTGGTCCTGACACGCGACAGGACCGCTCTGGTTTCCGGTTTTTGGGCCTGCTGCGCAAGCGCGCCGAGCACCTCCTCGACAGGAGATGCCGCTTCAATCATCGTAGCCATCTGCCGAGTGACAAGCGCCAGATCCTTAGACGAGATCTTCTCCTCTCGCTGAAAGAGATTTGGCAACATGGATGTCAAACCCGCTTTGCGCGCGCCAGTGGGCTTTATTTCTGTCGCGTACAGCTGGCGCGAAAGCAGGGTACGGCGCGCCTCTTGTGCGCCTTCGGCAGATATGGTGCCCTGCCGGGTTTTACCGTCCCGGTCAATTGCACTGTATTCAAAGGCTTGCACCGGAGGCCTCCTTGATCCGGGATACCCTTAGCACCTCTTCAATAGTCGTGACACCTTCCAGAACCAGGGCGCGTCCGCTGTCCGACAAAGTATCGTTGTTTTTGAAAGCCACACCTTCCATGTCCTGCTCGGACGAGCCTTCCTGGATCATTCGGCGCAAGATACTGTCGACTTTCACCAGTTCATATATACCGATACGGCCGCTATAACCTTTGCCGCCACACGCCGAGCACCCTTTCGCTTCATAAAGTGTTGCTGCCTGACCCGGTTGCAGGCCCATCTGCTGAAGAAGCACTGCTGGTTCATCCACAGGAACTTTGCAATGCTCACACAGCTTACGCACCAAGCGTTGTGCCATGATGCCTTTGACGGTGGACGATAGAAGGAACGGCTCCACGCCCATGTCCCGCAAGCGTGTGATGGCAGCAATGGCACTGTTGGTATGCACCGTCGAGAGAACAAGGTGGCCCGTAAGACTGGCCTGAATTGCCATTTCAGCGGTTTCCATGTCTCGTATCTCGCCGACCATCACAACGTCCGGATCCTGACGCAGAATAGCTCTAAGGCCAGAGGCAAACGTCATGCCGACCTTTGCATTCACCTGCGTCTGGCTAACACCGTCGAGAGCATACTCTACCGGGTCTTCAACCGTCATGATATTACGACTCTGATCATTGAGAAGGCCCAGGCCTGCATAGAGGGTCGTCGTTTTGCCTGAGCCTGTGGGTCCGGTCACAAGAATAATCCCATTCGGCTCAGCCAAAAGATCCATAAGACCTTCATGAGTTTTGGGCTTCATACCCAGATCAGTGAGCGAGAAGTGCGCTTGCGCCGCATCAAGCAAACGCAAGACCACGCGTTCACCATGCCTGGCGGGTAGTGTGGAAACCCGCACATCAAAGACGCGGTTTCCCAGCTTCAGCGAAAGCCTTCCATCCTGTGGAATACGCTTTTCAGCGATATCCAGTCGTGCCATCACCTTGATGCGAGAAACGATGTAAGGTGTCATCCGAGCGGCCAGACTGGCGATCTCTGTCAGAACACCATCAACGCGAAGCCTGACAGACAGCCTGTTTTCAAACGGCTCCAGATGAACATCAGACGCAGCATTTTTGACGGCTTCAGCAATCAGACTATTGATCAGACGAATAACGGGCGCGTCATCCTCGCTGGCGAGCAAATCCGCCACAGCGGGCATACCTTCAAGCGCACGGTCCAGGCTTTCAGCAGGCATTTCATCACTGATTTCAGTGTTAATGCCCTCTACCGCGTGCAAGTCCGACAACAGAGTATCAAAGTCTGGTTTGGTCTTGGTTTCCAAAGTGAGCGGAACACCGACAACGCGGCGCACTTCAGGAAGCATACGCATATCTGCGTCTTCGCGCACGGCGATCAGTGCAACTGAAGAAGAATGTTCCACTACGGCAAAACCATAGTCACGAGCAAACGTGTATCGCAGAATATGTGTCTGCTTGTTGTCCAAGGCCGTTCCTTAGTTATTAAGATCCTGGGTTGCCTTTGGCCCTACAACCTCATCGATGAGTTGCTCCAGTGACAGGCCGCCAGGGTTCACCAGCGCTCGCTGGGCACTAATATAATCGAATTTCTGAGATGTAAGCGCTTGTGCGTCTTCAGCACTTCTGACGATCGTCGGGCGCAAGAAAATCATCAGATTGGTCTTCGTCTGACTTTTACTATCGGACCTGAAAAGCCTGCCCAAAAGTGGAATGTCACCAAGAAACGGAACTTTTTCAACAGATGTAACTTCGTCCTGTTGAACCAAACCGCCAAGCACGACGATATCGCCGTTTTTGATGCTCACCGTTGTTTCAATTTCACGCTTGTTGGTCACGAGTTCGCTAAAACTCGAACTAACAGGGCCAGCGATAGATGAAATTTCCTGACGAATATGCAGGCGTATTTCTTCACCCTCATTCACCTGCGGCGTCACTTCTAACTGGATGCCTACATCCTTACGTTCAATCGTACGAAACGGGTTGATGTTCGCACTGCCTAGCGCCTCGCCCGTCGAGATTGGTATCTCCTGACCAGACAGGAACTTGGCTGGCTCGTTATCCATAGTCATGATGGACGGCGTGGACAGCACATTGCTTCCAGTGTCCTGCTGCACGGCGTTTAAAACAGCACCGAATATAGTACCACCGTCTGTTTCCCCGGCGATGCCGAGACCAAATCCATTGAACCCCAGCAGGGACTCCACTGCAGCGGCACCGAATGCTTCGGCAGCGGTATCGGTGTCATCGTCATCATCATCGTCATCTGGTAACTGTAGGGCACCCGCCAGTGCGAGCAGATTGGGTGCAGTGTTCGAATAGTTGGCGATCGTGAACGGAATACTGCTGTTATCCCCACCAGCAAGAATATACTGCACACCGAGGTCTTTCGCTGCCCTGTCCGACACTTCAACCACAATTGCTTCGACAAGCACCTGCGCCCGCGGCAGGTCCAGCATATTGATCACATTAGCAATCCTCTGCTGCATATCGCTTGAGGCATTGATAACAATCGCGTTCGCGCCCGCATATGAAGAAATTGTTACGTCACCGTCTGTTGCGAGCGGATTGCCGGATGCATCACGTCGGGATAGTGACCGCGTGACCGTTTCCAGCATTGGAAGCAGTTTTTCAGCATTTGCGTACTTCAGGTAAATCACCCGCAGATCACCACGTGAGGCATTGTTCTGGTCCAGTTCCACAAGTACCGGCATAAATGTATCAATCACATCGGCAGGACCTTTTAGAATCAGTGTATTGCTCGATTCGAGTGGCATCGCCGTCAGCGATGTGAGGATATTGTCCTCAAATCCCGGCTGAGCCGCCAGCTTTAGTGCGATCTCGGCCATTTCAGTTGCAGACGTGTTCTCCAAAGCAAGTGTCCGGATTACCGAGTGATCAACATCCATGCTTTCAACAAGCTGGGCGATACGGTTCAGGTTATCTGCATAGTCCGTCACGATCACGACAGGCATGCCTTTACGCGCAAACACCCGACCATTTTTAAAAACAAATGGTTTTGCTGCGGCCTGAACTGCGAGCGGATCCGCATACCTAAGGCTGAATACCCTGGTGACCAACGTATCACCGGTACGGGCCTCATTTACCGGGCCTGCATCTTGTGCCGCAATTTCGTCAGGTATGATTTTAAAAGCACCACTCGCAGAAGGCACCAGTGTAAAACCATTGACCTTCAATGCGGACAAGAAGGTTTGGAACACACCTTCAACGGTTACTGCTTCTGTTGACACAACATTGATCTTGCCGCGCACTCGCGGGTCAATGATGAAGGTTCTACCGGTAATAGCCGCCACATCATCAATAAATGCCCTGATTTCCGCGTCACGGTAGTTTAGTATATGCCCAGTGTCCTGTGACAGGGCTGCTGTACCGCATGTTACCGCCAGAAAAAGGCAGATAAACACCTTCATTGAATGAAGTGTATTTGTCATCTAGCGGTTCCCTCCAAGGTTGACGCTCAGCTGACGCTGTTCCCCACGCCGTTCAATTTCCAGAGACAGGCGGTCAGAGCCGACTATCTGCTCACCAACCTCCTGCAGCCTTTCAAAAGATGCAAGAGGTTCGCCGTTCACACTTGTCAAAACGTCGCCGGCTTCAAGACCCGAGCCCACCAACAGCAGTGGCAGCGGGTCCGGCAACCGAAAGCCTATGATACGCCGGTCACGCCGAACCGGCGACAGTTCGATATTGGCCAAGTCGAAGCCTGAAGTTGCTCGCGGTTGCCCAGCTACAGTTGCTGGTGCCGGAGGGTTTTCCCCGCCAGTATCCTGCCGTGCCCGTTGAGGCGTCATATAAATTGCTTCGCGAATGCCGGCGCGGTTTACCTCTAGGCGATCCGGATAAACAGCACTTAGTCTTACACCAGGCACAACAGTGTCGCCAATCATCACAAGTTTCTGGCCGCCGTCCTGCGTTTTTATGATTGCTGATCCCGCACCCCCATCTGTCGCCCGCAAGCCAAAAACTTCAATCCGCAGAGAGCTCTCCCTGACAGATGCTGATGGGGTCACTGCGAGCTCACCCGCTATCTGTCGAAAAAACGGATCGAATGAAACCAGGCGTCCAGAGTCTATTGCTTTTTCGCTGGAGACCTCTCCGGGCACCGTTAACGGACGCGGGCCAGCATCAACCTTCATCATATCAAAAACAAGAAGCACAAGTTGGTAAGCAACAAGAGCAACCAGAAGCAGCTCAACGCATAAAACGCCCACGCGCAAGGAACGTGGCGCGGATTGAAGCATAACCCTGCCAGTTGAACTATTTCCAACCCTGTCCATGGAACTGGTACGTCTCCAAAAGCATCAACATTTGTTTTTATACCCGGTTTCTGTGAACCGTTGCGGTATTTTATTATTGGAGCTCACCGCAACAGCGGTAAGCTCATCATTGCATCTCATCTAGAACTTGAACTTCAGCCCCAGTGAAACTGTGCGACCCAGTTCGTAACCTTCGGTTATCACACCGTTCTGGCTAAACTCAATTTCGTCACCTAGCAGGTTTTCCGCCTCAACGCTCAGTTCGAGCAGGCTATCACCCACGTTGAACTCTTTACTGTAAGCGACATTGAGCATAATGGGCGGGCTCTCAAACTCGTCCGGGTTTTCAAACACACCAACAAGCGCCAGACGGCGGCCTGTGTAGTTCAAAATCACAGCAAGATTCTCGCCCCGGTCATAATCGCGCCAACCGAATTGCAGGTTTGCAAGCCATTCAGACTGACCCTGGAAAGGACGAACTGCATTCGTGACAATGCCCAAATCTTCTTCTGCAGTTCTGGTTTCAGCGTCAATGTAAGAGCCATTAGCCTTTACAAACATCTCTCGAGACCCAAGCCAGTCCCAACCGAACCAATCCTGGAAGAACAGGATTTTTTCGACCTCGACCTCTACACCCTTAAGCTCAGCTGTTTCGCCGTTTACATAGGTCAGCAGTCGGCCTTCACCAAATGCGCGGCTGCTTTGTTCGATCGGGTTGGTGAATTTCTTGTAGAAAGCGCCAATCGTCAGGCTTTCACCAGATGCGAAATACCATTCAAATCGGGCATCATAATTGTCAATCTCGGCAATACGCAGTTCCGGATTACCTTCAACCGGCAAGTTACGTTCGTCATCGACAAAGCGTGCCGTTGAAAGTTCCCGCATGTCAGGCCTGTTCAGGGTCTGGCTGAACGCGAACCGCACCTGCATGTTTTCGACAATTTCATAGGTGAATGTTGCTGATGGCAGCCAGAACTCACCGAGTTGTGTAATTCGCAGTGGGTCCAAAGTGATCCGTTCCGCCGTATCGACAATTTGAGAACTGTCTTCATAGCGCAAACCAAAAGCCAAACGCGCCTTTGGTGAAAGCTCGATATCCGCACCCAGGTAGGCCTGTACATTTTCAAAAGTTGCGGTGTAAAAATCAGACGCATCGAACACTTCTGTAAGCCTGATCTGGTCTGGCCCTATATTGGCTGGGCCAAAAATGATTTCAGGCGCCAATGCTCTCAACTCACGCGAAGAACCGCGCGGAATATCAAAGCTGTAACGTACAAGACCAAAGCTTCTGTCTTTATCCGCGTAGGTGAAACCACCAATGATATCGACAGGAAAATCAGCTATATAGGCCGGCTGCACAAAATCGATGCCAAACTCTTTGGTCTCTTCATCAAGCGCATTGTAGATCGTTGTGTTGCTGTCAGGGCGCGCCAGAATAAGGTCTGTGCCCAGGTTGACGTCAAACTCGTAAACCGTGTTACGGCGCAGCGGCACATCGCGGTCAGACCGGGAAATGTTCGCACGCCAGTTGATCTCGGTTTGCTGGAAGGTGTCGCTGTCACCAAACAGAGGGACAAAGTGTTCACCACTGACCTGATTGGTCCAGACCTGGCTTTCAATCCAGTCAATGGTCGAGCGTGTCCGAATGTCTTCCTCTAGCGGGAAAATACCCTTTTCGATCAGTGACCGTTTAGTCGACTGGCGCAGCACAGTGCCCGTGTATGAGATTGAGTGATCGCTGTTGAATTCGTAGCCAAATGCCAGCAGACCGTTCAGTGCAACATCAAGGTTGGTCTGTCGCAGACCACAGCCATCAATATCAACGTTTTCAAACTCGCCGCTTTCACAGACCTCCGGTGCAAAATTGGCACGGATAACCGGTCCGGCGTCAGATGTAACAACAATCCTGCGGACCCCAACCCGGTTGCGCGTGTTCACGTCGTAATCAACGGCGGCAAAGAAACCAAAGGCTCCCTCGTCACCAACGTCAAAACGGTCACCAACAATGAAGTTCAGTCCGGCCCCCGGATACAGTGATTCGCCATCAATGGACCAGATGTTTGGCAGGGCCTCACCGGCTGCTTCAAGTTCTTCCTCGGTAAGACTTGCAAGCGTAACATCCTGCAAAATCTCATCCGGAATGTTGCGGCGTGAACCACCGAAGCCGAAGATTTCCGAACCGGTACCGTCGTAGCTCAGGCCATCTTTGCCTGTTGCTTCCGAGTTGTATTGACCAGAGATACCAACTTCGAAAATAAACTCGTCCGGCACGGCCTTGGTACGCAGATCGATCACACCGCCACCAAACTCGGCGGGGTATTCAGGCGAAAAGGTTTTTTGCACGAGCACAGATTCAATGATGCTGGTCGGGAAGATATCCAGCGGCACAACTTTTCTGAGCGGCTCCGGGCTTGGAATGCCGGAATTGTTCAGGAGCGTTGAGGAGTATCTTTCACCCAGGCCTCGAACATAGACGTATTTACCACCAACCAGCGACAAGCCTGGCAACCTCTGGAGTGCGGAACTGATGTCGGCATCGCCCGCCAGTGCAAAGGCCTCAGAATCGAGAACATTGGCAATTTCCGACGTTGCCCGTTTTTCATCAGGGATGTAGCGGCCAAGAACCGTGATTTCCTCGATATCTGGCTGCGGTATTTCTACTTGGTCTTGCGCGAAAGCTTCGGCAGGCATCATCAGCACTGTCGAAGCCATCAGCAGGCGCTTAAAATTTCTGTGGTTCAATTTCATCTCGGCCACCATTCGGCTTTCTAATTTATGCGGAACGCCGCAGCAGAGCAGAACGCCCTGCTGCGGCGTTTCAATGTTGGCTTATTGGTTGAGCCAGACTGTCCAGCCAAGCGTCCAGTCACTCGCTGCGTTTTCAACAGCGCCCACATATGTGGTGGCATCGAAGAAGCTGTCGATGGCGCTGAGATCCGTTGCGGTCACGCCATTTTCAACCGACCCGTTGATGTAGGTCTTGAAGCTGGCTGCACCCGTCAGAGCAGCAAGAGTGTCTGTTGCAACCGTATTGTTGTTCTGGTTGGTAAACCAGGTTTCCAGGTCAAAGTCATTGCCATCGTCGTTAAACACTTCAGGGCACGTGTCGCTCAGGAGCGTCGATTCCATGGTCAGGCTGCCGCTCAAGGTTGTCGCATCTGCACCAGAAGAAACAAAAGTGGACGTGTCATCAATGTCGAGGCAGGCATCACCGAAGTCAGCAACAACAGCATTCCAGATGTTACCACCTGTTCCGGCACGAAGCAGGATACCTATATCACTCTCGCCGCCGACAGCCGCTGAACCAACGATTGTTGCATTTGCGATCATGGGCTGAGCACGTGGCAGGAAGTCCTCGCCGTCGCCAAAGTTATCGGCCTCAATGCCCTGATCAGTTGCTGGCTGGTTCGGGTTTTGAACGATGACAAGGTGTTGAACCTTGCCGCGCCACCCCTGTGTCCAATCCAGGCTGTCGTCGTCAGCGCCAGTGATCACGAGGTGTTTGGCCCGTGCGGTGCCACCAAAGAACTCGACACCATCGTCTGCGCCGTTGTGAACCTGCAGGAAGTCAATTTCAGTTGCAGAACCTACACCCTGGAAAGCGATACCGTTCAGCTCGTCCTCTGAGGTGATCGGGTTACCGGCGTACACCACGCGGGTATAGAATATCTGGCCGCTGTCGTCAGTGTCGTCAACACCGCCATAGAGGCCGCTGTCGCCTTCTCCTTCAGCTTCACATGTTCCGGAACCGTTACAAGTGTTGATGGTTGCGCGGCCGTTGACAACCAGACCGCCCCAAAGTGACGTATCCACATCAAGATCGCGTGTGTCAGGGTTGATTGCCGTGAATGTCACTGGCGCATCAACTGTGCCGTTGGAATTCAGCTTTGATCCACGTGACACCACCAGATATGCTGTCTGGTCTTCGCCAACAATGGTCACGCCTGGTTCGATCGTGAGCGTAGCAGCGTCACCCGCGGCAAGCGGGCTTGCCGGGTCCGGACCCATATCTACACCAACCACAACCTTGCCTGAAAGCTGATACGTAAGACCAGACACAAGACGGAGGTCATTGGTATAGGTGCCGGCCAGCGTACAAACAGTGCCATCTGAGTTAGCTGTGGTACCTGTTGGGCACTCGGGATCGGGATTAAGACCGTAAGTCCAGTTCAATGTCCAGTTGTCAGCAGCAGAGTCGCTCTGAACCGCACCAGCAAAATCAACGCTATCGAAGAAAGCACTAACCGCGCTCGGGTCAGTTGCTATTACCGCATTTTCCGCGGAACCATTGATGAAGTTGTTCGACAGAGTGGTCGGGCCAACAACGTTGTTGGCCTGATTGGTGAAGAAGGCTTCAAGGTCAAAGACGTTTCCGTCGTCGTTGAACACCTCTACACAGTCAGTGCCGAGCAGCGTTGACTCGATTGTCAGGTTACCGCTCAGGCTGGTAGCACTGGAACCAGCGCTTGCGAAAGTCGAGTTGTCATCAATATCCAGGCACGCATCGCCAAAATCGGAAACAACCGTGTTCCAGATGTTGGCGCCTGTTCCGGCACGCAGCAACATACCGATATCGCTTTCACCGCCTTTGGAACCTGAACCAACAATAGTCATGTTTGAAAGCTGCGGTTGTGCGCGAGGCAAGAAGTCTTCGCCGTCGCCAAAGTTATCCGCTTCGATGCCCTGGTCGGAAGCTGGCTGGGCCGGGTTTTGGATAATGATCACATACTGACCTTTACCCCGCCATCCTTGTGTCCAGTCCAGGCTGTCATCATCAGCGCCGGTAATAACAAGATATTTTGCCTGCGCGGTGCCACCAAAGAATTCGATGCCGTCGTCTGCGCCGTTATGCACCTGAATAAACTCAAGTGTTGTGCCTGAACCGACACCCTGGAAAGCGATGCCGTTCAACTCATCTTCTGATGTAATCGGGTTACCGGCATACTTGACCTGCACGTACCGCATGGTACCGCTTGAGTCTGTATCGTTGTCACCGCCATAAAGGCCGCTGTCGCCTTCGCCTTCGGCTTCACATGTGCCAGAACCGTTACACGTATTGATGCTGGCCTGGCCGTTGACAACAATGCCGCCCCACTCAGATGTAAATGGCTCTTCAAGAAGCGCACCGTTGAAAGAGGACGGAGCATTGAGACCAAGCTCGGTGGCAAGATCGAGATCAAGGGCTGATGTAAACACGACCGGGTTACTGGCTGTACCGTTGGCTTGTATTTCAGAACCACGAGATATAACCAGTACGTCTGTCGCCGTGGCGCCGTATAAAACAGCACCGGGATCGATGGTCAGAACTGCAGCATCACCAGCAGCGGCTGATCCGTCTGCGCCAGTGTCAACACCAACTGCAACTTTGCCGGACAACTGGTAGATGTTACCAGACGTTAAGGTAACGTCGCTCGTGATGGTGCCAGAGAGAGTGCAATGCGTTTGCTCGCCAACGGTTGTGGAGGTAGTACCTGTCGGGCAATTGCCAGCAGATGTATACTCGATGCCGCCACGGCCAACTTTAACAGCTGGGTCACCGCCACCATCACCACCACCGTCGCCGCCACCGTCGCCGCCACCGCCTGTGCCCGGGTTCGGCGCCACTGTTCCTGGTGACTGAAGCTCTGTACTGTCATCGCCGCAAGCTACCAGCGCCACAGAGGCAACCGCAGCCAGCAAAGTTTTCTTAAGAAGGTCAAGGTTTGTCATCGTATTCCCCGTTGGACGAGATCCGCCACCTGAAATAATCGTTTTGCATTCGCTATTGGCCAGCAAAGTCGCATGCCAGCTCATGTGGCCAGACCTTTAACGGGGTTTTGTGACAGTTTCTTTTCGGAAGTTTTACCGTTTTTGTAACATTGCTGTCATGCTTGTTTTCACGACGACATGCGATCAGTTTTTTCCATTATTAATAGGTATTTAGCGATAGGCTTTAAAAAAAGAGCCAAACCAGCCAACCTGCAAATGCCAGGAAAACACCGAAAGGCAATGGTTTCGTCATGATTGTATCTTTGGTCGATTTTTCAGAGGCAAACTGAGCGAAAATGGCAGAAATCAGCCCCGTAACAGATGCGATCAACAGAAGAAACGGCAAAGACTGCCAGCCAAACCATAAACCGAGTCCGGCGAGCAGTTTGGCGTCACCCAACCCGATTCCCTGCCGCCCACGCACCCGGCTATAAACGGCATTCAACAGAGGAAAGAAAACAAGGCCAATCGCGGCACCAATAAGATGATCATCGAGGCTATAGCGAGGCGCAAACCAGACGTGAAGCAAACCAGTAACAAAGAGGCAGAGGGTCAGAAGATTAGGTAAACGATAGTAATGGAAATCATAGAATGAAAGAACAGCGAGGTTGATGAACAATGCCAAAGAAATCAGTTCAGGCTGGGGAGAAAAAAACCATAAACCAGCACAACAGAAACATACCAGACAGAACCAAACAACACTTACACGGCCAATAGCCCTTTCATGGATTTGTAGCTCATCGCTCATGCGCTTCCATCTTTCCAAACGAGTTTTGTCGGGCCTGAGAAACAACCCTGCCTATTATGTGCACTGATTTCATGTTTAAGAAGAAGCTGGCATATTACCAGAATAAAAAAGACGCCCACCGCAGTGGACGCCCTAATTCTTATAGTGTGAAGCTGTGCTAAGGGCGATAGTGCCCCGCTAGATATTGAACCGGTTCAAAAAGACCTATTGGTTCAATCGTGCAAGAGCGACCTTCGCGATCGACTTAACACGACGCGGCTGACCCGAACGGGTCAACGCATATGGGTTTTCTTTGGACGTCAAAATGTCATTGTATATAGCAACCGCCAAGTCCCGGCGTCCTGTAGAGCTATAGACAAATGCCAAATTAAGCTTGGCAAACACTTCGTCCTCTTTCGCTACACCAGACTTTAAAAGAGCAGCTTCGGCTTTGCTCCAGTCTTGATCCTTCAATTCTTTATTAGCGAAATCTTCATCGTTGAAACCCATAGATCCCATAACCGGGTCTGATCCGGCTGCGTCGACGGTTGCGAATCCAGCTGTTGCAAATGGTGCCAAAACGACCAAGGCAGTTGCTGCCGCAAACTTTCTCATTTTCGAATGACGCATAAAAAACTCCTATGGCAAATCTTTCTATAATCAACAGTATTGTTACACTAATGTGTAACATAGAAAGTAATTTGAAGGCCATCATTTTTTAACATGTTGAAAAACATGGCTATTTTTTCCCAAATTTCCACGCCGTCAATTTTCTTATTTCCCATAATAACTTAACAAAACTCGTGTAGTTGAATTGGGTGCATATGAATTTTTTATGACACCAGCAGAAAAGTGCGGACAAGCGATTCAATGTCGCGTAGCAGGAACTCGAAAGCGCATCGCGCACGCGATTAAACAGAGGGTTTCATGCAGTTCTATTTGCGAAACAATCGATTCACGAGAGGCCTTAAGGCAGCAAGTCTGTTGGCGGTACTGACGGTTGGCCAAGCTGCGTCAGCTACGACAGCGCCAAAAGCGCCCGTGATGGCTCAACCTGATGTCGTTTATGACTATCAGGATCAGTTTTTAGCAAACCACAGCTCTAGCGCTTTCGACTCTGCTCTTGAATTTGTCAACATGGCCGGCATCACGAAAAACCTGTCATTGTTGCTGCTTCAGGATATCAAAAAAGATTCTACAGTGCAGTCAGCCATTCCCCGTCTGGGCATGGACGCCGTACAATCCCGCGTGATTGCGGCAATCCGCGCGGCGCAAAAAAGACATCAAGGCAAATGGAACGAAGTTCTCGCCAATATCTATAGCCAGCACTTCACCACACGCGAGCTAAGGTCCATCATGACCGAACGGGAAACATCACCTCATTTTCTGACCATGTTGCAGTTGCAGGAAACTATTTCCGAAGCAGTGCGCACTGAAGGTCAGGCCGTCTTCGTTCAGGCGAAAGCAGATGTTCTCGGCACCCTGAATGTAACGTTTGCTCAATAAAACCGGTTTTTTGGCAATCAAGCTAGATCAGGTGTGATGGCCTCGGCTACGCATTTGTGAACACTTTATTCTGCTCGGATGGCTGGTGAGACGCCGCTAATCTCCAGCGTTACGCCTCTGACGGGCATCCTCAAGAAACTCTCCGTTAATTGTATAGAAAACCTGCTCCGCCACATTGGTCGCCTGATCACCGATCCGCTCCAGATTTTTCGCAATCATCAGATAGTGGCTCCAGACAGCGATCTGGTCGGGGTTTTCCATCATCCGGGCCAAAATCTGCCGGTATGTGGAATCATACAGGTTATCGAGGTGATCGTCCCGTTCCCACACGGCAACGGCATCATCCGCGCTACGCTTCACATATGCATCCATTACATCCTGGATCATCTCGTGCGCTTCCGCTGACATCTGCTCCAGAAGCTGCGGCATCAGGATTACCCCTTTCCCATCAGCAATCTCGAGAGTGCGGCGAGCGATGTTTTTTGCATAATCGCCTATCCGTTCAATCATTGTGGTCATTTTAAGCGCTGACACAACTTCCCGTAAATCGTCGGCTACCGGTGCCCTGCGGGCAAAGACACCAACCACGGTGTTCTCCGCAATAACTTCCAGTGCGTCGAGTTTCTTGTCCGCAACACGGGTCAGTTCCGCCAACTCTGTATCAAGCTCTCTCAGTGCCCGCATAGAATCAGCTAACTGCTCTGCAGCAAGGCTGCCCATCCGCACGACTACGCTGCGCACCTCTTTCAACTCATCATCGTATGTGCTCAAGATATGCTGGTTCATTGCCTTGACCCTTATCCGAATCTACCGGTTATGTAATCTCGTGTACGCTCTTCTCGCGGAGCAGTAAAAATCTGCGTCGTGTCACCCTGCTCAATCATTTCCCCAAGATGGAAAAAAACGGTTTTTTGAGACACTCTGGCAGCTTGCTGCATACTGTGTGTAACGATCACGATAGCATATCGCCCGGACAGTTCGTCGATCAAGGCCTCTACTTTGGCGGTCGCGATCGGGTCCAGTGCAGAACAGGGTTCATCCATCAAAATGACCTCCGGACTTACCGCAATAGCGCGCGCGATACAAAGGCGTTGCTGCTGCCCACCGGAAAGAGCGATCCCGGAGTCGTCCAGTCTGTCCTTAACTTCCTGCCACAAGCCCGCTTTTTCAAGGGACGATTCCACGATTTCGTCCAGCGATGTCCGGTCGGCAGCTATACCGTGAATGCGGGGGCCATAAGCCACGTTATCGTATATGGATTTCGGGAAGGGGTTTGGTTTTTGGAAAACCATACCGACCCTGGCACGTAACTGCACCACATCTATCTTGGCATCATAGATATTCTTGCCATCGAGCAAAATCTCGCCATCAACCCGGCAATCCGGGATCGTATCGTTCATGCGGTTCAGGCATCTCAACAAAGTCGACTTGCCACACCCTGACGGGCCGATAAGCGCTGTTACCTTGTCAGAATACAAATCCAGATCAATGCCGTTCACGGCATGGACATCGCCGTAATGAACGTGGACATCGCGTAAAGTCACTTTTGGCTTTACTGTCGATTGCAAGTCTTTTTCTTCCGCCATATCCAGCATTCTACCAGTTCCGCTCAAACTTTTGTCGCAGCCAAATTGCAAGGCCATTCATTGTAATCAGGAAAAACAACAAAACCATTATCGCTGCAGACGTTTTTTCAATAAACGCTCGCTCCGGGCTGTCTGCCCATATGAAAATCTGTACCGGTAGAACTGTCGCCGGGTCGTTTATGCTGGCCGGTACATCAACAATGAATGCAACCATCCCTATCATCAGCAATGGCGCGCTCTCGCCAAGTGCGCGCGCCATGCCTATGATAGTGCCGGTCATGATGCCGGGCATTGCAAGCGGCACAACATGGTGAAAAGCAACCTGCATCGGTGACGCCCCCAGTCCTCGAGCCGCATCTCTGATCGAGGGTGGTACCGCAGCAATAGCAGACCTGGCGGATATAATAATGGTTGGCAATGTCAAAAGTGCCAAAGTCAACCCGCCCACAAGGGGCGCAGACCGTGCCATACCCATCAACCCCAAAAACACCGCCAGCCCGAGAAGGCCAAAAACAATTGAAGGTACGGCAGCGAGGTTGTTGATGTTGATTTCCACAATATCCGTGAAGCGGTTTTTGGGGGCAAACTCTTCCAGATAAATAGCTGCAAATACCCCAATGGGGAAAGCCGTCAAAAGGGTAACAAGAAGAGTTAGGCCAGAACCTGCAACCGCGCCCCAAACCCCAACCAGTTCAGGCTCCCGGCTATCGCCACTCGTTAAAAAGCGAGTATGCAAATCTTTGGTAACCCTTCCTTCACTTTCCAGAGACTGCAACCAACCAAGCTCCATATCCGTGAGCTTACGGTTTGCCTCATCAACGCTGACATCTGTATTGCCCTTTACCACCTGATCAATTTCGTCGGAGGCCAAAAGGCTCACACGGTGTGTGGTACCTATAAGTTCGGGGTTCTTGATGACAATGTCTCGTAACTGCGCACGAGCACCACTACTCAACAGGCGCGTCAATCTGGTTGTATCTCGCCGACCTGTCACTTCCGGAAATCGGTTAGTCAGCGCCTGTCGAATGAGATACTGCATGTTTACCTGGGCAACTGCGGCCGCAAAAGCATCCTTCTCGAGATTCGTCGGATCTGGCAGGATATCGGCATCAAAAGCAACGTCAATCTCGATACTGGTTTGCAGAAACCCGGACGCGCCCTTTTGCGCAATATTGCCCAGTAAAAATACAAGGAAGAAGGCCGACGCAGTTACGGCAAAGAAACCGACAAAACGAAAGAAACGGTCTCCAATATTCCGGCGATGAAGCCGTGCCTGCATTTCAGGCGAATTCCAGTCTACACCAGTATCATCCTGCTCATGCTCGAATGGCTGATAATCAGTCATAAGCTTCTCGATATTTCCGGACCATGCTCAAAGCAAAGACATTGAGAACTAGCGTCAACACAAAAAGGGCCAACCCCAATGCAAAAGCTGACAGTGTTTTAGCGCTGTCAAACTCCTGGTCGCCAGTCAGCAGCGCTACAATCTGAACTGTAACAGTGGTCACTGCTTCAAGTGGATTTGCCGTCAGGTTGGGGCGCATACCCGCAGCCATGACAACAATCATGGTTTCCCCAACCGCACGGCTGATAGCGAGCAAAAAAGCGCTGGCAATGCCGGGTAAAGCAGCTGGCAACAGAACCTTCGTTATGGTTTCCGCCGTTGTTGCCCCCAGCGCAAGCGAGCCTCTCTTCAGCGACTCTGGCACTGCTGTTATCGCGTCGTCCGACAAAGACGAAACAAACGGAATAATCATGATACCCATCACCAGGCCCGCCGCCAGTGCGCTTTCACTGGCAACGTCCAGGCCCAACCAAGCCCCGGTGCTTCTAAACAGGGGAGCTACTGTCAGTGCGGCAAAAAAACCGTAAACCACCGTGGGAACGCCAGCGAGTATTTCAAGCACTGGTTTGGCGATATTTCGGGTTCGCTGGCTGGCATACTGGGTAAGATAAATGGCAGCGAATAGTCCAACGGGCCCCGCAACCAACATAGCCAGAAGACTTATCAAAAACGTTCCAGCAAACAATGGAACAGCGCCAAAGGAACCCTCAGCTGCAACCTGATCGGCACGTAAAGCAGTTTGCGGGCTCCACTTCAACCCAAAGAGAAAGTCCTCAATAGGCACCTGTTGAAAAAAACGGATACTTTCGAAGATCAGCGACGCGACGATCCCAAGTGTGATTGCAATGGCCAGAAATGAACTAGTCGCCAAAACACCGTTGAGGATACGTTCAAAACTGTTCCTGGCCCGGAAATCCGGTTCTACTTTGCTTGATGCGTGGACAAAGCCGATAGCCCCGACCGCGAAGGAAAATACCAAAGTCGCGATAATACCTCGTGCATAAAGCTGGTTAAACCTGGCGGCCGCGGCAAGAATGCTCTCATCCGACTCAACGCCAGTCCCGTTTTCTGCAACCAGCCGTATTCTGTTTATCAACAAATCAATGCGATCAGCATACACAGCGGCCAATTCGTCCGGCAATCCGGAAACAATCAGGTTCTCGACAATCATTTTGCCGGTTGCAAGCCATAAGACCAGAACCAGAAGGCCGGGCAAAAGCACCAACAATGCTGCAAAATAACCGTGATACCGCGGTAGGGAATGCAAAGCCTCCGTCGCTCCACCAACAACAGCAACAGACTTTTGACGCATAAATGCAAAGGCAAACATTGCCATCAATGCAATCAGGACTAGAATTGTTGAGTTGGTCACATCAGTGGGCCTTTGAAGACAGGTTGGTCAGAAAATCCAAATAAAATTTTGCACCGCAATAGCATGGATAAAAAGCATAGTCTTTTTTCATAGCGCGGGAATGTTACGTCTTAGTTGAGCTCAAGGTGCTCCAGACTATTGACAGAATAGAGGGACCGGGTCCGCTCCCTATCAGACAAGGGGATAAGCCCACGATCAAGAAGATAACCAAACTCACCCGCAGCACGCTCACTTATAAATTCTCTTATATATTCCTGAATTCCCGGCACAACGCCCACATGCGCTTTTTTGGCATATAAAAACAGGGAGCGGGATATCGGATAAGAACCGTCGGCAATCGCGTCGAATGTTGGCTCTAGAAACAAATTACCGTCCGCCGAGATCGGGTATGCTTGCAGAATGTCTGCATTCTGGCTCAGAAAACTGTATCCAAATATGCCAAGAGCCCGGTCGTTGCCGACAAGCTTCTGCACAATTAAATTGTCATTTTCCCCTGCCTCAACATAGACACCGTCTTCGCGGACAGCCCTGCATAACGCTATAAACCGATACAAATCAGCTGTTTCAAGTGCCTGCATTCCCGCAAAACTTCTGCACCCGCCTTCTATAACAATTTGGTTAAAAGCATCTCGAGTACCTGACGTAGGCGGCGGCCCCAGCACAGAAATTTCCAGATCAGGCAAGGTCGGGTCTATTTCATTCCAGCGCCGGTAAGGGTTATCAATCAGGTTGCCCACGCCGCCTTCTGTGGAGGGCGCGGGCACACGCGCCGCAAGCGCAAGATAAAGGTTTCGCAAACTTAACTGCATTGCCGGTGCGCCCTTGGCCGACGCCAGCACAATGCCGTCAAAGCCGATTTTCACTTCTACAACCTCGGTTACGCCATTGTTCTGGCAGGCGTCCATCTCCACCTTTTTTATTCGGCGGGATGCGTTCACCACGTCAGGAAAATTCTTGCCTATTCCCGCACAAAACAGCTTCAGACCACCACCGGTACCCGTCGCCTCTACAATAGGTGTCCTGAATACCGAGGTATTGCCAAATTCCTCGGCTGCCGCAGTTGCAAAGGGAAAAACGGTGGAGGACCCCACGACTCTGATGTTGTCTTCCGCGGACACACTGCCGCCGTTGGCGCCAAAAAAGATGGCGCTGGCGAAACAGACAGCGATATTAAAACGTCTCACGACGAATTTCTCCAACGGCAGTCAGGAACCACAGCCAATGCGTTTGCCGGGCGATCCAGATTTCGCACCATGATTAAATTGTTAGGTGGCCGGTCCAGCGCGTTGCGATCTCCTAACTTCCAGCTGTTACAATTTAATGACATTCTTCCCATAATCCCAACCAATGCGCTGTTTCAGCGAAACTGGCAAAGCTGGTTTTTACCGTGAATGAAGCTAAGTTAGACTGATTGACTGCGAACCAGGGAGGGGCACGCAAATGCGGATTTTCACTTTTGGGCTGGCGACGAGCCTCGTTGGCGCCGTTGCATTGACGGGTTGCAATAACCAAGCATCCAATGAAAATAACGATGCCGCAACCGAATTTGCTGCTGTAGATACAGCAAGGATTTTAGAAACCAGCCCGGGGCAGGAATGGCTCTCTTATGGCGGCGGATATGACGAACAACGTCACTCGCCCCTGAACCGTATCACAGCACAAAATGTCGGAGAACTCGGGGTCGCATGGACCTATGATCTCGCGACCAATCGGGGTGTGGAAGCAACTCCGATCGTGGTCGACGGTGTTATGTATGTCACCTCTGCCTGGTCATATGTGTATGCGCTGGATGCAAGAACTGGCGAAGAGCTGTGGGTCTACGACCCGCAGGTTGATAAACGAGTTGGTGCAAACGCCTGCTGTGATGTGGTGAACCGCGGCGTCGGTGTTTATCAAGGTAAAGTATATGTGGGTGTAATTGATGGCCGACTTGAAGCGCTTGACGCAAGCACTGGCGAACTTGTCTGGAGCAGCATCACAGTCGATCAGGACAAGCCCTATACAATTACCGGCGCACCGCGCCTGGTGAACGGCCTTGTACTGATTGGTAATGGCGGTGCCGAGCTTGGGGTTCGGGGCTATGTCTCGGCATATGACGTAAACACCGGTGATCTCGTCTGGCGCTTCTACACCGTACCAAACGCGGAAAAAAAGCCGGACGAGGCAGCATCAGATACCGCTTTCCAGACAGTTGGCAACATCAGCTGGGGCGATGATGGTGCCTGGACCACCGATGGTGGCGGCGGCACCGTATGGGACAGCATCATTTATGATAACGTCAACGATCAGGTCATTTTCGGTGTTGGCAATGGTTCACCGTGGAACCGAACTGTCAGAGATCCATCTGCAGGAGACAATCTGTTCCTGTCCTCCATCGTGGCAGTAGACGCAAAAACCGGCAGTTACAAATGGCATTTCCAGACAACGCCTGGCGATAGCTGGGATTATACTGCCACGCAGTCCCTTATCCTTGCAGAAATGCCGTTAGGCGAAAACGGGTCACCTCGCCGTGTTGTTATGCAAGCACCCAAAAATGGCTTCTTTTACGTTCTGGACGCCGAAACGGGCGAATTTATTTCTGGTAAACCATTTGTGCCCATGAACTGGGCGAAAGGGCTGGATGCGAACGGTCGGCCCGTTGAGATACCGGAAGCGCGCTATGCTGCAGCACCCTATATGCAATCGCCCGGTGCGCTTGGCGCGCACAATTGGCATCCGATGGCCTACAGCCCGGACCTGAAGCTCGCTTACATTCCGGCGCAGGAAATTCCACAAGCATACGGCCTTGACCCACGCTGGGCAGCCAAGCCCGCGAAATGGAACACAGGCGCAGACTTTGCCGCAGGGCTGGCGGTTGACCTGCCGCCCGGCACTGTGCAGTTTCTGCGTGCCAGCCTTAAGGGGCGATTGATAGCCTGGGACCCCATGACGCAATCGCCCCGCTGGACAGTCGAACATGAGAACGCCTGGAATGGCGGTGTCCTTTCGACAGGCGGCGGGCTCGTTTTCCAGGGAAAGCTGAACGGCACCTTCGCTGCCTACAATGCCGCGACGGGCAATCGTTTGTGGACATATGATCTGAAATCAGGTGGAGCGTCAGGGCCGGCAACATACGAAATTGATAGCGAGCAATATGTCACTATCACTACCGGGTGGGGCTCCGCCTATGCCCTGACAACTGGCCTCGCGTATGACGAAAAGGTTTCGCCAACTGTTGGCAAGGTGGTGACATTCAAACTTGGGGGCACAGGCGTTATCCCCGACCCTGATATTACTGAGATCGAACGCACCGCAAGGGCGAAACGTTTTGGTAGCCCGGAGAAATTGCAAGCGGGCCTCGTGCATTATGCCCGCAACTGCGCCGTGTGTCATGGGCCTATAGCGATCAGTTCAGGTGTTTTGCCCGACCTGAGATGGTCAGACTATAGCGGCGACGCCGATGCCTGGCGCGCAGTCGTCAACGACGGGGTGCTCGCGGAAAGCGGCATGATCTCCTTCAGCGACCTGCTGACACCGGAAGACATCGAGGCCATTCGGGCATACGTTGTTGCACAGGCACAAAATGCGGTCGCAGAAGCCGGCAACTGATCATCCGATAAGGGCGAAACCGGCAACCAGAAAAATGGGGAACAGGATAAGGGTTCGAAGCGCAAAGATTTTGCAAAGGTCATAAAAACTGAGCGGCAAATTGGACCTCAATATCAGGACACCAATTTCCGACATGTAAATCAGTTGTGACACCGAGAGGCCTGCAAGAATAAAACGCATTCTTTCATCGTCAATGCTGGCAGCAATAACAGCTGGAGTAAACTGTTCCAGAAAACCAACGATAAAGCCGGGCGCTACTGACTGGGCCTCCGGCAAGCCCATAAAGTCCAATAGCCTGTATATCGGCCACGCCAGAACATCAAAAAAAGACGAATGGAACACGAGAATACTTGTGATTGTTGCAATCGCCAGTGCGGGCCCCATGAGTTTAAACAGTGTCGATAGTGCTGACTGGGCACCACCCTTAAAAAGATGAAGAAGCCTGGGAGCACTCTGTGCTCTCGCAATGGCCTGAACAGTTGCCCATCTGAATAGCGAAACCTCACCTTCCCGCTCTTCATGAATCTGCTTCCCGACCGGCGCATAATATGTGTCCGCAATTGTTCGCAGGGGTTTCAGGCGGACCATGATGCTGGCGCAAACAAGGCAGCCGCCAATAACTGTCAGATACCAGGTGAAAAACATGTGATCCAGCTTGGCGGTTGTCGCGATCACCAGGCTAAACGGCAGTGAAACAATAGAGAAGTTGGTCGCGACCGATGCCGCTTCCCGTGCTGTGTAGCGGCCATCTTCATACTGTTTGAGCGTGATGAGCAGGCCGACTGAAGCCGCAGCAACCAGTGAAGACGTGGCATCAATGGCGGCTCGCCCCGGTAAGGTAAAAAGCCTGGCAAACGGTTTTCGCAGCAGTGTCCCGGTAAACTCAAGAAAGCCGAAATCTGTCAGAAAAGGAAGGAAAAGACACGCAATCAAAACAGTAAAAAACAGGCCTGGGCCAATTACGGAGTAAACCGTTCCACCGGTTTCAGAAGCCCAAATCAAGTCAGGCCCAATTTCAAAATAGACTACCAATCCAATGAGCGCACCAAGCAGACGCATAAAAAACCAGAAAGGGGTGGTATCACACATGGCGAACAGCAATGGCCTGGTATTATGCCAATCAGGCTGCCTGACCAGATAATATCCTGCGCCCAAAACTGTCGCACCTATAAAACTTAACAGTAACTCTGCCAAAATCGGCTCGAACGGGGCCCTTACAAAGTCCATGATCACACCCATGACAATGGTGCTTCTGCCATCAACAGTGATCGGTGTGAGAAAAATGAAAATGCCAATCAAGGAAGGCAAGATAAATTTCAGAAGACCCACCAGACGAATACCCGACGCCGATGGCATATCATTATCAGCCATATGTCTCAGGCCCCTGCCCCTCGCACTGCCAAAACCCACCTTTTTCAAAGCAAACGCTATCAGGCGGCTGCAACAGGAACAAGTCAGACGACGACCTGTACTCGTCCCATTGTTGAAACATGGCGATTGACTTTCTGTTTTACGATAATAAATTAGTGTAACAAAATAAGACTGTCTGGAGACAGCATCATAACAACAAACGACAAGCGAGAGGTTCACAATGCTTTCTATCAAGAATTTAACACATACATACCCCAACGGCGTTCAGGCACTTAGGAACGTAACACTGGATATTCCCAAGGGGATGTTTGGACTGTTGGGGCCAAACGGCGCCGGCAAATCATCTTTGATGCGAACGATTGCTACGTTGCAACAACCAACATCAGGCTCAATCACTTTTGGCGATCTGGATGTTTTAAAAGATCCGGACAGTATCCGGCGAACACTCGGCTATTTACCGCAGGATTTCGGCGTATACCCCAGAGGGTCAGCTTACGACCTGCTGGACCATCTCGCGGTATTGAAAGGCATCACCAACGGTAAAGAGCGAAAGGAAGTCGTGGAAGGTTTGCTCGTCCAAACCAACCTGTTCGAGGTGAGGAAGAAAAAGCTGGCAACCTACTCCGGCGGCATGCGCCAAAGGTTCGGTATCGCACAGGCACTGATCGGTGATCCGCAATTGATTATCGTTGATGAACCAACAGCTGGCCTGGACCCTGAAGAACGTAACCGCTTCCACAATCTGTTGGCAGAAATCGGCGAAGAGGTTGTTGTTATCCTGTCCACGCATATCGTCGATGATGTCGCGGACCTGTGTCCGAACATGGCGATCCTCGCAGGGGGACAAATTATCTCCCAAGGTACCCCGGCCGAATTAACAGGCGCCATCAAGGGAGCTATATGGAAAAAGGAGATCGACAAATCAGAACTCGACGCCCACAAAAAGGCGCACAATGTGATTTCGTCCCACTTGTCTATGGGGCGCACTATTATATTTGTGAATACAGCAGACAATCCGGGTGACGGATTTGAGCCATCGAACCCTACACTGGAAGACGTTTATTTCTCAGCCATTGCCAGCAGCCGAATGGTTACTGGCACCGCTGACGCAGCATAGGGAGGTCAACAATGATGCTCCGTATCGCCGCGCAGGAACTGCGCTATATGCTGAAATCTCCACAAACTGTGGTCGCTTTCGGCATTTTCTTTCTGCTGACATTTCTGGAGATGATCAGCACCAACATCACCATCGGTGGTGGCGGCAACGTTGATGTAAACTCGCCGTTTGCCTTAACGATGAAAATGCTGACAATGAATGTCTTCGCCATTTTTGTGGTGCCCGCATTTATCGCAAATGCAGTGCTTAAAGACATTGATTTTAAGTTTGACGGCATCCTGTTCTCAACACCTGTCAGCAAACCCGATTATCTTTTTGGCCGCTTCATCGGCGCCTTTACTGCGATGACCCTTGCAATGACCGGGATGCCGCTTGGCACGCTCGTGGGTACATTCTGGCCAACAGTTGACCCTGAAACACTGTCGCCAACAAACCTGTGGCATTATTTCTATGTCTATTTTGCGCTTGTTGTACCCGCATCGCTGATTGTCAGCGCGCTCATATATGCGCTTGCGGTCAAGACCCGTTCGATCATGTACACTTATCTGGCGGCGATGGGGTTGTTGATCCTATATGTAATGGGACAAAACATCCTCAATCAGCCACAATACAGAGAGCTCACAGCACTCGCGGATCCGTTTGTTTTCAGCACCTTTCGGGAAATTACCCGATACTGGACCGCAGTTGAACGCAACACACTGCTGATGACATATGACGGTCTTCTGATGACCAACAGGCTCATCTGGCTTGGCATTACAACAGTTGTATTTGGCGGTGCCTACGCATTGTTTTCTTTCCGGGCGCCAGCAAAAATGCGCAAGGAAAAAGTAAGTAAAAAAGAAGCTGCTGATCTTGCGCGTAGAGACCAGATACCCCTGGGCAACAAAGGCAAACCGCTTTGGACTTCTGCAACAAACCGCGCGCAGTTCATGCTGCGCACGCGCTTTGAAGTTTCGTCCGTCTATAAAAGCCTGCCTTTCATGATTACTGTCGGTTTCAGCCTGTTTTTGTTGCTGACATCTTTGATAAACCGCGAGGTTGCGTATGAGGTTGCCACCTTCCCTGTAACAAGATTGATGGTAGAGGCGATACAGGGGGCTTTAGGCCTTGCACTGGTGGTAGTTCTTATTTTCTACAGTGCTGATATTGTCTGGCGCGAGCGTACCGCAAAATTCAATGAAATTATCGACGCACTGCCAACACCCAACTGGGTTTTTGTCGTTAGCAAACTGGCTGCACTGGCTTTCGTTCTGGTCTCCATAATGGTGATTGGGATTATAAGCGCTGTCGTTATCCAGCTGTTCAGCGGCTACGATTCAATAGAGATAAGCACCTACCTGCATCGGGGCCTGTTCCATTTTGTAACCCCCTTTGTTCTGGTTGCCATCCTGTCAGCTTTTGTTCAGGTCATCTCCAAGAATCGTTTCATCGGCATGATGGTTATGGTGCTATATCTGATTTCCACTCAGGCCCTGCAGGTTCTGGGCTTTGAAAATCCGCTCTATCGATTTGCCGGCAATATCGCCACCCCCATGTCTGACATGAACGGCTCCGGTCGTTTCATCATTGGTGACTATTGGGTCATGGCCTATTGGGCGTCCTTCTCTGTCCTGCTTTTGCTGCTGACTTACCTGCTTTGGAACCGAGGGACCCTGCAGCCGCTCAAATACCGATTGCGCAACCTCCGGGCGGTGCAAAGCCCAATCATGGCATCGTCGGCGGCCATTGCTCTGGCCGCGGTGATTGGCACAGGCAGTTTCGTCTACTACAACACGCATATCCTCAATCGATATCTGACAACCGATGACATTGAAGAACTGGCCGTTGAGTATGAAAAAACCTACCGGCAATACGCCGAGCTGCCAATGCCACGGACCACTGATGTCAAAATAGACATCGACATTTATCCCTATGGTCGCCGGGTGGAGGTTCAATCGAGCCAGATCCTGCAAAACAAAACGCAAGAACCGATTTCAACGGTCCACATGGTCTTCCCGCCCGGACTTGAAGTTGTGAATGTTGAACTGGAGGGCGCAACGCTTGCAATACTGGATGAAGAATTCAGCTATCATATCTTTGACCTGAAGGAGCCAATGCAGCCGGGCGAAAAGCGTGTGTTGGAATTTGAAACGCGCATCCAGCAACAGGGATTTACCCATGAACGCAACAGCGTCACGCTTGTGCGAAACGGCACTTTCATCAACAACAGCGAATTTGCACCTTATATCGGCTTCTGGCCGGGTGGCATGTTGCGTGACAGAAACACACGCCGTGAATATGGCCTTGACCCCTTGCCTCGTTTACCCAAGCTGGAAGACGAAAGCCAACACCGCAACAACTACCTCAGGCAGGACAGCGATTTCGTAACTTTCGAAACCACTGTTTCAACGGTTGCAAGCCAAAGAGTGGTCGCGCCAGGGTATCTGGAACGAGAATGGGTCGAAGGTGACAGACGCTATTTCCACTATAAAATGGATGCGCCGATCCTGAATTTCTACAGTTACCTTTCTGCCGAATATGAAGTTGTACGGGAAGAATGGAACGACCTGCTCATTGAGGTGTTTCACCACAAGCCACACGATTACAATGTGGCCCGCATGATCGACAGCGTCAAAGATAGCATCAGCTATTTTAATACTGCTTTCAGCCCCTACCAGCACCGGCAGGTCAGAATACTCGAGTTCCCGGCCTATCGTACATTCGCCCAGGCATTTCCCAACACCATACCTTACTCGGAAGGCATTGGGTTTATTGCTGATGTAACCGGCGAAGGTGCGATTGATCTGCCCTATTATGTAACAGCCCATGAGGTCGCGCATCAGTGGTGGGCCCATCAGGTAATGAGTGCCAATACACAGGGCGGCACAATGCTGGTGGAAACCCTGGCGCAATACAGCGCTCTTCTGGTGATGGAACAGCAATACGGCAAAGACCAGATCAGGAAGTTCCTGAAATTCGAACTGGACCGGTATCTATCCGGCCGGGCAACCGACCCCGAAGGCGAGCTGCCATTGTACCGGGTGGAGAACCAGCAATACATCCATTACCGCAAAGGTTCGGTTATCATGTATGCGCTCAAGGACTATCTGGGCGAGGACGTGGTCAACCGATCATTGCGCAGGCTCATAAACATGCGTGCCTATAGCGGTGAACCCTACGCAATCTCGACCGATTTGATTTCGATCTTGAAAGAAGAAGCACCCGAACATGTGAGTTTAATCGAGGATTTCTTTGAAAAAATCACCATTTTCGACGTGAAAGCCAGTGGCTCCGCTGTTCAGGAACTTGCAGATGGCACGTTCAAGGTGTCCATCGATACCGGGGTCGCCAAAATATATGCAGACGCCGAGGGCAATGAAACCGAAGCCGCTTTCGACATCCCCGTTGATATAGGGGTTTTCACCAAAAGCCCTGCGGACAGAGACTTTGGCCCGGAGCATGTTTTACATCTCGAAAAACACGCAATATCCGGAACCGGCAGCACCATCGAACTGATTGTCGGTAGCAGGCCAACTCACGTTGGAATTGATCCATACAACAAGTTGGTCGACCGTAATTCCAACGACAACTTGCGAACCATCGACACCGTTGATGTTCTGGCCTCTGCCGAAGAAGCAAGCCAAAGCCGATAGCAAAGATTGGCGACTGTGCGGCCCCTTGAACAATGGTTTCAGGGAGCCGCACCACACCAATATGGCAATGGAAAAAACTGGTCTGCGCGTTGACTGGTTTCAGAAGCCATAGAAGGCTATAGTATTTGCTTCACGAGTATTCCTGCCGGGGGAACAATATGATTGTGAACTGGAAGACGGTTACGTTTCTACTTTGGGGGCTACTTAACCAAAGCGCTGTTTATGCTGCGACAGAAGGCCTGCCTTTCCACCTTGATGACTACGGTCGGCCACTGGTGGAAATAGCTTTCAGTAACCGTGAAAAGCTCGATGTCCTGCTTGATACAGCTGCACGGAGAACAGCATTTACAAACGACGTTGCAGCTCGGCAAGGCGCCAAGCGCCGCATGCGTTCAACCATTCGCCACTTCAGTTCCGCAGGGTTGCTGACATTGCCTCTTGCAACTCTTGACGAGATACTCCTTTTCGGGAAACCCATAAAACAAAATACTCTGGCACTATATCCCGATAGGGTTTCTGCATCAGGTCTTGTAGGCTTTGACACCCTCAGGGGCCAGGTCATTCGTTTCAGCCAAGAGACCCAGACTATCGAGATGCTGGCCAACTCGGGTCGCCTTGCAGGTGAAGGTTGGGCAAGAATACCAGGCCGCAACAATCGATACATGGGAATTATCCTGAAGGCCCAATACGGCGAGCACGAGCTTGACGTTCTGGTAGCAACAGGCAGCAGCCATACCATTCTGGACAGACACGCCGCAAACGCACTTTTCCCCTCCAAAGACTTCAGCGTATTTTTTGGCACAACACAGGTGTATCAGGGTTTGTCCGTATGGCCCCGAAATCTCGACACAATCACACTGAAAAACCTTGCTATCGGGGAATGGCAACTCGGTGACGTCGATGTCACGGTTGACAAGCTATCTGCATCAGATGCGACCGGCGTCGAAGGCAGCAAATTTCTTTTGCTGGGAGCAGATATTCTGATGCGCCAGAACATCGCGCTTGATTTCAGAGACCATAGCGTCTGGGTCCCGGCACAGACAGTCCGTTAGGTCTTTTCACTCTGCACTTCGCCCAGGGTAAAATGATAGGTCGTATTGCAAAACTGGCAGTTAACATCAATGACGCCGTCGCGCACCATTTCAGACAATTCCGCATCATCAAACTGAGTCAACACAACCTGCAATCGTTCGCGGGAGCAGCGACAACTATGAACAAGCCTTGCTGGCTCGAAAACACGCACGCCGTCTTCATTGTAGAGCCGGTATAATAGTTGATCGAGGTCTAACTGGGGATCAAGAAGTTCTTCGGTTTTCACGCTGTGCATCAGAACGCTTGCCCGATCCCAATGCTCCTGCGTTTCCCGATCCAAAATCCGTTCACGGCCTTCTTCACCGCGGGCCAGATGCTGAACCATAATACCACCGGCACGCCAATGTCCTGTAACGTCATTTTTGTCACAAACCAGTCGCAACTCTGTGGGCGTTTGCTCGGAATTCATAAAATAACTGCGCGCCACTTCGGCAATTGTATCGCCTGCAAGATCAACAATTCCCTGGTATCGGTCCATGTCCTCGCCCTGATCAATCGTCAGGGCCAAATAACCCTTCTTGGACCCGATCAGGCCCTTGAAACTGGGCGACTTGCCGTAAGCCGAGAACTTCTTCTCATCGATATCAGCGTATCCTCGCAGGCGGCCAAGGCCATCTTCCTGTCTCTCATAGTCGGCCACCATCATAGGCACCGGCCCATTGGACTTGGTCTGTATCGTTACAATACCATCGAACTTCATGATCGAACCCAAAAGGCCTGTGAGTGTCAATAACTCGCCAAGGATGGTTGCAACGGCGTCCGGATAGGCGTGCGCTTTCAAAATCTGATCGACCACAGTGCCAAGCCGAATGGCACGACCTCGAACATCCATACCTTCAATCTGAAAGGGGCGAACCTCGTTGTCCCGGCTGTCATCGGGGTCTGCAACAACAATTGGTGTGGTGTGACTGGTATCGGTCATATCAAAGCTCGCTATATTTTACCAAGACACCAGGCGATAATCGCCTTCTGCACATGCAGCCTGTTTTCCGCTTCGTCCCAAACCGCCGAGCGCGGGCCGTCAATAACGTCGGCTGTCACTTCTTCTCCGCGATGGGCCGGAAGGCAATGCAGGAACAAAGCGTCCCGCGACGTCAGCTCCATAAGGGCAGTATCAACCTGAAAGGGCTTCAGCGCAGCCATGCGTGCGTCAGCGTCCGCATCTCCCATGGACACCCATGTATCCGTGATCAGGGCACCAGCGCCTTCAGCCGCTTCACGAGGGTTGGTTGTGACCACAATATCACCACCTTCCCGTTTGGCCCATTCAAGCGTATCCTTATCTGGTCCATAGGATTCCGGACATGCAAGCGACAAAGAAAAACCGAATTTTGTCGCTGCCTCGATTAGCGAAGTGGCAACATTGTTACCATCCCCCACCCATGCGACTTTGCGGCCATCAAGCGTTCCGAGATGGTCCTCCATCGTCAACATGTCCGCCATCAACTGACAGGGGTGAGAGCGGTCTGTAAGGGCATTGATAACGGGCACAGACCCCATAGCTGCCAGTTCCTCAACCGTAGAATGACTGTTAGCACGCACCATAACGGCATCGACATAGCGGCTCATTACTCGGGCAGTGTCTGCCACAGTTTCACCACGTCCCAACTGCATCGAGCCGCCTTGCAATACTACACTGGACCCGCCAAGCTGCTGCATTGCCATTTCAAAACTGATGCGCGTGCGGGTAGAAGACTTCTCAAAGATCATTGCCAAGGTATGGCCGGCCAGCGGTGCACCCTCATCGACCGCACCCTTTGGCATATCAGAACGTGCGGTTTTCCAAGCTTTCGCTGTATCCAGAATATGCCGAAGCACTTCCGAAGGCAGGTCTTTCAGGTCCAGAAAGTGGCTATTGGCCATAATGTTACCCATACGGTTTTCTTGCGCCTGAAGCGCAAAGCCAATTCAATTAATCAAGACACGCTTTTTCTTTTTTCACGAAGGTCGCTCAAGCACGCATCCAAATGATTTACAGCCTCATCAATATGGCTCTCGTCCAAAATCAGGGGTGGAAGCATGCGCACGACCATATCCCCTGCAACCGCCGGGCACATACCACGATCAATCAAGTCCACCACGATGTCACGGGTCGGAACATCCGGCACGCGAATGCCTGCCATCAGGCCTTTACCACGGACTTCAGAAATCAGGTCACTGTGCCGCTGTTGCAGGGCAGCCAGCCGACCATGCAACAGATCACCCATCTCAATGACACGTTCGAAGAAGCCCGGCGCCAGTAACTCATCCAGAACGGCGTTGCCGACTGCCATCGCAAGCGGGTTGCCCCCATATGTAGAGCCGTGCGTGCCTACAACCATTCCTGATGCTGCTTCTTCTGTGGCCATACAGGCACCAAGCGGAAAGCCACCGCCAATGCCTTTCGCGACGGTAATGATATCCGGTTCAATGTCTGACCATTCGTAAGCAAACAACTTGCCGGTACGCCCCATGCCACATTGAATTTCATCCACGACAAACAACAATCCATGCTCGTCGCAGAGCGCACGTAGCGCTTTCATAGTGTCGGTCGGGATGGGGCGAATACCACCTTCACCTTGAACCGGCTCGATCATAATGCCACCGGTTTCCGGACCAATAGCTGCCTTCACGGCGTCCAGGTCACCAAACGGGACGACGTCGAAGCCATCAGGGAGGGGCTCAAAACCCTTGGTGAGTTTTTCCTGCCCGGCTGCTGCGATACCGGCGAGGGTCCGGCCATGAAACGCGGAAGCCATTGTGATCAGGCGGTACTTGCCTTTGTTGCCCTTTTCATAATGATACTTGCGCACCATCTTGATGGCGCATTCAATTGCCTCGGCACCCGAATTACCAAAGAAAACCGTGTCGGCGGCACAGGCGTCAGTTAACCGTTTGGCCAGACGCTCACCCTCGGGTATTTGATAGGTGTTTGCTGTGTGCCAAAGCCTGGAACCCTGATCATGAAGAGCCTTCACCAGCGACGGGTGGCTATGACCAAGGCACATAACGCCTATGCCTGAATAGAAATCCAGATATTTTTTCCCGTTGGTGTCGTAAAGGTACATGCCTTCACCACGTTCAAACGCGACAGGCATACGGGCATAGGTTGGCATTAAAGGCGTAATCAAGGTCCTTCTCCCTCAGAAAGATCCCGGGCAAGTCTGCCACACAGGTTGTCACTTTTCGGACAGTTATGAAATACTACAGCCGGCACGTATGCACGCACCGGCCAACAAGCGGCCAAGATGCCCCCCAAACCCCATATTGTCAATGGATGCAGGCCAAGATTTTAGACGCCGAAAGCCTACTGGAAGTCAAGTCTTGGTTTCCCGGTTTCACCTGATTTTTTGATCAGATCAGGCCTTGAGGCGATAGCCTTTTTTAAAGACCTGGTAAACCGCAAACGTAAGCACAAGATTGATCGACAAAGTGAAAAGAACACCAACCATCAAATCACTGTCTGACCGATCAATAAACCCATACCTGAAACCATCGATAAGATAGAAAAACGGATTGATGCTGGAGAATATCTGCCAGCCTTCGCTGAGGCGTTCAATCGAATAAAAAGTACCGGAGAGTAAACTCAACGGTGCGATAACAAAATTTGTGACAGCTGCTGAATGGTCGAACTTTTCCGCCCAAACGCCCGTCAGCACGCCCGCAAGCGATAACATCGCACTTGCCGCCAGGGAAAAATAAAGAACCGCCCACAAATGCGAAATACCCATATCAATGCCCGGCATCAACAGGAAGGCAAGACCCACAGAAAGCCCGACAACGACACCACGGGTAACGCCGCCAAGGACAAAACCAATTGTCAACTCCAGTGCAGAGAGGGGTGGCATCAACGTATCCACGATATTGCCCTGCACCTTTGCAATGAGAATGGAGGAGCTGGTGTTGGCAAAGGCATTTTGCAAAATCGCCATAACAATGAGACCCGGCGCCAAAAATTGCCCATATGGCATGTCAGCGACCATTCGGCCGCGACCACCAAGTGCGAGGGAAAAAATCACCATGAACAGTATGGTCGTAACAGCGGGAGCAGCCAACGTTTGCGCCCATACCTTCATAAACCGTTTGGTTTCCTTAAGGTAAAGCGTTTGCAGCCCGATCCAGTTTACGCGTCCAATGGTACGCGCACCCAAGTCCGAATAGGTAGCATGGTCGGTTTCTGTCACGGCAAACGGCTCCCAAAAAATGCAGGATTACAAAGGTTCATTCATATGGTGATAGATGAGGCCTTGGCAAGGGGGGGCGCAAAGCGATATAAGATTTGCGAATCTCGACTCGTGTACCGATTCGCAAATCAAAACAAGCTCAGTCAAGGAACTGACAAAAAAAGGACACCTTCATGGCCTGGACGGAAGACCGCATCGACAAGCTCAAAAAACTCTGGGACGATGGCCTGAGCGCCAGTCAGATTGCCAAAGAGCTGGGCGAAGGGGTTACCCGCAACGCGGTAATTGGTAAAGCCCACCGTCTTGGTCTGAAATCACGTCCTTCCCCGGTTAAAACCGATACCGAGAAGAAAAAGGCGGCGCCCAAACCAGCAGCTAGGAAAAGCGACAAGAAACTGGTTACACTGCTCGATCTGACAGATCGCATGTGTAAATGGCCAATCGGACACCCCGGCGATGCAGATTTCCATTTTTGCGGCAAGGCATCAGAGCCGGGCATGCCCTATTGCGCGCGCCACTGCGCAGAAGCATATCAGGCGCAACCACCACGCCGGGATCGTAGGCCCAACACTCGCCAACCGATCCTTTAAGATTAGACCAGACAGCCAAACTTTGGTTGTGTTGTGACAGCAATCCATTTGGGTGAAACTTAGCCGGGGTTTGTTGTCACCAGCTTTTGATGGAATAATTTTACCTTCATGCTTGCACACGGGCACGGCGGCGTTAACATCGCCAGCATGAGGGGACAATTAACCGGGAGAGTTTTATGACTATGAAATCCAGAGGCAAAATTATCGCAATGGCCGCGTTGGCAGGAATTGCGGTACCGTTCGCATCGACGGTGGCCAACAGTGACAATCATGAGGGACATGAGCGATTTTTCGAGTCTCAATACCGGCATGACGTTATGGAACACTTTAACTACTCCATGAAAAAGCTGGTACCGATTCTTTTCCGGAATACCGGTCCGCGTGAACATATCCCCGCCATCGCCAACATAATGGCAAGTACAGCGACCATTGCGAAATCATCATTCGAAAAAGACACGCGTGAAATGGAAGGACACACCGAATCAAAAGATCTGGTTTGGGAAGACTGGGAAGACTTTGCCGAACGGATGGATGCACTGGAGCGCGATACCGCAGCCTTCGCCGAAGTTGCGAACAGCACAGATGACGCTGACGAAATTCTGGCCGCGTTCCGAAATGTTGGCCGCAATTGTAAAAGCTGTCACGACATATACAAAAACGACTAGGCCCCTCAACGCCTGTTCAAGTTTCCAAAGGCGCCCGTCGGGCGCCTTTTATTTGCATGTTTCAGAGTAAAAAAACTGCAGAGCACACGATCCCACCCGCCACAAAAAATAACCCGAGCGCGAGCCATGGAGACCGCAGGGCTGGCCCGATAGCCGAGGGAACATGCTTTGCACGACCGGTGATCATGGGCCCTACCAAATTGACGCGCTTCAACAGCGCATAAAGCAGGATCGCCACAACATGAAGGCTGACAAGCCCAATAAGAATGCGCCCCAATAGCTTGTGCCATGTCGTCATGTCGCTGCTGATACGCCCGGAAACATCATCGGAAAGAGGGCCCGAGAAAATCATGCCATCACTGGCATAAAGCCCCATGATCGCCTGGGCTAATAACAACGCGAGCATCAGGACCACCGAAAGGGCAGCAAGCGGGCTGTGCCCGGCTTCCCGGTAAGGCTCACCTTTGATCATGGCTATCAAATGCGTGAATGCAGCAACCGGCGACTTCAGGAACGTAGAAAAGCGTGCTGTTTCGCTGCCCCAAAAACCCCAGAATACCCTCCAGGTAACCAGTATCAGGATGGTGTAACCCGAATAGAAATGCATATCTGCATATGAGCCAAATTTGTCCTGAAAAGCTGAATAGGCTGACAGCACAAACAGGATCACTAGCGACCAGTGAAACAGGCGCACCGGGGCATCCCAGACCTTGACAGATTGGCGAGTTTCACCAGTTTGCATTCATTCCTCCATCATCGTCTGAACCGCAGCGACGATATCCGCTGCATTTGGCAACCAGATTTCCTCTGCCTCAACTGCGTAGGGCACTGGTGTGTCTGGCGGGCACACCTTTCTTGGCGCCGCCTTAAGCGCAGAAAACGCTTCCTCGGTCACCCGTGCGATTACAGCGTCTGCAAATCCCGCAAATCCCGCTCCTTCATCAACCACAAGCAGGCGACCCGTTTTGGCAACACTCGCAGCAATGGACGCCACATCAAGGGGCTTCACTGTTCTTGGATCCAGAACTTCAGCCGATATGCCAGCTGCGCTCAGCATAGCCGCCGCATGCGACGCCTCCTGCACCATTTGGCCAAGGGCAACAATCGTTACATCAGTGCCTTCAGTCAGGCGCTTTGCAACACCAATGGGTGTCGCGAGACAGTCGCCGGGAACAGGCCCTTCAAGGTCATAGAGGTTTTTGTTCTCGATAAAGACAACCGGGCCCTTGGTTTTCAATGCAGCGCGCAGCAGACCAGCCGCATCGGCAGGACTGGATGGACAAACCACCGTCAATCCGGAAATCGAAGAGAACAATCCATGAAGACTGGCGCTATGCATGGCGCCGGAGCCATCCCCTGCTCCCATCGTGGTCCGGATAACCAAGGGAAGGTCGAGACGGCCACCGGAGAGAAATCGTGCCTTGGCGGCTTGATTCATGATCTGATCAAGGCAAACACCAACGAAATCACAGAACATAATTTCGACGACAGGCTTTAAGCCCGTCATTGCCGAACCAACGGCCATGCCAACAAATGCTGTTTCGGAGATTGGCGTATCAATCACCCGTGCTGGACCAAAAGTACTTAGCAGTCCCTCTGTGACGCCAAAAACACCGCCATTTTCTGCAATATCCTCACCGATACAGATAACGGTTAAATCGTCCAGCATGGCTTGGTGAAGCACGGCATTAAGAGCTTCACTGGTTTTCATCATCTGCTCAGGCATCGGGGTTTGCTCCCAGACTGAGCCACTGCCGGTACTCCGCTGCGCCTGCTTTTGGTGACCTGGCAGCTTCTTTGACAACACCCACCGCGCGCTCAAATGTGGCATCAAACGTTTGCGTTATTTGATCATCAGATGCGCCTTTGGCCTTTAGACTGCGCCGCAGGTTTTCAAACCACGCCTCTGTTGGGGCTGGATTTCCCGCGTCCGGCAGGTCTCCAAAATAATGTCCGTCATCCCGGGTCACTGTCACCTCGACAAACGTCGGCCTGCAGCCTCGCGCACTTTCCGCTCCCTGTTTAAACTGCGCTGCGCAGGCGGAGTAGTCTGCACCATCCGCGTCAAACGCCAGCAGGCCAAAAGCTTGTGCTCTCGTCTTGAAATCAGTTTCACCGCTTGCGTGCCCGACGGGTGTCGATTGGGCCATACCATTGTTGTACAACGCAAATATCATGGGCAATTCGAGCGCCGCAGCGAGATTCATGGTTTCCAGAACCGCCCCCTGATTTGCGGCACCGTCTCCGAATACAGCAACACCAACACCGCCTGTTTTGTTCGTTTTTGCAGTGAGTGCAGCGCCGGCTGCAAGCGGAACCTGAGCGCCGACAATACCATTGGAGGTCAGGAAACCGTTTTCCGGCGCCATTAAATGCTGGGTTCCGGCAAGACCATCTGATAACCCCCCAACACGACCCAAAATCTCTTGGGCGACGCGAACAGGGCTTGCGCCCATTGCCAGGGCGATGCCATGACTCCTGTGGGACCCCGTGACCTGGTCTTTTCCAGAATCCAAAACACTCGCAAGCGCCACGTCAGCCACCTCTGCGCCTGTACTAAGGTGAACCAGGCCGGGCACCTCACCAGCAGCGCTTAAGGCAGCTATTTCCTGCTCGAAAGCACGTATAAAGACACAGCGTTCATAAGGGCTTTTATCGTCTATAAACATAGCTTACCCCTACACGAACCTCAGGGCCGCTGCCAACGTCAAATCTACATGTTTGCCTTATTCGCCTTTGCAGACGACGAAACAGCGTGCATTTTTATCGCAATCGTCTATAAGGCAAGCTCATCCTGACAAATACAAGAAATCACCCCCACGTCGCCGAAGTTGGTTGACTCAGGCACCACACTTCCCATATGTAATCATGACCTATTTAGTCATATATTGAACTTCGCTGTTCGCCGCCTGATGGGACAAAGGACCAAACCCATGATACGCCTGACAAATTTAGCTGATTATGCTGTTGTTTTGATGTGCGAGATAGCCAACGCGCAGGACCGTGTGAGCGCTCAGGACCTCTCCGGCAGCACGAATGTACCTGTCCCCACGGTGTCCAAAATACTGAATGCACTCGGTCGCAGCAAATTGCTCGTATCGCACCGCGGTCTTAAAGGCGGATTCGCCCTTGCACGACCAACCGAAGACATTTCCGTCGCAGATATCATCGAAGCAATTGATGGACCGATAGCCTTGACGCACTGCACCGAGCCGGAAGAGACCGATTGTGGCTATACACAAATCTGCTCAATGCGACCAAAATGGCAGGTTATTAACGGTGCTGTCCGCGGCGCGCTGGCTGATGTAAAGCTGACTTCATTGATCCAGCCCGTATCTGGCGAGGAAATCGCTGCACGATTTGAAGCACAAGCGCAAAGCGCTGCCCGTAACTAGAATAATTAAGGAGCCAGCCCCATGGCAGGTACCCAAGAAACCCAACAACAAGTTGCTGAAATAACTGGCGAGTACAAGTACGGCTTTGTGACGGACGTCGACATGGACATGGCCCCCAAGGGCCTTTCCGAGGATATCGTGCGGTTTATCTCAGCCAAAAAAGGCGAGCCAGAATGGCTTCTGGACTGGCGCCTGAAAGCCTATCGGGCCTGGTTAAAAATGGAAGAACCGGACTGGGCAAAAGTCGACTATCCAAAAATCGACTATGACGACATTTATTATTATGCCGCCCCAAAAAGCCAGAACAAGCCCAAAAGCCTGGACGAAGTAGACCCCGAGCTTTTGCGCACATACGAGAAACTTGGCATTCCACTGGCCGAACAGGAAGTACTGGCGGGCGTTGAAGGGGCAAGGAAGATTGCTGTTGATGCGGTGTTCGATTCGGTATCGGTGGCAACAACGTTCCGCGAGGAGCTGAAGAAAGCTGGTGTGATTTTCATGTCCATCTCGGAAGCCGTTCACGAATACCCGGAACTCGTGCAGAAATATATGGGAACTGTCGTTCCCCAGCGTGACAATTACTTTGCTGCGCTTAACTGCGCAGTCTTTACTGATGGCACCTTCGTTTACATCCCCAAAGGTGTGCGATGCCCCATGGAGTTGTCTACATACTTCCGGATCAACACTGAAAACACGGGCCAGTTTGAACGCACACTGATTGTTGCCGATGAAGGGGCTTACGTTTCCTATCTTGAGGGCTGTACTGCGCCGATGCGAGACGAAAACCAGCTGCATGCGGCAGTTGTTGAGCTCATTGCGCTGGATGACTCCGAGATCAAGTATTCAACTGTCCAGAACTGGTATCCCGGCGACAAGGACGGCAAGGGCGGCATATATAACTTTGTCACCAAGCGGGCGCTGTGCAAGGGCAAAAATTCAAAGGTCAGCTGGACACAGGTTGAAACCGGTTCAGCTGTTACATGGAAGTACCCCAGCTGCGTTCTGGCGGGTGAAGGCTCGGTCGGCGAATTTTATTCTGTCGCTGTTACCAACAACCTTCAACAAGCAGATACCGGCACAAAGATGATCCATATGGCGCCAAATACGCGCTCCACAATCATTTCCAAGGGTATTTCGGCTGGCCGGTCGCAAAACAGCTACCGCGGTTTGGTGAAGGTGCTGTCGGGGGCTGAAAACGTGCGGAACTATACCCAGTGCGACTCGCTGCTGGTCTCCTCGGACTCTGGTGCCCATACGGTGCCCTATATCGAGGTCAAGAACCCGACAGCACAAATTGAACATGAAGCAACCACCTCCAAAATATCAGAGGATCAGTTGTTCTACTGTCGAGCTCGCGGGCTCGGCGAAGAAGAGGCGGTCGCCATGATCGTCAACGGATTTTGTAAAGAAGTGATGCAGCATCTTCCAATGGAATTTGCCGTTGAAGCCCAGAAGCTTCTCGGTATCTCCCTTGAAGGCAGCGTCGGATAAATGGGCCAAATTATATGTTAACTGTCAAAGACCTACGCGTCAGCGTTGCCGATACCGAAATCATCAAAGGGATGAGCCTGCAAATAAAGCCCGGTGAAGTTCATGCCATTATGGGACTAAACGGTGCCGGAAAATCCACGCTTGCCAATACAATCGCAGGGCGTGATGACTATGAAGTCACTGCGGGAACCATCGAATTTGAAGGCAAGGACCTGCTGGAACTGGACCCGCACGAGCGGGTTGGAGAAGGGATTTTCCTCGGCTTCCAGTATCCGGTTGAAATACCCGGTGTTTCCAATCTGAATTTTATGCGCACGGCCCTCAATAGCGTGCGACGGTATCGCGGCGAGGAAGATATGTCTGCTGCCGAGTTCATGAAGTTGGTGCGAGCCAAGGCCGCAGACCTTCAGATGGACCCGGAGATGCTGAAACGCTTTGTCAATGTTGGTTTCTCTGGTGGTGAAAAGAAACGCAATGAAATGGTTCAGATGGCGATCCTTGATCCAAAGCTGGCTGTTCTTGATGAAACAGATTCGGGCCTGGATATCGATGCGCTAAAGGTTGTCGCCAACGGCATCAATGCCCAGCGGCGCGACGATACGGCCGTTCTGCTCATCACCCACTATCAGCGATTGCTTGACTATGTTCAGCCCGATGTCGTGCACGTAATGATTGACGGTAAAATCGTCAAAACCGGCGGCAAAGAACTTGCGATCGAACTTGAAGAAAAAGGATATGCAGACGTCGCCTAGCTGGCTGACTTTCATGCATTGAGTTTGAAGGAGTACGGCATATGCCGGACATCGTAGCGGAAACATACCGAAACCAGATGAATGAGCTGGCAGGCACTTTGCCCGGTTTTGATGACATGCGTGCGCAAGCACTTGCAAAGTTTGCGGAAGCAGGCATTCCATCGCCCAAAAGCGAAAACTGGCGTTATAGCGACCTGAAGAGGTTGCGCGAAAACGCTCTGGCACCTGCGGCCGCACACGCCGCGCCCGATCTACCGGCACCGCTTGCCGAGGTTGCGGCCAGATTGGTCTTCGTCAACGGGCGTTACGACGAAACGTCCAGCGACCTTGGTGACCTGTGGCAAGCTGCTTCCATTCGCCCGCTGGCAAATCACCTGATGGCCAACGAGGACCGCGCATCTGAATTGCGCAGCAGCGACGATGGCATCAGCATGCTCAATACTGCACTTGTGCGCGATGGTATTGTTCTGTCGGTGCCTGCGGGGGTAGAAATTGAAGAACCCATCGAAATCATCCACATAATGGAAAACGCGGGGCAGGCTGCGGCACACACGCGCCACCTGATTGAACTGGGCGAAGGTGCCAGTGCAACGGTATTCGAGCGATTTGTCGGTGATGAAGACAGTTATTGGGTTAATTCAGCCCTTCAGGCCCGTGTTGCCGAAGGCGGCAAACTCCACCACATCCGCTTGCAGGAAGACGGACCAGCTGCCCTTCACACCACATCAGCGTTCGTTAGTGTGGGCGCAGAAGGATCATATGACGCCTGCAACATTTCCCTTGGCGGCTCTGTCGCAAGGTTTGAAGTAAAAGTGCGTTTGTTGGTTGATGGCGCAAACGCAACAATTGACGGTGTCGCACTTGCAGCCAGCGGCCAAAGCCACGATGTGCTTGCGCATGTTGACCACCGCATGCCAAACACAAATAGCGATCAGATATATCGAACCGTGGCTGACGCACGCGGTAAAAGCTCGTTTCAGGGCAAAGTGACCGTGGCGCATGGTGCTCAGCAAGTTCTTGCAGACCAGTCATTCAAAGCCCTCCTGCTTGATCGCACAGCCGAGGCAAACGCAAAGCCCGAGCTGGAGATATTTGCCGACGATGTGAAATGTAGCCACGGTGCAACGATTGGCGAACTGGATGACAAAGCCCTGTTCTATCTGACGTCGCGGGGCATTGACCCGGCAACAGCACGTCAGATGCTTGTCGAGGCTTTCACCGATGAAGCTTTTTTGCGTATCAAAAACGAATCACTAGGCGAAGCGATTCGCGCCCGAGTCGGTGATTGGATGCAGACTCATGCTGCAACACCAGGGAACGCTGCTTGATGACCGATACCGCTGAAATACTGAAGGCATCACCAACTCCGCTAGATACGGCTGCGATTAAGGCTGATTTCCCAATTCTTGGCGAGACGGTTCACGGAAAACCGTTCACTTTTCTGGACTCGGCGGCAAGCGCTCAAAAACCGTCGATCGTGATCAATGCGGAAAAAGAGCTCTTTGAGCACTATTATGCAAACATCCATCGCGGGGTATATAAGTTCAGTCAGGATGCCACGGAGGCTTACGAACAAACACGCGAAACGGTGTCCAAATTTATTAACGCGCGCCGGTCGCGTGAATGTATTTTTGTTCGCGGCGCAACTGAGGGCATCAACCTCGTCGCTCAGACATGGGGGCGCACCAACATTGCGGACGGCGACGAGATCATCCTGAGCGAGCTTGAACACCATTCAAATATCGTCCCATGGCAGATGCTGGCAGAAGAAAAAGGCGCGTCTATCAAGGTGATCCCGCTTCTGGATGACGGCTCGGTGGACATGGAAGCCTATGCGGGTTTGCTAAGCGAGCGGACCAAACTGGTCGCTGTTGCCCATATCTCCAATTCCATTGGCACCCATCTGCCAGTTGCAGAAATTATCCGGCTGGCGCACGCTGCGGGTGCAAGAGTGCTGATAGACGGATGTCAGGCTGCGCCACATGAAACAATTGACGTACAAGCACTGGACGCGGACTTTTACGCTTTTTCCGCACACAAGGTTTATGGACCAACCGGCATTGGCGTGATTTACGGCAAGGAAGAACTTTTAGACGCAATGCCACCATGGCAGGGCGGTGGAGACATGATCTCGACCGTGACGTTCGAGAAAACCACCTACAACGATCTTCCTCACAAGTTTGAGGCCGGCACACCAAATATCTCCGGTGGCATTGCCATGCGGCATGCCCTTGACTATGTAAGTGCTATAGGTTTTGACCGCATTGCGGCACATGAAGCGGATTTGCGTGACTATGCGACCAGGCAACTCGTTGGGTCCAACAGCGTAAGGCTGATTGGCACGGCTGAAGGCAAGGGCGCCATTATAAGTTTTGTGATGGAAAGTGCGCACCCGCACGATATAGGAACCATTCTGGACCGACAGGGTATTGCAGTTCGCGCTGGCCACCATTGCGCTCAGCCAGTGATGGACAGATTCGGCATCCCCGGAACCGTACGGGCAAGTTTTGGTATTTACAACGACCGTGATGACGTTGACAGGCTGATTGAAGGACTGAAAAAAGTAGTGGATATCTTCGGATGACAGACCAGACCAAAAGAGACGTGATGGACCTAGGTGCGCCTGATGTGCCTGCGGAAAACCTGCCCCCAAAAGCAGAGCGCCCGACCGTCAGCCCGCAGGAAGGTGCATACTTCCTGGACAAGTTCCTTGAACAAAAGGCTGAAACGAACAACCCAGCGGAAGAGACTGCGGAAGCGCCGCCCAAATCGGCTGCACCCGCAACCAAAGAAGAGTTGCAGGCGAATATCGTGAGCGCTTTACAGGAGATCTATGACCCTGAGATTCCGGTGAACATATACGAACTGGGACTTATATACGCGGTTGATGTGGCCGAGGACTTTTCCACTCATGTAACAATGACGCTGACCACGCCCCACTGCCCGGTTGCGGAATCGATGCCGGGTGAAGTTGAGTTGAAAGTCAATTCTGTTGAAGGTGTTAACGGCGTCCGGGTTGATCTTGTTTGGGAGCCGCCCTGGGATATGAGCAAAATGTCTGATGAAGCTCGACTTGAGCTTGGTCTTCTGTAGGAGTGGAACAATGACAGCGATTGAAATCACAGATACAGCCGCAAATCATATTCGCGAACTTCTCGCCAAAAATGCGGATGCAATCGGCATCAAACTTGGCACTGAAACCCATGGCTGTTCCGGCATGGGCTACACGGTTGACTATCTTACAGAAGAAGACCCCGAGTGCGAGCTTGTTGAAGACAAGGGCGTGAAAGTGTACGTGGACCGAAAGTCTCTTCTTTTCCTTCTCGGAACACAAATGGACTGGGAAGACAGCATGTTTTCAACCGGCTTCAAATTCTCCAACCCGAACGAAAAAGGCCGCTGCGGTTGCGGCGAGAGCTTCCACGTCTGAACGCAACTGCTGAATTCCTGACTACCGTACAACTTCAAAAGGGTGGTTGGTAAGACCCCCTTTGAGCGGGTTGTTCTTCAGAATCAACCCACGCAGCTTTCCCAGCCTGCCAATATCATCAGGGATATGTGTGATTTGATTATTCGACAAGGTCAGATACCGCAAATTTGATAGTGACAGCAAACTGTCCGGAATCTCCTGAAGTGCGTTGCCTGCCAGAAACAGGTCCTCAAGGTCGCGAAGACCACGAATGTTTTCTGGAACCAATTGTAACCCAAGACCGCCAAACCCGAGATACCGCAGGTTCGGAACACGCAACAGCACCTCGATGGACTGCGCAACGTTCAGCCGAGCGTTTCTGCCAAGGTAAATCGCATCCAGTTTTTTGAGGTTGCCTATTGCTTCAGGTAGAGACGCAAAATCATTGTCAAACAAAGCTATATTCTCAATTCCAGACAATTGCGCAAAACCTGCAGGCAGAGTCGTCAGTTGATTGTATGACACGTCCAACACTCGAAGCGCTTTGAGAGACAGTATCCGTTCATCCAGCTTTGTGAGCTGGTTATGGTTTAACTTCAGCATCTGGAGGTTTCTGAGCTTTGTAAAGGCGTCATAATCCCTGTCCTCGAGAGGACGATGCTGCAAATGCAGGGAAACAACCGATTCAGGATCCAAAAGTGCATCGTCGATGGATTCATGAGGTGCAAGTTGCAAAAGCTCCAGCCATGACAGTTCATCATTCGCACCAGCGCTGGTAAAACCAATAACTCCTATAAAAAAACACCAGGCTATTTTGACTGGGCCCACCATCTTTTTTTCTCCCACAACCCGAACTAATTTATATCTAGCCGGTTTTTGGCTCGCCAACCTCAAAATTGGGCCAGGTGATGCCTTTCATGATATCAAACGGCGTCCATTGATCCGGTTTGGCGTGGTTCAGGTCCTGGTGGGCCGAGAATGTATTAGGAACTCCTCACCGACACACCAGGGATTATGCGGCAGGGTTTCGCCGACCCGTTCCAGCCAGGGCCCAAGAGTTGGATGTTGCGCCAAGACCATGTCATTGACCAAACCAACCTGATAAGGGAACATGATCTGCGGATAAACTGCAAAATCCGCGAGCGAAGCGTGGTTCAGGCCACCGAGAAAAGGCCCGCCTTCAAGGTGCACAACCAACTCCGTAATCAACCGGTGCTCCATCGCAGGAAGCGGTTCGCTGCGATCAAGTCGATTGACCATCTGCTGAATGAAGGGGGCTTGCTTCAAAATGTCAGGCCATGCCTGCCTGACATGGTCAGGCATTTTTGCACCGCTCGAGACGATCTCAGCCAGGCGCCACGCCCGCTTGCGAAATCCGTCCGTCATTTCACTGTCAACAGCGCTGCGGAAAATCATACCGGGGATAAACTGATCGCTTGCCCATGCGTCGATCTTGAGAATCTTTTCCCTTTCTTGCGCATTGCTGCCAAGCAGTGGCTTCTCTGGAAACAGCTCATTCAGCCAAATACCAAGCGGAGAACTATCCACGCGCCATTCATCGTCAATCTTCAGAACAGGCACCTGCGTTCCACCCGAAAATCCGATAGTCTTCTCCGGCTCGACCGGGCTAACCCCGATAAATTCAAAAGGCAGGTTCTTGTAATACAGATAGCATGACACTTTTCGAACAAAAGGACTGGTCACATATCCATACAAACTGATCTTGGCGGTCATTGTATTGTCTCCTCGGGTCCGTCATGAACTAGAGGGAAAGGCGGCAATGAAAAGACGGAACACCAAATCGTTATCGCATCCACCTGACAACTGCGCCCGTCAATCTGTTGACGAAACTCTACCACGCATCTTTTTAGTGTCGCCGGTTCGGCGTTTTGATTTAAGTCGACGTTCTTTTGCTGAGCGACTGGGTTTTGTCGAGACCCTGAAAGCGGGCTTGTGCTCTGCCTCTTCAAGCAGTCTCTTTAAGCGGGCAACCGCGTCTTCGCGGTTTGCCGATTGCGTACGAAACCGGTTTGCTGTCAACACAATCACACCCTCTTTGGTCATTCGCTGACCAGCAAGGGTGGATAGTCGCGTGAACATTCTGTCGTCTATTGCACGAGACCTCCTGGCATCGAATCTGAGTTGAACGGCAGTCGCGACTTTGTTCACATTCTGGCCACCAGGACCCGCAGACCGAATAAAACTCATTTGAATTTCAGCCACATCAATCATGATATTTTTGCCAATGGTGATATGGCGCAGGTCAGTCATTATCAATTACTTGCATCAAAAGTGTTTATTATCCAGTGTCATCCATCAAGCATTTGGCAACTACCAAGCAAACCCGCTTGTACCACAAGTCAGGTTTATCGCTAACGTACCGATGGCACAGCCACTTCCGCGACAGTGGCATTACAAAGTTGGATTTTCTGTCTGACGCCATTTGTGCTAATTGCGAGAATATATGAACGTTATTGGCCGGTTGCTTTTCAGGCCGTTTTGCCAGGAGATGGAACCATGGTACGCCAGTTTTTGTCACTTATCATTATAGCAATTGTTTCAGCACCCGTAGCCGCGCTACAGGATAGATCTCATGACCAGATTGCGAAGCTTGAGCAGCAAGTCAAAACGTTGACCACCGAAGTGGAGCTTCTGCGCGCCCAAAATACAGCGCTTGAAAGCCAACTGGCTGGCATTCGAGGTATTCTGAAAGTCGGCGTCGAACAAGATGGAACTTTGGCAGCACCTAGACCAAGCGAAAGCGACTTCTGTTTTGAGCAGCTTGCAGAAATCCGCGAAACACGAAACCGGTTATCATCGTTTGGTTACAAAGACAGTCACCCGGACATGACGAACATAATCAGCCGCGAAAAAACCGTTGCGGAAGAATGCGACGCATTGGTCGCAGCTGGAACCTAAGGTGGGCTTCATTGCCTGGGTCTGATAGCTTATTTCTATCGCAGATCCATTGCAGGAGGCCTTTTCAATGATCCAAAAATTTGTTTCTATCGTAACTAATATTACCGGATATTTTCCCGGGCCTTTATGGAGAGAGACAATGAGAAAAGCACTTTTTGTTGCAGCTATTTTCCTCACCACCACGCCAGCAGCGCTGGCGTCGGGTCAGGACGCTAATGACACCAAGGTTGCCAAGAAAACAGTAGCGACTGTTGTCAGCGAAGGGTGCCAGTCTGGTCAAAGAATTGTTAAAACCACCAAGAAAACTGTGGTTACACACTTCAGTGGTCGGATGGTACCTAAGTCGGTGAAAGTGGAAGAAGTCGTCTGCAACTAGGTTTTGCCATAAGAATTTAAAAAGCCCGTTGCAGCATGTTGCAATGGGCTTTTTAGTGGGTCCGCAGGAAACCAGAAGGCTTCTATTGGCCTGGATTATCTGCCAATAGAGAAATCGTGCTATCTGCTTCAAACGACCGTGCCGGACTTAACACAGTGTTGCTGGCACTCCAGTCAAGGCTGTCGAACGTGCCACACGAAGGGCACAGGGGTGACCACCCTTTGGGCACATGGCCGCAATCAGTACAATGCCAGTGAGCACCATCAACGGCATGTTTCAGAGCCGTTTCAATTGGATCAGGGTCTTCGCCCAAAACATGGACAAGCGCCAGTTTATACTGCCATGCAGCCCTTGACGGTGCGTCTTTGAGCAACGTATCAAGAACGGGTCGCACGGCATCATATTCTCCGGCATCCATCATGGCATCAACAAGCACAAGCCTGGATTCCGGATGCTCGGTGTTCGACTTGATAAGGGTACGTACTCTCTTCAACCAGGCCACCGAACTTTCTGCCGTATCGATTTCTTTGTAAGCGGCCGCAAGCGTTGGATGCGGTGCTTTGACCCAGGCTTCAGTGATGGTTTTGCTGGCTTGGCGTATATTGCCCTCAGCCAATTCCAGCCGGGACAGTGAAACAATGGCAGGCATAAAACCGGGTCGCTTTGCGATGGCACTTTTGAGTGCTTTGCGTGCCAGATCCCTTTCGCCTGTTAGCTTAAGCTCCGTGGCTTCTGCGTAGAGAATGGCACCGTAATGTCGGGCCACCTGTTCCTTTTCAACAAGCTGTTCACCAGCAACCTTTTTAAGTGCAGTTTCTGCTTCTCGCCAGTTGCCTGCAGCGACTTCAAGCGCAAACAGTGTTTTCAGTACCCAGGGGCTCTTGCGGTTTTCCTGAAAGGCAACCCTGGCCAGTCGCAGTGCTTCGTTATCATGACCGGTACGACGAGCCTCGACCAGCAAGCCGCGCAAACCCAGCAGGCGCGCGTCATCTGTATCTTCCAGCTCTGCATACCGCTTTGAAGCAGCAGTATAATCACCTGCGCGCGTCGCAGCTTCCGCTGCAATGAGATGCACCATTGGTTGAGGTGGCAAAAGCACTTCTGCCTGTTCAACAAGAGTACGCGCGCGTTTGTGGTCCCCTGAAGACAAAGCGACGAGGGATTGATTGAGTAGTTTAAAACCCCTGCTCTGGCGCTTGATAACCTGATTGCTGCCAAATATAGGCATATCACGTTTGACCCAGCCAGTGAGCCAGACAAGAGCTCCGGCCCCCAGCGAGATAACTGCAACCCCAAGCGTCATCGCGGCAAAACTCGTATCGATTTCGAATGCCTGAAAACGAATTGTTACAGCGCCGGGATGGTCCGCAAGCCACGCCGCCAGAGCGGCGACAACCAATATCCCCAGAAACCAGCTCGCAAGACGGATCAACCTGCATCTCCGGTGTTTGATCTGGCAACAACGCGCTGTAGTCTGTCGATGGCACCCGAAACCTGAACAAACGCCTCGGCTTCAGCTTTCCAAGCCGTCGCCGCAGCCTCCGCTTCACCAGTCAAAGACGATAATTCAGTTAAGGCCCCAGCCACATCTCTTGCCACCAGCTTTCGCTCGGCAGACAGTAAAGCTGCGTCAATCCCGGTCGCATCTTCATCGGTACGTCTTACGGTAAACAGACTGGCCAGCAGGCTGCCATCCTGCTTTTCTTGCTCACGCTTTACCGCGCTTGCCATTGGCCCATATTCACGCACCAACGCTTCATAAGTTGAAATACCTTCGGGGTGCTCTGTCAACGTCGCAATATCTGTACCGACCATTTGTTGGTCCAGCGCTGGCAGGACTGCGAGATCCACTCTCAGGGCATCAACTTCACCACCGAAGGGCAATCCTCTTAATACCTGGTCTTTCACCCGCCCGATCGCCAGAAGAAGGCGGCCTCTAGGCGACGTTTCCAGCGACCCGGCCTGCAAACCAGCGAGAACCGTTTCCATGGATTGCAGGCTCGTCTTGAGTTGGGCCGTTTCCGCCCGCGCAATCGCAAGTGCGCCGTTTAACTCTGCGACCTCGGGGTTGGCCGATGCAGATAACGCAGCCAACCGAGCCACGTCCTCTGTCACTGCCTGAACTCTGTCACGAAGCGCCTGCTGCGACGCGGCGCTATCTTCATCCAACAAAGTTCCAGGGCGCGCTGCCATCAGGGCGAGATCACTTTCAATGCGCGCTCTTTCATTATCTGCCTGCATTAGCTGCTCGTTGTGCTGTGCAAGAATCTCCTGATGCCGCTCTATCGCAGTGAATAGGTTTTCAATCCGACTGTTCAACTCGGTCAACTGTTGTAGGCTGGCACCATCGTCATCCGTCGAAGGTGTGGTGGCTAGCGGCGCTAAAAGGCCAAGGTTTCTAAGGCTATGTTCGCCGTAGGGCGCAGCGATAACGCCAGCGATAAAAGCCGCCAGAAAACCTGCGACGATCCAGCCTGCCTTGCCCGATGTTTTTTGCTGCGAGACCACTGCTTCAACTGTTTTGGGTTCAGATTCAGACGCGGTTGTCGTACCCGGTTCCTCGTCAACAATCTCGGCGTCTACAACAATATCAGCGTCCGGTGTTTCTACGGGATTATCTTTATCTACACCCACACTATTTCCTCCTGCCTCGCCACTCGAAAAATGTCACAAAACGTCTGGTTCAGTCGTTGTGATCCAGCATGCTGAACAACGCTTTTTCGGTTGGGATAATGGCGTAACTCTTGTTTTTCCATGGGCCTAACAGGTTCTCCGCCACGCGGGTCGACAAGCAAATTGCCTCCATCTTTCTCAACCAGTCCGAACGACCATAGTCAGCGACCACTTCTTCGAAGATGGTGGCTGTACGCGGAGAATAAAAGAGCGCAATGTCAACTTCGCCTTCATCCAGTGCTTCCTGAACCCCAACACTCAGGCCGCGCACGGCTCGTGTCTGGTAGGTGACTGTGACTTCGGCATCCAAACCTTCGTTCTTGAGGACATCACAGATATTGTAGGCCAGAGCACTTCCGCAAAGGTGCGTGTATTTTCTGGTTTCGCTTAATCCACACTCAAGAAGTGTCGGGACCATTTTACGGGCAGTTCCGGGTCCTACGGTGACATTGGTAAAGCCAAGTTTACGGACCTCCGCCGCTGTCTGTTCCCCAACGGCAAAAATCGGGCGGCCTTTATTGCCAATATTCACCAGCCCCATGCGCGCACCGTTTTTACTGGTTACAATAATGCTGCGGTTTTCATCCGGTATTTCAAAAGAAACAGGCTCGACACGAAGTACCGGTGCAATAACAACCCTATGGCCAAGAGCTTCCAGTTTTTCCGCAGTTGGCGTTGCTTCATCTATTGGTCTGGTAACAAGAATTGTGCTCATTGAAACTCGGCTTCCACTTGTGCTGCCAAGTCAGCAAAAAACTGCTGCCCGGCGTCTTTCCTTATCTTTTCCCCCACGGTCGCGCCCAGGTTTCTGGCATCTTCAAGTGTCGCGGATGCAGAACCACCGGCTTCAAATACAACGCCACCGTCAACGGACAATAACATAGCTTGCATCATAATCGAATTGCCCTGTCGTGTAGCATGAGCGGCAATTGGCGTCCTGCAGGAACCATCAAGTCCGGCAAGCAAGGCTCGCTCTGCGATAACAGCCAGTGCGGTTTCAGAGCTGTGAAGCGGTGCCAACAGGCTTTTCATCTTCGCATCCTCGCCGCGAATTTCAACAGTAACGGCACCTTGTGCCGGCGCTGGAAGAAAGTCTTCAAGGCTCAGTTTTTCCGCCGCTGCACCCGCCATTTTAAGCCTGTTAAGCCCTGCCTGGGCAAGAAAGGTTGCATCCGCTTCGCCTTCTTGCAGCTTTTTCAATCTGGTTTGTACATTGCCACGGAAAGTCACCACTTTCAGGTCCGGCCTCAAACGTAACGCCTGGGCACGCCGCCTCAAAGAGGCAGTGCCCAGCACCGCGCCGTGTGGCAGGTCCAGAAAATGGGAAAACTTGCTACTGATAAAAGCATCACGGGGATCTTCCCGCTCCAAAAACACCGAAAGTTCAAGACCCTCAGGTAGCTGTGTAGGCATGTCCTTGCTGGAATGCACCGCACAATCAATAGAGCCATCCAGAAGCGCGTCTTCAATTTCCTTCGTGAACAGGCCTTTACCACCCGCTGTCATAAGGTGACGATCGAGGATACGGTCACCGCTGGTTTTGATTACAACAATTTCCACCAATTCGGACGTAAGGTGCGCGTGTGCGGCCACCAGACGATCCCGCACATCTTCTGCCTGGGCAAGTGCCAGTGGACTGCCGCGAGTACCGATTCTCAGTTTGTCCATCCCCATCACTCCTTTGACAGTGAATGGGCAAACGCCACAATCCACTTCTCTTTTTGTTACTTGGCGTATAGAAGCGAGGCTGTAAAGGGCGAAGTCCTCAATGATGCCATGAATAGCTGTAAACCACAGGAACCCCGAGCGGGGAACAAGAGATGCAAGCGAACAGCAACGAACCAGTTGAACTTCAAAAAAACCTGCTTGTGCTAGGCATTGAAACCAGTTGTGACGAAACCGCCGTTGCAGTTGTTGACAGTCATCGCAACATCCTTGCCCATTCGGTTCTGTCCCAAGTGGACGACCATGCAGAATATGGCGGCGTTGTACCGGAGATTGCTGCGCGGCAGCATATCTCAAGCCTGGACCACCTGATCCGCAGAACGATGGCCGAGGCAAACAAGAACTTCTCCGACCTTGATGCCGTAGCCGCCACCACGGGCCCCGGGCTGGTTGGTGGCTTGATGGTCGGCGTTATGACCGCCAAGGCAATCGCAGCAGCAAGCGGCAAACCCTTCATCGCCGTCAATCACCTCGAAGGGCACGCACTAACCGCTCGCCTGGTGGAGGAAATTTCTTTCCCCTATCTGTTGCTTCTGATGTCCGGCGGTCATTGCCAACTGCTTGCCACATACGGTGTTGGACAATACGAACGATTGGGTAGCACGATCGACGACGCCGCTGGTGAAGCTTTTGACAAAACAGCGAAGCTACTCGGGCTGTCCTATCCGGGAGGCCCTGCCGTTGAACGGGCAGCCAGGGAGGGTGACGCAAACAGATTTCCACTTCCAACACCACTTCTTGGCAGGCCTGGCTGTGACTTTTCATTCTCCGGCCTTAAAACAGCCGTTCGGAGAACAGCGGAAGCGTGCGTGGCAGAGCGCGGAGCACTGTATCCAACCGACCGCGCCGACATTTGTGCCAGTTTTCAGACAGTCATGGGACGCTGCATCACTGACAGGCTGCAGCATGCCATTGATGCTTTCAGGGCAAAAACAGGGGATGGGCCTTTGCCGCTGGTCGTTGCTGGCGGCGTCGCGGCAAACCTTTATCTTCGTGAACAAATCAAGTCTGTTGCTCGCGAAAACAATATGAGTTTCCATGCGCCGCCCCTTGCGCTCTGTACAGACAATGGTGCCATGATTGCATGGGCTGGCCTCGAACGCTTTAGCCTTGATGCCAGCATCAATGATCAGGAAAAGGCACCGCGCCCCCGCTGGCCGCTGGATGAGAATGCCCTCCCCAAAGTGGGTGCGGGGCGAAAAGGGCCAAAAGCATAAGCCCTTGCAGTTGTTTGCCTTCAAGGGCAATGTTGATGAATGGAGAAACAGATATTTTTGACAAAATAGGCATTCTGGGTGGCGGTGCGTGGGGTACAGCACTTGCAGCCGCTGCCACGCAGGCAGGACGGGACACAATGCTGTGGGCTCGCGAGCCTGAGGTAGCAAAGTCAATAAATGACTGGCAAGAAAACACGATGTTTCTACCCGGCGTTAAGCTAGACCCAAAACTGAAGGCGACAAGCATGCTTTCAGAGCTTGCAGACCGCGATGCAATCCTGCTGGTAACACCTGCGCAACACACACGCCAGATGGCGTCTGAACTGGTGAAGCACCTTGGGCCTGATGTACCGCTGGTAATATGCTCGAAGGGCATTGAGGTCAGCACAGGCAAACTGCTCAGTGGTGTACTGGAAGAGGTCGCCCCCACCCACCCGATCTGTGTGCTATCCGGCCCGACATTTGCTGCCGAAGTGGCACAGGGCCTTCCCTGCGCCGTAACGCTGGCGGCGACGGATAGTGTTATCGGCAATGGTTTGGTGGATGCGCTTGGCCTTCCAACATTCCGGCCTTACCTGAGTGAAGATATTGTGGGCGCACAAATTGGCGGTGCGATTAAGAATGTGCTTGCAATCGCTACCGGTGTCGCTGCCGGCCTTGGAACCGGCGAAAATGCCCGGGCTGCGGTTATCACTCGTGGTCTGGCAGAGGTTGTGCGGTTTGGTGCTGTCTACGGTGCCCGGCGCGAGACAATGATGGGCCTTTCAGGGCTTGGGGATTTGATCCTCACATGTTCCAGCACCCAGTCCCGCAATATGTCACTTGGCAAAGCAATCGGTGAAGGTAAATCACTCGCAGATATCATGGCAGAACGAAATTCTGTCGCCGAAGGTGCCCACACCGTAGATATCGTTTATAAAATTGCCGAAGACAAAAACCTTGATATGCCAATTACGAAAGCGGTTTATCGCATTCTGAAAGAAGGCAAAAACGCCAGAGATGTTATGGAAACGCTTTTGGCGCGTCCGTTCGTTGGCGAAATTCAGTAGGAGAACGACCATGCTGTTCGCAATATTTTGTTATGATAAACCAGATAGCGTCGGCACTCGTCAAGCTGCCCGCCCGGCCCACCTTGAATACCTGAGCGATGCCGGGAACAGGGTGAAACTTGCCGGGCCATTGTTGGGTCCAGGCGAAAACGGCGGTCCGGTCGGCAGCATGCTGTTGATTGACGCGGCCAGTGAAGCAGCCGTCCAGCTTTTCGCCGAAAATGATCCCTATGCCACTGCTGGCTTGTTTGAGAAAGTAGAAATCCACCCTTGGAAAAGGGCGGTCGGCACGTGGGGCGAACCGGACTAAGGAAAGGGCCCATGGCACACTGGTTGGTGAAATCCGAACCTGGCGACTGGTCATGGCAGGACCAGCTATCGGTGAAGAAGGAACCCTGGGACGGAGTTCGCAACTTTCAGGCCCAAAAAAACATGCGTGCCATGGCAGTCGGGGACGATGTATTTTTTTATCACTCCGGGAAAGAACGTGCGATTGTCGGCCTCTGCCGGGTTGCCGTTGGGCCATATCCGGACCCTGATGACGCAACGGGGCGGTTTTGCCTCGTTGACTTAACCGCTGTGAGAACCGCACCCCAACCAGTGACGCTATCTGAAATCAAGGCAGAAAAGGACCTGGCAGATATTCCGCTTGTTCGTCAGTCACGCCTGTCAGTCATGCCTCTCAGCACAGATGCATTTGATAAAGTATCCCGGATGGCAGGCCTTGATCAGTAAAGCGCCAGCACCTCTTGAACTTTCGGAGCTCGAGGCAACCCCCCCGCCGGGTACTGTGATAGCCCGCCTCGATGATCTGCCCGAACATGGCGGTAAAGAAATTATTTTCACGGAAGGCCGGTTTCGCACCAGCATTTTCATTCAGAAGACAGAGGCCAGTCTTTCTGTTTTCCTGAATTTCTGTCCGCACGCAGGCACACCCCTGAATATGTTCGATGAGAAATTTATGGACCTGAAGGGGAAACATCTTTTGTGCCGAACGCATGGTGCACTCTTTGACCCGGGAACAGGCAAATGTGTCCGGGGACCCTGCAAAGGGAAATACCTGAGACCAATTGCTCATCATATAGAAAACGGCGAGATAATAAGCGCGTAGATAGGCCTATATCATTACGGTCCCTGATCGCCTGTTACGTGGTTCTCGTTCAACATTGGGGTTGTCCGGTTCTTCAACGGAAACAACAACCCAATAATTCTGAAAATTCTGACCCCTCACAACCGACTTCAGAACCATGGAGCGCTCGGCATCGAAGTACAGCGTGTCGGTTTTACGGCGAACATTACCGTTCCAGCTGAATTCCCACTCAAGCTGAACAACAAAAGTGCGCCGGGGCCCATCTTTCAGGTCGATTGTTTTTTCCCCGATGACTTCAATATGTGTATAGAAATCCGCAGACTCGCCGCCATCGACATAAAACATGGTGCCCGACACGCCCGCGGTGTTGCCCACCTTGAGAGGAAAAAGGTTTTCCAGCACGCTTTCGTCAAAACTGGATTCGTATCTCAAGCCCTGGTCGGTTCCGCTAACAGGAAAAAGGCCTCGATAAAGGTTGATTTCCCGGATAATGCCACCGCGCCAGTCGCGAAATTCAGTAGTAACCAGCTTGTCGATAACGCGCGTAACCTGAGCCACAATATCCTGGCCATGCATCTTGATATTCGCACGTGTGCCAACCAGAGCCCCAGGGGTGGCCGGGACGCGTTCAACAGCCTCACAGGCCGCCAAAAACAGCAGAAACACCACTGAAATATGTTTCATCAGATGAGGCACTAGGTTTTCACGTTCACTATCGCTACCGCAACAATACGGTATGTTATTATCATTCTTTGACCCAATAGTTAGGTAGAAACGTTAGAATATCAATGCTCAGGTTGGATTGTTTTTGCGTCCTGAGTACTTCATACGCGCTTGCACATAGTTTTCCAACATCTCTATGTTTGTCGCCAATGTCATAGATTTTGGGGCAATTTTTAAACCACGCGCATAGTTCTGCTTCGCGACATCAAACTGACCTAGCCCGAAATAAACGTTGCCTCGATTGTTGTGAAACCGCCAATTCGACGGCACAAGTTCTATGGCAGCATCACAGTGAACCATAGCATCCTGCCAGGCTTCCTCTTTAATGTTGGCCACACAAAGGCTATTGTGTGCATTAGCCCGTTGTCGGGATGTAAGGTTACTTTCAATCGCCCGCGTCAAGATCTTCTTGGCTTTCTGTATTTCCCCATGTGCGATATATTGGTTACCTTTTTGCAGCAAATCCGATGGCTGCAAAATGATCTCAACCGTATCGGCGACGGCTGAGTTCGCCAACAGGAAAAATCCTGTGCATACAACAATGTTTAACTTCCAACGCATCAGTATCCATCTCTGAAACCCCATCAACAAAGATCAGGGACTCGCAGCATAGTATAGCGAAAATACAGCGCCGTGGCAAAACGCGCTGCATCCCAGCGTCACACTGATCGTTACTTTATAGCCTGCCAAGCCGGGAAGATACTAAACTATCGTTTTGTCTTTTGGTTTGAAAAAATGCACCAGTCGGCCGGTACCGATACCGACACCACGGAAACTTGAGCTATCGATTTCAATCTCGGCAAAGGCGGCGGTTGGAAGTTTTCGGGCAACGCGGGCTATCAAACCTTCCGTTGCCTCTTCTCCGGCCAATCCAAGGACAAGGTCTTGAAAGCCTGGGTTATGACCAACGAGCAACAGGCTTTCATGCTCGTCTGACTGCGCTCTGACCAGACTTAAAATCCGGTCCGCACTCGCACCATACAAAGTTGGCTCATCGTTGGTAGGCCAAACGAGATCACCTGCAGACAGGACTCTTTCAAGAGTTTCCTGTGCGCGGGCGGCAGTAGAGCAAAGCACCAACCCGGGATTGATTTGCCGTTGCTGCAGTGCACGACCGATCTTCATACAGGCTCTGCGCCCGCGCGCATTGAGCGGACGTTCGTGATCTGACAAAGCCATGTCGCTCCAGTCGGATTTGGCATGACGAAGAAAATACAGCTTTTTCATAAACGCCTTTTATCCTGTAACAAACGGCCACCCCGTGCCTGAGCAATGATACATTGGAGGCTCGCCATGACAATAATATGACGCGTCAACACTGCAAACCGCGCTGTCATGATGACAAACAGGCAGCGGCATCACCACACTAGCGTTGCAGCATGTTTTGCGCCATCTTAACAGTGTTATCGCTGTTTTCAGCCCTGGGCGGCTGAAGCAAGCCACGCTGGACTGCAGGCCGTGACACAATCTTTTCATGCCATTCAATCAGTGCATCCAATCCGTCAAGGGAGACCCCGGCCCACTCGTGGCTACGTACCCAGGCCCAATTGGCGATATCCGCAATACTATATTCATTTCCACCCAGATACGGGCTGTTTTGCAGGCGGTGATCCAGCACTTCATACAATCTTCGGGTTTCGTTCTGGTATCTGTCTATAACACTCGGGATTTTCTCAGGGAAATACCTGTTGAAGACATTCGCCTGCCCCTGCATCGGCCCGAGGCCGCCCATTTGAAACATCAGCCACTGCATTACAACAGATTTGCCTTTTGGGTCTTCAGGCATCAAATCCCCAGTTTTTTCCGCTAGGTACGCCATGATTGCACCAGACTCAAAAACAGCGAAATCATCGGCGTCATGGTCAATGATCGCCGGAATGCGCCCATTCGGGTTAATTTTTAAAAACCAGTCCTGTTTCTGCTCGTTGGCACCAAGGTCGATGCGTTTGAGTGTGTATTCCAGTTTCAACTCCTCCAGAGTGATGGACGCTTTGTAGCCGTTCGGTGTTGCTGCCGTGTATAAGGTGATCATCGTTCAAATCCCGTTGTTTTTTTTGCTTCCTGCAACACATAGGAAAAGTCACTCAAGGTTAAACGACACAACCATCACGAAGCCGCGAGCAATCGAAAGAATAACTTTTCGGACACAAATCAAAAGCTATTCCTAACGGTTCAGGCGGTTCTCAATCAAGTCATCGACAACCGCCGGCTCCGCCAGGGTTGACGTATCACCGAGGTTGCCAAACTCATTCTCGGCAATCTTGCGAAGAATACGGCGCATGATTTTGCCGGAACGTGTCTTGGGAAGTCCGGGTGTAAACTGGATCAGATCCGGGGTCGCCACCGGGCCAATCTCTTTTCGGACCCACTGAACAAGAGCTTTGCGCAGGTCTTCATCAGGCTCAACGCCCAAAGGCGATGTCACAAACGCATATATGCCCTGGCCTTTGATATCATGAGGAAAACCAACCACTGCCGCTTCGCTGACGTCAGGGTGGGCATCCAGCGCAGACTCAATCTCTGCTGTTCCAATTCTGTGACCTGAAACATTGATCACATCGTCGACCCGGCCGGTGATCCAATAGTAACCGTCTTCATCGCGCTTGCAGCCGTCACCGGTAAAATACAGGCCCTTGTATGCGCTGAAGTATGTTTCCCTGAAACGTTTGTGGTCACCAAACACTGTCCGCATCTGCCCGGGCCAACTATCCTTGATCACAAGGTTCCCGGATGCAGCACCCTCAAGAAACTTGCCATCAGCATCCACAAGAGCCGGTTGAACACCAAAAAACGGTCTGGTTGCAGAGCCTGGTTTTAGCGCAGTTGCCCCAGGCAAGGGTGCTATCATGACGCCGCCTGTTTCCGTTTGCCACCAGGTATCGACGATCGGACAACGCTTCTCACCGACAACATTATAGTACCAAAGCCAAGCTTCGGGATTTATTGGCTCGCCCACCGAGCCCAGCAACCGAATGGATGAGCGGTCATACTTTTTAACCGGCTCATCGCCAAAGCGCTCCAGCGCACGAATAGCGGTGGGGGCTGTATAGAAAATATTGACCTTGTGCTTTTCGCAAACCTGCCAAAAACGGCCTGCATCCGGATATGTAGGCACGCCTTCAAAAATAACGGAGGTGGCCCCGTTTGCCAGTGGCCCATAAACAATATAGCTGTGCCCCGTGACCCAGCCCACATCTGCCGTGCACCAATAGACTTCGCCTTGTCGATAATCGAACACATATTCATGGGTCATGGAGGCCCAGACCATGTATCCACCTGTTGTATGCAGCACGCCTTTGGGTTGCCCGGTCGAGCCGGACGTATAGAGGATAAAAAGCGGGTCTTCCGCCGATATTTCCTCTGCCGGGCACTCACTTGGCTGATCTGCAACCAGATCATGATACCAAACGTCATGCTTTTCGTTCCAGCCAACGGTACCGCCTGTACGCCTCAGCACGACGACTGTTGCGACGTCAGGGCAACGTTCGAGCGCTGCATCAACATTTGCTTTTAACGGAACGGTTTTTGCTCCGCGCAGTCCTTCATCAGCGGTGATAACCGTGGTAGAGGCACAATCAAGAATACGGCCTGCAAGTGCATCAGGCGAGAAACCACCAAACACAACGCTATGAACCGCGCCAATGCGGGCACACGCCAGCATGGTGTACACAGCCTCGGGCACCATCGGCATATAAATTGTAACGCGATCCCCTTTTTTCACACCACGCGCCCGCAGCCCGCCAGCCAATCGGCATACGTTTTCATATAGTTGTCCGTAGGTGATCAACTCGGAAACGTCCGGGTCATCGCCTTCCCAGATCAAAGCTGTGTCGTTTTCCTTTTCAGGGAGGTGGCGATCCACACAATTGACACATGCGTTCAGAGTACCGTCTTCAAACCAGCGAATATTCACATCGTCTTCAAAAGACGTGTTTTTGACTTTGGTGTACGGTGTAATCCAAGTGACCCGTTTACCGTGCTCTCCCCAGAAACGTTCGGGGTCCGCAACTGATTGAGCGTAAAGTTCCTGATACTTTTCATCAGTACACAAAGTATTCTTCGCCGCACTTTCCGGCACAGGAAATATCAATCCTTCAGTCATTCAGGCCCACCCTTCTTCTTTGTTGATTGAACACAGCCACGTGCCTTTATCGATAGTGCGGCCAAATGTTGTTTGCAAGTATCCGCCATGATATCGCATAACGTCAATCATTCAGCAGATCAATCACCGCAGGATCACCATACAAGGAACCATATTATGCGCACAGGAAGTGAGACCTGGGGCATTTCGGCAATTCTGCTGGGGGGAATCGCCATCGGGTCCGCAGCGATCTTCATGCGACTTTCGCCTGTTGCGCCGACGGCTGCGGGTTTTTGGCGCATGGCGCTTAGTGCGCCGGTCTTTTTACTGATAGCGATGCTGACAAAAAACAGCCGCATGCAGATGAAATCGCTGGGTTTTAAGGATCTGCGAATAATCGGGCTTGTTGGCTTTTGGTTCGCTGTCGACCTGTTTTTTTGGCATTGGTCGGTCGCGCGAACGACAGTAGCCAATGCAACACTGCTGGCAAATCTGGCGTCAGTCTTCACTGTTGTTGTCGGCTTTTTTCTCTTTAAAGAGTTTTTTTCCCGGCTGTTTTTGGCCGGATTGCTACTGGCACTTGCCGGTGCTGCAACCCTTGTTGGCCAAAACGCCGCTTACAGCCCAGACTATCTATTCGGTGATTTTCTCGGACTTCTTACAGCATTCGCACTCACCGGCTATGTGATTACCGCAGCAAGGGCACGTGCCACGATCCCCACAATGCCGCTGATGTTCGGTTCTGCTGTGGTGACAGCAGTTTTGCTTCTGCCATTGGCGTTGCTTTCCGACGGTGATTTTGTCCCAAATACCATGGAAGGATGGTGGCCACTCGCAGGCCTTGCCTTTGTCACCCATGTTCTGGGACAGGGCCTCATCATTTATGGCCTGGCTCATATATCGGCGGCGTACGGTGCGATAGGGCTTCTGGTCCAGCCCGTCGTCGCCGCACTTCTAGCCTGGGTGTTTTTCGCCGAGGCACTCGGAGTGCTGCATCTACTGGGTGGTGTCTTGATTTTAGCTGGTATTTGGCTGTCGCAGCGGAAACAAAAATGAAGCAGAGGTGGCTACCAATCAGACATCATGGAAGGGCCGCCTGATTTCTTGTTTGCAACAATACGCCATAATTTAAGATCACCGGACTCCAGGAGTTTTTTACGACGAGTCCAGAATTCAGCTTCGCGCATAAGAGCTTGAATTTTTTGTGTCCCGTCGTCCTGCCGGGCAAGCTTGGCCGCCACTTCATCAGCACCTGACCATGCCTGATTAATCATATCCACATACTGCGAGGAAATATCTTCAGATACACGCACCTGCAGGCGATTGCTTTTGACAAGGTCAACAAGCTCCTCTGATAGAACCGGGTGAGGGTGATGACGCTCACCTACTACCCATTCTTTATAACGATCTTTGGTAACAACAGCGTCAGAGCCCAGAACATACTCCGTAATCAAAAACAAACCGCCCGGCTTCAGCTTGTCTTCAATGTTTGAAATTATATTGCCCTTGTCCTCAATGGTGAACAAAGCCTCTTTGGAAAGTGCGCGGTCAAATTTTCGATCAAAGCTTTCAACGCTTTCGGGGTCATAATGCTCCAGAACTGCCTTCTTCTCGAAGCCTGACATTTTGGAGAGCTTGTTACCCTTTTCCACCAGGGTATTTGAGGCTTCATATCCGGTGATCCATACGCCAAACCTGTCAGCAAGCACACGGGCCGGGCCACCAAGACCGGCACCAATCTGCAACATTGACATTTCCGGGCTAAGTGCCAGCAACTTCGAAAGAGCGACAATATATTCCGGCCCACCAGGACCACAAAAACCCTTGCCCCAGATATATTGGGCAATATCGATGGTTTCTTCGTCCCAAGGGTCGATTGTATCAACGGTTATCGCTTTTTTCTTTTCAGGTTGTTCAACAGGCGTGCTTTCAGCCTCGGGCTCGACGGTACGTTCCTGGATGCGCTTTTTAATGTCATCAGGATCATAGCCTTCCCACCACGCCTTAAGGCGCAGCCCGATCGGCATTTTAGCCGCAGCTTTTTTATTCGACTTAGCCGTCAATTCCCCAACCTACACTCTAAACCTGCGCTTACTCGGTGCGCATGGAACCAATTTAAGCGCCAATAACAATTTGTTTTCAACCCTAATTTGAGGGCTAAAAAGAATTAAAGCAAAAAGGCTAACGTCTTGTTAACTGCGTAGTGTAGCACCGACAGCTTTCTCGGCGGCAGCGCAAACCTTGCTGGAAAGGGTTTCGATATCCTTATCCGAGAAGGTTTCGTTTCTGGGTTCAAAGATAGCCGAAACCGCGACAGAGCGTTTACCCTCCGGCACGCCTTTGCCTTCGTAAACATCAAACACTGTGACACCTGCGATAAGAGCTTTATCGGCCCCCTTAATTGCGCGCACCAGACCGGAAACCGGCGTATCGCCATCAATAAGGAAAGCAAAATCGCGCTCTACAGATTGTAGGTTGGATAGCGCCAGCGCTCCCTTGGTCGCAGACTTTTTCTTGGGGGCCGGAATAGCATCAAGCATGACTTCAAAACCAACCAGTGGCCCGTCTATGTCCATTTTTTTCAACACCGCCGGATGCACCTCACCAAAGCTCGCGAGAGTGTTTTTGGGTCCCAAACGTAGCGTGCCGGAACGGCCGGGATGATACCATTCCGGGGCTTCCGCAAACACCTGCAGATTCGCTGTCGGCGCGCCAGCAGCAGCAAGCGCTGCAAGCGCATCACGTTTGGCGTCAAACACATCAACAATTTGCTGTTTTCGTGACCAGTGACGCTCGCTGCTCATGCCTGCGCGCAAGCCCGCAGCGACCAAATGCTGCCCCTTATCCGAGTCATCTTCATAAGTCGGCCCAACCTCATAAAGGCCAAAACCGGACTGTCCACGGTCCATGTTTCTCTGTGCTGCATACATTAAATTCGGTAAAATTGACGGCCGCATGCAATCCAGTTCACTCGAGATGGGATTATCGACTGTCAGGCTTTCCGAACCACCACCAAACAAGCGTGCGTGATCCCGGCGCATGAAAGACCATGTCATCACTTCGTGCATGCCGATACTGGCAAGCTGACGCTTGACCCGACGAGACTTCTTCTGCCTTGCACTCAGCGTAGAGCCAGCCTTGTGATCAATTACAGGCAGCTGAACAGATGGAATGTCGTCATAGCCGTGAATACGCAGTACTTCTTCAACAAGATCCGCTTCGCCATCAATATCAACCCGCCAGCTAGGGACCTGAACTTCAAACGGAGCATCCCCGGAGACAGAAAAGCCAAGCTTTTCCAGAATTACTACACACTCGTTTGCAGCCAAATCAAGACCACCCAGTGTTCGAACGCGCTCGGGCCGGAACGCCACTTTCTTTTGCCATAACGGCACGGCACCGGCCTGAAATACCTGGCTCGGTGTGCCACCGCACAGGTTCAGGATCATCTGACTGGCGATTTCAAGGCCCTGCAATATAAATTCGGGGTCAACACCGCGCTCGAACCGGTAGCGTGCGTCAGAGTTGATGCCATGGGCGCGGCCGGTTTCAGCCGTTTTCACACGGTCAAACAAGGCGCACTCAAGTACAACGTCCGTTGTTTCAACGCCGCAGCCGCTCGCGGCACCACCGATGATTCCACCAAATCCGAGAACACCAGCATCGTCCGCGATCATCGTTTCACCGCCCGTACAGGTATAGTCCTTGTCGTCCAATGCCAGAAAGTCCTCACCTTCATTAGCCGATCGCACTCGAATGTCACCAGTCAGTTTTGCAGCGTCATATACATGGAGCGGCCGACCAAGGTCGTGCGTAATGAAATTGGTGATATCCACCAGCGCTGAAATCGGGCGCAGACCAATAGAAGTCAGCCGGTCCTGAAGCCACTGAGGGCTGGGTCCGTTCTTCACACCCGTGAATTTGCGCCCGGCAAACATGGGGCAAGCACCGTTTTCGAGCAGTGCCTCATCAATAGACACGGCAATGTCGCTGTCAAAAGCACCCTGCACATGTGTGTTTTCAAGCTGCTTCAACGTGCCCAAGCCTGCGGCGGCGAGGTCACGTGCGATCCCATAGACGCCGAGGCAGTCCTGCCTGTTAGGCGTAATTTCAATGTCCACCACGGGATCGTCAAGCCGCGCATGGTCAACAAATGATCGGCCAACAACCGCGTCCTCATCAAGTTCGATGATACCGTCATGGTCATCACCAAGCTCCAGCTCGCGGTACGAACACATCATGCCGTTTGATTCGACGCCGCGGATTGTCGCTTTCTTCAGCGTTACATCGATGCCCGGCACATAGTCACCGGGCTGTCCCAGCACGACCTTGATGCCTGTGCGAGCGTTGGGCGCACCGCAAACGATCTGCATCTTGTTGGTACCGTCAGACACCTGACAAACTTTCAGTTTATCCGCATCAGGGTGCTTTTCAGCAAACAAAACCTCAGCAACCGTGAAAGGCGCCAGCTTGTCGGCCGCATTTTCGACGGTATCAACCTCAAGGCCAATGGCATTCAGTGTTTTGACAATCTCATCAATGGAGGCGTCTGTGTCGAGATAGGTTTTGAGCCAGCTTAGAGAGAATTTCATGTGCTGAGCCCTCCTGCGAGTGTTGGAAGATCAAGAGCCCTGAAGCCATAGTGGCGAAGCCAGCGCAAATCGCTATCAAAGAAAGCGCGCAGGTCATTCATCCCGTATTTAAGCATGGCGAGACGATCAATCCCGCAGCCGAAAGCGAAGCCCTGATATACGTTCGGGTCCAGATTGCAGTGCACCAGAACACGCGGGTTCACCATTCCGGAACCCAGAATTTCAAGCCAGTCGTTGCCATCGCCGATTTTTACAGTGCCGCCATCAAAGCTGCATTGCACATCGACTTCCATGGAAGGCTCCGTGAAAGGGAAATAGCTCGGGCGAAGCCTCAATGTTACCGCATCCACTTCGAAGAAAGCCTTAAGGAACGCTTCAAGCGTCCCCTTGAGGTGGCCAAGGTGAGTATCCTTATCTATCACCAATCCTTCGACCTGATGGAACATTGGCGTATGAGTCGCATCCGAATCAGATCGATATGTGCGACCGGGCGCAATAATCCGGATTGGCGGTTCCTTACTCATCATGGTTCTGATCTGCACCGGACTAGTGTGGGTGCGCAAAACCTTGCGCTCACCGTTTTCGTCCGGCTTCAGATAAAAGGTATCATGATCCTGACGGGCCGGATGCTCTTCCGGAATATTGAGCGCGGTAAAATTATGGAAGTCGCTCTCGATGTCGGGGCCTTCAGCAACATCAAATCCGAGATTGGCAAAAATTTCCGCAATTTCATCCATCACCTGACTGTTGGGATGAATACTGCCCGAAGCGTGTTCCATCACCGGTAAGGATACATCGACGCGCTCTTGCGAAAGCCGCGCTTCAAGCTCCGCTGTTTCAAGTACGGATTTCCGAGCAGCGATATCGTCGGACACCTGTACTTTCAGGCCATTGAGCGCAGGGCCCATCACTTTGCGTTCATCGGGGCTCATGCCACCAAGGCCTTTCATCAAGCCCGAAACGCTACCTTTTTTCCCAAGCGTTGCGACACGCACGTCTTCAAGCGCGGCAAGGCTATCCGCCGCTGCGATCTGGGCGGCAATGTCCACCTTCAGTGATGCGATTTGTTCCTGCATGCTCATTGGAACCCTGTCTCAATTAAAGATATTGCTGAAATAAAACAAGGGAGCCCAGCCAACCGGCCAGGCCCCCTTCGAATGTCACTTGGTTGCTTGAAGCAAACCAGCTTTAGTTAGCGAGGGCGGCCTTAGCCTGATCCACAAGCGCTTCAAAAGCAGATGGTTCGTGCACAGCGAGATCGCTCAGCACTTTCCGGTCCAGCTCAACGCCTGCGAGTTTCAGACCGTGCATAAACTGACCGTATGGCAAGCCAAGCTGGCGTGCGCCTGCATTGATGCGCTGAATCCACAAAGCGCGGAAGTTGCGCTTGCGAGCCTTGCGGTCGCGGTATGCATACTGACCGGCTTTTTCAACAGCCTGGCGGGCAACCTTGATTGTATTCTTACGACGGCCCCGGTAGCCTTTGGCTTCCTCAAGGACCTTTTTGTGACGAGCGTGCGATACTACACCGCGTTTTACACGTGCCATGGTATTTCTCCTAAACCTGAAGGACCCAATACGGCTTAGCCGTAGGGCATGAACTTCTTGATGATGGTAGCATCTGCATCACAAAGGATGGTGGTGCCACGCTGGTTGCGGATTTGCTTGTTTGTACGCTTGATCATGCCGTGCTGTTTTCCAGCCTGGGCAGAGCGCACTTTACCAGAGGCAGTGAGCTTGAAGCGTTTTTTTACGCTCGACTTAGTCTTCATCTTGGGCATTTTTCTTCCTCACATTGCGTAAAGATTAATCAGTTTGAACAACCTCGGCAGCCCTGTTTTCGGCCGGATCATTCGACGAATGGGGGTGTATAGGGTGGTTTTCTGCGCTTTGCAAGCAGATTCAGCCGGTTTTTTAGCGTGCGTCTGGCGTCATATCCTGCTGCCGACCCAGAGGCGGTGCAACCACCAGGTCCGTGTTCGCGAAATAGTCCAGTAGAATCTCGGAAATCAGGCCTGCATTCCCGGTCTTCTCAACCTCGGTGAATGTAGTGAAAAGGTCTGCCCCGTTTGCAATGATTGTCGGCGCACCAACGCTGAAAATATCGTCATCTTCAATCGGCTCACCACTTCTGGTCATGGAAAGAACCCGCTCTCGTTCAGGGCGCGAACGATCATAGGTGATCTCGAACCCGGAGACCTCCATCAATCCCCGCTCGAAAGTGAGCGACTGTTCCATAATGTCCCTGATCTGCCGACCATTCAGTTCCATGGTCAGCACATGATCGATGAAAGGGTAAACGTCCAGCACATCAACGCGCCTGATGTCACCCGCCGGCAAATCCTTTCGAAGGCTACCCGGGTGAATGAACGCAATGTCAGTGCCTGCCCGGGCGCGGAAGATATCAGCAAACAGGTTTCCGAGCGTTGATTCTTCCATATATTTCCGGTTCATGTAGGCATCGGACCGGCCGATCACTTCAAAAAGCTCAGGGAACCGGGCACGGGCATCCTCGATTTTTTTGCGCACCAGCGGATCAGGAGCATAACGTTCTGAATCAACAGGTATAAGCTTACCATCATAACCCATGACCTTGCCGGTTTCATCATCAACGATCAGCTCCAGAAAACCAAGGTGCGTTGCCTGACCGTATGTCTGCATAATCAGTGTGCCGGTTTTCGGATGCACCACAGGTTTCGGCGTGCCGGCATCAGCATGGCCCGCAAACAGAACGTCAACACCTTTCACCGCGCCCGCCAGACGGATATCCGCATCAATGTCACGTTGGGTTCTGGGGTCAGTTTCCGCATCCGTTTGCATGGGGGCCGTTTTTCCCTGATGGGTCAGAAGAACCACAAGGTCGACTTCATCCCTGATCGCGTCTACCGACCTTTGCACCGCAACGGCCTCATCTGTCACATCAAGTGGCTCAATGAAGGCGGGAATGATCGCTGACACTGCATCGCGACCCATAATGGCGACAACACCAATGCGCACACCGTCACGTTCGATAATAGTGTGCGTCTGGGCAAAGGGATGGTCCGTTCCCTTGTAAAACATATTGGCGGAGAGAACAGGAAAGGGTGCACGGTTTTTCTGCCAGCCAAATACTTCAACGCCGTATTCGAATTCATGGTTGCCGATACCCAGCGCGTCGTACCCCATAACCGTCATGAGATCGAATGCCAGTGCACCCTGGGTCTCTTTGGCAAGCGCACCTGTGAAAATGTCCCCCGAGTCGAACAGGAAAGTTCGCGAATTACCTGACCTGATTTCATTGATCAGGGTTGTCATCTGGGCGATACCGCCGATGCGCTCCAGATCATCCAGCCAGAAAGCCGGGATGGGGTCATAGGCACTTTCAACATCGTTAGTGAACAGAAGTGTTATTTTTTTATCTGTTGCTGATGCCTGTGCGGTCATCGCCGCACAAGCGAACGCCCCCAACAGGAACAAAACTTGCCGAACTTGCTTCATGGTTGCTGCCCCTTACCAGAAATCTCTACCCCAAAGCCATGTTAGGAGCATCAGAGGCAAACGAAAACCCTTATGTGTAGAGGCGGACGATCTTCTCTGCGGGGATGCCTTCTGCTGCCAGCATCTCAGCTATCTGCGTTTCAGAATTATAAGATGAAATAATGACGTGCTGCCCGGCATAACCCGCCAAAAACTGATCCTTGCTGATGATATCCCGTCCACCCTGTTGTTTGCCAACTTTCAGGGGACTGCTGTCTGCGATACCCACCACCTCGATTTTATTCAGCAAATTGGTTTCGCTGAACAGCTGCGCAGTGTGCACACCAGCAGCATAGACATAGGCCGTCTTTAAATGCTGGAAACGGGCTTCTGCTGCATGCCAGTGCGCGCGATCAATCCGCAGGTGCGCTTCCATCAGGTCTTTATTGGCGGCGTATTGATTAAGATACGGCGCTTCTCGTCGCACGCGGTCAAGCGCCTTCCGGGCAACAACAGTAACTGTAGGGTATTTGTGTGACCAGTCATCCAACGTGATTTCCATCGGGAAAAACCCGGCTTCTTCCAACAGCCGCACCAGTATATCGGTCGAGAAATATGACAGGTGCTCAAGCGTAAGCCAGCCAAGGCAAAGCCGGTGCGCCTGGCGGGCACAAGGCACCTCAAGCAAAAATACACCGTCGTCGTCCAGGTGATCGTGCACAAGGCTTATCATGTCTTTGGGCTTGGCAACGTGCTCCAATACATGGCTTAACATGATCACATCGAAGGTACGACCACCTGTGAGGCATTCGTCGGCGAAACCGACCTCAATATCCACAGACATCAGGTCCCCGGCTTGTTTGGCGGCTGTGGGTGATGGCTCGCACCCCGAGACATCCCATCCTTGGCGCTGCATGTAGATGAGATCCCGCCCGGAACCGATTCCAATACCGTACAAGCTGCCTTTACCTGGTTTGAAACGCCGCGCGGCGCCAACGAGGCGTTTTGTCGTCTCTGCAGCAGGGACTGGTGGCGGTGACCAGTCAGGTTCAGGGTGGAAGTAATTCGAAAGTTCCCGATAAAAAGCTTCAATCACATCATCCGAGGGGCAGGGGTTTTGGGAGATATGGCCGCAATCGCGGCACAGCCCGAAACTGACATCCAGGTCGCCAACTCCGGTAATTTTCCAGTTTGATACCTTTAGCGGTTCAAAGTCTGTGCTTTCACACACCATACAAGGGTCAAAAGTTGTCATAATTCGTTTCCCTGTCCCCACCACCCGAAACGACACACGATACGGGAATGGACTGATTTTACTCTAGCCTGCCTAAATGCAATATGTGTGCTAATTTATGTAGAGAGGATAATTATGGCAGGTTATTCAGGCACACCGCTGATCAAAAAGCTGGGTATCAAAGAAGATATGCGTGCAGCGTTTCGCCGTGCGCCGGCAAACTATTTCGATCTTCTTGGGCCACTGCCGGATGGCCTGAAAACAGACGCAGCCAAGAGCATCGATTTCACCCATGTGTTTTATACAGAGCGAGCGAATTTCGAAGCTGAATTGCCAGCCTTGATGCAGGCGATGGACCGTGATGGCATGATCTGGATTAGCTGGCCGAAAAAGGCGTCGAAAGTGCCCACAACCATGAGCGAGAATGTGGTGCGCGAAGTAGCCCTGCCGCTGGGCCTTGTGGACGTTAAAGTGTGCGCGGTCGATGAGATATGGTCCGGTCTCAGGCTCGTGATCAGGAAAGAGCTGAGATGAGCCAGTCAAGCGATGCACCATTTTCCTTGCGTCCGCCAAAGGTCGAGCAGATACCGAGTCTTAATCACCTGATTCTCAAGTCAAAGGCCGTTTGGGGATATGACAGGCAATTCATAGACTTGTGCCGCAAAGAACTTGCGCTTTCACCATACCTGCTCAACCGCAACTCCGTTATGGTGGCTGACCTGGACGGCGTGGCCATTGCGGTTGTGGAAGTGTCCATTGAGGACACCTTGGCTAATCTGGAGAAACTCTTTGTCGATCCGTCAGCGCTTAGGTCTGGCGCCGGGCGAGCGTTACTCGAATGGGCAAAGGCAGCATCGCTGGCACTTGGAGCTTCGAAACTGGTGATTGAATCAGACCCGGGCGCAGAAAACTTTTACCGGAAGACAGGAGCAATACGTGTCGGAGCGGTTCCTTCAGGTTCGATAGCAGGGCGAGTGCTGCCCAAACTTGAACTAGCACTCAATTAAACGACCCCAATTGAATTATCAGCGTGACTCAAGTGCCCGGTTTTCAACCACACTCGCGCCCCTTTTTCTCCGACATTGATTGTCAGGCTGTCGCCATCCGGCACACGAAGCCAACTATGCCTTGAGAAAGTTTCATCCGATTCCGAGAAACCACCTTCGAGAACAAGCAACTCCGCCCCGCCGCTGGTATCAACGCTTATGATCGCATCCGGTGCCCAGCGTTCCAGGCGGACATTTTCGCGGTTGTCGCTATACAGCGGCATGACCTCAACGGCGGGCTGTTTGTTGTCAGCCGTAAACTCGCCATCGCCCATCCTGAAATTGACATGGGTGCGGTCAGCCCTATCAAACTGCCAGAGCTTAACGAAGATGACGCACCCTTCTTCTGATCCGGGTGTATGACTGGACGTCGGCGGATTACGCACATAACTGCCGACCGGGAAGTCACCATGCTCGTCCTGGAACACACCTTCAAGCACGATAAATTCCTCGCCACCAGTATGAGTATGGGCGGAGAAATGACTGCCTGGATCATAGCGGACAATAGTGGTGGCCCGGGCAACTTCATCTCCTATGCGGTCCAGCATGCGCCTGCTTACGCCTTTCATGGGCGAGTTGACCCATTCCATTTGTTCGCTGTGCACGGCAGCGCGAGCGTCAAAATCAGCATTTATTTCCATTGTACCCTCCTTGGGGGGTGGGCCCGGTGGCCCACCAGTAACCTAGCGCAATCATTTCAAAACTCTCAATTGAGGCTAGCAACGCTGGGGCGTTCACCCATCCGTTCTTTCCAGGCTACCACATTTTTCAGGTGGGCCGGCGTTTCAACGCCAGCGAAGTCGGCAAACGCAAACCCGGCAAACGCCGTAATGTCCGCGACTGTCAACCGGTCGCCTGTAAGAAACGGTTGGTCAGCAAGTATGTTATCCATCCAGGCCATGGTCTTCAAAGCAATGGCCTTGCGGCGCTCGCCGAAGTCCTTGTTCTGATATTCTTCCAGATCAGGTCCAAGTCCTTCGGTTGCATAATGAAAATAGTTGCCAACCGCATCGAGCAAACCGTCTTCCACCTTGCGCTGGGTCATATGGATGATACCGCGTTCCCTGGCGTTTTTTCCGGTCAGCTCCGGTTCACCCGCTACATGATCCAGATATTCGGTTATGGCACTGCACTCCGACAATATCGTGCCGTCTTCCAGCTCCAGCACGGGCACGGCAGCTGATGGATTTATTTTCAAAAATTCCGGCGTGCGGTGCTCGCCCACCATAATATTCACTGGCACAAATTCTACGCTGTTTTGCAGGCCTTTTTCCGCGAGCGCCAAGCGAACCCGGGTCGGGTTTGGAAGACCCTTCATGTCATAAATTTTCATCTCTGTGTCCTTGTTCTTGATTAGCTCTAGACAATATCTATCTACTGATAGGTATATCACTGACGAAAGAATTTGCCCTTGTCAACATCTATCTTTCGATAGATAGTTCCATTGAGTTCGCAGAAAGTTTGGAAATGAACGCAAACAGCTATTCACCAAAGGCAGCACAAATACTGGATGTGGCAGAAAACCACATGCGCAAGGGCGGTTTCGATGCGATCAGCTTCCGTGATCTGGCAACAGCTGTTGGCGTCAAAAGCGCCAGCGTCCATTATCACTTTCCGGCAAAAGCCGACCTTGGTCAGGCTGTGGTCGCCCGCTACCGGGAGCGAATCATGGATGCACTCGGCGATCCAATGGACCATCGTCCACTTGCCTCCAAGCTAAAATTGCTGTTTGACACCTACGCAGCAGCGCTGAAAGATGGTGACAGTGTTTGCCTGTGTTGCCAGTTGGGCGCCGAGGCACGCGATCTGCCAAAGGACGTCGCTGCGGAAGTGGAACGTTTCTTCAAGAGTATCGTCGGCTGGACAGCGTCCGCGCTTTCGCCTTCGCTGTCTGCCAGCAAGGCTGATAAACTGGCCGCCCATATCATCAGCGCCCTGCAAGGTGCGATGGTGTTAGCCGTTGCTACGGGGGACGGGGTACACTTGAAAAATACCCGGTCATTGCTGAAGGACTGCGTTGAAGCGCAGATCGGCCGCTGAACTACAAACTGCCTGCTATAGCCCGCGCGGCTGCCGCGGGGTCAGGAGCCTGAGTAATTGGACGCCCGATCACCAAAACATTTGCGCCCGCCGATACCGCGTCCACCGGTGTCATTACCCGTTTTTGGTCTCCTGCATCACTACCGGCCGGACGAATGCCCGGCACCACGAGTTTGAAATCAGGCCCCGTATGAGCGCGAACCAACCCGATTTCCTTTGGACTACATACAATTCCGTCCAGTCCCGAGCGTTCAGCCAATCCCGCCAAAGTCGGCACCACTGTTTCGGTCGTGCCCTGCACGGACATACTCGCAAGGTCATTGTCATCAAGACTGGTTAGCAAGGTAACGCCCACAACCCACGGCTTTTCAACGCCGAGCTTATCGGCCTGCTCGGCAGCTTCATTGGCTGCGCGGCGCATCATCTCTTGGCCGCCCTGAGTGTGGATTGTCAAAATCTTGGGGGCAAGCGGCATGACCGCCCGTACCGCACCAGCGACTGTATTCGGAATATCGTGAAATTTAAGATCCAGAAAGATCGGCATGCCGGTGTCTGCGACTGCCTTGAAACCGTCCACACCATTGGCGCAATAAAACTCAAGCCCCAGCTTCAAGCCGTCGACAACACCGATAAGACTGTTGGCCGTCGCCACCGCCTTCGCAGTTTCAGTCGTATCGAGCGCACAGAAAATCCGATCACTGGGTTTTTGAAAAGCACTGGCCATGACAAATCCTAGAAGGCTTAAGGGAACGAAACCGCGTGGTAACGTTAATCCGGTTCAAGGGCAAGAGAGATTGTCTGCATCTATTTTGTTAAAACGGCCTGCTCGGTGGCGGCATCGTGTGCCTTGTTTGCCCGGTGTTGGTGAGCATCTTCTGCAAGCGCGGAAACCTGTCCCTCCAGATAGTCTGTGCGGCGCTCGGCCTTCCGGCGTTTTGCAAACCCTTTGAGGCGTAACCATCCCGTAACGCCCGCTGCAGCGAACAACCCGACAAATATGCCAACAAACAAAAGCAGATAGGCGGGTATGGCGGGCAGGAAGCCCAAAGGTTCCAGCGACAAAATGATCGGCTGACGGTTGCTGACCGCAAACCACACCAGCAACAACCCGAACACAATCCAGCACACTCGGCGTGCAAATTTCCAGAAACTGGTCAACATCAAAATGGCCTCCGCATCAACAGGCGAGGAGCACACTGTAAACATTAGAGTTGAGTCAAGAAAGCCTTCGAATGATCCGAAGGCCAAAAACCATAAAGCGAAGAATGCGCGTCAGGTGTTCAAACGCTCACGAAGATCCTTACCGGTTTTAAAGTAAGGTACACGCTTGTCGGCAACCTCAACTTTTTCGCCGGTTCTCGGGTTTCGTCCAACCCGTGCCGGGCGCTCTTTGACAGAAAAAGCACCGAAGCCACGAAGCTCCACACGATCGCCCTTCGATAAAGCCGCTGTTATCTCATCAAAAATCTTGGAAACGATGCGTTCCACATCGCGGTAATAAAGATGTGGATTGGCTTCCGCGATTTTCGCAATTAACTCGGACTTGATCATAAACGTCCTCCCGCACGATGCTCCCTCAACCCCACTCACAACAAGAGCACCCTTGTGAATTGCCCGAAGCGTGCCACCTCAAATCGCGTCCGTCAAGATAAGCCTTTCAAAGAAAAGGGAATTTAGGGCAATTTTCCAAGCATCTTTGCTCAATTGTCGCGAAAACAGACAGGATTTTATCGCCATTCGCCCTGAACCTGCCTTCATCAAGCCCCGTTTTTCCTGTTACGGCACAGCAACTGCCATGTGTCCCAGGGTGATTCTCTTGCGGCTTGCGCCGCCGGTGCTGCGGGCAAGATAGGACGAGACACAAAAAAAGACCGCTCCGAAGAGCGGTCTTTCAAATTCAAGTCAGCAAATCCGAAGTGGATTATTTGTCTTCTTTGGCTTTCTCAAGAGCTGCACCCAGAATGTCGCCAAGGCTTGCACCGCTATCGGTTGAGCCATATTGCTCAACGGCAGCTTTTTCCTCGGAGATTTCTAGAGCCTTGATCGACAGGTTGAGCTTGCGGCTCGATTTGTCAACGCCAGTAACCATCGCGTCCACTTTGTCACCAATCGCGAAGCGCTCAGGGCGCTGGTCGCCGCGATCACGGGAAAGGTCGCTGCGGCGGATAAAGGCAGTTGCACCAGTTTCGCCAACTTCAACCTCGATGCCGTTTTCATTAACGACTTTAACAACGCAGGTAACCTGCTCGCCGCGTTTCTTGGAAGAAACATCTTTGAACGGATCGCCAGACAGTTGCTTGATACCAAGACTGATGCGCTCTTTTTTCATGTCTACATCAAGAACAACGGCTTTCACCATGTCGCCTTTGTTGTAGTCCTGAATGGCGTCTTCGCCAGAGCGGTCCCAGTTAAGATCAGACAGGTGAACCATGCCGTCAACGTCACCTTCAAGGCCGATAAACAGACCAAACTCGGTAACGTTTTTAACTTCGCCTTCAATCTCGGTGCCTTGTGGGTACTTGGCAGCAAACGCTTCCCAAGGATTGTCGCCACACTGCTTGAGGCCAAGAGAAATACGGCGCTTGGCTGGATCAACCTCCAGAACCATAACTTCAACGTCCTGGCTCGTGGAAACGATCTTGCCAGGGTGGACGTTCTTCTTCACCCAGCTCATTTCAGAAACGTGCACCAGACCTTCAACGCCGTTTTCAAGCTCAACGAAAGCACCATAATCTGTGATGTTGGTAACCTTGCCGCTGAATTTGGCACCGATTGGGTACTTGGCTTCGATGGCATCCCAAGGATCGTCTGCCAGTTGCTTCATGCCAAGGCTGATGCGCTGGGTTTCAGGGTTGATGCGAACAATCTGGACTTTAACAGTCTCGCCAATTGTCAGCACTTCGCTTGGGTGGTTAACACGACGCCATGAGATGTCGGTTACGTGCAACAGACCATCAATACCGCCGAGGTCAACAAAGGCACCGTAGTCAGTGATGTTTTTAACGACACCATCAACTGCATCACCTTCTTTGATCTGGTTCATCAGTTCAGCACGCTGACCTGCACGATCCTCTTCGAGGATGGCACGACGTGAAACAACGATGTTACCGCGGCGACGATCCATCTTCAGCACCTGGAAAGGCTGCTTGATGTTCATCAGCGGCGTTACGTCACGAATTGGGCGAATGTCAACTTGTGAACCCGGCAGGAAGGCAACAGCTCCGTTGAGGTCAACTGTAAAGCCACCTTTAACACGACCGAAGATAACACCTTCAACACGAGCGTCGCCTTCAAAGGCTTTCTCGAGATCAGTCCAGGCCTCTTCACGGCGTGCCTTATCGCGAGAGAGGATAGCTTCACCGAGCGCGTTTTCAACACGATCAACATAGACTTCAACCTCATCACCCGCTGCAAGCTCGGATTGCTGGCCTGGTGCTGTGAATTCTTTCAGGGGAACGCGACCTTCAGCCTTGAGGCCGATATCAATAATCGCGAAATCATTTTCAATAGAGACGACGGTGCCTTTTACCACCTGGCCTTCAAAGCCGGTGTCTGCTGGCATTGTCTCGTTCAGAAGCGCCTCAAAATCAGAGAGGCCTGGCATGGTTGCCGCTTCAGACATGTAGTGTCCTTTCAAATACTCTTGTTTTCGTGCCAACCGGTTGGCTCCGGCGGTCTTCTTCCGGGTTTCTCAAGAACGGGACCATCCCGCACTTTTCCGTGGTCCGGAAGCCTCTAACACAACAATAAAAAGCCATAACGCTTCCAGGTTATTCCGGAGGCGTACGGCCCGCTTCATGCAGCGTCTTCGGTTATTGGGGCTACAGCCGTTCTTCGATAAGATCGACCGCCCGTAAAAACACGGCGTCTATATCCAATTCGGACGTATCTAGCAAGAGGGCATCTTGCGCCGGCTTCAGGGGCGCATCGGCCCGGTTCATATCCCGCTCGTCACGGGCAACAACATCGGCAAGGATTTTGTCATAATCCGGCTGCTCACCGCGGCTCTCAAGTTCAAGAAACCGACGTCTTGCCCGCACATCCGGGCTCGCTGTTACAAACAGCTTCACATCAGCTTCAGGGCAAACAACGGTGCCTACATCACGCCCATCCAGCACGGCACCTTTGGCTCCACCCGGTGGAACTTGGGAGAATTTTCTCTGAAATTCCAGTAGGTTAGACCTAACAGCAGGCATGGCCGCCACCCTGGACGCTGCATTTCCCGTGGTTTCTTCTCTCAGGGACGGGTCTTTCAAAAGGGCCATGTCCAGGGACGCGGAAACCCGCGCTGCTGTTTCTTCATCATCAGCCGCCGTGCCTGCACGCAACACGCCCAGACCAACTGCCCGGTACAGGCTGCCCGTGTCCAGATACGCGTAGTCAAACCTGTCTGCCAGCCGACGCGCCAAAGTTCCTTTTCCTGCTGCGGCAGGACCGTCTATCGCAATAATCACTGCGAATCACCCCATTGCTAAGTCCCACAGCTTATAGAAAAGCCGGGCGGACAGTGCCAGCAAAGATATGACTCGACTCCTGTTTCTCATCTGGATATGTATGGAACAAATAGTGAACAAAAGAAAGGACAGGATATGATACAGCAGGTAATTGCCAATTTGGCTGTTGACCGAATTGAACCATCAGTATCTTTTTTTGAAAAAATTGGTTTCAACATGGATGTGCAGGTGCCCGAAGATGATCACATCGGGTTCGCAATTTTTATCAATGGTGCCAATCAGATCATGCTCCAGACACGGCAGAGCCTGAGAGAAGACAGCGAAGCCTTTCTGCCAGCAGCAGAAGCAACCGGGCCGTCCCTCTTGTTCATCAAAGTGGACGACGTAGAGGCTATTGCCTCAAAACTGGAAGGTTATGAAGTGGTAATGCAGATGCGCGACACATTTTACGGCGCAAAAGAAATTTCGTTTCTGGAACCCGGTGGCCACGTGATGACTTTTGCAGAGTTTTCAGGTGACGCCGGAACCGAATGAGTTAGCTTTGAAGCGTGAGACCGGCTCCAAGCTTGGTCATGATATCCACAAATCCGGGAAAGCTGGTCTGAATGGGGGAGGCATCATCAATTGTGATTGGTGCGTCCGCCATTTGCCCAAGGACAGCAAAGCTCATGGCAATCCGGTGATCCAGATGCGTCTCGACCTTACCCCCACCGGGTATCTTTCCACCATTTCCATGAATGGTCAGGCCATCAGGTGATTCTTCAACTTTTATACCGTTTGCCATGAGTCCCGATGCCATGGCTGCGAGTCGATCCGATTCTTTAACTCTTAGCTCTTCGAGTCCCGAGAAGCGGCTAACACCATCTGCAATGGCCGCGGCACAAAATAAAACCGGGAATTCGTCGATCATGGTCGACGGGTCAACTTTTAGGTCCGCGACACCCCGCAGGTTGATTGCACGAACGTGCAAATCAGCCACCGGCTCCCCGCCCAAGCTGGTTTCTGCCAAAAGCTGAATGTCAGCACCCATCTGGTCAAGAGCACCCAATATGCCGGTTCGCAAGGGGTTTAGCCCTACATTTTTAAGCACAACATCAGAGCCGGTTGTGATGGAAGCCGCCACCAGAAGGAAAGCTGCGGAAGAAATATCTCCCGGCACGTCAATCGAGAGAGGCTGCAGTTCAGGTTGACCTTCAAGCCGAATGACTCTGTCGCCATCTTCGCCGATATCGACCGTCACTTGCGCACCCATTGCTCCAAGCATGCGCTCCGTGTGGTCTCGTGTTGCTATCTTTTCACGCACAATCGTTGTACCTGGCGTATTGAGGCCTGCGAGCATCACGGCCGATTTAACCTGTGCGCTGGCCATTGGCGGCGCATAATCAAGCGGCATTGGCGTAGCTGTTCCCTTTATCGTCAAAGGCAAAAAGCTGTTATCCCTGGCAGTGAATTCTGCACCAACTTCACAAAGGGGATCGATCACCCTTCCCATGGGTCGCCCACGCAAGGATGCATCACCCGTCATCATCACAGTAATATCGTGACTGGCCACCAGCCCCATCAGCAGGCGTGTTGAGGTGCCGGAGTTCCCCATATCAATCACATTATCCGGCGTTGATAACCCGCCAACACCAACGCCGTATATTTCATAATGTCCGTCGCCAATGCGGTTGATAGTGGCCCCCATGGCGCGCATCGCCGCTGCTGTCGCAAGCACGTCTTCGCCCTCAAGAAGGCTTTTCACCTCGGAGCGACCCACAGCAAGGGACGCGAGCATCAGCGACCTGTGGGAGACCGACTTGTCGCCGGGCACGATAGCTTGGCCCTTCAGGGCAGTTCTTGGCTGTGAAATCAGTTTTGGCACGATAAGTTTCCGCTTTGTCGGGTTCGGCGTCAGTTAAGCTTTGACAGGCGCGTGTGATCATGGCAAGGGATGCGCCGAATTCTTTGCTGCAAACTGCGGTAAATAGCAAGGAGAGAAACGTGGCAAAACCTGAATGGGGTAAAAAGCAGACCTGCCCAAAATGTGGCGAGCGCTTTTATGACCTCGGAAAAGACAACCCGGTAACCTGCATCGCCTGTGGCGAAACGTGGGTACCTGAACCAATTTTGAAAACCAAGCAGCCAATCGTTGTTCAGAAAGAGGCAGAGCCTGAAGAGGCAGAAGCTGAGGATGAAGACGATATCGAGCTTGACGATGAAAACGATACCAACATCAGTCTTGACGATGACGACGATGATGATGTCGCCGCGATCGTGGATACGTCACTCGCTGATAAAGAAACATGATTTAAAGTCAGCGAACTGACCAGCCGGGATGCGCCAGTTTTTTCTTGCGCGCCCCTTGCGCGGACCATATAGTCCGCGCTGATTTTACCCAGATTTGTGTGGGGCCGTAGCTCAGCTGGGAGAGCGCTACACTGGCAGTGTAGAGGTCGACGGTTCGATCCCGTTCGGCTCCACCAATTTTCCCGAAACTAGTGATACGATACAAAGGCCAAAGCCGGCATCAACGCTTGTCGTCCTTGCGACGACGTTCTGCCAGCACCTTGTCCCGCGATACGGCGAACAGCTGTCTCAAACCAACACCTGCACGCTCAAGAACCTTCATGAGCTCGGCCCATAATACGTCGCCATACTCTGCAACCAGCTTTACACCCGCCATGTAACCTGCATAAGCAGCCAGCAACCAGATCCAGCCATTGCCGATATCAACATATTTCGGCAGCGTCATGAACCAGGCGAATGCCATCCCGATATTGATGAAAGAGTTGATGATAAAGTTAACGATCAGGTCAATACCCAGATTTCGGAACCATTCACCAGGTGTGAAAACAACTCCAAGAAAATCCAGGACCTCGTCCACCTCGATAACCAGATATGCCAAAAGAGCCATGGTGCCGTAAAAGCCACCACCGAAAAACATTATCTTGTTGTGCAGAAGGTCCTGCCCGGCTTCCTTGTGAAACAGGGGTTTCTTCGGCGCGTCAACTTGCGGCTCTTCGCCGGCTTTTTTTCTTCGCTTTGCTTCAGCTTTTGCCTCTGCCTTGGCTTTTCTATGGTCTTTAAACTGTTGTTCCAGCGCGTCGCTGTCCTCAAACCGGCTCAAACGTCCGGAAGCGATAGACCATTGCAGAACAAGGAAGGTAAAAATGGCAACCGGCAGGCTACCTATAATGACTGCTCTGATAATTTCGCCGATCAATGTTGCTACCCCGCTCCGAAAGTGCGCATATCTTTCGTTTATAAAAGCATAGTAACACCTCGTTTCAAGGCGTTACAGGGGTCTTTTCCAGAGAAAAGATTAAATGGAGACAACTTGGCGTCAGCGTTCAGTCACCCATAATAACTGCATCGACACGATCACCATAGAACGCAACATAACCCGCCAATTCGGACACTTCGTCATACGGAGCATCATACCCCCAGACAGCACTGCCGATATGCTCTGAACCAATCCGAATGTTCCAGTAACGAGCCTCACCCTTGAACGGACAATAGGTTGTCAGATTGTTTTCCTGCAGAAAATCGAAGCGAACATCCCGGCGCGGAAAATAAATCACCGGCTGGTGCCGGGTCTCGTTCACTTCAAGGGCGCCGTCTGTTTGCACAATAACTTTTCCCAGCGCTTCGACACGCACGGATTTTTGCACCGGCATCATCTCGACACGATAGTCAGGGTAGTCTTTGTATCCCGGCCCCGGGTTAGTTTTCGCCATCGCGGGTCTCCTGTTTGGCGTTACTATACCTCTTGTTACCCTATCCGGCATCCGTGCATGAAGTCACAAATTTGCGCCAGATGATTGCATCAGCACACCATTTACCTTTTAATAAACTCGCCGTAAGGCGCAGGGACAAAGTAAAAAGGGGGACAGACTCATGGCTTCAGCCAAAACACTTGCCAACAGAATGGCTGCATCGCTGATTGCAACCGCTGCGGTTTTCACGCTGACATCGCCCTCTTTAGCTCTGGCAGACAAGAAAAAGCCGGAGCTACCGCTGGAGGCAGCAGCGGAGAAACTCTCTTTTGAAACCGATGAAGGCACATGGATGTCGCTGGATGTTACACCGAGCGGCACTCACATCATTTTTGAACTTCTCGGTGATATCTATGAAATGCCCGTAAGCGGCGGCGAAGCGACCCGGTTAACCGAAGGAATGGCTTTTGACAGCATGCCTCGCGTATCACCCGACGGAAAATGGATCAGTTTTATCAGCGACCGCGACGGCGCAGACAACCTATGGGTCGCAAGACGCGATGGCAGCAAGCCCCGCAAGCTTTCCAGCGAAAAATACTCCCGTCTGGTCTCCCCGGCATGGTCGCCTGACAGCCAGTATGTTGCCATGACGGCCGGTGGAAGCAAAGTAACGATCAAGATGTATCATGTTGACGGCGGTAGCGGTCTGACGCTCGAAAGTAATGATAAAGCCAATCCCGCGAACGGTGTTGGCCTGTCGTTTTCACCAGACGGCCGGCACATATATTTCACAGAGCGACCGCGCGGCAACGTCACAATCCCGGCAGGTCAGGTGGTACGGTTTGATCGGGAAACCGGCGAGATAGACAGCATCACCCAAGGCGAGGGCGGCGGCATAAAACCCCTGATATCACCGGACGGCAAAACCCTTGTTTACTTGTCTCGTAAAGAAACCCAAACCGGCATACGAGTGCGTGACCTTGAAAGCGGCTCAGATAAAATGCTGGTATGGCCAATCCAGCGAGACGCTCAGGAAATTGGTCGCCTGCCCAGCCGCGACTATTACCCCGGATACGCCTTCACCCCGGACAGTAGCGCACTTGTATTACACACCGGTGGCAAGATAGAGCGCATTGACCTCGCGGACGGCAACCGCAGCGTCGTCCCCTTCTCGGCAAATGTCGAGCTTGATATCGGGCCTGATCTCGCATCGCCGTACAGAATAGATCAGGGCCCTGTGAACGCACGCATCGTTCACACGCCTGTGCATTCACCGGACGGCGACAGAATCGCCGCATCCGTGCTGACGAAAATCCATGTTATGGCCAATGAAGAAGGGGCAACACCGGAACGCCTCACATCGGGAGATGCCTGGGAGTTCAAGCCCGCATGGTCACCTGATGGCCGCTGGATCGCCTATGTCACCTGGTCGATGGACGACGGCGGACATATTTGGAAAATACGCTCGAACGGCCGCGGACGGCCGCAGAAGCTGACTGAGCATCCTGCTTTCTATACCGACGTCACTTTCTCACCCAACGGCGAGCGCATTGTCGCCATGCGCGGCAACGAGTACCAGCGCCACCAGACCTTCAGCGAGTTTACCGGGCTCGGCGTACCTCTTGATCTTATCTGGCTGTCCGCAGATGGCGGCGACATTACGACAATTGCGTCCGCAAACGGGGCGCGCGGCCCGCACTTTGGCCCTGAGCAGGATCGAATTTATCTCTATTCAGGCAAAGCACTGTTTTCCCTGAGGTACGACGGTACGGACAAACGCGACCATTTGATTGTGGAGTTGCCGCGAGGCAACCGCCTGTTCGGCGACGAAGCCCCGAAAGCAGAAGGCATGCGTATCAGTCCCGATGGCAAATGGGCGCTGGCGTTTGGGCAAAAACAGTTATGGACAATGCCAATCCCGAAAACGGGTAGCAGTACCCCAAAGGTTTCGGTTCGCGGTGCTGTTGTACCAATCGCTCAACTGACCACAATCGGGGCTGACTATTTCGGCTGGGCCGATGACGGCAATACCGTCACATGGGCCATCGGCGACACGATCTATCGGCGACCCACAAGCAGCATAGAACTAAGCAAGGAAGCCGACGAAGAAGACCCTGAAACACCTTCCGGCGATGACGAGGCTGCGGTGTCAGACATCAAAGATGCGAAAGGTGAAGATGAAGAAACAGAAAAAGCACCTGAGTTCCTTGAAGAAAACGGAGCCGTCAGCAAACTGCGCATGATCGTTTCCGCACCCCGCAACACACCTGAAGGCTCCATCCTTCTGGTCGGTGCCAACGTGATCTCTATGCAGGGTGAAACAACCGACGCGATGAACCGTGTGCTGGAAAATTACGACATTCTTATCACCAACAATCGCATAGCAGCCATGGGCCCAAGGGGCACTCTTTCCGTTCCGGACGGTACGGAAACTCAGGATGTATCCGGCAAGTTTGTCGCGCCGGGGTTTATCGACACGCATGCGCACTGGGAATTCAGAACCGGCGACGTCCTTGAGCCGCAGAACTGGAGTTTGGTTGCAAACCTCGCTTACGGCGTCACTGCGGGGCTTGATGTGCAAACCAATTATAACGACTATTTCACCTATCAGGATATGGTCGATACCGGCCAGTCACTTGGCCAACGCGCGTTCATGACCGGGCCGGGCATATTCGGGAACAATGATTTTCAGTCTTATGATGCCGTTCTTGGGTACCTGAAACGCTATTCGGACCACTATCGGACCAAAAATATCAAGTCTTACCTGGCAGGCAACCGCAAGCAACGCCAATGGGTGGTCAAAGCCTCAAAGGAACTGGGGTTAATGCCCACCACTGAGGGCGGCGGAGACATGCGACTCGATATCACCCATGCGATTGATGGTATGCACGGGAACGAACACACGCTGACAATTGCACCCATGTATAAAGATGTGATTGAACTTTATGCCAAAACACAGACTGCGTATACGCCAACATTGGTCGTGCAATATAACGGCATCAGCATGGTGCATTATTTCTTCACCCGCAGTGAAGTGCATGATAACGCCAAGCTGAATCGCTTTTACCCACACAACCGGCTGGACGAATTAACCCGCAGGCGCAGCACCTGGGCACGGGACGACGAGTTTTCCATAGACGATATTGCCTCTGCAGCAGCTGACCTGCAACGCGCTGGAGGTCTTGTGGGCGTCGGGGGGCATGGTGAGTTGCAGGGCCTTGGATATCACTGGGAGATGTGGGGGCTGGCAATGGGCGGCATGACACCTGTGGAGATAATGCGTGCCGCAACAATCGACGGTGCCAAAATCATCGGTATCGAACAGGACCTCGGTTCACTTGAAGTTGGCAAACTTGCCGATCTGGTAGTGCTGGACGCCAACCCTCTGGAAAACATTCGAAACACCAATACGATTGATCTTGTAATGAAAAACGGTGAGCTCTTCGAAGGCGACACGCTGACCCAGGTCTGGCCGGTGCGCAAGGAACTCACGCCTTTCTGGTGGTGGGACGAAAGCCGCCACTAAGTCCACAGTGATACGATAGCTTTTGGGGGGCATAAGCCCCCCTGAAACGCTTTCTATGCTTTTTGAAAAATCGCCCTGACCACGCGGCCAAGTCCGCGATGGAAAGCACCCTCCTCAACGACCAGTTCCATCTCCTCAATGTATAAAGGCTCAAGCGCCGCGAAATCGGATCGCAGGATTTCGGTACTAAACATCATGTCTTCATCTGGCGGGCCACCAACAGACCCATGAGTTTGCCGCATGGATTTGTGACCCTTGGCATAAGCTTCCAGAATAACGATGCCTCCGGGCGCAAGTGCTGCCACGATGCGGGCATGCGCGCGCTCGCGCACGCCAGACGGTAGATGGAAATGAACGCAGGCCGAAAAGGCGAATGCGTTGTTGGCTAGCGGGATCTCCAGAATATCGCCAGGAGCTATCTCAACCGGCAACGACCGGGCAGCAGCCTTTGCAGCCACCTGTTCAAGTGCAATTGCTGACAAGTCATTACACAGGGGCCGCAAACCTTTGGTGGCCAGCCACAGGCCATTTCTGCCCTGGCCGTCTCCTGGCAGGAGGGCACGACCCGAAGCCGGCAGCATGCCTTCGCATGCTTTCAAAAAGGCGTTGGGTTCACCGCCGTAAACCGACGGATTCGTTCCATATCGTTCGTTCCAAAACTCGGCGTTCATTGTTTTTCTCCTCTCGGTCGCGATCATTCTTACAGTTCGAAAATCAATAGTTCAATATTCTTGAACTATTGAACTATAAGATTATCCATGACATAAGGGAATCATGTCAGAGTTTGTTCACCCCGGTCTTGATGATGTGCCACTCAGCGCCGCCCTGCATGCGCTGGCCTGCCCCGTCCGGCTTGAAATCGTTCAGACCCTATCAGAAAAAGGGGAGTGTAACTGCGAGGAGGCCTTGCCGCGCAAGGGTGTGCCCAAAAGTTCACGGTCAAACCATATGAAAGTCCTGCGATCTGCTGGCGTTATTGCCACGAGAAAAGACGGGAGAGAACGCCTTTGCTCGCTTAGGCGTGAAGAGTTTTCGGCACGTTTCCCCGGAATACTGGAAGCGGTACTTCTGACAGCAGAACGGGAAAGGTTTAAAGCCGAACCCAACCGTGGCCGAAAAGTTACGAACCGCGAATAAGAGAGAGTTGACGGTCAACAGACGCCCCAAGCTCGAAGCGCTTGAGGATCACTTCACGCGCGGCTGCTCCTATAACACTTTGTTTCGTTTCATCTTCCAATAGCGATATCATTGCCTCGGCGGCAACATCCGGATCGCTTGAATCAACCAGCACACCGCTTACACCGTCTTCAATAACCTCACGTACCGCTGCGTTGTCACTGGCGAGCACCGGTGCGCCGACACTCATGGCGTTCAGGCACGACCATGACAGGACAAACGGAATAGAAAAATAACAATGCAGACTGGATAGTTGCAGCAGTTTTACAAAATCCGGCTCTGGCAACAAACCTGCAAAATGGGTACGAGCCGGGTCATAATCCACTTCTTTTTCAGCCCAGTTTTTCAAGCCAGCTTTTCCCCTGCCGCCCGGGTCGTAACAAATTCTGTCGGCAGCCGCGATAATCACGTGTGTTTGAGGTCGTTGTTTTTGTACAGCAGCAATTGCCTGCATAAACTGGGGAAATCCACGCGTTTTTTCCATGCCTCGTGCCGCGTAGGTAATGATCTCGATGGCATGAGTGAATTGCTTGTCACCAATCGCAAGCACGGTATCGTCGGCGGGGCGATACAGGTTTGTATCAATCCCTTCGTGACAGACATTGATGCGTGGCCGCCAGTGATCGGGAAACTGGTGTTTTTGAAAATCGGTGGGTGTGTAAACGGCGTCTGCCTGATCAAAATCCCGCGCAATGATAGAATTGCGCGCAGCGTTTGCCGCGCAAACATTCAGGTGAGCGCGCGGGTCTTTTGCCTGTTGGATATTCGGGTTCTGATAATACCATTCCATAAATGCCGTGATCCGGGCATCCGGAAAAAGGTCGCGGACAAAATAGGAAGCACCGTATGCAGCATGATAAAGTATGAAGTCCGGCACCCACCTCTCTGACTTCAATTTCTTCAAACCCCTGTATAGATCGTACCCCAGCAGGATCGCGGTTTCACTGGCACCAAGGCGAACACCTTCTTTCTGCGCCGGCACCTCATAGATGATTTGCCTGACCTGCAGCTTTGCACTTGATCCTTTGCGGCTTGCGGCAACAATCTCATGGCCACCTTCCCGCAAAAGGTGTCGATACAAATGGACGAATTGCCCGGGAAAACCATCGTGGATAATCAAATACCGCATGATAGCATCATAGAAACCAGCTAACACGGTGTCCATGGAGAATTCCTTAAGATTATCACTAAAATTATATATTGTTTTCAGATTGTTATCGAAAAATTGACGCATGTCTTTAAGCAGATTTTCACGCATCGGTGGAATCCTGCTTGTTCAGGCAAATCCGGCGCGGGCCTCGTCCGTGCCCCCAATCCAGCGGGCCCGCAGCAGGTTCGCTACATGGAGATCAGGCATGCGTATTATCGCCGTTACGTCGCAAAAGGGCGGTTCGGGAAAAACCACCATTACAGGACACCTTGCAGTACAGGCCGCAAAGACTTCAGGGGAACCTGTGGCGCTCATTGATACAGATCCCCAAGGCAGCTTGTCTGACTGGTGGAATGAGCGGGAAGACGAGCATCCGGTATTTGCGCAAGCAACGCTTGCAACCCTTGACGCAGACCTTCATGCGCTGCGGGAAGCAGGTATCCGCCAGGTGTTTATTGACACGCCGCCAGCAATCACAGGCGCCATTCAGGCGGTAGTCCAGAAATCTGATCTTGTCATCATCCCGACACGCCCCAGCCCTCATGACCTGCGGGCAGCAGGGCGAACTGTTGATCTTGTGGAACGCGCCGGAAAACCGCTTGTGTTTGTCGTGAATGCCGCGACCGCACGCGCCCGGCTGACGGGCGAAGCCGCGATCGCCCTGTCACAGCACGGCACCGTCGCCCCGACAATATTGCATAACAGGCAGGATTTTGCCGCCAGCATGATAGATGGCCGCACCGTCATGGAAGCCAATCCATCCGGCAAGTCTGCCAATGAAGTGACCACGCTTTGGTCATACATTGAAGATCGTATCAAACGATTGCCGATGAAAGCCCAGTTCAAGAGTGTTCAGAGCCCAAGAGCCGGTTTTGGTAATCGCTCGCAACCACCAGGCAACAGTATCGGTGCAAACCAGCACACACATTCGACAGGGCTTTAAGCGAGCCCGCCAGAAACCTATTTCCAAAATTCTCTTCAGGTTCCCAGACCTGAAGCCAAACAAAGGGAGACCGACATGGCTATGGCCACTCTCAATGCATCTTTACTCGCTCGAAAAGGCAGTGCCCAACCTACAGCGCGCGCACCGCGCTATCTTGCAAGCGTTCCTGCAGATACTAGACCTAAAACACTCGGCAGCAGGCCACCGGCGAGACCGGAAAAGAAAACGAAAAAAAAGTCCATGCGCTTGAGTGCAACCACAGACCGCGAGCTCCGGCTTTTGGCCGTGCGGCTAGGGCTTAGTCAGCAGGCGTTAATGGAAAGGGCGGTTGAAGAATATCTCGACAAGGCCTTCGCTGAAACCGAGTGCATGTGCCGCCGTATCTAATGCGGCATCTCCTGACCCCCCACAACGGAGAAGGCACACCAAATTCGGCTGGGGCGAGGCTTCCTATAGACATCTAGTGCATTGTCTGGAGGCCTCGTACGCGCGGGAGCTGTGATGCTCGGTCGGCTCCCGCGCATTTTCCGACCGTCTCAAAGCGGCTGCACAAATCGCTTAAGATGGAGGCTTGGCAAAACAATCGTAACCTGACCGCTTGAGAGAAACGCACATACTGACAGCCGCATTCAATCCGTCAAGCGGTCCAAACACCAGCTTGAATCTGCCAATCCGGTTAGGTGAGGGAGATAACTCGCTGTAGAGGCCGCCCACCAATTGTTCATGTTCGGTGTTAATCTCTTCGAGAAGCGCGGTGGCGTCACCTTCGCGCATGGCAAATCCAACTTCCAGGTGCCACACTTTGCTCCAGTCCTCGGGTTTCTGAACGACTTCCTCTGTCTTTTCGTCCGGTTCCCAGCCTTCAACCAAAAGATCCATGTCCAGCAACTCATCGGAAAACCCGAACTCTTCAAGGCGCTGACCATACGCCTGACCGGACCGGCGGGCTTCCCCTTCCAGTAAGGAGCGCATTTCAAGTTCGGATTCGACTGCGCTCTGGTATCCTGCCTGAGCCGCACGCCAGACAAGGCCATATCCGCGGATAGGGTCCGGGGTTCGGCCATTTTCGCCGTTCCAGTACAATATACCCAGCAGATAAGCTGCTTCCGCACTGCCCTTCAGTGCCTGTTCCTGCCAGATCGCCAGAGCTTCCGAAACTTCCCCCGCAGTTTTTTCACCATCAAAATAGAGGATATTGGCAAGTTTCAGCGCAGCTTCGTCATTCCCGAGCTTACCGGAAAGCCGGTAGAACATGATGGCTGTCGGCATCGACGCCTCGGCGCCAATACCCAGGCGCGCCATTTCCGCCAGATGAAACAAAGCGTCGGGATTTGCCTGCTCTGCCAGACGCCGCAGAATAGTAGTGCCCTTTTGGAACTCCCCATTCCGGATGGCATCCAGCGCATCCATGACCGACCGTTCGTCGGCCGTCTGGGACGAAACATCTTGAGATGTCACAGGCGAAGAGAAAAGCCCGACAAGGCTAAGGCACACGACAAACAGGCTCATAAAGGCCTGTGCCTTCGTATTTAAAGTCATCCTTTTTAACAAAACCGGCACCAAACTCGCTAAAAATTGAACCAAACTCGCCTAAAAGCGAAAACAACCCTTAAATCTTCTTTCACGCGTCGGAGTTTAGGGTTGAACCACGTTACAGGCAAATGACGTCAGGTTCAAAAAAAACTCAGAAAGCTTATCAGGCAAGATCATGGCTATTTCACGTTTATTAAAACCTATTGTGGCAAGCAGCTGCGGACTGGCACTTGCCGCGTGCGCCTATGGAGGCGTGCCGCAACAAGTTGCACGAGCACAGGCGTCCACCGCAGCGGAAAAACCGGGCGGTTTGCAGGCTATCGCAACAGAAATGGCAGCAAGCGGCGATCATGAAGCAGCGATTCCGCTGTTTCGTCATCTGGCTAAAACCACACATGCCCCTGATGCGATGACCGGGCTTGCAGACAGCCTGCTGGCGATGGGCAATCTGGAAGCAGCATACCAGCTCCTTGTGACTATGGTTGACGATCCCGCACAAGAATTGTCTGGCACAACATATTACAGCTACGGAAAGGCCGCACTGGCATTGGGCCGATTTGACGAAGCCCTGGAAGGTTTTTCGCTGGCAAGAAGAATGCTGCCCAATGATAGCCGCCCGCGCTCGGGCCTCGCAATCGCGCTGGCCGCCACAGGCAATACCATGATGGCCATCAGCATATTGAATAATGCTACAGACCCCTCGGGCCTATCCAACAAAGCGCTGGTTCTGGCGGCAAGTGGCCAGCCGGATGCCGCTATCTCGATATTGGAGCCGATGTTAACCAGCGGTGTCGCCAAAGCCCGGGACCGGCAAAACCTGGCGATGGCCTATTTGCTGGCAGGCCGCGAAGACCGCGCATACCAGATAGCGAGGCTTGACCTTGATGCCGCCAGTGTCAACGAAACCTTCACTTTTTACCGGTCGCTCACAAGTCTCGGGGAAGCAGAGCGCATGCAGGCGCTGGTAACCGGAACCATTGAACCTGAATGGACCCGGGCCGAAACCGCTAACCTGTCACTGGAAGAAAACGATGATCGCATGCTGGCTGCACAGCGCTTTGTTTCGAAACCGGAACAATTGGCAAGCGCCGCGGAACCTGTTCAGGTCACGGAAGCAGCTATCAAGGAAGTTACACCAGACAATTATCAACCCGGTGATGTGCCACCACTGCTGGAGCCGGAGGGTTGGGCACTGCAAATAGGGGCATACCGGTCGATTGACCGCCTGATGCGCGGTTGGGACATTTTGCTGGAACGCAACATCGATATCCTTGCAGACATCCCGCCACGCCGGTCGGAGGTGGATTTCGGCAGCCGCGAAGACGGCCCTTCCGGCTTTTATTACCGCCTCAATGCCGGACCACTTAAAACACTCGCCGACGCCAGACGTCTGTGTGACGAGTTGAAGCTGCGCGGCACGCGCTGCTGGATCAGGCCACCCGAAACCAGCGAAGGCAAACTACCAAACGCTGAAGTGGTCGAAGCAGCCGGTGTTTCAGTCGCCAGTCGTTGAGCGGAGACGTTTCAGATAAACGTTAAACACCAAAACCCTTGAAACATGGCATCGCTGAGCGCACATTGGATGCACGCGCGAAGACGGTGCCCACCGGGGCCTCCGAGCGCTGTCATGCTCAAAGTGGAGGTGCCTCAATGTCCCGTGTTTCAGTTTTCAACAGCCCTTTTCTACTCGGCTTCGACCAGCTTGAGGATATCCTCGACAGTGTCGCCAAAAATGCCGGCGAAGGCTATCCGCCCTATAACATCGAACACAAGGGCGAGGAAGACATCCGCATTACCTTGGCGGTTGCCGGTTTCACCCGCGACGATGTGGCCATTTCGCTGGAAGCAAACCAGTTAATCATTCGCGGCAAACAGTCCGACGACACTGGCGAAAAAGACTTCCTGCACCGCGGCATTGCAGCGCGTCAGTTCGTTCGCAAATTTGTTCTCGCAGATGGTATGGAAGTGGTCGATGCCTTCATGGAAAATGGCTTGCTGCATATCGACCTCAATCGCCCTATCGCGGAACCTGCGGTGAAAACCATCCCGATCCGCGGATAAAGGGCATGGCGTCCGAGCAACTTCAAGGCACCATCGACCTGCAAACTCGCGGCACCGGCGCGTATGAATTTACCAGCGATGTTGTCCGGTTTGTTCAGGAAAGCGGCATTGGTTCAGGGCTGCTGACGTTACTGGTACAGCACACATCGGCATCCCTGACCATTCAGGAAAATGCGGACCCCGATGTGCAAACCGATCTTGTTGGCGCGTTGTCAAGATTGGCGCCAGAGAGCACCAGCTTGTACCGGCACACCGCTGAGGGCGCTGACGACATGCCGGCGCATATCAAATCAGCACTGACGGCAACTTCGCTCTCTATTCCTGTCATGGAAGGGCAATTGCGGCTCGGTACATGGCAAGGTATTTATCTGCTGGAACACAGGCGGCGCGGCCACCATCGCCGCATCGCCTGTCATATTCTGGGGGCGTAACCCCTAAAACTTGTATACCAGTGTCGCACGGGTCACCGTGTCCCACGCCGCAGCGTTTACAGGTGCATCGGAATCATACTGCACCTGAAAGGACAGGCGCGCGGCCAATGCTGTGTTGATCTGCGCACCGAATGTTGCCCTGTTGTCAAACGTGATAGAGCCCGTGCCGAAAATCATTGAAGCCTGATCCTTGAAGTCTATGTTGTCGGTCAGCTTCAGATCATAGGTGGTTGAAACCCGGCCAAGAAACTCTGTCGACGTCTCGGTACTGTTTTCAAAGTTATTGACTCGCACACCCGGACCACCCTCAAGCCGCAATGACTGGCGGTCTGTTTTAACCAGCTGTGCACCAATGGCCACAGAATCCAGAAGCCGGTGATCGAAACCCGAGAATTTATTGAAGTCCGCCTCAAAATAGTTCGAAACATAATACCCTTTGCCAATTTTATAATTGGTCTGCAGGCGTGACAAAATACGCCGCCGGGTGGTCACCCCCTGGCTGCGGGCAAAGTCAAAGTCCAAATTAAAATCATGGCTCCATTTCGCGCCGAAATCGCGGCTCATAGCAAGGCCCAGCGCGATAGACTTCTCGTCTGTATCACCGGTGCTGCTTGACGCGCCAAACTGGGCGGTTGTGTTCCAGAGAGACGGGTCCAGGAAATAGATAATGCCTCGGGCCCTTGATTTTCGCTCGGCTTCCTCGGCGGCGGCGGCGGCTTCGACCACTTCACTCCGGAAATCTATGGCCACCCACTCCTGTTGAATATCGCTGGCAGCTTTCAGGATATCCAGCCGGCTGGCAGGCCAGGTTTTGAGAGCTGTTTCAACCAGCATATCAAAGGTTGCTTCATCACCGTTTGCAACAGCGGTTTTAAGCATGTCCTCAAGGCCGGCGGGCGGTGCTGCTTGGGCAGGTACGGTCATTCCGGCGATTAGCACGATAAATGCTGCAAAACAGGATTTGACATTAACAGGAAAAATTTTACTCATATTTCATTCCAGTCGACGATTATGCACAGGCCCCCAACCAAAGAGGCTAGTGATCTAACGGCAACAAGCTATGGTGGCAAGGAATTTGATAAGGAATACAGCATGCCAACAGCGTTTGTGACAGGGGCTACCGGCTTTTTAGGCAGGCATCTTGTTGATGTTCTCTGTGAAAACGAGTGGACCATCATTGCCGGGGTTCGCGACCCGGAGAAAGCTGCAACCATACTGCCGGATAGTGTTAACCTCGCCAGAGCGGACCTGACCGACCCTGCTTCAATGATGGCGGCGCTTCCAGACAATGTGGACTGCGTGTTTCACGTGGCCGCTGACGTCGGCACCTGGTCAAAATACAATGATCGCCAACATCGCACCAACGTTGAAGGCACAGCAGCGCTTCTTCAAGCCGTCGTTGACAGGGACGCAAAGCGCATGGTGCATGTTTCGTCCATTGTGGTTTACGGCGAACACGAAAACACGATCGACGATGACACGCCCCGCTTCGGTGCCGCCAGCTGGGTTGGTTATATTCATTCAAAATCCTATGCGGAACGCAAGGTGAAGGAAGCGACAGATCGCGGTCTGGATGCGGTTATTGTAAACCCAACAGATGTTGTCGGCCGCTATGACGACCAGAACTGGGTGCGCATGATCAGGATGATGGCAGAAGGTACGCTGCCGACGGTTCCACCCGGAAATGGCAATTTCGCCAACGGTCGTGCTGTTGCCGAAGGCATGCTGGCCGCGTATGAAAAAGGGGAAACAGGCCAGAATTATATTCTGGGTGGCCCTTATGCGACTTTTCATGAGTTCCTGAGCCTTGCTGCAAGCAAACTGGGGAAACCTACACCCAAAAAACCGCTGTCAGCCTTCGTACTGAAGTCGTTCGCAAGGGTCCTGAATATTGTCTCGCTCATTACCGGCAAAAGACCACAAGTCACCCTTGAAGAGGCCTATTTTGCCTGCCAGAGCTACACGGTAAACTATGATAGGGCGATCAGGGAACTCGGGTACCGCGATGTGCCACTGGAACAATCTGTGGATGAAGCCATCGCCTATTTGCGTGAAAAAGGCGAGTTACCGGATTGACGGGCAACAGGCACAGCCAACAGTGTAGATAGCGCACAGTAAACGACGCCAAACGCCCAAATTGCCGACAGCTCAACGTGTGCGTCCAGAGCAAGCCCCACCAGAAACGGAGCAAGCGCTGTTGAAACAACCACCAGTGACGTGGCAAGAGATTTGATCTCGCCCAGAAAGCGCGTACCATAAAGCTCCGCCCACACAGCGTTGTTGATCGGTAACGTTATACCTGCCCCGAGACCCATGAGACCCATAAACAAGGCAACGCCCGTTGCCGACGGTTCAAGCAGGATGACAAGCAGGGAAAGACTGAACAGCGGCGGATACGCCGGCAACAAGCGGCGACCTCCGAAGCGGTCGACAAGCAAGCCCCCGATAAACGGGGCTGCAACAGACCCAACCGCGTAAAACCCATAAAAGGCCGTGAAGGCCGACAGGTCCATAAAGGCAAAAGCTGCGAGTTCACTGGCAAAGAAAAAAGCGGCGGTGATCCAGAAAGGACCGGCGATCAACGCCGGAAGCATCAAATAAAAACGGCCATCACGCAGTACATCACGACGGCGCATTGGCGCGCCCGCTGTGTTATCGTCAGCAACCGCCACCCTTTGCTGGTCCGCGAGCCAGTCGGTATGGCGTGCCCCGTGCCCGCGCAAAAGCCAAAGTACCAGAGGCAACGCTATGACCATCAGGCCAACAGCAAAAACCAACCAGCCATTTCGCCATGGCTGATCTGCCATCAACAGGACCGCAACTGCGGGCAGAATGGCCTGCCCGATCGGAAAACCGAGTCCGGCAATCGCAACGGCAAGGCCCCGGTTACGGTCAAAATAGCGCGACATGCTGGTCATGGAAGCGTGCGTGAGCAGCCCTTGACCCAGCAAACGAACCGCCATCAGCGCCAAGATGAGCATCCAGAACTGGTGGGCAAAGCCGACAGCAACGCACGCCAGCGCCATCGACCCCATCAGTGTGAGCACATAAGGCGTGAGTGCGGCGCGATCGATAATGTGACCGAGCCTGTTCAACCCGATGGCACTTACGATGGTGATCAGCAGATAATACAGGCCAAAGTCGCTATTACTCAGGTCAAATTCTGCAGCAATCGCCGGGCGGTAAACCCCAATGAAATACGTCTGTCCGAAACTGGAAAGGAAGGCCAGCGCGATGCCAAACCCTAAAAACCGGACATTTTTGATGACGAAAGCCATATGAACCTTTCAATGGGCGAACGCCTCTGCATAAGACTATTTTTAATAAAAAAACACCGTTTCTTAACGCTTTTAGGGGAAAACAATTTTATACGCCTGCTGCAGTATCGCCTGTGGCATTATCGAGGCAAGCTTTAGACGGGGGTCAGGTTGGCATACGGCGTCAATATTCACTATGAAATTCTGGGCAGACGCGGAAGCGGCTGGACCATTCTGGACGTCAAGAAAGACCGGGGAACCGCCACTGCTCTGGCAGAGCAACTCTGGAAATCCCGACAATATACCGGGGTGCGGGTTTTAAAGGAAAGCTTCGACAAATCCGAAAACGAAATTACCTCTGTTGAAATCTATGCACGCGGCAGCAATCGCAAAAAATCCAAATATGATGAAACAGGAACCATCTCCCCCTGCCTGACCCCGGATGACCTCTATGGGCCTGACGGGCGGCGTTCGATTTGGGAATTGATGCATGCCAGCCTGACTGAATGGCGGATCACACCAACAGAATTGCTGCATTCTCTGGATCACTATTACAAGCTCTACAACGCAGGCACCAGGCTGCAGAACGCCGTGCAACGCACTGCTGTTTCCTTCGAAAGCGAAGAAGGCTCCATTCAGGAACGCATGCGCAAGATCTATAAAGTCATCGACATGTCGATCGACATTATGAAAGCGACCAAGGATACCACGCCTTCCCTGGAAACCGGCAGGCTTGCGCCCCTGATTGCCGACCTTGAGGAAAAAGCCAACAAACGGTTTTTGCTGACCTGCGCCATCGTCGAATATTTGAGACCAGCGGTTACCCTAAGTGACAAGATTGGCCGGGTAATCATATTTCTGACCGCCAACAGACCTGTGTGGGTAATGGAGATTTTGGATCAGCTGATCTCCGAGTATCTGATGCACGAACAGGTTCTGGTGCAGTTAATGGGCGAACAGGAAGACAGAAGCACCTTTATAAAGGAACTGGCTTATTTCCAGCAGGGCGAACTGAATCTGATGGGGGAAGACGAGAAATCCCCGCGCTTCAGCGAAGAAGTCCTGCGCCTGAATGGTTTTCTTTCCGACAACATGTTACCGCGCAGCCAACATGTATTGCTGGATCGCCTGAAGGCTGAAGTGGAAGCGCCAAAGCCCATTGGCAGCGACGGGCTGATCTCCCAGTTGAAAACACTGGCAGATCTCAGTCATATTCTCGAAAGCCTGCATACCGACATTCATGTGCTTGATCAAATCATGGAATGCGTGCGCGCGCGATCCGGCCGACTGATCAACAGTCAGTCGATCGCGGATATGCTGGCGGAAACTCAAAACCCTTTCGCCCAGGTTCACAGCCTTATGGACCTTGAGTGTGTGACCGTAGGGGATGCAAACAAGCGCGTTGTTGCCAACTTTATTTTGCCGATCCTGTCCCGGCCGGAATACGAGGCCGTTTTTATCGGCCTCGACAGCAACCCCACCCAGCGCATGACTGACCTGGTGCAGTTGCAAAAACGAGTGCTGAGCGCAGAGCTTTCGGAAATGTACAAACGCAAAATCGCGTCAAAACTGGATCAGTTTTGTCAGACGATCCTCGATAACTCCCAGATTCTGAAGAAAATCCATCAGCTGGATATCAGCCTGCAAGACAAGTCCCGCAAGCTGCTGCAGATGCTGGCGGATGGCTATTTTACCTCTGGTGCCTGCAGGGACTCAGCTGAAAACCACGTCAGGGTTTACATGCGTCAACCGGGATTTACCGAGGGTTTGATCCAGGGTATCCCGCGCAAAAAGGCGGAAGCAGAACTGCTTGCTTTTCGTGACCTGCTTGAAGAGGCCGGCATCAAAGGCCAGACTGCGATGGGTGACGCCATAGACGAGGAAACCGCCTCAGGTGATACAACTGAAGAAGTTGAGGAAAAAGATGAATAGCGGCCGGAGCTGCGGAAGCCCCGGATCAGAAATCAGAAATCAGAAATCAGGCCATTCTTCTCCCAGTCCCCATAGCGGGTAGGTTCGGGCCCTTTGCGACCACCAATCTCTGTCGGTTTTCCTGATTTGCCAGCAGCCGGTTTTTCTTCAGGCTCTGGGGCAGGTTTTTGCTTACTGTCTGTCATTGCTGATTTTGTCATCTTATCAGGGTTTCCAAATACAAGGTCGGCAGGGCAAAAAATCACACCGTTTTGCCCGCGATACCTTCCTGCATGGCGCGGCGCCACAGCAATAGTCCACATGCCAAAACTACCAGAGGCAGTATGAAGCCGAACTCACTGGCGTAGCGCCAGGTTTCTTTATACTGCACTGTCATCGGCTGCATGATCGTCAACACATATACATTGTGTGCTGCATGTAAAACAACAGGCGGCCAGAGGCTGCCAGACCTCATACGCAAGTATGTCATAACAAACGACAGACCAATCGTCATAACGGTATAATTCAGGAACTGCAGTTCAAGATCACTCGGGCCACCGTTATAGCTGGTGAAAAAGATAATCGGCATGTGCCACAGCGCCCACAAGGCCCCGACCACCAAAGAGGTTTTCAGGAACGACATTCTGGCCATAAGTGCTGGCGTCAGAAAGCCGCGCCAGCCAATTTCCTCGCCGAGGGCAGTGGCCATATGCCAGATCATGCCAACTGTCCCGAACATCAACACACCAAAGGCAATGATCGCGGTGTCGGACCAATCGGCCAGGCCCAGAAAATAGCTGACTTCCTTGACAAACTTGGCATCGAGAAGCCCGCCAAACCCGCCGCCCCAAATAATGGCGTAAGCGATTAGCCCGTAGATAACAGGCAGCATATAGGCGAGCAGTATCCATTTTCCTTCAGGCCATCGCCAACCCAGAGACTGTAGGTCTATGGCACCAAGTTTTGCCGCCGCAAACACAGCAAGACCCGGCGTCCACATCAAGAATGCAATGTAATACCGCCGCAATCCGTGTTCGATAACAAAATAGTAGGCAGCAGCCGCAAATACAGTGGTGAGCAGTACGAAAAACAGTATCGCTTTTGGTACACCACGCCCGTCGGGCTTGGCGGTTACGGGCTCTGGCCCTGGCGCAGGATGATCAGATGGTGTCATGCTTCTATACTTTAGACCAAGGTCCGGAATTAAACTAGGTTTGCGTAAATATACCATGTCATACGCAGGCTCACATAGGCCGGATGTGCATGACTGACTTGAACACTGCTTGCCAAACGCCCATATCCATAGGCAAGAAAAATGAGATGAAACGACCTGAACCCATAGACAGCCGGAACATAGAATGAGCAGCTTGCGGACTGCCCTGTTGATGGCAGCAATGACCGCCCTTTTCATGGGCATCGGAGCCATTATTGGCGGCGAAGCAGGCATGATGCTTGCTTTCTTGTTTGCCTTGGCAACCAATATGTTTGCCTACTGGAACGCTGATAAAATCGTTCTCAGGATGTACAAAGCCCGAGAAGTCGACACCCGCACCGCACCGGAGCTTTTTGGCATTGTTCAATATTTGGCGGTTCGCGCATCGTTGCCCATGCCAAAAGTCTACATTATTGACAATCCGCAGCCGAACGCTTTTGCAACAGGCAGAAACCCCGAAAACGCTGCCGTTGCCGCGACAAGTGGTTTGTTGAAACTGCTCAACCGATCAGAAATAGAGGCTGTGATGGCACATGAACTCGCGCATGTGAAAAACCGCGACACCCTTACCATGACCATCACAGCGACAATTGCAGGGGCCATTTCGATGCTCGCACACTTTGGCCTGTTTTTTGGCGGAAACCGAAACAACCCGCTTGGTCTTGTCGGCACCATACTTGTTGTCTTGCTGGCACCACTGGCGGCTATGCTGGTCCAGATGGCGATATCGCGAACACGCGAGTTCGCCGCGGACAAAACCGGCGCAGAGATATGCGGCAAGCCGATGGCGCTCGCGAGCGCACTGAATAAACTGCAACAGGGCGCTGGTGCAATTGATAACCGGGAAGCCGAGGAAAACCCCGCAACCGCACACCTGTTTATCGTCAATCCGCTGCACGGCATGCGGCTGGACAGCCTGTTTTCAACCCACCCAAAAGTTGAGGACCGGATTGCGCGGCTGTCCGAGATGAATGGTGGTTCGGGTCGGTCCAGTGCAGGTAGGCCCAGTGCAAGTCGATCAGGAAGCAACCGGCCGGGCCGCCAGGCACGCGGGTCGTCCGGAGTACCGGATACAAGGGATCGCGGCACCGGACGGGGGCCGTGGGGCTAGCTTGTTTCTGTAAGCTGGAACCCCAGCTTTTCTTCTGCCAGTTTCTTCAGGCTCACTTCAGACCGGGCACCAAGATGCGAAATCACTTCTGCGGCGGCCAGACTGCCGAATTTGCCGCACGTTTCAAGGTCACACGCTGACGTCAAGCCATGAAGAACACCTGCGGCATACAAGTCCCCTGCACCGGTTGTATCCTCAACAGTCGCAGGAAAAGCTGACACGCTCACATAGTCATCCCGTGTCATCAGAACCGAACCCTTTTCACTGCGTGTCAGGGCGGCAACCCGAACGTGAGGCTTCAAAATCGCAACCGCCTCTTCGAAGGTTTCAGTTTCAAAAAGCGAGATAATCTCGGCTTCATTGGCAAAAAGAATGTCGACCTTGTTTTCGACCAGATCACGAAACTCGTCCCGGAAACGGTCAACACAAAAACTGTCCGACAATGTCAGGGATACTTTGGTACCGTGTTTGATAGCCATATCCATCGCCTTCAAAACCGCTGCTTTCATCGGAGGCGTATCCCAAAGGTAACCTTCCACATAGAGTATCTCAGCCGCAGCAACGTCTTCCTCGACAACATCATGCTCGGTTATTTCGGTGCAGGCACCCAGATGGGTGTTCATTGTGCGCTGGGCGTCCGGCGTCACCAGAATCATGCTGGTCGCCGTCGGCTTGCCTTCATCAGATGCTTTTGTGTTGAAAACAACACCGGCAGCCTGAATGTCGTGACGAAAAACCGTTCCCAGCTGATCGTCATGCACCTTGCCAATGTAACCGGCGCTGCCGCCAAATGATGCAATACCCGCCGCCGTGTTGCCGGCGGACCCGCCGGATCGCTCGACAGCTGGTGGCATATCAGCGTAAATGCTGGCAGAGGTCTCTGCATCCACCAGCAACATCGCCCCTTTTTCGCGGTCGTGTTTTACAAGAAAATCATCGTCCACACGAGCAATGATGTCCACGATGGCATTCCCCATACACAGGACTTTTGCTTTTTGCGCCATAAAGTATCCTTTCTTTTCCGGCACCATAGAAACCACGACAGGGATTGCAAGCCCGTTTGCGGTTCTTATCTATGCATAATGAAGAAGCTGGCTTAAAAAGATCAGCAGAGACACAGTGAGGACCTCATAATGATCGCTCTTTCGATCAATCGCAGTTGGCAACAGCTGCTGCATCCCAAGTTCCGAAGCGTTTTCCTGACCGCTATTCTGGCGGCTATGGCAACGCTTGTACTTCTGACCATTGCACTCAACACCTATTGGCCGGAAAGCCTTTTGTTCCAGTCTGAGTGGCTCAGCTGGTTAAATGACTTCGGTGACTGGATCGCCAGTGCCGGATTCTGGGCAGTTGTAACCGTTGGCTCCTATTTGCTGTTTCCGGGCATTGTTACAATGGTGATGGGTGTTCTGATCGATCAGATCGCAACCGCTGTCGAGGAAGAGTATTATCCTAATCGTCCCGGTACGCGTAAGGTGCCGGTAGGCGATATCGTTATCAGCGCTGCCAAGCTCACGGTTATGATGGTGCTTATCAACCTTTTGGCGGCTATCCCTTATATCCTTCTGTTCTTCATTACTGCGGGTACGGGTGCGCTTGCACTGTTCATTGCCATTAACGGCTACCTTCTGGGCAGAGAATATTACGAAATGGTTGCCATCCGTCATGTAGACAGGCGGGTCGTCAACGAAAGCCGTATCAGCCATGGCAGCAAAGTCTTCATTGTCGGGGCGATTATTGCCGGGATGTTCCTCATACCCTTCCTGAATATTCTTGCACCAATCATTGGCGCAGCCATGATGACCCATATCGTTCATCAGCTGGGCGTGCCGGAACATGGCGGTTTTGGACATGGTGGGAAAACCGAGAGGAACAACGGATAATGCTCAGGCTTGGTATAATTCCGGCAGCAATGATGCTCGCTGCCTGCACAACACAACCGCTGATGGATGAACCTGCACCCGCAGCTCCTGTTCAGCAAGCGTCAGCCGAACCTGTAGAAGCAATTAAACCCCAGCCGGTTCCCGAACCTGAACCACAACCAATCCCCGTCGACCTTTCGCGCGTCGAAAACCAGACCCCTGCCGATGTTCTATCGTACCTTGGTGCACCATCGCTGGTGCGCCGCGACGAAAACGTGCAGGTGATGATCTTCGAATCACCTTCCTGTGTGGTTGAAGTCATTTTCTTTGAACCTGAGAACGGCGACCATTTTCGTGCTCACAGAGTGAACGCACGGACCAGAAGCGGTCAGGATACCGACCTGGAAGCCTGTACCCGCCAATGGCTTGAGAGCACTACGCCTTGAACAGCCCCCGATCAGATCAGGACCAATACCTTGAATAATCAACATGGTCCCGGTAGCATTATGTGGACGACACAAAGCACTTTGGGGCCAATTATGAAGGCAAAGTTTCCATGAGCGAAAAATCCATTACGGGCGGCACGATACTAAAACTTCTTTTATGGAGTTTTGTGGTTGGTTTTGCCATGTACTCGCTGGAATGGAGCCCCGGTGACATTGTTGGATGGATTGCAAATACTGTTGCGGAAATCTGGAGCTGGTTCTCCGGCTCGGGCCTGGAGTATGTCCTGCTTGGTGCAACGATTGTTGTTCCGGTATTCCTGTTTTCACGGTTCCGCGACCGGATGCGCAACCGACGCTCAGGCCCCTGATGACCCGCTTCTTTGATCCTCAAAAAGCCAAAGATCCGCATAAGGCAGACAAGCGCCTTTACGCTCCGGCAACGGCACGTAACCGGGACATCATTCTTGAAGTGCTGAAAACATACGCAACGCCATCCGGAACCCTTCTGGAACTTGCCAGCGGCAGCGGCGAACACGCGGCTTATATGGCACCAAAACTGCCAGATATCACCTGGCAGCCAAGCGATATCGAAGACGAGAAGCTTGCAAGCATTGATGCCTGGCGCACTGCGACAGACACTGGAAACATTCTGCCTGCGGCAAGGCTGGACGTTTTGAAACAGGATTTTTCAGACCTTGAACTGCCAGCACCACTTACAACGGTGATGTCGGCAAACCTGATCCATATTGCCCCCTGGCAAGTGGCCGAGGCTCTCATCGAAAAAGCAGGGAAAGCGCTTGAAACCAGCGGCATGCTGTTTTTGTACGGGCCCTTCAAACGCGGCGGGGCGCATACAGCACCATCGAACGAAAGTTTCGACATATCGCTCAAATCCCGCGACGAGTCCTGGGGAGTGCGGGACCTGGAAGAGGTAGTTGCTCTGGCAGAAAAAGCCGGGTTTACCGCCCCCGAAATTATCGACATGCCCGCCAACAATCTTTCGGTAATTTTTCGAAGAAACTAAGCTTTTATACCGCTGCAACTGCGGCGTCGGTATCGTTTGCTTCACCTTTCAGGTCGTATTTCTTTGAATAGCGTTTAGCAATTTTCTCGACAGGCAACAGGATAAACACGTCGGTAGTGCCAAACTGCTCGTCCACCACTGCGCCGTCACCGATGAAACAGCCAATGCGCAGATACCCCTTGATAAGAGGCGGCAAGGCTCGCCGCGCCATGCGAACATCGATTTCTTCCGCGGACATGGTGTTCATCTCAACGAACTGGTTGTCCAGAGCACGCACCTTGAAATCATCCGGCACCAGATGGTTGTGATAGAGATACGCCATCGGCTCTTTGAAGGCTTCCGGGTCAGTACCCTCGAAGCTGGCGCACCCGAACATGTAGGCAATATTATTGTCCTTCAGGTACTCCGCGATGCCTTTCCAAAGCATGTTGATCGTGGAATTTGCGCGATAGTCTTTGTGTACACACGAACGACCAAGCTCCAGAAGCTGGCGACCTTCACCAATTTGAGCACCGAAACTCTCTGTCATCAGCGGCGAAAGGTCATACTCGCCGGACGAATAAAATCCGTCATGCGCAAGCGCCACTTCCTGCCGCAAAAGCCGGTATGTACCGACAATGCGTTTGCCTTTCGGGCGATCATGATCCAGCACCAAGAGGTGGTCACAGAAAATATCATACTCGTCGATATCACGACGGGTCATACGCATGCGCCAGTCAGGTCTGGCGTGCATTTCCTCATAGAAAATCTGATAGCGCAGCTTTTGTGCTGCCTTGATTTCTTTCAAGGATCTCGCAAGGCGAACTTCGAGGCTGCCTTGACGAACATAAGAAGGCGCACCGGCCATTGCCTGTGCTGCCGCCACTCTGGGCCGTATGAGCGCATACTTTTTCATAACGCCATCCTCTTAGAAGTCTTCCACGTCAGTTTCATTACACCACAATGACTGCTTTGTGACATCACAAAGTGGTTCGTTTGGCGTGAACCTTCCAGGTTCCTGCTATTCAACAGGGCTTTCCCGCAGTTTTGCCACATCCTTGCGCCATAGAAGCCACAGGACAAACAAACCCGGCAAGGCAAGCAGCGTGGCAAAAAGGAAAAACTCAAACCAGCCGATGGCCTCGGCAACATAGCCGCTGGGGGCGCCAAGAAGCGTTCGGCCCTGATTAGCCAGCGACGAAAGAAGCGCGAACTGCGTTGCTGTGAAATTGGCATTACAAAGCCCGGCCATATAGGCGATGATTACTGTTGTACCCAGCCCGGTGGCAAAATTCTCCAGTCCGATGGTTACAGCCAACCGCCAGCCTTCAGCCTCGCCGATCCAAAGCCAGGCAAAACCCAGGTTCGTGAGCATCATCAGGAGGCCTGTCAGCAGAAGCGCTTTGTACATGCCGATTTGTTTGTAGAGAACGGCACCAAGACCCACACCAACCATCAAAGTGACAAAACCAACCGTCTTGTTGGCCCAGGCCACAACTTCAAGATCAAAGTTCATGTCCCGAATGAGTGGCGCTGTCATGATGGCCGCAACCGCATCTCCCGCTTTGAACAAAAGGATGAACAGCAGCACCAGCAGCCAGTTTTCCCGTCGGGAGAACTCTTTGAAGGGCAAATACACAGCCTCGCGAAGTCGATTCATCACAGGTGAAAGGTGGGTTTTTTCCGCTTCCGCCTGCAAAAAGGCATCGTCAGCATTGCCGCGGCTTGGCTCGCCAATCCAGAATACCGCCAGGGTCCCCGGTAGCAGCAAAACAGGCAACAGGCTGATCGCAAATGTCCAGCCATAAGTGTCTGCAATCATTAAAACAGCAAAGCCGGCAATATAGTTGGCTGTGCGATACCCATAAACGTAGGAAGCGGCACTGTGCCCTTGTTCCGCGTCATCCAGAATTTCGATCCGATAGGCATCAATTACAATATCCTGACTGGCAGATAGAAAAGCGATCGCGGCGGCAAATACCGCCACTTCATAGAGCTGCGTTGCAGGGTCGAACTGTGCGATGATCAGCAAAAGCACAGCCATCATTGCCTGAATGAGCAACAACCACCCGCGTCTCTGGCCAAAGATGCGGGTAATAGGCCCCAGTGGCAGCCTGTCGATCGCGGGCGACCATAGAAATTTCCATGTGTAAAACGTGGTGATCAGCGCAAACAGACCAACATCACTTTTGCTGACGCCGTTATAGGATAGCCAGAAGCCCATCAACGAGATGACAAAAGTCAGCGGGAACCCGCTTGCCATACCAAGGCCAAATGTACCAACGATTCGCTTGTCACCGTATGGTTTCAGGCCGGTTATTGTTCGCTCCAGAAATGTCATCTCGCTCATCCCGCCAGCTTCGCGGGATCAATGGTAATCCAAAGCCCTTCGGCCTTGGCGACAAGGTCCCCATTTTCATCCAAAACGGCGGTGCCACACCGGCGCTTGCGACTTTTAGGGCCACCCGGGTCGTCAAGAGACCAGCCATAGACCATCGCTTCTCCGCCTGCCTTCAAAGGCTTGAATATCTCGGCAGTCAACCGCCCCAGCAATGCGGCCTCGCCGAAGGCACAGGCAAAATAACCAGGGCAATCAAGCGCGGACCAAACGAATGCAGGATCAATCAGCCCTTCATCGTCCGCGAAGTTTTCATGCAAATGCCACGGCACACCCACCAGTCCGGCGTAGCCTTCAATTTTCTGGGCAAAAAGGCACAAGCCATCTCCTTCATGGCGCGCCCGGCCACAGACAAAACACTGGTCAAAAGGTATAAAGGCCCCTTGCGCAGCGTCGGGGTCTCCGCAAAAACGGGGGTTTGAAGGCAGTTCCGGCAAACCGAGGTTCAATTCCGCCGTTCTGGCGGACCCAACACGCGTATCACCGTCCATCAGCTGGACCACGCCGTCTGTGCTTATCAGGCTCATAGGATGATCCAGCGCCGGCGGGGCGTGCAACGACGCCTCAACAGCGCCAGAGTAACCGGCCCCAGCAAGACCGGCCGCGAGCACACCGCTGGCGTAACCGCCATTCGCTGATTTTGGCGGACCGTTAAACTGGCGGCCAATACTTACCATTTGATGCATGTTTTTCTTCCCCGGAATCTGTCGCAACGCACTCTATGAGCAGCAAAGCGGCAATTGCAAGGCCCGCCAATTGATGGAAACGCTTTCTTTGTCTGCCTTAATGTGATCAAAGGGCGGCTATGAATACACCAGAGCAAACAAAACCGGGCGCAACACGACTGGTAGCCGTGCGGACCCTGATGGCGGTCACGCTGAAGCGCAGGCCATTTGATGTGGCGCTTGACGATATGGCGGCGGAGGCAGGCCTTGAAGCCCGGGACCGTGCGTTTGTTTTCAATCTCGTGATGCTCAGCCTGCGGCAGCTTGGGGCACTTAAATATATCCTGTCAAAATTGCTGGATCGCGGCTTGCCCAGGAATGCTACCTGGACGGAAGCCGCGCTGCTCACCGGGCTTGCTCAAATCCTGTTCATGCGCACAGCCGACCACGCCGCCGTTAACGAAACAGTGGCGCTCGTCAAAGGGTTGTCTGGAAAAGAAAAAGGGTTTGCTGGTCTGGTAAATGCCGTGCTGAGAAAGGCCGTAAAATCGCGGGAGAAATTACTGGAAGAGGCCCGCAAAACCCCGGAACGCAACCTGCCGGACTGGCTGCAAGAAAGCTGGGGCAAGTCGTATGGCCGGGAAACCATGCAGGCGATGGCCGCGACACTATCGGGTACACCGCCGCTGGATATCAGCCTTAAACCAACCGAAGATACTGCCGCATGGACCGAAAAACTGAGTGCAACGGCCCTGCCGACAAAAGGCGTGCGCCGCACTTCAGCCGATGTGCCGTCGCTCGCTGGCTACAACGAAGGCTTTTGGTGGGTGCAGGATATGGCAGCAGCCATCCCAGCAACACTTTTGCCGGATGTCACGGGCAAACATGTGCTTGATTTATGCGCGGCACCCGGGGGGAAAACCATGCAACTGGCGGCCGCAGGTGCGCAGGTCACTTCGGTTGACCGCAACAAAAACCGCATGAAACGCCTGCTTGCGAACCTGCAAAGAACCGGACTTTCTGCAGCAACTGTTGTAACGGACGCAGCATCTTTTCGACCTGAAACCCCTGTTGATCATATTTTGGTCGACGCGCCATGCAGCGCAACCGGCACCTTCAGGCGCAACCCTGACGTTCTGTGGACCAAAGGCCCGGAAGACATTGAAAAACTCTCGGCGCTTCAGGCCCGTATTCTGACCCATGCATTTTCGTTGCTGCCTGTTGGGGGAAGCCTTGTGTACTGTGTGTGCTCGCTTGAAAAGCCGGAAGGTGAAGACCAGGTCGAGGCATTTCTCGGTACCACACCCAACGCACAGCGCATGCCCATAACACCTGAAGAGGTTGGTGGTTTACCAGAGCTGATCACGCCAGCCGGCGACCTTTTGTGCCTGCCGTCCTACCTTCAGGACAGTGGCGGAATGGACGGGTTTTTTGCGGCCCGGATTCGCAGACAAAAATAATCTCACTTTTTCGCCCCTTTACAGGCCCCACAGCTTGCCCGCGCCAGCGCAACCTGATAAGCAGGCGCCATGCAAAAACCAACCAGAATAGCCCCGAGCATCCTGTCTGCCGATTTCGCAAAATTGGGCGAGGAAGTGCGCGCCGTGGATGCAGCTGGCGCCGATTATATCCATATTGATGTGATGGATGGCCATTTCGTGCCGAACATCACCATCGGCCCCGATGTGGTTAAGGCGCTTCGGCCCCACAGTGAAAAAGTATTTGATGTCCACCTGATGATAGACCCTGTCGATCCATACATTGACGCTTTCGCGGCGGCTGGTGCAGATATCATTACGGCCCATGTGGAAGCAGGGAAACACACCCATCGAACGCTGCAGGCAATTCGTGCCGCTGGTGTTAAAGCGGGCATCTCCCTAAACCCGGCTACACTAGAGAACAGCATCGACTATCTGTATGAAGAGCTGGATCTGATTCTGGTGATGTCTGTAAACCCGGGGTTTGGCGGGCAATCTTTCATCACAAGCCAGCTTCGCAAACTGGAAGCGATTCGCAAAAGAATCGATTTACTGGGCCTTGATATCGATCTGCAGGTGGATGGCGGCGTCAACCCTGCAACGGCCCGTCAGGTAGTAGAAGCCGGGGCAGATGTTCTTGTTGCAGGAAGCGCCACCTTCAAGGGTGGTCCGGACGCTTATGCGGACAACATCAAACGCCTGAGAGGCTAACCGGATATGACCGCCGCTATAGATAAAATCGCAGGTTTTGTCTCAGCGGCCCCGTTGTCCCGTTCAACACTAAGGCGCGACGGCAGTCGCCATGTTATTGCGACAGGCCTCAAAAAAATGTCGCGGGCGCTTCGGGAATGGGGTTACGGCCTCCCGCTCTATGAAATCCGCCTCAAGGGCAGGCATCCGCTTCAGCTTTTAGGCAGTCCGGACGACCCCGCGCCCGGAAACGCCACGCTTGGATCGGCAATCTTTGGCGGCGACATGCTGTATGATGGGGAAAGTCATCCCCTGAATGACAAATTCTGGACAAACCTGCAAAAGGCCACACCAGAGTTCAGGCGTTATGCAAACTCGTTTCATTGGCTGCAGGACCTGGCTCATGTGGGCGATCAGGCAAAAGCAAAAGATGCAGCAGAGACAATTTTGAGCTGGTGGCTCGAAACCGGTGACGTGTGGAACAAGGAAGTGTGGCGCGCTGCAACGCTGGCTCGGCGCTTCATCAACTGGTCCGCTCACGCGCCTCTTATCCTGTCGAGCGAAAACCTGGTTTACCGTTCAAAGGTGCTACACGCCATGGCACGCCAACTGCGACACCTGTCGCGGTGTCAACAGGACGCAGCAGCCGGATTGCCAAAAGTTTATGTTGCCACAGCGCTCACGCTGGGGGGCCTTTTGTTACCGGGTGGCTCCGGGTGGCTGTCACGCGGACTGTCGCTTCTGGAGCGCACTATCAAGTCTTTCGTTTTACCCGACGGCGGTCCCATGAGCCGCAATACCGCCGACGCGATCCGCACCATGCAGATGCTTATTCTCGTGCGGAACACCTTTGTTGAGGTCAACGCCGATCTACCACCCTGGATTCAGGTAACACTGGACAGAATGGCCCCTTTTGTGCGCGCGATGCGGCACGGCGACGGCAGCTTTGCCCATATTGGCGGCGTTTCTGCTGAAGGTGGCCATGGCACCGACGCCATCCTCGCCGCGAGCGAAGCTAAAGGCAAGGCAATTGAAAACGCAGCGCACACAGGCATCCAGCGTATTGTGTCCGGCGCCAGTTGCCTGATCATTGATGCCGGTACACCGCCCCCCTACGCGCTATCAGGTTCCGCCGCAGCCGCCACAGGTGCGTTCGAATTTTCGATTGGCCAGGAGCGTCTTGTTGTCAATATGGGGCCTGCAAGCCATCGGGGCCCACTGCCTGAGCTGGCAGCGATGGCACGCACAACAGCTGCGAACTCAACGCTCGTTGTCGGCGATACAAACAGCAGCAAGCTTACAGACGATGCTCTGATCGGTGCCGGCGTAAACGAAACACAAACCACCAGAGAAACCCTGGATCATGGTGTGTCGGTTAAGGTGATCGACAACGGCTACGAGAAACGTTTTGGCGTGCTGCATGAACGCGTCGTAGAGCTTGATAACACAGGCACACGGCTTAAAGGCCAGGACCGCCTGTCTGGGCGTAAATTGAAGAAAGCGACCGGTGAGACTGTAACACTTCGCTTCCACCTCCATCCCGGCGTGCAGGCGTTTAAAGCACCCGATGGGCGTATCACGCTTGAAACCAGGGGCGGAAAAACCTGGATTTTTGACGTGGACGGCGAGGACGCTGAAGTGGATGACAGTCTCTATCTTGCACAGCGGGATAAACCTGTTGCGAGCAAGCAAATTATCGTCACCAGCAAGGCAGATGGCATACAGCCTGTTGTCCTCAGCTGGTCATTTAGTGAAATCAGCGTCTAGTTCTGGCTGTTAGAAATAGGACGGATGCCAACCATGAACCACAAAAGGCTTTTCTTTCCATGAGCACTATCGCTATCAGACGCGCCCTCCTTTCCGTATCAGACAAATCCGGACTTATAGAACTGGGCCATGCCCTTCATGGCGCTGGCACAGAAATCCTGTCGACCGGAGGCTCGGCTGCTGCCCTCCGGGAAGCTGGCATTCCGGTAAAAGAAGTGGCCGATCATACAGGCTTCCCGGAAATGATGGACGGGCGGGTAAAAACCCTGCATCCCAAAATTCACGGTGGCCTGTTGGCGCTGCGGGACAAAGACAGCCACATCGCTGCCATGCAGGACCATGATATTGGGGCGATAGATCTTGTCGCGATCAACCTCTATCCCTTCGAAGCGACGGTCGCCTCTGGAGCAGACTTTGAAACCTGCATTGAAAACATCGACATTGGCGGCCCGGCAATGGTCCGGTCTGCTGCTAAAAATCACGGTTTTGTAACGATTATCACGGACCCGGACGATTATGCGCCGGTGATCAACGAAATCAAGGAGCAGGGCGGCACTACCCTGGAAACACGGCGACGGCTCGCAGCCAAAGCCTATAGCCGGACCGGATCGTATGACGCTGCAATCGCAAACTGGTTTGCAGAGCAAAACGGCGAAACTTTCCCGGACCGTATGCCTTTTGCCGGCACCAAGATTCAGGAATGCCGCTACGGCGAAAACCCGCATCAGGTTGCTGCCTTTTATACCAACGCGGAAAAAAGGCCCGGCATCGCAACAGCGGTTCAGCACCAGGGTAAGGAACTTTCATACAACAACCTGAATGACACGGACGCCGCCTTCGAACTTGTCAGTGAATTTGAAGCTTCAACGCCAACTGTCGCTATCGTCAAGCACGCCAACCCCTGCGGTGTGGCAACCGGGGCAAATTTGCTTGATGCATACAATAAAGCCCTGAAATGTGACCCTGTATCGGCTTTTGGCGGCATCGTGGCGCTAAACGGTACCCTTGACGCCACAACGGCAGAAGCGATCATAAAAGTATTCACCGAAGTGATCATCGCGCCAGATGTGACCGACGAAGCGAAAGCCATCATTGGCACCAAAAAGAACCTGCGCCTGCTGACCACAGGAGCCATGGCGGATCCGGAACAGGCTGCCAAGATGGTAAAATCCGTCGCGGGCGGCTATCTGGTGCAAAATCGGGACACGGGCAAAGTTGCCCGCACTGACCTGAAGGTTGTAACCAAGCGCGAACCGACCGGGCAAGAGCTGGACGATATGCTGTTTGCTTTCCGGGTGGGAAAACACGTGAAATCAAATGCTATTGTTTATGTGCGGGACGGCATGACCGTTGGCATTGGCGCCGGACAAATGAATCGGCGCGATAGCAGCCGCATCGCCGCCATTCGGGCGGGCGAGGCAGCAGAGATGGCCGGAGAGACTACAAGCCTTGCCAAAGGAAGCGTCGTTGCTTCCGACGCGTTCTTCCCGTTTGCTGATGGGTTACTTGCTGCCGCCGAAGCTGGCGCAACTGCCGTTATTCAGCCCGGCGGCAGCATGCGCGATCAGGAAGTGATTGATGCTGCCGATGAAGCCGGACTTGCCATGGTATTCACAGGCATGCGCCATTTCAGACACTAGCGAGCCAGCGCTTCTTCCAACTGGCCGATTAAACCACCCGCGTCTTGCTCACTATACGGCATTGCTTCTTGCCTGCCCCAAACCGGTGCAGGCCACGCTGGGTCATGATGGAAGCGCGCAATTACGTGGATGTGCAGTTGAGGTACCATATTGCCAAGTGCCGCCACATTCATCTTGTCTGCTTTGACGAGCCGCTGCAGACATCGGGAGGCACGGGTGATCTCGGCCATCAGTTGCTGCTGGTCGCCAGGGGTTAATTCATGAACCTCTCGCACAGCATCGCGTTCCGGCACGAGAATCAGCCAGGGATAAGCGGTGTCGTTCATCAGAAGTACGCGGCATAGCGACAGGCACGTCACGTCAAATGTGTCCGCCGCGAGTTGCGGATGAAGATGAAATTGCGCCATACTGTTTTTGACTCTTCCGTTTTTGGAACGAGAATTCAATTTTGGGGATACTATGTCTCGCTTTTGCAGGCTGCGCAAGGCAACGCCAAACGACGTATTTTTTATACGATCACTGGAGATGGACCCGGCCAATATTTTTGTTCATAGCTGGGACAACGAGACCCACACAAAAAATATGGCTGATCCGTCGATCCATTATCTGATTGCGGAAGGCCTGCAGGGTACCGCGCTTGGCTTCGCGATTCTCGTCGAAACCGGACCGGGCCATATCGAATGGCGCCGTGTAGTTGTAGCCCGCCGCGACGACGGCATCGGTTCCGAGTTTATGCAGGCGGTAATCAAGCAGTTTCGGGATGAAGGGGCCCATACTATTTGGCTTGATGTCTATGAAGATAACGCCCGTGCCCGCCACGTATATCAGTCCCTTGGTTTTCGGGAGATAAAACGCGGTCCCAAATTAAACGATCCTTCTATCACCATGGTTGTTATGGAACTTTCATTGGCTTAAGCCTGCGACAAACCCGTTGGCATTTGCGGTGGAGTATTCTATTCCTGCGTCAACGGCGGGAACCAAACCATGATGAAATCCTTTATCATTATTGATGACTTTCTGAACGACCCACATCAGCTCAGGGAGCTTGCGCTTGCGCAGGAGTACCCTGAGTATGACAAACTGCCACCATTCCCCGGGCGTAACTCACGTCACCGCCAAATCATCAAGGGCCTGGACAGGAAAATCTCGGAAATTGTTGGTGAGCCACTGGTGCCTGCAGAAGGAACCTCTTACGCCAAGTTTCGCCTGGCTCTCGAAGGCGAAAAAGGCACGGACAGCGTTCATGTTGATAACGCCCACTGGACGGCAATATTGTTCCTGACTCTGCCAGAACACTGTCAGGACGGCACGCACTTTTTCCGGCACATTCCAACCGGTACAGACCGCGCACCCTATTTCAGGCACGAGTATGCAATATTCGGCGCGGAAACCGAACAGGAACTTCTGGACAAGACGGTCAACAGCCAGTCAAACGATCCGAGCAAATGGGAAAAGATCATGACAGTACCCATGCGGTTCAACCGGATGCTGTTGATGCGGCCCCAGCACTGGCACGACGCAGGCATCAGTTTTGGCGATAGTCCGGAAAACGGACGGCTTGTTTACCTGAGCTTCTACAATCATGCAAACGCCTGAACCGTATGAAAAAATCTCTATTCATTATTGATGATTTTCTGAACGATCCGGATACCTTGCGGGCGGCAGCCCTTGCGCAGGAATATCCGGAGCCGGAAGGTGTGCAGAACTATCCCGGCCGCGACAGCCGCCACCGCCAGATTATCAACGGTTTCGATCAGAAAATTGCCGAGATAGTCGGCGAAACTGTAGAGCCTGCCGGCGCGCCCTCTCATGCGAAATTTCGGCTGGCGCTTGAGGGGGATAAAGGCAGAGACGGAGTTCATATCGACCCGGTAAACTGGACAGCGATCCTCTATTTGACCCTGCCCGAGCATTGCCGTGACGGTACCCATTTATTTCGCCACAAAGAGACCGGCACCGACCATGCGCCTTATAACGAACAGGAACTGGCAGCGATGGGGTTTACCAGCAAGGAAGCTTTCATGAGCAACGTGCTGGACAGGAACACCAACAACCCTGATGCATGGGAACTCCTGATGACCGTACCCATGCGCTACAATCGACTGCTGATTATCCGGCCACAGCAGTACCATGACGCAGGCGTCAGTTTTGGCGATAGCCCACAAAACGGTCGGCTTGTCTATCTGACCACATACTTCTAGCCAACTGAATACTGGAAGTCTTGCAGCCGCGCTTGACCTGCTGCCCGGGCCCTTTCATACTTGAGGTCCATGGTAACGCGGGTAGGGACACAAGTATCAGTATGATCCAGTCAGTCATTGTTGTTGACGATTTCCTCAAGGACCCGCATGCTCTCAGGAATGCCGCACTGGCGCAGGACTATCCGGTGCCGGAGACACCGCAGTTTTATCCGGGCAGAGACAGCAAGTATCGTCAGATAATTAACGGTTATGATGAAAAAATCGCCGAGATAATTGGTGAACCCGTAACGCCGGTTCCGACGTCATCGCACGCACATTTCAGGTTGGCGCTTGATGGCGACAAAGGCACAGAAAGTGTGCATATCGACAATGTGCACTGGACCACGATCCTGTATCTTACATTACCGGAACACTGCCAGGATGGTACGCACCTGTTTCGTCACAAGGCGACAGGAACTGACCGCGCTCCCTACAATTCGATGGAGCTCGCGGAAATGGGCTTTGCCAGCCAGCAAGAGTTCCTTGATGGCGTCATCAACAAAAACACCAATGACCCTGATGCCTGGGAACACCTTATGACCGTACCCATGCGCTACAACCGGTTGTTGATTATCAAACCACAACAATATCATGATGCGGGCATCAGCTTTGGCACCAAGCCGGAAAATGGTCGGCTTATTTATGTCTGCGCCTATAATTATCCGGACGCCACAAAGATGGCATACCCGGAATAGCCAACTCTCACCCAACCATAAGGACAAAACCATGACCCGACTCTTTCTCGCTCTTGCGGTTTTCGCGGCTGGTTTGTTACCTGCTGCGGCTCAGGAAGCCCCTAGAACGTATGCCATCGTTGGTGGGATGATGGTGGACGGTTACGAGGCCCCACCCGTTCACAATGCAACTATTCTGGTTGAAGGTAACCGCATCATTGCTGCCGGCCCTGCACATGAAGTTGTGATACCAGACGGTACCCCTGTGATCGACGCGCGCGGCAAGACAGTCTTGCCGGGCCTGATCGACCTGCACATCCATCTCGATCTTATCGGGCATGGAGACTATGATGAATATTATGAGTTTCTCGGCGGCACCCGACGCCTGCCAGAAGTTATGCCCATTGCCGCAAAACATATGATGCGCGCCGGTGTGACAACAGGTGTTGATCTTGGCAGCCCGTTTGACATTCTGGAGGTTCGCGAACGCATCCGGTCCGGTGAAATTCCTGGCCCCCGGCTTGTCATCTCCGGCCCCTGGATTACCCGCATCAAGCTGGACGGCGTGCCCGACAGCTACCAGATCGTTATCAGTAGCCCGGAAGAAGCAGCAGCCAGAACTCTGGAACTGATAGATACCGGGTCTGATGTCATCAAAACCTGGCTGGGCCTCACACGCGACGACCTGAAAGCAGTAGTGAAAGCAGCCCACAGCCGGGGCGTTAAAGTACACTCTCACCTCTACAAGGTCCCTGCCATGCGCGATGCGATCGCTGCGGGTGTGGATGTATTGCAGCACGTTGGCAGCGCCAAGATGCCGCCATACCCTGAAGACCTGATCCGGAAAATTGCCGAAGACAGAATACCGGTGGTGCAAACCATCGCGCACCGGATATGGCTCTATCCTGCTACAGGAAAAAACCCCGGCCGGCTGAACACACCGGAGCTTGAAGCAGACATGGGTGCTGACGTGTTCGCCGAAATGCAGCGCAGTTTCAAGAACTTTCGGGCACTTTCCTATTTCAAGGATACGCCGGATGAAATCCGCTTCTCAAAAATAAACGCGCGTCAGTTCATTGATGCAAATGCCTATATGGGTGTGGGCACGGACGCGGCAAGCCCGCTGAATTTCCATACAGAAGCCATCTGGCGCGAGATGTCGGCCCTTGTTGATAGCGGTATGACACCGGCGCGCGCGATTACGGCAGCCACAAAAACCGGTGCTGAAATAATTGGCCGCAGCAACGACCTTGGCACCCTGGAAGAAGGCAAACTCGCGGACATCGTCATCGTTGATGGCGACCCGCTTGCGGATATCAACCTGCTGGACTATGTCGCGGTCACGATCAAGGATGGCCAGGTCTGGTACGACCCCAAGTATGAAACAGAAAGTCTGAAGGCCCTCGGACGCGCTTTCTGATCACCCTACTGCCAGGTCTTGTCAGGAGAGTGCGGTTCATGGCTGCTAACCCCTTCTCTAAAAACGAGCCGCGCGCTAAGGTTGGCCCGTCGGTAACATGATCGAAACAAATGTCCGGAACCATCTGGACGAGCAGAACCGATCAGCCTTATAGTGCCGATAAGGAATTTTATGCGTACCGCGGACAAAAAAGACTGTTTCTTTTCCAAAACACCTCATGACGCCTTTCATCTGGTTCGTGGCAATACAGACGCCCTCGTCGTGGGCTTGTCTGACGCAGACGCAACGGTGCAGTCCATGGAAGACGCCAGCCCTGCCAAGTGGCATCTGGCACATACCAGCTGGTTTTTTGAAACATTTTTGCTTGTCCCGCGCTTGAAAGAGTATGCCCTTTTTTCTGAAGTGTTCCCCTATCTGTTCAATTCCTACTATGAGCAGGTTGGCGCACGCTTCCCGCGGCCGGATCGCGGCCTGTTGACCCGCCCGACACTCGATGAAGTTAAAGCCTACAGGACACATGTCGACAAAGGCATGGGGAGCCTGCTGAGCGAGAGTCCCGGCGCAGACATCCTCGCCCTGATTGAGCTTGGGTTACAGCACGAGATGCAACATCAGGAACTGTTGCTGACCGATATTCTGCACCTGTTTGCCCAAAACCCCGTGAAGCCGGCATTGCGCGAGAGCGAGCCACTAGCGGTGGATAACGCACCGCAAGCTGCCGCAGGCTGGACAGAATTTGCGGATGCGATAGTCCGGGTCGGTCATAAAGGCGATAGTTTTGCCTTTGACTGCGAAACACCGGCGCACGACGTGTTGTTGCGGCCCTTCAAGCTTGCAAACCGCGCCGTTACCAATCGGGAGTGGATCGCCTTCATGATAGACGGCGGATACGAAAATCCGGTTTTCTGGCTGGCTGACGGTATCGCGGCCGCACGCGAAGAAGGCTGGCAATGCCCTCTCTATTGGGCGCGCGAAGGCGACGACTGGTTCAGCATGACGTTACGAGGCTATCAGCCCGTTGACCTTGACGCCCCGGTGACCCACATCAGTTTCTATGAAGCGGACGCCTATGCAACGTGGGCAGGTAAACGGCTGCCAACCGAAACAGAGTGGGAACACGCAGCCAGCGACCTTCCTGTTACCGGGAATTTGGCAGGTACAGGGCGGTTACGCCCGCGCCCGCAAAAAGGGGCCGACAACAGCCTGACAGGCATGTTTGGCGATGTATGGGAATGGACTGCCAGCGCTTTCCTGCCATACCCCGGCTTCCGCCCTCAAGAGGGTGCCGTTGGGGAGTATAACGGCAAATTCATGAGCGGACAGATGGTTCTGAAAGGTGGCTCGTGCGCGAGCCCGGAAGGGCATCTGCGCGCCAGCTATCGCAATTTTTTCCAGCCTGAAAAGCGATGGCAGTTTTCCGGGCTGCGGCTCGCGGAGGATATCTGATGCGCGGAGACGACCAGTTACATGAAAGCAAAAACCATACAAAGGCGTTTTACGCCGACGTTGTGGAAGGCTTGTCAAAATCACAGAAAACACTGCCGTGCAGATGGCTATACGACCAACAGGGCTCGGAACTTTTTGAGCAGATCACAGACCTGCCCGAATATTACCCTACACGCACTGAAATCAGCATCTTCCAAAATCATCTGCCGGATATGGCCAAGGCAGTTGGTACGTCCGCGCACGTAATGGAGTTTGGTGCCGGGGCTGGCACCAAAACGAGGTTGCTGCTTGACGCCCTGAACCAGCCAAAGAGTTACGTGGCGATAGATATATCGGCTGACTTTCTGGCAAGTTCGATGGCAAGACTGGCGACTGACTACCCATCTGTTGAGGTCATTCCTGTTGTTGCCGACTTCATGAATGCCGACGGCCTGTCTACAACGGCATTGCCACCCGGCAACCGGCTCGCGTTTTTCCCGGGTTCAACCATTGGCAACCTGCTGGATTCAGAGATCGAGACGTTTCTCGGCGCTGTGCGGTCAACGTTGGGGCTCACCGGAAAATTTCTGATCGGTTTCGACCTGGTAAAAAGTGAGGACATTCTGGTCCCGGCCTATGATGATGCGGCTGGCGTAACCGCAGCCTTTAACCTGAACCTGCTGTCGCGCATCAACCGAGAGCTTGACGGCGGTTTTGATCTTGACTGCTTCAGTCATGAAGCTCGCTGGAACGAGCACGACGGCCGGATCGAAATGCATCTGGTGAGTACAAAAAACCAGACGGTCGCCGTTAATGGTGATCGATTCGATTTTCGTATGAATGAAACGATCCACACAGAAAACTCACGAAAATTTCGACTTGATGGTTTCGCCGAACTTGCTGCGCGTGCCGGATGGTCGATCAAGCAAACATGGACGGATGAAAAAGGTTATTTTGCTGTTTCTCTGATGGAATAGAAAAAAGGGGGCCGAAGCCCCCCCGCCATAGTGATTTAGGATCATAAACCTTTCTAGGCCTATGTATCTGGATCGGGTTTGGGCTTCTTGGCCGCTTGTTTTTTGATCATTTCCTTGGCGTACTCGATGGCCTGAGCACATTTCATTTCCGCCATTTTCTTTTCTTCAGCAGTGCCGGTTGCAGCTTCTGCTTTCAGTTTGGCGCATTTCAGTTCCGCCCGGGTCATGGGGTCCATCAGCATTTTTTCTTTTTTTTCGTCTTCGTCCTGGGCAAATGTCGCCCCGCCGAAACCCATGGTCATGGCGATTACTGAACCCGTTATGATCATTGACTTTTTATTCATCGTCTACTCCTCCGCAAGGATTGCTATTAGATTTGATAGTCAAAAAGCGGAATTGTTATCTGTTGCCGTTAGTGACCGGTGACAGGTTGACCTCAACAACCCCACCAGACGAACGTCCCCTCTCGAGCAATGGGTGCGTCCGACAATTCCAGAATTGGGGGGCAATGTGCCAAAACTTGGCCAACAAAAAGGCAAGGCACTTTAAGAAAACGCGACAAACGAAAGATATGGTTTTTGGGCAACAGTATGGTTGCAGCCTTCAGCTCTAAGCTGTCTTTTCCTTGAATTTGCAAATATCAATAATCTTGCACCTGGCACAATCGGGCTTGCGAGCCTTGCAAATATAGCGGCCATGGAGAATGAGCCAGTGATGCGCATGCATGCGGAAGGGCTCGGGCACTACTTTTTCAAGCGCGAGCTCAACCTTCAAGACATCCTTGCCAGGCGCGAGGCCCGTGCGGTTGGAAACACGAAAAATATGCGTATCCACGGCGCAGGTGGGCTGCCCGAACGCCACATTCAGCACCACGTTGGCAGTCTTGCGCCCCACGCCCGCCAGAGCCTCAAGCTCATCGCGGGTTTGCGGCACTTGTGAGCCATACTTTTCAACAAGGTCAGTGCACAGTTTGATCACATTGGTAGCTTTTGAATTGAAAAGGCCAATGGTTTTGATGTGCTCTTTCAGTCCGGCTTCACCAAGCGCAAGCATCTTTTCCGGCGTGTCAGCCACCGGCCAGAGGCTTTTGGTTGCTTTATTGACACCAACATCCGTTGCCTGCGCGCTGAGCACTACGGCAACGAGCAACGTAAACTCGTTGACATATTCAAGCTCGGTCTCCGGGTTCGGGTTGTCTTCAGCCAGACGCTGGAACATCTCGAAGATGTCTTTGCGGTTCAGTTTTGAATATTTGCCCGCCATCAGCTGACCTCTTGCGCTGTTGCTTCAACGACCCGGATCAGACGCTTAAGGTCGCAGGGCCCCGAAAGCCGGTGGTCGCCGCCCGGCACCAGAATGACCTCAGTGTCATCGCCAGTGAGGTTGTCGGCAATCGACATGGCCGTCTGCCACGGCACGTCAGGATCACAAGTGCCCTGAATAAGCCGCACCGGGATATCCAGATGGATCGGGCCATTGTTCACCCGGTTGGCCCACCCGTCTTCAAAGAGATCACGTGTGAAAACATAAGGGTCCGGGCCGTAGTCGGAGTAGACCTCCAGTTTACCGGTATTGAGGATGGTCTGCCGGTCTGTTCCACTTAATTCAGCCCAGTGGCGGACGGTAAAATCGGGCGCTGCCGCGATGCCGATCAACCCTTTCACCCGGTTAGGGCGCGCTTTGGCGGCAAGAAGCGATATCCAGCCTCCCATTGAACTACCGACAAGAATTTGAGGGCCTTCAGTATGGCGGTCGATGACAGCAAGCGCGTCATCGGCCCAGCTGCCAATGGTGCCGTCAGCAAAGTTGCCATCAGATTCGCCGTGGCCTGAATAATCAAACCTGACAAACGCACGGCCTGTGGCCTTGCAGTGCGCTTCAAGCGCCAAAGCCTTGCTGCCTTCCATATCGCTCATGAACCCGCCCAGAAAAACCACACCGGGACCAGACCCCGGGGTCTTTCGGTAAGCAATGTTGGAACCTTGGCTTGTGATAAAGAAAGAAAGTTCGGACATATGGCCCCCGGGGAAGATGCAAATTGAAGAGTCTGTGACTTGCAGGTGACCCTAACAGGCCTCAATTCACGGCTCAACCGGTGAAAGCTGCCAGCTTTGCTTGACTTGGCGTGATGCAGCAGCTAACCCGCGTGTTCCAATAAATTTTATCGCCGAAAAGAGGATATCATGAGCGAGAACAACAGTGCCCAAAACCCGGTCAACCTGCGCCTGCCTGACGGCAGCGTACGCACGTTTGATGGACCGGTGACGGGCACGACCCTCGCCGCTGATATCGGCCCCGGGTTACTCAAGGCAGCGCTTGCCATTAAAGTGGACGGCGAGACATGGGATTTGAGCCGGGAAATCGTGGCAGACAGCGACGTTGCCATCATCACCAAACGCGACACTGAGGAAGCGCTGGATATTCTGCGCCACGACTGCGCTCACGTGATGGCCGAAGCCGTGCAGGAACTGTTCCCCGGCACACAGGTAACCATTGGCCCCAATATTACCGATGGTTTCTTCTATGATTTCGCGCGCGACAAGCCGTTTACTGAAGATGATCTGGCTGTGATCGAGAAGCGCATGCACGAAATCGTCAAACGCGACGAAGAGATCAGCCGTGAAGTCTGGGACCGCGGTGAAGCAATCACACACTTCAAATCAATCGGTGAAGAATATAAGGCCGAAATCATTTCAGACTTACCCGAGGGCGAAGACATCACCGTCTACCGCCAGGGCAACTGGAAAGACCTGTGCCGCGGCCCGCACCTGCCATCAACCGGCAAACTTGGTGACGCTTTCAAGCTGATGAAGGTTGCTGGCGCTTACTGGCGCGGTGACAGCAAAAACGAAATGCTGACCCGCATCTATGGTACCTGCTGGACTGACAAAAAAGAGCTCAAAGCCTACCTGCACCGTCTTGAAGAAGCTGAAAAGCGCGACCACCGGAAGCTTGGCCGCGAAATGGACCTGTTCCATTTTCAGGAAGAAGCGCAGGGCAGCGTTTTCTGGCACCCGCAAGGCTATCAGATATGGCTGCAGCTTGAGAAATACATCCGTACTCGCCTGAAAGGCGCAGGCTATGCCGAGATCAAGACACCACAGTTGCTGGACAGCAAGTTCTGGGAGCAATCCGGTCACTGGTCCAAGTTTCGGGAAAACATGTTTGTTGTGCCTGATGAAGTGCCGTCTATTGAAGATGACGCGCCCGTTGTGTCTGACGGCAGCCGTTTGATGGCGCTGAAGCCTATGAACTGTCCCGCACACGTCCAGGTGTTCAAGCAGGGGATCAAAAGCTACCGCGATCTGCCGATCCGGTTCGCCGAGTTTGGCTGTTGTCACCGCAACGAAGCGCACGGTGCCTTGCACGGCCTGATGCGTGTGCGCCAGATGACGCAGGATGACGCCCACATTTTCTGTCGGGAAGATCAGGTAACTGAAGAAAGCGTCGCCTTCTGCGACCTGCTTGCCAGCGTATATGAAGACTTGGGGTTTCCCGAGTTTCAGGTCAAGCTGGCGACCCGCCCGGATGTTCGCGCAGGCACCGACGAGGTCTGGGACAAAGCAGAAGCTGCCCTTGAAGCAGCGCTGAAAGCACGAGGCATTCCTTTTGAATATGCGCCCGGTGAAGGGGCATTTTATGGACCAAAGCTTGAGTTCCACCTCAGTGACGCTATCGGACGGACATGGCAGTGCGGTACGCTTCAATCAGATTTCGTTCTGCCCGAGAGGCTGGATGCAACCTACATCGCTGATGACGGCAGCAAACAGCGCCCCGTGATGTTGCACCGGGCGATCCTCGGCACCCTGGAGCGCTTTATCGGTATCATGGTAGAGCATTATGCTGGTCGCATGCCGCTGTGGCTCGCTCCTACACAAGCTGTGGTCACTCCGATTACGTCCGATGCTGACGCCTATGCAACCGAGGTTTTCCAGAAGCTGGAAACCGCTGGCTTGCGCGTGAAAATTGATCTCCGGAACGAAAAAATCAATTATAAGGTCCGCGAGCATAGCCACGCAAAAGTGCCGGCAATACTGGTTGTTGGTATGCGGGAAGCGGAAAACAACCAGGTAAGCGTTCGCCGCCTGGGGTCGAAAGACCAAAGTGTTCTGGATCTTGATGCGGCTATTGAAAGCCTGCAGCAAGAAGGCCAAATGCCAAATGGTGGCACAGAAGCCTCATCGTGAAAAAGCTTGTGTTTCATGGCTTTGCAAGAATGCGTGAAAAGAGTATAATGCAGAGATTCCCGAGTCCGTCAGCCTGATGGGCCCGGGAAAATATTTTGACGTAACAACTACAGGAGACTGGACATACGTAGAGGGAATTTTGCGGGACCACCCAAACAGGAAGGTCCGCGCGTAAACGATTTTATCAGTGCACGGGAAGTGCGCCTAATCGGAGCAGAAGGGGAAAACCACGGGGTAGTATCGAAGCAAGCGGCGATGGATATCGCGCGTGACAGCGGACTGGACCTTGTAGAGATTTCACCGAATGCCGAGCCCCCTGTATGTAAGGTTCTCGATTTCGGCAAGTTCAAGTACGAACAGCAGAAAAAAGCTAACCTGGCCAGGAAAAACCAGAAAACCCAAGACGTTAAAGAAATCAAGATGCGTCCGGGTATTGACGTGCACGACTATCAGGTGAAGCTGAAAAAGGTACATCAGTTCATCGAGAACGGCGACAAAGTCAAAATGACCATTCGTTTCCGGGGTCGCGAAATGGCGCACCAGGAACTTGGCATGGAGGTGTTGAACCGTGTTGCCGACGAAATGGAAGAAACCGCAAAAATCGAAGCCAGACCCAAGATGGAAGGCCGCCAGATGATTATGGTAATTGCGCCAAAATAATTGGCGACAAAGCGGAAAAGCCCCAAAGCCGGTTCACTTTGAGCCGGCTTTTTTGATGCTGCTAGCCTGAAACAACGTCCTGTTCGGCAAATTTCTTCGCCAAACCCCGGTATATGTCATCGGTAAACCGGTTAGTCCCGATGAAATGAAGGAATTTCGCATTCAGGTCCGATGGGTTGGCACCGTGGTTTACATAGTCCGGTTCGACCAGCACCAGCGGGTTTTCCGTGTTGGCGAGCACGAAGTTGGAAGCAACCTGCTCGGTACCCCAACTGCTCCATGACCAGTTATCATGAACAATGAGACGTTCCATTTGCTGTGAAAATGCCACAACGTCCTGCCAGCTTACGGCTCCACGGGCGAAACCTGCAAACCCGGCAGAGGCCCTGATGTATCTGTTTTGCGGGGTGGTCAGGTTTTTCATCTCGCGTTCGCTGTGGTTCTGAACGTGGGACATCTCGCGAACGACTGCAAATTCATGCGCTTGCTCAGTTGACACGATTTCTGTTCCGGTAGGCGTTCCCAGCAGAAAAGGCTGGTTGGATTTCACCGCATCTGCCACTTCGCGAAGCGGGCCAAGCGCCAGCGTGTCCGCATCCAGTTGGATCGTATAAATGCGCTGGCTAAGTTCAACAACATACTTCAAGCGCTCCCAGCAGCCACCAGTGGGGCACCCTGCAACATCAATTGCGCCGATATCGTGGATATGAAGGGTTTCAATTTGCCGCGTGAGATTGGTTTTATCTGCCTCCGTCAGGCTGCCGTCGTTAATGACATGGACCTCGGACGGACTGATGGCATAGCGCGCAAAGGATTTGATCGCGTGCAGATACATGACAACATCACCGGTCTGCAGAAGTGTCACAACCGCGAGATCTGCATCGCCCCGAGAGACAGGGGGCGTGTTATAGATACCTTGCCCGGAACGGTTAAAATACCAAATGCTAAGCGAAATCCAAAGTTTCTTCAAAGCGCCGGAACGACCGGTAAAAGCCTGCAGGAATAGCAGGAAGCGTTTCATACAAAACCTTTCACGTCAGCCCTGCTGGATAGTGTGGAAACGAGAGAAGGGCCTCGAGAACCAAATACTAGCCAAAACTGATTGTGTGTCCATCACCAACAGGAACCCGCCACCATTTTAAAGCAAAGTCTTGCGGGACATGTTTTTTTGCACCGTCCTGTCACGTCTGGTTTGCCTGCAGCGTCTTTATATCAGGCGCACAACAGGAGACACACATGAACATCATGCCACAACCAGCCTGGCAGCGTATAACAAGCGGTGCTCTCGCCGTTTTTTTCCTGGCAATCGCAGCCAGGATGCTCTCTGATCCGGTCGATTGGTATAGCGCCACACCTGGCGTTTCTTCGACCGGGCCAATGAACAGTCATTTTATCCGGGACATTGGTGCTGCATTTCTCATGTCAGGGGCCGCATTTGCTTTTTGCACGCGGAAAACAAGCTCCTGGGAACTGGCCGCTGTGGGAGCAATTTTCCCCGGCATTCACGGGGGCATTCATCTTTCCGATCTGTTGACCGGGCACAGCCACGGTAGCGTAGCAACTGACATCTTCGGTGTTATTGCGCCTGGCACGGTTGCCATGGCGATAGCCATCGCCTCTGTTCGAAACCACTTTCAAAATCGAGTAAGCACATGAAACAACTATTCAACCGAATCATCGACCGTTCCGAACACGACACCGGCTATCCTGCGGACTACCTGCGGGACATTTTGGCGTCATCCTCAATCGGCTTTTTTAAAACCATGCTGGCCATGAATTTGGCGACCCATCAACAGAAGGCGCCCCTCAAACTGCACAAGTTTGCGCAACTGGGTGCCATGCAGCACGAGGCGTGCGGGCCATGCCTCGAGATTTCAAAAGCATACGCGATCCACGCAGGCGTTTCTCCAGATTCGATTGATGCTGCCCTCAGGGACCCGTCCACTCTTGCCGCCGATGAACAAGCCGCATTTTTTCTGGGACAGCAAACAGCCGGAGGCAATGCAATGTCCGAAGAACTGGCGGAGACGCTGAAACAAACCATTGGTCAAAACGGTTATGTTGAGCTTGTGGTCTCAGCCGCAGCTGTACGCATTTTCCCTGCACTCAAACGCGGCCTCGGCTATGCTGACATGTGCGCTTTACCACAACGAGGCGGCGACCATGTCACCAGCAAAAGACCAGCAGCCTGAATTCGAACTCCTGAGGCCCTGTCTGATGGGCCTCGCATACCGAATGCTGGGTACGCGCGCGGATGCCGAAGATGCTATTCAGGAAACATGGGTCAGGTGGCAAAATCAAAAGATACCGCCTGATAACACAAAGGCATGGTTAACACGTGTTTGCACAAATCTCTGTATCGATACGCTGCGCCGGTTGAAGCAAGAGCGCAACCTGTATCCGGGACCCTGGTTGCCCGAACCCGTTGACCCGGAGCATGTAGATGGCTTCTCATCTGACGAACTTATACACTCGCTGCAACTTGCCTATATTCTGCTCCTTGAACGACTCACTCCTTCCGAGCGCGCTTCTTTTCTGCTGCATGACGTCTTCGGTTATGAGTTTCGCGAGGTCGCAGACATTCTCGATATCGGCATACCGGCGGCCCGCCAACAGGCGTCCCGGGCACGTAAACATCTAAGAGCATCAAAAACACGCTTTGATGTCTCAACCGACGAACTAAAAAAACTGGGTACCCGATTATATGCCGCCATTGCCGAGGGCGATATCGGAGGCATGCTTGAATATATGGCAAAAGACATTGAACTCTGGGCTGACGGTGGTGGCAAAGCGCTGGCAGCACGCAATGTCGTGAGGGGACCTGGGCGCGTGGCAGCTTTTCTGGCTGGCGTCTACAGGAAAACACCAACGGGCACTCGGCTGGAATTTGCCACTGTAAACGGCAAACCATCTGCGTTGCTATATGACAACAGCCAGTGCCTGGTTGCACTACTGACTATTACCTGTAACGAAAGCGGTAAAATCGACCGGGTTCTGGCACACCGAAACCCGGAAAAACTCGCAGGGCCTCTATCTGAGCCGAGGAGAGTCTGAAACGATCAAATATTCCCGAAAATTCTGCTGGTATTCCGTGCGTGACTTCAAAAGACTTTCTTGTGTTATCAAACACCAGAAGCCAACATCCTGATCAAGGGAGAACGACATGAAGTTTGGCGATTACCTGAGGCAAAAACGCGAAAACCACAACTGGACCCAACCGGAAGCGGCCGCCAGGATCGGAATTGAGCAGTCCTATTTGTCGAAACTTGAAACGGGAAAAAGCTACCCTTCCGAAGATATTTATGGACGACTTTCCAGCATTTACGACATGGATGTGCAGGAGATGACAGCGTCGGTTTTCTCCGCGGAACTGGACAGACTGCGAGAAATTAACGACGTACGTGCCGCCGTCTTGAAACGCCAGCAGAACGAAACACGGTTTATGCGGGGTTGGCTGGTTGCCGGGCTCATCATGATCATGATTGGCGGTGCGGCAGTTGGCATCGCAAATACCGTTCCGGAAAGTGCCAGAACAGAGAATTTGTATAGATCAGAAGGTATTGTGCGTCCCGGGGAGCCTGCCGTCATATTCGAAATGTTGCGGGCAGGCAGCACGGAAGAAACCGGAACTCTTAGTGAGCGCATTGATTACGATGACCGCGTGCTCAGCGAAAACCGCGGGCCTTCTTTCATTGAAAACGTTGACGGCGGGTACCGAGTTTACAAATTGCTGGGCACAACACGCAAGGTAGAAGTCTCGCCCGTTCGGTGGCTACTGAGCCCGGGCATCATGTTTATTCTGGGTGGAATCGCATGCTTTTATATCAGCCGCCGCTGGCGCTGAGCCCTTAGAAACCAAGTCAAACAGCCTTCGATCAAGATGGGTTTTGGTTGCAAGATACGCAACCGAAACCCATAATTGTGCTTTATGGGTTCGTTTAGCAGGAACAACAATACAATGGATCTTATAGGCATGCGCACCTTCTGCCGCTCGGTGGAAGAAGGAAACCTGACCGCTGCAGCAAAAGCACTGCATATTACCAAGTCTGTGGCGTCCAGGCGCATCCAGACACTGGAAGATGATCTTGGTGTACGTTTGCTGGCACGTACAACACGCGGCGTAACACCAACAGACGCTGGCGTTCAGTTCTACGACCGGTGTCTTGCGATTCTTGCAGAGGTCGATGATGCCCGTCAATCGGTCAGGGGGCATAGCGACAACCTGGTAGGGCACCTTCGGATCACCGCACCCCGCAGTTTTTCCGATATTGACCTTCAGGAACCTCTAACCGCATTTATGGCATTACACCCTTCGCTCACTTTTGAACTTCACCTGTCCGATGAACGCGTCGACATTTTGGGTGGTGGGTTCGATATGGCGCTGAGAATTGCGCAAGACCTCAATGATACAAGCTTGATTGCCAAAAAACTTGCTACGATTAAAGCTCATGTTGTTGCCAGCCCCGGTTATCTTGAAAAATATGGAGCACCAGAGAGCCCGGACGACCTTCAAAACCACAATTGTGTTTTTTATGCCAACGTTGCTGCTAGCGAGCAGTGGCGCTTTGTTGGCCCCGAAGGTACGCGTGCTGTAAGAGTAAAAGGCAGCGTCACAACCAACTCGGGGGTTATGCAACTGGCAGCAGCGAAGGCGGGGTTGGCGATTGCAACACTGCCGCAGTTTTTTTTAAGGGAAGCGCTTGCAAGCGTAGCTGTGGTTCCAATTCTGGAAGACTGGCAGCGCCCCGAAAGCGGCTTGTATGCCCTGTATCCGGAACGGCGTTTGCTACCTGTCAAAGTGCGTGCCCTGATTGATTTTCTAAGCGAATGGTTTGCCGAAGACCGGGGCCTGGCCTAACTGCGGTATCCCTTTAGTCATCAACTCCAATACGCCAAATCAAACGCCACCCGGTCACTTTCCATGTTCCGCATGGTGCAACGCGGCTTTGCCTCGTGTGACGCTAGTGCATGAGCGGTATCCGGCCTATTTTTACCTCACAACGCATGATTTCGGAGAAAAAGCATGGGCCTGTTAGTAGATGGTGAATGGAAAGATAAATGGTATGACACCAAATCCAATGGTGGACGCTTCGTACGTTCCGAAAGTCAGTTCAGAAACTGGATAACGGCCGATGGCAGTGCCGGGCCAACGGGTCGTGCCGGTTTCAGAGCAGAACCTGACCGGTATCACCTTTATGTCTCATATGCATGCCCGTGGGCCCATCGAACCCTTATCATGCGAGCCCTTAAAGGACTTGAAGGTTTCGTTGGCCTGTCGGTCGTTGGCATAAAGATGCTTGATCAAGGCTGGACATTCGATATGCAGGACGGGAGCACCGGCGACGCTTTGTTCCAGTCTGATTTTATGCACCAGCTGTATACCCGTGCCGACAAAAAATATTCGGGCCGCGTCACTGTACCGGTATTATGGGACAAACGCGAAAACACAATCGTCAGCAACGAATCTGCCGACATCATTCGAATGTTCAACAGCGCTTTCGATGAACTGGGTGCAAAACCCGGGAACTATTGGCCAAAAGCGAAACGAGAACAGATCGAAACCCTCAACGAGCGCATATACAGCAATGTGAACAATGGGGTTTACCAAGCCGGATTTGCCACCACACAAAGCGCATACGAGGAGGCTGTAAAACCACTGTTCGAGACACTTGACTGGCTGGAAAACCGATTATCAAACCAACGATATCTTATGGGTAAAGACTTGACGGAAGCAGACATCCGGCTGGTGACGACACTGTTTCGCTTTGATCCGGTTTATGTTGGCCATTTCAAATGCAACATTCGTATGTTGCGCGACTATCCGAACCTGTCGGCGTACACTCGAGATATCCATTCTCTACCGGGTGTTGCGACAACTGTTCATATGGACCATATCAAGATTCATTATTATGCCAGCCACAAGAATATCAATCCCTCAGGTATTGTGCCGACAGGCCCGGCCATCGACCTGAGCGCGCCGCATGGCCGCGAGGTACTGGGCACGGACTAGTTGGCAGGTTTTTCGACAGGGCAGAAATCGATTGGTATTGGTTCGCTCTGAAAGTCGGTCTGGAAACATTCGTCCAGCAACGAGCAGTAACAACCTTCTGCTCTCAGTTGCTGCCGCCCGATATTCAGTTTCTCCCACAAGTCGGCATTAACCTCGTCCCTGATCATCGAATACACCAGTATCTCGTCCCCGGCTGCCACGATACTGGGGGCGGGGTTACCTGTTATGATGTTATTGAATTCCGGTCGGAGGTCACCGTTTTCGTCGCGGGCTGTTTCACCTTCGGCAAAACAACACAAGGGCAAAACCCTGTTGATGCTGCCAACAGCAGTATCTTTATAATAAAGTTGAAAAGACTTCAGATGTGCCGGACCAACACCGGCATTTTCAATTTTCAGATAAAGGTTCCGCTCTTGTGCCTCAAGGTCATAGTTTCCAGATCGAATCTGCAAATAAGGCCATGTCTCAGCCTTCACCTGTCGTTCAGCAGCCACAGACTGTATATATGTTGCGTAAAACGACGCGGCAGAAATCAGAACAGCACACACCGCAACCATCAGATTGACGTTGTCTTTATCCAGCCATTTCTTCTGCTTCGCCACGCCGCGTTTTCCTTTAAGACCTTTACCGTAAAATCGACCGCAGATGGCGGGCGGCAAAACTGAGCTTGGCCACACTCAGGGCTCCGGAAGACCGGAGGTCTTCTGCCAGACGCCCTGAGCGAATCAAGGTTGTCGCCTGCTCTTTTTCCCAAGCTGCCATGGCTTGTTTGACCGTCTTTTTCCCTGCATTAATACACACCTGCCGCACCAGATGGCGCTGCTGGTCAGCCAGGTCTTCAAGAATTGATCGGGTGGCCAGGGTTTCCCAATGATCATCAAGAGCAATACGGTCTGCACGCTGCCGTAGCCAGTCGAAATCAAGCAAATCACCAAGCGCAAAATGCACACCGGCAACATAATCAACAGACTTGCCACATTCTTCTGCGACCATAATAATGTCAGGTCCGGATGCCAGTACCTCGAACGCTGAAACAAAAGTTGCCAGATCATGGCCGACGCCCGCGGACTTCAACCCGTCTCGTCGCTCAACAAACGCTGACTGCGCCGGCTTGCTCAGAACGTTCTGCTTGATGCCGAACAGCTTTTCAAAAGGCAATTTGAACCGGTCAACCAGATCACTGACATTGAAGGGTTGGTCGATATTGCGCAACATCCACAACACTTGAGACTTCAAGCTATCTGATACAGACTGGTGCATGTCATACTGAACCGCAGCATCTATTTTATAGTCCAGTGCATTGATAGCGTCCCACTGCTGCTGCAAGCCAAACACTTCCCGCACCACCACGAATGCCGCAACGATATCGCCGACACCGAGGCCCGTTTCCTCTTTCACCTCGTAAACAAAGGTCAAACCACCCCAGTTGACAACTTCGTTGGAAAGAACCGTTGCAATAATCTCCCGCCTCAACTGGTGGGCAGACAATTCATCAGCAAACCGCTCACGAAGCACTGTGGGGAACCCCCATTCGAGTTCAGGCTGCATCATCGGATCGCCAATCAGGTCGCTTTTAATCAGCGTGTCAAAAAGAGACATTTTGGCATACGCCATAAGCGTCGAGATTTCCGGGCGAGTCAGGCCTTTTTCATTTGCAGCCAACTCCGAGAAACCTTCATCAGATGGTAAAAACTCGATCTCTCTATCGAGACCACCATCACGCTCTAGCGCTTTTATCAAACCGAGATGATAGTGGCGGGCGCTAATGGCGGATGCCTCGGCCAGAGAAATGGCCTGAGTTTGCAGATAATTATCTGACAGAACAATATCAGATACTTCATCTGTCATTGCTTCCAGCAGGGCATTTCGATCTTCCGTTTTCAACGACCCTTTAGCGATCGCGTCGGTCAGCAGAATCTTGATGTTGACCTCTTTGTCGGAGCAATCCACTCCCGCAGAGTTGTCGATAAAGTCCGTGTTAAGCCTGCCGCCGCGCTTGGCAAACTCAATACGTGCCTTTTGCGTCATGCCAAGGTTACCGCCTTCTCCTACGGCAGTTACCCGCAGTTCTTCGCCAGTTACCCTCAGAACATCGTTGGCACGGTCACCCACTTGTATGTCCGTTTCGTCACTTGCGCGCACATACGTCCCAATCCCTCCAAACCACAACAGATCGGCATCGGCTTTCAGGATACGGTTGATAAGTTGTGCGGGCGCGAGGCTCGCTTCTTCGACACCCAGCCATTCCCGAATCTGTGGTGTCAGCTTAATCGATTTGTCCGCACGGGAGAAAATGCCACCGCCTTTGGAGATAAGCTTTTTGTTGTAATCCAGCCAGGAGGAACCGGGTGTATCAAACAGACGCTTGCGCTCTTTCCATGCACTTGCCGTGTCACCGGGGTTTGGGTCTACAAAGATATGCAGATGATTGAATGCGGCCTGCAATCGGATTTTTTTGGAGAGCAGCATGCCGTTTCCGAAGACGTCGCCGGACATGTCGCCTACACCAATAACGGTGAACTCGTCATTCTGCACATCAAGGCCGCGTTCGCGGAACAAACGCTGTACGCTAACCCACGCCCCTTTCGCCGTGATGCCCATCTTCTTGTGGTCATAGCCTGCCGAGCCACCGGAAGCAAAGGCATCCCCGAGCCAGAAACCCTGTCCTTCAGAGATGCCGTTCGATATATCGGAGAAAGTCGCCGTGCCTTTGTCTGCGGCAACAACAAGGTAAGGGTCATTTCCGTCACGCCGAACGGTTTGTTTGGGCGCAACCGTCTTGCCCTTTTTCAGATTATCGGTGATTGATAAAAGGCTGGTGATGAAAGAACGGTATGAAGCCACGCCCTCTTTCATGAAGGCATCCCTGTCCCCTGTGGGCAGCTGTTTCGGATAGAAACCACCTTTGGAGCCCTGGGGCACGATGACAGCGTTCTTGACCTGTTGCGCTTTCACAAGGCCCAATACTTCGGTGCGGAAGTCCTCGCGCCGATCCGACCAGCGCAATCCGCCGCGCGCGATAGGCCCGCCCCTCAAGTGAACACCTTCAACTTGCGATGAATAAACCCAGATTTCGGCAAATGGTCGCGGCAAAGGTGCTTCTTCAACCTCTCGCGATCTGATTTTGAACGCGAGCGCCCGCTCGTCCACTCGATCAACAACGCCGTCCTGATAGAAATTGGTGCGCAGGGTCGCGGAAATCACATTGACGTACGCGCGCAAAATACGGTCGTGATCCAAACTACGAACGTTTTCAAGGGCACGGCTGATTAACTCCCTGTGTCTGGCAGCTTCTGCATCCCTGTTCCCTTTGAACGCCGGGTCAAACATAGTGGTAAAAAGCGAGAACAGCTGCGAACTGACACTGGCATGCTCGACCATCGTGTCAGCAATATAGTCGGGGGTATAACCAATTCCGAGTTGCCGCAGGTACTTCCCGTATGCGCGGATGACAAGAATCTCGCTCCATGTCATCGCAGAGGTCAGCACAAGTTTGTTAAAACCATCATTTTCGATGGCACCGCGCCAAACTTTTGCAAACAAATCTTCGATGAGGGTTTTGATCTCTCTGGTTTCGAGGCAGGTTTCCTCGCCACATTCCAGGGAGAAATCATGGATATGGCTCGTTGAACCACCACCCATCCGATAGGAGTGTTCGGACAGAACCCTGAAGCCTATGTTTTCCAGAATCGGCATGCAGCTCGAGAGAGCGATCAGCTCGGAACCATGATAAATCTTAAGCCGGAAACGGTTTTCGCCATCGCCACGATGGTGGTAAAAATCAACCCGAAGATCGTCTTTACCGTCGATCTCTTCCAGCTTGATAACATCATAAGCTGCTTGCGGCGGTGAGAAAAACTCCCGGTAAGCCGTCGTGAACCGGACCTTATAGACATGATGCAGTCTGTTGCCTGCTTCTTCCCCCAGATGCTCGATTAAAGAGAGGTGCAGCCGGTCTTCCCAACCTTGTGTCGCTTCCACAATCTGTTGCTGGATATCTTCTTCCTCCACAACCGGCACACTGCCCGGCGTCGTGCGGATAATAAAGTGCCAGCGCGCAAGCGGCTCCTCGCTGAGTTTAGCGTAATAAACCGACATTTCGCCGTTATAGTTCTGGCACAGAATATCGGTGACCGCAGACCGCAGGCCGGAGTGATAGTTTTCACGTGGAACATAAACAAGCGCTGAAACAAAGCGGCCAAACTGATCAGGGCGAATGAAGGCGCGGGGGCGAGGTCTTTCGGTTAACTGAAGAACACCAAAAGCCGTTTCATACAACCAGTCTTCGCCTACCTGGAACAGCTCATCGCGCGGGAAGTTTTCCAGAATATGCGCGAGCGCCTTGCCAGCGAATGACTGGTTACCGAGCCGTGCCCGTTTCTGAATATTGGCAACCTTGCCCCTGATCAGCGGCACGTCATGGGCGAACTGACTATAGGAAAGCGATGTGAACAAGCCAACAAACCGCCTTTCACCAATGGCGTTGCCTTCAGAGTCGAATATTTTCACGCCGATATAGTCAAGGTGTGAAGGCCGGTGAACAGTGGATTTCACATTCGCTTTGGTGATGATCACAGGATCTGGTTTGGTCAGAAAATGACGAATCTCCGGCGACATCGGAGTCAGACCATCTTTGTCCCGCAACACGTACCGGTCCGGGTCCCGTAAAATACCAAGAGCCGTTCCGTCCACATGGCTGAAGTCAAATTTCGCGGGATCGCCGTCAAACCTGTATTCCCTAAACCCAAGGAAAGTAAAATGATCAGCACCGAGCCAGCGAAGAAACTGAATCGTCTCGTCTACAGCTTCTGTCGCAATCGGCGGAGGGTTCACAGTAAGGGATGCGACTGTTTCGTCAATTTTGGCAAGCATCGCTTTCCAGTCATTGACCGCATCTCTCACATCAACCAGTGTTTTTTCCAGCGTTGTCTGAATCTCTTTCAACGCAACCTTGTCTGATTGAGCATCAATCTCCACATACATCAGGCTTTCACGCACACGTTCCGTGCCTTTTCCGCCACCACGCTTGCCCGACGCATCGCGCGGAACATCCATAATCGGATGGTGCATCATATGAATACGATAGTGCAGAGCGGACGCGAGACTGCCAGTGATCGAGTCGACCAGAAACGGCATGTCGTCATTGATGATAAAAATCGCCGTATGCCTGGTCGTGTTTGTCTCGGCTGCCACCGTTCCACGCGGGCCCATAACTTTCACCTGCGCCTGACCGACCGGTCTGGTCTCGGATGACTTCCACAGGGCGTGGCCAATGGAAAACAGCTCTTCAGGTTCACGCGTCAATAAATCATCGGGGGCATCTGCACTGTATAGTTCGGCCAGAAATGCAGTCAATTCTTTGGCTGCTGCACCCTTTTCGGCTTTTTTGATCATGCCTGCGAACGCGCTGTTCAGATGATCACAAATTGAGTTCTTGCTCACGATATACCTCTGGTTATTTCAAGGCCGCCTGACCAGATAAGCGCGCCTGTATTTTATTCCTGTTGTTTCAGTGCCTGATTGATAGCTTTCTCAATCATATGTCTGGATGACCTGACCGTTGTCAGCGCATGGACATCTCCTTCTGTCCCGCGGCGAACAAGAACCAGGCTAAATTCCTGCTCCGGCGCCAAAGCTTCCAGTGACTTTGGTGCCAACGCCCGACCTGCCTGCAGCAATTTTGCCGTTGATGCAGATGTATTGTCCCCACGTTTGAAAGCTCTTTCGCGGGCCACACATCCTTTGATCCCTCCTGGTTCACGACGAAGAAAGTTGGCCAGATTGTCCGGACCCACCTCATGCCGTGCTGCATATGACAGCGCAGCAGCATATTCCGCCAGGCGGGTTTTTTCGTAATCTTTGCCAAATGTTATCTTCAGTGCAGGTGTAAACGGTGCACGGCGCTGCTGACGGATGCCTTGTTCCCGCAGGAAACGTCTGTATCCCATTGGGTCACGCGAGGCCTCAATGTGAAACCGGTAAGCTTCGGCAAGTGCCGCATAAAGACTTTCGCGTGTTCCGGCCCCCGGGTGCACAACAGACCGGCCAACCACCTCACATTCGGCAGCCATGTTTGAAAGAGATGTTTGACCGCCGGTATCGTGCGCGGCAGCAAAGGTTCCTGTCCGGTCTTCCAGAGAAATTTTCTCTCGTTCTTCAATACCGATGCTGCGTTGCCGGTGGTTGACCACCACCATAACAAACTCAGCAACTGCGCCCCTTGCACTGAAAGGTAATAAAATCCCGCGACATTCAAGAGGGTCGTCAACAAACTCAAATTCTGCTGCTTCCTGACGACCATCTTCTATTGCAAACCGGTCCAGGAGGGCATTAGCAAAGCTTTTTAGTTTCGCGCCCGACAATGTGGTGCCCGGCACCAGCACACCACCCAGTAGCGGCGCAAGTTCGCTGCCACAAAACCGCACAATCGTGTCGGCTTCATGCAATTCAAGAAGTAAACAGTTTCGCTTGAATGGCTGCAAACCATCGGCTGTCAAATCGCCAAAAAACGGTAGTGGCTTATCTCCGTGCAGCGCATGCCAATAGTCGAACGCCCGCAAATGCATGCGCCGTTCAGCCTGTTTTTGACTCGACTGGCCACGGTCAATGCGAGACCGAAGAACAAAGTCGTCTTCAGCGCGCTCTGCAAGCGTGTCGGGGAGTGGCGCAGTGCCAGTTTCTGATTGGTCGTCTATGCCCATCGCATGAACCACAAAGGGTTGCCCCTGCACTAGAAACTTGGGGCTTCGGTTCTCTCTCGCGCCGACTATGGCACCGGTAAAACCCGCCCGCAAGCTCAATCGGGGTCAATTAGACAACTTTATTGTGGATAAATCGTTAATGGTAAAAGAAAGGTCATGGGCTTGACACAACGACGTGCAAGGGCAATTTTCAGCGGGGGAAGAGAGTATGATGGTTTCAGTTTTCTGAACTGGTCAAATGGGAGCTCACGCGCATGGCGATCAAACGGTGGAACAGCCTGACACATATGTTTTTTGAACAGGCTATCGCCCTGCAGGACAAACCACTTCTGTTTTCAAAAACTGGCGACAACTGGAATTCCGAGACCTGGCACCAGGTAGCTGAGAAAATAACCAGACTCGGCGCGGCGTTGCGTGCGATGGGAGTTAAAAAAGGAGACCGCGTTGTTATTGTCAGTGAGAACAGGCCTGAGTGGATGATCACTGATTTTGCGATTATGGCGATTGGCGCTATCTCCGTACCCACCTATACGACCAACACCGTACGTGACCATCTGCACATTATCGAAAACAGCGGGGCAAAAGCGGCAATTGTATCAACCAAAAACCTTGCCCGAACCTTTTTGAAAGCAGCCCACCAATGTGATGAAATGCGCCATGCGATTATCATGCAGCCGGTTGCGCTTGAACAACAACTCAATGTCAATGTGTACGAATGGGACAAGGTAATCTCTGAACAGGAAGCCGATGTTGAGAGCTTCAGAGATGAAGTGTCCCACGTGAGCCGCGACGAGATCGCCTGTATAATATATACCAGCGGCACGGGAGGCGCGCCGAAGGGCGTTATGCTGCATCACGGCTCGCTCCTGCACAATGCGGAAGGTGCATCGACGATCATTGAACCCCTGGGCCTGGAAGATAATGCGTTTCTGTCTTTCCTGCCCTTGAGCCACGCCTATGAACACACAACAGGCCTCTGCTGGCCGCTCACTATTGGCGCAGAAATCTGGTACGCCGAAAGTATAGAAAAGCTTGCAACAAACATGGCCGAAGCAAAACCAACAGTTATGGTCGTTGTACCAAGGCTGTTTGAAATGCTGCGCACACGCATCACACGCGGAGTCCAGGCCGATGGCGGCTTGAAAGCCAGACTTTTTGACCGGGCACTGAAACTCGGATTCAAATCTCTACGGGACAACCAGCCTCTATCATTATTCGAGAAACTGGAAGACTGGTTTTTATCCAAAACTGTCCGCAAAAAAGTACGCAAGCAATTTGGTGGCAGATTGAAGGCGCTGGTTTCCGGCGGTGCGCCTCTATCACCTGACGTTGGATACTTTTTTGCTTCACTGGGTTTACCCCTGATGCAGGGGTACGGCCAGACAGAGGCAGGCCCTGTTGTTTCAGTAAATCCGCCTTGGGCTCCGAAAATGCACACCGTTGGCACCCTGTTCAAAGATACAGAGGCCAAAATAGCTGAAGATGGTGAGATCCTGATAAAAGGCGAACTGGTGATGAAAGGTTATTGGCGAAACGAAACCGCCACCGCTGAAACGATTAAAAACGATTGGCTGCATACAGGCGATATCGGCCATTTTGACGATCAGGGCTATCTGGAAATTACTGACCGCAAAAAGGATATCATTGTTAACGACAAAGGCGACAATGTATCTCCGCAGCGGGTCGAAGGACTGCTGGCACTGGAGGACGAGATCGCACAAGCCATGATCTATGGTGACAAACGCCCCCACATGGTAGCCCTGCTTGTCCCTGATGCCGACTGGCTTTTGAACTGGGCGAAGGAAAACAGCAAATCAGCCGCCCGAATTGAAAAACTCTTTGACGACAAAGATCTGCACAAGGCACTGGATACGGCGGTTACGCGCATCAACAAACGGTTGTCCAATATCGAGAAAATACGAAAATTCTCCATAGCCAGCGAAGCTTTCACCATTGAAAACGAGCAGATGACACCCAGCCTGAAGTTGCGGCGCCATGTGGTAAAAGAAGTCTACAAAGATACTTTGGAAGGCCTCTATAAACGGTAGGGGCCAATACACCTGCATCGCAGGCAACTGCATACCGATGTTGCAAGATTGCCAGGAACCGAGCCATTCCGGTTCCTGGCTTTTTATACCCTATTCGTATCGAAGTGCCGAGATAGGGTTGGTTTGCGCGACACGATAGGCTCGGCTCGCAACGGTCGCCCAGGCAATCACAAGAGCTGTGAAGCCCGACGCTGCGGCCACCATCAGAATATACCCGTTGTCCAGACTGTAGCTGAACCCGTCAAGCCAGTCAGACATGAAGTACCACGCTATTGGCCAGGCAATCAGATTGGCAATGAGAACGGGCCTTGAGAATTGCCAGACGAGCAACTGAACAATGTCTCGAATGGTTGCCCCAAGCACTTTTCTAATACCAATTTCCTTGGTGCGCTGTTCAGCCGTAAAGGAAGCAAGCCCAAAGAGACCCAGGCAGGCAACGACGACCGCCAAAACCGAAAAAGCAGCAAATAGCTCCGCCTGTCGGTTTTCCTGATCATATTGAGCGGCAACCATTTCGGACAGAAATTCATGTGCAACTGGTGTGAGAGGCATATGTGCGCGCCACACTCGCTCCACGCCTTCAATCAAGGCTGGAAGATCGTTGGTCGTGAAGCTGATGGTCGCGACGTCGGAGCTCTGTGGCCTCATCCAGTAGGCACTGGCTCGAACACCAAATTTAACGGACCTGAAATAGACATCCGGCACAACGCCAATGATGGTCAGGTCATGAAGCCCGGATCTGAAGACATTTGCCCGTACGGTTTCACCAATGGCAGCATCGGCGGATGTAAAGCCCAGTTGACGCACAGCGGATACATTCAAGATAACACTTGCCGAACCAACACTCTCGTCGCCTTCGGGAATGACCTGCGTAACGTCAGAACCATACTCTTCACTGAAAGTCCGCCCGGCTATAGGTTCGATGCCATAAGCTTCGAGAAACCCGTACCCGAGAGAATGAACGTTCAAGACCGTTGGTTGCGCATCATCCGACAGGCCTGCACCTCCAACTCGCTGGAAACCAGTATTGTTCTCATTGTCCTGGCTGGGCACTTCAGACGATAGAACAACGCTCGAAACACCAGGTAGCTGGCTAAGAGCCTGGCGGACAGTTTCCACCTGCTCAGGTGTCTGGATAGACTCCATGCTCGTCAGGGCAAGTTTGCCATCATAATTATAGCCAAGGTCCAATGAGCGGGCATAAATGGTTTGGCCATACACAACTGCTGTACAAATGACGAGGCCAATTGAAATAGCAAACTGAAAAACAACCAGTGCTGACCGGAAGCCGAATTGACCGGAACCTTCGGAAGAATTATTTGATTTCAGTATGCGCGCGGGCAAAAACCTCGACAAATAAAGTGCCGGATAGGACCCGGAAATCAACCCTGTCAGCACAGCGCCAGCCAAAAGCGCAATCAACATCGGCAAATCACTCATTAGATCAAGCGACAGATCCTTCCCGATTGCCTCATTATATATTGGCAGAGCCAATTCAACTGCCACCAAAGCAAACACAAGTGACGCAAAAGCGATGACCACCGCCTCGCCAAGAAACTGAAGTGCAACCTGCCCCCGAGTGGCTCCCATAACCTTTCGCAGGGCTACTTCACGAGCACGCCCTGTTGCTTTTGCGGTCGAAAGATTCATGAAATTGATCGAGGCAATCACCAGAATAAGAACCGCAACAACGGTAAAGGTGACAACCATGTCATAGTCGCCCATGGGGCCGATATCGCCGATGGTCCCGGCCTCATCCCGGGCTTTGAGGTGCAGGTCCTTCAGCGACATGATATTGGGCTTGATAAAGTCAGTCGGCTTGCCATCAAGGTCGTCCCTTTGCACAAAAATGCTCTCGGTATCGAGCCACGTGTATAGCCGTTCTTTAAGGTCAGCGGCCGTCGCACCTTCCCGCAATTTGAAATAGGTGAACACATTGACGCTGTTCCAGGTGTCCAGAATATTCGGATACGGAGCGAACCATGCCGGATCAAGCGCCACCAGCAGATCAATTTCCATGTGCGACGTCTCGGGGAGGTTTTTAATCACACCGCTTATTCTATAAGATGTCTGCTCGGGTCCAAGGCAGCATGTCGTCAGTGTTTCACCGACAACGTAGGTTGTGCCAAAGTACCTTATGGCTGCCTCTTCTGTAACAACCAAATCTCCGGCGTTGCTGAAAGACGTGCCCGCACTTCCATGAAGAAATGGCAACGAAAGAACATCGAAGAAAGAAGCATCCGAATAAATTATGTTTTCGCTAAAAGCCTCGTTGTCCCGAATGACTGTTGTTGAGTTTACAAACAACCGGACACCCGCTTCAACTTCTGCGCTCGCATATGCAACCAGGGCATCTTTCATCCTGCCCGCAGAACGAACCGTTAAAAACGGCGGCCGCTCGGGCGGGTAGAATGCGGAATGCAACCTTACAACCCGCTCACCATCCGGAATAAAGGAATCGTAGGAAAGCTCGTCCCGGACGAACAACATGATCAGGATGCAGCTCATCAGCCCGATCGCGAGACCAAAAACATTAATTGCCGTAAATAACCTGTTCTTGAAAACGTGGCCCAAGGCTGTTTTGAGGTAGTTTTTAAACATTATATTTCCTCTTGGCGACTTACGTACATACGCCTGCTATCTTGTTATCTTCACTGTCTGAGTATCCGCGCCGGGTTCGAAAGCGATAGAAAGAGTGCCTGCCCCACAATCGCTGTGCCAGCAATCAGCAACACCAGGAAACCAGCGGTTACAAATGGCAAGGGCGAAAGGTCGACACGATCAACAAATGCCTCAAGCCAGTCCTGCAGGGCATACCAGGCGAGTGGCCAGGCAATAAGGTTGGCCAACAGAACCGGTTTTGAAAACTGCCACAAAAGCAGATTGACAATATTTTGCGGGCGGGCGCCCAAAACCTTGCGGATAACAATTTCTCGCGCACGCCTTTCTGTTGTCAGCGCAGAAAGCGCAAAAAGCCCAACCGTCGCTATAATAATCATCACGATCGAACTGCCGAGCAGAAGCCAGCCCCGCCGACGTTCTGCATCATAATATGAAGCAAAGGCTTCATCGAGAAACTGGCGCTGAATAGGGATATCAGGGAACTGATCACGCCAGGCCTGGTCAATAGCTGCAAGTGTTGCTGCCATGTTATTTCTGGAAATCCTGACAATCACATGCCGGTATTCATCAGGCCCAATCCAGAAATACGAAGGTTGTGGCGCCGCACGAACGGATTGCATGCGCAGGTCCTCGATCACTCCGACGATTGTCAGCTGGCTGTTCCTGCCAAATTGAATAGCCCGCCCAATGGCCGCTTCGGGACTCTCAAGGCCCAACTCGCGGGCTGCTGTCCGGTTTAAAACAACCGGCCCGCTCCTGGCAACGTCCCCGTCCGGAAGTGTTTGTTCCGCAATCTCGTCCGAGAGCCTGTCGCTTGAAAACACCCGGCCAGCAAGAGGGGAAATACTCATTGTTTCGAAAAACTCTTTCGAAACAGCGACGCGCCTCAAGTTCACCTGCGGACCACCATCGACCGAGCCTCCACCTCTATTGTTATAATTGTATCCAGGTGCTGTGTGACTGGCTGCAACGGCTTCGACGCCTGGAATACGAGAAACAATATCCCGATAGGTTTTTTCACTGGCCAGTGTGACCGGCCGCTCCATTCCGCTAATCGCAATCAGTTGGGCACTGTTGAAACCCGGGTCGCGAGACTGGGCATAGCGCGCCTGTTGGAAAACCACAAAACATGTCGCCAGCAATCCGATTGTCGCGGCAAACTGGGCAACCATCAGAATATTTCTGAAGCGTATACCTATTTTTGGAGATACGCCGTTCAAGTGATCAATCGGCCGAAAACGCGCGGCTACCAACGCTGGATACAAACCACTGATGGAACCGATCACACAGGCAAAGCATGCCAGTGGCACCATAACACCTACTTGATAAAGCGGTGCTGTCGAAAGCGACCTGTTCATCATCGTGCCGAAAGACGGCAACAAGAGTTCGACAAGCACCAAACCGACCATCATGGAAATGAAAGAGAGCAGAATTGCCTCTGTCAGAATTTGAAAAACAAGGTGTTTTGCCTTGGCGCCCAGCGCCTTCCTGATGGTCACCTCCTGCACACGCTTAAGCGCCAGCATGGTTCCCAGGTTTGTTACGTTCATTACGGCAATCGCCAAAATGAGCATGGCGACAATGGCCGCAGCCCAGAGAGCCGCCACACTGCCACGGGAGCCGCCAGTCGCTCCAAAACCTGAGTCCGATTTCAGATGCGCGTCAATCGCAGGTGTAAAATGAAATTCCAGAACTGGCGGCAAGCCTCGTTCTGCAGGCTCTTTGTAGACCCAGTCCGGGGCTATGCGCCGAGCGAGGTCATTAACCACACTCGTCAGCGCGGCAACATCAACTCCCTCTGCCATACGTACATACGTCACGCCAGAGAAGGAGCCCCAGTTTTCCCGCAACCAGGGCTGATCATCAATAATCGGAGACGAAAAGGGCACCACAGCTCTAACTTGCTGATCAGACAGAATCGGCCAGTCCGGCATGACGCCGGTGACTTTAAGTGAAAACTCGCCATTGGCCTTGATGGTTTTGCCGACAGCTGGCTCTGTGCCAAAAATACGCTCAGCGTCTGACTGGCTCAGTACAATACTGTCCGGACTGTTTAACGCTGCGGCAGCATTACCGGCGATCAGGTCAATGCCAAACATTTCGAAAAATGCCGGATCAGTAAGCATCACATCCTGCTCAAATGCTTTGTCATCAGTCGACACCGCGATACCATTGCCAACAAGCCGGACGCTGATTTCTACCTCGCTGAGTTGCTCTGCCATAATGGGCCCAAAGACCGGCGGGATATTATCGGCATCATTCGCAGGGGCGCCTTCAAAGTCGATTACCGATTCTGCACGCAATACGCGGTGATGATCAGGGATCCATTTGTCGTAGGAAAGCTCGTGATCGACGAACAGCAAAATCATGATGCATGCCGCCAGCCCAACCGACATACCACCCACGTTGATCGTGTTATACAGCCTGTTTTTTATCAGGTTTCTGAACGCTACCAGCAAGTAGTTTTGAAACATCGGTTTCCCCCTTGTATTTCTTTTACTCGTACCTGAGCGCTCGTACGGGGTTTGCGCGCGCAATCAGGAACGCATGACCCGCGACTGTGAACCAGCCAATCACCAGGGCCAGCAGCCCCGTCATGACGAAGGGGACAAGATTAAGGTCAATCCGGTAGGCGAAGCCATCCAGCCAGTCATTAATGAAGAAGAAAGCAACGGGCCATGCAATCAAGTTGGCGATCAGGATCGGTTTGGCAAACTGCCACAACAGCAACATGAGCACATCAAGCAAGTCTGCACCCAGAACTTTACGGATGCCAATCTCTCGGGTACGCCGCTCAACTGTAAAAGCTGCCAAGCCGTACAAACCCAAACAGGAAATGGAAATTGCCAGAATGGTAAAGGCTGTCAGCATGTCTGCAAGTCGTGTATCAGCCTGATACTGACGTTCCACCAGCTCGGACATATCGCGATAATTCAGGACCCGACCGGGAAACAACTCCCGCCATACCTGTTCAATTACACCAATTGCAGCATCCCTGTTGTTGCCGTCAATCCGAACACTCATGTCTGAGTGCCGCATGTAATCGATATAGTAGATACCCGGACGAATAACGTCTCGTGCGCTGTCGAAGTGGAAGTCTTTCACAACGCCAACGATGCGCGTTTCGGCCACACGTTCAGATGTAATATCAGCGCGCATAACCTGATTGACAGCATCAGCAGGGTTATCAAAACCCAGCAATCGTGCGCCGGATTCGTTGACGACAATGTTTGCTGCCGCCTGATATTGCGCGTTTTGCTCCCTGCGACGAAGCGTGTCCTGTTCGCTATCATTCAGGTAACGGCCCGCAATGAGAGGTATCTGATAGACACGGAAAAAGTCCGGGCCGGTGGGCAATGCGTCAAGAGTAACCGTCTCTCCCGCCGATACAGGGCGGATGGTCAGTCTGTCTTCACTGCCTTCGGTTGGTACGTCAGATGATCTGCCTACGGCGTTGATAAACGGGCTTTGTAAAATACGGTTCTTAAACTCTTCAGAGTTGGTGTTATTGGTTCCCGCAACAACGATCAGATTCTGGTCATTGAAACCCAGATCCATCGTACGGCTGTATTCGGTCTGCTCATTGACGAAAAATGCGATGGTCATCAGCGCGACAGAAATCGAGAACTGCGCAACAACCAAACCCAAGCGCAGTTTACTACCGCCGGCGTCAGGGCTTGTATTGCTATAAAGAACATCTCTGGGACGCATCATCGAGAAGTAGATGGCATGCAGACTGCCAGCACTCAAACCAACACCAACACACAAGATCACTATTGCAGCCATGAGACTGGGTTCACCCAGCAGATTCATCTCAATGACGGACGTTAAAAATTCACTGTAATGGGGTAAACTGATCTCGACGAGCACCAGCGCAACAATGACAGAAATGACCACCAAGAAAAGCGATTCACCCAAAAACTGTTGTATAATCTGACTACGTTGCGCCCCGACAACTTTGCGCATTGCAACCTCGCGAGCACGATGCGCAACCCGCGCCATAGACAAATTCAGGAAATTCACGACGGCAATAGCCAGTATCAAAAAAGCGATACCAACGAACCCGTAGAGCGTTCCTGCATCTGCAGTTGCAACGTTGCTGTACAAATGAATGTCCGACAGGGCTACAAGGTTAAGCTTCATACTAAATTCGCGACCGGTTTCCTGGCCTCCGGCGTTCTTCGGCATATGACGCTCAATGAAAGCAGGTAAATCAGCCTGTACGGCAGCAACGTTTGCCCCTTCCGCAAACCGCACGTAGGTCAACCAGATCGCAAATCGCCAGTCGTCAGTGAACCAACGGGCACCCTGGAAGTATTCGCGGTTAAATGGCACGATTGTGTCAACACGCATGTGTGTGGTGCGAACCGGGTTCTCGATAACACCGGTGACGATGAAGTCCCTGAATTCACCAGCCACCCTAAGCGAAAGTGTTTTGCCAAGGGGTGCTTCATCCTGAAAATACTTCTCCGAAATCTGTTGAGTGATCACAATGGAATTCTGGTCTTCCAAAGCTGTCTCGGCAGAGCCGTGTAGAAATCTGAAGCCGAAGAAATCCAGGAAGTTGGTTTCTGCGAAAGCAACCCGCTCGGAGAACAGGTCACCGCTCTGCTGGAACGTTGCACTGCCAGCAAGATATCGTGTGACATCCCCAATTTCAGGGTAGGTGTCGAGCAGCAGGTCTTTCACCGGAGTGGCTGTGTTGGAGGTTGGACGGTCTTCCCGGACAGGGAACTGGATAGTCGTTTCCACGCGATAGATATTCTCGCCGCCACCCCAGTGTCGATCCCAGGACATCTCGTCACGAACGAACAAAAGAATAAGCAGAAAGGCCGCAAGCCCAACTGCCAAGCCCGCAATGTTGATAAACGAAAAAAGCTTCTGGCGTAACAAGTTGCGGACAGCGGTTTTCAGGTAATTTTGAAACATTCTGTTTTCCTTATTCGTATCGAAGCGCTTTGATCGGATTGGTCCGGGCCACCCAATTGGCGTGCACAGCAACGATTAGCCAGGCCATAACGACGCCTATCAGTCCGGCAATAACAATAACCGTACTGGGAGAATCTATTCTGTCTGAAAAGACGTTCAGGTAGAGGTTGGAGCTAAAATATGCGAGCGGTAACGCAAAAATCAGCGCCCACATTACAGGTTTGGAAAATTGCCAGATCAGCAAACGCACCAGTTGCGGAACACTCGCGCCCAACACACGCCGAATACCAATTTCCCTTGTCCGTTGCTCTGCCATAAAGGCAGCCAATCCAAAAAGGCCAATTAGAGCAAGAGACAGTGCCAAAACGGCGAATCCCGACAATGCGATATTGATCGAGCGAAAGATCACATAAACCTGCTCAAACCCTTCATCCAGAAATTTGCTCTGCATCGGATAATCCGGAATAACCCTGTCCCAGACCGCTTCAATCTCCCGGATCGTCTGGTTTATGTTGTCAGGGCTTAGCCGGACAGCACCATAATAACGGTCAGCGTCGACATAAAACATGAACGGTTTGACGTTGTTATGCAGGCCCAGAAAATTCTGATCCTCTACAACACCCACAATCGTAAACTGTTGGGACGATCCGTCAGTACCGAACCTGAAAAACACACTTCCGACCGCGTCCCCCGGCTCGTCAAACCCCAATTGACTTGTTGCCAATTCGTTCAACAACACATTGGCCGGTAATGTTGGTCCACTGACTTCATCTTGTGCAACTTCGCGTGACAGATCGCGCCCCGCAACAAGTGGAATATCGAAGGTCGCAAGAAAGTCATGATCAACTCTTACGCGGTTCATGCCAAAAGTTTTACTTGCGTCACCGGGCGTTGTGCCGGCATCAAAGGTGCGATTGCTCTGATTGAAAGGAACCTGATTGGTATAGGAAACGTTGGCTACACCAGGCAAGCGCTTCAATTCCGTCCGAAGGGTTTCCAGCCTGGGTTCAATGGCCTCAACGTTCAAACGCTCCAAAACCAGAATCTGTTCTGACGGAAACAAACTGATGGTTTGTTTGACACGTTGATTCTGGAAGTACATCACCATCACTATCGCGACCATGAAAATCGCAATAACAAACTGAAGTCCAATCATGCCTGAACGAAGAAAGTTTCCGGCGCCACCACCTGTTTTGCCATCCCGAAGCGCCTGGATAGGGTCGGTGCGGGTAATCAAATATGAGGGATATCCGCCGGACGCAAGGCCAACGACCAGAACAGTCAAAGCAAGCCAAGGCACAATACGACTAAAGTCCAGTTCCACAATCTTGCCCAACGAAGTGTTAAACACAGGAATTAAAAGTTCCAGTAAAACCAGTGCGAGGAACATTGCAATCATTGCTATGACCAAGCTTTCCGACAGAAACTGGATCAGAAGCTGGCGTCGTTCAGCACCGAGGGTCCGGCGCAACCCGACTTCTCTTGCCCTTCCCAAACTTTGAGCAGTTGCAAGATTGGTATAGTTCACACATGCCACGACCAAAACCAGAAGCGCCAAAATAGAGACACTTGTCAGAAGAGGAATTCCTGTGGCTTCCCACAGGTAGGTATTTGCCCTTGTCAGCGGCTCGATCCCAATGCCTGAAACAAACTCTTTTCGATCATCGCTATAGTGCTGTTCATAGAGGTTCTGGAGACCAGCCTCCAACCACGCGGAATCTTTATCATCAGGAATTAGTATGTAGGTGCGGTTACCAAGTGAAATATCAGTCCAATCCGTTGCAGGGTCATAGCCGCGTAAGCTGTTTAGTGCTTTAAAGTTCGCTACAACTGCGAAATCTGTTTCGCCAAGAAGTGATGAATTGAAATGTGAATTGGCCGGCAGGTCTTCAACTACGGCGCCGACCGTAACAGCCAGTTCATGATCAAGCATGATTGTCTGACCAACAGCATCATCAGAGCCAAAGAAGCGTGTCGCGACAGATTCAGTTATGATCAACATCGAAGGGTTTAGCAAAACGGAGTGATCACCAGCCAGATAGTTCAGGTCAAAGATTTTTGTAAAGTCCGGGTCGGTAAACCGGATATCTTGATAAAAGTCCTTCTCACCTACGCTGAACAAAAACTCCTCGCGACGAACACGCGCTATGCCTTCAAGCTCCGGCATTCCCACGCGTACATGGTCTCCAAAAGCTGCATAAACCGTGTCGGCGCTGCGCATTCCAATATTCGCACTTGGCGAAAACAACGAATTAGGTGTGTATATCCTGTCTACGTTCGAAAAGTGCCTGTCATGATTTTTTTCGTAGTCAACCAAAACAGTTCCAAAAACATATACAGCCATTCCCAAGGCAAGGCCGACTATGTTGATAAAAGCATAAAGCCGGTTTTTCAGAATGTTTCTCAATGCGCTGACTATGTAGTTTTTAAACATTGCGGTTTCCTTATTCGTACCGAAGCGCTTTGATTGGGTTTGCCCTTGCCACTTTCGCTGCATTGCCGCCAACCGTAAACCAGGCGATAGCCAATGCAATCAGACCGGCGATGAGACACAGGGGTACCAGAACCCACTCATCGAGCCGGTAGGGAAACGCCTGAAGCCAGTTGAGCATTCCCCATGCTGCTAACGGCCAGGCGATCAGGTTTGCCAGTAATACCGGTTTCGAGAATTGCCAAACCAGCAAGCGTACTATGTCCATTACTCGGGCACCCATAACCTTCCTGATACCAATTTCTCGCGTGCGGCGCTCAGCGGTGAATGCTGCCAGTCCATAAAGGCCCATACAGGCAACCAGAATTGCCAGAGAGGCGAAGGTGCCGAGCATGGTGGCCAGGCTGTGTTCCTGAGCATACAAGCGCGCCATGTCTTGCTCGGCAAAGCTGAAAGTAAACGGAACATTTGGTGCGTGCTCCCGCCATACGGACTCTATCTGCTCAACCAGTTCTGCCGGATTGCCCGTGTATCGGATCGTCAGGTTCCTGAAATTACCTTCGAGCAGGTAATACATCTCAGGCCGCACCACAGACCTTAGGGAGCGAAAATGAGCATTCGCCGCTACACCGATAATTTCAAGTTGGGCAAAAGCCGGCTCCGAGCCCGGACTGCCGGTTTGGATCTGTACTCTTTTGCCCACTGCATCTTTTGCGGAAGCAAACCCCAGCCGCGGCAGTGCCGCCTGATTGACAACCAGCGTACCCTGTAAAACTTCACCCGGTCGGGCGCCTTCAAAGTCAGGGATTCCGTCTCCGGAATAATCCCTGTCATAATCGCGACCTGTGATTAACGGGATTTCATAGGTGGAGAAATAGTCATGGTCGACGATTTGACGGCCGATCAATATGTCGCCGAGTCCGGGATTTCCGGGTATGGTAACAGAAGAATTGCTTTCATTGCTGGTGGCAGGAACATCGTCAGCGTAAGCTGCAGATACGACGCCAGGCAGGCGCAGTATCTCTTCCTTAAGCGCAACCTGTTTTTCAACAACACCCTGGCGCGACACATTGCGAACGACAATCAGGTTGTCTTTATTAAAGCCGGGGTAACGCTTCGCCGCAAATACCATCTGGCCGAAGACAACCCCGGTCGCAATAATAAGGGCGATTGATATCGTGAACTGCAGGATAACAAGACCGGCTCGAAGCCTTATTGATCCTGCAGACTCTGCCGACCGGTTGGCTTTTAAAACACGTGCAGGCCGAAACCCGGATAGCAACACAGCAGGGTAAAGCCCTCCAACGATACCAACCACCAGCACCAGCCCAGCCAGCAAACCAAGGCCGAAGCCACCTGAATAGTCAAAACTGAGGTCCCGGCCCAGAAATGCGCCATACGACGGCAATAGAAGTTCAACCAGTACGACGGCAAGGAAAAGTGCAAGTAGAGCAACAACAACCGACTCGCCAATAAATTGCTGAACAAGCTGTTGGCGTCTGGCCCCCAGCACCTTGCGCAGTGCCACTTCGCGGGCGCGCTGTGTTGACTTTGCTGTCGCTAGGTTCGTGAAATTGATACAGGCAATCAACAAAACCAGCGCCGCGATGGCAGAGAAAATTGTGACTGTTTGAGTATCACCTGTTGGTTTCATCTCCCGGCCACCGGGTGCATTCAACTGCAAATCCTGCAACTTCATTGTGCTATAGGTGACAAAATCAGATGCTGTCGTGCCTTCCTGAAAAGCACCCGGCACAATGATCGAGGCATCTGCAAATGCCGGTAACTGACTGTCGATTGTTGTAATGGAGGCGCCATCCCTGAGCGTGAAAAACAACCAGTTGTTCAGGGAAAACCACTCGGTAAATACCGCCGGTTGAGACGTAAAGTCACTTTCGTCAATCACTGTCAGCGCCTGAAAATCAAGCACTGTGTTGTGAGGTAAATCTTCAAAAATGGCCGCAACTTTATAATCCCTGACAAGGTCAAAAGTTGTCATTGAAACCACTTCGCCAAGAGCAGGCCTGTCCCCGAAATACTTATGCGCAAAGCTTTGATTGATCGCAATGCTGGAATTGTCCTGCATTGCAGCCTGAATATCGCCTTCGACCACTGTTAAATCGAATATTTCGACAGCTTCCCGGTCAGCCCAGTGGACACGCTCGTAAAATACCTTGTCCTGATATTCGACAACCGGCTGAAACTGGGCGAAACGTGTCGCCTGTTCAATTTCCTGCGGAAAATAATTCAATAAGGCCTGTCTGGCAGGCCCCTGAGCACTGGAGGTAATGAAGGGCTGGCGGCCAGGAACATTAAATGTGGTGTGCAGGCGATAAATAGCGTCGCTTTTTGCCCAAAACCGATCAAAGGAAAGCTCATCCCTGACAAACAGCATGATCAGCACACAGGCTGTCAAGCCAATGGCAAGCCCGATAATGTTAATCGCACTGTATAGCTTGTTGGCCAGAATATTTCTAAACGCGACCTGTATATAGTTCTGGAACATGGGTTTTTCTCGCTGTCGTTATTATTTTCATTTTATTTTTACTCGTATCGCAGGGCTTCAACAGGCGCAGCGCGTGCCGCTTTGAGCGCATGACTTGCTACAGTCAAAAGCGCAACCATCAAGGCAACAACACCCGCCAAAACGAACCACAATGGGTTAGGTGTCACCCGATAGACGAAATTCTCCAGCCAGGCTGTCATCAAATAAAATGCGACCGGCCAGGCTACAATCATCGCAAGGAACACAGGCTTGGAAAACTGCCAGACGAACAGCTGAAGAATGTCGCGAACACGTGCGCCCAGGACTTTGCGAATGCTGATCTCGCGGCGACGCGACTGCGCGCTATAGGCAGCCAGTCCATACTGACCGAACACAGCGATCAATATACCGAGCCCCGCAAGCACACTGACGGTTTTTAACTCTTGAGATTCACGGTCATATTGTTCTGCAAGGGCTGACGCCAAAAAAGCGCTGCTAATGGGCTGGTTCGGCATTACTTTGTTCCAGCCTTCTTCTATAGATTGCATCGCAATCGAACGCTGGTTGGGGTCCATTCGAACCATTATGACGTTGAAGATTGCAGGGTCAGGGTAATAGACCATTGGCTGAATGGCATTTTTAAGCGATTTGAAATGTACGTCTTCCACCACACCAACAATCCGCGCTGCTCGGTCATCTTGCGCCGAGAGAGTGAATTGAACCTGTTCACCAATCGCCGCATCCGCTGACAAGAACCCGAGCGAGGCAACCGCTCTCTCATTTATAATAACCGGTAAATCAAGCGACCCGCGGGTTTCCAGGTCCCACTGACCGCGATCAAGCCCGTAGTCCTCACTAAACAGCCTTCCCGCGACCGGCTCCATATCCAGCGTCTCGAAGAAATTCAGATCTACGGATACACGCCCCATCGTCTGAGCCGACTCCGGCGCCTCTGCAGGTTTGCGTACCGATACTTCGAGCACATAATCCCACGCAGGTGTGGAATTCGCGGCCGACACAGTAACAATACCAGGCAAGCCATCGATAGATTGTGTAATGCCGCGGGTCAGCGCGACCGTTTGCGCCGGGCCACGACCAACGCCGTATAGCATCATGACATTTTCTGCATCAAACCCGAGATCAGCCGTTCGGGCATACCGCAGCTGGCTCCATATCACCGCAGCACCAATGGCAAGCGTAATTGAAATACTGAACTGGAATATCACGAGTACCGACCGCAGGCGTGCATTTCCTTTCGCGCCGCGGCTGTGGCTGGCTAGCACACGCCCCGGCATGACAGCACTGACGATGAAAGCAGGATACAGTCCTGCCGACCCGATGACAAACGTCAGCAACAATGCCAGCCAGCCAATGAAGCCAGCAGAAGTTAATGCAGAGAGGTCAAGTTGTGTTTGCAGCATATCGCTGGCATAGGGCTCGATCAGCTCCACAACAGTCAAGGCAAGAACCAGCGCCAGAGTCGCCAGTATTGCGGCTTCCAGCAGAAACTGACCAACCAGCTGTTTCCGTCCTGCGCCAAGAATTTTCCGAAGTGCTACTTCGCGCGCCCGTTCAATTGATCGCACGGTCGAAAGGTTGATATGATTAACGCAAGCGATGAGCACGATCAAAATCGCAATCGCACTGAAAACCGCAAGCTTCAGTTTATCGGCAGGCGGCTTGACACCCCAGGGGTAAGTACGATCATTCAGGTGAAGGTCGGAAAGCCTCTGCAACGACACATCAACAATATCCGCCGCAGTGATTTCCGGCGGGAAGCGCCCATCAAGCTGAAAATTCTGATGTAAAATCTCTTCAACAGCAGTTTGGGCAACCAATGCGTCCGCTCCGTCTTCAAGCAGCAAATAAGTGAAAACATTGAAGCCTTTCCAGTCTTCATCCATCCGGATACCGCGCTGGGTAATAGCTGCAGCCTTACTGGGGATAATCACGTCAGCTTCAATGTGGCTTGCGGTTGGAAAGTCCTGATAAACGCCCGTTACCAGCATGGCGTTTTCATCAAGCTCGAAAGTCTGACCAACAGAGTCCACATCACCGTAAAGTCTGGTTGCCATACTCGCGGAGATCAGAACACTGGACAGATCATTCCCGATAGCGTCTGAACTACCTGCAACCATCGGCAAGTCAATCATATCCACCCACGCCGCTTCAACACCGATGACCGGCAGATTGAAGTTGAAGCGATCACCAATTTTCAGTGAAGACCATTGCCGCCAGACCCTGGCTGTGTCCTCAAGGCCGGGAACCGTACCCCTCAGGCTTTCGGAAAGTGCACCGGGCACTTGAGCCACGATGGTTTCGGTACGCCCCGGCTGGCTAACCTTCGCATCAATCAAAAAGATGCGGTCTGCCCGTTCAATGTGGCTGTCATAGTGTGTTTCCTGCCACGTGTAGAGCATCGCGATAACAGCCACAGCCAGTCCGATAGTCAGACCCAGAATAGCCATGAGGCCATACAGACCCTGGCGCTTCAGAACTCTCAAACCAATTAAAAGCTGTGACATGATTTTCTCTTTCTTCTGCGCCTACACCGCAGCGCGCAGGTTCTCGGTAACAACATGACCATCAAACAGATTAATCGTACGCCGCGCATAGTCAGCATGTGCCGGGCTGTGCGTTACCATAACGATGGTTGTGCCTTCAGCATTCAAGGACTGCAGCATCTCCATCACTTCCTGCCCGTGTGCGCTGTCGAGGTTACCGGTTGGCTCATCTGCGAGGATCATCGCCTGATCACCAACAACAGCCCGGGCCACCGCCACACGTTGTTGTTGACCGCCGGAAAGCTGGCTTGGCATATGTTTGGCGCGGTGAGCGATGCCGACCTTGTCCATCACACGCGCCACTCGCTCGCGGCGTTCGCTGGCCGGTATGTTGTGATACAGCAGCGCAAGCTCGATGTTTTCTTCCACGGTCAACTCGTCGATCAGGTTGAACGACTGGAAGATGAAGCCGATGTTTTGCTTGCGGATATTGCTGAGTTTGGACTCAGGGTACCCCGCAACATTTTCATCCATGAAAATATAGTCTCCGCTGGACGGGGAATCGAGCATGCCAACGATATTCAGCAGTGTGGACTTTCCGCACCCCGAAGGCCCCATGATGGCAACAAATTCACCGGACTCGATCTCGATATTCACGTTGTCGAGTGCCACGGTTTCAACCTCGTCGGTCTGATAGACCTTTGAGAGATTGTGCAGTTTAAGCATGCCGTGTTTCCTTTCTGATCCTTATTCAATTATTTATTGTCTGTTCTTCGCTGATACTGGCAATTAAACCATATGTGCGAGAGCAGGCCGAGATAGCCCCGGCCCGCTATTACCTAATCGTTCGTCAGTCTCAATCGGTCCATATCCACAAAACTGCTGTAAGGCGACGTCACCACTCGCTCGCCAATCTCCAGGCCCTCGATAACCTCGATAAAACGAGAGTTTCTGCGGCCCAGCCTGACAGTTCGCTTGACAGCCTGACCACCATCCTCAGCAACAACAAATACCCAGTTGCCGCCAGTATCCTGATAAAAGGCGCCGTTAGGAATGAGCGCCGCTTTGGTCGCATCCCCCAGAGTGAGTTTTGTTTGCAGGGTCTGGCCCCGGCGGATATCGTCTGGCTGGCCATCCGCAAACACCAGATCCACTTCAAACTGCCCGTTTGTCACCTGTGGGTATATCTTTGCAACGGTCATGCGGTAATCGCGGCCACCGCGTTCGAACACGGCTTCCTGGCCCAAATCCACCCGGCCCAGATAGAACTCGTCAATATTTGCTGTCAGTTTGTAGTTATCCGGATCGTCGATCTGGCCCAAACGCTCGCCGCGTGGAATGCTTTGACCCACCTCTACGTTGAAACCAGAGAGCTTCCCATCAACAGGGGCCCTGACATTCAAAGCATCAAGGTTTTTGCGTGCAACCACCAGGCTTTCCTCAAGCCGGGTTGATGCTTCGCGCAAAAATATAAGCTGGCTTTCCTGCAGCCGGGCATCCGTAGCCTGGCTTTCAAGCGTCAGGTCACGGCGATTGATATTATACTGAAGGTCATCTTCCGTATCCTCAAGCTGGCGCATCGGAATAGCATTGGTTTTAACCAGTTCACGTTCACGTTCAACCTGCCGCGTCAGCCGGGTAATCTGATAATTAAAGTCCACCAGATTCCGTTTGTGACCAAGGCGGTTTTGCTCCAGCTGAAGCTCTTGAGTGCGCATGTTGTTGAGTTGCTCGGTAACGCGTGTTTCGTTAGCTGTGAAGCTCACCTGAAGGTTGGCGTTTGACAATTCGACAATCAGGTCACCTTTCTGAAGCAAAGCACCGTCTTCCACCATGACACGGTCAACACGACCACCCTCGACGGCGTCGAGAAAAACGGTTTTCAACGGCGTAACGCGGCCACGAATTGGAATAAAGTCCTCAAAAGTGCCTTCGGTTACCGTTGAAATAACGATCCGGCTCTCATTGACGCGAAATGTTCTGCCACCCGCTGCGTCCTCCAGCAGCATCCAGACCAGCCCTGCCACTACAAGCACGCCAGCAGCAATTCCTACCAATTTCCAGGGATTTTTTTTCTTCTCGATGCGGCGATCCATGCCAGCACCAGAAACAGCTTTGTCAGTTCCTGGTGTTTTCCCGCCATACATTGGTATGGCATTTCCGCTTTCCTGTTTTTTTTCCATGGCCATCGTGTCTCTCGGGTTTGCCGCTATCGGCATGTTTTCGTTGAACCCCATTAGCAGCAAAGCCTATGCCAGATTTTAAACCATTGCTTTTAAAAGGTATTTAATGAATTTGTGCGGTTTCGGACAGTTTTTTCTGTACGGTTTCGAACACAGAGTGTACGGTTTCGAACATCTGGAATATATGAGAAAGTGACTTTTGATGCAGCCACATAATGGTGCCATCCTGATAGTGGACGACGATGAGGATATCCTGGTCGCTGTAAAATTACTCCTGAAACGACACTTCGACACAGTGATAACATGTAACAATCCGGAGAATGTTCCCACCTTGATGGCAGCACATTCTTTCGACGCTATTTTGCTGGATATGAACTTTGGTCCGGGCGAATCTACCGGCAAACAGGGTTTCTTCTGGCTGGGCAGAATTCTCGAACTGGACCCTTATGCTGTTGTCATCATGATCACTGCACATGGCGGCGTAAATGTAGCGGTTGAGGCAATGAAACAGGGCGCAACAGACTTTGTCGCCAAACCGTGGCAAAATGAAAAGCTTGTCGCCACCTTGTCAACCAGCGTCAAATTACGCCGCAGCCGAAGCGAAGCCGAAAAACTTAAAAAAACCAACAGGGCACTTGCCGCGGTTGCCAGCGGACCAACACAACCAATTCTTGGTAACAGCCCGGAAATTGCAGAAGTCTTGTCGGTTATTGCACGCACAGCTCCAACAGATGCCAATGTTCTGATTTTAGGTGAAAACGGCACAGGCAAGGAGCTGGTTGCCCGCGAGCTTCATAGGCTGTCTGCGCGATCGGGAAACATCTTTATGTCTGTTGATCTGGGTGCAGTACCCGAATCCCTTTTTGAATCTGAACTTTTCGGACACAAAAAAGGAGCTTTTACAGATGCACGCGACGACCGTGTGGGACGGTTGCAGGCAGCCGAAGGCGGCACACTATTTCTTGATGAAATTGGCAACCTTCCTTTACACTTGCAGGCAAAACTACTGACCGTTCTGGAAACACGGAAAGTGGTTCCTGTGGGCTCGGATAAACCGGTTCCGATAGAAATCAGGGTAATTGCTGCAACCAACCTGCCATTGGAAAAACTGAAGGATGACAGTATTTTCCGACAAGACTTGTTGTTTCGTCTGAATACAGTCGAAATTCATGTGCCCCCTCTGCGCGAACGAAGCCAGGACATTCCGGAAATTGCCCGCCATTACGCCGAACTATATTGTAGAAAATATGATAAACCGCTGAAAGACTTCTCGCCTGAAGCACTGCAGACCATGCTTGGCTATTCCTGGCCGGGCAACGTACGCGCCCTGAGGCATTCCATTGAGCGAGCTGTTATCTTGTCCAGCGAAGACCAGTTTGTCCGTTCCGACTTCCAGATGGACGGATCTGGAGCCAGCATTGAGCAAACAGAGGCATCAATAGCGGTGAAAGCGCCCGATCAAAGCGTTGTGCCCGATGAGCTAAACCTTGAGCGGTTGGAGAGAAGCGCGATTTCCGAGGCCCTCAAAAAACACAGGTACAATATTAGCCACGCCGCTAAAGAGTTAGGTATCACGCGTGCAGCACTCTATCGCAGGATGGAAAAACATGGGCTTTAAACGCTTCAGCGTCCTGCTTGCAGGTCGGCTTGTCTTCATCATGCTCATGTTGATGGGGCTAAGTTATCTGGTCACGATTCCCGGGTATCATGCAGCTACATTCCTGGCTTTCTGTGTACTGGTATTTCTGGTGGTGGAAGTATACCAGTTTGTCCAACGGACCAACGCCGAGATCAGTCGCTTCCTGGACGCCGCACGTTATGCTGACTTCAGCCAGCGCTTCCGAATGCATGACCTGGGTGCAGGGTTCGGCGAACTGGGCGAAACTTTCACCGATATTCTGAAACGCTTCCAGGAAGTCAGGGCAGGGCAGGAAAAAGAGCTAAGACATTTGAAGGCGCTTGTTGAACATGTTCCGGTGCCTCTATTATCACTTTATTCGGACGGGGCACTCACCGTATGGAACAATGCTGCCCGCCGACTGTTCGGCAGCCTGTCGACAACTCACCTCAACGATCTCGCACAATTCGGAACAGTTTTTCAAAAAGAAGTGGCCGAAATTGGTCCCGGAGACCGCAGGCTGGTTGCCTTTTATGCCGATGAGGTCGAGCAGCAGATGATGCTTGTAGCGACAAAAATAATTATTGATGGCAAGCCTGAGAAACTCTTCAGCCTGCAGAATATCCAGTCAGAGCTGGACGTCGCCCAGCTACAAGCATGGCAGGACCTGGTTCGTGTATTGACACATGAAATCATGAACTCAATCACACCGGTCGCGTCATTGGCAAAAACGGCAGTTGATCTGGTGGACGATGCCGCCAGAAAGGTGACGGACAACCCTGAGGTTGTTGCCGAACTGGGTGATGTAAAAGATGCCGTTAATACGGTAGCGCGCCGTTCAGACAAGTTGAACCAGTTTGTGTCAAGCTATCGCAGCCTCACACGACTGCCAGAACCCAAAAAAAAGCTGATCCGTTTACAGGATATGTTCAATGAACTCACGACATTGTTCGAGAAAGAATGGCGCAATAGCGGCATTAGGCTGAATGTTGTCATTGAGCCGGATGAGCTGGATATTTCCGCAGATCGCGAGATGCTCGAACAGGTGTTGATCAATATGCTGCAAAACGCAGGGCAGGCACTTTCCGACACACCGGATTCAACCGTTTGGCTGGCAGCAAGGCTAAACAGGCGCGGAAGGGTCACAATTGAAATTGCCGATAACGGACCAGGTGTGCCGGCGGATCTCGCAAAGCGTATCTTCGTGCCTTTTTTCACGACGAAGCGCGAAGGCAGCGGCGTTGGTTTGGCATTAACCCGACAGGTGATGACAGCCCATGGTGGCTCTGTAAACCTTGGTGAACGAGAAGGTGGTGGAGCTAAGTTCTCCCTGATATTTTGAGCTTGGACGGTTACCTATTATTAACCTAAGCAGTGCACATTGATGGCGTGGGGTCTGTAAAATTCTGGCAATACTCATGTGGCCGGAAACAGGGACTGACATGCAAACAGCGATCATTGAGCTTGATGAAGACACATCACAACACCACGGCGGAAAAACCGGCAAGCGTCTGGTTTCAGGTCTGTCGCTTAATCTAAATCGCTATCAGGATATCGACAAAGACTTCGAGATACTGTCTGCGCCCAGTCAGCCGCAGACTAGCAGCGCATGGGCGTGGTACCATGATTGTATCGCCCGAAAAGGGTCAGTAACAAAAGCTGATCTCAATATACGGGATATCGCACCTTTTGCGCGGCACCTGTGGATGATCGAGCACCATTTGCCCAGAGACAGATTCACGATAAGGGTGTGGAGCAGTGGCAGCACAGAAATGATCGGCCTCGATTTAACAGGTGAGGAAGTCAGGGAAACCGGACCGGTCGCGAAATGGCCCCGTCTTTATAGAGAAGTTATAAAGAAAAAGGTTCCTGTTGTTCTTAGAAACAGTATGTCCGAGACAGAAAAGGACTTTTTAACCACTGAAGTAGCGGTACTGCCACTGGACGGAAAGAACTCGGAAACGCGTTTCATTCTGTGTCCTTTCGCGCTTGTCCCAACACCATAGTTCGCGAATACCGCCAGTCGGCTGACTAGTGCCTAAATCATGGACGAATAACTACCCGCGCTTTTTATCATTCGTGTGGTTATCGATGTATTGAACCTTGTGACGCCTGGCAAACGGCTTAGGTTGTTCCGCAAAAGTTCGTCCAGAGCTGCCATATCGGGTGCAAGAATCTCGAGGACATAATCATATTCGCCGGTAACAGCGTGACAGCATCTGACCGATTGATGTTCAATGATTGCCTGTTCGAAACGTTCATATTCGTCAAAACCCACAACAATGTGGACAAGGGCGCGAATGCCAAGGCCAATTGCTTCCGGCGTCACCTGAGCACCGTAACTTTCAATTACGCCGGAAGCCTCCAGCTCTTTCACCCTCGACCAGCAAGGTGTTTTGCTCAAACCCACCCTGTCACCTAATGCGGCGAACGAAATCCGGCCGTCTTCTTCAAGAATGCCAAGTATCCTGAGGTCCAGATCATCCATCATTCGTACTCTCTAATGTCATTATTTAGAACATTGTTCTTAATATAATCGATAGAGAAGAATATAAAGGACAATGTTTACTGCCAGAAAGCCTATATTTCTGTTGGTGTCACACTGATGGAAGGACGAAGTATGCAGCGCGAAAAACATTATGCCCGAATTGAGCAACCCGAGATGCTTGATTATGGGATATATCTCAATTGTGACCGCCTGCTGACATGTCAAAAACCACTAAAAGATCTATGCAATTCGGACGAGCTACAATTTCAGATTGTTCATCAGGTCGAAGAACTTTGGATGAAGCTCATGAGTTTCACACTTGTGGACGTCATCGACTATCTAGAAAAGGGCGAAACGCATCGTGTTATTACGCTTATGGGAAGAGTGCATCGCCTTCAACGCATGATGATCCAGCAACTTGATGTGCTGGAAACCATGTCACCCAAGGAATATCAGCAAATTCGCCTTCAGCTGGGTAACGGTAGCGGGCAGGAAAGTCCGGGCTTTCGCACCTTGTTGAAAATGCCGCCGGATCTCTGGAAAGCTTACGTGGCAAGTTACCTGAAGCCAAACGACCTTTCTGTTTCCGACATCTATGATGAGAAATATAGCCATGACGGTGCCTATGCGGTTGCGGAAGCGTTGATAGAGTTTGATGAATTGTTTCAAAAATTCCGCTGGCATCATTTGTTCCTGATCCATCGATCAATTGGTTTGGGATCAAAATCACTCAAGGGCCGTCCGGTTGACCTTCTGCAATCTGGTGCCAAACATCGTTTCTTCCCCGAACTCTGGGATATTCGTGGGGAGATGACAGACAGCTGGGGCGGTGAATACGGCGTTGTGCGTAAGCCAATCGGGACTGCTGCGGAGTAATGGCAGAGGACCCGCAGTTTCACGTCCCTGAAGGGACCTATCTTCTTAGCCATTCAGTGGGGTGCTTGCCCACAGGGGCGAAGGCAGCACTTGATGATCACTATCTCAACCCATGGCAGGATACGGGTGGCGGAGCGTGGCCAAAATGGCTGGGCACGATAAACAGTTTTTGCAGCGAAATCGCAGTAATTTTAAATGCCCGGCCACGAGATATCTGCCCACAACCCTCTGTTTCTGCTGCATTTTCGAATTATCTGTCATCACTGCCGGAAGGCAATCGAAACAAGGTTGTGATGCATGCAGATGCCTTTCCAACCATGGGTTTCGTGGTTCAGGCAATGGCGCAGCGCGGGTTGGAACTGGTGCTTATCGAAGCAGGCAAGCCGGCCAATGACCCCGCAATCTGGGTCGATCAAATCACGGAAGACACTCTGGCTGTCGTTATCACCCATGTGCACTCCAATACCGGCGTCATATCCCCTGTTGCGGAAATTGCCGATGCATGTCGAAAAAACGGCGCAGTTTCAGTTGTTGACGTGGCTCAGTCCATTGGCATTGTCCCCATCGACGTAACCTCCTGGCGTACAGATGCCATAGTAGGGTCATGCGTAAAATGGCTATGCGGTGGCCCGGGCGCGGGGTATTTGTGGGTCAGTCCCGAACAGGTTTCAGAACTCTCTCCCGAACACATTGGCTGGTTTTCCCACAGTGACCCTTTCGAATTTGACATAAGGTCCTTCAACTACGCTGAAGACGCCAAAAGATTTTGGGGCGGCACGCCCTCGATCGCACCCTATGCCATTGCGCTGGGATCGATCCAGGCTGTGCTTGGCATTGGTCTTGAGACGATTGGAGCTCACAATTTGGCGCTAAAGAATGCAGCTATCGCTGGACTAGACCACGACAAGTGGTTGCCTGCCGTGCCGGACGAATTGGGAGGTACACTTTGCCTTACCTTTGGCGCGGACACTGCACAGCAGATCGCACACACACTTAAAGAAAGCGGCTGCCACTTCGATCAAAGAGGGTCAACGCTCCGGCTATCGTTCCATATCTACAATAGCTTCTCGGACGCCGAGATTGTTAGAGCAGCCCTTGCCAGCGCGCCATAGGTTATTGTTCTACACCAGCCAGAAACTCTTCCATGATCCTTACAAACTCGGCTGGCCGCTCCGCAAAGGGCAGGTGCCCGGTTGCCGCCATAATGACGATCTCGGAGTTAGGGATTTGCTGGTGCAGGCTCCAGGCTGATGAAGGTGCAATGACTGGATCATAACGCCCATGCAGAACCAGAACGGGAATCGACAATGCAGATACCACGGGGGCGAAATTCATGTCGGCCATATCCTGCCTAAGTGCATTATTGACCTCAATGTTATAGGTAAAGTCAGCAACTGCGTCGATGTAGGCATCAGCCTGTTTGTCGTCAACAAACTCCATCGCCGACAGAATTGATATAGCGCTGGCCTTGAAGCGGGGCGGCAACCCTGCGCGAATGCGCCGCCAATCGCCGATACGATCCGGAAATAAATCCGCAAGAAGGCTTTTGGTATCGGCTATCGAAGCCGCCGTGGAATTCGCGAACGTGACAGAACGAAGATAATCTCCATATCGCTCTGCATAGGCCATGGTGAAAAACCCGCCAAAGGAATGGCCAAAAACATCAATCTTGTCCGCATTCACCGCCGCCCGGACTGCTTCCAGATCATCAACCCATTGCGCTAACCGGGGCTCACCGGTTACAGCGCCTGAACGAGACGTTCCGCGTTGATCAAATGTTACTACCTGTCTGTTTTTTGCCAGTTGGTCAAAGCTACCGCCAACCCGCATGTAACGATGGTCACTACCAGGACCGCCAGACACTATGAAAAGTGGTGGTTTTCCGCGCCGCTCGCCCGCAACGTAATATGCGATAACTGTGCCATCGGCACTAATCGCTTCATGCTGGACCCAGTCTTCCACACCGGCTTGTGCGTGAACGATCTGGCTCGCCAGCACGATAGAAACGAACAAACCCAATCTGCTCACCATACGGAAAATCACGACAGACATTGGTACATACTCCTTGAGAAATTACGCCTGAAACCGAGATAGTCCGCCCATTTTAGCCACCAGAGGGCCGCTCATGATGAAGGCCTGATGCCTCGATACCTGCACGAGCGCATTCGGCATCTTCAGACCCACGAGCACCCGAAACACCGACACCGCCTATGTGATGACCGCTCTCGGAAAATATCGCTTCGCCGCCCTCGAAAATTGCGATGTTAGGTGCATGGCCGATTGCAGGAAAATCGCGCGAACTGTCTGCAGCGCCTTTAGTGGATCTGGGAAATGCCGCGGCAGCATTCGCTTTCCATTGGGCGATATCAATTGAGCCCAGCTGCGACCCATCCATGCGCAAAAATGCCATGAGATTCTTGCCCTGGTCATAAACAGCAATATTGAGCCGCCAACCCTTCGCAGCCGCAAACGACTGACAGCCTCTAACTATTGCCTGCGCAGATGCTGTCGTCAAAACCGGACGCATTTCCTGAGCCGAGGCCTGTATCCCCAGCACCAAATTGCCCGCCAACGCGGATAAAAACAGCAGATTCCTGGAAAAATTCATGTGCACCACCTTTGCAAAAATCATAAGGGACAAGCCCTGAATACGTAGACATAGACTTGAAGGTAAATAATAATGAATGACAATAATTATTAATGACGATACCTAAACATTTATGAAGAACTTAAACTGGCAACGACTAAGCATCTTGAAAACCGTGCTGGACTGCGAAAGCTTTTCGGAAGCCGCGCGACAACTGGGTATCAGCCAACCGACAGTAAGCCGACAGATAAAAACCCTTGAACGAGACCTTGGCCAGACACTGGTACTGGTTACGCCAGACGGTGTTATGGCAACGGCGGCTGGTCAGAAATTACTACCCGACCTGGATGAAATGGCACGGGTCGCTGCGAAAATCAGCCAACCAGGGCCGACGACTCATAACATACCAACAGTAAGGGTTGCCTGCGGGCCATGGCTTGCAAGATTTCTCTGCAGTCACTTACAAGCAATAACCGGAGACCCGGCGGAACGATTTATAGAAATCAGCTCAAGCGTCCTGTTTGCAGATATTCCCCGCCGTGAAGCAGACATAGCGATACGGTCCAAAAGGCCTGACAGGGGAAACATGCGGATTCGGCGCCTGCCGCATTATCATTATGCGGTCTTTGGTTCGAAAGAATTGGTTGAAGGCCGCGAAGAGGCGTTCGATGAACGGCGCTATAAAACTTTCAACTGGGCCATGATGGCACAGGAACTGGATCACTTTGCCACCTCTAAATGGTTGATAAACCAGGGTGTTATGGCACCGCTGGTTCGTTGCTCCGCATCGGTAAACCTGCTTGATGCCGTCAAAAGTGGTGCCGCGCTTGCTGTTATTCCATGCTTCGCGGGACTAACCGACCCATCACTCGTACAAGTAAGCGAATCCTTTGTCCCTGACACAGGCCGAATCTGGCTGGTACTGCCGGAGGACGCCAATCGCCGATCAGAAATCCGCCAGGCAGCCGATTGTATCATTGACCTTTTCGAGACCTCTTTTGCCAGCAGCTGAACCGCCTTCAATTGCAAGCTATTCTGGCTGCATCGATTCATTTGAATTTTTTTCCTAAAATGCTACATTGTCTCTGCAGTCACGGAAGGCACCCGATACCGTGCGGCACCTCAGGCAATTGAATTGAACTGAAACCCTTACCTTTTGGGGAGGTAGGCCTATGCCAACTGCATTACCTTATGAAAACGCTCAAGCGCTGGTTGCGCACCCGAACCCTCAGCTGGCAGCGTACCTGCGTCAGTACCTGCGCGAGAAAGGGTTTGGAACAACCGTTGTCGCCAACCATAGCACCCACGCCGTCAAAAACCTGAACAGACTGAAAACGCGTCTCGTGCTTGTCGACTATGATCTTATGGAATTCGGCGGCGCAGACTTTGTGCGTTTTGTGCGCTTGTGTGAAGCACCGCTTCAGGAAGCCGCCGTGTGTGTAACGATGGCAAAACCGAATCGCGATAAAGTCATGGCGGCCCGGGATGCCGGCGCCAATGAAATTATTGCCCTGCCCCTGACACACGCTGCGCTGGAGAAAAAAGTTACCAACGCACTGGAAAACCCTGCACCTTTCATTCGCCACCCGGCCTATACCGGCCCCTGTCGGCGCCGGGTAACGCTGGAAGAATGGAGCGGCGTCGAACGACGTCAGGACAGTCCACCAAAAGACACGCGCCACCTGAAAAAGCAACGTATCCTTTAGTCGGCAGCGGTCACCTTTTCGATTACATGATGCAACACGCCATGCGGTGCTTCGACAAGCAGTGTTCGTGTTTTCCCATGAGGCGGGAAATCATCAAAAGCGGCGCGTCCAAGAATAGTCGCACCTTCAAAATGGTTGACGCGTTTGATGACATCATCGATATCTTCCACCATCAGCTCCACACCGACGAGGCCTCTTGCCGGAGGCTGAGCTTTGCCCTTAAGAGACACGCTACCGGGCAAGTCGCCGCCGTAATCGATCAAACCGAGGTAGGGTTCACGCGTTGATGTACCCACATTGGCAGCGTTCAGTTGAAGCGGCGTATCTGTGCCTACCAGCGCGTCGAAAGAAGAGTGCTCGAAGCTATATTCATACACCGTGGAGAGACCAAAAACCTCTTTATAAAACCGAAGTGCCTGACCAAGATCGCTAACCGGGCTCGAGATGCTTTGCGGTTCACTGAATATCCTGTCACGCACAGTAGCGAATTGGTTGAAAAACGTCTCAGGCCCGGAAATCACGGCGCTTACAACATTGTCAGGGCCCCAGAGGTGCGCCTCCCGCATGGTGCCATCTGAAATCGAATATTCAGCAATGCTGCTTTTTACATTGTGCCCCATATTCGCCAGATGATTAACCGCCTGATCAAAGTCAGGCGCATAAAAGTCGACAACTTTTGGCGCGTCCCGGTCTGTGCCCCGCATGGGGTCCCGCACGGTTTCCCCTGCAGGCGGATCAAATGCCCAAAGGCGAACACCAAACGAAGTACCGGGTACCGCAAGCCAACGGGATTTGATGCTTCGGTCCGCAAGCCCAAAAAGAGAACCGCATTCAGGAGTTGTCAGGCTGAAGACATCATTTGCCTGAAGGCCAAAACAATCGCTGTAGAGCGCTGTTTGCGCATCCAGATCGCTGGTGGAAACAATAGGGCCACATATCATTGGTGCTTAACTTTCAACGTCCGGTCAGCTCAAAAAGACGAGCAGATGCAAAGTCTAGCAAACACAGGTCACCAACCAATGACCTATGGCAAGGAAAGACCTAAACTACGCAGACCCTCTGAAAGCAACGATAACAGGCAGACGAGCCGCCTTTAAAGCAGGGAAAAACCCACCAACCAAACCAATAACTAGAGCCAGAAGAATGCCGTTCTGCAGCAAGTCTGCGGACAATTCGAATGTAAACACCACCTGAGTGAAACTTGCGCCAATGGTCGCTGTCGTCAGGCCGTCCATGAAGATATATGATACCAGCGCGCCAATCACGCCGCCAATCAGAGACAGAACAACGGACTCGACCAGAGTACCAAAAAAAGCAGACACATTGCTGAACCCGATCGCTCGCAGCGTCGCAATTTCCGACGCTCTGGAGGCCACGGATGTATACATGGTGTTAAGAGCACCGGCGAGCGCACCCAGCCCCATCACGATACCAATACCCCAACCGAACCAGACAATCCCTTCCAGCGCTTCACCCTGCGCCGCAAAATACCCGGCTTCCGTATCAACATCGAGAATGAGTCGCGGGTCATTCTCGATCATTTCCTCAAGACCCCTGATATTTCCCGCCTCGCTGAGTTTTATCCGCATTGTCTGAAAACTGTTGCCGCGGTTGAACAGATCCTGAACCATGCGCGCATCAGCCCAGAGTTCACTTTCGAAAGCCGAGCCACCGGTTGAAAACACACCTACAACAGTCCAGCGGGTTTTCCCGAAGGCCACTTCACTACCGAGCTCGAATCCGCTGAATTGGTCGAGAATGCCACGCCCTACAATGATCTCATTGGTGCCATCTGCAAACATACGTCCTTCGACAATCTCAATACCTCCACGCAGATCGAATCCAAGCGACGATATCCCGCGCATCGGTATATTCACTTCGGTGCCACTGGATCTTTTTTTGCCATCGACAACGACATACAGCTCTGCGGAGTAAAATGGCTGACCATCTGCGGTTTTTGCGATACCGCTGGCGGTTGACAGGATGTTCACACTGTCGCGGCCGATAACACTGTTCAGCTCTGATTGCGATCCACTCCGCGTGACAATGGCCACATCTTCAGACCCCGTACCGGAAAGGGTTTTGGAGAAGCCATTTGACATGGCAAGGAAAGAGAGCAAAACGGCGACAACAACTGTCACCGCAAACGTTGCTGCCAAAGACATCCAGAGGCGCTGCGGCAAGCTGCGCACATTCATGACTATCACAGTCCAGATTTGGGAAAGCAGTCTTAACATGGTCTGCTCCTATTGCCGCGAGAGGGCGGCTATGATGTTGAGCCTTAACGCGTTTACCGCAGGCAGAATTCCCGTAACCAGCCCCAGACCGATCATAATGACCAGAGCTTCTATGATTATGGCAGGTGTGAGCACCAGAACAGGTAGTTGTATGGGAGCTTGGTTAACCGCAACAACGGCGAGGCTTGTTGCCAGAAGCCCAAGCGCACCACTAAATATGGCGAGCAAAAGCGACTCCGCCAAAATCATGAAGAATATGCGGGTAGACTTGAAACCCAGCGTTTTCAGCACGCCAATTTCGCCCGTGCGCTCGCGGATAGCCAGAACCATTGAATTACCGACGATCACCAGAATGATAAAGAAAGCAGCAAAAACCACCGAACCCAGGATAAGGCTCAGGTTTCCGATTTGCTCGATAAAGGCCTGGTTAAACACTTTTTCGGGCACGGTTTCTGTTTCGTAAGGCGTGTTGGCAAACAAATCGTCAATCGCCTTGATAACACCTTCGTTCATTGCCGGATCAACAGTTCGAACCCCGATAAAGCCGATGAAATCGCGACCAAAAGACTGTGTTTCATTGAAATAATCATAGTGAAAGTAAACACTACTGGTGTCGGTTTGTGCGTCTGTACCGGTGTAAATACCGACGACATCAAATTCCCATGATGTGCTGCCATCCGCTTTCGAAAAAATATTGGAGTTTATCGGAATACGGTCGCCCACTTTCCAGCCATACTGATCAGCAATGGATTTGCCCGCAATCAACCCTTGCCTGCTGCCAAGCCAGTCCTGCCGTTCTTCGGGCGTCAGGACAATCTCGTTATAAACTGTCAGGAATGTGTCTTCGTCTACCGCAAACATCGCCATGAAATTTTGCGGGTCCTGATAGTAGCCACCAAACCAGTTCAGGTGCGTTACATCCGTTAGATTTTCCAACCCCTTAACGCGGTTGACGTAAGAAATAGGCAAAGGCTGGGTGAAATTGATCTTGTTCACGACGATCAACCGATCATCAGCTGACAGCTCAACACCCGCATCAATGGCAGATTCAAACGTCGACAGAGTGCCATAAATCAGAAAAGCAACGAATGTTGCGAACATAGTCAGAAAAAGGCGGAGCGGCTTACGCGTCAGATTCTTGAACACAAGATAGAGACCGAGCGCCATGGCAACTTTGACAATAAGCCGGTTAATACCCGTTTTTTCAAACAGCCACCACACGATCCAGAAGGGTAGCCACACAGGAGCGGTAACGATCCGGATCAAAAGCCTGAATATAAGGCTGATATAGTGCCAAACCGCTGTCATGCTGCCTGCTCCGCTTCAACAAACTCCCCTTTGTCAAGATGAAGTGTCCGCTTGGCATATTTCGCCGCCGCCGGGTCGTGAGTTACCATGACTATGGTCTTGTTAAACTCGGTGTTCAGAAGTTGCAGTGTCTTCAGGATTTCGTCTGCAGTGGCCCGGTCAAGATCACCCGTGGGCTCATCGCATAAAAGAAGTTTCGGATCCGATACAATAGCCCGCGCAATAGCGACACGCTGTTGCTGGCCGCCAGACATTTCGTTGGGCATATGTTTGGCGCGGTCTTCCAGCTCAACAAGCTTCAGGGCCGTCATGACATTTTTGGTACGCTGCTTGGAGCCAAGCCTGGTCAGCAACAGGGGTAACTCCACATTACGTGCCGCGTTCAGCATCGGCATAAGGTTATAGAATTGAAAAATGAACCCGACGTTGTTCGCCCGCCATTTCGCCAGTTGCCCTTCCGACAATTTGTCGATCCGGGCGCCATCGAACCAGACTTCGCCACCTGTTGGCTGATCGACACCGCCAAGCATATTGAGCAGCGTTGTCTTGCCTGAACCGGATGGCCCCATAATGGCAACAAAATCACCTTCTTCAATTTCCATATTGAGGTCTTCAAAGATCGTAATCTTTTCTTTCCCCTTAACGAAGCTTTTTGCGACATTTTTGAGATCAAATAGTGCTGCCATGATCACCTCTCCCAGAGATTGAAACTGCGTTTATGTTTTTAAGAAAGCGACTTTCACACCCATATCCGGCAGGATGCGAACATCTTTTTCCTCGATACGAATACGAACCCTTACCGTTGCCTTCGCACGGTCGGCTGTCGGGATAATCGCGATGACAGAAGCAGGTATTGTCCATGCCGGGTAAGCATCAAGGTTCGCTTCCACACTTTGCCCTTCGAAAACCCTGCCAATAAATGCTTCATTGACGTCCACTTCTATCTCGAGCGAATCCATATCAACAATTGTGCAAATGCCCGTGCGGGTGAAACCGCCACCTGCAGAACTGGGGGAGACAATCTCTCCCGGCTGGGCATTCTTAACCGTTACGATGCCATCAAAAGGCGCTCTGATAGTATGGTCCGCTAGTCGCTCGCGCTGTCTTGACGCCTCCAGCGTTGCAACTTCTATGTCCGCTTCCGAGCGCTTCACTTGTGCTTCGAGAGACGCCACATTTGCCTGGGCCCGCGTCACATCCGCCGTACTCGAGTAATCGTTGGTATTCAACTCGGAAACCCGCTTAAGAACGCGCTTTGCTTCGTCCAGGTTCGCCACTGTGCTTTCCATCGCAGCCTTCTGCACCAGTATCTGGGCCTCAGCGAACCTGAGGTTAACGGCTGCGACGGCATCATCAAGCTGCGCCAGCACCTGACCGCGTTCCACCTGCATGCCTTCTTCAACACGTACCTCGGTAATAAGCCCCATAATCTCGGCAGATACCGTCGCAATTCTTCTGGCAGTTATATATCCGGACGCGTTCAGCAGGCGCTCGGGCGCTTGGGAATTGGCCGCCTGGGTAGTGCTGCTTTGTTCCTGGGCCCTGGCGACAGCCACCTTTGGTGTTGCTGACGCTTCCGGTTTGATATCTGCAGTCTGCGCTACAGAAGCCGCGGGCACAGACGCCCCATCCTCAAAACCACCCAATAGATAATAACTGCCGGCACCGCCAACGAGAAGCGCAAGAACTACAAGCCCAACAACCAGCCCCAAACCAACCTTTGCCGGAGCTTCTTCCGCTTCCCTGTCGATCTTCAGATCATCCAAAAGTTTACTTTTATCTTCCATATCGCCACCCAAGCCACAAACCCTGTCAATGCAGGTTTTTCAAGCACCCTATTGTTATTAGAGCAGGCGCGCAAATTAATAGCACACTGCGCATTTATACTCCTGCCAAAACCCGTTATTGTAGTCTCTTAGCCTCACTCCAACGTGGGGTACACACGGAGACTTTGCAAGACACACGTATCTTAGACGCAGACGACACCAAAACGGTTCATAATAATCGCCCAAATCCGGTCACATGACGAACAAACAATCACTGCCGGTAACTTGACCTTGGCGTGTGTCTTCATACTCGCGGCAGACAAAGACTGTGCAGCCAACTAAAATCACATGTGGTCCATGCCCCGAAACGCGCTAAAGTCTATCTTGATCACATGAACCATCCAAACGGGGGCCAAACATGACGTCTCTTTTCCTCAACAAAACGGAAGTGCTCCGTACAGACTTCAATCTGGCGGCTCGCAAAACCGCTACGGTTTTGTCGGACTTTGGTGTGAAGGAGGACAGTGTCATAGCCGTTTTGATGCGCAATGACGTTCGCTGCATGGAAATCGTCGAGGCCTGTCGTCTGGTTGGTGCTCGATACGCGATGCTTAACTGGCACGCAACTGCGCAGGAAATTGCAACTATTCTTGACGATGCGGAAGCCGTTGTTCTGATTGCTCATACTGATTTGCTTGGTCAACTGGATATGGCAGCGCTTGGCGCCACCCCGGTTCTGACCATCGAAACACCAAACGATATTCTCGGAGCATACAGCAATACACCGGCGCCCGAACAAAAGGGCGATACCAGCTCTTTGTCAGAACTCAAAGATGCAGCCAGGGCGTTTGAGGGCGAGCCGCTGCGTTTCCGTGGCCTATTTGCTTACACGTCTGGCAGTACGGGTAAACCAAAGGGGATCAGACGTAACACAGACCCAAACGCGCCCGATTCGTATGATGTGTATGCCAAACTCGCCGAAGATTTGCTAATGGCCGTGCCCGGCGACAAACTGATGGTCGCCGCGCCCCTCTATCACAGCGCCCCTCACGCACTCTCCACTTTTGCCCTCGCCTGCGGCTATATGGACCTTGTGATCGTTCCCAGGTTTGATCCCGTGGAGTTTCTGGAAATGCTTGAGTTTCACAAGGTCACACACGTCTATATTGTGCCGACCATGATGATAAGGCTTCTGAAATTGCCTGCAGAAACCCGCAGCCACTACGACCTTTCTTCGCTCAGGTTTGCCGTCTCTACCGGGTCACCGTGGCCAACGGAAATCAAATCAGCCATGATTGATTGGCTAGGGCCAATTTTCTTCGAAAGCTACGGGGCCAGCGAGCTTGGTTTCATGACCCTGATCAGTTCTGAGGAAGCAACTGAAAGGCCCGGTTCGGTTGGAAAAATCCTGCCCGGCGGGTCCTTTAAAATACTGAATGATGATCTCGAGGAATGCCCGGTCGGAGAGGTTGGCACCATATATGTGCGTCTGCCGCTATTTGGTGATTTCGCCTACACCAATGCTGATGGCACAATGGTCGACCAGAGAGTTGACGGTCACGCAACCGTTGGCGATGTCGGATATCTGGATGATGACGGATATCTGTATATAAGCGACCGGAAAAAGGACATGATCATCTCGGGCGGGGCCAACATATTCCCGGCAGAAATCGAGGCCGAGTTGATCAAAATGCCTCAGATACTGGACTGCGCTGTTTTCGGCGCGCCAGACCCGGAGTTTGGTGAGCAGATTGTTGCAGCTGTTCAATGTGCTGATGGAACCGGGGTAACACTTGAAGACATCAGAAGCTTTCTCGCATCCAGACTTGCCAAGTTCAAACTCCCCAAGAAGCTTGATGTCCATGATGCCTTGCCCCGGGAGGATAGCGGCAAGATTTTCAAAAAGCGGCTCAGAGACCCTTATTGGGCGAAGAAGGAAAAAAGCATCTAAAGTCAGCCAGACCTCAAAAGTCTAACCGCCCTCAGATGCTTTGCCTGCTCTGCGAGTGCCCAGCCCTTCTAGTTAAAATAATCAGGGGCAGCGGGCACTTTCATTTCTTTCGCCGGATTTTTCCGCAACTCTTCCATCAGATAGTCCACAGTCGCTTCCAGCTGTGGATCGCGGCCCTGACGCCACAAGGCGGGGTCGAACTCGATCTCAACATCAGGTTCCATGCCCATGTTTTCCATCTCCCACTCTCCTTCAGTGCCAAAGATCGCGAAGTCAGGCGAACGAACAAAACCGCCATCCATCAACTGTGGCAGGGCTTGAGCAGCCACAAGGCCACCCCATGTACGCTTGCCAAACAGAATACCGGCGCCATCCTTGCGGAAGAACCAGGGCATCGCGTCCCCGCCAGAACCCGCCATCTCGTTGATAATCATGGCTTTCGGGCCGTAGATCGCACCACCCGGCACCGGCACCGTGATATCACCGTGACGATAAAAGATATTGGCCAGGTGAGACTTCTTGAAGGTCTGAGTGACATAGTCTGCCAAAGAGCCGCCGCCATTGAAGCGCTCGTCCAGGACTGCGCCTTGCTTGTCAGTTTGCGCGTAAAAATAACGATTAAAGCTTCGGAAACCGGGGCCGCCAGTATTAGGCATATAGATATAGGCAAGCTTGCCACCGCTAAGCTCATCCACTTTGCGGCGGTTGCCTTCCACCCAGTCAATGTTGCGAATACCGCGTTCATTGGCAATCGGCATCACAGTTACCTCCCGGCTTTCGCTACCGTCAGGGTTTTTGGAGACTTCCAGCCGGGTTTGCTTGCCAGCCGTTGCCTCAAATGCCGCGAAAACATTCTGCTCGGTGGTCAGGTCACGGCCATTAACGGCGATGATGTAATCGCCCTGCTCCACATTCAGGCCGGGCTGGTTAAGAGGGGCAACAAGACTTGGTGACCAGTTTTCGCCATTGTAAATTTTGGCGATCCGGTAGCGACCCTTATCCATCTCATAGTCAGCCCCCAACAAACCGATAGACACAGCCGCCGGGCGCGCACGATCACCTCCGCTGACAAACATATGGCCTATGGTCAGCTGACCGAGCATTTCATTGAAGAGATACGTCAGATCAGATCTGTGGCGCACGCTTTCGACATAGGGTGCGTACGTGTTTACGGCCCAGTCAAGGTCAAGACCATGGAGGTTTTTGTCATAGAAAAAATCTCGCTCACCGCGCCATATTTCATGAAACATCTGGCCCCATTCCGCAGCAGGGTCTACGCGAACCTCCATGGCTGCTGTCTTGAGGCTGGAACCGGGTTTGCCAAGCGCCTTTGTCTCGGCAATGCTCCAGGAGCGGCCGCGGCTGATAAGAGCCGTTTTGCCATCAGCGGACACATCGAAACTGGAAAGCCCGCCAACCTGCTTGCTGACTTTGCGGGTTTTCGGATCAAACTTGTAGATATCAAGCGCCAGACGACCATTTTGCCCGGCAGACCCTTCGGCCGCATAAAACTCACCGTCCTCACCCGGCATCAACGCAACCCAGGTGGTGTTGTCGCCGGGCATGGCGACAATGCGACTGGAAATTCCCTCAAGATCTATCTTAAGTGCTGGCTTCTCGGCTTCTGGCTCGTCTTCGACGGAAGCGTCTTCCGTGCCAGCTTTCTCGTCACTATCAATATCGTCAGAACCCTGGTCAGCTTGATCGTCAGAACTGTTCCCGGCGGCGGGTTCATCGTCACTTTCAGGCGCAAGCGGTGATGCTGTGTCTTTTGCCAGAACAGCCGCATAAATGTTGCGGGTTGTGGTACGCCCCATGCCAGACATATCCGCAAAGCTAATTTGTTCGCCAACGTTGGTGCTGGCGGCAAAATAGAGATACTTGCCGTTCTTATCAAAAACCGGGTACCGCGCGTCACTCATGCCATCAGTGATCTGGTGGGTTTCCCCTGTTTCAAGAGAATAGAGGAAAACCGCCCGCAAGAGGTTGGGCAACTGCCGGGCATAGGCGATCCAGTCGCTCTCGGGCGACCAGCTTGCCACCATAGTGTCCGGCGAGGAAATAATGTTTTTGTCGACCCGCACTGGTGACGCATCTGCACCACCATCAAGGTCAGCAATCCACAGGACATTGCCGTGGTCCCGAAACGCAATCTTTTTGCTATCCGGTGACCATACGGGCCCGCGGTAGAACATGGGTGGCAGTTTGAACACACGCTCTGCTTCTTGCGCCTTCTGGTCCCGAATATGAAGGGCATATTCACCGGTTGCTTCGGAAAAATAGGCGATCGACTGACCATCCGGAGACCAGGCCGGATCTCGTTCCATAGCCCCTGCAGTTTCAGTAATGTTGCGGACATCGCCTTTTTTTGCCGGTACTGTCAGGATTTCACCGCGCGCTTCAAATACTGCACGCTTGCCGCTGGGAGAGATCGCTGCATTTACGATACGATCACCAACTTTTTTATAGTGAGGACGCACTGAACCGATGTCAGCGCTTAGGGTGATATCCAACGGAGTTGACCGGCCGCTTTCAGTATCGAAGATGTGTATCGCACCAAACTCTTCATAAACTATAGCACCGTCCGGTCCGGCGCTCGCCCATTTTATATCCATGCCATCATGAGAGAGTACCTGCCGAACGCGCGTGCTATCAATGTCATAGGAAAACAGTCGGAAATCGCCAATTTTGCTGTCCCTGTCGGAAATGAAATAGATGTTGTCGCCTACCCACATCGGGTTTTTATCTGTGCTGCCAGCGTCCGGCACTTTAACAATGCTCGAGTCTGAAAGCCGGGCGATCCAGATTTTATCCTGTTGTCCTCCGCGGTAACGCTTCCAGGCTTGCTGCCACTGGGTCAATGGTTCGTAAGCGATATGATTGCCATCCGGCGAGAACATGCCTTTCTCAGCCATCGGTAACGGCAGTTGTTCCGGCAAAGAACTACCGCTTAAATCGACGGTAAACAAACGCACAAAGTTAACATAACTCCTGCGAGGCGAGCTAAGAAGCACGCGCTCGCCATCATGGCTCCAACCGCGCACAAAATCAGCACCGGGATGATAGGTGAGGCGCTTTGGCGTACCGCCATCAATATCAACAACATAGGCATCTGTGTTACCGTCATACTCGCCGGTGAATGCCACTTTGCTGCCATCCGGCGAGAAATAGGGTGTGCTCTCGTTCCCGACACCTGTAGTCAACTGCTCTGCTTCACCGCCGCTGCGAGGTACCCGCCACAGATCGCCAGCATAGGCAAACACGACATAGTCACTGCTAAGAGTGGGTTGCCGGTACAAAGTGGCATCTGCGTTGGCAGACGCACTCGCCATATGCACTACCAACGTGATTGCAGCAAAAACAGTATTCCTGATCGTACGTAACATCCAGCCCTCCCAAGCAGCCCACTGCGGAAAAGCGATGCTATTGCAGGCAACGGCATGGAGCAACACTTAAGCTACGATGCGGGTTCCTTTTGCACAGAACCTCATCTTCTCGAGATCAGGGGCCAGTTCATTTGAACAGGTTTTGTTTAGCCGGTCCCGCGGAACAGGCAACCTGTCGCAGCAATGTTGTTTTCCCAATAGAGCGTACTGGTATAAAGGAGAGCTGTTCATTCAGGGGCAAACACCATGAAACACATCGCGTTCACCTTGGCTTTCTTCAGCGGGTGGCTATTGGCCAACACGACCAGCGCATTCGCACTTGATGGAAAGCTGTCGGCAAACCAGCGCATCAGCAGCGCATACCTGGGGTATGACCTGCAATACCGCGTCTATACGCCGCCGGGCATCGAGGGACTGGAGAATGTGCCTACCATATATGCAACTGACGGCCAGAGTTATATAAGCTCGGGCAGTATGCACAGGATACTCGACCGGGAAATCAAGCGAGGCAATATCAAGCCGGTCGTTGCCATTTTTGTTGACGCGCGGGACCCCGACAATCTGGCCAATAACAGGCGGAACAGCCAGTATTTCTGCAATATCGACTATCTAAAGTTTTATGTCGGTGAGTTAATACCCACAATTTCCGATGACTATCCCGTGAGCCTCTCGCAGAATGATCGCGTGATCATGGGTTTGTCTTTTGGCGGACTAAATGCAGCGTGTTTCGGCCTGATGGCCCCATCCACTTTTGGCGGCATTGCGATGCAGTCACCCGCCATGCACCCGGTGCCCAAACTGCCGGAACTTTATGCCACCGAGAATTTGCGGCCGATCCGGGTTTTCTTCAGTATTGGCCGCCAGAACGACAATACATTGGCCGGGCGCAGTTTCCGTGAAATTCTGGAAGAAAAAGGCTATGACGTTTTCTATAAGGAAGTGAACGAGGGCCATAACTGGCGCAACTGGAAACCACTTCTGGATGACGTCCTAAAGCATTTTTTCCCCGCATGATAACCGGACGACAGGGTACACATGTGTGTTGTCATTCTGGCCTGGTAAACAACAAGAACCCCGCAGCTCAATATTGACGAAAGCCTGAACCTCGCTAACATTCTCGCCAGAAGGTGAGGTGATTTACTGTGTCAGAAACTATTCAGCAAAAAGAAATACGTGAATCCCGGCCCTGGATAGGACGTACGATTTTCGAGAGTGGCTTGATCATCGTTGGCATTGTTTTGGGTTTTCTTGTCAATGAATGGCGCGAAGACTTGGAGCGAGCGCAACAGCGCGACCTGGCGCTTGACCGCATAATTCAGGAACTCCAGTTGAACCGGGAAGCTGTAGCCCGGGTATTGCCGTACCACGAAAAGGTGGCAAAAAAGCTGAGAGCACTTTTGGACAACCCGCCCTCAAAACCCTTCATCGATACTTTTTTACAGGATGTAGCGACAGCCGGTGTCGGAGATCTTGTATTGCAGGACACAGCCTGGAAAACAGCGTCGGCCCGCGACAGTCTCGCGACCCTTGACTTTGGTACCGTGCAGCAACTGTCAGACGTCTATGATCTGGCAGAATCCGGGCCGTTGTTTGCACAACTTAAAATCTTCGAAGCTTTCGCTGAGCCTCAGATGTATGCGCCTGATCAGAACGGCTATTTGCTGAAGCGCGCCGTCTTCTCTTTTGAAACAATCGCGATGCAGGAGCGATTTTTGCTTCAACGCTATGACGAAGTTTTAGGCCTTTTGCTTTCTGATCGGAAACCAGCAGGGGGCGAGTGATACCTCGCACCCCGAAGCAGTTCACCTTCAGCGAGCACCCGGATGGTAGCTTTCCTCCGCTACCGCAGCGATATCTTCCGGGTAAAAATACACCGGACGCAATTCACCGCGCGCGTAAAGCTCGATCTGGTCGTCAAAATGTGGAGATTGTGGGTCACCGCTCTGGCCACCAGCGGTAACTGCCAGCGCGCGCAACCGCTCACCAAACTCAACAACCGCAACAAAGCTGTTACCCCGTGTACCATAGGTTCTTTTTGTGCCGTTGAAGGTACGCTGACCGTAAGCCGCCAGAGAACCCCAGCGCGCCGAGGCAAAACCAACAGGTGTTGAAGGGACGTCGTCATCAAACGGTTGAACGATATCACCAGTCAGCCGCTGGAAGCGGTTCACCTCTCCCCAGGGCACCTGCCAGCTGCCGAAATCTTCCTCAAGTTTCAGGATCGCGACCATCAAAGCGCCGACACCGTCACGGGCGGCAACCTCAGCCACGTAGGCATCAGCGGTTATGCCACGCGCGCGGTAATCCGCGACGCTGGCGGTGTCGGAAAACGCTCGACGGCGCAGTTCTCTGCCCCAATAAACAGCGAGGGTGGTTGCCGTGCTGTCCACAGAGGACTTTCTGTCCCATTCGCGCAACAACGCCAGCGGCTCATCCACTGACATTTCGCGCAAATCCATATCGTCGCTTGTGATCGACAGAAAAGCTTCATGCGCGCTGTATAAAGCCGGCAGCAATACATCAAAAGCAGCAAGATGCGGGTCGTAAGCAGCAGCAACCAGGCTTTCGAGAGAGAAGTCCGCCTTGTCCTTCAACACGCGCACAGCGTTGATACCACGATAGTTCTCGGGGAAGGTTGCCATATAAGGCGGGAAATCCTCGGCTTTCGGGCTCGCCTCTCCGATAACGGAATAGGGTGTATTATTGGTGTTTTGCAACCAGCCGGTAGGAGGGTTCAAGACGCCCACTGTTTCCTCGACCGTATGCAGGCGGCCCCATTCTGTGGCCGGGTTGCTGCCATCAACGGGCCTGGACCAGTCAAACGACGTATCGCGCACAGGAATGTGGTTGCCATGGAAATAGGCGATGTTGCCGCTACTGTCTGCAAACACTGTGTTGTTCGATGAATTGGTATGCAGGCGCATGCTTTCCGTATAGCTCGCATAATCCGTGGACTTGGTCCGCAGATAGCTTTGCATCAGGGCCTTGCGTGGCTCATTCATCAACCGGATGCTTTGCCACGTGTTGCCTTCACCAGCAATAATCGGTCCGTGATGGCTATGGTAGACTTTGACGGTTCGGGTTTTGAGGCCTTCTTCCGTCTTGTAGGCAAGTGTCAGCTCGGATTCCGAAAGCTTCAGCTGCTCGTCCCCGTATTGGTAATAAACACCATCGGGCTTTCGCAGGATGGTCTCATTGTACCAGTCAATAGTGTCTGCGCCGGAAGATGTGTGCATCCATCCGGCATTTTCGTTGAACCCCTGATAGATGAAAAACTGGCCCCAGGTAACGGCACCATATGCATTGAGCCCTTCGTCGGATCGCACATGCATTTCGGCACGAAAATAAAAACTGGTATGAGGGTTAATAAGCAACAGTGCGTTACCGGACGCACTGTTGGTGGGAGCGATAGCAAAACCATTTGAACCGCCAGGCTCTGACAAAAACGCCGTTTCCGCTTCAGCAAGCATATCTGTTGGAGCGCCAGCATAGAAGGTTTCAAGATCACGCAGGTTGACCCGCTCAATGTCGCCGCCAATGCTGCCTTCGCTGAAGGTCAGGGCCATCCATGGCTCAAACCGTGTTAGTACTTTGGGTTTAACGTCCGGATGTGTGTGCAGAAAATAGTTCAGGCCATCCGCCCATGCATTCATCAGGGCTTTCAGCCAATCGGGGCTTGCTTCATACTCGGCTTTCATCACCTCGGGGTCGATAAACAGGCGCATACGCAAATCCTGATAGATTTTATCTTCACCCCCTGCTTCGGCCACGCGGCCCATGGCCGTCAGGAAATTCATTTCAACACGATTAAAGTCGTCTTCGCCTTGAGCGACCATCATGCCGAACACTGCATCCGCATCTGTCGGACCATACACATGCGGGATGCCCCATTTATCGCGCGTAATGGTGACTCGGTCAGCCGTCGCCTGCCAGCGTTCAAGTTCGGTCTGTGGCTGCTGTTCGCCCGTACATGCCGTGACCAAAAAAAGAAAAAGAACTGCAAAGTACCGCATAGTTCGCCCCCAAAAGTCTGTGTTGCCCAAATAAGCTGGCATCTTAGGCAGCGGCCTTGCTGCTGTAAAGCGGCGCACCTATCGATTGTTGGTAAAGCAAGACCGTTGTTGCTGGTGTGTCATGTGGCAAATTCTTTTATGAGTTTGCTGTGGAGGGCCGCGCAATCTGAAACCCCGGCCGGACCCATGGCATTTTCCATACGCTGGTTAATCGCACCAAAGGGACTTTCAATGCGTTTCATGGCATCTATACCGGCGCTGGTAAGCAAAAGGTGCTTGGCGCGCCGGTCTTCCTTGCTATCCCGTCGGAGCACATAGCCAAGAGAAAGCAATCGTCTGATCATCGCCGTTACCGCAGACTCGTTCAGTCCCAGCGCTGAGGCCACCATTTTTTGCGTCGTGTTTTCCTGCGCCGAAATCACCGCCATGACCGCCGCCTGCGCGGTTGTTACATCTGCAGCGGCCAACAACTCCCTGTCCGCTGCTTTTTTCAAAAGATGGGCTGAATGTTGAATAGCTGCATATAGCCTTAAGCGACCTGCCGACATAACCAACTCCTTCACTGACCAACCTGCAACAGAATAAAATTTGCCAAACAATGCAACCTTCCTATATTACTTTATTAGTGAAGTATATGGAGAAACGAACATGTCCTCTATTGATGTATGGTCCCAGATCACAACAGACCGCATGGCCCGGCAACCCTGGATGGAGACCTTGCTGCGATGGACCGGGCGAGATGGTCAGTTTGACGTTCCTACTGTTGAAACGACATTGGCTGCAATGGACGCGGCGGACGTTAAGGTTTCGCTATTGTCTGCCTGGCATGGCCCGACAGGATCATTGATCAGCAATGAGGAAGTGGCAAGCCACATTGAAGCGGCGCCGGAGCGATTCCGCGGGCTAGCAACCGTTGACCTCAACAAGCCCATGGAGGCTGTTCGCATCATCAGGCAATGGGTTGACGGTGAGGCGTTCGTGGGTGTTCGGGTGGTGCCGTGGCTGTGGGGCCTGCCACCCAACGACCGCCGGTACTATCCGGTCTATGCCGCGTGTATTGACGCCGGTGTACCGTTTTGCACCCAGATCGGCCACACCGGGCCGCTGATGCGATCTGAAACAGGCAGGCCGATACCGTACCTGGAAGATGTCATGCTGGAGTTTCCGGAACTGAAGGTTGTCGGCGGCCATGTCGGGTTTCCGTGGATCGACGAACTGGTATCGCTGGCAGTAAAATTTCCGAACTTCTACGTTGATACGTCTGCGTACGCGCTGCACAGGCTTCCGCCCGACTTTGTATCATTTATGAAAGGCGTCGGGCGAGACAGGGTCATGTTCGGCACTAACTGGCCCATGTTATCGCCAGCGCAATGTCTTGCCAGCCTTGACGCACTGGACCTGCCAGAGAAAGGCCGGCATGCATTTTTGTCGGGTACCGCAGAAAAGGTGTTCGGTTTATAGCCAGATACAGAAACGCTTTTTGACGAAGGACAAGCCATGCCGAGCCGAGAGCGAGCCCTTGAGTTTGTAGATGCCGTTGTAAACGGCGACCACGCTGATGCGATTTTCAATTTTTATCATGAAAATGCTTCAATGCAGGAAAATAGTCAGCCGCCGCGGAAAGGGCGCACGAACCTCGTCGCACATGAAAAAACTGCGCTTGATCGCGTTCGGGAAATCCATACCCACCAGCCAACCACAGTTCTCGTCGACGGAGATCATGTGATGATTGAATGGACATTCGATATGATCGACAAACAGGGGGTGAAGCGGCGCCTTGAAGAAATTGCCCTTCAAAAGTGGCAGGGCGACAGAATTTTATGCGAAAAATTTATCTACGATACCGCTACCGCCTGGCAGGTCGTGCCCTGAAAAACGTGACATAACTCAATAAAAAAGGGGGCTCAAAAGCCCCCTTCTGATCTAACCTTTTCAAGCTTGGCTTAGAAACTGAAACCGATGCCCGCCCAGATGCGACGTTCTGGTGACAGGGAAATATCGACAGCTTCCTGACGAATTTTATCAAATAAACCCTCACCCACCAGGGACAGTCTGATGTTGTCGGTAAGCTGATAGTGTGCTGCAAGGTTGCCAATCCATACGCCGTCAACTTCGCGGAACGGGTCACGAACGCCCGGGATGTTGGTAAAGTCAGTGAACGACTGGAAGCCGGACTTGAACTGAAGCAAAGCGTCAATCGAGAATTTGTCTTTTTGATACCCGATATTACCTGTCAGAATATGCTTCGCACTCCGGTTTGAATAGTTTTCCTGAACGAACGGATACACCGAAGACACCGGGGTGCCGCCTTCGCTATCAAGTTCACTTGAAGTATCTGCAAACGCATAACTCAAGCCCCACATCACATTGCTGTCGGTTTTACCCTTCAGGTCAACTTCAAAACCGATGGTTTCTGCGGAACCGACGTTGTCGGAACCAATATAGAAACCACCAGTTGCCACCGGATATAAAGTACCAAGAACAGTACGAGCAATAATGTCAGCATCTTTACGAAGATAGACAGAAGCGCTCAGTGTGCCGTTGAGTTCACTGAGTGAACGCAGATACTGGATTTCATACTGCGTTGTAATCGCCGAATCTGTCTCCGGCGTACCGCCAATTCCGAAAGAGCCCGGGAAAGCGGTTGTCTGGATGATCTGGCCACCAAGCTCAAACAGGTTGGGTGCCTGGAATCCACGGGCATACATGAACTTGACCGTATCAACGTCAGAAGCCTTGTAAGTCAGGCCCGCGTTCACACTGATTTCGTTGTATGTGCCAAAATCGTCGTTGGTGAACGGAATGACACCAGGAATTTCGTCCGCTGTTCTGAAAGCGTCTAGACTGTCGTAACGAGCAGATACTGCGATAGAAACGGTGTCCGAAAGAGTGTGATCGACAAGACCGGAAACAAAGAATGTGTTGTAACCAACTTCACCGGTTCCGTCCGAAATGTTCCCGCCAAACTGGTCAACAACGTCTTCGCGGTAGCCAACAGAAAACCGAACGTTTGTTGCGCCCAGGCTTTGCGCGTTGCTCAGGTCGATATATTTGGTTTTGGCATTGATGCTTTGCTGGAAAACGAAAGGACCGGTTCCGATATCGATAATGTTGTTGCGCGATTCTTCAATGTTGTTCTGAAAGGCTTGTAGCGTCCAGCGACCCAGACCGCTATCAAGAGCAGCGTAAACACGCAGAGAGTAATCATCGGTTTCTCCGGTATCCGCCAGTCCAATATTGTTTTGCGCCAGCGTGTCACCCTCAAAGAAGGTGCCTTCAAAACCAACCTTTAGCGTATCGGTGATGTTGAACAGGCCATCGCCAGCAAAACGAAGTGTATCGGGCTCGAGCGGCCTTACCAGTCGGTTGGACGCTGTGAGAGGTGCACTTGCACGATCAAATTCCGTGTACCCACCTGACAGACGGATACCGCCAAGGTCGCCGAGTGGCACCGTTGATACACCGGACACTTCGCGCAGACCGTTGTCACCATAGCGTGCCGTTACAGAGTTTTGACGATCATAGAGTGGGCTAAAGGTGATGATATTGATCACACCTGTTACCGCATTCGCACCATAAAGGGCAGTTGCCGGCCCGCGCACAACTTCAATCTGGCGGATTTCTTCCATAGACACAGGAAGCGCCGCCCAGACAGTGGTTCCTTCGTATGGACGGAAGGTATCCCGGCCATTGATCAGGACACGGAGGCGCTGCCCGTCATTGTTCCGCCCGCGGATACCAATGTTAGCACCAAACTGGCCAAGACGCTGAACGTCAATGCCTGCTGTACGGCGCAAAATTTCCGGGATGTCACGGGCACCACTACGACGAATTTCGTCAGACGTTACGATCGTCATGTTGATAGGTGTTTCAGATGCCTGTTTCGGGGTACCGGTTGCGCCTTCCGTTACGGGCTCACCGAACATCATTTCAAGACTGCCATAGTCGATCGACTGGCCTTGTGCATTACTGGAGGCCATCATGATGGCTGTTGTACCCAATAGAGTTTTAAGCATTTTCATTTTATTCTAGTCCTTCAAAAAAGCGATTGTTGCGTCAGGGTCGGGGAAACCATGGCGCAGTCAGCCGCGATCAAACTTCTTTAACCATCATCAGGAACGCCGGGAGGAAATCGACGCCAACCGCGCCGGCCGCACCCTTGTTCACAAAAATTTCCACTTTAGGGACAGTACTGACACCCAGCGCGCAATTGCCACTGCGGACACAGTCAAGATCCATGGATGCCGTAAGGACACCCGAGTTAGCGGCAGCGGCAGCAATGGCCGCATGGTGCGCACCCGTACCCTCGGCAATGAAAGCAATAGCAGAACCGGCAATATCTCCGATGTTGCCGACTTCCACGAGCTTGGCAGAAAGTGTCACTTTGCCTGCCTTGAGGCTGCTGCCGATAATCCCGGCCAGCGCATCGGCATCCGCTTTTGATGCCGCATCAGCAGGATCAAATACAATTGCGGCTGTCACGGTGCCAGACGGTTTTGGGTTAATAAAGTTCAGTGCACGACTGGAAACCAACACATCTTTTTTTGTGGGTTCTGCCATGGCGGCGGTAGATGGGGCTAACAATGACGTAATCGTCATTCCCACAACCGCACAGTTAATGAGCATTTTTCTCATTTCTTCCTCTCCAGATATATATTTTTGAATTTTCAGTCGCTACGAATGTTGGCGACGAACTTGTTAACTTCGGTGCTCAGATCTTCAAACTGGACCTGCAATGATTGGGCGATATCAACCATTTCACCTGCAGACTTCCCATTTTCCGCTGCGGTGGACGAAACAGTTGTACTGTTGTCCGCAATACTGCTGAGGCCAGACGTGGCTTGCTGAACGGTACGCGCAATTTCAGTCGTTGCACTTCCCTGCTCACCAACAGCGATCGATATTTCGCCTGCAATCTCATTTACCCGCTCGTTGATGCGGTTGATCGAAGACGTAGCGTCCACAACACTGTTTGTAACAGTTTGCATCTGGTTTACCTGCGCCGCAATCTCTTGCGTTGCATTTGCAGTCTGGTTGGCAAGCGACTTCACCTCGCTCGCAACAACCGCAAAGCCCTTTCCTGCCTCTCCGGCACGGGCTGCCTCGATAGTCGCATTTAGGGCCAGCAGATTGGTTTGTTCGGCAATATCATTGATAAGCTTGACCACTTCGCCAATACGGCTTGCCGCCTCGGACAGGTCGGCCACTGATCTTGTCGTGCGCTGTGTTTCTTCAACCGCTTCACCAGCGACATTCGCAGATTCCTGAACCTGGCGGCTGATTTCGGAGATTGACGATGTCAATTCTTCGGTTGCCGCAGATACGGTTGACATACTTCCCGACACGCTCTGGATCAGATTATCCAGCTCACCTGAACCAGCCACCGTACTTTGGGTGCGTTCATAAACACCACCAGCGCTGTCGCGCACATTGGCGACCGAAGATGATGCACTGCCCACAAGGCTGTTCACTGTTGCATCGAAATCGTCAGCCAGCTTCAGAAGGGCTGTCCGACGCTCCTGTTCAGCACGTTCCCGCTCTTGCTGCAATTCGGCTGCAGCGGCTTCTTCACGCACCCGCTTTTCTTCTTCGCGGGCTTTTTCTTCTTCCTCTGACCGGACCCGGGCTTCTTCTTGCTCGCGTTGCATTGTCTCAGTTTGGATCAAGGCCTTTTTGAAGAATTCCAGAGAATTGACAATGCCACCCAGCTCGTCGCGGCGCTGCAAGCTTCTGGTATCGATATCTTTGTTACCCTCGGCAAGGCGTTGAGTGGCAGCAGCAATCGCATTTGTTGATCTGACGGTATTCAACATGATCAACACAGAAAGACTAAGCACGACAACAATTGCACCAATCGTCACACCTATGAATGTAGCGGAAGTTGATGCCGCTGCATCCTGCGCATTCAAGGCGCGGCCTTCGGAATCGATTACACCCTGATCTACAATTTGAGTGAGGTTATCGCTCAGCTTTGTATAATTCTCTTCGAAAGGGCGAATGAGTGACACCGCGCTCCCGAAATCGATCTCAAGCATCGACTCGATAACTTCGATTGAGTCTCGATACTGAGCAAGCTCTTCCACTGACTGGTCAATCCCGCCAGCGTCCAACCCCTGCATGTAAATCGTTTTGTATTGAGTCAATCCGGTGATGATGGCATCGACCCGCCCGCGCAGGGCTTCCATCGAGGACATCAAGTCTAGGTCTTCCGCTTCCGCCGCTTGCAGCGTAGCAATACGATACAATTCGCCGTTCACCGCCGAAAGGTCGGCCTTGAGCCGGGACAGTTCGGCACCGCCCTTCAGATTAATATCAACAACTTCCGTGAGCTGGCTCACCTGGCTATTCAGACCAGATGTCCCAATCCACGATACAACGGCCAGCATGACAAGCGCAACTAGCGGGCCAAGCCCGAGTTTCACGATCATTGGCCAATCAGCTATCTTCCAACGCATTGCTCAACTCCTGCCAGCGTATGTGGAGATAACTCGACCCCTTCAACGAGGGGATAGGGACCAGGGCTTTAAAAAGTGTTAATTGATGCCATCAATCGTAAAGATCAAGAAAAAATCGGCACTAATGCTCCGCATTAAGTGTACAAACACACTTAATGCGCGTTTTCCTGATCATGGCCCGCCTTCAGTTGAGTGGGGAGTTGTATAAAAAGGTGAGGAAATTTCATTTTCTTGCGAATCGGCTTTTGCATCACAAAATATGCAGGGTCGAATAACTGCAAAAACAGAAACACCTTCAATAGCGCGTTCTGGTTGCTGGCGACCGGACAACAACATATTTTAAGCTTGTTGTCATTTTTCATGCATCAGCAAACATACACAATCGACTTTAAATGATATACTTGCCTGGCGATATCGACACGCATTACGGGCTTTTGAAGAAACCCGGAATTGCACGGCCCTCGTATCCCACTTGGTATATTTGTATCAGATATGTAGAGAAGCATGAGCGACCTAAAACGAAGCCAAACACCTACCCAGCGTTTTTTCAGCAGTCGTTTTTTGAAAGAGCAGGTAACATGGCATGATTACTTTTATGCTTTTCTTCTGGCCACTTTCGCAACGGGTATAGTTTACGGCCTTGAACACCTGACAATTGAGAAATTTTCGAATATCAGCGGTTTTCTGATTGTTGCGGTTCTTTTGTCGGCGATACTGCTTGGAAAGGGACCTGCCGTTTTGGCAGCAACTGTATGCAGCTTGCTGTATGACTGGTTCCTGGTCCCGCCATTTTTCAACGCCGCGAACAACGCCGACAACCTTATCAAGTTCAGTGTCTTTATCGTTGCTGCACTTTTGGTAAGCTGGATTGCCAGCATGTCGAAAAACCTTGCCGTCAAATTGAAACGTCGGGAACGGGACTTGATGGACGTGATCAGTGAACGTGAAAAATACAAACGGGAGAAACAGCAGGAGGTTATAAAACGACAGGGCGAAACTCTTCGGAACGCTATTCTGGCATCTGTTTCACACGACCTAAAGACACCGTTGTCTTCAATCATAGGAGCGATGTCGTCTTTGCAATCCTATGGCAAGAACATGGATGAAACAGATAGGAAAAACCTGAACGATAGTGTTCTAACAGAAGCGGATAAACTCCTGGGATATGTCAACAATCTTCTGGAAGTAGCGAAACTGGAAGACGGACAGTTCATTATCGCACGTGAGAATGTCGCTTTTGATGATGTGCTGGACTTAACCCTGAAACGTTTGGCCCGGCGATTGAAGCGACATACTATTATTATACATCAGGATGATCCGTCCCTGTCGTTTTCCGGCGATGAAAAGCTCATTGATGTTGCTCTTGGAAACATAATCGATAATGCCGCAAAGTTTAGTAAGGAAGGTACCAATATCACCATAAGTATCTTCAAACACAGTGGGGGAGACGAGCTGTCGATTGAAGTTGAAGACGAGGGAGTCGGTGTGCCGGAAGGTGAAGAGGAAATTGTTTTTGATAAATTCCACAGAGCGAGACAAGCCGACAAAAAAAATGCAGGAACCGGCCTGGGCCTCTGGATTGCCCGCCGCATCATGGAAGCTCATGGGGGAGGCATCAGTATCAACCCCGACAAGGGCAGCAGACCGAACGGCACACTTGTCAGAATGACACTGCCAATTAATCATTTGTCGGTCGCATCTGACAACTATGGCTTCAAGGAGGAAAAACTGCGTGAGAAAGGTTAGTGCCAAAATTCTGGTTGTTGACGATGAAATCGAAATTCGCCGTTTTCTCAAAATCGGGTTGAAGACCAACGATTACATCATGCTCGAAGCCTCAAATGGACAAGAGGGTCTGGGTATTGCTTCCACACACAGACCTGATCTGATCATACTTGATCTCGGCTTGCCCGACATCTCGGGTTTCGAGGTGCTGGAAACTCTGCGAGGGTGGAGCAAAGTGCCTGTCATAGTATTGTCGGTAAGAAAAGAAGAGCAGGAAAAAGTCGAGGCTTTTGAATTGGGGGCCAATGACTATGTCACCAAACCATTCGGCATGGCTGAACTAGTTGCTCGCATCAAAGCCCAACTGCGCGACCATGTCCTCAAACACCAGGAGGAAACTACGTTTTTCATTGGCGACCTCGAGGTGGACCTTATTGCCCGCAAGGTTTCTTTAAGAGGCGAGCGCATTAAGCTAACACCAAAAGAATATCATCTGTTGAGTGTGCTGGTACAAAATGCCGGCAAAGTAATACCCCACAAACAACTGGTTCGTGAGCTGTGGGGCAATGCTTACGGTGAGGACAACCAGTATCTAAGGGTTTACGTTCGACAGTTGCGGAGAAAAATAGAGAAAGACCGCATGCTTGATCAATACATCCATACCGAACCCGGGATAGGGTACCGCCTGGAACACACGTCGGCAATCTAACCGCCTGTAATCACTCCAGTGGGCTTTCCAGCCAGAAATAACAGATTGGCAAAACGTCTGGGGAGATGTCAGTGTGTTTGTGTTTTTCCGGCGCTATGCTCAATCACCACGGCTTCGGCGTCAGACAGAAACGCCTGGTTTTTACGCCGCACGACCGCGCCGCACTCGTCATAAAGGAATGGCAAGGTTGCGTAGCGCGTTCCGCCGATTACCGGTGTTGCCTCATGCAATAACGAACAGGAAAATATAATAGCGCCCCCAGTCGGCGCTTTATAGGTTCTGGGCCCAAACTCAGGAAACCTGAGCTCACCACCTTCATAGTCTTCTGCATTCAAATTGATTGTACATGCAAACTTTCGGTGCGCGGTTCCCTTTGTGGTATTGTCCCTGTGTGGCCGAAAAAAGCCGGAATTCTTGCCGTCGTAACAAGCAACAATATACCTCTCCACCGCGCTGACCTCGAATTGGAACGCTTTTTTAATCTGTGGTGCTATTCGCCTGATGATGCGCCGCCTGATCTTGGTTTTGAGTGCGGCGTCATCTACCAGATAGTCGGACCGGCGTTTGAAGGAATGATCAATTTTTCCAATGGTATAGCCGTCTTTTTCCACCATGGTACCCGAATCCCGCCCCCCATGTGTTTCGTATAATTCTATAAGCTCTCTGCACAACGCCGTTTCGAGCACATTAGGCACAATAAGAACAGGTGCGATCATGGGTACGCCAGCATATTGGTCGATTGGCAACAGTTTATCCAGAATCTCGACAAGGCTTGTGTTGTGTCGTTCCAGATCATCAAGCGGAATGTCCGCGATAACACGCATATTGGGGTCAAGTATCAGGGTGAAAGAACGGTACGTAACCATACCGTTTTCTTTAATGGCGTCTTCTTGCATAGCGCCATACTGCAAGCTAACTGCGTAATCAAAATCCCAGAAAAAGCGAATGCCCGGCAATTTTTGTTTTACGCGGCGTGAAGTTCTGTCTTCCTTGTCAACTGTGACGCCGAAAAATGCCACGTTTTTATCGTCAAAAAAGCGACGAGCATTGCCTGAAATGAAATCTATCACTCCCTTGTTTTTGGCAATGCTCGTCGAGCCATAGAAACACAATACGATGTAGCGACCAGCTGCGGTGCTGAAACTGAAGTTCTTCCTGTTGCTGGATGGACAGGAAAAATAAGGTACCTGGTCGCCAATCAAAACTCTTTTACGCATATGTCTCTCGCTCAGCCTGTATTGGCCATTTTTATGACGAAAAACTGTTTGTTCTCTGTATGGAATAGCAGCGATACCCGTATAAATTTTGTATAGAAGGTCTGTTTTGGGGACAGGTATGCCGCGCCGGATAGGGAAACGTATGAACATGAAGCTCGGAAAAACAGGCTAGAAGCCAATGAAAATCAAAAAGCCGGCCCCAAAGGAACCGGCTTTTTAATGGAGCGGGCGATGAGATTCGAACTCACGACCCTAACCTTGGCAAGGTTATGCTCTACCCCTGAGCTACGCCCGCTCAATAACGTATAGGGGCCGCACGCATTTCTGCGTGCGTGGCGGGATAATAGTCAGCCGCTTTTTCAATGCAACAGTTATTTTCATTTTTGAAAAAATTTGGCGTAACGGACCGAAAATATTGTATTTTTACTCAGGAACCACCCTTTGAACACCGAAAGGCCACTGAGAGAGTAATGGAATCACCCGCAACAGAATCCGATCTTTTTGCATTCCTGGACAGTCTGGATATCCCCCACCAAACCTACAGTCACCCGGCCGTTTTCACCGTTGAAGAAGCTCAAGCCATACGAAACAGGCTTCCAAACGCGGCCAGTATGGGCCACAGCAAAAATCTTTTTGTACGCGACAAGAAAAAGAAACACGCGCTGGTCGTTGCTGGCGAAGATCAGACCATCAACCTCAAAGACCTGTCCTCCACCATTGATATGGGGCGCTTGTCGTTCGCAAGTCCCGAGCGCCTGATGGTATTTCTGGGTGTCGAACCCGGATCTGTTACTCCCTTTGCTTTGTTCAATGCTTACAGGGTGCATCAACCAGACCAGCCCGTAATCAAAGTCGTTCTGGATGAAACGCTCATGTCCTGCAATACAGTGTGCTTCCATCCGCTCCACAATGCAGCAACAACAGCCATTGCGCCGCAAAACCTGGTCAAATTTATCAAAGCATGCGGCTTTGACCCTCAAATCATTAATCTGCAAACCTGAAACCGGTATTTTGGGAAATATAGTTGATTGTGCTCTGGCGCAGCTCAAATTCAGCCGGTATGCTTGCCAAAGACATCACCCCTTAGCAACCGGCCCAAGTTTGTGAGTAGATATTTATGGACCAGATGATACCAGGCGGCGCAGATCCATCAGCAGCGGACGGAACCAGCGCGCTTGTCACCGAAACCACCATGCAGACGTTCGGCAAAGACGTGGTTGAAGCCTCCATGAGCCGCCCGGTTCTGGTGGACTTCTGGGCGGACTGGTGTGGACCCTGCAAACAATTGATGCCGGCGCTTGAAGCTGCTGTTAAAGCGGCAAATGGTGCGATTGGGCTTGCCAAGGTCAATGCCGATCAAAACCAGGAACTCTGCGGTCAGCTTAGAATTCAAAGCCTCCCAACCGTGATGGCCTTCTGGCAGGGTCAGCCTGTAGATGCGTTCCAGGGCGCTGTACCGCCCTCCCAACTGAAAGCATTTGTGGACAAGCAGGTTGCACTGGCAGGGGGTGCCGGCACCGGTAGTGACCCGGTAACAGCAGCGCTGGAACAGGCTGATGAGCTGCTGGCTTCTGGTGAACACATGCAAGCTGCACAGATATACCAACAGATTTTGGGACACGCGCCCGGTCATGGTGGTGCACTTGTTGGCATGGCTGAAGCGGCGCTGAAGCTTGATGAGGTCGATCAGACCCGGGAAATCATGGCCATGCTTGACGACGAGGCCCGCGAGGACCCGAAACTCAAGGAGCGGATTTCCCGGCTGGAAATCAATATGGACCTCTTGAAGCAAGCGGAAAGTGCTGGCGATATTGCACCATTGCTTGCTGCCATTGAAGCAGACCCGCTGGATTATCAGGCGCGCTATGATCTTTCGCTGGCCCATCAGGCATCCGGCGATATGGATGCGGCTGCAGAATCACTGTTGGCAATTATTATGCGGGACCGCGAATGGAATGAAGATGCAGCGCGACAGCAACTGCTGAAGTTGTTCGAGGCTGCAGGCCATACCGACCCGTTTACCTTAAAATACCGCAGGCGCCTGTCATCGGTATTGTTTAGTTAGTGAGAAAAGATGGAATCCCCTCCCCCCTCCACACCTCCTCTTCCAGCCGTCATTCCGGTATTCCCACTAACCGGTGTGATCCTCATCCCCGGCAACAATTTGCCGCTCAATATATTTGAACCGCGATATCTACAGATGATACGGGACGCTGTGACATCAAACGGGCTGATTGGCATGATCCAGCCCAAGGTACGCGAAAGTGAAGACCCGGAACCGGAACTCTATAACGTCGGCGGTGTCGGCAAAATCGATGACCTGGTCGAAACCGGCAAGAACCAGTTTGCTATCAGGCTGAGAGGAATTGCCCGGTTTGAGGTTTCAAGCGAACTATCAACCACCACCCCTTACCGTCAGGCACATGTAGACTGGACAAGGTTTGGGGACGTGAGCCCGGCACCCCACAAGGCCATCGTGGATCGGCGTAAATTGCTGGCAACACTCTCAGGATACCTGGAGCAAAAAGGCCTGGACGCAGATTTTGACGCGATTGCGGAGGCACCCGACGACGTTCTTGTCAACACCTTGTCGATGATCATCCCGATGGGAGCACCTGAAAAACAGGCGCTTCTGGAAGCCGACACCGTAACGGACCGGGGCAACATGCTGGAAACACTTTTGAAAATGGCTCTCATTGAAGACGGCGCAAAACAACCATCAAACCTGCACTGAGGATACATCCGCCATGTCAAAACACGACGAAAGGTCTTCCCGAACCGCGCGCCAGTTTCTGGAAATTCTTGTTTGCCCTGTGACCCGCAGCACACTCGAGTATGACGCCGAGGCGCAGGAGCTTGTCAGCCCAAAAGCGGGCCTCGCTTTCCCCATTCGAGACGGGATTCCCATCTTGCTGGAAGACGAAGCCAGAGAGCTTTCGGGCGACTAGCGCAACGCGCGCCAAAATCAGGTTGAAAACCGACTGTCCAGCATTGGCCCAAGGGGATGCCCGCCAAAAACATGAATATGCAAATGCGGCACTTCCTGGTGCGCGTGTTCCCCAGCGTTGGCAAGCGTGCGGTACCCGGGTTCAACAAGCCCCAGTTCATCCGCCACCTTACCCACGGCCCTCATGAATCCAGTCACCAACGCGTCGGGAGCGTTTGCTGTAAAGTCCGCCATAGAGACATAGTCGCCCTTTGGGATCACTAGAACATGAACAGGTGCCTGCGGGTTGATGTCATGGAACGCAAGCGCGTGCTCGTCTTCATAAACCTTGTTGCAGGGAATTTCGCCGCGCAGGATTTTCGCGAAAATATTATTCGGGTCGTAGGCCATTGCCGGTCCTCTGATCAGCTAAAAGAATAGTGATAGTGCCAACTGAAAAACCGGCATGCAAGCGATCAGTCGCGGGTCAGCTCAACCAGCTCGTACCAGGTTTGCATGTAACCACCAACGCCGCCACGAATGAACAGATAGTCCTCGTCGGCTGTTACCCACACATCATAGGCAGGATGTTGCTTGCCGCCCATTCCCTCGCCTTCAGTGTCGCTGAACTGGAAATGACGGCACTTGAACGTCCCGGCAGGAACAGTGATGTCTTCCTCGCCAACATAGGAAAGAAAAATCGAGACTTCCGCCACCATGGGCGGTGTTGCACCCCGGTGGTCCGGCGAGGGGACAAAACATCTGATTTTTCGGGATGTCGGACCTTTGGAAATATCAAGAACGCGGCAATTAAAAGCGTCAGCTACAATCGGGTGTGTGCCAAACAAATCAAACCCACCGCCTGTATCACGCACCTGGCTCAACCGACCGGTATCAGGCCCGAAGCTCTCGCACTCTATCGCACCGTCCCTGAATAAAAACCAGCCCGAGCCCATGAATTCGTCGCCTACCGTCAGGCGAACATGACAATCCATCGGCGCATAGTTTTCATCGCAGCTATAGATGATATCACGCATTACCGTAGGTGCTGGCTCTTCTATCTCGCAGTGCGCGCGGATGGTTTTCTTGCCATCACCGTGTTTTGTGATGTGAAAGGTTTCGTGGCCTCTGGGCTGATCCAGCATTTCCGGTTTTTTTGATGTGTAGGCAATCCTGCCAATAATGTTTTTGTGCTGCATGACGGCCCCTCTATAAGTTTGCCCAGACCTGCTCCTAAAAGCAGGAACTGATACCGTCATTGCGTTGAATCAATCGCGCGGTATCGTTGCGTAGCGATGGGATACATTCTCTGCAGGGTTTATATAGCGGTTCAGCCTGTCAAGAAACGCCTGCGCTCCATCGTCACCCGGCCAAGCACCCGCCATGATCTCACCAATCATCCGGCCAGCCTTGGATGCCGCATCAGCGGATGTATATTCGTATAGAACCAGCAACTTGTACTCGCTGTCACTCACCGCACGGCCCAGATACGTGATGCTTGCCATATGCGGGTTTTTATCGAGCACTTTCTGACGCCATTCGTTCGAGAGCGCCAACCCTTCTTCAAGAGACCCGCCAACAGGCACCCTTATTGTGTGAGTGATTGCTCTTACATAGTCCCCGGTTATCTCAGCTGCCTGACCATGCACAGTTCCCAATACCATCAGTAATCCGATGAACAAACCGCGCATATCTGTTTCTCCGAGCTATAGAATGAATTTGGACAAATCGCTGTCTTTCGCAAGTTCACCAATATGCGTGCGCACAAACTCGGCATCAACCGTAACTTTGGTTCCACTTTTGTCGCTGGCGGTAAAGGAAATTTCCTCCAGTACTTTCTCAAGCACCGTATGCAGGCGGCGGGCACCAATGTTCTCGACCGTTTCGTTAAAATGAGCTGAAACTTTGGCAAGCTCGTTGATACCGTCCTCTGTGAAGTCCAGTTCGACTTCCTCAGTGCCAAGAAGCGCAACATATTGGCGGATCAGGCTAAAGTCTGGTTCAGTTAGGATGCGGCGAAAATCTTCTTCCTTCAGATCGCGGAGTTCCACCCTGATTGGCAAGCGGCCCTGCAGCTCCGGCAACAAGTCGGATGGCTTGGCCAGATGGAAAGCGCCGGACGCGATAAACAGAATATGGTCAGTTTTCACGGCACCATGTTTAGTTGATACGGTGGTGCCTTCGATCAGCGGCAGCAAATCGCGCTGAACACCTTCGCGGCTCACATCACCGCCACGTACATCCTGACGCGCGCAAATTTTATCAACCTCGTCCAGAAAGACGATGCCACTTTGCTCCACAAGGCTTATGGCTTCCCGGGCCGAAACTTCTTCATCTACAAGCTTGTCTGCTTCCTCGGCCATCAGAACCTCATAAGCTTCGGCTACAGTCAGTTTTTTCTTCACGGTGCGGCCGCCCATGGCCTTCCCGAACATGTCACCAAGGTTCACCATACCCATACTGGCGCCGGGCATCCCGGGAATATCAAACTGCGGGAAAGGGCTTGATGTGTCAGCAACATCCAGTTCAATTTCTTTTTCAGCCAGCTCGCCTTCACGCAACATTTTGCAGAATTTCTGACGCGTGGCATCTCCGGCATTTTCACCCACAAGTGCCTCTATGACACGCTCTTCCGCATGCAGTTCGGCTTTTGCCGCCACTTCAGCGCGCTTCTTTTCCTTCACCATCAGGATAGCGCTTTCGACCAAGTCGCGGATGATTTGCTCCACGTCACGCCCCACGTAGCCCACTTCAGTAAATTTGGTGGCTTCCACCTTGATAAAAGGCGCTTCCGCCAGTTTGGCAAGCCGACGGGAGATTTCGGTTTTACCCACACCAGTGGGACCAATCATCAAAATGTTTTTTGGCAGAACCTCTTCACGCATGTCGCCTTCCAGTTGCTGGCGGCGCCACCGGTTTCTCAGGGCAACAGCAACAGCGCGCTTGGCGTCCGACTGGCCAATGATATATCGGTCAAGCTCCGAGACGATCTCGCGGGGGGAAAAGCTGGTCATGGGATACTCCTAACTCAAGTGTCTTTACTGGCGGGTGCGGCGTCTGCATCCATGGTCTCAAGAACAACTTCATGGTTTGTATAAACACAGATATCTGCGGCGATCGCCATCGCCTTGCGGGCAATCTCTTCAGCGGTCAGGTCAAGGTCATACAAGGCACGCGCTGCGGCCAGGGCAAAATTGCCGCCGGAGCCAATCGCCACTACCCCGTGCTCGGGCTCAATCACATCGCCGTTGCCGGTTACCACCAGACTTGTGTCCTTATCCACAACAATCAGCATGGCCTGCAATTGCTTCAGATATTTGTCGGTGCGCCAGTCCTTGGCAAGTTCGACACATGCGCGCGCCAGTTGCCCGGGATGGCGCTCCAGTTTGGCCTCAAGGCGCTCGAACAAGGTAAAAGCATCTGCGGTCGCACCGGCAAAGCCGGCAATGACCTTGCCACCTGCCAGATGCCGCACTTTGCGGGTATTGGCCTTCATTACTGTATCGCCAGCGGACACCTGACCGTCGCCTGCGATAACAACGGAGCCCTTCTTGCGCACACTGCAAATGGTTGTCATGACTTGGTTTTCCTATGAAGTTCTCGATAGATCACGTCAGCAGCATATATGAACTCTGCGCACCTGATGCAAGCTGGTGGACTGTCCCCTTGTTAAAAACCATGTTTTTCACAGGGTTTTCATCGGGAACAGTCAAGAAAATGCTCGCAGAGCCCAAGAAACTTGCGTATTAGCAGGGGCGCGATGAAAAACGCACGCACAAAAAAAGTGATTACGGAGCACCATCATGCGTACAGCAGCAGTGGAACGCAAAACAAAAGAAACCCAGATTTCCGTCGAATTGAACATCGACGGGACGGGCCAGTATGACGTTGAAACCGGCATCGGGTTTCTTGATCATATGCTTGAGCAGCTGTCGCGTCATTCCCTGATGGACCTGAAAGTGCGCGCCAAAGGCGACCTGCATATTGATGGGCACCACACAACGGAAGACTGTGGCATCGTTATCGGTATGGCGATCAAGAAAGCGCTCGGCGACCTCAAGGGTATCACGCGCTATGCGTCCACCTATATTCCGATGGACGAAACCTTGTCCCGGGCCGCGATGGACATTTCCGGGCGCCCGTTCCTGGTTTGGAACGTTAAATTCCCGCGCGAGAAAATCGGCGAAATGGACACCGAGCTTTTTGAAGAGTTTTTCCGCGCTTTTGCATTCGCCGCCGGAATGACACTGCATGTGGAAAACCTCTACGGCGTCAACAGCCATCATATTATAGAAAGCTGCTTCAAAGCGACGGCCCGGTCACTGCGAGAGGCAACAACAATTGATCCCCGCAAGGCTGACGCGGTTCCTTCCACCAAAGGCACGCTTGGCGGTAGTCTTTAACACCTCGGGAGACCGTTATGCCTGAAACCGTTGCCATTATCGACTATGGCTCGGGAAACCTGCGATCAGCGGAAAAAGCGTTCGCGCGCGCCGCAAGCGATGCGGCGTTACCCGTTGAAGTGGTTGTCACCAGCGACCCGGGTGTTGTTGGCCGTGCAGACCGCATCGTGCTTCCCGGTGTTGGTGCTTTTGGCGATTGTGCTCAGGGCCTGCGTGCACTCGACGGCATGGTTGATGCGCTTGAGCACGCCGTCCTGCGTCAGGCAAAACCGTTTTTTGGCATTTGTGTCGGTATGCACCTGATGGCAAAACAGGGGTTCGAGCACGGCGTGCACGAAGGCCTTGGCTGGATCGACGGAGCGGTAAAGGCCCTAACGCCTTCAGACCCTGATCTCAAAATCCCCCATATGGGATGGAACACCATCGAATTAACAGCCCGCGGCAGCGCGCATCCTGTTTCTCATGTCGTTGCGGCAGACGATCACGCCTATTTTGTTCATAGTTACCAGATGGAGCTGGCTGACGAAGCGGCGCTACTGGGTTTCGCAAACTACGGTGGGCATGTAACGGCAATTGTTGGCCGTGACAATATGGTCGGCACCCAGTTTCATCCGGAAAAAAGCCAGGCGGTTGGCCTGAAACTTATCACTGCCTTTTTGGAGTGGCGACCATGATCACACTGTACCCTGCAATTGACCTCAAGGACGGCAACTGTGTCCGGCTTTTCAAAGGAGACATGGACGCGGCAACGGTTTTCAGCGACAACCCTGCGGCACAGGCAAAAGCCTTCGTGGACGCGGGCTGCAAGTGGTTGCATATGGTAGACCTGAACGGCGCCTTCGCAGGCGAACCGGTAAACGGGTCTGCCGTTGACGCAATCCTCAATGCCGTTGATGTGCCTGTGCAGCTGGGTGGCGGCATACGCGACATCGCCACCATGGAACGCTGGCTCGACAAGGGCCTCTCGCGCCTGATTTTGGGCACGCTGGCAGTGAAGAACCCGGAGCTCGTCAAAGAGGCCTGCCGCCTGTTCCCTGGCAAAATAGCCGTTGGCATTGATGCCAAAGGCGGCAAGGTTGCGGTCGAAGGCTGGGCAGAAGCAAGTGAGTTGGGTGTAATTGAACTGGCGCAGAAATTTGAAGATGCGGGTATTGCCGCAATCATCCATACGGACATCGACCGTGACGGCACGCTAACCGGTGTAAACGCAGAAGCCTCCAGCGAACTGGCGTCCGCAGTTTCAATTCCTGTTATTGCATCGGGCGGCGTTAAGGACCTCTCGGACATTGAACGTGTGGTCGCAGCGGGAACCCTTGAAGGGGTGATCACGGGGCGCGCCATTTATGATGGTGGCATGGATTTAAATGCAGCGCTCGCTCTCGCAGCCGGAGGTTCCTGATGCTCAAGTCCCGCATTATCCCCTGCCTTGACGTGAAAGACGGGCGCGTCGTTAAGGGAGTTAACTTCGTCGACCTCATTGACGCAGGTGACCCCGTGGAGCAAGCGCGGGTGTATGATGCTGCGGGCGCCGACGAACTTACGTTCCTTGATATCACTGCAAGTTCAGACAAGCGGGATATATTGCTGGACGTCGTACAGCGTACGGCAGAGCAATGCTTTATGCCATTGACTGTCGGCGGCGGCGTGCGCGGTGCAGACGATGTGCGCAAGCTTTTGCTCGCCGGCGCTGACAAGGTTTCCCTGATGACAGCAGCGGTGAAAAACCCGCCGGTGATCAGTGAGCTTGCCGAAAAATTTGGCTCCCAGTGTATTGTTGTCGCCGTGGACGCCAAACAGGTTTCACCCGGCAAGTGGGAAGTGTTCACTCACGGCGGCCGCACTGCCACCGGGATTGATGCGGTTGCCTATTCACAGCAAGCGGCCAGCCTTGGCGCAGGTGAAATTCTGCTGACCAGCATGGACCGGGATGGCACCCGGGAAGGTTTCGACATCACGCTTACACGCGCCATTGCCGACAGCATTTCTGTCCCGGTCATCGCGTCTGGTGGCGTGGGTACACTGGAACATTTAACCGAAGGGGTAACACAAGGACATGCGTCTGCTGTTCTTGCGGCCTCGATTTTTCACTTCGGAGACTATACCATCGCTGAAGCCAAAGCCCACATGCGCAGGGCCGGGGTGGCTGTGCGGGAGACGGTATGATGAAATCTACCTCCGATATTCTGGATAAACTGGAACAAACGCTGCGCGCCAGGAAACAGGCGGACAGCGAAAAGAGTTATGTCGCCAGCCTTTATGCAAAGGGCAGCCGTAAAATTGCCCAAAAGGTAGGCGAAGAAGCGGTAGAAACTGCGATGGCCGTTGCTGCCGGGGACAGGGTCGAACTGGTGAAAGAATCCGCTGACCTGTTGTTTCACCTGATGGTGCTTCTGGAAGCTGAAGGTCTGTCGCTTGACGATGTTGCCGCCGAACTTGCGAACCGCGAAGGCCTCTCGGGCCATGACGAAAAAGCGGCACGCCCGAAACCATAGCCACAAGGGAAACCTGATGAAATATCGAAAAGCAAGACCACTTCGATGTTTCAAAAGCGCCCTCTGTGCGGCCTTCACGGCACTTGTTTTCATTGGCCCGGAAGGCGCAGCAGCCCGGGAAACTTCACCACTTGAACTGCAATGGCCTGTGAACTGCGCGCTCGGCGAAACCTGCTGGATTGCCCGCTATATGGACCGCGGCAGCGGAAAAAAGCAGTTTGACCACCAATGTGGCCTACGCACCCAAAACCAGCACAAGGGCACGGACATTGCCGTTGCAGACATGGATGTGATGAACCGCGGCATGACGGTTCTTGCGGCCTCGCCCGGAACAGTATTTCGCCTTCGAAACGGTATGCCGGACCGGCCGCTGCTATCAGAGGAGGACAGGGCGCGCATCAAAGGCAGGGAATGTGGCAATGCCATCATCCTCATGCACGAAGGAGGGTGGCAAACACAATATTGCCACCTGAAACAAGACAGCCTGTTGGTCAAACAAGGCGATTTTGTCCGCGCAGGCGACCCTATAGCTCAAATCGGCCTTTCCGGGGAAACAGAGTTTCCCCATCTGCACTTTATGGTCAGAGCACCGCAGTCCCAGGCGACAAAAACACGCGATATCGACCCTTTTGATAGTGGCATATTTGAAGACAACAGCTGCCAGATGATAGCAACGACTGGTACAGCCTTATGGAAAAATACGCTAAAATATCAGGAAGCAGCTGTTCTACCGCCGGTCATCGACACGGCGCGCCGTACCCACAAGACCATGTGGGACCCACAGGCAACAACTCTACCAGCCGACAGCCCAGCCCTTATTGTGCAGGCGCGTGGTTTTCATGCCCTTGAAGGCGACGAATGGCGTATCAGGCTGATGGACCCGAACGGACGTATAAGGGTTAACAAGAGTATTAAGCAGGCAACCGGTCGCCAGCGCGTTCAGGCGTTTGCCGGTCTGCGCCAACCGTCAGATGGTTTTACCGAAGGGCGCTGGTCTGCCTCTGTTGAACTGATGCGCGCAGGGCACAGTCTCGGCGCTGAGACCAGCTCGGTGGTGATAGCCTCACACCCCTGAAAAAATATCAAGGTTGCTGCGCTTTGGCTTCTGCAATCTTTGCCTTCAACTGCGTATAATCTGAAAGGTCGGTATGCCGGACGACTTTCCCGTCCCGGAAACCAATGATGCGGATCCCATTACCCATCATAGGCACAAACCCCTCCGGGTTGCCGTCACCATGAACATCCAGCCTGACAGAAAAAACATACTCCAAAACAACAGTGTTGTTACTTTCGTAGCCTTTGACCCGTTGGCGCATCAGATCATGCACGCCGCCCGTGTAACCCTTGTAGGCTTTTAAAACAGCCTCTTTGCCTCGGCGTTCCGCTCCCCACGTGGGGTCTTCAAACCAAATTTCATCGTGCATCAGATCTGCAACCGATTCCGGCCGACCTTGCTCGAGAGCCGTTAAAAATGCTTCTGCCGTCTCAATATTGTTTTTAGAGTCTTGGGCAAAAGCGGTGACCGCACAGGTAAGGAACAGAAAAGCAGCAGTGCCATATTTTTTGATCATGGTGTTACCCCGGTTGATTGAGGCTCCGGAGTGCAGGCTATGAGGCTCCATGTCGTTAACACCGAACGACATTTACCAATTAATTGTGATTCAGTTTCCTGAACACGCTTGGTGTTATGCCTTCATATTCCTTGAAAGCTTTGTTGAAGGAAACCTTGTTATTGAATCCTGCGGCAAAAGCAATGTCCAGAATGGTGCCACCGGTGCCTGTCAAAAGCGCCTTGGCTTCCTCGACCCGTCGACGATTGATAAATTCGTAAAAACTTTGACCGACCGACCTGTTCAACACCTCGGAAACAGTGTGGGGTGCCATTCCCGCCTCGTTGGCAAGTTCCCGTAGTGTCAAGGTTGGGTTCGTGTATAGCTTGCCATGATCCACTGCCTCAACTAGCGCCGCGCCCAACACCTCCATGCTCTCGTCATCCAGCCCGGACCTTTCATAGGCGGGTCGCCTCTTTTCCTGCGATGACGGAAACAATTGACCAAGAGCACTTTTGCTCAGCCAAATAATGTAAAACGTAACGCAAAAATTGAAAACGGTCTGCACTTGCCCGGTTTCTGCACCAACGATGGTCAACAGCGGAAACAACGCCACATCTGCAATCACAAGTACCAAAAGCCACCAACTGATCATTTGCAGCCAGCCAAGATCAACGCCTTGAAGGTTCGAGTAGCGTTGCTTCAGACTGAAGTGCCGACCGCGCAATGCCAACAGGATCATAATCAGATAGGCCGACATCTGAGTGACCAGCAAATAGTGAAGCATACCGAGCATGAAAGCTGGCACAAAAGGAGAGGATATGGCAACTGCAAGTGCCAATAAAAAATGCTGGCTGAGCGCTCCGGGTTTTTTTCCTATCGCAAATTGCGTGTAAAGAAACAGGCATGGCCCAGCCGCGTAGTTCAAAAATGAGAACCAGCTTATAGCCCTAAAAAGTAAAGGATTGTCGGTCTGGCTCTTGATCGCCGTCATCAACATCGCTGCAGCAAATATGCCGGTAAACCCGGCCAGCCAATTGATCTTGGCTTTTCCGGATGTCGCCAGAAGCGCTGTTAGGAAACACCCACAAACACCGGCGACCAACGCAAGAACATCGGCTAAGGTGAACTGAAACATCATGTCGCTAGCCTGTATAGAAATTCTGACCAGCCTGCCACAAGAGCCGGAGCGCCAACAGCGTCAGCACAAAATCAAGCATTTTACCAAAATGATTTTCATTCTGCTTTAACAGGACCTGCTTGCCTACAATGGTACCAAGAAATCCCGCGCCCACCATGAAGGCAACAAGCGGCAGGTACGGCGCGAACGCAAAGCCGGCAATACCAAACACGATACCCTTCAACCCATGCTGAACCACCATTACGCCAGAGAAGGTACCAACCTTGGTGAAACGGTCATAGTTGTAGCCTTTCACGATAACCATCGCCAGCGGGCCGCTGGCACCAATGAACATGCTGGCCAGCGTGGTTACACCGCCTCCAATGATCAGACCTGCGCGGGAAGCACGGGCTCTTGCCGGCATCGGCCCCCAGATAGAATAGAGGATGAACAGCGCGAGTACAGCCTGCAGAACGGTTGTTGGCAGGGCGGTAACCACCTTGACACCAACCGCAGCCCCCACCAAACCACCGAGGAAAAACCATGCCAGAAACCGCCAGTCAATGTTCCGGAACATAATGGACATACGACTGACATTGGAACCGAGCTGCACAAGGCCATGAACGGGGATAAGAGCCAATGGCGGCATAACCTGCGCCATCACAGCGAGCATGGTAACACCACCGCCTATGCCTGCTGCCGTTGAAATAAACGAACCAAAAAAACTTGTACCAACCAGAAGCCAGAAAATGAATAGCGTCAGGGATTCGGGTACCAGTGCCATAGCCGTCCTTTCGCCGTTGTGAAGCTGGACAGACCCTATAACTCATTTCTTGCAAACACAAAACTGTTCAGGGCGGTAACCGTATCTTCAACCGGTTCTTTTCAACGCTTGGCGTACATCGATGCGCCGGTAACTCAGAGCTTCGGCAATATGGGCTGCGGCGATTATATCGTCACCCGCCAAGTCAGCGATGGTACGGGCAACTTTCAACACGCGGTGATAGGCACGCGCCGAAAGCCTGTATCCATCAGCTGCACGCGTCAGCAACGCCTGCGCATCTGCGTCCAAAGGTGCAATTTTCTCCAGCAGCTTACCATTGGCCTGGGCATTGACCCGCAGGGTTTCGCCGCCGGCTATCGCATCAAACCGGTTTTTCTGGCGCACTCGCGCCCGATCAACACGCCCGGCAACGACTGCAGAAGTTTCCGCGGCCGGCGGTTTGGTCATGTCGTGAGCGGAAAGTGCTGGCACTTCGACAAAAAGATCCATCCGGTCATACAAAGGGCCGGATATCTTTGCCTGATAATCTGCACCACAAAGGGGTGCACGGTTGCAGGACCGGGCTTCGTCGGCAAGATAGCCACAACGGCATGGGTTCATCGCAGCAACTAGCTGAAAACCGGCAGGATAAGTGACATGAACTTGCGCCCGGGCGATAACGGCTTCCCCGGTTTCAAGTGGCTGGCGCAGTGCCTCGAGGCAGCCACGGGAAAACTCGGGCAATTCGTCAAGAAACAATACACCATTATGCGCAAGCGACACTTCACCCGGGTTAGCACGCGCACCACCGCCAATAAGTGCTGGCTGGCTGGCAGAATGATGCGGTGTGCGCATCGGCCGTGTCCTGCTAATGGCGCCGCCGGGCAATTGCCCGGCAACCGATGCGATCATACTGACTTCCAGCGCTTCCTCTGGCAACAGTGGTGGCAAAATAGAGGGCATGCGCGCTGCCAGCATGGATTTGCCCGACCCCGGCGGTCCGATCATCATCAGCGTGTGCCCGCCAGCAGCCGCAATCTCGAGGGCGCGTTTCGCCGTTTCCTGGCCTTTAACATCAGCAAGATCAATGCAGGATACATGCTCTTGTGCCAGAACAGGCTCCGGGTTGCCAAGAACCTGTGTTCCCTTCAAATGGTTCATCAACGCAAGAAGGCTGGCAGGCGCCATGACAGTTGTACCGCCCGCCCAGGCGGCCTCCGGGCCGGTCTCCGCCGGACATACAAAAGCCATTTCAGCGGCGCTGGCATAAATGGCGGCAGGCAAAACACCCGACACAGCGCGGATCGTGCCATCAAGCCCCAATTCACCCATTATCACAGTGTCTGAAACGCTATCTGCGGGGATAACATCCATTGCCACAAGAATGGCCACGGCAATCGGCAGATCATAGTGGCTGCCTTCCTTGGGGCGGTCCGCCGGCGAAAGATTAACCGTAATGCGTTTCGGGGGAAGGGACAGTCCCAGAGCCGACAGGGCGGCACGAACGCGTTCGCGGGCTTCGGTAACAGCCTTGTCAGGCAAGCCAACAATAGTGAAGCTTGGCAGGCCATTTGCGATCAGGACCTGCACTTCCACTCGCCGGGCCTCTATGCCTTCAAAAGCAACTGTCTCGATGGTTGCAACCATGTGAAAAGCATCCTCGACCTGCCACAAATCTTTTTATTGGTGTGATGAAGACTCTATCACACGATACGAACAAAACAAGAACATATTTCCTGTCGCAGTCGTATCAATTGGTCAAACAGGAAAATTGAAACTGGTCCTGCTACTCAAACCTGTCTTTAAGAACGTCAGCTGTCTGGTAATTTTCGCATGTTGCAACCGGCTCGGGCATTGGACCAAGATCGAGCAACCTCTGGCAGTCACCGTAGAAAGAGCAAACACAGATCTCGAATTTGGTGTCTCTGAGCGCCTCACCAATCGATTCGGCCAGAGTTTCGTGTGAAACATAAATCGGGTTAAGCGTACCGCCTGCGGGCACAATGCGGCCCCGGCCAGAATAGCTGTTGTTGATTTCGGGCGCTGGGGTTAACTGCCCCAATTGTTCGGCTCCGCCAGCGACCGACTCGATCCAGTGACGCTGATGCTGCATCGCATCGCCATTATATGTGATTGAAAAATCTTCGATAATCGCAGGCCCCAGGCCTTCGTTGACAATGTTGATCTGAATGAACGGCCTGCCGTTGTCGCCTTGGCCATTGCTAAAATAAAGCCCGATTGACGGCATCACAGACAACCTGACGTGCTGCCGTTCAACTTCGGCTTCTTCTCGCATGATATTTGTTTGCACAACGGCAACAACCACCGCAACCACCGCTGTTAACATTGCGGCAAGAGCGATAATCAAATCTACGTTTACCTTGTACTTCATGATACCTCTTCAGTGGGACTTTGAGCCCGTTCATCCGTTTTCAAACAGTGATGGAAAGATACGGTGACTGCAAATAAGGGTCAACCGGCACAGGGGTCGGCAAGTCTGCCGCCGTTGCAGTCGGCCATATTTGGGTTTAATGACAATCATCAGGCGCCGCGCACGCTCCGAGCGGGCGTCAGGCACGCAGTCAGGGAACAATAGATATGACAAAAATTGCAATTCACGGCGCCGGGTCTATTGGCTGTTTTGTTGGCGGTGTGTGGGCTTCCCGAGGACTGGATGTCACGCTTGTTGGTCGGGACTATATTGGTGACAGGATCAATACCCATGGTTTGAAGGTCACCGACTATGAGGGGTTCTCGGAAATCATCGAACCCGGTGGTGTTGCTTTTGCAAGCAGCCCTGCTGCTTTGGCGGACGCTGATATCATCGCGCTGACGGTCAAAAGTACCGGAACCGAACGCGCCGCCACCGAAATAAGAGACCATGCGAAAAAGGGAACCATTGTACTAAGCCTGCAAAACGGCATCAGCAATGTTGAGACCTTGCGCACCTTGTTACCGGACCAGGCAGTTTTGGCCGGAATGGTACCCTTCAATGTGGTCGCGATGGATGCAGCGCGCTGGCACAAAGGAACACTCGGCGTATTGATGGCAGAAAACCATCCGGCGCTTCAGGCTATTGTCTCGGCGACAAAAGACAGCCCCGCCGATCTGATGCTGATGGACGATATGGTGGCCGTTGCCTGGGGGAAGTTGCTGCTGAACCTCAATAATGCGCTGAACGCACTCTCAGGGATCACACTTTATGAAGAATTGTCTGATAGAAACTTCCGGCGCGTACTTTCAGCCTGCATCAAAGAAGCACTGATCACTCTTGAAACAACCGGTATCAAACCTGCAAAGGTTTCTGCTTTTCCGCCAAAGTGGTTACCAACATTTGTTGGTGCGCCCAACTTTATTTTCAACACCATCGGTCTCCGGCTACAGAAGGTAGACAAGCACGCACGCTCTTCGATGGCGGACGATTTTTCCGCTGGAAGACCAACCGAAATTGACTATCTGAATGGTGAGGTTGTTCGTCTTGCTGAAGCAAACGGTAAAGCCGCGCCAATCAACAAGGCCATTGTGGAGCTGGTGAAACAGGCTGAGGCCGGCGGGGCCAAAGCCTGGTCCGGTGAGGCGCTGAGAAAGAAAGTTCTGGGCTGATCAATGCTCAGGTATCTTTCGCAGCGTCTATATCAAGAACGGCGAGTAAACCATCCAGTTCTTCCTCGGACAAATGACCTATCCGCCGAGCGAGAAGGTTCGCTGTTCTTATTGCTTTTGGTTTGAGGCCCTGCGTGTCAAGTGTTACACGTCGCCGCGAAAGATGCGCCAGTAAAAGCAGGTCCTCAGCTTCATCCCATATCAAACCAAAGTACTGGACGATTTTTTGAGCCATGGCCCACGACGGCGCACCCTTTTTCCCATGCTCGAGAGCGGACAGATACGCTGCAGAAACACCAAGTTCAGCCGCCATTTGCGCCTGATTAACTCCTTTTTTTGCCCGCAGACGTCTTACTTTTTCGCCAAAGGTCATCATTTTCGAGACCCTTTACTGCCCGAGGGCCTTCGTCGCAAAATCACATACAAGGCACCTTCACCGCCATGCTCCTGCGCGGCCGGACCATATGAATGAACAAACGATTTTAAATCAGGACCTGAAAGCCACAGAGGCACCATGCGCTTTAACACCCCGCCATGCTGGTCAAAAGCATCCCGGGTGCGATAAGCAACCGGCGGTGCCGTCAGTTGTGAGAAACGGGCGCCTCCTTTTCCCGTGACGACCAGGAGTGCCTTGTCGCCGCGACGGACACATCCTTCAATGACGCTTTTAAGAGCATTGAAAGCATGGTCCTGCGTCATGCCGTGCAGATCGATTGAGCGATCAAACTCCTGTCGGCCTTTAGCAAGGTTTCTGCGGGTTTTGCGGTCGACACGTGTGGTCGGCGCGGGTGATGAACCGGCGTACCAGTCGCTTGGAAGTCCGTCATCCCTGATTATGCGTGCCCGAGGCGCCTTGGGCGGGGGCGGTACTTCCGGCCGCTCTCCCAGGGGGGTAACGCTTTTTGTCACAGCGTCCCAAACAGCACGATCACGGGCGTTAAGGGAAGGGGTTGAAGCGGTCTGTTTTAAAGAGGGACGCTTCCTGCTCACAACCCCTCTCCGACAGCACGGGCCGCCAGCGCCTTCGGTAAGATCAGCCAATACCGGCCCCGGTTCGCCATGCGCCCTGCAATTTCTTCGGCGTCCTTACCAAAGCCCCAGAAGACATCACCTCGAATTTCACCGGAGATCGCGCCCCCCGTGTCCTGTGCGACCATTAACCGATTGAACGGAAGGTCTGCAGCGTCCGAAGCAGCGGGATCAGGGTGGCTTGCACTAAGCCAGACCGGTGCGTGCAACGGTAAATGAGAACGATCCACTGCAAGCGAGTGACCGGGCGTTAATGACACATTCGCCGAACCATACGGCCCATCACCATTTTGCAGCTCGCGGAAAAATACAAAGGATGGGTCAGTGTTCAAAACATCCTGAACCTTGTCGGGGTTTGCCGCGAGCCATTTCCGAATGGCCTGGCCCGACATTTTTTCCCGCGGTATCTCGCCTGTTTCTATCAGATAACGACCGATCAATTGATTGGCATGGCCGTTTTGAGCCGCATATCCGATACCAAGAAAGCTGCCATCAGGCATCTGAGCCCGACCGGACCCCTGGACATGCAGAAAATAAGCATCCACCGGACTATCGACCCACAAAACCTCAAGCGACCGGCCTTTCAGCACCCCGTTTTCGATGGCAGCCCGGTTTGGATAAGGCAACAAACGCCCATTGTCGACAACACCAGCAACACGGCGGCCTTTCAGGTCATCCCGGAACTGACCCAGATCCACCATCACAAGCTCCGGTGGTCGCGCATACAAAGGAGTGTTGAAGCGCTCTGACCTTGTCAGGCTACCGCGCAACAGAGCTTCATAATAGCCCGTGAACAATCCTTCGGTTTCGCCCTCTATGGAAACTTCAAGAGGCTGAAAAAAAAGAGTAAGCGCCTCTCGCAAACTGTCAGCTGTTTGCGCATCCTGAATTGCCGAGCACCCCTCACGCCAGTCCGCCACAACGCCGCCGATCTCGGCACCCGGAAGGCGTCGGTTGTTCGGCAGTGTGACAAGTTTTTCACAAGATTTGAGAAGAGCAGGGCGCGCGTTCCAAACGTCGGCAGATTGCCACCCTGGCAAATCTGAAAATGCCACACTCTCAAAGTCCAGACCAATTCTTGGTGGCTTTACAAAAACAAACGCAATCAGCAAGGCGGGCAACACGAGTAGTAGCAGCGCCAACCCTATGATGGTCTTGACCTGCATGAAAACTCTAGCCCGCGCGTGTCGCGATCAGGGTCCAGCTTGGATCACGCGATTTGGTATCGCGAGCAAATGTCCATTTGTCTTCCAGCTCAACCGCATCTGAAACATCACCGTCCACAACAACACCGTCCGCATCACGCGTTACAGCAATAATTTCTGCGGTGAAAGAAACCGTGATTTCTGCCTGCTTCCTGACCAGGTCTGCGCCGATAATTTCTGCATTTGTGACGTCAAGAATTCGGTTTTCCAGGGTCAGCCCATCTTCCAGGCGCTGATCGATTGCCGCGCTAAACTGACTGAGTACCGTTTCATCGAGAAAATTCTTCAACGCGTCCTTGTCACCAGCCCAGAAAGCCTCCAGCACCATCTGATACGCGCTTCCGGCACCTTCAAGGAACTGGCTGGCATCGAAATAACTGTCCGCGCGGCGGATTTCGTTCAACCCCGCACGAACTTCGGGGTCCTGCACCAGATCAATAACCTCGGCAGTTTGCTGAATTTCGACGGCGTCCGCGTCGATTGTTTGTGCACTATCGTCAGCATAGGGTGTGCGGCCCGCCGCTGGTGGTGGCGGTTCATTGCCTGTTTTCTTGCCCAATTCGGACCTGAGTCTGAGGGCAATAAATGCGGCAACCATGGCCAGTAAAAAAATATCTAACATTACTTTTTCGCTCGTTAACAACGCTGTCGTTTTATGGGGTTTGCCCCAAATTCAATCCTGTACAGCGCGATCCAATCTGAAGATTATCTGGATTTGCCCCAAGACGACCACCATTTACCTGAAGTTCAGTTTATTGACCTCAAGCATTCAACCTTGAATTCGTGCGCTTTCCTTCCCTTATAGATAAGAGGTTTCCACACAAAGAACAAGGTTTGTAGTGGACTAGATTTATGCACTGTTTCAAGCTGGTTGCCTGGCAAACACAGCCATAGACAGCGCTCTTTTTGACGAGGCACGTTAAGTATGGGTTGGCTTTTCTTGATAATTTTTGTTGGCGTTCCTCTTCTGGAACTCAGTGTCCTCATTGAAATTGGCAGTGATATTGGTGCACTTGCCACCATTGCGCTTTGCCTGCTCACCGCGGGTGTGGGCCTGTCGCTCATACGAATGCAAGGCCTGAAAGTCGTGGCTGACCTGCAAACAGCCGCTGCGAAAGGAGAAACCATAGTTGAACCTATTGTTCACGGCTTCTTTTTGCTCGTCGCCGGGATATGCCTGTTTTTTCCAGGCTTTCTGACCGACTTTATCGGCGCCCTGCTGCTGGTGCCACCAATCCGTCTGGCTCTGGGGCGAGCCGGTATTGCAGGTGCAGCAGCAAAAAGCACACGCAATTTCAGATACAGCCGCTACAGTGAAAGCGGTAAGGCCAGCATTATTATTGATGGTGACTTCGCTGAAATGAATGATGATGAGCCAACAACCAGCATGGATACTGATATAAAGAGTGTCGCAGACGCGATCGAAGTCAGCGAGGTTGACGAAAAAAACGAAACAGAACCAAAGGACCCTGAAAAAGGCTGACACACGCCCCAATACCCGCCTGTCTGCCTATTTGACGGTTGTTCCGAGACCGAAAGCATGCTAGCCCTCGCTCCAAATTTGCCGGACGACAGTTTCCGAATTCAGGTAACGGCTTCGAAGGCACATATTACCAGTTGATCTATTTGAGAGTGTGAAAATGGCTGATAACGAATTTGATAACGCGCAAACGCCTGTAGGTGGGCCAACAACTGGCGACGGCAATGCACCGCAAGCCGGCGTTCTGGCGCAATATGTTAAGGATCTCTCGTTCGAAAACCCGAACGCTCCTGCAAGCATGCAGAATTCTGCAAACGCTAAACCGGCTATTGATGTCAACGTCAACGTTGGTGTTCGCAAGATGAACGAGGAAATGTATGAAGTTGACCTGAAGATTTCTGCAAAGGCGGAAAATGTCGGGGAAAATGGCGAGCGTCAGGTCGCATTTGTTGCCGAGCTTTCCTATGGCACGCTTTTTGGCATTCGCAATGTTCAGGAAGAGACCATGAAGCCGTTCTTGCTTGTTCAGGCTCCAACAATGATGTTCCCGTTTGCCCGTCGCATTATTGCTGACGCAACAAGGGATGGCGGTTTTCCGCCTCTGCTGCTGGAGCCAATCAATTTTGATGCGCTGTTCCAGCAACAGCAGGCTCAGGAAGCAGCCGGCGCAGCACCTGCAGGCGGAAACGGTGACGAGCCGGCACCGATTAACCTGAACTAAAACGCCACCAATATATTTTTCGAGACGTTTCCAGCCATGCTGGTAAAAGTTTAAACCCGGCCCCTAAAAGGCCGGGTTTTTTTGTCGGGGCATGTGCTTCAAGAGTTTTGAGCCAGGCCCGTCGCCCGCCGCGCATGCCAGATCGTTGCACCACTGGTAATGTCTACAGCAATGTGAAGGACAATCGCCGGCAAAAGCGAGCCGGATAACACATAAGCCAGCGTTAAAACCGCACCCACGCCCGCCACACGGAGCAACGATCTGATGGAGCGCTGATAGAGGTGCCCCGCGACAAAAACCAGCAGCGACAGACCAGCGGCCAGCCACGGCGAAAACCATAGACCAAACAGCCAGATAAAATAGCCACGATAGATGATCTCTTCTGTTATCCCGGCTGTAACCGAAACAATCTTGTACAGGCAATACTCGCCAGCGGTTGCGGGCATAATGCCGAGTACAGCCGGTTCGCTGTCCAATTGCTGCAACAGCGACCAGGCGGCTTTCGGGTTTGTTTTTGCCTGATAAACCTGAAAAAACAGCAAGAGACTGAGAAGGGCGACACCTGCGCACCCAGCGATAAACTCAAACGTCATCTCTGCCACCAAGCCGAGGCTTTCGAGTGAGCGTCCCTGCCAGTACCAGATCAGAAAAACACCGGCGGTAACAATCCACAGCGTGGCAATGGTTTCCCTATAGCTGGCACTAAGTGCTGTTCTGTTGCCAGCTACCAGACTGTCCTTCAATTTTCCTGTCTCGAAATACCCGCGAACCGGCAACAGGACACTTACAACCAACAGCATAAGATAATCGAAAAAATGCAGATTTAACGGTTCCATTAATTGTCCTTTGAGTTGTTTTTTGTTGATTTTATTGATCATTATCATTATTTTGTAAACGTAATTTACATTTACATATGGAACCCGATACTGTGAGTCAAGGCGCAAAAAAAACCCATCAGAGCCGGTCAAAACAAACCCGGGACAGTTTATTGAAAGCACTGGAGAAATTGCTCGAAACCAAAGATTTTGCAGACATCAGTGTCGCTGAAATTGCTGCAACGGCGGGCGTGTCCCCGGCGTCAGTTTACCGTCGATTCGATAAAAAACAGGGCTTTATCCCTGTGTTGATTGACCTTTATCTGGAGCGCCTTCGGGAGTGGTCCGCGTCGCCGGGTGCCCGGGCAGATATAGAAAAATGTACACTTAGGCAGGCCCTGCACAGGATTGCTGGCGCTGGCTGGCGGCAGTTGCAACAACAAAACCATTTAATGCGTGCCATCTATCTGCATGGCCGCAGCCACCTTGACCTGCTGGGCACGGAAGGCGATCAATTTGAATCCGCCCTGCTGGTCGCGATGCAAGCCATCATCGCTCTTTATGCAGCGGAAATAACCCACAACGACAAGGATAAGGCTGCGGCAATGCTGGCATACTATTTTAACAATATCTTTATCGAGCGCGGGCTGTTTAAAAAACAAACCGGTGCCTGGACCGAAAACCTGTCAGATCAGGACTTTGTCGAGGAAGTTGCGGATTTTGCATACGGCTATCTCACAATGAGCCCTCGAACTTAATCAGCAGCTTCGGCCTTGTTTTGGCTTTTCGTGGCGGCTTGCAACTGCCGTGCTTCCAGTCGGTCGCTCATCAGCGCGCGCATTGCCTCGACAATGTGCGGGTCAGCCACATCTGGATGGCCACAACTGAACGGCGGCGCGGGGTTGTATTCGATCGAGAGTTGGATCATTTTTGCTACCTGCTCACCCGCGAGTTCTGCAACGACAGTCAGCGCGAAATCAATACCCGCGGTGACACCGCCACCGGTGATACGATTTCGGTCCTTGACCACGCGGCCCGGTTCGTAAATGGCACCATATTTTTGCAGCAGGTCCGTACAGGCCCAATATGTGGACGCCTTGTAACCTTCGAGAAGACCTGCTGCACCGAGAATGAGAGAGCCCGTGCAAACCGATGTAACAAACTTGGCCTCCCGAGCCTGACTAAGCAGGAAATCCAGTAACGTTGCATCTTCCATCAGGTCAATCTGGCCGGGGCCACCGGGCACGCAAATGACATCAAACTGCGGACAGTCCGCCATCCTCGTTGTCGGCAGGAGCTGAAGGCCAGTATCTGCCCGAACCGGTTCAAGAGACTTCCAAACAAGATGGACCTCGGCTCCCGGCATACGGGAAAACACCTCGAAGGGCCCGCTGAGATCCAGCTGCGTAAGATCGGGATATAAAACCAAGCCAATATGCACTGCCATCATTTCCTCCTTTGATGCTGGCGCAAGGCTACGATCTTGAAGTGATGGCGTAAATGTCATATTAGTTTGTTTTACTGCCATTTACGGAGATGCAGATGGCCCCGAAAAACATCGTGATTGTTGCGTATAATGATGCACAGCTTCTTGATATTGCAGGGCCGTTTCAGGTTTTTGCCTCGGCAAACGATGAGAAGAGCGATGTTCGTTATCAAATAACCGTTGCCAGTCTCGACGGGACCCGCACGCAAACATCAAGCGGCCTGGCCCTTGAAACAAAACCGTTTCAGGACATAAACCCTGCCGGGATTGACACGCTGATCGTCGTTGGAGGCCAGTCAGCCGCCTTGAACCGCATCTCATCAGACACCGGTTTCAGGCTGTGGCTCCGTGAATGTGCGCAAACAGCCAGAAGAATTACTTCGGTATGTACCGGTGTTTTTGCGCTTGCTGCTGCGGGGCTTGTTGACGGGAAGCGCGTGGCCACACACTGGCAAGGCACAGAACCGCTTGCGCAGCTGTACCCGCATGTGGAGGTTGACGGCGATTCGATCTATGTTCGGGACGGCAACGTCTGGACCTCTGCCGGGGTTACAACAGGCATCGACATGTGCCTTGCGCTGGTCGCAGAAGATTGCGGGCCCCATGTCGCAATCGCAATCGCACGACGGCTCGTGGTTTATGCGCACCGCCCCGGCAACCAGTCTCAGTTCAGTCCGCTTCTCGAAGGGCAAGCAAAGGCGGACGGCCCTCTGGCTGCGACCCTTCAATGGATATCCGACAACCTGTCTGACCCGATTGCTGTTGCAGACTGTGCGCGCCACGCATGCATGAGCGCCCGCACTTTTCACAGAAAATTTGTATCTGTAACCGGCAAAACACCGGCTCGATACATCGAATCCCTGCGGCTCGATATCGCACGCACGATATTGGAGCGAAGGAGCGCCCCCCTCAAACAGGTCGCGGTGCTGAGCGGTTTTTCAAACGCCCAGCACCTAATTCAGGTATTCGAGAAGCGCCTTGGCCTCAGCCCAACTGACTATAGAAAACTGCACGGCACTTTTTCAGTCCCTCGTTAACACCCAACTACATGTCAGTAACATTTCGTTGGGCATCGAGGCTTTTTTCGATCATTATCCGGTGGCATTGGACTTACCAGTTGCTGAAGCCTCGCGGACAACAGGTGATCAGGTATGAGATCGACAATACTGCGATATGGCGGTTTGTTAGCACTATTTCTGGTGATGGTTGAAACTGCCAAGCGGTCATATGTCACGCGCCTGACAGACCTCGATGCCTATATTGGCCTGGTTGCTCTTCTGTCCCTGGGACTTGGTATTTTTATCGCCTACCGCTTCCAACAACAGACAAAAAATACAGTGGAATCGCAGCCGGAACTGCAGATCGTCAATCGCGGTGACTTCAGTGACCGCGAGCTTGATGTGCTCTTGTTCATGTGCCACGGCTACACCAACGCTGAAATCGCGGACCAGCTGAATATCACGCAGAATACGGTGAAAACCCACCTGAAAAACATCAATGCCAAGTTGGGTGTCAGCAATCGAACCCAGGCAGCGGCAGAAGCCAAACTGCTGAAAATAGTGGCTTAGCGCCTGCAATCACCCGAATGGGTGAAGACATCGGGCTCAAACAGTCGCAAAAAGGACGCACCGCAGGCAACAGGAGCTTCGACATGGGAAAACTAGCATTAAAATGGGGTGGTATTAGCGGAGCCATAATGATGGCTTTTCTTCTGGCATCTCATATCCTTTACCCGACTACGGATCCTTCTCATTTTGATATTGCAGAGGTCTTTGGTTATGCGGCCATGGTGGTCAGCCTGGCTGTGCTGTATCTGGCGATGCAGGAGCTGGAAAAAACCAACGGTGATATAGCCACCACCCTGTGGCAGAGGGTTTTGGTTGGTACAATGGCGTCACTGGTCGCAGGCGTAATTTTCGGCCTTTACAATGTGGCCTATTCCACCGTGATTAACCCGGAATTCCTGGATACCTATTATAATTATTATATTTCGCAACTACCCGTGCAATCAGGCCCGGAATATGAGCGCATGGTCGCAGAGCTGGAGGCCGACAAGGCAATGTTCATGCACCCCTTCACCCAGTTCACCGTGATGGGATCAACGGTTGTAATGCTGGGTATCCCGATCAGCGTCTTGCTGGCATTTGTTCACAAGCTACGAAGCTAGTCCACATTCTACCGAACGGCTTTGGCGAGCCTGAGAAGCGCACGAGCGCAAATCACATCCGCCGGGTTGCCCGTGGTTTTGCAATCAAGCTCGGCCTCTATGAGAATGTTGAGTGCTTGCTCCAGTTTCGAAGATGACCACCCGTTTACTTCACGAGCAAACTTGTCTTTCTCTGCAAAAAAAACTGGCGGACGGAGCTTGTTCACCGCTTCCATCGGATTCATGCCGGATTCTACATATCCGCGGGCAAGGTGCAGTCGCATGAGCCGGTTTTGCAGCGTCCGCAGGATTGCGATTGCGTTTTCGCCTGAAGTCCACGCGCGCTCCAGAAACTTTTCCAGATTTTTCATGTTGCCGGCGGTAACGGCCTCGGCAATCTGGTTAAGCCCAAGGGCCGCCGTATCACCAACGCACGCTTTTGCGTCTTCAAGTGTAACCTGGCCACCCTCGTCCCCCATATAAAGAACCAGTTTGTCCAGCTCCGAGCGAGAGACCATGCGGTCACCACCCAGATTATCAACCAGATAGCTCACGGCATCCTGGCTGGCACCAAGGCCCGCACTCGACAATGTCGATTGCACCAGCCCGAACAAATCCTGCGCGCTGTCTTCATAACAGGCAATAGCATAGGCATTTTTCGCGGCCTCACAGGCCTTCCTCAGCGCAGACGTCGGTTTCAGGTCACCGCCGGTAATTACCAGAAGCCCGTCACCCTGATCGCTATCAAGAACCAGCTTAACAGCGTCAGCCGACTCTGGGCCTGCACCCTCAAGACGAACAAGCCGCCTGCCGCCCATCATCGAGATTGCAGCGATTTCGTCGAGTAAAATGGAGGGGTTTCCCTTGACCGCCTCAGGACCCAGACGGACCACCTGAAACGGGTCAGACAAGTCTTCAGCAATCTGTTTGCCAACGGTTTGTGCCCGTTCCCGCACAAGCCCGTCGTCACGGCCATAAACCAGAACGGCACGCGCATTTACCGGAACGCTTTTCAGAAAGGAGGCAATGTCGCGCGGACTAACCTTCATCGACCTCAACACCTTCATCAGCCGCGTCCTGCGCAAAGTGCAGGGCGACACGGCGATGAATACGCTCGGCCAGATCCAGGGCCAGCCTCTGGGCCGAGTCTTCCCGCTGCGAAACGGTAGCAAAATCCGAAAGAACGAGATCGAAAGATGTGCGGGCGCGGAAAGACTGTTCCAACACCGGCTCACCGTCAGACAATGAAACCAACCGCATGTTGGCAACCAGCGTCAACTGTTCCTGTGTTGCCGCGGTGTCAGGGCGAATGCCGTATGTTTCGCTTGTTTGTTCCAAAACAACATCCAGCCGGTATTCCGCGCGCGCGCCAGCGTTCAACCGCGACACCAGGCGGTTGCGCATAACCTGACCAAGCCGGTCGGCAATGGGGCCAACTTCTACACTTGCAAGGTGCGCCTGCATTGCAGTCGAAGACCCTCCTGCCTCATAGAGCGGCTGAAAACCGCATGCGGATAAAAACAGAAGGGGAATGACAGCAAGAAATTTCATCAGTTCGCCACGATGTTAACGATACGACCAGGAACAACAATCACTTTACGGATCGTATTACCGTCTGTGAACTTCTGCACAGCAGGCCGTGCCAATGCAATATCTTCCACAGCTTTTTTATCGAGCTCTTTAGCAACTTCGATGGTGTCACGCACCTTACCATTGACCTGCACGGCCATCTTAACCGTCGCATCGACAGTGAGCGCTTCAATCGCTTGTGGCCAGGCCGTGTCTGCCACCAGAGACGAATGTCCAAGGCGCGCCCACATCTCTTCCGCCAGGTGCGGCATTGCCGGACCAACCATCAACACCAGAACTTCTGTCGCTTCGCGCATGGCTTCGGCGATGCCTACACCTTCTGTTGCAGCACTGATTGCATTGGCGAATTCATACAGTCGAGCAACGGCTTTGTTGAAATGGAGGTTTTCAATATCTGCGGTTACGCCCTTGATTGTTTTGTGTGTCGCTTTTCTGAGGCTTGTCGCATTGTCAGAAAGCATGTCAGGCATCTCCGCACCCACCGGCGCAAGAGCAACAACGGGGTTTTCCACCATTCGGTAGATACGCTGCACAAATCGCCAGGCACCTTCAATGCCCGCTTCGGTCCACAAGAGATCGCGCTCTGGCGGGCTATCAGAAAGCACAAACCAGCGAGCTGTATCAGCGCCGTACTGATCAATAATATCGTCCGGGTCTACCACGTTACGCTTGGACTTGGACATTTTCTCAATTCGGCCTTCACTGACTGTCAGACCATTATCACTGCGAACAAGGGTACCGTCTTCCTTCTTTCGAACATCTTCCGGGAAGACCCACTCACCGCCGCTGTCCTTGTAAGTGACATGATTAACCATGCCCTGTGTAAACAGGCCCTCAAATGGTTCCTCAATCGATGTGCGCCCAACCTTTTTCAGCGCACGGGTGAAGAAGCGTGCGTACAAAAGGTGAAGAATCGCGTGTTCCACGCCGCCGATATACTGGTTCACCGGCATCCACTCATTAACCGTCTTGGTGTCAAATGGCTCATCAGCATCCGGAGAGCAGAACCGGAGAAAATACCAGCTGCTGTCAACAAAGGTGTCCATGGTGTCGGTTTCGCGGCGAGCGGGCTTTCCACAGGAAGGACACTCGGTATTTTTCCACGTGGGGTGATGCTCCAGCGGGTTGCCCGGTGTTTCAAATGAAACGTCATCTGGCAACTTGACGGGAAGGTTTTCAGGTTTAACCGGCACAACACCACAATCGTCACAATGAACAAACGGGATAGGCGTGCCCCAATAACGTTGGCGGGATACCCCCCAATCGCGCAATCGGAAGTTAACTGTGCGCTCACCCCAGCCTTCCTCTTCTGCGCGGTCAATCACTGCCGCTTTGGCTGCGTCAATATCCATGCCATCAAGGAAGCGGGAGTTATACATGGTGCCCGGCCCAACATAGGCCTCGTCGCCAATCTCGAATGTCTCGGGATCGCTGTCCGCGGGCAAAACAATCGGCAACACGGGCAGATCATATTTGCGCGCAAAATCAAGATCGCGCTGGTCACCGGCAGGACAGGCAAAAATGGCGCCCGTGCCATAATCCATCAATACAAAGTTTGCGATGTAAACCGGCATGGTCCAGCTTCGGTCAAAAGGGTGATAAACTTTCAAACCGGTATCGAAACCCTTTTTTTCCGCCTTTTCGATCGCTTCCTCGGTGGTACCTGTTTGCCGGCACTCCTCGACGAAGGCTGCAACCTCGGGGTTGTCTTGTGCGAGCTGCGCCGCGAGCGGATGATCGGCTGAAATTGCACAAAAACTTGCGCCGAAGATTGTATCAGGCCGGGTCGTATAAACAGGTATTTTTGGCACTATGCCTTCAGGCGCATCAACAACATCAAAGTCGAATTTCAGGCCTTCAGACCTGCCAATCCAGTTCTCCTGCATCAGGCGAACCTTGTCTGGCCAGCGCTCAAGGGTGCTAAGCCCTTCCAGCAATTCGTCAGCAAAATCTGTGATTTTCAGGAACCACTGGGAAAGCTGGCGGCGCTCCACCTCAGCGCCAGACCGCCAACCCTTGCCGTCGATTACCTGCTCGTTGGCAAGAACCGTATTGTCAACCGGGTCCCAGTTGACCCAGCTCTCTTTCCGGTACACGAGGCCAGCATTGTAGAAGTCGATAAAAATCTGCTGTTCCTGGCCGTAATATTCCGGGTCGCAGGTTGCAAACTCACGGTCCCAGTCGATGGCAAGACCAACGTGTTTCAACTGCTCCCGCATGTTGGCGATATTGTCGTAGGTCCAGTCTGCGGGATGGACTTTGCGTTCCATCGCAGCATTTTCCGCCGGCATACCAAACGCATCCCAGCCCATGGGATGCATCACCTCAAAACCCTGAGCACGGCGATAGCGGGCAACCACATCGCCCATCGTATAGTTTCTTACATGGCCAACATGCACCCGCCCTGATGGATAGGGGAACATCTCCAGCACATAATATTTGGGTTTGTCAGAAACCGTTTCGGTTTTGAAGGTCTTGTTTTCGGCCCAGGTTTTCTGCCATTTCGCTTCGGTAGCTTTTGCATTGTAACGTGACATGATCGTCTCTCGAATCACTTGAACAACGGCGAGCGACCTAAGGGAGGTGTTCCCTGCGCGCGCATTTTATTAGATTCCCTCTTTTAAAGGGGCGGTTTACTGAAGGTCTAGTTATCGGCTTCAATTTTTAGAACACGGGCACGAGACAGAATTGCTTCCTCAATCTGAAGCGCAGTAGACGCCTGAACGGGTACTGTAACCCAATTGTTGTTACTGCGTTCCTGCCGGATTACGTTAACTTTTACACCGTCAGACCGAAGTTGTTCCGAGCGAAAATACACCGCCACCTTAACGCGTTCGTCCGGCGCATCTGCCGTTGAATACCAGTCGGTAATGATTGCAGCAGAACTGGGGTAGGCGTTATCGATTGGCATGAAGGCCAGTGTATCGAGTGTCGCGGACCAGAGATAGCCATTAACACCAATCGCGGTTGTAATCGGCCCTAGGCTTTTTTGGTCATTGCCTCCACCAAATATACTGCATGCTGTAAGCATCATGCCGAGGGTTATTGTTGCTGCCGCTCGCGCAAATCGAATCATGCTGGGTCCCGCTCTCTAAAACTTAACTGCTGTGGTTTAATCGAAAAAAACCTGTCAGCTTTTATTCAATTGCGCCTTATAGCGACCAGAAGTGGCGCTGACCAGCCCGAAAAGTGGTCGAATAGTGGCGGCAAGGCCACATCCTGCCGCAAAATTGTCGGAAGGACTTGCACACTTTAATAAAGTATCCATACCTTAGGGGTAGGGTTTTTGCGACCAGAGTAATGGGACACGGTGGCAGCAGACGATGAATAAGTTGACGAAATACGGTTTATCAGCACTTGCGATTGCATGTGTATCGGTTGCTTCGGCTGCCGATGATAAAACCCGTTTTGAGTCAAGCGGGTTCCTGCAAAGCCTTGATGCCTTTATTGCGCAGCAAATTGCAAAACAACGGGCCAGTGCTGAACCAACCAAGGCAGACAAGCTTAGAGGCCTGGATTTGAGCCTTGGTGAAGAAGGTCTTAAAAAAGAAACCGGTTTTCTTTCGCTTAATGATTCGCGGCCCAGACTTAACAATTCACCAGATGACCTGACCGACAGGCCTGATTTTTCCTCGCTTTTGGCGCCAACAGGCACTGTTCGCGGAACCTATACACATGACTTGTTTGGAGCAACCTCCCGAATCGGCTTGAGCTTTGGTGGCGACAAGCCGGGCGAGGGCAGTGACCGCGGCTTCGAAATTGCACTGGAAAGCCAATATCGACTGTCCATTGACGGACTTTCTGCGACCACGGGTTTTGCAGATGCAGGACAGGCAGAAACACTATATAGAGCTGGCGTTTCTCTTGGGTATTCAGGCTTTGGTGTGGATGCGTCCCTGATGCGCCAAAGCGGCTTGTTTGCCAGACAGCTTGAAGGATTTGAAGCTGGCCTGTCCTATCAGGCAACAACATGGTCCGCACGGATTGCAATGAGTGAATACACAGAAGGCTCAGATTTGTATGGCATTGAAAATGACGCCCGCAACATCATCTCCTATGAGCTTGGCGCAAGCTACCGCCTGACCGACAAAGTCGGGTTTACCGGCGGTGTCCGTTACTATGATTATGGCAGCAACTATTTCTCGACATCTGAAGACGGCGACAGGTCGCAGATGATTTTCCTTGGCGGTCGCCTGCGTTTCTAAAACGCAATTCCACTTATCCCGGCAACACCGCTTAGTTTCAATCCACGAAGTGCCCCGGCAGTTTCGAAATTGATGCCCCCGAGGGCAGCGATAGCTATTGGCAAATTCGCAGTCATGCGCGAAAACCTGTGGACGCCAAGCGGCTTCTGTCCCGGATGGCTTGCAGTTTCGAACAGGGGCGAAACAAGAGCCAGATCAATGCCCCGCGACACCGCTGCGGCCAGTGCTTTTCTGGAATGGCACGCCGCACTGACAAACCGAAAACCAGCCCTGTTAAAACCCTTACTGAACAATTGATACTCTGGCACATGAAGACCGTCAGCTCTGACCTTACGAGCAAACCTGATGTCCCCGGCCACCAGAAACCAACAGCCCGCCTGACGACAGACACGCCTCAGGGCATGCGCAAGCGCAGCCCTGCGCGGGTGGTGGTAGTCTCGTAAAATCACAACAGACCCTGGCGGTAGCGCGGAAACGGCGGAAAAAGGATCGGGTATACGATCCATATCAGTGATGAGTACCAGACGGTCGGCGCCTGCGTGGGCACGAAGTCTATAACCATGCGCTCTGGGTATTGCGGTTGGAACTTTTAGTATCACAGGCTTGACCATCAGCGTTTCCTAGCACATAGCAAAGGCGCACCCAAACGACTTTGGAAATCCGGAGACTAAAATCGTGACCGCTGACATTGGCAAGAATATCGAGCAGATAGATCAGGAAATCGCCCGTATGTGTTCACATGCAGGCGTGCCAAAGGTGGCACCACGTCTGATTGCGGTTTCAAAGGTGCAGCCGGAAGAGCGCGTGCGCACAGCGCTGGAAGCGGGGCATCGAAGTTTCGGTGAAAACCGTGTACAGGAAGCGCAGGGCAGATGGACAGGGCTGAAATCAGAGTACCCTGACGTACAGCTTTCGCTTATTGGCAGCCTGCAAACAAACAAGGTGTCACAAGCTATTGATCTGTTTGACGAAATTCAATCTGTTGATCGCATTAAACTTGCCAGGGCGCTGGCGGGCGAGATGCAAAAACAGGGAAAAAACATTCCACTTTACTTGCAGGTGAACACGGGGGCCGAACCGCAAAAAGGTGGGGTTATGACGGTGGACCTTCCGGAATTGCATCAGGCATGCAAGGACCTGGGGCTTATGGTTGTCGGCCTGATGTGTATTCCGCCTGCGGACGATGACCCATCCCTTCACTTCGCACTTTTGAAGAAGCTTGCAAAACGAGAGGGACTTCAGGGACTTTCCATGGGTATGAGCAGTGACTATGCGCTGGCAGCCGCCATGGGCGCTACAGATATTCGTGTCGGTACTGCAGTTTTTGGTGAGCGCGACTACAACCAGCCAACATGAAGCCGATCATCAGGCCTGATCATCCTCAATACGGACAGCAAAGCGGGTTGCGCCATGGCAATACAACCTTCAGTCGGCTGAAACTGTTCTGCAGCTACATGAATAAAAATGGCACTGCCCATGCCAGCCATAGGCGGGTGATCATTATGGCTAATCACCAAAATCAGGTCGTAAAGAGCGTCATCCCGCCAAAGTTTTTCGTGGCTGCCGCTAAACGGCAGGTGAACAAGGCGATTGTATTCGCCGCGCTTGGGATCGTCACACCAACCAAGACCTGTAGACAACGGCGTTGTCGGCAAGTGAGTTGTCGGCTTTTCCATTTTGTCGGGGCGATAAAACACCTGGCGAAACATGTAGGTGCCAAGGGGAGTTTTACCGTCCCCTTCGCGCTTTTCGGCCTCAGGTATCGTACCGGACCTGCCCATGGCACAGGGCACATCCGTTAGGGGGCCGGCAAAAGTGCCTCGTTGCTCATTGTCAGAATTTGGTGTTACACGCCAAATCTGCATGACTAGAGAACATGTCCGGTTCTGGACTTCTTCGTTGCCAAATACTGTTCATTATGAGGGTTAGTTGGAAAACTATGTGCTACGCGCTCACTGACCTGCACGCCAAAAGACTTCAGGCCCTCTACTTTGTCAGGGTTATTGGTCATTAACCTCACGGTTCCTATACCCAGCTGCCCGAGCATTTCTGCCGCAGGCGCGAAGATGCGCTCGTCCACCTCAAACCCGAGGCGCGTATTGGAATCCACGGTATCATAGCCCTGGTCCTGCAAGGCATAGGCTTTCAACTTGGAGATCAGGCCAATGCCCCGGCCTTCCTGAGCAAGGTAAAGAACGATGCCACCCCCCGCTTCACTGATTGCTTTTATAGCGCCACGAAGCTGCTCGCCGCAGTCGCACTTCAGTGAGCCCAAAAGGTCGCCGGTAAAACACTCGCTGTGTACACGCACCAGTACAGGTTCGCTGCGGGGCGGGTCGCCGATCATGATTGCGATATGTTCCACACCGCCCCCTAAGGGCCGGAAGGCAATAAGTCGCGTGTCTTCGGCACCTGCAAGCGGTACGCGGGCAGACACTACCTGCCTGAGCATAGTTGCCTGTGACATATCAGCAGATAAAACGTCATCCGCGACAGCAACCGACAGACCGTAGTCTTCAAACAGGCCGTCAACATTCGCGGTGATCTCGGCGGCAACCACAGCAGGCAGCAAACGCGCCAGTTTGGCCAGCTTGACCGCTGCAACATCCCTGTCGTCAGCAACATGGTTGATCCGCCGGAACGGCCCTTTCAACGGTGTCGCGAGATCAAGGGTAGGGTCGGCCAGGGCAACAATATCACCCCCATCCATCCAGTCCGGTCGTTCTATTCTAACAACGGGCCAGTCTTCACCTGCAACCTTGAGCGCCGCCGCCCGATTATTGGTGAGCATCAGAAAGCTATCGCTTGCGATTTCATCAAAAAGCGCGAGCGTTTCACTGTTGGCGTGTTCTGCCGCCATAACCAGCAGAGGCGTCGGGTCTTCACCGTCATCGCTCAACCCCTGTATCAATACAGGGAGGCCGCGCCGCAAGTCATCGGCTGCGCGTTCGATCTGGATCAGGTTAAATTCCGTATCGCTAATGCCACTCATAAAAGCGTCAGGCTCCTGTGTTCTCTTGATGCCTTGTGTCACAAGCACCACGTTCGATCAAACATTTGTGACAGACCGTGATAAGTTATAGTGTCAATCATCACTATATAGGCCGCAGAGCCGCAAACTGAAACATGCGGTGCTTTTTTTTGGATGTGTCGAGTAAACTGATCAATATTAAGAACGGGGATCATAGGATGTCAGGAAGAAAATTATTGCTTGTGGACGACGATGTGGATCTGCGGGAAAGCCTTGCGGACCAGTTGGCGCTTTATGAGGAATTTTCCACTGAAGAACGTGGCACTGCGGGCGACGCACTTGAGTTTTTAACAGATAATCAGGTTGATATGATCATCCTTGATGTGGGCCTGCCGGATATGGACGGGCGAGAGCTTTGCAAGCGCATACGCAAAAACGGCGTTACAGTTCCCATTCTGATGCTAACAGGCAACGTCACAGAAGCAGACACTGTTCTGGGTCTTGACGCCGGAGCCAATGACTATGTCACCAAACCTTTCAGCTTCAATGTTCTCCTGGCGCGCATCAGGGCGCATTTCCGCCAGTATGAGCAAAGCGAAGATGCTACGTTTGACATCGGCCCCTATACATTCCAGCCTTCAGCTAAAATTCTGGAGGAGCGGGCGTCCGGCCAGAAGATTCGCCTGACCGAAAAAGAAACCAACATCCTGAAATACCTCTACCGCGCTGGTGGCAAGGCTGTGGGCAGGGAAGAACTATTGACCGAGGTCTGGGGCTACAATTCCGGCGTCACCACACACACTCTTGAAACACACGTTTACCGTCTGCGTCAGAAAATCGAGGTTGAAACCGGCGCGACACGCATTCTGGTGACGGAACCGGGTGGCTACAGTCTGCAGGGCCTTGGTGGTTAGCAGCTTACCTAAAAGTCGAAATCAACAATGACCGGTGCATGGTCCGAGGGTTTTTCCCACCCTCTGGCCACCCGGGCTACTTCCATATGCCTTGGTGCACTTTTAAGCGACGGGCTCACCCATACATGATCCAGCCTGCGGCCCTTATCTGCGGCAGACCAGTCCCGCGCCCGGTATGACCACCAACTGTAAAGTTTTTCCGGCAGCGGTGTAATTTCACGCATTACATCCACCCAGCCGTGCGCTTCGATAAGCTTAAGCATACCATTTGTTTCAACGGGTGTGTGCGATACGACCTTTAGAAGCTTCTTATGATCCCAAACATCATCAGGGTGAGGAGCGATGTTAAGGTCACCCACAAGGATACTGGGTTCGCTCAGGCCATTTGACCACTCGGTCATTTCATCAACGAATTTCAACTTATGGGCAAATTTGTCGTTAACCTCAGGATCAGCGACATCACCACCTGCCGGCACATAAAAATTGTGAAGCGTAACGCCGTTTTTCAATTTGATCGCAATATGGCGGGCGTCCCCCTTTTTACACCAGTCTATTTTAAAACTGTCATCAAAGGGTGCTTTCGCGGCTGTAGCAACACCATGATGGCTTTTCTGGCCATGGATCGCCAGGTGCGGCAAACCGATCTCCTCAAAGAAACCAGTGGGGAACATATGATCCTGCACCTTGGTCTCCTGAAGGCAGAGCACATCAGGGTCATAAGTTTCAACCAGTTGCCTGACAATATCGACGCGCGCGCGCACCGAATTGATGTTCCATGTGATAATGCGCATAAATCCCCCTGATTGTTTGGTATCGAAGACCAGCCCAAAGCTAGAATATAAGGAAGCTGTTGCCAATGATGCCGATAGGCCAGCGACCTTTTTCAAACAATTGAAAACGCAGGCTTAGTGGATGATCTTCCTCTTCGCCCGCCATGCCAACAAGCGCCGCCTGATAGCAGGCTTGAGCTGCGGCACCTGATGTGGCGAGAACAAAAGCTTCATCATCAATACGCAGAAATTCGGCCGCTTCCTTTGCAGCATCATCAATCGATTCTGTCACCGCCTGAGCCAGATGTGTCATCACCATTTCCAGCGTACTGGCATCCAGCGCAAGCAGCACTTCGTCTGTCAGCGCGGCGCGAAGCTGCTCTTCGGCCTCCCATGCCGGGCTGTTAAATTCCGTGTTTTCGGCGGCCGCGGCAGCATCTTCCCAATCCGGCATGAAAGCCGGCTCCGCGTCCGGGAAGCCAAGCGCGCCTGCATAGTCCCTAGCGAGGCGAACTGTTTCCATGTCAGGGTCTTCACCGAGGGAACGGAACCAGCGCACATCGCTGGCAAGTGCCACGAAGGGTGCAACGCTTTTGAGGCTCGGGAAGTCCTCCATCAAGTCGTTAATTTCGCTGTCGATTTCCATTGGGCAACCAAGTCCTTCGTATGAAACCTGAGGATGCCGAAAGATGTAAATCAAGTTGTCAGTGAATACCAGTCTGCAAATCGCTGGTTTCGGCTGCAATACTCAGCGTGTGCGGCGACGCTTTGCAAGACCTCGGGGGTCTTCGAAGTCCCACAGGTCAGCATTCAGGTCAGCATTTACCTGCGCGTCCGCGAGTTCAACCGTAGTGATTTGACCCTGTGCATCGGTTACGACCCAGCTGACAAGGCGAAGCTTTTCTGCTTCTTCCGGAACTTCTTCAAAGTAGACGGTGATCTGGCCCATTTCCGGGCGGTCAACATCTGTTGCATGAAGTGCGACAAGCCCTTCATTGCCAAACGGCGCCATCTCGATGTTGGCACCAATACTGGCAAGGTCGGTTGATGCACCCAAAAGCGCGCGAAGCGGTGTATCTTTCACCGGCCAGCGCGTAACCTGACCGATTTCATAGTCAACGAAATTAAGTGTCTTCCCGTCAGCGACCACCAGAAACGGCACATCGTCCTCATAATCGAATCGCACGCGGCCGGGCCGGGCCATTGATAGTTTACCGGACACTACACCACCATCAGGCGCACGTTGATAGAAGGTTGCCTCCAGGCTCTGGACAGTATCCATATAGGTTTGAACCAGCCGAAGCGCCTTTAGCGACATATCTTCGCTGATGGTTTGCTCCTCCAGCGGGGGCAGGGAGGCGGGTGTATCCTGGGCGTGAAGGCCCAAGGCACCCCACAACAGGGCGCCGGACAGTGTTAAAAACTTACTCAAAAACTGCATTTTTCTCTCTTGGCTGTCATTTTACGGGCGTTTTTAGAATTCTTCTTCGCGCTCCGGGACCAGAACTTCGCGCTGGCCCTTGTGGTTTGGGGCACTGATCACGCCCTGGTCTTCCATGTCTTCAATCAGGGTGGCGGCCTTGTTGTAACCTATCTTCAGTCGTCGCTGGATATAGCTCGTGGAAGCTCGACGGTCCCGAAGAACAATATCCACCGCCTTATCATAGAGGCTCTTTTCTTTATCATCATCAGATGGACCTGGGATGAACGGGCTGTCGAAGCCCTCTTCAGGTTCTTCTGTAACGGTCGACAGATAATCTGGCGGTCCCTGTTGCTTGAGATGCGTCACCACATCTTCAACCTCATCATCGGCAACAAAAGCACCGTGTACCCGGGTGATGCGGCCACCACCTGCCATAAAGAGCATGTCGCCCATACCCAGCAATTGTTCCGCCCCCTGTTCACCCAAAATGGTGCGGCTATCGATTTTACTGGTGACCTGAAAGCTAATCCGGGTTGGGAAATTGGCTTTGATCGTACCTGTAATGACATCAACGCTGGGTCGCTGGGTCGCCATGATAACATGAATGCCTGCAGCGCGCGCCATCTGTGCAAGGCGCTGGACGGTAGCTTCAACATCTTTGCCGGCAACCAGCATCAGATCCGCCATTTCATCAATCACGATCACAATGAAAGGTAGGGGCGTGAAATCAAATTCCTGTTCTTCAATAACCGGCTGGCCGGTTTCCTTGTCGAACCCTGTCTGAACCTGCCGGACCAGTCGCTCCCCGCTCGCGTTTGCCTCCTGAACGCGCTTGTTGAAGGCTGCGAGATTACGAACCCCCAGCTTCGACATATTGCGGTACCGGTCTTCCATTTCCCTTACAGCCCACTTCAGCGCAACCACCGCTTTTTTGGGTTCAGTCACCACCGGCGTCAGCAAATGCGGGATATCATCGTAAACCGAGAGCTCCAGCATTTTCGGGTCAACCATGATGAAGCGCAGTGTTTCCGGGCTGTGGCGATACAACAGCGACATGATCATGGTGTTCACACCGACCGACTTGCCGGACCCGGTCGTGCCGGCCACCAGCAGGTGCGGCATGGAAGCAAGATCAGCCACCACCGGCTCGCCGCCAATGTCTTTACCAAGAATAACGGGAAGTCGTGCTTTGGTTGTTTCAAAATCACGGGATGCCAGAAGTTCGCGCAGAAAAACCGTTTGCCTGTCGTTGTTTGGCAGTTCGATACCGATGGCATTGCGGCCCGGCACAACGGCAACCCGCGCGGATATTGCACTCATTGACCGCGCGATATCATCAGCAAGGCCAATAACCCGGGCTGATTTAACGCCGCGCGCTGGCTCCAGTTCATACAAGGTAACAACGGGGCCGGGTCGCACATCGTTTACCTCGCCCTGCACGCCAAAATCGTCCAGCACACCTTCAAGCATGCGAGCGTTTTGCTCCAGTGCTTCGGCACTAATACGGCCGATTTTCTCCGGCGGTGGTGGAGGTGCCAAAAGTTCAAGCGGCGGTAATTTATAGTCAGAACCCTCGCCCAGATCGAACGCGGTCTGTGCTTCCTTTACCTCGCGCTGGCCGCGCTTGGTTTTGGGGGGCGTGCGAACACGCTTGGCGGCCTGTTTGGGGGAAGGTTTGGCCGCGGGTTTTCCCGGTTTGCGAGGTTTGGCCGTCGGTTCAATACGCTCTTCAAGGCTTTCTTCATCATCAGCACGACGAAAGATAGCCGAAAAAATCGCGGCAAGGCCACCCCACACCAGAGACATGAAGCCAGCAAGCCGGTGCCAGCACCATGCAGCAACGCCGGCAACTGTGTTGCCAATAGCGCGCCATTCATCCTTGTTGAGAGCAAAAGAAAACAAGTACGCTGGCAGCCCCAGGAAAACAAACACTGCACCATAAACCCAGCCCGGCATGACAACACCAGCCATCAGGGAAACAACCATTGAATAAAGCCGTTGCCCCAGAACACCGCCGTAACCGCTCTGAACCGGAAACTCAGGATACGGCGCTTCGATGCTGAGCGCCACCGCAAGAAGTATGGTGCCTACAGGCAGCGCAGCCAAATTGAGCCAGAAAAACGGCAGCCATTTCAGGCGCGCAACTTTAATGCCCCACAAAAAGAGAGGGATCACCAGGAGATAGGCTGCAAGCGCCAGCGTTTGCATCAAAACATCGGCGACAATTGCTCCGTATGCACCCAGCCAATTGGTCGCCTCGGAACGCGTCTGCATATTAAACGCCGGATCAGCCGGATTATAGCTCCACAGCGCCACAGACATGGAAACCGCAAGCGCAACCAGCAACAGTCCTAAAAACCGCCAGCCGCTATTTTTCAGGAAAACCGTTAGCGCCGGGGGCAGCAAAGGTGCCTTGGCGCTTGTGGTAGTTTTCTTTTTTGCGCTGCTTCTACTTTGCTTCGCAGTTGCCACAGTGTTTGCCCTTTGTTCCGCTTTATCCGCCAATTGTATCTGCCGCCCGGGCGCAATAGCAGCACAATGGCCTGCTACGAACCTGATAGCGTTCAGTTCATTGGCACTCTAATGCCTGTGAAGGCTCAAGGACAAGAGCGGCATTTCTATGGCGCTATTTTTTGACTGCTCAAGCCTGCCGTGTGTGCCGCGCATGCGACAGCTTGGCGCTGGACAGGGGCCAGTTTGAAGCATAGAGATAAAACCATGAACAAGGTTGAAAACTCATCGGAAACCGTTGAATGCGACGTTTCCATCGTTGGCGGCGGCATGGTTGGCCTGACAGCTGCTATTGGTTTGGCCCGACATGGATTCCACGTCGCGGTTATAGACAAGGCACCGGTTGGCGACCTGACAGCTGTTGGCTACGACGGACGGGCAAGCGCACTTGCTTTTGCAACCTGTCGCATGCTTGAAGCACTGGGCATCTGGAAACACATGGAACCCTATGCGCAACCGATTAATGAAATCAGGGTTTCAGACGGACCATCGCTTCTACATCTGCATTTTGACCACAAGGCACTGGGGGACGGACCTCTCGGTAATATGGTTGAGAACCGCCACACACGGCTCGCTCTCTTTTCCCGGGCGGCGGAACTCGACAATGTCACCCTTCTGATGGAAGAGAGCATCGAAACAATCGAGCGGGATAGCCTGGCAGCATCAGTAACGCTTGCAAGCGGCAAAAAAATTACTTCCAGACTGCTGCTGGGAACAGATGGCCGCACCAGCATGGTACGGCGTCATGCACAAATTCCGGTGTCGACCTTCGAATACCAACAACATGGCATTGTATGCTCCATCGAACATGAAATGAGCCACCAGGGTATTGCCCATGAGCGGTTTTTACCTGCTGGACCGTTTGCAATACTGCCCCTTACCGGCAATCGCTCTTCACTGGTCTGGACAGAAAAAAGCCACCTTGTTGAAACTATCATGGGTCTCTCTGACCGGGCTTTTGCATCGGAAATTCGGCGCCGGACCGGAGATTTTCTAGGTACCGTTACGCCGATCGGCGGCAGGTGGGCCTACCCGCTTTCACTACAATATGCTGACACCTACACCGATACACGCATGGCAATTCTGGGAGATGCCGCACACGGCATTCACCCTATAGCAGGACAGGGCCTGAACCTTGGTTTGCGAGACGTCGCCGCATTGGTTGAAGTGTTGTCAGACGCCCAAAATGTGGGGCTTGATATTGGTTCCGAGCAAACGCTCGCGCTCTATAGCCAATGGCGTCACGCGGATAACGCTGCATTGATAAGTGTAACCGACCTCCTAAATCGCCTGTTTTCGAACGACGTGAAACCTGTAAGGGCAATACGCGACGCAGGCCTTGCTGTGGTAGAACAAATTCCCCCACTGAAGAATTTCTTTATGTCTCATGCACGGGGCACAATTGGCGAACTGCCCAAGCTTCTACAGGGCGAGCTCGCAAGCGGCGCCTGAAATGGCCATCGTTCGGGGTGACGCAGAGCAGGGTGTAGACACGCAGACACCTGCCCGCGACAGCCTTGACGAGCAAGACTATCATCTCGATTTGACGCTTTATCCGCAACGTTCCCTGAAACCTGAGCATTTTTCCAGACTGCTTCTGGTACTGATTTTTATCTGCACACTGGCAAGTGTCAGATTCTGGATCGTTGGTGCCTGGCCTGTTGTGCTGTTCCTTGGGCTGGATATTGTCGCTCTCTGGTTTGCTTTCTTTTTGAGTTATCGGAGAGGCCGTATCTTCGAAACCATCCAGCTATCGGATAAAGACCTGATCGTCAGCAAAGGGGACCCATCCGGCAAACTGACGACAGACCGGTTTGAGCCCTATTGGACAAAAGTCGCAATAGAAACCGTCGGGGCCGATAAAAACATCCTGACAATCAGCAACCACGGCCAATCAATAGAGCTGGGCGCGTTTCTCGTTCCGCACGAACGAAAAGAAGTTGCCGTAGCCATTAGAAGCGCAATCGATCGCTGGAAAAATCGTTAGGGCAACCTAGTCCTCGAACTGGTCACGAAACGTTGAACAGTCACCTTGTGAATGCATGTCGATCCCATAAAGCACGCGCCAGCCCTCGCCCGTTTTTGCGAGGGTAAACTGGTTCACACCACACCCAACCAGCTCTCCTTTATAGTGGAGGTCAAAGGGCGCCCAAACGGTGGCAAGCTCTTCCGATTGCGACATGGTCTCAACGCCAAAAATCTGTTCGTTGGCATCACCGTTTTCCTGCTGATCAACCCAGTTAATCCAGCGATCAAATGTTCCTTGCCGCAAGGTTCCGTCTGGTTGCAGTCGATCGAGACGGGCATCCGGAACAACCAACTCGCGAATAATGCTGCCATCTCCCGCGCGCATGCCTTCAAAAAGCCGATTAACGACATCTTCCGGTGTTTCGGCGAAAGACGCCGAACTGATACCAAGAACAACTGCTGTAGATGCTATGAACTTTCTCATTAGAAACCCCTTCCCAAACTATTTGCCCATGTCTGGGTATCAAAGTTTCAGTTGGCAAACAAGCAGGGCTTGCTCTGTTTTCTATAAATAAACCAAAGACATAGGGTCATCGGTCCCCGGAAATTTCAGTCTATTGCACAGTACACCTGTGCGATCCGCATGGCTTTTCGGTAACTCCCGGCTTCCTTGTCAAAGTTATCCCGGCTGAGCGAAACACCTGTTTTGCGCTTGTAAGGCTGCGGAACCAGCCCGGCCTCTTCGAACACCTGGGGGTTTGTTGTGTAGACACGCCCGCGGCGCGGCGCGCCCGCTACCACAGTGCCAATAATCCGGCCCTGCGCATCAAGAACCGGCCCCCCAGAAATACCGCCAAGTGACCCCGAGAAACCTGGTCTGCGCTCACGCTCCACCCAGGCGACCACTCTTTCGCGCGTGTTGTACCTGCCTTGCGAGCGCATTACCGTTTGACCAATGACCGTTGCATGGACATCGGCAGGAACACCCTGCGGATAACCCATCATAAACCCGTCGACGCCGCGCGTTGGTGCGTCAAGTGTCAGCTCAAAAGGTTCAACAGCCGTCCCGCGCACCTTCAATACCGCAAAATCCCTATTGGAAGCCTTGGCAACCAGTTGCGCAGGGTATGCTCGCTGGTTTTGAAGGATCGCAATTGACGTGCAATCCTCAATAACATGCCGCGCGCTTACAAAGGTACCTTTGTCATCAACGGAAAAGGCTGTACCAACACTCGCCTGGTTTTTAGGGTCTACGGAAACCACAACGGTTGAACTGATGTCCTGCGGCAACAACGCTCCTTCCGGCAAAATGACCATTGGCGCGCCAGTCTCCCTATCCGGAACTGGCCTGCGGGGGTTAGTTTGCTCTCCGTCTGCGTACCTGAACACGAAAAACAGGATAAAAACGGCATAAACCAAAAATTCAAAACGCCGGCGCATGGCCTGGTTCCTCACCCCGAGATTGCGGCTGCATTGATAAGTGCAGTAGCAATTTTGACGCTAACGAGAAAGGTTGCAGCGGCCATGTCACCAGCTTCAATCCGCGAAGAGATATCTTTAAGAAACAAGTCTGCGAGACGAAAGGCAACCAGCTGGAGTAACAGGGCAACCACCCCCCAGAACAAAAGGTCCCAAAGGGATACAGATGCTGCCAGAGAGAAAGCCAGTGGCAACGCCAATCCGATGATAGCTCCCCCCAAAGACAGGGACGCGGCCGTATTACCTGCCCGGATTAATGCGAACTCGTCATGCCGTGTGGACCACATATAGATACCCACACCGACAAAAAGTATCGCAAGACTAATCGCAGAATGGACCAGAAAAACGGGTAAACCATTCCACAATGCCAGCAGTGCCTCATCCATGACCAACTCCGTCTTGTCTTAAAAAAATAGAAAATGTCCCGGCCTAAAGACCAAGCACATCCTGCATTGAATAACGGCCTGCTTTTTGTCCGGAAAGCCAACGAGCAGCATGCACTGCGCCGTCGGCAAACAGGTTGCGGTTCTCAGCCCTGTGAGACAGGGTGATGCGCTCGCTTTCACTGGCAAGAATAACCGAATGCTCACCGATAACACTGCCACCTCTTAGAGCGGCAAACCCGATAGTCCCCTCTTTCCGCTCGCCGCTTATGCCTTCTCGAGCTGGTGTGCGCAGAGCCAACAAGTCACTGCCACGTCCGCTCGCGACAGCCTCGCCGAGCATCAGCGCAGTGCCTGAAGGGGCGTCGACTTTGTGTTTGTGATGCATTTCCAGAATCTCGGCATCCCAGTCCCGCCCCAACCGCGCCGCCGCTTCCTGCACCAGTGAAACCAACAAATTGACGCCCAGGGAGTAGTTGCCAGCCTGCATAACAGCGACAGTTTTTGCCGCATTGTCCAGCGCAGGTTCATCTGTTTCGGAGAGGCCTGTTGTACCAACAAGCAGTTTGGTTTTTTTTTCCGCCGCCATTGCTGCATGAAGCGCGGTGTTACCAGGCGGTGTAAAATCAATCACCAGGTCAGCAACGTCAAAAACGACCTCGCTGCTGTCGGTGACAGGAATTCCTGCCTCAGGCGTGGTTTTGCCAATCAGGGGGTGGCCCGGTCGCTCGGAACCAATGACAAATGTCAGGTCAGAAGCATTCAAAACGGAAGACGACAAGGCCTGCCCCATACGCCCCATGCACCCCAGAATGCCAACATTCACCATTTTGCTTCCCTTGCCGTTCCTCAGAGCTAACGCGATCACTTCCTACCATAGTGCCCTCGTGCATGGGAAGATGTGTTATTTCATCTGGTTAATCCAGTCCCTGATCAAGGCAAGGCCTTCGGTATGCACACTGGACCGGCCAACTTCAGGCATCATTATACCGGGGTCGGTTGACGCCATCCGGAAATGAATGATTGAGGCGGCGGCATCACCCGGCTGAATATCATAATCAAGACCACCAGACCCCCTGCCAGCGGCCACAGGGCGTTTTTCATACCCCCAGGCTGTTGGGTTGGGTTCATGGTAGGTCAGAAAAAGACCTGACGTGGAACCCGGCCCTTCCCTACGATGGCAATGCGCGCAGTTAATATCCAGATAAGCTCTCGCTCTGTCTTCCAGCGGGGCGGTCATATCATCGCTTGCGGGAACACGAGGAACTTCATTGAGGTCAGGTGCACCCACCAGAAGCCCGGTATCAGACCAGTGAACCATCTGTTCTTTTTCTTCGCCTTGATACCTGATTGTTTTGTTAAGGTTTCGTGCTTTGGGACCAATTGGCGTGACCGCCTTGTCAAACGTGTGGCAACCCTTGCACTGGTTTTTGTTGGGAACCACATAGGTGATTGATTGCGCCTGTCCGGAGGCATCAACAAAATCAACCGGCAACACCTTCCCTGCAACCTTGAGAACCGCATCGGTTTGCTCATCATTCCAGATATAAGTCCAGGCGTTCCAGCCGGCTTCCTGATGAATAAGAAGACGAGTTTCTATCAAACGGATGTTTTCATCCGGAAGTTGAAAGTCAGCGGGATACGCAAAGGTTTTCACCAGAACCGACCCCACAGGAAAAGTGAAAACCTCTGTAACATCGTAAGTGGCCGGCTGCCCATCCGGTACGTAGGCAAAACGATACTTTTCCGCATAATCGGTAAAGAGAGGTACCTGAAGATCGTAGGCAATGACGCGGTCATTTGGCAACTGGTTTGGCGCGTCCGCAAACAGCCCGTATTCGGAGAGCATTTTCGCAGGCCGGCTACCCATTAACGCCGCATCATTGACCGGCTGTGCGCTGGCGATAGTAGCAGTCCCCAGAAGTATAACCGTAGTATAGCGGATACAGTTTAACAGAAAAGCCCACACCTAATTCGCACCCTCTTGCGGCAAAGATACTGCTTTGAGAGGTTCGCGGGATCCGGCGTGATCGCTGATGTCCGTCAATACCGAGGCGCCCCAAGGCAAAATCATGTCTTTTACAAACTGCAGGTTGGCAAACGTCGTGTCATCAGCCTCGTTGATCACGATGCGGTCTTGCTCGTCCGGGCCAAAAAATGCCGCCCAGATGCCGTCTACAGCACCATCCCAGACAATATCGGGAATGGGCAGGTCTGTTGCCGGTGCAATCAGTTCGGCAACGGCCTTGTCCGGCTGCCATCCTGCTCGGCCATATGTATTGCCATGCACGAAAATACCCCGCGGCAAGGGATTATAATTCGCATCATTATATTCCCTGGGGTACGCCGCCAACAACACATTGACAGACTCGTTGTCCGCAAACTCGTTTCCAAATACTTCGATATCGTGGTTGGCCATGATCAAGAGGCCCGTACCCTTTGGAACCGTCGCAACAATGTTGCCTTCCGGTGCAAAATTTGCGACGTCATTGTTGATGGAACGATTGTTAAACACCCGAACACTGTGCCCCCCCATTTGAGGCAGGTTTGGGAGGTCGAAAACCAGGATACCGCCAGTATTGTGTGTGGCGACATTGTCAAAGACATCAGCATAGTAACTGTTTTCAATCTCGATACCCGCCACATTGTATTCTGCACGGCTGTTGCGGACAATGATATGTTGGCTCTGACCAACGTATATGCCCGCATCTGATGCTCCTTTTACCAAAGCGCCATCAATCAGAACATTCGTGCTTTCCACCGGGTACAGACCATAGGCACCATTTTCTGCATTGGGGCCGCGCATCCACTCAACACGGATATCTTTAAAAGATATCTGATCAACACCTTTTGCCTTGATACCGTCCCCCGGGGTATCTTCAACAGCGAAACCTTCCAGCCAAACGCCGTCTGATGTGACCAACAAGCCTTCAGACCCGGCGACCTGACCAGCAAACGACAAAACTGTTTCGTTCATGCCCGCACCAACGAGTTTCACGCGGGGTACATCAAGTGACAGGGCAGTTTGAAGCTCAAACCTGCCTGCAGGCAACCTGATAGTGCTGCCGGGCTCCGCCAGTATGAGGGCTTCCTGCAAATTCTCCTGAAAGTCACCTTCAGCGGATACGTCAACAACTGCTTGTGCCCATGCTGTCAGTGACAAAAGACATGAAGCCACAAACCATGATAAAGTTACTCTGTATGTGCGCATCAGACTCCCCTATTGTCATTCCATGGCTAAAAGAATGGAAAGAGTGCAATGGCTGTCGCCCAAAAGTCAATTAAAATGAAACTGTTTCATTTTCTTTTGAAGACCACTAGGCTTGCCAAATGACTGCAGCCAATCAACCCGGTACCAAACCAGAACCGACCCAGGCACGTGCTCTGGCTCGGCGCGCTCTTATTCTGGAGGTGGCCCACAGTTTTGTGGTAGCAAACCAGATTGACGCCGTCACTACGACATCTGTTGCTGCACGCGCGAACATTCCTGTCGGGTCCGTCTACAGATACTTCAAAGACCGCACCGATATTCTAAACGAGCTATACCGCACGGCATACAACGAGGTAGAAAGCGAATTGAACGCAGTACATGCGACAATTCCCAAGCACACGCCGCTACCGGGTGCCATCCGGTTACTGTTGAACGAGTTTACAAGGCTTGCACGCGCGCACCCAAGTTTTCGGGCACTTACCAGATGGGCAAACAAACACTATTCCCTCTGGGAGGTTACCCCGGGGATCAACAGTAACCTGTCGGGACTCATTCAAGCCACCATGTCCAACGCTGGCATCAGCTTCAAACCAGACCGAAAGCTGGCCGCTGCCAAAACCGCTGTAACTGTAACATCGGTTCTTATTGATTTGTCTCTGGAAGAAGAAGAAGAACAAAAAGCCCGGGACATTATCGAAGAACTGGCGGTGCTATTGGAAGCTTACCTTGTCTGAACATTCTATTTAAGCGCGTCTTTGATCGCCTGAATGACAGACTGGGTTTCACTGGAACCAACGCCAGATGCGCCTCCATCTGCATCGGGCCAGCTTGAGAACACGACAACAACTGTATTGCTTGAAGGCGATACATCAATAACCTGGCCATGGACACCACGCGCCTGCACTGTGCCGTTGCCATCGCCAACGCCCCAAACAAAAGACCGATAGTATGGCGACCTGTTGTCTGGCTTGGGGAAACTCCAGGTCGGATCACCCGGCCGATTGAAAATATCGTCGAGCCATTTCTCCGGTATCACCTGTTGCTCACCAACGCGGCCCCTATCAAGCATTAATTGCCCGACACGCGCCATGTCCCTCAGCGTTGCTGTCATGCCACCACTTGCAAGCGTGAAACCAGAGACATCAACTGTAATAGCGGCGCTTCTTTCCGACCCCATTGGTTTCCATATCCGTTCTGCAACCAAATCAGCAAATCGTTTGCCCGTCGCTGCTTCAAGCACCCACGCAATTACATCTGTGGTTCCGGATTTATAGACAAAAGTATCTTCTCTGCTGTCGTCGCGGCCAACACCCGGCAAAAACCGGTAATTGCCAACAACTCTGGTATCCAGGCACATCTCTCCGGTCAAAAGACCGTCTGCGCAATCCTGCCTGCGAACCGTGCTGTCGGGTGCGGCATAATCTTCGTTCCAGTCAGAGGTATCTCGCATGTCAAGAAGGGTGCGAAGACTGTTAGTGCCCCACCCTGTATCAGAAAGCTCGGGCACATAGCTGCTGACCGACCTCTCCAGATCAATCAGACCATCAGCCGCTACTGAAGCAGCCGTAAGTCCCGTAATTGTTTTGGTAACCGACCACAGGAGGTGCGGGCGCTCTGCCGTCAGGGTGCCGTCATAGATCTCCGCAACCACATGACCATCTTTCATGACCATGACACCATCCATATAATGGTGCTTCATCGCCTCCGACAACCTCATTGCAGTACCATCAAGGCTGATGTTCAAATCGGTCACGGCAGATTCCAGACCCGGTAGGGGCCTTACGGTTCGATAGTCGTTCGGAATATCTTTGGTAGGCAGTATTTCACGAATATGGGTGTAGGCCCAACGATTGAGGGGCCCAAACTGCCAGGTAGCGCCCGTCAACCCTTCGGGCCTGCTGTCCTGCGCGGCAACGGTGATTGATCCGGTTACCAAAAGTACACCAGTTAGCATCTTCATATTCATTGCAGCCCCTCCACCACTTACTTGTTGCCAAAGCATTCACTGGACGGGGCCGCCAGTCAAGGAAGCGCTACACTGCCTGTCCGCAAGAGAATACCACGCTTTTGCAACCAATCATGTGCGACGGCGCCTATATCATAGCGCTCACCTGTCGAAACGTTGCGGAAGTTGTGGTCGCCGAAAGGGAAAATGAAAAGATCGTTGTTGGTTTTTCCAGACTTGGTCAGCGCCTCAAGCCGCGCAATTGAGGGCAATACCGGAATAACCGGATCTCGCAGACCGAAAAGCCAGAGTATTGGCACATCCAGCTCTTTAAGAACGGGTGCCGGATCAAACCCGTGGTCTCTGGTGACAGGAATCTGAGCCAAAGCAGCATCCGCCGCCGCAATCGTGCCCGCATGCCATTCGGTCTCGCCGGAAATACTGCCGTGCAAGCTTTCTTCATAAGCAGTGAGTGGCACGCCCTCACCAATAATAATAAAAGACACCAGAGGTTCCTCAAGGGCCGCTAGCGGCATTATCCATCCAGCCTGACTGCCACCAAACAAGCCTATTCGGCTGCCATCAATCCCGGGTTGGCGGGATAGCCACCTCACGGCATGAACCACATCACGCGCAAGTGCCCTGAACTCCCGATCACTGGTTGATACAGAAAACGGTACATACGCACCGGTTGAAACGCCTGTGCCTCGCTTGTCAAAAGACAGCACGGCAAACCCGAGTTTAAGGGCATGATTTGTATAAAAACCCAAACCTTCCCGCGTTGAAGGTGCCGAGCCGTGCGCTGTAACAATACCCGGAATGGTGCCTGCAATACCTGCAGGCCGGTACAGTGTAGCACCAAGTATCACGTCGTCCGCCTCAATATGAACATCCTGCCGGGTCGCTTCGTCAATTGGGTTTGCTGCTGTTACGACGGTCAATAAAAGAGGCGGGAGAAAAAGCAAAAACGCTCGGGAAAACAGAAAGTGTTGCAAGGTGTACCTCACTGAACAGGTTGCTGTGACATAGAAGAAAACGCTTAGCTTCTGAAAAGAGACACATATAGGATAAAATTCAGGTGAGGAGACCAATATTGCCTGCCACTTATAATGACGGTGCATCCAGACAGCTTCGACGCGAGGGCTTTTCAGCAACCGCGCACAAACTGTGTGCTGGCGCAGAGTTGGTTTTAGGCCAGTGCCAAAATTATTTTTTTCCAAGACACACCCACGCAGAATATACAGTTGGTATCGTGCTCAGTGGCAGCGAAAGCATATATTGCCGCGGTGGCAACCAGTCCGCCGGAAGTGGTAGCTTGTATTTTGCCCGCCCGGACGAAATTCATACCGGTCAATCAATAGGCCAGAGCAGCTGGCGGTTCGCCTCTCTTTACCTCAGCCCGGCATTCTACCAATCCTGCTTTGCCGGACAAAGGCCAGACTTCAACAAAGCGGTTCAGGAAAACCCGGGTTCGTCGCACATGTATGCAGAATTTGTCAGATTGCTGGATGTTTCAAGCTGTAATGTTGAGCGCCAGTCCGCATTGATAATGACCGTGCAGTATTTGACCCAAAACAACATGGGCGGCGCAAACATCGAAACCAGCACCAAAACAGACATGCCGGCGATTAACCGGTCAATAGAATTCATGCATGCAAACTTCGCGGCGCCAATCAAACTGAAGGATATTGCCGGAATCGCAGGTTTTCACCCGGGGTATTTTGTTGATTACTTTGCGAAAAGCAAAGAAACAACGCCTCATGCATACCTGCTTTCCATCAGGCTTAATGCGGCAAAAAAAGCCCTTAAAGAGGGCCAAAAACCCGCTGAAGCGGCAGCATCCAGCGGGTTTTACGATCAAAGCCACCTGAACCGGCACTTTGCCAGAGTGTTTGGAATGACACCCGGTCAATTCCGTGCACAAATGGTTTTGCAGCGTTAGAAGCGGGCCTCCCGATGAATAGCCCGCCAAGTGTGCCAATCAGAATTTTTGCCGGAAAGTGGCGATTTTATTGCTGATTTTCCAACCCTCAGTCAGCTTTAAAAGCAATATATAATCCGTATACACCCGATCCCTCGACGCCATGAAAATCTCTACTTTAGCCACAGCAGCACTTCCTGTGACATCCATACTGACCAACCGCCCCTTTCTCTGTGTTATGCGCCCCTGGGTAAACCGGCTGACATACTCGGCAAATGGCAAGCGGCCCAGCGAACCATCCTCCAATACATATTGAATTTCAGCAGTTGGCATAAATGCCTCCGGCAAAAGCTCTAGTTTTCCTTGTTCGGTGCCGTCGAAGTATTTCTGCACAACCGACCTGATGTCTGTGAAATCGTCGGCCAAAACTGTGGATGGCATTGTGAAAACGGCAAAGAGCGCAGCTGTCGCAAGATTTAGTTTTTTCATCTATCTTTTCCTTTTTATCATGATCTGGGTATGCTTCGCCCGCTGAAAAAGCGGGTAAAACCGGAACGCTCATTCGCTGCAACACCTCATAGGTTCTGAAACAGAGGCGCGGAAGATATCGAATAAGCGAAGTCCGCTAAACGAAACCACCACAGGTCTTGGCTGTCGTGGCTCTGGCAGGATATTTTATGATGATTTGCGATTATTATTTTAAAGCAAAGGCTTAGGTTTGGGTAAATCCGCCATTTGGGACATAGAGGACTTGTCGTTTAACCCGGCAACCAACGTTATTATCGGCAAACAGGGTCCGGTGCTGCTGGAGCCAAAGCCGTCAGCATTGCTTTTCTACTTTGTCAAAAACCCCGGAAGGAACATCAGCCGGGACGAGTTGATTGAGCATGTCTGGTCCGGGCAACTTGTGTCAGACGGGGCCATCAACCGAGTCGTCGTCCAGCTAAGGAAAGCGCTTGGTGATGGCAACAAGATAAGAAAATATATCGTCACCGTGCCAACTGTCGGATACCGGTTCATTGCAACCGCAAATATCGCTGCTTCGCCGACAATTGAAGAGCGGTCAAATCGAAAAATGCCCTTGTTCATGTGGGCTATAGCCGCGGTGTTTGTTTTGGTCGCAACCGCGTTTCTACTTCATGGAGGAAACAACGAGCGCGTCAGAAACGAAACAATCCGGTCAATTTCACCTATGGTGCGCCTGGCAGAGGAACAATTCGACCCCGCCATCAACAGCAGAAATGGTCAGCTGGTCTTTTCCCAAAAGACAGCCATTGGTTCAGATCTGTATTGGGTCAGGGAAGCAGGTAGCCAGCCAGCCCTTTTGGGGAAGTCGGGCGGTAGCGCAACATCAGCCACATGGTCACAGGACGGGGCGGCACTGGCATACCGGTATACTCAGGGGGATACTTGCGCCTTCTATCTGATCACCATCAAGGGTGGAAACGCATCAGAGACACAAAAATTATATGACTGCATTGCGGGAACATCGTCTGTTCTCGCGTTTGACATCGATGGTACAAAGCTGTTTTTTACAGAACAAATCAGTTCATACGACCCAAGCCAGGTGTTTGAACTGGATTTGGAAACAGGTTCGAAGCGGCGGTTATTGCAGCCTGTCGCGCTGGGGCGGGGAAACCATTACATTGATCGTCACCCGCAGACTGGCGCTTTACTAACACTAAGCGACAGAGAACCAGGTCAAACAACCGCCTACACGCTAACCCCTGGTGACGGCACATTCGAAAGTCTTAGTGCCTGGCCCTTCCGCGTGGACCAGGCGATCTGGGGTCATGACGGTACAACAATCGTGCATCCAGACGGGCACCCATCCTATCAGCTTATGGAAACTGACTATTCATCCGGAAAAACAAATGTGCTGGTTTCCGACTCCAGGCGCATCAAGAGTCCAAAGCGAATGGGAAACGAAAGAGACTATATCTTCGTTTCCTACTTGCATGACCGCGACATATGGATTGATGGTGCGAATGACCCCGCGATAAACTCTTCTGTCATGGACTATGCCCCTTCTTTGTCCCGGCGTGGTGACCAGCTTGCTTTCGTATCCAAGAGAAATGGCAAAAGTGAGATATTCATCAGAACATTTGGGGTCGAATTTCTACAAACGATTTCCTTAGGTCGACCCTGGTTGTCGATTGTTGGACTTGACTGGTCTTTTGATGATCGGTTCCTTTTGGCAAACACCAGTCAGGGGTTGAATATAATTGAGGTGGAAAAGCTTGAGACAACAAACGTCGTGCAAACCAGCCTGCCAGCCTACGCTGCAACCTGGATGAAAAATGGAGATATTGGGTTTAGCCAGCGGGAAAACGGTCGTTGGCAAAGATACATATTCCGGTTCAGCACCAACACGCTGGAGCGTGTGAGGGATGACTGGGCTTTTGCGCTAAGTGATCACAACCGAACGCTGCTGATAGACCAGGCTGACAGGTTGTTTTACAACACAGACTTGGCACTTGAAATTAGATGCCACCCCCTTCTCAACGGGAGACACCTGACATTTTCAATTCGGAGCGGATCAGTTTTCTGTATCAGTGATCAAGGTCAAAGTGACATTTTAAAATTCATGCCGCCAGACGATATCGAGATACTGCCGAACACCGTATCGAGCCTGAAGCAATACAGTATATCAGGTGGTCGCCGCGCCCATACTGTAGAGCGCAGCAGCAGCAGTGATGTTATGAGGACCAACTAGCAAAAAGCCGCCTTTTTGAGGCGGCTTTTGCATTTTTGACGAGACACAATAGCAATTAGTCGGTCAGGTCGTCCCAAAGCTCCTTAACCTTGGTAAAAAACCCGTCAGACTGCGGCGAAACACTGTCACCGCCTTCAGCGGCAAACTCGCCCATCAGCTCACGCTGGCGTTTCGTAAGGTTTACAGGCGTTTCAACCATCGTCTCGATAATCATATCGCCAACGAAGCCACCATTGAGCTCTGGCATGCCCTTGCCCTTCAAGCGGAACTGGCGCCCGCTCTGTGTCCCAGCAGGAATCTTGATCCGGGCACGCTTACCTTCAATGGTTGGTACTTCGATGTTGCCGCCGAGGGTTGCAGTTGTCATCGGGATGGGCACCCGGCAGAACAACATGTCGGCGTCACGCTTGAATAAAGCATGCGGCTTGATCGAAAGAAAAATATAGAGGTCTCCAGCCGGGGCACCACGAGCACCGGCTTCTCCCTCACCGGACAGGCGAATACGCGTGCCTTCCTCAACCCCTTTGGGGATTTTAACCTGAAGGGTCTTTTCTTTCTGTACTTTGCCGGCGCCACGACAGATTTTACAAGGATTGGTGATAATCTGGCCACTGCCCTGACACTTGGGACACGTGCGCTCGACCATGAAAAAGCCCTGATTTGCACGCACCTTGCCGGCACCGCCGCACGTGTCACACACTTCAGGACTTGATCCAGGTTCTGCACCAGAGCCACCGCAAGGTTCGCAGGAAACCGATGTTGGAATGGTTATCTGGTCGGTCTTGCCGTTGAACGCATCCTCAAGCGAGATTTCCATGTTAAAGCGCAGATCGGACCCGCGTGCTGGTCCGCGACCGCGACCACCGCGGCGACCACCGCCCATGAAGTCGCCAAAGAATTCTTCGAAAACATCAGAGAAGTCAAAACCACCCGCGCCCGCGCCACCGCCCGGGCCACCCATACCGTTTTCAAAAGCCGCATGGCCATATCGATCATAAGCTGCGCGCTTGTCAGGGTCTTTCAGAACATCATAGGCTTCACCGAATTCCTTGAATTTCTTTTCGGCTTCCGGGTTGTCCGGATTACGGTCCGGATGAAACTCCATCGCTTTTTTGCGAAACGCTTTTTTAAGCGTGCTCTCGTCAGCGTCTTTTCCGACACCCAAAAGCTCGTAATAGTCTGTTTTTGACATTGGCTTTTTCCTGAAGCTTTAACGAAAAGCGAATGCGGTCTGATCGCTGGCTTTTAACAAAGACGCCGCCCCAACACTGCTGAGGCGGCGATTTCTATCAGGTGCGATCAAGCCACCCGGTTACTTCTTGTCGTCTTCGTCGACTTCTTCAAAGTCAACATCAACAACATCGTCAGCTTCATCACCGGCTTCGGCGGCTTTTGCAGCAGCATCAGCAGCCGCTTCATCAGGGTCCGCGCCACCAGCTTCCTGAGACTCTTTGTAGATCTGCTCACCAAGCTTCATCGACGCTTGTGCAAGAGCCTCGGTTTTCTGTTTGATTGCTTCTACATCTTCGCCCTCAAGAGACGCCTTCAGTTCAGCAACCGCAGTTTCGATCGCTGTTTTGTCCTCATCAGAGACTTTATCCTTGTGCTCTTCGAGGTTTTTCTCGGCAGAGTGAACGAGTGCTTCTGCCTGGTTCTTGGCTTCAACAAGTTCCTTGCGCTGCTTGTCCGCCTCAGCATTCGCTTCAGCGTCCTTCACCATTTGTTCAATATCATCATCGGACAGGCCACCAGATGCCTGAATGCGGATCTGCTGTTCTTTACCCGTGCCCTTGTCTTTGGCAGACACATTCACGATACCGTTGGCGTCAATATCGAAGGTAACTTCAATCTGAGGAACGCCGCGTGGTGCAGACGGGATACCGACGAGATCAAACTGGCCCAGCAGTTTATTGTCCGCAGCCATCTCGCGCTCGCCCTGGAAAACCCGGATCGTCACCGCACCCTGATTGTCTTCGGCTGTTGAGAAAACCTGAGACTTTTTGGTCGGGATCGTCGTATTGCGCTCGATAAGGCGGGTGAATACACCGCCAAGTGTTTCAATGCCCAGAGACAACGGCGTCACATCAAGAAGCAGAACATCTTTTACGTCGCCCTGAAGAACACCGGCCTGAATGGCAGCACCCATCGCTACCACTTCATCAGGGTTCACACCCTTATGTGGCTCACGACCAAAGAATTCTTTTACGATTTCCTGAATCTTCGGCATGCGCGTCTGGCCACCAACGAGGATAACATCGTCGATTTCGCCAGCAGCAAGGCCTGCATCTTTCAAGGCTTTCTTACAAGGCTCAAGGGTGCGCTTGACCAGGTCTTCAACCAGGCTTTCCAGCTTGGAACGCGTCAGTTTGATCTGCAGGTGCTTGGGACCAGAGGCGTCTGCTGTGATAAATGGCAGGTTCACTTCGGTTTGCTGAGAAGATGAAAGTTCGATTTTTGCTTTCTCTGCGGCTTCTTTCAAGCGCTGCAACGCCATCTTGTCCTGACGTAGGTCAACAGTGTTCTCTTTTTTGAATTCGTCAGCCAGATAGTCAACAAGGCGCATGTCAAAGTCTTCACCGCCAAGGAAGGTATCGCCGTTCGTTGACTTCACTTCAAAGACACCGTCGCCGATTTCAAGAACGGAAACGTCAAAAGTACCACCACCAAGGTCAAAGACAGCAATGGTATGGCCGTCTTCTTTTTCAAGGCCGTAAGCAAGTGCTGCAGCCGTTGGCTCGTTGATGATACGCAGAACTTCGAGACCAGCGATTTTACCGGCATCTTTTGTTGCCTGGCGCTGTGCATCGTTAAAGTAGGCCGGAACAGTAATCACTGCCTGGTCGACATCTTCGCCCAGATAACTCTCTGCCGTTTCTTTCATTTTCTGAAGGATCATTGCAGAGACCTGGCTTGGTGAGTATTTTTCACCCTTGGCTTCAACCCACGCATCGCCACCATCAGATTTGACGATGTCGTAGGGAACCATGTCCTTGTCTTTTTGTGTGGTCGGATCATCGAATGTCCGGCCAATCAGGCGCTTGATGGCAAACAGCGTGTCTGTCGGGTTAGTGACAGCCTGTCGCTTTGCCGGCATACCAACAAGCCGCTCGCCTTCGTCGGTAAAACCAACGACGGACGGCGTTGTGCGCGCGCCTTCAGTGTTTTCAATTACTTTTGGTTTGGATCCGTCCATGATGGATACGCAAGAATTTGTCGTACCCAAATCGATACCGATTACTTTACCCATTTTATTACCTCATCCCTTTAGCAGCCGATTGCCCGGGCCCATTATGGCACCCATGTGCAACCTCTTGGGCTTTGATTTTTCCGTAAGGTGGCAGACCCGAACACAACCCGAAGCCCACCGGTTTCAGCGCCTATATAAGGTCGGCCATCCTGCTTCGCAAGGGTTTGGCCTAATAAAATTTGACTCCAATCCACTGGAAATTCAGTAGCTTTCACCCAATCTTTACCGTTGAAGCCTATCCAATCATGCTGAGGGTATGCGAAAGTTGAGTTGATTCAATGATTGCAAAGCGATAAAGCACCGGTAAACTTGCTTCGCACTGCCCGACGTTACAGGCAACGATAAAGCAAGGCACAACAATAAAAGGCACTGACGTGACAGCAGGCAATCCCATAGAAAACGCAGAAAGCGCAAAAAAAAGCGCTGATTCCTCAAAAGGCAAACAAAAAAACGAAGCTGTAGCCTTCGCAAAAGACATTGTCGTTATTTTCTTTTTCTATGTTGTGTTCAGCACCTTCGGCTGGACAAGTTTTCATATTCCGTCCGGCAGTATGGAACCAACACTGGAAGTTGGTGACCGTATTTTCGTCTCAAAACTGTCGTATGGTTACAACCGATTCAGCTTTTATTTTGACCCGGGTTTTATCCCGGAAAGCCGCGTCTTCGAAGACGCGCCCGAACGGGGTGACGTTGCTGTTTTCACCCTGCCCAAACGCAATTATGAAGACTTCATCAAACGTGTGGTTGGCCTGCCTGGCGACCGCATTCAGATGCGCGGCGGCAGACTTTACATCAACGGTGATGTTGTGGAGCGCTCACTGGTGCGCGAGGTAACCTACACCAGCTACAATGGTGCTCAGCGCCGTGTCAAAGAATATGACGAAACCTTGCCAAACGGTATAGTTCACCGGATTTATGAAAGCACAGATAGTGGCCTGTATGATAATGCCGGGCCGTTTGTAGTGCCACCGGGCCATTATTTCATGATGGGCGACAACCGCGATGGTTCAAGTGATAGCCGGAACCTGGGTGATATTGGTTATGTACCGGAAGCCTATCTGGTTGGCCGCGCCGATGTGACCACCTTCAGCCTTTACGACTGCGATCAGGGCAAGGATATTTTCTGCCCCCTCGGTGTTCCACTCGGGCGTTTCTTTAATTCAATTGACTAGAACTAGTTCAACCACACTGCATTGCTCAGGGTTTTGACAAACTCTTCGTGAGCCGTCAGGTCTTCGTCGTTTACCGCGAAGGTGCGGTGAGGTCGCTCTTTCCTGGGTCCGGTTGCAATCACTGTTTTCTGAACCGCCAGATCAAGCCCGGCCTGACGGCCACCCAGAAGCTCGATATATACATCAGCAAGAATTTCAGCATCCAATAACGCGCCGTGCAGGGTTCGGTGCGTGTTGTTAACACCAAAGCGTTTGCAAAGTGCATCCAGACTGTTTGCTGCTCCCGGGAATTTGGTGCGCGCGATTGCCAGCGTATCTATAAATCTTTTAGCGTGGATGATCGGACGGCCCGCGTTTTCAAGCTCCCAGTTAATGAAGCGCATATCAAATTCGGCGTTGTGCGCCACCAGCACGCTGTCGTCGCCAACATACTCGGCGAATTCGTCCATCACTTCCGAGAAAACCGGTTTGTCTTTGAGAAACTCCGTTGAAAGGCCATGAATTTTGAAGGCGCTTTCCGGGACATCGCGCTCGGGGTTTACATAGGCATGATAATTGGAGCCGGTCAAAGACCTGTCGACCATTTCCACAAGACCAATTTCTATCAGGCGGTCGCCGGTCATGGGGTCAAACCCCGTTGTTTCTGTATCGAAAATCAATTCTCTTGTCATGATGCCTGCTCTGTTAACTCGTTCACAATCCGGCTGACGGCAACCCGTGCATGATCGAGCCCCCTGTCCGTCTCGATAATATAGTCAGCACCGGCACGTTTGTCAGCGTCCGGTGTTTGACGAGCAACTATATGGTCAAATTTTTCTGCTGTCATACCGGACCGGGCAAGAACCCGTTTTTTCTGAACATCAGCAGGTGCAGAGACAACAACAACCTTATCACATGCTGTGTTGCCCCCCGTTTCAAACAGCAGGGGAACATCAAGAACGACAAAAGGAACGTTCCGAGATGCAGCAAGATCAAAAAATCGAATACGCTCTTCTGCCACCATGGGGTGGATTATTGCCTCAAGCCGCTTTTTTGCATCAGGATCCGCAAAAACAATATCACCCAGTTTTCCCCTGTTAAGACGGCCACTTTCAACCACACCCGGAAAGGCCTCCTCTATTGCGAGTATTGCTCTTCCGCCTTCAGCCTGTAGCGCATGCACAGTGGCATCAGCATCAAAAACAGGCACGCCCTTTTCCCGAAACATTTTCGCCGTTTCAGACTTGCCCATACCAATCGAGCCCGTAAGGCCAACAATCATCATTTCGCCCACCCTTCGGTTTCCCCCAAAGCATCAAGCAGCAACGCATGCAATGTGTCGTCATAGCCAACATCCTGGTCAAACCAGACCTTGAAAGCGACCGCCCCCTGATAAACCAGCATACCCAACCCGTCGACCGTTCTGAGGCCTAGTTGACGAGCGTCTTTTAACAGCGCTGTCTCAATCGGTTTGTAAACAATGTCATAAACGACGGTATCGGTTTGCGCACATGACAGATCAATCTCGAGAGAAGCGCTTCCCTCCATGCCCAGCACCGTTGTATTGACAACAAGACCGGCACCAGCAACCGCATCAGCCCTGTCTTCCCAGTCGACCACTGTCATACGGCCTCGGCCCAGTTCCTGCGCGATTGTTTCTGCTTTCGCTCTTGTCCGGTTGCAAATCATAACCATCGGCACACCGGCATTGATCAGTGCAAGCGCCGCCGCCCGCGCTGCACCGCCCGCGCCCAACAGCAACGCAGGTCTGTCCTTCGGCCAGCCAGATGCGGTTGCTGACAAATGCTTGATGAAGCCGATGCCATCGGTGTTGATGCCTGTTGTTGTACCGTCCGCAGCGATTTTGACCGTATTGACAGCTCCCATCTGGCGAGCCAGCGGAGTAATTTTATCCAGCATGGGAACAATCGAAGTTTTATGGGGCGCGGTGATGTTGAAGCCCGCATAGCCGTCTGAGCGGAAAGTATTTAACTGGGCCTGCAAGTCGCCAGGGGCCACTTCAAGTGCCTGATACTGACCCGGAAGCCCGCACGCCCGGAACCAATAGTTGTGCATCAACGGCGACAATGACTGTGCAATGGGTGAACCAATAACCGCAGCTCGGAACTGGTTTTTTGTCTGGTTATCGTTGGTTGGGTTCTGCATGGTTTTGCTCACTGTGTTCACTCCGGCAATATGCCTTGACGGCGAAGGAAGTCGAGCACCGGAATAAGCGGCAAACCAAGAATGGTGAAATGATCGCCCTCTATCCTGTCAAAGAGCTGTATCCCCAGCCCTTCGAGTTGGTAGCACCCGACACTCCAGAAGGCATCGTCTCCAAGTTTTTCCAGATAGGTATCAATAAAGGCCGCGGACAGAGGCCTTACCGATAAAGTTGCTGTTTCAACATGCCGCCAAACAGGACGGCCATGATCATATATAACCACAGCTGACACCAGCTGGTGTTTCTTATCGGATAATGCTGCCAGGGTTTCTCTTGCCTCATCGGGAGATTTGGCTTTTGAAAACAGCCTGCCACCCTGAACCAGAAGCTGGTCTGCACCGAGCACCATATCATTTGGCCGAACCATAGCCACCGACCTTGCTTTGGCATCTGCGAGTGCGTCTGCAATATCCCGGGCATTGGCAGCGCTTTCGATAAGGCTTTGTTTGAGTTCAACTTCATCGACCAAAGCTGGCCGCACAGAAACCTCAACACCTGCATTCTCAAGAAGCTGTTTGCGTGTCTTGCTGGCTGAAGCCAGAATTATGAAAGGGCTGGCTGGTTTTGTCACGGCTCAGACAACTGTTTTTTTCTGGTTCCGCCCCCATCCAGCCATTGATTGTAACGGTTAAGGATCGCGGCAGCGCTTTCTTCGATAGACCGGCGTGTCACATCAATGGTTTGCCAGCCTCTGTCTGTACAATAGCGGCGACACTGTTTGATCTCGTCCTGAATCTGTTCAAGGTCGGTATAACTGCCTTCTTCATCTTCATTTATCGACCTGAGCCTGTTGGTTCGAATTTGCGCCAACCTCTCAGGGCTGGTGGTCAGGCCAATGACAAACTTGTCGCGCAGTATGTCCAAAAGAGGAGGCATGGGCACATTTGGCACAAACGGCACATTCATGGTTTTGAAACCCTTGTTCGCAAGGTAAATACTTGTTGGTGTTTTCGACGAACGCGATACCCCGATAAGAACAATATCAGCCTGAGGCAGGTCTTCAATCAATTGGCCGTCATCGTGCGCCATTGAAAATTGAAGCGCGTCTATGCGCTCAAAATAATCGGCATCAAGGGTGTGCTGGCGGCCGGGTTTATGAGATGCCTGAACACCAAAATAGGATCCCAGAAGGTTAATTACCGGATCAAGGATCGGCAAAACCGGTAAATTTGCATTGCGGCATTCTTTTTCCAGAACTTCGCGAATTTCCGGGTTCACCAGCGTATACATTATAAGTCCGGGCTGTTCTTTTATATCCTGCATCAAGCGGCTCATTTGCATTGCTGTCCGAACAAGTGGCCAATAATGTTTGTGCACGGCAACACCTTCGAACTGAACCAGCGCAGCAGATACAATTGCTTCAAGCGTCTCACCTGTTGAATCGGAAACCAGATGCAAATGATATTCGTTGGTTTCATCACTATTTTTTAGGCTGAAATTCATCTTGGTCCTGTCTACAGAATGCCTTTGGACAATGGGTCGAGTCGCAGCGAAGCAGTTTGATAACTCTGTGGATAACCAGCCTCACAACAGCATGAACAAACAGGGTATGGTTTTTACCCTCATTTTGGGAAGTGGTTTTTAGCTAGTTTGTGAATGTTGTGCACAAAGTCATTGTTATGGGGAAAGTTATTTCATTTATGCTCAAGGCAACAATTTATCCCCGGAACTCACACAGTATTTAGTTCCTGTTTACACAGATAAACTATGCTTCTTACGGTTAATTCCCTGAGTTATCCCCAAGTTTACCAACACGGAAAATGCCAACGCCATGTTTCAGATAATTTGGAAATTTATGGGATATTTCTGGGGATAAGTGGTTATCCACAGAATTCACAGGCTTCCACTATAACAACCATTCTATTTTTAATTCTATTATTATTAGAGGTTCAGTGCGATATAGGATTTTATTGCCAAGATGACCTGGAAATTTATCTGATAAACCCTGCAAGAGGTATCAAAAGACCATGCGTAAATTACTTCTGGAAACGCTAAAAGGAAACCCTGGTGATCGGGCACCATTTTGGTTTATGCGCCAGGCTGGACGGTATCTTCCAGAATATCGTGAGGTTCGTTCTACCACCAAAAGCTTCATGGATTTTTGCTACAGTCCCGACAAGGCTGCAGAAGTGACATTGCAACCGATCAGACGTTTTGGAATGGACGGCGCAATCCTGTTTGCTGATATTCTGGTCGTACCGGATGGGTTGGGTCAGGATGTCTGGTTTGAAGCTGGCATTGGTCCACAGCTTAAGCCTGTTAAAGGACAAGATGAATTTGACAAGCTCTCGCTTGCTTCTTTTCATGACAAGGTTGGTGCGGTATACGAAACTGTTGCGCGGCTCAAAAACGCGCTTCCGGCAGAAACAACACTTCTTGGTTTTGCCGGCGCACCCTGGACGGTTGCCACCTATATGATCCAGGGGGCTGGCAGCAAGGATCATGCGGCCGCGCGTCAAATGGGGTATGGAAACCCTGAATTGTTTGGTAAAATCCTGAGTTTGCTCGTTGATGCAACAGCTGAATATCTGTGTCGACAAATCGAGGCCGGTGCAGATGCGGTGCAGATTTTCGATAGCTGGGCAGCAGCTCTTCCTGAAGGTGCCTTTGATGAATGGGTGATAAAGCCAACGAAAGCTATCGTTGACGCTGTAAGATCAAAGCACCCTGAAACACCAATAATAGGTTTTCCCCGCCTTGCCGGAGCCCAGTATACAAAGTTTGTTGCCGAAACCGGGGTGGACGCCGTGTCTCTTGATACGGGAGTACCTCTTTCCTGGGCGGCGGAGAATTTGCAGAAAACTGTTTGCGTACAGGGCAGTATTGATCCGCATCTGGTTGTTGCAGGCGGACAGCGGATGGTCGACGAAGCCCATCGAATTCTCGACGCGTTGAAAAATGGCCCCCATATCTTCAATTTGGGCCATGGGTTTGTGCCGGAAACCCCACCGGAGAATGTTGAGCTTCTATCCAATACGGTAAAGGCATTCAGGCGCTAGCTTGCTGTAAATAAAGAATTTGGAGTTTAGTCATGGAAGGCTTTTTAGGGGCAACCTATTTGTGGGTAAAAGCCCTGCACATTATTTTTGTCATTTTCTGGATGGCTGGTCTGTTTATGATGCCGCGTTTTTTCGCCTATCATATGGGATATGATGCTGGTTCAGAGGAAGATGCGCGCTGGATAGACCGTGAAACACGGCTGAAAAAAATCATCCTGAATCCTGCAATGATGATTGCCTGGATTTTTGGGCTGATGCTTGTCATGCATATTGGTTTTGGTGCCGGCGGTTGGTTACATACCAAATTGTTGCTTGTTGTGGCACTTACGGGGTTTCATGTATTTCTCAGTGTTCAACTCAAGGCCCTTGTTCGCGGCGAAAGGCCAAAAACCGAAAAATTCTACCGTGCTGTTAACGAAGTGCCTGCTTTGGTCATAATCCTTGTTGTGATTCTCGCTGTTGTAAAACCGTTTTAAGGTATTTTTGATCGATCTGCATGGTTGTGTTGCTTTAAATAAGTTGTCAAGGGAACCATTGCTTGACACTTGTTGGAATGGTGATAGGCTTTACTCGAACCGGTGTTTTCTATCGGTGCGTCACAACTTTCCCGTATTTAGTCCTCAGTATTGAAATAGAGACAGGAAAAGTTTCATTCAAGCAGCGAAAACTGGGTTATCGCCGCATAAAAAAGCCGCAGACACAGAATTTTTGTATCAGCTTTTGCTTATTTCAAGCCAGGATTCAAAAAATCCACCCGTCACACCTTAGTCACATTAACAATAGAGTTTGGGCGATCCAATGCATCTTCAGGATCTCAAAGAAAAGTCACCCGCCGATCTACTGGCATTAGCAGAAGAATCCGGCGTCGAAAACGCGAGCAGCATGCGCAAGCAGGACATGATGTTCGCCATTCTCAAGCAACTTGCCGAGGATGATATTGAAATCTCCGGAGGAGGGGTCATCGAGATCCTGTCTGATGGTTTTGGTTTCCTTAGAAGTCCTGAAGCGAATTACCTTCCGGGTCCGGACGACATTTATGTCAGTCCCAGCCAGATCAGGCGATTTGCACTTCGTACAGGTGATACGGTTGAAGGCCAGATCAGGGCACCCAAAGACGGCGAGCGCTATTTTGCCTTGCTGAAGGTCTCGTCAATCAATTTTGACGAACCGGAAAAGACCAAACACAAAATTCATTTCGATAATCTGACGCCTTTGTACCCAGACGATAAGCTGAAACTCGATCCAGATGATCCAACGGTTAAGGACAAATCACCGAGGGTGATTGATCTGGTTGCACCAATCGGCAAGGGCCAGCGGGCCTTGATTGTGGCACCACCAAGAACCGGTAAAACGGTACTGTTGCAGAATATTGCCAAGTCGATTACGGCAAATCATCCTGAATGTTATGTAATTGTTCTGCTGATTGACGAAAGACCTGAAGAAGTCACCGATATGCAGCGTAGCGTGAAAGGCGAGGTCGTTTCATCCACCTTTGACGAGCCCGCATCACGTCACGTGCAGGTATCGGAAATGGTTATCGAAAAAGCAAAACGCCTCGTTGAGCATGGCAAGGATGTTGTTATCCTGCTCGACAGCATTACGCGCCTTGCCCGTGCGTACAACACCGTCGTGCCATCTTCTGGTAAAGTTCTTACAGGCGGTGTGGATGCCAACGCGCTCCAGCGACCGAAACGTTTCTTTGGTGCAGCACGGAACATTGAGGAGGGCGGGTCGCTCTCCATCATTGCAACGGCACTTATTGAAACTGGCAGCCGTATGGATGAAGTGATCTTTGAGGAATTCAAAGGTACAGGTAACAGTGAAATTGTTCTTGATCGCAAGGTTGCTGACAAACGTGTATTCCCGGCGATTGATATTCTCAAATCCGGTACCCGTAAAGAAGAGCTTCTGGTCGAGCCTGGCACATTATCCAAAATGTGGGTATTGCGACGGATTCTTACGCCGATGGGCACAGTGGATGCCATGGAATTCCTGTTGACCAAGCTCAAGGATGCAAAGAACAACGAGGACTTTTTCAATCAGATGAACAACTGATCCTGAAAGTCATCAAAATTATAGAGCCCGCCGGGATTTTCGGCGGGCTTTTTCTATGGATGCTGACGGGTCCATTTTTTAAGGATACTGGATAGTTCCCCGGGTGCTTCCAACGGGATCATGTGCCCTGATGCTTCTGTTTTTTCGGAAACGGTTTCCAGTTGTATGTGTTCAATGGTTTTCGCGAAATGCAGCATATCATCATACGGCGCAATGGCATCACTTGTGGCGCCAACCATTAATGTAGGTAGCGGCAGTGCTGTCAGAACCGGTGCCAGATTTTCACGATCAAGAGTTGCCAGCAACTGGGTAACAAGTGTTTTTTGTCCGAGGCTTTGTTCCATTGCAGTGATTGTCTGCAGAAGCTCAGTGTTTTCAATATTTCCCGGATGGAGAAACTGTTTGGCTCGCTGTATTGACATGCCTTTGTAGCTGGTCGACCTGATAATTTCTGCGCTGCCAATACGCAGTTCTTTCTCCGCGGGAGATAACCCATTTAGAGATGGTGAAATTAAAGACAGGCTTTTAAATTTTTCAGGCTGTTTGCTGGCTGCCCGCGCGGCCAGATAGGCGCCGAGGGAAAATCCAACGATATGGGCATTTGATGGTGCATTTGCCAATACTTCATCGATCATTTCGGTCAATGTTGAACATGCTCGATAATCACAGAAATGGTAAAAAACGTCTGGCCATTGTGCTTTCAGTGGAAGCCACAAACGGTCATCACACATTGTTCCGGGAACAAGATATAGAGCCGGTTTCAACGATTGGCCTGTTTATTAGGGTGTCAGGATGGACTGTCCGCTTGTCTTGCGCGCTTCCAGGGCTATATGTGCTTGCGTTGCGTGCTCCAGGGCAAATATCTGCCGAATGTTTGATCTGATTGCTCCGGTGGCTATTTTTGCCATAACAGACGCGGAAGCTGAAACAAGATCATCACGCTCTGCCACATAATCCATTAGTGTTGGCCGTGTCAGGATTAAAGAACCTTTTTGAGCCAGTAAACCGGGTGCAACAGGCGGGACCGGCCCTGTTGCATTGCCGAATGTTACCATCATGCCGCGTCTACTGAGGCAATCCAGAGATTTATCAAACGTTGCAGCCCCGACACTGTCATAGACAACGGGCACGCCCTGGCCGTCCGTTATATCCATCACCGCTTCCTGAAAGTCCTCGTCACGGTAGAGGACCGTATGTGTACAGCCGTTTTCGCGGGCAACCTTTGCTTTTTCCTCGGAACCGACGGTTCCTATAATAGTTGCACCTATTGAACTAAGCCATTGGCAGGCGATAAGACCGACACCACCAGCAGCGGCATGAAACAAAACTGTGTCGCCGGAATTGACCCGGTAAAGCCGCCGGATCAAAAATTCCACCGTGCAACCCTTCAAAAGCAGAGCGGCTGCATCCTGATCACTCACACTGTCCGGTATTTCAACAAGCTTGTCGGCTGGTATATTTCTTACCTGTGCATACGCACCAGCTGGCCCTGCCGGATAACCAACGCGGTCACCTTTACTCAGATGAGTAACACCTTCACCAACTTCTTCGACAACGCCAACACCCTCGATGCCGGGAATAGCAGGTAAAGGCATGGGATAAAGGCCGCTGCGGTGATAGGTATCGATAAAGTTCAACCCTATTGCCGTATGTCGCAGACGTACTTCGCCAGCGTTGGGCGAAGGAACGCCTATTTCGCTCCATTTCAGAACGTCAGGTCCGCCTGTTTCGGAAAATGTAATGGCATGGGTCATTATGGTTTAGTCTTTCAGGTTGGCGTCAAAGAAAGCGGCTGTTCTGGTGTTTGCGAGACTGGCGGCACCTGTATCCCAGTTTACACCGTTTGGTCTGGCAAAAGCATGGTCTACGCCAGCATAGTCATGCAATGTAATATGGTCATGATCATCCAGTTTCGCATGAATACGGCCCTGCGCTTCCTTGTCAACAAACCCGTCTTCCTCAGCAATATGAATGAGGAGCGGCGTTGAGATACGGCCTGCTTCATCAAGTTTTGCATCGATGCCAACGCCGTAGAAACTGACATTTGCGTTTGCATCTGTTCTGGCGGCTGTCAAGTATGCGAGCAGCCCACCGAGACAGTAGCCGACGCTACCGACTTTTCCAGTGCAACCGTCTAAATTGCGTGCGGCAGCAATAGTTGCTGCTATGTCTTCGACGCCTTTGTCTACATTAAAGCCTTGGTACAGCTCGAAAGCTTTGTCCAGTTCTTCCTGACTTTTGTCAGTAATGTCGATGCCGGATTCCTGACGCCAGAACAAATCCGGACAGATTGCAATATAGCCTCGGTCCGCCAAGTCATCGCAGATCTGCCGCATGCCGGCGTTGACGCCAAAAATCTCCTGTATTGCAATAATCGCAGGGCCTGTGCCGGTTTTGGGTTTTGCCATATAGGCGTTGAAGCTGCCACTGGCATCGGTTGCCTTGATCGTGATTGTCTCGGCCATCGTTACTCTCCCGTTGTTCGGAACTTCTATCTGTCTCTATCTTCCCTGTATGACAGGTTAGCTGTCAAGCGCGCCTGATTGCTCGAGGGCAAACCCTTCTTCTACAGTTAGTGCGCCCTCAAGAACCAGAAGCGCTCTCTTGGTATACAAGCCGCCATCGCCGGAATATCCACCGAACCTGCCAGCGCTTGCGACGACCCGGTGGCACGGAACAAGGATTGGAATAGGGTTTCTGCCGCAGGCCCCGCCAACAGCCTGTGCGGCAGATCCGATGGACTTGGCCATATCACCATAGGTTCTGGTTTTACCATAAGGAATTGACAGCATCTCCTGCCAGACTTTTTCCTGGTGTTTTGTGCCCGTCGGGTTAATCGGGAGGTCAAAGGATTGCAGTTCGCCGTCGAAGTAGGCATCCAGTTGCCGTTTTGCTTCGAGAAGAAGAGCTGACGGTTCCTGAAAAGGACTCCACCCCCAGTCCAGCGCGATTATCGACCCTTCAAGCTCAGAGACTGTAATATCGATAATTGGTGTATGCATGGAAAGTTGAAACATTGATGTCTCTGGTCTGGCTGTTGACGAATGGACATGTAAATCCGGTTGCTTCAACCCTTGCTAATGTGCGACAAGGCGGCAAGCAAGCGAAATGCGTTACCCTCCATTGTTTCAGCCTTTTCGGCCTATTGGTTCGTGCAGTAGATGAGCAATACCGATGACAGATAATGACACCATTTTTGCTCTTTCCAGTGGCGCAGGCACTGCAGGGGTTGCGGTTATCAGACTATCGGGGCCACGATCGATTTTTGCACTGTCTGAGTTGGCAGGCGGAAAAGTACCAGCGCCGCGAACTGCGGCTCTGCGGACCCTGAAAGCGCCCTCCACAGGCGAGCGACTGGACCGGGCACTGGTTCTCGTTTTTAATTCCCCCGCCAGCTTTACCGGCGAGGACGTTGTTGAATTGCACGTACACGGCGGAAGGGCGGTTGTGGAAGGCCTTCTTCATGCGTTGTCAACAATTCAGGATCTTCGGCCCGCGGAAGCAGGAGAATTTTCCAGGCGCGCGTTCGATAATCAAAAGCTGGACCTTACGGAAGCAGAAGGTCTTAATGATCTCATTCACGCACAAACGGCTGCGCAGCGCGAGCAGGCGCTGCGACAGATGGACGGGGAATTGCGATCGCTATATCAGGGGTGGCGACGAGACCTTCTTGGTCATCTGGCCCACCTTGAAGCGGATATAGACTTCCCTGACGAGGATCTTCCTGAAGGTGTTTCAGGGTCAGTGAAGCCCAATATATTGTCGCTTAAGCTAAATATTACACAACATATAGAAAACAGCCGACGAGGGCGCATGCTTCGGGACGGCTTTCGCATAACGTTGCTCGGCGAGCCGAACGCAGGAAAGTCGACTCTGCTCAACGCGCTTGCTCAAGCCGATGTAGCGATTGTCTCGGATGAAGCAGGCACCACACGAGATGCGATAGAAGTTCAGCTGGACCTGAGCGGTTATCCTGTTCGACTGGTAGATACTGCAGGCGTTAGGGATAGCGAAGGGGTGATCGAGCAGGAGGGTGTGAAGAGAGCTCTGGATAAAGCGCGTGATGCGGACCTGACGCTAGTGCTGTTAAGAGCTGACACGTGGCCTGCAATCCCTGAGGTAATCAGGCCGTGGATAGATGAAACAACGCTGGTTATTGTCACACAGATTGACCGGTTGCCGGACGTTCCGGTGTTTCACGTGGAACATTTGTCGGGCGTGACGCCGATGCGGGTGACGCCGGTTTCAGCAAAAACAGGCGACGGGCTCGACAGTCTTTTCGAGGCAATATTGTGTGTTGTCGGCGAGCGTATGGCGTTGAGAGAAGCTCCGGCGTTCACCCGGCTGCGCCATCAAACGGCACTGGAAGAGGCTGTCGACCACCTCGATCGTTTCCAGCAAAATGCCGGTATTGACGCCGTTTTGGCCGCCGAGGATGTCCGCATGGCAGTGCGTGCCATTGGGCGTATTACCGGGCAGGTGGGCGTTGAGGATATGCTGGACATCGTCTTTTCAGACTTCTGTATTGGAAAATAGCAGCCGAGGATGTTTCACGTGAAACATAACGGGAAAACCAGAAGGTTTTGTTGGCTTTGACTTCCGCAGCAAACCTAGATATATCGTGTCCACTTTGTTCCAGAGCCGGTTTCGGTTCGCAAACTATCTAGTGGATGTATTGTGACTGACTTTGATGTCATTGTTATTGGTGGAGGGCATGCTGGTTGTGAAGCTGCAGCGGCTTCGGCGCGTGTTGGCGCCCGGACGTTACTGATAACGCACAAGCCTGATACGATCGGCGAGATGTCGTGCAATCCTGCGATAGGCGGACTTGGCAAGGGACACCTTGTCCGGGAGATTGACGCGCTCGACGGACTTATGGGGCGTGTTGCAGATGTGTCCGGCATTCAGTTTCGCCTGTTGAACCAACGCAAGGGACCAGCCGTTCAAGGTCCGCGGTGCCAGTCGGACAGAAAACTGTATCGTGAAGGCATGCAGGCAGCATTAGCGAACTATCCAAATCTGACCATAGAGGCAGGGGCAGTAGAGGACCTGCTTTTTGATTGTGAGTTGAATGGTTCCGCCAAACCTTCTTGCGTAGGTATTGTGACTGATGCGGGCAAGGAGATGAGGGCGGCGGCCGTTATCCTTACAACCGGCACGTTTCTGCGCGGTCTGATTCATATGGGTGAAAAGAAGATACCCGCCGGAAGAGTTGGCGAGGCACCAGCCAATGGTCTTTCAGTAACGCTCGAAAAACTGGGCTTTGAACTTGGCCGTTTGAAGACGGGTACACCTGCTCGTTTGGACGGCAGAACTATTGATTGGGAAAGCTGTATTGAACAGCCTGGAGATAACCCGCCAACACCTTTCTCCTTCCTGACAGATGAAATTCAGGTGCCGCAGGTCAGCTGCTACCTGACACGGACAACGGACGAAACCCACCAGATTATTCGGGACAACCTTCACAGGGCGCCGATGTATTCCGGACAGATCGATAGCAATGGGCCCAGATATTGCCCTTCTATCGAAGACAAGGTGGTGCGTTTTGCCGATAAATCCAGCCATCAGATATTTCTGGAGCCTGAAGGGCTCGATGATTACACGGTTTATCCGAACGGGATATCCACAAGCCTTCCTGAAGATGTCCAGCAGGCAATGATCAAATCGATCCCGGGACTGGAAAACGCAGTAATCCTGCAGCCTGGCTATGCAATTGAATATGACTTTGTTGACCCGCGCGAACTGCGCCCAACGCTTGAAACACGCAGAGCACCCGGGCTTTACCTTGCGGGTCAGATCAACGGGACAACAGGTTACGAGGAGGCGGCGGCACAGGGGCTGATGGCAGGCGCGAATGCTGCGCTCGCAACTACAGGGTCAGAGGCAGAGTTTGTGCTCGACCGTGCCGATGGATACATCGGTGTTATGATCGATGACCTGATCACACAGGGAACGCGAGAACCATACAGGATGTTTACAAGTCGCGCCGAGTATCGATTGACACTTAGGGCTGACAACGCGGACCAGCGTCTGACGCCTGTTGGTAGAAGTGTTGGTCTGGTCGGGGCAGAGCGATTCGATAGGTTTTCGACAAAAAAAGACGCGCTTGATGAGGCGGAGAGAGCACTGAAGGCTGTCACTTTGACGCCCAACGAAGCAGTAAAGCACAAGTTAAAGATCAACCAGGATGGTGTGCGACGTGACGGCGTCACACTGTTGGGTTTTACCGAAATCACTTTTGAAACCCTTCAGAACATCTGGCCGGAAGAGTTGGGCCGGATCGACCCATCCATTGCACGTCAGGTTGAAATCGACGCTATGTATCGAGGCTATCTTGAGAGGCAGCATCAGGATGTTATGGCTTTTCGCAAAGACGAGGCTTTGCGTATACCGGAAGATCTCGACTTCTCTACCATTCAGGGCCTGTCGAACGAATTGCGTGAAAAGTTCACAACGGCGCGCCCGGCAACATTGGGGGCTGCAGCCCGGATTGCCGGCGCAACGCCAGCCGCGCTGACGATTCTTCTGGGACATATTAAAAAGCGCCGGGCTGCCTGAAGGTGCAAAGTGACGTGACTGGATACGGTGTTTCAGACTTTGCCCAAGAGGTGGATGTTTCACGTGAAACACTCGAAAAGCTTTCGGCATATGCCAATGACCTTGCGAAATGGCAGAAAGCGAAAAACCTTGTTGCCAATTCGACCCTTGATGACAGGTGGCGCAGGCATTTTCTGGATTCAGCGCAGCTTTTTCCCCTGATTAAAAACTCAGCAGCCGGGGGGCATAACAGGGTTTTGGATATTGGCTCTGGTGCCGGGTTTCCCGGCCTGGTGCTGTCAATTATGGGTCTTGGCCATGTGGAGCTTGTCGAGTCGAACGGCCGAAAGTGTGTTTTCATGAACCAGATAATTCGAAAAACCGGCGCTGCGGCAATTGCAGTAAATGATCGTATTGAAGCATATGAACCAAAACCATTCGATATTATTACGTCGCGAGCTTGCGCCAAAGTTGGTCAATTGATCGAATGGGGGGAACCTTTTATGTCACTTCATACTGAAATGTGGCTTCTGAAAGGGGAAGGAGCAGAAGAGGAATTGACCCAAGCGTCTGCTTCGTGGAATATGTCGATCCAGCGGTTCGCGAGCAAATCCAGCCCAGATGGTGTAATCCTAAGGCTCTACAATATCAAAAGACGCTAAATCGCTATTTTGTATGGTTTTTAGGGGTTGTGGTATGAGTAGGCCGGGTGCGAATATTATCGCGGTAGCAAATCAAAAAGGCGGCGTGGGCAAAACAACCACCGCCATCAACCTCGCAACTGCAATTGCCGCGGTGAAGAAAAAGGTACTTGTTCTCGACCTTGATCCGCAGGGAAACGCCAGCACGGGCTTTGGCGTTGACCGTGCCAGCCGGGAAATAACCTCCTACGATATTGTTTTGGGTGCTGCGCCGCTTGAAGACGCCATTCTTGAAACTGAAATACCCGGTTTGACCATCATTCCGTCAACTATTGATTTGTCAGGCGCAGACCTGGAGCTTGCCGAGTTGCCTCAGCGTAACTTCCGACTTCGGTATGCACTCGAAAAAGCCTTGGTCCGCGAAAATTATGACTATATTCTAATAGATTGCCCACCGTCCTTAAGCCTTTTAACCATCAATGCTCTTGTCGCCGCCGACTCTGTTTTGGTACCGCTTCAGTGCGAGTTTTTTGCGCTGGAGGGATTAAGTCTGTTGCTTAAAACAGTGGAACAGGTCCGCTCGGGATTGAACCCTCATCTGACAATCAATGGTGTGGTGCTGACCATGTTTGACAAACGCAACAACCTCGCGGTTCAGGTTGCCAGCGATGTGCGAGGATATCTTGGTGAAAAGGTTTTCAAAACAGTAATCCCCCGAAATGTCCGCGTTTCTGAAGCGCCAAGCTTTGGCAAGCCTGCGCTCTTATACGATCACCGCTGTACAGGCAGCAGGGCCTATATTGATCTGGCCAGAGAACTTCTGACACGGGACGCTGCTCAAAAAGCTGCATAAACACAATAAAAACAAATAGTTAAGGTTTAATCATGGCAAAAACGGTTAGAAAAGGATTGGGGCGGGGTCTTTCTGCGCTGTTGGGAGATGACCGGCCGATTATTGAGGACGCTGTGGAAGAAACAGGTGCCGAGGAGGGGCTTGGGTCAGGCGTTTCTGCTCAATCTTCGCCCTCTTCAAGCAACCGGCGTCGCCTGCCGATTGAGTTTATCGAAAGGAACAATGCTCAGCCACGCTATCGATTTGACGAGGCCGCACTCGAAGAACTGTCCCTCTCGATAAAAGAAAAAGGTCTTTTACAACCGATACTCGTGCGAGAATTGGCGCCTGAAAAATTTCAGATTGTTGCTGGTGAGCGTAGGTGGCGGGCCGCACAAAAAGCAGGCGTACATGAAGTTCCTGTAGTCGTCAGAGAGCTGACAGATACCGAAGTGCTCGAGGTTGCCATTGTTGAAAATATTCAGCGAGAAGACCTTTCCGCCATTGAGGAAGCGACGGCCTACAACCGGCTTCTTGAAGAATTTGGCCACACTCAGGAAGTCCTGGCAAAAATCGTTGGCAAAAGCAGGAGCCATATCACCAATCTGCTAAGACTTTTAAACCTGCCGCAAAAAGTGCGGGACCTGGTTGATGAAGGCCGTCTTTCCATGGGCCATGCGCGCGCTTTGTTGACAGCGACCGACCCTGTGGGGCTGGCCGGCAAAGTGATTGCAGACGGCATGAGCGTGCGCCAGACAGAGGCCGCCGCGAAGGCTGGTTCCGCCAAGCGGCGCGAACCAACACCGGGTGGGAGGCCGAAAGCTGGTGGAAAAGATGCAGACACCATTGCGCTTGAAAAAGACCTGACAGCAGCCTTGTCCATGAAAGTCAGCATTGATCACGCGGGTGAAGGTGGTGCCGTAACCATCAGTTACAAGTCCCTGGAAGAACTGGATGAACTGTGTTCCAAGCTTGGCGTGTGCGGTTTTTAGCGACGTTCAGCCTTAACCGTTGAGCTTTGTCTCAACGGCATCCCAAATCTGTGCTTCCAGCAATGTTCCATCAAACTGGTTCACTGCCTGCAGTCCTGTTGGTGATGTTACGTTGATCTCGGTAAGCCAGTCGCCAATGACATCTATGCCTACAAAAGTCAGGCCTTTTGCTTTAAGGTCGGGGCCGATGGTGTCGCAAATTTCCTGCTCTCGTTCAGTCAGGCTGGATCGGACTGCAGCGCCGCCAGCCACCATATTCGATCGTATTTCGCCAGCAGCAGGCACGCGGTTTATAGCACCGACTGCTTCTCCATCGATCAGGATAATACGCTTGTCACCTTCTCGGACTTCCGGCAGAAACTTCTGAACCATGACGGGCTCTCGCGACCCCTCCAGAAACATCTCCATAAGGCTTCCAAGGTTCGAATCGTCCGTTTTCAGGTGGAATACCCCGGCACCGCCGTTGCCATACAGGGGCTTTACGATGATTTCCCCGTGCTTCGCGCGAAATTCTTTTACCTCATTTTCGCGCCGCGTAATCAGGGTTGGCGGCATTAACTCCTTGAACTTGGTCACAAACAGTTTTTCGGGAGCGTTGCGAACCTCTGCCGGGTTGTTCATCACCAGCGTATCACCTTCAATGAGATCCAGCAGATGGGTCGCAGAGATGTAGGACATATCAAAAGGTGGGTCCTGCCGCATCCAAACCACATCCACTTCACGAAGATTAAGCCTGACGGTATCGCTCAGAAATTCGAAATGGTTACCTTTTTCCCGTTGTACGCGCACCTTGCGGGCAGATGCGTACACTCTGCCATCCTCATAAGACAGGTCCTCCGCCAAATAATGCCAGAGTGTGTATCCGCGCTTCTGGGCTTCAAGCATCAATACAAAAGTGCTGTCACCGTCAATGTTGATGCCCTCCATTGGGTCCATCTGAAAAGCAACCTGAAGGTTTGAAGAGGCCATAGTATTTTTCCTGACTTTTGCCGACATCAAACCCGCCGGCGACTAGAGCTACATCTCATTGTATTTCACGCACAGGTTTCCGGGTTTTCACCAACCTGGGCGCCAAGCATCTATCATATGGTTCGGAAGCTGTCTGGGTGCAACTGCAATAACATCAAAGCGCACTGCAAAATCATGTGATCGCACGTTCTGCAGCCAAACCTCTGCAGCATTTTCGATCCGCACGCGTTGATGCGAAGTGATGCTTTCCAGCGCTAAAACATTGTTTTTACGAGCCTTTACCTCAACAAACGCATAAGTTTTACCTTTCCGGGCTATGATATCTATTTCGCCTGCAGCACACCGATACCGTTGCTCCAGAACTCTATAGCCCTTCACCCGCAGCAAAAGTACCGAGAGCATCTCTGCGTTGCGGCCGCGACGCTCTGCTTTTTGTTTTTCTGCTTTCATATCCATGGAGGCGGGGGCCTATTCTTCATACATCGCGATAAGCCAGCAACTATCCAGTGTTATCGTCCTGCCGAAAAGACAGCGCTTTTGTGTAGATTTCGCTTTTCCGGGCACCAGTAAGGTCGGCGACAAAAGCGGCGGCTGATTTCACGGACATATGTTTCAGCGCTGTCTCCAGGAGTGTGTCCTTGGATACTGTTGCTTCCTCTGTTGTTTTTTCTTCGATGGTTGCGGCTTCTACTACTACCACAAGCTCACCCTTTGGCGCTCCAAGCTCTTCATATCGCTGTATTGCGGCAGATGACTTGTCCCGCACAACTTCCTCGAACTTCTTGGTTATTTCCCGGCATACAGCCACGTTTCGGTCCCCAAGTACAGTAAGCAAGTCTGCAAGACTGTCTTTGATACGTCGTGCACTTTCATAATAAACCAGTGTTGCGTTTGTGTTTTTTTCCTTTTCGAACCAGTCTTTTCGGGCTTTGCTTTTATGTGGTGCAAACCCCATAAACAGAAAACGGTCGGTTGGCAGTCCCGCCAGCGTCAGAGCGGCAATAACAGCGGCTGGCCCGGGCAATGTTGTGATAAAGAGCCCTGCATCTGCAACCTCATCAACCAGCTTGAAACCAGGGTCTGATATCAGTGGTGTTCCGGCATCGGAAACCAGCGCAACAGACTTGCCGGACCGGATCATATCAATCAGCTTCGGTCGTTGCGCTGCGCCGTTATGTTCATGATAGGCCATCATGGGTTTTTTGATCAAAAAAGCGTTTAGCAGTTTCGCTGTTACCCTGGTGTCTTCGCATGCGATCGCGTCAACTCTTTTCAGGGTTTCGATCGCGCGTGTGGAAATATCGCCCAGGTTTCCAATGGGTGTCGCAACTATGTAAAGCCCGGCTTTAACCTTGGCCGGTGTGTTGGTATCAGTTGCTCCGCTGTCCGTTGCATCTGATCGAATTTCTGCCATCATTCCAGTCCAGACTTGCTATTCAGATACAGCGTATAAAATACGAAGCACTAATTTACAGGGCGAGGGTTTCAGCCTACTGTCCGGCTGCAACCAAAACTATCTTACAGATTATTGTGGCAGCAAACACCATGGGCCCCATGTTCGCAAGCGTCTTTCAAAATTATGGTCATGCCTTGGCAAAAACACTATTTGCTGTTTGTTTTTCTGTGGCACTTGCCGCGTGTGGCGGACCGGCACGCGAGCAAGGGCAATTCCCTGCACCAAGCGTGGCGCCACCACCATCGACGGTTGAGGTGACGGACGACGACGAAAACGAAGTTTCCAGCGTTCGTGAAGAGGAGCTCGCAGAGCAAGCCATCAACATTGGTTTGATGCTGCCGCTTTCCGGTTCGGAAGAAGCGACAGGCAGAGCGTTGTTGCGCGCGGCAACCATGGCGCTTTTTGATGCCTATGACCCCAAAATTCGAATTATCCCAATGGATACGCAGGCGGACCCCGATGTCGCGGAAGCAAGAGCGAGGGAAGCTGTTGCATCTGGCGTATCGGTTGTTCTGGGGCCTTTGCTCGCAAGCAATGTCCAGGCTGTGGGTGATATTCTGGTGCCGGCGGGTATTCCAATGATCGGGTTTTCAAACGATAGCTCTGTTGCGGAACCGGGTCGGTTTATCATGGGTTTTCTCCCTGAAGCCGAAGTTAAAAGGGTCGTCGACTATGCAGCTGGCCAGGGCTTGTCGAACTTCGGCGCTTTGGTGCCTTTTGGCCGTTATGGTAGCCGTATACGCGCAGCCTTTGGTGATAGCGTTGCTGATGCTGGTGCCATTGTTTCCGCAATCGAGAGCTATCCACCAGATGCGGATGCGTTGTTTGAGCCGGTAAAGCGCCTTGCACGCTATGATGAACGCAGGGATGATGTACGCAGAGAGGTGAGGTTTCTACGGTCACTACGCGACGACGTGACGGATGAAATCGCTGAAAAGCTTGAAGATGCCGAGGTCATGGAGGGTGTTGATTTCGATGCTGTTCTCGTGCCTGAAGGTGGCGCGTTGATGCGCACGCTTGCGCCGCTGTTGCCTTTTTATGAAATAGACCCGAACCGGGTTAAACTCATTGGTACCGGGCTCTGGAACAACGAAGCATTATTGAGAGAGCCTCCGTTGCAGGGGGCTTGGTTTGCGGCTCCGGACCCTGATGCTCCGAAAGGGTTTCTTGCGCGGTTTGAGGAAACCTATGCTGAAGTGCCTCCCCGTCTGGCAACGCTGGCCTATGACGCTGTATCCCTGATTGCCCGATTTGCTCGCGAACCGCTTGAAGATGAGGGGGATAGCGATGCTATTGAAAACGAGGATATTGACCGTATGTTTGCACTGGAACGCTTCCTGTCACCGGAAGGGTTTGTTGGTGTAGACGGGCTGTTCCGGTTTTTGCCGGACGGCACGACGGAACGGGCCCTGGCCGTGTTGGCGCTGGACAGAGATGGTTTTCAGGTTATTGACCCGGCACCTGAGAGTTTTCCTGCATTTGGTTTTGCCCTTAAAAACTGACCAATTCGACACTATTTCAGGATCTTGGGCAGGAGAAAATTCAGCAAAGGCGAACCTTTTCCGGTCAGGGAAAGTGATGAGCGGAAAGAATTCACATACCCCTGCTCAATAAGGTCCTCGAGATTCTCAAGGTCAATGTAGGCCATTAGGTCTTGACCAAACCTGTGCCTGAATGTCTCCCGCTCTATTCCCCTGGCAAGGCGAAGCCCCATCATGATTGCCTCAACAGCCCGGTCATCCCGGTCAATCAAGTCAACCTCCGCAAGGCCGACCCTCCGGCTTTGCACTGCCAAAACCCAGTCTTCCGGTCGTTTTATCTGAAAGTGTGCGTATGCGGTACCGGTGGCCGGTCCGGGAAGTCGGCCGTGTGCCCCGGGGCCAATACCGACATAAGGCAGTCCTTGCCAGTAGGCGAGGTTGTGCCGGGACTCTTCTCCGGGTTTCGCATGGTTGGAGGTTTCATAGGCGGGAAGACCTGCTGCTTGCGTTATACCCTGCGTTAACTCGAACAATGCCGCTGCTTCGTCTTCGTTCGGCAGGGAAAACCTGCCTCGCCTGAACTGATGATAGAAGGCTGTACCTTCCTCGATTGTTAGTTGATACAGTGAAAGGTGTGAAGGCGAAAACTCAAGGGCCTGCTGCAGTTCTGCTTGCCACTCTTCACGTGATTGATGAGGAAGCGCATATATCAAGTCATTACTTACGCGCGCAAAGTTGTCTTGTGCAACATCAAGTGCTGCCAACGCTTCTTGCGCTGAGTGCAGCCTGCCAAGAAACTTTAAGGAACTGTCGTTAAAGCTTTGAACGCCCAGTGAAACACGATTTACACCGGCCTGTGCATAAGCGGCGAAGCGACTTGCTTCAACACTTGAAGGGTTCGCTTCAAGTGTGATTTCAATGTCGTCATCCGGTTGCCAGTATTTTTTGATCTCATCAATAATGGCATTGGTGGTATCTGGTGGCATCAGACTGGGGGTGCCCCCACCAAAAAAGATTGAAGAAGCTTTCAGGTTCGGAAAATGCGCAGCGAATGTTGCAATCTCCTGCAGCATCGCTTTCTGCCAAACTTGCTGGTCGACATGATCCCGAACATGGCTGTTGAAATCACAATAGGGGCACTTTTTTTCACAAAACGGCCAGTGCACATAGATCGCGGCTGATGTTGCCGTATCCGAACCGGGAAGGCCTGGCTGGCTCTCAGGCCCTGAAACAGGCATCAATCAACTGCCGGAAGGCATCTGCTCGGTGGCTCATCGCATGTTTGTCTGCCGGGTCCATTTCCGCAAACGTTCTCGTGAATCCATCCGGAATGAAAATCGGGTCGTAACCAAAGCCCCTTGTTCCGCGCATTGGCCAGGTCACCGTACCAAAAACCCTGCCTTCAAAACTTTCCATGTGGCCGTCAGGCCATGCGAGGGTAAGCGCGCAGGTAAAATTGGCACCGCGCTCGGGGGTGTCACCGAGTTTTTCGTTGATCATTCGCATGCCGACAGTGAAGTCCTTATCGGGTCCGCACCAGCGTGCGCTGAAAATACCCGGGTCTCCGTCAAGCCCTGCTACCTCCAGTCCGCTGTCATCGGAAAGCGCAGGAAGGCCAGAGGCCATGGCCGCTGCATGCGCCTTGATCTCGGCGTTGGCAATGAAGGTACTGCCGTCTTCAACCGGTTCCGGCAGGCCAAGCTCGCCAGCCGAAATCGTTTCCACGCCAAAGGGTGCCAGAAGTTCGCCAATCTCACGAACCTTGCCCTGATTATGGCTGGCGATCACCAGTTTTTTGCCGTCAAAATGCCGGGCCATACTCTGCGACTTTCCGGTTCAGAACGCTGCTATGGCAGCGTCTTGTGCACGTTTGATTTCGTCGCAGCCAATACGGGCAAGGCGCAGAAGGCGCATAAACTCTTCTTCCGAAAAGGGCTCTTCTTCGGCTGTTGATTGAATTTCCACAATGCCGCCGTTGCCCGTCAGGACAAAATTGGCGTCTGTCGCTGCGGCACTATCCTCAGGATAGTCGAGATCCAGCACCGGATTGCCTTCATAGATACCGCAGGAAATCGCAGCAACACTGTCTGTGAATGGGGATACTGCCAGCACACCTTCCTTTATTAACCAGTCGAAGCATTGGCTAAGGGCGACATAAGCACCGGAAATCGACGCCGTGCGGGTGCCTCCGTCCGCCTGAATAACATCGCAATCAAGCCTGATCTGGCGTTCGCCCATCAGCTCCAGGTCAACAACAGCGCGCATTGCGCGGCCAATCAATCGCTGGATTTCCTGTGTGCGGCCCGATTGCTTGCCCTTTGCCGCCTCGCGTGGCACACGACCGTGGGTAGCCCGGGGCAGCATACCGTATTCTGCTGTGATCCAGCCTTTGCCTGTGTCTCTGAGCCAAGGGGGCGTGCGCTCTTCAAACGTTGCGGTAACAAGTACATGGGTATCGCCAAATTTGACAAAACAGCTGCCTTCAGCGTGCTTTGCAAAACCGGGTGTCATTTCAATTGCGCGCATCTCATCGTGGGTTCTTCCGCTCGGTCGCATGTTTTATCCTTTATTTGGAAATATCCATCATTGTTGCCCCTTCTACTCTGCCACCCCATATAGGTCAAAGGCCTTCACAGTATTTGTGGGCCATTATTAATGGATTGACGGACCGCGCGCTGTTTTCTTACCTTTCAGGTAGAAAAAAGCTGGCATACCTGAGGAAAACGGAGAATGACACGCATGTCGATTGCGCAGCTGACGGACCGATCAAGGACAATTTTCCAGCAGATTGTCGAAACTTACCTGGATACAGGTGATCCGGTTGGCTCCCGTACCATCAGTCGCTCGGATGGCATCAGTGTATCAGCGGCGACGATCCGTAATGTCATGGCTGATCTTGAAGAGGCTGGGTTGGTTTCGGCACCGCACACATCTGCCGGGCGTGTGCCGACCGACCTTGGTCTCAGGTTGTTTGTCGATGGCATGATGGAAGTCGGCAATCTGACAAAAGAAGAGCGTGAGGCGATCAAAGGTCAGTGCGTTGCTTCCGGCAAACAGTTTGAAAATGTGCTTTCCGACGCGACAAAAGCGCTGTCCGGTCTTTCGCAGTGCGCGTCGCTGGTGATGGTGCCGCATCAGGATGCGCGTGTGCGCCATATCGAATTTGTGCCAATCGCCGCGGACAAAGCACTGGTTGTTATGGTGTCGGAAGATGGTGTTGTCGAGAATCGCCTGATCGATGTGCCGTTAGGGTTACCGACATCCGTGCTGGTTCAGGCCACCAATTTTCTAAACGCGCGCCTTGCCGGTCGCGCCATCGATGACGTTCTGAGCGCGATTGATGCTGAACTTGCCAGCCATCAGAGTGAGCTGGATGATCTATCGGAAAAAGTGGTGAAAAGCGGCCTGGCGGTGTGGGCTGGCGATGATAATCACCCGTCTACACTGATTGTTTCGGGCCAGAGCAATCTGCTGGAAAATGTGCAGGTCGCCGATGACCTGGACCGCATGAAACAGCTTTTTGACGAACTTGAACGCAAAAAAGACTTGATCAAATTGATGGAACTCGCCAAAGACGGGCGCGGCGTGCGCCTTTTCATAGGGTCAGAGAATAATTTATTTTCGCTATCGGGTTCATCTCTGGTGGTTTCTCCCTATATGAATGGCGCGAACAAAATCGTTGGTGTGATAGGGGTGATTGGTCCTACACGGCTCAATTATGCCCGGATTGTACCCATGGTTGACTATACGGCCCAGGTGGTTGGCCGACTTTTATAGAGTTTGATCAGTTTAGGAATACCGTGACATGAGCGCACAAGAAGAAAAACCTGCAGCAGAAGAAGAACAGCATCAGGACATGGACGCAGTTCCGGGTGAAAGCGCCCATTCAGAAGCCACTGACCCACTGCCGGAAGATGTGGATATGGAAGTGGAAACAGATCCGGTCGCAGCCTTGCAGGAAGAAGTTGCGATGTTAAAGGATCAGGTTCTCCGCGCCCGCGCCGAGACAGAAAACGTCCGTCGTCGCGCTGACCGTGACCGCGCTGACGCCAGCGCCTATGCTGTCACCGGCTTTGCCCGCGACATGCTCACTGTCAGTGACAACCTGCGCCGTGCACTTGATTCCATGCCTGACGATACCGCTGATGATATGAAGGCGTTCGTTGAAGGCGTAGAGATGACAGAGCGCGAGCTGTTGAACACCATGGAACGCTACGGCATTAAAAAAGTCGAGCCTGAAGTTGGCGAGAAATTTGATCACAAGTTTCATCAGGCCATGTTTGAGGTTCCGACCCCTGACCATGCGCCGGGTAGCGTGATGCAGGTAGTTGCCGCCGGCTATGTGATCAAGGACCGTCTTTTGCGGCCTGCGATGGTGGGTGTTGCCAAGAGTGAAGAGAAAAAGCTCGATACCGAAGCCTGATTGTTTCCCGGGCCCGGCATGCCATTTTTGTCCTGAAAGCCAGAAACTATCTAGAAATTATAGCGAAGACTCGCCCGTACCTGCCTCGGCTCCACGGGGTGGAGGTGAATATCTTCCACGGGCGATGTCTCCCCGGGTAACCGGGACTCGAAAAAATAACTGATGTCGGCATCTTCGGCATCAAACACATTCAATAGTTCAAAACCAAGCGTCACCTGCCGCCAGTCATAATTGACCGCCATGTTTACCAATGTTGTCGGTTCGGAGAAAACCGACCCGTCTTCAATCAGCGGTGCTGCGCCAAAATGACGAAGGCGCGCACTGACCGTCCATGAGCTGAACTGGGCTGTCATGCCGCCCCCCAGCACCCGCTTTACGGCACCGGGAATGTAGGTTTCATTACCTGCTATATCAAACTCGGCATCCGTCCAGGCTGCGCTTGCATCCACAACAAGCCAGTCGTTGGGGCGCCAGAACAGGCTGGTTTCGATACCAACCCGTGAAGACGCGTCGTTGGCCTCGGTTGTTCCTGCATCGCCGACAAAGACAAGCTCCGAATCCAGATCAAGCATGAACAGTGCAACAGTCGCTGTCAGGCCTTTGTGCTCAAGCCGCGCACCCAGTTCCGCCCCTTTGGAGCGAACAAGAATGGGTACCGGGTCAACCGCGTCGCCGGAATTCGGGTCAATTGAAATGGTTGCACCGCGCACGTCATTGGAATGAAAGCCCCGGCCATAGTTGGCGTAAAGTTCAAGGTTTTCGGTGGCACGCCACGCCAGGGCAAAACTTGGCGATACCAACGTATCATCTGCGGTCCCGCTGTTAACCGGCATGCTGATGGCATCTACATCGGCATCATAATAGTCCCCGCGCAAACCGGCGGTTGCCCGCAGTCGTTCGGTCAGGTGAATTTCCACTTCGCCCCATGCGGACAGGCTTAGCTGGTCAACGCTGTCGCGCCGGACCGTTGAAAGCCGCTGGCGTGCAGCCGTTCTGAACAGGCCCACATCCGAGATGTTGTCAAAACGCCCCTCCGCGCCAACCCGAAAGGTAAGCTGATCGTTTGCCTGCCGTTCGTGGGTGACGGCACCCCCATAATAGCTGCGCTCGTCGATCTGCTCAAACTCGTCACCGTTCAACGGGTCATCCAGAAAATAGGTGAAGTTTGAAAACAATGAAAAATCATAGGAAACCGCGTACGCAGATATCTCTGTGCTCGTGCCCGCAGGGGTTTGGTGGCGTGACTGCACTGAAAAGCTGAGCCTGGTCGTGTCGCCGCCAAGGTCACTGTCGATAAAACCGAACCTGTCAATGATACCATTTTCAATCGCACGTTCCGGTACCTGGTCAGTGGCATTCCACGAGCTGTCATAGGCGCTGGCAACCATATTGATATGCCAGTTTGCCGTGCGGTGGGTAAGTTTGGTGAAGGCATTGATTTTTTCGAGATTTTGATCAAGCACCCACGGGCCATTGTGACTTGCCCCTTCAAGGGCAAAAAGCAGCGTTGTATCGGAGGCGATATCATGGCTCAAAGCCCCAACCCCGCGGTAGTAACCAAATTCACCGGCGGTAAACTGAACAAAACCCTCGTCCATTTTTTCGTACGTGGAATAGCGCGCAGAACCCGCCGACGAGAAATCGCCGGTGGTTGGTGAATAGGGGCCTTTGCGGTAATCCACACGTTCCACCACTTCAGGGATCACAAAGTTGAGGTCAAGATAGCCCTGACCATGACCATGCGTGCGCAGGTTCACAGGTACGCCGTCAACATGCGCGGAAAAGTCGGTTCCATGGTCAAGGTTAAAGCCGCGCAGGAAATACTGGTTGGCCTTGCCTTCACCAGAGTGCTGGGTTGCCACCGCACCCGGAATAACTTCCACAAGCTCGCCAACGCGTGAAAAGGGCCGGTTTTCAAAGTCTGCATAGCCGACAACGCCGGTGGACGCTGCATTGATGTCACCAATCAGCTTCAGTTCCCGGCCATGAACCACGATGGTTTCAATAGCGTCTTCATTTTCGTCGGTTTCCAATGAGAAAGCAGCAGGGCTCGCGCAAACGCAGAGCGCCAGCAATGATGGCACGGTGTTAACGATGTATTTCACGAAAAGCAGACCCCAAAGTTCGTATTTCACTGTTCGGTTTATCGTTACCGGCCAGGTTCGTCCATGGCTTTGACTTTTAACAAGTCAACAAGCGTTTGTTTGCAAAAAAAACATCTTGGGAAATGTAAAGGGTACTTGACACGGTGTGGTGCGGTAGATATGTAAAGGGTACTTTACAAAATAGACTGCAACAATGGAGCCGTTGATGAGACCCGCTGTAAAAAAATATCTGCGCGACACAATACTGTCGTTTGCCACATATGGTGTGGTGCTCTTTTCGGTAAACTTTTTCCTGCATGGTTATGGAACCGACGGCTGGTTGCCAGTTTTGCTTGCCCTGTTGCCCGTACTTCCAATTTTATACTTTGCAAGGTCGGTGATCGTTTTCGCCCGCTCGTGGGATGAATTGCAAAAGCAGATTGCCTTTGAAGCAACGCTTACCACCTTCTTTATTGTTGGCGTCGGCAGTTTCACCTACGGGTTTCTGGAAGGGGTCGGGTTTCCCGGTTTGCAGACTATCTGGATCATGCCGATGCTGATTGGCGTTCAGGGCATTGCCATGGTTTTTATCAAACGAAAATACGCATGAACAATCGATTGAAAGACCTTCGTACCGAACATGGCTGGTCGCAGGCAGATTTGGCGGAACAGCTTGGTGTTTCGCGCCAGACAGTGATCGCGATCGAGCGCGGCAAATATGACCCGAGCCTGCCGCTTGCCTTCACCATCTCCCGGACTTTTGGCATGACCATAGAAGAGATATTCACGCCCGAGAACTAGAAGGGTGGCGTCCTCAGCGCACCGCCTTTCGCTTCATGCTGGCCGGGCCCCAGCGCTTACAGTCCGGCCTTTTCAAGGTCGGCGACAATCCCGTCCATCAAGGCGTTGAAGGGCATCCTGTCGCCTTCGTGCGCCGTGGCGGGCCTGTTTTCAAAATCAACGCTGGTGATGCCAAGGCATCGGAGCGCGTCGTTTATCTGCCCCCTGCCGAAGTAATCAAGCGCGAACATCGCCTGCCTGTTTTGCTGGTAAGGCCCGCTCCTCTCCAGAAACCCGCCCTTGACCTGCCTGTTGCTTGCCGTAATCAGGGGCGCGCCGAAGGTTTCCACCAACACACACCCGGCCAGATCAAGCCCGCACATATTGCCTGTGGTGTAGTAAACCGGGCAAGAGGACCGGTAATAGTAGCGGTCGCTGCGCTCGATTTTCACCAAATCGTCGAGTGCATGTTGCAACAGCGCGCTGGGGCGGGTCGGCAGCAGCCCGGTTTCGCGGGCATGGTCTCTGGCATTCGGTTTTTGGGGTGCAGCGGTGAATTGCTTTGTCATGAACGGCCTCCTGTCTGATTGACCGGCGCCGCAAAGCCGAGGAGCAAAGCAACCTCGGGCAGGGTATTTGGCTGGGCCGAAACCCGAGCTTGTACATAACCATTACCGCATGGGATTTCCCCACACGCTGCCATCCGGACAATTCCATACAGAATGCCCGTGCTTTGCTAATTTCGGGTTTGCGGTCCCGACCCACGGAATTTGCCGCAGGCCAGACCAGTATGAAGCAGTGCGAGAGACCATGCAATGATCAGTTGCGCCCGCGTAAGGTAAAGCGTTCGATTCGCGTGAAACTCTGGCTTCAATCGTTCGGCTTCCGATATCAGTTGAAAAGAGTAACGAGAACAAAAACCACACGCGTGGTCGACACCAGTCCTTAACAGATGCTGTAAAGCGCGGTGGAACCGCCCAAGCGCAGCGCTGGTTTTGCCTTGTTGGCAACAAAGCTGTCGCGTATTCTTGTTAGATGACAAGCCCGCATGCTTATTATCGGCAGCAGTTCCGGGACAGGATCATGGCCCTGAAGCCCGGGACCGTGCTGGATGTCGGCTGCGGCGACGGTGCGCTGATCCGGTTCCTGCAGGATAAGGGCATTGCGGCAAGCGGGGTGGAAAGTGATCCAACCCTCCTTGAGCCCGGCGTGAATGCCGAAATTGTCCGCGGTCGCGCGGAGAGCCTGCCGCTTGATGACGGGTCGGTGGACATGGTGGTATCCGAATTTTCCCTGCATCATTTTGAGGATTTCAGCGCTGCTGTCAGCGAATGCCTGCGGGTCGCCAGAACCCATGTGCTGTTTCTTGACTGCTGGTATGATCCCACGGTTGCGTCCCAGCAGGCGGCGCATGCTTTTGACCGCTGGATGAAATCAATCGACCGGTCAGCGGGCGAAATCCACAATGATGTTCTGAACGCCGGGCATATCGCGGAGGCGGTGTCGCTTGCCGGGGCCGATGTGGACTTTACGTATGAAAACTGGCTTGCGCTTGTGCCCATGGACCTGGCCAAGTTTGATCGCCTGCGCAGGGAAAGCATAGCCAAAAGCGGCGGCAACCTGGACGCCTTGGCGGCTTTTGACCATCTTGCAGGCATCATTGACCGGGATGGTATTTCCGAGGACGGCGCCCTGTTTGCCGAGCTGTCGCACCGCACGGCGTAGCGCCCGGTGACCATGGAATCCTAAACTAGCCCGCCAGTTTGCCAGCAAGTGCGTCATCAATCAGCGCCAGTGTTTCCTTGATGCCATAGAGCGCGATGAAACCGCCCATGCGCGGGCCCTGTTCCTGCCCCAGAAGAACCTCGTAGCAGGCCTTGAACCAGTCGCGCAGGTTTTCAAACTCTGCGTCCTTGCCGGCAGAATAGACCTCGGTCATGATCAGTTCTGCGTCATGCTCAGCGGGGTCCAGTGCCTTCAGGCGTGTTTTCAGGCTTTCAAACGCCGTCAGCTCCTGCTCGTTTGGCATGCGGAAGGTTTTGTTTGGCTTGATGAAATCATGATAGTAGCGGATCGCATAGCCCATCAGCCGGTCCAGATCCGGATATTTTTCCGCTGTTGCTCCTTCGGCGTATTTGGCCACAGAGCCCCACAGCGCATCCTTGTCTTCGGCGTTCGCAACAGACACGAGGTTTAGCAGCAACGCGAAGGAAACAGGCAGGTCTGCTTTTGGCACATCGCCGCCGTGGATGTGCCATGCCGGGTTCTTGTACTGGTCTGCCAGTTCCTGCTGATGAAACTTGGAAACAAAAGTATAATATTCGTCAACCGCTTTCGGGATCACATCGAAATACAGGCGCTTGGCCTTGCGGGGCGACTGGAACATGTACAAAGACAGGCTTTCCGGGCTTGCATACGCAAGCCATTCCTCGATCGAAATGCCATTGCCTTTCGACTTGGAGATTTTCTGGCCGTTCTGGTCAAGGAACATCTCGTAACTCAGGGCTTCCGGTGGCTTGCCGCCCAGAATGCGCCGGATGATCGAGGAAAGCTTTACGCTTTCATCAAGGTCTTTACCGGCCATTTCATAATCAACGTCAAGGGCGTCCCAGCGCATCGCCCAGTCCACTTTCCACTGGCATTTTACATTGCCGCCTGTAACCGGCCGCTCGTACCGGGTGCCGCTCTCGCTTTCGAAGGCAATAATGCCTGCCTCGGCATCAATAATCTCGACCGGAACCTGCAGTACATGGCCTGTTTCCGGGCACAATGGCAGGAACGGGCTGTAGGTCTGGCGGCGTTCTTCGCCCAGCGTTGGCAGGATGACATTGATGATTTTCTCATAGCGCTGGCAGATTTTTACCAGCGTGGCGTCAAAGCGGCCCGCGCGGTAGCATTCGGTTGACGAATAAAAATCATACTCGAAACCATACTGGTCCAGAAACGCCTGCAGGCGCGCATTGTTGTGTGCGCCGAAACTGTCATGTGTGCCAAAAGGGTCCGGCACCACCGTCAGCGGTTTGCCAAGAGCTTCCGCAAGCAATTCCTGATTTGGCACGTTTGTCGGCACTTTGCGAAGGCCGTCCATATCATCAGAGAAGCAGATCAGCTTTGTCGGCAGGTCGGAAATTTCCTGAAAGGCGCGCATAACCATGGTGGTGCGCGCTACCTCGCCGAAAGTGCCCAGATGCGGCAGCCCGGAAGGCCCGTAGCCGGTTTCAAACAGAATGTACCCTTTTTCAGGTGCGCCGTTTTTAAACCGTTTGACAAGCTTCTCGGCTTCCTGGAAGGGCCAGGCTTTGGACGCAAGGGCAAGATCAACATTTCCGGTCATGGGCATCACCATTTTCTGACGGGTTTCAGCGACTGTTCGAGGCGGCGGACCCTATGCATTCTGGGGCCTTGCGTCAAGAAAAACACCAAAAAGTGACGAAACGAATATTCATGCGCCCGTCGCCATTTTGCGCCTGTATTTTTCAAGAGCGCCCGCTATGCTCGCCGACATGCAAGATATGGCTCCTCATGACCTGATTATTGACAGCGAAAAACAGTCCGCGCGACTGGATGCTTTGCCTGTTGCTGTTGTGGGTGTGACAGGGGCTGTGGTGCTGACAACAGACGGCGCTTTCGAAAGCTATTCGCTGGATGAAGCGGCGGACGTGATCTCAGGCGAGCCGCATGTGCTGGTGAACCGGGTTTTGGCAGCGCGCCGGCTTGGCCTGCCCGTCATTCGGGCATTTGATGTACTTGAACTGTTCGCTTTCATCAGGCCTGCGCGCTATTGCCTGCCAACGATCGGTGGCCTTACTGGCGTTCTGAACCTGTCGGCGCCCACGGGAAGCCCTGAAGACGACTGTTTGGCGGTGCAGGCAGTTGCCGCCCGCCTTCTGGAAGACCCGGCCGCGCAAACATACCGCTACCGCGCGGGTTCGGCCCGGGTTGCCATGATGATGGCGCGGGCCGGCTGGCCGTGGGGCCCGCTTGTGTTGAAGGCTGCTGAAACCTATGCAGACAATAGCCGGGAAGACGGCCTTTCAGTCTGGTCAGCGCTTCCGGAATGGGAGGACGGCGCGCCGCCGCCGCCGCCGGGTGACGAGCCGGTAGACCCGGAAGACAGTCAAAGTCGTTTGGCACAACTGTTGGGTGAGGGCGCTGAAACCCGGCCCGGCCAACAGCGGTTTGCTGCCGCCGCCACCCACGCCTTTCGGCCCCGGGAAGTATCTGAAAGCCCGAACCTTCAGTTGCTTGAAGGGGGAACCGGCACCGGTAAAACGCTTGGATACATCGCGCCTGCCAGCCTGTGGGCTGAAAAAAATGACGGCCCGGTCTGGCTGTCCACATTTACCAAGAACCTGCAACGCCAGCTCGATCAGGAACTGACCAAGCTATACCCGGACCCGAAGATCAAGGCCAAACGGGCGGTTATCCGCAAGGGCCGTGAAAACTATGCCTGCCTGCTGAATGTCGAAGAAACCCTTCGTGCAGTCATGATGCGCGCCAATATGAACTCTGCCTCTGGTGGTGGCGGGCCTTTGGTTGACCGGGACAGAATCCTGATTGGCCTTGTTGTACGCTGGGCGCGCTTCACCCGGGACGGCGATATGATCGGCGGCGACTTTCCCAGTTGGCTTGGTGCGCACTTTGGTGCCGGGCGTATCGCCGGGCTGACAGATCGCCGCGGCGAATGCCTGTATTCCGCGTGCGCGCATTTCCGAAAGTGTTTTGTCGAAAAAACCGCTCGCAAGGCCAAGCACGCAGACCTTGTTGTTGCCAACCATGCACTTGTGGTTACTCAGGCTGCAACCCGCGGCGATGATCCTGATTTGCCGCGCCGGCTGGTTTTTGACGAAGGTCACCATGTGTTCGAAGCAGCTGACAGCGCCTTTTCTGTGCGTCTGTCCGGCCTTGAAGGCGCAGAACTGAGGCGTTGGATACGCGGTAAGGAATCGGGTGGCAGCACCCGGGCGCGCGGGCTCAAATCCAGGCTGGAAGAACTGGTCGCAGATGATAACAGCTGCCGTGCGCTTCTGGATGAGGTACTGGAAGCCGCCCGGGTTTTGCCAAGTGACAACTGGCTGGGCCGCGTTACCGGCGCGGCGGCACTATCCCGTTTTGAAAGTTTCCTGATGCTGGGGCGTGCACAGGTGATGGCCCGCACCAATGCCTCGGGGCCGCATGGCCTTGAAGCCCCGATCACTGACCCTATCGAAGGTTTGGCGCCGGCAGCCCACAGTCTGGCGGAGGCGTTTGTTACGCTATCGAAACCAATGAGCGCGCTTGCCACGGCGCTGGCGGTAAAACTGGACGAGGAAAGTGAAACGCTTGACAGTACCTCTCGCGGGCGGCTGGAAGCCTCTGCCCGGTCCCTGAAACTACGTGCAGATACAGTAGGCCTGTGGGCGAGCATGGCGGAAAGCTTTGGCAGCCCACCGCCAGACGAGTTTGTGGATTGGCTGGAGGTGGACCGTTTTGACGGGCGCGAGCGGGATGTTGCCTATTGCCGGCACTTTGTTGATCCAACCAAGCCGTTTGCAGATGTTGTGCTTGCCAATACCCACGGTGCCCTGATCACGTCAGCAACACTAAGGGACAAGGCTGGTCATGCCGATGATTGGTCGTCAGCAGATATGCGAACCGGTGCACAGCATCTTGCCATGCCGCCACGGCGGTTAAACGTGGCGTCGCCCTTCGACTATGCCGCGCAAACGCAGGTTCTGATTGTTGGTGACGTAAACAAGGCGGACCCGCTGCAGGTGGCGGCGGCTTATCGGGAGTTATTTCGGGCGTCTGACGGCGGTGGTTTGGGGTTGTTCACGGCGATCAGCCGTTTGCGCGCCGCTTATCATCATATCGCTCCTGATCTGGAAAGTCTGAACATTCCGCTGTATGCGCAGCATGTAGATCCCGTCGACACCGCAACGCTGGTTGATATCTTTCGGGACGAAGCACGCAGCTGCCTGCTTGGCACGGATGCTGTCCGTGACGGTGTTGACGTTCCCGGTGACAGTTTGCGTATGATCGTTTTTGACAGGGTGCCGTGGCCCCGGCCAACGCTTCTGCACCGCGCGCGCCGTGCCGCTTTTGGTGGCCGGGTGTATGACGAAATGCTGACCCGGCTCAAACTCGCACAAGCCTATGGCCGACTTGTCCGCCGCGCCAGTGACCGAGGATTGTTCATCATGCTCGATGGCCAGACACCCACCCGGCTTCTGGATGCTTTCCCGGAAGGGGTTGAAGTTTCCCGTGTTGGTTTGAAAGATGCGATTAGCATCGCACGCTCATTCTATTCACGGCAGGAGCAAAAAGAACCGTGAAACCGGAACACCAAACTCTTCCCGTGCCGCCTCGGCGAATGTGACCTGCTTGACTGTGTTTTGGTGCTGTCCGGGTCTTGCGTCATCCGATGACTAAAAGGACTATTTGTATGGTTAGGGTGCGCCCAGCCTCTTTTTACAGGGTGTGACAGTATTTCCCTTGTGTCACAAACCCAGTCAAACTAGGGTCGCGACAAAAGGAGAAGTTCATGTCCACGATCAGTCCAGAAACCGCACTTGTTTACACCATGGTCACCGTTTCGGCGTCTGATGATCATATGACGGACAGCGAGCTTACCCGGATGACGGGCCTTGTTGGCTATTTGCCTGCATTCAGGGGTTATAATATCGAGCGTTTGCGCACGGATACGCAAACCTGCATTCAGCTTCTACAAAGCGAAGAGGGCCTGGATGCCGTTCTTGGGCTGATCGAGGAAGCCGTGCCGGAAACGCATTTCGACCTCGTGTATGCATTGGCGTGTGAAGTAGCGGCTTCCGACAGCACGCTAACCCAGGAAGAATTACGTCTTCTGGAAATGTTCCGCCACTATTTGAATGTGGACCGCTTGACTGCAGCCGCTATTGAACGGGGTATTGCTGCCCGCCAGAAAACCGTTACCTAGCGGTTTTCCGCGAACTCTACATCCAACACAACTTCGACCTCGTCTTCGACAAAAGGCAACCAGTTTTTCAAGCCAAAATCGGACCGTTTCAGAATTGTTGTGGCGGTAAAGCCCGTGGTTTGTCTGCCGGATAGGGGGTTGGTGCCGCTGCCAATAAAACGTGCTTCAAGTGAAATTGGTCTGGATATGCCTTTGATGGTCAGCACACCATCAATGCGTGCGCTGTCATCGGAAACCCTGGTCACTGTATCAGATGTGAAGGTTGCGTTTGAGTATGTACCAGCATCAAACATATCTTTGGCCAGCAGCTGCTGATCAAGTGCTTCAACCCCGGTATGAAGGCTGTTGATCGCGACATCCACCGTTACATAGCTGTTTTGCGGGTTTTCACTATCCAGATCCAATGAACCCGTAAGGGTGTCAAAGCGACCGCGAAATTCCGAAAAACCAAAGTGATTGATGCTAAAGACAACCGATGCATGGTCATCGTCCAGACTGTAGTTTCCGGCACGCGCCTTGTCGGCGTTTTCGTTCAGGGGATAAACAATAGAAGCTACAGTTGCGCAGCCTGCGATCAGCGAACATGCTGCCAGCACCAGTATCTTGCGAACGGACCTGGTTACAGTAGGGGTCATTCGCTGTTTCTCCTCGCGATAAGCTGGATTGACAGAGAAACCTCCAGGCCCACCCATTTTCCTTCCGCCCACGGCCCCGTACCAACGCTGTAGTCACTGCGGACAAGTGTGTGGCTTGCAGTCATCCGGGCCTCGTCCCCGTCGATCTTCAGGTCAAAATAAAGCGTCAGGGGTTTCTCGATACCGCGCAGTGTAAGGGTGCCATTTGTTTTATACTGTTCTCCTGCAACGGGTGTAAAACCGTTTGCCTCAAACACCGTTGACGGGAACATGGACACAAAAAACCAGTCTTTCTGGGGCAATGCCTGATCCCGCTGGTTATCGCCCGTTGAAGCAGAGGTCATATCGATGACAGCACGAACCGAGGCTTGTGCCGGTGTTGCCGGGTCGAACCGAATGTTTGTCTCAAACCGTTCAAATTGCCCTTCAAAGGGTTCGCCGGTTTGGGTGCCGGAAAAAGACAACCGGCTTTTTCCCATATCAACGATCCAGCTGTCTGCCAGTGCATTGCCGCTTGCGGCAAGCAGTTGCAAGGCGCATAGAAAGGCAAGAGCGGGTTTACGCATCATCTGTTTTCTTTCGAAGGTTTTTCAGTATGGGCAGCATTTTTACGAGCGTGGTGTCTTTCAGGATCAGATGGTGCCGCAAGGCGGCCAAGGCGTGAAGGAGAACCAAAGCTACCGTTCCGTATGCCAGTGCCTTATGGATCAGTTTCAATTTGGCTTCAGCGCTTTGCTTGTCAGAGAGGCTTTCAAAGCCTGGCAGGTGCGGCCAGGGCACGGTTTCAAAAAGAACCGTCGGGATGTTCCAGGGTGACGCTGAAACCATTGCCCATCCGGCCAAGGGTACCAGAATTGTAAAGCCGTATAGCAGGATATGGCTTGTGGTTGCAGCACGGGCTTCCCAAAGCTTTCCGGGCGTTGTTTTTGGCGGCCTGACCCGGCTGCGCCACGCCAGGCGAACAAGTGTCAGAAGCAAAATCAGAATGCCGAAAGACTTGTGCCATTGATACATGTTGAATTTGAGGGACAGCGCGCCCTCTCCCATGCGGGTCATCGTAAAGCCGATAACCACCATGCCAAAAAAACAAAGGGCTATCAGCCAGTGCAGAACAATGGCAACCTTGGAGTAGTTCTGGTCCCCACTCTCGTTCAACGCAAAGCCTCTCTTAGCGGGTAAGCACTAACATCGGTTTTTTCTCTGGTGCCCCATTCATCGATTTCGATGAAGGGTGTTGCCTTGTCTATCGCTTCCTGTATCTGTCTGTTTTTGCCGCTTTCCAGTGCTTTCAGCAGGTTCTGACATCGGGTCAAAAGCAACCGGCCAAGCCCGTCGTTTGCGCCTTTGTTAATGGCGCTCTGGATCAGGCCAATAGCCTCAAGCCTTTCCGCCTTATCCCCTTCCGCCAGAAACCGGATGTATTCGTAGTAAAGCGGTAGTTCTGCATCAGGCATATCCATCGCTTGCCTGTATAGTGTTTTAGCGTCAGAGCGACTGGCCCGGAGAAACAACCTGGCAAGCCAACCTTCACGGGCAACCGCAGCGTGCCATCCCGCCAGTGCGCCGGTGGCCAGAGCATTGTCGGGGTATTTGTCAATCAGGGCTTCTATCTCGCGCCGGGACGCCCGGGCATAGGATGCTTTGCGAAGCCGCAACCCTTCGAAACCGATGGCAATGGCGTGGCTGAGGCCTGCGACATAACTGTTCGGGTCTGCTATCAGGGCCTGCTCGCAATCCTTGAGCGCCTGATGCAGCGAACGCACAGCCGCCGCCCTGCCGGTTTCAAGAAAACCACCTGCAACCATCCCGGCGCGGCACGCAAGTGCATAGCCTTCCGGCGTACCGCTTGTGCGTGCCATGGACCTTGCCGTATCAAACTCACCTGCCAGATAATACTGCCACCCGACGGCACTTTCCTGCGCAAACACGGGCGCGGGTAAAACCAGTAAAAGAAGAAAACTCAGGTATTTCATCTGGCTACCTTAACCGGGCTGCATGAATATTGGTTGAACAAATTAAAGTGAGGCCAGTATTGAATTATTATATGCCGGTCAGGCGCGCCAAAAACGGGGCGATATCAGAACAAGAACCGAAAAAAGCTCCAGGCGGCCGATCAACATACCTAACGCCATCAACCATTTTGCCGGGTCGCCGAGGCCGCCAAATGTACCGGCCGGGCCCACGTCTTCGCCCAGTCCGGGGCCGACATTGGCAAGTGCTGTGCCGGCGCTTGAGAAGGCGGTAATCCAGTCTACCCCCGTTGCCGCGATTGCAAACGAAAGGACAAGAAATGTACCAAGAAACAGGGTCAGGAAGCTCATGACAGAGTTTCTGACATCCTCCGGGATCGGTCTGCCGTTATAGCGAGCGATGAACACGCCGTTTGGCTGCAGAATATGGTCTATCCAGCTTTTCATCGATTTGAACAACACCTGAAACCGGAATATCTTGATACCGCAGCTTGTGGAGCCAGCACAGCCGCCGATGAACATGACCATGAAGAAAAGCGTGGCAGAGAAGCTGCCCCACTGGCTGTAGTCAATCGTGGAATAGCCGGTGCCTGTGAGGATGGAAATGATATTGAAGATGCCATATCGCAGTGCTTCCGGTAGTGAAAACCCTTTCCAGATGATCAGCCAGACAACCACAGCAAAACACAAAAACAGCACCAGTTTCAGGAAGCCTCTGACCTGCTCATCCTGCCATAGCGCAAGTGGCCTGCCCCGCAAGACCTGAAGATACAGTATGAACGGGATCGATCCGATCACCATAAAAAACGACGCGGTCATATCAATCGAGAAGCTGTCAAACTTGCCCATTGAAGCATCAGACGTCGAGAAGCCGCCGGTCGCGATAGTGGTCATTGCGTGAGAGAGTGCATCGAAAGCACCCATGCCGCCCACAAGGTAAGCAAACATGCAGAGTGCGGTAAGCGCGACATAGACGCCGCTGATTACACTGGAAATCTGACCGGCGCGCGGCAGGATTTTTTCTACCGTGTCAAAGCTTTCTGCCTTGAAAACCTGCATGCCGCCGACCTGCAGCATCGGCAAAACAGCAACCGCCATAACGACGATACCGATGCCGCCAAACCATTGCAGAAGCGATCGCCACATCAAAATGCCTGGCGGCGCGGTGTCAAGCCCGGTTATCACGGTCGAGCCGGTTGTTGTCAGGCCGCTCATGGCTTCAAAATAAGCGTCTGTGTAGCTAAGGTTAAGCTCGGAAAACGCAAGCGGCAGTGCCGCAAACGCTGGTAGCATTGCCCAGGCAAGGAATGTCAGCAGGAAAGCCTGTCGCAGGTTTATTTCCTCACCGGTGCCGCGGTTTGCCAGCATGAACATGCCGCCGATCGTGGCGGTCAGGAAGGCGGCGAGAACAAAAATCTCCCAATCCTGATTGCCGGCAAGAAGGTCAAACAAAACCGGCACGAACATGCCGCCCGCCAGCATCAGCACCAGAGAACCGAGAGTGTAAAGAACTGGGCGCAAGTCCAGCATGCAAACCTTCAGTTTACGTTCAGCGAATAATAAGGACTATCAAGCGAGAACGAGGGTATCTCAACCAAAAAATGATTGCCGTCTTCGTCTTGCATCTCGTAGTTGCCGCGCATGAAGCCGGAGGATGTCGAGAGCGGCGTGCCGCTCGTATAGACAAAATGTTGCCCCGGAGAGATAACCGGCTGCTCGCCGATCACGCCTTCTCCCTTTACCTCTTTTGTTCCACCCGAAGCGTCTGTAATGACCCAGTGACGGTTCAGAAGCTGAACTGTTTCCGCACGCTCGTTGATAATCTTGATCCTGTAGGCCCAGACGTACTGGGCGTCGTCGGGCTCCGACTGATCTTCCAGAAAGTAGGACTGCACAGCAATGCGAACACCGCGCGTCTCGGCCTCGAAAGTCATGACATCTTCAATGAGATCTTCCATAAGCGCTAAAGACCTGCGGCGCCCAGGGCGGCGCTGATGTCTGCGACGAGGTCGCGCGGGTCTTCGAGACCAATGGATAACCTGAGCAGCCCCGGGGTAATGCCAAGTTCGAGGCGCTGGGCTTCCCCAAGTGCCTTGTGCGTGGTGCTCCAGGGGTGGGTTGCAATTGAACGCGAGTCGCCAAGGTTGTTGGAAATATCGACAATCTCCAGCGCATTCAGGAACCGGAAAGCCTGGTCCCGGCCCCCGGGCAGTTCACAGACCACCATGGTGCCGCCGCGGTCCATCTGTGACAGGGCCAGCTCCCTTTGGGCAAACGATGAGAGGGATGGATGGCGCACGTCCTCGATGCGATCTGCCATCGCTTCCGCAACGGTTTCAGCGCCATCACACATGGCGTGAACCCTGAGCCCCATGGTCTCAAGCCCCTTCAGCATAACCCACGCGTTAAACGGGGACATCGCACAGCCTGTGTGCCGGTAATAGGGGTAAAGGAAATCCTCGTCGAATTTCTTGTCGCACAATACGATACCACCGAGACACCGGCCCTGCCCGTCAATGTGTTTGGTTGCCGAATAACAGACGATATCGGCGCCCTGTTCGATTGGCCGCTGCAAAACGGGCGTTGCAAAAACATTGTCAACCACCAGGCGCGCGCCGCTGTTGTGCGCAATATCTGCCACCGCCCTCAGGTCGATTATCTCAAGCGTTGGGTTGGCGGGCGATTCCAGAAAAAACACTTTGGTGTTTGGCTGAACAGCTGATTTCCAGGCAGCGAGGTCCCGGCCATCAACCAATGTTGTTTCGATTCCGTAACGAGGCAACAGTTCGTCCAGTAACCAGCGGCATGAGCCAAAAAGCGCGCGTGCGCCCACAACGTGGTCGCCGGCTTTGAGGCCAGCCAGAAGTGACGCTGTCATTGCCGCCATGCCGGTGCCTGTTGCCCGGCCAACATCTGTGCCCTCAAGGACAGCCATACGTTCCTCGAACATGGCAACAGTGGGGTTTGTCTGGCGAGAATAGGTGAAGCCTTCTGCGCGTCCGTCAAACCGGGCTTCCGCTTCTTCAGCGGTTTCGTAGGCAAAGCCCGAGGTGAGAAACAGTGCTTCTGACATCTCGTCAAAATCCGACCGCATCGACCCGGCGCGCACCATCTGGGTCTGGCGAGCCCAGCCTCTGGTGGTGTTTCGGTCACTGCCGGTGCGGTGTTTCATGACGGTTCTCCAGTAAAAGTCGATACGCGCCGCCACGTTGACCGCACGCGGGCACAGCGTCAAGGGCTAGTTGCCCGGAACACGCGACAAATTCTTGGGTGCCGGTCAAAAGATTGTTGCCTGCAAGCGTGCTTAATTCCGGTTGAGTTCGTACCCAAAAAGCGGGTATGACTTTGGGCGCGGGCGGGTGTAGCTCAGGGGTAGAGCACCAGCTTCCCAAGCTGGGTGTCGAGGGTTCGAATCCCTTCACCCGCTCCAGATGGAACTTTTGACCATAAACATACACGCGCTTGGAGTTCTTATGTCTTTGACGATCTGGCACAATCCCCGTTGCAGTAAATCACGCCAAACTCTTGCATTGTTGGAAGAAAAAGGCCTGACGCCCACCATCCGGCTCTATCAGAACGATGCACCTACGGCCGACGAGATTCAAGGTGTCCTGCAGATGCTTTCTATCGAGCCGCGCGCGCTGATGCGCACCGGTGAAGCCGAGTATAAAGAGCAAGGCCTTGCCAGTGTTGAAGGCACCGGCCTGGTTGCAGCCATGGCCAGCGCGCCCAAACTGATCGAAAGACCGGTTGTGATCAATGGCGATAGGGCAGCTCTTGGTCGCCCGCCGGAAAGCGTGCTCGAAATTCTCTAAAGCTGCCGGGCTTTAACCTGCCTGTGCGGCGCCCTGTCGTAGTTTGCGAACAATGAAGGGGTAATAGACGGCTTGTGTGATCCCGCGGGCGGCCGTGAATACCAATACAGCGAGCCAAAGGCCCTTCAGCCCGTAGGCGTCTGTGAAGGGGCCCATGCTGGCGATAAACACAAGAAATGATATCAGCATTGTGATCATCATCGCGCCCGCAGACGTCGCGCCGATGAAAATGCCGTCAAACTGGAAGCACCAGACCGACACGATGGGCAACCATACCATAACGGGCAGCGCACCTAGCGCTGCCTGTCGCACGCTTTCAACACCGGTGAGCGTATCAATCACCAGGCCCCCAAACAGATAAAATGCCAATGTGTAGATAAAGGCCGCCAGCATCGCCCATTTGGTGGTAACCTTGACCCAGCGCCTGAAGTTGTCCAGCGCAAATTTTCCATAGGCAGCACCTGCCAGAGCTTCAACCGAATAGGCAAACGCATCCAGCCCCAGACTGATCAGCAGCATGAAAACAGTCATGATATGGCTTGCAGCAAGCGCACTTTCACTGATTAAACCTGCTTCGCGGGTTACCAGCGACAGGCCTGTCATCAAAAGAAGTGTGCGCACAAAGATATAGCCGTTTGTTTGTGCCAGACGCAGAAAGCCTTTGACCTGCCAAAGTGTTTTCTCGAAAAGTGCCGCCTTGATTGCACCGCTACCAAAATAATTGGCGAGCAGCCAAAGGCCAACTATCGCAGCGGTCCATTCAGCGATCAGGGACCCAAGCGCAATGCCCTGAACGCCCATGTTGAAACCCAATACAAACAACAGGTTCAGAGCCCCATTGCTGATATTGAGTACAAGCTGGAGCACAAGTGCCGCCCGGGCGCGGGCAACACCGATCAGAAAGCCGGTGATTCCATAGGTGAACAAAACGGCGGGCGCCGACCAGATACGAATATCAAAATACTGCTGGTAGAGCACGGCTGTTGTTGTCGGCGGTGCCAGGGCGACCAGACTGGCGGAAAACAGAACAGACTGCAGCGCAATCAGGCCAACGGCAATCATCCCGCCAAACACCAGAGACTGCACAACAATGCGCATCATCTCGCTTTTGTCACCGCGACCGTTGGCCTGTGCAACAAGCCCTGTGGTGCTCATGCGCATGAAACCAAATGCCCAGAACAAATAGCTGAAAACCGTTGCACCAACGCCAACGGCTGCAAGGTGAGTTGCTTCAGGCATATGGCCGATCGCCCATGTGTCAACAAGTCCAACCAGAGGGGCGGACGAGTTGGCGATCATGGCAGGACCTGCTATGGCCCAAACCCGACGGTCCGAAGAAGGCTCCGGTGAGCCAGATGTTGAAGGCGTGCTGTTTGCGCTTGCCATGCCTACCCGCGGCGGCCTATGCCCACATAGTGGAAACCATGTTCTTCAAGGTCTGCACGGGCATAGATGTTGCGTAAATCAACCATCAGGGCTGAGTTCATCAGGGACTTTACTTTTGCGAGATCAAGGGCGCGGAACTGGTTCCATTCCGTGATAATGACCAGAACATCTGCGCCGTCCATTGTACCATACGCATCTTCGTGGAACGTCACATTGTCCAGCATATGACGAGCCTCATCCATACCCTTTGGGTCGAAGGCATGGACGTCAGCACCGGCTTTCTGCAAGGCAGGGATAATATCAAGCGAGGGGCTCTCGCGCATATCATCAGTGTTGGGTTTGAAGGTCAGGCCCAGAATCGCAACTTTTTTACCCTCAACACTGCCATCGGCGGCTTTGATAATTTTGTCGGCCATCGCGAGTTTCCGGCTTTCATTCACCTCAACCACTGACCGGACAATGCGCATGGCAACGCCGTAGTCGTCTGCGGAATGCACCAGCGCACGCGTGTCTTTGGGGAAACAGCTGCCGCCAAAACCCGGGCCCGCGTGCAGAAATTTGCCGCCAATTCTTTTGTCCAGACCAATACCCTTGGCAACCGACTGCACGTCCGCCCCCACGGCTTCGCACATATCTGCCATTTCATTGATAAAGCTGATTTTTGTAGCAAGGAAAGCGTTGGCGGCATACTTGATGATTTCTGCGGTTTCGCGGCCGGTAAACAACAGGGGTGACTCGTTCAGGTTAAGCGGCCGATATAACTCCTGCATAACTGCGCGGGCACGGTCATCTTCAACACCCACGACGACCCTGTCAGGGCGCATAAAGTCTTCAATCGCGGCGCCTTCCCTGAGAAACTCGGGGTTTGAGGCCACACTGAACAAATCTGAACTTAGTCGCGCGGCCAATCGTTTTCTGATCTCGGCTCCCGTTCCCACGGGCACGGTTGATTTGGTCACGATCACCGTAAATTCTTTAATGTGATCGGCCAGTTCTTCGACAGCGGCAAAGACATATTGCAAGTCTGCGTGCCCGTCGCCGCGACGGCTTGGCGTGCCGACGGCAATGAAGACGGCTTCTGCGCCCTGCATGGCTTCTCCGAGGTCAGTGGTGAAGGAAAGCTGGCCGCTGTCCTGATTGCGGGCAACCATGGTATCAAGGCCGGGTTCAAAGATGGGGATAACCCCTTTTTTCAGCGCATCGATTTTGCCGGCATCTTTGTCCACACAGGTTACCTGATGGCCATATTCCGAAAAGCAGGTGCCCGAAACCAAACCGACATACCCGGTCCCAATAACTGCAATTTTCATGGAGATACCCTTCTCTGCGACTGTTTAGCAGTCCGCCTGCTATTTGTTGGCTGACTTAATCCCTATGCCAAGCGGCATACTGCCCATTTGTTACGGTCTTGTGATAGATTAGGCAAGCAAGCAGTTGCGCTATCATTGATCAGGCGAAGGTGCCCGCACCTTCTTTTTTCCAGCTTGGCATCTGTGGCCAACTATCATTAAATCGAAGGGAACTGGTGTTTGTCCCGTATTATGGTCAGCGCCAAGGCAAAGCGGCGGCGAAAAAAAGGTTAACACCCGGGTGCATGACAGCCTAGACGATAGCAGCGATGAAACGCTGGTCGCAAAAGTTTGTGATGGCGACCGCAAGGCATTTTCCTGTCTGGTTGGTCGCCATGGTTTGAGGTTTCGTGCGATTGCAATTCGAACCTGCGGAGACATCATGCTGGCCGAAGAAATGGTGCAGGAATGTTTCGTCAAATTGTGGACCCGCCCACAAAGCTTTGACGGAACGAAAGCAAAGTTCACCACATGGTTCCACCGAGTGGTCGTAAATCGGTGCCTGGACGAACTGAGGCGGAAAAAGCCCGCTCCATTACCTGAGGGGTTTGACACTCCGGATCACCGACCGACAGCAGAAGCCTCTCTGGAGGCTGATGGCGGAAGACAAATCCTGATGGCTGCATTGGCGCGCTTGTCAGACCGGCAGAAACAGGCGCTGACATTGAGTTATCTGGATGGCTTTTCAAATATGGAGGCCGCTGGAATAATGGATTTGAATATCAAGGCTTACGAGAGCCTTCTGGTGCGATCACGTGCCAAAATACGGGAAGAACTGAAAGCAGAAAAAGCTGACCTTATGTCGGCGTTTGCTTAGGAGGCCTGCGATGGCAAAAGATGTTGAAATGATGAGCAAAGAGCAGTTTGAGGAAGGTTTGGCCCGATTTGGCTCGAGGGTTGGTTCCTGGCCGGATCACATGCGAGGGGCTGCGCTTCTGTTCGCCGAAACTGACACAGGCACGCGCCTTCTGGCGGATGCCCGGCAACTTGGCCAGCTGTTTTGTGAACTCCGCTACAGTGAGCAGGGTGATACAGCTACTGACCACGCCGGTTCTTTTATGGAGCGGTTGTCGCTGATACCGGAAACACATGTTCAGGAAATTGCCGGACCGATGGCCAGGTTACCCGGTTTGGTTTCTGACTGGTCGTTGTCATCCTTCTTTGGACAATTGTTTGATCCCGAGAGGCTTTTTTCTGCACGCGGGCTTGTGTCTCAGGGGGCGTTTGCTGCGGTGCTGCTTGTATCCGGAATTGTTGTTGGCCTTGAGGCTGTGCAAACAGATCTGCAAGGAAGTTATGAAGACTATGATATTAGCGCCGGACTGTTCGGCGATGAAGAACAGGATCTGTCGTTCGATGGGTGACGCAACAGGGATAGACACGCCAGACGTCGGGGATTGGAAGACGCATGAGTAAAGCAATGAAATGGATTGTTGCCGCGCTTGCATTGTCGCTTGCGGTAAACGTTTTTGTCATTGGCATTGCCATTGGAAAAAGGGTCTCGGGCCCTGGTGTGAACCATGGTGGGTCGCCCCCGGGTGGCGGGCTTAATATGCGGGCACTGGGCCGGTATCTGTCGGAAGAAGAGAGGCTGGCTGCACGCACACTGCTTGAAAACAATCGGGATAGCCTGAGAGCGCGCAGCAGGCAACAGCGTCAGAATGAACAGCGCATCCGGGCACTTTTGATGGCGGAAACTGTTGACATGCAGGAGCTAGAAGGCTTGCTTCGTGATCATGAAGAGTTTGTCAGGGATGCTGATCTTTCAATCCGCCGGATCGTTCTTGAATTTGTTGCCACACTGGATGTCGAGACCCGGCGTGCCGTCGCGGAGGACCTGTTCCGTCGGTCAAGGTCGCGCACACATGACGGCCCGCCACCCCGCCGAAAGGACCGCAGGGGGGTGGATGGCCCTGACCGCCGCCCGCCTCCGACTGGCGGGTTTTAAATCAAAAATCCAACCATGATTGTTGCGATTCGACTTTTCAGGCAAAAACATGGTAAATTCAGCGTATGAGCAGTGGGTCCATATTGCCGACCTTTGGTGCTGCGCCGCCGAATATTCGCCGCGTAAGCATTCCGCGCGAGCTGCAGCCGGACCTGCCGGATGCCGCAAGGTCCTTGCGCGAAAAGCCGAAACCTCCGGAGCAGCCCGCATCTGCGACGCCGCAGGATGATCAGCAGTCATCCGGCCGTCCCTTGAGTTTAGCCGGAGCCACAGCCCTTTCTGCGCAGGAAATACGGGTTGCCGAACCGCCGCGAGCGGGTCCTCCATCAGCAAGCAGTCAGCGGATCGAGCAAGCGATTGAACAGGCTGCAGCTGCAGACGCGGATGTGAACGCGGCGGGCCTGACGGACGAAGAACAGGCTTATGTGCGCGAACTTCAGGCGATAGACCGCGAGGTCCGGGCGCATGAAGCTGCGCATGCCGCAACGGGCGGCGCTTATGCCGGTCGTCCTACGTATGAATATGTGACGGGCCCTGATGGTATTCGTTATGCGGTATCAGGCCAGGTTCAAATTGATTCTGGTACTGTGGCGGGTGACCCCGAAGCAACCATCCAGAAGCTGGAAACGGTTCGCCGGTCTGCGCTTGCCCCCGCAAAACCATCCGGTCAGGACCGTGCTGTTGCTGCGCAGGCTGAAGCAGGTATCAGGGCGGCGCAGGCCGAATTGAACGCTAAACGAACTGAAGAAGCAGATGCGCGCTTGTCCGAGACGACCGGTGAGGGGTCACAAAACCCTTCCGTTAGGGACGAAGGGTTTTCGTCACCATCGATTTCCGAGCAGATTTCTGAAGCCGCAAGCGGAGCAGACGAAGCTCAGGGTTCAGCCTTATCAACGTCAGACAGCCTGATCGCGCAAACCGCGTTTGCGAGCGCACTACCGCTTGAAAATGCGCAGCCTCAAAAAGCAGGCCTTGATTTGCTGGCTTAAGGTTTTGTGTCTGCGCCGACAGCGTCAGCGATAGTGGCATAGCCATCGTTCTTTAGCTTTTTCGCCAAGTCCGCTTTGATCCGTTCCACAAGCATTGGACCTTCGTATACGAGGGCTGAATAGAGCTGCACCAATGACGCGCCGGCACGAATTTTCTCGTAGGCGTCCTGGCCGGACGCGATCCCGCCGACACCTATCAGAGGTACCTTGCCGCCTGTGGCAGCATAGATATCGCGCAATATCTCTGTGGATGGTGCAAAGAGGGGCTTGCCCGACAGGCCGCCTGCTTCGCCCTTGTCGGCGGACGTCAGGCTTTTGGGCCGGGTGATGGTGGTATTGCTGACGATCAGGCCGTCAATATCGGAGGCGAGTGCGACGTCAGCGATGTCCCGGATATCATCCTTCAAAAGGTCCGGCGCAATTTTTACCAGGATTGGGGTGCGCTTCGCGCCCGCTGCGATTTTTTCCTGCCGTATCGCAAGCACCCGGTCGACAAGGTCCTCAAGGGCAGTCTTCGACTGAAGCGCCCGAAGCCCCGGTGTATTGGGGCTTGAGATATTAACGGTGAAATAGTCACTTAGCCCATAAAGCCGCCTGATACAGGTTTCATAGTCTGCGGTACGGTCCGTTGCATCCTTGTTGGCACCGACATTGGCACCGACAACGCTGCGTGTCTTGCCGTAAGGTGGTCGAAACGCTTCCAGTTTTCGGGCGAAGGCATCTAAACCCTTGTTGTTGAAGCCAAAGCGATTAATCACGGCTTTGTCGGCGCTCAGGCGAAACAGGCGCGGGCGTTCGTTGCCGGGTTGTGGTTCAGGGGTGACCGTACCGGCTTCCACAAACCCGAAACCCATGCGTTGTGCACCGGCAAGCGCTTCGGCATCTTTATCAAACCCGGCAGCAAGACCAACCGGGTTGTCGAAATTGAGGCCAAAAACAGTAGTTTTCAGGTTTTCGTAGCGTTTCGGGCTTCTGGACATGCCGGTCACCCCTTTGGAAAGCGCTGCCACCGTCAGGTTGTGGGCCTTCTCCGGGTCCAGCGCATGAAAAAAGGGTCGCGCAAAGGCAAAAAGATCAATCATTCCGGAGCACCCAGCGTTCTATTGGATCAAAGTCGAACGGCTCGCCATTTTTGCGGTCAATTGACCAGGTTTGTGCTGCTGTTTTTACATCGAATGTATCGTACAGGTGTGGGAACAGGTCTCCCCCGCGTGACGGTTCCCATTTCAACTCGTCATCGCGCCAAAGATCGATGTCAAAAGCCAGAATATGGATTTGCTGCGCGTCATCAAAATGTTTGCTCACAGTTCCGGGCATTTGTTGTAATGTCGAAAAATGAATGAAACCGTCATGCAAATCAGCACTGGAGCCAGTGTATGCCGACGTGGATTCGGCGAGCTTGAATTCGTCAGGGCGTAAAATTTTAAAAATCCATCGGGTCATGCGAGTTGAATAGGCTGACCCCGGTCAGCGTGCAAGATTGTTCCGTGTTTTTTTCCATAATTGGCGAGTTCGACTCCTTTTTTGCAGTAAAATCTGCCAAAAACCTTGTTTTGGCCTCCCAAAATCAACACATATTCGGTGAAAACAAGAATGCTGGTGGCGACGACCAACGAGGAGACGCGTGGTGGCAAGTGAAATTTGGCTATGGATAAAAGAGCGCTTTGCAGCTTTATTTAGCTGGATTGGTGGTGCTCTTCGCGCCTTCTGGCGCTATCTCGCTGGCTGGCTCCGCACGGTGTCAGGCAGCACATGGCGAAAGGTCGCGGTTGGCACCCCGATTGCTTTCTTTGCCTATATTCTGATTGGCATGCCGATCGTAAATCGTATTGACGATACACTCGCCGTTGATTCTGTTGCCCCTCCCGGCGGGTCGGCGACAGTAAGCGCTGTTACCTATCTGGTTCGCAGGGAAACCGAGCATAACAACTGGACACCAAATGACCCCTTTATGTTGCCCGGCTGGTGGCTGGACAATACACCGAGTTTCCAGAAAGGCATTATGGGCGCTGTGTCCCGGTTTTCATTTGAATTGAGGGACCAGCTTGGTCGCCGCCGTGGTTCAAGCTCTGTCGACGAGAATCTGGAAAAAGCCGCAAGCAATCTCTCGATTGAACCGGAACGCTGGATCATCGATATGTCAACCAGCCTGCTGCCGACCAAACCATCGGATCAATATTATCGTGAGGGTCTTGGTCAGCTTGACACCTACAATGCGCAACTTGGTACAGGCCAGTCGGTGTTTGACCGCAGGTCTGACAATTTGTTGGCCACCCTTGACCGGATAGCTCTTGATCTGGGGGCTTCTTCGGCGTCGCTTGATACCTACATTGGTGACCATGCAGGTGGTGTTGTCCCCGATTTTGGCGCGGACGATTTGTTTTATCAGGTGAAAGGTCAGGTTTACGCCTACACAATATTGTTGCGGGCGATTCGAAAGGATTTTTCAGACGTTATTGAAAACCGCGAGATCGCGGCGCTTTATGATGACCTGCTGAAATCCATGAGTTCTGCGGCCACTTTGGACCCCCTCATTGTCACCAACGGTGCCGTTGACGGCGTGATCGCTAACCATTTGTCAATGCAGGGGTTTTATCTCCTGCGTGCCCGTACCCAGCTGCGCGAGGTTAGCAATATTCTGTTGAAATAGCGGAGCATTTCAGGCCTTGCCACAGGAGGAATTGCCTGCCAAGCTGATCTCAGAAGGGGGCAGATGCGTGGTTGAAGATATTCATGGTCCGATCCGGCCGGTTGCAAAGCGGCACCGGAGACTTTTGGTGGTGGTCGACGACTCGCCTGAATGCAAGGTAGCCATTCGCTTTGCGGCGGCGCGTGCCGTTCACATTACAGGTGGCGGCCTGATCCTCTTTCATTGTATTCGCCCGGGCGAATTCCAGCACTGGATGGCGGTTGCCGACAGAATGCGGGAAGAAGCGTTCGAGCAGGCGGAAGAACTGCTCGCTGGTGTTTCCCAGCAACTGAATGATTATTGTGGTGTGGAACCTGAAACGGTTGTGGTTGAAGGGGACCCCAAAGAAGCGGTTGTAGATTATATCAAGACCCGCGATGACATTTTTGGCCTGGTTCTGGCTGCTGGCGATGATGGCGGGCCCGGCCCGCTCGTAGACTATTTCACCGGCACGGCGATCTTCGATTTGCCCTGCCCGGTCTTTCTGATACCGGGTAGCATGACCTATGATCAAGTTGACGCCATGGCCTAGCCACCGCGTTCTGATTTCAGCAATTTCGGCAACGCCTGATGGTAATCCGGGTACAATAGCGCCCAGCCAAGAACATCTTTTGCTTTCTGGTTTCTGACCCGTTTGTTTTCTTCATAGAAGCTGCGGCCCATTGGGCTCAGGTCAGCGTCTTCGTAGGGAACTTCTGGCGGTGCGGCAACTTCCAACAGGCGCGCTGCTTCGGCAATCACGTCTTGCGGCGGCGAAGGCAGGTCGTCGGAAATGTTGAAAACATCACTGCCGACGTTCGAGTTGGCGGCAAGCCAAAGCGCACTTGCAATGTCTTCGCGGTGAATTCGGCCAAATACCTGGCCTTCTTTGATCACCCGGCGCGCTCTGCCGTCCAGTACAGAACGGATAGCATTCTTGCCCGGCCCATAAATCCCGGCCAGCCTGAAGATATGCACCGCAAACCCTTCTGCGTTACCCAGCTTTGTCCATGCCTGCTCAGCGAGAAGCCGGCGCTTGCCGCGGTCAAGACCGGGTTTCGTTTCCGACGTTTCATCCACCCAGTTCCCGCCATGGTCGCCGTACACATTGGTGCTGGAAAGGTACCCTGCCCATTCAAGTGACCTGAGCGATCTGATCCATGGTTCAAATGCCTGAAGCACCGGGTCGGCGCCTCCTTTGGGGGCTATGGAGACCAGAATATGCGTGACGTTTTTCAGTTGTTTGTTCCCGGACAGGGTACTGTCCTCAAATTCAACCGGATTGATGCCTTGAAGCTTCAGTTGGTCTGCAGCGTCTGCCCGTCGCCATGTCGCTGAAACCTGCCACCGCGCCTCCAGCGCCTTTTCCATAAAAGGCCGAGCGCTATAGCCGGGGCCAAATACCAACAAATGCCGATTGGCAGGGGGTGTGTCTGTCATCTGATTTTACGCCTTGAAATTGCCACGCCTTTTGCGCACTGTCCGCCGCATGAGATTTGATCGAAATCATACTGATTTAACGGCATCTGCCACCTTATTTTTTTTGGGCCTGCTGATAATAGCACCAGCGTTAAAAGCGCAGATGTCTGAAGAGGATGGGGGAAACCGCTACAGCACATGTGTTGCGCTGGCGGAAAGTGCGCCTGACCGCGGGATTAACATGGCGCTTGAATGGCAGCTTGCAGGTGGCGGCGTGCCGGCCCGTCACTGTGAAGCGCTCGGGCTTTTTTACGGTGAAGAGTATGCGGAAGCTGCTGTTCGGCTTGAAGGCATTGCCGAAGATATGCGTATTGGTCGCGGTATGCCGGTGCGCGGTGACACCCGCGCAACGGCGACCGCCAGCATGCTGGCGGATACGTTTCGTCAGGCAGCCAATGCCTGGTTGAGAGGCGGCGAACTGGTACGCGCCGAGGCTGCGATTGAACAGGCGCTGGCGCTGGTGCCTGAAAATTCCGCCCTTGAGCTTTCCATCAAGGAAGACCGGGCTTTTATCGCGGCAGCAGAAGAAGACTATGCGCTGGCGCTCAGTGAACTTGAGGAGGTGCTTGACGCCAACCCCCGGCGAACTGACCTGCTGCTGTTTATCGCATCGGCCGCCCGTGCGCTGGAGTATTTCGACAGGGCAGAGGTTGCGCTGGAGCGCTATCTGAAAGCTTTTCCGGACGATGCATCAGCCTACCTTGAACTTGGTAATCTAAAAGATGCGCAAGGCGACACGGATGCCGCGCGCAAGGCATGGGTGAAAGCGTTGAGTATTGAGGATGCCGGCCTTGATGCTGAAGCCGCTCGTGCCAATCTGGAACGCATTGATGTTGCCAAGTAAGCGCTTCTTGTTGGTTAGAAACGGACTTCTGCTTCGTAAAGGTCTGGCAGATTGTTTTCGAAAAGCACAACGTCCTCTGGTTTCCAGTTGGCCTTGACCCACTGCTCGGCAGCGTCCTGCGTTGAAAATGTCATGACAGTTGTCGAGCCGTCATTTGCCGCTTCAAGACCCTTGAGGAAGCTTGGTATCCGGTCCGGGGTAACCACGCACACGATATCCGTATGGTTGGCGGCAAGCGTGCCAAGGCGTTCGTGCTCTGCGTCGTGAATAGCGCCCAGTTCCACCATGCCGGGCGTCACGAGAATACGGCGTCCGTTTGGTTTCACCAAGACATCAAGACAGTCAAGTGCTGCAGCAAAGCCGATAGGGTTTGAATTATAGGCATCGTTGACCAGCGTCGGCGCACCGGCACTTTTCGCAACCTCAAGCCGGTAGCGAATTTGCGGCACGGTAGCCAGCGCCCCTTTGATCGCGGCCCACGGCAAACCCAAAGCCCGCGCTGTGGCTGACGCCATAAGGATATTGTCCACCTGATGGTTGCCAAAAAGAGGCGACTTTAACGTGTGTTTGTCTTCACCGTCGGTAATGTCAATTTGAAGGCCGTCTGGTGTGATGGTGTGACCGACCAAACCAATAGCGCCATTTTTCCCGGCGGTTATGTAATCTCCGGGTACGGCCTTGGTGCGTTCAGCAAGCAGGTCAGTGGGAATGCCATCAACACTGACAACCGCCCTACCTTTATTGGCGAACACAGCTTCTGCAATCTCGAACTTTGCTTTCGCGACTGTCTCAAGCGTTTTGAAGCGTTCGTAATGAGCCGCTCCAACCGCTGTTATCAGTGCAACATCCGGCGGAGTCAATCGACAAAGGCGTGCAATCGAACCCGGGCCATAAGCGCCCATTTCTACAATAAAATACTGGTGCTCGGGTGTTAGTTGCTCGCGGATAACACGGGTGATGCCCATTTCAGTGTTCACGCTGCCGGGTGTTGCCAGCGTTGGCGCAGCAGCGTCCAGAATATGGGCGAGAATATGCTTGGTGGATGTTTTGCCAAAAGAGCCAGTGATGGCAACGACAGTAGGCGCCAGTTTGTTGAATTTTTCGACAGCTTCGGCGCGGAACCGGGCTTTCACACGCTCTTCAAAAGGCTCCAGCATTTTGTTGGCTGCGACAATCAGAAATGGCAAGGCCTGAGCAAAGCCAATCGCGAGCAGGGTGAAAGCTGCCAGCCGCCAGTCGTGATTGAGACTGAGAAACTCAAGTCTGTCAATCCAGCTATCGGCATTTTCCTGATAAGAGAAACTGTAGCTTGAGCCAACAGGTGCCAGACTTGCCAGTGCAAAAAGGACGACAAGCAAAGCCAGCACAAGTAAATGATACACTCGCAAAATACGTTTGACGCGCTCGGTTCTGACCAGCGGTTTTTTATTGTCTCTCATGGTGCTGGCGGACTTTAGCGCCCCATGTAAAACGCCAACCAGAACAAAAAGGAATGGAAGAATAATAATGTAGGCGGCGCTCTCCAGCAAACCTGACGCTAATTCGCTGTGCAGGGCGGCAGAAAGAACGGCGGCAACAGCGAACCAAAGGCTCGCTGTTTTGTCATATGCCTGTTTTTCTCGCAGCCAGTTGAGAAAACGAGGGCTATCGTATTCTTCCTGCTGAAAAAACATCATCAAGGCTGCGCCGCGGGCAGCTGCAAACCAAAGCATGAAAAGCGCAAGGATGCTGGCGGCGGTCGCGAGAGTGGGATCTATGGTGCTCAGGTCAGGCATGGGTCTTTATCTTGTCCAGAAATCGAGTGATGACAGCTTCGCATTGATAGGCGCCGCGGGTCAAAATATCCCAGTGATCATAACCCGGCAGGACATGAAATTCGGCGTTCTTCATAATTTTCTGATACCGCTCCCCAAATTCTGGCGGCGTTTCAGTATCGTTTTCACCGTAAATCAAACAGGCTGGGCACGAGGCTTTTGCTGAAACGGCGCTCAGGTCTTCTGTTACTGTTTTGACCAATGTTGTCCTGAGTTCGCCAGCGTTGCGGTAATCCGCGCTGCCGAAGCGGTTTTCGAATTTTTGACGCAGGCCTGTTCCAAACAATCCGTCTATCATACGTGTTGCTTTGCCCCACAGCCGGATGAAGCGGGCGCGCAGCCTGAAACCAAGTGATCTTTTGCGTTGTAGTCCTGCGCCCGCGATACCCACGATCGCCGACACAAGTTCGGGGTGGTGAGCGGCCATCTGGAGGGAAACCCGTACCCCGAAGCTGTGCCCGACAAAAATATGAGGGCCTGTGCCCTCAAGAAGCATAGCGAGTTTTTCGGCATAGTCGCGTGTGCCATCACCGGGGGAAATGACCGGTGTTTTACCAAACCCGGGCTGGTCAAAAAGCCTGTGTTGACCCTTGCCTTCAAGCAAGCCCGACAGGCGGTCAAATGCTGAAATATCCTGGCCCCAACCATGAAGCCAGATGAAACTGGGCCCGGCATTTTTGCCTTTGCTGGTTTGGTGCCACGCTGTTTCCGCCGGAACCGGATTTTCCTGCATTGAAGCCAAAACTAGCCCTTTGTGAAAATGGTTGCTTCGCCGCTTGCTGCGTCGGTTGCACCCAGACGTTCGCTGGAAAGTCGAAACCCTTCATCAATCATGTCGCTGGCGAGCTTCAGGAAGCTGACGGGGGTTAGCGCTGCTTCCCACAAAAAGTAGGCAAAAGACCCGGGGATTGTATTGGCTTCGTTGAACCATAGTTCACCGGTTTCGCCGTTGCACAGGAAGTCGATACGCACGCTGCCTGCCAGATCAAGAGCATCAAAAATGGTGGAAGCTGTATCGCGAATTTGGGTCTCTTGCGCGTCTGAGAGTTCTTCCGGGCTTAGTACGCGGTTTAGGGATGCCATGCCTTCGCTCGGGCCGGTATCAAGCTTGGGGCCACCAGGTGTGCCGCCTGCCAGGTACTTGTTTTTAAAGTCCAGAACGTCTGTTTTGCTTAGGGGGCGTTCGATAGCGGACGTTTCAATCAAGAGATCGGCATTTCGCCGGACAGCGATATTATATTCAACAAGATTCGGGACAAATGGCTCAACAATAGCCGATCTATCAAGGCGGAAAATTGCCATCAGGGCCGCGATCAGCGCGTCCATATCATTCGCCCTTGAGACACCAACGCTGGAGCCAAGGTTGCTTGGTTTTGCAATCACGGGAAAGGGGTTTTCACCGAGCATGCCCTCCAGGGACTGTTTCAGCATGTCGGGGTCAAGAAACGTGCCCTTGGCAGGTTTGCTGACCGTGAGTTCCGGCAAAATACTCAGGCCATGTTGTCGGGCAACGGCCTTGGCAAACTCTTTGTTCATCGTGGCGGCGGCACCAAGGGGGCGGCAACCGGCAAAGGGAATGCCGGCGAATTCAAGCAGTCCCTGAAGGGTGCCGTCTTCGCCGTTTGACCCATGGATTGCGGGCACCATCAGATCAAAAGGAATGTAGGCGGTTTTTTCCCCAAAAAAGCCCTTTTGTGTAGTTGCCAGACGCGGTCTGCCGGTTGCGGGCGCAGCAAGGTCAAGAAAAACCTGGGTCAGGTCGCCATCACTTCGGGAAACCGGATAATTTTTGCGGTTTTTCAGGGCATCACCAGTCCACCACTGGCCGAGGGCATCAACATAAAGAGGCAGGCCGTCGTATAGCGTTGGGTCCAAAGCTTCCAGAAACTGCAGCCCTGTCAGGATACTGACATCATGCTCTACGCTGCGACCACCAAAGATGACAGCGACTGTTTTTTTTTCGGCCATGGAGACCCCTTCGTTTCATCAGATGTCTTAACCGCCAGCGTCAAGTATCATCATGCATTCTGATGTAGCCAATAGCAAAGCCTTGGCAAAGCGAAAACATGAAAAACTGCAACCTCGCCCGTAACCTTGCCGGCAACCTTGGCAGTAAAATGACCGTATTGAAATTCCTGACGTGAAAATGTGCCGCAAAATGCTGCCTGCGATGTCTGATCAACACACCGTGACCGGCATTGACCATGAGACATGAGTGTCTAGTATGCGCTTAATAAACATTAAGGCGGCATTTGAGCCCTTTTTAAACCTCACGGGCTAAGAACACTCAGGGGAGATGAACGTGACCATGTCTAAATGGACAACAGCGGCTGCAATGATGGCCAGCATTTATCTGGCACCACATGTCGCAGCGCAGGACTGGGACGCGGTTGAGATAAAAACAGAGCCGGTCAATGGAAACATATATGTGCTGTTCGGGGCTGGCGGTAACATTGGTGTGTCGGTTGGTGACGACGGCGTTTACATCGTCGATGACCAGTTTGCTCCGCTGACCGAAAAGATCAGGACAGCGATTTCAGCTTTATCTGACAAGCCAATCCGCTTTGCCATCAATACCCACTTCCACGGTGACCATACTGGTGGCAACGAAAATCTGGGCAAGGAGGGAACGGTGATTGTGGCCCATGATAATGTGCGCATTCGCATGGCCTCTGGCTCTTTTATAAAGGCTTTCAATAACCGCACACCGCCACAGGAAGGGTTTGCCCTGCCGGTGGTCACCTTCAATGATCAGGCGGGTCTGCACCTTAACGGAGAGCAGGCACGCATGCACCATGTGGAAAACGCCCACACAGACGGCGACAGCATTGTCCATTTTGAAGGTTCTGATGTCATCCACATGGGCGACACATTCTTTATGGGGCGTTTCCCTTTTATTGACGTTGACAGCGGCGGGTCCGTTGACGGCGTAATTGCTGCAGCTAGCAAGGTTCTGGGGATCGCGGGCGAAAGCACCCGCATTATCCCCGGCCACGGCGCTGTAACAGACCGAACTGGTCTGACAAGCTACCGCGATATGCTGGTTGCAGTTCGCGGCCGGGTCGCGGCAATGAAATCGGACGGCGCGTCGCTGGAAGATGTTCAGGCATCAGACGCGCTTGACGGATATTTGGAGGACTTCGGCGCTGGTGGGGATGATTGGCCTAAAGCGTTTCTGAGTTTCGTATACAATAGTCTCTAGGCGCGCCAGAGGAAACCGTTGATGAAAGGGACGTTTTGCGTCCCTTTTTTAGTCTTTGGTTTGGTCGCTTCCCAGCATTGCAGCCAGCCCTTCAACATAAGCATTGAAGGCTGTCTCGCCGGTCGATGTAATCGCTATTCTGGTCTGGGGTTTATTGTCGATAAACTGCTTGCTCACCGCAACATAACTTTTGTCTTCCAGCTTTTTGAGATGAGTGCTCAGGTTACCGTCAGATACCTTCAGGGTTTTTTTCAGCTGGACAAATTCGGCTTCCCGGGCTGTGACCAGAAACGACATGATCGCCAACCGCACCCGCGAATGGATGACATCGTCGATGGTGCGATAGTCGTAGTTCATTGCCTATACCCGGTTATCTGCGGTTGTGTTGTTGGCCAGTCGCCGCATCAGTTGGCCCGGCAACAAGATCAGCAGTGCGCTGGCTGCAGACAGTACCAGCAATATTTCGGGATCGTATTCCGACAGGGCTGTGGCATAGATCAGCACAAGCCACCAGCCGCCAGATACAAGTTTTAGGGCTTTGATCTCTGTCACGACAGAGATCACATAAAAAGCACAGGCAATGACACCGCACGCAAGCACTGTTATCGCTTTAGGGTCAAACGCCTGGGCGGCAACAGCTGTCAGGAAATGCAGGACCATTGTAATGCCAACAGCGAACCATGCGCTATTGTATGCCTTGACTGCGAGGTTTGCGCTCTCGTCCGGTATGCAAGATGATCGCCGGCCAGCCAGAAACGAGAGCGACCAGCCCATAATGAAAGCTGGCAGCCAGACCCAAAGCGAGCCGCGTGGCAGATAGTCGTACATCTGCAAATACTGGATGAAATAGGCGAGCATCAGGATACTGCCCCAGATAACAAGATGTACGCCATCAAAAGCGGCCTTTTGCCGTCCGGCATCCATCATGCGTCGAATTAAGGCCAGGTCTTCTGCAGCGCTTCGGTCTTGTGGAGTTTCCATCAATCAGCCTCTGATTCTATGTTTAGAAGTACTTTGAAAAATAAAGTATTGTTGTGTACAGAAGCTGTCAATAGCAGCAAGTAAGCGATAGAAGCCCTCTCGCGTGTTGCTTTCGATGAGCCCGCCGGATGTGTCTGAATCGATTTGAAAAATTGGACTATGTTCCGGGCGGGCGCCATATCTGGCCGGATTTCTGGTATATCCGTTGGTTTTTTTCAGCCCAAATTTGTTCGCACCTGTTGTTTATGTCGCGAAGTTCTGGAAAGGTCTTCAAAACCCCTACAACATCACGCCAGCCTCCGTATCCAGGGCTTTCAGGCAGTTTTTCAAATACCTCTTTCAGGAAATCATAGTCTTCTGGATAGTCCAGAACCCAACGATTACCCTTCATTGTTTCAGGCTGGTCTGGCGTTACAAACACTTTATTGAGCCCTGGCCGTTTTTTCATCCAGAGTGTTACGTGTTCGCGGTCAACTGCTTCATGGGCCTGCTCGTGCGTCTCTTTCAAAAGTTTCGCAGTGAATATTTCGCAATCGAGGCCATGTGGCCAATTGACCAAAGCGCCATAGTCCGCGTGTGTCGCGATGGTTTTCTCGATCAGTTGCTGACACAGGTCAGGATCAATTAGAGGGCAATCAGCGGTAATGCGCATCACATAGTCGGAGGGGCATAGCTGGTATGCGCCCCAGAAACGGGACAGAACGTCGTCAAGCGGCCCCCTATGGCACAGCGCTCCCGCTTCCCGGGCCACCGATTCAAGCGGGTCTTCAAAAGGGCCATCCGGTGCGGCCAGAACAACCTTTCCAGCTCCGGGTATTTTCAGGCATCTGTGAATCACGTGTGTGACAACCGGTTTTCCCGCTAAAGGTAACAATACCTTGTCAGGGAGCCGTTCGGATGTCCGGCGAGCCTGAATGATACATGCTGTTGTTGGGCTAGCAGGCATCAAGCAGCACCGATAAAATTGTCCGGCATCTGGTGATCCAGCAATGTGTCGTGAAAAACCCTGACCGTATTGTCCCAATAGTTTGAATCGACGCATGTGTCACAGGGCGTAATCGTTCGCTCAAGGGAAGCTTTTTTCACCGCCTGATAGGCGCTGGATTCGAAAACATCTTTCAGGGAGATATCCTTCGTGTGTGCGACTTCCAATTCCATATTGGTATCCAGATGACAGGCGGAAATCCGCCCTGACCAGTCAATGGTCAGGGACCGCCAGCGCCAGTTATTGCAGGGGCCTACCTTGATCAGAGGATCCCCCATTTTTCCACCATAAGTCAGAACATTCTTGAAAAGGATGACATCGCGTACGCCCAAATGAGGCTGCCATAGCTCTGCATAGGGCAAAATATGATGCTCATTGAGGCTGCTTACCGTATATACATGGCGGGTTGGGCTGTGACCTTCGAGACTGTGCCAGTATGCGGCTTTTCCAACGATCGTATCATATCTGTCCCCCTTCTTTGACGTACCGTCAAGATCGACAAAATAGCGCCCCGGCCGGACCACCTCATAGGTTTTTCCGTCTGCTGCATCCAGGCTGATGCGCAGATCATCCAGCTCAATGTCGATCAGCGTCTGAAAAACTTCAGCGGATGCATATGACAGGTTGGTGTTCATGACGACCCGTAATCCTGGCGGCCGGTTTTTCAGATAGTTCATCATCGGAACAAAGTCAGGATGCATCATTGGTTCGCCAAAATAGCTGAAGTTGATTTCCTCAGCACACTCAAAAGCCTGGTCCACAATATTCCGAAACAGATCAAATGCCATAAAGCCGCGAGGGCGATCAAAAGGCGAATGCAGGAAGTCTGGTTTTTGCCAAATGGACTGAGGGCAAGAAGGACAGCGATAGTTACAATTGTTGGTCAGCTCCACGAGGACGGTACGAACGGGTTTCTGCATTACGGTCAACCTCCTTTCCGTTGCGCCAGCAAAGTGATGCGATTGCCTTTGGAATAGTCATCAACGTCCGGAACTCCGGGCGGCATCGGCTTGTCCGACGTAATCTCGGCAACCGAAAAGCCGGCTGACGTCAGGATGCGCTCGAGTTCTTTCCTTTGTGGAACAATTTTATCCCTTGTCTCGACAATAGCGTCAAAACTGAAACCGCCGGGTTCCCTTAGGCCGCGAAGTGTTTTCGAAATTCGGGTATCGAGAATAATCGCTTCTTTTGCACACGTTGTTATGCGTTCAAGCACTGTGTAGGGGTCCGGCAAATGATATAGAAGGCCGGCGCACAGGACGACGTCATAGGGCCCTCTCACCAAAATATCTTGCCAGTCCCGGTCGGAGTCCACATTGGCATGCAGGAATTCATAATGGCTACCAGCCAACAAATTATTAGCACCCCAATAGAGGTGCCCCTGATGGATATGCTGTAACCTGCCCTCAACAGCCGTCACCCGGGTGACGCCTGCTTTGGCGTAGACGGCGCTGAAATACCCACAGTTTGACCCCAGATCCAGGACATGTTTTCCATTGAAGTCATACAAATCCGGGACGGTGTCGATCAGAATATGATCCATGAAGCTCCGTCTGGCGGTAAGGGTTTGTGGGCTCTCCTTGCTACCGATGCCGGGGTCAACTTCAACAGTGCCTATGGTAATCGGATAATACCATGGATGCAGTAGCTCGCAGGCTTTCTCTGCCGTTACAAGCCGCACGATGCCAAATATCCTGCTGGCGAAATAGTCCTGCCCCAAGACACCGCCTGTTGTGGTTTCAGGAACGGATAATGTTGCGGAATATAGGGCCTGTTCGTGATCAGAAATCCCTGCCTGCCAGCGAATGCGCGCCTGCTCAAAGCCATTTTCCTTTTGCAGGTCATAAGGCAGATAGCTGGCTGCCACAGTATCCCAGTCGCGGCCGTGATGCTCTACAAAATATCGAGCGCAAAATTCATAACAGAGTTTTTGATCCCTTTGTCCCACCGATCCATGGTCGGTCCTGGTATCAGCCAGAACCATAGAGGCCGTGCCCGTTAGCAAGCCCTTTTTGAGCAGCCGGAAGCTCCACTCTTCTGCCGCGCCTACCGAGAAAGGGAAAATATGTGAAAGAAAACCCGCCCCTTTTGTGGCGGCAAGCGAAACAACGAAACACCGAATATCAACAACGCTTCGGTGGTGAAAAACGGTCTGATCGCCCTCAATTTCTGTGGTGTTTCCCTGAACCAGGTCAACGGCTGCTGTTCGCGGGTGATGGTTCAATGTCTGCAGTAACGTTTTAAGTGACCGTTGGAGGGACTGCCCCGATACTGCTGGCAGTGCAGTACACAGCGCGAAATCAAAATTGCCTGTTGCGCCCAAAGAATCGAGCGCTTGCGCATAAGCGGCGGTATGCCCACCGGTTTCACATTCGACCTCAAAAATATGATCGTCTGGCAGGCCTGTCAGGATGGCCCAGCTATCTGCAAGCGTCTTCGAGTGTTTTCCCGCAACAATAATAGCCAGCCGCCCAAGACTGTCCCTGGCTTCAGCAATTCCTGTTTCGGCATTTGACATGTTTTCGCCCTGTGGCCAGCGGGTTGCTGTTTCTATTTACGCAAAATCACCAGATCCTGCGATTTGGCAATTGCTTTGGGGCGGATCTCCACACTGGAGAACAGTTTGCCCCATTCGCGCTTTACGAAATCAAAGTTATGCATGGTTGAGCCATAACTGCTGGTAACGCCGGGGTATGCTTCAGGTGTTTTCTGCAGGTAGCGATACTCGACAAACAGGATGCCTTCCCGCTCCAGGTCCTCTTCGTCATATTTCTCCCACAGCTCCAGGCGTCTTTTCCGGATCGGCATCGATGAGGCGCTGGAGATAGAGATCAGCGCAGTACCGCCCGGCTTCAAAATCCTGTGGATTTCTTCGAGCCATGGCATTTGCAGCTCGGGCGGCAAGTGTGTCCAGATGGAAATGGAAAAAATGAGGTCGAAAAACCCGGCTTCATATGTCAGGGGGGGTTCATAGGTGCTGACCATAAGATCAACGTCGGGCAATTGTTGGCCCAGGTATTTTATGGCATCCGGATTGATGTCGCACCCATGGCTTGGCGCGCCAGCATCCTGCCATAGTTTCAGGGCAACACGCCCGATGCCGCAGCCAAAGTCGAGAATCCGGCGATCGGACAGGGGTGTCTGCAGGAATTCAAGTAGTGTTTCCTGGACCTCCTGGGTAATTTGTTCACTATGGAAAACAAATTCTTCCCAGTTGGAGGAGCCGACATTTTTCATCTGAAAGGCGTCGGGTTTTGAATAGTCTGCATACCAGCTCATAGACACTTCCTCGAAATTTCCTGTTACAATACAAGACGATATCGCTATCAAAATGCAATCGATTATCTGCAAACCAGCAAAATTACTATTCCAATTGTGGGCGGTAGTGGTTGGCCCGTGTTTCGCATTGCCGATTGCTGAAACATCTGTTTACATCTTTCGTGCCAATGTTGGTACAGCGCCTGAAAAAGGAGGTCGTGGATGAAAATTATTTTGCCCTGCGCGGGAATGGGAACACGGCTGGGGTTGCCGTATCCGAAGGAAATCCATCTGATAGCCGAGCAAACGGCCCTCATCGACCTGACCTTCAGGCGCCTTCAACAACACAAGCACTCCATTTCAGAGGTGATTGTCATTCTCTCGCCAGAAAAAATGCAACTGGTTGACTATTTAGCTAAATGGCGGGAAGATTTTTATCTGAAATTCATTTATTTCAACGAAAAGAATTTCGAATGGGCCGGCAGTATTTTGTCGGCAGAAAAAGAGTTTGGTGAAAAAAATATTGTATTTCTACCTGACTCTTTTCTTGTCGGAAAGCCGGAATTTCCCATTCTTGCAACCTTTGACGAGCAGCTGAAAGATCATGGGGTATGCTTCGGTTACTTGCCTGCAACAGATCGGAAAACTTTAAAGTCTCTGGGCGCACTGATGATTGAGGATGGACGGGTAGCGGATTTCTGCGACAAACCTGATATGGAGGACAAGCGCCAATTCAACGCTTTTTGGACAACGTTTGGATTCCGGGCCGAGACTGGCCGCCTGCTGCTTGAAATGATGACTCGGTCGATTCAGCGTCAGTCTGTGGATATTGGTAAACTTCAGGTCACGTCAGCCGCCTTTCCTGTTCAAGAGTACAAAGACTTGGGAGTTTGGCCAAACATTGTTGAATTTCAAAAACAGATGGCGTCGAGTAAAACTCCTTTCCCGGCCCACTGATTTTCTCACCATTCATTTTTCACAAGGGCTCTGCAATCTATGACTGATCCTGGCGAAGAGCTAATTGCATACTTTAAACTTGCCGCGGTGAATGGCCAAGCCGATCGACTGAACCGTCTTCTTCAACTGCTTGTTGAACATGTATCTGAAAACGGTTGTGAAACCGACGTTCCGTCCATTGTAATTGAGCGTTTGTGCCGATTCATTGATCTGCACTCTCACAAGGCGATGCCGCCCGGAGAACTTGCACCCTATCTGGCCCAATTGACTTCGAAGTTGACGTTGTTTTTGGCAAGCTGCCTCAAACAGGATTACCAATTTGGTTCGTTAGATGCGGATAGGCTATTCCGACTGAATAAACTGCTTCTGCATAGCGGTTACGGGCAGCACTTGCAGGAATTTAGGGATGTATTCTGGTGTGGTGTGGGCACGGGCCAGATTCCGTTAGCTGAACAAGAGAAAAAAATCGGTTTATCAAAGGCACGACAGAAGAAGCCAAAGGTTGCAGTCATTGTTGCCGGGCAGATTCGCGCATGGCGGAAAGCGGCCGAAAGCCTTGTTCCGTTGATCTCTGGAGCTGATGCGCGCGTCTTTATGGCGACTTGGGATAAATCGGGCTACCGTCCACAGGCTGGAAAGAAATTTAAGGAGCAGAATCGCGCTTACTATAAAATGATCATGAGCGGTAGCTTTGCCGATTTTTTGGTGGATGAAGGTCTTGATGCGGAAGAGGTTCTATCAATCATGCCCGGTGTCCGTGATCAGCTTGTCGGAGAGGTGAATGCGGACGAGATCAAGGCGGGTTTCGGTGCCGAAATGTTCGAGGTTCATAGTGAAGACGTTTTTAACAGCAAGTATAATTCAATAGCTAATGATCTGGAGGCTAAGTTTCCGCGAGAATTGTCGGAAAACTCTGTTGCCAACCCATTGAACATGTTCAAGCTCGTCTACCTGCGAGAAAAAGCGAACGATCTAAGTCGCGACTTTGTGGGTCATACTGGTGAGAGTTTCGACTATAAACTCTTCGTGCGTCCCGATTATATCCATGCGTCAGATTACCCTTTGGCTGATATTATCGCTGACTACAGATTGGCTGACAATGAAATATTGATTGATGCCATGCATCCTGACAGCCTGTTTATCTTCAGTGATTGTTTTGCTCTTGGCAGGGCAAGTGCAATGGATCAGTATTTTGATCAGTGGAAGAACTTTATGTCACCGGATCTGACTTCAGGCCGGGTTTCATGTCCGGTCAAGCCACATGACCGAATTGCCGAACACCTTTGGCGCGAGGGTCTGGCAACCCGGTTTATCAGAGGTGTCCGACACAGGAGAGATGAAGTTACAAAGATAACTGACGAAGAAATTTCCTACCAAATTCATCGACTGCTGGATGCGGCTGATAGTCAGCCAGTGCGATCAGAGCGGGCGGACACTATTAACATATTAAAAAAGTTTGTGGAACGTAGCGGGGAGACAAAGGCTGCGAGCGTCTAAGCCTATGTCGCAGGCAGCCAAAAGGTGGCTCGCTTTTTGCTTTATTTATAAATTGCCAATAAATTTCAGGTCAGGGAAGCTCGAAGGTATAGAATGTCAAAAATAATTGTTCTTGGCGGAGACGGTTTCTGCGGATGGCCGTCTGCACTGCATTTGTCGAATGCCGGTCACGACGTGATCATTGTAGACAACCTGACCCGTCGTAAGATTGATGTGGAGCTCGAGGTCGATTCGCTGACACCCATTCGGCACATCGGCGAACGGTTGCGTGCATGGCAGGACGTAAGTGGTAAGACCATCAGTTTTTACGATTTTACGGTCGGGAAAAACTACCGTCAGCTTTATGACCTCATTGTAGCCGAGAAGCCGGATACCATCATCCATTTTGCAGAGCAGCGGGCGGCCCCATATTCGATGAAGTCGCCCTACCACAAGCGCTACACCGTAAATAACAACCTTAATTCGACAAACGATGTACTGTGCGCTATTGCCGATTCCGGCCTCGATATTCATCTGGTGCATCTGGGTACGATGGGTGTTTATGGTTATGGTTCTGCCGGTATGAAGATCCCCGAAGGTTATCTTGAAGTCTCGGTCGACACAGATTTTGGCCCACATCGGCAGGAAATCCTGTATCCGGCCAACCCTGGATCGATCTATCACATGACCAAAACTCAGGATCAGCTTTTCTTCTTTTTCTATAATAAAAATGATGGTGTGCGCATCACAGACCTCCATCAGGGCATCGTTTGGGGCACACAGACCGCAGAGACCCGGCAGGACGAACGTCTGATCAACAGGTTCGACTATGATGGCGACTATGGTACGGTTTTGAACCGTTTCCTGATGCAGGCGGCTGTTGGCCATCCACTGACAGTGCATGGTACCGGCGGTCAAACCAGAGCCTTCATTCACATACAGGACACCTGTCGTTGTATTGAGCTTGCGGTTGAAAATCCGCCGGCCCGGGGAGACCGCGTCCAGATCCTGAACCAGATGACAGAGACGCACCGTGTCGTTGATCTTGCCAATCTGATTTCAGGCATGACCGGCGCGGACGTTGATTTTGTGGAAAATCCCAGAAACGAAGCAGCCGAAAACGACCTTCACGTCAAAAATGAACAATTTCTGGGTCTGGGTCTCGATCCGATTACGCTGGAGGCGGGACTGTTGTCGGAGGTGACCGATATTGCCGCCAAATACAAAGATCGATGTGATCTGAGTAAAATTCCATGCGTGTCGAAATGGTAAAGGTCGGCCCGGGTTATTCCAGGCGGGGTTGAAAGATATGTCGATGAAACTGTTAATTACCGGCGGCGCAGGGTTTATCGGCACAAACCTGATTGCCTATCTCAATCAACATACTGATTACTCCCTGCGCGTTTTGGACAACGAGTCGGTAGGTCATCGCAGCCATCTTGCCTCACTGACATGCGAGTTTATGCACGGCGATATCATGGATGAGGATGCCCTGGACCGGGCTCTGGAAGGTGTTGATGCCGTTATTCATCTTGCGGCAGATACTCGCGTCATTGAGTCCATCGAAGATCCGAAAAAGAATTTTGATATCAACGTGATGGGCAGCTACAAGCTGTTGAGCAAGATGAGATCCCGCAATGTCGGGCGTCTGGTCTGTGCGTCAACCGGCGGCGCCATTATCGGTGACGTGGAACCGCCGGTTCATGAAAATATGGTGCCGCGCCCAGCCAGCCCTTATGGTGCGTCCAAACTGGCACTCGAAGCCTATTGCTCGGCCTTCTCCCAATCATATGACATGTCTTGTATGGCGCTCCGGTTCTCCAATGTTTACGGACCGTACAGTTTCCATAAAGGCAGTGTGGTCGCTGCATTCATGCGACAGATCATGCGCGGGGAAACACTGGTCGTATACGGCGATGGTACCCAGACCCGCGATTATGTTTATTCGTTCGACATTGCAAAAGCCATTCACGATGCCGTTGCCGACCCCGCCGTTTCCGGCGTCTTACAGCTTGGTACCGGTGTTGAGACGTCGATCAATACACTGATCGACCTGATCCGCGAAACGGTCGGCTCCGACTATCCTGTCCGCGTAGAGTACCGCGACCGTCGCCGCGGCGAAATCCACCGGTCCTGCTGTGATATTTCTAAAGCGGGGCGTGAACTCAACTATGCACCTCAGACCGCCCTGCGTGAGGGATTGCAGCAGACATGGCAATGGTTTTTGGAGGCCGAGCGGCAATGAAGACAGGTGCGTCCTCGAAAGCCGGTTCATTGTCGAAAAGAAACTTTGTTGGAAAAGAGTTCGCGACGGAAAAACTCTCGTCCGCTGCCCGGGTCCATCTCAAGTCGGGCATGGAGCATTTCAATCGTGCGGACTGGCTATCAGCCGAAGCAGAGTTAAAGCGCGCCTGGTTGCTGGCACCCAAAAGTTTTGGCATTATGGTGGCTCTGTCAAAAGCACTGACCGAACTCGGAGAACGCCCCAAAGCGATCGAGCTGCTTGAGGAAGCGCTTGCCATCCATGGCCCTAATGAGACGCTGCTGGCTATCATGGGGGAGATGGCGGTGAACATGTCTCTTCATGATGTAGCCGAAAAAGTATGGCGGACGGTTTTGTCACTTAATCCCTCCGAGCCAAGCTACTATGTCAATCTGGGCGCAGCACAGATTGCCCAGGAAAAATACGACGACGCGCTTGCCATGCTCAATGACACTGTCGCCCTGTTTCCATCCTATCCACCGCTTTGGAACAGTCTTGGCGTGGTCGCCAAGGCCAAGCAGATGTTCGGCGAAGCACGTGCTTTTTTCCGGCAGGCTATCAGCCTCGATGAATCTGACTATCGCTTTTGGTCCAACCTTGCATCGGTCGAGAGTGACAGGGATACTGTCCTGAGCTTTTCGAACAAGGCGCTGGCGCTCAATCCTGACTGCACGGAAACCCACCTCGGCCTCGCGAACCTGCATTTCGAACAAGGCTTTGTGGCGCTGGCCTGGCCTCATTGGGAACGCCGCATGTCGGCGGAGCGCGCGCGTGGCCAGAATACCCAGTTCGCCTTTGATTTTCCAAGCTGGCAAGGTGAGGACGTGTCCGACAAAACCCTGCTGGTTTGCGGAGAACAAGGCATCGGTGACGAGGTCTTTTTCGCCAAGAGCCTGCCAAAAATTTACCAGCAGGCAAAACAGCTTGTGCTGGCCTGTGAGCCCCGACTGGTCAGCGTTTTCAAACGGTTGATGCCGGAGGCAATCGTCGAAGCGTACGAAACGCAAACCCTGTATGGCCACACATATCGCAAATGTTCTGCGATCGACCGCATGGTTGAAGATGGCTCGATCGAGATTGATTTTTTCTGTCCGCTTGCGTCCACCTGGCCACACACCTGGGGTCCGCGCAGATTTGATATCCCGGTAGACGAAGACGGCTATTTGCACTCCGACCCTGCTTTGAAGGCCAAGTGGCAGCAAAGACTTGGTCAGCTGCCGGGCAGCCTCAAGATTGGTGTTTCCTGGGAATCGAGCAACAAGGCCAATGACCGGGTTGGCGGCTATACGGATGTATCATTCTGGCGGGACATTGCCGCATTGGAAGGTGTTGACCTGATCTGCCTGCAATACGGCGACGTGGGTTTGCAACTGAAAGAGTTTCATGCAGCCACAGGACGCCGCATTCATAGCTGGGACGACGTTGACCTGAAGCAGGATATTGAAGCCAATCTGGCGATCATGGACAATCTGGACTTTGTTGTCGGCCCGGCAACCGCAACCCAGATGTTTTCCATGGCGCTTGGATCGCAGACGTTGCTGTTAGCCCGGGGCAGGCCATGGTGGCACTTCGGAACGTCACGCGACGAAGAACGGCTTTTTTATGCACCGAATTTGCGCTGGATTGACAACCGCATTCACCAGTTTGCCTATGGTTCAAAAGAGCGCGAGGCTTTTGATTTCTGGCAGGACGCGGAAACCCAGGTTCGGGCAATCATACATGAAACCCTGCAGAAAAAAGCGGTTGTGTCATGATGTCGGAGCTGACGATCTTCACGACTTGCAAACCGTTTGAAGGTGTGAATGCCGTTCATCAAAGGAACGCCATTTGTTCATGGCACGGTCTTGGTGTTCCTGTATTACTGATTGGCGATGAGCCAGGCGTTGCCGATCTGGCCGCGGAGCTTGATGTTGCTCATGTTCCCCATGTCGCCCGCAACCCTGATGGTCTACCGGTTGTCAGTGATCTGTTCGAGATCGCGGAGCAGCAGGCAAAGACACGTTTTTTAGCCTACCTGAACGCGGACATTATCCTGCTTCCCGGGATGATTGATGCTCTGTCCGTTGTTGCTGAAAAAATGGCCAGCCAACCATTTCTCGTGACCACACGCCGCTTCAATGTCGCCCTAAATCATGCACTGGACTTTAGCGACCCTCAAATCGGCCAGACGTTGTGTTCACTCGCTGACGTTACCGGCAGCTGGGACTATCCTTACGCCATCGACCTGTTCTTGTTTTCGCGCGGATTGTTCCAGGACATTCCGCCTTTTTCAATTGGCAGGCCTATGTGGGACAACTGGATGCTATGGTATGCTGGATCTCAGGGTGTGCCAGTAGTCGATGTATCGTCCGCCCGGACGGCGCTGCATCCGATACACGGCTATGGCGGCCAGTGGGCAGAAATCACTCACGGATCAGCTGCTCAGCATAACAGGAAGCTTGGCCCTGAAGAGGTTAGCACTATCGACTCCAGCAGCACTCACTATCTGGAAGATCAACGAGTGGCCAGGCTTGCAGATGAAACAGCGGAAAGCCACCACAGCAGATTTGTGCCGGACAATGGTCGAGAACTCGTCGCCTATCTACACTTTGCTCAAGGTGATCAGAACACCAGCGCGGCTCAGGTAATGGATGACTTGCGGTCGTTGCTGTGGCGGTGGCAGCGGTTTTTCCCGGTCCGCGACTTTACAAAAGTCGACGCAGCTGCAGTGAAGTCGCTGCTGGTGCAGGCGTCGGACCTTTGCGGTAACGGGAGGTGGCAAGAAGCCATTGATTTGGTGCAGGATTTCGCCTGTCGTGATTTTAGTCGCGCCATTTCACAATCTCTCGAGAACGGCCTTCCGCTTTTCGTGTGGGGTACTGGCGCCTATGCCCGCAGGCTGTACATTTTTTTAGAGCGGCATGGCATCACCCTGACGGGTGCAATCGATAGCTACCATGATCCCCGGCACGATCCGGTTTTCCCGGTTCCCGTGCAAAAACCCGGGGCACTGGCGGCTCAGAAAGTGCGAGCACCACTCATTTTGATTGGCACGATGTATTTTGACCAGATTTTGAGCCAAATGGCTGAATATGGATTGAACGACGACGACTGTCTTTATTGACCATGACATGATCGCTAGCCCGAATAAAGAGAATGGGCAACGGAGTGTCTGACCCTGTGAATGTGAAGAGATAAAATATGAAACCAGATGAAACGAGAGCAGATTATATCGAACGCCGGGTCGAAGAGCTAAAGCCCTGGTACCATAAAATTGATCTGGGCCATGGAATTGTAACCCCCGGCTTTGATTTTGATGATCAATGGGTCGGCACACGTGCAATTATGGACTCCATTTCCTATGAGGGCAAGACGGTCCTGGATTTGGCCTCATGGGACGGTTACTGGGCGTTCCGTGCGGAGCGCAAAGGCGCCTCGATGGTTGTGTCCTCAGACGCGCGGCTTATGGGTTTTCGCAACCTTTTGTTTTGTCGGGAGATTCTGGAATCTGACGTTATTCCTATGTGCAATGTCCCGATTCAGGAGCTGACCACCCGCCTGTCAACAATCGGCTTGCCTGAAAAATATGATGTCCTTCACCATCTGGGCCTGCTGTATCACCTGCGTGATCCCATGCTGTCGTTTGCCCAGGCACGAAAGGTGATTAGCGAAGACGGCGTCATGCTACTCGAGACGGCATTTATTGACGACGACGAAAATTCCTACATGGCGTTTAACGGCCTTGAAGGAAATTATCACTTCTATGGGCCCTCCGACACCTGGGCGCCGACACGCCTGTGCCTCAAAGAGATGCTGATCCGCAGCCTATTTGAGCCGGTGCATGAAGAATTGTGGCGCGTTAAGCCGCCGTGCCCCGCTGCTGTTGCCAAGGGCCAAAAACCGGTAGGCAGGCTTGCAATGCTTGCCAGACCGATTCCGGAAGGCGCCGCCTCAATAGCAGACCAGCGAAAAATTTCCGGTAGGCAATAGCAAGATGGAATTTGAAAGAAGGCAATAACTTGGGCGACAAGCTGAACTTCATCATGACCGGCAGTATTGCCGGCGGGCGCGGGTTGGAGGCGTTGCTGGTTCTTCGCCAACTGCCTCTGGCTACGCGTCATTATGGGCGCTGTGTGGTGGTGGTTTGGGAACATGAAGCACACGGCGATATTTTTGAGGCTTTGCAGCGTTGTCCGGTGGAACTGGTTGTTACTCGCCAGCCTCCAAGAAAATCGTTCGGTTTCATGGAGCAGCAATATAAGTCCCTGTTGGCGGCCATGCCTTATTTTTCCGATGATGATGTTCTGGTGCGGGTCAGGACAGATTATAACCGTGTTCTGCCACAGGTTGTTGCCTACCTGAACCGACTGATCGATGCAGACCGGAAAGTGGCCGATGTGCTGCGTGGCCGTATCGTCTGCGGGGAAATATCGGTATTGCATCCCGGCAGGGTCCAGGAGTTCAACTTTGCGGCAACAAAAAAGTCCCTGAATTTGATTGGTTGGTGTGAGTCATTTTACACCAACGACTATAATCCCGTTGAAATGGAACCTGAATTCCGATGGTTTGGTCTTCAATATGTGATGGCCGAGCCACTTTTCCTCTATTGCTATGAACATCGCAATATGCGCCAGGATATGCGGTTCTTTTTTGAGAGCTTTCAGTCAGGCGGTCGCTTGAACCCTGATGCGTTTCCTCCGATCATACCCTATATGGCCTGGCGCATAGCCAACCTGAGTCTGGATCGGTTTGTTTGTTGTTTGAACCTGGGCCCCCGCAACGTGGCGCCAGACATTGTTTTTAATGCCGATCGTCCTGACATGTCGATGTACCATGACAATATTCCCGACCTGCGGCTGACTTCCCATAGCGTCATGACGGATGTTGCGGGGCTTGAGCCGCGTTCGCCGAACTGGGCATCCTTCATTGCTGTTGCGCATGAGGTTGCCCAAAAAGAAACGAAATCCCCCGGGTCCAGCATTGAGTTATATGAAGAATTCTTCGGATCACCGGTGGCGCCAAGGCCCGTTACGGCTGATTTGCCCGCCAGCAATGACGAAAGCGGGGCAGATGATGAAGTGACGATGGTTGTAAATGCATTGCTCGACAAAAACGCTGCGCACTTTTCCAGCTTCAGGGATTATCCCTCAGAAATATTGCATGCGCTCAGGGCGCTGAACCCGGACCCACTTGAAGCCTTGGCTCGTCATGTGGCGGGTTCGCCAGACCTCCCTGAACAGATGACCAATCGCTACGCAACCTTTTGTGTTGTGATCTTGTGTGGCCTTGTTGACCATGAACGCTGGGGCCATGCCGTTGCGCTTCTGGAATTTCTTGCCGGCGAAACGCCGTCGGCGGCGCTGGAGGAACTGACCCGGGTTGTTGCCAACAGGTCCCGTCGGTTTTCCGGTACCCGGGACCCCTCTATCACCCACTACAAACAACCTGAAGAAGCGATCGAACACGATATGTTGGCCGACCATGTCTGTTGCTTGCACCGCCTGCAGGCTGAGTTGCAGTCAAGGCGAACAACAGGCCAATCGGATGAGCTGGCGCTCGTGACACTGTCTTTGTCTATGGCGACAACAGCGTTGGAGGCCCAGTGCCGTTCCTGATAGTCGGTGCAGGTTAATCCAGGGTTTCGCGCAGTTTTTTCAATCCGGGATGATCAGGCAGAGCTGTTTGGTAATAATCGAGATAATTGACCACCGCTGTTTTCTCGTCGTGCCGAGCTGCAGCAATGTCCCGAACTTTTCCGCGCATGGCAGGTGAACTGTTCTCCAAAACCCAGTCCATGCCGGTCGCCAGATCCTCGGTATCAAAGGGGCGGGCCAGATATCCGGTCACCTGATGTTCGATCATGTCCGGGCAGCCTCCAACATCAAATGCGACACACGGCGTGCCGCAAGCCATGGATTCTTTGATGACATTGGGCAGATTATCGCGTTCCGTGGGCAGGACAAAAAGATCGCTGGCACAATAAAGTTTGACGACTTGCCGCACATCGTCGATGAGACCCAGCGAATAGGCCTCGATCCCGTGCATGTCCTCTTTTTCGCGTTTTGGGCCTCCGAAAACCAGCAGGGCACAGTCGTCTCGCATTTTGCCAAGGGTCTCAAGTGACTGAACCAGGTGATGATAGCCTTTGCGCCGTGCTGTAGTGGCGCCGTCTGCACCAAAGGAGATGATTTTTTTGCCAGCCAGGTGTCCAAGCCCAAGCGCATCAAGGGCTTCCTGTTTCTGCATGGGCTGGAAAAGTCCGGTGTCGATCGGATTGAAAATCTGACGGACCGGGCGCTGGCCCAGCAGTTTGCTGTCGCGGACGCATCCAGCCAACCAGTTGCTGGGGCAGACGATGCGTAGATCAAGGTCTTCAGAGCGCCAGTGTCGCATTTTGTGGCGCCAGACCCACTTGTTCAGGTCAAACCCCTGTTCATGATTTTGCTGTGTTTCGCGACTGTACCCGAGTGCATGGCGCGGTTTGTCTTCCGGAAGGTTGTAGTGCTCAGCGCCGCTGATGGCCCACATGTCCGGCAATTTCCAGAAAACAGGCTTTCGCAAGCGCCCGAACTCGGGAATGGATATGGCATTTGCACCCAGCCAGTGGCACTGGACGATATCAGCGTCGCTGTTGTTGATGATCTTATCAAGGCCTGTCGGCATTAGATTATAGGATTTCAGAACCGGGCTGCCGGTTTTATGCCAACGGTTGAGGCGGGCATAAAATTTGTTTGCGAGCTTTACTCGCCATAACGGTCGTTCGTAAACAAGCGGTTCCGGATTGCCGGGGTGCTCGTTCCGGACAACAAGTATCTCGCAATCAACACCATGTTTTTTCATGGCGCCGTAGAGCCTGCGTGCGCCGATGGCGGCGCCGCCATTGCCCCAGTTGAAGGTCACATGAAGAACTTTGAAGCTGGACGATGTCATTTTAATGCCCGGGTTCCTCGGTCAATTCAGCAAAGAGCGTTTCAAATTCACGCATCATGCGAAGAATGGTTGGCAGGTTTCGTCCGGCATGGGCAGACTTCTGCGCCTGATGGACCAGCGCAAATGCCAGGCACTGAGGAATGTGATAAGCTCTAGCGCCCGCCAGGGCAAACCGCAAAAACAACTCGTAGTCCATCGCAAAGAACATGTGGTTGGCGATATAACCGCCAGACTTTTCCCATATCCGCCGAGACCAGAACAGTTCCGGCTGAATGAAATAGAAGCTCCGCAACCACGTGGGCCCAAAACTGATCATGTCACCGAAACTTAACCGCACCTGTTGGCGGTATGGCAAATGGGTGTGATGTATTGAAAGATTGTTGCCTTCCGCATCAATTCGACGGCAGCCGCCGACCAGAACATCGGTTTCAGGCTGTGCAGCAAAGGCCAGCCCCACCCGCATCAGTGCATCAGGTTCAAGCCCATCGTCGCTGCAGACCCATGTCATGACGTCACCGCTGGACAGGCTGAAGCCTTTGTTCAGTGCATCTGACTGGCCATCATCGTCTTCTATCAACAGATGTGTGCACTGGCCGCGGTATCGCTCGAGAATATCCTTGCTGTGATCTGTTGAATTGCCGTCGACCACGATCAGTTCAAGATTTGGATACTTCTGGTCAAGGATCGACTGCAGGCAAAGCTCAAGATAATCCGCTTGGTTATAACTGCATACAACAACAGAAATTTTTGGCAGCGATTGCTGATCGGCATGCAGCTCGTTTGTGGCGCACAGCCTGCTGGCCGGTGCCAGGCAGGCCGAAAGTCCGTCCCGGGTGGTCAGCAATGCTGTGTTGTTATCCATGAAGGGCCGCAATTTCAGCTCTGCACCAGCGATCAGAATGTCTGTGCATGACGGCAACAAATCGTCATGGTGTTCCGCAATCCACGCCATTTGTTCCGGTGTGGCAATGATAAGGATTTTCCCGGTCTCGCAGGTTGCTCGATAATATAGCCAGGACTGGAAAGTGTAGGCTGTATGGCGAAACGCTTTCGTCGCCAAGTCCAGAGGGATCGCCGCTATCTGCGGTTCCCAGCCATAGCGGACGTTCGTCGTCTGGTCGGCGTGCGTGTTCAAAATATGATGATAGTTGCTCCAGAACCTGTCTGAAAGACAGATAACCTTATCATATCCCTCCAGCCTGGATTTGAGTGTCCTGTCCTCTTCGGACAGATATGGCCATTCTGCGAGAGCAAACGCCGGTGGCGGACCACTGGTTTTTGCACGTGTGTGATTAGGTCTTACAGGAACGCCGTAAAAACTGCTGTTGGCTCCATATCGTTTGAAATAATTTACCCGTGTATCGGACTGGCGCAGAGCAGGCTCCAGACTTGGCACAGCTTTTTCGGTCGCCGGGACCAGAAACCTGTCGCCCTCACTAATATAGTCATGGGTGCGCACAATCCGCTCCATCCGTTCGCATTCGAGACGAATAATGTCGCGGTAATCGTCAAACGAGTACCCTTCCTCGGGAACCACTTTCACCGGGATGTTTTTGCAAGCTCGGGGCACAGAAACCTCTCTTTAATTGTGAGTGTCGTGAGCAGATTATCTAGCAGGCTGTCGCACTATCGACGGCACCCCGGTCTATGATTGACGGGTCTTCGACATGCCGTAAATGATCGGTCAGACAATGACAATAATAATCCCAGATTTGTTTGGCACGCTCGACTTCACCTTCCCGGACAAAAAGAGAGTGAACCGTTCGCAATATATTCCGGTTTTTATGTGCATGGTTTGTGCCAACTGCCAATGCCAGCTTTGCCTTGGGATCGGGCGTTGCCTGAAATTGAAGCATGAAAGACAGCTCTGGAGCGAGGCGCTGGTCCTCAAACCTGTCCTCAACAATCATTTTTCCAAGGCCGGTACCGGGCACTGGTTTTCCAATAGGCGGGGCAAAAATTCCGGAACCGGGATCATACCCCAAACCCTCGAAATCCGCCCGATAGAGTGAGCAGAGCAGACCTGTACAAGTTGCATCCATTTGTTGCGTTACCTCGTCCATATAGTTTGGAGGGCTGATATTGGCTGTTACAAGTGGGATGCCATGATCCGCCAGATAATCCTTCGTTGTGGCCATGTTTTCCACGTGGCCCAAAAAGTCCAGCTCTGCATACGGCAGCATCAGGTTCACACTTTGGGGCCTGAAGTGCGCGTTCAGCAGGAGCGGGTCGTCGCATACGAGTAACTTCAGAAACAATGAGAGCGGGACACTTTTGCCGGAGATTTTCTTCCGGCGCAGAAAGAAACGTTCACAGAACCAGTCCAGAACCGGTGGGTCAGAGGCAAGTATTTTGTGATAATAGGCAGATAACAGGCGAGAATACGGGTTTCTGGCAATACTGAAGAGCGGTTTTTGAACTATACCCTCCCTTACCTTCTTTCCTTCATCAAGTAGGTTGGAGAGAAAGGGCTTGCCGGATTTCGAATGAATGCCGCGGCCAGGTATAAATGTTTTCTGGCCTGTTTTTTCATCAAAATAAGACGATAAACTGGCTTTGACGGTTGAGCACGCAGCCTTCGGGTTATTGATATAGACAACCGGCAGGTCGGGGTGGCAATGAATTGCATATGCCGCAAGCGCGCGGGTAACGTATGCTTTTGGCGTGGAGAGATAAGATCCGTTTGTCATTGCTGATGAATTTGATCCGAAATCCATTCATATGTTTTCTTGATTCCCTCTTGCAGTGGCATCGAAGGGCTCCAGCCCAGCTTTTCTTCAATCAGCCGGTTGTCAGAATTACGACCGCGAACACCCAGTGGTCCGTCAATATGCTGTTTCTGCAAAGACTTTTCTGCGACGTCACATGCCAAATCCACCAATTGGTTGATTGTGACCATCTCATCCGAGCCAATGTTGACAGGCCCTTCAAAATCCGATCGCATCAGCCTCAAAACACCTTCAATACACTCATCGATATAGAGGAAAGATCTTGTTTGCTCGCCATCGCCCCATATTTCGATGTTGCCGCTGTCCGACGCTAACGCAACTTTCCGACAGATTGCCGCCGGCGCTTTCTCTTTACCACCCTGCCACGTACCCAGTGGTCCAAATATATTGTGGAAACGCGCAATTCGGTTTTGCATTCCATGGTTTCGATTGTAGGCAAGATAGAGGCGCTCGCTAAAGAGCTTTTCCCAACCGTATTCGCTGTCAGGTGCTGCCGGATACGCGCTGTCTTCTGCACAATTCGGGTCATCGGGGTTGAGTTGGTTGTATTCCGGATACATGCAGGCGCTTGATGAGTAAAAAACACGCTTTATGTTACGCTTATAGCAAGTATCAACCACATTCAGGTTGATCGACGCCGAATTGTGCATGACATTGGCATCGTTTTCCCCGGTAAAAATATACCCGGCGCCGCCCATATCTGCTGCTAACTGGTAAACTTCATCAAAGTTGCGGTCGATGGCCCGATGGCATACCGTCAGCTCTCTCAGGTCTCCGACGAAAAAGTCGTCCGCTGCCGTTTCGGAGAATTCCGGAAATTTGAGATCCACACCCCGAACCCAGAAACCTTCGGCTTTCAGCCTCGAAACCAGATGATTGCCTATAAAGCCGCCTGCACCGCAGACAAGAGCAGTTTTCATTGCCTGTTTCCAATATCATTATCAAAATTTAAATGGATCAGAGTCCATCTCGCGAATTTATGCAAGCAATTGTTAGGCCGGTTTTGTCAACGTGACGGAGTGGTGGTTACAGAAAGAATGGCCCCCTTGGGGACCATCAACTTGGTAAAGGCATGGGGCCTGTTGCACCCTAGGGCTTTTCGCGGCCTTCCAAATCAATTTTAACCCGCCGGGTTACACCGTTTGCACCCGGAAAGTCTTCGAAGAGAGCTTCGGCAAGCAGCGGAACAAGGGCTGGCAGGCTTCTGGACCGTGATTCTGTTTCGGCTGTTGCTTCAAAAATCATGGTCCCGTCTGGCTCGCGTATCTCGACCCTCAGCTCAGCCCGGTACACTGTGCGGGCTGTAACGTTTGTGCCCCCAAAACCCGGACCTGCAAAACCCGGTCCGCCAAAGCCAGGACCACCAAAGAATGGGTCCCACCATCCGCCCCAGGCATAACCACGGTTCCACCAGACAGAACCTGCAAAGCCACCTGCCGGGTATGTGCGAAACTTCTCTCGGCCTTCATTAACGGCCACATCAAAGCCAATCACATAGTCAGGCGCATCGTCACGCGCACCCACGAAACCGCTTTGCTCAAGAATACCCTGAATAGCACTGGCATACTGGCGGTATTCCAGGCTGTCCTGTCGCGATTCGTCGATGGGTACCAAAACAACTTTGGCCCCTGCAGGGGGTGTAGCCACATGGAAACTGGTCACATCGCTTCTAAATGTACTGGCGCAGGCAGAAAGTGCCACTGCCATCAGTGTTATGGAAGCCATTCGGAAATAGTGTCGGTTCATACTCAAATCCTTACTCTGCTGGTGCAGAAGCTATAGAACTGCACCATACTTTAAGAACAAACAACCGGTTTCGCGACCCCCTAATATTCTTTTGCCGTTTGGAAGAAAATTCCAACCGCGCACCGCGTCGCTGCACCAGAAAGCCAAAAACAGGCACCCCGCCCTGACAACCTTCTGATTTGAGCCTATCCTAGCGGCGGGAGTCTGAACTGAAACTGAACAGAAACACCTTCACTATATTGCTCAAATTCCTAGATGTAACCAACAGCGCGCTTGATCTCTGCGAGAATAGGTTCGGCCAGAGCTGATGCTCTTTCTGCGCCATCCTTAAGGACGCTGTCTATATAGGCCGGGTCTTTCTGCAACCTGGCCATTTCTCCCGTGATGGGAGCGAGCTTCGTGACGACAACCTCTGTAAGAGCCTTTTTGAAATCACCAAACCCGCGACCTTCGAATTCTGCACAAACCGAGTCTCTGTCCTGGTCCATCAATGCAGCATATATACCCACAAGGTTTGTGGCTTCAGGGCGGCTCTCAAGGGCACCTGAATTGCCAGGCAACGGTTCTGCGTCGGTTCGCGCCTTGCGAATTTTGTTGGCAAGTGTGTCTGCATCATCGTTCAGGTTGATGCGCGTCATGTCTGATGGCTCGGACTTGGACATTTTTTTTGATCCGTCACGCAAGCTCATGACCCGCGCGCCTTCGCCCATGATAAGAGGTTCTGTCATGGGAAACAGGTCCGTGCCGTAATCATTGTTAAACTTCTGCGCAATATCGCGGGTTAGCTCCAGGTGTTGTTTCTGGTCCGCGCCGACCGGTACATGTGTTGCCTTGTAGAGCAGAATATCAGCAGCCATCAGGTTGGGGTAAATGTATAATCCCACCGAGGCTTTTTCCCTGTTTTTGCCAGCCTTGTCTTTAAACTGGGTCATCCGGTTTAGCCAGCCAAGACGCGCAACACAGTTGAATATCCATGCCAGTTCCGCGTGCCCGGCAACTTTGCTTTGGTTGTAGAGGATGGAACGAGACGGATCGACACCGGAGGCCATGTATGCCGCTGCTGCCTCGCGAATCTGGTTTTGAAGCTCGGCCGGGTTTTGCCAAACCGTGATCGCGTGCATGTCGACAACGCAGTAGATCGACTCGTATTCATCCTGCAAACGTGCCCAGTTTCTGAAAGCACCCAGATAATTACCAAGATGCATGTTGCCGGAAGGTTGGGCGCCGGAAAAAACACGGCCTGCGGATTTCAAAGCGGTCGTCACGGGTTGGTCTCCGTTTGTGTCACAATAGGCGTAAACTCGAGTGCTCGCCTTATGACAAGCTGCGACCCGGCGGTCAAGCAACGATCAGCGTTGTCGTTTCAACAATACCTTGATTTGGTTGGGCTTCAGGGCACCAAGCGCAAAACTGGTGGAAAAGTATGTCAAGGCGCCGCCGACTACAAAAGCTGCCAAGACCAACACTCGCTCAAAACCATCTGTATGAAACAGGGTGCTCCAGCGGCTGTATGCCCCCACAAGCAATGCTGCCATCAGGAGGCTTGCAGCAGTGAATTTCAGAGAATTCGCAATGGTCTGTCGATCGACAGAAAAATACCGCTTTTTCCTTAAGCCATAATACAACAGGCCAACATTTATCCAGGCAGCTATCGCTGTTGCGGCTGCCAGACCAACATGAGCAAAATACCGGATCAGAACCAGATTAAGTATCAGGTTCACCACAAGGGACACGCTGGCAAAAATAACCGGTGTCCGCGTATCGCCGCGGGCAAAATACGCAGGTGTCAGCGCCTTTTGAATAACGTATGCAGGTAAACCGAAAGAGTATGCAAAAAGCGCAAGCGCTGTGGCGCTGGTGTCCGTTTCGGTGAAGGCTCCGCGCTCGAAAATTGTTGCTATAATCGGGTAGGCGATCACAGCGAGAGCTGCGGTCGCTGGCAACGTGAGCATCATCGAATACTCCAGCGCCCGATTTTGTTGCGCTGCTGCACCTGCGGCATCGTCCGCTGCCAGCAGGCGAGATATACCCGGAAGCAATACGGTGCCGACAGCCACTCCAATAACACCCAGTGGCAGCTGTGCGAGCCGGTCAGCGTAAAACAACCAGGAGACCGATCCTTCGGGTAGTAGCCTTGCAGCGATGACAATATCGGCAAGCAGGTTTAGCTGCATGACACCTGCACCGATAGCAGCGGGAGCCATAACGCGCAGTAATTGCCGAACATCATCGGTTAGTTCGGGGCGTGGAAGCTTTATTCTGAGGCCCGCTCTGCGGGCAGAAACATAGAGCAGGATAAACTGCGCCACACCAGATACCGAAACGGCGCCGGCAAGAAAACGGGCTGCCTCGATTTCGGTTTCATGGAACAGCAAGAGAGCACTGATCATCAATATATTGAGAAGTACAGGCGCAAACGCCGCAGCTGAAAACCGGTTAACCGCGTTGAGCATACCGGCGTAAAAAGAAACCAGCGAGATCAGCAGCAGATAGGGAAATGTGTAACGACCGAGCTCCACAACCAGATCAAATTTTTTGTTTGCCGCGACACCTTCACTGGAAAAGCCGCCAGTCAGCCCCAACATCACCGGCACCATCGCCAGTTCCATAATAATCAGTAGAGCGACAAGCACGGGCAGGAGCCAGCTCAGAACATGCCCGGCAAATTCCTGCGCTGTGGCTTGGCTCTCGGGTGTAATTTCTTTGCCAAGAGCTCTGGAAAAAAGTGGCACGAAGGCCACGGAAAACGCACCTTCAGCAAACAAACGGCGGAAAAAGTTGGGGAGCTTGAAAGCAATGAAAAAGGCGTCTGCGGCCATACCTGCGCCGAGGTAGCGTGCCAACAGGAAATCCCGGCCCAGGCCAAAAAAACGGCTCAAAAGAGTATAACCACCAACGGTGGAAATCCGTTTGATCAGGCTCATGCGGCATTACCTGCAGCAGCTTTTGACCGGGCGACATCGTGTTTTTCTTCATCGGACTTGCTGAATATAGGTTCGCCGCGCGCCGCTTTCAGTAGCTTCTTTTCAAGGTTTCGCAGGCGCACCTTGTTATTCACCTTGTCACCCATCAGGTCGGTCAAATAAAATACATCAACAGCGCGCTCACCGTAGGTGGCGACATGAGCGGAGACAATCGAAAGCTTTAGGCCATAGAGGGCATAAGTCAGGTCGTAGAGAAGACCGGGCCGGTCTTTGGCATTCACTTCTATCACGGTTGACCGGCTGGACGCCTTGTTGTCGATGAGCACTACGGGCTCGATTTTAAACGCTTCGTCCTTGGTGCCAAACATGCGTTTCTTGCCAAGTCTTTCTTTGGGCCTGACCGAGCCCTCCAGCGTTTTCAGTATTGTTTCCTCAAGCCGGTCGAGTTGACGACGGCTATCGAACGCGCTCCCTTCCATATCCTGAACGATAAAGTTGTCCATCGCCATACCGTCTTTGGATGTGTGGATCTTTGCTCCCAGAATGGATGCTCCGGCAACCCCCAAGGCACCGACAATTCTGGTGATTAGTCCGGGATGGTCCTGCATATACAGTGCAATATTTGTCATGGCCTGCCATTGTTCGACACGGGTGGCAACGCCAATGAGGTCGCCAGTTTTATCTGTCCGTCGCATCAGGTGAGCGTTTTGCACCAGAGTCATTTCATCTTCAGCGATCCAGTAGGCATCGCCCATTCGGGACAGATGTTTTTTCACTGCGCTTGCGGACCAGTCGTCCAGCGCTTCGGACAGTCTTTCTTTTTTGCGTTTCACGCGCTCGTTTCGACCAATTGTTACATGACCTGCGCGCAACACCTCTTCGGCTGCATAGTATAGTTCTCGCAGTAACTGCCCTTTCCAGCCATTCCAGATACCAGGGCCGACAGCCCTGATATCGACCACAGTCAGCACAACAAGGAGACGAAGCCTCTCTGGGCTTTTCACAATATCGCAAAAGTCCTGAATGGTTTTAGGGTCCGCAAGGTCGCGTTTGAACGCGGTGTTGCTCATGAGCAAATGCCAGCGGACCAGCCAGGCAACCGTTTCTGTCTCTGCCGCGGACAGGCCAAGGCGCGGGCATACTCTTTCCGCTATCTCAGCCCCAAGCAGGGAATGATCGCCGCCCCGTCCTTTGGCAATGTCGTGCAAAAGAACTGCGACATAAAGGACATTTCTGGAAAGTATTTGCTGGATGACTTTCGTGGAGAGCGGATGGTCGTCTTCAAGTTCACCCGCTTCGATTTTTGCAACCAGACCAACCGCCCTGATGGTGTGCTCGTCCACCGTGTAATGATGGTACATATCATATTGCATCTGGGCGACTACCCGACCGAAATCAGGCAGGAATTTGCCGAACACACCCGCTTCATTCATGCGTCTCAGGTTGACTTCCCCGTTTTTCGGAGATGTGAGCACATCAAGAAAGTGTTTGTTGGCCTCCGGGCTGCGCCTGACAGTGAGCGTCATACGTTTCAGGTTTTGTTTGATAAGCCTTAGTGTGCTGGGGTGGATATCGAGGTCGTTTTGGTCCGCCACAGCAAAAATCCTGACCATTAGCGTGGGGTCACGTTCGAAGTCTTTTTCGTCAAGCACTGTCAGCCGTTCACCCTCAACCCCAAAGCCTTGAAGCTTTTTGGTGCGTTTCAATCTTGAAAAAAAAGTGATCTGTTGCCGGGCTTCCAGCACGGCACAGAATATTCTGGTCAGGTCGCCAACCTGTTTTGCCACCAGGAAATAATGCTTCATGAAGCGTTCAACACCGGAAGAACCTGCGCGGTCCTGATAGCGCAGTGCTTCCGACAGACGCTTCTGCATGTCAAACGTCAGGCGTTCGTCAGCTCTGTCCGCCAAAAAGTGCAAGGCAACGCGCACTGTCCAAAGAAACGACTCTGCTTTGCCGAACTGCCTGTTTTCAGAGGATGTCAGAATGTCGTCCTCCACAACCTGGCTGCGGCTGACGCCGTACAGATACCGTGCAATCCACCACATGGTTTGCAGGTCTCTTAGCCCACCTTTGCCATCCTTGATGTTGGGCTCGACCACGTACCGGCTATCGCCCATTTTTTTATGACGGATGTCGCGCTCTTCAAGTTTCTGAGCGATGAATTCCTGGCCCGTTCCTTTCACCACACGTTTGACAAACCGCGTGGCAGCCAGTTTGAAAAGCTTCTGTTCGCCCCAGATATAGCGGGCTTCAAGAAGCGATGTCCGGATGGTCAGGTCCTCTTTGGCAAGGCGTACACATTCATCCGGTGTGCGAGTAGCATGCCCCACTTTCAGCCCAAGGTCCCAAAGAACATACAGCATGTATTCCGCGACGTTTTCTGCCCATGGTGTCGCCTTGTACGGGATCAGAAACAACAGATCGATGTCAGAATAGGGGGCAAGTTCACCGCGCCCATATCCTCCCGTTGCGACAAGGCATAATTTCTCGCCTGCGGTAGGGTTTGCCAGTGGATAAACATGCTCAGTTACAAAGTCGTAAAGCACCCGCATCAGCTGATCCATGGTGTAACTCATGGTGCGTGCAGACACGAGCCCCTTGTCTGCCTCGTCAAAAAAACGTCGCTTTACTTCATTCCAACCGTTTTGGTGTGCCTTTTTAAGCGTTTCCACAAGCAGGGACTGCCACTCGCTTTCTGGCGCGGTTGCGGCAATTTCCTCAAGAGCAGAGGTCAGCTCCTTTCGGTTCACGAGTGCGCGTTTTTTGCGAATTGGTTTCATGCAAGTCCTGGGCTTTAAAGTGGCAAAATCACGGTTTTCCGAGCCATCTGCCATATCAGGTGTCTATTCCTGAAGCTCCTTTAACTCATAAAGTAGGTCAAGAGCTTCTTTGGGCGAGAGAGTATCAGGGTTGATTTCGCAAAGCTTTGCATCAACCTCGCTATGGGCGTTTTTAGTAGCGGTTGGGCCGGCTGCTGGTGACGACTGAAAAAGCGGCAGGTCGCTGATCAACCGGTCGGAACCGCCACCACTTTTGTCTGTTGTTTCGAGATGATCGAGAACCTGGCGTGCACGTGCGACAACCGCAGCAGGCAGCCCGGCCAGTTTGGCGACTTGAATACCATAGGATCTGTCAGCTGCCCCTGACGCAACCTCGTGCAGAAAAACCACTTCCCCTTTCCATTCGCGGACTTTCATCGACCGCAGCGAGACGGCTTCCAGTGTTTCCTTCAGGGCCGTCAATTCATGATAATGCGTGGCGAACAGGGCGCGTGATTGATTGATGTTGTGCAGGTGCTCCACGGCAGCCCAGGCGATTGACAGGCCGTCATATGTTGCCGTTCCGCGGCCAATCTCGTCCAGGATCACCAGCGAGCGCGGGCCAGCCTGATTTAATATTGCAGCAGTTTCAACCATTTCCACCATAAAGGTGGATCTGCCGTGTGCGAGATCGTCTGAAGCTCCAACCCTGCTGAAAAGTCTATCTACGATACCAATATGCGCACGGGCTGCCGGTACAAAACTACCCATTTGCGCCAAAATTGCGATCAGGGCGTTTTGCCGCAGAAAAGTGCTTTTACCGGCCATGTTAGGGCCTGTTAAAAGCCAGAGGCGGTCGTTGGGCCCCAGAGAACAGTCATTTGCGATGAAACTTGCGTTGCTGGATTTGGCCAGCGCTTGCTCGACCACCATATGGCGCCCGCCATTGATCTCGAATGCCTGGCTATCATCAACTTCGGGGCGGGTCAGTGCACATTCTCCCGCCAGCACCGCAAGGCCCGATGTGGCGTCAAGCATGGCCAGTGCCTCGGCAGTCAACGAAATTGGGCCGCCTGCCTCCAGCACCAAAGCGCTCAGGTTTGCAAACAGGTCTTGCTCCAACGCCAGGGCACGGTCGCCTGCTTCCGAGATTTTACCGGCAAGCCGCGACAGCTCCGCAGATGAAAACCTGACAGCGTTTGCCAGTGTCTGCCGATGAATGAAGGTCTCATTGAGGGGGGCAGACATCATCACATCAGCATGTTTGGCACTCAGGTCAACATGATACCCAAGAACATTGTTGTGTTTGATTTTAAGGGAATTGATCCCGGTGAGCTTTTGGTATTCCTGCTCAAGCGCCGCGATCAGGCGCCTGCTTTGGTCACGCAGCACACGGAATTCATCAAGGGCCTCGCTATAGCCTTCGCGGATGAAGCCGCCATCCCGGGCGAGCACTGGCGGTTCGTCAACCATCGCAGCGGACAGTTCAGCGGTTAATGTCTCATGGTTGCCAAGGTCTGCAATTGCGTCTTCAATCCGCATTGGGGTTTCATCCAATGCGCCGCGTTGTACTTCAAGTCTGGCTCTAGTGTCAGCGGCAGCTATCAGGCCAGCCTGTATCGCTGTAAGGTCCCTCGGGCCGCCACGGCCAAGGGAAAGCCGCATCAAGGCACGTTCGATGTCCGGCGTGCGTTTCAGGGCACCGCGAATATCATCGGACAGGGAAGCGTCACTCAAAAAATAGCTCACGCAATCAAGTCGCTCGCTTATGCGAACGGGGTCGGTAAGCGGAGCAGACAGCCGTTTGGCGAGGAGTCGTGCGCCTGCCCCGGTAATTGTCCTGTCGATAACAGCAAGCAGGCTTCCGTCGGTTTCGCCGTTCTGTGTGCGAACAAGCTCTAGGCTTCTGCGCGTTGCTGCATCAATCATCATAGTGCCGTCCACCGACATCCGTGTCGGTGGTGTCAGGCTCGGTATCTTGCCCTTCTGGGTATCTTCAAGATAATCAATCAGAGCACCGGCTGCGGCCAGATCCGCGCGATTAAACGACCCAAACCCATCCAGGGTTGAGACGTCATAAAGGCTTTCAAGCCGTCTTTTTCCGCCGCCGCTATCAAAAAAACCATCGGCAAGAGCACTGACCTGGGAGCGCCAATCAAAGAGTGCCGCCTGTGTTGTTTCATCGTTCATGGTCGACTCGCCAACCAGAATTTCGCCCGGTTGCAGGCGCGCGAGATCAGCGTCAAGTCGCCCTGATTTGGTCGGCAAGATAAAGAACTCGCCTGTCGACATGTCGGCGACGGCGAGAGAAAAATCGTCGCGAGCTCGGCCTAGCGCGACAAGATAGTTGTGGCTTCGCGGGTTCAGCAGCGTGTCTTCAGTCAGAGTGCCAGGTGTGACGAGCCTGACAACCTCACGGCGAACAACGGATTTTGACCCCCGGGCCTTGGCGGCAGCCGGGTCCTCTGTTTGCTCGCACACGGCAACCTTGAAACCGCGTTTGATCAGGCGCGCCAGATAGTTTTCAGCTGCATGTACCGGCACACCGGCCATGGGAATGTCGTCGCCTGCAAGTTTTCCGCGCTTGGTAAGAGTGATATCCAACGCTTCAGAAGCCTGTTCTGCATCCTCAAAAAACAATTCATAAAAGTCGCCCATTCTGTAGAACAGTAAACAATCTGAATAGTCAGCTTTGATTTGGAGAAATTGCTCCATCATGGGCGTGACGCCGGGGGCTTTCAGCGCACGCGTCCATTTATTTCCGCCCATAGCGGCGGCCGACCTGGTTTCATCCCGGTCATTGGCGACGTCGTTTTTCAAGGCGTTGGCACTCAACGTAACAGTTCCTCAACAAATTATCTGCGTGGCAGAAAAAAGAAAATCGATTTCGATTGCTTCTCGCTTTATGCGATAGTATGCGCCATTTCAACAATCGTCACGGACGCTTTCAGGTTTAGTGCATTGAGGCACTTGCTGCCAAGCAGAAGATGAGGGGAATCACATGTCAGGCAAGTCTTCCAAATTTACCGATGCTGAAGCACTCCGGTTTCATTCCTCTGGCCGTCCCGGGAAACTTGAGATTATGCCGTCCAAACCGATGGCAACACAGCGTGACCTGTCGCTGGCTTATAGCCCCGGCGTGGCAGTGCCGGTCAGGGAAATAGCTGCAGACCCTGATACTGCTTATGATTATACCACTAAAGGCAATCTGGTCGCGGTTATATCGAACGGTACCGCGATTCTTGGCCTCGGCGCACTTGGTGCACAGGCTTCCAAGCCGGTTATGGAAGGCAAGGCGGTCCTGTTCAAACGTTTTGCCGATGTTGATTCGATCGACCTTGAAGTCGACACAACGGATATCGACGAGTTTGTAAACTGTGTAAAGCTTCTGGGCCCAAGTTTTGGCGGTATTAACCTTGAGGACATAAAGGCACCCGAGTGTTTTATCATAGAGCAGCGCTTGCGCGAATTGATGGACATTCCAGTTTTTCACGATGATCAACATGGTACAGCGATCATTACTGCGGCTGGCTTCATCAACGCCCTTGATCTGACCGACCGGGACATAAAAAAAACACGGGTTGTTGCGGTTGGTGCGGGCGCCGCCTGCATTGCCTGTATCGAGTTGCTGAAGGCGATGGGCTTACCACATGACAACGTTACAATGGTTGATCGCACTGGTGTGATTTACGAAGGCCGCTCTGAAGGCATGAACCAGTGGAAGTCTGCTCATGCGATCAAGACCGGCGCTCGTGAACTTGAGGACGCGATGGTGGGGGCTGATGCTGTTATCGGGCTCGCGGCTGCGGGTTCGATAACAAAAGACATGGTTGCTTCCATGGCGGACAAGCCGATTATTTTTGCGATGGCGAACCCGGACCCTGAAATTCTGCCGGAAGACGCCCGGGCTGTGCGCCCGGATGCCATTATTGCAACAGGCCGGTCTGATTACCCGAATCAGGTCAATAATGTGCTTGGTTTTCCCTATATTTTCAGGGGTGCTCTTGATGTGCGGGCGCGAACCATCAATGAAGAAATGAAGATCGCCGCAGCGACAGCTCTTGCAGAGCTGGCACGTGAAGACGTACCGGATGAGGTGGCGGCGGCGTATGGCGGAGAGCAGCCTCATTACGGGCCTGATTATATCATTCCTGCTCCTTTTGACCCGAGGTTGATTCGTAAAATCCCCGCGATGGTTGCCAAAGCAGCGATGGAAACCGGTGTCGCACGCAAACCTATTGCTGACCTTGAAGCATACGAGCAAGAGCTTTCTGCCCGGCTGGACCCTACCGTCGATACCCTTTCGACCATTTTTGAAGACCTGAAGCGCCGCCCTCTGCGCCGCGTTGTTTTTGCAGAAGCTGAAGAGGATCGCGTTTTAAGAGCAGCGGTTGGATTTAAATCTGCAGGATATGGCATTCCCGTCCTGGTTGGTTACGAAGCCCCTATTCGTGAAAAACTACGCGACATGGGAGTGGATGATACCGAGTTTGAAATTTCCAACGCGAGCAACAACAAGCGGCTCAAGGATTATGTGCAAACGCTTTACGAGCGACTTAACCGCCGCGGGTTTCTCGCGCGTGACGTTAACCGGTTGGTCAAGCGCGATAGAAATGTTTTTTCCGCCTGTATGGTTGCCTGTGGTGATGCAGATGCGATGGTAACCGGTGTGACTCGCCATTATTGGCGTGCGCTCAAGAATGTGCGGCGGGTAATTGATCCGCTGCCGGGGCAGCGACCATTTGGCTTATCGATCATGGTCATGCGCGGGCGGACCGTTTTTCTGGCAGACACAACGGTAAACGAACGCCCTTCATCAACCGAGCTTGCTGATATTGCGACGGCAGCTGCAGCCTTTGTTAGACGACTGGGTCATGATCCGCGGGCTGCTTTCCTGTCTTTCTCCAATTTTGGTAACCCCCCGTCTGATCATACCCGTCACATCCAGGAAGCTGTTTCGCTACTGGAAGAGCGAGACGTTGATTTCGAGTTTGACGGCGAGATGCAGGCGGACGTTGCGCTTAATCGCGACCTGATGGAAAAGTACCCGTTCATGCGCCTCTCCGGCCCCGCAAACCTGTTGATTATGCCAACGCTGCACTCTGCAAACATAAGCTACAAGTTGCTGAGCGAACTCGGGGGTGGCCGGATCATTGGGCCGATGCTTTTGGGTATGAGCCATGCCATTCAGATTGCGCGCCTGACTTCAACAGCCTCCGACCTGGTGAATATGGCGGCGCTGGCCGCGGCAAATGCTGTTGCACTGGAGCAAGCACGTGATCCTTCGGGCGCCAATCAGGAAGAGCTCAGGCTCTAGTTTCAGGTATTCGGGTCTTTATTCCCAACTGGCGAGTTTTCGGTAGAGTGTTGAAGGATTAACCTGCAATGCCTTGGCAGCAGCCCGCACCCGTCCGCCCGACAGAGATATGGCGTGCTCAATGGTTCGGCGTTCCACGACAGCCAGAGGTTCGATATTTGGTGAGTTTACATGTGGCAAAACCGAAGGTGAAGACGGATGTTTGGGCTCGCTCAGGCCGACGGGTCGAGATGCCTCGGCTAGAGGCTGTACCGGAACGTTCCCCAAAATCGGCCTTAACATATCAGCGGTAAGAAGCTCAGAGTCGTTTAAGACGACTATACTTTGTATGACATTACCAAGTTCCCGCACATTTCCGGGCCAACTGTGTGACAGCAGCCGACTTTGGGCATCTTCAGACAGGCCCGTAAACTTCTTGTTTTCCTCGGCGGCGTATTGCGTCAATAAATGTTTGGCGATTTCGAGGACATCCTGCCCTCGCTCTTTTAGCGGTGGCATGTGAATGGGCACGACGTGCAAACGATAATACAGGTCTTCCCGGAATCTTCCTGCCGCGACTTCTTCTGTCGGGATTCTATTTGTTGCGCATACGAAACGAACATCAACTTTTACAGGCGTGTTGCTGCCTACGGGTACTACCTGACCGGTTTGAATGAATCTGAGAAGCTTTGTTTGCAGATCAAGTGGCATCTCGCAGATTTCATCCAGAAACAAAGTGCCGCCGTCGGCCGATACGGCAGCACCGGGCCGGTCGGACGCCGCGCCCGTAAAAGCGCCTTTCACATGGCCAAAAATCTCACTTTCAATCAGGTTTTCCGGTATCGCGGCGCAGTTGAGGGCAACAAATCGTTTTTCTTTTCGAGGCCCCATCTGATGAACGGCTTCCGCGCACAATTCCTTACCTGTACCCGATGGGCCCATGATAAAGACACTGGCTTTGGAGGGAGCGCTGTCTTCGATCATGCGATAAACAGCCTGCATGACCGAGCTGTCGCCGATAAACCGGTCGAACTTTTTCGGTGTGCCGCTGCTGAACCTTTCGACAAGAGTGGAAAGCCGTGAGAGTTCAAGGGCATTGTTAACCGTCGTGGTGAGACGCTCTGCAGTGAAGGGTTTGAGCAGAAAGTCTGATGCACCGTCCCTCATTGCTTCGACGGCAACAGTAACGGAGCCATGGGCAGTTATAACAATTACCCTGGAAGCCATTTTCTCTTTGCGCAGTTGCTTCAGGATATCAATTCCTTCCATGTCGGGAAGCTTGAGATCAAGAAGGACGACAGTCGGAACTTGCGAATAAATATGGTCCAGTGCTTGTTTTCCGGTTTCGGCAATCTCGGTTCGGATACCGATTGGTTTCAGGTATTCTCGGTAAGTCAATGCCAGCGTCGGGCTATCTTCGATGATAAGAATGTATTCTTCGCTGGCAGACACTGGCCAATCCTTCCGATAATTTAACGACGCTGATGCAAAACGCAGCAGTTTAGAGGCTAGTGTATCGCAAAATGCAACATCTCTGGATAAAATTTTAGCAGTTTAGTGACGATTGTTTTACCGCCCATTGTTAACATTGATGTCTGATTAGCCCATTTTAAGTGGACCCTGGAAGATGACGACTTTGCATAAAACGGAAGCAAACCCCGAACATGAGCAGCATGAGGAACCGGAATTTGTCGGTGGCTCGGCAGACGCAAGAGCTCATAGAAGGCGCTCTGTATTATGGCCAGCAAGCTTAAAAGTTCGCCGGCATAACTTTGGGTGTCAGATATGGAACATGTCACTGGGTGGGGCGCGGGTTCGTCTGGATATGCCGATAAAGGAAGGTTCGTCGGTGACATTGACGATAGCAGGTCGCGGCGCAATTCCCGCTGTGGTGAGATGGTCTGAAGATAACGCCGCCGGTCTTGAGTTTAAAATACCATCGGAAGAGGTGCGCCTGCTGTTCATCGACAGCCTGCAGACTTTGGGTCTGGAGGATCGAACCGGCCCAGCGGCCTGAAACCACGCCCTAATGCCATTCTTTTATGAGACTTGACCCCGGTTTGTTTCCATGACCTAAAGGCCGCATGTTAGATCGCCTGAAAACATCTTTGTGGGTTGAGGCCCATATACGGCAGTGTTTTATTGCTGACCGCCCTGCCTTTGTGGTGGCACGAGGCGACGCTGATCGTGGTGGTGTGTTGTTGAAAATTGATCAGTTTGACGCCGGCAATAAGCTTTACGAGCGTTCGATGGATTTTGATGGCAATGTTGTTTGGCGTCAACTGGCTGTGGGAGTGACCGATGAAGATGCAGCAAAACACATAGCCAAAAAACGCACTTTTGACGAAGACATGTGGGTCCTTGAAATTGAAGACCTCCGCCAGTCGTACATACCCGATGCTCCTGTCCTGACAGATTGATTGCCCCTTTAACGGCGCAGACAGCATGGCTTTCCGCGCTAAAAGGCTTGACGCAGAGGGCGCCGCTTCATAGGTAAAGCTCGTACGCAACAGGAATGGACCCCGGACACGATGGCCAAGCTAGATATTATAAATGTTCCAGACCCCATCTTGAAAACCACATCAACGCCCGTTGATCGGGTAGATGGTGATGTGCGCAAACTGCTGGATGATATGCTTGAAACCATGTATGCCGCGCCGGGGATCGGACTTGCTGCAATTCAGGTTGCTGTTGCCAAGCGCATGATCGTTCTGGACACGGCGGGTGAAGACGATGAAAAAAAGCCGCTTTTTCTGGTAAATCCGGAAGTCACGTGGGAATCGGAAGAGCGCAGCGTCTACAGTGAAGGGTGCCTTTCAGTACCGGAACACTATGCCGATGTTGAACGGCCAGCTTCTGTTCGGGTTAAATATCTGGACTATAACGGCGAGATGCAGGAAGGCCTGATGGATGGATTGACGGCAACCTGTGTTCAGCATGAGATTGACCATCTCAACGGCGTGGTGTTTATCGATTATCTTTCAAAGCTGAAGCGCAATATGATTGTTAAGAAAGTGCAGAAAGCTCAAAAAGACTCTGTGGTACTCTAGCGGCTGCCTGGCCAGAATGCGGGATAGGCTATGAAACTCGTATTTATGGGAACACCCGATTTCTCCGTCCCGGCGCTTCAGTCGCTTCATGACAGCTGCCATGAAATTGTTGCGGTCTATACTCAGCCCCCTCGGCCTGCAGGCCGAGGAAAAAAAGAACAAAAAAGCGCTGTTCATAAACTTGCAGTCGGGCTTGGCCTGCCGGTGTTGACACCAAAGACGTTTAAAGATGAAGCAGCCCAGAGAGAATTCTCTGATTTGAAGGCTGACTGCGCTGTTGTCGTCGCTTATGGTCAAATTTTGCCTCAGGTTGTTCTTGATACGCCCAGATATGGCTGCGTTAACATCCACGCATCGCTTTTGCCGCGCTGGCGAGGTGCCGCGCCAATTCACAGAGCGATAATGGCCGGAGACAAACAGACGGGTGTCTGCATTATGCAGATGGAGGCAGGCCTCGATACCGGGCCGGTCATTATGCGAAAACATGTTGATATTGACGCAGGGGCCACAACGGCTGGCTTGCATGACATACTGGCACAACTGGGCGCTCAGCTCGTCTTGCCTGCGTTAAACAGGCTTGAAGAGGGTGTAATCGAGCCTGAAAAGCAGCCTGAAACCGGTGTTACTTACGCTCATAAAATTGACAAGGCTGAGGCGCAGATTGATTGGTCTAAAAGCGCGGTTGAAGTTGATCGTTTGGTGCGGGGCCTGTACCCGTTTCCGGGTGCCTGGACCAACGTCGGCAAGGAACGTATCAAGGTATTGGCCGGTAGTATGGTGGCCCACACGCCCGAAGCACCAGCCGGCACCGCACTTGACGAGACGCTTCTCGTAGCGTGTGGTGAAGGTGCTTATCAGATAGAAACTGCGCAGCGTGCAGGCAGGAAGGCAATGGACCGAGCCGACTTTCTGCGTGGGTTTAGTGCAGTTGCGGGCACTCTGTTTGGTACGCAAACCTGATGGCACGCTTTAAGCTTATTGTGGAATATGACGGCCGGCCTTTTGTGGGTTGGCAACGCCAGGAAAATGGTCCCTCGGTACAAGAAGCCCTTGAGACAGCGATTGCTCAGTTCGTCCCTGAAGAGATGGTTCGGGTAACGGGGTCTGGCCGAACTGATGCTGGTGTTCACGCTTTTGGGCAGGTCGCCCATTTTGATACAGCACGCAACATATCGGCCGACGAGGTGCAGGGCGCAATCAACTATCATCTGAAGGGCAATCCTGTTGCGGTGATTGATGCAGAGCGTGTTTCAGAGGAATTTAATGCCCGGTTTTCTGCCACGAAACGGCATTATATATATAAAATCACCAATCGTCGCGCCCCGCTCACTTTTGATAAAGGCCTGAAATGGCACGTTAAACATGCCCTGGACGAAAGCGCCATGCATGACGCGGCCCAGGTTCTGGTCGGGCGCCATGATTTTACGACATTTCGCCATGTTAACTGTCAGGCTAAAGATCCGGTGAAAACAATGGACTATCTGAAGGTTGAACGCACTGGCCATGAAGTTTGGTTGCTTGCCGGGGCCCGTTCGTTTTTGCATCACCAGATAAGGTCCATCACTGGCACACTAATGCTTGTGGGTTCCGGGAAATGGTCTGCGGGTGATTTGAAGGCTGCACTTGATGCCAGGGACAGGTCTGCGCTTGGGTTTAATGCGCCGCCGGACGGGCTGTATTTTGACCGTGTAGACTATTCCTGACCGCAGGTGTGCAACCAGTTCTCTGTTCAGGCGGCGTGGCTTGAAGGCTGTACAATCATTGCATAAAGCGCACTGGCATCAGCTGTTTGGCGGAATTTATCACATGTTGTGCTGTCTCGCAGCATGCGAGAAACCCGCGCCAGCGCCTTCAGGTGATCGGCTCCGGCATCTTCCGGTGCAAACAGCATGAATACCAAATCGACGGGAACGTCATCCACGGCATCGAAATCAACTGGTGATGCGAGGCGTGCAAATACACCGGTTATCTCTGTCAGGCCTGCGATGCGCGCATGTGGGATGGCGACACCTTTTCCAACTCCTGTGCTGCCAAGCCTCTCGCGTTCAAGGAGTTTTTCAAACGCGATACGCTCGTCGACACCTTTGGCAGTCGCCCAACGGCGCGATAGCGCCTGAAGGGCCTGTTTTTTACTGGAAGCCTTGAAATCAGCTAGCACAAGATCTGTGCTCAACAAATCTTCGATATCCATCACTACTCTCTTGCAGTTGCTGATGCTCAAGCATCAGCATGCAGTACAAACTTTAGGGTTCATCGAACAGCCTGAGGCTGTCTGGTATATGTCCGCATTCCTTTTGGAACCTGGTCCGCCAGTATGTTTCCCGAAGCTTGCCCTATCGGCATTACGTTTCGGGGCTTATCCAGCCAATATTGCCATCGGTTCGCTTGTAAACCACCTCAAGGGCATTGGTTTTTATATTGCGGAACACAAATGCATTGGCATCCGCCAGGTCCATTAACATCACCGCATCACCAACCGACACGGTCGGTATTTCCCGATTGCTTTCAGCAATGATGATTGGTTGATCTTCACTACTGGTTTCAGTCGGTTCGCCGGTATCGTTATCGGGCTCGGGAGCAATGACAACGTCGCGCGCCATTTCCATGGCAATATCGCGGCTCGGCGAATTATGGTGGTTCTTAAGGCGTCGTTTGTATCGACGCAACTGTTTTTCTACTTTTTCTGCTGCGAGTTCGAACGCGGCATATGGGTCTTCGGCCTCTCCACGGCTGTGCAGGTTAATTCCTTGATTGGGGTGCAGGGATATATCAGTTCGGTAACTGTGTCCCTCTTTGGCAAAAGTGGTTGAAGCATCAATGGAGCGGTTGAAATATTTATCCGAGACGAGGGCTAGTCTGTCTTCAACATGGGCAGTCAAGGCTTCGCCTACGTTCATTTTGCGTCCGGTAACACTGATATCCATATGTGCCAATCTTCCTTTCTTCTAGCAGCCCGGGCGGCTGCTGAAACCTGGCTGACCTACCCGTTTTTTCCGGCCAACCTTCAGGGAAAAGTATGTGCCAGTGTTTGAGAAATCACTGGTTCAGCAATATTTGAGGCGTCAACACTGACTTAAAACCTTGCTGAATAGATCGCTGTTGCAGCTATTCAGACGCCCCTGTTTTTCAGCATACTCAAAACTGTTACAGGCGTCTTGATTTTCATCAAGCATATGAAAACCAACAGCTTTTAAATACGGCACAATTGAGAACGTGTGCAAAAACATACCGACTCAGGTGGCCATGTTCTTCTGGCGTCGCCGTTGCACTGAAGATGGTATTCTCAGCGCTTCCCGATACTTTGCAACGGTACGGCGGGCAATATCTATTCCTTCCGCTTTCATCATGACGACGAGTTTGTCATCTGACAGAATTTTCCTCGGGTCTTCCGCGTCAATAAGCTCCTTCAGGCGAAACTTGACCGATTCTGCCGAGTGGGCGTCACCACCATCGGCAGCCGAAATAGCGGACGTGAAAAAATACTTGAGCTCGAACATGCCCCGCGGGCAGGAGAGAAATTTATTGTTGGTGACCCGGGACACGGTCGACTCGTGCATATCAATCTCTTCCGCAATATCCTTCAAGGTGAGCGGCTTCAGATAGCGCACGCCGTGCTCAAAAAACGGTTGTTGTTTTTTCACCAGAGCCGTCGAAACCTTGAGAATCGTTCTGGCGCGCTGATCCAGTGCTTTTACCAGCCAGTTTGCGTTGGACATACAATCCGAAACAAAGGCTTTCGCCTCCTTGTCGCCTTCAAGATCCGACAGTTCGCTCACATACTGGGAGTTGACCAGAACCTTGGGCAGCGTGTCGCTGTTGAGTTCAACAATCCACATGCCTGCCTGACTTTTTTGAATAAATATATCCGGTACGACGGGTTGCACATCCTGGTTTCCATACTCGAGCCCGGGTTTTGGGTTCAGGGTCCGGATTTCCCTGACCATGTCTGCCATATCGTCTTGGTCAACAGCGCATAACCGCTTCAGCGTTGACATCTCCCGTTTGGCAAGCAGTTCCAGGTTTTCGACAAGTGCTTGCATTGCCGGGTCGTAACGATCCTGATCTTTCAGTTGTATGGCGAGGCATTCCGACAAGCTGCGGGCGAAAACCCCCGATGGCTCGAGCGTCTGGAGCGACATCAATATGGCTTCCACAGACCCGGGCGTTGCGCCAAGTCGCTCCGAAACGTCGTTTACGATATCGGGGGACACGTAGCCGGACTCGTCTACCGCATCAATAATATGTGTTGCGACCAACCTCTCCGCTGCGCCTTCGAACACGACAACCATCTGGCGGCTGAGATAATCATGCAGGTTTTCTTCACCTTCAAGTGTCTGATCAAGACCACGGTCATCATAGACGCCACCACCACCTTTTATCGTGCCGCCGCCTTCATAAGTTAGGCCGGATGAAAGACCCCCGCTGCCGTCCGCCCGGTCAGGGGCGGCATCATTATTGTACACGTTGGTGTCCATGTTGGTGTCGAGAGCAGATTCACTGCTGCTTGATGTATCGAGACCACTTTCCATTGACCGGTCCGTCGCTACCATGGTCTGGTCATTGCCGCTGTCAGCGCCATCTGTCCCGGCGTTGTTTTCGCGAATGCTGTCGCTGGTCAGTGTGCCACCACGCTCGCCGCCCTCGGCCGGACCACCGGTGTCAGTCTCGCCGACTTCAAGGAATGGATTGCGTTCGACCTCTTCGGTAACATAGTCCGATAATTCCAGATTGGAGAGCTGCAGCAGTTTGATTGCCTGCTGCAACTGGGGCGTCATCACCAGTTGTTGGCTTTGCCTTAGGTCCAGTCTGGGAGTTAACGCCACATTCCACCCCTACAAACTGAAACTGTCGCCGAGGTAAACCCGCCGAACTTCTTCACTTTTCAGTACGGCTTCGGCACTACCTTCAAACAGAACATGACCATCATAAATGATGAACGCCCGGTCAATAATATCGAGCGTTTCCCGGACATTGTGATCCGTAATGAGAACACCGATACCGCGGTCTTTAAGGTGAGCCGTCAGATCGCGGATATCCGCTATTGCGATGGGGTCGATGCCAGCGAACGGTTCATCAAGCAGGATAAATTTCGGTCTTGCGGCCAGTGCACGCGCAATTTCGCAGCGTCGCCTTTCACCGCCCGACAGCGCCAGTGCCGGCGTATTCCTGAGATGAGTAATCGAAAACTCTTCCAGAAGTTCGTCCAGCATGGCATTTCGAAGGGCTCTGTCTGGTTGGACGACTTCGAGGACCGCGCGGATGTTTTCTTCTACGGTCATGCCGCGGAAAATAGATGTTTCCTGAGGCAGGTAGCCGATGCCAAGTCGCGCACGGCGGTACATTGGCATATAAGTGATGTCCTTGCCGTCCAGTTCCACCCGACCGTGATCAGGAGCAATCAGGCCGGTAATGCTGTAGAAGCAGGTTGTCTTGCCAGCCCCGTTAGGCCCCAACAACCCAACAACTTCGCCCCGCCGAACAGTCAGCGATATGTCGCGAAGAACCGGCCGCCCATTGTAGGACTTGCCAATACCCTGTACGTGCAGGCCAGCAGTGGCCTTGTCCGTTTGTGGGGACGGTGTACTGTCGGTTTGCTGCGTTTCGGCAGTCATAAAGCGTCTCTTGTCTTTCCGGTTTCGGCTTATTGTTTTTCGGAGGTTGGCGAGCAAACTGCCTAAGCCCCCAAGCGTTATTGGCTCAATTTGTGCATGGCAAATGTCAATAAATCATGAACAATGTCTTTGTTCCAGCGATTTAAGGAAAAATTCAGCGTAAACAGTTTGGCCGGGTTTATATTTCTGGCGGGTGGTTACGGAGTGTCGCTTGAACCAGAGTCGTTTGTGTCAGGCTTTGACGGAACGGTAAAACTGCCGCGAACGCGACCGTCCTCGCTGCTGGTGTCCTCACCGTCGAGCTTGGCAAGCCCTGACACCAGATCAAATTCCAGACGAGACCCTTTCAGTTCAGATGTGCCTTGGCGGAACATGACATCGCCCCCCACAGTTATCAGCTGGCGATCAACGTCATAAATGCCCCAGTCGCCGATAAGTGTCTCACTGTCAGACAAAAGTTCAAACTGACCCTGAGCATCCAGCCGCGAGATGGTTGGATCGCCGTCTGTTTCGGCAATGTTATAAAAAACGGTGATGGTGTTCGACCGCAATGTAAGCTTGCCTTGTGTCACCTGTACGGAGCCCGTGAAAATTGCGCGACCCTGTTTTTGTTGCATCTCCAGGCGTTCGGCAGAAATGTCAAGCGGCTGATAGGTGTCGTGGTCTTTGAGAACCGATTGTGCAGATGCTGGTTGTGAGGCAGCGATCAACATAAAAGCTGCGCTTGCAACCGCCACGCCTTTACGGACCAACGCTGAATACACTTTTGGGAACACAGTTATCTCCTATTGACCGAACCTTCGGGTCGTTTTGGAACAATATGAAGCGAAACACCACCATCAAACACAGCTTCTTTTTCCTCGACGTTGAGACTCATCCGCGCGGCCTCCAATGTGCCAAGGTCGGCTCGGCCGTTTATGGCACCCTGCCCGGTGGCCGTTTTGGACCGCAGGTCAATTTCTGCCCCGGCCATTTCCAGAAAGTATCCGTTGCCGGTTTCCAGGTTCACGCCGCCTACCAGGGAAAGGCTGTTGTTACCTGTCCTGTATATCCCGCTGCGGGCATCAACTCTGGCTTCCTGTCCCTGATCAAGTTCCATTTGAGCGTGGATGTCTGTGAGGCGCACTCTCGGTGCGTTGGGGTTGTCCTGTTCACCGGCAGTCGCATGAATTCGGAACAGGCGGTCCTTTGCATCGGTGCCAACGTAATTCATATTTGTCATTCGGATCACACCGTCGGATCGGGCTACGTCATCCTTCGAAAGTGTGAAGCTGACTTCAGCGTCATTCAGGAATGGCCAGCCAATTGTAATGGAACCAAGTACCAAAGCACTGATTGGCAGAAAGACCTGCATGAACCTGATAAAGCCATCCCATTGCAGTCTGACGGATCCGTTTTGCTCTGGTCTCAGCGCTTCGAGCGCAACTTCACGTGCCCGCTCAGGGCTTTGGTAATGATCTTTGACCGGTGTACTCAAGGCGAACTGTCCTTTGGCCGTGAGGGCTAGTGGGAGAAAATGTCCATGGCTTCAAAACCAGCCAGGTCCATGTCGGCCCGAGTTGCCAGAAAGGCAAAGGCCTTCGATGCCATTTCAGCCCTACCTTCTCTCTCAAGCATCATGTCCAGTTTGCACTTCAGTTTATGGAGGTACAATACATCAGAAGCAGCATAATGTTGCTGTGCTTCACTAATTTCATCTGCGCCCCAGTCACTTGATTGCTGTTGTTTGTCGAGCTGAATATCGGCAAGCTCGGCACAGAGGTCTTTCAGCCCATGCCTGTCGGTATAGGTGCGTACAAGTTTTGATGCGATTTTTGTGCAATAGACTGGCGCTGTATCCACACCCAGATAGTGTTTCATTACCGCGACATCAAAGCGGGCGAAGTGAAAAATCTTGAGGACATCAGGACTGGTCAGCAATTTCTTCAGGTTGGGAGCTGCATAGGCACCTTGCCTAAAACGTACAAGGTGGGCATCACCGTCCCCCGCTGAAAGCTGCACAACGCAAAGGCGGTCTCTGTGTGGGTTAAGGCCCATGGTTTCACTGTCTACCGCGACACTGCCACCAAAAGAGATGTCGGCGGGCAGGTCGCCCTCGTGGAAATGGATTGCCATAGTGATGTCGCTTTCGTCAATTTCGTCGCCATTATAGTCAAGCTTGTGGCAGAATAAAGGGCGGTTCCGCCAAGTGCGTATCGAGGACATTCATTTCTGTTGCTTGGCTGAATGTAAAAGCACTCTATTTCTGACGGTAACAGGTTACCAGCAACGATACATGCTTTTGAAAATAAGGTGTTAGGGTATTCTTATGTCCACGACTTCCAGCTTTGAAAAAATTATGCAAAACCTCGCTGACCACGGCGGTAATGCTGTGGATATCCCTCCGAGCTGGGCTCAGGGCCGCGCACTCTATGGTGGACTGGTCGCAGCGATAGCTGCAGAGCAAATGGCCATGAAATTGACCACGCCGCGGCCAATCCGGTCGTTGCTTGGCAATTTCGTTGCACCAGCGCCTGAAGGCGTGCTTGATGTTCGTTCTGAAACGCTGCGCGAAGGCAGGGCTGTCGTGCAGTCACGTGCAGATGTTCTGGCTGGTGACCAGGTTTGTTTTGCTGCAAGTGCTGCTTTTGGTGAAGATCGTCCGGCTCTCTCAGTACCGTTTGACGTTGATTTTGATGCGCCGCCGCGCAACAGCGTACCTGCGATGCAGTCGGGCTTGCGACCGTTACCCGGGTTTCTGGACAATTTTGATATCCACTGGACTGGCGGTGGTGTGCCTATGAGTAACTCGAAAGACCGAAAAACAGCAATGTGGGTGCGCCACAAGTCAAACATGGACGCATTTCCGGTCGCCAAGATTGTTGGTATCGCTGACATGCCACCACCTGTCATCATGTGCCATTTCGACAAGCCGGTGCGCGCAAGCTCAATGAGCTGGTCCATGGAGTTTGTCGTGCCGCCTGGTGAAGTGGAGACAGACTGGTTCTATCTGGATTTCACGCTGGAAGCGGCGGCAAACGGATATTCCCAGCAGTCGGGCATGATTTTCACAGAGGACGGCACGCTTGTCGCATTGTCGCGCCAATGCATGGTCTATTTCGAATAGCGATCTGTGCCTGATGGTCGGGTGGCCAGAACGTCAAATACTTGCGAAATTCGCCTGCCGGTCTCGATCAATTGGGTGCCGGTGCTTTCAGCCAGTTTTCCTGCATGGTCAGGGTTGGGTTGGTCGACGGTATAAACCAGGGTCACGGGGGTTTTGGTACCACGCAAAACCGGCGACCAGTCAAGATCATATTCAAGCGACTTTGTAGCAGCAAAAGAAGACCCGGTTTTAAACAGATTAACGGTCTTCTGGTGCAGGTTTCCCGGACACACGTCTGCGTCGACCTGCCTGCGGGCTTTTGCACTGGTATCGAACCACGGCCAGTACAATTCGGCGTCTCGAAGCATGACCCATGCCTTGATCAAGTGCGTTCCGTCCATTGTAGGGGAAAGGTCCGGTAGTTTTTCGGCAGCCTCCTGGGGCTTCCGGTCATGTGCGACCGGGTTAATCACATAGATATGTTGCAAGTCCATAATAGTGGACATGGTCAGTGCAATGGCACCACCCAAACCGATGCCGGCAATTTCTGCGTCCTCAAACCCGGCGGCCCGCAATGCATCTGCAACTGCGTTCGCTATCGAGCCGAAATCAAAGGTTTCATCTGCCGGTAAGTCATCTGAATCGCCGTGGTTGGGCAGATCCAAAAGAAGTATAGGTCTTTGTTCTGCCAGTTTGTCCACCTGCGTGACAATGCCCGAGCTCGATGATGCGGCATCGTGCAATATAACAAGTGGTTTTCCGCGCCCCTTTTTATTGATGCGCCCGTGAATCTGGATGCTGCCGGATTTGAAGTAGGTTTTGGTGAACCTATCGCACGTTTCTGGCAAGGAGGTTCTTAACTCAACCGTTGAAACCATTCCCCCGGAGACAGCCTTTTGGAGAGCAGCAAGCTGGATGGCAAAACGGTTTTCAAGGTCTGGTCCTGCGTCAAGAACTGTTACGCATTCGGGTACACCCAGCTCAATCAATGCGTCTGTCATACCAAGCGCGGCGCTGCCTTCCCATCGCACCATGGTTGTCGGCACAGACAGGCCGTCCATATGGGCTCTGTTTTCCGTATAGAATGCCAGCCGGTAAGCATGATGATACTGTTCGCCCGCTTCAAGGTAGCGCATCAGTATAGTCTGGATGACATCAGGTGATGGTTGGTCCAGGTGCAACCCGTCCTGCAGTTTTCCGGAATGCCAGGGGAAGGCAACAAACAGTTGGCGGCACATATCCCAGTATGTCAGAAGGTGCCCTCCGTCCGGTTGCGGCGATACGTCGGGAAAATACCCATCCAGAATCTCGTCGCGTTCTTCCGGGCTCACATGGCCGTTTGCGTCAAGCAACAAAAACCTGACCCGGTCGGGGTTTTGCTTCGCAACCTCAATACCTATCTGCGCACCTGTTGCTACACCGTATAGATAAAACTCGCCGATACCCATGGCATCTAAGGCCTCAATTACGCCAGCTGCATAGTCTTCCAGACCGCCTGCAGGTTCGGAAAAATCGTCAGACAGGCCATAACCCGGTGTATCGAGGGCAATGCACTGGCATACACTTGAAAACACATGCATCGCCGGCTCAAGTGTTTCTGAATGTTGGGGGGATTGATGCAGCATAATCAGCGGGGGGCCAACGCCTGCTGTGCGGTAATGAACCTGTCGTCCCGATGCCAGAGTAACAAATGCTTTTTGCATGATGATGTGTCCCGTCGAATTCGATGTTAACATTGCCTTTGGTGGCTCGCCGCGTGATGACACACATCAATCAATGCGTTATTTGTTCAGGGTTGGGTACGCCCGCCTATATGGTGTAGGCCATAAGGTGGCTATATGTTCCGCTGACGGGATACGCTGGATAATGTGGGTGTGGATGAACCGAGCTTTTGAAGATATTACCGTAGCAATTGTTGCCAGAAATGCACAAGCGACTATCACTCGTGCTGTGCAGTCTGCACTTGCTGCGGGCGCCCGGCGCATAATACTGGTTGATGATGCCAGTTCCGACCAGACAGCAGAAAAGGCACGTGCGGCGGGCGGTGATGCCCTTCGGGTCATCCACAACGACAAAGCGGTTTCGCTGGGGTTTGTGCGTTCACTGGCGCTTGCAAATATTGAAACCCGCTACGGCATTTGGCTCGATGCTGATGACGCATTTGGCGATGATCACATGCATATCATGCGTGCGCCGCTTGCTGCTGACACTGCAGAGTTGGTGGTTGGTGCGGCGCATCTTTACAAGGACCCGGAAGGCGTTGCGGTACGCCCGCTTGATATACCGTTTTTCATGATGGGCCCGGGAGCTGAGTGGCGTTCTTTCGAACGCAATTGGTACCCGGCGCTTACAATTGCTTTCAAAACCGAATTTGCCCGAACTATCGATTATGATCCGACATTTGCGTGCGCGGAAGACTATGATTTTTTGCTGCGCGCTATCGCCGGGGATGCACGCCTTCACCCGGAACAGCACGCGCAGTATCAATATTACCATTCGGATAACTCCGTCTCTCGCCAACGAGACAGGACTGCGCTTTTTACGGCCCGTGCGCTCGCCAAGCATGCCCCGCGAGACATCGCGCAGGCCTTGAAAAGGGCAGGATTTGCGTCGGCTGATCGCGCCTGTATTCTGGCAAGCGCTGCATTGTTTTGCGGCGACTTCGAGCGAGTTCCCGGTTTGCTTGATGAGATTGAAGACGGCCAGGCTGACATTGCCCCTTTTGGTATGCCAGCGGCAGACGTGGCAACTTTTTACCGTGCAACCGCCGCACTAAAAATGGTGGACTTTGAAGGTGCGTATGAAACTCTTGCGACGCTTCGACAGCGCTGCACCCGCGCGGATGTCCTGAATAACCTGGCTGTGGCCACAGGCCATTTAGAAGGCAGCGATGCTGCAGCAGAAGCGCTTGTAACCGCGCTGGAACATAAAAGTGACTATCTGGATGCCAGGCTTAACCTGCAGGCTGTGCACGAAGGCAAGGTGCCGGACGTGATCACCATGCATCCGCTTCGCGCTGAAAGTTCGCGCGATGTTTATGTGCGATGAGATGTTTTAATAGGCCATAGCCACATTTTGGATATGGATCAGAATTTGTAAATGGTGCCCAGAAGAGGACTCGAACCTCCACGTCCATAAAGGACACTAGCACCTGAAGCTAGCGCGTCTACCAATTCCGCCATCTGGGCATTCGAGAGGGCATTTCAGTGAAATGGTGCGCGGGATTTAGCCCGAGAGGCCGAGCCTGTCAAGCGCGTTCGCATTCCATGTGTGATTTAGGTGACTAAATCAGTCCCAGGCCGATCAGCGTAAAAAGACCAATACCAAGCAAAACACGGTATACGACAAAAATGGTCATGCTGGCATGGGTTAGCCAGCGCATCAGAAAGTGAATAGCCAATAGCGCAGCCAGGCAGGACAGCAATGCGCCCAACGCAGCATCAGCCATCATGGTTGTATTGGCTTCTTCCAGAGCTTTAAGGCCCGTGGCTGTTCCGGACGCAATAATCGCCGGGATAGACAACAGCATTGAAAAACGCGCAGCGTCCGTTCGCTTGAAGCCGAGCATGCGCGCGGCTGTCATGGTAACCCCGGCGCGGCTGGTGCCCGGTATCAGGGCCAGTACTTGTGCAAGTCCGATTAGCAGTGCAGGTTTGATAGCCATATGTTCTACCAGCTTTTCAGTGCCGCCGAGTTTGTCTGCGACATACAGTAAAAGTCCGAAGATAATGGAGGTGGATGCAATGACCTCTGCATTTCTCAAATAATCGTTGGCATCCGTTGCGACCATCAGGCCGCCAACGATTACCATTGGGATTGTTCCAATCACCAGCGCCCAAAAGAGTTTCAGATAGTGTGTGCCTTCTGTATGCCTGCGTGCCGCAGAAACGCCAATGCTGCCCAGCGCGGCAAGCGCAAGACCTTGTGTGTCGCGCCAGAAGTAGAGCAAGACCGCGGCAAGCGTACCGATATGAACAGCAACATCCATCAGCAAACCCTGGTCCGTCCATCCTGTCAGGACAGGGACGAGGATTAAATGGCCTGAAGAGCTGATCGGTAGAAATTCAGTGATGCCTTGCACAAGAGCTAATATCAGGATCTGAAAGATCGTCACGAACGCGCCTTTCCAAGCCGTGGGTGTGTTGCCGATTCGGGCAGATTTCAGAACCATACCAGCCGTCTGATCGGTTGACGACATGTCTTTTGGTACCAAATCGGTACTAAATAATTTTAAAATACGTCAAAAAACTCAACAAAGACGCTATTTCAGAGATATTAATGTCAGCTTTACTGACCTAAAGTGCATTTTTCACTTATACTTTGGGATTTTTGAACATATACTGCGCGCCGCAAGCTCAAACGAGCATGAAAATTACGTGAATTGAACCTTCAATGCGCGGCAAGTCCGGTGACAATCGCCGCTGACCGGCCATGCAGGGAAAGTTTACACTGAAAAGGACCTGATATGGCCGATGACCTGTTGAAATTTGTTTCCATCGACCAAAAAACACCGGCCAAGCGTGAGGCAAAAGAGCGCCGCCTTGATTTCAGTGAAATCTATGCGGAATACGATCCGGTTGCTGCAAAGGACCAGGCCAGTCGCTGTAGTCAGTGTGGGGTTCCGTTCTGTCATATCCATTGTCCGCTTGGAAATAATATTCCGGACTGGCTGAAACTGACAGCGGAAGGTCGGCTGGAGGACGCATATGAAATGGCGTCCGCGACCAACAACATGCCAGAAATTTGTGGCCGGATTTGCCCGCAGGACCGGCTTTGCGAGGGCAACTGTGTTATCGAAAAAGATTTCGAGTCGGTCACAATTGGCAGTGTGGAAAAATATATTGCCGACACCGCCTGGGAAAAGGGCTGGATTAAACCGATCAAGCCATTGGCGGAGCGCCCCGAAACTGTTGGCATTATTGGTGCGGGTCCGGCGGGTCTGGCTGCCGCCGAGCAAATGCGCGAGGCCGGTTTTCAGGTTCATGTTTATGACCGGTATGACCGTGCAGGTGGTCTTCTGATATATGGTATTCCGGGCTTCAAGCTTGAAAAGGATGTGGTGGGCAGGCGGACAGGGCGGCTTGAGCAGTCGGGTATTACCTTTCATCTGGATTTCGAGGTAGGGCGTGAAGAAACACTGGCGGACCTGAGAGAAAAACATGACTGTCTGCTTATTGCCACTGGCGTTTACAGATCACGCGGGCTGAAAGCTCCGGGAGTTGGCCTGGGCAATATTCGAGAGGCTCTTGATTATCTGATCGCGTCCAACAGAAAAGGTTTTGGCGACAAGGTTACGGAGTTTGATGACGGAACGCTTGATGCAAAAGGCAAGAACGTTGTCGTGATAGGGGGCGGTGATACTGCCATGGACTGTGTTCGCACAGCCGTTCGCCAGGGCGCGAAATCGGTAAAATGCCTCTATCGCCGCGACCGCGAAAACATGCCGGGTTCAGCACGCGAAGTTAAAAATGCAGAAGAAGAAGGCGTTGAATTTGTCTGGCTTGCTGGTCCGGAAGCATTCGTTGGTGACGATACTGTTTCCGGCGTACGGGCTTATCGCATGCGTCTTGGTGTTGCAGACGCAACCGGCCGACAAGCGCCGGAGCCTGTGCCTGACAGCGGGTTTACACTGGATTGCGATCTGGCAATCCTGGCGCTTGGTTTCGAACCGGAAGATTTGCCAGCCCTTTTTGGTGCGCCCGAGCTTCGGGTCAGCCGCTGGGGAACAGTGACAGTAGACCACCAAAACCTGATGACCAATCTGGACGGCGTTTTTGCTGCCGGTGACATTGTGCGAGGCGCATCGCTTGTAGTGTGGGCCATTCGTGATGGCCGTGACGCTGCAACCAGCATGATCAAATACCTCAACCAAAAAGCTCAGGCCGCAACGCTTGCTGCCGAATAACGCTGAGTAAACATAATGATTTCAAACCATAGCAACCATGTTCCCGGCCCTATCGGCCTTTATGACCCTGCCGACGAGCACGCCGCGTGTGGCGTTGGCCTTGTAGCTGCGCTTGATGGTCGCCCAACACGCGAGGTGGTGTTGCGGGGCATTGAGGCGCTGAAGGCCATCTGGCACAGGGGTGCGGTGGACGCAGACGGAAAAACCGGCGACGGGGCCGGTATCAACCTTGAAATTCCGCAGGCTTTCTTCAAAGAGCATGTCAAAGCAACCGGGCACGAGCCGTCTGACAGCAAGCTCGCGCTTGGTATGGCATTTTTGCCAAGGCTTGATCTTGCAGCTCAGGAAACCTGTCGAACAATTGTGGAAACCGAAATTCTGAGGTTCGGTTACACCATCTATGGCTGGCGACAGGTCCCGGTAGATATTTCGGTCATCGGCGAGAAAGCAGAAGCCACGAGGCCCGAAATCGAGCAAATCATGATTGAGAATTCGAAAGGTGTCGACGAAGAAACCTTCGAGAGACACCTTTATCTGATCCGTCGTCGAATTGAACGAGCAGCGATCAAGGCCCAGGTGCCGGATTTCTATATCTGCTCGCTCTCGTGTCGGTCGGTGATCTACAAAGGCCTGTTTCTTGCCGAGCAACTGGCGACTTTTTATCCTGATCTGCAGGACGAAGGGTTTATCTCATCCTTTGCGGTATACCATCAGCGCTATTCAACCAACACGTTCCCGCAATGGTGGTTGGCGCAGCCCTTCCGAATGATTGCCCACAATGGCGAAATCAACACGATCCGCGGCAACGTCAACTGGATGAAAAGTCATCAGATCAGAATGGCCTCGATTGCGTTCGGTGAGAACTCTGAAGATATCAAGCCTGTTGTCCCGAAAGGAGCTTCTGATTCCGCCGCGCTTGATTCAGTCTTCGAAGTTCTGGTCCGTGCGGGTCGATCCGCGCCAATGGTAAAAACCATGCTGGTGCCCGAGGCCTGGTCCAAGAAAACCATGATGCCCGATGCACACCGCCAGATGTACGCCTATACCAATTCCGTGATGGAACCATGGGATGGCCCGGCAGCTCTTGCAGTTTGTGACGGTCACTGGGTTGTTGCGGGTGTTGATCGAAACGGACTGCGTCCAATGCGCTTCACGGTTACAAACGACGGCTTTCTGCTTGTTGGCTCTGAAACCGGGATGGTGGTGGTTGATGAGGACACCGTTCGCGAAAAGGGTCGCTTGGGTCCTGGGCAAATGATTGCCCTGAACCTCAAGGAAGGTCGCTTCTATCACGACGATGAGATCAAAGACCAACTGGCCGCATCGCAGCCTTTTGAAGAATGGGTTGAGGACATTCAAGCCATCGAAGATCTTCCAGGATATAAGGGCCCCGAGAAACCCGGCTACGACAAGACGGCGTTGCGTACACGACAGATCATGGCAGGGCTGACGCACGAAGACCTTGAACTCATTTTGCAGCCGCAGGTTATGACGGCCAAGGAAGCGATTGGTTCCATGGGCGACGATACGCCGCTTGCGGTTCTTTCAAGCGAATATCGCAACCTGTCGCACTATTTCAGGCAGAATTTCAGTCAGGTCACAAATCCACCGATCGACAGTTTGCGGGAACATCGTGTGATGAGCCTGAAAACCCGTTTTGGCAACTTTGCGAATGTGCTGGACGAGGGACACACGCAAATTGGTGCGATTGTTCTCGAGAGTCCGGTCATATCAAACCGCGAATGGGATACTCTTGTTGATCATTTTGGTGATAGCGCTGAAGTTATCGACTGTACGTTTGAAATTGCTGGCGGCAAAAATGCTCTCAGGCAGGCCTTGCAGCGCATTCGCCGGGAAGCAGAAGATGCGGTGCGCGAAGGCCGGGGTCACATTTTCCTGACAGACGAAAATATCAGCTCTGAACGTGCGCCAGTGCCAATGATTTTGGCAACAGGCGGTTTGCACACACATCTGGTAGATCAGGGCTTGCGGACCTTCACCAGCCTCAATGTGAGATCAGCGGAATGCCTAGACCCACACTATTTTGCAGTTCTGATTGGTGCAGGTGCAACGACTGTGAATGCCTATCTGGCGCAAGAAACAATCGCCGAGCGGCAGCAGAAAGGTTTGTTCGGGGACTATGACCTGACAACCTGCGTGAACCGGGCCATTGAAGCGATTGATCAGGGTTTGCTGAAGATCATGTCGAAAATGGGTATTTCGATTGTTTCAAGCTACCGGGGTGGCAACAACTTTGAGGCACTTGGGCTTTCCCGTGCGCTTGTTGCAGAGTTTTTCCCGGGTATGCCTACGAAAATATCCGGTATTGGACTTGCGGGTGTACAGCAAAAAGTTCTGGAGCAACATGCCAAAGCCTTCTTTGAAGGCAAAACCAGCATCCCGATCGGCGGACTGTATCGCTATCGTAGAGACGGAGAGGTTCACAGCCACGACGGTCAGCTCATTCACCTCTTGCAGTCCGCTGTGGGCAACGACAGCTACGCCAAGTATCTGACCTATTCACGCGGCCTCGCAAATCTGCCGCCGGTCAATCTGCGTGATTTGCTTGATTTCCAGCGCCCGGATGAAGCTCTGGGGTTGGATGAAGTCGAATCGATCACCGAAATTCGCAAACGTTTTATCACACCGGGCATGTCTCTTGGTGCCTTGTCGAAAGAAGCACATGAAACACTAGCGATCGCGATGAACCGCATTGGGGCAAAGTCGGTTTCAGGAGAAGGTGGTGAAGACAGGCGCCGTTTCACGCCGTATGAAAACGGGGACAATGCCAATAGTCCGATAAAGCAGATAGCGTCTGGCAGGTTCGGGGTAACAGCCGAGTATCTGAATGCCTGTGATGAACTTGAAATCAAGGTTGCGCAAGGCGCCAAACCCGGTGAGGGTGGCCAGCTGCCGGGGTTTAAGGTTACAGAAATGATCGCCAGGCTGAGGCACTCGACGCCCGGCGTTACACTGATCTCACCGCCACCCCATCACGATATCTATTCGATAGAGGATCTGGCGCAGCTAATCTACGACCTCAAACAGATCAACCCGCGGGCGAAGGTCTGTGTTAAGCTCGTATCCTCTGCGGGTATCGGAACGATTGCGGCTGGCGTTGCCAAGGCGCATGCGGACGTTATCCTTATATCCGGCCACTCGGGGGGCACGGGGGCAAGCCCGCAAACCAGCATCAAATATGCGGGTACGCCGTGGGAAATTGGCCTCGCCGAGGTTAATCAGGTGCTCACGCTCAATAACCTGCGCCACCGCGTTACGCTCAGGACCGACGGCGGCATCAAAACGGGCCGTGATGTTGTGATAGCGGCCATGCTCGGTGCCGAGGAATATGGTGTGGGAACAGCAAGCCTGGTTGCAATGGGCTGTATCATGGTACGCCAGTGCCATTCAAACACCTGCCCTGTTGGTGTGTGTACACAGGATGAAAAATTGCGTGCAAAGTTTGATGGTACCCCTGAAAAAGTGGTTAACCTGTTCAGCTTTATTGCCGAGGAAACGCGCGAGATTCTTGCAGAACTTGGTGTTGCCCGGCTCGACGATATCCTTGGCCGTACGGACCTGTTGCATCAGGTAAGTCGTGGTGCTGACCACCTTGATGACCTTGACCTCAATCCTCTGCTTGTTCAGGTGCGGGGGCGCAACAGTAAATCTGTTTGCACTCTGGAGGGGCGCAACCCTGTTCCCGACACACTGGATGCTCAGATGCTAAAGGATGCGCAGGCTGTGTTCTCGCGAGGTGAGAAAATGCAGCTTACCTATTCTGTGCAAAACACGTTGCGCGCAATTGGAACGAGATTCTCCAGCGAAATCACGCGCACTTTCGGCATGGCTGGCCTGAAGCCCGACCATGTAACCGTGCGGCTGAGAGGTTCGGCAGGCCAGTCGCTTGGCGCGTTTGCCGTGCAGGGCCTGAAAATAGAAGTGTCGGGCGATGCCAATGATTATGTCGGGAAAGGTCTTTCTGGTGGCACAATTGTGGTACGGCCATCAAACCGCGCGTCGTTTAATTCCCGAGACAATACCATCATTGGCAATACGGTGCTTTACGGTGCCACTGCCGGAAAATTGTTTGCCGCCGGGCAGGCTGGAGAGCGGTTTGCGGTGAGGAATTCGGGAGCGAACGTTGTGATCGAGGGGTGCGGCGCCAATGGCTGCGAATATATGACTGGTGGTACAGCTGTGATCCTTGGTGCAGTTGGAGATAACTTTGGCGCAGGCATGACGGGTGGAACAGCGTTTGTTTTTGACGAAGCTGGAACGTTCGGTGAATATGTCAACGAGGAAACCCTTGTTTACGGTCGACTGTCCAGCGCGCACTGGGAACAGACGCTCAGGAAAATGATCGAAGAGCACTTTGATGAAACGCATTCAAGGTGGGCCGCCACATTGCTCGCCAATTGGGAAACCAAGCGGCGGGATTTCTGGCATGTTGTACCAAAAGAGATGCTGGACCGAATGGAACACCCGATGAGTGACAATCCGGCGAATGATATGGAAGCCATAAGCGCGTAAAAAACTGCCCTTTGCTGTGATTGGTAATTGGCGACCTCTTTCTCATGAGGTATGAGGAAGAGGTTATGCCCATCCTGTATCATCATTGGCTAAGCCCTGCGGCCCGTTTTGTTCGTGTGCTCCTCTCGGAGAAGCGCATTGACTTTACGTTGCGTCTTGAAAAAGAGTGGGAGCGCCGCCCCGCGTTTTTGGCTCTTAATCCTGCAGGCGAAGTGCCCGTTCTGGTTATGGATGACGGCCATGCCTATTCGGGGGTCATGGCTATTGCCGAATATCTTGAGGAAATTGTACCGGAGCCTCCTCTTTTATTGGGAGATGCGGACGAAAGGTATGAGACCCGTCGTTTGGTTGGTTGGTTTCATACCAAGCTAGGTAGTGAGGTTTCTCGCCACGTGGTGTCGGAAAAACTGTTCAAGAGGTTTTTGGGTATAGGAGAGCCTGATTCGGCAGCTGTACGCTGCGCGGCTCATAACCTTAAGACTCACCTCAAATACATTTCCTATCTTGCAGAACGACGCCACTATCTTGCCGGCCCGCAGTTTACAATGGCCGATGCAGCCGCTGCGTCGCATATTTCGGTTATCGATTATTTTGGTGATATTCACTTTGAAGACTGGCCACATGTGAAAGACTGGTATGTGCGGGTCAAATCACGCCGTTCAATTCGGGCTTTGTTGGAGGACAGAATAGCTGGTCTTCGGCCCCCTTCCCATTATCAGGATCTTGATTTCTAGCCATGGCTTCGGGAACAGGCATTCGGGAACAGCTCGAAAAAGAAGCCCGTGCGCTTGGGTTTAGTCAGTTTGGCATAACGTCAGCGCAAGTCAGCACAGAAATAGCCTATGGACTTCGGGAATTTGTTTCCAAACAGCATCATGGTTCAATGGACTGGCTGGCAGATCGCCTTTATCATCGAGAAAGCCCCACGAATCTTTGGCCTGACGCAAAATCGGTTGTCATGGTGGCGATGAATTACGGGCCTAAAACCGACCCGCGCGCACTGCTGGAAGAACGTTCAAGTGGCAACATTTCGGTTTATGCGCGGGGACGCGATTATCATGATACGCTCAAAAAACGCCTGAAAACCCTCGCGCGTTTCATGGTTGAGACCTTTGATTGCAATTTAAAGGTTTTTGTGGACACAGCCCCGGTGCCGGAAAAACCACTTGCCGCCGCCGCAGGGCTTGGATGGCAGGGGAAACACACAAATATCGTGTCCCGCGAGTTTGGAAGTTGGTTGTTTCTCGGTGCAATCTACACAGATATGGAACTCCAGGGCGATAAGCCCCACGCTGATCAGTGTGGCAGCTGCCGTGCATGCCTGGATGCCTGTCCGACCGATGCTTTCCCCGAACCATACAAAATTGATGCACGCAAGTGCATTTCGTATCTGACCATTGAGCATAAAGGGCCGATTCCGCATGAGTTTCGCAAAGCCATGGGCAACCGGATATACGGTTGTGACGATTGTCTGGCGGCGTGCCCGTGGAACAAATTTGCGAAAACAGCAAGTGAGGCAGCGTTTCATGCGCGGGTTGAACTGGACGCACCCTCACTGAAAGAGCTTCTTGATCTCGATGACCCGGGGTTTCGTCAGGTTTTTTCGGGAAGCCCGATCAAGAGAATTGGTCGCGACCGCTTCGTGCGCAATGCTCTTGTTGCCGCAGGGAACTCTGGCGATATTGGCCTGTTGAAATCAGTTCAGGTGCTGGCAGACGATCCGAGTGCTGTTGTCTCAGAGGCGGCCAATTGGGCGCTGGCTGAACTGACTGGCAGTAGCGGGGTGTAATGGGCTTATGAAAAAAGAACTGATCTTCGTTTTATTTGTTGGGCTACTTGTATTGGGTTTCGATTATCCGCGGCCTGACAGGCCAAGCGTAATTCTTGAAGCGGAAGTTGTGTCAGTCAAAGATGCTCCAAAAGGCGGAGGTTGGCGCGAAGTGGCTGTGCTAATGCCGGGCGGGGAAACTCGTTTCATCACAACTCTGGCCCCGTTTTTTTACAAGCCTGGCTATGTTGCTTTTGTCGGTATTTTTGAGCGTCGTTTTTTCCCGGATGTGCTCGATGTCGTCTCGCCCCCAAATAACCCCAGGCAGGATAATTCAGGCACGGAAGGTAATTAGTCCACAAGCCGCACGATTTTGGTTGGCGCTATGATCTGTCCTTCTCTAACAACACCACCCGCCCCATATTTTGGCCACTGGCTTGATGCCACAAAAATCAGACCGGTTTCCGAGCTGACGCCAAGCGTTGGCTCATCAAACTGGGGCAGGTTTTGCGCCAGTACTCTCACTCCGGTAACGGCTTTCGTATCATTGCCCAGCGTAATCTCCACAATTCTATGGGGTGTGACACCGTTTTGAATGGCGATCAGGCGGCCCTGATGTGCGATCAATCCGTCGATGCCGATCAGGGATACGCTTTCCGGAACCGGCAGCAGCAGCGCATCGTCCCTCTTTGTATCAATGTACCAAAGGCCGCGACCATAATCGGCCACTATCAGTGTTTGATCGTCCAGAAATGCCAGGCCCTGTGGGCTGTGAAAGGTCACGGGAATATTCAGTTCGGTCAGGCCGCGTTCCTCAACTTTAAATACACCGCCATTTTGAGCTTGCGTAACAAACACATCACCCTGCCTGTTTATCGCCACATCAGCAATTTGTTGTCCCTCTGTGCCGCCTTGAAGAAACCAGTTTCCTGTCACATCACCTGAAGCGGGGTCTATTCGCAAAACGCCGGTATTTCCGCCGTCTTCATGATCATCTCGTGTTTGATCAACCCGTCCGTATGTGACGTAAAGGCTGGATTCCATGGGGCTGTATGCAAGACCAAAGAAACTACCTGCCGAATAACCCTTGCCGTCAACCAATACCGAAATCTTACCGTTGGGCGTAAGTTTCAGAATGGAGCCCGAGACCACAGTGCTTAAAAAAAAGGCCCCTTTAGCGTCTGTAGTAATTCCTTCCACCAGTGCATGTTCCGGCGGAATCTCAGCCAAGAGAGATCCTTCTCCATGGGGCGCAACTGCCATGGTAAATTTATGTTGAAATGCCGACCAGTCATCAGGTCTTAGCACCGATTGCATTTTTTCTTCGATGGCTGCACCCGGCGAAAGACCCAGCGACGCATATCGCTTCCCCAGTTCAACAACTTCCGTCGTATCTCCGGCTTCGGCGGCAAGAAAAATAGCGTTGGCCAAAAGTGCAACGTTGGTAGGCCGGAACGCCAGAGCCCGCTTCATGTGGGTAAGACCACCTGCAATGTCTCCGGCCCGATACGCCGTAATTGCTTCCGTTCGCGCCGCTTGTGACCGTGTATACTGTTCTTCGGTTTCAGTAATCAGGGTCTGCGCCGCGGCACCGTACGCCAAAAAAAACGATAAAAGTGTTGGGGCAATAATCTTCATGCTTCGCAGACTATTAGTCCCGAGCCATAGTGCCAAGCAGTCCGCGACGAGCGGTTTACCGCAAAAGTTTATCGCCGTTTCATGGGCTGGTTTCCGCCACCCTTGTTTGGTTTGCGTCCACGACTTGTCGGCCGGGCGGATGACCCTGGCCTGGATCGTGTGCTATCGGCAGAACGCGCCGGCTTGCCGCTTCGGGCTGGCCGTTTTGCTTTACCCGGTGTTTGCTCTTCGCTGCGCGCGAATTTAGGCTTACCCTTATTCTTGCTTGCTTTTTTGGGCCCGGACTTTTCGGGTCCGCTCTTTTTCGGGCCGTCACCGTAGAACTCGGCTCGTTTGCCTCTGGCTTTTTTGGACTTGGGTTTATCGCCGCTTTTTCCTGCTTTGCGGGCAGCAACCGATGGGCGTTTCCTGGCGGCAATGGTCGGCTTTTTCTTGGCGATCAGCCTGTAGGGATGGTCGTGAATGACTTCGAGTTGTTCACCGAGGAGGTTTTCAATTGCCTTGAGCAATCTCGGTTCGTTTTTGCCGCACAGTGTGAATGCGCGTCCGCTAGCCCCACCGCGTGCAGTTCGTCCAATTCGGTGTACGTAGCTTTCAGCTTCAACCGGAACATCAAAATTGAACACATGGCTGATGTCTTTGACGTCAATGCCGCGAGCGGCCACATCGGTTGCCACAAGAAAGTCGAACTGACTGTTCCGGAAGCCGTTAATGGTGCGCTGGCGCAATTTTTGAGGTTTATCCCCATGGATCGACTCGGCCTTAAGCCCGAGGCCTGTCAAATAATCGGCGATTTCATCTGCGTCTCTGCGGGTTCGTACAAAGACGATAGATTTTCCCGGTTCTTCGGTCTCGATCAGGTAAGAGAGCAGGTCTTTTTTCTGGTGGCCGGGCACATGCAATACCCAGTGATCAAGGTTGTCCGCAACAGTGGCACTCATGGCTACTTCAATTTGTGCCGCGTCATTCAGCAAGGTGGACTTCAGGTCGCGAATTGCATCATTCAGTGTTGCCGAGAACATTACAGACTGATGCTGCCGGGTCAGCTTTGAATTGATCTTGCGGACATCGTCAATAAAACCCAGGTCGAGCATTCGGTCTGCTTCATCGAGAACAAAATACTCGACAGCGTCCAGGAACAGGTTTCCGCGTTTGATATGATCAAGCAAGCGCCCGGGCGTGGATATCAGGATATCGACACCGCGCCGAAGTATGTGGGTTTGTGTGCGGTATGGTGCGCCGCCATATATCGTGCAACAGCTCGCCTTCATACCAGCCGACAGCTCTTTAATGCGGTCGGTGGTTTGCAGCGCCAGTTCCCGTGTTGGCGCCAAAATAAGCGCGCGCGGCATATGAGGTTCGGCCCGTTCTTCGAAAAGGGCCAGTTTCTCCAACAGAGGGATAACAAAAGCGGCTGTTTTGCCGCTACCTGTCTGGGCAACGCCAATCAGGTCACGGTTTGCAAGAACCAGAGGGATCGTCTCGCGCTGGATCGGTGTGGCCTGTGTGAAGTTGCTGTGTTCAAGCGCACGCAGCATCGCTTGGCTTAGGCCAAGGCTCGAAAAGTCTGACATGGATATCCAATCAATTAAGGTCGGCCTTTTAAGGCCTTCGTCATTACACCCTGTAACTTGTCAGGGTTTGGACCAATTCCCTTAACTTATCGGGGTCATCCAACAGGATTGCGCGACATCGCGCGGAAATTGGCGGTACAACTACGCACCGGCGCGCCTTTTGCGCTGTCCTGAGCAGAATGTCAATGGTGGCTTTTAACCGCCGGGTGTTCCGTCAAGCGCAATCGTCGCACTGCCAACAATCGGACCATGATAGTATCCCTGTTGCATCAAAATTGCGAAATGGTCTGCGCCTGCCTCAAGGCCGGCCGTTACATCAATGTCGTAGGTTATAGCGCTACCATCCCAGTCAGGGAGCATTTCAGACAAGCGAACAACGTTGGTGTAGTGAAGGGACCGCCCCTGGTTTTCGCCTTCACCGATCTCTACTGTGGCATCACCCAGATACCATACGATCACCAGTGCAATGTCGTCATCAACGTCGGTAGAGGGCAACTCCAGTTTAATGGTTTCGCCTTCAAGCGAAATGGAAGGGAGTACTGTAAGGCGATCACTTGCCTGTGCTTCCGCGATCGCGTTTCGAACGTCTTCCTGCTTGGAGCCAACGCTCTGGTATCGGCCATCAAAAACCATTTGAGGTGTGAAAACACCACCGCGCCCGAATCGTTTGTTATAGGCGGCTTGCCGCATGGAGTTGTGCGGGCTTGCAAATGTGTCTTCCCAACCAAGGCGGTCCCAATAATCGACTGCCCAGGAAAGTGTGAGCATACCAGGCCTGTCTCTAAGTGTTTTCAGCGCGGCATCAGCGGGCGGGCAGCTTGAGCAGCCCTGGCTGGTAAAAAGTTCAACAACGGTCAGGCGATCCTGCGGCTCTTGAGCGATTGCGGGTGACGCCAGGAAAATACCGGCAACAATGGTAAATAAATTTTTCATCATGCTCATAACGTAGGAGGCCCCACTGTCACTTGCCAATCACCTGTGTGTGACCAGCGTCCAAGCCATTTTTTGAGGCTGTTTAAGCTTGTTTAAGCGAAAAGTCTGATAACTGTGAAGGTTTTATCGCGGCCTGTCACACCAACGTGAGTTTTTGTACAGGTGATGACAAAACGAAAAAAGGCAGCCTTCAAGACCGCCTTTCTACTTAGTTTTATAAAGACTGCTATGCAGCGAGACGGCGCAGCACATAATGCAGAATGCCGCCGTTTTTATAGTATTCGACTTCGTTTTCCGTATCGATCCGGCAAAGGGTCGTGATCTCCCTCGTGCTGCCATCGGCATAATGCACCGTAACTGCCACGTCCTGTCGAGGTTCGATGGTGCCGGCCATGCCTGTTACATCAAAGGTTTCGGTCCCGTTGAGGCCAAGGCTTTCACGGCTGTCGCCGTCTTTGAACTGTAGCGGCAGCACACCCATGCCAACGAGGTTGGATCGGTGGATGCGCTCGAAGCTTTCGACCAGAACAGCCTTAACGCCCAAGAGGATGGTACCTTTGGCTGCCCAATCACGGCTTGATCCAGTGCCATATTCCTTGCCACCGACGACAACGAGCGGTGTGCCGGCATCCTGATACTTCATGGACGCATCATAGATGCTCATCACTTCGCCAGAGGGCTGGTGCGTGGTCCAGCCACCTTCGGTGCCCGGGGCCATCAGGTTGCGCAAACGAATGTTGGCGAACGTACCGCGCATCATCACTTCATGGTTGCCTCGGCGCGAGCCATAACTGTTGAAGTCTCTGCGCTCGATGCCGTGGCTCTGCAGATACTCGCCAGCCGGGCTGTCCGCCTTGATCGCACCGGCCGGGCTGATGTGGTCGGTGGTGATGCTGTCGCCCAAAAGCGCCAATGGTCGTGCCCCGACGATATCCGCAGTGTCTGCAACATCTGGTCCCATGCCCTGAAAAAACGGTGGGTGCTGAATGTAGGTGGACTTGGGATTCCAGTTGTAGGTCTGGCTTTTAACTACAGGGATCGCTTGCCATTCTGGCGTGCCCGTAAACACATCAGCGTAGCGTTCGATGAACATCTCACGCGTCAGCGCGGCATTCACGGCGGCGTTTACTTCTGCATTCGATGGCCACAGATCCTTGAGGTACACATCGTTACCGTCTTTGTCCTGTGCAATTGGGTCTTTGGCAATATTGATTTTCATCGAACCAGCCAGCGCATAAGCAACAACAAGGGGTGGAGAAGCCAGATAGTTTGCCCTGATGTCCTGACTGATGCGGCCTTCGAAGTTGCGATTGCCTGATGAGACACTGGTACAGACCATATCGTTGTCGTTGATGGTTTTTGAGATTGGTGGCGCGAGCGGGCCCGAGTTACCGATACAGGTGGTACATCCATATCCTACGAGATTGAAGCCAAGCGCATCAAGGTGCTCCGACAGGCCGGCCTTGTCGAGATAATCGGTAACAACCTGACTGCCCGGTGCCAATGATGTTTTGACCCATGGTTTGCGATTGAGACCCAGTTCGTTGGCTTTCTTGGCGACGAGGCCCGCAGCAACAAGTACGCTTGGGTTGGATGTATTGGTGCAACTGGTAATAGCCGCGATACATACATCGCCCTGGTTTAATTTATAGTCTTTGCCTTCCACGGAATAACCAGGGTCGTCACTGTCTTTTCCGAAGCTTGTGAGCACGTCATCAAACGCTGTGTCGGCAACTGCTAGTTCCACACGGTCCTGAGGGCGTTTTGGGCCTGCAAGAGACGGTTTAACCGTGGAGATATCCAGCTCTAGCGTGTCTGTGAACACGGGGTCCGGCGAGTTTGTGTCACGCCACATGCCTTGTTCCCTGGCATAGGCTTCCACCAGTTTGATCGTATCTTCGTCGCGGCCGGTGAATTCCAGATAATCAAGTGTCTGCTGCGAGATTGGGAAGAAACCACATGTTGCACCATATTCGGGGCCCATGTTTGCGATTGTTGCCTGATCAGCGAGGGTCAGTTCATCAAGGCCGTTGCCGTAAAACTCGACAAACTTTCCAACCACACCTTTTTCACGAAGCATCTGTACAACGGTCAGAACGAGGTCCGTCGCGGTAATGCCTTCATTCAGTCTGCCGGTCAGCTTGAAGCCGACTACTTCCGGGATCAACATCGAAACGGGTTGGCCCAACATTGCCGCTTCAGCTTCAATGCCGCCCACGCCCCAGCCGAGAACAGCGAGGCCATTGATCATGGTGGTGTGGCTGTCTGTACCAACGCAGGTGTCGGGGTAGGCAAGGGTGCGGCCGTTATTGTCGCTGGTCCATACTGTTTTAGCGATATACTCAAGGTTCACCTGATGACATATACCGGTTCCCGGGGGTACGGCATTGAAATTGTTCAGGCTGTTTTGGCCCCACTTCAGGAACTCGTAACGCTCCGCGTTACGTTCCATTTCAAGGTCCACATTCTGCTTGAAGCTTTGAGCCGTACCGAACTTGTCAACCATGACCGAGTGGTCGATCACCAGGTCGCACTGCGCCAGTGGGTTGATCTTCTCCGGGTCACCGCCCATCTCCGCCATGGCGGCGCGCATGGCGGCCAGATCGACAACTGCTGGCACACCCGTGAAATCCTGCATCAAGACCCGTGCAGGGCGATAATCAATCTCGTGGCTGATTTTGCCTTCCTTGAGCCAGGCGACGAGCGCTTCAATGTCGGCAGTTTTTACACTGATGCCATCTTCGAACCTCAATAGGTTCTCGAGAAGCACTTTCAGGGTGTAGGGCAGACGAGAGACATCGCCGATTTTTTCGGCGGCAGCCTTCAGGCTGAAATAGTCATACTCTTTGCCGTCTACATTGAGGGTGCGGCGCGTGTTCAGGGTGTCTTGCCCGACATTTGACATAGGATCAAGGCTCCATTCCTTGGGGTTTAAAGGTGCACTCGTGTGTTGGCCCGCGTGAGAGTGCAAAAAGTCAACTAAGCGAGGATGTTATCCAGGCCAAACTATCTTGCAAGCAAGAGTTTGTTGAAATAATATGCGTCAGCCCCACGTTACCATTGCTTGGCAGACTCTTCTGCAGCCTGAATTCCAAGCCTTATCTAACTCTATTTTGTCAGGAAAGTCATGAGTTTGTACACCGAATATCTCGATGAGATCGAAACCAGAAAACATCAGAGTTTGAATCCAAAACCCATTGAAGATGGCGCGCTCGTAAAAGAGCTCATCTCCCAGATTACAGATCTCGACAACGAGCACAGAAAAGAGTCACTTGAGTTCTTCATCTATAACACCCTTCCTGGCACAACCAGCGCGGCTGGAGAAAAAGCTAAATTCCTGAAAGCAATCATTGAGGGAAGCGCGGCAGTTGAGGAGATTTCGACAGAGTTTGCTTTTGAACTCTTGTCCCACATGAAGGGTGGTCCATCAGTTGATGCCCTTCTTGACTTGGCGCTGGGCAACGACGCGGCTGTTGCACAAAATGCAGCTGATGTTCTTAAGACGCAGGTTTTCCTCTACGAAGCAGACACGGATCGGCTGACCGCAGCTTACAAGGCCGGGAACACGGTCGCCAAAGAGCTCCTGGAAAGCTATGCGCAGGCAGAGTTCTTTACAAAACTCCCCGACATTGAAGAAGAGATCAAGGTAGTGACCTATATCGCTGCAGAAGGTGACGTTTCAACGGACCTTCTGTCACCCGGCAATCAAGCGCACTCACGTTCAGACCGTGAGCTGCACGGCAAATGCATGATCTCCGAGGAGGCGCAGGCTGAAATTCAGGCGCTGCAACAACAGCATCCTGATGCACGTGTGATGCTTGTGGCGGAAAAAGGCACCATGGGGGTCGGGTCTTCCCGGATGTCTGGCGTGAACAATGTGGCGCTTTGGACCGGCAAGAAAGCAAGCCCCTATGTTCCATTCGTGAACATTGCCCCTATTGTGGGTGGTACAAACGGTATTTCTCCCATCTTTCTGACAACGGTTGGGGTAACAGGCGGTATTGGCGTTGACCTCAAGAACTGGGTCAAAAAGCTGGATGCAAATGGACAGCCTGTTCTGGATGAAAATGGCGACCCAGTGCTTGAGCAAACTTTTTCCATCGACAATGGAACTGTTTTTACCATCAATACAAAAACCCGGAAACTCTATAGCGAATCTGGTGACGAGCTTGTCGATATTTCTTCTGCGTTAACTCCCCAAAAGGTCGAGTTCATTAAGGCCGGTGGCTCTTACGCCATTGTTTTTGGTAAGAAGCTCCAAAGCTTTGCGGCTTCAACACTTGGCGTTGACATGCCGGTTGTTTTCGCGGCCTCCAAAGAAATCTCGCATGAAGGACAGGGCCTTACTGCTGTTGAAAAAATCTTCAACAGAAATGCTGTAGGTGTGTTCTCTGACGCAGCTTTGCATGCCGGGTCTGATGTTCGTGTGAAGGTAAATATTGTCGGGTCGCAGGACACCACAGGCCTGATGACGTCTCAGGAACTGGAAGCGATGGCTGCGACCATTATCTCGCCAACAGTGGATGGTGCATACCAGTCCGGATGCCATACGGCATCTGTTTGGGACACGAAAGCACAGCAAAACATCCCGAAGCTGATGAGCTTTATGAATAAGTTTGGTCTTATCACGGCGCGTGACCCGAAAGGCGTCTACCATGCCATGACAGACGTGATTCATAAGGTCTTGAACGATATTACCGTTGATGATTGGGCCGTGATTATTGGCGGTGATAGCCACACCAGAATGTCCAAGGGTGTAGCGTTTGGCGCTGACTCTGGCACAGTGGCTCTTGCCCTTGCGACAGGGGAAGCAACCATGCCGATCCCTGAATCTGTTAAAGTAACTTTCAAGGGAACTCTCAAAGACCATATGGATTTCCGTGATGTGGTTCATGCGACCCAGGCCCAGATGCTGAAGAAGTTTGGCGACAATGTCTTCCAGGGCCGTGTAATCGAAGTGCACATTGGGACGCTACTTGCAGATCAGGCCTTTACCTTCACCGACTGGACTGCCGAGATGAAGGCAAAAGCTTCAATCTGTATTTCTGAGGATGAAACACTTATTGAATCGCTTGAAATCGCCAAGAGCAGAATTCAGATCATGATTGATAAAGGCATGGAGAATGCGACCGGAACACTCCAGTGTCTGATTGATATCGCAGACAAGCGCATTGGAGAGATTAAATCCGGTGAACGACCGGCGTTGGTGCCAGACGAAAACGCAGAATATTTTGCAGAATTTGTTGTGGATCTGGATCAGATTTCCGAGCCCATGATCGCTGACCCGGATGTGAACAATGCAGATGTGTCCAAGCGCTACACCCACGACACAATCCGGCCCGTTTCATTCTATGGTGGTGACAAGAAAGTGGACCTGGGATTTGTCGGGTCCTGCATGGTTCACAAAGGCGATATGAAAATCGTTGCTCACATGCTCAAGAATTTGGAAAAGCAGGGCGAAGTAAAGTTTAATGCTCCGCTCGTGATTGCGCCGCCCACCTACAACATTGTTGATGAGTTGAAGGAAGAGGGTGACTGGGCGGTTCTGCAAAAGTATGCAGGCTTCGAGTTTGATGATGATGCGCCGAAAAACGACGCTCGTACTGAATATGAGAACATCCTGTATCTTGAGCGCCCGGGTTGCAACCTCTGTATGGGCAACCAGGAAAAGGCTGGCAAGGGCGATACGGTGATGGCTACGTCTACACGCCTGTTCAAGGGCCGGGTGGTTGAAGACGCGGACGAGAAGAAGGGCGAATCGCTACTGGCGTCAACGCCGGTAGTGGTGCTTTCCACCATTCTTGGTCGCACTCCAAGTATTGACGAGTACAAAGCTGCGGTGGACGGCATCAGCCTCACCAAGTTTGCGCCGCCCCTCAGCAAACCACCGGTGACACACCAGTTGTAATTGATCCCGGCAATCGATTGATTGCCTTGATGCCACACAATAAAGCAGCGTGCCGCCGGTGCGCTGCTTTCTTTTTGGGCGTGCTTCAATGTTACCCAGATTTGATCATGTTTCCGCCTTAAAGCGACGCCAAATTGGCCCCGTTAAAAGAATTACTGTGCCGGAGCTCCTCGGGAATCCCGGAGCGAACCGGATCAGGACGGCAGAAGGAACGGACTATGGCTGAGTTTTTGAGTATTGAAGCCCTGATGGCGCTGGTCTTGCCGATCGTCGTGGCTGCAGGCCTGCTGCATAGCCACCGCCAGATGACGCGCTAGGCCTCGATCGTGCTGACAACAATTTCTTCAAGATCGGTGCCCAGTAGCGAATTCCAGCGGTTCAGGAATCCAAACAGGGAAATAACGCTTACGATGTCTAGTATCTGCTCTTCGTTCCAGTGCGGGCGAAGGGCATCAAAGATTTCATCTGACACATCGTGCGGTGCCATCGCAGCGTGATGTGCAAGGCGCAAGGCAGCTCGTTCTGCGTCTGTATAGTGTTCTGACGTCTCATAGGCCCAAGCCTCCTCTAGTTTTTCCCGAGAAATACCGTGATTCAGCGCGCCGAAAGCCGTGTGCCCCTTGCAATAGGTGCAGCCCGCAGCCGTGCTTGTTACATAAGCTACCAGCCTGATCAGCCCTTGATCGAGGCATGTGTCCTTGTATATCGATACCGTTAGTTCGGACAGCGCTTTCATCATTGCTGGTTTGCGTGCCATCAGGAGCCCGTCGTTGGCGGTAAAGCCCATCATGGACTCCGCTCCCGCCATAATGGCAGACAAGTCTTGCGGCAGGTTGTTTCGGTTGGCTGGCTTAAGTCGCATTAATTTCCTCCACATCTTGATTTCCCGCAGCATAGGCGAAGCCGGTGCGCGGACCTCATGATGAATGTCAATATTCAGGCGTTTTTGATTTGGAGGTCAAAACTATCAATGACTGTGATCTCGTCAATCTTAACAAAGCTTTATCAATTAGTGTATAAATGTAACCATAGGTAAAGTATTTGATGGGGGTCATGCTGATACTAGGAACTGGCACATGTTCAAGAAACTCGCTAGCCCGACGATTTTTTTATTTGCAGCTGTGTTATTATCCGCACACGCTTATTTCCACGAAGGCTTGATACTGGCGATTGGCTATATCTTCATGGTTGTATTACTGGTGTGGCAGATGCCCGTGGTTTCAACACCGGTCTTCGTTGCAGTTTGCGCAATTTTACTCATGCAATCCGTTGAGGTTGCAGCAGGTTATCGATCACATTTTTTGGTTGCCGCGGGTTTGCTGCTTCCAGCGGTAGTTTATATCAGACACCAGTTCGTCAGTGCAAAAAACGAACATTTCGAAAGCAGTAAAGCGCAATTGGATGCGCTTTGGTCTACGGTTGTGGACGGACTCATTGTTATCAATGAGCGAGGTATTATTGTTTCTTCTAATCCCGCAACAGAGGCCATTTTTGGCTATTCGGAGGAAGAACTTGTCGGGCTCAATGTCAAACTATTGATGCCCAGACGATACGCAATTGAACATGATGGTTATGTCGATGCTTATAACCGGACGGGCGAGGCTCGCATTATCGGTATCGGTCGGGATGTTGCCGGAACGCGGAAAGACGGTACCGAGTTTCCACTTTATCTGGCAGTAAACCGATTTGAGGCTTCGGGCAAAGTCTATTATGGCGGGATAGTAAGAGATATGAGCGAAGAGGCAGCAATCAAGAATGCCATCGTAGAGGCGAAAGAAGCCGCAGAAGATGCAAGCCGCACCAAGACCAAGTTTCTAAGCTCTATCAGCCACGAAATACGAACTCCGCTCAATGCGATCATGGGCTTCACCCAACTACTGGAAATGGACCCGACGACCAAACTGGCTGAAGGCCAGGAGCAATACCTTAAGTATATTACACAAAGCGCGGACCATTTGCTGTCCCTGTTCAATGAGATACTAGACCTGTCTCAGATTGAAAGTGGGCAATTCAAGCTCAGCATTGAAAGCGTTTCGGCCCAAAGTGCATTTAAGGAGTGTATGGCAATGGTTGATCCGCTGGCTCAGAATAAAAGTGTTTCCATCAATCTGATTGGTGACATGTCAGAAGATACCGCTGTACTCGCTGACCGGGTGCGACTGAAACAGGCTCTCGCCAACCTTCTGACTAACGCCATTAAATATAACAGCGATGGCGGATCAGTTACCGGGGAGATTCAAGAAGTCGAGAACGGCTTCCTGCGCTTTCTGGTTAGCGATACCGGTGTTGGTATTCCGGAGGATAGCCAACAACAACTGTTTGAGCCTTTCAACCGACTTGGGCGTGAAGCTTCAACCATTGAAGGTGCAGGGATAGGTCTTGTGGTGACACGCACGGTTGTTGAGGCAATGAACGGAAAGCTTGGTTTCTCAAGTGATGTAGGGGTCGGTAGTCGTTTTTGGGTTGATCTTCCGCTTGGTATACAGAAGTTCGAGATGGCAGATGTACTGGGCTACGAGCATGATGTTGGTAACAGTGATTTTTTGGGTGCGGATGGAGAGGATAGCCCCACAATACTGTATATTGAGGACAATCCGGCGAACACCATTCTTCTGGAACAGTTTCTGGGCAATCATTCGAGGTTCAAGCTCACCACCGTCGCTACAGCGGAAGCGGGATTGGAAATAATCAAGGAGCAGAAAATAGATCTGGTGCTGATGGATCTGAATCTGCCAGGCATGGACGGTTTTCAAGCACAATCTGCGCTCGCGACGTCCGAGCAGACCAAAGATATACCGGTTATTGCGGTTAGTGCTGATGTTAACTTTAAAACAGTACAGCGTGCAATGAGTGTAGGCTTCAAGCAATATATCAAAAAGCCTTTCGACCTAAGGGAAGCTCATCAGGCGATTTTGTCTACGCTTTCAGGCCAGGATGCTAAACTGCACTGAAGAGTTTTGCCGAAAACTGTGCCGTGCTGCATTTGGCGCAAAAGGCGGACACTTTGACAGTCTCTGATTGGTTAACCCTGGATTTCGTCCGGCGAGGAACACTTCATGCTGAGTGCATGAACAGGGCCAGCAAGCTCTTCGCGAAGTGCAGCGTTAACCAGCCGTTGTCTCGCCACTCGGTTTTTACCCTCAAAGGCAGAACTCGTGATGTTCACATGAAAATGACTTTCACCGCGCCCGTGCGGATTGCCGGCGTGGCCAGCATGAGACGCCGAATCGTCGATCACTTCGATTTTGCTCGGGGATAGTGCCGCAGAGAGTTTTTGTTCGATCAGTTTACCAACGGTGCTCATGTTTTTTTAGCCTCGGCTTGGAGTTGCTCGGTGTTTTGGAGTGTATGGTTGATCCAGACAATGTTTTCCCCTGAAAGCAGATAGTCGGCCGGGATGCGGCTGACAGCAGTAAAAAAGCCGGTACTCGAGTTGCTCCAGGGGAATAACCAGTCTTCTAGCTCAAGCGAGATCACCGGCATGGTATCGATCCAGTCCGCTTTTTGTTCAAACAAATGTTTTTGACTACCCTCAATATCAAGTTTGACAATAAACGGGACGCTGTCCCGGCCACCAAGTTCCATCAGGGAATTTATAGAATAGGCCTTCACTCTATCCGGATCGGTTTCCTCAGTTTCAACGACCTGGAAACCCGCAGCCCCTTTATCAAGCCCTACAACTTTCAGGTATGTATCGTTAGGCCAGATACCACCGTTTACCGGAACCACCTTGTCGCCCAGAATTCTGGTATTTTTCACCAGCATCTCGAAGTTCGCCGAACTGGGTTCAACAGCGATGATTTTTGCTTTTGGAAAGGTGGTCGCATAAAAACGTGATGCGAGGCCAATATTCGCGCCGCCATCAATGATCAGGGGTATTTTACCCTTTGCGACCATAGCGTGATAATATGACTGAATAGCTTTGAAATGTGGGAATATGTCCATCCTGTATTGCCGCTGCACGAGAACCTGCCAGAAAATACTCCTGTCACTCACCTGGTCCCGCAGGTAAACAGGGTGCTGGTCGTTTGGCATGTTGATCTTTAGCGTCCGGTCAGATGTGCTGCTGCCACGCCCTTCAATTTTCAGCAGGAGCCTGCTTCCCGAGACGAAACCGAAGCTGCGCCAGTAATTTGGGGCGCGCATTATCAGGTTTATCAGGAGTTTCATCAAAAGTTCCTCTGGAGTGGACGGTTCTTAACAGGCATTCCCGGTTGATAAAAGGCGCAGTTTCGGGGTAACTGTCACCCTGTTCGATCATTTTTTACCGGTTTTAGGCCAATTTATTGGGTTATGCCATGGTCTGTGGTCTGGTAAAAACTATATTCATTTCTTCAGGATATTAAGCAACTGTAATTTGAGCGGTTACCCACTAACGAACTATAATTGTGTAAGGAAGTATCATGACCGCATTGGCGGCTGAAAAATTGCCAAGCATCGACTTGCCGGAAAATAGCGTTTCCGTCCGGGACACCTTTGGAATTGATAGTGACATGAAAGTGCAGGCTTTTGCTGAGCGCACCGAGCATGTGCCTGATGTAGATGAAGCGTACGTCTTTGACCATGACACGACGCTGGCCGTTCTCGCGGGCTTCGCCCACAATCGCCGTGTGATGATCCAGGGTTATCACGGTACCGGTAAATCCACTCATATCGAGCAGGTTGCTGCGCGCCTCAACTGGCCGACCATCAGGGTTAACCTCGACAGTCATATCAGCCGGATTGACCTAGTTGGTAAAGATGCCATTGTTCTGCAGGACGGCAAGCAGGTTACCCAGTTTCAGGAAGGGTTGCTCCCCTGGGCGCTGCAGTCTCCAACGGCTATTGTGTTCGATGAGTATGATGCGGGGCGTCCAGACGTCATGTTCGTTATTCAGCGCGTTCTTGAGGTTGAAGGCAAGCTGACGCTGCTGGATCAGAACCGGGTGATTCGCCCTCACCCTGCTTTTCGGATTTTTGCAACAGCGAACACAGTTGGTTTGGGCGATACAACAGGGCTGTACCATGGGACCCAGCAAATCAACCAGGGTCAGATGGACCGCTGGAACATTGTTGCGACGCTGAATTATTTACCGCACGACGTTGAGACCGAGATTATGCTTGCCAAAGAACCGGAATATCAATCAGACGAGGGGCAAAAAACCATATCGGCGATGGTGCGTGTTGCTGATCTCACGCGAACAGGCTTTATGGCGGGCGATATCTCCACCGTCATGAGCCCGCGTACTGTGCTGACCTGGGCGCAAAACAATCGCATATTTAATGACGTTGGCTTCTCGTTCAAGACCAGTTTTCTTAATAAGTGTGATGAAGCGGAACGACCGATTGTCGCCGAGTATTTTCAGCGTTGCTTTGGCGAGGAGCTGGCCGATTCAGCTGCTAATCTGGTGATTGGCAACTAGGTGAAGGGTCCCTGATGGCGGACGGTGGGTCAAAGCGCAAAGAGGCTTTCGAACAAGCACTGGCGGCAGCAACGCGCGCGGTTGCCTGTGAAAAAGGCCTGGAAGTAACCTTCACCTCCGACTACCCGACCCTTATCGGAAATGAAGCCCGTATTTTGCACTTGCCTCATAAAGTGACAGCGAAGGATGTTGCGGAGGCTCGCGGTGTCGCTGATGCGATTGCGCTGAAGAAGCGTAATCACGACCCTGCTTTACACCAGAAGCTCGCACCCTCGGGCACCGTATCCCGCGCGATCTTTGATGCCATTGAAACGGCCCGTTACGAATCAATCGGTGCGCGCGAAATGGACGGCGTAAAGGCAAACTTGGCCACTTACGTTTCCCGACGCGCACAGGAAAGCGGGATTGCCCGCCCGAGCGACGATGAAACCGGGCGTCTTGCTGACGTGCTGGGCCTTCTGGCGCGCGAAAGACTGACGGGGGACAAGCCGCCGGAGTGTGCAGCCCTGGCTGTTGAAGGACAGCGCAAGTGGCTTGAAGAGTCTGTGGGGCACCTGCTCGACGAACTTGAAGAAAAAATTGATGACCAAAGAGGTCTCTCGGTTCTGACGCGCAGTATCATTTCGGAACTGGTCGGCGATGGTGATGGAAACGCCTCTCAGGATCAGGATGATCAGGAACAGAGCGAAAGTACGGATGCGGAAACACCTTCGACACCGGAGGGGGATGCCTCGGAAGACGAGGCTGGCGATGCTGATGGTGCAGAGGGTTCAGACGACAGCGAAGGTGAAACCGGCGAAGACGAAAGTTCTTCTGAGGCTGCGCTGGATGATACGGAAGACGCGGACGGTGAAACCAGTGATGGTACCCATGAAGGTACGATACCATGGCGGCCAAATCGCCCATTGGACCAGTTGCCTGATGCAAATTTCTACAAAGTCTACAGTGAAGAGTTTGACGAGGTCATCAAGGCCGAGGAGCTTTGCGATGCGGAAGAGCTTGATCGTTTAAGACGATATCTGGACCAGCAAATGGCACATCTTTCAGGAGTTGTTTCTAAGCTCGCCAACAGGCTCCAGCGTCGCTTGTTGGCCCAGCAGCGTCGTCACTGGCAGTTTGATCTTGAAGAGGGTTTGCTTGATGCGGGCAGACTGTCGCGCGTTGTCACCAATCCAATGAAGCCGTTGTCTTACAAACTCGAGTCGGACACTGAGTTCAAAGATACGGTTGTTACACTGTTGCTGGATAATTCAGGGTCAATGAGGGGCCGCCCGATCTCAATCGCAGCGATCTCGGCGGACATTCTTGCGCGCACACTCGAACGCTGTGGCGTCAAGGTGGAGATCCTCGGTTTTACCACCAAAGCATGGAAAGGCGGGCGCTCCCGCGAGAAATGGTTGGAGGCCGGCCGGCCGGCCAAGCCAGGGCGCCTGAACGATTTGCGGCATATCATATATAAAACAGGCGACAGCCCGTGGCGCAGGTCGCGCCGTAATCTTGGCCTGATGATGCGTGAGGGCCTGCTGAAGGAAAATATCGACGGCGAGGCCCTTATGTGGGCCTACAATCGATTGATGGCCCGTGCGGATGAGCGACGGATACTGATGGTTATTTCAGACGGTGCGCCGGTGGATGACAGTACACTGTCCGTGAACAGCGGAACATATCTTGAAAACCATTTGAGACAGGTTATTCGCTGGATAGAGGACAAGTCGCCGGTGGAACTGATTGCGATCGGTATCGGCCATGACGTGACGCGCTATTACCAGCGTGCAGTCACAATTCTGGACGCCGAACAACTGGGTGGAGCCATGACCGAGCAGCTCGCTTCGTTGTTTGAGGAAACACTGCCAAAGCCGCGGCGGTTATAGGTTGAAAACCAAATGGGAAAGTTGAAAGTTTCACTGGCGGCGTTAGCCCTTTTTGGATGCGCGCTCCTGCTGACTGGTATCTTTGCCAGTTCGATGCCAAAGGTTGCCAGGGCTGACACCGGGCCTGTCGAAATTGATGTATCGGCGAATGCGCTCCCGCAGTCTCACGCTGAGGGAGCTGCTCGTTTCAGTACTGGTGTAAACTATGTTGGTGGTTGGGTTCTTGAGTCGAAACACCCGGACTTTGGTGGTTTTTCGGGACTTCTGCTGGATGCGGAAAAGCGTGAGCTGCTGGCGATAAATGACAAGGGCGATTGGTGGCAGGCATCATTTGATGCGCTTGGGCCCGGCGCTCCCGGAAAAGGGTCCATTCAACCATACTCGGTTGGTGCCTCTGCTGATAAAATTGATCTGGATGCGGAAAGTCTGGTGAGATTCGATGAGGGGTATCTTGTCTCCTTCGAGCAAAACCACCGGCTGGAGTTTGTTTCAGAAATCGGGAAAGCACCCACTCCACCAGAGGGTCTGGCGCCAATCAATTTTGCGGGTGTGTCGAACAACAGCGGAATGGAGGCGATCGCCTTGTTGCCATCGGGGCGGCTGTTGGTCTTTACGGAACGTGGCAAGAACAGCGACAAGCTCCTGAAAGCATGGTTGGTTTCTCGTGAAGTTGCCGAAGACCTGTTTTTCAAGCCCCCGAATAGCTTCGCTCCTACGGATGCCGCTACATTGCCAAACGGTGACGTACTTGTGCTGATGCGTCGCTACTCCCCTATTGACGGTGTCGCGGTGAAGGTTCTGCATATAGCCGCGAACCAGATAGCGCCCGGTGAAGTATTGCAGGGCCGTGAGATCTTGCATCTGACGCCCGAGTTTTCGGTCGACAATATGGAAGGTCTGGATGTGATTGCTGTGGATGAAAACACTGTTCGTCTTGTGATGATATCGGATGATAATTTCAATCCATTGCAGCGCACACTTTTAATGATGTTTGATTATACGTTTCAGTAACGTGAATTTATAACCGAACATTCGTTAGATAAAATCCACTACGTCGTACTCTATAAGTTTTTAGTAACTTTTGTTTACTTGAGCGTATGTGTGCTGCTGTGCTTCACTGATTCAGTTGCGCACAGAGGCCTTATACTAGATGTGGAGTTGTTCAATGACACGGTTGCGTTTTAAGACGACACTATTGCTAGCAGTTTCTACCATCATGTTTGGAAGGCCTGTGTACGCAGATGACGCCTGCGCGCCGGGGGCGATACATTCGCTTGCTGATGTGCAGGTTTCGGATGGGCTTATCTATCAGGTTGAGGGGCTATACAAATCCCGCGACCGGGCAGCGTCAAGGTTCATACGAGACAACGGCTCAATCCATGTTGTCGAAGGCCCGAATGTCTGGGTCTCTGCTGGCGGTGAAGCTGAACTCGCAGGGGACTTTCAGCGTGATTATGCCCTTGGCCATCAATTCCATGCATTTCTTCTCCGGTTCGATGAAGTGGTCGGCGATATTGAGCGCGTGGATGCAATCGAATTTGCCGGGAAGATCGTTTCGGGCACGCGGGGTACTCGCGATACAGGTGGCATGGTTTACCTTATTGATGGATCAGACAAGGACCGGCCAGCGGGCTTGCGCTACGACGTTGCTGACCTGAAGATAGAAATTACAGCTGATGACTGGCGAACCGTTGATGAAAAACCTGTTCCCTTCGCGCTCACTATTGATGACGGCGAACGTATCTTTGTATACCGCTATCAGTGGGTTGATCTCGGCGCCAAGCCGCTGACATGGTTCTATGATAAGATCGCTGAGCCAGACCTCGCTGCCGTGGGGATTGAACGCCTGCACCGGAAACTCCTGATTGCTCACTGTCTGGGCAACGCAGATATGATGGCAGAGTTGACAGCCCCGTTTGCTGTTGTGGCCAATAGCGGTTCTGTTTTCGAAACCAGCCCGGAAGGAATTACTTCTACATTCACCAATGTATTTTCGCGGCGGAAATATTCCGCCTACATCGATACTCAACACCCCAGGGTTACTGCTGCAGATTCAGCGGATATTGGGTGGGCTGCGGTTCAGGTCACCACACGAGGCATTACGCCTGCTGACAATGCCAGTTTTGAAGAACACTGGGCCTGGGTGATGATGGCAAAAAAAATAGAAGGTGAATGGCGTATGGCGGGTAATGCTTCCAACTTGCGCCCTGAATAAGGTCTGGCCTGCATGCTACCGCAAATCAATAAAAAACGCCGCACCGTTTATGGTGCAGCGTCAAAATCTGTTAGCTTGCGAGCCCGCGTGAGCGGTCGCAACCAGTTGGCTAAGCTGAAGCTTGCTTCTTTTTGATCTCTTTCTTGAGCTTAAGAGCCGCAGCAGACAGATCACCATCGCGCGCTTTCAGCAGAAAGTTATCAAGGCCATCGTTGTGCTCAACCGAGCGCAGGGCGTGCGCAGAGATACGCAAAGAAACTGAGCGGCCAAGCGTATCTGACATCAGCGTTGCGTTTGTCAGGTTTGGCAGAAAACGACGGCGGGTTTTATTGTTTGCGTGAGAGACATTGTTGCCTGACATCACGCGCTTTCCAGTAAGTTCGCATACACGAGCCATGATCTTATCCTTGTTTTTCTACCGGGTCATTTGGGCCCGGGAATCTTTTGATCGTTCAAATACCTGCGGCTTCACACCGCCAGCACCGCGCGTCTCTATGCGATTCGCCGCGTCGGGTCAAGTATATTTCAGCGGTCTAAAGCCCGGGTCGGTTGGCTTTGAAGTTGAATTGCCGCTCAAGAAGACTACCAAGTGCCAGTAACTGATCTTCCCTGAACATGTTCCCCCAGAGCGTAAACCCGCGGGGTACAGATTTGATGCCTCGCTCCGCCGGCACAGGTTCCCCGGTTAGCGGCACTGTTTCGCGCATCTCCATGGCTACTGGCATCACAAGACAGGGGTGGCCAGTGTAATTGGTGATTGTCAGCATGCCCCCAGCAAAGCTTGGGCAGAGCACAACGTCCACTTTCTGGTACAGGTCAGCCATTACCTGCATGACCTGGCGGCGAAAGCGATCAAGCTGTATGGCTTCAACTGCCGAATAAAAGTGAGCAGCGCGGAACGTATTAGGCCAGGCGCGCGCTTCTTGCCAGCCCATCATATCGTCCCTGTTTGATAAGGTCAGTTCCTCAAACGCGGCTGCAGCTTCTACCTCCAACAATGTGATCAGCGTACTGTATGGCAGATCGGGCAGGGCAATTTCCGTAAGTTCAAACCCCAGGTCCTGCACCTGCTGCAGAACGGCCTTGTCGCTGTCCGCCACGCTGTCTCCCTCAAACCATGCCGGATTATATCCAATTTTGATATCCCCGGCCGCGGCGGATGCTGCGTCATATTCAAAACCCCAGTCAAGAGAGCCCGGGTCTCCATGGTCGGCACCATTTACTGCCGCCAGTACGAGAGCTGTATCTTCTACATAGCGGCAAAGAGGCCCGAACTTGTCGAGCGACCAGCAAAGTGCCATCGCACCCGTTCTCGGAATCCTGCCGAACGTGGGCCTCAACCCGGTTGTGCCGCACCGCATGGAAGGTGAAACAATAGAGCCCAGGGTTTCTGTACCTATCGTGAAGCTGACCAGCCCCGCCGCCGTTGCAGAAGCCGACCCGGCGCTGGACCCGGATGACCCTTCTTCGGTATTCCATGGATTTCTGGTGATGCCGCCAAACCATTTATCGCCGTACGCCAGAGCGCCCAGTGTCGTTTTTCCGACAAGGATCGCACCAGCGTCCCGTAGTCGCCTGACGATAACCGCGTCTTCCGCTGGCACACGCCCCTGATAGGGAGCAGCCCCCCATGTGGTTCGCACGCCAGCAGTGTCTGCAAGGTCCTTCATTGCGTAGGGTATGCCGTGCAGTGGTCCTCTATCCCTGCCTGAGCGAAGGTCTGCATCCGCCCTGAAGGCCTCGGCGCGCGCACTTTCTTCCATCAAGGTCACAAAACATTCAAGCGTCGGCGCATGCGCGCGAATACGGTCCAGGTAAATCTCCAGCAAACGGTTCGCCGTTAGTGCACCCGCCCGAAGCCATTGACCCTGTTCGGCAATCGAGGCGAAGGCGATATCTTCATCCGACGGCAAATTGCGCACCGTCTCGTTGTTTAGCCGGACCCTGTTTTCCTGAGTTTGGTATGTCTGCCCCGGTAGCCTGGGGTCAAATGTAAGGGCCGGTGCATCCGTATTTTGAATCGAAGCCTCTGCGCGTCGCAGACGCGTGCGCTCCACCATGCCCTCAAGGCCTTCATAAATCATTGCCCGCTCGGCGTCTGTATAGTTGGCACCAACCAGTTTTTCCGCGATGGCCAGATCTGAAGGTGTACCGATTGGCAGGTTGCTGTCCTGTGCTATTGCACCGGCAGTGATGGCTGCACCGCCAACGGCACCGGAGGTTCTTAAAAATTGTCTGCGATCGTATTTTTTTGCCACGTTATATCTCCCACCCATGACGACACGTAAAACTCTAGTCACCGCGTTTGCGCCGCGCAATATCAACAGGGCTGAATAAAGCGTTTGTGAAACGAGGACGGGCACATTATTTAAAGCCTTTAGTTTTGGCACCGTCCCTCATCCGTCATCGAGTATAATATGACAGGTATCATTAAAGCGGTTCTCGGACCCACCAACACCGGTAAAACCCACTATGCGGTTGACCGAATGCTTGGCTACGCTTCCGGCGTTATGGGTTTTCCGCTCAGGCTGCTGGCACGGGAGGTGTATGACAAGGTTGTGGCCGTCAAAGGCAAAAACCAGGTCGCCCTGCTGACCGGAGAAGAGCGCGTGGTGCCGGAACAGGCGCGCTATTTTCTGTGTACGGCCGAAGCAATGCCGCGCCTTATGAGCACAGATTTTGTTGCGATTGACGAAGTGCAAATGGCTGCTGATCCGCAGCGCGGGCATATTTTCACCGAACATTTGTTGCATACCCGAGGTCGGTTCGAAACACTTATGCTGGGTGCAGATACCATGGGCCCTCTGATCCGGCGCCTTGTTCCGGACGCGGAAATTGTGCGCCGCGAGCGTTTTTCAACACTCAGCCACATCAAGCCTGCAAAGTTGTCCCGGATGCCACGGCGAAGCGCAGTGGTCGGTTTTTCTGCAAACGATGTCTATGCGATGGCAGAGCTGGTGCGGCGCAAGAAGGGTGGCGCTGCTATCGTTATGGGTGCCCTGTCACCCCGCACGCGAAACGCGCAGGTGGAAATGTACCAGTCCGGAGAAGTGGAGCATCTGGTTGCAACCGACGCAATCGGCATGGGCCTGAATATGGATATTGATCACATTTCCTTTGCCGGGCTTGGTAAATTTGATGGCAGGCGCTTCCGTGATTTGATGCCATCTGAAGCTGCGCAGATTGCAGGGCGAGCGGGCCGCTACAAGCGTGATGGCACGTTCTCGACGCTGGGTGGCGGTGAAGCCGAGGCGATGGACCCCTTAATGGTCGCGCAAATCGAGGAACATCAGTTTGAACCGATAAAACGAATTTACTGGCGGAATCACCGGCTGGACTTTTCAACAATTTCACGCCTTTTGCGTTCCCTAGAGACGCGCGCAACGACTGAAGGCCTGCATCGGGTGCGAGATGCGCTGGATACTGCTGCATTAAAGGCACTATCTTCTGATACGGACCTTGCCGACCTTGCAGGCGACAAGGCATCCGTCGAAAGGCTTTGGAATGTCTGCCAAATTCCGGATTTCAGGAAGCTTTCCCCGGAGGATCATTTTGGTGTTCTCAGGCGCATTTATACAGGCCTTATGTCATCGGCGGGCGTGATCCCCAATGATTGGATAGCCCGACAGGTTAAGCGGCTTGACAACACGCACGGCGACATAGATACCTTGGCCGGTCGAATCGCCAGCATCCGTATCTGGACTTATGTTTCCCACCGGAAAGACTGGCTGACAGACGCCGCCCATTGGGCACATGTGACCCGCAGTGTTGAAGACAGACTGTCAGACGCATTGCATGAAAAGTTAACACAGCGATTTGTGGACAGGCGAACAGCCGTCCTCATGCGCTCGCTCAGGCAAAGGGGTGAACTCAGCGTGAGCATCGAAAGTGATACGAACAAGGTCTCTGTCGAAGGACATGAGATTGGCGAACTGCATGGCTTCTCGTTCCGTGTGGAACCTGGCGCAGCGCGCGATGACCAGAAAACGCTCAAAGCTGCTGCCGAAAAGGCGCTGCAGGCCGAACTGACGCGCAAGGCGAAACTGTTTGCCAATGTGGGCTATAAAACAGTGACGCTCGATTTCACTGATGGCCTGGCATTCCCGAAGCTTCTTTGGGAAGACGCACCGATTGCCACTTTGGAAGATGCCGGTGCCTTTATGGCACCTCGGGTCAAGCTTTTGTCCACCACACTTCTGAATGACGAGATGAAAGAGCTGGTTCGCAACCGGGCGCAGGACTGGCTTGATGAGCGTATTTCGGAGAAGCTCGATCCGCTGGTGAAACTGGCGCAGGAGCTGAACGGCGAAACCGAACCACCAGAAGGGACCGAGCCGCTATCCGGCATGGTTCGTGGTGTAGCTTTTCGTTTGATGGAAAACTATGGCGTGCTTCCGCGTAAACTGGTTGACGGCGACTTGCGCCAGATCGATCAGGATGCCCGTAAGGGTTTGCGCCGCTTTGGAATCCGGATTGGCGCGACCAGCCTGTACATGCCGCTTGTCCTTAAACCCCATGCTATCGAACTTCGTTTGCTGATGTGGGCGATGGCCGGTCGTCAAACGGCACTTCCATCGTTGCCGACACCCGGCATGGTTTGGGTTGATACCGAACAGACAGCACCGCGTGAGTTTTATGAGCTTTGCGGCTTTCATGTTGTTGGCAAGAAAGCGGTGCGGGTTGATATGCTGGAACGTTTGGCGGATGCGGTCCGCCCATTAGGGCAAGACCGGAGCTGGTTTGAGGTTACGCCTGAAATCATGGGCCTTGTCGGACTGTCGGGTGAAGACTTTGCCGAGGTGATGCGCGGCGTCGGTTACAAGCACGAAATCCGTAAGGTTGAAGCGCCCGGGAGAGCAGCTGAAACTATAGAAGGTGAACAGCAACCTGACGCGGCTGAAGCCACAGCAGAAGTGGAAAAAACGGAGCAAAAGCCTGAAGCTGTTGCAGCGCCGGCTCCTGCGAAAACTGATGAAACAGAGGTTCGGGAAGCAACTGAAGAAACGGCCAGCATGGACACCGAAACGGATGGCGTAACTGAAGTTGCTATCGAAGAAGACGCCCTCGTGGAACGCTATTTCTTCATGTGGGCACCCAAGCGACCTGCCCGTCCTCAAGCCAAGGATGGGCAATCACAGCGCTCGTCCGGCAAGGGTGCAGGCGACCGCACCTCTCGCCCGAAAGGCAAAGGAGGGCGGCCTGCTGGTGCTCGCAAGCCATCTGGTCCCCGAGTTCATTCAAGCCGTGCAAAAAACAATTCAGGCAAAGTTGATCCGGACTCTCCTTTTGCGGCGCTCGCAGGTTTGAAGGACGCGCTCGCCAAGAAGAAATAGCGGATGGACACATCTCTACTGAATGAGGCAGACCGGCTTCGGATTGACAAGTGGCTGTGGCATGCGCGGTTCTTTAAATCCCGCTCTCTAGCGGCTTCTCATTGCCGCGCGAAGAAAGTTCGTTTGAACGGCAATCATTGCGGCAAAGCAAGTGTTATGGTCACGATCGGTGACATCCTTACCTTCCCAAAGGCAGGGGATGTTAAAGTCGTCGAGATTTTGGCTTTGGGGGTGCGCCGCGGCCCGGCCACCGAGGCTGCCCTTCTGTACAAAGACCTGACGCCCGAGAAAGAAACCCCGGGCGACCAAAAGTCTGCTGATGCCCTTAACCCATCGCGGGAAAAGGGCATGGGCAGGCCTACCAAAACCGAGCGCCGGGCGCTTGATAAACTGATGGATAGAAACTAGCGGCGGGCTGAAACCTTTGATGGCTATCTTGCCTCAACAGGCGTAGATCGCAGAGGCTTTCTCTGTCAGTGTTTCCATTAATTCGACGTATGGATTGTGGCCATAGCTAACGCGCGCGACACCAAGTGTCGCTAGTTTCTCCAGCGATGGAGCGGTTTTTACTTTCAGGATATTGACGGGTATCGGGCTTGCCGCGCACAGATCGGCGATCAGGTCAGAATCTGTCAAAAGTGGTGCAAAAAAGCAATCGGCACCTGCATCTGCGTATGCTGCGGCACGTTCTTTGGCTGCCGAAAGCAGTTCTTTGTGGTTGCGACCTTTGATAAACACGTCACATCGGGCATTGATGAAGAGCGGATGGCTGTTTACTTCAGATTTCCGCTTTATTGCACTGATGCGTGCACACTGATCTATAATGTCATATAATCCGTCGCCGCCGATAACCTGATCTTCAAAATTGATCCCGACCAGCCCGCTGTCGAATAGCCGACCGATGTTTTCCGCAACGCCGTCGGGGTCTTCCGCGTAGCCACTTTCGATGTCTATTGTGCATGGCAGATCAGTTGCCTGAACGATGCGCGATGCCAACTTCAGCACGAAATCGAATGGGATGCTCTCGCCGTCACCATACCCTTGAACAGCAGCGACGGCCCAACTGCCGCTGGCAATTGCCTTTGCCCCTGCGGCGGCGACCGTTCTCGCACTGCCTGCGTCCCAAATATTGTAAAGCACCAGAGGGTTGCCCGGTTGGTGGAGGTTTTTGAACAAATTGGCTTTTTCAGACTGGTTCATCGCTGTTCTCCTCATTGAATTTGGGTGGATTGTAACGATTGCTCTCAGGCATGCTCGCCAATATCGGACCTCAACAACAGTGTTGTGCCCTGCGCTTGGTACTCGAAACCGTTCAGACAAGATAAAAAAATGGCCTATTAAGAAACTATCGTTCGAAAAGACATTGCCGATCGCTTTTCTTTTCGGCATAAATCCTAACCAAGGGCCAAGCCTTGCAGCAGCATCGTTGTTTAAGGCGACACAGGAACCAAAGGAGATCCCCATGACTTACATCGTCACGGAAGCATGCATCAAATGTAAATATATGGACTGTGTCGAGGTTTGTCCGGTCGACTGCTTCTATGAGGGTGAGAATATGTTGGTGATCAACCCCAGTGAATGCATTGATTGCGGTGTTTGTGAGCCCGAGTGCCCGGCGGAAGCTATTTTACCTGACACCGAAGACGGCCTGGAAGCGATGCTGGAAATAAATACCAAATATTCCGAGGAATGGCCGAATATTACAGTCAAGGGTGAGCAGCCTGCGGACGCTGATGACTGGAAAGATAAAGAAGGCAAGATGGAACACTTCTCGCCGAACCCGGGTGCGGGCAATTAAGGTTTAAGGTAACCTCCAGGGGCATCTTGGTGGTCCGGGCGTCGCCGTCTGGTGTGCATGATTTTCTCGGTATTTTTCTGCATTTTTGTGTCCTTTTTGGCCTCAAGTCAGCCTTGGGGGTACATTTTTCATGTATTTTATGTTACAATATAAAAATTGTTGCGCGAAATGAGCATTCTAATCGTCTTCATTGTGGGTATAGCCACATAACGAGCCGAATGGACTTTGGCTAGTTCATTGAGGTTTGTAGGGAAATTGGGATGCTGGTTTGGAACGCTGTGGTTTATTCCACAGTGGAGAACAGGCGCAGCCAGTATGGAGTTGTAATATCCGGGAACGCCGATTCGATTGGCATATTTGCCCTCGAAGATGATGTTGAGATCAAAAGGCAGAGTTAACACGAACAATTGAAGCTTGGGGGACCGCTATTATTCAGCGGAGAGCCGATAGACTTGTGTTCGTCCAGATTGTGGAATGATGGCTTTGCAGCCAACCCGGACTTTAGAAGGATAAAAATAGAAATGGCTAAATCGAAAAACCATCCATATTCAGTTGGTGATTATATCGTTTATCCAAAACATGGCGTGGGTCGTGTAGTTGAATTGGAAACTCAGGAAATTGCCGGCCTGGCGCTTGAGCTTTATGTAATTCGTTTTGAAAAAGAACGCATGACGCTGCGCGTGCCGACGAACAAAGCCGAAGTCAGTGGCATGCGCCGTTTATCTTCAGATGCAACGTTGCAGGAAGCCTTTACGACGTTGAAGGGTAAGGCGCGCATCAAACGTACCATGTGGAGCCGCCGTGCGCAGGAGTATGAAGCGAAGATCAACTCCGGTGATCTGGTGTCAATTGCAGAAGTGGTGCGTGACCTTCATCGTGGCGAAGACCAGCCTGAGCAATCCTATAGCGAGCGCCAGATTTACGAATCGGCGCTTGGTCGTCTGGCCCGTGAGCTTGCCGCTGTTGAAGAGATTGATGAAGCTGCCGCCATGGTAAAGCTAGAGAAAGAACTCGCAGCGTAAACAGGTTTTATATCAGCCTCTTAAAACCCGCCTTCATGGCGGGTTTTTTTGTTCCGGTGCCTGCGAAACCCGTCTGTAAAAAAAATGCTACCAATCTTGGTTAAAATAGTGATAATGCTCGCAATTAATCAGGTGCATTAATTCTATTGACGGAGAGAGATGTGGCGATAGGAAACTGGGCAACTGGCGATGATAGACGCGTTATTCGGCATGCGATGAAAGCACCGATGCTGGAACGAGACGAAGAAACGGAGCTGGCGATTGCCTGGCAAACCGAGCGCGATGAACATGCTCTCAAGAAGTTGACCGAAGCGCACCTTCGTCTCGCTGTCGCTGCGGCAAGCCGTTACCGTCACTATGGACTACCGGTTTCCGATCTGATTCAGGAAGGCACAGTTGGCCTAATGGAAGCCGCTTACAGATTCGAGTCGTCTCGCGAGGTAAGGTTTTCCACCTATGCGTCATGGTGGGTTCGCGCCGCTGTGCAGGATTATGTTCTCAGGAACTGGTCGATCGTACGTACTGGCACGACATCTGCCCATAAAGCCCTGTTTTTTAACCTGAAGCGGTTGAAAGCCAAAATGGGCGTTGATGCAGACCGACCATTATCGTTTCAGGCGCGCAACCAAATTGCTGACGAGATGGGCGTTCGGTTGCGTGATGTAGAGGCAATGGAGGGACGGCTGTCAGGCGTTGATCGCTCTCTCAATGCGCCGGTAGCTGACGAGTCTGCGCAAGAATGGCAGGATCTGCTTGTTGCCGAGACGCCGCAGCCGGATCAGGTCTATATGGCTACTCACGACCGCTCCAAAAAGTCCGTTCTTCTGGAAGACGCAATGGGCGACCTCACAGAGCGCGAAAGCTTTATCATCAGAGAACGCCAGCTGAAGGAAAACAGCGTAACGCTGGCAGTTTTGGGTTCTCAACTTGGTATTTCCAAAGAGAGGGTTCGCCAATTGGAAGCTCAAGCCCTTGGCAAATTGCGCGACTCACTTGTGCGCCGTATTGGCGATCCTGTTGCTGCCGGTCTGACTAATGCCTGAGTCCGGTATGGTTCGTTCCTGCAGGCGAATTTGACCGGGTGTTTCCAGCAAGATATGTGGGCCACCTTTCCACGTCACCCAGCCGCGGACCTCAATTTGCCTGTTTTCCATCGCTAATGGATTCAGTCCCGTTTTATCGAATTGTCGCAATGTTGGTGACGGAATCTCTACAGTAAAGTCTTCGCGCCAATTGCCGCCGAAGTTCAGGAACACGCGCTTGCCAACTTTTTTTGCAGATTGAACGCTTCCGGCAACAATTTTGAACCAGCCAGACGGGATATAATCCTGGGCACTCGCCAGAATATCCATCCCGTTCCACAGCCCGTTTTTTGTGCTCCTTGCAGATAGTTCTGCTTCATATAGGCTTGGCAAGCCAGTGTTGTGGCCAGCCCTGGGAAAAACGAAAACTGCCCCAGCCATCAATAGGTCGTGCTGCAGCCAGTTGCCGTTGGGCAGTTGAACGTGTGCGATCCTGTCACCACTCATCGTGGTCGTTTCGCCTTCACAATAAAAATGAACCACCTTCCCGGCCGTTAGTTTTTCCAGAATTGCGCGCGCCTCGTTCGCATATGGCCAGCTGGCGTAAGGGCTGTCGTCAGGCCACAACTCAGGTGCTTTCACCGCTGATAAAACAATCTGTCCGCTGTCTTGCAGTATCAGGCGGTCACCGCTTGTCGCAGAGTCCACAACCGCCCTGCCACACGGATCAAGCGTGGTGGGAATAGGCTGTGCGTCCGCGCCGCCCCAACCCGCCAGTATGGTGAACAGTTTAAAAATTATGGTGTGCGACTTGACCATTGACCCTCCGGCACGGCAGCTTACGCAGCAGAACTGTTTGACGCAACGCCTGCAGAAAAAGGATATTGAATGGCACATGGCACGCACGACTATAGGGATGACCCACGCAATCAAGATATTCTGATCAATATCAATGGCGAGCTTGTTCGCCGTGAAGACGCCAAGGTGTCTGTTTTTGATAGCGGGTTTGTACTTGGGGACGGAGTTTGGGAAGGTTTGCGGGTCCATGGCGGTGTGATTGTGTTTTTGGGCCATCATCTCAACCGTCTCTACGAGGGGGCGAAAGCGCTGGACATCGACCTACCACTGGACAAAAGCGCCTTGACCCGCCGACTGTATGAAACCATTGATGCCAATGAGATGACTGAAGGTGGACACATCCGCCTGATGGTTACCCGCGGCGTGAAAGCCACACCTTATCAGGACCCGAGGGTAACAATCGGTTCAGCCACAATTGTTATCATTCCCGAATTTAAAACTCCGCTAACCGAAACACTGGATGAAGGCATCAAGCTATTCACTGTTCATGTTCGAAGGGGCTACCCTGATGTGCAGGATCAGAAGATCAATTCACACTCCAAACTGAATTGTATCCTTGCTTGTATTCAGGCGACCAAAGCGGGGGCAGATGAGGCCCTCATGCTGGATCCGCACGGATTTGTTGCCACTTGTAATTCAACTCACTTTTTCATCGTGAAAAATGATGAAGTCTGGACCTCGACAGGTCAGTTTTGTCTGGGAGGGGTCACCCGAAAGCGTGTCCTGGAATCTGCAGTAGCTAAAGGGATTACGGTGCGGGAGAAAAACTTCAGCCTGACGGACGTTTACAGTGCAGATGAAGCGTTTGTCACCGGAACATATGCGGGACTGGTGCCGGTACGCGAGATAGACGGGCGCACGATAGGCGATGAGAGTGCTACGATACCTGGACCGATGGTTGTTCGTTTGCGAGAGGCCTATAAAGCAGAGATTGCCGCCGCGGTTTCGGGGGGTCGTTAAATGGCAAAAAACCACTCAAACAGTTTGCGAATTGCCATGTGGTCAGGACCGCGCAACATCTCTACCGCCCTGATGCGGTCGTTTGAGAACCGGCACGACTGCCTGGTTGTCGACGAACCACTTTATGCCCGTTATCTTCATAAGACCGGCTTGAATCACCCTGGTAGGGAAGCAGTTTTGGCAAGTCAGCCATTGGCTGCAGATGCAATAATTGAGGCATTGATGGCACCATTGCCAAAGGATGTTTCGCTACAATATCAGAAGCATATGAGCCATCATTTTTTGCCGGATACTCCGGCAGATTGGTTGAAGGACGTGACCAGTTGCTTTCTGCTGCGTGACCCGAAGGCGATGATTGCCAGTTATGTAAAATCCCGACCTGACGTGACTTTGTCAGATTTAGGATTACCCCAACTTGCAGACTTGTTTGATCGTGTTGCTGACCAAAGCGATACGGTGCCAATGGTAATTGATAGTGATGATTTGCTCGCAGCACCTGATAAAATGCTGAAATTGATATGCGACAGGCTGGGAATAGCCTTTTCGCCCAAAATGCTGGCGTGGCCGATCGGGCCGCGCGACAGCGACGGCGCCTGGGCACCATGGTGGTACGAAAGAGTTGAAAAGTCGTCTGGTTTTGAAACCCGCAAGCCTTTTGAGGGGAGCCTGCCGCCTGAACATGAAGAGATCGCCGAGCAAGCAATGATACTGCATCGCCGGTTATCAGGCTATAAGTTAAGTCTGGATGTTGCGCCGGGGCGCTGATTGGCAGGCTTCACTAAACCAGTGGGTTGGAGACAGGTTTGGCACCGGTTGCTGTGGGGGGTGACTGCGGGAAATCCAGTGTAATGCTTGTGCCATGCCCCGGGGCGGAGCGTATGGTCATGGTACCCCCAATCAATGTCATGAAACGGTTCACTAGCGGCAGCCCTAGTCCGGTCCCCCGAATTTCTTCTCTTTCTCTTCCCGCGACTTGCCCAAAAGACTGCAGAGCTACTTCAATTTCGTCCTGGCTCATGCCAATGCCGGTATCTGATACAACGATTTTGTAGCCTGAAGGTCTCTTCTCTGAATGTACAGATACCTGCCCGCCGGCGCCGGTAAACTTAATGGCATTCGACAGAATATTGATCAGTATCTGGCGAATGATTCTCTCGTCGCTGGTGATTGAAGCTGCTTCCAGATCACTCACCAGCCTCACGGAGCAATCACGCGCTGTGTGTTCGAGCATCCGCATGGACTGGGAAATAACCTCCATGGGGTCCATTTTTTCAGCAAAAACCTTCATTTTTCCGGCATCAAGTTTGGAAATATCAAGAATATCATTAATTATCGTAAGCATGTGCTCGCCGCTGGTCTTGATGATATCCAGATACTCTTCGGTTTTGGTTTTGTCGGCCGTATCCTGCAATTCGAGGCTCAGCATCTCCGCAAACCCGATAATTGCATTTAGGGGCGTGCGTACTTCATGGCTCATTGAGGCTAAAAATGCTGATTTTGCCTCGTCCGCCTGTTCCAGTTCCCGCACAAGGCTCTGTGCGCGCCGAATAAAGCTAAATATGGCCCAAAATACTATTATCAGGAAGATTGTGACTGGCCATTGGAGGTTGGCAAGAAGCTCGCTGCCTGGCTTTTTGGGTGTCCACACGAATTTGCCAACTGGTTTCCTTGCGATGTTGAAGAACATGAGCGTTCCGTCACCCTCAGTGTCAGTCGATGTGAAAGTCAGATCATGTAACCCGACATCTTCCGATATCTCACGCAATTGATTGTCGTCGATTTCGTGGTAAAAAAATATCATCGGGCGCCGCCTGTTACTCAGAGGCGGGTCAAACTCCTTGCCCCCTGATGGTTGGACCATGCTGGCGCCGACCGCAAACACTCTTCCTGCAACCATCACATAACCATGTGTTGATACCGACACGGCCTCATTGATCGGCTGTAAACTGGCGAACGCGGTTTCCAGACCGTTGGCCAGAGCCTCTTTAACAGGGAGTGGGTATCGTTTCTTGCTGTAGTGATATAGGACGCTATTGTCTGCGCGCAGTATAACAATACCATCTTCGATAACAGTATCTCCAATGGTTGTACGCAACCATTCCTGGTCTTCTACCAAAACCAGATGATCAACCGCTTCGTCCCACCAGGCGTTGTCTTCCGCAAGACTGACGAGCCCCATTGGTATTCTGTTCAAAATACTGGAGAGGAGACGTTTTTCAGCTGCTACAGCGTTTCTATCAAGGCTGTGTGCGAAAATGAAGGCAACGCCGATGAGCGCCAGAAGACTGGCAACGATTGCCCCAATGACGGGTGAAATAAGTCTCAGCAGCTTCATGTGCCGTTCCGAGCCAAAATACCCCCAAGTGCATCACCAACATAGACCACGAATGTAAATTAAATGCGAACAGCTGCCCAATGCAAACTGCTGTTTTTGCTTTTAAAAATTCACATTTTGCATAAAAAACCCGCTATAGGAGACTTTAACAACCTAACCAAGAATAGATCATGTTGACGTCTATGGTATTTGGGGGTAAGCCCAGACCCGAAGTCGACTTCGGGTCCCGTAGCTCAGTTGGATAGAGCACCAGATTCCTAATCTGGGGGCCGCTGGTTCGAATCCAGCCGGGATCACCAACTCTGATGCAAAAGATGAAGGACGGATTGTAGGTAACCGTGCGTTTGATGGCGTCGGCCCGCTAAAGCTGAAGCACAGGTTCGTCAAAACCTGATCACCATAGCCTCGTTTTCCGGCTTTGTGATTGGTGTATTTTGCTCTAGTTTGCCTCTCTTGGCATTGTTCGGGAAGGGTCGACCATGAGAAAATTTTCAAGAGTGAACAAAGCAACCAGCGCGCTGGCGCTTGCCGCAGCGCTGTCGGTGGGAAGTTCGGCGCAGGAAAACAGGACGGTGTTACCCGAAAATTTGGGCGGACTGCCTGTTGATACGGTTTCTACTCAGGCAATTCACGAAGCAACAACGGAAAGCCGGTTTCTGAACGACTGGGTCTCTGCAATACCAGACCATCCAACCATTCCAAGTCCGCGTGATTTTCTTGGCCACATCGCCGGCAGCCCGGGCGAGATGACAAACGTTACCGAGATTCATGGGTACATGCGGGCTATTGCGGATGCAACAGACCGTGCACAGGTTGTCAGTTTGGGTCAAACGGCGGAAGGCCGGGAGATGATAGCGCTGATCATCGCAGAACCGGAAACGCTTGCGAACCTCGGCGATTATAAAGCACGCCTGAATGCGCTGGCAGACCCTCGAGGTATGGATGAAGCGACAGCGCAGGCGACGATTGATAACGCCAAGCCCATTTACTGGATCACAGCGGGGCTTCATTCAACCGAATATGGGCCACCGGAAACAGCAATGGAGATTGCCTACCGGGTTGCAGCGGAAGAACGTCAGTTGTTTCAGGATATCAGGGCCAATGTGATCACCATGATCACGCCGGTGTTTGAAGTGGACGGGCGTAACCGATCAACAGAATGGTTCAAGGCTCACAATAAAGGCCGCACAGACTATTATGACCGACCACAAAGTGGACCGCCTTTTTGGGGGCACTATACTTTTCATGACAACAACCGCGATGGTATTGGCCTGACACAGCCAATGACAAAAAACTTCCTGAAAGGCTTCATGGAATATAAACCTACCCTTTCACTCGATCTGCATGAAAGCGTCCCCTATCTTTATGTGGCGACCGGTACAGGGCCGTATAACCCGGGTGTTAGCGCCACAACTGTTTCCGAATGGGCATCAATCGCAAATTATGAGGTGACACGCCTGACAGCCAAAGGCATGCCGGGTGTGTGGACGTGGGGTTTTTACACTGGATGGTGGCCGGGTTATATGCTCTGGGTTACCAATAATCGCAACTCCAATGGCCGCTTCTACGAGACTTACGGTAATGGCGGTTCCGAAACCATGATGCGTGACCTGAGTGATAGCCGGTATGCAGGAGACAAGGTTGTCGACAAGACCTGGTACCGACCGAGTCCTCCAGATGAGCAAGTGCTGTGGTCGATGCGCAATAACGTCAACTACATGTCGAGCGGCGTATATGCTTCGCTTGAATATGCATCGAAAAATGGCCGGGATCTGGTTTCGAATTTTTATGCAAAATCCAAATCTGCCGTCGATCAGGGTATTTCAGGTGACGTAAATGCGATTTTGATTCCGTATGAGCAACGCGACAAAGGCGCAACGCGAGAGCTGCTTGATCTGGTGATCGAGCAAGGCCTTGAAGTCAGCGTCGCGGATGAAGATAGTGAAGTCGGCGATAGCGAAATTGAAAAAGGTGACATAGTCATCCTGCTGAACCAGCCTTACGGGCCTTTTGCCAAAGCTTTGTTTGAAAAACAGAAGTTCCCGGAAAAAGTTGATGTGCCCCCTTATGATGACGTGGCATGGACACTGGGGTTGCTGCGCGGTGTTCACACCGAAATGGTGCGCGGTGCTGACGTTTTGGACCTGAAGGTTAAGTCCATAAAGACCGGTACCGATGTATATGCGCCGGAAAACCTGCCAGGGCGTGCCAGGTATTTTGCCGTCCGCCACAAGGCGCAGGAAGGGCTTGGTCAACTACGTTTTGTGCTTTCAGGTGCCGATATGAAGGCTGCAAAAAGCGAAGTCAAAGTTGGTCGCGAAACTTTCCCTGCCGGCACAATTTTTATTGATGCTGAAACTGTTGATGCTGATGACCTGAAGACGGTTGTTGACGCCACTCTTATCGATATCGCGGGTGTGAACCGGTTGCCACAGGAAGACCTTATCGATCTTGATGTGCCGCGCATTGGCCTTTTGCATAGCTGGGTTTCAACACAGGACCCGGGCTGGGTGCGCTATACCCTTGATCAGTCCAGAGTGCCATATAGCCTGATCGAAAAAACAGAACTGAAGGCTGGCAACCTGAACGAAAAGTATGACGTGATCATTGCGCCAAGCTTCGGGCGCCGGGGCACTCTGAAGCGTCTGATAAATGGTATCGACAAAAAATGGTCACCACTTGCCTATGAAACCACTGAAGCGACACCGAGCCATGGTCGCATCGTCAGCTCTCCTGATATCACAGGAGGCTTTGGTTTTGACGGTATGGCCGCCCTGGAAGCCTTTATGAATGATGGCGGTACGTTCATTGGCTTAGGGTCAGGTGGTAGTCTCGTTGCAGAAAGTGGCATTACGTCAGATATTTCGATGAGCAGACCGAGGGTGAATACACCAGGGTCGGTCATTTCAATGAAGATCACCAAAACTGGTTCGCCGCTCACGTTTGGCTATGAAGAGACGACGCACGCATTTCGCGGCAATACGCCATTTTATAGTGTCGGTAAAGACGACAGGGACCTTGTTGTTGCGCAGTTTGGTTTCAAGGAAGCCAGTGTGCGGCCTTGGAAACGGGATGATGACCAGGAAGCAGACGCCAGCGGGGCGAAGAAACCCCCACTGGTTTTGTCAGGTGGTATCCTGAGTGGGAAATCACAGCTTGATGGCGCCCCGGCAATTCTGGAAACCAGCGTTGGCGCGGGCCAGGCTATTCTGTTTGGCTGGAATCCGCTCCACCGGCATCTTAACCACCATGATCATGCTTTTGTTTATAACGCGCTCATGTTCTGGAACGACCTCAAATGAACCAAAACGGGCTGCCTGCTGGTAGCCCTTTTCCTTCCTGGCCGATCTACTTGCACCATTCACCCTTGCCGTGCAGTCCGGGCACGCTAGTTCAATGAAAGTGTTTTCATTCGGGTAGCATAAGCAGGGGATTACCGATGAATTATGATGAAGTTGTCATGGGGCGGCGCAGCACGCGTGGCTTTCTGAAAAAGCCAGTACCCAAAGACGTGATTAAAGAGGTTGTAAGCCTTGCCATGCGTGCACCGTCTTCGTTCAATACGCAGCCGTGGAACATGACCGTTGTAACAGGTGATGCGCTGGACGAAATCCGCAAAGGTAACGTGGAGCGAAATGTGGGCGGCGTGCCTCATTCCCGCGAAATTCGTGTTCGCCATGGCTATGACGACGGGCCCCATCGCACTCGCCAAATCGAGGTTGCCAAACAACTGTTCGGCGTAATGGGGATCGAGCGCCATGACAAAGAAAAGCGTAATGACTGGATATTGCGAGGGTTTCGCCAGTTTGATGCCCCGGTTTCTATCGTCATCACATACGATAAAACCGTACACGGCGATGACGTCGCTCCGTTTGATTGCGGCGGGTTGTCCAACGCCATTGTAAATGCGGCCTGGTCGCGCGGACTTGGATGCGTGATCAACAGTCAGGGCATTATGCAAACGCCAGTGGTGCGCGAACACGCGCAGATCGCAGATGATCAGATCATCATGATCTGTATCGCCATGGGGTATCCGGACGAAAACTTCGCGGCAAACGATGTTGTTACCAACCGCAAGCCGCTTGAAGAAGCCGTTACATTTGTTGGCTTTGACGAATAAGGCAGCGTCAGTTTTTCTCTAGCTGCGGGTAGTCAATTCCGAGCTGTTCCAGATAGGTATCGTATTTGGACGGATCATAATAGAATTCGCTCAATCGCTCTTTGTAGAGCGACATAATAGCGGCATTTTTCTCTGTTGCGGGTTTATCGTCCGGGCCAATGAAAGGCTCGTATTCCATATCTTTCAACTGTTCCTCCCGGAAATAGCGCCACGCACCTTCCAGAAGCTGTGGATCGACGATCAGGTCCATCATGGTTGCTGCAAGCACCTTGGCACCTACGTTTGCTCCTTTGTGGGCAATGGGTGTCGCCATGGCCATAGCTGAAGACCAATGGTGGCCGATAGTACCGTTGATGTTGGAAGGGTAGCGAAGCGTCACCGTTGGCACATTCCACGACACGTCGCCGATATCATCCGACCCGCCGCTAATAGGTTTGTCCGGTGGGCCTTCCAGCCCTTTGAGTTTGGTTGGCATGCCTTCTTCATCCAGGTCTTCCGCTTTCATCAGTTCCTGGACAGCTTTAGCAAAAGCCTGATCGTCGTCGGACCATTCCGGCAGACCAACTGCGCGGATGTTGCTGTCCATGCGTTCCGCAATCACCTTGTTGAAATGCCTTGGCCAGGCCGAACCGATGATCCGGCGCTTGACCGTCGTTCCTGTCATCATTGCGGCACCTTCAGCGATGGCCTGCAAGCTATTGAAGTTTTCCCGGATACGCGGCGCGGTGATCTCGCGAATAAAATACCAGACGCTGGCTTTTGAGGGCACTACGTTAGGCTGGTCGCCACCGTCCACGATCACATAATGTGAGCGCTGCAGAGGACGCAAATGCTCACGTTTGAAATTCCATCCGATGTTCATCAGCTCAACGGCGTCGAGCGCACTTTTGCCGCGCCAGGGATCGCCAGCACCGTGGGCTGCTACGCCGTCAAACTGATATTCAACAGATACAAGTCCTGTGCCGCGGTCACCGCCCCAGGACGTTGTCAGGTTTTTCCCCACGTGAGTGAAAAGTGCAGCGTCCACGTCTTTAAACCGTCCATCCCGCGCGTAATAGGCTTTTGCAGCAACCAGTTCCTCGGCGATGCCCGGCCAGATTATGAGAGTGCCGGACAAGCCTTCCCTCTCCATAATCTCTTTCACTGACAGCGCTGCAGCAATTGTAACTGCGTGGCCGGAGTTATGGCCTTCGCCGTGGCCCGGTGCACCTTCGACCATCGGTTGGCGGTAAGCAACGCCCGGGAACTGAGAAGACTTGGGAATACCGTCAACGTCAGATCCCAGCGCAATCACGGGTTTTCCGCTTCCCCACGTGGCCCACCAGCTGGAAGGCAGGCCTGAAATGCCGGTTTCTATGTCGAAGCCTTCCTTCGCCAGCAATTCGGTCAGGTAGCGCTGGGTCTCAAACTCCTGAAAACCCAGTTCGGAGAAGGAAAACAGCGAATCGATAATTTCCTGAATTTGTTTTTGCCGTTGATCAATCTTGTTGGCTGCTTCTGCGGAAAGGCCAGACAGGACAGGCAGTGGTTCATCGGTTTTCTCCGGTGTTTGATCCGCCCCTGCCGGAGCCAACAAACCGCCTAGGCCATAGAGCGAAACCACAATGACCACGAACACACGCAAAAGCTTTGAAACAGGCATGATACTCTCCCCTGAAGTTCATTGAAGGATACTGCATGTTTCATGCTTCACAAGCCTGATAAATTCCGAAGGCTTGTGATCATTTGCTACCTGAATGTTGGTTTGGCTTCAGTCTTCCTTCACGCCGTCACCGATAAAGCGACTGATGCGGTCGAACAGGTCCTTCATGGCTGCACCTGTTTCCGGTAACTGTTCGCGTGGCATGTCAAGGTGATTGATCGGGATTTCCTGACGGTATTGTTCGAAAACGGGTTTCACCATTTCGTAGGCATAGTTAGGAATTTTGCGTCCCTTGCGAAATTCGGCAATCGGAATTTCTGCTTCGATGATACCATCTTTGTCGAGGCTTGGTTCTTTGGCGAGGATCTTCCCTTTATTGTCAACAATGATCGATTCGCCCGCTTCATAGTTTGGGTTGAGAGGCAGAGCAAAGTTCGACATTGCCGAATAATAATTGTTGGTAAAGGCTGTGTAGGTTACGTCCGCCTGATCAAACAGAGTTGCAGTACGGAGCATGATCTCGGTACCGCGTATGGCGAAAGCGGCAAAAATAAACGGGTCAAATTGCACCGTGCTCACGGCAATGTTGCCGAATTCTGTTTGCAGCACAGGGAATTCCTCCTCCATGCCGTACATCTCGCGGTAGCGATCCCTTACTGCTTCAATGGTGGTGGTAGTAATTTCCCGGTCTGCATAAAGCCGTTTGATGTTGCGGGATTTCCAGAATTTTTTCACCACCGTGCCGTCGCGGCCAATAACCGCATTGATGCTAAGGATATGGCCCGGCCAGTCAGGGTCGGTGGCATAGCTGCCAAAGATCATATAGGTGTCGCAGGAGCGAGCAATTTTTCCCAAACGCTCTGTTTCCGGCCCCGGAATTTGGACGGTGTAGGGCAGTTTTTCTGTGCGTGAACCTGAAGAATATCCGGTTAGCGGGAACTCGTGGTACAACAATATATCCGGCTTCTTGCCGGTTGTGCAGGCATCCTTCGCCATCTTTTCCATGTGCGCCAGATTGAAATCAAGGCCTTCCTGAATGCTGGGAAAGGATTGCAGTGAATTGACGCCTGTCTGAATAACCTTGAGAACCACGACATCTTTTTCAAGGGGTTTTGTGGGATAGGACCCATCCGCTCGTACTAAAACGGGTGTATCTTCGGCGCTGGCCTTCGCAGTTCCTGGTTCAGTCGTCTGACCTAAAAAAAACGCACCTGACAGCGCAGCTACGCCCAATAGTCCCCATACCGGTTTCATCGTTGTCTCCTCCCTTGAACAGGAGAAGACAGTGCCCGCAACCCATCCGCCAGACATTGACGTACGTCATGGGACGGCCGGCGGCGGTGGCTTCTTGAGGGGTAAAAGGCTGCTCAGAAAAAATGTGACCAGCGAGTGCGAGGAGGAAATCAGGAATATACTCGCTGGCCACAATAGATACCCTCTGGACGTTGTTGGGCAACAGAAGGGCGAGGGTTGGGGGTCTCTTAATTCTTTGATGACAGTTTGAAGTCCGCCAGCAATGACCGGTCGCGGTCAAATGTCAGGTCTGTGCGTTTTTTCAAACCGGAGTTGGCGCTGGCCGAAATGGGCAGAAGGTTCTTTTGATCGAACTGAACAGAAAAAATGTTTCTGGGTGCCAATTCGGATTGCGACTGGACGTCAGGATTCACGCGATAGCGATCACCGTAGTAACCGGTTTGCTGGACAAGCGCAGGGTTATAATCGGCTGTTGTAACAAGGCCGGAAAATGCGCCCAGCTTCTCTGCTACAGAAAGTTCGCTTGCCCCGCCCGGCAGCGTTACGATCACAGCAGCAAGAGTTGCTGTTACGGTGAAAATCGAGTTCCGGATGAATTGTAAGCTTTTCTGTGTCATGTCCTGGCTCCTGCCGGTCTGGTCGGCGTTTGTGTTTCTCATGAACAGGATATGGGGGAGCTTATTGAGAACAATAAGTGGAATTTAATCGTTTCTTTATCCACTTTATGTCATTAATGGGGAATGCATAGTTACAGTAATATCGCAACATTCATTGAAGTCGCCAAATGTCGAAGTTTCGCCGCAGCATCATCCCGTCTTGGCTTGTCCACGTCTGCTGCCAGCAAGGCCGTATCGCGGCTTGAAGAAGACCTAGGCGTAAAACTCCTGCACCGCACCACCAGAAGTGTTGGTCTGACCCCGGAAGGGACGCGGTTTCTGGAAGGGGCGACACGCGTTGTCGGGGATATGGATGATCTTGTTCGAGAAATCACCGATACCCGGGAAACCCCTCAGGGAAGACTGGTGATCGGTTCGACAGTTGTGTTTGGCCGTATGTGGCTGATGGAATGCGCAGTTGAGTTCAGAAAGCTCTATCCGGACGTTGAAATAGAACTTGTGCTGGATGATCGGGCGTCTGACCTTGCAGGAGATGGGCTGGACGTTGTTGTGCGGGCCGGTGAATTGGAAGACAACGCCAATCTGGTAGCGCGCAAGTTTTTTGAAGACCAGACCGTATTGTGCGCAAGCCCTGACTATCTTGCGGCCCGCGGTGTACCGCAATCGGTCGAAGACCTTGACAATCATTGTTGTCTGCAGTTCAGGAACCCCGCTCACGGCCGCCTGTATCCTTACCGCTTTACACTTAAAGGACATAGCATCAGTAAGGTCCTGGGGGGTGGTTTGATTGCCAACGAAGGAGAAGCACTGAAAAATGCCGCTGTTGCAGGGGCCGGGATTGGTCAGCTGCCAAGTTATATGGTGATGGATGATCTGGAGGCGGGGCGTCTTGTCCCCCTGATGAAGCGCCTTTGGCCTATTCCTCAGCCTTATCACATACTGTATCTGGATCGTCGGCTTGTTTCAAAGCGCATCCGCATATTCATTGATTTTATGATGAAACGTCGCCCGGACTGGGCCTCAAACCTGCCTCGTATCCTTGCCCGGTCCTGACCTTTGTGGGCCAGCATCAAACAAACTGTTTGATTGGTGCTCTCTACGCTTTAGATTTCACTATAGAGACAGGTAAAAACGCGGCAGATTCAGGAGCAAAGCCATGAATGCAGAATTCGATTTCAAGAAGCGCAATGTCCTAGTGTTTGGGGGAACCAGCGGCATCAATCTCGGTATCGCAGAAGGTTATGCCCGGTGTGGTGCGACGGTCGGCGTTGTCGGCCGCAATGTCGACAAAGCAGAAGCAGCGCGAGACGCTGTTGCCGCTCATGGCGGTAATGCTTTTTGTTACAGTGCAGACGTCCGGGATTTTGAAGCCGTTTCTGCCGTCTACAAATCTTTCGTGAAAGATGCGGGTGGTACCATCGATATTCTGGTGTCGGGTGCTGCCGGGAACTTTCCGGCGCCAGCACTGGGAATGAGCCCAAACGGTTTCAGGGCCGTAGTGGAAATTGATCTTTTGGGAACTTTTCACGTCCTGCGTGCCGGTTTTGAGCACCTCACCCAACCCGGTGCCAGCATCATCAATATTTCGGCACCACAAGCAGAGATAGCCATGCCCCTGCAATCTCATGTGTGTGCTGCCAAGGCAGGTGTTGATATGATCACGCGTACGCTGGCTATCGAGTGGGGCCCGATGGGTGTGCGGGTCAATTCGGTTATCCCTGGCCCTATTGATGGCACTGAAGGTATGGCGCGTCTTGCACCAACAGAAAAAATGCGAAATGCAGTTGAAAAAGCCGTGCCTCTGCAGCGCATGGGCACCGTAGACGACGTAGCGGATGTATGCTTGTTTCTGGCGTCAGATGCCGCGCGTTATGTTACGGGTGTGATCTTGCCCGCGGATGGCGGCGCTGTTGCGGCAGGTTCTGCTGGCATGGGCATGAGTTCACATTCCTGACCATTTCCAAACAACGGCGGCACCCGTTCCAAGGTGTCGCTTTTGTCTTCAACCAAACTGCTAGCCTGAATTGACGACTTATTGAAACGGGGGTTCGTCGTCCCAGTTAAAACCTGTTGGCGGGCCGCTGGAAACAGCATCCTGAAATTCAGGCGGGCGCTTGTCGAGGAAGGACTGCACACCCTCTTTTCCGTCTCTGGTGCTGGTATGATACATCGTTCTACTTTCTGCTGCGTGCGCTTCCATGGGATGCGCTGCGCCCATCATGCGCCAGATAAGTTGACGGTTAACGGCGATAGACATCGCGCTGGTGCCTGAGGAAAAACCGTCAGCAATTTCTCGCGCACGAGCCATCAGGTTTTCGGCATCAACGATTTCCGACACCAGACCTGCAGCCAGTGCTTCTTCAGCGTCGAATACATTTCCCTTGAACGACCATTCAAGCGCTTTTGGGATGCCGACCAGCCGGGGTAAAAACCAGCTGGCACAGCTTTCCAGAGTGATACCGCGCTGAGAAAACACAAATCCAAATTTCGCAAAAGGCGAGGCGATACGAACATCCAGCGGCAGCTGCATGGTGCTACCAACGCCAACAGATGCACCGTTGATCGCACCAACAAGAGGTTTTTTCATCCTGAACATCCGAAGAACGACCTTGCCGCCTTCGTCCCTGTTGCGGACCATTTCTGGACCCGCTGCATCCACGGTTTCGTCCAGACCAAACACGTTGCCGGTTGAAGAAAGGTCCATACCAGCGCAAAAGGCGCGGCCATTCCCTGAAAGGATGACGCTGCGTATACTGTCGTCACCATCAGCTTCATCCAGTGCCTCGATCAGCTCGTTGCCCATCTGTACCGTGAAAGCGTTCATGCGGTCCGGCCGGTCGAGCATAATTGTATAGATGCCGTCGTCTTTGCTGGTTTGCAGTGTTTCGAACGCCATGAAATGCTCCTTTGTTGTCTTCATGATTAGGATAGGCCGCTTAAGGGTTTTGTCGATACCCGGTTGATGGAGGCCGATCTTGCAAACTGGTTTTGCTGGCGTCACAATGCGACATATTTGATTTTCGGGGAAAGACGATGCGTAACTGGTTTTATGAACAAATAGCAATGTATTCGGCGTACCACCGCGACAAGCGCAACCAGATGACCCATCATTTGGGTGTACCAATGATCGTGTTTTCGATCATGGTGCTTTTCAGTCTTGTGCCGGTCTATACATTTGAGGTTGGTGTGCTGACTTTGGCAGGTTTGTTGATCAGCGTTCTATTGCTGATGTATCTGATCTCGGCCCCCCTTGTCGGCATGGTTGCCGTGCTGATCTATACGACGCTGCTTTATCTGGCAGAGACAATTGGAGCCATGGGAACGCAGGTTGCGCTGATTGTATTCGGCGCCTTGTTTGTAGGAGGCTGGATAATCCAGTTTTGGGGCCATGCCTTCGAGGGGCGCAAACCGGCTTTGTTTGACAATCTTCTTCAAATATTCATGGCGCCTTCTTTCCTGATTGCTGAAATTCTGTTTGCTGTTGGGCTGGAACAGGGCCTGAAGGCAGAGATAGAAGCCCGCATGCCGCGTTATTTGCCTGCTGATGAGAATTTGGGTTGATCTGAAAAGAGTTTGGATACAATCAATTGCGGCGCTCATTCCTCGTTGGGTAAAACCATCGGGATGCCTTTCAGTTCCTTGAGCGCAGCAGCTGCGAAAGGTTTTTTGAACCAGGCATCATAATATAGCGCCAAATAGTCACTGCCTCCGGTATAGCGCGTTTCAAATGCCGTAAAGTCGATCTGCGAAACAGCCTTCTCTTCGTCCACTCCGTCTGCCGCCAGTTGGTCACGCTGCCTGACAACATCTTTTGCGGTTTCTATCAGCAGATTGACATACCTGTTATCGTGCTGGATATCGCCGTGGCCCGGTACAAGAATGGCGAACTCAAGATCATTAATTCTGCCCAGGGTTGCGGCCCATTTTGCCGGAGGCATGTTGAAGGCATAAGGAATTGGGTGGACAACAATATCACCTGTTGCAACAATTTTTTCCTTTGGCAGCCACATGACAATGTCACCGGCAGTGTTACCATCTCCCAGATACAGAAGCTCAATGCGACGGCCGCCTGAGCGGATGGCAAGTTTGTCTTCAAAAGTGATGGTCGCGTTGGTCACTTTGACCCGATTGAAGTCTTTGTGAATGACGTCTGCGTCTTCCAGGATGGTTTCGTATCTTTCCCGCATGAAATCAGGAATGGGTTCGCCGTTGAGCATTTTGCCCTCCGCTAGGCCCTTTTCAATAAGGCCTTTGAACTCCGGCATTTGAGTTGGGTAATCGTCAATGTATCGAATTCTGGAACCGCTAAAGACTTCCTGGGTGAACCTGTGTGCGATTACCTGCACGTTCCTGAATTCCTCAAGGTAGCGAAAAATCCCGAAGTTATGGTCCCCATGCCAGTGGCTAACCACAACATGAGTAACCGGCTTGTCGGTTAACGAACGAATTTTGGCGATTATGCGTTCTGCCATTAAAGCTGAACCTCCGCCGTCAAAGACCACAACGCCATCATCCGATAAAACGAACGTAGCCGTACCCATGACAGGGAACCTGGGATTGTCGTCTCTCACACCGGACCAGACGCCGGGTGCCAGTTCTTCAAACGTTGGCTGATACGGGTCCGCTTTTCCGGCGTGCGATATGCTCGCTAATGCTGCGCATACAAGCACACAGTTGAACACTTTGCGGCGGATCAATTCTATCGGTTTCATTGTCGTCCCCTTTTTGCAGTGAAAAAAGGGTGCGTTCGGCGCTTGTTTAATACCAGTTAAGAATAGGCAATATCTATTAAGAACCCGAAACAGCCTATAGGTAAGGGCTTAGGAGCCACATCAACCGGCCAAATATCCGATGGCTGCGTGGCCTGTTTTTCAAGTCTGCCAGTGTTATCTGCTTTGCCGCTTTAAACCGGGGCTCGACCCAGTCTGTCATCTGGGCGCCGAACTCTTCGTCATAACATTCCACATTGAATTCAAAATTCAGTTTCAGCGAACGGGCGTCCCAGTTTGACGATCCAAAAAGTGTCCAGGCGCCATCCACCATCATAAGCTTGCTATGATCGAATGGTGGTTTGGAAAGAAAAACACGGCAATCAGATTGAATCAGTTGGCGTACGTTGGTCATGGCCGTCATGGAGAAAAATGGCAGGTTGCTTTTTTCGGGCAGCAGAATATCAACCTGTACCCCTCTCAGGGCGGCTTGTTTCAAAGCAGACAGCAGTGCCTGTTCCGGAAGGAAGTACGGCGTGACGATCTGCACCCGCTTGCGTGCAGACGCGAGAGCGCTTTCCATAATCATTGCAGTCTTCATTTTCGGCTCGTCAGGGCCGTCCGGAATTGACCGGGCCACAACGTTGCCGGGTTTGGTATCTATGTCTGACATCCAGATGGCGCTATCGAGCTCTGGCTGATTTGAAAACAACCAGTCATCTGCGAAAGCTTCGGACATCTGATGAACGATAGGACCGGACAAACCAAAGTGTGTGTCCCGGACGCGTTGGCCATGGACCGGGTCTTCAAGATGATGTTTACGGATGTTCATGCCGCCGGCAAAAGCCCTGCTACCATCAATAATCAACAGTTTTCGGTGCGTACGCAAATTGAAGAAAGCTAGCCGCCAGGAAAGCCGGGCCGGGTTAAAGGTTGCTACATCAATACCCCTGCGACGCAGCAGATTCGAGACCGGTTTGAGGCCATACATATTGCCGACCGCGTCGACCAAAACCTTCACATCAACACCGCGTTCCTTCGCGCGCACAAGCGCCGTGATGAACTTGCGGCCAGCTGCGTCTGCCTGGAAAATATATGTTGTCAACGCGACGGTTCGCTGAGCGTTGTTGATCGCCTCGACCATGGCGTCATACGCTGCTCTGCCGCCGTCATAAGACTCTATTTTGTTGCCTGCAGTCAGCGATGTTTCTGCCACTCGGCCAGAAAGGCGGTCGTGAGCCCGCCATCGCTGGGGCGCATCAGTATGCAGGTCTTCAAGACGGAGACCGTGAGGGTCAATTGCTGTACCGCCGCGCGGTGCCATGCCTCTGCGCTGCCGGGCAGCTGCCGCGCGTCTTCTGATCCGGCTTATGCCGAAAAGCATATAAAACAGAAGTCCGAAAACAGGCGCCAGCCAAACGATGGCACCCCAGGCGATCGCCGAGCGCACTTCATCTTTCGTATAGAGAATATGAACTGTTGTTGCGATCTGCACAATGAGCACACTGAAGGCAATGACGACGCCGTCGGGCCAAACCAATGCTTCCAAATCCATCTTGCGCTCCCGAGGCGTTCGCTGTTCCCAGATCACCCCAAACTTTCTTCATTGTATATAAGCGAAAAATCGTATGCTGAAAGCCCCTGAAATTTATCAAGAACAAGACTGCCTGCGACAAATGCAGTCCGCGCTTGTCGCCGCACGCTGCATTCGCTAGCGTGCACGCATGACGATGAAGGATAGATACTTTTCCAGCGATACGGTGCTATCGGCGCGGAACCTTTCGTGTCGGCGGGGTGGCCGGCGAGTGTTTGATGGCTTGGGGTTTCAGGCAAAATCTGGTGATTTTGTGTCTCTTACGGGCAAAAATGGCAGTGGAAAGTCGACTTTTTTGCGTGTTCTGGCGGGTTTTATCCCTGCAAGTGAAGGTGCAATGGGTTTTTCTGTTGATGGCGAAAGCGCCACTGGTGTTGCACGGGACAGCTTCTTGATGGTTGGTCACATGAACGGTTTGAAACCTGCTTTCAGTTTGCGGCAAAATTTGCAGCTGTTTTCCCGTTTGATGACGGGCAGGCATATTGACGATGATAGCCTTCTGGAAGCTGCGTGCACTTTTGGGTTGGCCGCCCTTCTTGACGAATCTGTGCAGTATTTTTCATCAGGACAGCGGCACCGCAGTGCGCTCACGCGGTTTTGCCTTGTACCAAGACAGATTTGGTTGATGGATGAACCGACCGTCGGCCTTGACGCTGAAAACCGCCAGGCTCTTGCGGGCCTGATTCAAAGGCATATTGCTTGTGGCGGGATTGTGATAGCGGCAACACATGACCCGATGGGGGTGTCGGGGCAAACATTGAACATGGATGTTTTCAGGCCAACAGGAAACCCTTCCGTTGATGAGGATTGGCTATGAGTTCCATGCAAACAGTTTCCCATGGTTCTGTGTTCTTTTCTCTGGTTAATCGTGACATTAAACTCGCCTGGTCCCAAGGTGGTGGAAGCCTGTTGGCGATCGGGTTTTTCTTCATAGCCGTATCGTTGTTTCCTTTCGGTATTGGTCCTGAACCACAAGTGCTGGCGCGGATCGCACCAGGCGTTATCTGGGTTGTTGCGCTCCTTTCGTCGGTTGTCAGTCTGGACCGCCTTTATCAGGCAGATTATGAAGATGGCTCGCTTGATGACCTGGCACTGTCTCCGCTGGGCATGCTGGGCGTCGCAACTGCCAAGGTTCTGGCTCACTGGTTTTCCACGACATTGCCATTGGCGCTGGCGGCGCCAGCCTTGGGCATTTTGTTGAATTTGCCTGATAATGCCTACGGCCCGCTCGTGGCTTCGCTTCTGATTGGAACACCCGCGCTTTCCCTGATTGGCAGCGTTGGCGCCGCCCTGACGGTTGCCGTCCGGCGCGGCGGTGTTTTGATGTTTTTGCTCATTTTGCCGCTCTACGTGCCGACGTTGATTTTTGGGGTCGGTGCTGTAGATGCTGCTGTCACCATGACAGACCCGTTGCCGCACCTTGCACTTCTGGGCGCCACCACACTAATTGCATTTGTTGTCGGTTTGTTCGCATCGGTCGCCGCTTTGAATCTGGCCATGGAGTAGGCCGATTGGTCGGCGCTGTCAGGGTATCTTCTGAAAAAGAATCAATTGCCGACGATAAAGCGTCGGTATCATAGTCAAAAACTATCGCTGAGGCAGCTGGTCGCACTTGTGGGCCGGGCAGGTTCGGTTTAGATAGAGGCTATGCATAGATTCGCAAATCCAGCTCAGTTTAACCGTCTTGCAGACGTTGTCTTGCCATGGGCTATTGGCCTTACCGTTTTGCTATCGGTTGCCGGGCTTTATTATGCCCTGTTTTCAAGCCCGCCCGACTATCAACAGGGAGAGAGTGTTCGTGTGATGTATGTGCACGTGCCGGCCGCCTGGATGGGTATGTTCGTGTATATGGTCATGGCAGCTGCCAGCTTTACGGCGCTGGTTTGGCGACACCCGCTGGCCTTGCTTGCAGGCAAGGCTGCGGCGCCCATTGGAGCCATTTTTACCGCACTTGCTTTAATCACAGGCATGCTTTGGGGCAAGCCAATGTGGGGTACCTACTGGGTCTGGGACGGGCGTTTGACGTCGGTTCTGGTTCAGTTTTTTCTCTATCTTGGCTACATGGCTTTGTGGCAGGCGATGGAAGATGAAGAAAAAGCCGGGAGGGCCGCGTCCATTCTTGCGCTTGTTGGTGTTGTGAATATTCCGATTATCAAATTTTCCGTGGACTGGTGGAGCACGCTGCACCAACCCGCAAGTGTAATGCGTCTTGACGGGCCTACGATCGATGGCGCCATGCTGGTGCCGCTGTTTCTGATGGCTGCAGCCTATCAGGCATATTTTGTGGTGGTATTCCTGTGGCGAATGAAACTCGAGATCAATAATCGCAAACTTTCGGTTATGCGGCAGGCGAGCCTGCAAAACACAGAAACCCAAATGGAGGTTGCCGGCTGATGACCGAGTTTCTTGATATGGGCGGGTATGCCGCATTTGTCTGGACCGCTTATGGGCTGAGTGCGTCAGCATTGGTGTGGCTGCTTGTAAGTTCGCGCCGCAAACTCACGGCAAGCGTTGTGGCTGTCGATGCTGCACGGGCCCGTCGAAAAGGCGACAATTAATGGCGGGTTTGAAAACACGCAAGAAACAGCGGTTGCTTGTCGTATCGCTAGCCGTGGCAAGCCTGATGGGTGCAACGCTTCTGATACTTCTGGCGCTTGGCGGCGATAGCCTAAGCCTCTTCCTTCAGCCATCTGATGTTAAAGCCAAACAGGTTGCAGCTGGACAACATTTCCGGCTTGGGGGCCTTGTGGAAACCGGGTCGTTTGCCAGGGCGGAGGACGGCTTGACATACCATTTTTCAGTGACAGACTGTGCAGCGACTTTATCCGTGGAATTCAAAGGCCTGCTGCCTGATCTCTTCCGGGAAGGACAAGGTGTTGTTACCGAGGGAGCGTTGAACACGGATGGTGTTTTCATTGCTTCGACAGTCCTCGCGAAGCATGACGAAAACTATGTGCCGCCTGGCACTATGCCAAAGTCCGCCGATCAATGTGTCCACCCCGATGCACAAGCCGCGGCAGATGCCGCATACTCAGGTCGCTAGAATGGCGGGTGAACTCGGTCATTTTTCCCTGATTTTGGCACTGATATTCGCCCTGATTGGTGCTACGGTGCCTCATATTGGCGCCGCACGCGGTGACGCGCGTCTTATGGCACTTGGTGATAGAAGTGTGTTTGCCCAGTTCCTGATGGCGATTTCTGCATTCTCAGCTCTTACATATGCTTTTATTACCTCTGACTTTTCGGTCGTGAACGTTGCCACCAATTCGCACACGCTAAAGCCAATGCTCTACAAGGTGTCCGGCGTATGGGGCAATCATGAGGGCAGCTTGCTTTTTTGGGTTCTGATACTGACGCTGTTCGGAGCGCTGGTGTCATGGCGTGGTCAGAAGCTACCACTCCAGTTCAGGAGCCGCGTACTTGCAGTACAAAGCCTGTTGGTGGTTGGCTTTCTGATGTTCATCCTGTTTACCAGCAATCCATTCCTGCGACTGGACCCTGCGCCGCTTGAAGGCAACGGACTGAACCCTTTGCTGCAAGACCCGGGACTGGCCTTCCATCCTCCGATGCTCTATCTGGGCTATGTTGGTCTGTCCATCGCTTTTTCCTTTGCTGTTGCAGCCCTTCTTGAAGGTGAAGTGACACCCTTGTGGGCGCGGTGGGTGCGGCCATGGGCGCTGTTGGCCTGGGTTTTCCTGACCGGGGGTATCGCTCTTGGGTCCTGGTGGGCCTACTATGAGCTTGGTTGGGGCGGCTGGTGGTTTTGGGATCCGGTAGAGAACGCCAGTTTCATGCCGTGGCTCGCCGCTGCGGCGCTATTGCATTCAGCCATTGTTGTCGAGAAGCGGGATGCCCTCAAAAGCTGGACAATACTGCTGGCCATTGTGGCTTTTTCACTCAGCCTGCTGGGTACCTTCCTAGTGCGCTCCGGCGTGGTCAACAGTGTGCATGCTTTTGCGACCGATCCGGCCAGAGGCATTTTTATTCTGGCTTTTCTTGGTATTGTTGTCGGCGGGTCAATGGCCCTTTACGCTTGGCGCGCTCCCAAAATGGCGCCCAGTGGTCTGTTCGGTGTTGTCAGTCGGGAAAGCGCATTGGTCGTTAACAATATCTTCCTTTCCACCTTCGCTGCGGTCGTTCTTGTTGGCACATTGTACCCCTTGTTTGTTGAGGCATTCGGTGCTGGCCAAATCACTGTTGGACCACCTTTCTTCGAATATGCTGCTGCCGTATTGATGAGCCCCTTGATTGTGGCGCTTGGTGTCGGACCCCTGCTGGCGTGGAAAAGAGGCAAGGTTTCACGCGCGTTTCAGATTGTCGTCCCTGCCCTTGTGGTCGCGCTCGTTGCGGGCACCGTGCTCGTCTGGCGCACATCAGGTGGCTACGTCATGACAGCGATTGGTTTTGGGCTGGCAATTTGGTTGTTGGCGTCGGTGTTTCTTGAAATTGCATCGCGGATCAAGCTTTGGCAGGCACCTGGTAAGGCATGGGCCAGGTTTGCGAAAATTACCCGCGCGCAGTGGGGTATGAGCCTTGCTCACGCCGGCCTTGGTGTGATTTTGCTGGGTGTTACCATTAGTGAAGCGTTCACAACAGAAGACCTCAGGGTGATGGCCCCCGGAGACACTGCAACAGTCGCCGGCTACGACTTTACATTCGAGGGTGTTGCACCCGTTGCTGGCCCGAATTTCACGGCGGTACGCGGTTTCTTTACGGTAAGAGGGGGTGGCGAAACATTGACAACCCTGACGCCGGAGGACCGCGTTTACACCAACCCGGTTATGAATACGACAGAAGCTGGCATCTATCCGCTGATTGCCGGTGACCTTTATGCTGTGATTGGTGAAGCTGCGGGTGCGGGCCGTTGGTCCGTCAGGCTCTATTTCAAACCGATGATTTCGGCTCTTTGGCTCGGAGCGCTGATGATGATGATTGGCGGTATCTTGTCACTTTCTGATCGCAGACTTCGCATTGGCTTGCCCACAGGCAAAAAGAAGGTGCAGGCGATTACAAGGGGTGCTGCGTGATGCAACGTTTTATCCCGCTGATTATTGTCAGCGCGCTCGTCCTTCTGTTTCTTGGTATGATGCTTTCCGACCGCAACCCGAAGGAAATAGATAGTGTTTTGATCGGCAGGCCTGTTCCCGCCTTTTCGCTGGAGAGCCTCGCGCAAGACGCGCCTGTCTTGACAGAGGCTGACCTTAAAACCGGCAAACCTGTCCTGGTAAACTTCTTTGCCAGCTGGTGCGTGCCTTGCCGTGCGGAACATGAAAACCTGATGGTTTTGGCGGGACAGTATCGTATTCCGGTAATTGGGATTGCCTATAAAAATGAAGCTGATAAAGCGCGCGGGTTTTTGTCGGAGCTTGGAAACCCTTTTGCAAAAACCGGCCTTGATCTGGACGGGCGCGTTGGAATTGATTGGGGCGTTTCCGGTGTGCCTGAAACTTTCCTTGTGGACGGTGAGGGTGTGATCCGTTACCGCCATTGGGGTCCCATCGTCGGTGATAGCCTTGAAAAACGCTTGTTGCCGGAACTGGAGCGTCTCCAATGATCCGTTTCTTCAAAATGGTCACCCTCGTATGTGGCTTTTCGTTGCCTGCTTATGCCGTTGCTGTTGACGAAAAACCGTTACCTGATCCAGTGCAGGAGGCGCAGGCGCGGGAATTAATGAAAGAAATCCGCTGCCTCGTATGCCAGAACCAGTCTATTGAAGATTCAAACGCCGAGCTTGCCCGGGACCTGCGCGCAATTGTGCGAGAACGAGTTGCACTTGGTGACAGCCCGGACAACGTGCGCGCCTATCTGGTTGATCGCTATGGTGACTGGGTTCTTTTGAAGCCGCCAGTAAAATCCTCGACGTATTTTCTGTGGGCTTCGCCGTTTTTTGCCGTCCTGGTTATCGCAGCCCTTGTATTCAGGCGCAGGCGGGCGGTTCCCACGGCTGCACCTCTATCTGACGAAGAGCAGGCTGAACTTCAGGCATTGCTGGCGCAGCGAACCGGGGAGGAGCGATCATGATCTGGCTCATGTTTGCTGCCCTCTTGCTTGTTGGTCTGAGTGTGCTGTTTCTGGGCCGCACAAAAAGCGGTGATGGAGCTGTGGACCCGGTTGCACATTATCAGGCGCAGCTTGATGAAATTGACACAGATGAAGCCCGGCAAATGATCGATGCCGACAGTGCCAAGACTGCGCGCATTGAACTGCAACGCCGGTTACTGCGAGCCGGTCAAGTGAAACGGGGCAGGTTTGCGATTGAAGCCGGAGCATTCGCGCGATCAACGCTTGTTGTTGGTGTTGTGTCCATAATCCTTGTTGCAGCAGTGTTTTATGCATGGATGGGATCACCTTCAGTTCCTGCGGCCAATCCAAGCCCCCGTCTTCAGGCGGCCAACCAATTGGTAGAAGAAGGTGGCCCGACCTTGGGGGAAGCGCTTGCACAGGTAAGGGAACATTTGCAGACCAATCCACGTGATATGGAAGGCTGGCAGGTTTTGGCGCGTACAGCGCAGTCCATTGGTGATTACGAGACAGCAGCATCCGCATTCGGCGAGCTGGCCCGTATGAACCCCGATGAACCAAACTGGCGCGTTAGCGAGCTAGAAGCTTTCATGGGGCATGCAGGTGGTCAGATTACACCGGCCGGTAGGTTGGTTCTTGCCGCTTTGATCGACATGGCGCCCAATCATCCGGCTGGTCAGTTTTATCTTGGCCTGGTCCAATTGCAGTCTGGCAATGAAGACGGTGCACGCGCGGTTTGGACGGCACTAGCTGACCGATCATCGGAAAATGCACCCTGGATGCCGGTTGTGCGCCGCCAACTGGCTGCCATAGGAGGAAGTGGGCCTCCGCAGTTGACCGAAGAAGATGTTGCCGTTGTTGACGCAATGGATGACGAGGAACGGGAAGCGTTTCTTGCCAGTATGTTGAGCCGCCTGGAGGATCGCCTCGAATCGGACCCTGCCGATGTGGCGGGGTGGTTGATGTTGGCCCGGTCAAAGCTCGCACTTGATGACCGGGAAGGCGCAATTGCTGCTCTTGAAAGTGGTATTGCAGCGAATCCGGGCGAAAAATCGGCAGATTTGCAGGCGTTTCTTGACAATCTGCCTTCTAGTCCTGATCTTTAACGTTGCTTTTACCACTCAGCTCTAGAGTTGCAGATGGAAAGATCTTTATCCGGGCGCGCAGAAGACGAAGGCCCTCCCTGAGCTGAAGTGGCTATCTGATATCATTGAGGTCCGAAGACCATGGTAGATATTAATACCAGTGTGTCAGCATTGCAGGCACAATTACAAGCCAACCAGCAGGGCCGTGGTCCTGTCCGGGCGTTTGCTGCTGCGAGCGAGAACAGTACAGCGACCCCGCAGAATGTGATTAGCCAGCGCATTGATGCACGACAGGATATTCCAACACCTGACCGACGGGCTCCCGTCAAGCAATCCGCAACCAGTAATTCGCTCTCCAGTTCGGACGAAATCGAAAACGCTGGTCGTAAGGTCGCCGAGTTCACAGGCGGTAGCCGTGAAGCCCCTGTTGGACGTTTTTCAAATGCTCCCGAAGAGGAACGCGGTCAGCCTCTAGGGCAAATCGTCAATATTCTGGTTTAGTCGAAAATTTGATAACTGCACTGGACGGCAGGGCACAGGCGCGCCACATTAAGCCTATGTCTAATCCGCCTTTCACTCCAGACCATTTCCATCGCGCCGTGCCTGACGGTGATGACCATGAGCGGCTTGTGTGCCGTGATTGTGGTTTTGTTTCATACGAAAACCCGAAGATCATAGCTGGTGCGGTTGTGACCGCAGGTGACCAAATTATGTTGTGTAAGCGATCAATCCACCCTCAGCGAGGTAGATGGACCATACCGGCGGGTTTTCTGGAGATGGGGGAAGCACCGCATGAAGGGGCTGTGCGCGAGGCAATGGAAGAAGCCTGCGCTACAATTGAAATTATAGATCTTCTTGGCGTTTATTCGGTTCGGCGCATCAGTCAGGTTCACATGATGTATCGCGCCCGTCTCGCATCTCCGGATTTTAAACCCGGTTTTGAAAGCCTTGAGGTCAAGCTGTTTGACTGGCGGGACATTCCGTGGGATGAGCTGGCGTTTCCAAGCGTGCACTGGGTTCTCAATCATTTTGATGAAGTTCGAGGCCAATCCGGTTTCGCACCTTTCACCAATCCTGAAGGCTGGGAAGAAGTGTGATATATGATACGGGCACTGGCACAAAAGCCCCCAGGCCGTTTTTGCCCGGGTCTCTCCTTAGATTGACCCGGTATCACGGGACAGTAAAAAGCGCGTTCCATCGAGGGACTGATTGACTATAGACATGCCTGATATCATAGAAGATTTTCACAGTGCCGCAGGGCATGACATTCATCAGGCTGGCCAGTTTTTTGAAAAGGTCGTTCAAGGCGTTTATGAGGCCTGGTTGAAACCGGGGGACCTGGCTGTTGACGTGGGTGCTCACAAGGGCCGTCACCTTATACCCATGGCGAAAGCTGTTGGCCCAAAGGGAAAAGTGTACGGTTTTGAACCCATCCCGAAACTCCACAATCGCCTCAGGAAAACCTTGAAAGAAATGGGAGTTGGCAATGTCAAGCTGCACCAACTGGCACTCTCGGATACCCAGGGTATCGTAGAGTTCACCTACTTTGAAAAACGACCTGCTTTTAGCGGACTAAGGCAGCGTCCCGCGCCTTTTGATGATGCAGAAGGTGGTGTGTCAAAAGTACAGGTACGGCAATCAACGCTCGATAAAAAGCTACCCTTTTTCAGGCATGTTTCGGCGATCAAACTTGATATTGAGGGCGGCGAATTACACGCTCTAATGGGCGCTCGCAAATGCCTCCAAAAGTCTCGCCCTCTGGTCGTTTTTGAATGTGGCCGACAACAATCGGCTGAAACATATGGTTTTACGTCCGAGGACTTCTTCAGTTTTTTCGAATCTACCAGCATGCGTGTTTTCTGGCTTTCGGGTGAACCTTTTACGCGGGATCATTGGGCATCAGATCGGTCTTGTTGGGAATTCGTTGCACTACCCGAAGAAAAGGCAGGTTTTGCCGATCTTTTGCCAGCTCTATGTGCCGAGGTTCTGGCGAAAGCTTAGGGCGGGGCGATTGAGAACTCTCTTTGATTAATAATGCCGTGAAGGTTTGGTGTGGTAACCGGGACTGTTGGCTGGCGGATCGACTATGATAGACTGGTTTTTCGGTTCTTTATTTAGGAGTTTTGATGTCGGACGGTGAAAAGTATCGACCCGGTTTTGTTGACCGGCTGGAGCAGGAAGAGAACGAGCGGCAAGAGCAGGCGGCTGGCAGCCTGAGCTATGGCACGCTAAAGACCATTGAAGCACTGATGCCGTCGGGCGTTGAACGCACAGCCGAAACCGGTTGCGGCCGATCTACCATTGTTTTCTCGAACATCTCTGCTGATCATACGGTTTTCTGTCTTGAGGACTATGATTACGGTGAAGGATCAAGTGTCAGGTATTTCGAGAGTTCTGGTCTTTTTCGTCCCGAAACAGTTACGCGTGTCTATGGTCCTACCCAACAGACACTGCCCACTTATCAACACGCTGGCCAGTATGATTGCGTTTTGATTGATGGCCCTCACGGGTATCCATTTCCGGATATGGAGTATTTTTGCTTTTTTCCGTGGGTAAAGGTCGGCGGGCTATTGATCATTGACGATGTGCAAATTGCTTCAATTGGGCGCATGACGGACATCCTGCAGGAGGATGCCATGTGGGACCTGGAAGTGCTTGATGGGTATACAGCAATATTCCGGCGGACTGATGCTGTAACCCTTTCAACCACGGGCGATGACTGGTGGTTGCAGGGCTATAATCAGCGCCGCACGGAACCAGATAAGCATTTTTTTATAAATGACGATGGCATCAGGCCTTCATTTGCCGAGCAGCTCAAGGGCCAAAAACAAAGAAAACAGAAGAAGCATGTCCAGACCAAAAAAAAGAAATCGATCTGGAAGAAGATAGGCCGCCGACTGGTATCGGGGAAGAAACGTTAGTCTTCGCTGGGCAGGTATTTGGCCAGAAAAGGTGCTTGAGCAATCATGAAAACCAGCATGGCTCCCATATAGCCGAAGGTTTTAAAATTCACCCAGATTTCGGTAGAAAAGTTACGCCATATCAACTCGTTGATCACAGCCATAAGGCTAAGAAAAACAACGAAGTTCCGGGTCATCATCTGCCAGCCTGCATCGGGCATTTCAAGGGCCGATTCCATAAGGCTTTTGATAAACAGCCGACCCGTTAACAACCCGAACAAAAGGATGGACGCAAAGATACTGTTAATAACGGTCAGCTTCATCTTCACAAAAGTCTCGTCTTTGAGCCAAAGGGTCAAGCCGCCCATCAGCATTACGACAACGAGGGTAAACCACTGGACTTTTGCAATATGCCCAAGGAATTTCTTCGCAGCCAGCATGGACAAAGGATGTGCGATCATGAAGGTGGCCGTTGCTGCGTAGATGCCGCCTATTCGGAAAGCGATAAAAAAACTGATCAGAGAGCCGAACTCGATGAGCGGTTTAATCCAGCCTGCTGGCTTTTTGGCTTCGCTGGCGCTGGGCTCGGCTTGGGTCTCTTGGGCTTTTGAAGCACCTGTTGCTTTTTTATCAGTCATGTTTTTTCTCTTGCTGTCGTCCAATGCAGGCGACCCTATCGCCTCTTGTCGCATGTGGGAAGAGCCCGTTAGATGGCAAGCCTCTTTTTATCGGACCGGACAAATGCTGAAACTGTTTAAAGACCGAAATTTTTTCACCTTCTGGGTGGGGCAGTTCATTTCCGTCATTGGAGATCATATCAGCCTGGTCGCGTTTCCGTTTCTGGTGCTGCAACTCACAGGCAGCCCCGCACTCACCGCCTTTGTTTTTGCGGCTCAGGGATTGCCGCGCGCTGTCATGATGCTGGTGGGCGGCGCGATTGTTGATCGCACGAGCCCTCGCCTTGTCATGATGGTCTCCAATATAGTTCGGTGTGCCCTGATGCTGCTGCTCGCATATCTGATATATATCGATCAGATATCTTTGCCGGCCATTTTTTCAATTGCACTGCTTTTTGGTCTGGCAGACGCCTTTTTTTACCCTGCCAATACCGCCATGGTGCCAACAATTGTTGCGAAAAAAGATCTCAAAGAAGGTAATGCCATTGTACAGGGTTCTGTCTGGGTCGGTGTCATCATCGGGCCAGCGATTGCAGGGCTGATCATCGCGGGCCAGGTTACCACTATGGGCCATGATGTTGGTCTGGTGGCAGCAGACTATCAATCCAATCGGGCAGGGTTTGCCCGCGCGTTTTTTATTGACAGCTTAACCTTTGCCTTATCTTTCCTGACGCTTTTGTTTGTTCGGGCCCGTCCGCTTGAGCAGGACGAAAAAGATACTAATGAAAATACTGCGTCGGTGATTGGCGAAGTCAAGGAGGCGCTCAGGTGGGTTTGGTCGGTGCCGGCGATCCGGCTTGGTTTTATCGGCATTGCCATTCTGGAGTTTTTCTTTCAAACGCCAATTTTTGTTGGACTGCCAGCCCTTGCCAAGGAAAGATTTCTCGAGCCTGCCTATGTTTATGGTTTAATCGTAGCGGCTTATGGTTCAGGCGCATTTATGGGGGCCTTTATTGGGGGTATGACACAAGGCCCCTCGGATAGAAACCTTGTGCGCGTCATGTTTTTCATCTTCTCGGGTTCTGGTGCTGCGATTGGTCTGATTGTTCTATATGAACCCTATTGGTGGGCCATGCTACTGTTTCTGTGCACAGGCTGTGCAGACAGCTTCATCTGGGTTCATTTCACCACATGGCTTCAGAAGTTAACGCCAGAAAAGCTTTTGGGCCGTGTCATGAGTATCATGATGTTCATGTCGGTTGGGTTAATTCCGATTGCCAGCATTATTATGGGTGTGGCGTTTGAATGGAATTTGGGTGTCTCTCTGATTGCTGCGTCAGTAATCATCGTTGTCAGTTGTATTCTTGCTGCCCTGCATCCTGACAGCCGCCACATACCGAAACCCCGGTCAGAAACCCAGCCACAACACTGACGAGCGGTTGTTAGTGTGACTTTCCCGTTTAGCAGCCGGTGCTGATTTATAAACCTTTCCCCTAAACCAAGATTCATAAACCCCATATATATCAGTAGTTTAATCCATGGTTGCGTGGAGTCTGGCCCGTCGATTGACTAGACTGTCCTCATCGACAGTTCAGGCGGTGCCAGGTCACACTGCATGGTTGGGTATGTTTACGAGATTTTCAAGAAGTCACCCAAGTGACCAGTGATACCCATTGAAAACCCATGAAGATATTTGTGTGATCCCGTAGGAGCAGTTTCATTTTTTGAAGCTGTTTTGTGCAGGTGTTCGCCCCAAAGCGAGGACCTTGCCATGCAACATCTGGCGTATGATTGGCATCCAGTTATCCAGACGATTGGTGTACGCACACACAAACTTTATCCCATGCTGGAACAGGCCAATTTTGACAATATAGTGGAGTATTTTCGTGCAGGGAAAAACCCGTACGATACACTTGCCGATTATCTGCTGTATGGCGCTGCCGCTATTTTGGGGCGGTTTAGAGAGCCCGCAGAGCGTGCTCTTGCTTACCATGATCGCTTAAACACCAAGACCAAGGCAGTTTCGCTGTTTTTTTGGGCGCAGGAAGCTATTGCCCACCTTCAGTATCAAACGGCAGAGGGCTTCCTGAAACCGTTGCTGGAGAGCCACCCAAATGACATCGAGCTAAACGCCCTGATGGCTAGCTGTTGTTTTTACCAACAGGAACTGGCGCGGGGCTGGCCTTACATGGAAAAAGCTCTTGAAAACGGGCAAAAACACCCAACTGTACTGGGCTTGTTATGCCGTTATCATTTGCACGCCGGTAATCTGGGCCAAGCGCAAACGTCTGCATTGCAACTCCTGTCGATTGATCCTGTTAATTTCATCGCTTTCAATATTTTGTCCCGGGTTGCTCCCGAAAAAATCGATGACCGGCTTGTTGAACGGTTCGAGCACCGGGCGTTTGAAGGGGTACTGGGACCGGTCAACTCCGCCAGCCTGTTGTTCGACATAGGTCGGGTTTACGATGGACGTGGTGCCTACACGCGTGCTTTTGAAGCGATCGAGGAAGCCAACAGATTAATGCGCGCCATCCCTCAGGTGGCCGGGCAGTCGTTTAATGGCACTCGTGAATTCGAGAGTTTTTGTGCGCAGCGTTCCCTGTTTGAAGGTCTTGCACCGCTTGATGACGATTGTCGTGTGACCCCGATATTTATTGTTGGTCTGCCGAGGAGCGGCAGTACGTTGCTGGATCAGGCCTTATCCGCACACCCTCAAGTCACCAGTCTGGGCGAAAATGATATTGTTCCGACGCTGGTTCATGAAGCTGAGGCCTTGTTGAAAGCAGGCAGGGTATCACAGGCACAATCAAGCATGCGGGGCTGGCGAGACCGGTTTATCGAGCGTGCATCGCAGCAAGATATGTTGCCGGATCAGTCTTATTTGGATCAGCAGGGCATTCGCTTCATTGCTGATAAAACGCTGGGAAACAGTCGGTACATTGGTTTTCTGCTCAAGCTGTTTCCCAATGCCCGGTTCCTGAACTGCAAACGCAATATAATGGACGTTGGGCTTTCAATCTATTTTTCGCCGCTGCTGCGAACCAACATCTACGCCACTGACCTTACATCAATTGCCGATTTTATCGCAGCTGACGAGCGTATTATTGACGCCTGGAAAAAAGACGGTGTTCTCATGCAGGCTGTTGTTTACGAAGATATGGTTGAAGACATGCAGCAGACTTTGAAATGCACTTTCGAGCACCTCGGGCTTGTATGGCATCCTGGGTGTCTGACGTTTCACAAACACAAACGTGCCGTTCATACCTACAGTGCTCATCAAGTCCGGAAAGCTGTCTACAAAAGTTCCAAAGGTCGCTGGCAAAATTATGCGCGTCACCTGGTTCCTTTTCAAACGAGTTTGAAAAACCGCGGAATTACCGGAGACCCTGCCGGTTGAACTTGGGATAAAAATACCGCTATATGACCAGAGCCGGTGATGGTTGAGCCCAAGCCGGGTCGAGGGGGCAAAGGGCGGTTGTATGCGAGGATATTTTGCGATTGGAATTGATCAGGCATCAAAGGCAGGAAACGTTGGTAACCTGATCCGCACAGCCCATGCTTTTGGTGCCAGCTTTGTCTTTGCCGTTAATCCCAAAGTTGTTGCGCACACCGGCGAACATGTAACCAAAGACTTCACCGACACAAGTAAAAGTCACCAGCAGATCCCTTTTTTCAACTATGAAACCGCTGCTGATGTGGACGTGCCACAAGGATGTCAGCTTGTTGGTATAGAACTGACAGAAGATGCTGTTGATCTGCCAAGTTTTCGCCATCCAGCACAGGCGATTTATGTGCTGGGCGGCGAGCGGTCGAGCCTGAGCACAGAAATGCTCGCACGTTGTGACGCCACCATCAAAATACCGTCAAAATTCAGTCTTAATGTTGCAACGGCTGGCGCTATCGTTATGTATGACAGGCACAGGCTTATGGGCGGTTATCCTGACAGGCCCGTAATGCCGGGTGGTGCACCAACACCAAAGCCTGTTCATGTGCACGGGGGTGTGCGAAGCCGGAAGCTGACTAAAGCGGAACGCGCCGAACGCGAGGCCAACCGGGTTGGTATCTTGCCGCGCGGACCCAAAGACGGTTAAATGACGCAACGTCGATGATGAAGGATGGAAAACGCATGAAATCGGGTTTGTTGGCAGGGTTGTTTTTGACGCTTACTCTTCTGGGTACACTAGCAGAGGCGCAGAGCGAAAAGCGGCGACACCTCGGCGCTTACCGGGACTGGGACGCATTTGTCTATACATATCCTGGTGGCCAGAAGACCTGTCATATGATTTCAAGCCCCAAATCAAGCCAGGCGAGCCGCGCAGGTGCACGCCGAGGTGACATTTATATAATGGTATCGCACCGGCCCGAGTTTGCGGTAACCGGTGAGGTAAATGTGGTGGTCGGATACCCTATCCGCCAGGGGCAAGATGCTGTGCTTCGGGTTGATGGCCGTAGCCGCTTCGAGTATTTCACCGAAGGCTCCGGTGCGTGGGCCTATGATCCGAAAGACGACGCCGCCACAATTGCGGCCATGCGCCGCGGCAACAGACTTGTTGTGAACGCCACCAGCCAGCGCGGCACCAACACCACTGATACCTATTCGCTCTCGGGTTTCACCGCTGCCTACAACGCTATCACAGCAGCGTGCAGATAAGAAATCGGGGCAATTCAATCAGATGAATGCTTTCCAATCCGGTGTACGCCGTTATGATCTGGACTGGCTTCGGGTTATCGCTTTTGGCCTGTTGATATTCTATCATATTGGCATGTTTTACGTGACCTGGGGTTGGCACGTAAAAAGTCCGCATGCCGGACCATTTGCCGAACCGTTGATGATGCTATTGAACCCATGGCGGTTGCCGCTGTTGTTCTTGATTTCAGGAGTGGCTCTCCGGTTTGCTGTTGATAAGGCAGAAGCGGGGTTCGCGCGGCGAAGGTTTTTTCGGCTGTTCATACCTTTAATGGTGGGCGTGTTCCTTGTTGTGCCGCCGCAAAGCTATCTCGAACTGTTGTCTAACGGCGAAATCTCTACGGGTTTTCTCGTGTTTTACCAGAAGTATATTGCAGCAGACCAACGCTATTCAGTCATTCTGCCCACATGGAATCATCTTTGGTATGTGGCCTATATGCTTGTTTACACCTTGCTGGTTTTGCCATTGATGCCGCTCATCAGACAGTGTGCCGATGCTTTTGATGTCGTGTCAGTTAAAGACAGTTTCACTGCATGGCGATTGCTGCTGTTGCCCGGCGTTTTGTTTGTTACCTACCGCTTCACTACAGATATCTGGTTCCCCGAGGAGACCCATGCTCTTGTGGATGATTGGGGCGCGCACGTGCGGTATTTCAGCTACTTCGTCATCGGTATTCTGCTGGCGAAACACGAAGGGTTCTGGCGTGCGTCCGCGACTGTACGCAATTCAAGCGCGGTTCTTGCTGTTGGTTTTGCGGTTGCGCTCAGTTTGCTTTGGTCGAATTGGTCGTGGGTATCGGATCAGTCCGCCATCGTTGTCGTCGCGCAGGCCCTGCGGCCTCTATATGCGTGGACCGTGATTGTGGCTTTGTTATCATTTGGACAAAAATACCTGAACCGGCCAAGTGCTGTTTTGACCTACTTAACAGCAGCTATTTTTGCCTTCTATATTTTACACCAGACGATCATCGTGATTGCAGGTGTGTGGTTGGGTCGGCTTGGGTTGCCGGTAGTGGCCGAGTTTGTGAGCCTTGTGCTTGTCACTTTTGGCGGGTGTTTTATCTTTTATGAATACCTCATTCGCAGGGTTCGGTTCCTGCGACCTCTCTTCGGTGTGGCCATCAAACGATAATCTATTGCTTTTCGGCGTTTCGCGCTTTTTCGGCGTTCATCAGGGATTTTTGGAAGTCGGTTTCAAACTGTTTCATCAGATCGGGGAATGCACCTTTGTCCACAAAGGCAAAAGTGTCCCCCGCAAGTTGTTTTTTGCGTTTTGCTATCATGTCAAAATAGAACGGGTGGTTTACCAGAAGAACGTCGGGGCGCCATTCACGGGTTTTTTCAAACGTGTGTTTATAGTCTTCTACAATGCCCTCATATTGGGGCGGAACCAAACTGTTGCCGGCGACCGATGCGCCGCAGAAAAACAAAACATCATATGATTTCTTTTGTTCCTGAACCGTCATCGACCAGCTGGTGCATCCTCGCGTGTGGCCTGGCGTCAGATGAGCTGTCAGGGCAATGTCACCGGTTGTCAGCGTTTCACCGTCACCGATAGTCTGATCGACTTTTACAGGCGGGGCTGTGTAATTGATGTTGTCCTCGTAGCCCAGATAAAAGCCGCCCTCCAGGGCCGAGCAGTCTTCTTCGCTCGCGACCAGTGTGGCACCGCTTGTCTGTTTCAGCGCATGCAGGCCGCCAGAATGGTCGAAGTGTGCATGGGAGTTCAGCAGTATTTTCACATCGGCAACGTCAAAACCGAGTTCGTTGATGTTTTCAATAATCAGCGGTGCGTTCTGGGGTAGTCCGCCGTCAATCACCACATGGCCCGTTTCTGATGTTATCAGAAAACTGGACAGACCCTTGCTACCCACAAAATATACGTTGCCTATCACCCGAAAGGGTTCGATCTTTTCAACCCACGAGGGGTTGTGTTCTGCCCATTGCTCCCAAGGTGCTGGTTCGTCCTTTGTCAGTGCTGTGCTGCTTAGAAGGAAACTGCAGGAAAACATACCAATAATCAGGGCTGAAAAAGTGCGCATTGTAGCTCCGGTGTAAATCGTTTGAATGATGATTGAGTGAAGTTTCATCCCACGGTTCTGTGATCAGATTATGGCAAACCATCTGCCCGGCAAACTTTACAAATCGTACACAGACGCTTATAAGCCGCGCATCTGTTAACCAGCCCGCTTCACGGAACGCGAAGGGGCGACAAACGACCTGGCGCGAAAATAGCTCGCAAAAGGCAAGGTGAAGAAAATGCAAGTGACCCCAGACGGCGGTGTGCCTATTGTTTCCCCGCGTGCAACCCCCGACCCGGAAGGCAAGCAAAACATCCTGGGTCTCGACCGGGCTGAATTGAAAGCTGCAATCGCTGATATTGGCGTGCCCGAAAAACAGGTGCGCATGCGCGTGTCACAGGTGTGGCACTGGGTTTACCATCGCGGTGTCAGCAGTTTCGATGATATGCTCAATGTGTCGAAAGACGTGCGCGCCAAACTGGCGGAACACTTCATCATCAAGCGTCCTGAAATTGTTGAAGCACAATACAGCGAAGACGGCACACGCAAGTATCTTATCCGGTTTGCTGACGGTAACGAGGCCGAAACCGTTTACATACCTGAAGAAGATCGCGGCACTCTATGTATCTCCAGTCAGGTTGGTTGCACACTGAATTGCAAATTTTGCCATACAGGTACCATGAAGCTGGTGCGCAACCTGACCGCCGCGGAAATTGTCGCGCAGCTGATGATTGCACGCGATGATCTGGGCGAGTGGGAAAACCCGACTGAAGGCCGCCGTGTCACCAACATCGTGATGATGGGTATGGGCGAACCGCTCTACAATTTTGACAATGTCAAAAAGGCGCTTGAGATTGTTATGGACGAAGAGGGTATACAGCTTTCCCGTCGTCGCATCACGCTTTCAACCTCGGGTGTTGTTCCGCACATGGAACGTTGCGGGAAGGAAATCGGGGTTAATCTCGCTGTGTCATTGCATGCCGTCAACGACCCGGTGCGCACAGATATCATGCCGATCAATAAAAAATATAATCTGGATCAGGTTCTGACAGCCTGCGCAAATTACCCGGGCGCCCACAATGCACGCCGCATCACGTTTGAATACGCAATGCTCAAAGGCGTGAATGATAGCGACAAAGATGCCCGTGATCTGGTCCGGCTGATCCGTAAATATAAACTACCCGCGAAAGTGAACCTCATTCCGTTTAATCCGTGGCCCGGGACAGCATATGAATGCAGCGACTGGGACCAGATTCAGCGTTTTTCCGACATTGTTTACGAAGGTGGCATATCTGCACCGATCAGAACACCACGGGGCCGCGATATCATGGCGGCCTGTGGCCAGTTGAAGTCGGCCTCGGAAAAGAAATCAAAAGCTGAACTTGCGCGGGAAGCGGCAGCGATAGCGGCTCTGGAGGGCGCAGCGCCTCACCACACGTCAACCGGCCTGACATAGGTCTTTCATGACTGAGCCCGTTTTTCGTCTGTACCAAACTGGTGACCAGGATGCGTGCCTCGCGTTGATGGACGCAAACACGCCTGAATTTTTCGGCGTCAATGAACGACCGGATTTCGAGGCTTTTCTGAAGGCACCAACAGGCCCCTATCTGGTGCTTGTTGACGGTGACCGTGTGATTGGTTGTGGTGGTTATGAGATCAATATCGAAACGCGGATTGCTCGCACAACATGGGCGATGGTGCACCCCGACTATAAAGGTCGCGGCCTTGGCAAGCGACTGTTTCAGGAACGGCAGAAGCTGATTGCCGCCAGCGGAGAGGCAGACCGCATCCGCGTCTTAACCAGCCAGATGACAGCACCTTTTTTCAATCAGTTCGGTTTCCGCGAAATTCGGCGGGTTAAGGATGAGTTTGCCGCCGGCATTGATCTTGTGGAGATGTGGCTCGACCTATAACGACCGCTTAACAGCGTGGACCACTAGGCTCTTCTGGCAAACGGCGATAAACCATCTCAAATGTTTTGCGCCATACATCTGATCCTTTGTCGCGCTGGAAAACATCGTTCCTGAAACTCTCATGCGTGATGTCGTACATCACGGTTTTTGTATCAAAATCAGCCGTACCGGCATATCCACCGGGAACAATCGTTTCCATCGTATCCCCGACTTTTGTGCTTTGGAGCCCGTTCCAGCGCTGTGACCGTGCATTTATAAAACTTGCGCGCCAGGTCTCACTGTTTTCTTCAAAGGCACGCACGTCGGTTGAATGGAAACCCGGTGCTTCGAAACAGGTTTGAAAAGTGCGTCCGTCGCTGTGGTAAAAGCCCGTGATGTAGGCCTTTGCCTCAATTGGCGTTTTGGCGCCGTCCTCGCCTACGGTTTGCATGCCTGCTTCCCACTCACCGCGAAGGAAAGCATATTCACCATACTCCGATCTTGATGTGTCGGGGGTTCCGTATGCGTCCAACCCGTCTTCAGCCTGCGCAACCGGTGTAATCAAGACCAAGCATGCCAGAACTGTATACAGAATCGTACGGTGTGGTTTGATGAAAATGGTCATGGAAACCTCTCGGCTTGTGCATACCCTGATCATACGGCACGGCTGCTATCCTTGCCATCTCCCTCCGGCCCATCTGCACACGCATTCGTCCCTTTGCGTTTGCTCGTGTCACTGCTACAGTTGCTGGCATGGGATGAATAGGGAAGGTCGAGTATGTTTAAATTGGTACGCAAAAGCGCAGCTTTGGGTTCGCTGGTGTTGGCATTTCATCTGGGCGGATTTGCCAAGGCCCTTGAAGAGGAAGAAAAGACTTTCGAACCTGCTGAAGTACCTGAAAGCCTGTCGGCAAAACTGGAAGGTTTGACCGAAGAAGAGCTGACTTTCCTTTTGGGGGAAAGCGCGCTTTCCTATGCAGAACGCCATGACATTCTTTTTGCCCGGCTTGAAAACAAAACGCCCGAGGGCATTGCAGCTTATGTGCGCGCCATGATCCGCGTAGCGGAACTGTCGAAGTTTAACCCTGAAACAGACATGGCCTCTATTCCGCTAAATACGGAAAGCAAGGGCTTCAACCGATGGCGTCTGCCACGTCCGGCGGAGTTTGATACACCGCGTGACCCTGGGCCTATCAACATCAATCGTTATTTCGGCTCGGGCCCCAAGCTCGGCATTCCCACGTTTCTGAACATGCCGGTTGCAATCACGCCTGAGGATCTGGTCGCGGGCGAAGTCGAGGTTGCGATCATGGGCGTGCCGCTTGACACAGGCACTGGTTTTCGGGGGGCCGCCTATGGTCCGCGTGCCGTAAGAACTGGTAATGTTTACAAGGGTAATAGTCCGGTGCAACCGCCTCACATGCATACCATGATCTCTCCCAACAATGAACTGACGATTGTCGACTACGGCGATATTGCTGTTGATGGCCTGAGTCTGGAGCGCAGTATCCGCCACATCCGCGAGATGGTGCGGGAAGTGGCAACTGCGGGCGCAATACCAATGATTGTGGGAGGGGACCATTCTCTGATGTACCCCGATGTTGCCGGTGTTGTTGATGTATACGGTGCCGGTAATGTAGGCGTGGTGCACTTTGATGCACACTATGATGCAGGAAAGGGTGGTACACACCTTCTGTCACATGGACAGCCGGTCCATCGTTTGTTTCAGGAAGAAATCGTGCCCGGCCCCAATTTCATTCAGGTTGGCCTGCGCGGTTACTGGCCGGGCAAAGAGGGCTTTGAATGGATGCGAGAGCACGGCCTTCGTTATCACACCATGGCCGAGATCGAAAAAGATGGCTGGGACCAGGTGATGAAGCGCGTGATGGACGAAGTGCTGGAAGGCCCCGAGTATATCTTTATTTCGTTTGATATTGATGTTCTTGACCCTGCCTATGCGCCGGGCACCGGCACGCCCGAACCCGGTGGCCTTACGACCCGGGAAATCTTCCCTATCGTCCGCCGGCTTTGCGCAGAGAAAAACATTGTCGGTTTCGAGCTTGTTGAGGTGAACCCATTGGTTGATCCGGGCTACACCACGGCCCAGAACGCGGACCGGGTCTTGCGCGAATGCCTGACCGGGATCGCCATGCGCAAGCGCGGCCTTACGGAGCCTCATTATCTGAGCCCGCTGACCATTGATCACGGGCATGACAAACCAAAGCCGGAGTAAAAAAATATACCGGTTCAAAACTGACGAACCACTCATGCAAATATGCATGCTTACAAAGTGCGTTTTAACCCCAATCTGGTGTTCTGCCGAACAATCAATGTAAGGAATGACCAGATGACACGTACGCTTTATTTTATTTCAGGCAGCCCCTATGCATGGCGCGCCATGCTTGCCCTTGGATTAAAGGGCCTTGAGTATGATGCAGTTGAACTGCATGGTAGTCAGGGCGACACACAAACTCCGGAGTATTTGGCTCGTAACCCACGAGGCAAGGTTCCGGTTTTGGTAGACGGTGGCATAACGGTTTACGAATCTATCGCTGTTATGGCTTATCTGGAGCGGGCGTATTTGGACACACCCCTGTTTGGAAAGTCGCCCCAAGAGGCCGCACTCATCTGGCAACGGGTGATGGAAATGGACGCGTATCTGGGCACCGCCCTTGCAGCTGCTGCCCAGCCAATTTTCAGCCAGACCTTTGATGGTAAAGAAGACGAGATCAATAAAAACTTCGCCAAAGTGAGTGATGAGATCAAAACTGTCAGCGGCTGGCTCGACGGCAATGACTTTATGGCGGGCGATGCACCGTCTGCCGTTGACTTAATGTTATATCCGCATCTTGCGATGATTGCTCGTATCGGCCCAACAATCCAGTTGCCGGGCATCACACCCAATATTCCGAATTATGCCGAAGATTTCCCCGAGCTTGCGGCCTGGATGAAACGGATTGAAGCCTTGCCTGGTTTCGATGCCGCCTACCCGCCGCACTGGCGTGATGCGGCATAAGTACTGAACAGTTTGCAGCAAACGAGGTGCGATGCCGCTTATCGCACCTTAGCCAATAGGCGCCTAATTTTTAGCATCAAACACCACGTTGCCATCGAAGATGGTGGTTAAAACCCGCGTGTCTCCGATCTGGTCCGCCATACCACTTTCCGCCAGCGCAACAATGTCACGGTCGATTACAATCAGGTCGGCCAGTTTGCCAACTTCAAGGCTGCCCAGTTCATCCGCGCTTGCCATCATGGCTGCGCTGTTGAGGGTATAAGACGCTATGGCCTCATGGATATTTATTCTCTCGGCGGCGTTTAGAACACGTCCATTGTCCGCTCGTGTCAGCGCCTGTTCCATATTCAGAAAGGGCCTCGGGTCGCGACTGTCAACCGGGGCATCACTGCCAAACACTGGGATAATCCCTGCATCCAATGCGGTTTTTACTGCATAGGCCCGCTGCATGTAGGAATGCTCCGGGTTATAAAGGTCGTTCGCGTTCGCCACTTTGTCGACAAACGGGATCACGGTCATGTCATAATCGGCGTTGGGCAGAATCCAGTAATAGGTATAGGCGATGAAAACACCCAGTTTGCCAAGACGCTTCAGGTCGTCTTCGTTGGCTATTTGTACATGCGCCAGGCTCTGGGTCAGGCCCTGCCGGTCGGCTGATGGTTTGGCAAGCTCGAAAGCGTCGGCGGCTACCTGTACAGCTTTTTCAGCAATCGCGTGCACATGCACATGAAAACCTGCGTCAGTTGCTTGTTGAATATAAGCTTTGATCAGGTCCGCAGAATGCTCCAGCATGCCGGACCACTCAAGGCACTGATCGGGTAGAAAGCCGTTGTCGCGCTCGAATTTTTGCCGAGCTTCAGTGCCGGCAAAAGTGTCCGAACTTGCCTGTACTTGCCGACATTCAACACTTCCGGGATCAACATATCCTACCAGATCGGTTGCACCGCTTGTTTCATCGGTTTTAAAGATCGGTTGGTGGTAGGGTTTTAACATCGCTGCAACCGGCAAGGTCGGTGGATGACCATAGGGATTGCCTTCCATAACGCCGTCGGCGAAAAGTTTTGTCGCATCGGTGCGGATGTACTGGCTGTCCGAGATTGCCTCGCGCATTTTTTTCAGTTCCGCAATCATTGCGGGCACGCGGGCAAGGTCTTCAGGTGAATGGGCATTTTGCAACGGATAAGTGAGCGCAGTCCTCAGTCGAAAGGTCATGCCGTCTGTGTCATCCAGCCATTTATACTGTTCAAGTTCTTCCCATTTAACCCAGGCATCCTGTATCGAAGTGAGGCCCCTGCTTGCCAGCAGTTCAGCCACTTTGGGCATCAGGTCAGGCGCAGGCATGGTCAGACCGCTTTGCGCGCCTGCACCCACAAGGGTCATCGCGCCTTCATTCAAGCCACCTGTAGGCTCGCCGCTTGCGTCGACGGCTACCAGACCATCAAGGTCTTTATAATCTGTCTCCAGCGTGGCCGCTGACAAGGCTGGTGTTACCGACTTTAGCGCCAGGCTATTGGCACCGCCATGATGGCCATCGCTGCCAAGCAAAAACACAGGATGTGTATCTGATGCCGCATCGAGCGCGGCCCGCAGCGTTGGGTAAGCAGTACTTGGCTGGTTGCCCTCATAAGGATTCCATTGCATGACAGGGACCCATTCGCCGTCTGCAATATCAAAGTCGACAATACAGCCCTGAATAATCTCAACCATTTCATCAAGAGATACCGCCCGGCCATCCAGATCACAGGCTTCGGGTGCAATGGTGCCCAGTGCATGGATATGCATGTCATGCAGGCCGGGCAGTACCATCTTGCCGTCCAGGCGACGGTGATCGGTATTCGAACCGATATATTTTTCAATTTGTGTATCGCTGCCAACTGCGATGATGCGTCCATCCTTTACGGCGATAGCCTGATGAACTGACCTTTCGCTATCAGCAGCATAGATAATGCCGCCTGAAAGAACGATGTCGGCCGGTTCACTCCGGGGTTCTGTACTGCATGCCGTTAAAAGCACGGCAAAAATCGAAACGGTTATCTGAATTCCGGACTTGATCATGAGATCTGCCTTTTCAAAGTGGGACAGAGTTCATTCAGTTTAACCAATTGGATATATGAGCACCATTGGAAAATGGCCGCCGTTTGTGGCCAAATCCTTTCGATTTTGAACGTCCGTGATCTGTTCATCGGCGCGTCAACCATTACAACATGTATGGCATGGAGCTTACTGCCCGCCCTCAGCCGCTTTCATCGCCGCTTCGGCGGCTTTGATAAATGCCCACACTTCCTTGGAAAAAGGCGGTTCAGGCCCATCCTCTGGCCAGTCATCCATATTGTCATATAGTTTGGCAGTAGTATTTGTCAGCGTGGGGTCGATGTCATAGATGACCTGCGTAAGAGCATTCCATTCCTTAACAATCGCCCGAGCTTCAGGTGCAGCCGGGTCTGTGCCTACCAGTTCCTCGGTGCGGGCCAGAAGGGCAGGCCATGCCCGTTCATGCTCTTTAATAACATCTTCAGGGACAGCCATTTTTGCCGCCTCCCATCGTTTTTGTTCCTCGTCCGTATAGAATTTATCCCAGACCTTTTTCCATTTTTCCTCTTCCATCGCGTGTTCTCCCATCTTGATGATATGACAAAGTGTGGAAAGGTCTGCTGGTTGGCCGGCTGCCGCGCAGGCAAGGGTTTCTTCAAGCAGGGCGAGTTTGGCTTTGGCTTTTTCAAGTTCCGCCATTGCAATCTCGCGCTGCATTTTCAGAATGTCCTCGGCGTGCCAGTCATTGGTGCTGACAAGCTCTTGTATTCTGGCAAGTGTCAGGCCTGCACGTTTTAGCATCTGTATCTGCTGGAGGCGTGTTATGTCCCGGTAGGCATAGGCTCGCTGTCGCGACTCGCTTCGTTTTGGCTCCAGAAGTCCGATGTTTTCATAATGCCGGAGCGCACGTACTGTTACGCCGGAACGTTTGGCAACTTCACCAATCGACAAGAGTTTCATCGCCGCATTCCTTTCCACAAGCGCTGGTTTGAGGCCTGACGTAACGTCAGGGGCAAGTCCTATTTTAGCTGCTTTGTATTTTTTTCTATCCGTCCCTGAAAGCACATAAGAAATTCTGATCATTATCCTGATAAAATAAACAGTTGCTACAATTGACCTGACACAGGCCAGGCCTATACTCGCGGCGAATGCATGAAGACCGGAGCTGAGCGCAATGTCAGATAAAATCAATAAAGTTGTTCTTGCCTATTCTGGAGGGCTTGATACGTCGATAATCCTCAAGTGGCTTGAGGTGACCTACGACTGTGAAGTCGTGACTTTCACAGCGGACCTGGGGCAGGGCGAGGAACTGGAGCCCGCACGCAAAAAAGCCGAGATGCTGGGCATCAAGGAAATTTACATCGAGGATTTGCGTGAAGAGTTTGTTGCTGACTATGTGTTCCCCATGTTTCGGGCCAATACGGTGTACGAAGGGCTGTATCTGCTGGGTACCGCAATTGCGAGGCCACTGATTGCCAAGCGACAGATTGAAATCGCGGCCGAGACCGGCGCGGATGCGGTTTGCCACGGCGCTACCGGTAAAGGTAACGACCAGGTTCGGTTTGAACTTGGCTATTATGGCCTGAACCCGGGGATCAAGGTGATTGCGCCCTGGCGTGAATGGGAGCTGAATTCCAGGACCGATTTGATCAATTTTGCCGAAGCACATCAAATTCCGGTGCCGAAAGACAAGCGCGGTGAAAGCCCTTTCAGCGTGGACGCCAACCTTCTGCATACGTCAAGTGAAGGCAAGGCACTTGAGGACCCATGGGTTGGGGCAGAAGAATATGTATACAGCCGCACAGATGATCCTGTAACTGTCGCGCCCAATGAACCCGAGTACATCGAGGTCGAATTCGAAAAAGGCGACGCCGTTGGTATCAATGGTATTGTCATGAGCCCTGCTACCCTGTTGACAGCATTGAACGACTATGGCCGCAAGCATGGTATCGGACGACTGGACCTTTTGGAAAATCGTTTTGTTGGCATGAAATCGCGCGGGATATATGAAACCCCGGGCGGCACAATTCTATTGGCTGCACACCGCGGTATTGAACAAATCACGCTCGACAGGGGTGCGGCGCACCTCAAGGACGAGATCATGCCCAAATATGCCGAGGCGATTTACAATGGCTTCTGGTTCAGCCCGGAGCGGGAAATGATGCAGGCACTCATCGACAAGAGCCAGGAATTTGTCGCGGGCACAGTGCGTCTGATGCTCTACAAGGGTTCTGCCCATGTGGTTGGCCGCAAGAGCCCCTACAGCCTCTATTCGATGGAACATGTAACGTTTGAGGAAGATAGCGTTTATGACCAGCGGGATGCTGCCGGTTTCATCAAGCTAAATGCGCTCAGGCTGCAGCTTTTGAAGCAGCGGGGGAAAGTTTCTGAACCGCCAAGTTACGAATAAAGCCGAGCGCCAGCATGGGTGATGTTTTCCTTATTGTCGGGCCGGTGTTCCTGATTATGGCGCTCGGCTTTGTGCTGGGGAAAACGCGTTTGTTCCCGGAAGGGTCTAGCGGCATACTGATCACCTTCGTTTGGTATGTTGCAATTCCTTCGCTGATGTTCCGGTCTGTTGCACCGGCGACACTGCCTCAAGCCGAGGAACTGTTGTTTGTTGCAGGATATTATTCATCCCTGCTTTTCCTCTACATGCTTGCTGTTTTGGTATCGAAATATGTGTTTCGGCTAACGGCATCCGAGCAGGCCGTGTTTGCTCTGTCCTCTTGTTTTGCCAACGGAGGGTTTATTGGTATTCCGATCCTTGAAGGGGCTTTCGGGGATGAAGGGGTACGCCTTCTGCTGGTGATCCTGAGTTTTCATAGCCTGACCCTGCTGACCATCACGACCATTATAGCCGAGCGTGCCAATCGTTCCAGCGGAGGGCCGGGCGTTTTGCGAAAAACCATTGGCAGCCTAGCGCATAACCCGCTCTTGATTGCATTGGTTTCCGGGCTTACCTGGTCTGCACTTGGCTTGCCGTTTCCCGAGTGGCTTGACCGGGTTCTCGCGTTGCCGGCGCAGTCTGCAGCGCCAACCGGCTTGTTTGCCGCTGGCCTTGCCATCGCCGGGTTCAAAATTGCCGGCGACATTCGTCAGGCTTCCATTGCTGTCGCGCTCAAGCTTATGGTTTTGCCAATACTCGTGTTCACAACCACGCATTTTATCCTTGGGTTGCCAACGGTGTGGGTTGGTGTTGCAACGCTTACGGCCGCCCTGCCAACAGGTATGGTTGCTTATACCTTCGGTGAGCAGTACGGCATTGGGGCACGCAGGGCCGCGACAACGGTTGTCATCTCGACATCGCTTTCTTTGCTGACTTTGTCGACGTTGTTGGTACTGATCGGAACTGACACCTAATTTCGCTCAACGTCCAGATTGACCATCGGTTCGTTAATCTCGAGTACAAAGCCGTCAGGATCCGAAATCACACTTACCTTCACGGGTATTGTGCCTTTGCCGTCGTAGCTTGGGTAATTGACCACTCTTGGTGGTGACATGGCTTCAACGCCGGGCACTTTCCGGGCTGCGTCAAATTTCGCCTCCAGGTCGGTTGTCGCAAAAAGTTGTACGCTCGTGCCGGGTTCAAACGCCAGTCTGTCAAGCGGCTGCGTTTTACGGGGCTTCTGGTATTCGAGCAAACCAAGAACGCCGATGTAAGTGTCGTTTGCGCGGAGAAACACGAGCCGTCTTATGCGGTCCGTTTCTTCGTCAGGCTTGCCAGCAGGCGTTCGAATGGGGTGGTCATAGATAACCTTCATGCCCAGCACGTCCCGGTATAGCTTTAGCGAGGTCTCGATGTCTCGAACCACTAGTGTTGTGCGCCGAAAATCAATGCCAACGCGATCTTCTTCCGTCACAGGCAAGGCATTTACACTTGTGGGTGAGCCGGTCAGAAACACCAGCAAAACAAAGAATACACGCATAGCTCACCCCTTCATCAATGAATATCGACCTTCATAATCCAGAAGGGGGGTAAACTCATTGCGCTGCGTCAAGCAACTGTCAGGGCAAGCGCTCAAAATGCATGGGCTGGCCCAGGACATCAATGCGCACAATTTTCTGTGGCAGTGCGGTTGTGACATACACCATATTCTCGGGCGTACCGTTCTGGATGTGTATTTTGTGCGCTTCAAACGCCCCGGCTGGCGTGACGACGGTTTCCTTGCCCACGTGAGCCAGTGTTATGTTTTCGATGGAGTTTGACAGCGTATTGTACCAAGGCAAATCAACGGAAAAACCTTCGTCAAGGGGCATTCCGGCAATCAAGCCGAATATGCTTAATCTTAGCGCGCTTTTGGGGTGCTCCGGGTTGCCAAAGTCCACGTCCCGTGGTTCTGCGCCTTCCTTGGTCATCTGCACTCCGCCCGCGAGAGCACCATTTTTCCATTCAACATCAAATACATTCCGGGAGGTACCGACAGCGAAGTCGATATCGTTGCTCAGGGGCAGAAGGGATCGCGCATCAATCACAGCGCGCGCAGTTTCCAGAATGTTTGGCTGCATTTCAGTCCGGTCACTGACGACATAGGTATTGCCCTCGCGCTGCCAGCCATAAGACATGCTGCCAACCGCGCTACCTTCGTTGATCATGGTCATTGAAAAGAGAGACATGTCGGCGCGTTTCATGTCGACAAGTTGTTGCCAGGTCTCTTTGTCATCAGCGCCGAGTGAACCCGTGAAAGCGCCAAGCATAGCAATAGTTGCCAGAATTTTTTTCATGATTTCCTCCGACAGAAAAGCTGGGTCAAGCGCTCTGCAGCTTGTTTTCTTTGAATTTGCCCCACATGATAGCGTAGCAAAGTCGCCGCTGCTACCGGGTGAACCAACAACAGGAAGTCCTATGAAACTCTACTACTCCAAAACGTCGCCCTACACGCGCAAAGTGTTACTAGTGGCTCGCCATTTGGGACTAATGGATGAAATAGAACTCGTTTCGGTCAACCCGCTAGAGCCGGATGAAGGTTTTTTGCGAGCAAACCCTCTCTCGAAGGTGCCGGCGCTTGTTGTGGACGGAGAGCCTGCTCTATTTGACAGCCGCGTAATCGTTGAATTTTTGATGGATCGTGCGGGCATGAATGACACGGGCCGAGCCAAGAACGAAATGCTCAAACGCCAAGCACTGGCTGATGGCATGACGGACGCAGCACTGGCAATAGTGATGGAAAAACGCCGTCCAGTGGTGGAGCAGTCGCCTTACTGGATAGCGCGCTGGCGCGCAGCAATCGACAGGTCCCTTGCTCATCTGGAAGAAGGCGCTATCAATGCGCTGGAGCACTGGCGTCTGGATGCCATGGCAACTGCTGCAGCGCTGGACTATCTGTGTTTTCGTTTGCCCGAACTTGAATGGGCAGATCAGTATCCCGTAACAGCTGAATGGTATCGGGATGTGATTGCGCAGCCAGATATGAAAGATACAGACCCCAGAGCCTGATGTCGTGACGGTTGTTGAAAGCCAAAAGCCGGTAACTGATCCCTTATCTTTTAAAAAAAGCCTTATGAGCCGTTGGCGAATTGCCTGAGAAGTTGTCGTCTCCTGCATCGTTGTTTTGTTTTTCATCGCGCAAAGTGCGGTCAGAAACAAAACACTTCAGGAGGAACCAATGACAAAATCCTTTCTATTTGCGTTGGCGGCAGTAACAAGCCTTGGCCCGATTGCGGCAGACGAGGAAAAATCGACAAACCCACTAAGTTATTCCTATATTGAAGGTGGGTATCTTCATGATAATTTTAATGCCAATGGCGTTGTAATTCGAAACCAGACCGAAGATGAACTGAATTTGGGCACAATCTCTGATCATGCTGGCGATGGAGGTGCGGCGAGGCTGTCTGTCGCTTTGCCATTCAAGTCAAGAACCATCGGTTTTCACATTGTGTCAGACTATCATCAAAGCAGCCATTCACCGTTGATCAATATTGCGGCAGTGAATGGCGGTGCAATTGCTGCCGGGATTGTTGATACAAATCAGAAAGAAGTGCGGCTGGCGTTCGGTTTGCACACACGGTTTAGCAGCAAAATAAGCTGGTTTGCCGAAGCAGGCCTGGTCCGCAACAAAGCAAATCTTGCGGAGGCAACCGGTACTTTCACTGGCGGTGGCCCTGTGACTACTGATCTGGGTTTTTTTAGCGGATCCAGAACGTCTTTTGATGCCAAAATAGGTCTGCGCGCCATGGTGGGCAAACATGTCGAATTCATGGGATATGGCCGGTATCACGGTAACGGAAAAATTGTCAGTGACGAGGACGGAGCTGTCGGATTTTCCGGTGAAGTCAAGGCGGGCGCCGGGACCTACTATCATTTTAGTGACAGATTTCAGGTCGGCGGTGACTATGAATTTGGGCGCCCGGGCAGGCTGCGCGTGATTGTTCGCCTGAGCTTCTAGCCGTTCTGCCCTCCCCACGCAGATATGGCGTGCCGGACATGGTCAACCCGTGTCCGGCCAATTGGCAGCGAATTGCCATCAACAAGATCCATTTCGTATCGGCTACCTTCGAGCGAACGTAGCGACTTAATGGCACCACGTTGTACTAAATAGGATTTATGACTGCGAACGAAGTTTGCGGACAGAATGTCTTCCAGTCGGTTCAGTGATTTCGTGTGAAACTTCACGGCACCGCTTTTGAGCATAGCTTCAGAATATTTGTCAGCACCTTTAAAATAAAGAATATCGATTGTACTGACGACATCGAAACCTGTTCCGGTTTCAAATGCAATTTGTCTTGTAGCAGGTTCATTGGCGAATGCAGGTTTCCAGAAGCGTGCCAGCGCTTTGGCCAATCGGTCGCGTGTGAAAGGTTTTGGGACGAAGTCCAGTACCCCAAACTCGAATGCTTCAAGCGCGCGTGTCGTTTCTGCGGATACAACAATAGTGTGTGCTGCTTTGGAGGTAAACTCCTTCAAAAGCTCGAATCCGTCGCTGCCCACCAGATTGAGGTCCAATAGAATAAGGTCGATGGGGTTGCTGGAGACAAGGTTGCGAGCAGCATCTAAATCCGGTGCCAGGTGCAGAGCAGAAATCTGGTCGTCGAGAATGTCGGTTGATAGTCTGGACAGCCTTTTGGCAACAAGCGGTTCGTCCTCAACGATGAGCAAGTTAAAAGACATGACGGATCAAATTAATGCCTGTTTAAAGTGATTGTAGAAACCCAGGTCGACCCTATCATTTCGGATTGGAAGCTAAAAGCTTTTCCGCAGAATTCCTCAAGCCGCGCTTCGATGTAACGTGTGCCTAGGCCCGCGCTATGGCTGCTGCTATGTGGGTTTTTAACAGGGACAGATAGTCGAAGTATGCGACCGCTAGCAGTTGTTTCCTGTGTCAGAACGAAGGTTGCTTCAAAGGCCCGGTAGTCATTGTGGCTAAAAGCATTTTCAATTAATGTGTGAAACAGGGCCGGGGGTACCTGTTGGTCTGTGTCAACGCTGCTGGCTTCCAGCCTGAAGCAGCTTGCCAGTCGCTGCCCCATAAGGGTTAGATGAATATTGCAGAGTGCCAGTTCTTGTTTGAGACTGACGCTTCGCCTTTCGGAAAATTCATCCAGGATACGAAATTCCTGCGCTAGGCCGTCGATGAAGTTGACCGCTTCGTCGGGGCTTGTTTCGACCCATTCCATGAGAGCGGTCAGTGAATTCATCAGAAAATGAGGCTGGACGTTGCGCTTTATCAGGTCAGAACGCAGTCGTTCCGACATCAGCAAATGGCGGATGGCATTTTTGCCCTGCTGACGCATATCAATGGCAAGATCGGTGGCAAATAAAACTGTTATCACAATAAGGAAAAGATGCCCTTTGTCCAAGTCGAGCAGCAACGCAACTATAGCCAGTGCGAAGCCAATGGCAAAAAGCCTAGCGTTACCATAGCCTCGGTACCAACCGTACGACGACAGCGCCAAAAGGAACAGCGACAGTGTAAAAAACAGCCGAATATGGTGCTCGATGCCTCCAGTCTCAATCAGTGAAATCGCCAGACTTACAGGAAGGACCACCATCCATGCCAGTCGGTTGGGGTAGCTGATGCGGGTCAGAACCAACCACGTCAACAATATGAAAAACATGACTGCAAATGGAGGCTGAAGCATATCCAGAAAGGATTGCCAGCCATAGGGGTACTTGAACAGAAACCGTCCATCTTCCAGAAGCACAACCATTGCTATGGCAATACTGAAGAAAATGGTTGCCACGTTGCCCGGGCGCTGCCGTCCGGTGCGCAGAGTGACTGTCAGATACCCTGCAAGAAACAAGGATGCAGTGGCGATAAAAAACGTGCTGACCACGGTCGGGTGGACACCGAAAAAATCCGATTTTACCGCGGCGACCGCAACCCGTAGATCACTACTGTCGCCTGCGCGCATTCCAAGGGCAACAATATGTATTTTCAGCTGATGCTCACCTTCGGAGAGGCCAGATACCGGGATATGGACACGGCTATACTGGCTCGCTGATTTGCCCAGATATTTGTTGGAACCGATTAAAGCACCATCCCAGTAGAAATCGAACACGCCGTTCAGGCGAACTGACAGCGTTAACGGGTTGCTGACCGTTTCTCCCGGCTCGTGATAGACAGAGATTTTGTGCGAATACCAGAAGTGGGCACCGTCTGTTTTCAGGAAAGGGCTATAGGGCTGCCAGCTTGGGTCCGTTTCTGTGTTGCCCGGGTTTGCCGCGTAAGATTGCCGCTCATCCCCGATGTTTGAACTCAGGGACACTGCCTGGGCAGTGGAGGCGAAGCAGAGAAGACAAACAGCAAAGAGATAGCGGATGATCATGATTTCAGCCTAGAGCCGAAATTCGCATCAATCACCGGCAAATGCGTGAACGCCTCAATATCAACTCAACCTGCAAACGCGTTTTTGAAACCATCGAGAATGAACTGAGTTGCCAGTGCCGCGAGAATAACGCCAAGCAAGCGTGTAAGCACTGCGTTGACAGTTGGTCCGAGCAATTTCATCACCGGGCCTGCGGCCAGAAAGACAATCAGGCTAATGGCCATAACAACCAACAGTGCTGCCGTTACAGCCAGTTGCGCGGTGGTATTTGAACCGGCGTCCGCAACCGCCAGCATAATTGTGGTGATCGCCCCGGGCCCGGCAAGCAACGGCAGTGCAACGGGGAACACCGAAACATCTTCGAAAAAGTCGTCCATCTTTTCGGCAGCTTCCCGTTTGCGGTTGGTGCGTTTCTCAAAAACCATCTCAAGCGCGATGATAAACAGCATCAATCCACCCGCCACGCGTAACGCATCTATTGAGATACCAAGTGCGCCCAGAAACGGCTTTCCCACGAAGGCAAAGAACACCAAAATCAATGTGCCGATAAAAACACCTTTGATTGCCATCAGGCGTTGGAAACGCGCCGGGGCACCCTGCGTTAACCCTGCAAAAACGGGCGCAATACCGATCGGATCAATGATCACAAACAAAGCGATGAAGGCAGATACAAAAATCTCATACATGGGATTTGTCCGTTTGTTAGAGCGACGCCGGATCTATGTTGTTTTGGCTCAGTGTGGCGGTAACTGTATTCTTAAGTAAACATGCGATTGTCATGGGGCCGACGCCGCCGGGTACCGGTGTGATGGCACGCGCTCGTTCCGCTGCTGCCGCAAACTCCACATCACCAACCAGCCGTGTTTTTCCCTCGCCTTTTTCAGGCGCCGGGATACGATTGATGCCAACATCAACGACGGTTGCTCCGGGTTTGATCCATTCGCCTTTAACCATTTCCGGACGGCCAACAGCAGCGACAACAATATCTGCAGCAGCAACCTCTGCTGGCAAGTCCTTGGTGCGACTATGCGCGATGGTGACCGTACAGTTGGCATCCAGCAGCAGCTGCGCCATGGGTTTACCAACGATATTTGACCGTCCTACAACAACGGCTCTGAGGCCGCTCATATCACCAAGGTTATCCTGAAGCATCATCAGGCACCCCAGTGGCGTACAGGGTACCATGCCGCCGCCGCCCGTTGCCAGCTTACCCGAATTTACAACATGAAACCCGTCCACATCTTTGGCGGGGTTGATTGTTTCAATTACGGCCGCTTCATCGATATGATCGGGCAAGGGCAGTTGAACGAGTATGCCGTTAACCCTCGGATCCGCGTTCAGTTCTTTAACTTTGCTGATCAATGTTTTCTGGTCTGTGCTTGCGTCCATTTCAAAATGGAAGCTTTGCATGCCAACTTCTGCTGTTTGGCGGACCTTGTTGCGGACATAGACCTGGCTGGCGGCGTCCTCTCCTACAATAACAACGGCAAGTCCGGGGTGGACGCCGTGGTTATCTCTTAGCGACTTGACGTCGCGCGCGACGTCACTACGAACCTTTTGTGCGAAGGCTTTGCCGTCAATAAGGGTTGCGGTCATTTTTCTGCTCCGGTTCAGCGGCGCAAAGGCTTCCCTGTCGGGATCACATACCGCTTTCTGTTAACAAGCAGGACAGGCGATCCAGAAGATTGGCCGGGTTTCCGGAAAGCAGCAGTGTTTTTTCCCGCGATTGCTGTCCCGCTATAATCCGAATATCAGACCGGGGCAACCTGAGTTTTTTTGCAAGAATTTTAATGATGGCCTTGTTGGCTTTTCCCTGCTCGGGGACAGTCGTGACAAGAGCCCTCAACCTCATTTGATTATTTGCATCCGGACCTAGCCGGACCAAAGCGTTCTTTGAAGCGCCTGGCGTAAGATGGAGGAAAAGGCGCACCCCATCAGGATGCGCTTCAAAGGGACTAGTATCCATATATTCCAAAGAGGGGGGCGATGTCATTTCGCAGAAGAACCCGAAGCGCAAATATCAGGAAGATCAGAATGATCGGTGAGATATCAAGACCGCCCAGATTGGGAATGAAACGGCCAAGAGTGCGCCGGATTGGTGCAAGCGCCGGCTCGGTAATCGTGTAAAGAAACCTTTGAACTGTTTGGACGAAAGGCTGGTAACTGTTGATAATGCCAAAGGCTACCAGCCAGCTCATGATGATGCTGACAATCAGCAGAAAATAATAAAACCCCAAAATAGCGTCGATCAGCCAAAAAAGTGCGGTCATTGCCAATATCCTTGATGTCGTCTTCGTTGCCAATGCTTCAATCATTGCGGCAGCGTGTTTGTCACAGTCTTTGCAAGAGATGTAAGGTGTAATCGTCCGATTTGCAATTGGGCGGCAGATATTGCCTCTTTTGCCGAGTCGCCAGCGGTGGTTTGGCCTCCTGGCTCGGCACTTAATGCCGGGCGGGCAAAAATTGCCGAGTGTGTATTGAGTTTCTTCGGCGGAATACGACTGGGAAAACGAGAAAAATGGCGTTCTTCGGACCACAAAATTCAGGAGGCTTGTTTGGGATTGCTCAAGAGCAATCTACCCGCCCCCAGATTGTGGGCATCAGTTCGTCCTTGATTGCACTTGATGCGCAAGCGCAACTCGCCCGGATCAGTATCAACAGCTTGTCTGCGGACCAGCGGGCCGCCCAGTTTTCGTTTGGCCGCAATGACGGTCCGGCCGTCATACCGCCCTGGCAAATTCCCGAAGAGCCTCAAACGCTTAATGAGCAGATTCGCGAAGTTCGCGAGTTAACCAGTTTTATTGATCTGGAAGACCCCAACCTGGAGGCCGTCGCTGATGACGCAGACCAGAAGGCGACATTTGTTTTATTCAATGCGCTGACGAACCTGAGAGTGCTGGCTGAATATGCGTCGGAGGATGCAACGCTTGATTCATCCCTTGAGCGTCTTGACGAACAGTTCCGGTCCGGGCTTGCGGAAGTGCGTGACTATTTGTCGTCTACAGAGCTTGATAAACTGGACATTTTTCTGGGTGACAAGGAATATAATACCGAAGCCAGTACACGCACGGGCAAGAATGAGACAGAGACCAATGGTTCGTATGTTGTCTCCAGCCCGGATACGGTCATTGATGGCCTGACCGGTACGGAGGTCTTCACTGTTTCCATCGAGAAAAGTGGTGAAACAGATAGTATTGCGGTGGACTTGAGCGGGATTTCCGGTGACCTGACATTGAACAACGTGGTGGCTCACATCAATTCAACGATTGAAGCGTTGAAAATTCCCGTTGCCAAGACGTTGACGGCGGCAGACTTTAACAGCACTGACGAAACCTTGCAGACGGTCAGAATTGACACCACTGCAACGGGTTTGCAACTGGACGGCGTTGACGTCACGAATGGTCAGGAAATTGCGGTTGCTGATATCACCGCTGGAAAGCTCGTCTATACACCTGAGGATACCGCGACAGAAGCTACGTTGCTTGGGTTCGAGTTTAGTGCGGACGAAGGAGCGGGATATCCGGGGTCATCGTCCACTTTCGATACATCCGGCAACTTTTCGGCAAAACATCTGACCCGGGTCAATATCGCCCGCAATAGCGATACCGGCCAGTACGGCCTTAAAATTGAAGGCACGATTACGGAAGAAGTGACACTATCTGCCGCGGTTGCTGCACCGACTTTATATGCTGTCTCTGCCGTCAGCCAGCTCGATGACAGTTTCGCAGTTACAAGCCGCATCAGCGAATTTAACAGCATCGACAGCACCATAACACTGGATGATACGACCTCGTTTGCGGCTATTGATTATGAAGCGACTGAAATCAAAGGGTTGGTCGCCGAACAGGAAGATGACGATCTCGACCCCAAAATCGCCTCGTTGCGAGATAAATTCCTGTCAGACGCTGTTGCAGATGTGGTGGGTGACGATGAAACAACAAGTTCGTCTGATGAGGAAGACAACACGTCCTCCATTACCAACATTGATAGCGAAAACAGAGTCAATGCCGACACTAACGGTAACCGGGTTGCAGTTGATAGCGATGGCGGCATCTATGTCGTGGGTACATCTGCGGGCAGTTTTGGCCATCAATTAAACGTTGCGGAAACCCAGGACGTGTTCCTGACCAAGTTTGATACCGAGGGCAATGTGGTGTTTTCACGGCTGCTGGGTGTTGCGGAATCGGCTGAGGCTTTTGATATCAAGGTGGATAGTCAGGATAACGTGATTATTGCCGGTGCAACCGAAAGCGCGCTATCGAATGACGATGTTATCGACGGTGGTAATGATGCTTTTGTCGTAAAAATAAGCAAACGCGGCGATGAAGTGTTCCGATATCAACTGGATACATTCGCAGACACCAAAGCCTATGCAATCGCTATAGATTCGAGCGACGATATTTATGTTGGGGGTGCAACTGCACCGATCAGTTTCGCGTCCGGTGCAACCAGCGCATCAGACGCTCTGGTGCTGAAGCTGAGTGGTGCTGATGGTAGCCTGACATCATCGAACGTTTTCGGTGCGTCGGGTGATGACGTAATCAAAGCGCTGGCTGTTGACAGTGATGACAATTTGATTGTTGCTCTTGAAGAAGCAGGGTCTGCGTCGGTTGTGCGGCTATCCGGTTCGGATCTTTCAACACAAAATGCGAGCGTCAGTTTAGGGTCGCTTGGTGATGGTGGCGAGATTTCCGGCATTGCCGTCGATACTGCAAACGGCAAAATTTATCTCTCTGGTGTTACCGCGAACAGTTCTCTGGATGCATCGGGTGCGGCGACGGTTAACCAGTCTGCAAATGGTGGGCTGGAAGGGTTTGTAAGCGGCTTCAGTTTCTCGGGCTCTTCGACCCTTTCCGCCGATTTTACAACATACCTTTCGACCAGCGGTACAGACGGTGTCAGCGACCTAACGGTTCAGGGCGGCAAAGTATATGCTGCCGGCTCTACCACTGGAACTCTTTCCGGTGAAACAGGCCGCGGCGCAACAGACGGGTTTATTGCAAGACTGGATGGCACATCGGGTGCACTGGAAGACACCGAACAATACGGCGAAGGTCTTGCGCGCTCTTCTGTGGGCGGTGTTGCGTTCACCAATCAGGGCGATTCGGTGCTGGAAACACTCGGGCTGCCAACCGGATTGATTGCTCCCGATGAAACGCGTGACCTTGAAACGCAGACGACAGCGCGAATTGGCGACTTCTTCTATCTGCGTGTCGATGGTGGTAGCCGCACCAAAATCGAGTTGGAAGAAAACGACACCTTCGATGATATCAAGCGCAAGTTGCGTGTCGCGGCGTTTGGCAAGATTGACGCCGACGTTGCAACCACAGCAGAAGGCCAAAAGCTGAAAATAAGTACGCTGGACGATGGAGTTTCCATTGATCTTATTCCTGGTACGGGCGGTCGTGACCTGCTTGATCGTATTGGTCTGGAGCCCGGCAAGCTCTTGCCCAAGAACGAAGTTTTTGATTTGGGGGATGACGAAGATATCCCGCCGGAAGAGGATCTCGGCGGTGTTTTTGGCCTCAAGTTGAACGGCGCCCTCAATCTTGGCGACAAAGCCAATGCAAAATATGTTTTGGGATTGCTCGATACCGCGATCTCAACCACACAGCGCGCATTTCGTTCGACCCGTTTTGATCCAATAAGACAACAATTACTGAACGATTCCCGAGTACAAAGCGGAACACCCTCTTCTCGCACTTTGTCACAAATTGCCAACTTCCAGACCGGCCTTGCGCGCCTTCAAAGTGGTGCAAGCTCTCCAACCCTTAGTTTGTTTATATAAATACTGCTTTTCAGGTTTTTCATGACAAAAAAAAGAGCAGCTCGTTGAGAGCCGCTCTTTTTTGGAAATATCTACGGGCAGGGTTCGCGGGAATAGGTGCACGATTGGGGGTCGAGTAAATTTAAACCTATTCCCGCACCCCTGCTCGAGAGGTACTCCTATAGTTACAAGGCTTGTGCCACTTTTATTGGCATTAAAAAAAGTGTTATATATTAAACACTTATAATAACGTTGTTGCTTTATACTATGTTGGAGACTTGGAATTGTCGCAAAAAGAGACATTATTTTGATGCATTATGCGACGTGAATGATGCATTTTGCATCAATGCCTTTGCGTGACCATTAATTTCCTGTTTATGACTTCGCAGTATGCTTCCTGATAACAGTGCTGCTATCTAATAGTGGCGGCTCAACCCCGAAATATATTGATAGTGATGACATTACACATGGACAGACGTAACGTGATTTCTGGAATCTGGCGGTTAGCTCGGAGTTGGGCCCGGGTGCTGATGATTATGTTCGTTTTCGTCGGGCAACCTCTTTCGCTCCATGCGTCTGCCAAAGACAACGCTATGCCGGACGAGGGAAAGCTTGCCATTGAGATGGATCCATTCAACTTGTCAATGTTCGAGCGCGGTCGTCTGATTGGCAAAGCAGCCATTACACTCACCCTTGTCGTCGAGGACCAGAAGAACTCCGAAATGATCAGGGAGCGGATGCCGCAAATTCGATCTGATTTTCTTGGTGCGTTGACTATTCTTTCCCGTCAGCGGTTCGATGTTAACAAACCCATCAACCCGGACATCGTCCGTGCTTATCTGACGCCGTTTCTTTCTCACAGAATTGGCGAGGGCAAGGTGGGTATCTTCGTGAAGCACGCCCTTATTACACCCACCTGAACCAGTCTGAATACTCCCGAGGCCATATGACTATCGTTATGCGAGTGTTGTAGTTTTGCTACAGGTGGATAACTCTCGCGTTAACTGTTGTTGCTAATCTCTTGACCCAAAAGCGGTTTGTCTTATCCATTAAAGGTGGGAAGGACTATCAAGTATCACGCTTTATATTACTCAGGAGAGAAACATGCGCCAGAAACGTTTCTATCGGGCGACGGCTTTAACAGCCGGATGCCTCACTATGCTTGCAAGTGCGGCAGCGCAAGCTCAGGATGATGCAGACACTGCCATCGAAGAGGTTGTCGTAACAGGTACATACATTAAAGGGAAGACGCAGGCCAGCAGCCCGTCTCCTATCGCAGTTATCGGGGCCGACAACCTGGCGCAAATTGGCGCCAGCAACGTTGCGGACCTCGTGCAGACCTTGACCATTAACAATGGCGCACAAAACAATCCGGATGCTTTCACACAGGGTGGTACAACAGGTACCTCAAACTTCAACCTCCGCGGCTTGGGAGTTTCGTCCACGCTCGTTATGATGAATGGTCGCCGTCAGGTGGTTTCAGCGTCAACGACAAATGATGGCATCGCGTTTGTGGATACCAGTTCACTGGTTCCTCAGATTGCTGTTCAGCGCGTGGAAATCGTGAAAGACGGTGCAGCGGCGATTTATGGTACGGATGCTGTTGCCGGCGTGGTGAACTTCATTACAGACGATGATTTCGAAGGCCTCGAGGTTGCGGCGAAGTATCAGACGCTCACCGATCAGGGTAGTCAGGCAGACACTCTGTTTGAAGGCAAGTTTGGCTGGGCAAACGATAATACCAATATCATGGTTGCTGCAAGCTACTATGACCGGACAGCGCTTACAACAGCAGAGCGCCGCTTGAGCCGCCCACAGGATGATACATCAAACCTCGGCAACCCTGGTGCGTTTTTCCTGCTTGGGGCGCTGCCTGTAGTTGACCCCACGGGTTGTGAATCAGCTGGAGGCAACACGTTTCAAAGGGACGATCTGCAACCACTTGTTGATGGTATTGGTCTGCCGTTCACAGCAGGTTTTTGTCAGTTCGATTTCGGCGACTTCTTTAACCTGGTTCCGGAAGAAGAGCGCGTTCAGGCATTTGGTGTAATCACCCAAAAGCTGGGTGGCGATCATGAGTTGCGCATTGAAGGGTCTTATGCCGATACGACTTCTGTGCGCGGTAACTCGCCAACTTTCCCGTTCCTGCAACTCGGCAGTGCCGTTGTTCCAGCGGACCACCCAGCAAATATTTTCCCGGAGTCTCTAGGTCCGATCCTATTCTTTGGGCGTGCAATCGGTAATGGCGGCAGTGTGTCGCCAGCCACATCAGACCATGAAACCTGGCGCATTAGTGCCGAGCTGACCGGCACACTTTGGGACGACTGGAGCTATGACGTAGCGTTTACCCGCGGGGAAACCAGAAATGTCCGTGTGATTGAAGACACAGTTACCTCTAACTTTTCACAGTCTCTGAGAGGTTTCGGCGGCAACAATTGTGATGTTGCAGCTGGCACACCGGGTGAAAATGGATGTTTGTACTACAATCCATTTTCCACGAGCTTCAATGTTCTGCCAAACAGCCCCGAAGTATTGGACTATATCATTGGCGAACAGGTATTTGATGCAAAGTCTGAGCTAAGTGTCATTGACGCTGTTATCTCTGGTACGGTTGGTTCAACCGGTGCCGGCGATATTGGTCTCGCGATTGGAATACAATGGCGTGACGAGTCCTTCAGCCAGGACTTGGACGATATTTCAAACGCTGATGGTTTTGCCTTTCTGATCGGTGGCCCCGATTTTGCCGACGATAGAACTGCCAAGGCAATCTTCGCCGAGGCCTTCATTCCGCTCGCAGACACGATCGATTTCTCTGCTGCTCTACGGTATGAAGATTATGGTGGAAGCATTGGTGACACACTGGACCCGAAGTTTTCGCTATTGTGGCGCCCAACCGATGAACTGGCGGTCCGTGGTAGCTTTTCAACTAGTTTCCGTGCACCAAGTGTTTTCCAGGAATCTGGTGTTAACACGTCTCTTAATCAGGTTAGTGACCCGGTCACAGAAGGTAATGCTTTCGCTGCGGTGCGTTCGCTCCCTGCAGATGCGCGGGATATCAGCCCCGAGCAGGGCCAGGCGATCAATGCGGGCTTCTCATGGCAGAAGGGTGGCTTTGACTTCGATTTCGATTACTGGCGCTACAAGTTCACTGATGTGATTATTCAGGAGAACTTCCAGTCGATCGTAAATGCGGACCCAACAGGTGACCGTGTCATTCGCGCTGGAGGAACCGATACAGGAAATATCCTGCTTGTCCTCGTTGATTTTGTGAATGCATCGTCGGTTAAAACGGATGGTTTTGATATTAGTGCTCGTTACACGTTCGAAACAGATGCGGGCTCAATCGTGCCCTTCTTCGAAGGTACGCGGGTATTGAACTATGATATCGATGATCCGTTTGCGGGTGAAGTTGAAGGTGCGGGCAACCGTAACTTTGCAAACTTTGGTAGCCCGACACCTAAGTGGCGTTTCAATACCGGCATGGCGTTTACCAATGATACACATGATGCTCGTTTCTATGTACGACACATTGGTGGCATGGACGACGATCAGGTTATCGGGGGTGTTGAAAACGGTGATATTGATTCTCAAACCACCGTTGACGCTCAGTACTCGCTGAATCTTGGCGGGATACTGGACGGCGCCGACGGTTCAAATCTTCAGGTCGGGGTTATCAACTTGTTTGACAAGAAACCTCCGTTTGTTGCGACAAATGGCGGGTTCGAATCCCGGACACATGACCCGCGTGGCCGGATGGTTTATGCCCGTATACAGGCGCGTTTCTGATCAAACCACAATATATTCTGGAAAAAGGGACGGCGTTTGCCGTCCCTTTTTTTGTTCTGAATATTGGTTTGCCAACCATGTGGCGCCGTCATCAACTGTTGTTTACATGCGACACTTTGATGCCGCGATGGCCTGCCAACTTTATGAAGAACTTGACGTTTTCGAAAACTCAAGGGAAGATATTAATGGAAGTGCTTAAAACAGACGTCTGATTTCCATCGATCGCGGTATCTGGGAGTTTAACCTAACACCCCTGATACTCCTCCTGATCGGGAAACTCTGTCCGTCATGTCTTTATTTATACAAGTCTGGGGAGGGCTTTATGACATCCACTTTGCAACGCTCGTTGCGCAAACACCTGTTAACTTCAGTAGCAGCGACAGCGACCATTATGGGAGCAACCGGCGCGCATGCTCAAGACGCCGATGACGAGGGTTTTGCCCTTGAAGAAATTATTGTAACGGCGTCCAAGCGCCCGCAAACCCTGCAGGAAACGCCTATCGCGGTTTCTGTTACGGGTGCAGATGTAATTGAAAAAGCCCGTGTGCTTGATATTTCAGACCTGCAATCGGTTGTGCCGTCCCTTCGGGTGACGACGCTGCAAACGTCATCAAATACGAATTTTGTGATCCGGGGCTTTGGTAATGGCGCAAACAATGCCGGCATTGAGCCGTCTGTGGGCGTGTTTATCGATGGCGTCTACAGGTCGCGGTCTGCGGCCGCTATCGGCGATCTGCCGCGTCTTGAGCGCGTCGAGGTGTTGCGCGGTCCGCAAAGTACCCTGTTTGGTAAAAACGCATCTGCCGGTGTGATCAGTGTCGTTACTGCCGCGCCGTCCTATGATGCAGAAGGCCGAGTGGAAGTGCAGTATGGTAACTATGACCAGAAACTGGTTCGTGCTTACGTCACGGGTGGTCTGTCCGATACTTTCGCGATGAGTTTTTCCGGCGGCTGGAACAAGCGGGACGGTTATTTTGATGCTTTGGACCCCAATGTTCCTGACCTGAATGACCGGGATCGTTTCAACTTGCGCACGCAGGCTTTGTGGGAACCCACTGAAAACATGAGCTTCCGCCTGATCGCTGACTATAGCGAGATTGATGAAGTCTGCTGCGGCGTGACCAACATTATTAATGGCCCAACAGCAGGAATAATTTCCGGCCTCTTAGGCGGCGCGGTTCTGGATGATTCAAATCCGTTCTCCTATACGTCACCGATCAATGAAACGCCGGTCAACGAAATTGAAGATGGTGGTATATCGCTGCAGGGCGATTTCGACTTTGATGGTTGGTCGATTACATCAATCTCGTCCTATCGTAGCAACGATAGTTTGAACGATTCCGAGCCGGATTATACGGGCGCAGAAATTCTTGATAGTGCGTTCAATGAAGCCAATATTGACACCTACACACAGGAAATCCGTCTGACATCAACGGGTGACAACAGGGTCGACTGGATGATTGGCGGTTTCTATTTCAAGGAAGATATCACACAGGTTCAGGGCCTTGAATATGGTGCTGACGCGCGTACTTACATCGACACGCTGGCTGGTGGCATTCTACCAACTCTTGAGCTTCTTTCCGGTACAACTCCAGGATCTTTCTTCAACGGGGATACCATTACCCGGGAAACCTTCACTCAGGACAACGAAGCCTACTCGTTGTTTGCCACAGTTGATGTGCATATCAATGACCGGCTGACACTAACCGGTGGCCTCAACTATACGAATGACAAGAAAACGGTTACCGGCTCCACTGTGAACGGTGATACTTTCTCAAACATTGATCTGTTTAATGTTAACGGTGGTATTATCCCACAGGCCTTCTTCGGTCAGGCATTTACCGGTGCAACAGGCCTTGCGCCAACACCTGACAATATCGCCTTTATCGAGTCTGTTCAGCCCGGTACGTCTGCGGCAATTCAGGCGGGTGTGGATAACAGCATTCGTGGATTGCAGGGTTTGCAGTTCCAGCCACAATTCCTGGCATTTCCGAACGCCGTTCAGGATGGCCGGTCTTCTGATGACAAGCTGACATGGACAGCACGTCTGGCTTATGAACTGAACGACAATGTAAACGTATATTTCAGTGCTGCTACGGGTTACAAGGCAACATCCTGGAACCTCTCGCGGGATGCTCGTCCGTTTGCGACAAACCAAACTGCTCTGGAAGCTGCGGGCCTGACACAAATTAACCAGTCATACGGTACCCTGTTTGCAGGACCAGAAGAGGCAACAGTATACGAAATCGGCCTGAAGGCACGGTTCTCGCGCGGCGCGTTCAATATTGCGGTGTTCGATCAGACGCTTGAAGGTTTCCAGTCTAACATCTTCCAGGGTTCGGGCTTCGTGCTTGGTAATGCTGGTGAGCAGTCGACCAAAGGTGTTGAAATAGATACCACCTGGTCACCTATTGATGAACTGACACTGACTTTTGCAGGTACTTACCTTGATCCGGTGTTTGACGAGTTCCTGAATGCTCCAGGGCCAAATGGCACGACGGTTGATCTGTCGGGTACGCGGCCTGCGGGTATTCATGAGTTCAGTATCGCAACGTCAGCCACGTATAATCACCAGTTTGAAAGTGGTGCTTATGGCTTTATCCGGGCAGACTATCTGTATGAAAGTGATGTGCAGGCGGTGGATAATATCCCAGGTGTGAACCGTGAAGTCAGCCAGTTCAATGCCAGTGCAGGTATCTCGTTCGAAAACGGATTTGGCTTGTCAGTGTTTGCCCGGAACATTTTCAACAACGAGTATTTCATTACCGCGTTCCCGGGCGTTATTCAGAACGGTACGGTTAATGGTTACCCGAACACGCCGCGTTTGTGGGGTGTTGCTCTGACCTACGATTTCTAGGTTCGGGCGCGATAGAAAATTCGAAAAGGGTGACTTTGGTCACCCTTTTTTAGTGTTTTTGTTTTTTTATAAGAGACTGGCACGCTTGATGAGGGGTCGAGGCTGGGCTGTTTTTACTGACAGCCTTTTGCATCGAAGAGGAGCAGGGTGCTGGAATCCCTCATTTATATCAGTGCTGCTGATCCCAGCATTAAAAAGCAGGATATCGATAACATCCTTGCCTCGGCCTTGCGGAACAATCTGGCAGAAGATTTGAGTGGGGCGCTCATTTTTAGCGGCAGCATCTTCGTGCAAATTCTAGAGGGGCCGGCTTCAAACCTTGATGACATGATGTATCGAATTAAAGCGGATCACCGGCATGACGCCGTCACCGTGATGGCTCGGGAGGAAATCGCCTACAGGCGTTTTGCAAACTGGTCGATGGCATACAGGAATGTAGATGGACTGGCAGCAGACGAACTTCATGTCCAGTTTGGGTGGGACAATACCATCAGATGTCTGCTTGATTCTGTTCGTTCAGAACAATCGCTATCGGTTCTGTCCGAAAATGTTGCAGGAATTCTGAAAAAGCAAGCTCAATGGGCCTCGTCCCAGTTCTGACCGGTTCCACAATCCACAACAAGTGGAACAGCAAGTTCAAGTGCGGGTGAACAGGCGTTCGACATCGTATCCTGAATAACAGGTATTGCTGCTTCTTCGGTACCCAGCGGGCACTCGAAAACCAGTTCATCATGGACCTGCAGTAGCACGCGCACACTGTCGAGGCCCGCATCTGTGAGCGCCCCGGGCATCCGTATCATGGCCCGTCTTATAACGTCTGCTGCCGTTCCCTGAATAGGGGCATTAATCGCCGCCCGCTCCCCAAACCCCCGATGCATGGGGTTCTTTTCCGTCAGTGCGCGAATGTGGCACTTCCGTCCAAACAGAGTTTCGACATATCCGTGCTCGCGCCCAAACTCGATGGTTTTGTCCATATAAGCCCGGATACCCGGGAAACGTTCAAAATAGGCATCAATATAACCCTGTGCTTCCTTGCGGCCAATATCCAGCTGACGGGCGAGGCCAAAGGCTGAAATGCCATAAATTATGCCGAAGTTAATAGCTTTTGCCTGTCGGCGAACCATCGGGTCCATGCCTTCGATTGGCACACCAAAAACTTCGCTCGCTGTCATGGCGTGAATATCTGTGCCTTCAGCAAAAGCGGCCTTGAGGGCATCAATCTCGGCAATATGGGCCAGTATTCGGAGTTCGATCTGGCTGTAGTCTGCCGCAATCAGAATATTACCATCTTCGGGAACAAAAGCGCGCCTGATCTTGCGGCCTTCTGCCGTGCGGATGGGAATATTCTGCAAATTCGGATCATTGGATGACAAACGACCTGTTGTGGTCGATGCCATATGGAAACTGGTATGAACACGACCGGTTGCCGGGTTTACCTGCGCCACAAGAGCGTCCGTATAAGTGCTTTTTAATTTGGCAAACTGGCGGTATTCCATCACTTTTTGCGGGATGGTGTGACCCTCTGCAGCCAACTTTTCCAGCACATCCACATTTGTTTGCCATGCACCGGTTTTGGAAGATTTCTTGCCACCGGGTAACGCCATGTCATCAAAAAGAATTTCACCCAGCTGTTTTGGGGAGTTCACGTTAAATGGCTTGCCGGCGAGGTTCTGAATCTCCTTGTCCAGCCGGTCAATACCTTCAGCGAACTCGTTGGAAAGGCGATTGAGCGTGCCAACATCAACTTTGATGCCTTCTCGCTCGATTGCCGATAATACAGGCGCGAGCGGTCGCTCCAGCGTCTCGTATACGGTTGTGACTTTCTCTTTTGCCAGCCGCGGTTTCAACAACTTGTAGAGCCGAAGAGTGATGTCTGCATCCTCTGCGGCATAGTCGGTGGCTTTCTCCAGCGGCACCTGGTCAAACGTAAGCTGGTTTTTGCCCGTGCCGGCAACTTCCTTGAATGATATGGGGGTGATATCAAGATGAATACCGGCCAGTTCATCCATGCCATGCCCATGCATGCCTGCTTCGAGTGCATAGGATATCAACATGGTATCGTCTATGGGGGATACTGAAACGCCTTCGCGCGCCAGAATGGACAGGTCATATTTCAGGTTCTGTCCCACCTTCATTATGGTGGGATCTTCAAAAACCGGTCGTAAAGCCGAGAGAACAACTGCTTTATCCAGCTGCACCGGCCGCTCGGACAAAAGGTCGCCGCCAGCGCCGCCATGCCCTACCGGGATGTAACAGGCTTTGCCGGGTGCCGTTGCGATTGAGATACCGACCAACTCTGCTTTCGTAGCGTCAAGCCCGGTCGTCTCAGTGTCAATAGCGATCACGCCCGCAGCACGGCATGCAACGACCCATTCTTCAAGTGCTTTTTCATCAACAACACATGAATAGTCTTTTTGAGTGACTTCCACTTCTTCACTCTCAAGGTCAGGCGGCAGATCACCGCCCCAGGCGTGTTGGGCCTTGACCTTCAAAGAGCGAAATTCCTGCGCCTCAAAAAACGCAATGAGTGGTTCCGCCTCTGGTGGTGTCAGGGCAAAGTCCTCGATTTTTTCTGCAATATCAACGTGCCGGTCCAATGTCACGAGCTCGCGGCTGACACGTGCCAGATCCGCGTTTTCGATTAGTTTTTCACGCCGTTTCGGTTGTTTGATCTCATCAGCCTTTTCAAGAAGACTATCGAGGTCGCCGTAATGGTTAATCAGTTCTGCAGCCGTCTTGATACCAATGCCTGGAACACCTGGTACGTTGTCGGCGCTGTCACCGGCAAGTGCTTGCACATCAATCACTTTTTCCGGGCCAACACCAAACTTATCCACAACGGTGTGGGCGTGTGTTCGAACGTTTTTCATCGTATCGAACATATCGGTCTCGTCGTCGAGCAGCTGCATCAGGTCTTTGTCCGAGCTGACGATCGTAACCTGCCAGTTTTCTGCGCGCGCATGCCGTGTATAGGTTGCGATAATATCGTCGGCTTCGAACCCATCCAATTCAATAGACGGCAGGCCAAAGGCGCGTACCGCATCACGGATCAATGGAAACTGGGGGACCAGGTCTTCAGGTGCCGGCGGCCGATTGGCCTTGTAGTCTGCATAGATATCGTTTCGGAATGTTTTACCCTTGGCGTCAAATATGATGGCCAGATGAGTAGGCTGTTCGCCGTCCTCAAGGTCTTGCAGCAACTTCATCAGCATGTTTGAGAAGCCAAATACTGCGCCGACCGGTGTCCCGTCACTGCGACTCAGAGGTTTTCGGCTATGAGCCATGGCATGGTACGCGCGAAAAATATAGCCGGACCCGTCGATAAGATAGAGGTGCGGCCTGCCATCATCTGCCATGGAAACTTCCCTGAATTGAAGCGATGTAACCGCTTGTAAATTTAACTGTCGTTGGAACCAGGATCGCTCGGACCGCCTTGCAAAATATACTGACGATCACAATATGGACATTCGACTTGCCCGTTTTCATCCATGGTCAGGAACACACGTGGGTGGCCAAGCGCGCCTTCGTCGCCGTCACAAGCGACTTTTTTGCTCGTAACCATTACTTTTTCTGGTGCATCAAGTGTCATTGGATACTCTCGTTCGGAAATTCTATCGAGTGAATATTGGCTCTGCCGGGCAGGCAATTGATCTATATACTATGGCTGATACTTGGGACAAGCCGCATAGCCATTTAATGAGCGATATATTACAACATGCGCCTGAAAAGGACTGGTAAGTGACAAAAAACGCAATTGACATCAAAGGCCTGACAAAAATCTATAAAGGTCAGGGCGGATCTGAAGACAAACTGGCGCTGAAAGGCATAGACCTTGAGATACCCCGGGGTTCCATGTTCGGTTTATTGGGGCCAAACGGTGCGGGCAAGTCCACCACCATTAATATTCTGGCGGGCCTTGTGAACAAAACGGACGGGACGGCCAGTATCTGGGGCTTCGATATTGATCAAAATCCCCGAAATGCCCGGGCGAATATCGGGATCGTGCCACAGGAACTGATGTTTGATGCTTTCTTCACGCCGCGTGAAATGCTGGAGGTTCAGGCAGGCCTTTACGGCGTGCCAAAGTCTGAGCGGCGTACCGACGAGCTGTTGAAGGCTGTGCATTTGCACGATAAGGCTGATGCTTATTCCCGTTCTTTGTCGGGCGGCATGAAACGGCGGCTTTTGGTTGCAAAAGCCCTTGTTCACAATCCACCTGTTTTGGTTCTGGACGAACCAACAGCTGGCGTTGATATCGAGCTAAGGCAACAACTCTGGGATTATGTGCGTGAGCTGCATGCCCGGGGCACAACCGTTGTCCTGACCACCCATTATCTGGAAGAGGCCGAGGAGCTTTGCGATACCATCGCCATCATCAACCACGGCGAGGTGGTTTGCTGTGAACCCACCGGGCAACTTTTGAAGCGCATCGACGAAAAAGAAATAGTCATTACCGTCAGCGACTCGCTGGATGCTATTCCTGCCCCGCTTGCCAGGTTTAAATCTTCCCTGCGTGACAGCCATCATATTGGGGTTCAGATCAGCCAGGCGGATGCCAATGTCGGTGAGGTATTGGCTGCCGTTCAAGCTGCCGGATTAACCATTACCGACATTGCAACCGATGAAACAGACCTTGAAGACATTTTCCTGCAATTGACGTCGTCGCGCGACAAGGTGGCCTAGTATGCGCCGAACCTATGATGTCGTGATTGTGGGGTCTGGTGCTGCAGGTTTAACGGCGGCGCTGAAACTTGCACCTTATCTGCGTGTCGCAGTGTTGTCGAAGGGCGAGATGTCCGGCGGTTCAACACGGTGGGCACAGGGTGGAATTGCGGCTGTTCTGGAAGCGACTGATTCGATCCAGTCTCATATTGACGACACGCTTGTAGCTGGCGCCGGGCTGTGTAGCGAAGAGGCTGTTCGATTTGTTGTCGAACGCGGCAAACATGCAATCCAGAGCCTGATCGACCTTGGTGTGGAATTTGACAGGACTGCCGATCAACCGCGCGAAGATGGTTATGACTATCATCTTACCCGAGAAGGTGGCCATAGCCACCGCCGGATCATCCATGCTGCTGATGCAACGGGCAAGGCGGTTCAGAAAACGCTTAATGCAAGGGTTCTTGAAGAGCCTAATATTGATGTGTACGAGCACCATGTTGCGATCGATGTTATAACCAACCGGCATCTTAAAAATGCAGCCTCTTACAATGATCAGGCCCACGGTGCGTATGTTTTGAATATGAAGAAGAACCGTGTGGAAACCTTCTCGGCACGCGCAACTATCATCGCAACCGGCGGGGCCAGCCGGGTTTATCTATACAGCTCCAACCCCGATGCCAGCACCGGCGATGGAATTGCCATGGCGTGGCGCGCCGGGTGCCGTGTCACCAACATGGAGTTCAATCAGTTTCATCCAACGTGCCTCTATCACCCGGACGCCAAGACTTTTTTGATTACTGAAGCAATGAGGGGTGAAGGTGCTTTCCTGCGGGGTGTTGATAACGAACGTTTTATGCTCCGGTATGATGACAGGGCCGAACTTGCCCCGCGTGACATTGTAGCGCGCGCTATTGATAATGAAATGAAGCGGACAGGTGTTGACAATGTATGGCTCGATATCACCCATAAAGACGCTGATTTCGTCATTTCGCATTTTCCCAATATTTACCGGCACTGTCTGACGCTCGGGATAGATATAACGCGCGATAAAATCCCTGTAGTGCCTGCCGCACATTACACGTGTGGCGGAATAGAAACGGATCGCATGGCGAGGACAGACCTGGACAATCTTTATGCTATTGGCGAATGCGCTCATACAGGATTACACGGCGCAAACCGTATGGCGTCTAACAGCCTGCTGGAATGCCTTGTGACGGGCACTGCGGCAGCGGAAGATATTCTGCTGCGCCAAGACAACACTCCCCCGCCTGCGGTTGCGCGCAACTGGGACGACAGCAAAGTTACGGATTCCGATGAGGAAGTGGTAGTGAGCCACAACTGGAGAGAACTGCGCCGGTTTATGTGGGATTATGTCGGGATCGTGCGAACAGACAAGCGTCTTGCTCGTGCAAAACGGCGTGTAGATCTGCTTTCTGGCGAAATTCAGGAATATTATGGCAACTTCAGGGTGACACCGAACCTGCTTGAACTCCGGAATCTGGTGACGGTTGCAGATCTGATCGTAAGGTCGGCGCAGCAACGCAAGGAATCTCGTGGTCTCCACTTCACGGCGGACTATCCTGATCTGGTGGAGAACGCATTGGATACAACACTGGTCCCCTTCAGTCGCGCTGTATCGGACAGGGTGGAGTAACAGGAATCGGACGCTTGCGTGCTCAAACTTTGTGCTTCCATAAAAAAACGACCCTCTCCGCAGAGAGGGCCGTCACACATTGTACGGTGGATTTACTCAGAACTTAAACTCTGTCCCGTACAAGAATTTCTTAGTTTAGCGTCCAGCTTAGCGGCAGTACGAACGAAAGTTCGGTGCGATCTTCAGGAAGAGCTGGAAGCGGGTTCAGGCGAGTAACCAGTTTACTGATCTCTTTGTCCAGGATGGCTTCGCCGGTTTCTTGAACGATTTCGTGGCTTGAGATAGAGCCGTCGGCAGCAACGATGAGGCGCACTTTGGCTTTGCCTTCAATTTCGCGCGCCAGAGCAGCACGGGGATATTTTTGTTTTTTGGCAACTTTCTTGGCAACGGCTTTTTTCCAGGAGCTCATGTCAGCGGCGTTTGCCGAGATGCTGGTTGCGCCGAAAGCGAAAGTGAGGGCGATTGCTACTGCAAATGCTTTGTTAATTTTCTTCAACATGGTTTCATCCAATCGTGTGTAATGTGTGTTGTCTCAGAGCAGGTGCGGGAGGTCTATTTCCACCAAACCTTAACCGCGGCTCGTTGGTTAGGGTTATACCGGGCGGGCTCTTAAGCTCTGGTAATCAAAAGGATAAAATTTTAAATATCCTGGAAAAAAGTCTGTAATCCATTGTTTCTATTGGATTAAAAGTTTCATAAAATTTGAACGTGCAAGCCACACGATAGTTTTCCGGTGAGGAAAAGCGTGTTAAAATTAACGATTTCCCGCCCTTTTGTTAACTGTTAGACTTGCATCATAGGGAATCGGCGTGTAGGTTCCGCGCCGTCAGTGAATTGCCTTAAGCACCCGTAGCTCAGCTGGATAGAGCGCTGCCCTCCGAAGGCAGAGGCCAGAGGTTCGAATCCTCTCGGGTGCGCCATTATTTTCACTGAAGTCAATCAGATAGATTTTCATGTATTGCAGGGTTCGTGTTTTTGTTCGCTGTGCGATCAATTTTGCGAATAACACCTGGTACGGGAGGCTAGCGTTGTTTCTGCATGTGGCGCGTGACGTTAAACAGGCATGCGAATCCCGTAACAGTGTTTCCTGTCAGAACTGTCATGCGATAAAACTGGCCGGAAAGCGCAGCGCAACGCCTTCCGGCCGAAGACAGGTGACTGAAAAGGTCATCGGGTAGCAGTCACCCCTTGGGTAGTTCGCAAGCTTCGGTCAGAAGCGGTAGGTCAGTTCAAAACCATAGGTGCGTGGTGTTCCGAATATCTGACCCTCACCAACACCGGGTAATGGGAAGCCGTAGGGAACATATATGGTATCAAAAATATTTCTGCCCCAAAGCGCTGCGGTCAATTCCCCAGCGTTACTGCCCAGGGGTATGTTTGCAAGCGTCAGGCGGGCGTTGAAGATGGCGAAAGAATCCAAGTCCTGCTCACCATTCCCAGCAACATAATGATATTCGTCAGTTGCGGTCATATCCACGTGTGCCGTTAGCGCGCCAAAGCGCATGGGCTCAAAGGTATAGTCGGCGGTCACGGACCCGGCATGTTCCGGGGTTTGCGACAAGAAAAAGATTTGGGGCAAGCCGCCAGCTAGCGGGTTTGGTTGTGCAGGCATATGGCCGTCCAGATACGTATAGTTGAAACCCATGACCAGCCCAGGCAGTGGTGTAATTGTCAGTTCGACTTCGGCACCATCAATTTCTACGGTGTTTGCGGCGTTGATCGTTTCCAGAATTATTAGATTGTCGGGGTTCACAAAATCAATCTGTGCATTGGTAATATCCGTTGTAAATGCAGCAACGTTGAGAGTGGCGCGCCGGTCCCAAAACACGGACTTGATGCCGAACTCGAAGGTTTCAACTTCTTCATTGCCGAAACTCGAAAAGCTTGCCGCACGCACATTAACCCCGCCAACCCGGTAAGCGGTGGACCATTTTGCATAGGTAGAAAGGCCCTCATTCCAGTGGTAGTTGAGGGTGATTGCGGGGTCGACACTATCGGTATTCAGGTTGAACGATTGCTGGCCAACCTCAATACGGGTGCCGTCGCGTTCGTCATCGGTGTAGCGCAGGCCTGCGGTTATCTCAAGCCGATCATTGAGCACGGGCGGTGTCCAGGTCGCCTGTGCATAAAGCGCTTTCGATTTCGCTTTGTTTTCTATCTGTCGCAGCGGTGCATCGCCGTTAGAAAACACATCGAAGGTCGTTGGCGGCAAAACCGGGGTCAGGGGTGTGCCGGTCAGCAGGCCAAATACATCAAGCGAGAAAAAGTTTTGAGAGTCCTGCGACGCGTCCTCTTCAAAATAATACGCACCGGCTACCCATTCCAGCCGATCATGGGTGCCGACAAGCTGGATTTCCTGCGAGAATTGCTCCTGCTCAATCTCTTCCGAGATGATCAGCCCGTTGAAGTAAAGGACACCGCCATAGTTGTTACGTGTGCTTTCTTCAGTTTCCCGGTAGGAGGTCAGCGATCTGATCGTGAGCTTCTCCGAGGCCTGCCACTCCAGCGTCAGGCTGTGCATACTGTGGTCTGTTACCGTCGGTTCAAAGGGGGTTATCGGAAAACGTGTTGTGGTTGCTCGGCGTGATTCCACACCAATAATGCCGATGTTGTCAACAGCCAACTGACTGTATACTTGGGCAGCTTCTACCTGTCCGCGTTCATAAGCATAATCAAGGGTAAAGGTATCGCTGGCCTGCCAGTTCAGGCTGATGCGTCCACCATCCTTGTTGAAAGCATAATGGTCTGCCTGATCTGGCGCAGTGTTTTCGACCCAACCATCGCGTTCCGAATGCATATAATCGAATTTGAGGCTGATCCCGGAAAATTCCGGCAGGTTGAGCGTGGTTATGCTGCGCAGGGCATCATAGTTGCCGTAGCTCAGGGTTTGCCTGAAGCCAAGCTCGCCAGTTGGTTTTTGTGAAATCAGGTTTATAGCACCACCGGTGGCGTTGCGGCCATACAGGGTGCCCTGCGGCCCGCGAAGCACTTCGATGCGTTCAAGGTCTGCCAGCTCAAGGGTCAGGCCCTGAGAGCGGCCCAGATAAAAACCATCCTGATAAATGGCGACGGAGCTATCTCGGGTAATCTGGCTGGGGTCAGTAGGACCATTACCGCGAATAGTCATGCTCAAAGTGGATGGCGTTGTCCCGAATGGCTGTATACGCAATGAGGGTATGATGCCACTTTCCAAACCATCCAGACTTGAAATGCCTAACTGCTCCAGCTGTCTTGCGCCCAACACCGAAATGGCGACCGGTGTATCCTGCAGTGATTTTTCCCGTCTTTCTGCCGTGACAATAATTTCCTCCAGTGTGGCTGATCGAGCTTCTTCTGCGGCGGTCGAGTTTCCCAACTCAGCTAGGAGGGCGGCAAGTGCCATCGTGGCAAGCTCCGTGGTTTTGTGAACGGACATTTCTTTCCCTATCGTGATTTTGGTTTTTTGATTTGCTGCATTGATCCGGCGTTGGTGTTCAACGGAAGGTCACGGGCAGGTGTTCGACAATACGCATGACCCATGTATTGGCGGTTTTTATCTGGCTATCCGGCGGAACAGTAATCTCGTTGAATCGGGCCAGAATGGATTCCAGCGCAATTCTGAGTTGCTGCCGGGCGAGCTCCGCCCCTATGCACAAATGAATGCCGTGGCCGAACGCAATATGTTGTTTGATGTTTGGCCGCGATATATCAAAGGCGGTGGGATTAGGGAACTGCGCCGGATCATGGTTGGCTGAGGCAAAAAGAAGGATCACCAACTCTCCCTCAGGAATGACAGTGCCATGAAGTTCAACGGGCTGAAGAGTGCGTTTCAACAAAGACCGTACAACGGCGGTATGACGCAGCAGCTCCTCGATAAAGGCTGGAATCTTCCCGGGTTCTGCTTTCAGTTTTTGCAACATGGCCGGGTCTCTTGCAAGCTGGATTATAGCCCGGCAAAACATTTGGGTTGGAGAATAAAACCCGGCAGTGACAACCAATTCCAATGCGTTCCTCAGTTGCCGGTCTGTCAGGCTTTTGCCATTGACCTTTCCCTGGATAAGACTGCTTGCAAGGTCATTGAGTGGGTTTGCCCGTCTTTCCTGAATAATTTTATCGAAAATAGCGATCTGTCTGTTGATGGCTTCAAGTAACGTCCGGACATATTGCGGGTCGGGGTTATTCGACAGGTTGTCCTTGTTTAGCTGCACCCATCGCCCTAGCTCTGTCAGGTATTTGTCGCTATCCGCGCCGACTATCCGGTCAGAAATTCCACAGATGTAGGGACGGGCGAAATCATCAATGAAATTCATCGCTATAGAAGGCTGGATTTTTGCGATCTGGGCCTCAGCTGCTTCTTGCATGAAGGGCACTAGACTTTGTACCGCTTTGCCTGCAAATGCTTTAGTGAACAAGGCCCGGTTTTTTTTGTGTTCGGGTGGGTCCTGTGTCGTAATGAACAGATCTTTTTTGTATTCTTCAGGCATCCAGTCCGGCTGAAGTAAAGCCTTCTGGCCGGATGAAGAGAATAGATCGGGGCGCTCAAGGGCAAATTTGATGTCGTCGTAGCGGGTAAGTGCCCACATGCCATCAGATTCCATCCAGTAAACCGGATAGTGATCTCGCATCTCTTCATAGAGAGGAAACGGATTATCTGCTGCCAGGGACTCCAGACTGATTCCCGGTTTTTCTGCACTTTCTGCGAACATAACGTAACCCCCCATGCCTTGATTCAGTGTTATTTTTTACAGTCGATCAGGCCTTCCCGAATTGCCTGGTAAACAGCGCCATGGTTTGTCTCTGCGCCTAGTGCCTTGCGGGCGACGGCGATTTGCTGGTTGACGGTATAGATGCTGCGGCCCAGATATTCGGCGGCTTCGTTCAGGCTCATGTCTTCACGAGCCAGTACCGTCAGCAGTTCCAGTGGCTTTGGTGTAATAACAATGTCCCGGCTTTCGTGCTCATTCAGAAAAAACCCGGGGAAACTTCTGGTTCCCACATAATCAATTACTTCTGCCAACTCGTGTAAGAAGGCTTGATTTTTAATAACCAGTCTCTGGAATTTAACGGGGTCCATGTTGCGGGAGCTGATTGACAACACCACTTTTCCATTGCCGTTATGGGCTTTACACGGGATGAAATAAAAGTCGTAAAAACCGTAGCTTTTCAGTAGCTTGGATATCTGTTGATTGGCCCTTATGGTCTCCGCTTCAAAGGGTAACTTGTTTATATGGCCATAGAGCTCAGATTGAAAAATAGGCACGACGTTGCTTGCAATATATTCAACGCCAATATCACGCGTATACATTTCTTCGGCATTGTATAGCTCAAGCATATCTTTCGGTGATGTTAGTATCCGGGTTTCAACTTCACCCGGGGCGTCAATTCGGGCGAATGCATAATCTTCGAACCCCAACCCTTCGACCAGATCGCGAATTCGCTTCATAAAGTCGCTAATATCTCTGCACGCTGTCAGTGTTCTGTATATCTGAAAATTGGCGATGTTGCTGTTGTCGTCACCCTCAACCAGCGGGTGGGCATTCCCAAGTATTACCCTGCTACTCATTAACTCATTCATGCCGATTACATCTCCGCTCATATTACCCCCTGAAAATAGCACATATATGCAACTAAACAGTGCATAATCCTGTATTTTTGTCCCCCATACCCAATCATTTGTTGCATTTACGGGCTGGCAGATGCATTTTTGTCTTTGGGTGGCGGCAACCCCCGGGGAACCATTTTCCCAATCCGGTCCAGCAGATTTTTCAAACACTCCCCAAGGGCTGCCTTATCCTCTCGTCGGAGGATATGTCTTCAATTTTTGTGGCCTTGATTTCCATCTTTTCCGGCAGCTTTTCTCCGGGGCGGCCTTTGCCAGTTTGTCCGCCAGATTTTGTCTCCTGCCTGTGAAGAGTAGCGAGGGGCCGAAATCGTCCACATTTTTTAACTTTTTATGAATGATTGATGACACTGCCGGAGTCATGACAGGCAGATCAGGCGGCAACAGTGATGATAGAAATTCAACACCGGGTTGCATAAGGTCTACGCAGTATCCTGTAATTGTGCCGGAAAAAGGCGTAAGGTATTATTATCAGAATGAAATATGGATTGTAGCTCGCTATGCAATCTATGAGTTTTTTAAACTACTATTGAGTGTGTAATGCCGGCTAGACACGCTTTTTCGGGGTAAGACAGCGGAGCGAATCAATGGACAGCGGCGGTCGACAGCGTCTCGGGCGGGAGGAAAACCAGCCTTGCCGCAAAGCGGACATATCGGTGTCCGCTCCGGTGTCCGCTGGCGCCGAGATGACGGACCTGTATGAGCATTACGCCGCCCCGCTGCGTGGCTATGCCAGAGCAAAACTCAGGAACGGCAGCTTTGATGCAGATGATGTCGTGCAGGATGTTTTCACCGCTTATTCCAACATCAGGGAAAAAAACAAGATAGGCAATGCCGGGGCGTATCTGTTCCGAATGGTCAAGAACTTCGTCTATGGATACAACAGGGACTGGCAGAAAAAAGACCTTTTGCACGAACCATACCTGGAAGATAAAGCAGAAAATGTGGACGAATTCAGTCCAGAACATCTCTTATCGGTTAAAGAGAGGCATGCTGTGCTGACCGAAGCAATCCGGCAATTGCCGGAAAAGAAACGCCGTCTGCTTGTGCTGCACAGGATCGACGGGCTTTCGTATGCCGAGATTGCTCGCCGCACAGGTTTGTCGCAAACGACGATCAAGCGGTTGGTTGCCCAGGCTGTTGAGGCATGCCGGTATGCTATCGATCAGGCTGATATGAGCAAGACACTATCAAGGCGGTCAAAATGACCGGAAGAATGGCCAGAAAAGAAACATGACCAAAAGACAATCAGCATATACCCGACGTGTCCGTGAAACGTCCGAGTGGCTTGTTAAAACTGAAGCTGGCGATCTGTCCGCAGAGGAGAAAGCGGCGTTCGCGAACTGGCAGGCGGACATAGGCAATACATGGTCTTATGAACGTTCGAAACTGGTTTGGGATGACATAGCAGCACTGAACGAGTTGAGCGAACTGCAGCAGTCTGAGGCCCGGGGTATGGACCATGACGAGGGCGCGCCGCGTGTGCGGACGGGCATCTGGTCCTCTGTGGGTGGCGGTGGTTTGGCCGATGTATTTTCCCACTGGGGGCTTTCCGGCTGGGCGGCACCTGCTGGTGGGATTTTTGCCATGCTGATGCTGACTGTGTGGGTCGCTTTCTTTTGGAATGTGGGGCCGACCAGTTACGCCACCGAAACCGGCGAGATAAAGGAATATGTGCTGGCGGACGGCAGCCATGTAACCATGGCGGCGAAATCTTCCATGACTGTTTCAATGGATGAAAATGAACGGCGGGTGTTGCTCTCAAGCGGTGATGCATTCTTTTCCGTCTCAAAGGACCCGGCAAGGCCTTTCATTGTTGTTGCCGGCAACACAAGAGTGCAGGTTGTCGGAACGCGCTTCAACGTTCACCATGGCCCCGAGGAAGTGCGGGTGGCTGTGGAAGAGGGCATTGTCAATGTTGCCCACGGCGAGCCTGAAAAGATAGAGGCCGTTCCGGCCGTGGTGCTGCAGGGCGATGCAGTCGAGGCCTTTGCCCCGCTTGTTCTGACAGCAGGACAAAAGATTGTGGCATCGCATCAGGGGCCATTGGATACTATTGAAACCGTGCGCCCTGACGAAGCCGGTTTGTGGCGACAGGGCAGGCTCAGGTACAATGATGTCGGTCTGGCGGAAATTGTCGCTGATGCAAATCGCTATCTAAGCGGAGAGATTATCCTGTCGGACGAAAGCCTGCGCAGTCTTCGTTTGACGACATCTTTCCGGACAGATGAGGTGGAGCAGTTTGTTGCCACTCTTGATCTCGTGTTACCTGTAAAAGTCAGGCGCGAGTTGGATGCGGACGGAAAATCGATAACAATTCTGCATTCAAAAAGTTAGAAAATTCGTCAAAACATCGGTGCCCGCAGATCGTCATCCGGATTTGGTTTCCGGTTGATGCAACGTCATTTGCGGGCGGTAACGGATCAGCTCCCGCGGCAGGCGTGGCACTTTGCCCGTGCGCATCTGTTTGCTGACACCATTCACTCATCGATTTGATGTACGTTCGGGCACAACCGCCCACAAGGCATTAGCAGAAATCAGTAATATTCATCGGCAAGATGATATGTAGGTATCTAGCTAACTCCTTATAAAAAAGCAGGAAATTACAGGCCAAACCAACCTCTCTGGGATTTTCCAGAATCTCTGACCTCGATAACATTCCCACATGAACGCGCTTGAGAACGTGGTCGCGGCTGTCTGGCTGCGACGACGCCATTTTTGCCACCGTGCCGCCTGAAAACAGTTGGCACAAAGATTAAAATGGGTTCGAGCGCGTGATATGGGGTAACATAAAACAAAGGTTTGAAAATGCTTGGGAAACGTAATTTTTATCGGAAGTCGTTGACGCTTGGGTCCGTATCGGTTTTTGCGCTGTCGTTTGGACTGGCTGCAGTAGAGGCGAATGAGGGCGGCGCAGAGAATGCGGCGGTAATAGCGGGCGATACCATCGTTATCCCGGGTCAAAAAGGAACCGTAACGGCCAAAAAAGTAGCAGAAACAGCAAAAAAAGCACCCAAAGTCGCCGAAAATTCCACTCGCTATCAAATTGCCGCCCAGCCGCTTGCAGAAGCGCTCCTGCAATTTTCCACCCAGACCGATGTCATGGTGATTGCGGCGCCTGATTTGCTTCAGGGCAAAAACGCCCCCCGGGTTGTTGGCCCGATGTCGTCCGATGATGCCCTGAAGTCGCTTCTCAAAGACAGCGGGCTTGATTTCCAGAAAGGTGACCGCGGCGAGATCATCATCCGCCGGGTGGACGCCGAGAAAATCTCTTCCGCGAATTCAACCGCCAGCAGAAACCTCGCGCTGGCAAACACCAGCGGGCGCAGTGCGCAGAACAGCCAGGCAGGGAACAATCAGGCGGGCAATACCCAGGCCGGGAACAATGCGGAGGCAGAGCAGGACAACGAGCCTTTTCTCGGGCCGCTGACCAAAGAGGAGCTTGAAGAAATCGTGGTCACCGGCTCAAACATTCGGGGGGTGCGCTCCGCCTCGCCGGTTTTCGTTTATGGCCGCAAGGATATTGATCAGACCGGGGTTTCCACCCTGCCGCAGTTTATGCAGACTCTGCCGCAGAATTTTGGCGGCGGGATTTCGGAGAGTAATTTAGGGGTAGTACCATCTGGTGATAGCCTAAATAGGGGAACGGGCATTAACTTACGGGGTCTTGGCAATGACAGCACGCTGGTGCTGTTGAACGGTCGTCGGTTGGCCCCTGCTGGTTTTGGCAACTTCGTTGATATCTCGATGATCCCCATCACCGCTATTGAGCGGGTTGAGGTGCTGACAGACGGTGCCTCCGCCATCTATGGCTCGGACGCGGTTGGCGGCGTAGTGAACTTCCGCCTGCGGGATGATTATGAAGGCGCTGAAACCCGCGTGCGATACGGTACAGCTACGTCGGGGGATTTGGACGATATTCAGGTTGGTCAAACCTTTGGTACCACCTGGGATACTGGCTATGCATTAATTTCGTATGAATATAGTAGTCGCGATGCATTAGACACTAATGATCGGAGTTTTACGGCAAATGCTGAAGACCCTACCGACCTATTACCTGAGCAAGAGCGCCACAGTATTTTTATAACGGCAGGGCAGAGTTTGAATGAAACAGTAGAGGTTTTTGGTGACACATTTTATTCAAATCGTGAAAGTGATTCTTTTGGTTCGGAGTTTAATACTGGCTTAGCCCAAATCGACAATCGTGAGACTGAGCAATACGGAGCTTCAATTGGTATAAGAGCCGAGCTAAGCCAAAACTGGCAAAGTGAATTAGTTGGTAATTTCAGTCAAAACAATGTTTCCGGAGGAATCACTGTGATTGAAACTGGCAGTTTTAGGGAACTGGATAGTAGGACTTCGAAGAATTGGTCAATTGACGGGAAGATTGACGGCACGCTATTTAAGTTGCCTGGAGGTGATCTAAAGTTGGCGGTTGGTGGTCAATACCGTCGTGAAACATATACGGGGTTACAACCTTCAACTTCAATTGATATTGATGCCTCCCGCGACATTTATGCCACATATGGTGAAATGTTTTTACCTTTGGTGGGTGAGGACAACCGTCGTTCCGGGGTCGAGCGGCTTGAGTTGACGGTTGCCGGACGCCATGAAGACTATAGTGACTTTGGAGCGTCCACCGACAGCAAGTTGGGCTTGCTATGGTCGCCGGTAGAAGGGCTTAATTTACGCGGTACTTATGGCACTTCATTTCGAGCACCTTTATTCAATGAATTGGACGTTGCTAGTTTTGCCATTGGTTTTCTGTTTCCTTTTTCAGATCCGTCATCCCCAAGCGGAACAAGGCTTGCTGTGCTAGCGCGGGGTAATAATGCGGGGCTTGAACCTGAGACCGCGACAACATGGACTGCTGGCGTCGATATATCGCCATCGTCAATAAAGGGTCTGAATATTCAGGCTACTTACTTCGATATTAACTTCAAGAATAGAATTGCTGCGGGAGATGCTTTTTTAGATGCTTTCACGGACCCTAGGTGGGTGCCTATCCTTGACTTCAATCCTGATCCAGCCTTGTTGACTTTTTTGGAAGCGCAGCCATTCTCTGCAAATTTTGCAGGCGAGGAGTTTGATTTTGCGGACGCAGAGGCCCTCATTGATAATCGTCTGCGCAATTTGGCTGGAGTGTTGACACGGGGTCTTGATGTGAACGTTTCCTACTCAAAGGACTTAGAGGTAGGTAGTTTTGCTTTTAATCTTGGTGGGACGTACCTGTTTGAACAGTTGGAACAACTCATTGAAACTGATGAGCCTATCGACTTGGCTGGTACCGCTTTTAATCCACCTAATCTGAAGCTACGCAGCAGCATCAATTGGGCTCACAAAGGTTTTTCGACGAACTTAGCTGTCAACTACGTAGATGGTTTCCGCAATGAGCGAGTTGATCCAGTCGAAAATGTTAGTTCCTGGACAACAGTGGACTTGAATTTCAACTATAGCACAGGGGACGGTTCAGCAGGTTTATGGTTGGATAATACAGTATTCTCACTGACGACCCTCAATCTATTTGATCGTGATCCGCCTTTTGTTACTAGTTTCTTTGAGGGCGTCAGTTTTGATTTTGACCCTACCAACGCCAATGCATTGGGCCGGACGATCGCTTTCCAGATTACCAAACGTTGGTAACATCAACATGATTGCGTCTATTTTTATCTGGGAACGTAGTTCCAAGGTTGGCAGGTTGATGTTTGGTCAGCAAGTCAAAGTTCTGTTCTTGGCAGCAATATCTTTGGTGATTTCGACTTGGTACCTGATGCCGATGCCTGCAGCATTGGCTGAGTTAGATAGTAAGCGGGGCACTACTACGGATGATTTGTTGGCCATTCGCGATATAAAAACCATGTCTGTATCGCCGAATGGCAATTATGTCGCATATCAGGTGGTTGTTGCTGACAAGGACAATAATGACTTTAATGTGAGTTGGTATGTTGCCAGCACGAAATCGGATGTGAAGCCTCTAATGGTAGCTGATGGTAGTGAGGTCGGCGACTTAAGGTCTTCTTCGGGTTCTCCTATCGGAGGTATTGGTTTCAGTGAAATATTATGGTCTCCAAACGGTGAATGGGTTTATTTTACAAAAAAGGCAAATAACCAAGTGCAACTTTGGCGTAGTCACCGCAGTCGCTATGGTCAGGAACAGGTGACTCATAGTGCTGCTGATGTCGAGGGACCAAAATTTTCAGCAGATGGAATGAAGTTGTTTTTTGCCGTAGGCCGAAGTCGAGCGGAGATAAATGAAGCAAACCTAGAGAACGCTCGACAAGGATACTTGGTACAAGACCCTCCGGTTTATTCTGTCGAGAAAGGACCGTATTGGCCGCCATGTTCAGATGCTAGAGAAAGGTGGGACCAGGAAACTAACTTAAGTCGAAGATGTTTGTTGACAATTATGGCTCTCGATATCGAGACTGGGTTAGAGAGAATGGCGACAGTCGATGAAGTTGAGGCCTATTACGCAGAAGCTGACACGTCAGTAAATGCAATAGTTCGTCGGGGGATGCTAAAGGGCCAAAACAGATTAATGGAAACAATGTCAAATGACGGGAAACGTTTGGCTTGGTTTGAAAACGAGGATCCTGCTATCTTTCAAGGGTATTATCCTCCCATGTGGGTTACCGTATCCGACGAAAATCAAAACGTTCGCTGTCAGGTTGCGGCTTGTCAGAGCACACGACCGCAAAAAATATGGTGGAGTAGAGATGGCAATGAAGTGATTTTCATGTTGCGCAATGGGCCCCGCAATACCCTAAGCTCTCTGTATGGCTGGACACCAGGTGAAGATAAGGTCCGAAGCATTCTGAGCAGTGACGATATGTTTTTCGATTGTACGATAGTGGAAAACAGTTTGATTTGTGGTCACGAAACATGGACATCGCCGCGTAAAATTGTTTCGGTTGATCTTGATGGTGGCGAAATCAAAACTATTGCCGATATGAATCCTGAATTTCAGGATTTCAGCTTCACCAATATTGAGAAAATCATTGGTGAAGATGCTTATGGCAATAAGGCCCACGCGCATCTGGTGTATCCGAAGGGTTACCAAGACGGGCACCGTTACCCAATGATTATCGTTCAATATCGATCTAACGGGTTTTTGCGAGGCGGAACAGGTGACGAACAGCCGATCCATGTGTTTGCCCAAAATGGGTTTGTGGTTCTGAGTTTTGATTCATCAGAGGGAGAGTATGAAGATAAAACTGCCGATCCACTTGATGTGCAAATTAAATACTTGAAGTATGCAATGGTTGATCGTGGGCCAGCGACAGCTATTGAGTATATGGTAGATTTATTGGTTGATCGTGGCATTGTTGATCCTGATAGGATAGGGATTGCGGGCTTGAGCCATGGTGCCACCACATTAGACACCGCTATTATCAATAGAAATTATGGCGCGGCGTCAACCGCCTACAGCGTGATGTCACCACCCAATTTTGATTTTTCATCAGATTCGTTTTGGGGCAAAAGCATGAATGGGGCATTTGGTGGCACACCGTTTAGTCCGATTGGTTTTGAAACCCGAGCAAAAAATTCTGTAGGAGTAAATGCCAGTAGGATTAATACTCCATTGTTAATTCAAGTTGCTGATCGCGAATACTTTATTACCAAGCAAAATTATAATGCATTGAAAGATGCTGGAAAATCAGTGGAGATGTATATCTACCCCGACGAGTATCATGTGAAGTGGCAGCCTGCTCATCGTTATATGGTGTATACTCGCAATATTGACTGGTTTAATTTTTGGCTACGGGATGTTGAAGATGCTGTTCCTGGCAAAGTGGAGCAATATAAGCGTTGGCATATTCTTAAGAAACAGCATCAATCGAATATGCAAATGCTAAGTGCGGAACGATAGCCATGTTTATGCTGCGATAGACAATGCTCCGTTGGGAGTTATCAGCATTCGCGTGGTTGCATATCGAATTCTAAAGGAAAACATGCCTTTAATTTCGTCTCAGTGGAAGCTTGCCCAAGGTCAATCATGGTCGCCCATTTTAAGAATGTGCCAAGAAAAAACTCAAGGGAAGTATGAATTCACGTATGCACGTATTTAATGCGAGCGCCGCAACTCCATACTTCCCAACATAAGTATGAGTACTTACGTTATGGTAAGACTCAACTTATCAAGCCGTTACGGACGAAGTTCGCCGTTAAATTCAGCGGGTACGGTAGGCTTGATTTTAGTTTCTACAGATACTTTTCCAAGATCAATCATTATAGTCTCCTATCGAGTTAGGGTTTATGCCAGCTCGTGCTGACAAACAAACAATAGGATCATTCGAGTTTATCCGGTAAGTTTATAAAAACATTATAAAATCTTGTTTTACAGACACACATGATTCGATCGTTTTACAAAAAACGTTGCAAACCACTCAATACATAAACTCAAAATTTTACGCCATCAAGTTTACCATATTTGTATACTTCATGCGGCATTGCTTTGCGAAATATTGATGAGTCTTTTACCTCGCCATTTTCGAGCCCATATCTCTGCATTTATATACCATAACAACCAGCTATGATCTTTGCTGCCAATGTCATGGTCCATGGCAAGAGTTTTCTCCAGATTACTTTTCTTAACGATTTTTTCGGAAACTAAGATACCGTCAAGTAGACATTCTCTGAAAAACGCTTGGTTTTCCTGAATGACAGTTTTGACATGTGAACCTGCCGATAATTTTGACGTCCGCCATATGATGTCAGCCGGTAGGTAGTTTTGAAATGCCTTCCGTGCTAGACCACGAGTTTTGCCATTTATAGTCATCACCCAACTGGGAATGCGGAGGCATATCTCTACTACTGGCTGTGATAGTAGCGGATATATCATTGGTACATGTTCTTTTGGTGTTGATTTGCATTCCAGATCATAAATCCCTTTGGTGTACGGGACAATGTGTTCAAATTTACCGGGTGGTGCGTCGTATTTTTGTTCAATCCAAGGATGTATGGCGCCATCAGGTTTAATAAGGTCCTGAATTTCGCTATTTAGTGTCGTGACAGTACCCAAATCTATCTCTCTATATAGATCCCATCGGTTGTGTTTCCAGCCGTCGCGAGCGATTTTGGGAAGGATAGACCAAACTGATACATTCTGCATGCGTGCAGCTTCCATGATAAGGCCAAGTAATAGAGGTCTTAGACCATTAGAATGCAAGTAATCTATGGGACTATAACTTGCAGCAGTTGCATAAAGTATTTCATCCCCTCCTAGTCCACTGAAGGTGGCTTGGACGCCGTTTTGTTGCGCCATGTATGATTTACTTTTCTCAAATTCAATTTGTTGCGCATAGTATAGAGGTACAGTTGTTAGCGGAGTATTTTCCATTTCTTCGAAGTGTAGGTTGGCTGTGCTCTCCGAATATTCAATCAATGGTACATCAACATGAGCAGTAGCTTTGCGAGCATAATAGCGCTCGTCGCCCATTGGGCAGTCATGAAATACATTTAGGCAGGTCACCTCTAGTGAGGTAGGCGCTTCTTTCAAGCAAGCGAGTAGGATGGAGGAATCTAGCCCACCCAACTGATGAAACACATTGTCATATGGGGCAGCCATTGCTGCAACTGTGGTTAGCAAGGTCTGCCGCAAAGCTTCCTCAGCCTCTTCCACGTCTTCTATCACATCGGTTTGTGAGATTTTCTGCGGGTTCCAGTAGAACGCCTTCTCTTTATTCCACGGAGAGATGGTGACGCACTGGCCAGGCAGAGTTTTGTCAACTTCCCTAAGGCCAGTTTCGGTTTTTTCGAAACCATATCTTAGTTGTTTTGCAATAGGGAGCCAATTGATGGAGAAATTCAAGAAGTCACAATCAGCGACATCAGGCATGTAGGTGAAATAAATTTCTACGCCGCGATACTGTGTGCTGAAACAGCAGAAGGTGCCGATCGGGTCCACCAGCACATATTTTTTGGTCTCGTCCTGAAAAAAAGCAACATAAGTGCCCCAATAGTCATTCACAAGATGGCGGCCTTTGCTCTCCACCACCTTGCGGGCCTCCGGCACGCTCAGCTCTGCATTGCCGGGGATAACCTCCGGGCTTTTTGCCCGGTCAAACAATTTGCCGAGCACAACACCGCCGCTGCCCTCTGACTGCGGATTGACCGGATAGGCCTGCATGCGGCCTTTCTCCTCGCCGGTGTGCAGCACACGCAGCCCTTTGCCACTGTAGGCTGTTGACCAGTCTGTCTCCGTGCCCATGAAATGGTTGGCGAGGAACCTGGCGGTGTCTGCCGCCTGGCCGTCTGCTTCGTTCCAGATCAGGGAGATATAGCGATACATGTGTGTTTCCTCTCGCTCAGGCGGTCATAATTGGTGTGAAAGAACCCGTGTGATCGGGACTGTCATTATAGATAAAATCACCATCCTGCACCCAGCAGTGCGCGCCGAATGGTCCCATCTGCACCCCGAACACCCATAGGGGGTAAATTTTGTAGAACGACAGGAATTCCACGAGGGTGAGCGAGTCGAACAAACAATGGTCTTTCGCGGTGTAAAACAGCACCTTGAGGATGCGGAAAACCTCCACCAGCTCCCGGATGCGTTCAAGCTCCGCCTCAGACTCTGCTTCTGGCGACACATCTGCCTTTGATGTTCTTTTCTCTGCCTTGGCTCTTTTCGCCGCTTTGGTTAGCTCCTGCTCCCGGCGTTTTGTGATGCGTCCGACGATGCGTTCGATCGGGTAAAACCGACGCATGAATTTGGCGCGCACAAACGCGCGGGCGCAGTTGATCACATGGCCTGCCCGTATCTTCGGGTTGCCGTCATGCGGCCAGCCCTTCATGTCGAGCGTTGCCTGCGCGGGCATGGCGGGGAAAGTGCCCTTGCCCTCACACGGGCTCTGCGCAAGGATGCCCTGTTCCATGAGGGTTTTGATCGCAGCCTCATGCTGCCCTGGTGCTTCTGGCGTTTTTCCATTCGCCTCCGGTGCGTGGGATGGATCGTCGCCGAACAAGTGCCTGAGCGCATTAGCCTCCGCATCGCCCAGACGCGAATATCGGTCAGCTTCCAGATCAAGCACGATCATGTGACCATCGACATCGCAGGGGAAAATGGTTTTGCGCAGAAAATGTTTTGCAGGCGCCATTGTGTTCATTTTTGTTTCATCCTGGCTCGTTTTATCCCGGCTGTGGTTTAGACTCGGTCGCTCATGAAGCCCGGGCATTGCCGCACTGCACAAATTCAGAATAAAACAGGCGCGCTGCGTCATATAACTATATATTTTCATTATATTATTCAGAACTGCAGGCGTAGCTTGACGCCCGGCGCAAAGGCCGCTCCGCAGGAGTTTCCCGAAGGTCCGGCGTCAGGCTAATACTTGCTGTATTCTTTCCTGTTTTCCGCTGGATTGCTGTGCCAGCCACATGGCGGCATATCGGCTTTTTTTCTGCAGCAGTGCGTCGTGGCTGCCGCGTTCGGTGATCTGTCCATGGTCCAGAACCAGTATTTCGTCGGAATGAACTACGGTGGACAAGCGGTGAGCAATGATCAGCGTTGTCCTGTTTTTTGATACATCGATCAGATTGTCCAGAATGACCCTCTCGGTGTGCGTATCCAGAGATGACGTGGCTTCATCAAAAACAAATACCTGTGGCTTTCTGATAGCGGCCCTGGCGATGGCAACTCTCTGCTTTTCGCCGCCTGACAACTTGAGGCCGCGCTCGCCCACAATGGTTTGATACCCCTTGGGCATGGCGAGTATCCTGTCATGGATGTTGGCAAGGCGCGCCGCTTCCTCGATGTCTGGTTGCGAGCAGCCCTCCCTGCCAAAGCCGATATTGTAGGCGATAGTATCGTTGAAGAGCACGGTGTCCTGAGGCACGATGGCAATGGCGCTGCGGAGTTTTTCGAGTGGCATGTCCAGCGTCGGCGCACCGTTCAGGTATATTGCACCGTTGCCAGGTTCATAAAGGCGCATCAGAAGACGGATGATTGATGATTTTCCCGCGCCGCTACCGCCAACAATACCAACCGTTTTTCCTGCATCTACCCTAAAGCAAATATTGTTCAACACACGATGGCCGGACAAATAGGAGAAATTCACGTCATCAAATACCAGTTCACCTGCACCAGCGGGCGCAGGCTTTTTGACATCGTAGCCCCCAGTATCGTCTTTGCTGACTTCGGAAATCCCCGTATCGTCGCGTTCTGTTCTTCGGCTCATCAGTTCAGTCATTTTTTCAATGAAGGCAAATCCGTATGCAATGTCGCGGAACGCGGCACCAAGCGTTTCCATCGGCCGGACGATCTGCAGCATGTAGGCGTTGACGAGAACAAAATCACCAACCGTCATGGCGCCGCTCATCACCTGGCGGGAACCCATAAGTACGGCTGCTCCCAGTGATATGACAAAAACCGCCGCAACCAGTATACCGTTCATCGACTTGCGCCAGTAGAACCGCGCCCACTGCCGTTCCGATCTGGCAAGAGCCGCGCCGTACCGGTTGTTCACACGGCGTTCCGCGGTAAAATATTTCACCGTTTCAGTGTTAAGGATGCTGTCAGTAAGGTTGGCATAGGCGTCAACCTGCGCTGACGATACCGCACGGCTGGGGCCAATAATCTGTTTCACACCAAGGGCGAATACCGCACTGTAAGCAAGAACTGAAACTGACAGGATTGCCAGGAACTCAAAACTGAAAAAGAAGGCCAGTACAGTTCCGATGATGGCGATTTCCACCAGCACCGGCAGCACGGTAAATATCGTGTGGTTCAGAAGAATGCTGTAGCCGGAAAGGCCCTGTATAAGCGTTTGATTCAGCGCACCGGTTTTGCGGCCCAGATGAAAGCTCATCGGCAGTTTGATCACATGACTGAACAGGCGCTGGCTTAGTTTTCGATGTAGCCGCTGATCGGCAGTTCCATATAAAAACCATCGAAGTTCGCCAAGCGACCTCGACACCCATAGGCCCAAAAGATACACCGAGATCAGGGCGACCGGCCCAAGGATGAAAGGGGTATCCACCAGAAAGTCGATCCAGGGTAATTGCGGCAGATGAAGGCTCAGCGGCTGGCCGCTGTCCAGAACATCAATGGCGTATTTAAGCGCGACCGGTGCAAGCGCCGCGAGTGCGGCAGTGAAAAGCACCAGAACCAGCGCCAGAAAAAGCCGCCGCCTGACGAAACCATCTGCTTCCGCGCGGGCCAGATTTACTGCATGTTTCAATGGGTTGCTCACGGCGGTCAAAACTCCGTCTAAAAGAATAAAACTACTGTCAGGCCATGGTGCGGGCTGTCAGGCCGATGCGCTCGTGCCGTCGCGCCTGTTGCCGGACAGAGATGCTGTCTGGGCCAGCCTGATCAGGCGCACAACATCCGGCAACATTGCGCGACGTTTCTCATGAAACCGGGTGAGGGCCTGCCTCAGTTTTTTCATGTCCTGTCGAAAATAGATGCGACAGAGAAGGCGCAGGTGCTCTTCTATGTCGTCAATCAGTTCGGCTTCCTTCAGCCGAAGATAGTGGGTGCGTTCATTGATGTTGCGAACGATATGAATGACATCCGCATTGCCCGACTGTCGTGCGATGTGGGTAAAAAGCTCGTCCATCATTTCCACTGTTGCCTGTGGGCTGAAAGTGGGTGTCGCCTCGCTGATATCGAAAACGCCGGGCGGTTTCAGCATGCCCGGCACCTGGCCGCCGGAACGGATAACACTGAGCGCCCAATCAAGCATGAACTGGCTCAGGGTGCACAGGTCCTGCATTTCCGATTCAGATACCTTCTTGGTGAAAAACCCCGCATTTGGGACATCGCTGATCAGCCGCTCGGCGGCGAGCTGGATCAGGGCTTCCCGCACCGGCGTGTTGCTGACATAAAGCTGGTCTGCCAGCGGTTCAAGACGAATCCGCGTTCCGGGTGCAAGGCCCTGGGAAACCACAAGAGCTTTAATGCTGTTATAGACCTGATTGTTGTCCCAGTCTTCGCCGGGGTGTCGGTCATTTAACGGTGTCTGCATATTGCTGTTCCTCGATTTCTGTCTGGGGATTTGTGCGGTGCTCTCTAAATCAGTTTCATCACGCACGGCAGGCTCTTGAAACGCCGGTCATGATATTGTCTCAACGCGGCACGCAGGGCGCCAAACTTCCGCGCGGCATAGAGCATCTGCAGATGCGCAAATTCGGTATCGGTGTTGGTGAGTGCCACGCCTTCGCACAAGCGAATGTAAAAAAGCCATCGGTTGCAGGCGCGTACACGCCGCCGGGTGCGGTCCCTGCCGCCAAGGCCTGCGATATGGCTGAAAAACCTGCCCAGGGCCAGAATCCGGGCTCCTGCTGCCGGTTGTCCCGGCCTCCGGGTCAGCTGGAATGGTCTGTAGAGAAGAGGCTCTGCGTGCAGTCGTTGCAGCGCATCATCCATAAGCCTTTCATTCAGTTCGTATAGCTTGCAGAGCCGGGCCCAGGTGATTTTTTTCAGGCATCCCGGGTTGGCTGGTACGTCGGTATTCGTGTCTTCGCTATTTTTATCGTTGCTGTCCGGGCGTATGGTGCCGGGGAATATGGCGTGTGGACGGGGAGCGGGATGCGTGCGCTTTTTGGCGAGGCCGCGCACTTCGTACATACTCTCAAACGGAAGCTTGTCGGGTTTGTTCACGGGGTTTTGTCCTCCGCCTGCGGAAGTATGGCGCGGTCTCCTGTTGTTGCCGACAGGCGCTGGCACTTTGTGCCCGGCCCTACCGGCCATATATCGTTCAGGGTACCCAGAGGCATGGAAGGCGGGTAGCCGCGCAGATCACAGCGAAGGGTTGGCCTGCATATCCAGTCCGTGCCCTCAAGTGTTGTAATGTCTCCGTTCGAACCGTTGATTGACATGCCTGTATCCGTTTTCTGCCTCTGCTTTGGTTGTTGCAGCGGCGATTGCCTGACACCGTCCGTTTTTTTGTCCCTTTGCAGTATGGTTACGCTGCCTTGTCAGGCGGCGATGCTGGCTGCCGCCGTGTTCACGACAGGTTGCATAATTCCGTATTTCCGGCGCATGTTATGGAGTGCGATGGGATCGATGATGAGGCTGCCGGCAATATTATCTTCACCGGACGCGTCGGGCTGCGGGTATCCCAGTGGCACATGGCCCCAACCGGCGCGTATAATCGTCTGGTAGAAATCCATCCCTGCAACAAATGTGATTTGCCGGACACCAAAAAGCAGGCTTGTTTCCACCATCGCGAGGAACAGCTGGCCGATCACGCCGTTGCCTCTGCCTGATGCCGGAATACAGGAGCGCGAGCTTTCCCATATGTGTGGCCCGCGCGGAACCTCACCCTCGACGAGATGGGGAAATTTCCCGGACATCAGATGCGGTGCCATTGTCGGGTTCAGGCGTTTCGAGCCCTGAAGTCGGCCCTTTCTGTCGATCGATAAAAGATAGATGGTATCGTCGGTATCAAACTCGTCGACTTCAAGACCATCCTTTGCCTCCGGAAGGTCCCAGTTCAATTGCTCGACAAACACCGAATATCTCTGGCGGAACATCTGTTCCATCTGGCTGGCGAACGCCTGCCGGTTAAACCTTGTGACGATTTCAATCATCCCATTACCCCCAAAAGTAATATTTCAGCAGGAAGGATGACGAAAAAGGAGAGTGACGGGAAACCCGTAAAAATACGGGTGTGCAAAAAAGATCATTTAAATCAGTATTTTAAGCGGAATTTATCCACCGGTACGATGTACAGAACCTGTTTTTGCGCAGGTTGTTTTTTCATGAGGACAGAATCGGTAAGCCAAAGTCAGGGTACGAACCGGCGTCAGGGTACGATGATGCCGCCTGAAACAGCCAGGGCAACGGCCTGTGTGCGGGTGCTGACATCAAACTTTTTGCGGATGTTTTCAATATAGCCATTCACCGTGCGTGAGGAAATCGACAGAATACACCCGATTTCGAAATCGCTTTTTCCCTTCGCCATCCAGATCAGGCATTCCCGCTCTCTGGGGGTTAGCTCTGGCGGATCAAACAGTTTTTTGCCCTCTCCGGCCAGCTCGATGATTTTCAGGAAGTAATATTCCGCCAGCAAATGCATGATGTGATAGTTGAGCGGATCTACATCAACATGATCGCCCGCCATATTAATGCTGCACGGATAATGCCCCGGCAGGGTGATGGGCACTGTCATACCATCCGATATGCCGAATTCTTTGGCTTCGGCGAATATCTTGCGATTGCGTTTGTCCGACCTGTCGAGCGTGTGCCAGGCATAGGGACCGGTGTTTTTGAGCACGGTTTTCAGCACGACATCGTGTTTGTAGTATTCCTTGGCCTTGTAGCGCTCGACCCATTGCTCTGGAAACCGGAATACCTGAATGGCAGAGGGTGGCGGGTTATTCATATCGACAAGCGACAGACAGGTGTGTTTGTCAAAACCAAGAGCAGCGATTTCCTCAGTGAAAGTTGTGTGAAGAGCGGACAGGGATTTCGCCCGTTGTATCCTGGCGATACTGTCCTGAAGGTGTACAAGGTCCAACATAGCCGATTTTCCCATCAGCGTACCGAAGTCGGTTGCCTCAACAGAACCAACCAACGTCGTGATTTAGTGAAACAGATGTCATAAACGGTGACACCAGCAGGGTCTGGACCTTGTGCCCCTGCGATCATGTCTTCAGCTAACGATACCGTCTAAGAGAAGCCAGCCATTTCAACGTACATATTCATCAGTCGACAGGTACCGGGTTTAGTGTTTGAAACCGTAGCCCCACCGATATTCCACTCTTAATGCAAACAGGCAGTTAGCTCAAATAAATATCGCATAACGAGCAAAATTTTAATATAAAACCATTTATAGTAGTATTGATCAGAGTGTGACCTTATCCACATATTGTGACGCTGGTGTGGCGAGGCAGGCGGATTTTCGGACTGGCGTGGGCAGACAGGGCAAGACAGGGCATGGAAGCACAAAGACCGGCGTTCATGCCGGTTGCTTTTGACGGGTTGCAGGTCGAATTATGGTGTGAGGCCGAATTGCCAGCTCTTTGCAGCTTTCAGAGTTTTCCGGCTTTCAGAGTTTTGCGGCTTTCAGAGTTCTTCAGCTTCGGGTCGCTATCAGCTTTTTCACCGAGGACCAGAATGTCTGGTTGTCAGCACCGTCGGCTTCTTCAGCCGCAGCGCGGCGCGCAACTTCTTCCAGCGGGTCCGGGTAACAGACACAAAGCACGGCAGCGGTTTCTGCCGGGGTGGTAATTTGTTGCAAAACACCTGATTGACGTATGTGTTTTTCTGGATTTGAAACGTTCATGGCCTGTTTCTATTTCTTTGCACTTTTCAGTTCCTGTGCGTTTTTTGTTTTTGTGTGCGGCACTTGGATGGCTGCATCGTATCCCTGTATACGCGCCCTTAATGGCACAGATTACTTTAGTATGCAGCGGAATTATTGATTTTCAATCGCAGGAATCTGTGTATTCGCGCTTGCGCCGAGCTCCATTTCCACCTGCACACCTGTCGCTTACTGAATGTCTGTTTCGCCGTAATTGCTGCGCGCCACTTTCGCCATCAGGGTGGTTGGGTCGCTGTCACGGTCGGCCACTGAAAACAGAGCGCTGGTGCCGCCGCGACCCGCCGGGATCAGGTAAAAGTCGTGATAGCCGAATGACCGGTAAAGCTGGAATATTTCCTGATTAACCTGCCGGGCGGTTGTTTCATGGGGGCCAGCTTTCAGCTCGGCCTGCAGGTCTGAATAGAAAACGTCGCGTTTGTTATGAAAGGCATAATCAAGCGCAACATCCCACAGGTGAAAGTCCGCTTCCCGGTAGGCCGCCAGAAGGTCGGCGGGCAGGGTGGTCATCACGCTTTTGGGTGGTGTCAGCCGTTTGTGGTCTGCGCCCACCAGCTGGTAGGAAAAACTGTTGAACCCCCACGAATCCAGAAAGGCGGCAACCTGATCCTGAAAGGCCTTCATGGAACTTGCAGAGCTTAGCGCGCGGTACATCACCGCCTCCAGCCCGGCGGCCATGCCGCCACCGCCCGGTCCGCTTTCCTGGGTTTGTGTTACTGGTTGCTCGCTCATGGTGCTTCCCCCGTTTGTCCACGAATACATGCGGTACCGGGGCTTGCCCAAATGGTGTTGGGCAAGGCAAACCCCTGGCGTCGGGCGCTTAGAACCACGTCAAAGTCGTGTGGGCTGTATTTCCCTTGCGGGTATTGTATTCCAGCACCACCCCCGACATAGGGAAAGGATCATGTGTCCATAAGGGTAGCACACAGATCGTCTGTATGCAGCCCGTTCGGGCAACACTGCACCACACTCATACCGGGAGTGGGCCGACTTTGATAGGGCGGTTCTAAACGCCTGCTGCCGTTTGGCAGCGAAAACATCATAGCATTTTCAACGTTATTATCAATTAAAAATATGCGATTTTCGCATATTTCGACATCAGCAATACGGTGCCCTTTTTTGAGGGTTTCCTATGACGGCATCGATATTCACCGACAGGTACAAAAAAATGCTGGAGATACTTTCCAAAGGCAGAAAGTCCAAGAAAATGTCACAGGGGGACCTTGGTAAGAAAATTGATATCAGTCAGCCAGATATCTCAAAAATGGAACGAGGTATCCGCCGTATCGATGTTGTGGAAATGATGGACATGGCCGAAGCATTGGACCTTGATTCACACGACATCATCAGCGAGCTACAGAAGATAAAAAGCTGATAACTGATATTACCCGTGCAAGGAATAGAGTAGTTGGCGAAAGCACTGCGACACCGAGTGAGCCAATGGATTGGTGAAGCCTTCACCGACCTTTTAAAAAGCTATGGCAAACCAAAGCAGATGCTATGAAGGCCAATATTTGCGGACCGAGAATTAGAGAAGCGCGCTTAAAGAGTGGTATGGGTCAAGTTGATGTTTCTGCAGCGCTGGACGTAAATCATGGTTTGGATATTAACCAGTCGAAGGTTTCCAAAATTGAACTGCGCAAACGGACCGTCACGGACTATGAGTTGAAAGCGCTGGCCGACGTGCTCGGGGTCACAGCGGATTTCCTGCTTGAGGACACATCGAAAGATTGATGAGTTACAGGGTCAATTGCCAGCCGCCAATTCTTCTCCAGATTCTTCCTCAGCCTTTAACTTGCGATATCCAGTCAAACATAACGCCAGAATTGCAGCGTTTCCGACAAAGTCCAGCAACATCCAGTTCGAGAACATCTTCACGACGAAAACAAAATAGAAATTGAAGATAAAGAAGGGAATGGAACCCGCCAATCCAAACACCATGAACGTAATCGGGCGAAAACGTGAAAGCGCAATGACGATGCCGCATAAACATGCCTGGGCTCCAAAGCAGCCTATCAATACCGCGCTCGCTGCCGTTCCCATGAAATGATCGCTGGTAAATCCAATGCGTTCAACGTAGGCCGGGAACAGGAGCGCCCATCCGCCAAGCCCGATAAACACGGCCCCGAGAAGCCGCTGTATGCCAAGTGAGGTCATTTCATTCTCCTGAAAGCCAGTCGCGGGCGGAAGTTACCATTACGGTTCTCGTTCGGCAACGCGAGGGCTTTGCCCGGCCTCTCGCCCGGTCTCCAAAAGCGAGCTTCTACAGAAAGTTAAGCAAGCTCGCCGTGCCGCCGCTGGATGGGCCTGTATTAAAGGCCTGGGATATCCGAAGCGATGTCTCGTAATTTTTTACGATCGCATCATAATAGTTCCCGTCAAGGCCTCCGGCTTCCCTTTCTGCGGCGCTCATGGACGAATACTGCGCGATCAATCGCTTTGAAAACGCTGTCGGGTCTCCGCTCATGCCTGCCAGTTGAAAGGCACCCTGTACGTTGGCCCTGACGCGCGATTTCATCTCGTGCTTTGCGGCCATGGCCTCGCTGTTGCTGAACTGGTCGGATGTATTGAGGGCAATGGCAGACAGGGCCCTGCTACCAAAACCGGACAGCCTGTCCATGCGCCCCTGTGCATCATTGATGCTGTCCAGAACTTTGCGGGCCTCATCTGTGACCCCGTTAATATTGTCATTTGTGGATGTTTTGCCGTCTGTTGTGCGTTCAAGATAGTCAGCAACAGGGTCGTTGGCTATGCCACGCGGGGCGATGCCGGGGTTTTCATCCAGATACTTTTCTGCCTGCTTAAGGGCATTGTACTGCGCCTGCCAGCTGGTTGTTTTCTTCTCTTCGCTGCCGGCACTTTCAAGATATTCAAGCGCACTTTCGTATAGATCGGTATAGCTGCCGGTTACGCTCATCACGGCATATCCACCCTTCAGGGCGGCATCCCGTCTTTCATCAAGGTCAATTTGTGCAGCCTTCTGTTCTTCCTCTGAGAACATATTGCCGCTGTTGCTGGAGATGGCAAAAATTTCCCCGCGGCTGAAGCCGGATAAATCTACCGCCAGTGTGTCACCGTCCAGCGGCGAGCTTCGCCCCAGACGTTCCAGCAGATCCTTCAGTTTGTTGAGGGTGGCCTCTGCCGATCCGCCATGCTGCTCACCCGCCAACGCCGCCTGGGCAGCCTGAGACAAGGTGACATTGATGGCCGGTTCATATGTCGGCTTTTCAGCACCACTGTTTGCGCTGGATTGCTGGCCGCTCCCGGCCAGCTGGCCGTGCGGTGTGTAATTTGAAACATAGTTGTTTGAAACGATGCCGTTCATTTTGACCCCAATCATTGTCCTGGCATCTTTGGTAACGCAAAGGGTATGCCAGCTAATTTCCTGTCAGGGGGTTCATTCGGTGCGGCACACTTCGAAGTGGTTTGCCTGCGGTACGGAGAAACTGAACATGCTCAAGCGCTGAAACCGTCCCGTATCATTGCATTCTGCAAAGGGTTTTTGCAAAATGCGAATGCATAATGCAATGATGTTCACCAGAATCGGCCATATCGATGCAAAAAAGCCTACAATAGTGCAAAGCTCTCATGGCACCGGCTTTGCAGAATGCATTTGCAAATTGATAACAGCGGAGATGGTGATATGCGCGGGATTTTATTCACGGAATATTTTGATTTTGCTGTAGAAAAGGCAGGAGAAGCACTTCTTGACGAGGTCCTGAGTGATCTGGAAGGCGATATTACCGGTGCCTACACCAGCGTGGGTAATTACTCCTTTTCCGACTTTGCAAAAATCCACACACTTGTCGCGGCGAAGCTTGATGCCTCGCCTGAAGACCTTGCCCGGCAATTCGGCGAGCTGTTGCTGTTCCGTTTTAAGGACCTCTTTCCTGCCTATTTCACTGGCGTTGAAAGCGGCATCGTCTTTCTCGAAAAGGTGGGTACACACATCCATGAGGAAGTGAAAAAGCTATATCCAGACGCGAGGCCCCCGGAAATTTACGTTGAATGGCAAAATGGCGCGCCGGCTTTTCTGGTGTATCAGTCCCACCGTCCGCTTGCCGCTGTCGCTGAAGGGCTTGCCTCAGCCTGCCTCAGGGACTTTGGCGACTCCATACAGCTGGGTGAAAAATTCCAGTCGGGAGACAAAGTAAAATTCCCTCTGGAGCCGATCAGTGAATAAGAGTTCCAGAATTGAAATCCTCGAGCGCAAGCTTGCCCGGGAACTGCGTGCACGACACGAGGCTGAGGTAATCCTTGAGGAAAAAAGTGCGGCGCTCTATCAGGCCAAGAAAAACCTTGAAGCCTCCAACGCTGGCAAAGGACTATATCTTCAAGTTCTTGCAGACTTTGCGCTTGCGATCACGCAAATCGAATCCGTTGAAGAACTTGCCTGGTATGTCGCCCGGAAAGTTGTTGGGCGTCTGGGCTTTGCAGACTGCGTCGTTTATATTTATGAGCCCGAAACGCACTGCATAAAGCAGTCAGCTGCCATCGCGCACAAAAACCCCGCCGGGGATAAAATCCTGAACCCGCTTTCGATCCCTCTTGGCGAAGGTATTACCGGAACCGTGGCCGCGACCCTGAAGCCGGCGTTGATTGCAAACGTCAGCGAAGACGAGCGCTATATTGCCGATATTGCGCCGGGTGGCTCCGAGGTCTGCGTGCCGATGGTCCATAACGGCGTATTGCTCGGCGTCATTGACTGCGAAGACCCCAAAGTTGGAGCTTTTAACTCCAACCACCTTGAAACACTGGAAACTGTTGCTTTTTATACCAGCGCAAAAATCGCCGAACGTTATGCGCAACATGAGGCAACCGCACGAACCCGGGAGCTTGAATCCAAAGTTGACGAGTTGACGTGTCTTTCCCGGGAACTGGAAGCCGCCAAGGAGAAAGCCGAAGAAACCAGCGCGCTGAAGTCCAGGTTTGTTGCGACGATCAGCCATGAAATCCGCACGCCGCTGGCTGGCATACTGGGCAGCCTGGACCTTCTTCAGGATGAGGTGTTGCCAGAGGCCGCCGGTGCCCTTGTGGGCATGGCACGGGACAGTGGTCAAATTCTGCAAACACTGCTTAACGACGTGATTGACTTTGCCCGTTCCGAGGCGGGTACCCTGCAGGTCGAACCCACCGTCTTTTCGGTTAAAGAACTGGTTGCCTCGCTGCAGGCTTTTTGGTTCCCGCACATGCAGGCCAAAGGCGCATCGCTTGAAATTGACCTGGCCGACGCAATGGAGAAGGCGTACTGGGGTGACCCCGCCAGAATCCGGCAGGTCCTCAACAACTTCCTGTCAAACGCCCTGAAGTATGCACCGGGCAGGATTGTGCTGCGTGCAGCGCCCGCAGGGCCCAAGGGTATGGTTCGGTTTTCGGTGAGTGACTTTGGCAAGGGTCTGAGCGACGAGGACCAGGCGCAGCTTTTCACGGAGTTCACCAGAGTGGGTTCTCACAAGCGCCAGATCGGTGACGGCGCAGGGCTGGGGTTGGCCATATGCCGCCAGATGGCGGAGCTGATGGACGGTGAAGCCGGTGTTGAGAGCATCACTGGTGATGGCGCAACTTTCTGGCTGCAATTACCACTGACGCCTGCCAAGGTGCCCGAAAAACAGCGCTCTGTCGGGGCATCAACGCTTGAGCCGTTTGATGAGCGATTTGGGCGCAAGCCAAGGGTGTTGGTCGCGGAAGATGTTCCGACAAACCAGACATTGATCCGGATGACGCTGGAGGGTTTTGGATGCCGGGTTTCAATTGCCAACAATGGTGTTGAAGCACTGGATGCAGTGCGAAAGCACCGGTTCGATATCATATTCATGGATATTGCCATGCCGGAAATGGACGGAATTGAAGCAACAGCGCGCATCTGCGAAGAACTGGGTGAAGATGTTGCTCCCCCGATTTACGCACTGACTGCCCATGGCATGGATTCAGATCGCAAAGAATTTGAGGCGGCAGGCATGATAGGCATTGTCACCAAGCCATTTGACCGTCACGATCTTCATCAGGCGATTGAAGCAAGTTTCGAAAGTCTTCAGGAAACAGTTGATCACGATAGCCAGGGACAGACCATGACTTCATCAACACAGCACCCGGACTTTGACGGCGATTTGGTTGCGAATCTGCTGCGTGCGCTTGACGAAGAGAGCCAGTTGATGCTGCTTAACCAGTGTACGCTTGATCTGGAGGATGGGCTTAAAGCCCTTAAGGCTGGATACGATTCCAAAGACCATCATCAGATGGGTGAAATTGCCCACCGGTTAAAAAGCGTTGGCGGCACTTTTGGTTTGGTGAAAATTCAGCACCTGACATCGGACGCAAGTGAAGCCGCCCGCCAGGGAAATACCGCGACTTGTCAGGTGGTGGTGGACGAAATTCTCCAGCTGTTACCTGCCGGCATCGCAGCGTTGAACGGCATCAAGTCGGATATTGAAAACGGAAGGACAATTTGATGAGCCTGAAAGAACGAAAAATTTTGCTCGTTGAAGATGTTTTATCCATGTCGATGCTGTTTGCAAAACATCTGGAAGCGGCCGGCCTCAGCACGCGTGCGGTAGAAGATCTGGCTTCTGCGCGTGCCGCGCAAGCGAGCGAGGAGTTTGATCTACTTCTCCTTGACCTCAATTTACCGGATGGCGACGGTCTGGCTTATCTGGAAGAACTGCGCGGCACCCTCATGGAGACACCTGCTATCGTTATCACCGCAGACGCCTCGCTCAGTAACGCTGTGCGTGCCATGAAGCTGGGCGCGCTTGACTATCTGGTGAAGCCATTTTCCGAAAGCCGCCTGGTAACAACGGTCAATAACACGCTGGAGCGCGTTCAGCTTCGCCAGCAAGTCGAAGTTCTGCGGCACGAAACCCAGGAAGGGGCGTTCTATGATTTCATTGGCAATTCCGTCGCCATGCAAAAAGTGTATCGGACGATCGAGAATGTCGCACCCTCCAAGGCAACAGTGTTCATTACCGGCGCTTCGGGAACCGGTAAGGAATTATGCGCGGAAGCCATCCATAAGGCGGGCCCAAGAGCCAGCAAGCCATTCGTACCGCTAAATTGTGCAGCAATTCCCCAAGACCTGCTGGAGTCTGAGCTTTTCGGACATTTGAAAGGCTCTTTCACCGGTGCCATAGCCGACAGGTTGGGTGCCGCACGGGAGGCCGAGGGCGGCACGCTTTTTCTTGATGAAATGTGCGAGCTGGACCTCGGACTTCAGAAAAAATTACTGCGTTTTCTGCAGACCAGTACAGTGCAGCCCGTAGGGTCTGCAAAGCCACAGAAAGTGGACGTCAGGGTTATTTGTGCCACCAATCGGGATCCTCTCGAAGAGGTGCGTGCCGGCCGCTTCAGGGAAGACCTGTATTTCCGCCTGAATGTTGTACCGATTGCACTGCCGGCTCTGAACGAACGCGGCCGTGACATTATAGATATTGCTCGTAGTTTTCTTGGGCAGTTCGCCAACGAAGAAGGCAAAGTACTTAACGATTTTTCGCCCGAAGCCCAGGCTCTGATGATGGCGCACAATTGGCCCGGAAATGTTCGCGAGCTGCAAAATACCATTAGAAACATCGCCGTTCTGCAAGACGGTGATGTGGTGACGCCAGATATGTTCCCCGCCCTCGAAGGCCAGACGGACATCCTGGTTGCACAGCATGAACCCCTTTCAGGCGCATCAAATGTTGTGGCCTCGGTTGCGGCGTCACCTTCTGCACTATCTTCTGCATCGGGGGATTTGATGGGCACGCTCGCCGAGATAGAGCGCAAGGCCATTGAAGACCGTATTGCGATATTTGACGGTAGCATTCCCAAAGCGGCTCAATCTCTTGATGTGAGCCCCTCGACCATCTACCGAAAAAAGGAAAACTGGGTCTAGAAGCTCTCAGCTTTCAACGACCTGCTCCAGCGCACGATCGATATCCCTGAGGGTCAAAAGATACTCTCTCTGTGAAGGGTCTAGCGCGATCGCGGTCAACGTCAGTTTTCTCGCCTCCTTCAGTTGGCGCTCGTCTTTGGCAAGCCATACAGCCAGATTGTTCATGGCTACATGGTGATCTGGTTGTTTTTTCAGAATGGACCGATAGGCGTTTTTGGCGAGTAACTCATCTTTCTCTTGTTCTGCAATGGCAGCAAGTATCAAGGCGCGTTCAACAAGGAGTTGCCTCGATTTTGCCTCTGTCATCTCGGTTTCTTTGTTACCAACTTCAGTACGGGAAATGGATTCCCACCAGTGATTTAATTCTGTTGCCGTAAGTCCGTTCTTCTGGTTGTAGAAATGTAAACTCAGGCGAAGCGCGGCAATCGCGCTTGCAGTATCTGCTTTGACGGCATTCATTAGATGCCCATAGGCCGCTTCGTGATCGCCAAAGTAAGCTGTGCTCGACGCAGCAAGAAGCTGTGCGGTTGCTACTTCAGGGGCCCAGCCGAGGACCGGTCGAATGATACGAAGTGCTTCTGCTGCTCCTTCATCGGTGCCCTTTGAGAGGGCCAGGCGAGATTTTACCAGGCGCCAGAGGATTGCCTGATCCGGGCTTGCTTCCTCAAGATCTGCCAATTGTCTCGCGGTTGGGTGATAGCCTTCGTTCAAGCGGCTGGTCCAGGCAGGAATGGATGACCGGTGCCATTTCCCGGATGGTGTGAGGCCGAACATCATGGCCGCGCGCTCGAACCGGGACGCCAGTTCAGGCTCGTCCAGTTCCAGATAAAGCGATGACAAAAGCTGATAAGCTACAGGCCCTTTACTGATCAGGTCCCCCATGGTCACCAGTGCATCAACAATTTCGTGTGCCGGAGTGGCCCAGTTTCCCAGCAGTTTGAACAGATTGCCCCAGTGTCCAGCTGCATAATCCCCATAACGCCTGCTGTAGTCAGCTACGTCAAAATTGACGGAGCAGCGCTTCGCAAGTTCTCTTTCTGCCAGACAGATCATTAGCAGTATATCAGCCTTCAGCGGCGTCTCTGCACCTCTGGCTGGCATGTTCGTCAAGGCTGGATAGTTTTTTTTCGACCAATACTGGAAGGCAAGTCGCTTTAGAAGTGCTTGTGAAAGCGGTCGCTCCGGCTGATCCAGCAATGAGGTAACGATGTCGTTCCTGCCGGATGCAGCGAGCAGGGCAGTTGCGATCGTCAAGTCGTCATTGGTTAGCAACGATTTCACACTTCGCGCAAGAGATTGGGTATCTTCTGTGCCGCCGCGCAGGGCAGCTTTCGCCAAACTTGTTATGTCCGACCTTACAGGTTGTGACGGAGTTGTCACAGGCGAATTTATCAGCAGTTCTTTCAAAAGGGCGTTTTGAAACGGAGACAATGACATCGTATCCATTTCGTCAACAAAGCCTTGCAGCTCTTTCCAGTTTTTAAGTCTTACCAGCGCCGCGATACGGATAAGGGCTGACTGCCCGGATGATGAACTGGCGGTGAGTTTCGACGCCGAGAGCCAATCACCTTGGGCCAGTGCAGCTTTCGCTTGCGTCAGCTGAAATTCTGCATTGCGTTCCAGCCTCCACCCCAAGCGGGAGAGCGAGAGTTGTTGCGCCAGTTCTCCACCGCCTGGCAATGGTACCATTGGTCGTGCTCTGGCAAGAATTTCAATGGCACCGGGATCGCTTTTGCTTCGACAGTTCTTTTCCGAAAAATACAATGTGAGCTGATCAATTGCGTCAGCATAATACCCTGCTTGTTCAGCAGACTGTGCCTCCTGCAGCCAAGCAGCGCAGACAGATTTGCGGTGGACCTTGTATTGCAGGAAACCCAGCAGACTGGCACCAGTGCATAGAACAAACAGCCCAAAGATCAGAAGTCTCTTCACGTCTCGTCTCCCAAAGTTTTTTTGGTAAATTGCAGGATCAGGTCTTGCTGTTGGCGCTTCGTAAGTTCCGGGCTGGTAACCAATTGTATTCGCAGGAGGCCTCCTGAACTCTTTGTGTATTCAGCTTCATACTCGACGACTGCCTGTCGGTGCCCGCCTGACGACACGGTGAGAAATGTCAAAAGGTTTGCATCTTCAACAGGCATGTTGTCATGCTTTTCAACTTGCCAACCCATCGCCCTAAAGCATCGTTCACTTGAATGTTCACGCCCGACCCCTGGATCACCGTGATAGATGATGGTCAGCAGAAATTCTCCATTTTCCGACGTGTAACGACGCCTGCTGACGTGATCTGCATTGAGAATTCGGATTTCCTCAGGGGGAATTTCAAAATCCTCCGCGACCCAGCCCGAAACATAGGTAGGCAAGTGCAGTTTCGGCGCGCTCCTGTTACTGTCACTCATGGATATTGCAACGCTTGCGAGGCCGCCAATCAGGAGTGGAGGCAAGGCACGAGAAAGGGCAATCCAGGGTGTGTTCCGGTGGTTGAAAGCTTCCAGGTCGGCAAACAGCCAAAGAGGCGCAACCCACGAAAATGCCAGTGCGCTGAAGCCCAAAATGTCGTGCCATTCATCCGCGAGCTCGTTGTTCCCGTTTGCCAGCAAGCCAAGTACAATTGCGAGCCGGACTAGATTGATCAGTAAGACACCCGGCAGGGCCAGTGAAATCGCGATGACAGCACATCGGGTTTTTCTTGAGAGGGTTGCAGCTGTGATCGAGCCAAGGAGAGCTGGTATTAGCAAAAGCGTGCCGCTGCAGTCCTGGTTGATGGTAACCACCGAATGTTCAAAGAAAATCTGAGCTCCTGACAATCGAACCGGGAGATTCATTGCCTGCCCGATAGCGACAAACATCGACGCCTCCATATAAGCCAGGGATGTTGCCAGTTCGGTTTCAAGGGCGGCGGGCAGAGGCACCATCAGGCATGCGCAGGCAATGATCGCTATTGAGCGGCACCGTGGCAGCGGCATCTTCGTCAGGAAAACCGATGTCAGCAAGAGTATGCCGGCGATCAGCAATAGTTTGTTGACCGATAGCACCAACCCCAAAATCAACATGGCAAGCGCCACAGGTGCCATCCATGTCGTTCCAACAGGTCGGTCGCGTACAATCGAAGTGTTTCCGGAAATGAGCACGATGCTTAAACAGGAAAGGACGAGGATTGGCCAACGTTCGCTTTGCAAACTGGCAACAGCAAAAGGTCCAAGCAAAAGCCCGGCACCAATCGCTTGCGCGCTGATATATATGCTATGCAGGGACAGCTGCATCATCACCTTTCCGTCGGCGGCGCTTCGCGGCCAACACTACTCCGAACAGGACTGGGCCGAAAAGCGCCGCGATGGGTGCGGGCAGGGGAACTGCTTTTGCCATCAGGTTTTTTGTTGTGGCCAGGCCTACCTCTAGCGCGACAACAACGTCGTTATAGTCTTTGTCACCGCCGCCCGGCAGGTCTTCCACACCAATAAGCAGATAGGGATTATCCGGGGTTGCGAGCACCACAAAATGGTCGATACCATCGCTGTTGAGGGAGGTGTCAGTATAGTAGGTGTTGGTGCCGCCACCGGCGCCATTGGATACCAAAAACAGATTTAGCTGTGTCCCGTCGGAGTATCTGCCGAGATCAACAAAATCGCCAGGCGCGACAGGTGCACGGCTCGATCTGTAGTCGCTATTGTAATAGGAGTAACTTGGAGAAGTGCTGGCGTCAGGCAAGATAAGACTTGCGTCGCCGTCTAGACCGTTAGAACTCTCACCGGTGTAAACGCCCAAAGAATTGCGATAGCCTGCTCCTTCTCCGATGAAATATGCTCGCACATTAGAGTCTCCGCTGATGACAAGATCATTGGGATCGAGAGCAATCGAGGAAAGGTTGTTAATCGACTGGCTTTCGGAAAGCGTGTTGTTCACGACAGCCTGGAGGCTGGGCAGATCATTGGCAGAGAAATCTGCAGCCCTTTCATCGGACCCGGCCAGTTGGACTTCGCCAATTGGCTGTAAACCAAACGGTGTGGCACTGGATTGTACGGGCGATACCGTGCCTGCCAGTGCGCTCGTCGCGCAGGTAGCGGAGAGAACGGTGGAAAGATAAAGAATTCGGGTACGGGACAAAATCAGTCTCCTTTCAGGAATTTAACTTGAACGAATGGCTGGAGCGCACCGCCAGCAAGTTGCAAAGTCGGTGTTACAGCCCGGATCACCTGGTTCCAGTTCTCGATCCAGTTGTCTGGCACGTAAACAATGTCATCGGGCTGAAGTTGCAGGTCTGGCGCGCGGCCTTTCAGAATGTCTTTTGCATTGACCAGTATTAGCTGGCCATCCACGGCAGAGTGCGTGCGAATTACACGCACTTGAGAGAGAAGCGCTGTGGATTTGGCTGGCCCGCCGACCTGAGTAAGGGCCTTTAAAAGGGTCATCGGTTCATTGCTGAAGGGTACGGCTCCAGCGCGAACAACGGCGCCCATGACATAAGCTTTGTTGTCAGAATTGCTCGGCACAACGATTGTATCGCCGGCTTCGAGATAGATGTTGTGGTCAGGTCTGCCGTCGACCAGAAGGGCGTTCATGTCAACGGCTGCGATTTCGCCGGCGCGCCACAACCGCGCACCGGAAAGGTGCGCATTTTCTGTCATTCCGCTTGCCATGGATACGGCCTGCAATAGGTTCGTCGGCCCCTGCATATAAACCACGCCCGGCTTCTTGAACTGACCAACCAGATACACGGGTCGACTGCGATGCTGCTCGATCTCCACGATAACCCATGGGTTGCGGAACTGGCTGGCAAAGCCTTCTTTCAATACAGTCTGGATCTCGGCTACAGTTCTGCCTGCTACCCTAATTCTTTCAAGGTACGGGACCTGAATGTAACCTTCACCATCGACCGACACGCGGAGGTCGTTAAGGCCCTCCTCTCCAAATACATTGATTGCAAGTGTGTCACCGCTACCCATGCGATACACGGGATCTTGTGCTACCGAGTTTTCTACAGGAATGGAAACCGGCTCGATTTCCAGGATGGCCGGGTCTTCCCGGTCACCATAGGCGCGGATATCTTTTTCAAGTGCGGTGTCAACACGCGTGAAACTTCGGGTTGGCAATCGTTCACTGCAAGCTGTTAAGAGCAGGAGAGCCAAAAGTGGAATGGAAAGGAGCATTGTTTTGGGAATGCGACGGGCAACTTTCTTGGCAAGAAACGCAGCAGTCAGTCCGATAATTATCAGATCATACGCCGCTGAGCGACGGTAGATATAGTCAAGCTCTGCTTCAAATCGTGTTGTCCAGTCGTCGATGACTTTTTCGTCTGCCTGGTTGTCAAAAAGGCAAACCTGCGCGAGGCTGGTCAGGCCTGGCCTTACAGATAGTCTGCGACTGAAACCGGGGATACTGGACTCGAGTTCCTGCTGCAATGCGCAGGCAATTGGGCGTGGACCAACAAGTGCCATGTCACCCTTCATCACATTAACCAATTGTGGCAGTTCGTCGAGTTTGAGGTCCCGCAGAGTTCGGCCGACAGGAGTAATCATCGGGTCGTTAGTATCAACCCGTCTGGCGCGTTTTTGATCCGTGTCTGCACCGGTGCGCATCGTCCGGATTTTGTATGCAATAAAGGGCTGACCAAAGCGGCCCGGACGAGACTGTTTATATATGAAAGGACCTTTGCTGGTCCCTTTCACCAGAACATATAAAACAACGAACACCGGGAACAATCCGACCAGCGCTATAGCTGCCGCGATTCTCTGAAGCCTGCCCCAAAGGCGGGACACGTTCGAGCTCTTTTCCCAGTCTGACAATTGCCAGACAGGCCAGCGGTTGGTTGTCTCGTCATTTTCAATGTAAGCGGTCATGTTGCGCCCTCATTCATTGTGATTAAGGGTAAGTTGGCAAAGGGCATGCCAAGTTAGAATATGGATTAAGTGTATGAAAAATATACGGTATTTAGAGTTAGACATATTTACTCATTTTGCAAATTGCGAATAACTTGGCGATTTTGAAAAACGCCGTTTGCAAATTGGGAATCCAAATCCGGACATTTTTAAAATTAATTTATATTTTTCAATGACTTGTTGTAATTTATCGATTGGCATGCCAGTTGCGATGTAGCTGGCATGAAACAGAATCACACATCCATAGTTCTTGCTGGCGCAGCACCTGACACCGGCAATCATGGCGTTACGGCTTTGGCACAGTCCCTCATTTTGGGATTGGCCGACCGTGGCGTTGACCAGGTTACCGTTTTTGATCATGGTCATGGTATCAATCCCGTCGCGGATGATGACACACTAGCCAGGTTGCAAACGCTGGCCTTCAAGGCCGGAAAGCGCGTCTACCAGAGTGCCAATATGCATCAGGCGCGCCTGAGGCAGCTGATGGGGCTTAGTTCACCTGCCTTGCGGGCAATGATGAATGCCGACGCTGTCGTAGATGTAAGTGGTGGTGATAGCTTTACCGATATTTACGGTCCGGCCCGTTTCGACCAGATTATTCTGCCAAAACTCATGGCTATTGACGCCGAAGTACCTCTGATTTTGCTGCCCCAAACCTTTGGCCCGTTCCAGTTCAAGCGGTCTCGGCGCATCGCTCGGCACATCCTTAAAAGGTGTACGCTTGCCATTGCTCGGGATGTCGCAAGCCTGGACTACTTGAGAGAGTTGTTGGGAGCGGATTTTGAAGAGAGCCGGCACCGGCTGGGCGTTGATCTCGCATTTGGGCTGCCATCTGTCAAACCAACCTGCGGCCTGCCACCAGAAACAGTTGGTATCAATGTAAGTGGTCTGCTTTGGAACCAGTCTGGCGAAGCAGCGGAACAATTTGGTCTTAGATGCGACTACCGTGCCGCCCTGTTGCAACTGGTGCGCCGTATGCTGCGCAACGAAACCGTTAAAATCCACTTAGTGCCCCATGTAACACCTGGCGGCGGCAGTGAAAGTGATCTGGTGGCCTCTAAAGCCCTCAAAGAGCACTTTTGCCAAGGGCTGCAGAACCGGATATCGATCGAGGAAACGGCAAAAACACCTTCTGCAATCAAAGGAGTGATTGAGCAAACCTGTTGGTTCGTTGGTGCGCGCATGCATGCAACCATCGCAGCACTGTCCACCGCAACGCCCGTATCCAATATGGCTTATAGCCGGAAAGCGGCGGGCGTATTTGACTGCTGCGGTGCCGGGGCCCAGGTCCATGACCTGCGCGAGCTCGACACCAGAGAATTGGTTGATCGTTTAATCAATGATTTTAAAAATCGCCACGAGCAAGCCGCTTTGTTGAAATCGCAGCTGCCTTTTGTGATGCGACGCTGGGCGTATCAAATGGATGTAATCTCGGCGGCTGTCAAAATAGCCGCCCATCCAAGGGAGGCTTTGCATGCCTAGTCAGGGAGCAAGCCGAAAGATCAGTTTGATCGCGTCCAACCAAATCTTGTTGGAGGCCTGCGTTTTCACACGCAATATCATCATTGCCCGTATGATGGGCGCAGAAACCTTAGGACAGTTTGTATTCCTGATCCTTAGCATCCGTCTTTTTGCCATGTCGACGGATCTGGCTGTAGAGCGTTACATCCTGCAGGTTAAAAAGGAAATGCTCGAGCACGCTCTCGGTTCGGCACATTTTTTCTGCCGGCTGCGCGGAGTGGTGTTGGCGGTGATTGTTCTGCTGATGGGCGCTTATCAGGTCCAGGGCATTCCTGTAGAGGCATATGCAGCTATTGCGGCAAGCGCGTTCGTTCGGGGCTTCACTCACAAAGGCTATATTCTCAAGCAGCGGTCCTTGAACTTTCGACCGGCCCTTTACGTTGAAGGCTTCACCGCTGTTGTTGGCCTCGCAGCAATGTATTTTCTTGCGTTGATCGCCCCGTCACTTGAGGTGATATGTGCCTGTCTTGTAGCTCAGTCTCTTTTGCATACCGGGCTGTCCCACGTGCTTTCTGACGCTCAATATAAATCATCGCTCGAAGTTGCGGAGTTCAACAAAATGCTCCGGTTCGGCTGGCCTTTGTTGTTGACTGGTGTCACCATGTTCTGGAGCATGCAGGGTGAGCGTTTGATTTTATCCGCCATGTTGCCCGCTGACGAATTTGCACATTTCTCCATGATGTTCCAGTTGGCCCTCGTGCCAATCCTGATCATGAGCCGGATGGCACTGTCTTTTGGCCTGCCGACCTTTGCTTCCTTGAAAGCACAGACCACAAGATTCCAGCAGCGCCTGAATGAATTTCATCGCTGGATTTACGCCATTGGCGCAGTCTATGCGTTTGGTTACGTCTTGTTTGCCAACCTGGTTTTGCAGATTTTGTTTGGCGACGATTTCAAGGCAGACCTCAGTCTTATCCTGTTGGTTGCCGTGGCGCAGATGCTTCGTCTTTTCAGGGCTCCGCAATCAATTGCAGCGCAGGCGCTCGGTCAAACAGACATCCCGTTCAAGGCAAACCTGGTGCGCATTTCATTCGTTCTCATGGCCATTGCCATGATGATACATGGAGCGACTTTGAACACTGTCCTGATCCTGGCCTGTATTGGCGAGGGCTTCGCCTGGGCCACACAGGGCCTGCTATTTTCCCTTCGCAATCGCCGCCGTGCGCCCCATGCAGCGCCGCAACTCAGAGCGCAGGAGACTGTTTGATGAATAACCTGAAGCCATCCTCCCTCCAGGATATTGTCAGCAATCGTCTGTGTACGGGTTGCGGCGCCTGTGCTGCTTTGGCCCCAGCGCATGTCAAGATGTCAGAAACCAGTGATGAAAACCGGCGTCCCAAATGCGTGTCGCATTTGCCAAAAGAGCTTGACGCTTTTCTCGCGCAATCTTGCCCCAGTGTATCACCAAGAGAAACTGACGTTGCCACCCAAGTCACCCAAGCTTGGGGGCCCGTGTTTGAAGTATGGGAAGGCTATGCAGCAGATGAAGATATTCGTTTTTCGGGCTCAAGCGGAGGGGTGGTTACAGCCATATCGCTGGCCGCCATGCAATCAGCTGGATTTGCTGGCACGCTGCATGTGAAAGCGAGCCTCAAAAACCCAAAACTCAACGAAGCTTGCTTAAGCAAAACCCGTCAAGACCTGATGGCGGGAGCTGGCTCTCGCTATGCTCCCGCAAGTGTAGCGGATCGTTTGGATCTGGTGGCGGATGCGGGCGGGCCTTGTGTTGTTGTTGGCAAGCCTTGTGACATTGCAGGTGTTAATGCTGTCGGCGTGTTGCGTGAGGAGGTTGCCCAGAACACGGGCCTGACGATCTCTATATTTTGTGCCGGCACGCCAAGCCATCAGGGAACTGAAGCGCTCCTTGATCATCTGGGTAAAACCCATGAAGCAGAACTTCAATCGCTTCGCTTTCGGGGGAATGGTTGGCCCGGTGATATGGTGGCCAGCTGGACTGAGGAAAATGGTCAAAGCCATTCTGCGCGCACCACTTATGCGGACGGCTGGGGCAATGTTCTGCAAAAACACCGTCAGTGGCGTTGTATGACATGCGCAGATCATACCGGAGAGGTTGCGGATTTGTCTGTTGGCGACCCCTGGCAGACGCCCTCGGAAGAGGGCGGGCACGGAAAGTCACTGGTCATTGTTCGCACAGAGCGTGGTCGGACCATGCTGCGACGTGCTGTTGCCGCCGGTTATCTGATCCTCGAACCCCGAAATCCCAAAGTGTTGTTTGACGCTCAACCCAATCTGGTTGCAACCAAGGGTGCGGTATGGGGTCGCCGCGTGATGCAGCGTTTGTCCGGCAGACAGTCACTGCCAATGCGCGCTGACAGTTTCCACGGCTGGCTTGCGCTACCTTTGCGCGCCAAACTCCAATCCACATTCGGGACGCTCAAACGGATCGTGGCAAGGAGGCTTTATCGTGAAAAAGAAACCAACTGGCTTGCTGCAGAGGAGCAGCAGTGAAGGGCACGGCCACATATCAAGCCGCCGGTGGCTGGCCCGCGTTGCCAGTAATCATATTGGTGTTGAGCTTTGCTTTTCCTCCTGAGGTTTCCATCTCTTTGGGGTCGCTCAGGTTGTCCCCTTATCGGATTACCCTGATTGTCATGCTGGTTCCTGCACTCAATCTGCTTTTGCAAAACCGCAGAACACCAGCGGGTCTAATAGATAGCCTGATGGCTGCACACGGTTTGTGGGCTGCGTTGTCCCTCATTCTCGCCATGGGTGTTGCGGAAGGAGTTGAGTCTGGCGGCATATATTTCATTGAGACATTTGGTGCATACCTGCTAGCTCGCGCTTACGTGCGCACATACGAGGACTTTGTTGCAGTTGCCCGACTTGTTTTCACTGTTTCCGTATCTTTGCTCGCATTTGCGGCTGTCGAATCCTTTTCAGGCATGCACATCTTGCGTGAGCCATTTAAAGCGGTTTTTGGTGGTGCTGGTCCGCATGTGATTGAGCCGCGCCTTGGACTGACGCGCGCTTTCACTTCATTCGAGCACCCCATTCTGTTTGGCGTCTTCTCGGCGAGCGCCTTTGCTTGCGCCTATTTCATTCTTGGTGAAGCCCTTTTGAACAATAAATCGATTAAACGACTGGCTGCTGTTGCGCTAGCCACTTTCTTTTCTCTTTCCGGTGGGCCCTTTACCGCTCTTGCCCTTCAAATGGGACTAATCGGATGGGATCGCTTGACAAAGGGCATTACCAACCGCTGGAGCATCCTGATGGGGATCATTGCCGCAGCTTGGCTGGTACTGACATTGCTTTCGAACCGCTCTCCCATATTGGTATTTATTTCTTATCTAACCTTCAGTGCAAACAGTGCCTACAACCGTGTGCATATCTGGAATTATGGCACCGCGGAAGTCGGCAGGCACCCGATGTTCGGTATAGGCCTGAACGACTGGATTCGCGCGCCATGGATGAGTTCCAGCATGGATAACTTTTGGCTCCTGACCACAGTACGCTATGGTCTGCCAGCTTTCATTTTCCTTGCGTTGGCGGTTTGGCTTGTAGGTTGGAAGCAGGCCAATGGAGCGCATTTTGATCTTCCTCTAAAGAACGCTCGCAAAGCATGGATCATTACGATTCTGAGTTTTGTGCTCGCGGGACTTACGGTGCACTTCTGGAATGCGCTGATGGTGCATTTTTTCTTTCTTGTTGGTTGCGGTATGGCACTCGCAAAAGCGCGTCAGCACCAGCCAGTTAGTCAACCACAACAAACTTTTTCAATTCAGCCCAGGGAGCGTCTCTCATGGACCTAAGCATTATTGTCATCAACTGGAATACGCGCGAACTATTGCATGATTGCTTGAAATCAGTATTCGATTTTGCGCCCAAAAAGCGCAGCTTTGAAATAATCGTCGTCGATAATGCGTCTACGGACGGTAGTTCGGAAATGGTCAGGAAGCTGTTCCCTGAGGTAACTCTTATCCTGAACCGGAAAAATAGGGGATTTGCGGCTGCCAACAACCAGGCGATCGCAATAGCCAGTGGCTCAAATGTTCTACTTCTGAATTCAGATACCTTGGTGCATGGAGATGTGTTGGAAAATTCCCTGGCATATATGGATGCCCATTGGCATGTCGGTGCCATGGGGTGTCGTGTTCTGAATGCCGATGGCAGTTTGCAGCACAGTACCAGCCAGTTTCCGTCATTGCTGAATTTGGCAATGCAGACACTGGGGCTCGATCGCCTGAGTTCTGTGGCCGCATTTCGAAAATATAGAATGCTTGATTGGGATCGGCAGTCAGAGCAATATGTAGAAACGATTTCAGGCTGCTACCTGATGGTACGCAAGCAGTGCGTAGAGGCCGTTGGTGCTCTCGACGAAGACTTCTTCTTTTTTGGCGAAGAAACGGACTGGTGTCGGCGTATTCGTGAAGCTGGCTGGAGGGTTGCATTTGCACCGGTTGGAGACATTACCCATTTCGGTGGCGGTAGTTCTGGCACACTGAACTATGGGCGAGACCTCATGCTTAGTGAGGCTACGGTTCGCCTGCATCGCAAGCACTCCGGACTGGCAACTGCGCTTTGCATTTTCTTTCTGCTGTTTGTGTTTAACAGTAGTCGGTTTGCTTATTGGGCCACTGTTAGCAAGCTAAAGCGAGCTGCTCGGGCCAAGGACCGCACGTTGCACTTCAAAGGTGTTTCACTCAGCTTTTTGAAAGCCTGGCCCAAATCGGGGAGGGCTTTTCAATGACCTATCGTCCAAAAGTTCTTGCGCTTGCTCCTTACTGTGACGGGACCGACGTTGGTGAAGCCTGGTGCGCATTCCAGTGGGTACACGAACTGTCGAAACAGGCTGATGTGACCCTCTTGTCTATGGAGCGTCCGAAGCGAAAGCCTTTATCCGAGCAACTGCCTGGCACGCATGTGATCACTCGCCCTGAACCTGAATGGGCCCGCAAGCACGAGCGGCTGAATGCAATGGCAAAATTATCTTACCCGAGCTATTTCCGTTGGGCCAGGAGGCAAATTCGCATCCTGTTGAAACAGGGTGAAAAGTTCGATATCGCCCACCAGTTTTCCCCGATCGCGTTGCGGTTTTCGAGCCCTCTCAAGCAATTTGACATCCCATATGTTTTGGGGCCAATGGGGGGAAGTTTATCAACACCTATGGCTTTCAAGTCGGAATGCGAAACAGCAGCATGGTATACTCGTTTAAGGGGTATTGATCGTTTTCGTCTGCGATTTGACCCGTTTCTGAAAGCGAGCTATCGCAGTGCATCAGCCGTCCTTGGTGTTGCCCCCTACGTTCGGGAATTGCTGCAACATTGCAGCCCGCGCAGATTTGAAGTGATGAGTGAACTTGGTGTTTCACAGGTTCGGCCACCGCTGTCACACAAATTCGAGCGAGAAGGACTTAGATTATTGCATGTTGGCAGGGGCGTGCGGACCAAAGGGTTGCGTGATCTAATTCGGTCCCTGTCGCATCTAAAAGACATTTCCGGCCTGCACCTGGACGTTGCGGGCAAAGGGCCGGAAATGACTGTTTGCCAGGCACTGGCCGGAGAGCTTGGTGTTGATCATTTGGTGACATTCCACGGACAAATCAGCCGTGGTGCCGTGGATGCATTATATGAACAGGCTGATGTGTTTGCATTCCCGAGTTTTCGGGAGCCGAGTGGCAGCGTGATATATGAAGCGTTGAGCCACGGTGTGCCGGCCATTGTCGCCCATCGCGGCGGGCCCGGGTATGTCGTCGACGATAGCTGTGGTTTTCGCATTACTGTAACCGAGCCTGAGACTTTCAGCCTGCAAATTGCCAATGCCATCCGCACCCTGGCGAGTATGCCTGAACTGCGTCGGCGATTGTCGGAAGGCGCTATTCGCAAAATGGAACAGGTGGCGCTTTGGCCAGCCAAGATCGAAACACTGCTTTCATTATATCAATCTATCCAAAAACATTCGCATGAAGGAAAGGAAAAGCCATGCCCAAAGAAACCAAAGTCCTCGCGGTTGCGTCAGGTGGCGGGCACTGGATCCAGTTGCTGAGACTGAGGCCGGCGTTTGCCGGATGTCGCATATCTTTTGTCTCGGTTGATAGAGAGTCAAGGCACGACGTTGAGGGGCACAGGTATTTCACTGTGCCTGATGGCAACCGGGACACGAAACTGTCTCTGTTGTGGATGGCACTTAAAATGCTCGTCCTGGTGTTGATTGTTAGACCGAATGTGGTTGTCTCTACCGGTGCGGCACCTGGCTATTTTGCCTGCCGGTTTGGAAAACTTGTCGGAGCCAAGACCTTGTTCATTGATAGCGTCGCCAATGCTGAAGAGATGAGCCTTTCTGCCAAACTGGCGACTTCCCATGCCAGTCGGGTATTCAGCCAATGGCCAAGGGTCGCCCAGAAGTTTGGCGTCGAGTGCCACGGTAGCGTGCTTTAGGATATTTTCCGTTGGCACAGCCATTGCTCCTTCCAGGGTAGAACCAGAGCCCTGGAAGGAGTTTTTTTATGATTTTTGCTACCGTCGGGACCCAACTTCCATTTGATCGAATGATAAAGACACTGGATAAATGGAATAAAAAACAAGAGGTTAGGGATTGCTTTGCTCAAGTCGGGCTGGGTGGCTATTCACCTTCGACGCTGGAATTTTCTGAAACGCTAAAGCCTTCGCAATTCGCGAAGCGGATTGCAAATTGCAAAGTTATTGTTTCGCATGCTGGAATGGGCACCATCCTCACGGGACTTCAACTTGCCAAGCCGATCATTGTAATGCCTCGCCTGTCTTCCCTTGGTGAACACAGGAACGATCACCAGTTGGCAACTGTCGAAAACCTTCGTGGCATCAATGGCGTCCATATCGCCGACAACGAACAAGGCTTGATGACTGCTCTGGACCATGTGCAAACCTTGAAGGCAGGTGGCAGCTTTTCCCGGTTTGCGCAAGCGAGCCTGCTGGACGCAATTTCCAATTTTGTCGACACTTCTACACCGAAAGGATGGCGCCATGTCTAAGCAGTCGTGCAAGTCATCCTGCGCTATCATCATGCCCGCATATAATGAGGCGCTTGGCATCGCTGCCACGCTCCAAAGTATTGTAAAAGGTATGAAGTTTGGTGAGTTCGAGATCATCGTTGTCTGCAACGGCTGTTCTGACGAGACCGCCGAAGTGGCGAGAGCAGCATGTCCGGAAGCCTGTGTTTTGGAAACACCGGTTGCCTCAAAAACGGCAGCTCTAAATTTGGGCCTGGCGGCTGCCAAAGCAACTCCGACCGTGTTTCTGGATGCCGACATCAAAACATCTGCTGCTGCGGTTCGTTCCCTTGTCGAGGCCTTGGAGTCAAAAGACTGCGATCTCGCTTTTGGTAAAGTTCAGTTCAATACATCACTGTGCAAGCGGCGTGTTCGCGAGTTTTACAGGGCCTGGCAATTGAACCCCTATTTTGACGGCGGAAAAGTGGGTGGTTTTTTTGCAGTATCTCAATCTGGTCTTCAGCGTTTGGGTGTTTTTCCCGGCCTCACGAACGACGACGAGTTTGTTCGTCGCACGCTGGCTGAAAACGCTGCTTTTATTCCTGCGGCCACATACATGGTCGAGCCGCCCCGGACCTTGTCGAGCCTTATTCGGGTGCGCAGCCGCGTTTATCGGGGAAACAGTGAACTCTCGACATACAGCGTATCGTTGGCAGCACATCAGCAGAAAGCAAATGTCGTCAGATTTGTTTCCCGGCTGTTAAGCAATCCACGAGCGTGGCCCGGCGCTTTCGTTTTTGCGCTCGTTGCGCTGGCCGCACACGCACGCAACGCGGTTCGGCGGGGGAACCATGAACACTGGGAACAAGATCAAACTGCGCGTGCGGCACAAAGTTAAAAGGGTAATGCTGTGACTGATTATACAGGTCAACCGTCTTCGATGCCTGTCGTTGCCAATCCGGCATTGATGCAGGTCCAGGACTTTGTACAGGCATCTGAAGGTGCGTCCGTGAACCCCTTGAAGACTGTGATGCGCTTACTGCGTGGTCAATTCTGCCGCGTTGTTATTCTGTCGCTTCTGGCGGGCTGCATTCTGGCTGTTATGGCGTTCTCTGTCACCAAACCAGCCTATGAAAGCCAGGGTCTGGTTAGACTGGTGGCAAAGGAACCCAAGATTCTATATGCCGACAAAGATGACAGTCGGTTGCGGCTTTATGATGCGTTTGTTTCTGCTGAGGCAACCTATCTCCAAAGCCAGCAGGTCGTTACGCGTGCTCATGAAATCCTGCTGGATGATTTGGCCAAAAAGCAGCTGAATTTACCAGTGCCGAGTGCGCAGGGGTTTGCTGATGCGATTACTGTCAAAAAGCTCAAGGGCCTGATTTCCGTTCAGGCGCGCAGCGCGGAGCCGGCACTTGCCCAATTAATTGTCAATGCTCATTTGGAAGGGTATCTCGATTTGCAGACGAGGCAATCAGATACTCGCCAAACACTGCGCGCCAGAGAGTTGGAAGCGCGTGCCGAGGAGCTTCTAAGCAAGCAATATCAACTTGGCACGGACATGCTTGCAGTTGGTGAAGAGTATGATGCCAGTTCGCTCGCGAAAGCCCATCTCACGAAAGTGACTCAACTTGAAGAGCTCGATATTCGTATTGGCGAACTGCGGAACTCACTTGTTGAAATGGATGCCACGGATGGCGCTCTGGATGCTGATACCGGCGACATGGAAATCAAGCGGGCAACTTTACTCGACCGGGCAATGGCCGATATGGTTTTTGAGCGCGCCAAACGCGCCGCAGAGCTTGAAAAACTCGAAATGCGGTACATGCCAGACCACCCGAAAGTCGCTACGCTTTCCGCATCTCTGGGTGTGATTGACGAAGCCATCGAATCTCGGCGCAGATTAATAGCAACCCTTGGAAAAACCGGCGCAATCACCGGCGCTGACGGTGCAGCGAAGTCGCAGTCAATCGCCGAGTTACAGGCGTTGAAAAGAAAGTTGACCATGCGCAGAAACGAGCTTTCGGCAGAGGCTAAAACGCTGAATGGTAAACTCATAGAAATCAAGCGCATTAATGCGAACCAGGCGCAAGTATCTGGTATGCTTGCGGAGACGCGGCGCATTCTCGATCAGGTGCTTTTGGAGAGTCGAAACAGCCTTCCCGGCACCGTGGAAATCCTTTCACGAGGTAGCGCCCCTGAAATGCCTGTGGAAGACAAGCGACTTCAGTTTGCCGCGTTGGGTTTCATTGTGGCCAGCGGCCTGGCAAGCCTGTTATTGATCGCCCTTCGCCAGCTTTCGCCGGAAATTCGTTACAGCGATGATCTGGCGTCTGCTGTTGACCCTGAAAAAACGGTTGTTTTGCCCGCGTGCCCGGACAGCCAACAGGTTGCTGCACTGATTAGCGAACTTCAGTTGCAGCCCGGGTGGCGTCATGGCGGGACAACCGTCGTGTCAGTGACCCGTTTTTCTGGCGAACGAACAGTTCCGTTGACCTTGCTCGCCAATGCAGCAAGTGAACAAGGGTTAAAAACCTTGCTGGTTTGTGCCTCTGCGGACGGCGTAAGCGACCACAGCGGCTTTGCCGAAAGCATCATAAACGGTGAACGTGCCGTACCTTTGAGAACCGGTAACTTTGATTTTTTGCCGTTTGGCCGCTTAAAAGCCAGTCATGGCTTCAGCGTGGAGTCAGCCAGAAAATGGCTTCAGAGCCAGGCACAAAATTACTCCATCATTCTAATATACTGCGGAATCTCTGAACACCACTATGCATCGCGCGTGATGCCCAGGCTTGCTGATGTTTCTATTGCGGCTTGGGGTCCGGGTGATGAAAAACGACCCGTACAACGCTTTGTTTCTCAATCAGCCAACCTTCTTGGCCTGTTCTCGGGTGCCAGGAAAGACGATCCGGGTCTGGTTGGCCAAACTCAACCTACTCAAATGTCGAAAGGACAGACTCATGAACAAGCTGCGTAAGCTCATTATCATGGATGACGACCCTCACTATTCCGGCATGCTCGCTCTCAAGCTGCGTATGCAGTTTCCGGAACTGATGGTTAGTTCATTCAATAAGGCCGATTTGCCGGGCGAATACGATATCTACATTCTGGACAACGACTTTTTTGGCGAGGAATGTGGAGCCCGACTGGCCGAGGATATACGAAAAATCTCACCGAAAAGCCTCGTGCTGGTTCTCTCCGGCACGCTTGAGTTTTCGCTGCTGAAACGGTTGGTTAATTGTCACGCCGCAGGTGTTTTCGACAAAAGCAGCGAGGACGACCTAGAGCATATGATGAACCTTATCGAGCAATATCTGGTCCGGATACCACGGGGAACCAGGGGTGGAACGGCGGCATCCCTGCCAAATACACTGCGCGGTATTCGCGAGCTGATGACTGAATGGAACAAGCGTCTCGCCTTTGAAGAAAAGAGGGTATCGTAATGTGCAGGACTGGCAAACATATTCTGGTTGTTGAGGATACCAAGAGTGTTTCAATGCTGCTCGCTGCGACCCTGCAGCGGGTGGGATTTCGTGTTGATGTCGCAGAAAGCTTGAGGGCAGCGCGTCAGTTGCTGTCCCAAAAGGAAAAAAGTCAGATCAAATATGACCTCGCTTTGGTAGATATTAATCTGCCCGATGGTGACGGTTCCGAGTTGCTGAAGGAGCTTGCGACATCCGCTTGGTGCAAGGTTCGGTATGCCGTCAGTGCCGATGCCACTCGTCGGGCCAAACGGTATGCCATGCGCGCCGGTGCGGATAAGTACGTCATCAAGCCCTTTGACCTAAGGAAGCTGGTTGACGTGATTTCTGAAGAAACCGGCCTGCGCATAATCGTTCACCACAGCGAAAACCAGGAAAGCTGGTCGGATGAGAAAATTCGCCTTGCACAAAGTTATCGGGATCATTTGCGGTTTGTGACTGGGGAGTTGAAAACCCCGATGCCGTTGACAGCCCTGAAGTCACGGCTTCACCAACTGCGTGGCAGTGCAATGCTATATGGCTTCAGGCGTATTTCCGCGCTGGCCTCTGAGCTTAGTGAGCGTCTTTCTGAGCAAGGCCCGTCGCTTGCAGAAGATGTGCGAGCGGTCCTGCGCCAGGAGATCTGTGTTTCTTTAAAGGAGTAACAATTGCGACGTGCAAGACCAAATTTGCAATCTGCAAATGCATAATGGTCTTGTGCGAACGTTCTTTTTTCAATTTTTATATTATCAAGCAAAAACAAACAGTTACAATAAATTAGATCCAGCATCGGACTTGCAACGACCCTAAGGAACCAAGTTTTCTCAGGAGGCAACGTTGCAGAAAAACAAAAACCGGTTTTATAAAATTTCTCTGGCCATTTTATGGGCGGCTTCGATTTTTTCGCTTCCCGCGAGTGCCATAGATTTTTTTCTGCGGCCGACCAACGTATCAATGGTTGAAGACTGGTCACCGCAGCTGTCTTTTTTTGTTTCCAACCCTGGTGAACGGACCATTGTTTTGAAGGTCGAAACACGGCAAACGCGCACCATGCTGGCTTCAACCATACCAGCTGTCATTGCACTTAAGGCGCTACCGGCCGAAATTGTTCTGAAAGCGGGGGAGCGAAAAATCATAAAACTTGATTATTCTCCAGCCGACTACCGTGCTTTCGGTCACTATGAAATCGTTGTCGAGCAGCTACCTGTCATTTACCTCCGTCCGGGAGAAGACGCCATGCCGGAAACGATGCTTGTCACCCGCTATATTGCGGAGGTTGAAGTGCGACGACGAAAGTCACAAAGCCAATATGCCATGACGGCCTTTGGCAGAGATTTTCACAAAGGTCTGCCGGAACAGACCAAGCCTCAAAACTGAGACATGTGTATTGGTATTTCTTGGCTAGGTGTCGTTTGCTTCCACAAAAATGATTTTTGGAACACGATACGGGCTGGAAGCCCGTATCGTGTTCTCGATGGTTGAATCAGTTTACTTTGGGAATAGTCGATCCGGGAGTCCAGGGTGCGCCTGCTTCCAGCAGTGCTGCCTGAAACGCCGGGACGGTTTCATCCATCAGCGTCGTGATCCGGCTGGTCATCTCGGCCAGCCCTTCAAGTGCATAGCCAAACTGCTCCCGGTGCTGCGGCGTGGGCCCATAAGACCCCCATCCGGCAGAGGATGCATACTGCAGGCGGCTTGATACGGTTGCCGGAGCGGCCCCCATGCCTTGGCGCGATGCCAGTCCGCGAAGCTCATTGGTGATGGCCTCCAGTTCCGTGCGAATGCTCTCGAACGTGGCTTCCAGCGCCTGTGTGTTATCTGGCGTGCGGTCAAGGGCCGTGCGCATGAGGCCGAGGTTTTCCCGCAGGCCATCAAGGCTGGCGCGTGCCGCCGACGCTTGCTTCATTGCTGCGCTGACTTGCTGGGTAAAGGTAGCGGTTGCAGTGTGCCCTGCACCCGGAAGCGCGCCTTCCCTGATGGCAGCAAGTTCAAAGCTGACGGGTTCGGCAAGCTGTGACACGGCGCCGTTCACGCGCCGGTAGAGCGTTGCCGAATAGGTGCCCGGGATCGCCATGTCGCCTTCATCGTCGTCGTCGGCTGGGCTTGCCACCGCACTTTGTGGTGCGTGTGTCATATCCCATGTAACGCGGTGGATACCCTTTTTGGTTTTACCAGCCACCCGATTGACGAAATTGCCTTCTGAATCCTGGATTTCCAGATACACAGCGGGCTTTGCTTCTTCGTTTTCGGCCTCAACTGCCTCCCAGCTTGGGTAGCTGGGGTAATCACCGTCTTCGATGGCTTCCTTTTCAGCCGCTTGCCGCCGCTCCTTGGCTGTTTGAAGGCTGTCCTTCAGATAGTAAGTGAGCGTTGCGCCGTGTGCTGGATTTTCGGCAGAAAAGTCGCTGTCGCCAATGCTGTCTGAGTGCAGGCTGCTTTCCCGGTACCATTTGACCGCGCGGCCGGGGCCAAACAGAAGCGCATCCTGGTCCAGAGCGTCGGCATCAATGGAGCGTAGCGGGCTATAGTCGTCCAGAATATATATCCCGCGCCCGAATGTGCCTGCAACAAGGTCGCCTTCGTCGCGCTGGATAACCACGTCGCGTGTTGAAATGGTTGGCATGCCACCCTGCAGCTCCAGCCATTTTTCGCCGCCGTCAACCGTGAAAAACAGACCAAACTCGGTGCCGAGGAACATCAGGTCCCTGTCCACATGGTCCTGAACAATGCGCCACACCAGATGCTTCTCCGGCAGGCTGTCGGCGAGCGACGTCCATGACCGGCCCAGGTTTGTGGATTTGATCAGATAGGGTTTGTAGTCGCCGTGTTTGTGGTTATCGAGCGCCACATACACCGTTTCCCGGTCAAACAGATCGGCCCGGATATCATTGACGTAGGCGGTTGCCGGAATGCCTCTTATGTCATCAAGTTCAATTTCATTCCATGACTGGCCGCCGTCCGTGGTGACCTGAATGAGGCCATCATCTGTACCGGCCCAGAGAACATTTTCATCCACCGGGCTTTCAGAGAAGTTCGCAATCGTATGAAAATTGGACATGGCTGAGATGTCCCAGCCTGCTTCAACAGACCATGTGCGGCCCATCATGGGGTACTGCATCCGGTCGCCGTTTTTGGTCAGGTCCGGCGAGATGGCTGTCCAGCTGTCGCCGCGATTATCAGAGCGCCACACCCGCTGTGAAGCGTGATAAATGCGCGCCGGGTCATGAGCAGACACATTGATGGGCGCGTCCCAGTTAAACCGTTCAGCCGGTTCGCCCGGGCGAGGTTGTGGTTTAATGAAGGTGACCTCGCCGGTTTTCCGGTCATGGCGGGCAAGGCTGCCTTGCTGCCACTGTGAATATACAATGTCAGGGTTTCCGGGTTCGGTTGCCGGCTGGTGGCCGTCGGCGAACAGGGTCAGGAACCAGTCCTTGTTCTTGATGCCTTCTTCCCGGTCGGTGCGCGAGGGCCCGCCCTGTGTGGAATTGTCCTGCGTGCCGCCATAGACAAAGTAAAACGGTTTGGCGTCGTCGGCAGCGACCTTATAGAATTGTGACACCGGCAGGTTGTCGATGAACTGCCAGTTTTTCATCCGGTCGTGGGACATGTAGATGCCGCCATCCGACCCCACCAGAACGAAGTCAGGGTCCGTAGGGTGAAACGCCATAGCATGGTCATCAACATGCTTTTTGTCGTTGCCGAGTGGGGCCCAGGTTTTGCCGCCATCATTAGAGACTTTGCTGTAGTTGCTCATCAGATAGATGCGGTCAAATTGATGCTGGTCCGCAAACATTTCCTGGTAATAGTGAGGGCCTGTGCCGCCGCTGACTTCGTCAGACATTTTGGTCCAGCTTGCGCCGCGGTTTGTTGACCGGTAGAGGCCGCCTTTGCGGTTGTCGACCTCAACGACCGCATACACCACATCAGGCTGCATCGGCGAAATTGCCAGGCCTATCTTGCCCATGTTGCCGTCCGGCAATCCGGTTTCAAGTTCGGTCCAGCTCTCACCGCCGTCATCAGAGGTGAAAATGCCTGCGCCGGGACCTGTGCCCACATAGGCTGCGATGGTGCGCTGGCGCGACCAGGTGGCAGCATAAAGCCTGTCCGGATTGCGAGGGTCCATCACCAGTGACGTGACCCCAGTCCACTCATCGGTTTCCAGAACCTGGTTCCATGTCTCGCCGCCATCCGTGGTTTTATAGAGCCCGCGCTCGCCGCCGCTGGTCCAAAGGGGGCCCTGCGAGGATACCCAAACGGTGTCAGGGTCGGTCGGGTGGATAATGATGTCCGAGATATGCTCTGACTCGGCAAGCCCCATGTTTTTCCAGGTCTTGCCGCCATCATTGGATTTGTAGACGCCGTCGCCGAAGCTGATATGCCGGCCACCATTGTTTTCGCCCGTACCGACCCAGATGATGTTCGGGTTGCTTGGGCTTATGGTGACATCGCCGGTGGAATAAACAGCCTGCTTGTCGAAGATGGGTGCCCAGGTAGTGCCGTTGTTTTCTGTTTTCCAGACGCCGCCGGAGCCCACCGCGACATACCATGTGGATGGATCCGTCTGATCAACGGCGATGTCGGCTATTCGGCCAGACATATAGGCTGGTCCGATGTTGCGCATTTTCATTGCGGAAAACGTTGCGCTGGACATGGCTTCCGGATCGTCAGAATTATCTGACTGGCCGTGGACCGGTGCTAAAGTTAACGCTGCTGAAGCCAACAGCGCCGATGTTATAAATGCAGATTTGACGAGACGATGCATTACGAGTTCCCCTTTTGCCCTTTTTTGGTTCGGCAAACAATATCACCGTCCGCAAACGTCTCAACGGATAAATCTGCCAACAAACCAAAGTTTAGAAAGAACTTCGGCTCGTTTGCGGTTTTGCCAGGTAGGAAAACAATGCTCCCTATGTGCCTGGTGTTTGAATGATAGCTTTGATCTCTTCGTCATCATTGGCCATCCAGAACCAGTACGCTGGTGCCCTGCACATCATCGTGAACAGTGTCGGGACATGACCGACATGTCGGACACGTAAAAAATCAGCTTAAAAAATCATTAAACTATTGAATTAATTATATAAATTAAGTGGCACGGGTTCTGCAATTTCTCCGAGGAACGTGTTGGCACATGGGAAGTTCCCACCGCGCCTTACACGAGCATTTGCAAGTTGCCTGACATGGGTGGCGCAGACAATGGGGAGTTAACGCCATGGAAGAATTATTTCGCGGATTGCCAAACCCGACACATCCGTCGTTCACTGAAATCGTTGTTTTTAGCGAGGAAAATGCGGGAAAAATTTTACCACACATGCCTTCCTTTACTTCGCTGATTGCTACCGAAGTGTCTTTCACCGATGCATATAAAATCAGTTACCACCTGAGCGGAAAGCGCATTTATCTACCCAAGAACAAGCAGAAGTTTACGGACAAGATCAAATGTGAAATCGATGCGCGCACCTATGAGCGCATTCTGGATATTGCGTGTGCGGAGCCCCACATCGAAATTCCTTCATCGTGGGGTGTTTTCAATGTCATTCGCAAGATCGCGATTATCGATTTTCTGGAACAAACAAAATCCAAAACACAGGCTCAGATCGAGTTTGGTGCCAACAGGCGTTTCATCGACAAATTATGGAACGATCAGAAACTAGTGGGGAACCCATACCCATTTTTGGCAAGTGACCAGACCAGTAAAAGCAATCTGTAACCCATAGAGGACGGAAAACAGTCCTACCAAGACTGTGCGCCACAAAATCAATTAGGTACTGGAGAACGGTATGACGCAACCAAAAGAAGTGAACCCCCTGATTACGGGTGCGAATACACAAAACGCCTCAGCCGTTATTGGCAGTTCTCCAACAGTGGCATTGAGCATGTTTTATCAGGCTGTTGGCCAGGCTTATGCGATGACCATGCAGAATGCGGCATCAACACAGCATAATCTGAACATGCTCAACACGCCAATAGTGACCAACGCGGTGACGGCCATAACAAAGGCCGGACAGGGTGGCGGGGCAAGCGCACCGGCCCCTGCACCGGCCCCTGCTCCTCCTCCTCATAGTTAGGGACCGCGAATATGTCTTTCTTCAATTGGAACAAGTCTGACGACAATGACCCCCGGGAAAATGGCAATGACCCGGCAGCAGGAGAGGAGCTGGTTGGCGCACCGGCACCAGCACCGGCGCCGGAATCGGAGATTACATTTTCAACCTATGTGAACACGTTTCTGGGCGACGTAAACGCGGCCGGGCTTGATACCCAGCTTGATCCCGAAGTTCTGCCATTTTCAACTGCGGCGACTCAGCAGGCTGTTTCCATGATGGGTGAGGATGCGCGCAGTTACCTGCAGGGCATGGAGCTCATCTTTACAGCGGCTACGGCAAAAGGCCTTGAGATGGTTGCCGAGGAAAATCCGCAGGGTACGAAGTTATTGACCGCAGTTGCAACGTCTCAGGCCGCGACCGGCACTTTTAGCGTGAGCATCGCTGCTTGCGCCGAAGCATTTGCAAAGCTTTAGGGAGCAGATGATGACCAAGTCCCCTTCCAAAAAGAGAACAGTCAAGAGGCAGCCTGCCAACAGAAAGCCTGCCGGGCGCCTCAAAGAAACACCAACGCCAGACAATGGGGACATGAATGATGAAATTGCCTCCACAATTGATGCCGAAAACCTCGAGCTCTTTAAAGCCGAGGCCTTTTCCCAAATTGAAAAAATCACTGAAGATATGCTGGAAGATAAAATTTCTGCTGGCGTTAAGTCAGAAATAGAAAGCCTGAAAAAAGAAGTCGTAGACGAAGTGATGGGGACAATCATGCCCCTTCTGGAAGCCTTGAAAAAAATAGCGGATGAAGCTTCACAGACCACGGAAAAAGGGACCCCCGACTTCACCACCGCAACCGGTGTGATGGGCGCAGCCGTGCCTTCTCTTCAAGACATGCAGAAGGCAGCGATAGAGACAATTCAAACCCAGGAAAAACTGATGGCCGGCTCCGAGAACATTCTCGAAGAGTTGGAAAAGTCCCGCAAAATTTTTGCCAAAAGCAGAAAACGCGGGATCAAAGGATACTGGCTGGAACAGCTAATTAAGAATTCTTCAGGAAGGAAAGGCAAAGGCGACGATTAGCCCTTCACCTGATGAATATTGTCCGTAACCAAAGGAGATGAATTATGGCGGATCATGTAAACTATCAAGTCACTGACGCAGTAACACAGGCCAATGTCAAGGTCGTTGCAGAAGCTCCTGCAATGGCAATGGGCCAGCTTTATCAAACCGCGGGGCACATGACGGGTGCTGGCATTGAAAACGCGGTGAACGCGCAGAATAATCAGAATATTCTGGCGCAGGCTGCAACAACACAGGGCGTTATGCAGATTTATAGCGTGGATACTGTGTCTGACGCAATTTCGATTGCGACAATGATCAATCAGCAGGCCAGCGCCTGATCTGATATAGGGAGGCGCTTTCATGGCGCCTCCTTATGACCGAACCGCATGGAGTTAAATCATGTCAAAAAGCGCAAAACTGATGACATGCGACCCACAAGCAGATGATGTCGTGATTGTCGGATTTTCTCCTGCAATGGCGCAAGCCGGTGCCTTGCAGCAGACAGCCTCGGCGCAGGCTTTGGCAATCATGAACCAGGCACGGACGTCGCACTTGCAGTCCACGCAGTCGCTGGCGAATTGTTCCAAAAGTGCCGAGCGCACTTTCTCTGCAGGAACGAAAAAGAATGCACAGCGCATTCTCAGGACAATCAATGCCGTTAAAGGGTCTGAAATACCTTTGAGTGAACGGGATATATAACGCCTTTGAGGAGAAGAACGATGGCATTTGAAAAAACAGATGTTGGTCTGGTTTTAGAAATTACGACGTCACCTGGCGGGGTAGGGTCCGGAAGTGTGACGACGCCTTTCATTCTACAGGCTGAATCTCCCCGATCCCCGGGTGACTTTCCTTTGGGTATATTCCCCACCAAATTGATGGTGTTGCTGATTGCGGCGAAAAACAAATTCAGCGGTTGGAAGATAAAGGGCATTACCGATACGGCCGGCATAAAGGATGTAACGGTTAACGGCCTGATTTTGCCAGCTGGCACCAAGGACCGATATGAAGACAAACTCACATACTCAACGCTGCCGTTTGTCTACATTTGCAATAACGAACTTGGCAAGGATGGTTTGAATATCCCCTTGTATGAATTTCCAGATTCGGGCGACATATTGAAGTGTCAAAAAGCGGTAACTCTAAACCGGGACAACGGTAATTTTTTCCTTCAGGATAACGCGTCCAGCCTGGATGTTTCCGGGTATTCGACCGACAAGACCCCGGAAAAGGACTTTTCGCAAATTCTGGTTCAATACAATGGGGACTTCATTGATAGCGGTGTTAAAGCAGGCAATCTGCTCGCGCAGTTGTTTGACCGCGCCTGTTACTCGCAGCCTGTGCCATTTAAAAACAACGTGTTTGCTGATGTGTTGGAACAAGTTGCCAATCGATGGTTAAACAGTTCCGGGTCAATCAAGGACTATAATATCGGCGCAAGCCTTTATGTCGCGAACGATCGTGGTACGGGCACCAGCTACATGCCACTGATGACCTCATTGAACATCAAGTCCGTGAACAAGGCGGCCCATGCAGAAGTGCGTATTGCCCTGCTCCTCGATTTTCTGACAAAGTATGGAAAGGCGACTGGCCACGTTTCAGTTGAGCCACCCTTGACAGATTGGACAGCTGATATCATTTGCGCCAACAATGCACTCAAGAGCATAATTGCCCCAAGCCAGGGAACAAGCCAGCTGGGCTTGTTCAGTTCTTTGCTGCCCTGCTACATGTGCCTGGGGAATGTGGAGTCCACGGTGGGCGGGTTTATCAAGTCGATCAATGGGCAAACAGTTGGCATGAATGCGACATTTGAAGGTGTTTCCGAGACAGCCCTAATTGTTGATACCGACTATTATGATGTCGATAGTGCAATCGAGTATCGCAAGATTAACATCTATAACGGGCCGACGCCGACGCCGTCCGGGCTTATCGCTACAGTCGATCAGATTAATGTCAGTGAGCCGCTTGTTTCGAATGTTCGGCTTACGCTGGCAATTGATAGCGCCATCACGCCGTTTCCCGTCAGCGTTTCGAATGCCGGTAGTGAATTGCTCGGTATTGGTTTGCAAAACCAACCATCCATGCTGCGATACACATTAGCGGCGTCTACTCTTCAGCTTGTTCATACTAAAACGGCGCAACAAGCCATTGACGATACGACAGGAGCGTCTGCCAGCACCTCCGGCAGCCTTGTAGGAACGCTGCCAAGCGTGACGCACGTGCACAGCTATTCTGCCTAAACGGAATTTAGGCGAGATGACCGTTCGCCATCTACAGTTCCGAATAAGTCAAGCGCTGTCGCGGCTTCGCGGAACGAAGACCGGATGGTTCCAAGGTAGTCATTTATCGTATCAAACCTGCTGACCTGACGTGTTTTCGCAGGGCTTCTTGTGGTACCTGCAGCGCAGCAGACCAGGCCGCCAGATCCCCAGGGTGCCGGGCCATGACCTGACGCATTTCCTTAAGAGGAATATCTTCAACAGACCTGATGGTGGGGCATTTCTTGATCAGGTCATAGCATGAGGTTCTGGAAATTGAGAGGGACTCGGCTGCCGGTTTGATTAACCAGTCTGCCTTGTTCAGTGCCGCAATCAACTCGTCGTTCGCGACACTTGACGGCGCGCGATATTGATCTTTCGAGGCGGTCCGGGAACTTGGTGATGTGCTGGGTTCGTCCAGCAGATTAGGGTCTTCCCCCAGCATGATGGCATTGACGGCATTTTTTAACTCGCGGACGTTCCCGGGCCAGGAATAAGATAGCAAACCGGTTATTTGGCTGGCGTCAATTTGGGTGTGGTGAAAACCACGCGCTACGGCACTCTGGTCAAGGAAGTGGAGTATCAATAAAGGGATATCCACCTTTCTTTCGCGCAGCGCTGGCATCTTGATGTGTGCAGCTGACAGGCGATGGTACAATGGTTTGCTAAACCGGTATCCCTCCACATCCAGATCAACAGGGCGGTCGGTCGCTGCAATGAAACGGACATTGATTGGTGTCCCGGTGTCCTGCCCCAATACCTGGATGGTGCCGGTTTCAAGGGCACGGAGCAGCATTGGTTGCACCAAGGGAGGTGTATCACCAATTTCATCACAGAACAGTGTGCCCTTTTCTGCTTTTTGAAAGAAGCCTCGACGATCTTGCGTGCTGCCCGTAAAGGCTCCTTTTTTATTGCCAAACAGCTCTGTCACCGCCAATTCCTGAGGAATAGCTGCCATGTTTATCGTAACTAGCGGCCCGCTATCCCTGCCACTGTTGGCATGAAGGTCATGGGCTGCCAGTTCTTTGCCTGTTCCTGTTTCACCCATAAGCATCACGGGAAGATCAGTAGAGGCAAAACGGCTAATCAGCTTTCTGCATCTGTTTATTTCGCAGCTGATACCCAACAGGGAATTGTGAGGGCCTGCCAGTTGCACCACTGGCAGGTCGCATATGCCGAGCACAACATGATTGGACAGCGTTATGAAAATGATGCCGCCCTGGTCTTTAGACACTACATCCAAGGCCTCTTTAATTCGTTTGCCATTTACCTGAACGGTCATTCGGCTGTTGGCAGGTGATATTCGAAACTCCTTTGGTTTCAGGCGTTCTATTGTGATGGGACTGCGGGAAACATGAGGGTCGGACAAAGGCATTGCGCCAGTTTTTTCCTGATTGTGGAAATCAGGATATAAACGGCTAACATGGACCACCTCGGCGGCGTCTGTCGGAAATGGTGAAAAGCGGCCAACCATATTGCGGTCATGGTGCCACAAAACCACGAGAGCAAGTTCTGACCGGTCCGCGACAGACCGACCCCGCCCGTTGAAGTTTGGTGGCAGAGTGTCTTGACCGATATCTGTCCCATTTTTCATCGACAAACGATACTTTTATAAGTAGAGAATATGCAACGATACATTGAATTTCATGTATTGCAACAAGTGCTGTAGGCGGGGGTGAAGGCATGCAGTTCGCGCGACCATACCAGAGAATCGGACGTTACGAAGTCGTCTCGTTGGTCGGCCAGGGCACATACAGCGAAGTTTATCGCGCAAAAGATACAGCACTGAAAAGAGATATTGCTCTCAAAGTGCTGAGACCACAGAGTTTTCTTGAGTACAATGACGGTGAAGCCAGTCTTCACGAAGCAAGAGTGTTGGCAAAACTGGATCATCCCAACATTGTGACCATATTCGATACGTTTCAGTCTGGTCGCTCGATCTACATTGCGATGGAATATCTGAGTGGTGGTACATTGGCTACCGTCAACGCGAAGCTTCCTGCGACGCAACTCCTGGATATTTTTTGCCAGGTTGCTGGCGCGATTGCCTATGCGCATGACAAAGGCTTCGTTCACGGTGATATCAAACCATCAAACATTGCGATTTCTCATGATGGCGTGCCAAAGGTGATTGACTTCGGTTTGGCGAAACTTACCGGGCAGGCATCCCTGTTGAGTACTTTACCAAACAACGAAAGTGTGGGGTCTGCTTTTTTGGGCACCTTGCCGTTCATGGCCCCTGAACTTATCAGGGGCGAAGAGCACGGGCCTCTGTCCGATGTTTTTGCCCTGGGTGCTGTATTTTACCAACTTGTTTATGGGAAAGCTGCCTTTTCCGGGTCGAACGAGGCGGAAATCCTGAATGCCGTTTTGTCAGGACGATTATCGGCTTTGGAAGTCGACTGCAAGGAAGAGGTTGCTGCGATCGTGCCGCTCATCGAACGCATGCTGGACAGTAACAAAAATAAACGGCCCACCAGCATGTCAAAGATCGCAGACCAACTGTCATTGCTGGCAAGCCACCCTTCACAGCGGACATCATTGCGGGCAGCAGCTCATTTCGGCAACACAAAAGCCCTGATGCCTCTTTGGAAAACGGGTGCGATCGCCGCTTTGGTCGGCATTTTCGGAATGGGTTATTCTCACGATCCTTACGCTTTGAACAGTTCTGACCCTGTATCAATCATGAGCAGCATCGATGCGGGCTTTCATCATCTGAAGCGTTATGGGCTCAAGGGAAAGCTTGAAGCTGCTCAAGCCAATTTCGAAAGTGTTTTGCTGACTGATCCCGAGAACGCGGCTGCGACGGCCGGGCTGGCGCTCACGCTTCTCAGGAAATACACAGCCGAGAATAAAGACCCTGCCCTGTACAGCAGAGCATTGGAAACTGCAGAGCTTGCCCTTTCCCTTGATGGAAACCTGGCCATTGGCCATCTCGCGATGGGACAAATCCTTAAGCAGAAGGGCCGTTATGAAGGGGCAAGAACGTTTCTGCAACAGGCTCTCATGCTGGATCCAGGAAATCAGGAAGCTAACATCGCGCTTGCCTTCGTAGACCATAGAACAGGGTTAACCACACGGGCAATCGAACGCCTCGAGCGGCTGTCTGGTCAATCGCCAGATAGGGTCGAATATATCCGGCCGCTTGCCGGTTTTTATTATGCAATGGGTCAATATGCAAAAGCGGAGCAGGCGTTCAGGCAGCAGATTTCCCTCAGCCCGGATGACTCCAGGGCATACTCAAACCTGAGTGCGGTCCAGCACCTTCAGGGCGAAACGCTTGCAGCAATTTCAACGTTGCAGCGTGGGCTTAAAATTCGACCAAGCCGCCTTTTGTACAGCAACCTTGGCACCTATCTTTTTTTTCAGAAGCAGTATCCCCAGGCAATAAGGGCTTATGAAGGCGCTTTGCAGTTGCCAGGTGGAACGAATGACTTTCGGATTTGGGCGAACCTTGCAGATGCCTACAACATGGTCAGCGGCAAGAAAATGAAATCACGATTGGCATATCAGCGAGCGCATCAACTTCTCATCCGACAATATCCAGCATGGATGAGCGACAAAACGCTGATCAGCAAAGTTGGCCTTTTTCAGGCGAAAATTGGCGACTTCGGCGCTGCGGAGGATACCATTGACCCTATCCTGGAGAGCGGCCCGGTGGCGCCAGATATTTTGTTCAGAGCCGCCGTGATCAAGGAACTTGCCGGGAAGCGTTCCGACGCTCTGCGTTTGTTGGAAAGGGCATTGATTGAAGGGTATCCGTTGATGGAAATTGAAAACACGCCGGAACTATTCGGCCTCCGGCAATCGTCAGAGTTTCATCTACTTCAAACCAGACTTAGCATCGAAAACAACACATGAGCATAGAATAATATGAGCACCAACGAAGCACCTGAAAACATATACCTGATACTGCGGCTATCAGTTCAACAGCAAACCGATCACATACAAAGCAGTATTTCCAAGAGATATTGCTATGAAGGTGAGTTCTATGGGGCATATGAATTGAGGACGTTTGACCAGGTCATACCGCTTCTCGTGGTCGAGGGTCTGGACAATGAAGTGGATACTCTGGGAAACACGCACTTACAGGTGACAACTGTTCCAAAAGCACAGGTGGGCGGGCAGAACTGCACCCCGTTCAAGGGGGGAGAAATTTCTTCTCTATTCAAGAAATTTGTTGGGTATAATCAATCGAAAATTGACTTCGATATGCCTGATGAAATTCGACCGGAGCAATATAGAAACGTCTATATGCCTAAAAAGAAATCGGACTTGCTTGTTGTTGAACAATGTGATCGACGACCACAGAGTACCCGATATCTGCGTTGGGGATTGACGGGCTATCTGGTGTTGGACAGGGGCGGCAGGGGCTTTGAAATCGATGAGCCTGTGATGAAATTTGATCCGGAAGTGATTGTGGACACGGGTGAAGACTAAGGCGAGCTGGATATCCCGACTGCTTACAAGGGCTTGAGGGGGCAAAGCAGCTTCGGTTATTCCGGATAACCGCAAAATTCTGCTCGTGGCGTCTTTAAGTTGCCGTTTTTTGCGCCTTTTTGCCCTTGGCTATATTCTTGTTTTTCCTAAAACTTTGCACCTATTGTAAACCAGAAACGGGTTGTATCGGTTGCGAAGGTGTCAGCATTGTAGAAAGCGGCTTTGGCTGATGCGGTGAAGTTGCCGCTCAGCTTCTTCGAGACAAGGAGGCCCCACTCATTGCCGTAACTCTGGTCACCCACATCGGATGAAAAGTCATGGTAGATTGCTTTCACCAGTGTGCCGCCCAAGATGCCGTTGCCCTGCACGCGGTAGGCCAATGATACATTCACATCCTGCAGGCCTGCCATCGGTGTGGTCAGGAACTTATCGGCCCAGCCGTTAAACTTGTGCAGGGTCGAAAGCGGTGTCTGAAACGCGATGCCATTGTCACTGCCAAGGTTTTCATAGGCCACACCGCCTGTCAGCCCTGCACCCGACAGAAACAGTTCACCGTGCAGATAGTCGGCGCTGAAATCGCCCGGGTTATCCTTGTAGTCCGTCTGCTTTGCGTACTCAGCGGTATAGGACACCTGCAGCCCGTTACCTGCAGCCTGCTTGCCGCTGAAGCGGGCGCCGTAGGTAGCTGATGACAGCGCAAGAGCCCCGGGATCATTAAAGTCCAACAGATAGGCATAGGTGGAGAGCCTGCCAAGGCTGCTGCCACTATAAGATACATTGACGATATGCAGGTTCGTATCAAGGTCGCCCCTGGGACTGTCGTCACCAAAAATGCGGTTCACATTCCAGACATAGCTGTAGAAGGCCTTGACATCTTTGGCAGGGGTATAGGTCATTGATCCGCTGTCATAGGTCTGGTCGTTCTGACGGAAAGCAACAGTGCCAATGAAACGCTGGTTATCCATGTTGAAGCCCTGGCGCCCGAACTTGAGTGTCAGGTTTTCATTTTTGTATGCCAGATAGGCTTGGCTTACTTCGGTCCCTTCCGGGTCGGCGATGACGGGTCGGCGCACGCGGCCATTAATCGTGTCGTTATAGGTTTCCTTGCCGATAACGGTGACATTGGCGAACTCGGCATAGCCACTGAAGCCGTTCAGGGAGGCCGTGGAATAATGAAGTTTGGTCAGCAGTGTTGATGCTGTCGAGTTCAGGGGCAAGCCATCCTGGTCCGCCGTCTCAAGCCGATAACGGAAATCGATGCCAGGCGTGCCTTTTGTGAACCATTCTGCAATGCTGCTCGCATCTTCGCCATAAGCAGGGAACGCAACCATAAAGATCACAGAACCCGCATATAAAAAAAGGGATTTCTTATACAAATATCGTCTCCGCCAGGCCGCTTGGATTGAGCTCTTTAAATAAACCGAGCATTGAGCGGTTTTGAGTAAGTGAATAAAAACAAAGGAGTGACGATACGCATAGAACCTTACTGAATCGTTACGCAGTATCGAGGCAGGCTGCTGGCTATTTGTATGAAGCTTTCGACAGTTGGTTGCTCTGGTTTACGGCTTTGATCTTGGGGCGAATACACTATAGGTCGTAGCAAGCAGTTTTTAGCGTGGTAAAAAATAAGTTATTGACCTTGTTGTTTTCTGATCCCGGTGTTTGAAGCTCCGGGTTGAATTCCAGGTGGCCATTGAAGGAACAAATTTGTTTTGCAATGTCTGTATATGAAGAGTGGAAGGCCAGAAGCTGCGTCGGGTTTTGGTTGTGTTTGGTATTTGATGAAGCGATTGTTTGACTGTATTTTAACTCGCCGATGGCGCAGGTTTTTGACCGCGTGTTCTTTGTTGGTCTTATGCGCTGTATGGGGTTATGGCCATCAGGTGCAGGCGGAAAATCCGCTTTCCTACCATGTTATTCTAACGGGCCTTGATGGCGGGTCATTCGCACCCGTCCGTCAGACTTTCAATGGTGCATCTTTGTTGGAAGAATCTCAAGCTGACGGACTGGCCTCGGTGTCGAATCTGCGGGGGCATGTCACATCGGATGTAGACCTGTTAAGCCGCGTGCTAAGGTCATATGGGTATTATGCTGCTGACGTCTCTTCGAGTGTTTCCCGCATCAATGACCATTTCAGCATAGAAATCGTTGCTGCGCCAGGCACACAATATCAGTTTGGTGAAATTGAATTCAAGTTTCATCAACGCAACCCTGAACAGGCCATTGTACAACGCATAAGAGATGAAGTTGCCTTGGCTGCTGGCGGGCCCGCTTTGGCTGCAGCTTTTGTGGCGGCTGAAGCACGAATGGGGGCGATCCTGCCCGAACTGGGCTTTCCTTTTGCGAAACGAACAAGGCCGGATATTGTTGTCGATCATCAGACCAAACTGCTGAATGTTGTTTTTCATTTGGAGACCGGGGAGCGCCAGCGAATAGGCCGGGTGCGGTATAAAGGTCTGAATACAGTAAAAGAAACTTATCTATTACGCTTGTCTACATGGCAGGAAGGTGAGTTTTTCAAACAAAGTCTAGTCGATAGCTTGCAGAGCAGATTGCTTCAAACTGACCTCTTTTCAAAGGTTGGCATCGAAATTGTGCCTGCTGTGAACAACCATGCGGATCTGTTGGTAACCATTGTCGAGGCTCAACACCGCACTCTGGGGACTACGGCGGGCTATTCCACAGCTGAGGGTTTTGGCGCTGATGTTTTCTGGGAACACAGGAATATGTTTGCCCGTGGTGGTGTGCTCAAGTTTACTGCCCGGGGGGCAGAAATAGAACAGTCTTTGTCAGGCCGGCTGGAACTCGCGCACTTTGGCCGTCTGGATCAGACACTATCATTTGAAAGCCTGTTCAGACGGCAGGATACTGATGCATTCCTGTCTTATGAAGCCGAAGTGCGCGCGGGCCTTGATCGTGTCGTTACAAAAGACCTGGCTGTGTCAGCAGGAACGATTGTCGAGTACAATGACGTAACTGACGCTGAGGGTGATCGTGACTTTATCATAGCTTCTTTACCACTTGGTGCGCGGTGGGACAGTTCCGATGACCTTCTGAACCCGAGTCGCGGCGTGCGCGTTTCCCTGGTCACAGCGCCTGGGGTGAATCTGGGCAGCAACGGATTCAGTTTTCTAAAGAGCGAACTTCGCTCAAGTGCCTACTTCTCGATGCTTGAAGACAAAGACCTGATTTTAGCCTTCCGGTCGCGTATCGGATCAATCATCGGCCCTGCAAACGAAACCTTGCCTGCGACGCAGCGGTTCTACGCAGGGGGTGGAGGTTCAATCCGCGGTTTTTCCTTTCAGAACGTTGGGCCGCTGGACGCAGACAATGATCCGCTTGGTGGCCGTTCTGTCGTTGAATTTGCTGCAGAGCTTCGCCTGAAAGTATCAAGTAGTGTTGGCATCGTTCCCTTTATCGAAGGTGGCAATACATATGTGAACGAATTTCCCCGTTTTTCCGATTTTCGTTGGGGTGCGGGTGTTGGCGCACGCTATTATACAAGCTTTGGTCCCGTTCGGTTTGATCTCGCCTTTCCCCTTGACCGACGTATGGGGGAAAGCCGGTTTCAATTCTATGTCAGTTTGGGGCAGGCATTTTGATGGCGATGGTCTTGAAAAAGCGTTGGATAAAGTTGGCGAGGTTGCTGGGCGTAGCTTTCTTGCTGGTTATCACGTTTGTTGCCGCTTCCGGTTTTTACCTGACATCCGATGCTGGCGCGAAAAGCCTTTTGAACTGGGCCAATAGCCATTTTTCCGAAACCGATACGAAAATCCGGTTTGTAGATTTGAATGGTTCCATTTTCTCCAACTTCATGATTTCGAAGATCGTAATTTCTGATGCTCAAGGTGTCTGGCTTGATGTCAATGATACCAAAGTGAAGTGGTCCGCCTTTGATCTGTTGGCTGGAAACATCAGTATTTCGGAACTGAAGGTGCAATCTGTTATCGCGCAGCGATTACCCAAAAAACCGGACCAGGATTTCGAAACCGATCAGGCTACCTCGGCTTTCGAATTGCCACTGTTGCCTTTCGATGTGGGCATATCGGCTTTTGATATCGGCGAAATTGAACTGGGCCCTGAGTTGTCCGGGGTCAAAACAAAGCTTACAGGCGTTGGAGCGCTGAGCCTTGTTGCAGGAAGCGAAGTTATCCTTAAGGCAAACATCCAGGGGCTTGGAAAGTCTAAAGACGAGATAGACGTCAGTGTCTCTTACCGGGAAGCGGTGAGTTATCTGAGGGCTGATGTCCATCTAAATGCGCCAAAAGGTAGCTTTTTGACTGCTTTTTTCGGAATTGGCAAAGATCATGACTTGTCTGCGGAATTTGCAGGAGCCGGCTCCCTGGACTCGTGGGTTGGCGAATTGTCAGCAACGATAGACGCGACCACCATCGCCAATGCCAGAATAAAGACTGCGGGTAAGGCGCTAAACGCGCGCGCAGAGCTAGATGCGGGAGAGTTCGTCTCTGATAGTGACGCTGCGCTATTTGGCCGGACAGCTAAACTCTCGTTTGATGTTCAGCCAACAGACGAAACCGGCTTGAAATCATTTGAGCTGGAGTTGCTGGCAGATACCGTCGCAGTAAGGGCTGGCGGCAGTTTTATCTCAAGTGAAATGGAAGAGGTGCCGTTGATCAACTACTCCGTTGATGTCATTGATACAGCGCCTTTAAATCGCCTCTTGGCACCGACAATGCTGCAACCGTTCACGCTTGAGGGGAGTATTGAAAGCCTGGGTCGGGAACCAACTGTTAGTGGCTCTGTTGCATCTGTTAACTTAACCTACGGTAACCGTCATGCAGCTTCGCTTGAAGGGAAGTTCTCAGCATCTGTTCTGCCAGACAGTGCCCACCTGGAAGCCGCCGGGTCTTTGTCTAACATTCAGGGCGAGTATCCTGAAGCATTGGAAAAACACCTTGAACAAGGTCTGGACTGGTCAGCCGTGGTTTCAAGGAATGCAAAAACCGGGGATATTCAGTTCGATGCTTTTTCATTGGAAAACCCGGCCTTTTCTTTGGATGGTGTCGCAGAAATTGCCGGGGAAACATATCCCCTGAGTGCGAAATTCATGGCGCGCCTTGAAGATATTGGCGTGTTTCTGCCAGGAACCTCTGGTGCCGCTGAACTTGTTACAAGTGTGGCCCAGTTGAGTGCGCGTGACCCTTTTGAACTGAGCACTGAAGCAGGTTTTCAATCGCTGTCCATACCGAGCACACCACTGAATGAACTGCTAGGCGCAGAACCGACTATCACGCTGGAGATGGCGCGTGAAGAAAACGGTGCTCTCAATGTGTCCAGCTTTATTGCTAAAGGAGATTTTTTCCAGGTTTTGGCGGGCGCTGCCGTTACCTCTGACAAGATGATTGATCGCTCGGAATTCAGCATTGAACTGTCGGATCTCGAACAAATTGACAGTCTGGAGGGCTATGCTCTTGAAGGCGATATTGACTTTGTCGGCAACCTTTCTGGCTCAGCTCTATCACCATCCATACGTTTTGAAACGAGGCTTGAAAAGCTTACGCTGCAGTCGCTGGTGTTTCAAGATACGGAGCTTGAAGGGCGCATCGATAGCCTTGTTGACGCCCCTAGAGGGGAAATGAAAATAAGTGCGAGAACAAATGCTGGTGCGTTTGTCGCGGACCTCAATATCAGTCGAGAACAGGACGGAGCCATAGACCTGTCAGCCCTGCAAGTCTCGCTGGGGCAATATAGTCTCACAGGCGAGGCCAGAGGCCATTTGGGTAATCCAGTCACGGGGTCTTTTGAGTTCGAAACGTTTGAAGCCGAAGATGTCAAAACTGCTTCTTTTGGTGATATTCAAGGTCGGGTCGTTTTGGCGGAAATGTCTGGCAACCAGCGTGTGGAGGTATTGGGCCAGGTAACAGGCATTGATTTTTCGCCTAATGATACAGATTTGCTTGCAATCGACGCAGGAGAGTTTTCAGTAACGTTGTTAATGGGAGAAACCGTTCCAAGGCTCAGCGGAAATGCTGTGTTTACAGGAGTATCCCATCCACGAATACAGGCCGAAAAAATAGACGCGGCAGTCCAGGGCACACTGGACGAAGTGGCTTATTCCTTACGACTGAGTAGATCCACCATAGCGCCATATGACCTCACTCTGTCTGGTGATCTGGCGCGGCGACCGTCAGGGTTAGCCCTTGATTTAGGCATAGAGGGTGAAGTTGGGGGCACTCTCATCCGTAGCGAAGGGCCTCTCAAGTTTTCGAGGAGCGAGGCAGAGTTCGGTTTGCAGCCATTTGCTCTGGAAATGGGAAGCGGCCGCCTGACCGGCTCTATGTCTTCCTCGTCAGGGGAGGTGTATCTGGATTTTGAAGCCGTGGATGCGGACCTCGCGCCAGTCAATCAATTCTACCCGGAATTGCCTCTTTTAGGCACTCTGAACGGCGAAATTAGACTAAACACAACAGATAGCCAGCAAGATGGAATGCTCGATATTGCTGTTTCGGGCATACGATTGGAAGGTGGGGCTTATGGCCTCAATCAGGGCTTTTCTATCTCTGTTGCGGGCAATCTGCAGGATAAACGGGTTTCGCTAAGCGGCCGTGCCGAGTTCGCCGATAAGCTTGACATCGACTATACCGGCTCATTGCCTTTTCATATTGATGCGGCTTCTGGTGATTACTTCTTCCCGAAACAGCAACCTTTGAATGGCCAGATGAGCCTGCAGGGCGACTTGGCAACAGTCTGGCCTCTGTTTGATATACCTGAACATGATCTGGGCGGATACGCGGAGGCCACCATCACTCTCAACGGGACGCCCGATAAGCCAACACTCCATGGCGACCTGAACCTGCGTCAGGGCCGTTACGAAAACTCTCAAACCGGGTTCGTTGCATCAGATATCGACTTTGCCGCAGTTATTGCAGATGAACGGCTTGTCATTGAAAGGCTAACAGCAACAGACGGCAATACAGGGAAAGTAAGGGCGGATGGGTTTGCAGAACTTCAGGATGACTTTTCGCTCAACATGGAGGCATCTTTATTCCTCGACGAAGCTCAACTGGTTCGAAAGCCTAATCTGGATGTCACCGCGTCATCCAGGCTGACTTTTACAAAATATGGCCCCGATGCCCGACTTGTGGGTGACGTTACGATAGATAGCGCTAATGTTGGCGCGTTTGCGGAGCCAAAATCGCAGGTGCTGGAGCTTGATGTAACAGAGATAAACGGTGAGCACCAAGAAATGACGCCTTCGTCGGGGAGTGAGCCAAACTCTTCAACACAGTTGGAACTGGATGTGGAGTTTGAGGCACCAGGAAAACTCTTTATCCGGAGTTACGGTTTAGATTCGGAATGGTCATCAAATCTCAAAGTCAGCGGTTCATCATCCGACCCCGTTATCGCGGGCAACGCGTCACTGGTTCGGGGAACTTTTGATTTTTCAGGTAAGCGTTTCCAGCTCAATCGTGGTGAACTGACATTTCAGGGCGATGCTGATCCCTTCGTTGATGTGAGTGCCGAGCACCAGATGCAGGAATTGACCGCCATTCTTGAAATTACCGGCAGGGCGTCGGCGCCCTCGCTGGCCGTAAGTTCAACTCCCGATTTGCCACAAGACGAAATCTTGTCTCGCATCTTCTTCGGGACCTCTGTTGCATCGCTTTCCCCTCTCGAAGCGGTTCAGCTCGCCTCTGTCGTGCATTCTTTTAACAATGGCGGTGGTCAGGGTGTGATAGGGGGTGTGCGCCGTATTCTCGGTATTGATCGGTTGGCGATAGACAGGGCGGCAGGCAGGGACTACGGAACAACGATAACGGGGGGAAAATACCTTACCGATAATATTTACGTTGAAGTGACCACGGCTCCGGCAACAGGTGAAACAGCCACGGCTGTGGAAGTGGTTTTGTCAAAAAGCCTGTCTTTGATTACGCGCCGAACTCTAGACCATGACAACAACCTGGCTATTCGTTGGTCATGGAGTTATTGACGTTTCCGAGGAAGCGGTCAGACTAGGTTATTCACTTTTCTTGCGAAAAGGCTCTTTTATACGGCTGGATTATATTTGTTAAGTACGCCAATTAGGGTGTTTCGACGATTCTCCGTTGTTTTTGGGGCCTGCCAGCCAGAAGCAGAATATGATCAAACAGTTCAACTGCAAGAGCCTGGCAGAGGGTGCATTTGTCTTCAGATAACCGTTGGCCCTTGTCCGGCATTGTTGCTAGACAGAGGGCATGTCGGAACATGCTACAGCCCTGCCTGAAGAAAACCTCGTCAGAACTTGCTCTATCTGGCGGGCTCTGGAGGTTATTGGTGATACACCTGTTTTGCTCATTCTTGAAGCAGTATGGATGGGGTCCAGCCGTTTTGGTCAACTGCAGGAAAGCACTGGTCTCTTCAAGGCGCTGCTATCTGACCGCCTGAAGAGGCTTGTCGGAAAAGATATACTGTTCAAAAGAAGTGCGAAAGCAGGTGCCAGGTCTCAGGAATATGTGCTTACGTCCAAAGGCGTTGGTCTGTTTTCGACAGTCTTGATGCTTTATTGGTGGGAGCGCAAATGGGGTGACGCTCCTGCGCGGAAAAACCTTCTGGTGCGACACGATTCTTGCGGCGCCATACTGGAGCCCAAGACGGTATGCGGCAGTTGTGGCGAGCAATTCGAGTTGTCGGACATTGCATGGAAACCGGGGCCAGGCATTGGCTGGATGGCGCCTACCTACAGCCGCAGGCGAAACCAAACCACTTTCCAGTCGGAGCGGCCATCCCTGTTGCGGGGGTCTGTTGAAATCATGGGAGATCGATGGTCGGCTCTTATTATGCGCGCTGTCTTTACGGGCATTCGTCGTTTCGACGATATTCAAAAGGACACCGGCGCTGTTCCCAACACGCTCTCGTCCCGTCTGAAAGCGTTACTCGCAAATGGTGTTCTGCGAGCCGAGCCATATCAGCACAACCCTGTAAGGCTTGAGTATTTTTTGACCGAAAAAGGGTTTGATTATTATTATGTGGTGATGATGTTGATGCTTTGGGGTGATGAACACTATGCCTCACCCGAAGGCCCACCAATGCTGCTCACGCACAGGTCTTGCGGAAATATGCTCAAACCCAAGGTTTCCTGCGGAAACTGCAGGAAAATCGTCAAGCCCCAGGACGTTTCCATTATTAACGAGTAACCTTTGCCCTGTTTGATTTGCGTTGACTTTTCGGGCGAAATAAACCATAAGCAAGTAACTATTATAAACATACCAAATGAGGATAGAGCCACCATGCCTAAGCTTGTCAACAAAGTCAAAGCGACGCTTTCGCCGTCTGATCACCCGTACCTCAATGGTGCCTGGACGCCGAACTTCGAGGAATATGACGCTGATGACATGGAAGTTATCGGCGAAATCCCTGCGGATATTGATGGCATCTATGTTCGTAATACCGAGAACCCGGTGCATGATTCGATTGGTCGCTATCACCCCTTTGATGGCGATGGCATGCTTCATATGATGAAAATCTCTGACGGTAAGGCCGAGTATAAAAATCGATTTGTCCGCACGCGAGGTTTTGAAGCCGAGGCAGAAGCTGGTGGTCCCTTGTGGATCGGTTGCATGGGGAATCCGAAAAAATCGCTCCGCAACGGATGGGGTGCACACGGCCACGTAAAAGACAGTTCTTCAACGGATGTGGTGGTGCATGCAGGTCAAATCCTCTCCACATTCTGGCAGTGCGGTGAAGGCTATCGCCTTGATCCCAAGTCGCTTGAAACGCTGGGTATAGAAAGCTGGACACCTATTGATGGCATTTCTGCCCATCCAAAAGTGGATGTAAACACGGGCGAGATGATGTTTTTCAATTATTCGACGCACGCACCTTACATGCATTACGGTGTTGTGGATGCCGACAATAAGCTGCAGCACTATATTCCGGTTGAACTGCCAGGACCGCGCTTGCCACACGACATGACCTTCTCGAAGAACTATTCGATCCTGAACGATTTTCCCCAGTTCTGGCTTGAGGAAGCTATCAAGCAAAAGCTTTATATTCCGGTATATGACGAAACCATGCCATCGCGTTTTGCCGTAGTGCCGCGGTATGGAAACCCTGAAGATATTAAATGGTTTGAAGCATCGTCTACCTATGTGCTGCATTTCCTCAATGCGTACGAGGAAGGCGATGAAGTGATCATGGATGGTTATTTCCAGAATGACCCGCGCCCGGACCCGCTGCAAAGCATGCCGGAAAAATATCAAATGCTGGGTTCCAACCTTGACCTGCATTCGCTTGATACGCACCTGCATCGTTGGCGCTTCAATCTCAAAACGGGCGAGACAGTTGAAGAGAAGCTCTATGATGACGAGATTGTCGAGTTTGGTACTATCAACCAGACGATTGCCGGCGAAAAACACCGTTATGTTTACAGCGTGGTTGGCGAGGATGGCTGGTTCCTGTTTACCGGGCTGATCAAACACGACCTCGAAACCGGCGAAACACAGCGGTACGATTTCGGCGAAAACAGGTTTGGGTCCGAAGCGCCGTTTGTCCCTCGCAAAGGCGCGGTTGATGAAGATGATGGCTATATTATCAGTTTCATCACTGATATGAATCTGGATCGATCAGAGTGCGTCATTCTGGACGCAAAAAATATCGAGCGTGGACCGGTTTGCCAGATTATTCTGCCGCATCGGATTTGCAGTGGTACTCATGCGGTTTGGGCATCAGCAGACGAACTGGAGAGCGATGCTGGTGCCGCAAAAAGTGATAGAATGAAAGCAGCGTAATATGACGGACGTATACATCCTTGGCGGTCACCAGACCGATTTCTCGATGAACTGGACGCGCCAGGAGAAAACGATTTTCGATTTGTTTTCTTCAGCCATGCAATCAGCGCTGCAAGAGACGCAGCTTGACCCCGGGGATATTCAGGTTGGCCATGTCGGCAATTTTGTCGCTGAATTGTTTGCCGGACAGGGCATGCTGGGCGGCTTTTTCGGCCATGTACACCCGGACCTTGCCGGCATGCCTGCTTCACGTCATGAAGGTGCTTGCGCGTCAGGGTCTCTGGCTATACTCGGCGCAATGGCAGACATTGAAAGCGGACGCTATGACCTTGCCTGCGTTGCGGGGATCGAGCTGATGCGCAATGTTTCGGGCCAGCAAGCGTCTGAAAATCTGGGTGCTGCAATTTGGGTTGGAGAAGAAGGCGAAAAGGCCAAATATATCTGGCCGGCGATGTTTTCTGATCTTGCTGAAGAGTACGATCGGCGATACGGATTGAAGTATGACCACTTAGCGGAAATATCGCGCATCAATTTCGGCAATGCGCGCAGGAACCCGAACGCGCAGTCCAGAAGCTGGAATTTTACGGAAGAAAGCTTCACAGAACATGACGGCGCAAACCCGGTTATTGAAGGCTGGATGAGGCGGCAGGATTGCAGTCAGGTTTCTGATGGTGCAGCGGTGATTTTCCTCGCGTCGGCCGCAAAAGCCAAAGAATATGCCACGGCACGTGGGATACCGCTTGAAAGCCTCGCACGCATTAGGGGGTGGGGTCACACAACAGCGCCGATGCTTATGCGCACCAAGCTCGCGGACAGTGCTGGCGCAGACTATGTTTTACCCTGGACACGCAAAGCGATAACAGATGCCTATGCCCGCGCCGGGATAGCAGGCCCCGAAGAACTGGATGCGATTGAAACGCATGATTGTTTTTCTGTCACAGAGTATATGGCGATCGAGCATTTTGGCGTAACCAAACCCGGTGAAGCCTGGCGCGCTGTGGAAGATGGACGAATTGGCCTGAATGGAGCCATACCCGTTAACGCGTCGGGGGGGCTTATCGGACTCGGGCACCCCGTCGGGGCGACCGGCGTGCGCATGATGCTGGATGCGTCAAAACAAGTGACCGGTAAAGCGGGCGACTATCAGGTTGGAGGGGCCAGAACGGTCGGTACCTACAACGTGGGAGGGTCAGGGACCACCAATTGTTCTTTTGTTGTTGGTCGTTAGATCTTTCTTTTGCAAAAACGATCTCAGCACACACAGAACACGTATAGTCGAGTAGCCGGAGCAGTTTGACGCCGAACGGGGAGGGGCAACCAATGAAACTTATCTTTGCAATCGTTATCAGTACTCTTATCGGACTGGGTGTCGCTTGGGCCGGTGGCCAGGGCGGCGTGATGATGGGCTCTGTTTCCCTGTTTTTTGCCTGCGGCGTTCTGGCGTTTGTGGTCAACTGGGTCGCTTACGTTCCGGCCAATATTTTCAAGACTGAAAAATACTATGATATTACCGGTACGCTGACATACCTGTCGGTTACGGCATATGCTGTGGTTATGGCAGATACGCTGGATTTGCGCGCTCAAATTGTCGCTGTGCTGGTGGCAGTCTGGGCCGTCCGCCTGGGCAGTTTCTTATTCGCTCGCATCGTGAAAGACGGCCACGATCGTCGTTTTGATAAAATAAAAACCAACCCGATTCGTTTCTTCATGACCTGGACACTGCAAGGTTTATGGGTGGTGTTAACAGCTGCTTGTGCCCTCGCGATCATTACATCTACCAAGCGGGTTCCTCTTGATGTCTTCGCCTATACAGGCCTTGCCATTTGGGGGCTGGGCTTCGCTTTTGAGGCAATCGCCGATCATCAAAAGAAAGTGTTTAAGAATAATCCTGAAAATAAAGGAAAGTTCATCTCAACAGGCCTTTGGGCCTGGTCGCGGCATCCGAACTATTTCGGAGAAATCGCACTTTGGACAGGTATTGCAGTTATGGCCGCTCCGGTTCTGTCCGGGTGGCAGTGGGTCTCGCTTGTATCGCCCGTTTTTGTCACTGTACTACTGACAAAAGTCAGTGGTCTTCCGATGCTTGAGGCACGTGCGGATAAAGAGTGGGGCGATGATGCTGACTATCAGGCGTACCGTCAAAACACACCTGTTCTGGTCCCGCGCCCGCCCCGCAGCTAACCTACGGCGTTCATACTCGGATGGAGGTTTTTGGCGGACAATTGCCGCCTAAAAACCAATCCGTATTGGCATTTTCCTCTACTTGCTTTTTTCAGGGTTTTGCCACGGGTCATCAGTGCCTAAACTAAAGTGCAAGCCTTGCTGCACCTTGTTAAAGTCCTTCACTTCGGTATACTTCAATCGGGTTTTGGGGGCAGAAGTTGGGCAAATTGTGATGCTTTGCTGCCCGTTTCAGTTTGAAGCGTGAGGTCACAGTTATGCAGCGGTTTGTCCGAAAAATATCATCTTTATGTCTTGTTACGGGCGCGTTGGCGCTTGCAACAGCCTCCTGGTCACAAGAAAACGACACGGCTGCATCACCCGATGAGTGGGACACGACGGTAGCCCGCGGTGAAACGCGCCAGATATCCTTCTCCACCGACGAAGGCACCTTCATGTCCGTCGATGTGTCGCCAAACGGTCAGTGGCTTGTGTTTGATCTGCTTGCACATGTATACCGCATGCCGATTGAAGGTGGTGATGCCATAAGCCTGACACAGGATAGCGGGGTCGCAACCAACTACCATCCTTCAATCTCGCCGGATGGCCGCTCGATTGCTTATATTTCGGACCGTGGTGGTCAGGACAACATCTGGGTTATGGACGCGGATGGCAGCAACCCTCGTCAGGTTTCAAAGGACCTAAACGCTCGTTTTCTTACACCAACATGGAGTGCGGACGGGAGTTATATTTATAGCCGCAAGCGCGGTTTGCCCAAACGTGGCACGAGACCGGACGCTGGCATCTGGATGTTCCATAAAGATGGCGGTAAGGGCATTGAACTGATCGGTCGTGAAGAAACAGGTGCGGCCTGGCCGGCGGCCACAACAGACGGCGAATGGCTGTATTTCCATAAGCGCACCAGTTCCGGAACCACCTGGGGCCAGTGGAATTCGCTGGCCGGTGAAATTCAGGTCAGTCGTTTGAATCTGCAAACTGGCGATATTGATGCCGTCAGTCACGGTGTCAACCAGCAGCAGTCACGGTTTTCCAGCGGCGGTGCCGGCGCACCTGAAATTTCGCCAGACGGCAAGTTGATGACATTCATCCGGCGTATACCGGACGGCACGATTTCATACAAAGGCCTGAAATTTGGTCCACGGACGGCCCTTTGGCTGAGGGATATTGAGACAGGCTCAGAGCGCATTCTGATGGACCCGGTTACGCAGGATATGGTTGAGGGTATGAAGACGTTGCGCGTGCTGCCAGGTTATAGTTTTGCACCAGACGGCAAGTCAGTGATTTTGACACAGGGAGGCAAGATAAGACGTGTGGATGTGGCTACCGGCGCAGTGTCGACCATTCCGTTTTCCGCCAAAGTTGAGCGCACAATATCAGAGCAGGCCTACGAAGGTTTCAGGATCACAGATGATCCGTTTGAATCAAAGTTTTTGCGCTGGACGGCAGCCTCGCCAGACGGCAGCAAACTCGCCTTTCAGGCTGTGGGTAAAATATGGGTGCAGGATCTGCCGAATGGAACGGCAAAACGCCTGACTCGTGACAGCTTTGAGCCATTTGAATACGCTCCTGCATGGTCACCCGATGGCCGTACCATCGCCTTTACAACATGGGATGATATTGAACGCGGGCAGGTCTGGACCGTCCGATCCTCGGGTGGCCGTCCAAAACAAGTGACTGGCGAGCCCGGCGAATATATCCATCCTGACTGGAACGCCCAGGGCAATATGCTGGTAGTTGCCAAAGGCAGCAACGCAACAGCTCGTGGGCGTGAGATGACGCACAATTCTTACTGGGATATTGTGCGTATGACGGCTGACGGCGGCGATGAAGCAACCGTTGGCCGGGTTGATTATAGCGGCAATTTTGGACGGGGCCGCTCGCAACTACCGAGGCCAACATGGGGCCCGGATGGCAGGATTTTCTTCCTTCAGGGTGCTCCAGGTGCAGGCACCGGATTAAGCGCTGAAGAGGACGATCTGCACAGTTCCGACCAGCATAGTGGTGAGCACGCAAATGGTAGCGGCCCACCAGCTTACTCGCAACTTGTGTCTGTTTCGGCCATACCGTCCATTGACCCGCCGCGTATTCATGCGCGCTTTGATTTCGCGGATGAAGCTGTGATTGCCCCCGATGGGCGCCACGTGGCCTTCCTTGAAGGAGATAATGTCTATCTTTCACCTCTGCCTTACGGGCAGTCGCGGGCAAAACCAGTTCTCGTCAGCAAAGGGGCTGGTCGGAGCGCGTTACCGGTCAAACAGCTTTCGAAAACCGGTGGATTGTTTCCCAACTGGCGGAATAACAGCACACTCGAATATGGGTCAGCTGCTACTTATTATGCTTATGATATTGCAAGCGGTAACACTGTAGAGAACAGCGTTTCCCTTACCGTCGAGAAGCGTATTCCGGATGGATCTGTGGCGCTGACGAACGCCCGTATTCTGACCATGCGCGGTAAGGCGATACTGGAGAGCGCAACAATTGTTGTAACCGGTAGCCGTATCGCGTGTGTCGGCACGTGTGATACCAGCGGTGTAGACCGGGTGATTGATGCTACTGGTTCTACCATCATGCCGGGAATGGTGGATATGCATGCGCACCATTTTCGTGACTATCGCGGCATGATCCCGGCGCGTGGCTATGAAACTGCAATCTACACAGCTTACGGCGTAACAACGGCACTTGATAATGCCGTTGCGGCGCAAAATGTGTTTCCGACCGCCGAATTGATCGATGCCGGCCAAGTGATTGGCCCACGCACCTATTCATCTGGTGGCCCGCTATACAACCGTGACGGTGCGCGTGAAAACCTGCTGACAAGCTATCAGGTAGCCGAAGATAACATCAAACGGCTGAAATCCTGGGGGGCTGTTTCTGCAAAACAGTATCTGCAGCCGCGCCGTGATCAGCGCCAGTGGGTCAGTGACATCGCCCGCAAGGAAGGCTTGATGGTTACCTCGGAGGGGTCTGACCTGGCTTACAATCTTGGCATGATCATGGACGGCCAAACCGGTTTTGAGCATCCTATGAGTTACATGCCGCTTTACAGCGACGCCGCCAAATTTTTCGGCATGGCGAAAGCCGTTTATTCCCCCACTTTTGTGGTGGGTGGCCCCGGTGCATGGAATGAGGAATATTTCTGGGGCGAAACAAATGTCTGGCAGGATGAGAAACAGCGCAAATGGCTGCCGTGGCGCCAGCTGATACCCAACACCCGTCGACCTATAAAACGACCTGATACGGACTATAGCTTCCCGCTGGTTGCGCAGGGAATGGCGGATGTTATTGCCGAGGGCGGATACGGCGCCATCGGTTCCCACGGGCAGCAGCATGGTATCGGCTCTCACTGGGAAACATGGATGGTGGCAAGCGCAATGGGTCCTCATGCTGCCCTTGAGGTTGCGACACGTCACGGTGCCTACTTCCTCGGCGCGATTGACGACATCGGCACGCTTGAAATTGGCAAACTTGCTGATCTTGTGGTTCTGCGTTCGAACCCGCTGGAGGATATCCGCAACACGCTGGATATTGTTCATGTGATGCAGGGAGGCGTTCTTTATGACGCAGAAACCCTTGATGAGGTATGGCCGACCAACACGCCCTTTGGCCCACGCCCTTGGGACAATCAGGAAATTTATCGCGGCGATGACAGGCCTGTTAATCAATAGGCTTGGTTCTGCTGCGGCACATTAATCGATACAATTGACCTCGGGGAGGGGTGCATGACAAGAAATCTGTTCACGCTCACGGCCATTGCTCTGCTTGCGTTTGGTCCCGCACATGCGGAAGAGGGCGAAGGCGGCGAAGAAAAGACGTGGTCAATCGACACTGCCAACCCGGAGGGTACTCCCACAATTCAGGTGGACTTTGAAACACGAGAAGGCACCTGGATGGGCGTCGATGTTGCACCTGACGGCCAGACGCTTGTGTTTGATCTACTGGGCCATCTCTATGAGTTGCCGATTGAAGGGGGCACTGCCCGGCAATTGACCGAAGGGCGGTCATGGAACCATATGCCACGCTACAGCCCTGACGGCACAGAGATCGCTTTCACGTCTGACCGCGACGGCGTTGACAATATCTGGATTTTGAACCGGGAAACCGGCGCATTCGAAAACCTGACAAAATCTGCGGAGCCGGTGTTGCGCGGTAACTGGTCGTCGGACGGTCGCCATATTCTGGCATCGCGGTTCCCGCGGGAGCTGACACTGCACGGCGAAATGTATAACCGGTTTGGCAAAAAACAGGAGTTGGTTGAAAGTGCCGTGTTCCGTTTCGCCAATCACTATGTCGATGATGCAGAGCGCGGGTTCATTTACTATGAACATATTAACGGCAACTTGCCGAGCGATGGCGCACGCATATACCGCTACAACAAGTCTACTGGCGAGACAGAGATTTTCGTTCAGCAGGCTGGTGGTGCGTTTAACCCGCAGTTGTCGCCAGATGGAAAACACCTCGCCTTCATGGGTAGGGAAGACCTGGCAACTTCGCTGTACGTTCGTGATCTGTCGACCAATCAGGACCGTCTTGTTCTAACGGATCTGGACCGCGACCAGATGGAAAATCTAAGCCAGTATGGCGCGGGCGCGGGCATGAGTTGGGCTTCGGCCACTGATATTGTGTTCAGTAACGGCGGCAAGCTCTTGCGTGTGAATACTATTGATGGCTCTGTTCGGGAAATTCCCTTCACGGCAACCGTGTCTCGCGAGGTGAATGCAACTGTCCGCACGACAAATAAAATCAAAGAGGGCACATCAAAAACACGTATTCAGCGTTTTGCTCAACCCGTTGCTGACGGTATTCTGTCGGAAGCTTTGGGTGATCTTTACCTGCATTCGGGTGGCCGTTCCCGTAACGTCACCAACAGCGATATTCTGGAAACGAACCCCCTTTATGATGCCGCCAGTGACAGGCTGTATTATGCAACATGGAGCGACCGGGACTACGGTGCAATTTACCGACGGCCCCTGAACGGAGGTACACCCGAAAAACTGACCAGCCTTGCCACGCAGTACGGCGCACTCTCTCTGTCGAAGGATGGGTCTGTGCTCGCTTACCTCAGGGGGCCAGGCAGTTTGAAAAATGGCCAGCGGCTCGAAAGGCAAACCAGTTTTGAGCTTATGGTTATGGGTGCTGATGGCGTTAGCCATAAAGTGACGGATGTGGGCGCGCAATGGTCGAACGGCAATACGCCGGAAATCCGGCGCGCATCTTCGATCCGTTTTTCAGAAGACGGCAAAACACTCTATTTCGCAGAATTGACGGATGACGGACTGAAGCTGAAAAGTATCGGCGTTAATGGGCTTGGAGAGCAAACACTCTACCATTTCCCAATTTCGTCGCAGGCCATCTTATCCCCTGATATGAAATGGATTGCTTTCAGAGAATATCAGCGCGCTTTCGTTACGCCGTTCGAGTTTGTTGGCAAAACAATAAAAATCAGTGCCGACAAGAAGATGGGTTATACCAAGCGTATTGATACGGCAGAAGGCGTATATCTCAATTGGACGGCGGACAGTAAGAGCCTTTATTGGACGCGCGGCACAGACTTCTATCAGAAATCGCTGGCAGACGTTCTGGCTGAAGAGGGAAACCCCGCCGAAATCACCAACATTGCTGTCGAGTATCAGATAGCTGTGCCAGACAGCGTGATTGCCCTGACTGGTGCGCGGATCATCACGGTCGATAATGATCGCCGTGTGCTTGAAAACGCCAGCATCCTTATCCGCAACAACAGGATCGCCGCCATTGGAACTGACATTGATATTCCGGCAGGTGCAAAAGTGTATGATGCAAGTGGCAAAACCATCATGCCCGGCATTGTGGACGCCCACGGTCATTATGGTGGTGATAGCCAGTCTTATCTGCACACCATAGAAGAGAGTATCCCGGGGTTGTTGTCTCCGCTGGCTTACGGGGTCACCACACTCTATGAGGTATATGGAACTGCCGAGAAAGACGCCTGGATCAGAGACCGGCTTGAGGCGGGTAAAGCGTATGGCCCGCGCCTTTTCACTACCGGCACGCCGATTTTTGGGGCGAAATACCGCAAGGGACTGATGCGCCCCATTGATAGCCTTGAAGAAGCAAAACAGGTGCTCAGTTACAACAAGGCGTTTGGCGCTGAAGCGGTTAAAGACTATGCGCAGTTCAATCGCCGGGCGAGGCACGCGACGGTTGCCGCAGCTCGTGAGCTTGGCATGCATGATGTCGCTGAAACGGCCGGTAACCTGCAAATGAATATGACGCAGGTTATTGATGGCATCACAGGCCTTGAGCACTCCATGGGGATGACACCGCTGTATAGTGATGTGACCCGCTTCATGGCCGCGACGGATGTTGGCATCACGCCGACTCTGATTGTTGTATATAATGGCCCTTCAGGAGAGCAGTATTTTCATCACACGGAACGTGTTTGGGAGAATCCCATATTGCTGAAGTTCCAGACGCGTAACGAGCTTCTCCGCGTTCGGAGACCGACTTTCTATTGGGATGACGAGCATTATGCACCAAAAATGGCAGCGACGCTAAAACCGCTTTATGAAGCCGGTATTTCGTTGCAGTTGGGCGCTCATGGCCAAATGAGTGGTATTGATGCTCATTGGGAAATGGAGCTGTATCAACAGGGCGGATTCACCCCGGAGCAGATCATCGAGATATCCACGATCAATGGTGCCAGATATCATGGATTTGGTGATGAACTGGGCTCCCTTGAAGTTGGTAAATTCGCTGACCTGGTGGTTATGTCGGAAAACCCGCTTGAAGACATCGAACATGCCCGATCGATTACGTGGGTGATGCAAAACGGGGTGCTATACAGTGGCGCCGATGCTTCCAGGGTCTACCCTGATCCGGCACCGACTCCACCGATGTATTTTTATGCGAAATGATCGTATGAAAAAGTCAGCCGGAGCGGCAAAGGTTGCTCCGGCTCGCCCGTAATGATCCTATGTTTTTGTCTCTGCCAAAGCGGGATCACTTTGTTCTGCAATATAGTCCTGGTCAGATTCAAGGACTAGTCTCAATGTCTGCAGGCTTTTGCGAACGGCTGTGCCGTATGCTTTTTCGTCGCCCCACAGTTCCGCCAGTTCGGTCAGGGCTTGATTGTCATGTTCTGCAAATTGTGCACCGGCTCTTTTTGCCGACTTTTCATCGAGTCCCAACTGTTTCAGAGCTTCTATACCCAGTGAAATTGACGACTGGAATGTTTCGCGTTCAAACACCGTAACCCCAAGGCGGATAAGTTCATAAGCGTGCTGCCGATTGCGGGCGCGCACCACCATTTTCAGGTTCGGAAAATGGCGTTTTACCCCTTTGACGATTTCGAGTGATTTCTCGACGTTGTCGACCGCTACCACAAGCAATTGTGCTTCCTCGGCCCCTGCGGCGGTTAACAAGTCAATTCGGGAGGCATCACCAAAAAAGACCTTGTTCCCAAACCGGCGGACCAGTTCAATCTGTTCGCTATCATGGTCCAGAATGGTCAGGTTGTGGCCTGCAGCCATCAGCAGCCGGCTGACGACCTGCCCAAAACGCCCGAACCCGGCGACGATGATCGGCCCATCGGGCTCAATAGCGTCAGCTTCCTTTGACGGCTGTCGGCTAACCATAGGCTCAATGAGTTTGTCATGGATGATCATCAACAGAGGGGCGGCCATCATTGATAGTGCAACAATCAGTGTGCCAAGGGAAACCGTGCGCGCGTCAAAAACACTGCTTTGACGCGCGTATTCAAACAGGACAAATCCAAATTCTCCGCCCTGGGCAAGGAAGAAGGCAATCACCATTATTGCACGGCGATCGAGTTTCGAAACAATGCCGACAGCGATCAACACAGCAAACTTTGCTATGATCAATAAAACGACGGCAGCGAATATCAGCATGAACTCTTGCCGTAACAGGTCAAAATTGATGCTGGCACCAACACCAAGGAAAAACAGACCCAAGAGCAGGCCTTTAAAGGGTTCCAGATCACTCTCTATTTCATGCCGGTATTCGTTTTCAGCCAGTACGACACCGGCAACAAAAGCACCGAGCGCAGGGGAGAGGCCAACGAGGTTCATCAGTAGTGCAATGGCAACTACCATTAGCAGGGCTGCGGCAGTGAAGACCTCCCGCAAGCGCGACTGAGCAATAAACCGGAAAACAGGTTTGACAATAAACCGCCCCGCGGCAATGAGCGCGACAACTGCCACCAATGGCACCAGCACCCTCAACAGCGTTGAGCTGTCGCCCGCATCTGGCGGAGCGTCAACCGATGCAGACGCAAGCAAGGGCAGCAGGCTGATGATGGGGATAACAGCAAGGTCCTGAAACAGGAGAATGCCAAAGCCGGTTTGGCCGCCAGTTGTTTTCATCAGGCCTTTTTCACCAAAGCTTTGAAGAACAATGGCTGTTGATGAAAGCGCAAAAATCAAACCGAGTGCAAGCGCTTGGTTGAAGCTGGGTATAAGGAAGTAGGCGATGCTGGTGAGCACAGCGGTGGTCGCAATAACCTGAGTTGCTCCGGCGCCCAGGACAAGGTTGCGCATTCGCCATAAAAGGCTTGGTTTCAGTTCCAGGCCGATCAGGAATAACAGCATGACGACACCAAATTCTGCAAAATGCAGCACGCCGGTTTGGTCGCCGACTGCGCCAATGCCAAAAGGTCCGATAAGGACCCCCGCAATCAGGTACCCAAGCACAGAACCCAGGCCGAGCCGTTTCGCAATCGGTACCGAAACCACTGCCGCCAGAAGATAGATAAACGCCGTGGAGAGAAAATCTGAATGTTCCATAAAGCCCCCAAAGGTGACGGCCTGCCATTAAATTGGGCAAACGCATACGGGTGCATTCCGTGAACAAAACCCGCTCGGTTTATCTTCATACTATAAATCGGCCACCCGCAGAAGGATTGCGAGTGGCTCAGTTTAATGATTAGCGGGTCATGTCAAACAACAGGATTTCACTGTCAGTGTTTGCTGTTACAGCAATGGCATCGACGTCGCTGATAGCCGCGCCGTCACCCGCTGAAAGTGTTTTGCCATCAAGTGTGAACTCGCCCTTCACTGCCTGCACCCACAAAAGCCGGTCTTTGCCGGTTGTGTGCCTGACGGTTGTTCCGCCTGATAACAGTGTGGCGTACAGATTGACATCCTGGTGGATATTTACCGACCCGTCACGTCCGTCCGGGCTTCCAACAAGTCGCCACCTGTCAGTTTTTTCTGCGGCGCTGTATGTTTTCTGCTCATAGGACGGCTGAATGCCATTCCCGGCAGGCATAACCCAGATTTGCAGAAAGTGTACACCTTCCTGTATTGAATGGTTGTATTCACTGTGACGAATTCCGGAGCCAGCGGACATGCGCTGAATATCGCCCGGACGGATCACTGAGCCTGTGCCGATGGTGTCTCTGTGTTCCAGTGCGCCTTCAACCACATAAGAGATAATTTCCATGTCGCTGTGGCCATGGGTGGGGAAACCTTCCCCCGCTTGAACGCGGTCTTCGTTTATGACACGCAGCGGACCAAAACCCATGTGGTTCGGGTCATGATAACTGCCAAAAGAAAAGGTGTGCCGGCTGTCAAGCCAACCGTGGTTCGCGCTGCCGCGTTCATTACTTTTTCGAATTGTGATCATGGTTTTACTCCCATCTGATTGTTGCATGAGAGACAAATAAGGATTTTGTTATTTTGGCACAATCATGGTAATAAACTACATATTGTCGTCTTTTTAGATACAATAGTTTTATGTGATGGATAAACTCAAAAATCTCAATGCCTTGATTGCCGTTGTGGAACATCATGGTTTCGCGGCTGCTGCCCGCCATTTGGGGCAGTCTCGGTCCAGCATCAATAAATCTGTCATTGCGCTGGAAGATGAGCTGGGTGTCCAGCTTTTCAACCGGACAACGCGCAAGGTCAGCGCAACGCCGAGCGGCGAAGCCTACTATGAGCGTGCAAAGCGTATCATTGCAGATATCGAGGACGCAGACAGGGCCGTCGCTGAAAACAATGACGAGCCAAGAGGAGTGCTGCGCCTTAACGCCCCCATGTCGTTCGGGGCTTTGCACTTGGGTAAAGCGATTTCGGACTTCCTTGGCAGATACCCGGAGCTCAGGGTCGAGCTTTCCCTTAACGATCAATTCACTGATCCTGTTGACGGCGGGTTTGATGCAACGATAAGGATTGGTGAACTTGATCAACATCTGTCTTTGGTTGACCATCCAATTGTTGAGATAAAGCGGTACTTTATGGCATCTCCCGCATTTCTGGAGAAGCACGGACCTGTTTCCAGTCCCGATCAGCTCAAATCGTTGCCGTGTCTGCATTATGGTTCTCTTGGAGAAGGACATACCTGGCAGATCTTCGGGCAGGGTGCCGAGCATACCATTCAGGTCAACGGCGTGATGTGTGCGAACAACGGAGAAACACTGTGCGAAGCCGCCATTTCCGGTCTTGGTATTGCACTGCTGCCTACGTTCATTGCCGGCCCGGCTCTTCAGAACGGTTCACTCGTGCGCGTGCTGGCCGACTATGCGCCGCCGACAATTCACCTGATGCTGCTATATCCGGTTAATCGGCATCTGTCGCCAAAGATCAAGCGGTTGCTGACGTTTTTGTACGAACGGTTTGGCGACCGGCCGGTTTGGGACATGATTGAGTAACCAGCCGCCATTTCCAACGGTGCAACGCAAGCATCGGTGATATGTTATTCTTGTTTTCGTATTGGTCAGTGCGCCGCTATACTGGATAGTATTGCGGCAGCAGCCTATAGGTTTGTGAGGTTTTTATGCGGGTAGGGAAACGGATGTATTGGAACGGTTTGGTGGCCACGACCACTTCTGTCACAATGTTTCTCATAGTATCGACAAGTGTGTTTGCGGATATTGTTGAGGCATCGCCTGATCATTACGTTCTCAAGCACGAAGCCAGTTCCGTACTGCCGCCTGCCGCTATGTGGGAAAGGCTCATTGATCCCGCGAGCTGGTGGCACCCTGAGCATTCCTATTCGGGTGACGCCAAGAATCTGTCGCTTGATGTGCAGGCAGGGGGGCTTTGGCGTGAGGAATGGTCTGGTGGTTCTGTGACCCACGGTGAAGTTGTTTTTGTGAACCCCGGTAAACAGCTCAGGCTTGATGCGCCGTTCGGACCGTTGCAGGCCATTGGAGCAAAAACTATCTGGACTATCACGATTGAGCCCGATGGAGATGGTTCGAAAGTGATTTTTGATGAAATCTCACACGGGGTTGCCGCCAGCAAACTTGATGAACTCGCTCCTGCCGTAGATTTTGTAAAGCGAGAGGCCATCCGCCGCCTCAGTAACGTCGACTAGAATTGTGCGGGTAAAGGCGGCGCAGCCAAACCGGATGAGGTCATTTGACTGCGCCTTCCCGCGACAATAGATGGCGCGGGATTAGTGGTTAACCTTCAAACGGCAAGGCTTCCAGTTTTGTGGCGGGCGTATTTTTGATTTTGCGCCAGTTTTTGTTTGCAGCTTTGATACGGCCGTCCGGATTTTCGAGCCAAATGTTGTGGATATCATGTGAGTTGTTCAGGTAAAGCTTGTCATCGACAATTTCGAAAGCTTCGGGGTCAACTTCCAGCTTCAGGCCAACGGACGCGCCAAACGCGCAAAAGCCGCCATATTGTGGTTCGTATCTGGACGGGTTTTTGGCAAACTTGTCGCGATTTGTGGCGTTGACGAACCGGTACTCAACACCCTTGTGCTTCAATGTGAAGCGGCTTTTGCCAGCAGTTGGTGCGCCCGCATCGAAATAAGCAACTGCATCATACCCCTTGAGGGCAAGTTGGTGATCACTGACATTGGAGGTACGTACGGGATCTGCCGCTTCTGCAGCACCAACGACTGCGAACGTTGCCATGGCTGCCATCATGAAGGCGATGAATTTTTTGACGATTGAAACAATCATTTTTAAGCTCCTTGCTTTTTGCTAATGACGCTTAAGTAGGGAGTAAATTGAATTCAATCTATGCGCGATACGCCTGTATGTATGTCTAATCGTCCGGACTTGTGGCGTTGGCCTGATGGATTTGTGTCAGGTGGCGTGACTGTTGGCGAGGCTTCGGTTCTTTCGAAAAGCGCCAGGTCCGGTTCCGATAGTTTTTTTGAAAACCTTGCTGAAGGAGGCTAGGGACTGATATCCAACTTTCTCAGCAATGGCGTCTGTCGACAAGTCACTCTCTAGCAAGAAACCACAGGCCCTTTGCATGCGCCAAAGCGTGACATATTGCATTGGCGTTAACTCCATCAAATCGCGGAAGCGGTCTGCAAACACAGACCGTGACAACCCTGCTTCCAGGGCCAGCCGGTCGATGGTCCATATCGCTTCGGGTGCTTCGTGAAAGCAGGTCAGGCTGCGCCCGATGTTTTTGTCCCCTACGGCTCGCAGAAACCCACTTTGGTATCCGTTTTCCGCCCCCCAGACCCTTACTGCATGGATGAACAGTATTTCAGACAAACGCTTGACGACTGCCTGGTTGCCCATGTTGCTGATGCCTGTCTCATACGACATGTAGCGCATGGCGTTTTCGAACCACGAGAACTCCAGCGCTTTTTTCCCCCGAATCAGAATGAAATCTGGCAGGTCAGTCAGAAGCGGGTGAGTAAAATTGCTATCGAATTCAAAATGACCACACACCAGAGTGCTGTAACCGTCTTCTGAGCCTCCGTAAATAAAATGCCCGTTACCATCAAAGCCGCTGGACTGGATCGCAGCGTCAAGGCCCACGATAGGTGTATTAAGATTATCAGAGAGCGTATGGGCCGCCCCGTGTGGGATGATGATCATATCGCCTGAAGACAGCAGAACCGGATCGCTCGGTCCGGATACATTTACCCAGCAGTCACCTCCTGTTGCCATATGGAAGCGGGCAACGTTCCGATAGGACGGCACCTGAATGCCCCACGGCGCGGTGAATTCGGTGGCAAAGTACAATGACCCTTTGAACTTCAGCAGATCAAGAATATCACTCAATACATCCAAATCACTATCTCCTTTGATGGAAAAATATGTCTAAAGCACTGTGGGTAGCAATAGTATCATACGATCTGACATAAAATTGGGACGATCACGGATTGTTATTACTTTTTACCTCGGTAGAGATGCTGGCTCAATTTCTATCAGGAGGAACAGGAAATGATTGATCACATGAGTGTCGGGGTTGATGACCTTGAAAAAGCAAAACAGTTTTACACCCCTGTTTTCGCCAGGCTGGGTTTCGGTTTGATGGCTGAAATGGCGGGCCTGTTGGCATACGGCGAAAATGCGATTCAGTTTCTCGCGATGTTGCCGTTTGATGGCAAGCGACCCGGTGTTGGAAACGGTATGCATGTCGCTTTTCGGGCAAATTCCGTTGAACAGGTGGATGCCTTCCATGCCGCCGCTCTTGCTGCTGGCGCTGTTTGTGAAGGAATGCCGGGTGTTCGGGCTTACCCACATGAAGAGGTTTACGCCGCCTATATACGGGATCCGTTCGGGCACAAACTGGAAGCTCTCACCAATGGCTTTACCCAAAAAACATAAAGGATATGAAAATGGACACTATTCTCTTTTATCTCGTATTAAGTGGCATTCTGACTGTTCTTTTATGGACGCCCTATATCGCCGCGCGCCTTTTTTCCTGGGGGGTTGGCACCTTTCTCAACAACTATCCCGAGGGGTTTCCCGCAAAATCACCTGAACAATCTCTCTGGGCAGCGCGTGCCCAGCGTGCGCACTTGAATATGGTCGAAACCATGCCGGCTTTTGTGGCCGTAACGGTTGCGGCGTTGTCGGTGAATACCCCTGATGCATCAGTTTTGGCGTCGATGGCGTTTTGGGCAAAAGTGTTTTTCTTTGCCCGTTTGGCACATGCGGCGGTTTATATCGCGGGCTTGCCATATCTCAGGACACCTGTCTATCTGGTTTCCTGGGCGGCCGTTCTCATCATCGGTTTTAGAGTTCTCGCTATTGTTGGTTAGTATGTCAGCACTGCACGATGTTGATATTGGAGCCTGCGTTTCGACATGGGCTCCAATATCGCCTAAATTCTCTTTCGCAAAAGAACGGACTTCGCCTACGATGATTTGAGACGAGCAATCACTATGGGGTTTATGTGATGAAAATCATGCTTCCATTGGCTGTCTTTGCAATCGCGACAGTCGGCACCGCAGCTGCACAGGATGAAAAAGCTGCCAAAGCTAAAGCAAAAGCTGCGGCAAAAACACTTGCAACCATGTCGGAAGAAGAACGCAGGCTCTTGAACACGACACCAATTGGTTCCGACAGGTACCCTGCGCCGCCAGTTCCCCACTATGGCCCTGAAAAAGGCTCGATCCGTTTCGTTGATACTGATCCTGGCCCCACCATAGGCGGCACACTAACAATGAAGTCGGCGGTAGACGGCAGCGGTCAACGTGTCGATGAGGGCATTACAATGTATATGATCCACTGGGGGTTGGAAGTTGGACAGCCCGGCACAGAGGATGACGCGGGTAACGGAGACCTCGGCGGCGACTGCATGGGTTTCCGTGATACCGGGCATGTGGTTTCTGCGCCTGTGGGCGAGGCAGGCGATATCCTCAGCTGGGAAATTCCAAACGGCACGGTGGTGCCGGATGGTGCAGTTTATTTTGTCGGCCACACACTTTATGGCCAGATTCACAATCTGGGCAAATGCACCCAGACCCCCATTGAAAACTTGGTGCAAGCAGATTGATAGAACACCAGTTCGGTTTAAGACATGCCCCAGATTGGCTCCAGCCTGGTTGTCCGAGACTTAACCAAGTGTGTTATAGCCATTGAACACAGGCGGTAACATGGTGTGGCCGTTAATGTTCGTTCCTTCGGTCAACGCCTGATTAACAGCAGCAAGCTCTGCGCTGCGGTAGGCGATTGAACGGAATAGAGCGGTTTCCATAGTGCCGTCGCGCGCAACACTACGGGCAAGGGTTACCGCTTCCATATATACAGGCTCATCGTTGAGCGATTTTTCCACGCCTCGCTCGCGAGTGGAATACTGGTCTGCCAGCGTGATTTCAGCCAGCTGCCCGACCACAACACGGCCAAACGCCAATGGCAGGAAGGCGACCAGTCGTTCGGCGTAGCTTTCGCTAAGACCTTTTTTTGTCAATGCTGCCACAAGCACCTGATCATCATCATTTTTCATATCCTCAAATATCTGGATATGCTGGTGCAAGGAGCCTTGATCCATCAGACTGTTTCCCTAAACATCAAGATTGGCAACGTTCAGGGCGTTTTCCTGAATGAAGTTGCGTCGTTCTTCAACTACGTCGCCCATCAGTTTTGAGAATATCTCATCCGCAGTGTCAGCCTCTGTCACTTTTACCTGCAGCAATGAACGGACTTCAGGGTCCAGAGTAGTTTCCCAAAGCTGATCAGGGTTCATTTCACCCAGACCCTTATAACGCTGTGTCGACAGGCCTTTGCGCCCAAACGAAAGCAAAAGTGCCAGCATCTCGAGCGGTGTGCCCACCTTGTGAATATCGTCCTTGCGCTTGACAGTTGCCTGACCGGCAAACAGGCCACGGACTTCAGTCATGCGGCTGTTCAGCTTGCGGGCTTCCTGGCTTTCAATCAAATGTGCATCAATGCGGTGCATGTCGATCACGCCGCGTACTTCCTGCGCGAAACTATAGCCACCATCTTCGGTGATGCTGCCAGACCACCCTGCCGATTCAATCGTTTCGGACAGGTCATTCATATGCCCGGCGACCTTATCGGCGATGGCCTGACGCGCTGTGTCATCATCAATCAGGTTTGTATCAAGCCCTCCAAACAGGCCCAGCATTTCAATCAATGCCTTGTTGTAGCGGGTAGGGATTGCGCCGATGACCGCTTTAATCGCCCGTGCCTGTTCTGCAAGGTGCTTGATCGCTTCGCCCGCATGCTGGCTACCCGTGCCGTCAGTGACCACAACGTCGCTCGTCCCCATATCGATGAGATAATCATCAAGCGCCTTGTCATCTTTCAGATAAACTTCGGATTTGCCGCGCCCCACCTTATAGAGTGGGGGCTGCGCAATATAGAGGTGGCCCGCTTCCACCACTTCGGGCATTTGCCGGTAGAAGAATGTGAGCAACAGGGTGCGAATATGTGCGCCGTCCACGTCCGCATCGGTCATGATGATGATTTTGTGGTAGCGAAGTTTTTCGATGTTGAAATCCTCGCGGCCAATACCGGTTCCAAGTGCTGTTATCAGCGTGCCGATTTCGTTGGACGCCAGCATGCGATCAAACCGGGCGCGTTCTACGTTGAGAATTTTACCCCGTAGAGGCAGAATCGCCTGATTTTTGCGGTTGCGACCCTGCTTGGCCGATCCGCCCGCGCTGTCACCCTCCACGATGAAGAGTTCTGAAAGTGTGGGATCACGTTCCTGGCAGTCGGCAAGTTTGCCCGGTAGCGACGCGATATCAAGCGCGCCCTTGCGACGCGTTAACTCGCGAGCCTTGCGAGCGGCCTCCCGTGCCGTTGCCGCATCAATGATTTTCTGAATAATATTTCTGGCTTCTGCCGGATGCTCCCCGAACCATTCTGCAAGTTTTTCATTCACCAGGCCTTCAACGGCAGGGCGCACTTCCGAAGATACCAGCTTGTCTTTGGTCTGGCTGGAGAACTTCGGGTCTGGTACTTTCACCGAAAGAACAGCCGTCAGTCCTTCGCGGCTGTCGTCACCCGCCAGCGATACTTTGGCTTTTTTTGCCAGTCCGCTTTCATTGACATAGGTGTTGATCGCGCGTGTTAATGAGGCCCGGAAGGCTGCAAGGTGCGTACCGCCATCGCGCTGCGGAATGTTGTTGGTGAAGCAATGAACATTCTCGTGGTAGCTGTCATTCCACTGCAGCGACAGCTCGGTGGTGATGCCGTCCTTCTCGCCCGTGACAGTGATAGGCTCGCCAATCAGGCTGGTTTTGTTGCGGTCCAGATACTTGACAAACGCGGTAATGCCGCCTTCATAGTAGAGGTCCATGTCCTGAACATCTGCATGGCGATTGTCCTTCAACAGGATATGAACGCCAGAGTTCAAAAACGCCAGCTCACGGTAGCGATGTACAAGTTTTTCGAAATCAAATTCGATGAACTTGAAAGTGCTGAGCGCGGGCATGAAGGTAACTTCTGTACCCTTTTTGCCGTCTGCATCACCGACAACGACAAGGTCCTCAACAGGCTCGCCGTTTTCGAAACGCATGAAGTGTTCTTTGCCGTCTCTCCATATTCTGAGCTCCAGCCAGTCCGAGAGGGCATTCACGACCGATACACCCACGCCGTGCAAACCACCTGAGACCTTGTAGCTGTTCTGGTCAAACTTACCGCCGGCATGGAGTTGCGTCATGATGACCTGCGCGGCTGAAACCCCTTCTTCTTCATGGATGTCGGTCGGGATACCACGACCGTTATCCGTTACAGAGCAGCTGCCGTCCGGGTTGAGAGTCATGGTTACAAGGTCGCAATGGCCTGCGAGTGCTTCATCAATCGCGTTGTCTGACACCTCGAACACCATATGGTGGAGTCCGGAACCATCTTCGGTATCGCCAATATACATGCCCGGGCGCTTTCGAACTGCATCAAGACCCTTGAGGACCTTGATCGAGTCGGCGCCGTATTCATTTTCGTCGAGCACTTCAGGTGTGTCGGTCATTTTTATCGTTCCTTGTTGATCCCACTCTAGACAGCACACGGCTGGATCACGCCGTCTGCCACTTGAAAAAATTCTGCGTTACCCTCGAGGGCCTTGAAGAGGCTGCGGTCAGTTCCTGTGAGCCAGCACTGGCTACCCAGAGATGCCAGTTCATCAAATAAAGCGGCCCGACGATCAGTATCAAGGTGCGCGGCTACTTCATCCATCAGCATCAGCGGTGCCTGCCCTTTGAGGGCGATCTGCAACCGCGCGTTTGCGAGGATAAGGCCAATCAACAGGGCTTTCTGTTCGCCGGTGGAACAGAGGTCGGCCCGCATCGACTTCGGTGCATGCGTCACAATGAAATCAGTCTTATGGATGCCAATTCCGGTCCGCCCTGTTCTTGCATCAGCTGTTCGTTCCTGTGCCAGTGCGTCGCGGTAATTTGCTTCCACATCAACGGGCCGGGTACCATCCGCGAGCATAGTCTCAAGCCAGCCGTCCAGCATCAATTGCGCTTTTGGAAAGGGTCCATCCGGCGTGGCTTCTATTTGCCCGGCCATTTGTCCGGCAAATTCAAGCCTTGCGACAGCCACAGCGACCGCATGTTCGGCAAGCCGTGCTTCAAGCGCTGATAGCCAGGCCCCGTCCGCGGACAAACCCTGTTCTGACAGCAGCCTGTTGCGATCACGCATAATGCGCTCATATGCGCTGACCTGGCGGCTATGATCAGGAAATAAACCGAGGACAAGGCGGTCAAGGAACCGCCGCCTTGAAGAAGGCCCTTCTATAAACAGGCGATCCATCTGTGGTGTCAGCCAGCTTACCGACCAGCGGTCACCCAGTATGCTGGTGTTGCTGGCTGTTTCGCCATCGACCCGGACAACACGTCTTTGAGATTGTTTGCTGGCATCTGCATCCGGCGTGGATTGCTCTGCTGCGCGCTCCGGGTCCTGTCCTGTACCAACCTTTACCGTTTCCGTAATTTCACCGTCTATCAGGTTGAGGTGCATGGCTACAGACCAGGCCTTGCCACCAATTCGGCATATATCACCAAGCGCGGCGCCGCGAAGCCCACGACCGGGGGCACTGTAGCTGATTGCTTCCAGCACATTGGTTTTGCCTGCGCCGTTATCGCCCGTGAGAACGACCATTGGATGCGCGCATGTCAGCTCAACATGGCTTTGAGTATATGATCTGAAGTCAGTCATCACCAGACGGCCCACAAAAACCTTTTCGCACGTGGCCAACCCCAGCCCTGCGGGCAGGTCTGTTTCTGTCGGATTTGGCACATTGTTCATCGATAAACGCTTTCACCATTGCACGTGCCTGATCGCTTGCTGAGTATAGGCAGGCGTTGGGTCCTGATCGGGGCAATGTTGTTGGCGTTGTGATTCAAAAATCTCAAAGCAGCATTACACACGCATTGGCATCAGGACATACAGCGCACCTTCGTCCATCAGGTCTTTCAAAACGGTTGGTGCGGATGGATCGGCAAGATACACCTGCACCATATCGCCTTCGATTTGAGCCAGAATGTCCATCAGGTAGCGGCTGTTGAAACCAATTTCCATAGCGTCGGACGCATAGGAAGCTGCCAGCTCTTCGCGAGCTGTGCCGCTGTCAGGACTATTGACTGACAGTTTTAGCGTATCTTCCGCAAGAGAGAGCTTCACAGAGCGTGTTTTATCGGAGCTGATGGTTGAGACCCGGTCAACAGCCTGCGAAAATGTCCGGCAATCCATTTCAAGAACGCGGTCGTTCCCGACAGGGATCACCCGGCTGTAATCGGGGAACGTGCCATCAATCAGTTTGGAGGTGACAATGGTGTTATCGAAACTGAAGCGCATCTTCGTATCGGAGAGCGCAATAGTGACATCGCCTTCATATTCATCAATCAGCTTGCGGATTTCAGAGACCGTCTTGCGTGGTACTATAATGCCGGGCATGCCGGTTGCACCATCTGGTACGTCTTGCTCGACCTGGGCCAGTCGGTGGCCATCGGTTGCGACAGCGCGCAGTGTCGAACCGTTGTCCCCATTTGCTACATGCAGATAGATACCATTCAGGTAGTAACGGGTTTCTTCAGTCGAAATAGCAAAGCGCGCTTTATCCACCAGTCGTTTCAGTTCTTCTCCCGCAATGGCAAATCGATGCGGCAGATCGCTTTCGCTCATTGTCGGAAAATCTTCTTTGTCGAGACATGCGAGCGTAAAACGAGATCGCCCTGCTTTAACAACAAGACGGTCGCCATCTTCAAGGCTCAGCTCAACTTCTGCCCCGTCTGGCAGTTTGCGGGCAATATCGAACAACGTATGAGCAGGGACGGTTGTCGCGCCTGGCTGGGCAACGGCCGCACCGACACGCTCTACGATCGATATGTCAAGGTCTGTCGCTGTCATCGCGACGCTGTCGCCGTCAGCTTCTATCATGACATTGGAAAGGATCGGGATTGTGTTCCGGCGTTCAACAACTGACTGGACGTGTCCCAAAGTCTTCAGGAGGGCATTCCGTTCGATCGTGAATTTCATGAAATAAATCTTCTTATCTGACTGTTTTTAATCGGTTGCGTCCAAGGGTTTCTGTATCGCTTTTTCGCCATATGTTTCTCCCCCGAGAAACACGAAACTGAGCCAAAAACCGGCCCGTCAATACCCCCTGACAACGGCTCAACTGACAATAGCGGGTTTCAGGGCAAAACCAAACGAAAAAGCGCCCAAAAGGACGCTTTTTTTTTAGATACGAATCATAGATTTTCTGCCGATTCGCTGCTCGCCTGATCACCATAGTTCGATCTGACGTGGAAGGCAGCAAACAAGCCCTTGTCAACCGGCCAGTAAACGGGTCAGCCGGGCGATGTCTTCATCAAGTTGACTATCAGACTTCACAAGGTCTTCGACCTTTCTGACAGCATGCATGACGGTCGTATGATCGCGTCCGCCAAATTTGCGCCCGATCTCGGGCAAGCTGCGGCTGGTAAGCTGCTTGGACAGGAACATGGCAACCTGCCTTGGGCGCGCAATCACTCGAGCCCGACGCTGAGAGAGCATTTCCGCCAAGCGTAAATTATAATATTCGGCCACGCTGCGCTGAATTTCGTCTATTGTGACCTTGCGGTCATTGGCACGAATAAGGTCCTGGAGCACGTCCCTGGTCATCTCCATAGTGATCGGGCGCCCCACGAGTGTCGCATATGCCATGACCCGGTTCAGGGCCCCTTCAAGCTCGCGCACGTTTGAAATGATCCGCTTGGCAAGAAACTCGAGAACCTCAACCGGCACATCAACATTTTCAACTTGTTCGGCTTTAGACTGGAGGATCCCAAGTCGCAGTTCATAGTCAGTAGGGTGGATATCAGCCACCAGTCCCCAGCCAAGGCGGGAGATGATGCGTTCCTCAATGCCTTCAAGGTCGGTTGGTGAGCGATCAGCGGTGATTACCACCTGGCATCTGTTGTCGATTAAAGCATTGAAAGTATGAAAAAACTCTTCCTGAGTACTGTCTTTGTTGGCAATGAACTGGACGTCATCAACCATCAACAGGTCGGCAGCGCGAAATTTCTGCTTAAAAGCATGAGTGTCCTTGTAGCGAATAGCGGCGATAAATTCGAACATGAATTTCTCTGCCGATACATATGCTACTTTCTTTTGCGGAGCTCGGCGTCTCACTTCCCAGGCAATGGCGTGCATCAGGTGGGTTTTACCAAGTCCCACACCACCGTGCAGAAACAATGGATTGAAGGCTACCTCGTCACTGTCGGCGATGCGCTTTGCAGCGGCGTATGCCAGTTCATTGGATTTGCCAACCACGAAGCTATCGAACGTATATTTCGGATCAAGAGCGGCTTTCTCGTCGGCTGCTGCTGATGCGTCACCGTTACTGCGGCCCTGAGCACTGGAACGTACGACCGGCTGTGCCGGAGTGGCGGGCACTGCGCCCTTAGCTGCTAATCGGATGCTCAGGCTTTTTACGCGGGAATCCTCGGCGTGGAAAAAGTCCATCAACCTTGGCCCGTAATTGCGTTGTATCCAGTCCCGAACGAATTTCGTTGGTGCTGTTAATTCTACGGTGCCACCGTCAAGTCCATTGTAACCCAGTTGCCCCAACCAGGTTGAATAGGCTTGCAGACCAAATTCTTTTTTAAACTTGTCGCAGACCCGCTCCCAAGACGAATCTGATGGTGAACCAGAGTTGGTTCCTGTCCCCCCGGACGCCCCCATCACTATCTCCTCCCTATTAGACATCGGAACCTGTTCTCCTTGTTGCCTGCTTCACGGCAGGCATTATTCCGATGGTCCCACCCTGAGCCCGGCCCTGTCGGGCTCAGTATGTCCATACATTGCTTATCTTTTTGTGGCACACATCAAAAGGCACCTGTCGACGCAAAAATGTTGCGCCAATATGCTTTCAGCTATGGCCAAAACCGGCGGCGATACCCCCCGCACCCGCGTGCACAAAGTACCTGCGGACCGTTCCTGAAAAAAGGTGATTGGTTGCCCGCAAGACCCACCGAGGTCAGACGACTAGATTACATATTGCACCGGAGCCCAGCAACCGAATCTATCACTTGACAGCAACAAATTAAAACGTCCTATGGCGTGAATCATAGCGGGACACAATATGTGGTTTTGATGTTGGCAGGCACAAGATATGTGCTCTTTTTGTTCCCATAATTTGTGGGACACAAAAAAAGCCACTCTGTTCAAGAGCAGCTTTTTGAAATATTCAAGCGCCGAATTGCGGTGCGAATCGCAAAATCGGTTACGCGATTGCTTTGACGCGTTTTGCCAGTCGGGAAACTTTGCGAGACGCTGTTTTCTGGTGCATTACACCTTTGGTTACGCCGCGCATAATTTCGGGCTGTGCAGACTTCAGAGCGTCCGCTGCAGATGATTTGTCGCCAGAGTCAATTGCTTCTTCCACTTTGCGGATGAAGGTACGGATACGGCTCACGCGAGACTTGTTGACAAGTGCCCGGCGCTCATTGCTGCGGATCCGTTTTTTGGCCTGTGTTGAGTTTGCCATTTTACTACCTTTATTCAACGTCGCCTGCGATCTGGCTTAAATGCCTGGTGTGCGGCGTCGCTACTATCAAGTTTATACAGCCCCGGCTCATGCCGAACCCGTTAATTAATTCGAGGACGGCTCTATATACGTACATTCATGTATCGTCAATAGCCAAACACGCATTTTCATTAGCCTTTTGATGCTCTAGCGGTTTTTGAACTGTGGCTGTCGTTTCTCGATAAAGGCGTTCATGCCTTCTTTCTGGTCTTCAGTCGCGAACAGCGAGTGGAACAAACGCCGTTCAAACAGCAGCCCTTGTTGCAATGTCGTTTCCAGTGCAGCGTTCGTGGCTTCTTTTGCCAAAGCAACTGACGGTGCAGACAGCTCCGCAATGCTTGTGGCTACTTCCATCACGGTTTCCACCAGATCTTCAGTTGGAGCCAGGCGGCTCACGAGACCGGCGCGTTCCGCTTCGACAGCGTCCATCATGCGGCCGGTCAGCATCATGTCCATGGCTTTTGATTTACCAACGAGACGTGTGAGGCGCTGTGACCCACCAATGCCCGGAATCACACCGAGTTTAATTTCCGGTTGTCCAAACTTGGCGTTTTCACCTGCAATAATAAAGTCGCAAGCCATGGCTATTTCGCAGCCGCCACCGAGGGCATACCCTGCTACCGCAGCAATAATCGGCTTGCGCACGCTCGCAAATATCTGATTGATTCGTCCGAACAGGTCGTCTGAAAGCACATCGGCAAAATCCTTGCCGGACATTTCCTTGATATCTGCGCCGGCGGCAAAAGCTTTTTCACTGCCGGTGACAACAATGGCACCTACGTCATCATCTTTTTCCAGCGAGAGCAAAGCATCGCCCAGTTCAGCAAGCAACTGACTGTTGAGAGCGTTCAGCGCTTCCGGCCGATTGAAGGTTATCAGTCCAACGCCATCCTGTTTATCAAGAAGGATTGTTTCAAAAGTCATCCGGCTGCCCTGTTGTTGCTCAAGAAGACCCTGAGTCCTAATGTCGCGCAGGGCATTTGAAAAGAAAATAATCGCCGTTCAGTGCAGTTGCCCAATATCTGGTTACTCTCGGGGCTCCAGCCGCAAGATAAAGGCGGCACCGGTCGATGAATTCAAATGCGAGGTTAGCTGTACTACGCTGTTGTCGCGAATGCAGTTGATGGCTGACGGAGTTTTGTTACATCCCCAGCCCAGGCCTTCAAGGGCATTACTATAAGTATTGAAAACGTCACTCTCGGACACTGAAAATAAAATACCAACTTCAGCGACGGTGCCGCTGGGTGTGTCAAAAACTACGGGTTCGCCAACGATGGTCGAGATAATATCCAGATAAGGCACATCAGGAAACCCGTCGATAAACCGGTCGTCTGCAAAACTTCCTGTCGCACCCGCTACGCCGGCAAAGCAGGCTATCAGGCCGAAAAATACCGATTTTAAGAGAAGCATTATCCTATTGTCCCGTTGTGATGAACATTGTTGTATCAGACTATTGTTGGCAGCTCGGGCAGTAAAAAGTTGAACGATTCGATTGCACAATGCGCTCGATAATAGACGCGCAGCCTTCACTTGTACAAGGCTCACCTTCCCGTCCATAAGCTTTGAACCGGTGCTGGAAATAGCCTAGTTCGCCCGAAACCTGGGCATAGTCTTTCAGTGTAGACCCTCCTGCAGCGATGGCCTCTGTGAGAACATCCCTGATGATGGGAACGAGTTTCTCTACCTCCGCCATCGTGATCGAGTTTGCCAGCCGGGTCGGATGGATGCCAGCGCGCCATAAAGCTTCGCAAACATATATGTTGCCGAGTCCCGCAACCAGTTTTTGATCAAGAAGCGTGGTTTTAATGGGTGATTTGCGCGATTTGAGGCCGTGGGCCAGATGGTCAACGTTAAACTCGTTCCCCAGCGGTTCCGGGCCGATATCCCGAATCAATGGATGATTGCCGATATCCTGGATTGTTGAAAAAACAATCAGACCAAAACGACGCGCATCATTAAACACCACAAGGTCATCTTTCTCGGTGACCAGAGTTACATGATCATGCTTGGCGCGCTCCGGCTGTGGCACGGTGGCTGCGTATATGTTGATCCGCCCCGACATGCCAAGGTGCAGGATCGCGACCAGTCCATCTGCGCACTCTATCAATATATATTTCGACCTGCGCGAAAGCCTAACCACCTGGTTACCTGAAAGCCGTGCTTCAAAATCTGCAGGAAGGTCTACCCGTAGTTTCGGAACATAGGCCCGGGCTTCTTTTATCTTCATGCCTTCAAGCAAGGGCGCAAGGCCCCTGCGAACGGTTTCTACTTCTGGTAATTCGGGCATATTGTCGCGATTTCCTTGTTCGGGTCACTGGATACTGGCGCACGGACAAACTGTCGGTTATGGTCCGCGCAAATGACCTATCAGCCATCGTTATGCTGACGACCGTGAAGTGACAAGACCCTAATGCCTGCACCAGACAATAATAAAAGCACGATTGATACAAAAAGCGCTGAAAATGGCACTACTCATTTCGGATTCCAAACCGTTGATGAAGCTGACAAGGCCAGCCTTGTGAAAGGCGTCTTCAACTCTGTTGCTGATCAGTACGACGTTATGAATGATGTTATGAGCGCCGGTGTGCATCGTTTATGGAAAAATTCTCTTATTGATAGCGTGAACCCCAGGCCTGGCATGCACCTGCTCGATGTTGCGGGTGGCACCGGCGATATAGCTTTCAGGTTTTTAGATGCAGCTGCAAATACCAGTGTGACTGTGTGCGACATTAACGCAGAAATGCTGCGGGTTGGCGCCGGGCGCGCGATGAAAAAAGGGTATGATGATCGTTCGGAGTTCATCTGCGGTGATGCGATGAAACTTCCTTTTAATGATCGCTCGATGGATGCTTATACGATTGCGTTTGGTATTCGCAATGTTACGCGCATCGAGGACGCCCTGAAAGAAGCATACCGGGTGTTGAAACCTGGAGGCCGCTTTCACTGTCTGGAATTCAGCCCGGATGTCCTGCCGGTTCTGCAGCAGGCATATGATACCTATAGCTTCAAACTTATCCCCGCAATGGGACAGATGGTGGCGCAGGACCGTGATAGTTATCAATACCTTGTTGAAAGCATCCGCAAATTTCCAACCATGCAGAAGTTTGATCAGATGATCCGTTCGGCGGGTTTCAGCCGCACCGGTTGGCGCAGCATGTCTGCCGGTGTGGTGGCAATCCACAGCGGCACCCGAATATAGGGAACGATGGCTGTGCATGCGATTGGTCATTTCTTTCAGCTTTTTCTCATGGCGATCGGGCTGCGCCGGTTTGGTGCAATTCGGGCTCTTACGCGCATTGACCTCGTACCGGCCTGGGGGCCACGGCTTCTGCGTATACTGACATTTTATGTGCCGCGTCGTCGACGCTTGCCGGAGAATGATGGCGAACGGCTGGCGATGGCATTGGCCAACATGGGCCCTGCCTATATCAAACTGGGCCAGACTTTGGCGACCCGTCCCGATCTTGTTGGCAGGCCCATTGCCGAAGGCTTGACCACTCTGCAGGACAGGTTGCCTCCTTTCGAGTTTAAAAAGGCCAGAGCGACACTTGAGGAACAGCTGGGCCATACGATCAATGAGTTATTCAGCGAATTTGACGAAACGCCTGTTGCAGCGGCTTCAATTGCACAGGTGCACAAGGCAACTCTTAAAAATGGTACAAAGGTCGCTGTTAAAATTCTTCGCCCTGACATCGAGACACGATTTACACGCGACTTGTCTCTTTTTGAATGGCTCGCCGGGCTTGGCGAGCGCCATAGTGCCGAAGCCAGGCGCTTGCGGCTGGTGCAGGTCGTGGCAAAAATTCGCGAGACCGTTCTGTGTGAGATGGATTTGAGGCTTGAGGCTGCCGCTGCGGCAGAGCTTGCCGACAATATGACGGGCGAGCCAGGCTACCGACTACCCTCTATCGAATGGGACATGACGGCCCGCCGTGTGATGACGCTTGAATGGGTTGATGGCATTCGCGTCGCAGATCAGGCAGCGCTGGAGAAAGCCGGACATGACCTTGAGGCGCTCGGCAGCCGAATTGTACAGGTGTTCCTGAAGCAGGCACTGAGGGACGGCTTTTTTCATGCCGATTTGCATCAGGGAAATCTGATAGTCGAGCCATCAGGCACCGTTGTTGCGGTTGATTTTGGCATCATGGGTCGATTGACCAAGCTGGAGCGACGTTTTCTGGCGGAAATCCTGTTTGGTTTCATTCGCCGGGATTATGATCGCGTCGCCGATGTACATTTTGATGCTGGCTACGTACCCAGAAGCGAAAGTCATGAGGAATTTGCTCAGGCGATGCGTGCAATAGCTGACCCGATTATGGATCTGCCGGTTGAGGAAATCTCGGCGGGCAAGCTTTTGGCACAACTGTTTGCGACTACAGAACGGTTCAATATGCGGACACAGCCGCAACTCTTGCTTTTGCAGCGCACAATGGTAATGGCCGAAGGTATGGCACTACATCTCCACCCGCGCTCGAATATGTGGCAAATCTCGGAACCGGTGATCGAACATTGGGTACGGTCAAATCTATCGCCTGAAGTACAGCTGGCAGATGCCATCAATCAGTTGCCACGCCTGATCGAGCGTTTGCCCTCGCGTATTGAGCGCTGGCTTGCAGAAGAAGACAATCCTGCCCCAGAGTCTGATTTGGTGCCGCAGCATGCGCCGAGAAGCGCTGGTCTGTTGCCGTTCGCCTTTGGGCTCGTCGTTGGTGCTGTGCTCTTGAAAATACTGGCGCTTTAGGCGCATTTTCCTCCTCAGCTTGCACAATCAGTGCTGATCCGCGACACTCAAGGCCGGTGTTCGGGGTATTTTTATCATTAATCAGGGGAGACGGATAATGGAGAAGCTTGAACCATATATGGCGGTGGCAGGCAGGCTTTTGCTGGCGCTTTTGTTTGTAGGCGCGGGGTTCAACAAACTGGGAGCAGGGCCAGAGGCCATGGTGCCTTACATGGAAACGCACGGTGTGCCCGGCTTTTTATTCTGGCCAACCGTTGCGTTTGAAATTGCAGGTGGAGCCATGGTGTTGATTGGTTTCAAAACTCGAATCGTTGGGTTTCTGATGGCGGGTTTTTGCCTGATAACCGCGTTTATGTTTCACAGTGATTTCAGTCAGCAGATTGAAGCTGCCTTGTTTATGAAAAACCTTGCCGTTGGTGGCGGTTTCCTTCTGCTGGCACGATTTGGTGCTGGCGAAATCAGTGTTGATAACCGTTCAGCGGCAGCAGGCGGCTAGCGCCCTAAAATCAAAAACGGTTCTCTCGCCAACTTCAAATTGGCGAGAGGATGTTTGCAGCCGGGCACAAAGCCTCTTATATGTCTTGAACAGTAAGCGAGAGGCTTTGGCACAATGCTGGATGGCAAACGAATACTTTTGATTATTGGCGGCGGGGTCGCGGCGTACAAGTCGCTTGATCTGGCGCGGCGCCTGATGGAACGCGGCGCAAGCGTGCGCGGTGTTCTGACACCTGCAGGTCAGCAGTTTATCACACCAATGAGTGTGGCAAGCCTGACGGGCGACGAATGTTATATTGAATTGTTTTCCCTGAAGGATGAGGCCGAGATGGGGCATATCCGCCTGAGCAGGGAAGCGGATCTGGTGGTGATTGCGCCTGCGACAGCCGACCTGATGGCCAAAATGGCGAACGGACTTGCCAACGATCTGGCCAGCACCATTCTGCTGGCGACCGACAAACAAGTGATGATTGCACCTGCCATGAACGCTGAAATGTGGGCTAACAAAGCCACTCAGCGCAACATCGAGACCCTGAGGCGTGACGGTATCCTGATGGTGGGCCCCGGCGCAGGTATGCTTGCGTGCGGTGAAGTTGGACCGGGCCGACTGGCTGAAGTGCCTGATATGATCGAAGCGATTGAAGACTTTTTTACAGGCGGCTTACGGCCGCTGGCAGGCAAAAAAATTATTGTTACCGCAGGCCCGACGCATGAACCTATTGATCCTGTGCGCTATATTGCCAACCGGTCATCCGGCAAGCAGGGTTTTGCGCTTGCAGGCGCCCTCAGCGCTTTCGGCGCGGACGTAACGCTTGTCTCTGGTCCTGTCACACTTGATACGCCGCCCGGTGTAACGCGCGTGGATGTTGAAACTGCGCTTGAAATGGACGCTGCTGTTAAGTCGGCACTGCCAGCGGATGCGGCTATCTGCGTGGCGGCGGTCGCCGACTGGCGGATGAAGGCGGGTGCGGGCGGCGAAAAGCTGAAGAAATCGAAAGAGGGTATCCCTGCGCTTGATCTGTGTGAAAACCCGGACATTCTGAAAGGGCTTTCGTCGATGACAGAAGGTCGTCCGGCGCTTGTGGTTGGTTTTGCAGCTGAAACCGAGAAGGTTATTGAACACGCCAAAGCCAAGCGCGAACGCAAAGGCTGCGACCTGATTGTTGCCAATGATGTGTCTCACAGTTCAGGTGTTATGGGCGGCGACGACAATCAGGTGCATATCATCACTGAGAGCGGCGTTGAAAGCTGGCCATCAATGCGCAAGGATGATGTCGCCAGAGCGCTTGCGCAGACCATTGCCGATACACTGGCTCACTAACATTCATTCGAAAGATATTTTATGAAGACCGCTTCAATTAACGTGACTGTTTTGCCCCAAGGCGAAGGCCTTGCGCTGCCGAAATATGAAACCGAACAAAGTGCAGGCATGGACCTCTATGCTGCCCTTGCAGACGGCGAGGCGATAACACTTGGCGCGCTTGAGCGTGCCATGATCCCCACGGGGCTTGCCATGGCGCTGCCTGCCGGGTTTGAAGCGCAGGTGCGTCCACGCTCGGGACTCGCCGCTAAAAATGGCGTAACGGTCCTTAACACACCGGGTACGATTGATGCCGACTACAGGGGTGAAGTGAAGGTGATTTTGGTCAACATGTCGAACGAACCGTTTACCGTTGAGCGCGGTATGCGGGTGGCGCAGATGGTCATTGCGCCCGTCACGCAAGGTGCATGGGTTGAAGTTGATACGCTTGACGAAACTGCGCGCGGCGCCGGCGGATTCGGCTCGACAGGCACGCGGTAACCTGTCGTGTGTTACGCTATAAAAAGGTACGACTCCGGGCCAGAGTTTTTAAGGCAGCCTTGCAACAGAGACTCCTTGACCATGGTGAGCTACTATAAGATGCAGATTGCTCAATACCAGACTGTGTATGATACTTCAGGTCGTCGAATGGGAATCCAATTATGAACAATATGAGCTTAGCTTTCCTGATGGTCCTGTCAGTCTCTGTTGTTGCAAATAGCACCGTTGCCCGGGAAAAGGTGCCTGCGCCAGCCGAAGAGCTGACGGATAAGGTACGTAACTTTCTAAAAAAAGAAATGGGCCTGCTCGCTGATGGGGGCCGCACAATTGAAGAGGCTCTGGCGGCTGACGATAGTACAACCGTGGCTGAGGAAGCCGCAAAGATGCATGAAACTTTTGTCCACAAGGATGAGGTCACCACATTTGACCTGCGTATTCTGAAAGCGGAGCTGGGTGACGAATTTGTGGAACGAGACAAAGCGTTCCATGGGTTGGTGCGCCAGCTTGAGGCTTATGCCCGGGAGGGTAAGGCTGATCAGCAACAACGGGTTTTTCAGGACATGCTCAAAGCGTGCGCCGGTTGCCATGCAGCATACGCACCTGAAGCACCGGTGCTTGAGTAAGACATATCATGGATTTCACCGACGAACAGCTTGAGCGCTACGCCCGCCATATCATCCTGAGGGATGTTGGTGGTGCCGGACAGATGGCGCTTTTGAAGGCAAAAGTGCTGGTTGTCGGGGCCGGAGGGCTCGGCTCGCCGATCCTGTCCTATCTTGCTGCCGCGGGAGTGGGCACCATCGGTATAGTTGATGACGACGTCGTTGACCTGACGAACCTGCAACGGCAAATCATTCATCAAACGGCTGATGTTGGCGGCAGCAAAGCCGCGAGTGCAGCTGCAAAAATCAACGTACTCAACAGTGATGTGCAGGTTCGTGAACACAAAGTGCGTCTGGATGCAGCAAATGCCGCTGATATTATCAACCGCTACGACATTGTTGCGGATGGTACAGATAATTTTAGTACACGTCACATCGTCAGCGATACATGTGTTGCGCTGGAAAAAACACTGGTGTCCGGTGCGTTGGGGCCATTTGAAGGGCAAATTGCCACCTTCAAACCACACGCGGGCGAAGGTTTGCCGTGCTACAGGTGTTTTTTGCCTGAAGAGCCGCCAGAGGACATGCAGCGTACCTGCTCTGACCTTGGTATCCTTGGTGCGGTGGCCGGCGTGGTTGGTACAATGCAGGCGACAGAAATTCTCAAGGAAATTCTGGGCATCGGAGATAGCCTTGCAGGCAAAATGCTTTTTTATGATGCGCTCGGCGCAACCACACGTGTGATTGGGCTACCACAAGATCCGAATTGCGCGGTATGTGCGGGAAGGAGCCAGAATGCCTAAAGCGGACCGTCGCCCTCTGACGCTTGTTATGATCAGCGCAGAAGCAGATCGCATTCATATGGCGTTGATGATGGGTGCCACAGCCGCGGCTGTTGGCAGGCCGGTGACATATTTTTTCTCGAAAGCTGCGATCAGGTTTCTGCGACCGGAAGGTTGGTCGGCCTTAAAAACAGCTGATGGTATCTCGGGGCAGCAGATGGACGCAGTGCTCATTGAAAAGGGCGTTGCCGACACAGGCGTATTGCTGGATGGCCTTGCCGCACTGGATGTACGTTTTGTGGCCTGTGAAAGTGCGCTTCGGGAACATGATATTGATCCAACATCCCTGATGAGCCGACCGGCGGTCGAAGTTTCGGGGCTTGCGGATATTATGGAAAAAGGCGCTGGTGGGGACTGGTTAACATTTTAGCTGATCTGATTTGCTTACTGCGAGTGTCGCCGCCGCTTCAGCGTGTATAAGGGTGGTGTCCAGTACCGGGAGGCTGCAGTGCTCTGGTTTCACCAGCATGCCGATTTCAGTGCACCCAAGGATAATCGCTTCAGCGCCCGCGCCGGCAAGCTGGTCAATTATCTTTAAGTAGGCATCGCGGGAGCTGTCGCGCACGACACCCTTGCAAAGCTCTTCATAAATAATCTGATGAACGATTGAGCGGCCTTGCGCTTCGGGAACCAGAACGTCGAGACCAAACTTCTCCGCCAACCGGCCTTTGTAAAAATCCTTTTCCATGGTGAAAGCAGTGCCAAGCAGGCCGACTTTTTTGAATCCTGCCGCGCCGATTTCCGCACCTGTCGCATCGGCGATATGCAGCACTGGCAAGCCGCTTGCTTTTTCGACCTCGGGTGCAACGATATGCATTGTGTTGGTCGCGATAACAATGAAGTCTGCGCCTGCAGTTCGCAGTTTCACGCCTGCGTCAGCCAGAACTGCCGCAGCTTCATCCCATTTCCCCGCCACTTGTAAATCTTCGATTTCCTGAAAATTCATACTGATCATGGCGATTTTGGCACTATGCGATCTACCCAGTTTGGTCTTCACGCCTCTATTCAGGGCCTGATAATACAGTGCAGTCGATTCCCAGCTCATGCCACCAATGATACCAATGGTTTTCATCACTATTGTCTCTCAGTATTTTGCCAGAATACGGTCATGAAATTCCTCCCGCAACGACGGTAGCGCTGCCCAGATACTATTAACGGTTTCCGGATTTTCACGAGCGAATGCTTTGGAGAAAACCACAAAATAAGGGCTTTCTTTCAAAGGTGCCGGGTCTTTCGTGATCATTGAGTATCTGGTGATATCGTGACGAATAAACGTGTCTGCCGTGCTTCCGGGAGCAGCGATGGCGTCAATGCGGCCAACCCTTAGCATGTTTAGCAGGCTATCCGTTGTGCCGGCCTCAATAACCTCGATGTTCTTTTCCCGCAATCTGCGGACAATCGAATATCCCGTGGGTGCCGCAACCATAATGGACGGGTCAACAAACTTGTCACCATCCCAAAATGGTGTGGAACCGCGATGATATAAATAATAGCCTGATGTTGTGATGCGCTTGTCTGTGTCTAGCGTTCCGTCTTTTATGGGAAACTCTGCAAAAACGGCACGCTCGCTGTTGTAGGATGCAATGACACTGTCAACGCGACTGACCGCCAGCAAGGCCATGCATCTGTTCCAGGAGAATCGGAAATACTCTAGCGAAACCCCTGCCCGAGCAGTGGCAAGTTCCAGCAGTTCAATGTTAACGCCCGGCAAGTTATCTGGTCGTTTGCTGCCTTTGCCTGTGTAATTGGGGTACAGGTCCGTATCCTGATAACAGAAGCGGAGCGTCAGCTGCTTTTCTTGCTGGCGGACAGGGTTTTCCTGCGGCCATGCTGCTGTCGTGAACACCAGAAAAATGCTATAAACTGCGCCGATTGTGCGCCAAAGCCTGTTTGCCGCTTTGGTCTTGGCGAAAGCCCGGCGTCTGATTTCAGCTGTCCAGGCGATCACGAGGCCTCTCCCGACTACACAACGATCCAACAGGCTAGAGAGCTTTGTCAGCTTCTGTCAAACCTATCATCTCAGGCCATACCCCGATTGCGCTCCATCGGGTAGGTGCCAAATACCCGGACCCTTTTGGTGTGGAACCGCAACTCTTCCATCGCCCGGGCCACGTTTGCCATGCCTTCGTGTCCAACAATATCCGCGTAAAATTCTGTCGCTGTAAAGCTTTCGCTTTCATAATAGCTTTCAAGCTTTGTCATATTCACCGAGTTGGTCGCGAATCCACCCAGGGCTTTATAGAGAGCGGCAGGGATGTTGCGTACTTCGAAGGTGAAGCTGGTGATAACCGGCCCGGTGATTTCCGTCTGGTCGAGAGGAGTGCGCGAAAGAACGACAAACCGGGTGGTGTTATGGCCTTCGTCCTGGAGGTCGCGTTTGATAACCTGGAGGCCATATACTTCTGCAGCCAGTTCACTGGCTATGCCTGCGATTGTATTGTCGCCCAGTTCCGCAACATGCTTGGCAGAGCCTGCCGTATCCGCGAACGGCTCGCGCACCAGTCCCATGGCGCGCAGATTTTTTCGGCATTGCCCCAAAGCCTGCACATGGCTGGTGACCGTTTTCAGTGTGTTTTCGTCAGCATCGTGCGTCGCAAGCAAACAGTGCCGAATCGACTCGAAATGTTCGCCAATGATAAAAAGGCCGCTGCCGGGCAACAGGGTGTGGATATCGGCGACGCGACCGGCAGTCGAGTTTTCGATCGGAATCATCGCAAGACGAGCCTGTTTGTTGCGCACGGCTGCCAGCGCGTCCTCGAAGCTCGGACTCGGCAACACTTCCATATCAGGATAGCAGGTTTTGCAGGCCATGTGAGAGTAAGCGCCCATTTCCCCCTGAAAGGCGATGGTGTTTTGCTCGTCTGATGATGCTTGTTGTGATGTTGTCATATCGGCTGGTTCGCTTCCGGAATTACGCAGTCCGAATTAGTGCCAACTGCAGACGCCATAGTCAACGAAGCAAGGTCAAATCATGCAATTGATGGCAATTGCGGTCATATGTCGCGGTAAAAACATTAATAAAATGCCTGTAGGGTGGTTTTTGCGCGATTCTCGACTTGAATTTTCCAGGTCCAAGCGGCTATTGTCGCGCGCAAACCGGGCAGATCAAGCTAGCTTGCTAACGATGTTTGATTTAAGCCATGTATGAATTGCCCAGGAACACCCCGGGGTATCAGCCGGCAAGGCCATTGTGCCTGTCGCCTGCAAGGAGAATAAACCAGTGGATTCTTTTGAATTTAACAAAGTATTCGCCGCCGTTATCGCATCAGTGCTGTTTATAATGGTGATAGGGATTGTTGCCGAAACGCCGTTTCACAAAGAAACTGGCAAGCCAGCCTTCACCATTGAAGTTGCTGAAGCAGCAACTACAGAAGCTGTTGTGGATGCAGGGCCAAGTTTTGCTGAACTGATGGCAGGCGCTGATGCAGATCGTGGTGCGCGTCAGTGGAACAAGTGTAAAGCCTGTCACACCATTGACAAAGATGGTGGTAACCGTACAGGACCAAACCTTTATGGTATTGTTGGCCGTACAGTCGCGGCGCTGGATGGTTTCCGTTATTCCGGGGCGCTGGAAGCTCTGGGTACATCTGTATGGACATACGAGATGGTTGACGAGTGGTTGGCGAACCCGCAGGCGATGGCAAAAGGTTCCAAGATGGTTCTTGCTGTTCCTAAAGCCGGACAACGGGCTGACCTGATTGCGTATCTTGCGGGCTTTACCGACGCACCTGTTCCAATGCCGACAGTTGAGGCGGTTGAAGAAGAAGCTGATGAAGCTGCTGAAACGGTAGAAGCTGCTACCGGCAACTAGAACGAACAACCAGTTCCGAAACAATTGATCAAAGCGGGTTTCCATGTGGAATCCGCTTTTTTGTGGCGCGGTTGCCATTAAAAAACAGATTACATGACAAGGGTTATGGTGAGCTATCAGGAATCCTCTGACCATCGGCATCTGCAAGCCCTGTGATAACTGTGGAGCCATCCGACCCAACGGCAACCATAACAAATCTGGCTGATTCGAACCGCTCGGCCTGTCCCTCCTGAAAAAAGAAACTGGTCGCCGCATACCTAATGCCTGATTGTCGCGGACCTGTTGCTGCCCGGCGGTATACGATTTTGATTTCAGATTGTCCCAGTGGGCGACCGTCATCTATTCTCGTAAAAGAGGCTATGCCTTTCTCATCAAATGCAAGAATCACGAAGCCCTTGTAAGGAAGAGTTTCCACAATTTTCTGATCCGGAAAAAGTGATGCATCATAGGCAATGGCCATATAGTCGCCCTGCATCAGGGAGCGCGGATCAACAGGCGCTATTTTCAGCAAAATGGTATGGCCCTGCGCCAGTGTATTTTCTTTCCCAATAATGCTCCAGACCATCGCACCAAATATGACGATACATCCGGCCAGCACGATGATGGATCGGCCCCAATTCATTCCGCACTCTCCCGGGCCATATGACGCTGAGCGAGATAAGCCGCACCCAGAAGGATAGCGCCGACCACCATCAACAGCATCGATTTTTGCAGAAGCGAAAAAGAGAGATCATAATAGTAACGCGAAAGCGTCCATATAATCGCAATGACGCCAGCAATTGCAGCGGGGTGCCACCCAAGGGTGGCACCAACCAGCAGCAGAAACAATGCGGCTACGCTGGCAAATGGCATGACAAGAAAAAAGCCGGTCATGACGATCAAAGTCAGAACAATTTCTGCATGATTGAGGAATCTTCGAGACCAATACAGGAGAGCAAGCGTTCCCAGCCAAACTGCGGTTTTGCCTGACCAGATATGCAGGACGGGCTGTTCATTGCCCCGGGTTTGAAAAACAGCACTTTGGGCGCTCCATTGGAAGGTGGATATTTCCGCGTAAATCACCAATGCCAACAGAGCCATAAGCCCGATAAATTCAACCCGAAAACCTTTGAATTTAATCATGAGTGTTGATAGCCCGGCGAATACGCAGGTTGCTGCCATTATGCCGTCACGCAAAACACCGGTGTCATGGTCCAGCAGGTAGGTGGCAAAACCACTAAAGACGACAGCAAAGGTGACTGGTATAGCGAACCCCTTTTGCTCAACAAAAAGCGTGATGCTGGCGATGGCAAGAGCAACCAGCGTGAAACTGCCGGCCCCTCCCCAGTCTGTCATTGCCAGGCCGGTGCCGACTTGGCCGGCGATCAGCAGGCCTGCCCCCATCTGGCGGACAAATACGCCAATGAACTTCCAGCGCAGGAAAAGCCCGGCCGCGACCCCCATCAATGCTGGTATGGCATAATAGGACAGTGAAGATCCAAGGCTGAAAAAAGCACCCCAGGCGGCGAGAAGAAAACTGGCTGAAAGCCAGCCGCCAATTGCGGTCAGGAACTGGACATAAACCGGACTGTCGCCCAGCGACTGGCCCCTGTCTGCAAGAGCGTGGGCGATATAGGTCTCGCTGTTACCGGACAGGTCGGCCAATTGACGTAACTTCATCATGAGGCAGCCCTTCGACTGATATCGGCGGCGAGCCATTTGGACAAATAAATGAACAATGCAGATGCTACCATGACGATCAACGCCATCACGATCAGTAATCCTGCCCCCGTGCCGGTCTCACTTCTTGATACCGCCAATAGCCCGTGCAGCGTTACCATGCTGACCAGACCAGCCAGCGACATTATAGCGCCCAGCTTGTTTCCGGCCAGCCGCCAGAAAACCCCGAGGATCATGCCGGTGATCGCCAGAATCAGGAAGAATTCCCATTCTGTACCCGACTGTCCCGGACTAAAATTGTAGTTTGCTGCTGCTTGCCATCCGGCCAGCATCATATGCAGCGTAACGCCAAGCACGAGCGTACCCTGAAGCCACCATCTGTCGAGAAAGTCGTGAGAGCGTACAGCCCAGTATTGGGCGGCAAGTATCGCTCCGATAACAGCGGCATTCATTACCAGGATCATCGTATCACTCACACCCCAGACCGGGTACATCACCTGCGCACCAAACAAGCCGAACGCTGTATCGGCAATGATTATCCAAACAAGGACATGGGCTGGGTTTCTGGAAACCAGCATCCAGGGAAGCACCAATATAGCCCAGCTGGCAAACAGCTCGTATGCATCGGCGCCCGTTTGGTAAATCTGGCCAAAGACAGCCATTAAAACACCAGTTAATACCGTTGCGATAACGCCGGATATTTGCCCCGGGCGGCTATCAATTCCTGCAAACAACCAGGTTGTGACGGATATGGCAATACCCCCGAAAAGGAGCCCGAACTTTATTGCCTTTGCAAGGTCAGCCCAGTTGTACGCAAAAAAGAAAACAACGCCAGCCAGCACATGCGCCACCCCAATTGCATAGATGATGCGAATGCTCCAGTCGCGCCACGCTTGCGTATCTCTGACCGAGCCAACCGCCGTCATCCAATCGGTTCGGTCTAGCATTGACCTGTCAGCGAGAAACCAAAGGTCCTCAATTGTGACATGCCCGGCTCGAACCCGCCGGGCCTCAGAAGCGTCTTTTTGGTCATTCACGCATTTACCCCCGCGACAGCCCAACACATATCGATCTCACGACGCTAGTTCATTCTTTTGCGAATGACAAACGCAGGTTGCGCGGAGCTTGTTGCCCTGCGTGCCTGAAGATGGAAGGCCTCTGTTAAAGGCGTCGAAAGCCAGAGAAGGGCTCTTTTGCCCCGTCTTTTCGGACCCATTCAGTCACATCGTCGACTGTGTCTACGGTCACCGCCATATGTGTGGCATTGGCGTGTAACAGATGTACGCTGTCGAGCATCCAGCCAACATGACCCGGGAAGAAAGCGAGGTCGCCGCGTGCTGCTTTTTCACCGTCTTCAAGGGGGCGACCAAGGCTTTTGAACTGGCTGCCGCTGTCGCGCAGAACGCGGTGCCCTGCGGCTGACAAAGCAAGTTGAATCAGCCCCGAACAGTCAATTCCGATCAGGGTGCGGCCACCCCAGAGGTAAGGCACACCCAGATATCTTTCAGCAACCGAGACCGGATCGTCGCTAAAAGCACCTAGAGGCTTCAAATGGGCGGAGAAGACAAAACCGCCATTTTCGTGCGGCAAAAATCCGTTTTCAAGCGGCGCCGGGGATTTAATGTGCACATAACTTGCCATTGGCAAGGGCAACAGAGGTTCTGACTTCAGGTCCGGAGAGCGATAGATATGGGTCATTGGCACGCAAATCCGATGGCTGGGGCGAGTTAGCCCGCGCGCGGTAGCACCAGCCAGTACCCAGCCCACATATCCATCTGTAATACAGGCAACCTTGAGCCATGCGTCTTCACGTTCAAGAATTTGAAGCGGTTCACCGTACAATAGTTCACTAACAGTTGTAGCGCTGTTTTGCGGTGCTGACTTCAGCGCTGCCCAAGGCAGGATGCATTGCGCGTCAATCGATACGCATTCACACAACGAGGAATTCGATTGAAGTTCATTTTTCGGATCATGCAGAGCCGGGAGACCATATGGCTTCAAAAGGCCCATCTTCGATTGTTTTGCCAAAATACCGGCTCTTTTCAGAATGGTTTAAGGGGTGCCGTCGGTTTCAGGTGGAAACATTTTATCTGCGGCAACAATTCTATCAGAAAGCTCGCTGAGGAACACTGCACCTTTTACGGTGCGCTGTACCAATATGCTTCGCTTGTCACGGTCGTCGGTTTTTCTTTTGATGAGGTCTTTTTTGCCCAATGTATCCAGCGCACGCGTGATAACAGGTTTGGATACATTCAGGTCCGCTGCCAATCCTCGCACTGTATGAGGCGGTTCTGTCATATAGACACTCAACAAAACAGACATTTGCCTTGACGTGAGATCAGGGTCGTCCGACCGGACACTGGCCCTGTGGGCCTCGCGCCATACTTTCAGCATTCGCGGATTGGTCTTTTCCGTCACCCCAAAATCCTTCGCACGGTTTGTCGACCAGACCGGTTTAGCAACTGTTCCTTAAGACTGTCCTAACGCGTCAAAACCGGTAAGGCAAAAAGGGTGGCTAAAGGTCCAGAAAGTCCTGAATTGCAGCAAAAGCTGCACGCATACCTTGCGCTTCGCCGCCCATTGGGCGTCCGGGCCGTGGTTTTTGCGACCACGCATAAGTGTCAAGGTGTGACCATGGCGTTTTGCTGTCAACAAAGCGCTGTAGATACAGCGCGGCGGTAATCGAGCCAGCAAAGCCGCTGTCTGCAATATTGCTGAGGTCCGCGATTGTGCTGGATAGCTGACCGTCATAACCGTCCCAAAGCGGCATTCGCCAAAGCGGGTCGCCTGTGGCTTTGGCGCTGCTTTCCAATGCACCCCACAAAGCGTCATGATTAGAGTAAGTTGCAGGCAGGTCAGCACCCAGGGCGACCCTGGCTGCGCCAGTGAGTGTCGCAAAATCAATCAGAAGGTCAGGGTTTTCTTCACAGGCCAGCGTCAGGGCGTCGCACAAAACGATCCGGCCTTCTGCATCGGTGTTGCCAACTTCAACTGTCAGTCCCTTGCGGGTATCGATCACATCGCCGGGCCGGTAAGCAGAACCTGCTACAGAGTTTTCAACCGCCGAGATCAGAACACGGAGCCGGACATCAAGGCCGGTTTCCATAATAAGCTGCGCAAGCCCCAGAACATGCGCTGCACCACCCATATCTTTCTTCATCCAGCGCATGCCAGCGCCGGGTTTCAAATCAAGGCCGCCTGTATCAAAACACACTCCTTTACCGACCAGTGTCAGCTTAGGTGCGTTATCAGGACCCCAATTGAGATCAATTAATCGTGGTTCCCGGCCTTCTGCTGCGGCCCTGCCAACGGCATGTATAGCGGGGAAATTATGATCAAGCAGGTCGTCCCCAACAATGGTCTCGGAGGTTGCGCCATGTTTTTCTGCCAGCGCTTCCGCAGCATCCTGCAGTTCTGCAGGCCCCATATGTTCTGCAGGCGTGTTGACCAGATCTCTAACCGTTGCGGTTGCAGACGCCAGCCGTTTCACCTCTGCGCAAAGGTCTTCCGGCAGTGCGATGAGGGTGCGTTTTGGTGTCTCGGCCGGTTTGTACCGGTCAAAACTATAATGCGACAGGCACCAACCCAAGGCACCGGACAACACGGTTTTTTTGTCAATGTCTGCATCAAGATAGAAGTCGCCTGCTGGTAACTGGTCCACTACTGCTGCCAGCCACCACGGGTCCTGTGGCGACGGTTTCTCTTTCCCCGTGCCGATCAGCGTTCTGACCAGTGCCCCGTCGTCGCCTGCAAGGAGAGCAACGGAGCCTGATTTGGCCTGAAAGCCCGTAGACAGAAGCCATTTGCGCTGTTTTTCATCAAAGCTATCCAGGATCGCCGGAAGCTGGTCCGTCGAAACCGGTGTTAACGCAACCGCGTTTTCGCAAGCTTCAGTCGATGAAATACAGGTTTCGGGAAATGGCATGCGGGGCTCCGGTTTTAAGGCTTCTGTTGTCCGGCAGTCTCGGGCTTGTTGAGAGACTGCCGTTTCAGGATTTCCTGATCAGGACTCAGGCGCGATGGTAACCCGCAAACCATTCAGGCTGTCATCAACTTCGATCTGGCAAGACAGGCGCGAAGTTCCTGCATCATAGTGTTCACTGTCTTCCAGAAGGTACTGTTCGTCATCTTCCATTGCAGGAAGTTTGTCAAAGTCATCGCCGTTTACGAACACGTGGCAGGTACAGCAGCTGCAGCAGCCGCCGCAGATCGCAGCAAGATCATCAAAATCGTTGTTGCGGATATTTTCCATAAGCGACAAGCCGACCTCGGCATCGATGTCGCTGGTTTGACCGGCGAGGTTCGTGACAGATATTTTTACCATAATGCAGATTTCCGTTGTTTGGCCCAAACGGCGGATTTGATTTCATAAACTGGGTTCCTGGCTTGTGGTAGCCAGATGGTTCCCTGCGCTTAGCAAAATTTAGCGCTGAGCAACAGAAAAAAGACCAGCCCTTTCGGACTGGCCTTTAGAACACCTGAAATCAGGTGCGAGGGACAAAGTTGTTTTGTGCGTTTCTACTCAGCTGCTTTGAACTGTGCCGTTTCTGTTGATTCGCTCATAGCAGTTGTTGATGAGTTACCGCCGGTGATGGCTTCGGCAACTGCGTCGAAATATCCTGTACCAACTTCCCGCTGGTGGCGTGTTGCAGTATAGCCCTGGTCTTCAGCGCCAAACTCCGCTTGTTGCAGTTCCGAGTATGCCGCCATGCCACGGTCGCGGTAACCCGTCGCCAGCTGGAACATGCCGTGGTTAAGGCTGTGGAAACCGGCCAGTGTTACGAACTGGTATTTGTAGCCCATAGCACCCAACTCACGCTGGAACTTGGCGATGGTGTCTTTGTCCAGGTTGGCTTCCCAGTTGAACGACGGCGAGCAGTTGTAAGCCATCATTTTGCCGGGGAACTCTTTCTGGATTGCTTCAGCAAAGCGCTTGGCATCGTCCAGGTTTGGTGTCGATGTTTCCCACCACAAAAGGTCGGCGTGTCTGGCAAACGAAAGGCCTCGCTTGATACAATGATCAACACCGGCATTCAGGTGATAGAAGCCTTCAGACGTGCGGTTGTCGCGGTCAATAATAAATTCATGGTCACGCTCGTCGACATCGGAAGTGATCAGTTTTGCTGATTCAGCATCTGTACGGGCAATGATGAGTGAAGGCACGCCAGCAATATCCGCCGCCAGGCGCGCAGCCTGAAGATTTTGCTCATGCGCTTGCGTCGGGATCAATACCTTGCCACCCAAGTGGCCACATTTTTTCTCTGCGGCCAATTGATCTTCGAAGTGAACGCCCGCTGCACCCGCTTCAATGAAAGCTTTCATGATTTCAAAGCTATTGAGCTTGCCGCCAAAGCCTGCTTCGGCATCGGCAACGATAGGCGCGAACCAGTCGCGCTGTGCGCCGCCTTCGGCAACTTCAATCTGATCGGCACGTTGCAGGGCGCGGTTGATGCGCTTCGCAAGCTCAGGGGCAGCGTTTGCTGGATACAGGCTTTGATCCGGATACATGCTGGATGCAGTGTTGCTGTCAGCTGCAACCTGCCAACCCGAGAGGTAAATGGCTTTCAGGCCGGCGCGCACCATCTGCATGGCCTGGTTGCCGGTCATAGCACCCAGCGAATGGACATAGTCTTCCGTGTGCAGGAGGTCCCATAATTTGCGCGCGCCGCGATCCGCCAGCGTGTGCTGAATTTGTACAGAGCCGCGCAGGCGCAGAACATCATCAACTGAATAGTTGCGCTCAATGTATTTAAAGCGATCCTTGGGGGTGTTAGGGATCAGGTCCTCAAATGTTTTACTCATGGGTACTCTCCTTTGTGTGTGACCTTCCAGGGGAACGTCAGGTCATAAATGGTTTGATTATTTGATCAGCTCATAGGCCGGGGTTGTCAGAAATTCTTTGAAATCGCTGGCGTAGATCAGGTCCAGAAACAGATCGCCGGCTTCCTTCAGTCGACCACTGGCAAAGCCCTCTGCGCCGTATGCGTCTTTCAGCCCGGTCATTTCATCGGCATACAGGTCATTGACGAGCGCGCGATCAACCTGACGGCCATCGCTGAGCTTTGCTCCGTGTTTCAACTGCTGCCAAATTTGCGTGCGGCTGATTTCAGCGGTTGCTGCATCTTCCATCAGATTATAGAGCGGAACTGCACCACGACCGGTCAGCCATGCTCCGATGTATTGAACACCAACACGTATGTTTTCGCGGATACCTTCTTCGCTCGTTGTACCTTTGTGTGGTTCAAGAAGGTCTTCTCGCGTAATTGTCAGGTCATCGCGTGTGCGATGGATCTGGTTGGCTTGCGGCATCAGGGCATTGAAAACTTCGAGCGCAACGGGCACCAGTGCCGGGTGCGCTACCCAGGTTCCATCATGCCCGTTTGAGGCCTCGCGGTCCTTGTCAGCTCGTACTTTGGCGAAAGCTGCTTCGTTTGCGGCTTCGTCATTCTTGACGGGAATTTGTGCCGCCATTCCGCCCATAGCATGAGCTCCCCGACGGTGGCAGGTCTTGATGAGTAAAAGCGAGTATGCTTTCAGGAAGGCTTCTCCCATGCCAACCTGACTTCTGTCGGGGAGTAGGTAGTTAGCGTTGCCGCCAATACGTTTGATGTAGCTGAAAATATAGTCCCACCGGCCACAGTTAAGGCCAACGATATGGTCCTTGAGGGCAAAGAGAATTTCATCCATTTCGAATGCGGCAGGCAGGGTTTCAATAAGGACAGTGGCTTTGAAACTGCCATGCGGAAGCTCCAGCATGCGCTCAGCCAGGCTGAAGGCATCATCCCACAACTTGGCTTCCTGGTGACTTTCCATTTTTGGAAGATAGAAATAGGCACCCGTGCCACGTTCCATCAGTTTCTTCGCGTTGTGGAACGCATACAGGCCAAAATCAAACAGACCGGCAGAAACAGGGCTGCCGTTAAGAGTGGCATGAGCTTCCTGCATGTGCCAGCCACGCGGACGCACTTTCAGAACGGCGGGGTTTTTGCCCATTTCATAGTGTTTGCCGCTTTTTGGATCGGTATATTCAAGAGTGCCGCGCGCATAGTCATGCATGTTGACCTGACCGGAGAGCATGTTGTCCCACGTGGGTGATGATGCATCTTCAAAATCAGCCATGAAAACATTGGCGCCGGAATTGAAGGCATTGATCATCATTTTACGGTCAACCGGGCCGGTTATCTCGACGCGCCGGTCCTGAAGGTCGGACGGTGTATTCAGGATCGTCCAGTCGCCACTACGAATATCGCGAGTATCTTCCAGGAAATCAGGGAGTTCGCCTGCATCATAACGAGCCTGCCGTTCCATCCGTGCTTCAAGCAAAGCGTCCCGGCGGTCGCCAAATGCGGTCTCCAGCGCCGCGACAAAAGTCAGGGCTTCTGGCGTCAGGATGTGGCTGTATGCATCTGCAACGGGAACGGTTAGTTCCAGAATAGGCTCTGCATTTTGTGTTTCGGCTGTAGCGGCCATAAAACTCTCTTCTCTCAAATCAAAACAGCTGCGCGTTCTTTTGTAACTTTGTTGCGCTTTACGGGCTCTGTATTTCACATTTCTTGCGATAGTAAAAATACTATTGATACAAAAAGTGTCTGATTGTATGTGTTTGTAAATGTAAAAATGTAAACATGTAAACTTTGTAAAAGGCGCGCATTATGGAGAATGCAACGAAGAAAATCTTCGCTGGGCCTCGTATTCGCCGTTTAAGACGTGAAAGAGGGCTGTCCCAGTCCCAAATGTCTTCGGAACTGGGCTTTTCAACCAGCTATCTCAATCTCGTGGAGCGCAACCAGCGACCGGTTTCTGCACAGTTCCTGTTGCGGCTGGCTGAAGTTTATGACGTTGAGTTGTCGGCGTTTGCCGGCACGGACGAAGCGCGCGCTTTCGCGGACCTGAGCGAAATCATGGCTGACCCGATGTTCAAAAGCCTTGGGATTTCCCGAAGTGAACTGCAGGACATGGCTGATTCGGCACCTACCGCCATCGAGGCATTCTCACTTCTTTACAAGTCTTTCCAGCAAGCCAAGCAAAATGCGACCGAGCTTTCCAGCCAGTTTGCCGAGCGAGACGGCGTGGATCTGGACGCAATTTTCCCTGTGGATGAGGCACGTGATTTTATTCACGACAGGAAAAACTATTTTGCCGAACTGGATGAAGCGGCCGAGGTGCTTCATGATGAACTGGGATTGCAGCGCGAAGACGCCTTTATGGTTCTTTCAGGTCGACTTGATGAAGAGCACGGCATCCGTGTTCGAATCATGCCACATGATGTGATGCCCGAGACACTACGCCATTTCGATTTGCACAGGCGCCAGCTTCTGATCAGCGAAATGCTGGATGCCAGCGCGCGGGTGTTTCAGCTAGCTGTTCAACTGGCGCAGCTTGAATTCAAGCCCATCATTCACCGGCTTGCGGACAATCATTCGTTTCAAACCGAAGAAGCGAGGCGTCTGGTGCGTATCAGTCTTGCCAACTATTTTGCTGGCGCGCTTCTGATGCCTTATGGCCGTTTCCTAACAGACGCCAAAGAGCTGAAGTATGACATCGAGCATCTGGGTCGCCGATATCGAACCAGCTTCGAACAGGTTTCTCATCGCCTTACGACATTGCAGCGTCCGGGTGAGCGCGGCGTGCCATTCTTTTTTATCCGTGTGGACAAGGCGGGCAATATCTCCAAGAGGTTTTCTGCCGGACGTTTTCACTTTTCCCGATTTGGCGGCACCTGCCCTTTGTGGCAGGTCCATGATACTTTCGCGACACCGGGGCGCATCATGACCCAGATTATCCAGATGCCAGACAGCACAACTTATTTTTCCATCGCGCGAACCGTGCAGCGGGTTGGAGCGTTGTATGGGCAACCGGATCAGCAACTGGCGATTGGTCTTGGTTGTGACATCGCGTTTGCGCGCGAGCTTGTCTATGCCAAAGGCCATGACCTTGAAAGCCTGGACGCCACGCCTGTCGGCCCCAATTGCCGATTGTGCGAGCGCCCTGCGTGCCCGCAGCGGGCCAATCCGCCGCTGACGCGCAGCCTTGTTCTGGACGAACGATCGCGCGGTATTTCTGCGTATCGGTTCAGCCAGGAATAAGACTGGGCACTGGTTCCGGTAGTAAAACCATAACCGGGGGACCGATTAATGAACGGCTCAAGAACTTTCTATTTAATCATGATGATCGTGGGAACCGTGACTCCCTGGTACTTTTTCAGTGGATTTATTGCAGAAAATGGTGCCGGGCTTGGCGGTTTTATAGGTGCCATGTATGCGAACAGCGCTGCAGGTGGAGCGGTTTCAGACCTGTTTCTCTCAGCTGCTGTATTCTGGGTCTGGTCATATGCTGACGCAAAAAAACAGAACGTTCGCAACTGGTGGCTGGTTATTCCGGCGACCCTTGCGGTTGGCCTGTCGCTTGCCCTGCCATATTATCTTTGGATGCGGGCTGGCACAAAGCAGGAAACAATTTTGCCAGCTCAATGATCAGTTAAGGCAGCTTCGGCGCGGGCAGGTGGCCCATGTGGAAGCCTTTGTCCCAATCACCAATTGAATAGACAAGGGTTTCGCCGTCTGGCCCGAGGGTCAGGAAGTATTTTTGGGTTCCGTCAGGTTCACTGATTCTGACCGGCTTATGCCCGTCGGCCAAACCGTCTGCGCTCATGGCATAAAGGTCTGAAGGGCCGTCACCGATCGTTGCAATAAAAAAGATCGAGCTACCGTCCGTTGAATAAACGGGGGCTATCTGGCTTAACTCGTCATGCGTCAGCCGTGTCAGCCCGGAGCCATCAGCATGCATGCTGTATATGTCTCGCTGTGTTGTTTCATCGGGCCTGTTCACAAACAGGATCTTGCGGCTGTCGGATGACCAGCTTGCCCCTGAGGACTGACCGGGTAACTCAGATGTCAGGCTACGCAGATTTTTGCCGTTCGCGTCGACGATGTATAAAACATTTGTGCGGAGATCGTTGTTGAAAGCAGCAAACAAAACCATGGAGCCATCGGGAGACCATTTGGTTGCGACCTCATTGTCCTCACCGTCAAAAAACACCCGATCATCCGAACCGTCTGCATTCATGATACGCAAACTCAGTGATGCCATATCGACACCGGAGGAATAGATGATTTGTCCACCGTCTGGCGAATAGTCGGGTTCAATATCCCAAGTGTCCGAACGGTTTGTCAAATTGGTCTCTAGCCCGTGTCCCCGGCGCTTGAATACATCAGGCAAGGCGTCGCCTCGATAGGAATAGTAGGTAACTTCGGTACCCTTGGGGCTGAAATTAAAGCCAAAGTCTTTGACCATTTCTTCCTGTTGAGCGTAGCCGCTGATCAATGTTCCGTTTGCAGCAAGCATTGCGGCAGCGCATAAAAACACTTTATTCATTCCACACTCCCTGTTTGTTTTGCTGGATTTTACAGGTAGCCTCGAGTGCTTTTGGATGCAGAAACGCCCGTTCGTGGTTCTGATTGCCTGAACGGTCGCTGGGGCGGTTGAGCCGTGAACTCTGACTTTTTCACTGGGCAGTTGAAGGGTTTGTCTGGGAAAAGGCGCGCTGCACGCTTATATATTGTTCTCCAGAATATAGATGGGGAGAAGGCCATGACGGACACCAGTAATCAAGTCGACCAGGACCGGCGTACAGTCTTGCTGGTTTATATTCTTTATTTCCTCGGGTTTGCCACGGGCATAAGTGCTGCTGCGGGCGTATATATTGCCAGCGACAAGAAAGATGCAGCGGGTGGTGTGTGGCGCAGCCATATTGACTATCAGATCAAGACATTCTGGATAGGGCTGGCTGCGTTATTTACCGGGGCGGTGCTGTCAATTGTTCTCATTGGCTGGCTGGCGATATTTGCCTGGACGGTCTGGACACTTGTTCGCTGTGTCAAAGGCGTGATTGCCGCACTGGAGGACAGACCCATCGAAGACCCGCAAACTTTGATGTGGTAGTCGGTTTCGCCGTTTAATTCCTATCGTGAAACATATTGTTTCACCTGCAACTTTCGCACTAGAGTGCACCTCAACAGTGTTTCAGGAGTTTCGGTGAATGACATTAAGCGTGCTTGATCTTTTCAATATCGGCATTGGCCCTTCAAGTTCGCATACTGTTGGGCCGATGAAGGCTGCGCGCGAGTTCGTTGAAGGTCTGTCAGAAGCAGGGGTCCTCGGCGATACGCAGCGTGTGGCTGTCAAGCTGTATGGTTCGCTTGGTGCGACCGGGCGCGGGCACGGATCTGATACAGCTGTCATCCTTGGGCTGATGGGCGAAACACCGCGTGACGTTGACGTGGAAGTGATACCTGACATGGTTCAGCGCGTACGTACCGAGGCTGAAATCACTCTGTTTGGTGATCATGCGGTTGCCTTCAATGAAGAAGAGGACTTGCAGCTTTTGCCGCGCCAACGTCTCGATTTCCACCCGAATGGAATGGAGTTCTGGGCCTACTGCAAAAGTGGGTCCGAGTTGGCACGTGCGATATATTATTCCATCGGTGGCGGATTTATTGTCCACGAAAGCGAAGCCGAAGCCGATCATTTTGAAACTGTTCAGGTGCCCCTGCCTTATCCATTCTCAAGTGGTGACGAGCTGCTTGTCCATTGCAAGGAAACCGGTAAATCAATCAGCGAAATTACGCTTGCGAACGAACTTGCACTCAGAAGCGAAGAGCAGGTGAGGACTGAGCTGCTCGAGATATGGTCTGTCATGGAAGAATGTGTTCAGCGTGGCTGCAGTCATGATGGTGACATGCCCGGCCTGAAGATCGGACGTCGGGCACACAAGCTGTTCCAGCAACTGTCCAAACGCCCGGAAAGTGCCCTGGCCGACCCGCTGACAATCATGGACTGGGTCAATCTGTATGCGCTGGCGGTCAACGAGGAAAACGCTGTTGGCGGACGTGTGGTCACGGCCCCCACCAATGGTGCTGCAGGCATTGTTCCGGCAGTATTGCATTATTATACAAGGTTTGTTCGCGGCGCGAACGATGATGGTGTTGTGCGCTTTTTGCTCACAGCCGGTGCTGTGGGCTTGCTGTTCAAGATGAATGCTTCGATTTCCGGTGCCGAGGTTGGTTGTCAGGGTGAGGTGGGTAGCGCCTGCTCTATGGCGGCAGCTGGTCTTGCCGAGGTTATGGGTGGTTCACCGGAACAGGTGGAAAACGCCGCCGAGATTGGCATGGAACACAATCTTGGATTGACCTGCGATCCGGTTGGTGGACTGGTACAGGTGCCGTGCATCGAACGCAATGCCATGGGGGCAGTGAAAGCGATCAATGCAGCTCGTCTCGCGATACGGGGTGACGGCAATCATTTTGTTTCACTGGACAAGGTGATTCGGACCATGCGCATCACCGGGCGCGATATGAAGACCCAATATAAAGAGACCGCGCAAGGTGGTCTTGCCGTGACTGTTCCTATTGCAGCGACGGTTGTGGATTGCTGAAGCAACCTTTGGGGTCAAAATTTTACCTTGACGTGCATTTAGTGTCGCTGGACACAATCCAAGAGGCCGCATTAAGAATTTCGTTACTTTTGTTGTGATATCCGAAGATTGCCATGGGGGTCGCGAATGAGGCTAGGGATATCATGCGCGACGGGAATACAGATGGTAGAGCGAAGGCCGGTCAGGTTGAGCAGATACTTGAACAGGCAATAGATGCTGTCGTCACAATTGACGAAAAAAACTGCATAACTTTCTTCAATGCAGCGGCTGAAAAGCTGTGGGGCTACACCCGCGGTGAGGTTCTGGGCGAAAATGTCCGGATGCTGGTGCCGTCCGAGATACGAGCACCCCATGACAGTTACGTCAATGCGAACAGGGATACCGGCAAAGACAAAATTGTCGGCACCAGCCGCGATGTCGAAGTGCAACGTAAAGATGACAGCCGCATCTGGGCCAATCTTTCCTTGTCGAAAGTCACCATGGGCGGGAAGACCACCTATACGGCTTTTGTAAAGGATATTACGGCGCAGCGGCGCGCTCAGGAGATCGTTAACCAGACGCTGGAGCAGGCCATCGATGCGGTTGTTACGATCGACCAGAACAATAACATCACCTTCTACAATGCAGCGGCCGAAAAACTGTGGGGTTATACTCGCGACGAAGTCATGGGCGAAAATGTCCGGATGCTGGTGCCATCCGAGATACGTGCGCCCCATGACAGTTACGTGAACGCGAACCGGGACACTGGCAAAGACAAAATTGTCGGTACCAGCCGCGATGTCGAAGTACAACGTAAGGATGGCAGCCGTATCTGGGCGAACCTTTCTCTGTCCAAAGTGGAGATTGGTGACGAGATTATATATACGGCGTTCGTAAAGGATATTACGGAGCAACGCAGGGCACAGGAAATCGTCAACCAGACGCTGGAACAGGCGCTGGATGCTGTGGTGACGATTGACCAGAACAACGATATCACATTCTACAACGCGGCGGCAGAAGGTCTCTGGGGTTACACTCGTGACGAAGTCATGGGTAAAAACGTGCGCATGCTGGTACCGCTTGAGCATCAGTCAAACCACGACACATATGTCAATTCCAACCGAACAACCGGTCAGGATAAAATCGTTGGCATGAGCCGTGATGTTGAAGTTGAACGCAAGGATGGCAGCCGTATCTGGGCCAATCTCTCCCTCTCCAAAGTGGAGATCGGTGACGAGATTATATATACGGCGTTTGTAAAGGATATTACAGCGCAGCGGCGCGCTCAGGAGATTGTCAACCAGACGCTGGAACAGGCACTGGATGCTGTTGTGACGATTGACCAGAACAACGATATCACATTTTACAACGCCGCGGCCGAAGAGCTATGGGGCTATACTCGTGACGAAGTTATGGGGAAGAATGTCCGGATGCTGGTGCCTGCCGCTATTCAGGCGCCACATGACAGTTACGTCAATGCCAACCGGGAGACAGGCGAAGACAAGATTGTTGGTACCAGCCGGGAAGTGGAAGTTCACCGCAAGGATGGAAGTGTTGTCTGGGGCAAGCTTTCGCTCGCTCGTGTGAAGCTTGCGGATGCAACCATATACACGGCATTTGTCCAGAATGTGGATGAAGAGGTCAGGAACCGTGATCGTTTCGTTATGCTATCGCTCGTTGCGGACGAGACCGACAATTCCGTTATCATTACAGATGCTGAAGGGCGGATCGAATATACCAACCCCGGCTTTGAGCGTATGACCGGATTTGAATTTGAAGAAGTGAAAGGGCGTAAGCCCGGCGAGGTTCTTCAGGGTAAGCTTACAGATCATGGAGCTGTCTCGCGTATCCGGGAAAAGCTGCATGCCCGGGAGCCTTTCTATGAAGAAATTCTGAACTATTCCAAAACAGGCGAGCCATATTGGATATCTTTATCCATCAACCCGATTTTCAATGCGAACGGTGAACTCGAACGCTTTATTTCCGTTCAGGCTAATATCACCAATACCAAGGTTGCAGCGCTTGAGTTTACAGCACGTATCGATGGCATAGAACGGTCCAACGTGGTTTTCGAATGGGACGAGCACGGCAGTTTCTTGAAAGCAAATGTTGTCGGACAGGATTTGTTGACAGGGCGCGGCATTAATGGCCCAAGCCTGGCGTCAACTGTTGGTGATCAGGATGTTGCTGCGCTAAAGGCTGGCGAGTTCCTGTCGCGGGAAATTACCCTTGAAGGCAGTGACAACCAGAAACTTTACTTGTCTGGCAGTCTTCAGGCGATCACGGACTATCAAGGCAAACTGTCATCTATTGTATTATATGCTAACGATGTGACGGAGCGCCGGACGGCAATTGAGGAAACCAGCAACCTGATGCGCACCGTACTCGATCGTATCAGTGGTACGGCGAACTCTATTGACGGTATTGCCCGGCAAACCAATCTTCTTTCCTTGAATGCGACAATTGAAGCGGCGCGCGCCGGTGATGCCGGCCGTGGCTTTGCGGTTGTTGCCAGTGAGGTGAGAAATCTGGCCACCGGGTCATCCGACTCAGCGGCCGAGATTGCCAGTTTGATCGAGGATACGCGCAGTCAGATCGAGGCGCTGGAATCTGACATGGACTAAGGCTCCCGATCGTCATCCAGTTCAGCAGCAAAAGGCGCTCTTGCCTTTTGCTGCGCGTATCTGGCAAAAGCCTTGTCATGACAAGAACATACAAGTGTTTTCCAGCTGTATACCGTCTGATCAGGGAAATCCCGCCCGGCCAGGTTGCCAGTTATGGGATGGTTGCAAGCCTTGTTCCCGGCGCCACAGCGCGTATCGTAGGTTTCGCAACCGCAGCGACGCCGTCGGGCCAGGACATACCGTGGCAAAGAGTGATCAATTCACAAGGCAAAATTAGCGAACGAGACGGCGCCGAGCGCCATCGCAAGCGCCTGGACGCGGAAGGTATCGAGTTTTCAGCGAGCGGGAGAGTGAACTGGAAGAAGCATCGATGGCAGGGTCCAAGCGATGAATGGCTTGAAGAAGCGGGCATGGACCCTATCGATTTCCTGACAATACAGGCGGGCTGGCCGGGCTAGAGTTATACTTCCTGTCGAATGTCTGACCGTTACTCACCCGCTTTCAGATGAATTTCAGGCGCTTCCACCGATGAGGGAAGCTCGTCGTCATCCGGTGTTTCATGCACGTGTCCCGGCACCAGGTTGCGGGCGTCTTCCACCACCAATACCAGTGCTGGCAAAACAAACATCATCATCAGGCTTGAGAATACGAGGCCTGTCGCCAGGCTGATTGCCATGGGAATGAGGAACTGTGCTTGAGGGCTGGTTTCCGAAATCATCGGCAAAAGCCCGAGCGCGGTTGTGATGGTGGTCAGAGTAATAGGCCGGAAGCGTCGTATCGTTGCTTTAACAACAGCGTCCATGGCTGATACGCCGGGTACATCATATTCGATGTTAAATCGATCCACGAGCACCACAGACGAATTAACCACAACACCCGAAAGTGCAACCACACCAAAAAGGGATACAAACGACAGGTCAAAACCCAGCAGCATATGGCCGAAGATAGCCCCGGAAAGCCCAAGCGGGATGGAAATCAGAATCACGATCGGCTGGATATAACTTTTCAGCTGTGTCGCCACCAGGGCGTATATCACGATGATCGCCAGGATAAAGCCGTTCAGCAATGATGCGAAGTCTTCCGCCTGCTCGCGTGACTGTCCTTCGGGTTGCCAGCGTAGCCCGGGAAAATCGGCAAGTAATCCGGGTAAAAGCTGTTCTTCGACAATGGCGCTGACGGTATTGGGGGTTGTGACGCTCTTGTCCACGTCGGCGGTTACAGTGAGTACGCGCCGGCCGTTGACCCGTTCTATCGAGGTCGGGCTGCGCCCTTCCGTTATTGATGCAACAGTTGCCAGCGGCACGCCGCTGCCATCGGGCAGGCGGATACGCAGTTCTTCAAGAGCTGACAGGGCGCGTCGTGTTTCTTCTGGATAGCGGACAAAAACCTTTATCTCGTCGCGTCCGCGCTGGATGCGTTGCACTTCTTCTCCGAAATAGGCTTGCCGCAGTTGGCGTGCAAGGTCGCCAGGCTGCAGTCCTGCGGCGATACCTGTTTCCTTCATGGCAAACTCATATTGCCGCTTGCCGAGATCAAGGCTGGAATCGATCTGAACCACGCCGTCAATCGATGAGAGGGCATCGGTAAAACGCGCGGTCGCGACATATAGCTGGTCTTCGTCTGCGTGGGAAAACTCGAACCCCAGGTCAGCATTTTGTGGCCCAAGCGTTGAGTTAAAGCTCAGGGTCTCTGCGCCGGGCACAATGCCGGTTTCCTGTTGCCAGCGTCTTTGAATTTCCGCCGCTGAATATGATCGCTCGTCTGTATCGGTAAGTTCAAGTGTGATTTGCCCCAGATGGCTCGCGTTGCTGCTGCTCGCGCTGTCACCCGGGCCTTGTACGGTCGTATAGGTACCTCCTACAGTGACAGAGATTGCTTCGATAACCCTTTCTCCGGACTCGGCTTCAATGTCAGCTTCCACTTTTCTGAGAGCTGTAACCATTTGTTCAACAGCTTGTTCGGTAGCCTCAAAGGGGGCGCCTTCGGGAAGCGAAAGCTTCGATGAAATCTCTGAACCTTCGATGGTGGGAAAGAAGACAACACGAACGTGATTGTTGCTCACGAGGGAGGACGAAATCACGATGATGCAGATTGCAATCGCAAGCGTTACATACCGGTACCGGCCGGATATTACGGTGAGTTTCTGCACGGAGTTGGCGGCAAAATTGTCGAAACCGCGGGAAATCCTGACCTGAATTTTCCGCAATAACCCTTTGGACCAGCGTTTTTCGTTGCTGAGGTGTTGGGGCAGGATCAAAAAAGCCTCGATAAGCGATACAGCCAGAATGGCAATCACCGCGACCGGAATAGGCCTGGTGATTTTGGCGAACGTGCCGGTCTGGAACAACAGAGGGGCAAACGCGACCATGGTTGTCAAAACACCCACCAGAACCGGGGCATATATGTTGCGCACACCTTCAAAAGCAGCGCGTTTTCCCTTAAATCCGGCTTGTTGTTCGGAGTATATGTTTTCGCCCACGACAATGGCGTCATCCACCACAATGCCGATCACAACGATCAGGGCAAAGAGGGTTACCATATTCAGGGAAATATCTGCGGCGCCAAAGAACAGGAATCCGCCGAGGAAACTTATGGGGATACCCATGGCAACCCAGAAGGCAAGCTTCAGGTCAAGGGTCAGCACCAGCATCAGGAACACAAGCGCAAAGCCCAGAAGCGCATTGCCGGTCAAAAGGCTGATCCTGTCGGCAAGAATTTGCGTCTGATCGCGAAACAATGAAACAGAGATACCTTCCGGCAATGTGGCGGTGTCCATAAACTCCATCACACGGCTCTTAACCTTCAGGATATCAGCGCTTTCGTTTCTAAGGATATCAAGCAGGATCGCCTGCTCGCCGTTATATTCGTTCCGCAGTTCATCATCAACGAAGCCATCCCTGATGTTGGCAATATCCTTCAGGTAGATGGTCTGGCCGTTCTGGTTGGCGCGTACCACGATGTCGCGAAACTCGTCGCCAATGCGGGCGCGCGCATCTGTCCTCAGCAATATCTGGCCGCCGGTTGATTTGATGGTGCCAGCGGACAGTTCCAGCGACGAACGCCTGACAGCATCTGCCACTTCATTGAAGGACAGGTTGTAATTCCGCAAGGTATCTTCGCTGATCTCCAGTGCTATTTCGCGGGTGCGTGCACCGCGCAGGTTAACCGCTGTCACGCTATCGATGGCCAGCAGATCACGCTCCAGCACTTCAGCTGTGCGGCGCAGCTCGTCCTCGCCGACCTGACCGGTCAGCACAAGCGTTACGACACTGGACAGGGGCTGTGTCACAGTCACTATGGGCTGTTCGGCGTTGCCGGGCGGGAAATCAATCAGCGAATCTACCGCCGCCTGTACTTCATCCTTGACCCTGTAGGGGTCGACAAAATCTTCCAGTTCCAGAGTTACCTGTGCCCGGTTTTCAAAGGCGTAGGAACGCACACGTTCAACGCCATCGATGCCAAGCACGCTTTCCTCGATCCGCCGGCTGACGGCGTCTTCGACCTCAAGCGGTGTCGCACCGGGGTAAGTTACCTTGACGGTGATCGTGCCAACGCTGACAACGGGAAAAACTTCGGACCTCATGGTGACTGCGGTCATCAGGCCGCCAAAAATAAACAGAACCATCAGCAGGTTGGTCATGACCGGGTTGCCAAGGAACTGCGACACCAATGACAAAACCCCACTGGGGTTTTTGGGCAGCTCGCTCAGGCTGTCTTCCGGCTCTGGCGGCTGGTTACTTTCCGTGGGGCTGGTATTCTTCATGAGGCATCGCCGTCAATTACGGCACGAATGTTTACAGGCCGTTCCACAAAGCTTGTTGGTACCTGCGATACGACAACACCCTGTTTCTCGTCAAACGCCTGTACAATCACGTGCGCGTCCGTGGTGTCGACGATCTCTACAGTAAAGGGCTCCAGCTTGTCGTTGCTGACGCGCCACACAGATGAACGGGTTGCCATCGCGGACGCGGGCAGGCGGAACACGCCGGGTGTTTCTGTGCCCGATACCGTGACTGTTACAAACGTACCGGGGGTGTAACTGATCGCTTCGGGTACGGAAATCATGATGGGTTGCAAGCGGGTGCGCTCGTCCAGGGCGCTGCCCACACTTGTAACATGCGCAGGGTATTCGGTCCCGCTTTCAGCGTGCACCCGCACGCTTTTTCCGGCGGTCAGTTGCAGGTCCTGCACGATAGAGGTTTCGGCACTGGCCCGAATACGCAACGCATCCTCAACATAAAAAGTGCCAAACTGTCCGTTGGGGCCAACAAGCTGGCCAAGCTCTACAGCACTTTCGATAATGCGGATTGCGTTGTTGGCCACAATACTGGTCCGGTCAAGGTTGGTTTCCGCTTGCCTGACATTTGCCTTTGCAGCTGCGAGGCGGGCTTCAATTGCCTTGATCTGGGGTTCCTTGGCAACCAGTGCGGGCGCAGGTTTGTCCGGATAAACCCGTTTCCAGTCCTTGATGAAATTGTCTGCGTCGGCGCGCGCCTGATCAAGGTCGGCCGATGCTGCGGCAACGTCTGCCTTCGAGCGCTCCAGCGCAATCTCATAGTCTGTGGGGTCCAGTGAAAACAGCGTTTCACCTGCTTCAATCCGGCCACCGGGTACAAGCTGAGGGTGCAGGCTGACCACACGGCCCGTGACCTCCGGGCTGATCGGAACGTTGGCACGTGTTTCCACCAGCCCTGAAAGTGTGCGTGTGGATGTATGCCGTGTCTCTACTGGCCTGATAACATCAACAACAACCTGTTCGGGCGCGGCTGAAAGCTGCGGGCCTTCATCTGCAGTCAGTTTCAGGAGAACAGTGATGCCAATGGTGCCGCCAACAACCAGCAGCACAAACAGGATTTGAATATAGCCACTAACGGTGTCGTTGTTTTTGGAGACATGAATGGCTTTGAGAGCTCTGTTCATTATGGCGGGTCTTTCACTGTTCTCGTAATATCATCGGCGCAAATGGCACGCGACATGGTAAATGGGCCTAAAATCAATCATTTCCCATGCTTTTTCGCATATTTTTCACTTTTGGTTCAAAAAAACATGCGCCCATACGCCGCACAACCGGGCGAGCCGGTAATTCCGGGCATGAGCAGGTTTACGTGTAATATGACTGGTACCACTCGACAAACCGGCGAATGCCTTCTTCAACAGATGTTGTCGGTTTGTATCCTGTGGCTTCCATCAGTGTTTCAACACTGGCAGAGGTGTCCGGCACATCGCCGGGCTGCATAGGGCGCATTTCCATGATGGCTTTTTTGCCAAGGCAGTTTTCCAGTACCTCGATATAACGAAGAAGCTCTACAGGTTGGCCATTGCCAATATTGTGCACCCGCCAGGGCGCTTTTGAAGTGGCGCTCGCGGGTGCATCGCCGGTCCATTCGGGGTCTGGTTCTGCGGGTGTGTCGAAGGCAGCAACCACCCCGCGTACAATGTCTTCCACAAAGGTGAAGTCGCGGATGTGATGGCCATTGTTGAACACGTTAATCGGTTCGCCTGCCAAAATCGCGCGGGTAAATAAAAACAGCGCCATGTCAGGCCGGCCCCACGGGCCATAAACGGTAAAGAACCTCAGGCCTGTTGTCGGTATGTTGAACAGGTGACTATAGCTATGGGCCATCAGTTCGTTGGCCCGTTTGGTCGCGCCGTATAGCGCCACCTGATGGTCGGCAGGGTTGTGCACGCTGAAAGGCATATTGGTATTGGCGCCGTACACCGAACTGGTGGAGGCATAGACCAGATGCCTGACGCCGTTATGGCGACATCCTTCAAGGATGGTCAGGAAACCGGTCACGTTGCTGTCGACATAATCGAAAGGCGCATCAAGGCTGTGGCGAACACCGGCCTGTGCTGCCATATGAATGACGCCATCAAATTTTTCCGCTGCGAACAGGTCCGCGATGGCGTCACGGTCACTGACATCCAGCTTTTTAAAGCGGAAGTTACCGCGCGCTGCGTTTGAACCGGAAAACTCCGGGAACCATCCACCTGTCGTGCCACCTGCAAAGGCCTGCACTTCTGCAAGTCGGGCATCTTTCAGTGACACATCATAATAATCATTGAGGTTGTCAATGCCGACAACATCATCACCACGCGCGAGCAAAAACTGGCAGATATGGCTGCCGATAAAACCGGCGGCCCCTGTGACGAGCAATTTCATAAGGGCTGGTTATCCTGATCCATGATTTGTGATTTTGCAGGCTACCTCATACAGGGGGTGGCGGCAAACCCGATTCGCATGTTTTCAGCTATTTGCTGTCCCGAAACGGGGCATATTTGCTGAATTCAAGTGTTTGATGCGGCTCAATTTATCCGGATATGCGCCTGACTGGTGTGTAAAAGCCACAACAGGCCAATATTTGCCGCTAAACTTTTGACTTGGCGTGGCAGGTATGAGATAAACAGGCAAATTAGTTTGTCTGGAAACGTACCGGCAAATAACTTTGGAGCATAGATTATGCGTTTGGCGATTATAGTAGCGGCGTTTGGCATGGTGCTTGGTGCACCGGTTTTGGCACCGACAGGTTTGATGAGTGCGGCGGTTGCGCAGACACAGTCTGCTCTTGAAGTTGAGCTTGCAGCTGCAGCTGGTGACCCAACTGCCTTGGCGGCGATCATTGCGCGCGAACAGGCGGCAGGTAATGTCGATGGGTTGGCAACAGCGCTCGCGAATGCAGCAACAACCCTGGCGGCAACGGATATCGGCGGCGCGGCTGCGCTGGTTATTCAGGCGGTTGCTGTTGCGGATGGTGCAAGCGACACGGTTCAGACCGCAGTTGGTGATGCGGCAAGTTCTGTGGCATCGACGGCGGCGGATTCTGGTGATACTGCCACTGCTACTAATGTTGAGGTCGCTGTTGCTTCCAGTGCAGATGCGGACGTGCAAATCTCTTATGTAAATGCAGGGGGTATCGCCGGTACTCCAGTAACGCAAACTGGTGGCGATACACCACCTTCAGCGGGCGATACACCACCTCCAGCGGGCGATACACCACCTCCAGCGGGCGATACACCACCTCCAACGGGTGATACACCACCATCACCTCCAGCAACACCACCCCAGGTGGTCGTAATTCCGGAAAACCCGAACGTGGCACTTAATCCGGATCTTGTGGTGGAGCCTCCCAGTATTGTTGATGTTGGCAGCCCGGTTTAAGGCTGGCTTTAAGTCTGGCGCAACAGGCAGTAATTATAGAAAGGTGAAGGCTGGTCCTTCACCTTTTTTTTTGTGCGTGCTATCAGGCAGGGGCACCGCAAGTTTTTAAACAACAAGAAAATGGATAACCCGGTTTTCCATGCAGTTTTTGAGAAAATTCTTTGCTGCGACAGTGTCTCAGCCTGTACCGGCCTACCGGTTAAGTGATGACGAACTCGTTTATGCTGTCGGGGATATCCACGGGCGGGTTGATCTGCTGGAACAGCTTCTGGACATTATTGCTGCTGATCGCAAGGCCCGCTGGAACGTGGAAAACTGTACGCTGGTGTTCCTCGGTGACTATGTTGACAGGGGTTTTCATTCAAAAGATGTGATCGACAAACTGATTGGCCTGAAGCCTGACTGGGCAGACGTTGTGTGCCTGAAAGGCAATCACGAATTGATGATGCTTGATTTTATGTCAAGCCCCGCCGCGAACGAGAGCTGGCTGAAGCATGGTGGTTTGGCAACGCTGGCGAGTTACGGTATTGCCTTGCAGCAGGATGGGCAGGGCAAGCCGGACCTGAAAGCCGCAGCGGCAGGTTTGCGTCAGGCGGTGCCTGCGACCCACACCGAATTCATGCGTTCCAGCCCGTGTTTTCACACTGTCGGCGATTATTTGTTTGTTCATGCGGGGATCAGGCCGGGCAGGCCGCTGCACGCCCAGGACCCGTTTGACATGATGTCGATCCGGCATGAATTTACCCAAAGTAACAAAGATTTTGGCTTTCGGGTTGTACATGGCCACACGGGTGTGCAAAACCCTGAAGCCCGGCCAAACCGGATCGCTGTTGATACCATTGCCTACGCCACGGGGCGACTAACGGCTGTGGCATTACAAGGCGAAGTTGTTGATTTCTTGTCAACCTGACGTGAATCGGTGCCTGATGTGTGGCATGCAGGCAACATAGTGCAAGATAATCAAAAGCTTAGACATTTTATCACAATTCGGTTATGACAATTCCATACACGAACAGTTAGTTTATAAGCAGTTTTTAGACAAATATTGATGCTGATTCCGGCAAACCCCTGACAGCTCATCTTCTTATGCGGGAAAGATAAGATGAAAATGCAAACTATGACATCTCTGGTGGCCCTTGCCGCAGTTGCTGGTCTCAGCTTTGGTGCGACGGCACAAGACTCTGGCGAACTTCAGTCGATTTACGAGAAATCGCGCCCTGATTATGATGCAGCAGGCATACGCAGTGGCAGCTTTCTATTCAATCCGACGATTGAAGGCAGCGGCAAGTATAATTCCAACATTTTCGCACGGCGCGAAGGTGCAACTGCTACCAGCCCCGGCGAAGTTGATGACTTTATCTGGCAGGTCAAGCCGGGCTTCAGCCTGAATTCGGACTGGAGTCAGAACGCATTCTCTTTATACGCAGACGCGGACATCGCAAAATACACCGATAACAGCCGCGAGGATTATGAGGACTTCAACATTGGTCTGAATGGTCGTCTGGATATCCAGCGTGACATGTCCTTCAACTATGGTGTGCGCTACAGCGACACCCACGAGGATCGCGGTGCACCAGACACCAACGGTTTGCAGGATGAACTGACAACCTTCGAAACTTTCGCGGCAAACGTTGGTTTTGTTCGGGATCAATCGATCGTGTCGCTGGCTATTGATGCAGATTACGAGTCTCTCAGCTTTTCCAACCCTGATCTGATTGGCGGCGGTACACTGAACAACCGCGACCGGGACCGCGAGCAGTATGGTGCCAGCGTGCGGCTTGGTTATGAGATCGACCAATATTACGAAGCCTTTGTCAGGGTTGCTGCTAACCGGATCGAGTATGATGATTCGACCCTTGATGGTGGTCCGCAACGGAACTCCGACGGCTATGAAATTGTTGCTGGTGCGGCTTTTGATATCACAGGCACATCGTCTGGCGAGTTCTTCGGTGGCTACGTCAAGCAGTCATACGATTCAAATTCGCTTAACAACATTGATGACTTTACTTTCGGTGCTTCACTGTTGTGGAGCCCGACCGGCCTGACGTCCATGCGTATCGGTGTAACACGGCTGGTGCAGGAAACGGTTGTCGCCGATCAGGACGAGAACGGTGGCCTTGCCTTCGCATCCGGTATCCTCGGTACTGCGTACCGTGTTGATCTCGAACATGAACTGCAACGCAATGTGCTCGTGACGGCTGGCGCAGGCTACACCAAAAACAGCTATGCAAACGTTGTTCGGGAAGACGAGGATTATGCCGCAACACTTGGTGCGAAATACCTCCTGAACCGCAATTTAAGCCTGAATGCTGATTACAGCTGGCAGTACCGTGACACCACGGCGCAGGGCCAGGACTTCAAACGTCATATTTTCATGGTCGCTTTGAAGGCTCAGTGGTAAGATAGCCTGGCGTCGCCCTCAATGCGGCGCTATTTGCTGGATTACCGTTGGTTGTGAGTTAATGGTGTTTAAAACTTTAAAATATATCGTGGCAGCGGCACTTGTGATGAGTGGCGCTGTTGCCGTTTCTGCCCAGAATGCCTTGCCGGACGCCGCCGCTGAAATTGTCGGTCGTTACCAGCTCGGCTCAGGTGATCAGATCCGTGTCACTGTTTACGGCGAAGAAGACCTGTCCGGGGAATTCGAGCTGGATGGAACCGGAACAATCGCAATGCCTTTGATTGGTGCGGTGAGTATTGGCAACAGGAATCTTACCGATGCTGAACAGCTGATTACCGTGCAGCTTGCAGACGGGTTTCTGGTAAACCCGCGTGTCAGCATTGAAGTGTTGAACTACAGGCCCTTCTATATTCTGGGCGAAGTCAAAGAACCGGGTAGCTACCCTTATGTTAGTGGTATGACTGTCCTGAATGCGATTGCGCTGGCGTCCGGTTTTACCTATCGTGCCAGCGAGAATAAAATTGAAGTGACGCGCCGTGTTAACGGTGAAGAGCAGAAAATACGCATAGCTTTGACGGCCGCTGTATTGCCTGGCGACATCCTTAGGGTGCCTGAACGGTTTTTCTAGGCCTGTCATGGTCTGCCTGCTATCTGTTTGATCGGCCAATTGTGGCAAAGCAGGGCTTGGCAATATCGCAGAATTGGGATGTCATCTGAATGTATGACCAGAATTATCAGGAAAAACCTGAAACTTCATCAGGCAATGATCGTCGGTCGCCTCTAGAAGGTGAAGCAATTGATTTGCGTGCGCTGCTGCTGGTTTTGTTGCGCCGGAAATGGGTTATCTTCAATACGTCTCTATTGTGTGTTGTGGTCTGCCTGCTGGTCCTTTTCCAGCTGACCCCGCGCTACACCGCTTCTGTTATGCTGGCGTTGGAGACACGCCAGAATCAGGTTGTTGATGTGCAGGCCGTCATGTCCGGTGTCGGCACCGATGTTGCCGCGATCAAAACAGAAATTGACGTCATGACGTCTCGGCGCCTCGTTGGCAAAACAGTTGACGCTTTAAGCCTGACAGAAGATCCTGAATTCAACGGCGCGCTCAATACCGAACGCAGCCTGACATCATACCTTAATCCCCTCAGCTATCTGCCTGATAGCTGGCGGTGGGCAATTTTCGGTGCTCCTGCGGTTGTGAGTGAAGAAGAGCGCATCGCAACCGAGCGCGCCAAGGTTATCGATGCGGTTACATCCAAGCTGGCGGTTACCAATCCTGCGCGGTCCTATAGCATTACGATATCATTTGAATCCGAAAATCCGCGCAAAGCGGCCCAAATAGCCAACAGTCTGGCCGATCTCTATCTGACGGATCAGCTGGAGGCGAAGTTCGAGGCCACACAGCGCGCGAACGAATGGCTGAACGAGCGGATATATGACCTGCGGGAAAACGTCAGGACGTCCGAGGTGGCGGCACAGCAATTTCGGGAAGATAACCAGCTAATCCAGACGGCGGGCGCAGGGCTTGTATCCGAACAACAGCTCTCACAGCTGAACACTCGGTTGATAGACGCAAGAACTGATTTGGCCCGCAGTGAGGCGCGTTTCAGCCAGTTGAGCGGTATGACAGACCCTGAGGCTTCGGATTTTGCCGAACTTGCAGAAGTGCTGGATAGTTCGCTCATTCAACGACTGCGGGAGCAGCAGTCGGAAGTGCTGCGTAATCGTGCCGAATTGGCGACCCGTTATGGCCCGCGCCACCCTCGAATGATCAATGTGCAGGCCGAACTCAGTGATATCGAATCAAACATTAAACTGGAAATCCGCAAAGTTGTCGCGGGCATCCAGAATGAGGTGGATGTTGCCCGCGCCCGTGTTGCCGCACTTGAAACAAGTCTGGACCAGCTGAAGACCGAAAATGTCGCTGTTAACAGGGCGCAGGTTCAGTTGCGCGAACTGGAACGCGAAGCTGAAGCCAACAGAGTGTTGCTGGAGACATTCCTGGCGCGTTTCAAGGAAACCACAAACCAGCAGGATATACAGCAAGCTGACGCAAGGATTATATCGCGCGCCGATGTGCCGGTTGACGCATCTTTTCCAAATAAGCGCATGATTTTCATGCTGGTTGTTGTGGCATCTGTTGCGCTGGGAGTTGGCCTGGCATTTCTGCTTGAAACGCTGGATAACGGGTATCGCACGCTGGAACAGATCAAGACAGATCTGGGCCTGCGCGGGGTTGGTATCATTCCCATGCTCGCACCCAATAAGATGCAGGCCAGCTCCGTGGAAGACTATCTGCTTGAGAAGCCATCATCGTCTTTTGCCGAGGCACATCGGAATGTTCATGCCTCGCTTCTCTATTCGGGTCCGCGACAGAATACGCCTCAGGTTGTGATGGCAACGTCTTCGGTGCCGGGAGAGGGAAAGTCGACCTTCTCTTTATGCTACGCACGCCTCATGGCGAAATCAGGCATGAAAGTGCTTCTGGTTGAGGCTGACCTCCGGCGGCCGGTTGTCAAGGCGCGACTGAACCTTATTGGTGATCAGGCTGATCTTGTTTCGGTTCTGGAAGGGTCTGATATGGGAGGGCAACAACTGCATAAAGATGAGCCTTCCGGCCTGCACCTTTTGTGCGGTAAGGGCCACTCAGATCCGCAGAAGCTGTTTTCAAGCGACAAGTTTGCTGGCTTGATGTCCTGGGCGCGGGAGCACTATGACCTGATAGTTCTGGATACACCCCCGATTATGGCGGTCTCGGATGCGCTCGTACTATCCCACCATGTGGATGCAGTTCTGTATGTGGTGCAGTGGGAAACCACGCCGAAAAAGTCTGTGGAAAGCGGTATCGGACAGTTGCGTGAAGCGGGTGCACCTGTGGCGGGCACGGTTATTACGCAAGTGAATATCAAGCGCCACCAAAGCTATGGGTACGGTGATCAAGGGTATTATTACGGTACGAAAAGTGGCTATTATACCAATTGATCGTGGCCTTCAGAGCCTTCAAATTTGAAGGCTTACATCGATAATCCACCATACATTCGACGGCGTCTAATTGATGGCTTTTTCGACCGTTGCGAGTAACTCGCTTGCCGAGAAGGGCTTGGCAAGCGTGCTTTTTACGCCTAGCGCTGACGCCATATTCAGGTAAGGCGTTGAGGACAAACGGCCACCACCAGACATTGCAACTACATTCAGTTCCGGTTGGTTGCGTTTAAGCTCCAGTATGGTCTCAAGGCCCTCTTTCCCAGGCATGATGATATCTGTTATCACAAGATCAAAAGCATGCTCTTCAACCAGACGCAAACCCAGATTGGCATCCTGCGCAATAGCAACACTGTAGCCATCTTCTTCAAGCGTAATTGAAAGGGCATCCAGTACATTCGGGTCATCATCTATCAATAGTATTTTTGTCATTAGTGTCCCGCGTGTATCTGCTCGTTTGTTCTGCCAGCTACGTGGCTCCGTTGAAACACTATACAATTTTGGGTAGGAAAATAGAGCAAATTGTACCTTGATCGATTTTTGATTCCAGAACGACGTTGCCGTGTACGCCTTTCACCAGGCCATACACCACTGACATACCCAACCCTACGCCGCTGCCGACCGGTTTGGTCGTGAAGAAGGGGTCGAATACACGTTTTATGTTCTCCGGCGGCACACCTGGTCCATTATCGGCCACGCGAATGCATATGTATGACCCTTCTGTTAGGTCGTTCGGTGCATTCGTGTCATTTGAGTTTGAGCGATACACATCAACCACCACTGCGCCCGGTGAGTCCCCGTCCCTGTCCCTTAAAGCATCAAATGCATTAACGACCGGGTTCACCAAAACGCTTTGCAAATCATGCGCTGCCAACGGCACTTTGCCCAACCTGTCCGCAAGCCGGACAGAGAAGGAGACGTTGGGGGGGCAACTGATTTTCAACAGTTCTTCCGTTTCCACGCACACGAGCGCAGCATCGCTGGTTCTACCCTGATTGTCGCCAGCATTGGAAAAGGCAAGAATCTTGGACACAGTCTTTTTGGCGTTGGATGCAGAGGAGAAGATGAGCTCTAGTTTCCTGTGGTCCGGATTGTTTTTGTCCGTATGATCGCGAAGGAGCTCAGCCATGGTAATGATTGGCACCAATTGATTGTTAATTTCGTGCGCTACACCGCTTGCAAGAGTGCCCATTGCCTCCATTCGGCGACTTTGCTCCAGTGCCTTCTCAAGCTTTATCCGTTTTGAAAATTCGGCTTCTGCGTCACTAAACCGGCGGTAGGCCAGCCATGCAACAGGAAGAGGCATCGACAATAAAACGAGAATCAGCTCATCCGCTTCAAGGTGTTCATATGCTCTGCTGAAAGCGTATAGGCCCTCAAAGGTATCGAATATGTGGAATATCACCAGTGTGACAATTGAAACGCCCAGCGCAATTGTTAAATCAATGTAAAGGCGTTGCTTTTTTTCCCCGGCACTATTCACGGTCTTTCGCCAAACCTCTTATATCCCCAGTCCCTAGCCTGCGCTTTCAGTTTCATCCGGAAAGCTTCAGATACAATCAAAGCTATTTGTATTGAAGGTAGCCTGAAAGACAAGAAACGCCAATTCGCAACTCTGCGAGGCAGGCACAATTGAACAAAACTGAATAAAGGGGCGTGCGAGAGAGACTTCGCTTTTGAAGGAATGGATGGAACTGGCGGAGTCGGAGGGATTCGAACCCTCGAGGGCGTTGCCACCCAACACGCTTTCCAGGCGTGCGCCTTAAACCGCTCGGCCACGACTCCGTATGCACCCTTTCTTGTCGTTGCCGCGCAGTTCTCTTGCGACCAATAGCGGGTGCGGCCCGCACTATAGCCATGTCTGGCTGGGAGGCAAGACCAAATCATGAAATTGCGGCTCAATGCTTGCAGCATTTTCCAATTTTCGTTTTTCAGGAAAAGGGGCAGTATTGCCCCTTCTGGAAAAATCATCCGGTTGCGTTTAGGCGCGAATGGTTTTCAGGAAGTCCTCCACCTGGCCGCGCAAGTCATCAGACTGCTGCGTCAGGAGCTGCGCGGCTCCCAGAACCTCGTCGGCGGATGTGCCTGTCGTTGTTGCACCTTCATTCACTGCATGGATGTTGGATGTCACTTCTTCTGTACCAGTGGAAACTTCAGCGACATTGCGCGCGATTTCCTGTGTTGAAGCATCCTGCTCTTCAACGGCAGATGCGATAGAGACCGATGTGGCTTCAATGTCGCTGATAATGCCCTTGATCTCGTCCATCGCTTTCACAGCAAGGCCGGTTGCCTGCTGCATGCCTTCAACCTGCTCGCTGATTTCCTGCGTGGCATTCGCCGTTTGGTTGGCCAGCGATTTCACCTCACTGGCTACGACCGCAAAACCCTTACCGGCATCGCCGGCTCTGGCTGCTTCGATTGTTGCGTTAAGTGCAAGCAGGTTGGTTTGTTCAGCGATATCATTGATTAGCTTCACGACATTGCCAATTTTCAGGCCCGCTTCTTCGAGCACACCGACATCGTTGGCAGCTTTAACCGTCCGTGTCACTGCGTCACGGGCTGCGGCGCTTGACTGGTTGGTCTGTCCGGTAATTTCACGCACCGAACTCGAAAGTTCCTCAGCGGCACTGGCCACCATTTGCGCATTCGAACTGGCTTGCTGTGCGGCATTTGACACCACATCTGACTTTTGCGACGTATCTGCAGCCGTCACTGACATGCCTCGTGCTGCGCTCTCCATACTGAACGCTGATGTGGAAACACCTTCAACCAGTTCCATCACTGAGGCTTCGAATTTGTCGGCAAGATCAAGCATTTCCTGGCGGCGTTCCGCGCGGGCTTTTTCGGCCCGAACTTCCTCCTGCACCCTGCGCTCTTCCTGTTCTTCACGAGCTCGCTGCTCTTCCTGTTCCTGACGCTTGCGCTCTTCTTCTTCGCGTTCCCGCTGGAGAGCTTCCTGTTCACGTCTTTCAATAGCATTGTCTTTGAAGACCTGAACAGACGACGCCATATCGCCTACTTCGTCCTGACGATCAGCGTTTGGAATCTCAACCTCAAGGTTGCCTTCTGCAAGCACTATCATTGTATCTGACAGCGCATTAACTGGGCGTACAACCCTGACCATGACAACCCAGAGAGCCAAGCCGCCGACCAAAACGGAGACTACGATGAGAGAGCTTGCTGTGACCACACTTTTGTCAGCCGCTTCAACCGCTGATTCGCTAAGACTTCTCGCCAGATTATCGGCGTAGCTGCTCATCATGAAAACCGGTTCAGTTGATTCTTGCGCAAGAGCGACCCAGTCCTCGGCTGTTGTTTCATAGTCTACAATTTCAGCCTCGTCTTCTTCGGCGTCAGCGGATAGATCATAAATTCCAAAACGGCTGTACGCAAAGTCCTCAATAAAGATCGTCCCAATTGGCTCTATTTGATTGGCAATTTCGCTAGTCGCCGTAGTGGACTTGGCAAATGTTACGATCTGATCCCAAGCGCCTTCGCTGATACCGCTGTATTTGATGCCAGTATCCTTTTCCCGTCCATCAATAACGGATTGTGCCGCGATGTTGTCAGCCAATGATGCAGCTTCACGCGCCGCATACTCAGACATGACCCACAGCTGGTTCTTCAGTCTGTTTACGGTGCCAATCCTGTCATCGCCGAAATCATAATTGCTTTCAACCTCAATACGAATTGTTGCTGCAATACCAATCAAAGCGTCCATGGACTTCGCCGCGTCTCGTCCTCTGGAGACGTCAACTTCCGTTCCAAAAGAGGCCAGATCGGTGTCTGTTGATGTATGTTGTTCCAGATAGGCTTGATGCGCATCCACCAACTCGGTTTTCAGTTTATTGAATTCACCGACAGCAGCCCTGTATCTATCACTGCCCACGTCGCCATCGAAATCTGGCAGGTTTCTGAGATCCGACTGAATATTATTGAAGGCATCGTCAACAACCGAACGGTTCAACTCTATCCGGGTAATGAAGAAATCCGGAACCTGTCCTTCAAACCCATACGCGGCATATGTGAACAATCGCTCATCCGCGAGTGCAAGCTTGAGCTGTACAATATTGTCGATTGTACCGTTCAGCGCCTGAGCCCTGGTAGCGGTATCCTTCGCATCAAGTGCGCGAGACATCTGTGCAACGTTCAGGCCAATGACAACCAGCATCAGCAAGGCCGTCACAGCGAGAAGCAGGTTTCTGATACTGAACAGGCGAATGCCTGCGCCCCCATTATTCGCAGTCATTTGGAAATTCCCTCTTCGAACTTCGGTCGATGTTTGAGCAGGTTTACTAAAATCAATCTGATTCATCGCACAGCAGGGTTAACGAATCTTAAAAGCCGGTTCGAATTCGTGAAGTTTTCGTTGACTTTCCTCGTGAACAACACGAAAGCAGCGTTGGAAAGACGAAAAGAAAAGCAGGCTACCGATATGATTAACCCACTGAATTACCTGTTATTTGAGGAGTATTCAGGCTAGTCTTCTGTTCATAATTCAGCGTTGTAAGGCAGTGATTGGCGTGCAAGCTTCAAAAAGTTACGATGTAATAATAATTGGTGCCGGTGCAGCGGGAATGATGGCGGCAATTACCGCTGGCAAGCGCGGCAAAAAAGTTTTGTTACTGGAACGAAACAAAAAACCGGGTGCTAAAATTCTTATATCGGGCGGAGGGCGTTGCAACTTTACCAATCAGGATACAGAACCCGGTGCTTACATCAGCGAGAACCCGCATTTTGCCAAATCGGCGCTCAGTCGATACACCCCATGGGATTTTATGGATTTGATGGCAGCCCACGGGCTGAGCTGGCATGAAAAAACCCTGGGTCAGTTGTTTTGTGATCAGAGCGCGAAGGCAATTGTGTCCATGTTTCTGGAAGAGTGTACTGCCGCGGGGGTGGACCTGAAGCTGCAAACAGACGTTGTCAAGGTCGGTCAGGAACCTTCGGGTTTCAGTATTCGGACATCAGACACAATATGGGAAGCTGGCAGTTTGGTGATTGCAACCGGTGGAACCGCAATCCCGCAAATGGGCGCAACAGACTTTGGCTATCGGCTCGCCCGCCAGTTTGGCCTGCGTATTGTCGAGCCGCTGCCGGCGCTGGTGCCACTTGTTTTTGATCCTCAAATCGTTGCTGGTATGAAAAACCTTGCAGGTGTTGCCGCCGACTGCAACGTATCCGTTCCGCACAGGAAGCACGCGCCGGTGTTTCGTGAGAATATTCTGTTTACTCATCGCGGTCTTAGCGGCCCTGCAATTTTGCAGATTTCGTCCTATTGGAGCCACGGCGACAGTATTGCTGTTAATCTGCTGCCAGTTGAGGCAGATGTGCTGGCATGGTTGAAAAAAGCCCGGGAAACGCAGGGCGCTTCCAGTGTGAAGGCCGTGTTAAGAAGCGTGTTGCCGGATCGGCTGGCCGACCAGATTGCAGAAGAATGGCCAGACAAGATGGCTGATCAATCCAATCAGTCGCTGCAAGCTCTTACCGAACGCCTTTCGGCCTGGTCGCTCAAGCCCACAGGCACAGAAGGGTTGAAAAAGGCCGAGGTGACAAAGGGCGGTGTATCCACCGAAAGCCTGTCTTCCAAAACCATGGAAGTAAAGTCTGTTCCGGGGCTGTATTTTATCGGTGAATGCGTTGATGTCACCGGTTGGCTTGGGGGCTACAATTTTCAGTGGGCGTGGGCCAGTGGTTACGCAGCGGGGCAAGCTGTCTAGAGCTGGGTTGGAAAGGTTTTGTTGCGCGTCTTGGTAAACCTGATGCTTACAAATTGCCAACCTGCAGGTACCGCCTTTTAATAGGAAAAGGCACCAGCGGTGTTTCGCCGGTGCCTCCCCTGCCTGATGACGCAGTGACTAGAAAATGAAGTCGCTTGCGTCCAGGGTTTCCGTAACACCGTTCAGCGTTACGTTGCCATCACTCCATGAAACAAGGGTGTTCCCGTCCGTTTGTGTGATCGTCAGGGCATCAAAGCTTGTGCCGAGTGCTGAAAGGTCGATCACGTCTTCACCGGTTTCGAAGTCCTGAATAGTGTCGTTGCCAGCGTTTGCCGCAAAGACAAAAGTGTCTTCACCGTCGCCGCCAGACGTCACGTCATCACCTGTTTCTCCTGAGATAATGTCGTTGCCGGCACCACCATAAATGGTGTCGTTGTCGCCGCCGCCATTGACATCGTCATTGCCGGATCCGCCAAACAACAGATCATCGCCCGAGCCGCCGTCCACATCGTCTGTGCCACTGGCTCCGAAAACAGTGTCGTTACCTGCGCCGCCATTGACAACATCATCGCCAGTTTTGCCTGCAAACACGATATCGTTGCCGTCCTGAGCGTTGATGGTATCGTCACCGTCACCGCCACCAATAACGTCGTCGTTTCCACCTCCGGCTACAAAGTCATTGCCAGCGCCTGCCCAAACTCGGTTTTCACCATCAGATGCAGAGTTGCCGAAAGTGTCATTACTATTGACAGTACCGTCGCCATCGTCAGTCCAGTTGGACGCAACGATTTGATCGTTGCCTGTGCCACCAAACAATGTGTCGTCGCCGTCTTCAGAACCAGAGCCATTACTTTCGCCGCCGACAAGCAAATCGTCGCCGTCTCCACCGCCAATGATGTCATCACCGTTGCCGCCGGAAACAAAATCGTCACCTTCGTCGCCTTGCCCGGCCCAGATAACATCGTCACCGTCCCCGCCATCGACGGTATCGTCACCAGTGCCACCGACCAGAATGTCCTCGCCGTCACTACCTTGCAGATCATCATCGTTTTCGCCGCTGATTTCGGCAATAGCTTCAGAAAGTTCTTCGGCAAGGTCTTGCAGGTCATCCGCAGGGATGTTGTCTGCTTCACCAGCTTCGATGGCTGCGATGAGGGCATTTGCCTTGGCTAAAACGCCTTCGACAGTTGCTTCGTCGTCTTCGTCGTCTTCGTCGTCTTCGTCGTCGTCTTCGTCGCCGTCTTCGTCTTCGTCTTCGTCTTCGTCGTCTTCGTCGCCGTCTTCGTCTTCGTCGTCGTCTTCGTCGTCTTCGTCTTCGTCGTCTTCGTCTTCGTCGTCGTCGTCTTCGTCTTCGTCGTCTTCGTCGCCGTCTTCGTCTTCGTCTTCGCCGTCGTCTTCGTCGTCGTCTTCGTCGTCTTCGTCGTCTTCGTCGCCGTCTTCGTCGCCGTCGTCTTCGTCGTCGTCTTCGTCGTCTTCGTCGTCTTCGTCGCCGTCCAGTTCGCCGGTCAGCACTTCTTCAACTTCATCCAGGGCTTCCAGGATTTCTTCAAGGTCGTCTTCGTCTGTGCTGGCATTTGCCAGATCAATCAGCTCATTCAGGAGCGCAATCAGATCTGCTGCGTCTGTAGCAGTTGCTGTGGAGGTTTCACTATTTGACATGGGTCTCATTCCTTGTTCATTGGCCAGTCATCTGGCCGTTAAATGCGTACCGCCTAATATGGCGTGGATTTCTGTTGTCATTCCGCTAACGGGGAGCGTTCAGATTTTATTCCCGAGAAATTGCTTTTTTTTAATGCGCGTCAGGCCGGAAGGTTCTTGGATAGACAAAACCGACCTGAGTATTCAAAAGACCGACGTAAGTGCCCGGCTTTGGCTAGGCTTGAACAAGACTGCATCCTTTTGCTTACATTGCAGATCAGTTCTGTTGCCAATTCCTGACAATCAATTGGTTTTCATCAACGCTGCTTAAAGCGTCGCCTTTCATCAGGGTCATGATGGTTTGGTCGATCAACTGGTTCCCTGCAGTGCTTGCGGGTATAAAGTCGGAAGTTCCAACCGGCGCGGGGCCAGCACTGGCTACCGTTGCCTTGATCAGCCAGTCGTCACCGGACCGGCAGGCAATACTTCGACTGTGGCTCGCTTTGGTGGAGACTTGCAGTTCTCTGCAATAGATGCCATTTGCGGTTTCGAACGAGATCACTGCGGCAGCGCTCGCGTCATCGTCGTCCAATCCAACCCTGGTTAGGCTGGGTGTGGTTTCCAGGACATCATACAATGGACTCGCTGGCGAGATCAGTCCTGCCGTTTGCAATGTGGCAAACCCGTCGGTGCTGCTTTTACCCCCAAACTGCATGCCGGCACCAATACCGACAAACAGTACAATGGATGCCGCAATCGCCTGACCCCATGAAACCGAGTTTGTGACAGCAGCCCAGCGATCGCGAGGTTTTAAAGCAATTACATTGCTTTGCTCAGGGCCTTCTTCCTTTTTAGAATTCTGTTCTCTCGAGAACTGGCTGATAAGATCAAGTGTATGGGCGCGAATGGGCTTGTTATCGACGGCTGCGAACTGGCCTGCGAGCCAGGCGTCGGAATTGCGCATCTCTTCAAGTCGCAAAGCGAGCACCGGGTCCGAAGCAATCTCATCGGTAATACGGTCCATTTCCTCGGCCGGTAGTTCGCTGTCAAGATAGGCCGACAATATTTCGTCCGTTAAGGTCATGCTTTGGTTTCCCTGTCAATTGCTGACGCAGACAAAAGACTGCCGAGTCCGGCCCTGGCGCGAGCCAGGCGGCTCATTACGGTGCCAATCGGTACATCCAGCCGCTCCGACACTTCCTTGTATGAATATCCCTCAATCACAACTAACACCAAAATTTCTCTATGATCTTCCTGCAGCGCTTGTAGCGCTCTGTTCAATTCCTGGATCCTTATGCGGTTCTGTACATGGTCTTCACCGTCCACCCAGGGCTCATTCTTCATTTCTTGTGGGTCAACGGATGGCCCGCGAACCTTCCGCTGACGCCATTCGTCAAACCAAAGGTTTTTACATATCCTGAACATCCACCTGTCCAGATCAGTACCTTCTGCAAACTGGTCCGCTTTCGACAGGGCTTTCTCAACAGTCGAATGCAACAGGTCCTCTGCGTCTTGCATGGAACCGGTAAGCGATAGCGCGTATCGACGTAGCCGGGGTAGCAAGGCTACCAGTTCATCGCGCCAGGCTTGTGTTGCGGCAGGACCTTGCATGTTCGCCTTCATCTCCCTAACGAATGGGGTATCGAATTTATTCCAGAAAAAAACATCCGCTTTTATGCGCGAACGTGCCCCCGTTTCTATGCAGCAGATTTTCCGCTATGACATCAATATGTTAAGTATTAATTACCACCATTTGGCTAAGCTATCACGATTTCTGGCCGTTCCTATTGTGGGTGTCGTTTTTTCCGGAATAAAGTAGGAACACTGGCCGTTATTCAGGCAAACTACCTTTGCGCTTCACGGGACCAAATATTTGGGAACCAGCAATAATGACAAGGACGATCATGCCTGTTACGCCGAATAGCATCAAAGCCAGACTGCGCCCCTATGCCCTTGCCAGTGTCGTTGGTTTGTTGATTGTTGCTGTTGGCTCAATACCTGGCCGGGCACTTTGTCTCCAATCCAGCGGCAATGTTTTCGCGAATGTCAAAACCAACCGCATCTACCAAACGTCCATTGTTATCCATCAACCCAGTGAAGATGAAACTGACGATGAGGCCGAAGATGAGGCCGAGGAAGAAGCGGAATCGGAAGCCGAGGAAGAAGCGGAAGCAGAAGCCGAGGAGGAAGCGGAATCGGAAGCCGAGGAGGAAGCGGAATCGGAAGCCGAGGAAGAAGCGGAAGCAGAAGCTGAGGAAGAAGCAGAAGCAGAAGCTGAGGAAGAAGCAGAAGCAGAAGCCGAGGAGGAAGCGGAAGCAGAGGCTGAGGAAGAAGCGGAAGCGGAAGCTGAGGAAGAAGCGGAAGCAGAAGCCGAGGAGGAAGCGGAAGCAGAAGCTGAGGAGGAAGCAGAAGCAGAAGCTGAGGAGGAAGCAGAAGCAGAGGCTGAGGAAGAAGCGGAAGCAGAAGCCGAGGAGGAAGCGGAAGCAGAAGCTGAGGAGGAAGCAGAAGCAGAAGCTGAGGAGGAAGCAGAAGCAGAGGCTGAGGAAGAAGCAGAAGCAGAAGCTGAGGAAGAAGCAGAAGCAGAAGCTGAGGAAGAAGCAGAAGCAGAAGCCGAGGAGGAAGCGGAAGCAGAGGCTGAGGAAGAAGCGGAAGCGGAAGCTGAGGAAGAAGCGGAAGCAGAAGCCGAGGAGGAAGCGGAAGCAGAAGCTGAGGAAGAAGCGGAAGCAGAAGCTGAGGAAGAAGCGGAAGCGGAAGCCGAGGAGGAAGCAGAGCGAGAAGCTGAATATGAAGCCGAGCGGGAAGCGGAAGAGGAAGCAGAAGACGCCTATGAAGACGAATTTGACGATCTTGAAGATGAGGATGAAACCGAAAACGATGTTGAAGACGACGCTGAAGAGGAAGTGGCGGGGTATGAATTCGATGCCGCAGCAGACGATGCTTCAGATGATGAGCTGGAACTAGGCGATGACGACGTCGGCGAGGCCTTTGAGGATGAAGAGCCCGCCCGCCGCGACGAAGAGCTCGTATCTGATCGTCAGCCTGAGCGCCGTCCCGAACAGGAACGTCTTTCGCGCCTGCAGTTTGTTGAAGAGCGCGACTATATCGAAGCCGTCGATGAAACTGGCGACGCGATTATTCCCGATGAAATCCTGATTTTGGTCGACGTGGAAGATGAAATTGAACTGGAACCGGAAACATACATTGATGAAAATCGTGTTTACCTTGCCGGGCTTGATATGGTCCTTGTGCGCGCCCGCGTTGGTGATGCGGGCAACCTGACTGAGCAGTTGCGTGACCTGGACAGCCGACTGGTGTCCGGTGCGGCGGATGTCAATCATGTGTTTGTGCCCGAGCAACAAAAATTCCCGGAAGAGCCGCTTGACCAAACGCCGGCTGGCCTGGCCGCAGGCCTTGGTGTGTCAGATGCTTTCGCCGCAAAAGATATCCGTCTTGGCCTCATTGACACAGGCCTGGACAACGAGCACGCAGCTCTTTCCAGCCGCACTATTCACACGGCAGACTTTGCCAGGTTTGATGAAAACCGTCCGCTTGATCATGGCACCGCCGTCGCCTCCATTCTTGTTGGCATGGACGGAAACGGTTTTTCCGGGTTATCGCCTGATGCGACGCTGTTTGCTGCAAGCGTTTTTGTTGAACCGGAACCTGGCAGACAAGTGGCAACAACCGAAAGCCTGATCCTGGCGATCGACTGGATGGTCCGCCAACAAGTGCCCATAATCAACATGAGCTTGAGCGGCCCGGCGAATGACCTGCTGGAGCTTGCTATCATTCGTGCAGCGAGCCGCGGTAGTTATGTTGTGGCGGCGGTCGGGAACGGGGGGCCCGGGGCCAGGCCGTTGTATCCGGCGGCCTACGAAACAGTTGTTGCTGTAACAGCAGTCGATATCCGCTCAAGGGTATTCCTGCGCGCGAACCGGGGCGGGCATGTAGATTTCTCGGCACCCGGGGTCAATGTCCAAACCGCACGCGCCGGAGGCGGGTATGGCGCTAAAACCGGCACATCTATCGCGGCACCTTTTGTTACGGCCATTCTGGCACATGTTAAGAATACCGGTGCAGGTGCTTCGATGCAGGAAACACTGGACAGGCTGCGTGCTCAGGCGATTGACCTGGGGACGCCGGGGTTTGACGAAACCTATGGCTACGGCCTTATTAAGGTTTCAACGCAAGAATAGGGGAGCTTGCACGATGAAATACACACATTCAGATGGCAGTTGCGGCTGCGGAAAATGGGCAACGGTCCTGACGGTGGTTGGCTTTTTACTTCCTGCCGGTGCGGGCAACGCGCAGGAGGAGGAAGCAACACCTGTGGAAACGGGCCCCGATGAGTTGCCTCTGTCGCTCTACGTGGAGGTCGGTGGCGAGTATGACAACAACATCACCATTGATGATACTGATAGCAACTCCGCTCAGGGCGATGCCAAATTGAGGTTCAGGGCGCGTGTCGGGCTTGATGTCTATGACCAGAACGATACCAGTCTTACGGCCCGCTACAGTTTTTTCCAGAGTCTGCATGATGACCTGACAGATTTTGACCTGCAGATCCACGGCTTCTCGGTACGCGGCAAAACGAAGGCTGGGCGAGCCAACCTTGGGACAACTTACCGGTATGATAGTATCTCGCTGGCCGGCTCAAAATTTCAGGACGTGCATACAATTCGCCCAGATATCGGCCTGTTGATTGCTAAAAAGACTTATTTGACCGCTTATTACGAGTATCGAACCCAAAATTTTGATGACCCCTTGCTACAGGAAAGGAACGCGGACAGGCACAGTTTGTCGAGCAAAGTATATTTTCTGCTCGGTAACGGGCGCAATATCACCGCGGGCTATACAGTTTCCCGCCACAAGGCCCAAAACGATACTTTCACATTCTGGGGCCACACAGCTGATACGAGCTTAAAGTTGCCGCTTGATAGCTCCGAGCTTCCTAATGTTTTTCGTCTACGCTATCGCTACCGGCAGAGAGATTTTTCTGCTGAGACGCCATCTATCGGTGCAGTACGTCAAGACAAGCGTCATACCGTGCGGGCAATCTTTGAGGTGCCACTTGGCAGCTCTTTGGAAGCACGTGCAGAATATCGTTATGTCAATTCGGACTCTAACCTGGCGGTAGTGGATTTTGAGAGTCACACGGTACGCGGATCGATTGGCTGGAGTTTCTAGGGCTGGCGTTAAAATCTCCCGTAAGCCATCATACCAGCAAAAAAAATGTCTTGGCGCTAGATTTTGTTGTCTGACACAGTTTTCCTGAAAGACGGCGAGAAAGCCGGTTTTCTGGCAGGCCGGGAAATCTATGAAGCGGCATTAGCGCCAATCGCCATTCTGGCCGTTTTCCTGCTGGTTCGGCACGTTGCTAGCTGAAGCAGTCTCTGCCCCGGCCGCTTTTGATCGTGCAACGAGTCTTTTCAGCTCGCCAATGGATCGCCTTCAATTGCTACGGGCTTCTTCGATGTTTCGCCGCCCGACCCTTCTGCAAATTTCTTCAACTCCAGGTCTGGTCCGGCCAGAATCAGCAGCCCGAGTTGTTCTGAACCTGACCATTTCACCTCCACGGCAAATTCGCCCAGTTCTTCAATTTCAAGCAGCAGGCGTTCGCCCATGTCGATAACAGCGTTTGTCGAGATCAGCGTTCCGGCAAGTGATATGTCGCGCACTTTGCACTCAAACTCCCGGTCGTCATCTGTGGTGAGCTTGCCTGTCCACAAAACGGGTAGCCTGTCATCGCCGCGTTTGTCCTGATCTGTCATAAACTATATACCTTGTTCATATTGATACCTAAGGCTAGCGGATTTTTAACTTGTGTCCAAGCAGCTATTGATGGCATTTCACGCAGGCATATTGGGTTTGCACAAACGGACCGGACAACGGTTCTCGACAAATAGGGCATGGCATGAAACTGACTGACCGCATTCGATCGCTGTTTTTCAACATCGTATTTTATCCGTATACCCTGTTGTTTTGTGGCTTGATTGTTGCCCCAATGTGTTTTGCCCGCACCGAAGGGCCGGTGCGCCGCGGGATAGGTTGGTACTGCGTCGGCTCCTTGTGGGTCGCGCGTATTTGTTCTGGCATTCGCTACGAACATCGCTTTCGGGAACGGTTGCCGGCAAAAGGAGCCCTGATTATCGCGGCGGCACACCAGAGCAATATGGACCCGATCCTCACATACGTGCTCAGGGGCGACGTGACGGCACTTGCTAAAAAAGAACTGTTCAATATTCCGTTCATCGGCTCGATCCTCAAGAAGGCCAATATCATCCGGATTGATCGCCAGTCAAAAAAGGCGCACCGCGGAATGCAGGAGGTTGCTGAACACGTTGTAGAGAAGGGCAGGCCTCTGATTGTTTACCCGCAAGCAACACGTGTTGCGATTGGCAAAAGCAAGCCACTGAAAAGTGGTGCCTATTATCTGTATAAAGATGCTGGTTTGAAAGTGTATCCGGTTGCCACAAACACGGGGCTCTTCTGGACACGGGGTTTTTGGCACCGTGCTGGCAAGGCAGTGTTTCAGATTGGTGAGCCGTTTCCTTCCGGCCTTTCCAAAGAGGAATTTATGGCGCGGTTGCACGAAGAAGTGGTTGTGAAAAGCAACGAACTTGTTCGGGAGGCTGGCTATGAAGACTTGTTGCCTGACAATGCGGATATGCGGGCCAAATAATCACTTCCGGTTTACTTCAGATTAGTTTTCTCCCGAAAACGTGAAGAAAATCTCGTGCTGCCGGGGCTTGTAGTTAATCGAATGCCTCTTAAACTATATAGGACAGCAGGGAGAGCGCACATGGCGCAGATATCTGAAAGTCCGTCCAGTCTAGAGCATGTCGCAGAACAGTTGCGCAGTCACCATCAGAAGTATGGCATGCTGTCTGGTCTGTCGCTCATCAAAATCGGCGCGCTTCTCAAGCAAACCATTGGGGTATTGTTCCCGCATCATGCGTTGGCGAATGACGATTTCTCGAGCCTTGAAGAGCAGCTATCTGCACTGGAAACTGAATTTCATAATCTCGTAGAGCCTTTGTGTGAGGGCAAGGATGTGGGCTGTACCAAGATGCTGGTCAAGGGCTTCTTGTCGGATTTGCCTGCAATTGCCGATCATGCCCATGAAGATGCGGCTGCGCTTTTTGAAGGAGACCCCGCGGCGCAATCGGTGGAAGAGGTTATCCTTTGTTACCCGGGATTTTTCGCCGTCGTTGCCTACCGGATTGCCCATGCGCTCTACAAACGCGAAGTGCCGTTACTGCCGCGGATGATCTGCGAGTATGCGCATCAGAAAACCGGTATTGATATCCATCCGGGTGCCAGCATCGGGCGATCATTGTTTATTGACCATGGCACAGGCGTTGTTATTGGCGAAACGACTGTTATCGGTGACAATGTCAAAATCTATCAGGGTGTTACACTTGGTGCCCTTCGGGTTGACCGCGAGCATCGCGCGAAGAAACGCCATCCAACCATAGAAGACAATGTTGTTATTTATGCGGGAGCGACCATCCTCGGCGGTGAAACTCTTGTGGGCCGGAACTCCGTTGTTGGTGGTAATGTCTGGGTTACGCGGTCTATTCCCGCATGGTCGCGGGTTATGTTCAAACCGGCGGATACTGACGAAATTATTCCGATTCAGGCGCGTCAGCAAGCTACCGGCGGCAGTTAACGACACAACTCTGCATGGAACCCCTTTTCCGCACGTGTCGATCCGGTGTAGAGTTCGGCGCAACCCTCACCGCGTGAACCAATTTTTGAGAGAATTTACCATGAAAGCATCAACCATCCTGGAAACCATTGGCAACACACCACATGTGCTCCTCTCTCGCCTGTTCCCGGACCATGAGGTTTGGCTGAAGCAGGAAAGAACCAATCCGGGAGGGTCAATAAAAGACCGTATCGCGCTGGCCATGATTGAAACGGCCGAAGCTGATGGCTCTCTGGCCAAAGGCGGCGTGATTATTGAACCAACGTCGGGTAACACCGGCATCGGCCTCGCCATGGTCGCGGCGGTGAAGGGCTATCGCCTTATTCTTGTGATGCCTGAAAGCATGTCGATTGAGCGTCGGCGCATTATGCTGGCATATGGTGCCGAGTTTGTGCTGACGGCAAAGGAACTGGGCATGAAAGGCGCTCTTGCGAAAGCCAGCGAACTGGCCGAGGAAACCCCCGGCGCATGGATGCCGCAGCAATTTGCCAATCCGGCAAATGTGGCAGTGCACCGCCAGACCACATCACAGGAAATTCTAGCTGACTTCCCGGAGGGCCTTGATTGCATGATAACAGGCGTTGGCACAGGCGGGCATATAACCGGATGTGCTGAGGTTTTGAAAGAAGCCTGGCCTGACTTTGAGACCTACGCTGTTGAACCCACACTGTCGCCTGTGCTTTCAGGCGGCGATCCCGGGCCACATCCTATTCAGGGTATCGGGGCCGGTTTTGTACCGGACGTGATGGATGTGTCACTTCTGAGTGGTGTTATTCAGGTCGATCCTGCAGACGCCAAGGAGATGGCCCGCCGGGCCGCACGCGAAGAAGGCATGCTGATTGGTATTTCATCCGGAGGCACGCTGGCTGCCATAAGTCAGCACCTGCAGGGGAAAACTGCTGGTCAACGGGTATTGGGTTTCTGTTACGATACGGGTGAGAGATATCTGTCCGTCCCGGACTTCCTGCCGGAATAGCCATTGCTCGAGAGCCGCGAGCGAAATCATGTTCCCGGCTTCTCGTCTATTTCCATGTGAGCGGGCTGGAAGATGGCTTCCGGTCCGGTTCCTGTGCGTAGACACCCACAATACCTCTCATAAAAGCGGCGGGAAAAACACCTTCATGTTGTTCCCCGGCCAGAACTTCCAGATTGACTTTGAGGTTTGAATTCCGCCTTTTGCGAAGGCTGTTTGCCAGAACGTAAAGATCGGTAACAAGGTCCAGTCTTTCTTCAGCCTCACCGACCGCGAAATACACTCTTGTTTCTGCGGGATATTCTGTCTTTGCCGTTTCGCGCGCAGCCCTCATGATCCATCGTTCTTCACGTGGGTTCGTCCAGTCGTCCCACCAGATCGCCGGGCTTATGATCACATAGCGATTGAACAGGGCCGGCCGATTCAGAAGTGCATATGTTGCGCCCAGACCGCTGGTTGACTTGCCGATAAGGACGCGGTCGGTGCTGTCCACATCAAAGCGCTGCTCAATGAAGGGAATGATCTCGCTTTGAACCACGTCAAAAAATGCCTTTGCACCGCCTGATCCTTGCCAGTCTTGTGGACTGTTTTCCAAAAAATGGCCTTTGGGCGGCGTGAAGGCTGTTGGTGTATAATCCCGGGTACGGTTTTTTTCCGACCAGGCACCATCGTCCTCGTTTTGATAGCCTATGCCAATGAAGTAGGCAGAAGGAATATAGTTGAAATACTCGTAGTTATAGCTCATGGCGGCAGCAGGTGTCATGTTTGCCAGCGCATCAAGGAAATAGAAGCTGGATGATTTCTCGCCTTCAGATGGTGGCCGAAGCGGCAACCTCACATACAGCCGATAGTCAATGCCATTGCTTGCCGTTGGCAGGTCAAAGACTTTGACATCATACGGATAGGTGAATGATTTCTCTTCAATGGTTTGTGCAGACACAGTGAAGTTGGCGAACAAAACCAACAGAGTGGTCAGGGTGGTCTTCATTTGATCCTCGTTGCCTTGTTTTCGACAATCACGGCACTTTACGTGCAGGGCGCTATAACGCGTCAAACACTATAGGATAAAAGGAAGCAAGCATGCGGTGGGCAGTGCAAGAAGGCCTATTCTTCGTCTTCGTCCACTTCGGACTGAATCGATCCCGTTTCAAGCCGCACGATAAGCGCCACATGGTCTCCGCGAATGGCAAGTTCCTTGTAGGAGCCGCGCGGCAGAGGGATGCCCTGATCTATACAATGATTTAGTACAGCGGGCCCCAGTTCGCCGCTTTCCACGACAACCGGGTCTGACCCGTCTGTCATTTCGATGGTGGCAGAAACCTCGCCGTCTTCATTGGAGCGTGCCGAGATGGTTCGCACCGGCAAGTCAGCCGCCATACCGCGCGCGTCAAGAATTGGCCTTAAGGCAACGAACAATTCTTCATCGGAAAAAATGATGCTTCGCGATTCCAAAATCATAAAACAACAACCACTCTCTGCACTGATCAATGAGTTAATCTATGCAGAAAATGATGAAATTAAAAGATATTTTATGTCATGCAGCGACAGCAGTATCCTGAGCAGCAGTTCGTGCCCGCCAGGCCCTGATCACTGCATTTGCAACTGTTGCGAGCGGGATGGCGAAAAACACACCCCATAGCCCCCATAGCCCGCCAAACACCAGTATCGCCAGAATGATCGCATTGGGATGAAGTTTGACAACCTCGGAAAACAGAAGCGGCGCAAGCAGGTTGCCGTCCAGAGCCTGTATGATCAGATAGGCGACAACGGCAACAAGCATTTCACTGGTTGGTCCCCAATGAAAATAGGCAACCAAGGCAACCGGAAACGTAACAACTGCGGCACCAAAATACGGGATAACGACACTTAATCCGGTCGCTACCGCCAACAGCGTTGCATAGGGAATACCTATTGCCTGAAACACGATAAAGGAAACGATGCCAACAATCAGTATTTCGTATACCTTGCCGCGTGCGTAGTCGCCCGCGCGCTCTATCACTTCGCGCCAGACCTGTTCCAGCAATGTCCTGTCTTGCGGCAAAAAGTTGGCGATCCATGAAAGAATGGCTTCTTTGTCTTTCAGGAAGAAAAACACCATGACCGGTACGAGAACCATATAAACGACGAGTGTAATGGCACCCGTGACCCCGGCGGAGAAATACTGCAGTATCTGTGGGCCGATGTTGGCGAATTCGTTTCCTATGTTGGCAAACCAGGAGCGTACCTGATCTTCCGCAATCAAATCTGGAAACCGGTCCTGCAGGGCCAGAAGTGCTCTTTGAACACTGTCCACCATTGCCGGCGTGTCGTTGATGAACTGCGCGATCTGGCGCACCAGTGGCGGAATGACCGCCAGGAGAACAATCAGGGCAATCAGGATGAACCCGATATAGACGCTGAGGAAAGACACCATGGGTCGTGCGCCGCGGCGCGTAAACCAGTCAATGGGCCCATCTAGCAGGAAAGCGATCACCATCGCGGCAATGGCTGGTGCCAGCATATTGCCAAACAATGTAATCATCAGAATGACAATCAGCAGAACAGCGACCAGCAACACAACCTGTGCATCAGAAAAAGTGCGCCGGAACCAATCGGTCACCATATTCATGCTGATCCTCCTCACGATTGCTCACACTTCAGGTGAGCTTCAAGCTAGTCTAGCACGTCAGACAGGCATTAAAATACCGGAAAATAGGGCGTTTTTGAGATTTCACCCTGTTGAAACGCCGCCATCAACGATGAAGTTGGCACCGGTTACAGATGCTGCTTCGTCGCTTGCCAGATATAGTACGGTTTTTGCTACATCTGCCGGGTCTGCCGGGCCGGTTTTAGGGATGCCACCGGCGAACTTTTCCATGTCTCCGCCAATGTCTTCGAGCGCGCGGTCAAACATCGGTGTTTGCATGGGCCCCGGCGACACTGTGTTGATGCGCAACCCCTGGTCAGCATAATCCAGAGCAGCGGATTTGCTCATGCCAACCACGGCATGTTTGCTCATGCCGTATGGTGCCATCCACTCGGCTCCAGAACGCGAGAGAATGGAGGCAATGTTGATGATCGCGCCACCATGTTCCAGCATTAACGGGATTTGATGGCGCATACCATGCCAGACCCCCATCATATTGGTGCGCACAATGTCTTCGACAGTATCCAGTGAATGGTCGGCAAACCGCGCTGCCGCATGGCTGATACCGGCATTGTTCACAGCGGCATGCAGTGTGTCATTGTGGCCATGCGCCAACCGAACAAAAGCTGCCACTGCTTCATCGCTTCGTACATCGGCTTGGATATAATGTGCAGTGCCAGGCAGGGGGGCGGTTTCCATTTCGACCCGGGCGCCTTCAGCGTCCAAGAGGCCGCAGAAAAAGACTGCTGCCCCTTCAGATGCAAAACCTTTGACAATGGCTTCACCCAATCCGGACGTGCCGCCGGTAACAACAATGGTTTTATCAGAAAATCGCATGTCTTGTCCTTCAGGGGCGGATGGCTAACGCGATGGTCGCAAGAAGGCAAGTCTTATCACCATAAATGTGATTGTCGGTGTGGGTGCGGTTTTTGGCACAAACGAGAGTTTTTATGTCAGTTCTGCGGCATTATTACGTGTTGTCACAAGAAGCGTTGCCCATCAGGATACACCACGAAACCAAGAGGATCGCTTATGGCACATGATTTCAACCGACGTTCTTTCACGAGCCTTTTGGCCGGTGCGCTGCTCGCAGGCACAGGAGGGGCGAGCGCCGTGGCGAGAGCATCCGGTCAGAGTGGTGCCGCCGCCCCACAGGACCAGCATGATATGAGTAACGCGCCAGAAGTTTGGTCCGGCACAGAGCATATATACATGCTGGCGTACCCTGGTATGACGGCGCTGGACCTTGTAGGCCCGCAGTATATGTTTTCGTCGCTCATGGGTGCCAGGGTGGAAATGGTGGCAAAAAGCCGTGACCCTGTCACCAGCGATACCGGTCTTGTCCTGATCCCGGACCGGGTTTTTGATGACTTGCCAAGCGAATTGACGGTTATTTTTGCTCCCGGTGGCACCGCAGGCACGCTTGCTGCCTTGAGGGACCCTGAAACTGTCGAGTTTCTAGGGGCGGCGGGTGCGTGCGCCGATTACATTACGTCCGTCTGCACCGGCTCGCTTTTGCTCGGGAAAGCGGGATTGCTTGAAGGGTATAAAGCGACCTCTCATTGGTTAACACTGGGAGCCTTGCCAAGTTTCGGTGCTACACCGCAGGAAGAACGTGTCGTCATGGATCGCAATCGTATAACGGGCGCGGGCGTCAGCGCAGGTCTCGATTTTGGGTTGTCCATGGTTGGTCAGTTTCGCAATCCGGACTATGCTGAAACAGTCCAGCTGTTGTGTGAATATGCACCAGCCCCCCCTTTCAATGCAGGCAGTCCGGCAACAGCAAAGGATCATCAGATAGAAATGCTGGGAACAATGTTCGAGGGGTTTGTGCAGTCGGTGATCAAAGAAGCCTGATCTGGTACTCAATGAGTTCCATGTACATGGTTGTGCCGTACCATTGATGTCGGGAAGATGGTGCTGAAGAATGCTCTTGCACCGGTATGGACCATCACGGGCACCATGATAGCCATCCAGATAACGAACAGGATTGTGACTACGCCGGGAATCGGCAACATCTCGGGCCATAGCATGGCAAACAGCGCGGTAACGATCCAGAGCACCATGGTCCATGGCACGATGTACTGCAATCGCTTGTAGGCGCATGCCCAGTTAGCATTCATTTTTCCGTAAATCCCGAAACCGGCGATTAGCAGCAGGGCAATGGGTGCAACAAGACTTCCGCTGAGGGCCATCAGGTCAATCAGATGCTGAAGGTTGTGCGTATGCGCCGCTTCATTCACGATCATGGGGCTGTGATCGTAATAGTGCGATCCAATCAGCGCGATCACGAACAGTATGCCACATGCAGTGCCGATGCGATGGGAGACCGCGGTTGACGCATTGGGTGCCGGATCGTGGTCACCGACCGGATGCATAACCACATGCAGCAGGGAACCAGCGGCAAAGGCCTGCCAGTAACCGGCCAGCGGCACATTGTACCATTCTCCCGCGAACAGAACCATAAAGTAGGCTACCATGGTCATAACCGCCATTGCGGCCAATACGGCGAATCCGCCAACGGTTGTCAGGATCGGGCGCAGTAGCCACCACACAGCAATTGCAACACCAACACGGTGCAACAGGATGCCGGTCGCAACAAAAGACCCGTGAACGCTGTCACGCGCATAGGCCAGCACAACACCGTCGCTGGCGGCATGGATAATCAAGGCCAGTGTCGCAACAAGCATCACGACCCGGTGGGTGATTTCTTCAGTTTTATGGAACAAAAACTCGGACGCCCACGGCAGGATGAAACCAACGAAAGCGATCCCAAGGCCCCAAAGTCCGCCGTGCTGTAGTGCTTCCGGAAGCAGTGTCAGAATGATCAAGCCCAGCACAGTAATCAAAACAAACCCGTCAATGCCGCCTTTTAGTGACGGCACGCGCTGAACCACCCGCGCCAGCAAAGGCGCGGCCAACAATACAAGGGCCGACAATATAACTACAAATGTCAAAACGGCGTTTCCAGCCTTACGTTTACTTGAGACAGGTTATAATATCACAATATGAGGCAATAGGGCAAATTTACAAGGATTTCCAGCGATTTTCATCGCCAGACGGAAAATTATCCGCTGATGCAGATTTAATAGCAGTTGAGGGCCCTGGACAAAAAAGACGGCAGCATGATTTGCTACCGTCTTCCGGAAAGGAATGTGTCTAGTTGGCCTGATCAAACCAGGCCATGATCAAACGATTAACTGTCTACCGAGATCAGCTCAACGATGAACACCAGTGTGGCGTAGGGCGGGATGCCGCCACCCGAACCACGTTCACCATAGCCCAGATCGTACGGCAGGAAGAATTCGTACTTCGCCCCTTCTTTCATCAACTGCAACCCTTCGGTCCAACCACGAATAACGCCGTTCAGCGGAAAAGTGGCGGGCTGTCCACGGCGATAGCTCGAATCAAACTCTTCGCCGTTGGTCAGCTTGCCGGAATAATGCACCGTCACGTTTGACTGTGCTGTCGGCATTGCCCCTTCGCCTTCTTCAATAACCCGGTATTGAAGGCCGCTTTCGGTCGTTTGAATGCCTTCCTGCGACTTGTTTTGCTCAAGAAATGCCAACTGCGCATCCTTGAATGCCGCGGCTTCAGCTTCGGCGGCTTCCTGACGGCGCTGCTGCAACTGCTGCGCTTCTTCCGCAGTCATCACTTCGATCAGTTCCAGTTCGAAAACCAGCGTGCTGTTGCCAGGAATAAAGCCACCTCCTGCGCCAGCTTCACCGTATGCAATCTCGGACGGGATGGTGATCTCCCATGTATCGCCTTCCTGCATCAGGGTCAGAGCTTCCGTGAAACCCGGAATAAGCCCGCCTGCGGGAAATGTTGCGGGTTCGCCGCGCGAGTGGCTCGAATCAAACTCCTTGCCATCGATAAACTTGCCGCGGTAATGCACCGTCACATAGTCATCAACTGTTGGTGACGCCCCGCCACCTTCGTTCAGGACAACATATTGCAGGCCGGTATCGGTTACCTCCACGCCGTCTTTTGCTTTGTTTGTTTCCAGATACTGCTGATTTTCCAGCGCATAGGCTTCGCTCATGGAGATGGTTTCTTTCTCAATTTGGGTTTCTACCGGCGCAACAGGGTTTCCGTCTGCGTCTTCGGCTTGTTTTTCGTCGCCAGAGTTGTCGCTGCAGGCTGCAAGCGCCAAAACTGAGACAAGGGCTATCGTGCGTGTATTTGCGAACATACATTTTGGTCCTATTGATTTCTGGCGGGACCCTAGCGTTTGAGTCTTTCAAGTAAAAGAAAAAAGAGTCGTTTTTAAACGTTTGGTGGTGTGGTCCTTGTGTGTACATGATAGATATTCGGGATATTGTCCTTGGCCCCGGAGAGAAAATGCCGCAACCGGATCAACAGATTGAACAGGAAATTCTGCGTCAGATCAGCGGCGCCAAAAGTGTTGCGCCGCGGGATATTGCTGTGGCATTGGCTCAGGACGGCGAAGACTGGCGCGGTTACCTGAAGCCAATCAAATCTATCGCGGCTGTGCTTTCGACTGCTGGGAAACTGGTTTTTGTCCGCAAGCGCAAGATTGTGTCACCAGAGGGTCTGAAGGGCGTCTATCGGTTGGCAACACCGGATGTTCAAGGTGGCCAAGATGACGAATGACGTTCCTGTAAGAGACCCCGCTCCGCTCCTTCGGCTCGAGGCTGATGTCGGGTCTGACGTTATACCCATGTTGATAAATGCGTTTGAAAAAGAGCTTGCGACGACCGCTACATCCATTCACACATCGTTTGCCGAGAATAATCTGTCCCTTCTGGAGACCAAGGCACATGCGCTCAAAAGCGCAGCCGCGTCCCTTGGGGCCATGGTGCTAAGCGACGTATGTCGGTCTCTGGAACTGGCGGCGCGTGACAAGGCTGATCTTCAAACGATTGAGGATATGATTGGTTCGCTGGACATAGCGCTTCGGGAGACGCGCGAAGCTTTTGACCTTCAGGACAATTAGACGCAGTTAAAACTGGGTGAGTTGACCGATTTCGGTGCGCACATCCTCAAGGCCCCAGCCCTTTTCACTGCTTGTCGACAGAATGATTGGATGACAGGCAACAAATTTTGCAGCGTCAGCCTGTGCCTTTTTGGCAATTTTTTCCCGCTCAGCGACCTTCAGTTTGTCAAGTTTGGTCAGGACAAGCTGATAATTCACAGCTGCTTCATCAAGCATGGACATGATCTCGCGGTCATTGTCCTTCAGGCCGTGACGACTATCGATCAGAAGCATGATCCGCCGCAGGTTCGGGCGCCCCCGTAAATAGTCTTTTACCAACCGGGTCCAGGCATGCACTTTTTTGCGCTCGATCTTCGCGTATCCATAGCCGGGCAGGTCGACCAGATACGCGGGCGTCTCCATGTCGTCGCCCATCTCGAAGAAATTAAGCTCCTGCGTGCGGCCCGGTGTATTGGAAGTGCGCGCCAGTGTCTTGCGCCCTGTCAGGGCGTTGACAAGACTTGATTTCCCGACATTCGACCGGCCTGCAAAAGCGACTTCCGGCCGATCAGGTGCAGGCAGTGTTTCCAGGGAAACCGCGCCCATCAGGAAGTTGACCGGGCCTGCAAATAAAAGCCGGCCCCGTTCCTGATCTGCCTGGGTGAAGCGCGCCTCTTCCATTTAGGTCTTAGCCTCATCCATTCGCACGCCTTCGCGTCGCATGATGACCCACTGCTGGGCAATCGACAGGATATTGTTCCACGTCCAGTAAAGCACCAGACCAGCGCTGAATTGTGCCATCACAAATGTGAAGATTATGGGCAGCATCGCCATAACTTTTTGCTGCATTGGGTCCATGCTTGTTTGCGGGTTCAGCTTCTGCTGCAACCACATGGAAAGACCCATAAGGATAGGCAGTACCCCAACTGCAATGATCGATGGGGGATCAAATGGCAGTAATCCAAACAGATTGACCGGCGTTAAGGGGTCTGCGGCGGACAAATCCTTGATCCAGCCGAAAAACGGCTGATGCCGCATCTCAATCGTGACATAGAGCACTTTATACAGGGCAAAAAAGATAAACATCTGCGGGATCATTGGCAGGCAACCTGCCATCGGGTTGATCTTCTCTTTCTTGTAAAGAGCCATCATCTCCTGCTGCATCTTTGCCTTGTCGTCGCCGTAGCGTTCCTGAAGCGCCTTGATCTTGGGCTGCGCTTTTTTCATATGCGCCATCGACACATACGATTTGTTGGCAAACCAGAACAGGCCGATTTTCAGGATGACTGTCATCAGCAATATCGAGATGCCGAAGTTGCCGGTTGCTTCAAACAGCATATGAATGATGGCAAAGATAGGCTTGGTCAGGAACCAGAACCAGCCCCAGTCGATAGCCCGGTCAAACAGGCTGATATTGTAGCGCTGGGCATAGTCGTCGATTGCTCCGACGATTTTGGCACCGGCATATAATCTGGTTGCTGAATTCAGGGCGCCGCCCGCAGGCACCGCCTGCCAGTTTTCTGTATATTCTATCCGGTAACTGACATCGCCGTTATTCACTCGGCGGGCCATACGCGCCAGTGGCAGGCTTTTCTGCTGGTCAGGTATCAGCGTTGTCATCCAGAACTTGTCTGTGATACCCAGCCAGCCACCAGTGGTGCTGGTTTCAAAGTTACCATCATCCTCCAGGTCACCGTAGGTCAGTTCCTGCAGTTCGTCATTGAACACGCCAATCGCACCTTCGTGCAATATATAGAGGCCGTCTGTGTTGGGCTCACCGTCGCGATTGATCAGGCCGTATGGTGCAACCTCAATCAACTCGCCACTTGCATTCACAACAGACTGGTTCACGCTGAACATGAACTGGTCATCAACCGCTATTTCCAGGCGAAACGTTACACCTGCTGCGTTTGTCCAGCTCAGGGTAACGGGTGCGTCCGGTGTCAGTATGTTGCCATCTGCTGTCCAGGCTGTGCCCGGACCGGGGACAAATGATACGTCCCTGTTTTTTGCTGTCCAGCCGAAGCGGGCAAAATAGGCGCTTGTTCCACCAAACTGGTGCAAGAGCCGGATGTTTCCTGCGTCTTCTTCCTGACTGATTTTATGGTTGTTCAGCAACAGGTCGTCAAATCTGGCACCCCGAAGGGATATGGACCCTGACAGTTCCGGCGTTTCAATGGTAACCCGGCCTGCATCAGCATAGGCTGGTGATGATAACGAAGCAGCTGAAGGGGCTGTTCTGGCATCGCCGGCAGCTGATGGCGGCACGATAGACGGTCCACCTGCTGTCGCCGGCTGGATCGTCTCGGCGGACAAGGCTTGCTGCTGCTGTTCATAGCGCTGCCGTTCGGCTTCTTTGGGGCCGAGGTATAGCGCCTGATAGCCAACTAAAATGCCCAGCGATAATACCGCGAACAAAATAAAATTCTTACTTTCACCCATTGGTACAAAAATCCCAATTTCGAGCCCGGTTGCTTTTGCCAACCCGCTTCATCAATTTATTTGCCGCTGCCCTTGTCAGGGCCAGCGGCTTCGTTGGTGCCTTGTGGCACAGGATCATATCCAAATCCACCCCAAGGATTGCACTTTAGAACGCGTTTTAGTGCCAGCCATCCGCCTTTCAGGCCGCCATGAAGCCTGATTGCTTCAACGGCGTATGAACTGCAGGTAGGCTGGAAGCGGCATCTTGGCCCGATAAGCGGTGATATAACGAGCTGGTATGTGCGAACAAAACCTAGCAAAACAAGAGCGAGCGGTGATCCGATGCGCTTGTTCATTAAGCCGGGTTTTTGTGCGTGCTGCGCCACCAGATTCTCTTATTTGTTGCCACGGGCAGGTTTTCTGCTCGGCCTGGAGGCCTTTAAATCGGCATTCGCAGCCAGTTTGGCAAGGGCCCAGCGCATATCAGCGCACATTTTATCAAACGGGTAGTCGACAGCAGAGGCTCGGCCGATCAAGACGAATCCCCAACCATCGGGTGCTTTTGCCGGGAAGCTGATCGCGGCAGCTTCCTTAAGCCGACGCCGTGCTCGCGACCGCCTGACAGCATTGCCAACTTTTTTGGATACGGTGAAGCCAACGCGCGCTGGTGTCTTGTTGTCGTCCGGGTTGGCTTGCAGGATAAAACTGGGCGTAACCCATTTGCGGCCTGTTGATGCAACAGCGAGATAGTCAGGGCGTGCGGTGATTCGCCCGATACCAGAGTTGGCAAGCTGTTTCGTTTTACCTGTCCTGCGCAAAAGCTGTGCTCTGGTTTGGTGTTATGAATTGGCCTGGCCAATCCAAAAAAAAACCGACCGCTAGTGACGGTCGGCATTTTACTGATATTAGAGCCCGGGCGTTGCCCGATGCTGCTACTGCCGTTAGGCAGAAAGGCGCTTGCGCCCCCGTGCGCGGCGTGCATTCAGGATGCGACGACCACCAACGGTTGCTTTACGTGCACGAAAACCATGCCGACGTTTGCGTACAAGCTCACTTGGTTGAAACGTACGTTTCATTTCTTTTACTCCGTTTTCGCGCTCGGTTTCTGGCTGGTCTTATTGAGGAGGCCTTGTCCAATTTTCCACCGGAGTGAAGCTTGGCATGCCGCCGCCGCCAACTGGTTCTGCCGGGCGCATCAAATTCGAGCGCGCTGTATACCGACTTGTTTCAGGCAAGTCAACAACCCAAAAGCGCGCTTTTCGCATGTTTTTTTAGCGGTTTTAAAAGTAGATATCCATTCTTGCGGCCCCTGAAATCAAACGATTCGGTATTTCCGGCTGACAAAAACACACGGCACAAACTCTGTCATTGGCCTCCGCTGCTGCAAATCCTATCGCACTGTCGAATTTGTTTACTTGCATTTCCCGCCTGAATGGTTTTGAACACAATGACCATGCCAGAGCATTATCGACCCGTCACAGCCAGTTTGCGATCCCGCCTTCTCATCCTCACATTCTTTTTTGTGATGGTTGTGTCGGTGTTTGTCTATTTGCCGTCTATCGCAACCTTTCGGCTGGAGTTTCTGGAAAAAAGGCTGGAAAACGCCCAGATTGCGGCGCTTGCGCTGGAAGAACGCGGCGACAATGCAGTGAGCCCCCAGCTCGAAGAACGCTTGCTGGAACAGTCCGGCGTTATCGCGGTCATCTTGCGCAAGGAAGACAAAAGCCTGTTTCTTGGCTTCAATGTCATGCCCGAAGAAGTTGATGACAGTTATGATTTGAGATCAACGTCTCTGGGCATGCTGGTGTTTGATGCCTATGAGGTTCTTGATACCGGCGGATCGCGTGTGATCCGTGTTGTTGGTTCCCCCATGACACCGGGCACCCGCTGGCTTGAGATCACCATGGACGAAACCGAGCTTTATGATGCGCTCAGGAATTACTCCAATAATGTGCTGGTGCTTGCGATTATCGTATCTCTTTTTACCGGTATTCTGGTTTATCTGGCGCTTCACTGGATGCTTGTTCGCCCGATTCGCAAGATCAGGGACAGTATCGTCTCGTTCCGTCGCCAGCCCGAAGCACCCAATTCTGTGAATATGGGGCGCAGGCGTTCCGACGAAATTGGTCTCGTTCAGCGAGAATTGACCCGCATGCAGGAAGAGGTGCGGCAGTCTTTGAAGCAAAAGAACAATCTTGCAGCACTGGGTGAAGCTGTTGCCAAGATCAACCATGACCTGCGCAACGTGCTTGCGACCGCGCAGCTGGCATCTGATGCCTTGCAAAGGGTCGACCATCCACGTGTGCAAAAAATATCCCGCAGACTGATGACCGCGGTCAGTCGTGCGATCGCCTTGTGTGAAACAACCATCCGTCACGGCAAGGCCGAAGACCCTTTGCCCGAGAAAACCGAAGTCGAGCTCAGGGATCTGGTTTTTGATGTGGCGACATCTCTCGGGTTGTTTGAAAGCGAAGAGTTCACTTTTGAATGCGTGATTGACGAGCATTTTACCGTATATGTCGATGCGGAACAGATGCACAGGGTCTTGTTGAACCTGTGCCGCAATGCGGGTGAGGTTCAGGGTCCGGGCGGCACGATCGAAATTACTGCAGAAAAAGACTCGTCCGGCACCAGTCATATCAGAGTGCGTGACGAGGGCCCCGGAATCCCCGAGTCGGTACGTCCCAATCTTTTCAAGGCGTTCACATCGTCAAAGGCTGGCGGAACTGGCCTTGGCCTTGCCACCGCCCGCGATATTGTGCTCGCCCATGGCGGCCAGATAGGACTGGAAAAAACCGGCGAGGACGGCACCACCTTTATCATATGTATGCCGGGGCCGGATAACGGGAGCGACAAATGACCCGGTTTAATGCGAACATCGGCCCGACTGATTCGATCACAGACATCGAAGGCATCAAGGTTGGCAATGCACACAATGAACAGGTCCGCACCGGTACCACGGTTATATTGCCCGATGTTCCTGTAGCGATGGGTGTTGATGTGCGCGGTGGCGGCCCCGGCACCCGTGACACAGAAGCGCTTGACCCAACCTGCCTTGTTGAGAAAGTTCACGGCCTCGTGCTCTCGGGCGGTTCGGTCTTTGGCCTTGCAGCAGCAGACGGGGTCACCAGTTATCTTTCCGGGCAGGGCGTCGGGTTACCGATCAGCCCGCTTGCCGTACCGGTTGTGCCATCTGCGATTCTCTTTGATCTGGCCAATGGCGGGGACAAAAACTGGGGAGACGAAGCACCCTATCGCCACCTTGGCATTTCTGCGGCAAAAGCTGCCAGCCGAAGCGTTGAAAACGGCCCGGTTGGTGCCGGATACGGCGCGATGGCGGGGGCGCAAAAAGGCGGTCTGGGCACGGCAAGCCTGAGCACCCCTGATGGCATGATGGTGGGTGCAATTGTTGCCGTTAACAGCTTCGGGTCAGCAGGTGATGCCGCTCAAAGCGGGCACGGCGTGGTTGATCTGCCCAAGCTGGGTTTTGTTGGTGCCAACACGACCATTGCGGCGATCGCGACCAACATGGCGCTTGATAAAGCTGGCTGCAAGCGATTGGCGATGATGGCTCAGGATGGTTTCGCACGGTCGATCAGACCTGTTCACACACCCTTTGACGGGGACACGGTTTTCGCGCTTTCAACGGCCACGCATGTGCCCGAACTGGATCAGCCCGAACTGGATCAGCCCGAACTGGATCAGGGTGTTGCCATGGCTGTGCTCGGTACGCTCGCGGCCGACTGTTTGGTGCACGCAATTGAAAAGGCGATCAGGGCGGCAAACCCCTGATGGGGGGAATACCTGTCTGTCGAGTTTGCAGTGGTGTCAGGACACGTCAGCCGGGCGGCTGTCGGCAAGTTGTTTTCGGGCGGAGATGACGACACTATCAATCTGGTCCTTTAGCGCCCGCGCTTGTGCATGAACCGGTGAACCATCAAGTGCTTCATTAAAGATAATTATGTTCAGGCGGCTGGATGTCTGGCTAAGCCGGGTCAGGGCCAACTGGGCTTCCATCCATTCATGTATGGTCGCATTTTCAGTTTCCCTGAAGCGTTGCCAGCTTTCGTCAAACGCGGTGCGTGTTGTCAGCAGTGCATTCTCAACATCGACAAACAGTTCCTGTGCTTCTGCGGGGGTTTGCGGCTCGGTATCCTGCTGGCGCGGTGTTACAGACGGGTCCGCGCGCTCTATTGCCCTGTTACGGTCTGCCGGGTCAGGCATCCTGTCCGACAGATTCGGCCAGTCCCCGCTCATGGTGCAAGCACTCAAAAGTGTGAAAAAACCAATAGAGGTCAGTAGTTGCAGGTGTTTTCGAGGCATTGAAATGTCTTAAATCTTGCTCTAAATCCATGGCAATAAAGGGTTTTGAGCCTTTGTTGCTGTGGCACGCTAACGGTGTTTCGTGGTGATAACAAGAAAAAGCGATTTCGCACTTGCATTCATCCGGCAATCTTATTAGGTTCCGCCGCACGCCAGAACATGGGGCTTTCAACGCTTTATGGATTGGCGGTATATTTTGGCAATGCACCGGTAGCTCAGCTGGATAGAGCACCAGACTACGAATCTGGGGGCCGGGGGTTCGAATCCTCCCCGGTGCGCCATTAAAAAAGACCCGCTTAACAGCGGGTTTTTTTATGCGCTCCAGTTAGGTTTTTTGGTGTGCTTCAAGCCCGGTCCAGCCTCGCGCTTTGTTTATTACAGTGCGGCGAAATCGATTGACCCGTTGGCCTTTTGGACCCTTGCATGTTTCAGCACAAAAGACCGGTATTCGGGCTTTAATACGGTGTCGACTGCGATGTAGCTTATGTCTGCCTCTTCAGGTGTCAGCTCGATACGGACATAGCCCTGATGGAAATTATCGGTCCATAAAACTTCATCCAGATGCTGTTCGAATGCGCGATCAAGCTTATAGGCTATGTCTGCATCAAAACCACTTTCGACAAAATCACCCGGGGATGAAATGCCCGCTGTACCAACCTCAAGTCCCATGGCTGTGCCATTGCCATCAAAAAGCTGGTTTGCCCAAAAGCTATGGCTGTCGCCTGTCAGGACAAGCAGATCTCGCGTGTCTGCTTCCTTGCAGAGGTTATAAAAACGTTCGCGTGCGGCGGGGTAACCGTCCCATGTGTCGGTATAAAATGGCAGGTTCCATTTGCCTTTCCATCCTAACGAAGCACTTGCGCCCGGTACATTACTACCCTCGCTATTTCCCGGTAATACGCCGAGAGCAACCAGATCCGGCACCAACATGCGCGCGATAGGCATCGGGTTACCGATCAGTCGCCAGGCCTCGCCATTTTCAACAGATGCCTTGAGGCCTTTTGAAAGGTCGGCTTCCATTGCAAGGGAAAGCATGCGCCGATCCGGTGCGCCCAGAATATCGCGCTTGAAAGCCTGTACCTGCTCAGGCGTGTTCAGGAGGTTGGTATATTTGCCATAGTTGATTTGCTCCGCGCGGGCTGTATGCCGTGTCTCAAGAGTGACCATGGTTGCCAGGCCACCAAAACGGAGCGTGCGCCAATAATCCTGTTTGGTTTGCCCGGCTTGTGGTTCGCGGATCGGCATCCATTCATAGTAGGCTCGCAGGGACGCCTCGCGGCGGTCGTGCCATTCGCCTTCTGTTTCCGGAGTGTGGTTTTGTGCGCCTGCGACCCACGGATTGTTGGCGCTTTCGTGGTCGTCCCATACCGCAATGATCGGATGAGCCGCATGCATTTTCTGGCTGTGGGGGTCACGTTTGTATTGGGCGTGACGGGTGCGATAATCAGTAAGGCTTATAATTTCATGGGCAGGCGCGTGCACGCGGCCAATACGCTTTGCCACCTCGCTGCCCCAACCGTTGGCGCCGTACTCATAGATATAGTCGCCGGTGTGCAGCACAAAATCGATAGCTTCATCCCTCGCGATGGCGTCATAGGCATTGAAAAACCCGAACGCGTAATTGGAACAGGACGCAAGGGCGATGCCTAGTCGATCAATCTGTCCGTCTGGCAGTGTCCGGGTTTTGCCTATGGGAGAAAAATTTCCTTCGCTCCAGAACCTGTAGTGGTACCGGGTACCCGGTTTCAGGTTCGTCACAAGCACCTTGACGGTATGATCCCTATTGGCATTTGCCTGCGCCGTGCCGGATTGCACCTTGGTTTCAAACCCCGGGTCCAGCGCAATCTCCCATTTGACAGGCAAAGACCGGCGCTGTGTTTCGACACGGGTCCACAAGACAATACTGGTCTGATCCGGATCACCGCTTGCCACACCGTGTGCAAAAGGCAGGTTTGGGCTTTGCCCCTGTGCCCATGTCAGTCTTGCTGTTGCTGCCAGCCCCGCAGCTGCCATGGCTGAAACAGCGGCGCGCCGTGTAATCTCTTTTTTCATGTCCCACTCCCGGAAATGCTCAAATAGAAAGGGCTGGCTTAAGGAGAAATTCCCGCCAGCCCCTTCCGTGTTTTTAAAAGTCTGCTGTCAGGGTGAAGACAATCGTGCGCGGAGCGCCGATCCAGGCGCCGTTGCCCGAGATGCCGCCGAGGTAGTCTTCATCGGTCAGGTTATTGATCACCAGACTGGCATCGATACCTGTAAACGAGTCGGAAATTGCCTCACCTGACACACCAACATAAAAATCGGTCAGCCAGTAGCTGTCGGCAATCCATGTGTTGGCAACATCGACCGGCCGGTTGCCGGTAAATTTGGTCGTTACACCAGCCCGGTACGGACCGTCCTGCCAGTCAAGAGATACAACAAACAGGTCTTCCGCAACACCGGCGACCCGGTTGCCCGAAACGATTCCCACTTCGGCGTCCACCGCTGCATCGCCTGTTCCAATGAAAGTTGATTCGTTGTTGGTATAGGCTGTGTATAGCAGGAAGTTTTCGTTCAAAATGAAAGACGCAGATGCCTCGAAGCCAGAGCTTTCGATGCCGCCCGCGTTAAAGAAAGTACCGTTGGTTCCGATCAGGAAATCAGGGCCGGCGGACGATTCTGCATTCAGGAAAATCAGGCGGTTTTCGAACTCAATGTCATAGTAGGTGAAGGTTGCTGAAATCCGGTCGTTCTGAAAACGCAGGCCAGCGTCGATGTTGCGGGCTGTTTCCGGCTCGATGTTTTCAACGTCGGAATCCGGGCGCTCGATGACAAGGTCGCTGATTGCCTTGAAGTTCTCGGCATAACCACCAAAAACGGTCAGCCCTTCGATGGGTGTTTCATAGACCAAACCGGCAGAAAAGAGGATATCAGAGTCCGAATCCACATCTACATCAGACGTTTCGCCAAACTGATCCTCGCGGGATACGCTCGCCAGAAACTGTTTTACGCCGACACTTGCCGTCAACGGGCCGAAAGTCAGGCTGTCTTCAATATACCATTTGAATGTGTCTTGCGGATACTCGCGGTCATACTGAATCCAGTATGCATCATTGTCGAATTCGAAACCGACCCGGGTATCAGTGATTTTATGCCAGTCCCGATATTCCGAACGGGTTGCGTCCTCGTACCAGATACCGGCGCGCAGGGTATTGGAAAAGCCATCAAAATCAACGGTCCAGTCACCGTCGGCGGTGAAGCCAATGCGGTCTTTCTGGTAATGGGTGTGACGGTAGGACTGCACGGGGATGGCACCAGCCGCATGACAGGCAGGGTCAGACTCGGGTCCTGCGCCGCCGTAAGGGAACAGAATGCTGGATACGCAGCCTGCCGTCGGGGCAAGTTGAGCGCCGCTGGCATCGACAAAATAGATCCGGCCGAGCGGTGCGCCGCCACTAACCGTTGGCGCGCCGTTGACTTCACCGTGTGCCAAACCGGCGCCGTCGTCGGTGATATCAACAATGTAAGGCGGTACCCAGTCACCGCGCCCTTCGTTCTTGTGGTAGTAACCACCAAGGTCGATTTTCAGCGTTTCCGTCGCCTGAAACTCGGCTTTCAGATAGGTGAAGAAGTTTTCGCGCAGCGTGGACCAGCCCTGACGATACAGCTGATCGATGTAGGGGATGCCGGTCCATTCGTCTGTCAGTCGGTCCCATTCGGGGTTGCTTTCAAACTCGGCTGGTGAAAACAGGCGCTGATAGTTGTCTTCGTGGGTGTCATCATATGAAGCGTACCCGGTGATACGAACATCTTCGAGGTCGGTAACAAACTTGGCAGCGAAGTGAGTGCGCTCATTGTCCGCAGACTGGTTTACCCAATCGGTGGCTTCCTGATGGGATGCTGAAATCCACGCCGTTGTCGTATCGTTGAGGAAGCTGCCGGTATCGTAGCGGAAGTAGAAACGCTGGGAATCGAACTGGCCAAGCGAGACAGATGCGCGCATGCGTTGTTCATCCAGCGGGTTGCCGGTCAGGAAATTCAGTGTACCGCCCAGCGCTTCGTTGGAACGTGACGCGATGTCCGACGTTCCCTGCGATACTTCAACGCCGCCGATATTCATCGAATCGATATAGCGGTTGGCCTTTGCGCCGCCGCCATAATTCGAGTTGCCGTTCGGCATGCCATCAATGGTGATACCGATTTGCTGGTCGGCAAGCGATACCTGAAACCCGCGGATGGATATGGTCGTTGACCAGTCATCAAAACCAAATGTGTCGCCTTCCTGGATCGATACACCCGGCAGGTTGTCAATCAGGGCCAGCGGCGAGGTGATCGGCGTTTGCTGCGCGATCATGCCTTCGCTGATCAGCGAGTTGTTAAACGCCTTTGGTGAAGACGTTACCATTATTTCTTCAATTTCTCCGTAGGTGTCATCTTCTACAGATGCATCCGTTGTATCCTGCGCATTAACAGCACCCGTCATGGCAATCGCCGCGGCGCCGCCGAGCAATACAGCTCTGTATCCCTTGTAATTGGCCGACATGAGTTTCCTCCAACTCGTTAGATTTATAATGTGGAACCGGCGCCCTCTTTTCCCTGCACATCTGGCTTGCCGAAGGACGAACGGTGGATTGCAGTGATGGGGCAGATTTGTTCGAAAAATGTTTCCGGCAGATGAAATTTTGGCGACAGTAAAATGACCGAACTGTCATCTAATAACGGGTGTCCGGATCACGCTATAATGCCCCGGCCGTTGCGCCCCTTTGTGTTTGCCCTGTTTGTCCGGCATGCCGAATTCGATTTGCATCGCGCGCGTTTTCTCCTAGCCTGTGCCTGAAGGTGTGAAGGGGCGTTTACTGGTGCGATTAAGCGGAAAACAGGGCGTGTTTCTGGCGGCATTTGGCGGCTTGTCTGCGGCTGCGCTGGTATGGTCGTCCTCGTCCGGGGGCGGTTCTTCCGCCGATCAGGTTTGCACAGGCGATCAGCTGGCTGCGATGGTCCCTGTCAAAGGCGGCACCTTCATAATGGGCGCTGAGGACGGCTATGCAGACGAAGGGCCCCCGCACTCCGTTACAGTTGGGGATTTCCGCATCAGCGCAACCGAAGTGACCAACGATCAGTTCGCTGAATTTGTTGAAGCCACGGGTTACATCACGGTTGCCGAGCGCGCGCCGGACCCGCAGCAATATCCCGACATTCCGCCAGAACAATTGAAGGCGGGCTCTGCCGTTTTCAGGCTGCCCAGCGGCGAAGGCGGCAGCATCAGCGGCAACTGGCAGTTCATTGAAGGCGCCAGCTGGCAACACCCCGGTGGCCCCGGCAGCACCCTTGAAGGCAGGGGCCGCTACCCCGCGGTGCACATCGCGCACGCGGATGCCGAAGCCTATGCCAAATGGAAAGGCCACCGCCTGCCCACGGAAGCAGAGTTCGAGTATGCCGCACGCGGCGCACTCAAGGGCAAACGCTATGCATGGGGCGATGATTTCATGCCCGGCGGCACGCCGCAGGCCAACACATGGCAGGGGTTTTTCCCGTTTCAGAATTCGGCGGAGGATGGCTATGCAGGCACGGCCCCCGTTGGTTGCTTTGGGGCCAACCCTTACGGCGCCTACGATATGATCGGCAATGTGTGGGAATGGACCAGCACGCGCTATTTCCCCTCGCATGCCGTGCCCGACAGCGCGCCCGCAGAAGGTTTTGACCCCCGCCAGCCCGGCCTGCCGGTGCGGGTGATCAAGGGCGGCTCGTACCTGTGTGCGCCAAACTTCTGCATGCGTTACCGCCCGGCAGCGCGCCACGCGCAGGAAACCGGCCTTGGCACCAACCATATCGGCTTCAGAACCGTGATCGATGAAACCAACCCGGCAGATGCCAGTTGAAAACACCCGTTAAGGAACACTCTATGATGTTTTATTCCACTGCATTTTGTCGCTGTCTGGCGGGGTTGGCGTCTGCGGTTTTGCTCGCGTTTGCGCCTGCGGTTGCCGACAGTGCCAAACCCAACATCATTGTTATCATGGGCGATGATCACGCGCGCTGGGCGGTGGGTGCCTACGGCCACAGCTATATGGACACTCCCAATATAGACTGGATGGCAAAAGAAGGCGTCAGGTTCACCAATGCCTTTACGCCTGCGCCGGTTTGCTCGCCGTCGCGCGCCAGTTTCCATACCGGCAAAATGCCGTCGCAGCACGGTGTGCATGATTTCCTGTCGGAAGCCCCTGAGTATGACGCCAACTGGCTGGCGGCAGAAACCTTGCTGTCCGAACGCCTGCAGGGCGCGGGCTACCGCACCGGCCTGTTTGGCAAATGGCACGCCACCACTGACAGCGCGGTGCCGCAGCGCGGGTTTGACCGCTGGCTGAGCTATGATGCGCGCAAGGCAGGCTGGCAGAACCAGTACCAGCACCGGGGAACGGTGCATTTTTCCGACGACGGGCAAGAGCGTGCCCACACCGGCGTGCAGGCCCGTTTCCTGACCGAAAGCGCGATCGGGTTTATCGACGAACCATCTGAAAAGCCCTTTTTCATCAGCCTGAATTTTGTCGAGCCCCATGCCCCGTTTGAAGGCCTGCCCGAACGGCTGGTCGCCAATTACCGGGGCCGGGCTGAAAGCATCGTGCGCGCGGGCGGCGCGTCTGACCTGCCGGACAGGGGCGCAGGCACCCGCACCCCGGCAGACCATATCGAGCAGCTGGCGCAGTATCTGGCCGCCGTTTCCCTGATCGACGAGCAGGTTGGCCGCATGATTGATGCGCTGGAAGGGCGCGGCCTGCTCGGGAACACGCTGCTTGTCTACACGTCCGATCACGGCATGCTCATTGGCCAGTACGGCCTGTACGGCAAAACCAACGCCACCAATCCGCCTAACTTTTATCAGGAAACCATTCGCATTCCGCTGGTTGCCTATGGCCCCAAGGCACTCATGCGCCCCCGGCAGGACCGGGGCGAATTTATCGACCTGATCGACCTGCATGCCACCATTCTGGATATTGCGGGCGGTGAAAATCCGGGCACGGCTTATGGCCCCGGCACATCGCTGCGGCCCCTGCTTGCGGGCGAGCGTTCAACCGGCTGGCGCACCACCCAGTTTGCCGAACGCGGCAACAGCCGCATGGCCACCGATGGCCGCTGGAAGCTGGTGCGCCGCTACAGCCCGGATGCCGCCACTGCGCCCGCAGACACATGGTTTGATCTGGCGCACCCCCTTGGTGAACGACACGCCAGCCTGCCCCCGCGCCCGGCGGCGCAGGAAGCCCTGATCCGCAAGCTGGAAGCGTTTTTTGAAACCTATGAAACACCCGCGCACAGTGGCCGCACCATCTGGGCACAGCCACCCGCCAACGCCCGGATGAAACGGGATTTGGAGCAGGCTGGGCAATGATTGAAGTTAAAAACTGGGTATAGGTTGCTTCATGCAGGTCGACCCGATCGGCTATGAAGACAATAATACCCGAAGCGTAGCGGAGGAGGCCGTAGGCCAAACCTGTATGGATATACAGGAAATGATCCGGTGAATAATACAGATCCAACGGGATTAGATTCATTCTTTATAGGAAGGCCACTTAGTCAAGTGCCAAGCAACTTGAAAAACCCACAGCATGGCTTCGTTATTGTTACGTCTGTTGGGGAAGATGGGCGACATCAAATTACAGATAGATTTAGTTTTGGGCCAGCCGGCGATTCAATAGATGCTCCATTGATAAACGTGACTCGTACGGGTGACGATACAGATAGGGCAGATGCTGGTTATGCAGGTGATTTTGTATCTTTTCTAAATGGAGATAGTGGGTCCCCTGAAAGACTGACTTCTTCACAAATCAATGCTCCGGACGCCCTCACAAGAGCTGTTGGTAATGCAGTAATAGGTAATCCTGACTACGAAACTGTCCCGGGACTGCAACCTGGTAGAGGTGCGAATAGTAATTCAGCAGCTGTAGGACTTGCTCGAATAGCTGCAGGATTAGCAGGTAATACTTTTTCTCCACCCAGCAACTCCGTTTTGCCGGGAGCAGAAGCTGTGAGTAACTTACAGATTAACCGAGAACAGTTGGTTAATGACGTTGAAGCGTGTAGAGCAGACGGGTCATGTTAAAAAAAATCTTAATAAGGATATCGGTTTTTATCGCTTTGATTAGTACGTTTTTCTTTTTTTGGGAAAACATACTGCCAATCTTTGACTCCAATGGAGTGATTAACAAAGGTGAATATAGAGGCCTGGAAATTGGAGACAGTAAACGAGACGTAATTCGTAAGACTACTAATCCGGTTTACCGAACTAAATTAAAGATTGTCGGTTATCGCGGAATAAACGGTGACACTTTCCTAGTATTTGATAGGGATCAGTCATATCGCCTATGGGATTCGGATAAGTGGATTCTATCATATCCAAGTATTCATAAGGAGACGGTACACTTATCCTTCAAAGATGACAGGTTGTATGAAATTCGCTATACTCGAGATATGTTAGCCCCATAGTTTTAGTTATTTTGTATATCAATTCTATGCGATTTTAACTTTACCTCAGCTCCTTCGCCGCATGGCCTTTGGTGTTCATCCAAAGGCCATTTATTTATGTATTCTTGTTTATCTCAGTCTGAGAATTTAGCTTTGCGGATTGCTGCGAGATTGGTTCACACCTGACGTACGGCACGGAATTAGGGGGCTGGGTTATTTCTTCAGGCGCACGCCGGGGCCTTCCCCATTCTCCTGAATGAAGATGATACCTGCTTCTTCAAGCGTAGACTTAATTGTTGAAATCGTCGCTTCTCTTGGTTTGCTTGCTCCACGCTCGAAGTCAGCGATGGTCTTTTTCGTAACGCTAGATGCTGCCTCTAGTTCGTCCTGTCGCCAACCAAGTAGAGAGCGGGCTGCGCGACATTGAGCTGGAGTAATTTTTGTCATTTTTTTATAAAACTTCATTTCTAATGTTGTTTTAATAATAACTGTATGCTACATTTCTAATGTAGAAAAAGCGGCCCGACGAGATGCTACAACATCTTGCCGGACCTGACCACAACCAACCTGTTTAGGAGGTCGGCATGGCTGATCACACGTCTAGCACAAACTCACATCCAAATCATACCACCAACCCCACAACCACCCCCATAACCAACAGGCGGCACCTGCTGTTTGGCACCAGCGCCGCAGCACTGGCCACAAGCGCCGTGCTGGCAAGTCCGCTTCGTGCACTGGCAGGCGGCATGCCGGTATCTGTTGCAGCACGGCACGATCCTGCCTATCGAGCCTTTCTGGAAGCTGCGGCAACCGAACATACAGTCAAAATCTACAGCGGCCCGGAAGATGACTATTACGAAAGCCTGAACGATATCCATATCGCCGCCGAGCGGACGCTTGCGGCCACCCCGTCTTTGAGCCTTCATGGCCTTTACGGCAAAATCACGCGGCTTATTGTCAACATGTGCGGGGGCGAGGACGACCCATGCCTCGACACCATCCTGAGCCGCTCGGTACTCAGGGACCTTGAACGCATGACCGGGCACGGGTCATCTATCGGGGGTAGGCCATGACCGGGCATACAGGCACCCCGCGCCGGTCCTCTGCTGAAGGCAGGGATTTCCGCACGCAGTTGAAGGCGTTCAAAAAAACCATCGGCGGCAACATTGTGCGCCTGCGCAAATCGCAGAACATGCCGCTTGCCATTCTGTCCAAACGTACCGGTTTCAGTGCCGCCCGGCTCGATTACTGGGAGATGGGCCGCCAGAACATTGATCTGGTTGCCATCATCCGTATTGCCCGCGCGCTGAAGGTGCCGCAGGAGATGTTGCTGGGCGTGCCGGGGCCAGACAGACCCTGAGGCCGGCCCTGCGGCCTGGAAGCTGAAGCCGGAAGCTGCGGGCAGAACAGCGCTGGCGCTTCCCTGATCGTTTGAGGCTTGTATCAACCCGCGTCTTTCGTCACTATCCGTTTCGGGTAACAGGGACGGGGTATAATGCGGAATTTTTTCGATCTTGACGGCAATCAAACAACGGTCAGCCGCGAACTGATTGCGGGGCTGACCACCTTTTCAACCATGGCCTATATCGTGATTGTCAGCCCCACCCTGCTGGCGCAGACCGGCATGGATTTTCAGGCTGTCACCATCGCCACCTGCATTGCTGCCGCCATTGGCTGTTTGCTGTCGGCGCTGCTTGCCAACTATCCGTTTGCGCAGGCGCCGGGCATCGGGCTTAGCGCGTTTTTCGTTTACGGTGTGGTGCTGCAGGGCGGTTACACATGGCAGGGCGGGCTGGCCATTGTGTTCATCTCCGGCCTTATTTTCATCCTTCTTACGGCCACCGGCGCGCGCGCCGCGATACTTGACGCGATCCCGCCCGGGGTGCGCCATGCCATCCCTGCGGGCATCGGGCTTTTTATCGCGCTGATCGGCCTGAACAATGCCGGTGTTGTGGATGTGAACCAGGGGCCGGTTTTGGATATTGTTGTAGCCAATGAAGGCGCGGGAACCGGCGCGCTGATCGGCGAAATTCTGGGTGCACCGCCGCAAATTCTGGAATTTGGCAGCTTCTCGGACCCGAGCGTGTACCTGACGCTTCTCGGGCTTGCGATCATGCTGGTGCTTAGTGTGTGGCGCGTGGGCGGCGCGATCCTTGCCGGGATCATTGCGGTAACTATCATCAGCCTGCTGATGGGCCACACCGCGTTTCCGGGGCAGATATCGACTGCCTCCTATGACCTGAGCGCCACGTTCCTGCAACTTGATTTCAACGATATCTGGGGTGTGGGCGGTTTTGGTGCGGGCGCGCTGATCGATGTGCTGTTCATCATCCTCGCCTTCACCATGGTTGACCTGCTGGATACGGTTGGCACGCTGTATGGCACGGCAGACAAGGGCGGTTTCCTAACCAAAGACGGCAAGCTGCCGCGCGTAAACCGGGCGCTGATGGCCGACGCGGTGGCGACAACGGCGGGTGCGCTTCTGGGCACCTCCACCACCACAACCTATATCGAAAGCGGCAGCGGCATCGCGGCAGGCGGCAAAACCGGCCTGACGGCCCTTGTGGTTGGCCTGTTGTTTCTGGCGTGCATTTTCCTCAGCCCGCTGGTGGGCCTGATCCCGGTATCTGCAACGTCAGCCGCGCTGGTGATGGTGGGCATTCTGATGATCGGGTCGGTCAGTAAAATTGACTTTACCGAGCTTGAAGTCACCGTGCCTGCCTTCATGGTCATCGTTTTGATGCCTTTCACCTATAGCATTGCCAATGGCATTGGTGTGGGCATCATTGCCTATGTCCTGATCAAAATAACCAAGGGGGAAGCCCGCGCGCTGCACCCTGTAACAGCCCTGATCGCGGCGCTGTTTGTTGCCCGCTACACTGTTCTTTAAAGACAAAAAACCATAGAGGTTCCATCGTGAAAATATCCAAACTGTTCCTGAAACTGCTGCTGGCTTTCGGCTTGTTGTCAATCACGGCGCTGGCCGATGGCCACGCGGGCAAAATCCCGGTGAAAGTGGTGATTGTTGCCATGTTCGACAGCGGGGCGGCTACGGCTTCCGGCGCGGGCGAATTTAACCGCTGGGTGGCGCGCACGCCGCTTGATGAAAAACTGGATTTCAAGCTGACAGGGCAGGAACTCAGGATCAACCGCGAGAAGGGTGTTCTGGGTGTGGTTACCGGCATTGGCACCATCAAGGCAACGTCAACCATCATGGCGCTGGGGCTGGACGAGCGCTTTGACCTCAGCAAGGCTTACTGGATCATCGCGGGCATTTCGGGCATTGACCCGGCGGATGGCTCTGTGGGCTCTGCCGCGTGGGCGGAATGGATCGTGGACGGTGATCTGGCGCATCATATTGACGCGCGCGAAATGCCCGAAGACTGGACAACCGGCTATGTGCCGCTGCGCCGGGACACGCCCCATGAAGCGCCGACCCCGCCGCACGACGAAGGCTATGTGTTTCGCCTGAACCCGGGCCTGACGGAATGGGCCTATCAGCTGACCAAAGATGTTGTCATTGAAGACACTGAAAACATGCAGAAACTGCGCGCGCTATACACAGGCTACCCCAATGCGCAGCGCCCGCCGTTTGTCCTGAAAGGGGATCATATGGCTGCGATGACCTATTGGCACGGCGAGAAAATGAACGACTGGGCCAACGACTGGCTGACCTACTGGACCGAAGGCAAGGCCAATTTCGTGACGTCCGCGATGGAAGAAACCGGCTCGCTTTATTCGCTGGCCATGCTCGCCAACGTGGGCAAGGTGGACACAAACCGGGTGATGGTGCTGAGAACCGCCAGCAATTATTCCATGCAGTATCCGGGCGCAACGGCGGAAGAAAGCCTGAACGGCAAGAACCTGCCGCCGGAGGTGGCGGATGCAGGCTTCATCCCCTCGCTTGAATCCGCCTATCAGGTGGGCAGCGTGGTGATGAACCGGCTGCTTGAAAACTGGGATACCTTCAAGGATACCCCGCCGTCCGTAACGGAGTAGCAAGAAGGCTGATTGCCCTGCCGCCCGCGCTGGGCTGGTCTGTGTCGGGGCTGATCTGTACAGGCATTTTGCCAAATGGTAACGTTCGCGATAGTTCAGAGTGCGATTTCGACCATTAACATCTACCGGAGAAGAACGCGTGGCTGATAATAACCGATTGCACCCCATCCCGAAGCCTGCCGGAAAACCCCTTGTTGGCAACGTTCTGTCGGTGGACCCGGACGCGCCGCTGCAAAACCTGATGCGGCATGCCGAAGAACAGGGGCCGATTTTCTGGCTGGATATGATGGGCTCCGAGATGGTGATCGTTTCGGGCGCGGAACTGGTGAAGGAACTGTGCGACGAAAGCCGTTTTGGCAAAGTGGTGCGCGGGCCGTTGAAGCGCGTGCGCGCTGTTGGCGGTGATGGTTTGTTCACGGGCGACAGCGAAGACCCCACATGGGCAAAAGCGCACAATATCCTGATGCCGACTTTCTCGCAGAAAGCCATGGTCGATTATCTGCCGATGATGGTGGATATCGCGGATCAGCTGATGCTGAAGTGGGAGCGCCTGAACGCCGACGAGGAAATTGATGTCGTGCGCGACATGACCGGCCTGACGCTGGATACCATCGGCCTGTGCGGGTTCGATTATCGCTTCAATTCCTTTTACCGCGAGGATTTTCACCCGTTTATCGACGCGCTGGCCCGCACGTTGGAAACCTGCATGCTGCAGCGCGGCCTGCCGTTTGAAAAACTGGCGCTCAGGAAGCGGCTTGACGAGCTCGGCAGTGATGTTGGCTTCATGAACAAGCTGGTCGACGATATTGTGCGCGAACGCCGCCGGGGCGGGGACAGCGCGCAGAAAGACCTGCTGAATTTCATGCTGGCGGGTGTTGACAAGGTGACAGGCGAAAGCCTTTCCGATGAAAATATCCGTTACCAGATCAATACCTTCCTGATTGCCGGCCACGAGACAACATCGGGGCTGTTGTCGTTCACGCTCTATTATCTGCTGAACAACCCCGATGTGCTGGCGAAAGCCTATGCGGAAGTAGACGAAGTGCTGGGCAACAACATCGGTGCGGCACCCACCATCACCCAGATTGGGCAACTGGACTATACCCGCGCGATTTTGATGGAAGCCCTGCGCCTGTGGCCAACAGCGCCGGCCTTCAGCCTTGCGCCTTACGAGGATGAAATGATCGGCGGAAAGTATCCGCTCAAAAAAGGGACTTTCATCACCGTTTTGATCCCGAGCCTGCACCGGGACCCGGCTTATTGGGGCGAGGATGCCGAGACTTTTAACCCTGACAATTTCCTGCCCGAAGCCGAGGCCGCGCGCCCTGATTATGCCTACAAGCCCTTTGGCAACGGCAAGCGCGCCTGCATAGGCCGCCAGTTTGCCATTCAGGAAGCCGTGCTTGTGCTGGGCATGATCCTGCAGCGTTTTCAGTTGTTTGATCACAAGAACTACCAGCTGAAAATCAAGGAAACCCTGTCGCTGAAGCCGGACGGTTTTACCATCAAGGCAAAATTGCGCGACGGCATTGTGCGCACGCCGGTTGCTGGCGCATCTGATGAAAACAGTGCCGAACAGGCGCAGGAGGCACGGCGCCCGAAACATGGCAGCAAACTGACTGTGCTTTATGGTTCCAACCTTGGCACAGCTGAAGGTTTTGCGCGTGATATCGCGCAGGCAGGGGATATCAACGGGTTTGAAACCAAACTGGCGCCGCTTGATACATATGCCGGTGCACTGCCAACCGAAGGGGCGGTTGTGATCGTTTGCGCGTCCTACAACGGCGCGCCGCCAGACAATGCAGCACAGTTTTGCGATTGGCTGGAAACAGCAGAAGCCGGTTCGGTTGGCGATGTGTCCTATACGGTATTTGGTTGTGGCAGCCGCGACTGGGCTTCCACGTTTCAGACCGTGCCCCGTATGATTGATGAAAAGCTGGCAGAGCTGGGTGGCAGGCGTCTGGTGGACCGCGGCGAAGCCGACGCCCGGGAAGACATGGACGGCCAGTTCCACAGCTGGTTCGATGAACTGTTTCCGGCCTTTGGCGCAGCGTTTGATCTGGGCATCGACTTCTCCAAACCTGTAAACGCTCAGCCCTTATATAAAGTGGAAATCACCGACAGCGTAACAGCGAACCCGATTGCCATGCAGGCAGGCACCATGCCGATGAAGATTGTGTCAAACCACGAGTTGCAGAACCACGACGGTCCGAACCCCTCCGAGCGATCAACCCGGCATATCGAGATCGAATTGCCGGAAGGGGTGACATATGCACCCGGTGATCATTTGTGCGTGGTGCCGATCAATGGTGAAAAAGCCGTGGCGCGTGCGCTCAAGCGGTTTGGTTTTGATGACGACGCCTACATTCGGGTCGATGTCACCGGTGGTCGCCGCAGCCCGTTCCCCAATGGCAGCACCTTTTCGGTGAAGCGCCTTGCTCAGGTATGCGGCGAACTGCAGGCGGTTATCAGCCGCAAGGATGTGGGCGTATTGGCGGCGCATACACATTGCCCTAAAACCAAGCCGAAGCTTCAGGCGCTGGCGGCACCTGCCAAAGGGGACGATGATTTGTACCGCGCTGAAGTTTTCCTCAAGCGTAAGTCCATCCTGGACCTGCTGGAAGAATTTCCGGCCTGTGAATTGCCGTTTGAGGTGTTCCTTGAGATGGTGCCGTGGCTTTCGCCGCGTTACTATTCGATCTCCTCTTCCCCCAAAGCCACGCCCGGCAAAGTCTCGATCACGGTTGGGGTGGTGGAAGGCCCTGCCCTCTCGGGCAACGGAGTATACCGCGGGGTTTGCTCCACGCATTTGAGCGATGCGAAGCCCGGCGACGAAATACAGGCCGTTGTGCGCGAACCATCGTCCAGCTTCCGCCTGCCGGATGACACCAAAACGCCTGTGATCATGATTGGTCCCGGTACTGGCGTGGCACCGTTCCGCGCCTTTGTTCAGGAACGGCAGGCACTAAAAGCGGGCGGTGAAACGCTTGGGCCTGCCATTTTGTTTTTTGGCTGCCGGGACGCAGAGCAAGACTATCTGTACCGGGACGAGCTGGAAGCTGCGGCGGCGGACGGCATCATGGAATTGCACACGGCCTTTTCCCGCAGTGGGCCCGAGCGGGTATATGTGCAGGATCTGGTGCGCAAGCAAGGTAGCAAGGTCTGGGAGCTGATAGAGAACGGCGCGATCATTTATATTTGCGGTGATGGCTCGGCGATGGAACCGGATGTCAAACGGGCGCTGGCGGCTTTATACGCCGAAGAAAAGCAAGTCACTCTGGAGATCGCGGACGCATGGATTGATACCATGGTCAGAGAAGGCCGTTATCTTCTGGATGTCTGGGCCGGATAGGCATTGGTTGGTGCCGTAAAACGCAGAAAGGTGATACAGTGAACCTGCCTTGGCGCCTTTTTGACGGTGTGGCCAAAGCGACAACGCTTTCCGTGCTGCTGGTTTTTGCCAATATCGTGTTTGCACAAGAAAACACGCAAGGCTCAATGGCAAATGAGGAGCGGCAACCCGCAGACGGGCTGGTAGCCACAGACGTTTTGGAAGACCTTCTGCTTGACAATCCTGAAGCCTGCCAAAGCGGCCCTCTCAAGCAATTTGGTCGCTACATTGGTGACTGGGACGTGGCGGACCAGACTGCGTCGGCAGACGGTAAAACGTGGTCTGCGGGGTACGGCGCGCGCTGGAAATTCACGTGTGTCGGCGGCGGCCTTGCGATACAGGATTTCTGGGTGCCAAACGGGCCCGACGGCGAGCCTTTTCTGAGTGGATTCAGTACGAATTTCCGGACATACGACCCGGTGGCAAACATCTGGAACGTTGTTTGGGCCGGAAGAGACGGGCCGAGCTTCACTCATATTCGCGGTTCGAAGAAAGACAGAGGTGACATCGTGATGCACTGGGTTTCGCCGGTGCAGGAGCCACCCCGTCGTATCACCTTTTTTGCGCCAACGAAGGAAGGCTGGGACTGGCTGCTTGAAATGTCGTTTGATGCCGGGGAGACATGGCAGGAAGTCTATAAAATCCGGGCAAGCCTGCGCCGGTAAAAAATTCAACTGCAATCCTTTTGCAAGCCGGTTTTCCTGCGAACCGACGCTTTTCGGTACGGCGCATGGCCCGCTCGTTTGGTCTATTTCCGGTTTCTCTGCGCTTGCCCGGCGATAGTCTGAATATCGGGGCAACCGGATCAAGGAGGGGTTCATGATCAAAAACCGCATTTCGGGTGTTGTTGCAGCAGCGCTTTTGCTTTCTGTTCAAAGTCAGGCTCAGGATACCAGTCTTTCCAGCGTGCTGATGGATGCGGAAAATGGCTGCATGGAAGGCCCGGTGGCACAATTTGGTCGCTACGTAGGTGACTGGACCATTGAAGATGAAGGCCTGCAGCAGGATGGTGTGACCTGGCAATCCGGTAATGGGGCACGGTGGAATTTCACCTGTGTCGGTGATGGCATCGCCGTACAGGACTTCTGGATGCCGAACGGTGCGGCAGGTGCACCTCCGCCCGGTGTTGGCACCAATTTGCGGGTCTATGACCCGGCTTCGGAGCAGTGGGAAATCACCTGGACCGCAACAGCACAGCCCGGCTACACGCATATTCGGGCAAAACAAAACGATGCAGGCGATATTGTAATGCACTGGGTAACGCCAGAGCAAACGCCGCCGCGGCGCATCATCTTTTTCACCCCAACCGATGAAGGCTGGAACTGGGTGATGGAAATGTCGTTTGATGCCGGGGAGACCTGGACGCCAGTCTACAAGATCAAGGCAACGCCCAGGCAGTAGGCGGGATCACTATTGGCGAAGCTGGTTTCGCCCGGCTTCGCTGATGTTTTTGTTGGCTGCAAGATACGACGTACGCTCGCCAACTTTAAACAGTCTCACCAGTTTGTTGCTGTCGGATTGGCGTTCTTTCGCCAGAGTCTCGAACACGAGCGGGTCGAACACCGAATAAAGATTGCGCCCGCGCATAATCATTTGAAAGCAGTCAGGGATCTTTGAACCCTCAACGCGTAAGATGTTTTCTTCAGGCAAGCCACCTTGCGCCAGCAATGTGCACTGAACTGAGTGTTTGGTGCAGCTTACCTGAGCTCCGTCTTGGGCAACCTTTTGCAGGGACAAGCCTTGGGGCGCTTTTCCTTTAAGGCCGTATACATAATATTCGTTGGTATGCAGAGGTACAATCCAGTGAAAAAGGTCTTCTCTTTCTTCCGTGCGATCCAGCGGGAATATCAGGCCATTGGGGCTCGCTTGTACCCGCTTGTATGTTGCCGACCAAGGCAACATCACCAGATTATACTGCAGGCCGCGAGACGAAAAATACTCGGTAACGATCAGCGTAAGGCTGCCCGTCACTTTGTTGCTGGTCAAAGAAAACCCGTCAATCGGCGCAACATAGGGTGGAATGTGCGCGGTATATATCTCGAACACGGCGGGGTCGGTCGTTTGCGCGCGTGCAGCAAGGAAAGCTGAAGCCAATGCGCTGGTCGACACCAACAAAATGCCCAGTCGTACAAACAGGAATGGTTGTTTCCACAGGGCAATTCTGAAACTCGGTGAAAATGATATCATGTATTAAACTCAATCGATTTCGGTTCAAACAATGCCTGAAATTCGTGAAGAAACCTTAAACTGGTCGTCTGAAGCGCGCTAATTATGGTGTTTGGGCGCTTTTGATAAATTTGTCACTTGTTAATGGATGCCATCAAATCTAGTCTCAGCTTTCGTTTAGAAATACATGAGGTGCCCTGATGCGGTTGGTTGGAATTTTTGCGGCGCTCGCGCTCGCGGCTTGCAGCGCTGAAACGGAAACGGTGTCGACCGACGGCGCAACCGATGCGCAGGATAGCGCCCGCCAGTCTACTGTTGTTGAAGCTTCCTATCAGGTTGACCCCAACGAGTATGTCGACAATTTCTCGCTGCTTGACCACAAGGGGCGCGCGCATGAGCTGTATTATTATCAGGATGCGCCTGCAATTGTGGTGATGATTCAGGGGAACGGTTGCCCGATCGTTCGAAATGCCTGGTCTGACTTCAAGGCTGTGAAAGACAGTTTTGCCGACAAAGGTATTCCCTTCTACATGTTGAACGCCAACAAACAGGACACGCGGGATACCGTGAACGCAGAAGCGGAAGAGTTTGCTTATGATATCCCTGTCCTGATCGACGAGACACAGCTGGTTGCCGAGAGCCTGGGTGTCAAGCGTACCGCAGAAGTGCTGGTGATCTCGCCTGAGGACTGGAGCGTTGTTTACCGGGGCCCGGTCAATGACCGTCTGGACTATGGACAGCAAAAGGCCGAGGCGGGCGAGCATTATCTTGCCGATGCGCTTACGGCCGTGCTGGCAGGCGAACAGCCGCAGGAACGCTTGCGCCGTTCAAAAGGCTGTATTGTCAATTTGCCTGAAACGGCCAAGCGTGCCGACCATGCTGCTATCAGTTACAGCGAAACGATCGCGCCGATGCTGGAGAAAAATTGCGCAAGCTGCCACGAGGAAGGTGGTATTGCGCCGTGGGCGATGACGGACTATTCGATGATCGAAGGCTTTGCCCCGATGATCCGGGAAGTGGTGCGTACCAAGCGCATGCCACCGTGGTCCGCTGACCCGCACATTGGCACTTTTACCAACGCCCGCGGCCTTACGATTGAGGAAAAAAAGACACTGGTGCACTGGATCGAAGCCGGTGCGCCGCGCGGTGACGGGCCTGACCCGTTGGAAACCCGCGTTGCCAACGCAACCAAATGGCCGCTCGGGGAACCTGATCTGATTATCGAGGCCCCGGCATTTGATGTGCCGGCCTCCGGGATTGTGGACTATCAGTTCCCGACAGTGCTGAACCCGATGGACAGGGATGTCTGGGTGCGCGCCGTTACTGTTGTGCCGGGTGACAAAACTGTTGTGCATCACGCGCTGGTTGGTTCCAGCGAGCAGGTCACCAAACCGGGTGAGGGTGACTATCAGGATGTTTTTGACAATTATCTGATCGGCTTTGTGCCGGGGGCTGAAAGCTATATTTACCCGGAAGGGACAGGCGTACAGGTGAGGGCAGGCGGCGAATTCCGCTTCCAGATGCACTATACAACGTCCGGCCGGGCCACCACCGACAAAACCCTGCTCGGGCTCTATTTTCATGATACGCCGCCCAACTATCCGCTGCGCCAGCAGGTAGCCCTGAATGTTGCGCTTGGCATTCCGCCTAACAGCGTTGACCATAAAGAGCAGGCCTATTTCGAGTTCGATAACCCTGCAACGATATACATGTTGTTCCCGCATTCGCACTATCGCGGCAAATCAAGTGTATTTGACCTTGTTTATCCGGATGGCCGCGAAGAGACCATTTTGTCGGTGCCGGACTATGATTTCAACTGGCAGCACACATACAGCCTGGCAGAACCGATCGATGTGCCAAAGGGTGCAAGGCTGATCCACCGCACGCTCTATGACAACACAGCGCGTAACCTTGCCAATCCGAATCCAGACAGGACCGTGCCTTGGGGCCTGCAGTCTCATGACGAGATGCTGTATGGCAGTTTCATGTTCCGCTGGACGGAAGAAACCGCTGAAAATACGGTGCATGACCCGCTGCAGTTTAATATTCGGCAGTTCTACGGGTTTGCCGACAAGGATATGGACGGAAAACTGGTGCGCGCCGAAGTATGGGGTGGTCTGGCCCGCGCGTGGGATAATGGGTCTTTAATGGCTGCCGACGTGGACGGCGATGATGCCCTTTCGTTCCAGGAATATTATAATATGCAGCTTGCCCAGATGAAGGCGAGAAGGCAAAACTCTCGCTAGACCGGCAGCCGATAGCATTGTACCGTGACGTCTTTCCATGGGGGAGACGTCATATGAAAAAGGCTGTTTGCGGGCTCGTGATATCCGCACTGGTAGCTGCAGTATCTGTTGCTCAACCGCTGAGCGCGGATGACGGTCAGGAACAAACGTTGCTTGATCAGTTTCTGGCGGTGAAAACCGTTCGGGATCCTGAGATTTCGCCGGATGGCAAACTTGTTGCCTATCGCACCTTCGAAAATGACTTTGATCTTAACAAAGACATGGCGCAGCTTTGGCTTGTGCCAAGCGACGGTTCGGCCGAGCCGCTTCAGCTTACACACGGTGAAGATTCGGTCAGCGAATTCGAATGGTCTGCGGACAGCAGCTTTCTGGCGTTTCGCCGCGACAACAAGCTCTATTTCATCAGCGTAAAAGGCGGGGAACCCCAAGAGCAGGACCTGGGCATAAAAGGCGCGCGAGGCTTGCAGTTCGCGCCGAATGGCAGCGCCCTGTTTTTTACCGCCCCACCACAAAACGAACGCAAAATCAAAGCACGCAAAAAGCACTATGGTGACTATACCGTGGTGCGCAGCGACGGCAGCTACCGCCATATCTGGCGGGCAGATTTAACAGGGCCCATGACGATGGGTGACCCGGAACAGCTTACGCAGGGGCGCAATTATTCGGTCACGGGATATGCCGTCTCGCCCGATAGTGAGCAGATTGTTTTTGCCACCTGGCCAAGCCCGCACCTGGCTGATCTGCTTGACGGGCGCATTTATCTGATGGCTTCCGAAGGGGACGAGCCAAAGTCGGTAGACGAAAGCTACGGTGCCAAGTCGACGCCGGTCTGGCATGCAGACGGTGATGGCATTGCCTATACCAATGCGACCGGTTTCCCGAACTACTCGGACATTGTGCTTAATGATCTGGATGGTGAGATCGAGACCATCAAAACCCCTGATCACGATGCGGGTATCCGGTGGTACGATGATGACGGGCTTCAGTTCAGCGCTGGCGTTCGGACTGATTATGGGCTTTTTCAGTTCGACACCGGGTCTGGCGACATCGAGCGTTTGAGCGCTGAAGGCGTTTATGCCTTTGATCCGAATTACTCACAAGATGGCAGTGCAATGGCCTTTATCTCCACAACTGCCACCAAATTGGGTGAAATTGCGGTCAGGCAGGGTGGAAACATCCGTACACTCACCAACTATGCTGATCAGTTGAAAGATACCGCCATTGCCAGCAAGGAACTGGTGACGTGGCGCAATGATGTTGGTCAGGAAATTGAAGGTGTGCTTACCAAACCTGTTGGTTTCGTGGCAGGTAAACGCTATCCTCTGTTTGTGCGCACGCACGGCGGCCCAACCGGCACGGACCGGCCGATCCTCGGCAACCCTCCACGCTCGATTTATGCGCCGGACGTGCTGGCGGCAGAAGGCGGCGGTGCGCTGGTGTTGCAAACCAACTACCGCGGTAGCGCAAGTTACGGTGATGCCTTCCAGCGCAGTAATCTCAAAAACCTGGGGATTGGTCCGGCCAAAGACATCATTGCCGGTGTCGAGATGCTGATTGCGGAAGGACTGGTAGACCCGGAAAAGGTTGCGTGTCTGGGCTGGAGCCAGGGCGGGCACATCTCCGCGATGCTCGCGACATACTCGGATATCTGTACCGCAGCGATTATGGGCGCAGGCATCAGTGACTGGCGCACCTATTATTACAACACCGATATCACCCAGTTCACCACCGAATATTTTGAGGCAACGCCGTTCGCGGACGACGACGTTTATGCCAAAACCTCACCGGTGACCTACATCGACAACGCAAAAACACCGGTACTGATCCAGCACGGTGAGAATGATGCGCGGGTGCCGATAGCCAACGGGTACCAGTTTCGCCAATTGCTGCTTGATAAGGGTGTGGAGGCGCACATGATCGTTTATTCGGACATGGGACATGGCCCTTCAAAACCGAAAACACGCCGTGCGATCACCGAGCATGCGCTCGATTGGTTCCGCGAGCACCTGTTTGATGCGGGCGAGGCCGATTTCGTGTTTCCCATCAGGCATGGAGGCACCATGAAAGAAAACAGCAGCAAGGATTAGTTTTTGCTACCAGTTGGTTATGTCGGTCGGAACGCTTTCGGGGGAGAGTAAAACATGGGTAAATTTATCGTCGCTATAGGGCTGGCGGTTGTTTTGGTGTTGGGCGTTGCGGTATGGCGGTCTGACGACTTGCCATCGCCGTATCTGGATGTGCCGCCTGCTCCTGAGCCGGCGTATGATAGCGGTGTAATTGCCGCGCATCTCAGCGAAGCCGTAAAGATGAAGACCATCTCCTGGTCGCCCACGGCTGAAACGGAGGCGGACGCGTTTCTGGCGTTTCACGCGTGGCTTGAAGCCACGTATCCGAATGCGCACAGGGTTCTCTCCCGTGAAGTGGTGAACGACTATTCATTACTGTACCGGTGGGAAGGGCGTGACGCCAATAAAGCGCCCGTCGGCTTCCTTGGCCACATGGATGTGGTGCCGATAGAGCCCGGCACTGAAGATACATGGACATACCCGCCCTTTTCCGGGGCAATTGCTGACGGGTTTGTCTGGGGACGCGGTTCGCTGGATGACAAATCAACGGTGATCCTTGTGATGGAGGCTGTTGAGCAACTGACAGAAGAAGGGTTCCAGCCTGCGCAGGATATCTATCTGGCTTTTGGACACGACGAAGAAATTGCCGGACAACGCGGTGCTGTGAAAATTGTCGAACGACTTAAAAGCCAGGGTGTGCAGTTTGACTGGATTCTCGATGAAGGCCTGACCATCCTGACCGGATTTCTCGATTTTATTGATGGCCCGCTTGCGGTTGTTGGCCTCGCGGAAAAAGGCTTCCTCACATTGGAACTGTTGGCGCGTGACGCCGGCGGGCATTCGTCCACGCCGCGCGCAGACACGGCGGTCAGCAAGCTGGCGCGTGCGGTCGAGCGGGTTCAATCAAACCCGTTTCCTATCGAAATTGATGAAGCAGACGCCGCCAACCTCCACGCCATTGCGGGTGAAATGCCCTTCATGCAGCGGCTTGCTGCGTCAAATCTCTGGCTGTTCGGTCCGCTGGTAAAAGCCGACATGGCAAAGGTGCCCTACACGGCAGCCCAGTACCGGACCACAACTGCCGCAACGGTTTTCAATGGCGGCTCCAAAGAAAACATCCTGCCGCAGGAAGCCAGGGCCCTGATTAACTTTCGCATTCATCCGCGCAACACTATTGATGAAATCCTGAAGCGCACGCAAGACCTTGCCGGTGATGAGGTTGAGGTTTCCATTTACGCGAAACCCAATAACCCGCCCGCACCTTCCGATATCAACGGGGCGGCCTATGATTTGATCTCGAAATCGCTTGGCGACGCGTTTGGTCCGATTGCAGTTGCACCCAGCCTTGTGGTAGGTGCAACAGATTCGCGCTTTTATGCAGACATCACCAATGAAACATTCCGTTTCACCCCTGTCGTGATGTCTCTTGAGCAGTTTTCCGGCTTTCACGGAACGAACGAGCGTGTGGCGATTGAAAGCCTCGGGCGGTCTGTTGCGTTTTACGAGCGCATGATCCGCAGGGTATCAGGGCAATAGAAAAGGCGATAATCAGGAAATGACCAGATCTGTGTTTGAAAAACTGATCGCTCTGCTCGGCCTTGTTTTCATGGCTTTCTTTGCCGTTGTTGTCGTGCCGCCCCTGATTGAAAGCGGCGATATTGTCGGCGCGTTTGCTGCCGGCTTCGTCAATCCATATTCCAGCGGATACTCGTTTGATGCCATCGTCACCGGTTTCATCCTGATTGCCTGGGTTTTGTATGAGCGGCATGTGTTTGCAATACGTCACGGATGGGTCGCTATTGTTCTGTGTTTTGTCCCCGGTGTTGCGACCGCCTTCGCCTATTATCTGGTCCTCCGTCTCAGGAGGGAAAACGCGCGCCGGTTAGACAACCGGGATGAAACGATTTAACGTCTCGAGGTTCGGGGACACAACAGTCGCGCCTGACGGGGTGAACTGAATGGCTAGGGGAAACACCATGAATGATGCAGCGGCTGGCGAGGCGATTGAAACCAGAGGCCTCAAACCGTTCCTGCGGTTTCTAATTCCGTCGGTCATCGGCATCATTCTGTTTTTGGTGCCTTTTCCCACAGAAGACGGCGTAACCATCCTGTTCGGGATCTATTCAAGCTGGATGCAGCAGACATTTGGCTTCATTCTGCTCGATATCGTAGTTTGGGTGACCATTATTGGCGCGTTCGCCGGCGCGTATTATGTGATAGCCAAACCCGACTGGGAAACATCCCACCCGTTTTTATATGCGGTAGCCGAATGCACACCGGGCTGGCTTTTGCTGCGCACCGCTGGCGCCCTTGTAGGGTTTATGGTGCTTTATGAAGTAGGGCCCGAGATTGTTCGCATGGAAGACACAGGGATCGCCATGTTCAACGATGTGGGTATCGGCTATACTATCGTGTTGTTCCCCGCCTGTTTTCTGATGCCTTTATTGACCGAATTCGGTTCGATGGAATTTTTCGGTACCTTTGTGGCGCCCGCGTTCCGCAAGCTTTTTCTTTTGCCGGGCCGCTCAGCGGTGGATGCGACCGCTTCCTTTATTTCGTCGTCGAACATCGGGGTGCTTGTCACCGGCCAGCAATATAGGCGCGGCTTCTATACCGGCAAGGAAGCGGCGGTGATTGCTACCAATTTTTCTGTTGTGTCGCTGCCATTTGCTCTGGTGATCGCGGATGTCAGTAAAATCAGCCATATGTTTTTCCCCTGGTATCTGACAGCGATCGTAGCGTGCATTCTATGTGCAATCATTACACCGCGCGTGCGCCCGCTGTCGGCAATTCCGGACACTTACAAGGACGGTATTGATCGCAGCCATGAACATGATGCGCCTGCAGACGAACCGCTGCTAAGGCGCAGCTATGATACAGCGATCATTTCGGCTGCTAAAGCACCCAACCCGCCTGAGCTGGCGCGTTCCGGCAGCCTGATGTTTGTAGAGCAGCTTTTCGGTGTGACAGGTCCCATGATGGCGCTGGCAACCATGGCAGCTGTACTGGCGTTTCATTCGGTCCTTGGTGAATGGATCGGGGCGCCCATTGCCTGGGTGCTGTCATTGTTTGATGTCGCAGAAGCGCCGCGTGTGGGCATTGGTTTTGTGTTCGGGTTTATCGATCAGTTTATCCCGGCCGTGATTGCAGGAGATCTGTCGAGTGATGCCATGCGCTTTATTCTGGCGGGCCTCAGTCTTTGCCAGTTGATCTATATGTCCGAAACCGGTCTTGTGATGCTCAGGGTCGGTTTGCCCATCAATGCCTGGCAGCTCTTTATGGTTTTTGTCATTCGCACCATCATTTGCGTGCCGGTGCTGGTTCTTGCGGCGATGTGGTTATTCTAGTTCATATCTAGTTAGGGGCTGAGCCGGTTTTACGGGCATGTTCGATCATGCCGGCAACAATGCCATCGAACAAAGGCGCAGCCCATGTGCGGCCTTCTGCGATTGATCCCGCAAGATCATTGATCTGAACGGCCTGCGCCGCCTCGATGATGGTGACAGTGGCACCATATTCGGCGGCACGCTCGATCAGGGGGTGCCAGGCTTTTGACGAGCCTTCCTTATCAGACAGACCACCTCGGATACGCGCACCAATATTGGAAAGCCCGACAGCCTCATAAAACGGCGCAATATTTTTCTGGATGCGTGCCTCCCAGGCCAGATCCCGCTCATGAACACCGGTCACCAGCATCTGCGCGCCGGGGAAAGGGTTTTGTTCAACGGCAATGTGCGCATCTGCTGTCAAAAGAACAGTCTGAACATGTTTGTTGCCTTTGTGTACACCAGCAATGAAGTGTTCCAGTCCCTGAAAGCCGTCCCAGTTTTCGCCGTACATCTGTATTGTCGGTGTCAGGACAAAAAAGCCTGCGGCTGACAACCGCCGTGCGAGTTCCTGCTGCGTGATGCTGTTCCATTCAAACCCGATGTTTTGTCCGTTCACTTCGGCACCGGGCTGTGCAGAATTTTGGGTATATTGAACCGGTATTACCGCAACAGGTTTTTCGGTGTCGAGCGCTATCGCTGCGACATCGGCATGGGTCCAGTTTTCCCCGGTGTATGTAAAGCACACACGGTACAAACCTTTTCCGACATCGGAAGTATGTTCGGCGCAGGCTTCGTCTGTCAGCGGGCTGTTGTCCTGGCTGTGAGACACGGACAATGGTGCCATACAGGCCATTGCCGTAAAGGCAAATCGAACGATTGAACGGTGCAAGGGAAAACCTTTCCTGCTGATTTCAATAGTGTGGTGGCGGTGGTTCCGAGCCCGCATCACCTTGCCATTCGGCCATCTCCACCAGTCTGCCCTCGAGCCTTTGCAGCTGCAGCCGCAGCGCTTCAATTTCACGCCACTGGGAGGTTATCGTCTCGTTCAGGCTGTCGATGGTTTCCTGTTGATAGGAGAATTTTATCTCCAGGTCATCCAGCCGGTTGGCGTCTGTCGCTGTGTGTTTTTCGGTCATGTTTTTCTGTTCGGTTTTGTTTTGTATCAAGATTGTTTCATGGACGGGTCGGTGCTGATACGTGGACCGCAACCATTATCTTATTGATTTTGCCCTCGTCGTCGAACAAAGGCAGGTATAGCGCCAGCGCTTCCATATAGGATCGGTCCGGTGACAAAGCGGGTGCAACGGTATAGATCGGTTTCTCGGTTTCCAGCATCCGGCTGCATACCGAATAGATACGTTCAATCGCTTTAGTGTTATCCATCTCCCGTACATCCTTGCCGGTGATCTCGCCGTAAAACCCTGAAACGTGACCACCGATAAGCCGGACAATCAGTTTCCAGCCGTTACCTTCGCGGACAACGTCCATCAAAACGACCTGGGAAATATATTGCTTGAGCTCCATGGGGCTGATGTCGGCGCGGGTGATTGTCTTGTCTTCCCCGCCTTTGGCGCGCCAAAAGTCGAGGAAAAATTTCACCATTTCCAGCGGACTGTCGATTTCCGCATAGTCATAAATGGTGAAGTCACCAAAAACGGCGTCCTTCGATGTGGTCTCATTGCTGTTTGCCAGCACAGGCATTGTCCTGTTCTTTCCCACTATTGGCCTGCAAGTCTAGCGCAATAATATATGCGGTGCCACTGAAACGACAGTGTTGGCACATATGCAACTATCAGGCGTGGTTTGTCTTTCCGGTTTTTCGTCAGACGCTGGCTCAGCTTCTGGTTTCAACCGCAGAAACTTTGGTTTCAGCCATGATCGCCGGGGGTGTTTTGCGCAGGATATCGCGCACCGTCAAGCCGGCGAAAACCGCAAGGTGCGCGACTTGAGCGAGAGCACCGCTGGCAACGAAAATGCCGGCAAGCGCCGCCGGGGGCGCATCAACAAACGAGAGCAGGGTCAAGCCAAGGCCGGCCACTAGTAAATCACTGTTTGGCAGGAACGGGATGCGTGTCAGCACATATTGGCCTGTCAGGAAGACAAGCCATATGTTCATCGGCACATCTGGCAAAACGACAGACCAGCTTGCAACCTGTAATCCCACAACAATCGCCAGCCGGGAAAAATGGATCATGAACACGCGCCGGGCGACAGCGGGTTCAAGCGACAATATCTGCTTGCGGAACCAGATGACGAGAGGGATCAGCACCAGGCCTAACCCCAGAGCGACAGCAACATAGGTAGGGTAGGACGGGTCGGCACCCGTGAAGATGCCCAACTTGCCGGACATGAACAACAGGACCACCAGAGCAATGGTCAGGCTGTTTGAGGAAAGGGCGGAAAGGATCTGGCTGTCTTTAATTTTGGCAAGGATGCTGCGTTTGCGAAGGTCGAGGTTTTTATTGGCCCAAAGACCCAGGTAAGCCTCGCCGGAATAGCTCATGACAGCCGCGTTATAAACTCGCATGCGTAGGAAAACATCCAGGCGCCGGGCGACAGGTGCCCCCCACAAGGTACGGTAAACAAGCCATTCGCCAATTGGATGAGCAAAATACATGCCCAGAAGACAGAGGTAGAACCACGGCGTTGTGGGCAGCGCGCTCATCACATCCTGCCAGCCTATGGCGGCAACTTTCCGGGTCAGGTAATAGCTCACCCCGGCGATGACAGACACCTGCACCAGTTTGATCAAGCGCCTGAAAAGGGTTTTCTCGCGCGCTGTATCTATCAGTGATTTTATCTGGGCTAAATCCATGGTGAGCAGAGCTTCCTGACGGGCGATCCATTCTGGCTGCAAGCTGGCAGCTGTGTTGGTCGGATGCCTCTTATTCCGCGGCACTTACGGTTGGCTGTGAATGCCTGTTGCGGTTTTTTCGCGTCGTATCCGACGCGTAGCCAGCTAGCACATCCCGGTACTGGTCGTAAAGTCGACCGAGAACCGCGTCCCAGGTGTAAGCAGTGCTTTCGGCCATGCTGGCAGCTTGCATGCTCTGCTGCAAGGCCGGGTCACTGATGATGAGGCCAAGGGCGTCTGCAAACGCGTCCGGTGTCACGGATTTGGCAAGAAGGCCATTGCTGCCATGTTGAACAAGGCTGCGGCTTCCGGTTGCGTCCGCGCACACCAGCGGCAGCCCCGAAGCCATGGCCTCCAGCGTAACATTGCCAAATGTTTCGGTGACGCTGGCGTTAAAAAAGATATCGGATGACGCATAGGCACGCGCCAGTTTGTTGCCGTTCAGGTAGCCGGTGAAAACGGCGTCCGGCAGGCGGGCCTCGAAACGCTCGCGCTCGGGCCCGGCGCCAACGATCAGGGCCTTCACGCGGTGACCGCGCTGTGCCAACAAATCAAGGGTGTCGGCAAAAATGCCGAGGCCTTTTTCCAGCACCAGCCGACCCACAAATGCGATGACGATATCGTCGTCCGCAATACCATTTTCCTGCCGCCACCGCATGTCCCGCCGGTCTGGATTGAAAAGCGTTGCATCAACGCCCCGGCTCCAGATGCCGATGTTGTCCGACATATTCTGTTCTGCCAGAACCTGTGCCATGCAGGGCGAGGGCACATAAATCTGTTCGCAGCGATGATAAAACCGCCGCATGAAGGCTGTGACATGTTTTTCAAGCCAGCGCATATGATAATAGCGCGGATAGGTGTCAAACCGGGTGTGGAACGATGAAACTGCGGGCACCTTTTTGCTCTCGGCCCACGCCAGGGCAGCATGGCCAAGCCAGTCTGGTGCCGCCAGATGTACGAGGTCAGGGTTGAAAGCCTCCAGCTGCTCGCGAACAGATTTGGGCATCCCCAGCGCAACACGATACTCTCCGCGGCCGGGAAGAGGCAGGGAAGGCACGGAAACCAGCGTGCCGCAATGATCAAACGCTGCTTTCTTCGCTGTTGGCGCGAACACCAGAACTTCGGTGCCGCGTGCTTCCAGATAAGCGACAAGCTTGTTGAGGGCACGGACCGGTCCGTCCATCACATAATTATAATTGCCTGAAAACAAAGCGACACGCTTTGGTTCAAACCGTGTGATATCGAAGGGCATAACCCTCTCCTGTTGTCGTCCCGCAACACCTCGCGTCAGTGGGTGTTCATTGTCGTCAGCCCGTAAGAGCTGTTTCTGATTTTTTACAGCAGATAAAGTATCCTGCAAATATTACAATCACCAGATAAGCCCGGTTTTTGACATTTTCATGGCAGCACCTTTTTTGCACCTTACCCGGTTGGGCCGAATCGCCGTTGCTGGCGGCTGTTGTTATTCCTTTATGTTTGTATCCACGCTGTTCTGCGCAAGGCAGGCAGCCTTTATGTTAGCAATAATACACTAACAGAATGCAATAAACACCCATAAGGTGCATTTTATCGGTTTATTGCGACTAAGTCGCATTTTCTGTCTTGATTATCGGGTAAGGGATAGTTACTAATAGTGATAACGGTTCTCAGTATTAGTAGCTTTGTTGAGACAAATGGTCGCTACCTTATGGTGGCTTGCGGAACGGACGGACGACACACCATGTACGTATGCTTGTGCAACGGATACACAGACAAAGAGATCAAGACCGCAGTTCGCGAGAACGGCGTGAAAACCGCAGAGGAAGCGTATCTTTCCCTCGGTAACGGTTTTTGCTGTGGAACATGTTCGGATTGCGCCAACGACATTGTGGCGTCAGAGCTGCCGCATCAGAAAGTGCTCGCTGCGGAATAGCGAAGATCACAGCTTGTGCATAAAGTAAGCCGCCCCAAAATGAGGCGGCTTTTTGTTTGTCTGAATTATGCAGGCTGACGCCGGTTTGGCGCCCCGCCTTATATCCGGTCAGCCTAGCCTTCCTCGGGGGAAGACTGGAACTGCACATAGTTCGGCAAGCCCATGCTATCCAGCAGGGACAGTTGTGTCTCAAGCCAGTCCACATGCTCTTCTTCCGATTCGAGGATGTGCGCCAGCAGGTCTCGTGAAACATAATCGCGCACGCTTTCGCAGTGCTCAATCGCGTCCTTCAGGTCGCTGTGGCCATTATATTCCATCTTCAGATCGCATTTGAGAATTTCTTCTACATTCTCGCCGATCATCAGCTTGCCAAGGTCTTGCAGGTTGGGCAGGCCTTCCAAGAACAGGATGCGCTCGATCAGTTGATCGGCGTGCTTCATCTCGTCGATAGACTCTTCATATTCCTTGTCGCCCAGCTTGGTCATGCCCCAGTCCTTGAGCATCCGGGAATGCAGGAAATACTGGTTGATGGCCGTGAGTTCGTTTTTCAGAATCACGTTCAGATGCTGGATAACTTTCTTATCGCCTTTCACGGGGGGAACTCCTTTTGTGCACAGGGGGGAGAGGTGATATTCGCCGCAGACCATAGCATCGGCAGGTATATTTGGCAAGGCATAATATCTGCTAACTATATGTAATATATCATAAAAAAAGAACTTTTGTTGCGATTGAGAGTGCGTTGCAACTGCATGGTGTCTTCACGTCGTGCATGCCTTGCCATGAGGCGCGTCGTCGCAGGGTTTCCACAGTATTTTACAAGCCGCCTGCGCGGGGCTATAACCCCAGCCGAATGAAAATCGTTTGCTAGTGAAATACCAATGACCGACCAATCCCAACCCTATCTTGTTGCGGCGCTTTACAAGTTTGTTGCGCTGCCGCATTTCAAGGATCTGCAGGCACCGCTGCAGGCTGTTTGTCTCGACCATGAGGTCAGGGGCACGATCCTTCTGGCCGAAGAGGGCATCAATGGCACCATCGCCGGGCCGGAGACGGGTCTGCGCGCCGTGCTTGCCTATCTGAATGCAAGGCCTGAGTTCTCGGGGCTCGTGCACAAGGAAAGCTGGGCACAGGAGCCGCCCTTTCCGCGCATGAAGGTGCGCCTGAAGAAGGAGATTGTCACCATGGGTGTCGAGGGCATAGACCCTAACGCCATCGTTGGCACCTATGTGAAGCCCGCAGACTGGAATGCCCTCATTTCCGACCCGGATGTGATGGTTGTGGATACGCGCAATGATTATGAGGTCGCCATTGGCACCTTCAAAGGGGCGGTGGATCCGCAAACCAAGTCTTTCCGGGAGTTCCCGAAGTGGGCAGAAGACCATGAAGCAGAGCTGAAAAAGCCGAAAAAAGTTGCCATGTTCTGCACTGGCGGCATCCGCTGCGAGAAATCGACCGCTTTCATGAAACAGCAGGGCTACGACGAGGTATTCCATCTGGAAGGCGGCATCCTGAAGTATCTGGAAGAAATGCCCGAAGACGAAAGCCTGTGGCAGGGTGAATGCTTTGTATTTGATGACCGGGTCTCGGTTGGGCATGGCCTCACCCCCGGCCCTTATGACATGTGCCATGCCTGCCGCCGCCCCATCAGCGACGAAGACAAGCAAAGCCCGCACTACACCCATGGTATCGCCTGCCCGCACTGTTATGACGAAACCAGCGAAACGCAAAAAGCTCGATTTGCCGAGCGGCAAAAGCAGATTGCACTGGCGAAAGCGCGCGGCGAACTGCATATTGGGGTTTCGGCTCCGCCCCGGTCCGATCAGCCGGTGGAGGGGGAATAGACCAACCCGCCCGCAATGCCGGCAGGGACAGGCCAATGAGGGACAGACAAGATAAACCGACATGACCGAATCCACGCCCATCCTATACAGCTTCCGCCGCTGCCCCTATGCCATGCGGGCGCGCATGGCAATTGTGATTTCGGGCGTGCGGGTTTCGCTGCGGGAAGTAGTGCTCAGGGATAAACCCGGGCAAATGCTGGCAGCCAGCCCCAAAGGCACCGTGCCTGTTCTGGTTCTGGATGATGGCATGGTAATTGACGAAAGCATCGATGTGATGCACTGGGCGCTGGCGCAGTCAGACCCGGAAGGCTGGCTCCTGCCGGACCGGCCGGAGCAGCGCGTAGAGATAGGCAGGCTGATTGAAGACAATGACGGCCCGTTCAAACACCATCTGGACCGCTTCAAATACGCGACCCGCTACGAAGGCGCCGACCCTGAAGAGCACCGCACCGCGATAGAGCCTTATCTGCTGGCGCTGAACGAGCGCCTGAGCGAAAGCCCGCATCTGATGGGGGATAGCCGAACGCTCGCTGATATTGCTATCTTCCCGTTTGTGCGACAGTTTGTGAGCGCCGCGAACGAGCGCAACGCAGACTGGATGCAATCACCGCGCTTTGCTGCGCTCAACCGCTGGCTTGGCGGGCATGTGGCCTCACCGATTTTTTCCAGCATCATGCAGAAGTATCCGCAATGGAAATCGGGCGACGCCGGCGTGCCTTTCCTCGAGTAAGCGTGCCTTTCCTTGCATAGCCTTTTTTCAACAGGGCTATGCGGATCCGGGCAGAACCCGGAATTAGCTTGCGCCGCGCCGTCCCGTCTGGTCGGGCGCGGGCAATTTTTTTATCTTTTGGGGAGTGTATCGCTATCGCGTTTTTGCTGCTGTCGTGCCGGGCCATTACCAAGCCTTGCGTATCTTCCTGCTAATCGCTAATGCTGGTGAAACGAACCGCCATGCGGCAACCCGTGCAGACCCCGCGACCAAAAGAGCAGGCAAGGCATGAAAACGCCGAATTTACGGGCGCAAACACAGAAAAGAGATCAGACATGACAGAAGCAGCAAGCAAAAAAGCCGTGATCAAATGGGCGGGCGACATGACCTTCATCGGTGAAAGCCCCACAGGCCATTCTGTGGTGATGGATGCCGGCATCGAGAGCGGCGGCAACGACAAGGGCATCCGCCCAATGGAAATGTTGCTGCTCGGCATGGGCGGCTGCGCCAGCATTGATGTGGTGATGATCCTGAAAAAGGCCCGGCAGGATGTTGCCGATTGCTGGGTTGAACTGGAAGGCGAGCGCGTGGACGAGCACCCGCGTTATTTCAATAAAATCCACGCCAGGTTTTTCGTGAAGGGCAGCAATATCGACCCCAAGCATGTGGAACGTGCGATCCAGCTATCGATGGAAAAATACTGCTCTGCCTCCGCCCAGATGGCTGCGCTGGCGGAAATCACCACTGAATTTGAGGTGATAGAGGGGTAGCTCAGGAATATTTAAGATTCATAATTGCATTGTTAACTGCATCTTTGATTTTTTTAGTCTCTCCTCGACGAGAACGCGGTAACCTGCTTATGTCTCTTATTTCGCTTCGCATTTCTTCGAGTGTTGATAGCATTTTTTGTTTCAGGCGTTCGTCAAATTCCTCAACCTGCATATCTATTAGAGTATCTAAATATGTAGCTGACCGCATCGGATAAATTAAGTCAGAGTCTTTGTGATGCAGCGAATCAGTCAGGTCTGCTAACGCTTGATTGAGTTCTATGGTGTTGAAGACTCCTTTTTTCTGGCTGTTTTTTTGAAGGTAAAGGCGAACCCTCTGATCCAAAATTTGATGCGGCGAGTAGTCAAGACCGTACCCTTTTGCAATTCCCAACGCTGTGTTGATGTACTTTTCAGCATCTTCCAGATTGTTGATTGCCAGCTTAGACATCGAAAATTGTAACCAAAATTGGTCGTTTTGTCTTATGCGTGGAACGTCTCGAAGCTTCCGGTATACGGCTTCAATTGATAACAATGCTGAAGCATCGTCACCGAACAATCCAGTTAGAAACCGATACTTTAACAATTCCTTCATATTCTCTTTGAATTCGTCACCGGACCTTGGATCGTTTGCACTTTGAGCAGTATTTTTTACGATTTCAGTATAAATTCTAACGATTACTTCTTCGTCGAAGCTGTAACTCCGGAATATATAGCTTGCCAACTGAGTTGAAGTGAATCTGTGCCATTGCCTTCTGTCCGACATGAAATCTAATACATCGCTGTCGAGAATATCCTTCTTGAACCCACTTTCATCAATCCCTAGCCACTGAACGATGTTGGACCACTCCACGTGATTTTGACACAGAGAGCTGATTAAAATGGCAATAAATGAATTCAGATGCTGCGGTTTGGAGTTAATAAACAAGTTCACTAGAGAATCGATTTTCTTAGAAACGCTTGATGATCTAAAAATTGATAAAATGACGGACCTGTTTTCTGCACCACAGTCTTGTTTCAAGAAATGCAGACGGCCTTCGTCTGGCAGGGCTATTTTATCTTCCCAGTAACCCCAATTTTCTAGCAGGGAATCCCATTGTATTAACTCTTGGTCAGTCAATTCATTTATATCTACTTCTTTCGTCGCGCCGCCCAAAATATTTGAAACGTTCTCAAACTGTCCGCCATCGAACTCTCCTCTGCTGGAGCAGATGAGCATGCTTAGATCGGGTAATCGTTTACCTATGAACGAAGCCAAGGCTTTGTTTCGAACGATGTCATCCACAATAAATATTTGCCGAGACGGTTTTTTAAGTAACAACTCGAGTTCATCAAATGTTTCTTGAAGCTTGTTATCGGCGATGAAAACGTCATATCCACGTTCGAGCCCGCTGTATGCTACTTGTTCGAGAAAAGTAGTCTTTCCATTTCCTATATCTGCTGTAACAAGAAACCTTTGAATATGTTCGCTGGAAGTTTTAAATATTTCTTCCAGGTTTTTTGAGCGCTCGATGCAATAGCGTCTGTCGTCACCATCAGAGCTCTTTTGTTTGCGATACTTGGAAAGGTCAAATTCTCCCGTTAGTATTAGATGGTCCAGATCATCGCTTTCGATCTGATTTGCGGCATTGCTTCTCTCGACTTTTTTAACAAATGATAGGTTTTCTTCCATATCCTTTGCGCTAAAATCAGTCGGGAATAGATCTGTTAACCCACTTAAGCCGATAGGATAGACGGCACCGTATTTCTCAAGGTTCTTAACTGTAATTATGTCTTCGTTGGGGCCGCAAATTACAACCGATTTGTGTCGTATATGCTCACTTGCCGCTAGCAATGCCTCTGCTATTTTTAAGTCCTGCGCGGACCAGCCGATGAAGAATATCTTGCGCGCACAATGCACCTCATTGAGAAGCATTGAGTATAAGTTTTTGTTTCGTTGATGCAGCCCTAAATAATTGCTTTCTGCCAAGACTAGGTTTGGGGATGTGGCGGCTTCTGTTAAATCTAAAATTCTACCATGTAAGTAATATATGGGGAGCTTGCTGGGGTTTACGCGATGTACATCTATGGTCGGCCCAATGATCTGGCATTGCTCTGATGGAAGCGCTCTTTCCACCAAGTCGTCAAAATTAGTTGTAAATATGGACCGCCATGGGGCGCCAAGTAACAGCTTCTGGCTAGGCGAAGGGTCGCAGACGGTAAGTCGTTTGAGCAATAATTCGTTGAGTTTTGGCGCTAACAGTGGATCCGTTTGACAATACTCCGCAAGGCTGGAGAGTGATTGATTGCTGTCGGCAGGAATGCCTATTACTGCGCATATCTCCGCCGCCAGCTCATTTGATGTCGGAAGGTTTTGCCCGTAGGCGTCACGTCCATCTATGGAAAAGCCTGCTCCGAGGAAACATATTGTTCCACGAGCGGCAATTGAGTTTATAGCTTCCTCAAGAGTGTCATCCATGATGTGTTCCTTACAAGCTAGTTTGTCAAACTATAATGCATACTCTTGGCTTACTATAATCATCGACCCTACCGACCTTAATATACTTAGTACACTAAGAGTTCCTTGCAGTATGAGTCAAGGTGACTCACTGGCTGTCGAACTCAGGTGAGCCGAAAGTCAGTCTTTATCGCCTCTGTCGCAGCCTCCAGCCACGCCAGTGCGTCGCCGTCTACAAGCGGGCTGATCTTCCTGAACACATCAGCATGATAGGCGTTCAGCCACGCCAGTTCGCCCTTAGTCAGCAGGCTGGTATTCACCAGATTGCGGTCAATGGGCGCGTGCGTCAGCGTTTCAAACTGCATCATGCCCCGGTCTTCCGGGTCTGTGGAGGCTGCTGTTACCAGCACCAGGTTTTCAATGCGAATGCCATACTCGTGCGCTTTATAGTAGCCCGGCTCGTTCGAAAGGATCATGCCCGGCTCCAGCGCCACATCGGAACTGCCTTTGGCAATACGCTGCGGGCCTTCGTGCACCGCAAGGAAAGAGCCAACGCCGTGGCCGGTGCCATGGTCATAATCAAGGCCGATGTCCCACAAGGGACGGCGCGCCAGCGCATCGAGCGCCATGCCCGGTGTGCCTTTCGGGAACTTTGCGGTGGCGAGCGCAATATGCCCTTTGAGCACGCGGGTGAAATTCTCGCGCATTTCATCGGTGGGCTTGCCCACCGCGATGGTGCGGGTGATGTCGGTGGTGCCGTCCAGATACTGGCCGCCGCTGTCAACAAGATACAGGCTGTTCATCTCAAGCGGCAGGTTGCTGTTTTCGTCCACCCGATAGTGACAGTGCGCGCCGTTCGGCCCGGCAGCCGAGATGGTGTCGAAGCTGTTGTCTGTGATCAGGTCACGCTTCTGGCGGAACGACCAAAGCTTGGCAACCGCTTTCAGTTCATCGACGGTGCCGGTTGGGGCCTCCACAGAAAGCCAGTGAAGAAATTCTGTGATGGCGGCACCGTCACGGATGTGTGCGTCGCGCGCGCCTTGCTGCTCTGTGGTGTTTTTCACGGCCTTCGGCAGGATGCAGGGGTCTTCGCCTTCCACCAGAGCCGCGCCGGCATCAACCAGCGTTTTGAAGATTTTGGCGTTGTTGGTCACCCGGTCCACCAGCACGGTTTTGCCCTCGGCGCCCAGCTCTGCCAGATGCGTGTAAAAAGCACTGCGCGGTTCTATAGAAACCCGGTTGCCAAGGGCGGTGCGCACGGCCTCATTCATTTTTTCCGGGTTGACGAACAGCGTGGCGCTTTCGTCGGCGCGCAAAACAGCAAAGGCATGCGCAACCGGTGTGTTTTCCACGTCTTTCGATCGGATGTTGAAGGCCCAGGCCACACTGTCCAGCATGGTGATAACGGCGGCGTCTGCGCCTTCGGCTGCAAGCACGTCCGCAACATCAGCGCGTTTTTCAGCCGCCGTCCGGCCTGCATATCTGTCATCGTGGGCAGCAACAGGGTTCAGCGGTTCCGCGGGCCGGGCGGTCCACACGGCATCGATGGGGTTGCGGTCAACCGCCACCAGCTCAATGCCTGCTTTGGCAAGCTGTGCGGCCGCGTCCTCTACCCAGCCGATGGTGGCAAGTTCGGGGTCGTATCCTACTTTCGCGCCTTCACCGGCATGGTCTGCGACCCACTTCAGCAGGGGATATTCCTGAAAATGCAGGGGGGCGAAAATATCGGCATTGACCTGCTCGCGTACTTGCAGGGTGTAGCGGCCATCAACAAAAATGGCTGCGCTGTCTGTCAGCACTGCAGCATTGCCTGCACTGCCACCAAACCCGGTAAGCCAGCCAAGCCTGCCCGCATAGGCACCGACATATTCGCTCATATGCTCGTCCGTCAGGGGCACGATAAAGCCGTTCAGGCCGCGTGATTTCAGCTCGGCGCGCAATGCGCTCATATTTTCAGGGTTTGTTGTCATGTCGGTCCTGTCCAGCCTTGATTTGTGCGGTGCCCACCGCGCCCGTGTTCGGCAATGTTTGTGCCTGTGCCCCCACAGGATTGCAAGCGGACTTTTGCTTTACAGGACCGGATGGTTCTTCTAGGGGTGAGGTTCATGATGCCCGTATGTCCTTCAAGACCAGAAGAAGATAGTATGCTCAAAGCGCCCAAATCCCTTGCCGCTCCCGTTGCGGCCACCAAACCGCACAGTTTCAGCCATCACGGCGACACCATGGAAGATCCGTACTTCTGGCTAAAGGACCCCGGCTATCCTGACGTAACCGATCAGGAAGTTCTGTCATATCTATCGGCAGAAAATGACTATTACGAATCCGTAACAAAAGAAGACAAGCCCGCTATTGATGCGTTGTTCAACGAGATCAAGGGCAGGGTGCGCGAGGACGACGAAAGTGTGCCCTGGCAGCGGGGGCCTTACGATTTCCGCTGGGCTTTCACGCCGGGCAAGCAATATCGTACCTGGTATTTCCGCCCACGAACCGATGACCCGTTTTCAGGGGCCGCGTGGGATATTCTCTATGATGAAAACACCGCTGCAGACGGCCTGGAATATTTCAAGCTCGGCGCGCTTGTTGTCAGCCCCGACGGGCGCTATCTGGCAACCAGTGCAGACACCAACGGGTCCGAGCGTTTCACCGTTGCAGTCAGGGACCTGAAGACCGGAGAACGACTTTCCGACAGCATTGAAGAAACGTCTGGCGAACTGGTATGGGCCAGCGACAGCCAGACATTTTTCTACGTCCGGGTATCAAGGGAATGGCGACCCTACCAGGTGCGGGCGCACCACCTTGGCGGCAACAACGACCCGGTTGTGTATGAAGAAACCGCATCGAGCTTTTTTGTGCATATTCATGCCAGCTCATCAAATGACTATCTGGTCATTCGCACCGCCGACCATGTGACCGCGGAAAACCGGGTTCTGGGTCTGAAAAAGGCGAGTTTGGCTACGGAAACGACGGGTTCGACCGCTTTTTTGGCAAGTTTTACTCCTTTTTTGATCAGTGAACGCCGGGAAAACCATGATTATAGCGTGGATCATGCCGGGGGCCGCTTTGTGGTTCGTTCCAATAAAAACCATGAAAACTATGGCATCTTCACCACTGGCGAAATGCCGGGTGAAGATAGTTGGCTTGAACAACTTTCAGGCACAAACACGCGTTATATCCATGGTTGTCAGGCATTCGACGGCTTCATTGTAGTAGAGGACCGCATTGATGGACTGGATCAGATAACGCTGCTGTCGTGGGATGGAAGCGCCACACAGATCCCCATGCAGGAAGCGGTTTATGAAGTTGGGCTAGACAACAACGATGAACCCGATCAGGGTTTTGTCCGCCTTTCGTTTTCCAGTCTTCTGACACCACCAACCGTGCTTGATATCCCGGTCAGCAAGGCTTTGCAGCCGGGCGAGGCCATTGTGCGCAAGGTGCAGGAGATCCCTTCAGGCTATGACCGCAGCCAATATCGGTCCGAGCGTTTGATGGTCACCGCTCGCGACGGTGCCCGCGTTCCCGTCAGCCTGATCTACAAGGCTGACTGGCAGAAAAACACCAATGCTCCCATGCACTTATATGGGTACGGTGCCTACGGCCTTGGCATGAGTCCGTCTTTTTCGGCACCTCGACTATCGCTTCTTGATCGTGGTTTTATTTACGCCATTGCGCATATCCGCGGCGGCGATGAACTTGGCAAGGGTTGGTACAATGCCGGTAAACTCGAGAAAAGGACCAATACTTTCAATGACTTCGTCGATGTCGCGAGAGCCCTGACAGCACAAGGTTACGCCGTGCCCGGCGGCATCAGTATTTCAGGCGGCAGCGCTGGCGGTGAACTGATGGGCGCTGTGCTTAATCAGGCACCGGAGCTGTTTAAAGGCGCCGTATTGCACGTGCCGTTTGTCGACGTGCTGAACACCATGCTGGATGCTGATCTGCCGCTCACGCCCATCGAATGGCCCGAATGGGGCAACCCTATTGAAGACGAAAAAGCCTATCAAACCATCAAAAATTACTGTCCTTACAGTAATTTAGCCAGCAAAGATTATCCGCCGATGCTGGTAACCGGTGGCCTAAACGACCCGCGTGTTACCTATTGGGAGCCCGCGAAATGGACGGCCAGATTGCGCAACCTCAAGACCGATGACAACCTGCTGTTGATGAAAATCAACATGGGCGCGGGTCACGGTGGAAAGTCCGGCCGGTTCGAGCGTTACTATGAAGTCGCCGAGGAATATATGTTCCTGATGAACTGCTTTGGCGTAAAGCCCTAGCTCTGTGTCTGGCTGCCTGCGCTTTGGCGCAGGTGCTCGAGTGTGGGTGCCATGCCGGAAAGGTCATAACCTGCGCTACTGGCAAGGTGCAAAATCCGGTCTGTTTCCATGCCGCCGGTATAAGCTTCTGAAAGGCCCCAAAGCGTGCACGAGCGCGTGCCCGAACGACAGTAGGCCAGAACCCTGCCGTCACTGCTATCGCCTGTACCATCGCGGAGCGCAAACGCCATCTGTTCAATGCCTTCCATGGTCAGTTGACCGCCAACAACCGGGATATGGGCCCACTTGATACCCTGGTTTGCCGCAACCTCTGCAAGTTCGGCATTGGTCGGCTGGCCCGCTTCCTCGCCGTCTGGGCGGTTGTTGATGATCATGCCAAAACCTTCGCTGGCCGCTTTTGTAATGTCATCTTCGAAAATTTGCGGGGCAACAGAAAGTGTATCGGTCAGCTTCAGGAAGTCGGTCATGGCATTCTCCGGGGAATTGGTGTTGCTCTGAGAGCCCTAGAATGGCGCGTTTGAATAGAAGTGCCAAGCCAGTAATGCAATTGCGCTGCGATAGGGTCTCCAGCGCTCACCGATTTCCTGGGTTTCTTTTTCAGTCGGGCGTTCCTCAAGCCCAATGATACGTCCAACCCCGACCCGCACGGCAAGGTCTCCTACGGGCCAGACATCCGGGCGACCAAGCGACGAGAGCATATACATATGCGCGCTCCAGACCCCCAGGCCCTTGACGGCGGTGATGGACGCTACAATCTCTTCATCCGTCAGCCCGGGCAGCGCCGCGATGTCGAGCGTGCCGTCACTAACTGTGGCACACAGCGAGCGCACGTAGGCAATCTTCTGTTTGGATAGCCCCGCGGTACGCAAGGCATCATCAGGAATTTCCGAGAAGTCCGCCGGGCCCGAATTTTCGCCCACCAGCATTTCCACTCGGCCAAAGATGGTGGCTGCGGCTTTCACCGAGAGCTGCTGGCCTACAATAACCCGCAGGAAAATACCGAAGGACTGGTCACGCACGCGCTCGGGCGGAAAACCCACCAGATCCAGCGCTGCTTCCACCTGGTGGTCTTTTGTTGCCAGTTCAGAAAGCTGATCGCGGATGTGTGTGTTGGTTAACTGGAAGTTGTTCATCTAGGTAATCACATGTTCGAGGCTAATGGCTTGCACGACGGCATCGTGCCTGAGTTGTTTCTCGATACCACGAGCGTCAGTGTCCGCCAATTGCTTCAATACAATCGTGACCGATTGCAGCGAGTTCATATGCTGGCGGGTTTTGACGCTGACAGGCACAACGGACAGATCGGCAAAAGCAGAGAGAATTGTCAATAAAGCCGACGGTGAGCGGGTGATCAAAAGATCAAATCTATGAAAGGATGCATCCATGAGGGGCAACTCCAAAAAGCGAATGGCGGTGTGGTCGAACGGCAAGGTCCCGGTCTCCAATGGAAACCGGGCGGCTCATTCGACAGCACATTCGCTTATGGAGTGGCGCAAAAATCATGGCAGCGACCCTAGTCAGGCGAGTGCGCAAAATCAAGCATCAATAAGATGGAGAGCAATCGGGGCTTCAATAGGGCGAAAAGGTGCCGGCGACGCCCCAAAGCACCAGGGTGAAAAACACTACCAGTGCGGAAACGGCGACAGCAACCAGATGAGGCGCTATGAGTATGGCGGCCCCTTGGGTCGGGATGGTTTTCTTGCGCGCAAACGATAGAACAAACATAGGGAGTGAAAGCACGAGCATAAGCCCGATGTTTAAGCCAAACCGCCACAGAGTGATCAGCCATGGCTGGCCCATTTCATACAGGACTGCAGGCCAGAAATGCATTTCTGCGTATAGCCCCGTGGCAACAAGGAGGCTGCCGGCCAGAGCAAACTGCCCCATGCGCCGCCATGGCTTTGGTCGTGTGCTGGCAGCGTAACAGCCCGCTGTTGCGAGGACCAGAAGCGCCCACGGGATCATGCTTTTCAGTGGTGCTGTTGCCCCAAGAATATCGGCCCGGCGATAGGTTTGATCGCCAACCTTCAGATATCCGCCAAGTTTGAATGGACTGAACAGAAGAGGCGCTGTGCCTGCGCGCTGGCCGCTGAACTGGTACGCTTGTGCCTGTGTGTAGATTTCCACCATACCGCCAGTGCGGCGAAAGCGAACCTCATCTCCGTTGTAGCCAAATATGTTGATGGCCTCTGATTCCATAACAGTCAATCGGTCTGCAAGTGCAGCAGGGGATTGTTCGGCAGTGATATAACGCCCTTCCAGCTTGCTGGGGCGTGCCAGCGGCGGTCCATCCGTTTGCGGCAATGGGCGCCCCGGGAAAAAGGCGGATGCCTGCTCAAGGCTGACGGCCCTTACGCTGACTGGTGTACATGGCCCCGGTCCAATGCCGATAAACACAACGCCTTCTCTGGGAAAGGCGGTCAACCCAAACGGCTCGTCACACTGAGCGTTCAGCGGTTCCATCCAGCGTTGTTTTCCCCCACCTTTTAACCGCAACCCCAACGAGGCAGGATTGGCATCCGGATGCAATCTGAAAGCCGCTGCGCCGGAAATCATCGCCTGATAGGACGCGCGAGACAAAAAAAGCTGATTTGCCCTGTCGCGGTTACGGATCAGCAGCCGCGCAACTGTTGCAAGCGCCCCTGTTGTCAGGGTTGCTTTAACAGGCATGGAGGTTGCGGCGAAAGACCATTGTCGGACCACCAGCGCCTGGTCGTTTATGGCAAGCGGTGTCTGGATTTCGTCAATCAGCAGATCAGCGAGTGTTCGCCCGCTCGCAGATTCGAGCGCCCTGATCAGAACCGCCCAGCCTACCGGGTCGTGTGTACTGAGCTGTGCCGGGCTTCGTTGGCGAATAGCAAATCGCCGCAACTGATCATCCGTATAGGGCGCGCGAAGTTGTCGATGCTCAAGTGAGAGTGGAGGTGTCGCAAAGCCTGCAATCTCTTGCAGCAGATGTCGGATGGTGATCGCCGCCTGAAAAGCATCTTCAGGCACGACATCCGGCAGAAGGTCGGAAACCGTCGTGTCGAGCGAGATGGTTCCCTGATCTACCAGTCTTAGGGTCAGCAAGGCCAAAAGTGTCTTGCTGAAACTTCCAGTTTCGACGGGTCTGTCCCCGAAGATTTCCAGCCCGTGAGTGTCCAGCCCGTTCAAATAAAAAACCTGCACATTGCCTGCCTCTTCGTTCAGAGGACCAAGAACATCTGCGGGCTTCAGGACTATTCCCTGCGCAAGCAGCGGGACAGTGAAAGAAAAAACCAATACTGCGCAAACCAGCAGGCGTTCCAGTGCATCCTGTCCACTTGTAAGAAACTGTTTGGCCACGGCTTTTATCGCTAAACCCTTTTCATCATTGCCTTGCGCATGCGTGCTCGCCTATTAAGCCTTAACACCAAAAAACTTACCACAGGTAAATTAACCTACGCAGATCGAGAGCATTGCCCATGTCAGAGGCCAAGTTTGTTGACCACACCACCTTCATTCACCGCGAACCGGACGAAATGCTGAAACGGTCCGCCGATTTCCTCGACCTGATGAAGCGCCGCAGGACCGTGCGCGATTTCTCTGACAGGGATGTGCCGCGCGAGGTTATTGAAAACGCCATACTGACGGCTGGCAGGGCCCCCTCAGGTGCCAACAAACAGCCATGGCATTTTGCTGCGATCTCTGACCCGGCCATGAAAGCAAAATTCAGAGAAGCTGCAGAGCAGGAAGAGCGCGATTTTTATGGAGGCCGTGCGTCAGAAGAATGGCTGGAAGATCTCGTGCCCTTTGGCACAGACGAACACAAGCCTTTCCTTGAAACAGCGCCCTGGTTGATTGCGGTTTTCCGCCAGTCGTATGGCCTTGATGAAGCAACGGGAGAGCGCACCAAAAACTATTATGTGCATGAAAGCGCCGGCCTTGCGTCCGGTTTCCTGATCGCAGCGTTGCATAACGCCGGCCTGGCGACGCTAACGCACACGCCGTCCCCCATGGGTTTTTTAAACGAACTGTGCGGCCGCCCCAAAAACGAGCATGCAACCATGCTGGTTGTGGCCGGGTACCCTGCAGACGAGGTAAAAGTGCCGGATATTGACAAAAAGCCATTGAAGGACTTTTCAACCTGGCTTTGACGGTAACGTCTAGAACTGGGTCATGAAGCCCAGCCCGACAGTCGTCTGAAAGGCTGAACCGTTCGAACCTGTCACAAGCGGACTGTCGGCGGCGTCCCCTACAAGATGCCCGGCAGAAATCAAACCTACAAAGCGTGTCCTGTCGGTGACGTGATATGACCCGACCAGATTCAAGTTCACGTCGGATACGCCGCTGCTGGCTGCAAAAGCAGGCAAGCCGAATTCAGAGGTTGCCGAATCAGCAGGGGTTACGCCGAAGTGGCGTTGCATGCCTCTGTCAGATAGCCATCGGGCCCGCACCGCAGCAATTGCAGAGAATTTGCCGCTTTGGTATATGCCGTGACCTGCCGTCAGTCGAATTGACTGTCCAAGCTCGTCGCCGAGCGCCTGGCGGAAGTCAATCGATACCATGCCAACCTTGCTTCTGTAGCGAACGAATGCGCCGGTTTCAAAAACAGTATCGATGTCGCGGATGCCCCTGAGGACAGGGCTGCGCGACTCACTGCGACCAAAGGCTAAATTCAGCAGCGGCCCAGCTTCGAAATTGCCTTTTTTAACCACCGCATACGTCACGAGGCCACCATCAATGCGTAGTCTTTGACCATACCGGGCTTCCAGAAGCGGTACGACACGCAGTCCATATTCATCGGACCCGATGTAATCTGGTAGAAGACCCATTCCGACACCAGCGCGCAACGTCAGGCCGTCTACCTCAAGTGCATCCGGCCACAGGCTGTCCAGACCATTGTGCATGGACTGGATAATGTCTGCGAACCCTTGCCCAAATGCAGATTGTGAAGCCGCAGGCTGGGACAGCCATAAGCTGGCAAAGCCCGTGAGTGCAAGTTTGGCAACAATCATGAATTGTCTGCTACGTGTCTTCATACCGTTGAAGTCCCTTCTCCTTGTCCCTCCATTTTGAATCACAAAATGGTAAAAGCAAGGCAAAGCTTGTCTAAAATACACGTTCAAATAAGGGAGGTACGCGCAGTGCCTTTACCGGGCGAGACCAGCTTCCTTGGCTATCTCGCGTTTTGCGAGATGGAAGAAACGAAGGAACTGAAGCAGGAAGGAGACCATCACCCCTGCAAGCATACCCTCCATAAGGCCCTGGAAGCCGCGTTCGAGATAAATGCCCAGTGTATAGCTTGCAGGAAGCATCACAAATATGAATGCCGTGGCCTGCAAATAGGTTGGCCACCAGGTTTCCTTATAGCCCCGCAGAATCATCGACGCGACCATCTGGACAGCATCGAACAGCATCCCCATAACATAAATCGCCGCCATGGGTACCAGAAGGTCAATAATACGCGCATCTGTGGTGAAGATACCGACGAGTGTGCTGATAAACAGATAGATGCCGACGGCCATCAGACCCACCAGAACAAAGGTCATGCCGATACCTGTCAGGGAGGCGAGAGCCGCGTCCCGTCCATCGCCGCGGGAAAGGGCGATTCCGACACGCACACTTGAGGCAACGCCGACCCCGATCGAGATCATGAGCGGGATGCCGAGTACCTGATAAACCACACCAAAGGAGGCAAGCGGTATCGTTCCGAGCCAGCCACAAAAAATGCTGAGGGCAGAGAAGGCAAGAACCTCAGCGGCAAGGGAAACGCCGGAAGCATAGCCCATCTGGCGCTGGTCTCGCCATTCAGAGAGTTTCTGACCGTGGGGTTCACGCACGCGAAATTTGCGCAGGGATGCCGCGTTCCAGACATACAGCATGGCACTGGCCGCCATGAACCAGCGCACGCCTGTGGACGCCCACGCAGAGCCTGTTGCCCCTAGTTCCGGTGCGCCCCAGTGGCCGAAGATCAGCATGTAGTTCAGGATGAGGTTAACAATGTTTGCGCCAACCATCAGATAGAAGCCGATATGGCCGCGTTTGATGCCCTCAAGGAACATGGTGCAATTCACGAACAACGCCTGCCCCGGCAGGCCCAGCGCCAGAATGCGCACAAGTTCGCCGCCTGTGCGGGCGTTTTCAGGGGTTTGCCCCAGCAGGGTCAACCAGGTTTCTGCAGGCCAGCAAACGGCCACGAGCAGCAGTCCGATACCTGCCGAGAAGGGTAGGGAACGACGCCAGACTTTGCCCGCCCCGCGGAAATCTGCAGCCCCGTATGCGTTTGCAGTATAGATGATGATGCCGGAAAGAAGACCCAGTCCCGTGACCAGGGCGGTCATGATAATCGACTGGTTGGCGAGATTGAGCCATGCCAGATGCTGGGTGGCATAATGACCAACCATCGCTGTGTCGACCATGGCCAGCCCCATGAGCCCGATACGCATCATCACCGCCGGTACAGCAAGCCGCACCAGTTCGCGCACGTGACGTCGCAGTCGGCTTTTCAGCCAGGCAGGGTCAAATATTGATGACGCGCTGTTCATCTGCGATTGTCCTTCACGCGGGGGTTGAGGCCTGGTTCTGTCGCCCCACGTTTTTGGGGATTGGAGCAACCCTATCGGATGTGATAGTGCTATGCCTGAATTATAAGAACTGGCAAGTCGATTGTATATTTTTGCCAGCGACTAAGATCAAGAGGCATCTAACCTTGGGGAGGGTTTTCTGTGACAGATCAAGCTGCCACCACAAACGGGCCGTTAACGCGCGGCGCTTATCCTGAACTATCGCCGCACGCGGTTATTGTCGGTTATTTTCTCGGTGTATTGATTGCGCTTTCAATTGGCTATGCCTCGCTGACGCTGGGCTTTTCGATTGAGGGATCCGAACTGGCCGCCATTTTGGGTTTCGGGATCCTGCGGGGCATTCTGCGCCGCCGTTCCATTGTTGAAAACAACGTTACGCAAACAGTGGCAAGTGCTGTGAACGGCGCATCTTCGGGCATGATGTTCTCGGTGCCTGCAATATTCATTTTGGGCTACGGCAACGATTTCGACCCCTATATTCTGACATTTGGAGCGATCGCAGGCTCTTTCCTCGGAATTGCCTTTATTATTCCGCTGCGCAAACAGATGATCGATTTCGAGCGACTGACCTACCCTGGCGGTGTCGCCGTGGCATCTATCCTCAAATCCCCCGGTGCGGGCATAGAAAAAGCCAAATTGCTTATTGGCGCGATGGTTGTATCTGCTGCCGTGCATGTCATTACCATCTATTTCGAGTATGATAATTTTCCGCTGTTTTCGATGTTGGGACTGCCTGACTATATGAACGGCACCTGGTATCTGTCCCTGATGACAGCGGGTGTCGCGTTTATCGCGGGGCGCGGGGGTCTTGCCTTCATCATTGGTGGTTATGTCTGTTACTGGGTGCTTGCGCCCCTTCTGGACCTGACCAGTATGTTCCCGGTGATTGATGGTGTCGTGATGAATGATCCGGGCAGTTTGCGCACGCTTCTTTTCCGCCCCACGGGTATCGGCATGCTGATTGGCGGCGCTGTTATCGGCGTTATTTTCGCCTTCCCTCTTATTCGCTCCGCCGTCAAGTCGATGCAGTCGTCCTCCAAGGTTGAAAGCGCGATGAGCCGCGACGAGATGCCAATCAAGCTCTTGTATTTCTCCATTGTTGGTGCGGCGATCCTGCTTGGTGTGATGGCTGTGACTTCTGCGGAGCAGGTCGGCCTTGTGCGCGGCCTGATGATGGCGGTGCTGGGCACGCTGTGGATATGGATGGCAGGGATTATCCTTTCGGAAGCCATTGGCCGAACGAACTGGTCACCGCTTTCCGGCATGACACTTGTGGCGGTCACCATCCTGATCATGATCACTCAGACCTTTGGGGGCATGGACACCGGGCAGGCGATCGTTGCGTCTGTCACTGTCGGGGCGGCAACCTGCGTCGCGATGAGCCAGGCAACCGACCTGATGCTGGACCTGAAAACCGGATACCTGGTGGGGGCAACACCGCGCATGCAGCAAATGGGTCAGTTCTTCGGCGCATGGCTGGGGCCGATTGTCATCATCGTCCTGATCTTTGCGCTTCATGAAGCCTACGGCCTTGGGTCTGACAAGTTGCCAGCGCCTCAAGGGCAGGCGCTTGCTTCCATGGTGCAGGGCATCACCGGCGGCGATGTGCCAATCGAGAAGTATCTCGCGGGCGCGGCGCTTGGAGCTCTTCTGTCTGCAGTTCAGGGTGGGCTTGGCATCACGGTTGGTCTCGGGTTTTACCTGCCATTCAATATTGTGCTGACCTATTCGTTAGGCACGCTGGTCCGCGAAATCACGGACCGGAAGCTGGGCACGCATTGGTCCGACAACAAAGGCATTCCAATCGCGGCCGGGCTTATTGTCGGTGAAGCGCTGATGGGTGTCGGTAACGCTGTCAATATTATCATGAACGCTAACTAGGGAGAGAACAGATGAAAACGATATCCTATCTTATTGTCATGGCAGCTTTCCTTGGTGGAGCCTTTTTAACCTCGCTTGACCAGACCCACGTGGACTGGGTGACGTTCGTGCCGGTTATTGTCGCGGGTATTATCGGGGTATTCCTGATCAAGCGCGAAGAGGCGGCGCACGCGCGCTCCAGCGACCGGCTTGCGAACAACCGGCGTGTTCTGGGTGAAAGCCTGGACAACATTGTCCGCAACCTTGAAGCACTGAATGGGCGCAAGGAAAATGTACCGACCTACGACATGCGGTTCGAGATCGACAAATTGTTCAGGGATGACCTGAATGCCTTTGCCGATGCGCGCGACAGCATGAAACACATATTCGGCCTTCAGGCCTTCGCGGACATTATGTCCAGCTTTGCAGCAGGCGAGCGCTATATAAACAGGGTGTGGTCTGCGTCCACTGATGGCTATGTGGACGAAGTGTTGACCTATGTCGAAAAATCGCTGTCCCAGTTTGAACATGCCAAGGAAGAGTTCGACAAGGCGGTGTCGGAGAATGAGGCATCGGCACCAGCCTGATTCCTGCAATTACAAAAACCCGGCCAGTATAATGGCCAGGCTGAATCCCCGAATTATGTGTCTTTGGCCTGGCCGAACTCGAACCAGCCTTTGACCGGGCAACAATCTGTGGCTCTTTTCGAAGTTATCCACTCTCCCACGGGGCAGTCTGATAGACACAGACTGCCCCCCACCTTGATGCATTTACTCAAAACAATGCCATAGTGAGCGATTAGCTCATTAAGCACCAAGATGCCGGAAGCAGGCGTTCGTGCCTTGCAATTGTTGGCCCTGCTTCGAGACATAGATGCCAATAAACTGTGACCAAAAGCTCCTGAAATAGAGGCAAATTCTTGAAAAATTATGGTGGATTGCGGCCTTCAAATGAATATTTATTCAGAAACGCGCCAAACCGTTTCCGTCATCCGATGAGGCGATTATCGCGTGCAGAAAAGTATACAATGAGCCGAAAGTTGAATTCGGAAACGCGTATGTAGAAAAACCGTGCCTCAAGCTCATGCCGATACGTCAATGCCGAGCTCTGCAAGTAGATGATAATAGGCAAAAACGGTCAGGAGGCCGAGGCCCATCACCAGAAGTGTCCGGTGCTTAAAGCCGTGCTTATGATGTTTTTCCCGATCCTTGTGGGTTGTCACATCTATCATTTCGTCACCAAAGAAAATTGACAGAAAGGTTCCCATCGCGCTGATCAACAGGATGCTCCAATAGGGATAGGGTTCGGTCAGGATGCGTTCCAGCAGCCCGGTTAAAAAGGTTATGTCATAGGCTGCCCGATTTTCAAAAAGCATATAAAGGTTAACTGCTATTGCCAGAAACCAGACGGCCACCTGCGTTATGACCATGCGCACGCCAAACAGCGCACGAATGGGAAACGCCAGGATAAAGCCGCCATCTGCGATTGGGGTGCACAGAACAAAAAAGCTCCATGTCAGAATAGCAACACTGGCTCCAGTGGCCGCGTCATACTTCCAGCTCATGTAAAAGAAATAGGCCGCCAGGAAACCGGCGAGCGCCAAAAACTTCAGGGCTGTTTCCCTGTGCGTTGGATGGTGGCGCAAAGTCCAATTCATCAGCTTCGCAGTTTATTACCGCTATTTTGGCGCAACCTTATCGAATGCAATCATAAGCACTCAAAGGTACACGTTATTTCCGGTGTGTGCCAGTGTCTGACACTTGTGGCATGCTGCCACCGGCTGATCGCATCCGGGTTTAAGTGCGTCGTTCGGCGTGCTCTAGTGGATAAAAGAGATCAATAGGGGAGAGCCAATATGAAACTGCTGAAAGCATTTTCTATCGTTGCCATCATATTTGGAATGTCCGGTGCGGCTTATGGCGACGGCCATCAGGCGCGTGAGCGCGCCGACATCATCATCCCTGATGGCTGGGAAGAAACATATGAGAACTGGAAGTATGCTCCGGCGATCAAGATCGACGGCAGAATTTACGTATCCGGTGTTGTGGCGGCACCGCAGGACGGTGACCTGAAGGAAGGCTACCGCAGGGCATGGCGCACGATTGAGCAGATGTTGGTGAAGGCAGGTGCGTCTCTGGATGATATCGTGGAGATGACCACATTTCATACCAATCTGAGTGAGCACCTGCAGAGGTTTGGTGAAGTGAAAGACGAATTTATCAAAGCCCCGTACCCGTCCTGGACCGGAATCGGGATCAGTGAGCTGGCCGTACCAGCCGGCATTGTCGAAATCAAGGTGATCGCCCACGTCAAATGATGGGGCTGAATAAACATAAGCTTGCTTGACCCCTTATCGGCCCCTCCATATTCTCGGTTCTTCTTTACAGATGGGACATTGGGAAGGGTAAATCATGAAGAACAGCGCGCTTGGCAAAGCGATTTGCGCAATCGGCATTTCGGCATTGGCATTTTCAGGCATGGCGGTTGGTGCTGACGACCACGGTACGGACGATCAGACAAACACGCGGCACTTCCAGTCTACGGATGTGTTTGGGCTTGAAGTGGCCACTGATCCGCAGGTGTCTCCGGACGGTGAACAGATCGTCTATGTGCGTCGCTCAAACGACATCATGACGGATCGTACCCGGTCCAATATCTGGATTGCGGACGCGGACGGAGGCAACCATCGCCCATTACTGTCCGGAAAGAAGAATTTTACCTCTCCGCGCTGGTCACCTGATGGTGATCGCATAGCCTATATCTCCAACGCTGAAGGCGGCACACCGCAAATCTATGTGCGCTGGCTGGACACCGGCCAGACGGCACTGCTGACCAATATTCAGTCAGGAGCATCCAATATTTCCTGGTCGCCTGATGGCTTGTTCATTGCGTTCACCATGAGTGTGCCTTCGAAGGAAAAACCCTTCAGCGTCAAGCTGCCCAAAAAACCCAAAGGGGCAAAATGGTCACCCGAGTTCAAATATATTACCAAAGCGCGGTATCAGGCGGATGGTCGCGGTATCCTTGACCCGGCCTATACGCACATATTTGTCGTGTCCGCGGACGGCGGGATAGCCCGGCAACTGACATCCGGCAACTATCATCATCGGGGGTCGCTGAGCTGGGCGCCGGACAGTAACAAAGTCTATTTTTCCGCCAATCGCAGCGACAACTGGGAATACGAGAGCCGGGAAGGCGATATATTCACCGTCGATTTGGCCGGTGCAATCACACAAGTGACGAACGCTCCGGGCATGGAAGGGTCGCCGACCGTTTCACCGAACGGTGAGCATGTTGCCTATATCAAGTCCGACGACCAGAAGCTTGCCTACAGGAACCGGTACCTGCATGTGATGGATGTTGCGGATAATGGCAGTGCCAGCAATGACACGAACCTGTCTGCGGACATCGATAATTCGCTCACCAACCCGGTTTGGGATGGCAACAGGGCAATTTATTATCAGCAGACGGTTCGCGGCGTGACCGAGGTTGGACACGTAACGCTTTCAGGCAGGCACCGGCAGGTGGTTGGCGGTCTTGGAAGTGTGTCGCTCGGGCGACCCTATGCGAGCGGTGCATATGACGCAGCCGGCGGCAAGATTGCCTTCACGAAAGGGCGGCATGATCGCCCTGCCGACCTATATGTGATGAACGGCCGGAACGAGCGACAACTTACGACACTCAATGAAGACCTTCTCGGTCACAAGACACTCGGTGATATACATGAGATCATTTACACCTCATCTATTGACGGCGAGGAAATTCAGGGATGGTATCTGACACCGCCGGACTTTGATCCGGGCAAGACATATCCGCTTATTCTGGAAATTCATGGGGGGCCGCACCTTTCCTATGGCCCGCATTTCTCGGCTGAAATGCAGCGCATGGCTGCGGCCGGATATGTGGTGTTCTACGATAATCACCGGGGGAGCACCGGATACGGCGAGCGTTTTGCTCTTTTGCTGCAGGGCAAATATTCTTCCAAGTATGATTTTGCTGACCATATGTCCGGCATTGATGCAGTCATCGAAAAGGGGTTTGTGGACCCTCAGCAGCTGTACATCACGGGTGGATCAGCAGGTGGTATTGCAAGCGCCTATGCAATTGGCCTGACCGACCGGTTCCGTGCCGCGGCTGTCGCAAAGCCGGTTATCAACTGGCTTTCCAAAGTGCTGACGGCAGACAGCGGTCTTGGCCAGATACCCAACCAGTTTCCGGGTGTGCCCTGGGAAAACCTAGAGCACTATTGGCAGCGCTCGCCGCTATCGCTTGTCGGTAATGTTACAACTCCCACGTTGCTGATTACCGGAGAAGAGGACAAACGCACCCCCATCTCGGAAACGGAGCAATTTTATCAGGCGCTGAAACTGAGGAAAGTCGACACTGTCATGGTGCGCGTGCCGGGCAGTCCGCATGGTATTGCTGGCCGCCCTTCAAGACTGATCGGCAAGGTTGAAAATATCCTCGCCTGGTTCAAAAAGTACGAATAGAGGGGCAGGCGCAGCAATTTTCCGGGGAACATTTGGCGCGCCTCTCTGCAGTCGCGTCTAAGCATGGACAGCAATCACAAATCCGCCTAGGGTCATGTCCGCAAATGGCTAAAGGGAGTGTTTCATGCGCAAATTGATCGGGCTGCTCGGGGGCTTTACGGCCTTTCTTTTACTGTCGGCAGGTAACATGGCCGGTGCAGAAGAAGGGGATATATACCTTTCTGCAGGTGCTATGGTTGATGTTGTTGAAGGCCGGGCAGTTGATAACCCGGCCATGGTGATCCGCGGCGGGCGTATTGCGGCGATGGGTGAGCGCGGGAGCCTTGCTGTCCCTGACGGCGCGGAGGTTGTTGATCTCGGCGACATGACGCTGCTTCCCGGTTTTATGGATATGCATGTGCATCTTTCAGGTGATGCTGGCGGCAATTTTTTTGCTGGCCTTAGTTATTCGGCACCGCGGCAGGCGATTGTTGCGGTGAAAAATGCCCGCAAGACCCTGATGGCCGGCTTCACCACTGTACGCGATGTTGGCGCTGGCGGTTACAGCGTGATTGCCGTTCGCGATGGTATCAATGCTGGCGATATTATAGGCCCGCGTATTTTCGCCGTTGGTAACGCTATTGGCATCACCGGTGGCCACTGCGACAATAATTTCTTCCCCCCTGAAATGGAAACCAGCAGTGGCGGCGCTGCTGATGGCCCCTGGGCTGTGCGCGCAAAGGTTCGAGAGAATATCAAATACGGTGCCAACGCGATCAAAGTGTGTGCAACGGGCGGCGTTTTCTCGAAAGGCACGAAAGTCGGCGTGCAGCAGCTAACACTCGAAGAACTGAAATCAGCGGTTGCTGAAGCGCATCTGCGCGGGCTTACCATTGCTGCCCATGCGCATGGCACAGACGGCATCAAAGCGGCGATCGTTGCAGGGGTAGACAGCATAGAACATGCAAGCTTTGCCGACGACGAGGCGATCAGCCTGGCGAAAGAATTCGGCACCTATTTCTCCATGGACATATACAACACGGAATACACACTGGCTTACGGCGAAGCCAACGGCGTACCGGAAGAAAATATCAACAAGGAAAAGCAGGTTTCAGCGGCCCAGCGTGACAGTTTTCGCCGCGCTGTTGAAGCAGGTGTGAAAATGGTGTTCGGGTCAGATGCGGCGATTTATCCGCACGGCGATAACGCCAAACAATTCTCCCGTATGGTTCAGTTCGGCATGACTCCGATGCAGGCGTTGCAGGCTTCCACTATTAATGCCGCGACCCTGTTGAAAATGGAAAATGATATCGGTGCCCTGCGGGAAGGGTTTATGGCGGATATTGTTGCGGTGAATGGCAACCCGCTTGACGACATTACAGTGACGGAAAATGTGGCTTTTGTGATGAAAAGTGGCGAAATTGTCAAAGCAGGTAACTGATTGCTGACTAAAACATCAAATCCTTGCAGGAGAGTTCTGTGTATTCGAAAAGAGCGTTTCTGAAAAGCGCTGCTGGTGCCGCGGCGGGCGCGGCCCTGCTGGCGTCGGCCCCGGCGCAAGCGCGTGCCCCAAGTGGGCAGGCTGGTCTTCAGAACATTGTGAAAGATGCCCCGCCCATTACGGTTGAAGAGCGCCGGAAACGGGTTGCCAAGGCCCAGGAACTTATCAAGGCGCAGGGTCTTTCAGGTCTTCTTCTGGAGCCTGGTTCCTCAATGATGTATTTCACCGGCATCCGCTGGCGCAGAAGCGAGCGGCTCACGGCTGTTGTTATTCCGGCAGAAGGTGATATTGCGGTTGTTACGCCGTATTTTGAAGAGCCGAGCGTTAGGGAAAGCATGAGCTTCGGTGATGATGTGCGCACCTGGCACGAGCATGAAGATCCGTTTGAAAGGGTAGCACAAGTTCTTTCGGATCGCGGCGTCGCTGGCAAGCCCATCGGGCTTGAACCCACCGTGCGGTATTTTGTCGTTGAAGGCCTGAAAGCAAATGACGTTGCCGTCGCTGACGGCCACGCCGTTGTTTATGGCTGCAGGATGTTCAAGACAGTACGTGAGTTGCAGTTGATGCACCGCGCCAATGCCGTGACACTCGCTGCTTACAATCATGTATGGGATACGCTTGAAGCCGGCATGACCCCGGCAGATATCAACGCCTTGATGCGCAGTGCGCAGGCCCAACTGGGCGGGCAGGGTGTATGGACCATGGCGCTTCTGTCGGAAGCAAGCGCTTATCCGCATGGCACCGATCAGCCGCAAACACTGAAAGAAGGCGATGTGGTTCTTATGGACTGTGGCTGTAGTGTGCAGGGATATCAGTCCGACATTTCCCGGACTTTTGTGTTTGGAGAGGCTACAGCCCGCCAGAAAGACGTATGGCAAACGGTACGACGTGGCCAGGATGTTGCTTTTGGCGCAGCAAAGACCGGCTTGCCTGCCGGGCGGGTTGATGATGCTGTTCGGGCCTATTATGAAAGTTTGGGTTATGGCCCCGACTATCAAACTCCGGGCCTGAGCCATCGCACAGGCCATGGTATAGGAATGGACGGCCACGAGCCCATTAATTTCGTGCGCGGTGAGGCTACCAGCCTTGCCGAAGGTATGTGTTTCTCAAACGAACCGGGGATATATATCTACGGAGAATTTGGTGTGCGCCTTGAAGACTGCCTGTATATGACAGCCTCTGGTCCGGCATGGTTTACCGTTCCACCCGACAGCATCGAAAAGCCGATCGGAACAGTTGGGCCGGTACCAGTTTGAACCAATTAACCCATAGTGTCGTAAAATCTGATATAAATGTGAAATGAGGGGCGCCGAATGAGTTGTAGTGTCCCCTCGGGAAAGCCGGTAATTTCGTAGACAAGGGACGGGGCAGCAGATGAATATGGCGGCAGACGCCAACCCTAGACTTGAAGGCTTCAGGATCGAAGACGCTGAAGATGTGCGCAAGCACGATGAGTTGATCGACAACACGCTCAAGTATTTTGAGGCCAAGACCCAAGCCTGCCGCATGGCAAGTCGATCAGACCTGAACCCTATGGATTTCAAGGATATCCTGCCTGAAATTGGCCTTTTTGAACCGGTGTTCAATAGTGATGGCAGGATGGTCGATGCAGAAATCATTCTGTTGGGGAGCAGACTGGACGAATTTTACGGTGCGAGAACCGGCACGCGGGTAAACAGTTTTCCGCATGCCCAGGTGGCGGTGCGTATCCTTCAGGCCTGCCGGCAGGTCGTTGAGCTTCGCAGGCCTCTTGTTGTCAAAGCGGAAGCGCTGTCAGATACGAAGAACTTCCTGAAGATAACAGTCCTTTATATTCCCATGTCTTCGGACGGCGAGACAGTTGACCGGATTTTTCTTCACAATCAAATCAAATCAAAGTTTCCCCCGCCATAGGAATTTCGAGACAGGGACGCTTGTAAAACGCTTTGCGTTTGCCATGGCTGATTGGCGGCAGTAGTGTTCGTACGGTATGAAAAATATCCTGCTGCTATATTGTCACCCATTCCCTCATAAATCCCGCTATAACAGGCGACTGCAAGAGGTCGCCCGTAAGGTCCCGAACGTCGAGATTCGTGATCTATACGAACTCTATCCATCGATGCATGTGAACGAGCGTGATGAACAACAAGCCCTGCGTCGTGCGGACGCCATTGTTTTGCAATTTCCGATCTATTGGTTCAGTGCACCGGCATTGATGAAAGAGTGGATGGATGTGGTCCTTCAGGATGGTTTTGCCTATGGTAAAGGCGGGAACGCGCTTGTCGGCAAAAAAGTGATGCTGGCTGTATCCACTGGGGGCGATGAAGCATCCTACAGGGCGGGCGAAAAACATGGTGCGGATATTGCCGCTTTTCTGTTGCCATTTAGAATGACAGCAGAGTTTTGTGGCATGGTTGCTGCGGAGCCATTCATTACCTTCAACGCCCGCAATCTTGACTATGAGCAGATAAACGAGTGCGCGGGTACCTTCGCCGAGCATTTGATGCAGTTGGCAAATGGTTAGGAGAAGCGACCATGGAAGATCCTGATTTTCTCGATAGCGCGTTTATCTATCTGCTGGCCGCTGTTGTCGCTGTACCGCTGTTCAAGCGGTTGGGGCTTGGATCTATTCTTGGTTACCTGATGGCTGGAATGGTCATTGGTCCCTGGGGCGCCGGGCTGATCCGGGATGTAGACTCCATTTTGAAGTTTTCAGAACTTGGAATTGCGCTCCTGATGTTCCTGATCGGGCTGGAGCTGAAACCATCCACGCTTTGGAAGCTCAGGCGACAGCTTTTGGGCCTGGGCACCATTCAGGTTGGCGTTTCCACCCTTGTCATCGCCGGGCTTGTTTATTGGTCGGGTGTGCCGCCCCTGTTGTCACTGGCAGTTGGGATGGCGCTCGCGCTTTCGTCCACGCCCATTGCTCTGCAAACTCTGGAAGAGCGCGGGCAAATGAAAACCGATGTTGGCGAGGCATCATTCTCCGTCCTGCTGTTTCAGGACCTGTCGATTATTCCGATTCTGGCGATTGTCCCGCTAATGGGCCAGGAAAGCAGTGCTACAGGGTCGATACTGCTTACCGAGCTGAAGGTTGTTGGTGTTTTCGTTTTCTTTATTGTGTCCAGCCGGTTCCTGCTCAGACCATTGTTCCGTTACATCGCCATGACCGGTTTGCGGGAGGTTTTTACCAGCTTCTCCTTGTTTTTGGTCGTCGGCAGTGGCCTTTTGACCGAGCTTGCCGGTGTATCGATGGCGCTTGGCACCTTTATGGCCGGGGTGTTGCTCGCGGACTCTGAATATCGACACGAGCTGGAGTTGAATATCGAGCCGTTCAAAGGCCTGCTGATGGGCCTGTTTTTCATCGCTGTTGGCATGTCGGTGAATATTGGTTTGTTTTTGGCCGGCCCGATTGAGATATTGCTTCTCGTGTTGGCGCTTTTTGTTGCCAAAGGTGCAGTTTTGCTTGTTCTGGCCCGTTTTGCTGGATTTACTCGAGCTGATCAGGTGTTTTTTGCACTGCTGATCGCACCAGCCGGCGAGTTTGCCTTTGTCCTCATTTCCATACTGACGGCAGCATCTTTGATGCCGGAGCCTGTGGGGGCGAAACTGCTTGTTGTAGCATCCATGTCAATGTTGCTGGCGCCGCTAACGATATCTGCGCGCGATTTGATCGTTCGCCGAATGATGGACGGTGAAACCAGGGAAACAGACGTGCAATCTGACCAGGGCCACGTGATTATCGCTGGCTTTGGGCGGTTCGGGCAAATCGTTGGCCGATTGATGTTGTCCCTGAAAATTCCTGCGATCATCGTCGATAACAATCCAAATCACATCGATACGCTGCATAAATTTGGTTTCAAGGTTTTCTATGGTGATATCACCCGACCTGACTTGTTGCAGGCAGCGGGTGCAAAAGATGCACGGCTTCTGGTATTGGCGATGGATGATCCGGCGGCGGTTCTGGCGGCGGCGGAAACCGCCAGCAAATATTATCCCAAGCTTACCAAACTCGCGCGCGCCAGCACGAGAGTAGATGTAATGAACCTGAAAAGCGCGGGTGTTGCCCATGTCCGCCGTGAAACCTTTGGGTCGGCGCTTGAAATCGGTGAGGCGGCATTGAGGGAGCTCGGGTTCCCGGCTCACGTAGCGCACCGAACGGCGGGCCGTTTCCGGCGCTATGACGAGATGGCAATTGAGGAAGCTTACAAGTTTCGCGATGATGAAGCCGCCGTGATTGATTTTGCCAAGCGTTCGCGTAAAGAACTTGAGAACCTTATGGGGCACGATGTGGCGACCACGATCAATCAGGATAAAGGATGGTGAACATGTGGATGTGGGACCGGAGCCAGACATGCAGACGCTGAAGGTCACTGTTACCAAAGCCGGCGAACAATTTCTGGATGGAGCGTTCGAGGCGACGCCGGAAAACTATGAAGCAGTCAAAGGACTGCTGAGTGAAATTGACATAACGCGTGCTCAGGCAGCATCCATGCTGAGTGGTTACATGCATGCTCGGGATGTGGGGCCTGTGACAGAGGACATGGGCAAAATTGCCCTCATTGCGACGGTTTATTTCCTTGAACAGGGAGAAGCCGACATAGTGATACCGCTTGGTGATGAAAAATAGGCTTGGGTGCACGTCGCTTGGGGGAAAGCACCGCTGGCTTTTGGAAAATTAACGCTTTGTGCATAGTTTTTAATTATCAGAGACTTAAGAGCCTGATTTGATGTGTGGTTTATGAGGTAATTTGCCTTGACGCTCGGCGTTGGCACACACTATGCATGCTATTGTGGGGTAGGCGTGAACGCCTGGTGGCAGCGAGGTCGTTGCCGAGGTAACAAAGACGGCGTCACGTAGGAGCGCGAAAGATGGTAAGAGCAACAATCATTATTGATTGTGGACGACATTCCGGCCTTGGCCGCGTTCGTCGCACGCTCACTCTTGTTGATGCTTTTCGGACACAGGGTGTTGAGGCCCGTATTTTCCTCAGTGACGATGATGGTGCAGAACTGGTCCGGGAACAAGGTTACCCGTTTGAAATCGGCATGCCGGGTGATTTGTCGAACGATATACTCATCATTGATACCTGTACCCTTACCGCTGAAAAAATAACCGAATTATGCACACAGTCGCGGATAAGCTGTGTGATTGATGATCTGGGTGAGCGACCGGTTGCTTGTGACTATATTATCAACCCCAACCTTTATGCCGCGTGTGTGGACTATGGCGCGTATGAAGCGCGCCGAATTTTTCATGGCCCTGCTCATTCGCTTCTGGCGGCGGCTTTTTTCGACGAGGCGACGTCAGATGATAACCGGCAAGGCATTGTCGTCAGTTTTGGCGGAACCGATAATGGCGCTTTGGCCGTCGCGGTCGCGGCTTCGCTCAGCACCAAGACAGACGAGCCCATTTATGTGCCTGTGCCTGCGTATCTGGAACCTGCGGCGTCCCTTGTGGAGCTTGCGGCACGTGTTCCATCCGTCAAGCCTTTGAAGAACCCTGAAATGGCGACACTGCTTGGGAAATCCAGACTGTATGTCGGTGCAGCAGGCGCAACAGTGCTGGAGGCGTTGGCCGCAGGGTGCGCCGTCTGTGTTGCCGCGACGCAAAAAGATCAAAAACGCAACGTGGATTTTCTGCCCACAATCGGTGTGCCGGCACTTAGCACCTACCATGCAGACGCAATGGCCGTTATGGCAGAGCAAACCATGCTGGCCGCTAAACCAACCATGCCTTTCAATGCAGATGCCCCGATGGACATTGCGGCAACTGCGCTTCAAGCCTACCATCAGGCGGCGTAACTGTGCGCTACAGGTTCTGATAACCTGCCGGAAATACAGATGTTCAACCCTAAAGCACTGTTGATCGACATGGACGATACGCTCTTTGAAGAGCGAGACTATGTTGAAAGTGGTTTCAAGGCTGTCGCCGAATTTCTGGCAGCCGAGCGCGAGTTGCCCGCGGATTACAGTTATCCATCCATGATCGCTTTTCTGGAGCTTGAAGGCAGAGGGCGTGTATTTGACAGGATCATCGAACGCTTTGAGGTCCGTCAGGCGGAAGGGCTGGTACGGCGGTGCATTGAGGTATACCGCAACCACAAGCCCGGGATTAACCTTTATGGCGGTGTGCTGCAAACTCTCGACTTGCTGTCTGACAGGTATCGATTGGGTCTCGTGACAAACGGACTGCCGTTGATGCAGCGCATGAAATTGGAAGCGCTTGGCATCGAGCAATATTTTTCGGCATGCGTGTTTTGTGATGAACTGGGTAAACCCAAACCGCAGACCGAAGGTCTTACACAGGCGCTTGAAAGCATGAACATCGCTGCCGAACATGCTCTGATGGTTGGGGACAATCCCGAAACGGACGGCGCTGCAGCCAAAGCTGCAGGCATTGATTTCGTCCGTGTGCGCACCGGTCGTTTTGGCAGTATTTCGTCAGACGGGCCGGAAATCCGGTGCTTTTCCCGGTTGGTCGAGTTTTTGACCCCATAACCTTAGCAAAATGAGTTTGTAATTCAGGTTATCTATTGCCTTAATGAGATAAAGGACATGGGTGGGTATGAACCAGCAGTCAGATAAAAATGAGGGCTTCAAGGTGAGCGGGCGGCAGGTCGGCGCAGATGCACCGCCTTTTGTCGTTGCTGAAATCTCTGGCAACCATGGCGGTGAGCTTGCAAAAGCCCTTGAGCTGATTGAAGCTGCGGCGGAAGCAGGTGCCGACGCAGTGAAGTTTCAGACTTATGAAGCACACACCATAACCATCGATAGCAAAGACCCGGCTTTCATTGTTGATACACCGCTTTGGCAGGGGCGGCATTTGTTTGACCTGTATCAGCAGGCACAAACACCTTTTTCGTGGCACGCGGATTTGTTCGCCAAAGCCGCAGAATGTGGTTTGCTCGCCTTTAGCGCACCGTTTGATCTAACCGCGGTGGAGTTGCTGGAAGAATTGGACTGCCCGCTATATAAGATCGCGTCCTGCGAGCTTGTGGATATCGGGCTGATCGAAGCTGTCGCGAAGACAGGCAAACCGATGATTATGTCGACGGGCATGGCGTCATTTGCCGAGATTGAAGAAGCGCTTTTAGCAGCGCGGTCAGCAGGCGCGCGTGATATCGCTTTGCTGCACTGTATCAGTGGCTACCCGTCCGAAGCATCTGACGCCAATCTGGCATCGCTTGCGGCACTTTCCGAAAGATTTGAAGTAGCTGTTGGCCTGTCCGATCATTCGGCTGGAGTGACCTTGCCGGTTGCGGCGATTGCGCTGGGAGCCTGCATTGTCGAAAAACATTTGTGTCTGAAGCGGGGCGACGGCGCTGTCGACAGCGACTTCTCTCTCGTACCCTCTGAATTCAAACTATTGGTGCAGGCATGCAAAGACGCACAGCGAAGCGTTGGAACAGCCGTTGACGGTGCTGTTGCCGCAGAGGCTGATAGCCTCAGGTTTCGCCGCTCGCTTTACATAGTCGAAGATGTTGTTGCCGGGGAAATGCTGACATCACAGAATGTGCGATCAATCAGGCCTGCTGGTGGGATGCACACCCGTCATCTGCGCAAAGTGGTCGGCAAGGCAGCCAAACAGGATATTAAGGCAGGCACGCCTCTTGCTTGGGAGATGATAGAAGGTCAGGGGTGTGAACCGTGAATATTTTAATTACTAGCATTTCGGCAAAGGTGCAGCTTGTGCAGGCATTTAAGGATGCTGTACGCCCGCTTGGCGGTTTGATCGTTGGTACTGACATGGACGAAAAATGCTGTGCTTCGCATTTTGTTGATGCATTTGTGACCCTGCCACCTGACGGGTCCGATGCTTTTGCCAGCAAGCTTCTTGAGACCTGCCGCCGCTATCATATCGACCTGATTATCCCGACGCGGGACGGAGAATTATTGCAACTGGAAGGTTTGCGGCGCGAGCTGACAGCCCTTGATGTCGTGTTGCCTCTACCTGACCGGAACAGCCTTTCCACCTGCCTTGACAAGCGCCAGTTCCATGAGTTTTGCACCAAAAACGGCTTTCCGGTTTTACCTACACTCAACCCTGAGGACAAAAACAGTTTTCCGCTGTTTGTTCGTGCCATCAATACCGCTAGCGGCAAGGTTGCCTACGAAGTCCCGGACCTGAAGGTCTGGGAAATGCTGGGTCTGGACCGGACACATTATATTTGTCAGCCGATTTGTACCGACAATGAATTCAGCGTTGATGTGTTGATGGATATGGCCGGCAAGCCATTGCAGGCCGTCGCTCGTCACCGGCAACGGCTGGTGAACGGTGAAAGCTGGCGGTCCGAGATCGTTTCCAATCCGGCGCTCGAAACGATGGTGATGGATATCTGCGAGAAACTGGGATTAAGGGCACATAACCTGGTGCAGGCATTTGTTGGCTCTGATGGACAAATTCACCTGATTGAGGTGAACCCGAGGTTTGGAGGGTGTTCCAACCTCAGTGTTGCCGGCGGTCTCGACTCGCCAAAGCGTATTATCCAGATGGTTCAGGGCCTGGATGATGAAGCACGCACCAATCAACCAATCAAGGCGGGACTGCAATCAAACAGATACAGTCTTGATATATTCAGTATGCCGGGATCATCCTAGATACCAATTCTTCAGTACTAAAACGGAACTGGAGATGTGAAAGTAACCATCTGTTTTCCCGCGGGATGAAAAATAGACAGGTCTCTGGCATGAAGCTGCAATCTGTTGGCAGCTTTGATCACGTCAGCTTCACCGTATAGCTGATCACCAAGAATGGGGTGGCCGATTGCCAGCATGTGAACCCGCAGCTGATGCGAGCGCCCGGTTTGAGGTCTAAGCTCCAGTCTTCCGGTGGCTCCTTTTGTACCCCTTTCGTTTTCTCTTTCCATGACAGTCCAATGGGTGATGGCCTGCTTACCGTTGCTGTGATCCACCATCTGCCTGGGGCGGTTTGGCCAATCGCATATAAGAGGAAGGTCAACCGTGCCGTTATCTTGTGAAGGAGCGCCCGCCACCCTTGCAACATAGGCTTTCCTGGCGTGTCTGCGTTCAAATTGAAGGCCTAGGTGGCGCTGAGTTTCGCGGTTACGCGCCATAATGAAAATACCCGAGGTTTCCATATCAAGCCGGTGCACCAGAAGCGCATCCGGATACAGCAGCTTTGCCCTTGTTTCCAGACAATCTGCGTGCTCTGGCGCTTTTCCCGGCACGGATAAAAGGCCGCTTGGCTTGTTCAGCACCAAAAGATGATCGTCCGCGTGAACAACATCGAGTGCGTCGCTTGGTGGGCTATAGGTTTTCAATACGGAGGGCACAAACGCTGATCTCTATAGTTTTGATAAGGCAACAGCTTATCCAAATGTATCTTCAATATCGACTGTCTCAAAAGCAAAACCCATATCGGTTGCTTTTCGTGGCAGTACTTTTTGTCCCTTTAGCAGAAGGTCTGACATCTGTCCGAGAAACAAGCGCAGGACAAAAGCCGGTATCCAGAAAAACCTTGGTCGTCGTACATGTTTTGCCAAAGTATCTGCAAATACCTTCTGTGTAACCGGATTGGGCGCGGTGCCGTTGATCGGTCCTTTCACAGCCGGATGGTCCGCTGCAAATAGAATCATTCGAACAAGATCGTCGCGGGTAATCCAGCTCATCCACTGGCGGCCGCTGCCCAGCCTTGCGCCAAGACCAAGTCTGCTTGCCAACATCAATGGCGCCAGCATGCCGCCTGCCTTATCAAGTACAAGGCCAATTCGCAACAGCACCAGCCGCACGCCTTCCTTGGCAACCGGCGCGGCTGTCTGTTCCCATTCTGTGCACAGGCGTGCCATGTCGTCTGATCCTGCCTCAGAGGACTCCACAAAGGTCTTTTCCGGATCGGCTCCATAATAGCCAATGGCGCTGCCGCTAATCATGACGGCTGGCTTGTGTTCAAGCTGGTTGATCAATTGAACGAGTGCTTTCGTGGTGTCCAGTCTGCTGCTGAAAAAAGCCTGCTTTCTTTTCTTAGTCCACAGGCCCCCAAACAGGGGCTCGCCTGCCAGGTTCACGACGACATCAATCTGGTCTGAAGGCTTGAGGATATCCAGAGATGTGATCACGGTTACATGGCGGCCAAGTTTAATTTGTGTCTTGTTTTGATTGCGGGACAAAACGATCAGACGCACGCCTTTTCTCTTGAGTTCAGCCACAAGTGCTGCGCCGATAAAACCGGAACCACCCGTGAGCAACCAGGTTTTTGATGGTTTTTGTTGCGCCATAAGCCTATCTCTCAATCACTCGTTTACTACGAATGCTACGCCCGGATCAGTCTAGCAGATTTACTTTCAAAGGACAGACTGGCGGATAGTTATAAAAAAACCCCGACCTAAGCCGGGGTTTTCTTGTCGCATTCACGGCCCGGAGGCCGGATTAGCAAATTAGTCAACAACCTTCAGGTTGGAAGCAGAAGAACGGCCACGACGATCAGGTTCGATGTCGTAGGTTACTTTCTGGTTGTCGCTCAGGCTACGCAGGCCAGCTGCTTCAACGGCAGAGATGTGTACAAACACATCGTTGCCACCTTCTTCAGGTTGAATGAAGCCGAAGCCTTTGGTTGCATTAAACCATTTTACGGTACCGTTTGCCATGTCTTAGTTCCTTTCGCGCGATGTCAGATGAGGTGCGGTGGTGTTCGCGCAAAAGCCAAATCAGATCAGTCGCAGGGTCAAAATTTTGAGCCTGATATCAAGCTCATTAACCTGCATATGTTTGTGCCGGTCTTGAACCGGCGCGTTGCAGTAAGGCGACTGTTACCAGTCTTTTGTGACAATTGGAAAAAGATTCGCGCCCTTTTACCGATTTCTCAGAAAGGTTGTGTTTTCTGGCAACAGTTGAATTGGGGGCAGATATTCGTCGTAACCGGTCCAAATGTGTTTAAATGAACTCTTCGAGACATTTGCGGACCTCATCAACCTTGACTGGTTTGGTCAGGAACCGGTCAATCCCCGATTGTCTGCTGCGGTCTTTGGCTTCTTCCATTGCGTCGGCGGAAATTGCGACAATCGGAACCCGGTCACAGTTGTCCTCCGCTTCTCTTATCGCATTGGCAAGTGCAAAACCGTCCATACGCGGCATGCGCAGGTCAGTTAGAATGATATCATGCTTGGCAGGGTTAAATATCTGAAGTGCATCTTTACCATCATCAGCCGTGTCCCATTCGTACCCTAGTGATTTCAATATCTTACCGATAACCAGCTGATTTACCTTGTTGTCTTCAACGACGAGAATTCTGGTGTTCGAATTCTGGCCTTTCGACGATGTTTTTGATCGGTCAGCTTTTTTCCTCGTCTGTTTCACCGCCGGTTTTTCGATGACTTCCAGAGGCAGTTGCAACGTAAATGTGGAGCCTTGCCCTTCGAGGCTGTCGACCATGATTTCGCCGCCCATCAGGCTTGCCAGTCTGCGGCAAATTGTAAGTCCGAGGCCGGTACCGCCATATTGGCGCGCTACAGAGCTGTCGGCTTGTTCAAATGGCTGGAACAGGCGGTTCAGTATTTTTGGATTGATGCCGATGCCTGTGTCGGCCACATCTATGCGCACTGTTTTGCAACCGTTTTCTGTATTTTCAGCCGTTGCAGTGACCGTAACCGAGCCATTTTCTGTAAACTTCAGCGCATTGCTAAGCAGATTGTACATGATTTGGCGAATACGATTCGAATCGCCCATAACGTAACCGGGAACAGTGTCCGAGATATCCAGAGTGAAGTTGACTTTTTTCTGCGCAAAGCTTTGGCGCAGGAGGTTTCCAACACCTTGAAGAAGTTCGGGCAGGTCGAAGCCGTGTTTGTTTACGTCAAGCTTGCCAGCCTCTATTTTGGAAAGGTCAAGTACGTCATCAAGGATCGTCAACAATGTTTCCGCTGACTGGTTGATGACGGTGACGAGTTGGGTTTGTTCCTCATCCAGTGTACTTTTCCCGAGCATCTCGCCAACCGAGATAATGCCATTCATTGGTGAACGGATTTCGTGGCTCATCATGGCGAGGAAGTTGGATTTGGCTTGAGCCGCGGCTTCAGCCCTACGGCGGGCTTCTTCAAGCGTATGTTCAACCTGAACCTGTTTCGTGGTATCCACAGCAATAAGCTGTCGCGCTTTCTCACCATGCCACTCAACGGGGTTGCTGGTGAAGGCGAACCAGTGAGCGACGCCTTTTTCCCCTGGAATGGCATGACGGCCAACCGACCTGACACCGGCAGGGCCATCATCTGACAACAATCTGCGTGGAATAGTTTGCAGCAGCGTATCCTGATCCGGGACAACGCGTGTGTCCGGGTCCGACCACAAGGCTTCAAACGCGTCGTTATGATACAAAATCTTGTCCGGCGTTGCGATGCACATGGCTTGCGGTGACAGGCGAATAATGGCGTTTGTCTGTTCTGCACTCTCAACCAGCTGTGCCTGCCTCGTATCGATTTCGTCGATAAAGGACTGAACTGCCCTGGCAATTTCACTCACTTCGTCGTTACCGGAGATTGGCACCGGTTTATTACCGCCGGACGCGCGTGTTGTTACCGCGTCACGTAGCGAAAGAAGGCGCACCAGAAGTCGCCGGTCAGTGTAGATGAAGCTTGCTATCGCAATGATGAAAGCAATCAGAACGCTAGTATACAGGATGGCAAGTTGTTGCTCGCTCTGGCTTACCAGGTCACCCGCCGTCGACTGCGCTTCGGTATTTTTTTGAATTGCAAGGCTATCGGTTTTGCGCAAAAGCTCCGCCACCAGAACACGCATCTGGCGCTCAAGTGCGCGTGCCCGAACATCAACCTGTGACAAATCCCTTAACGTTGAAACAAGGCCAGTTTCTTCGCCCATCTTGGCTTGAAGGCTTTTCAGCCGTCCTGTTGCTTCGGTTCTGCGACCTACCTGCAGTGCCTCTGCCCTCGCCGTGAGCGTGCGCAGTGATCGCTGGATAGACGATAGTAGCCTTTGCTGCATGCGAAAATTATTGCTTGTCGACAGGTCTGTCACCTGTTGAACAAGACGGTGTTCGCGTTGCAGCCAATCCTCATACGGTGAACCGGCTTCAACCGGCTCCAGAGACTTTTCACCAACAAGGTCGCTTACGACCCATCGTCCCAACTCGGTTCGAAGTCTTTCCAGCTGCGTGGCCACGGCGATTTTGCGCTCTATCAATTCATTAAGTTCGGCCGTGGTTTCCCCGAGAATCGTCAGCACTGTGCGTATCTCGTCCACATCACCCAGAACGGTCCGTCCTTCGAGCAGGTTATCAATGGAGGTTATAGACTCTTGCGTTGCACCAAAGGCAATTCTCCGCTGAGCCTGCACCTCGCTGGAAACGAGTTGCTCGGCATTCTGCACAACCCGTTCCAGCGATGTATTCAGGTCAATTGAAGCAGCAAGTGCTGGAAGTGTTTCTTGTGAATAGATCGTGATCTGGTCACTGAAGCGTTGAAGTGCCAGATACGAAAGGCCGGAAACAGCCAGAAGCAGGACCACAAGAAATGCGACAACGGCTTTGATCTTGAAGCCAAGACCAAAACGGGTTCTCTGCACTACTGGGTCTGCACTGGTCATCAGGTCAATTTTCCACCGAAACGCGTGAGCCAGCGGGCGTGAGCCGAGAAGTATTTGATGATGCTATATTAACAAGCCGTCCGTCTATTGCGGGTTCAAATGTTTCTATGCGTTCAACATACTCTGCCACCACATTCCAAAGCAGCCTGTTGGTGCCTGCGCTGTACAGACGTTCACTATTTGCCAGCATGGTGTATCCATCGTTCCCCATTGCCATGAAATCACTGACAGCGGTGCGGTATAAACGATCGGGGTCGAGGGGTTCGCCTGCGATCATGACCGATGAGACACGTTCGCCCATAGGCAGACGTGGATCATATTCTACTGACAGATTGCTGAAGTGGATAAAGCAGCCGTCGCCGCGCAAGCCGCAATCCACGCCGTGTTCCAATGCGGCCAGAAGGTCGCTGCCCTTCAGGTTCAGCAAGGCTGTTTTATTCCCGAAGGGCAATTCTTTCTGGATGTCGCCCCGGCTGATTTCATGGCTGGCAGGATATGTCGTGTTGCCCCGAATGGAGCCACCGTTCAAGAGCATCACCTCTGCCTCAACCTGCATGCGAAGGGCGTCCGTAACCAGATTGGCAAAAGCATTTTCCCTGGACCTTATATTGTCCCTCAGGGTGTCGAACGCGCCTGTCGATATCGCTATTCCCGGCCCCAAAAGCAAGTCGAGGCGCTGACGATAGTCACTAACGATGGACGCGATGTCGGGCGCTGCCGGGAAATCAGACAAATTCAATAAAGAGGCTTCAGTGAGCAACTCAGGGTCACCGGAAACGGAATTTGACATCCAGATATCGAGAGCGATGACCTTGCCGTCCAGCGGGCCTTCATTTATCAATTCACCTTGCGCATCGAGAGTTTGTGGATTGCCAAAGTTGTGCGTGTAGAAGATGGCGTCAACAACTCCTCCAGCCTGAAACCTGCTCAGGTCGTCATAGTCTGTGTCTGCAAGAAGTATGATGGCGTTCGCGTCGTCTTCGCGCAAAGACAGGGCCGCCTTGCGCACAGCTTCCTCTGTTTCAACCACGCTGGCTTGTGCTGCACCATACTCAATCACCGAATTCGACGAGGTCAGAACAATAACCCCAATCGCAAGACCTTCGCTATCAAGCAGAAGGGATGGGTAGGTTGCTTCAATGCCGTATCCGGTCGCCGCATCGACAAGGTTGCTTGTGACAAGAGGGAAAGTCGCAGACAGAGCATTCAGGATAAAGTTATCGAAACCGTATGAAAATTCCCGTTTGCCAACGGCCATCATATCGGGGTTGATTGCGTTCAGGATATCAACCATGTGGGCACCGTTATCCATTGCGCCAAAAACTGATGGACCGAGGGAGGCGCCGCCATGGATAAAAAAGGTGTTGGGGTTTCTTTCTTTCTCGCTGCGAATTGCGCTTGCCAATTCCGCGAGGCCTGGCTCGGTACCGCTTTGCATAATTTCGGGGAACGAAGAAAAATACAGCAGTCGTGTCCTGTCCTGAGCGCCAGCTTGAAAAAAACCGGCCAAAACAAGTGCTGTAGCTATCATTATCCTCACCAAAAACTTTGATGATCGGTCGGTCATTTGTTTCTCCGCTTGCCTCCTCAACTTTTAGGCATTTGGGGTTAAGCATTGTTTAATGCTGAGCAAACAAACACCCTTGTAGGGTTGCATTTTTTCGCGCGTATGTCGCTGTTTCTTTGCTGTTGTTTTCTTTGAACACCTGATTGGGTTTGTCTGTCCCAATTTGTTAGAGGGAATGCCGTGAATTCGTTATGCATGAGCCAGTTCTCAGCGACATAAAAGGCAGGAAGATGGCAAATCAGTTTGTGAAGAAAATACTGGCCCTGGTTGTGTTGTGCAGCGTTGGCTTTGTGGGGCCTGCCGCTGCGGCAGAAAAGCAGTTGCCACCTGCATTGTCTGGCTGGCGTGACGCATACCATGAGTTCGACCTGGAGAAGTTTCTTGATTTCTATGCGGAAGACGTATCGTTCCGCGACCCGACAGCCGGGATTACGTTCACGTCCAAAGAGCAACTCAGGAATACCTACACTGGTATTATGCAAGGACGTTGGGGCGGCAACTTCCGGTTCGACATCAATAACATTATTGAAAAAGGTAATTTCATCGTATTCGAAGGCCTGTTTTCTCTTACCTATAACGGGGAAAAGGCGACAATCCACTTCACAACCTGGCTCGAGTTTGAAGACGGCATGATCAAACGCCAGCTGGACATGTTTGATTACAATGCCCTCCAGAGACAACTGCCTACTTACGGACAAGAGATCCCCAGCGAGTATACCGGCCCTCGTAACTAGTTTGCTGTCTTTGGGCTGGTAGCGGCGACGGTGTGTGTGGATGCCGTCGCCGCATTTTTTTGCGTTATTTTTTAAGTTTTACTGTGAATTTTATCTCGGTTTGGCCATCCGGGATTGCCAGTGAACTGGTGCCGACAGCAGTCCATGCGGGGTGTGGCAACTTCATCAACTCGCGCCGCACTTTCAACGCCGTTTCCATCTGGCGCGGCAGGTCCGTATGGAAACTGGTAAGCTCCACAATGTCGTCGAGCGTTGCGCCGGACTCTGCTAGAATTTCCTCCAGGTTTTTAAAAAGATCTCTCAGGCCATTGGCATAACGTTCTTCATACGTGCCTTCACCCATCAGACGGGCAATCATCCCAGAGACATAAATTGTATCCCCTACTTTGAGGGCAGGCGAAAAACCCCAGCCATCATATATGGATCGCCATTTTTCCGGGATCAGCGGCGTTGCATCCTGACGGCTGCCGTCGGCAAACGCACTTTGGCTGGCAAGAAGGGCAGCGATAGAGATCAAAAGGGTTTTCATGGTTGGTTCCTCTTCGTCGGTTAGAGATTGTTGTCTTCCATCCACATGGCGAGCGCCCTGCCAATGCCATCCGGATTAAATTCCTGCATAAAGTGGCCGCCCGGGCCCATATCGTGAATTGTCAGGTCCTGGTAGTTCCGCCGCATCCACTCTACGTCCCAGCGCTGAATCAGAAACCCTTCGCTCAGGTGCAGCAGCAGCTTTGGCAGGTTCGGCTGCTTTAAAAGATACTCGCTGTAGTTCTGCATCATATCCAGCGTGTAAGCCGGGTTCTTACCATCTATTGGCACATCGCGCGGGAACTGCAGCATGGGGCGCCGATTTGACCCCTCCGGGAACGGTTCACGGTATGCGTTTTTCTCGTCTTCCGTCAGCATGCCGTCAAAACTTGGGAGAACGAGGCGCTCCAGAAAAAAGTTGTTTTCAAGGATCATCTCCTCACCCAGACCCGGTGTCTTGATACGTCCCAGCAGTTCTGCAAACCCCTCCATTACTGTTGGTTCTGGGCCTGCAAGCGGCGCTTTCACCGGTCCATAGGGCGGTTCTGGCGGTGCTGTAATCACCCCCGCTTCCATGAAAGCTATGGCATTTATGCGCTCGGGGTTATTGGCCGCAAAATCGAAACCAAGCATCGAGCCCCAATCGTGGACAACAAGTGTCATGTTGTCCAACTTCAATGCATCCATAAAGCCCTTCAGGTAGCGGGCATGATCGGTGGCGCGGTATTCGATATCCGGCTTGTCCGATTTCCCAAAGCCGATCAGGTCAAGGGCAATAACCCTGTGGTTTTCCTCCACGTGGGGGATCACATTGCGCCACAAATAGGACCATGTGGGTTGCCCGTGGATCATCACAACAACTGACCCGTCACCGCCTGTATCAACATAGTGCATCCGGGAACCAAGGACCTCAACATAGTTTGACGGATAGGGAAAATCATGGCGCGCCAGCTCTTGGCCCTCTTGCGCGGTTGCTGTAGTAAACAGCGATGAAAAAATGCCGAGCAACACAAGAAACGATGCTGTGAAGGTGCTCTTTAAAGTGGGTGTTATTTTCATTGTATGTCCTCACTGTAGTCGCTTGAAACTGTCGTTTTGAAGCAATTCCATTGCTATTCAGTGTGGTCAATGTGTGTTATTGCACCTGAGTGGGCAAATTTGCACAGATAGATGATATGTGGGGAAAAATGCCAGTTTTGCTGGCGCTTTCCCGCATCGGCACGCTGGACGGCGTTGCCGAACACTTAAATGTGAACAGGACGACGGTAAGTCGGCGGTTGAAGGCTTTGGAAGAAAACCTGGGTGGTCGCCTGTTTGTTCGGTCAGAAGGGATTTACACTCTTACACCGCTTGGGCGCGAAATTCTTGTTGCCGCCGAGGCGGCAGAATTCCAGCTTGCGCAAGTCGAGAGTGTGTTGCCACTTCAGGAGGAACCGGGCGGTCCTTTAACGATCACCATGGCTCCCAATATTGCGCCTGTTATTGCTTCTGTTATGGTCGACATTGCGCGACGCCGACCCGATATCAAACTTGATTTGTGTTCAACATATGAACTGCAGCAGCTTGAGGCGCGGGAGGCAGATATCGCCCTCAGAATTCTGAGAACTGACCCTCAATATCCCCTGTTTGGCCGCCGGCTGAAAAAATTGTCCGGCGCTTTGTATGGCTGCAAAAAAACAGACATGGCAAAACCTGTTCAGATCGTTCGTCATGACGAGGTTGAACTGCCCCAATCCTATGTGACATGGAAGGAAACCGCAGCCGTTATCAGAACTGACGACATTATCGCAAAACAGGAACTGATCGCAGCCGGTGGGATAGGGCGCCTGCCTGTTTTCATGGGAGACGCCGACCCACGGTTGAAGCGTATGTCAGATGTTTTACCTGATGCGGGTTGGGCCTTGTGGTTGCTCACACATGAGGCCTTTCGCGCTTCCCCCCGACTGCAGATGGTTATCAGCACCATCACCCAACATTTCCAGAAGATGCCAGACCTTTAATCGCCCGAAGCGACGGTTGCTGGAAACAAGTGGGCCGCAAGTCCCGACCAGTCGAGAGGCCGTTTTGATACTTCCTTGGTTCGGTCAATATGTTTGAGGACTGCGTCGGTCAGAAAAAGGCTGTCGGTCGATTCGGCCAACTGTTGAAAATACCGAACATCTTTTGCGGCCAGATCCATGTCAAAAAGAACGTTTCCATATCGTTGGTCCAAAATCTGTTGCCCGAACAGGTCCAGAATCGGGCTTGCCAAAGAGGTGTTTGAGATTGTTGCGATGAATTTTTCTCCTTCAATGCCTTGAGCCCTGAGTGCCGCAATAGTCTCGCTAAGGCCGGCAATTGTTGTGGCAATCAGGAAGTTGAGGGCCAGCTTTATTGCAGCGGACTGTTCTGGTCGGGAACCAAGGTGTTTCAGGGAACTGCCAAGCGGCTCAATAATGGGCGTAACGTCTTTGACAGCGTTCTCCGGGCCCGACATGAGAAAACCTGCTTTGCCCGCCTTTACAATATCCGGCCTTCCGAGTACCGGGCAGTTTACGAGCAAAACACCGGACTCCTTAAGGGGTATGTCAACCTTCCTGATCACCTGCGGAGAACAGGTGCTGAAAGAAACGTGAATGGCTGGTCGGACTGGCGCCCGGAGCATGCTTTCATTAATTGCCTCAAATGCGTCGTCGTCTGAAACACAGGAAAAAAGCCAGTCACAATCGGCGCAAAGGGCTTCAAAACTGCTGGCGAACTGGATACCGGTGTTCCTGATCTGGTGGTACGCTTCCGGGGTGCGGTTCCATACCGCAATGTCTACACCATGTTGCGCCAGTCTTTGTATCAGGGCGTTACCAAGCAAACCCAGGCCTGCAAAGCCAATTCCGGGTATGTTTGTCATTAGCTCAGGCGTCACCAAACATCGCAATCAGGTCTTTTTCCGGTATCTGTCCCCCATCCAGCATGCGAGTGAGTTTATCGTATATCTTCCACTGGCCATTGATTTTGTAGAGCGACAACTGGTCGAAGAAGCGATTGTTGTTGTCGAGTTCGACAACGGCGATCTGGCCGTGTTTGACCGAGATGGCGGTGATATCGACAGTGTGGACGTCGCTGTCCGGCAGTGTGCTCCAGATTTTGTCCCAAACAGCCTGTACGGGAATGACAAATACCTTTTCGTTGCCCCCTGCGCCACTGATCAGTTTCATCTGTGCCTTGGGCACATCAAAGGCGCGCTGCAGGCGGTCCCAGTCTTTTGTTGCAACACCGAACGTGTAATCAAGAACCGTTGCAACAACGGCTGAAATATCTTCTGCATTGCTGGACAGTATAATTTTGCTCATTGGAGCACCCTTTATTGTTTCAATAACGGGACCATTATTGCCGTATTAAGGCTGGGGAAGGCAGAGCGAACATATAAGAGCAGTTTTTCAAAAATGAAAAACTGCTCTGGTACACAATGACACGGACGCCTAGAATTGCCTCAGGAGTGAGGAATGAACTGGGACCATGTTAAAGTATTTCTGGCATTAGCCGAGAAAGGCAGTTTGACCGCCGCTTCAGAACAGCTTGGCCTCAGCCCGCCAACAATATCGCGGCATATATCGCGGCTTGAACATCTTTTGGATGTGCGCTTGTTCTCAAGACGCCATGACGGGTATCAGCTGACAACCAGCGGCACGGACCTTGTTCCTGTAGCCCTGGAGATGCAGAGCGCTGCCGCACGCTTCAGCAGACAGGCCGGTGCACTGTTAAACGAGAGGAAAGCACGCGTGAGGCTGGCTTCCGGTTTCTGGTTTTCACGCCTGATCACCGAGCGCATGGGTGTCTTTCATGCTCAACACCCGGACATCGAAATTGAACTGGTAACAGGCCACGCTATCGCGGATCTTGAACGCGGTGACGCAGATATCTCGATCCGTAACAAACGGCCGCTTGAAGGCGATCTGGTAATGCGCAAGCTCGCTGACGCGAGCTTTGCGGTTTATGGCTCTGTCAAATACGTGGCTGATAACCCCCGGGCTCTGGGCGAAGAGAGGTATCAGACCTGTGACTGGATTGTTGGCGGCCACAGTCTTGAGAGGCTCGCATCGCAGGTTTGGCTGAGGCAAAAGCTTCAGCGGGAACCTATACTCAAATGTTCTCAAACCCTGCAGTTTCTTGATGCAGCAAAGTCAGGGATCGGGCTTACCCTTTTGCCGAACGTAATTGGTGACAGAGAGCCTTCTCTGGTTCAGGCGTCAAGGCCGGTTTCCATGGGCAATGATGAGATATGGCTGGTTGTTCACGAGCACATGAAAAATGCGCCGACAGTGCGCGCGGTGATTAACTGGCTGGTGCCACTTTTCCGCAGTCTTCATACCTAGTGGCCAGAAGGTTTGTCCATCTGACGCACAAATATGTTCCGGTTAAACTGCTTCCAGCCTTCAGGTCTTTTAACCCAATCCGTGATCTCCATTTGAGTTGGTGACAGCAGTTCGTAGCGCGTACGACCTTGTTCTGTTGCTTCGGTGCCCCACAAGGCCACAAGAGTTTCATCGCTGATAGTAGCGGCAACAGGATGCAGGTTTCCGTTGCTGTCAGCCCAAATGGCTTTCACCGTTTTTCCCTCAGATGATGATGGATAATAGGCCGTTCCCTTGAAAATGAAGGGTTTGCTGTTCTCCGGCCTGGTTTCTACGCGGTAGTCAAGACGAACGAATTTGCCGTCAAGGCCTGCGTCTGTCCATTCAATCTGGCTGGTTGCAGGTTGCCCGAAAGTGTCACCAGCCGACACCCATACACCCATGAAAGGTGTGTGCCATGCTGCGTCAGCGGTTGCAGCTGCGTTGCTTGCCGAACACAGAATGGCGGCGATAAGGCAGAAAAATCTCATGGCTTGGCTCCATTTCGCAAAGGTTTCCTATAAACCATCGACGGCTGATGAAGTCCAAATTTGACACTCTGTCTCACTAAAGGCGAGGCAGCGTGAGTTCGTGCCTGATTACCGGAACAACAGAACCGGTACAGTGGACTTCGCAATTTGGGCCATTGTGGTGCTCCCGAGGAAAAAGCGCCTGATTGGAGAGTGGCCGTAAGCGCCCATCAGCAGCATATCGATCGCGTTTTTAGCAACATAGTCACTGACCGCGGCATCAACAGAGCTGGCTTCCGTGACTGAAGACGTCACCTTATAGCCGACAGCGGATAGTTTCTTTGCGGCTTTGCGCACTATTGCGTCTGAAAGACTGTTGGGTGTGGCCACTTTCAGAATGTGGCATTCCACGCCCTGCAAAAGTGAAGTCTTGCAGGCGAAATCAACAGCTTTGTCGCTGTTGGTGCGCCCATCATAAGCGATGAGAAAGCGCTCGACCGGCTTTGCCTTGTGCGTTGCAATTAACAGAGGCTTTTGCGTTGAGCGGGAGACACGCTCGAGGTTTGCCCCTAAATGACCATGTGCATCAGCGGCATTCTCGCCGCGTTTGCCGATAATGATCAGGTCTGACGATGCTTCAAGTTCCTGAACCTCCTCAACCAGAGCCCCGCGGCGATGTAGCAGGTCTACCTCGCTTGCCCGTGCTTTCTCCAAAGCTTCTCTGGCATGTTCGAGAATCAATTGACCCTTGCGCTGCTCAAGTTTGCCGTGTTCTTCGTCGATTTTGGCCAGCTCTTCCAAAAGGTCACTTTTGGCGCCCAGGCCAATCTGCCCGGACAGGTCACCCGGCGCGACTGCCTCCGTGTGTGGTGCCACGACATGCAGCAGTGTTACGTTCGCCTCGGTGCGCTCTGCAGCCCAGGCGGCAAGAGTGATTACGTTCTCGGCGTGGGACGAACCATCAACACATGCAATTATCTTTTTCATCAGGCTACCTCTATCAGTGTTCCGGCATCAGGTCTATTGCATCTGGCTTATCAAAAACACCAAGCCGATCAACGATAGTGGCGCTGGCTTCGTTCAGTCCGATAAGCTCCACCTCGGTGCCTTCCCTGCGGAATTTAAGCACGACTTTATCCAGCGCGCCAACGGCTGACAGGTCCCAGAAATGTGCCTGTGTAAGGTCTATTGCGACCTTGCCGATGACTTCCTTGAAATCGAAAGCACCGGAAAACTGCGCAGCTGAGGCAAAGAATACCTGTCCGTATACTTTGTAAGTCCGCACATAGTTGCCTTCGGAGACATCTGATTTCACGATCAGCAACTGAGACACTTTTCGCGCAAAGAACAAGGCGCTCATCAAGACACCAACAAAAACGCCCTGAGCCAGATCGTGGGTTGCGACGACCACTGCAACGGTCGCCATCATCACCAGGCTTGAGGATTTGGGATGCGTGCGCAGGTTCCTGACCGATTCCCAGCTGAAAGTACCGATAGAAACCATGATCATTACAGCAACCAGTGCTGCCATAGGGATCTGGCTTACCCAGTCGCCAAGAACCAGAATAAGAAACAGCAGGAAACCGCCGGCAAAAAATGTCGAGAGCCGCCCTCGACCACCGGATTTCACGTTGATCACTGATTGACCGATCATGGCACACCCGGCCATTCCACCGAAAAAACCTGCGACGATGTTGGCTATACCCTGGCCTTTGCATTCCCTGTTCTTGTCGCTTTGTGTGTCGGTAAGGTCATCGACGATAACGGCCGTCATCAGGGATTCGAGCAGGCCAACCGCCATCAGCGTTACTGAATAGGGAAAGATAATCTGCAGTGTTTCAAGGTTCAGCGGAATATCCGGAATGAGGAAGAGCGGCAAGGTGTCCGGAAGTGCGCCCATGTCCCCGACCGTGCGAAGGTCAAGGCCGATGATCATGCTGAAAGCGGTCAGCACAACGATTGCAACCAGCGGTGACGGCACTGCTTTGGAGACATAGGGAAAAAGGTAAATAATGCCCAGGCCGGCGACCACCATGGCGTACATTTGCCAACCGGCGCCAACAAATTCCGGCAGCTGCGCCATGAAAATCAGGATTGCCAGTGCATTGACGAAACCAGTCATTACTGACCTGGACACAAAGCGCAGCAAAGAACCGAGTTTCAGAAAACCGGCCACAATTTGCAAAACACCGGTCAGGACCGTTGCAGCCAGAAGATATTCAAGACCGTGTTCCTTGACCAGCGTGACCATCACCAGAGCCATGGCACCGGTTGCCGCCGAAATCATGCCAGGGCGCCCGCCGACCACTGCAATCACCATCGCGATGCAAAAAGAGGCGTACAGCCCAACTTTCGGGTCAACACCGGCAATGATTGAAAATGCGATCGCTTCCGGAATAAGTGCAAGCGCGACGACCATGCCAGCCAGCAAGTCATTTCGAACATTGCCAAACCATTCGGTCCGCAGGTGAGAGAAAGACATGGTTCCACCTTTGCCTTCAGGAACGCGGTATCGGTGGCACATGCAGTGTGCCGGGCGCGTTCAGTTGTCTGGAATATAAAAGCCCCACTTTAGGCGCGGAGCATTTTCTTTTCTGGTGTCACGTTGACAGCAACGAGCACGACAAAAACTGCAGCGCGCTCTATACGCCCAAGGGGTGAACAAAGACAAGCTCAATTTATCCGAAGCTTCGGCGGTTTTCTGATTTTCCTACCCAAAATGCTGGACCACGTTTGCTGTTATCCGTATCATTGCCTCAATGATTGGGGAATCATTTTATGAGTCGAGTAAAAACACAGCCTGATGTGCCGTGTGCAGATTTTTTTATTGGCACCTGCCTGATCAAAACTTCAAGCCAGGAAATTGTCATTGCCGGTCAGGCGCGTCATGTCAGGAAAAATATTGCAGACCTTCTTGGTATGTTTGCCAGAAGTGCCGGCAAGATTTTGCCGCGTGCGCACATTGTAGAAGAGATTTGGCACTCACGTCCCTCTGGCAATACAGACTTAACCAAAGCCGTGTCCGAAATTCGCAAATTGTTCAAAGATGTGATGGTGGATGAGCAGGTAATCGTGACGGTACCCAGAGTTGGCTATCGTCTTGTGGCGCCGGTTAAATATCTGCCAGATGTTACCGATGATAGTTTGCAAGCAAGGAAAGCTGACGTCCCTGAACAGGTTTCACCTTTAACAGGGCGGAAAAGCAGGGAAGGGCAAAATAATGCACGCAAATGGAAGCTGGCAGTTGCTGCCTTGCTTGGTGCATCTATCGCCTTGAGGTTCATTCTTTCGGCCGATGCTTAAAGCTACCTGTCGAAAATGTCCGACTTTGCGAGTTGCCGCGAAATATTCAGTAAGGCGTTGCTTTCGCCCGTTTTCGCTGCCGTCCCAAAGAATGCTATGATCAGGTCGCGTTCCGGATCGACATAAAGGCCTTGCCCCGAGTAGCCGCCCTTGAACATGGTACCATCGGGCCAAATCATATCCCACTGCCAGGCCGCATGTGTTGGTGCATCTTCCTTGAAAGTGTCTTTCAGGCGGAATAGCTGTTCGGGGCTGAACGTAATCCCATTTTTGCTTCTGAGGTCGGCTTTGTGATCGGCATCTACAACACTCACATCGTTTGATGTGAATATCTGACCAAAGCGGGCAATATCGCGCAACCGGGCAGACAGCCCTGCATGGGCAGCGGGTCTTCCGGCCGGACTGATCATCATCATGCCATCTGCCTCTGCCCCGATATGATCCCAGATCAGGGATTGTAACGCAGCCGCCAGAGGTTGACCCGTGACAGCTTCGATCACCAAACCGGATACATAGGTGTCTGGAGATACATATTCATACTTGGTATTGGCAGCCCGATGGCGCTTCATTGATCTCAGAATGGTCATGGTATCAACGGGCTCGTTGTGGCGCGCGGTCAGGCCGAGTGATTCCTCATACCGGTATATACAGCCTTCAGTGTTCTGGTAGCCGTCGCTGTCCAGACAATCAATGCCTGAGGCCATGTTGACAATATCTCGCACCCGCAGGCCTGCCCATGCGGATTTGTCCAGATCCGGAACGTATTTTTCTACCGGTTCTTCAACATCAACTTTGCCTTGTTTTTCCAATGCCGCCAGTGCTGTTGAGACGACCACTTTTGTCACCGACCAGCCCAGATGACGATCATATGGTTTCATGCGTGGATAGGCCTCGTAAACGATAGCCCCTTTCTCGAGCACGATCATGCCATCAACAAGCGGGCTGTTTGTTACATAATTATCGAGGGACGTTGCTTCGTCTTTGACAGTGACCTCGAAACTGGCGATGTCGCTGCGCAGGTTTATGGCCAATGAGCGTGTCACGGTGGTCCGGGCTATGGCAGCGTGCGGGAAAAATGCCGGAAAATTCTTCCAGACATAATGACTGATTGGGCCACCGTCATCAAAGTTGTCGGGTGTATATAGCTCGTAGATGGAGTGCTGATGTTCAAGTTCTGTTTTGTCCTGGCCTTGCGCCCCGATGGTAAGTGCCGGAAAAGTTAACGCCATGGTAACTGCTGCGTTTAGTCTGCCGAACTTCATAAAAATCTCCAACCCGCGATATATGTCTGGCCACCCTATACCGTTGAAGTGGGTTGGTCCATGCCAGCCTGACCAAGGGCAAATGCATCCGGTTATTTATACAGAAGCGCTCTTGTTTTTGTCCCCCGTGTATTCATACTGACCCGGTCACCATATCGGGACCGGGCAATTCAAGGGGTCATAGGCATGCGCTTTTTTCTAAAACTGACAGTCTTTGCTACTGTTTTAGCGGCAGTTTTTTCAGGGGCGCAGGCTCAGGAAATTCAGATCGGCGGTATCAAGGCTGGTCCGGCCAGTCGAGCCACCGGTTTTCTCGAAGTTGCTGGCGGTGATCCAGATAGCCATATTCCTGTGTCGGTTATTCGAGGCGCGGGCGAGGGACCAACGCTGGCTCTTATTGGCGGCACGCATGGCTATGAATACGCGCCGATAATTGCGCTACAGCAAGTGGGTCGGATGCTCGACCCGTCAAGTCTGAGCGGTACATTGATTATCGTTCATGTTGCCAACATGCCTTCGTTTCTCGGGCGCACTATTTACTATAGCCCGGCCGACGGTATGAACCTTAATCGCGCATATCCCGGCAATCCTGAAGGCTCGCTGAGCGAACGCATTGCTTATACCATCACTACGCAGGTGATTGAAAAAGCAGACTATGTTGTTGATATGCATAGTGGTGATGGTAATGAAGCGCTGCGCCCCTACATCTATATGCCGCGAACCGGTGATGCTGAATTCGATGAGAAAATCAGGGATATGGCGCTGGCATTCGATATTGACCATATCGTTATTGACGAGCGAGCTGTTAGCGAGCCGGATCGGACTGTTTTCACCGATATGACCGCCCTTTCCCGGGGGATTCCAGCGATGACGACAGAAGCCGGACAGTTGGGTTCGAGTGACCCGCACTGGGTTGATATCAACGTCAACGGGGCTATGAACCTGATGCGGCACCTTGATATGTTGCCAGGAGAAGAGCTTCCTGTTGAACCCAAGGTGTGGCTGGAAAACTATCAGGTTGTTACCAGCCCGGAAACCGGTGTTTTTCAGCCAAAGGTTAAAGATGGTTACGCTATTGCCGAAGGCGGTGTGCTTGGGGAACTGGTTGATTTCTTTGGTGAACCGATCGCGACCATCAGGGCGCCGTTTTCAGGTGTCGTGAATTATGTGATTGCAACGCCGCCGGTTCGCAAAGGCGAGCCTCTGGCGATGGTGAGCGAGTGGGCTGAAAATTAGGTCAGCCGCTTTGGAAATCGATCTCAAGAATACGGTGCTGGCATAGAAAACCGGCGCGGCTGATGGCTTTTTGTGCGCCAATATTCGATTGTTCGGTAGAACAGATCGCTATTCTGCCCTTGTTTTCAGCGACGGAAACGAGCTTGCGTAGCAGATTGGTTGCAAGGCCCTGGCCGCGATGTTTTTTGCCCACAACCATGCCAACGTCCGCGTACAGCGGCTGACTATCGCTCAGCCTGCACTCCCCGGTTGCGACTATCTGATCGTTCTGCCAGAGCCCAAACAACTCGTTGCGCACCAGAAGCCCGGAAAAATAGCTGTCAAGCCACGCTTTGCTGGCTCCCAGTGTTTCGTGGGCAAAAGCAACTGCGCGTTCAAGGTGCAAAGTATCCAGAACATCGAAGCGGGTACCTTCCGGGAAGACTGCCGCCGGGCGGGGCACACTGGCGGGAAACCGGTACATCAGGGCGTTGATGGAGATTGAATGCTGGAAGTCCAGCGCCAATGCCAGGCCCAGCGAGTCTGATGTGGGAACTATAGCGCCCTGTATATCCAGTGATTCCACTGCTGCATTATAAGCCTCAGCAGCATCACAGGTAACATCCGTGTAAAACTGTAATAGCTTCCGGTCTTCATTTACCGCGCAGTATCCCATAGGTCGGTCGTTTTTCGTAATCTGATAATGGTTGGCGATATCGGCGAAGGTTTCCCACATACCATCAAGCGGTGCGCTCAGTGTGTCCAGATATGCAGATTTTTCTGCTTTCAGGTCCGCTGCGTCACAGGGCTGAAGTTGGTAACCGCTCATTTGCCAGTATCCTTATAGTTTTCATAAAGTTGAACCAGCATCATTTCGAGCGGGAAATCCTCGAAAACCGCCAGATAGTGAAGAGCAACGCCGTCCAGTTCGCTGACAAAGCGCCGGGCCACCACAATGGGGTCTTTTGCGCCTGCACTTTCAAACATCGCTTCGGTTTTGCACAGCAATTCCTCGGCCCGTTTTTGTAAAAGAGGCGCAACGATCACTTTGAGGTCAGGCTGGAAGAAAAGGCTGAGCTGGAAAGAAAGATAACGCTTGCCGGTTTCGAGAGACCGGCCATAACGCACCAGAAAGTCATGGAGGCTTAACTGATACCCTGATGATGTCTGCATATGGCTGGCAACATCCATCATGCAAGCCGTTGCCCGTTCAACGATCGCGAGAAGCAGGTCTTCTTTGCTGTTAAAATAATTGTATGTAAGGCCTTTGGAAACGCCTGCAGCTTTGGCTATCTGGTCGACAGATGTCCTGTGAAACCCTTGATTTGAAAACAACTCAAGGGCGGCATCCAGAATTTTATCTTTCCCGGCTTTATTTTTCATAATTCTGTCTCTGGATGTATTGAATGTATAGATATGACTGACTGGTCAGTCATATCTATTGCTGTACGTGTTTCAGGTCAAGCGCATTCTTCGTATTATTAAGGTGAAAGCAGGCTGTCACCTTGACAGGCGTTCGTGATTGCCTTCCAGTGAAGCGTTGCGGCGCAATGCTGCTGGACATCTCAGAGCGCAAAAACCGCGGGGGTTATGGTGACAACCAATATCATTTTGGACACAGACAGCTATAAACATAGTCATTTCCTGCAATATCCACCGAATACCTCCATCGTGAACTCCTACATAGAAAGCCGGGGTGGAAGGCATCCGCAATCACTGTTTTTTGGTCTGCAGGCCTGGCTGCTCAAGCTACTCGAGCGATCTATCACCGCTGAGAATATTGAAGAAGCGTCGTCGATTTGCGCCGGGCACGGCGTGCCCTTCAACCGCGAAGGGTGGGAACATATCCTGAAAGCCCACGGCGGGCGATTACCGCTGATTATAGAAGCCGTGCCTGAAGGCAGCCTTGTGGATAATCAGAATGTGCTGCTGCAGGTTCGCAATACAGATCCGGCCTGTTTCTGGCTTACCAGTTTCATCGAGACGTCTTTGCTGCGCGCAATCTGGTACCCGACAACCGTGGCGACCAATAGTTATTTTTGCAAACAGACCCTGCTTGAATACCTTGGCCGCACATCGGACAGCGACCCCGAACCAATTGTGCGGTTCATGTTGCATGATTTTGGTGCGCGCGGTGTGTCCTCGGAAGAGAGCGCCGCGCTGGGTGGACTTGCACATCTCGTGAATTTCCAGGGCACTGATACGATAAGTGCGTTGCTCGCTGCGCGGAAATACTATCAGGAACCGATGGCGGCCTTTTCTGTGCCGGCGGCTGAGCACAGTACCATGACCAGCTGGACGCAGGAAGGCGAACAGGCGGCTTATGCCAATATGCTCAGCAGGTTCAAGGGCTCGAACATCATTTCCATTGTTGCTGACAGCTACGATATATATGGCGCTGTTGACAATTTGTTTGGCGGTGCCCTGAAAGAGCAAATACTGGAAAATGCCCGTGCCGGGTCTCGGCTCGTGGTGCGTCCGGACAGCGGCGATCCTGTCGAAACACCTGTCGAGGTAATCAAGCGCCTGATGGCGAAGTTTGGTGAACAGACCAACGGCAAAGGCTACCGTGTGTTGCCTGACCATGTACGTGTTCTTCAAGGCGACGGGATCACACCGACGTCGATTATGTCCATTCTGGCACGTATGGCGGAAGAAGGCTTGTCGGCAGAGAATATCGTTTTTGGTATGGGCTCGGGTTTATTACAGCAGTGCAACCGGGACAGTCAGGAATTTGCCATGAAATGTTCTGCCATAAAGGTGGACGGCGAATGGCGGGATGTTTTCAAGGCCCCCAAAACAGACGCGGGCAAGCAATCGAAAAGCGGTGTGATGGCATTGGTGAAGAACAACGAAGGGTTTTGCACCATGCGCGTCGATGAGCTAACGGGCGAAAACCGGTTGAGGCCAGTTTACCGAAACGGCGAGATCCTCATCAGGGAAAGCCTTGAGACCATCCGCAACAGGGCAAGCAGCCAATAGGCCATGCGTTGGTCCAACACAATTATATGCTGCTTTGGTCTTGCGGGCTTTCCAGATTTTGTGTCCAATGCAGGAAACGAGGGGATCAGCACATGAAAATTCGGGCAATAGCAACATCAATTCTGGCAATGGGTTTGTCCTTCAGCGTTGTTGCATCAGCAACCGACGAAGAAAACCCGTCACAGCTTTCCATTGATCATATAGTGAATATGAAGATGCCGGGGGATGTGCAGGTCAGCCCTGATGGCAAATGGGTCGCTTATGTCGTGAGCCGCAATGATCTCAAGAAAGACAAGGGCTTTCGTCAAGTCTGGATGACATCAGCCGATGGTAATGAAACGCTGCCGCTGACAGCATCTTACACAAATGCGTCTAGTCCTCGCTGGAATCCGGATGGAACAAAACTCGCTTTTCTTGGTGTGCGCGGCACCGACAAGGATGCCAAAAGCCAGGTTTGGTTGCTGGACCGCAGAGGCGGCGAAGCGCAACAGTTCACCAGTGTTAAGCAAGGCGTTTCCGGGTTCACCTGGTCACCTGACGGCACGCGCATGCTGTTGTCGATCCGCGACGAAAAACCTGAAGAGGAAGCAGAGGAAGGCGAGGAAAAAACCGGGGGCGACAAACCAGAGCCGTGGGTGATAGACCGGTTGCAGTTCAAGCGCGACTATGTCGGCTATCTGGATCGGCTTCGCAAGCACCTCTATTTATATGAAGGCGAGGGCAAGCCGGTTCAGATCACGTTCGGTGACTATGACGACAATGATCCTCAATGGAGCCCGGACGGATCCAAAGTCGCTTTCGTTTCCAAGCGTGACGGCGACCCTGATGCGAACACCAACAGCGACATCTGGGTCGTGTCCGCTGCAAAAGCCGAAGAGGACGAGGCGGTCGAACGACCTCTCACACAGGTCACAACCAACAAGGGCAGCGACGCCAGTCCAGCCTGGTCGCCGGACGGCGAAACCATTGCCTATGTCACACAAACGGAAGTGGATAAATTTTGGTATGCGACTCGCCATCTGGCGGTGATTGATGCAAATGGTGGTAATGGCCGCCTTCTAACCGCTGATTATGACCGGATGGTCTCGGGACCGGAGTTTTCGGAAGATGGCTCGGCCATCTATTTCACAGCGCAGGACGGCGGTAATTCACCTCTGCTGAAAGTGGACGTTGCTACCGGCAACCGGACTGTTGTCACACCGGGCGATGTTTCAGTCCGGGGTTTCGACCTGCAAGGCGATGTTTTGGCGCTGCTGCGATCGAGCCACCACGCGCCGTTTGATGTCCATCTTATCAGTGGCGATGAAACAACCCGGCTTACCCGGCTGAATGAAGACCTTCTAGGCGACATAAAGCTTGGGGCCGTGGAACGCCTGAAAGTTGCTGGCTGGAACGGCGATATGGTTGAAAGCTTTGTTTATTATCCACCAGGCTACGACGCTGATAAAGCTTATCCAACTGTCTTTGTCCTGCACGGTGGCCCTGTCGGCCAGCACGATGTTTCGTTCGATGCGTGGGGTCAGCTATACGCCGCAAACGATTATATTGCTGTCCTGCCGAACCCGCATGGCTCCAGCGGCTATGGCCAACCCTTCACATACGCGCTTAACCGCCAATGGGGTGTGCCTGATTTTGCAGATGTGAACGCAACGGCCGACCATATGGTGGCCGAAGGTATCAGCGACCCTGACAGGCTCGGCGTTGGTGGCTGGTCTTATGGCGGCATCCTCACCAATTACGCCATTACGAAAACCGACCGCTTTGCTGGCGCAGTAACGGGAGCGAGCGTGGTAAACTTCCTGGCAAACTATGGTCACGATATGTACCAAAATACCTGGGAAGCGGAATTTGGATTTCCCTGGGAGCCCAACGAAGACCTGGACGCGATTGATATCTTCAGCCAGCTTGGCAAAGTGACGACGCCAACATTGATTATGGGCGGCAAGGAAGACTGGAACGTGCCTATTCAGAATTCGGAGCAAATGTATCAGGTGTTAAAGCGCCGCGGTGTCGAAACGCAGCTGGTAGTGTACCCCAAAGAGCATCACGGCATTCGCCGACCGAGTTTTCAGGTTGACCGTTACACCCGTTATCTCGACTGGTTCGACACCCACGTGAAGGGCAATTAGAGTAGGCACCAGCCAAAGTAGTATGCGGTAATATGTCAGTTTAATTCAGGTTTTCACGCCGTTCATGTTTTGCTTTGCGGCCTGAAACACGTTTGCGCCAAAGCTTGAAGCTGTTCGCTTTTAAATTTTGACGCATGATTTTGATAACTTCAGGTTCCGACAACCCGGTTTGGGCTTTTATGGTGTCGAAAGAGGTTTTATCGTCCCACGCCAACTCGATTACTTCACTGATTTGAATATTGTCCATGCTGCTTTCCGGAAGAGGGGGTTGATTGCACCTGAATGGTCTTTACGCAAAGATTTGCAATTCCGGATTTAAAAGTGTGGTCGTTTTCTATAATCCGCTGGAAGCGGCAGTAAAATCCGGACGGTTCGCTGTTGCGTATTCAGGACTTCAATTTACGGGTACAAAATGATCAATTCAAAACTCTCTGGCCAACGAATAGCCATTGTGGGCGGTGGCATTGCCGGCGTAACAGCTGCGGATTATCTGATGGAAACGGGTGCGAGTGTCACGCTTTTTGAAAAAAGCCGCGGCCTTGGCGGCCGCCTTGCTACCCGTCGATTTGAAAGCGGGGCGACAGCAGATCACGGCGCACAGTTCATCACGGCACGCAGCAACGCCTTCCGGGCATTTATTGAAAATGGTTTACACCAGAATACCTTTGATACTTGGAAACCACATGTGGTGGACTCTGGCGGGGCGACGCAGCGTCGGGATCAGGAAATATGGTATTGCGGCACGCCCGCGATGAATACTGCTTTAAAGACAGGCCTTATAGGGCCTGATATTCGGCTCAGCACACATGTCACTGCAGTTTCTGCTCAACAGTCTGGTGTTCTGATTGAAGTAAAAGAGGGCGAAACAGAAGCTTTTGATCGCGTAATTGTGGCTGTGCCAGCACCACAGGCAGCCGAGCTTGTTCGAACAGGGCACCCTGAACTTGCGTGTCAAATTACCCCGGTTTCCGTAGCGCCTTGTTGGACGTTAATGTTGGTTTTTGACACAAGGCTGAGCCTCGGGTTCGATGTTTGGCGCAACGATCAGTCCGTTGTCGCCTGGGCCGCGCGCAATTCCAGCAAAAAAGGCCGTGATTTTGAGGGGGAAAGCTGGACAGTGCAGGCCAGCGCTGACTGGAGTGCCGAAAACCTTGAGTGTGAAAAAGGGCACGCTGCTTCTGAAATGCTCACAGCGTTTGAGGAAATTACCGGCCGTAAACTGCCTTTGTACGTTGAAAGCGCTGTTCACCGTTGGCGCTATGCTAAAACTACCAATGCTCTTGGTCGGCCTTTTTTGAAGAATGCCCGTAACAATCTGTATGTTGCAGGGGACTGGTGTCTCGGTGCGCGCGTTGAATGCGGGTTTGAAAGTGGGCTGAAGGCCGCCAAAGATATGTCGCTGGCCGTCCAGTTTTAACTCCATAAAAACACCAGGCATAATGCTGGAGTGCTGTTTTGTGCTCATGCTTTCTCGAACTCCCGGCATCGGCGTGATATGCTTTCGCCTGATAGGGGTCTTGAGTGGTGCGCTGATCACAGTGCTTCATATTGTTTGCGGAGCAAAACGGGATGGATAACAGCAATGAAATCATCTCTGCCCGGCAGTCTGCTGAACTTTGCCAGGCGTGCGGTATATGCTGCACGGGTGCTTTCTTTTCCCATGTGAACCTGACGCCGGAAGAAGCCACGGCACTGGATGGCACACAGATAAAAACCTATATCGGCAAGAAAGGAAAGCCGGTGTTTGACCAGCCGTGTGTCGCCCTTTCCGGAACGTCATGCTCCATCTACGAGAAACGTCCCGGAGCGTGCCGTGCTTTCCTGTGTGGTCTCACCAGAGGTGTTTTGAACGGTACGACTGATCTTGAGACTGCACTGGACACAGTGTCGCGAATGAAGGCCTTGATCGCCTGGCTTCTTGATAATGTTCCAGACGATTTTAAAGGCCGTGAACCTGTCGGGCAAACGCCACTGGTTGCTGCAAAAGAACAGTATTCTGCAGAGAATGTTTTCGCCGCGTGGCGAGGGGGCGACAATAAGGCCGAAGCGGTTGAAGCGGTACGGGCGAAAACACTGTGGCAATTGCTGAACGATCTGCATCGACACTTTTCTAAAAAACAGGAAAGCTCAGCTCTAACACCCGCAGACAGTCAATATATCACCAACGCCTTCGCGTTCGCGAAATTGCGCGACAGGCAGTTTGCAGAGACCAAGTTGCTCAGAAAATACAGCCAGCTGGTGCAACAGTTTTCGGCGTAGCGAACCTTCAAGATATCTGGTTAGCTACGCCGTATTGCTTACCTGAAACTGTTTATCGAAGTCGCGCGGCGATCCCGGACAGTGTCTCGACAAGGGACGCAATTCGTGCGTCCGCCCCATCGGGCAGGCTGCTTGCCATCGCCTGCAGGCTTTCTGCAAGGCCCATATCACCTGAGCCACCCGCAAGGCCTGCTTTGGCTTGCTCGAGGGCTGCTCGCATGGCCGAGGTATCATCGGCATCCATCGAGCCATTGCGCTCGAGCTGGTCCAGATATGCCAGCGCGACCACTGGCTCCGCTGGCCAGGTCACCCGGAACTGCTGTTGCGGGTTAAACACTTCGCCCTGATCCGCAAGCATGGCGGCGGCAATTTCGTTTTCAGACAGATGTTCGCTTGGCGTCAGGGCCATCACATCCAGCCCGCGCACAATGCCGCTGCCGTATATCTTGCCGTTGTACCAATAGGTCGACCAGTATCCGCCAACCACCAGCACGTCCTCGTCGATTGGCCCGCGATCAAAGAAAGCGATCTCGTATGGGTTGGCTGAATCGGTAAAATCAATCACTGAAAGGCCGCCCTGATACCAGGCTTGCACAAAGATATCCCGACCGGGCACGGGTACCACAGCGCCGTTGTGCGCCACACAGTTTTCCGTTTCAGACTGCGGTGCTGGCAATTTGAACCGGCCTTTGAATTCAAGTTTGCCGTCTTCAATGTCGTAAAATACGTTTGCACCCCATGTTTTCGGGTCATGTGCAAGACAACGCGGGCGGCCACCACCACCCCACTCGTCGGTAAACAGCACTTTGGTGCCATCGTTGTTGAATGTGGCTGAATGCCAATAGGCAAAGCCCGGATCTGTTACCGCATCAATGCGGGTTGGCTTCAGTGGGTCCGTGATATCGAAAATGATCCCGTTACCTGAACATGCGCCTGCTGCGATGTTTGCTTCCGGGAACACCGTGATATCATGGCACTGGTCGGTCTCGCTGGTGGTTTGCGTGTCGTCGCCGTGGTCGCCCCCTGTCCAGAGGCCTGCGAGTGCCCCTGTTTCAGGGTCTGCAAACACTGCCGGGCTATCGACAATGCGCGCTTGTGACGGATCATCAACCGGAATTTCGATCACATCAATACGGAACAGCGCGGTTTCATCGTCGCCGGGCAAGCCTTCAACGCACCCTGCAAGTTCCTCTTCGCTGCGTACAGATGATGTACCTGAATTATAGACAATAATCTTGCCGTCTTCACCGGGGCCTGACACCACTGAATGCGTGTGTGAGCCGCGGCAGGTTTGCACCTGGCCTACCTGCATCGGGCGTTTCAGGTCGCTGATGTCAAAGATGCGCAGACCGCGGAACCGGTCTTCGCTTACATCTTCGCTGATGCCCTGCAGGCCGCAGTCCACGCGTCCCCGGGTTTGCTCCACGGACATGATCAGCAAGTCACCAACGATGGAGATATCGCCTTGCCCGCCGGGACACACAACAGAACTATAAAGCTCTGGGATGCCATCTTCGGAAAGCTCGTAAGCATTGAAACCATGATAGCTGCCCATCACCAGCTTGTTGCCAGCAAACGCCATGTCGGTGTTCGAAAAGCTGAGAAACGGCGAGCGCTCGCCGCGTTCCACTTCATCTTCCCCGTCATCATCTTCCCCGTCATCGTCGTCGTCCGACTCAATAATCGGCGGCAGGTCGGCGGGGCTCTCTGGGTCAAAGAAACCGGCAGGCCGGGGCAGGGATGCCAGAAGTTCAACATTCAGCGCGGCTTCGCCCGCATCCCGGAACCCTGCGGCCAAACCGGCGCGTGGGTCTGCCGAAAGGCCGATCAACAAGCCGTTCATGCGTTCTATTTCTGATGTCTGGTCATTGACGATGTCGTTAACAAACTGGAACAGCACCGGGTCGTAGGCGGAGCCGGAGCGGCTCAACAAATCCCTGACCATCGTCAGTGCCCCTTTGTGGTGCTCGATCATCAATTCCAGAAACAGGCGGTCAAAATCCGTTGCGCTTGCAGCAGCCAGCCGGGCCATATCTTCAGGCGAGGCCATGCCTGCCATGTCATGGGATATATGCATGGCGTGATGCGCGATTGCTTCCGGCACCTTTTCACCTCGGGCCTGCAGCCATTCGCCCATAAACTTGATCTCGTCTGCCTGCGACGCATCAATGCGGTCCGCGATGCTGATCAGCTCCTGGCTATTGGTTCGCTCCGCTACCAGCGCGGCCATCTGTACGGCCTGATTATGGTGCGGGATCATATCCTGCATGAAGGTCACGTCATCCCGGCTGTAGCTGTTTTTGGCGATCTCGATTGCCTTGTCGGCATCAAGCGACTGTGTTGGTTTGCCCGGGGCGCCCGGTTGTACAATCGGCGCGTCCTGCGCCAGTGCGATATTCGAGTACCCCACCAGCGCGGCGCTGGCGAGAAATGGAATGGTAAACTTGCTAAAGCGTGTCATCGAATGTGTCCCCCTCATGTGGTTTCAAGACCCAAAAGACAGCCTAGCCGATTTTCCCGAAAAGGCAAAAGGGCGCTGGGGGATCGAAAAAAACTATCGGTCTCTCCGTAACAACGGCCCCATGCGGGGGGTGGGGCGGTCATGTCGGCTAACTTAAAAACAGGAATCCGGCTATCAGGTAGGTGCTGATGAGGGCTATGGTGATAAGTCTGCCAAGGCCCATGCCTTTCCATACCCTAGTCATGGTCGATTTCGCTTCAAGCTGACTGATACAGCGGTTTCCGTATATACAAGCGCCGGTTACCGAGATGGTGCTGAGGATCACGCCGAATATGAACCAGATAGCCCGCGAAAAAAAGCCGCCAAATGTGCCAAAATGCAGGGGGTCTGCCATTTCGGAAATGCGCTGGTGCGGGCTTAGGTCTTCTGCGTTCGATATTCTTATGACGACGCCGGTCATTGGATCCAGGGAAATGAAATTGGCGCGGGTGCGCACCAGATTGGCGCTGGCCTGCCCCAGAAATACGATGGGCCTGCCCGGGCGGCCCGGTGGTTGAATCCTCAGAATACTGAGATCTTCAAAAGCGCTTTCAGCGATCAACTGCAACTCGGCTCCGGGTAGATGCGGTTTGGTTGTGCTTGCGACTGCATCGCCGGACGCAGGCAGTCGAGGTGCGCGCCCACCTGTATATTCAACGAAATACCACGCGCTCGTTGCCGACATCAGCAGAATAAACCAGAGGCTCCAAAGCCCCAAAAACCTGTGGAGGTTACCGAGAAACTGGCGACGGTTTTTCGCCCGGGGCCATTTGAAAAACCCCCGCCACCATTTTCGGTAAACCACTAGGCCGGTGACCAGAGAAATGGCCAGGACGAAAGAAAGTGACCCGACAAGCGGCACGCCGACCCACGTTGGCAGAAACAGGTTCCGGTGGGTTTCGCGCAAAAATCTCTGCACGTTAAAAAAGGGTCCATCGCCGAGAACGGTGCCTGTATAGGGGTCTATGTAAATGCGCCGGAGGTCACCGTCTGGCCGGTAAGCCACGACCTGTGCCGTGAACCAGCTGTTCTGCGGTGCGTCAATCCGTTCCTGTTGCCACGCGGGGTATTGGGCTTTCACGCGGTCGTAAAGCTCGGCAAGGGGCAGGGGCTGGTTGCCGTCATTTGAGGCGCGCATTTCAGGCGTGAGCATCCAGTCAATTTCAGGGGAAAACACCGCCAGCGTGCCGGTTATCAGGACAAAGCTCATGAACATGGAGAGCTTGAGCCCCACCCAGCTATGGACCGTATGCCACATGCGCCTTCCAGACGGGGAGCCGTTTGTGGACGAAGTCTGGCGCTTCGCAGCAGGAAATCCGAAACCCATAAGCTATCCTGTTTGAGGAAATGTTCGCCCGAGGTGAGGCAAACAGGCTGCTATAGTAGGGCGGGCTTAAGGCTGTTCACCGGCATTGTGATGAAGCGTCTGGTTTGAGTGATGAACGGGAAGCGATGAGCATAACCTGTGATGAAAGAAAGGGTCAGGGAAAAACTACGAGCAATAAAACGGTGGAAAAGGCGCCGTACATTCATGCGATGAGACGAAAGGTGCATATTTTGCGTCCACCTACCTTGTTCGGGTTTCCAATGTGGGTAAGCTTTAAAAAAAGCCTGATCAGGAAATCATGATGACACCTTTGACTGTGAGTGGGAAAAATCCGGAATGTGCGGTGGGCGGTGACATATCCCTTATTGGGTGCCTTCTGGAAGGTGCCGGCATTCAAGGAAATGAATGTGGATACGGCAACGGCCTATGTGGTGCCGGTATCGTGTGTATTGATGGCGGGCCCGCGAGTTTGATGAAGGCGAAGGACTGATCATGAATGTTTCCAAATCAGTTTCCAGGCGCCATATCCTGAAAATATTTGGCGGGGCCGGGGCCTTGACAGTTTGCTTGCCGGCGGCATCAGTTTTGGGTCAGGAAAGAGGACAAAATGCCCGGCACCTCTTTGGAGGCAAGCTGGGCCCCTTTGTAAAAATTAATGCCGACAATAGCATTGTGATCGGCGCCCCTGTTCCGGATATGGGAACAGGTGTCAGTACGAGCCTGCCAATGATTGTTGCCAATGAACTGGACGCTGATTGGGAAACCGTTACCGTTGAAATGATCCCCAACTCAAGCTTCATAGACGACGAAGGCAGGCATGTCGTTGACCATGTTGTCCAGGCATCAGGTGGAAGCGCAACCATTACCAGTGCCTGGCAGCCATTAAGGGAATGCGGCGCTTTGGCCCGGCATTTAATTCTTGTGGCCGCATCAGATGAATTGTCTGTTCCACAAAGTGACCTGATGACAGAGAATAGTCATGTGGTTGTTCAACCAACGGGTGAAAGATATCCCTATTCTCGGTTTGCTGATGCGGCGGCAAAAGTGGAGGTTCCCGGTTTAAGAAAAGAAATTACACAGTGGGGTGATGATTTCTTAAACAAGGTATCATTTGCCGATGAAAAAAATGGTGGCCCGTCAATTAAAACCATGGGCGACGGGGCTGTCGTTGGACAGCCAAAACGCCACAAATTGGCGAAAGATATTGTCACCGGCAAAGTGGATTTTGGCATAGACAAAAACTTTGACGAACAGTTGGTGGCCTACATTGAACGGTGTCCACACTATTACGGGAAAGTAAAAAGTTTTGACGCCTCAGCCACCTTGAATGTCGACGGTGTGGTTGACGTTATTGAGGTGCCTCATTTAGGTGAAGAAGGAAAAAGAAAATTAAATTCACCCGGCGTAGCAGTTGTTGCGACAAGCCTCTGGGCGGCAAAAAAAGGCCGTGATGCCTTGAAGGTTGTTTGGGATAAGGGACCAAACACCCGCGAAAACAATGCCTGGCACGAACAGGAATTGAAAGGTGCTATTCCCCGCGAGGCAACGAAGACACTGGACGAAAAGGGTGATGTTGATAGCGCGTTGAAAACAGCGGCAAAGACCTTCGAAAACGACTATCAGGTGCCTTTCTGGGCACACTTCTGCATGGAGCCGCTATGTTGCTCTGCTCATGTGATGGAAAACGAAGTTGTCGTGAAATCCAGTCATCAGGTTCCCAGATTCATCGCCCCTTATGTGGCTGAAGCAACCGGTGTTCCTTATGAAAATATCCGTCTTGACAATGGGCGGATCGGTGGCGGTTATGGCCGCAAAGCCAGAATCGATTTTATCGCTGAACCCGTTTATCTGTCACAAAAAACCGGAAGCGCCGTTAAGGTTTATTGGACACGGGAGGATGACGTTCGTCACGGATTTATAAATTCCGCCGCGCTTTACAGGGTTAAGGCGGGTGTGGATGAAAACGGGTCCCTGGCTGCGTGGGATGTAATCGGATCTGAAATCAGCGCCCCCTGGGTTGATGGCTTTCCGGAAAAAGTTGTTCCAAATTCACGTATAGAAAGGGCGTTCCCCGAGATAAAAGTGCCAATCGGTGCCTGGCGTGGTCCGGGGCATAATACTATCGGTTTTGTATATGAAAGCATGCTTGACGAGATAGCTGTTGATCTGGGCCGTGACCCTCTTGAATATCGCCTTGAAGTTTTGGGCGAGGACAAGGACTATCCTTTCAACGAGTGGATCCCGGTTCCTGGTAAAAAAACGATTAGCAGTACCAGAATGAAGGCTGTTCTTCGACTTGCGGCAGAGAAGGCGGGCTGGGGTCAAAAGGTTCCTGAGGGGCATGGTCGCGGCATTGCCAGCTATTTCACTTTTGGCAGCTACGCGGCAATGGTTGTTGATGTTTCTGTAGATGACAATGGAAAGCTTACCGTGCACAAGGTAACGGGTGCGGCTGATTGTGGTCTGGTTATTAATCCCCTTGGTGCAAAAGCACAGATGGAGGGGGGCTGTATGGATGGTCTTTCTGCTGTTCTTTATCAGGATATCCAGTTTGAGGAAGGCAGAATTACCACAGGCAATTTTGATGACATTCCGTTGGTTCGAATTGATGAAGCCCCGGTTGAATTTGATTTCCATTTCATTGACAGTGATAAAATTCCGTCAGGGCTTGGGGAAATTGCCCTGCCACCGTTCATACCTGCCTTGATGAATGCTATCTATGATGCCACAGGCAAACGCATTAGAAAGTTACCCATTGGTGATCAACTGATGAGCTCCGCCGAAGTCAGTTGAAGACATAAACCGCTCGGCTGTTCTCCAAAAATCTCTGCCAGGAATACAAAGCCGCCCGGAGCTAACGGGAGCGGTTTTTGCAAAGTATTGGCTTGGGGCGGAATTGAGCCCCGATATTCGGATTTTCCCGCTGCAGGTTTCACACGGAACATTGGCAATTCTTAACAGGCAAACGCTGAAAATGAATCGCTCCTGTCCGTAGCTTCAGCCATTCACGACATCGGCTGACGGGTTTGCGACAAAGGGAGTATCGGCGCGTCATTTTCTTCCATAGAGCTTTCTGGAAAAAACCGGGAGGAAGCTTATGAAGAAACTTGTATCAACAGCCCTTATCGGCGCAGGCGCATTGGCTCTGCTGGTCAGCAACACAGTGGGTGCCCAGATCAGTGATGTTGCCGATAAGGTGGCCCGCGCCTATTCCGTTAATGGTATGGGCGCAGTCGATTCAATTTCTGTTAGAATGGACGTGAGTGTTGGTTCACTTGGTCAAAACCAAACACCGACGCTGGGTGAATTCCACAACATGCGCATATGGGCGGATATGGACTTCAGTGGTGAACGTTTCTCACTGGAATATTTCAACGACTTTTACCGGTCACTGCATCACTTCCGGTTCCTGGAAGTGGATGGAAAATCCCATGCGATAGTGTATCAGAGCCGCGCCTTGTTGCCGGGTGCGAGTGGTGCCGGTAGCCGGATAGGGGAGTTGCTGCCGATTGTGCGCACCTCTGACTTCCTGCTGGCCTACATGATTTCCAGAACGCCGGAAAATATGGAATATCTTGGCAGCGAACAGTTTATGGGGCGAGAGCTCAGCAAATACAAATTCACCATGGAAGGAGAGCGAGTATTATATCCTTCCATCGACCCTGAAACAGGGTTGATTGCCAAGCTGGCAATGACGGACGCATCAACTGATAATTTCTATCAGTTTCGCGACCATGCGAACAAGGATGGCCTGCGGTTTGCCCGTCAGGTTGACCTCTATAGAGATGGCAGGCTGGTGAGTTATCGACGCTCTACAGACGTAGCAATCAATGCTGTTTCAGATGAGAATTTTGAGCTGGAGAGCGATTTGAGGCAGATGCCGGGTAATATCGACCGGGCAGCATGGCACGCAGATGAGGTTTTGTCGGGTGTGTACCATATCGGCGAGGGCAGCACCTACAGTACCTTTATTGATACAGGTGAATACCTGATCGGCGTGGGGGCTTTGCAGCGTCTTGGCAGCAGGCTGGATTATTTCCGTGAACAAACGGGCAACCGGAAACCATTAAAATATATGGTCGCATCGCACCATCACCATGATCATATATCAGGCATCAAGGACCTTCTGGATACCGATGTAAAGTTCTTCATTACGCCAAATACAGAGCAGCTTCTGGCAGAACATGTTAGTTCGGACTTCGGCAAGGATCGCTATGAGGTGGTCTCCTCTATGCGTGAACTTGGCGAAGGGCCAAACAAAGTTGTGCTTAATTTGTTGAGCACGGTAGACGTATCCGAGGTGCTGCTTTTCCATGTGCCCGGCAAGAAGGTGTTTGTGGCAGCCGACCATTACCGTGCCCCATACCCGACAAATCAGATGCGGGCGGCAACCCGTGCAGGTGTTTCTTTGAAAAACGGAATCACTAAACTAGGGTTGGATTTCGATTATTTGATTAACCTGCATGATCCCGGTAAATGGACATGGGAGGCTTTTGAAGAATCCTTCACCCGTTTCCATGATGAAAAGTGTCCTCTCAACCGGCCAATTTGTCGTGCACCTGTGGAATAGGACCATTTGTGAATGAAGAATTTAAGCGATTTCTGAAGTTCAATGCCTTTGCGTGGGTGCTGTTTTACTGGCTTCTGCGCACATCCCAGGGCGTTATTTTCGACAAGCCGCTTATATATATGGTCGTGGACCTGTCTGACACCTGTGTCGGGTTTTTGCAGTGCCTGTTGCTGAAGCCGGCATTGGACAGGTTCATCGGCCGGAAGACGATACTGCGCGGCCTTGCTGCGCTTGTCGCGATTGTGGCTTCTGTTCTGTTCTTCAAGGCCGTACACGATCTGGTATATCAGCAGGTCTTCCCCCCGGAAATGCCCTATTCTTTGGTCCGGTCTGTCACTACAGGCCTCTATTTGCCGGGTTATATCTTTATCGTCTGGAGCATTTGCTATGTAGCCTGGCAAGCGGCGCGACAACAGGCTCGAAGCCGGGAAGAAGCGCTGCGGGCCAGGGCGGAGATCAGCGCATTGAACGCTGAACTGGTTCGCCGCCAGATGGTGCCGCACTTTGTATTCAATACGCTCAATCTGTTGGTGGCCACAGCTCTCAAGGAAAAGGCATTTGATACCAAAGACCTGCTGGTGAAATTCTCCGAGCTCCTGCGCTATGTTGCGGAACGCGGGGAAAGCGGGATTTCATCTCTGGAAAGGGAAGTGGATTTTGCTCTGGATTATATGGATATACAGGCCTCCCGCTTTGGCCGCCGGATCGTTTTCCGGCACAATCTGGCACAGTTGGAAACGGAAGCGTCCAGTATGAAAGTACCGGTTTTGCTCATCCAGCCACTCCTTGAAAATGTTATCCGGCATGCCGTTGAACAGCACAAGGAAACTATCAACGTACACCTTCAGGCAGACCTGAAAGATAACGGGTTTGGCCTGCTCCTGACCAACACACTGCCTGCCGGTTCCGGTAGGCCGCGGAAAGGCGACAGTTTAGGTACAGGGCTGGCGGGTCTGAAAAGCCGACTGCGAGAGAATTTCGGTACGCTGGCGCGCGTGGAGGTGGATGCAGCACCAGACCTGTTTTCTGTATCGGTGTTTGTGCCCAGAGTGAACGATGGAGGCGTGGACCTTGACCCCGGATAATCTGACGGTCCTTATCTGTGATGATGAGGAAGCGGGCAGAGATGTGCTTTCCTTCGAGCTTGAACAAATCGGCGTCAGGCGTGTGATAACCTGTGCCTCTGCCGATGAGGTCCTGGACCGTGTTCAGGAAGGCCTGCCGGACATTTTCTTTCTGGATATCCAGATGCCCGCCACCAATGGGATAGAGCTCGCACGGGAACTGGCCAGATATAAGTGCCATATCGTTTTCATAACGGCGTATGTGGGTTTTGCGGTGCAGTCCTACGATGTTGATGCACTGGATTTTATCACAAAGCCGGTCACCAGTCGCAAGCTGACACGGGCGCTGGAGCGAAGCGCAGCACGGCGCCTGGACCAGCCCGAACAGCCTGCCGGTTATTTGGTTAGAATTCAGGAAGGTCGCCATGTTCAACTGCTTGGCAACACGGAAATCAGTTGCTTTCTGGCAGAAGACAAATACGTACGTGTGTGCGCCGATAACCGAGAGCTGCTATGGCGACAAACAATTTCCGGATTGCAGAAAATGTTGCAGGCCGATTTCATACGTGTTCATCGATCAGCCATCGTGAACCGGAACAGAATTAGAAGAGCATCCAGTAGAAATGGCCGTCTCGAACTTACCTTGCTTGATGGCAGGGTTTTGCCGGTTGGAAAAACGTTCGAAACAGAAGTGCGTTCCGTATTGGAAAGATTGTGACGCCGGATTCTGTTTTCCCGGAAAGACCAAAAAAAAGAGCGCGGGATAAATCGTGCCGACAGACCCGGCTGCCATAACGGGCGCGGCGCATTGCGGGCTGCGTGTGGCGTTGTTGCAGGTTTTCCTGTAAACTTTCGGCATAGGCACACCATATCGGGAAAATGTCGGGAAAGAGTGGCCAGTCATGAACGATCTGATCAATCGGGTGGAGAAATTTGTCGTACTCATCCTGTTGGGGCTGATGCTCGTGGTGGTCATCGCCGGAACCATAGAACTGGTGTTCATCATCTATGACGCAATGGCCGAGCCGCCTCGTTATCTGCTGCTTGATATCAACGAGCTGCTGCGCATATTCGGTTTTTTCCTGCTGATCCTGATAGGGCTGGAGCTTGTTTCCAGCATCAAGAACTATCTGGCTGATAACAAGGTTCATGTGGAACTGGTGATGGTCGTTGCCCTGATCGCGGTTTCCCGCAAGATTATCGTCATTGACTATGACAAGACGGACCCTGTGACCCTGCTGGGCATGGCGGCGATAATCATCGCGCTTTCTGCTGGATATTTCCTGATGAAGCGTGGCCGGGCGATAGCGGATTGATGATCTTATGATTTCAGGCGCACGCCGGGGCCGCCGGGCGCAATGTCGCCGTCGGCGAGGAAGATAACGCCTGCTTTTTCGAAAGCGTTTAATATGGCGTCTCGATTGCGGGAAATAGGTTTTCGACTTCCCAATTCAAAGTCTCGCACAGTGCTGAGGCCAACGCCTGCGTTCTTTGCCAATTGTTCTTGCGTCCAGCCCAATAGGCCGCGCGCTGCTCTACATTGATTAGATAAAATCATAAACGAAAAGTCCGCTCTGATTGCCAAATGTCAACTAATTTAGTTTACTTTTTGCAAAACTCGGTATAAAATCGTTGATATTGATACCTATAACAGGCTCCGCAAGGTGTTTGCCCACCCCACGAAGCCCTGACCACAACCAACCCCAAGGAGGCTGGCATGGCTGATACACGGCTTAGCACAGACAACACACCACAACCAATACAAGAAACATCCAATCCAACACCCACGCTTACCGCGAAAAGCAACCGCATTCTCGCGGCCATAACCGAAACCATCCTTGAAAGCTTCAGGGCGCATGACAACCGCATGCGCGCAGCAGGTAAACGGCCACCAAAGGTTGCCCGGCGCATCAGGCGCATTATCCTGCGCAGTCCCCTTGCACACCGGTCAGCACCGGACGAACCCTACAGGCTGATTGTTGCCGTCAACCGCCTGCCGGTACAGGCCGAGGCATGGCGTGCGGGTGTTACCGCAACCCTGACCGAACGGCTGGGCGTGCCCGTACACATCACCCTGATAAAGGCGCAGTGGCTTCTGCGGCAGCATCCGGCCCTGCGCCCGTTCTTTCAGGCCATGGATGCCAGCCATGAGTTGTTGTACGCGGACGACGGCAACCACCCGGCGCCTGAAGCCGTTATGGAAGACAGTTCAGAAGGCACTCCGGGAGGCGGGCAGGACGGCGGGCCAGACAACAGGCACGACGAGCCTGACCTGAACGCGATCCACCGCGACGAAAAGCGCTGGTGGGGCGAACTGGAGATGCACCTCTATGACAAAGTAAAGGCGCGGGAAGAAGAACGAGCGGCCAAACCCGCCCCGGGCGGCAGCGGCCTGCCGGGCCCATCAGTGATGCTGGCGATGGAGGAACCTCTGTACCGGCTGACCTGCGCGAGCGTGCTGTTGCGCGATCTGGCCTACATCGGGCTGGAAACCGACGACACGCCGCGTGCGATGGGCCTGCATTTTTTCGCTCACGCCCTGACCCGCGAAACCGACGTGCTGTACCGGCTGTATCACGGCAAACCCTCTGCACGATGAGGGGGTGAACCATAGATCCCGCGATCATGCGGATACGCTTGCTATCAACAGTGGTCAAAACCATGACGGTAGGAACCACAAAAAAAGCCGCTCACAAGGAGCAGCTTTTTTAATGGTGCATGAGGGCGGATTTGAACCCCAAAAGCCTATGGCGACACGCGGATTTTCAATCCAGCATTAACTGGTTTGGTGCCAGGTTGCGTAGTGTATTGAATTTCAATAGTTTTGCTTTTGCAAAGAGTTTGCAAAAGAACTGAAGCAAACTCGCTAACAACAATCAAAGGGGCCTTTGGTGTCATCTGCTTTTATCGGCAAACTGCCAGATTTAGAGACCAGTATTTTCACTGAAATGTCGATAATGGCTCATCAACATCAAGCGATTAACCTGTCTCAAGGTTTCCCCGAATTTGATGCGCCCGCTTTTTTGAAAGACAAAATTAACCGCGCCATAAACGAAGGGAAAAATCAATACGCGCCCTCAAACGGCTTGCCTGAATTGTTAACTCAAATCGCCGAAATGGTGCACCGGCATTATCAAGCTGAGTTAACCGCTGAGCAAAAACTCGATGGTTTAAACCATGTTACGATTACGACAGGGGCAACTGAAGCCTTATGGGTCGCGATACAGACCCTTGTGCGCAAAAATGATGAAGTGATTGTTTTTGACCCCGCTTACGACTCGTATGAACCTTCCGTTGAGCTTGCAGGAGGCGTGTGTCGCCATATAGCCCTTGAGGCCCCAAGCTATGCAATAAACTGGGCATTGGTAGAACAAACGATCAATGCCAACACGCGTGCCATCATCATTAACAACCCGCACAATCCGTCAGGTTCAATATTGGGCCAGTCTGATCTCAGTGCGCTGCAGACATTGGTCGGAAAGTATAATTTGTATGTCATCAGCGACGAAGTTTACGAGCACATGACCTTTGATGGCCTAAGGCATGAGAGTGTTTTACGTTACCCTGAGTTATTTAAACGCGCCTTTGTCGTCTCTAGTTTTGGCAAGACTTTTCATTGCACCGGTTGGAAAATGGGCTATTGCGCTGCGCCAAATGAACTTTCTGTTGAGTTCAGAAAAGTACATCAATATGTAAATTTTTGCTCGTTTACCCCTGCACAAGTAGCCATTGCGCAAATGCTAAAAGAGCAGCCATCACATGTCACTGGTTTGGCAGGTTTTTATCAGCAAAAACGCGATTTGCTCGTCAACGCCCTGCAAGGTTCTCGCTTTAACATACTGCCATCAAAAGGCACGTATTTCCTGTTATTGGATTATTCAGCCATATCGACACTTAATGATCGTGAGTTTTGTCAGTGGTTAACCAAGGAAATAGGCGTTGCCGCCATTCCTCTCAGTCCTTTTTACCAATCGGAACAACGGGCGATTTATCTTGAGAATAATAAAGTGATCCGGCTGTGCTTTGCTAAAAACGACGACACTTTACTGAAAGCAGCAGAATTATTGCGCGGGCTTTAGCAATGGCGGCAATGCTCGCTTCCTTCGCTTTGCTCAGTATGAACAGTGGTCAATTCCGCGACCCGAAGGAACCACAAAAAAAGCCGCTCACAAGGAACGGCCTTTTTAGTGGTGCCCGGGGGCGGATTAGGTTCGCATTCGCTCACCAGCTTCGCCTGCGGCTTCGCAAAGAACCGTGGTCCCAATCTCGATCCCGCAGACAAAATCAAAAAAGCCACCCCAAAAGGAGTGGCTTTTTTAATGGTGCCCGGGGGCGGATTAGTCTCGTCAGGGCTTTGCCCTTCCTCGTCACCTTCGGCGTTGCCTCGGTATGAACAGGGGTTAAAACCGCTACCTGGAGCACATTCCAAAAAAAATCCCACCAAAAGGTGGGACTTTTTTGAATGGTGCCCGGGGGCGGATTTGAACCACCGACACGCGGATTTTCAATCGAAATTTGGTTGTTTCTATTAAATCCTAAATTCTACGAATAATTACCATAAGTACTTGATTTTACAGTTTTTTTGTTATTTACCTGCCCCATTATTTACAATATGATTCGTTCAAATTCTATTTGGCTTGGTACCTATGTGGTGCCTGTAAATAGACCAAGCATAAGAACGGGCGATCATGAGACAAGCGCAACAAAAGCTAACAAAGACCATCGTGGTTGAAGCGGCGGCTGGAGCAAAAGATTATATGCTCTGGGACAGTGAGCTTGCAGGTTTTGGATTGCGTGTTTGGCCCTCCGGAAAGAAGACCTTCATTTACAAATACCGCTCCAATACAAATCGCCAACGTAAGATGACTATAGGTGCTTTTCCGGCGATTTCTGTTGATCAAGCAAGAAGGCGAGCAAGGGAACTTGCAGCGGATATAATCAAAGGCATTGACCCACAACAAAAGAAGGACACAGAACGGCGTTATTTGAGTGTGGCGGATTTGGGAAAAAGATATTTATCTGATTACGCAGCCATTCATAAAAAGCCGTCAAGCGTTATGCGTGATGAAAACTTGATGCGAATGCATGTCCTCCCTTTTATGGGAAGTATGAAAGTTGCAGAGGTCACGAATGATGATGTCTACCGCCTTCACCAACGCGTGACTGTTGGCGGTGTGAAAATTCATCAGGCAAAGCGCAAAGACTATAACGGTAAACCTACCAAGCCACAGCCAATCACAGCAAACCGGGTTATTGCCCTGCTTTCTAAAATGATGAACTTGGCTGAACAATGGGGACTTCGATCTCAAAACACAAATCCATGCAAGCACATTAAGAGGAACAAAGAAAACAAGCGTGAGCGCTATTTAACACCTAACGAACTGGCTACTGTTAGCTCAGCGATGCGGAACATGGTTGCTGAGGGGCGTTTGGACAAGACCATTGAACAATCAATTCTCTTGCTGATCTTTACGGGTTGTCGAGTATCTGAAATCTTGAACCTACGATGGGATGAAGTGGACTTCGATAACGCCCGGCTAAATTTCAAAGATAGTAAAACAGGAGCAAAGTCGATTCCTATTGGTGCCCCAGCGCTCCAGATTATTGCAGACATAAAACCAACACCCGACAATGACTTTGTGTTTGTTGGCCGCAAAGAAGGTGCCTCGCTCACGTTTATCCGCAAGGCTTGGCAGCGTATTTGTACTGAGACAGGATTGAAGGATGTACGCCTCCACGATCTCCGTCATACGTTTGCAAGCTTCGGTGTTTCAGCAAATATGAGTTTACCTATTATTGGTAAACTGTTGGGTCACACGCAGGCTGTCACAACGCAACGATATGCACACATGATGGATGACCCACAGCGAGCAGCAGCTGACCGAATTACTGCTCACTTAGCCATCGCGATGAAACAATCAACAGGTGATGATAAGCTTGTACGTTTAGCAAGGGGGCAAGCATGACAAATCCAGCTATAATTGATATGTATAAAGAGGACTGCCTACAGGAGTTAATTGACCTTTGCGAAAAGACGCTATCTGAACTTCTTGGTGATGACCAATATGCCGATGATGACATAAAAAAGCTATTGGTTCAGGTATTCTGTCTGGCGAGTGAGATGAAGCGAACTTACCATGACGAAGCAGAAGATACGGCGAAAAAGCTAAAAGGACGATGGTCAGATGTCTTTAAATACGCTGATAAGCTTGAAAAAGCCATTGATGGTTTACAGTTGCACGATCAAATCACATTCTCACTCAATAGCGACCCTTTTTCATCATCGATATTAAGTCGTCTTAGAAACGACATTTGTGACCTTAAGCTTACAGCCAATGAAGTTATCGAAAAACCTGTTAGATTTAATAAACCATCTGTTAACGCCCATCAAACTTTTGCAGTGTCCATAGCGGGCTATCTCAATGATACCTATGGGAAAGTGCCAAAGGCCAAATACGATGGCGGTAAAGAAAAATGCGAAAGTGCATATGCTGAATTGATCGTTACTGCCTTGCCTCATGGCCTGAAAAAAGGCAATGGACGCTGGATACATCGTGCGATTAAAAAAGCAAAAGATGATGGCGACTTTGATCTAGACTAATGAAATTCCGTGACACGCTTTAGCGCCAGTTCATGCCTAAATGGTGTCACTCAAAATGAATACGCAGAACAACCATAATCTTCCCTTAATCCATAACGGAGGAAGATTATGACTCAAGATCACGAACAACCCCTACCTAAATTATTAACGCAAAACCAAGCCGCAAAATTCCTTGGTATTTCGCACCGCACACTGGAAAATTATCGTCTTACAGGCGCAGGCCCCAAATACGTTCGTATTGGAAAACGTCTTGTGCGATACCGCAAATCAGACCTCCTCGAGTTTGCAGGACTGGTGGGCGAGGTCTAATGCAACGCTATGGCTCAAAAGACTTTCAGGTTTTACAGCGAGGAAGAAATTCTCTCGCAACCAGACCCCAGCTGGTTAATAGAGGCAATCATTCCCGAACAATCTTTTGTTGTTTTAGTGGCACCTCCTGGCATGGGAAAGACCTTCATTGTTCTGAGCATGCTTTACGCGTTGCGCTATGGAAGTCCTTGGCTAGAGAAACAAACAATCAAAACCCCTGTTCTTTATGCCTATGGAGAAGGCGGCGGCGGGTTGAAACTCAGAATACCAGCTCTGCTAGAGGATATATTGGACCCGTCTGTGATTTATTTTTGCGACGAGTTGCCAAACCTAACTTCAACAGAAGACATCAGTACTTTTATGGAGAAACTGAAGTCGGCCAACCCACCCCCAAAAGCGATTGTATTGGATACATTGGCGCGTGCTTTTGTTGGAGGAGACGAGAACAATGCAAAGGATATGGGACAGCTAGTTGCCGGTGTTTCTCGGCTCGTCAGAGAAACTGGTGCGACGGTTATTTTATTGCATCACACCACAAAAAATACAGGACGGATGAGAGGTTCAAGTGCACTCGAAGGTGCAGCAGATGTCATTATGGAACTGGGCGGCAAAGAGCGAGATGTGTGCTTGTCCTGCACCAAGATGAAAGATGCAGAGCCGTTCAAAGATATTCCAATGGTCTTACAGACTTTCCCATTGCCAAATGAAAAAACCACTCTTTTCCCTGTTTTAGAAACCGACATTCAAAAAATAAAAGCGAGAAGCTCAAAGAGTGGTGGCGAGAGAGCTGCGTTAGAAAAGCATATCAAGGCAATTTGGGGCTTTGTGAAAGCCGCAATGCCCAACGGCTTAAAAAACACGGATATTTTCAAGCTTTTTTCAGAGCAAAAGCTCGATTCAAAGCCAACATTCAATCGGGTGATGAAGGACATAAACGAACGGCAATTGCTGTTGCGAGAGGTGGTCGGTCGCGAGGTAATTTACCGAATACCAGCCGAAAAGTGATGTGTAACGAGTATCAGTATCAATCGGTGTCAAACAAGTATCATGACACCAATTTCATGAATGCGGATAGGTATCATATCACCCCCTTTTCTTAGGGGGTGATACTGAAACCAGTCCAATGAAACGTATGAAAGGACGAAAAATGGACGAAAAATTATTTGGATCACCCAACGAGAAGCTGGCCCGTGCATGGGACAATGATTTTGTCAAAACTATAACCGACTTCATCATTGATTGGATATTCCATAAAGGCGTTGTCACGTTGCAGAGAAATAAACCAATAGAACTTGGCCGGAAACCGGAAGCAGGCGCAATGGTAACCTCTCCCTGTTCGATGGAAGAGATAAGCTATATCAGTCAAAAAAGCCCTTTGCTCAGAGAACAATTATGTTTGCGCCTTCAGCCTGCTGATGAAGCCGAAGAGCGGCACAACGGTGTTGGTTTGTATTCTATCCCCGACTTGATCGGGCAAGGAAAGTTGGGCGGTGCCCTGATTGATGGAACGTGGTTTATTCTGCACCAACAAGAAACCCCTCACCAAGTTCGAGAGGCAGAGCGAACAGGCAATCACCGTTACCACATGCAAGGCATTAATCCTGTGGATGTGTTGAAATCTTAATATGAGTGACTGTGCTCAAATCATGGATAATGCTATCCAAAGCATGTACGGCGTTGTCGTAGAATGCTCAGATACTGATTCTGCAAATGTCCTACGGCGGCGCTGCTACCGTGTTCGTGAAAAGGCACGAGATATTGGGGACGGGAAATATGAACTTCTTGGCTTCGTCATAGAAGAAAATGTTTTGAAAATTATTCGCAAGGATAAAGTAGGGCGAACGCATCAGCCGAGTTACATGGTGCGGCCACTTCGTTTTCGGGAACTACCATCACATATATGTTCGCGTGGCTTTGCAAAACCCCCATTGTCTAGCATTCTCATGCATTCCATGATGGTCGAAGAATATGAAAAAGCCACCAGAACACTTACAAAGCAAGACCTATTAGAGCTGATCCCGCCAAAGAAAAAGAAGCCCTAGGTTATAGGCCATACTTTTTACCCCGTAAAACAGCCATACCTAACTGCCTATCGTGCTAAAGCCTTGCCCTACCCAGCGAACTATTCTGTAGAAATAATAAAGCGCATAAGGCGGACCAATAAGTGCTCCAACTACCCAAAATAGTAACACTAACGGATTGTGTGGAACTTTAGCTCTTTCAGAAGCTGGCGCGAGTGAAACGCAAAGTCGGTCTTGATTTATTTGTTCGCAGTATTTTTGTTCCTCGTAATCTCTATAAGCTTTCTTGGTTTCCCCAAAACCACCTAGAAATACAAAACCTCCAACCCAGAGCCAGAATAGAACCACCCATAGGCGGTATAGCCCTGTGTTCCTAAACTTGTCCTTTATTGCCATCTTATCCTCCTTAAACAGCAATGAATAACTTGCTGTATCACAAACAAAATGAGACTTATAGTCTGTAGACCAATAATCTACAGTGGCGTTCCATGAACGCATGGATATTAGGAAACGTGTCGGAAATAACGTTGCGCGATTGCGCAAGGAAAAAGGCTGGTCACAAGAGCAGCTCGCTTTTGAATGCGGTTTGCATCGCACTTATATTTCAGGCGTTGAGCGAGGGATTAGGAATCCTACAATTATTGTGTTGGAACTGATTGCTAAAGCACTTGCTTGCCACCCTTCGAGATTGCTTAATTAATCAACCACAACATTTTCGCTTGCAATAAATCAACCGCGTGGTGTTAGGTAATCTTTAGCGTGTATGATTACCACTAAGTATATTTGCTGATCTGTCGATTGATCGAAGGTAGATTGTGACCGAAAAATCTGAAAAAGTTAGCTTTGCTCCACCGAAGAGTTTGTTTGTAAAATCTCTGGTGCGAGATATCGAGCTTGATGACGCCATTCTGGATTTGTTGGACAATTGTGTCGACGGAATTCTTCGCCAACTAAGAAAAAAGAAAATTGATTCAAGCTCTATTGAAGCACCCTATGAGGGCTTTCACGCACATCTAACTATTGATGAATCGAGGTTCATTATCGAAGACAATTGCGGGGGTATTCCAAAAAACACTGCTCTCAATTATGCGTTTAGAATGGGGCGAGTAAAAAATGGTCAAGATGAGGATATTGAGACAGTTGGGATGTATGGAATTGGAATGAAGCGCGCCATTTTTAAAATGGGGGAGCGCGCGGAAGTATACTCTCAGGATGTAGACGACACTTATTCGGTAACAATAACACCCGAATGGTTAAGCGATGAAGATGATTGGGAAATACCTTTAAAAGAGACCGACAAGTTACTCTCAGAAAATGGAACACGTATATCTATAACCAGCCTTTTACCTAATATTGCGCGTAAGTTTAATGTCGAGAATTCGAATTTTGTTGCGGATTTGAAGAGCGAAATTTCAAAACTTTTTTCTGTGATTTTGAGAAAGGGTTTTTCAATTATTGTGAATGGTGAAGCCGTTAAGCCTAAAGAGGTTTTATTGATGGCGCCGGACGATGCCTGTGCGGATGGACATGAGAGCGTTGAGCCGTATTTGTTTCGCGCGAAGATGTTTAATGTAGATGTGGAGCTGGCAATAGGCTTTTACCGACCTCTAGCTTCTGCTGAAGAAATTGACGGTGAGCAAATTGAAAAGAAAACTTCGGAAAATGCAGGCTGGTCAATTATTTGCAATGATCGATTAGTTTTGTATGCCGACAAAAGCCATATCACTGGCTGGGGTACAGCAGGTGTCCCTAATTATCACACACAGTTTATTTCAATAGCGGGTGTTGTTAATTTTAAAAGCTCGGATGCTCAGAACTTGCCATTAAACAGTACTAAACGTGGACTTGATACCTCATCCGAAATTTATGCAGTTATCTTGGACATTATGCGTGAAGGAATTCGAATATTTATTGATTACACAAACAAATGGAAGGGGCGCACTGAGGAGACAGCAGACGACTTTAAAGGGCTGACGCCGCGAAAATTACAAGACATTGTAAAGCGAAGTTCTAACAATCAAACTAGCTGGACGAAAGTTAGGAAGCTCAAAGATCGATCAGAACACGCAGAGAAGTATATACCATCTCTTAGGTTGCCATCCAAAGAAAGTAAAATTGTCAGAATATCCTTCACCAAATCTAAATCGGAGGTGGATTTTCTAAAGGCCGCATGGTTTGAAGATCTTGATCATGATGGAATTTCAGCCTCTGAAGTGGGGGAGGCTGCGTTTGACTACTGTGCGGAAGGTTTGCGCGAAGATGAAGAGGAGCGGGATTTCTAATCGTGGCCGGGAGTAATGTTCCATATCACCTGCGTCCAAAGAAGTATGTAGAGCGCCTACTCTTTTGCGAATTGTTGTCAAAAGCATTTATAGTTTGGCCGCAGGACCAATACATTTACATTTCTATGGGTGGACCTTTCCTGTCTGATCATAAGCTCATGGGTCAACATTTTGCTTTTAATTCTCTCCTGTCATTTGAAATGGATGAAGCAGTTGTAACCCGACAAAGATTTAATAACCTCAATGATACACCAATAAAGTGCGAACACATGACTTCTGAGAAGTTTGTTCGTGAATTTCCTCAAATTATTGAACAATGTGATGACGCTGAGAACGCTGTAGTTTGGTTGGACTATGCTTCATCAAAAGGTCGTCGCACCCAGATTCGGGAATTTGGAATTTTAGCTGGTGAATTGACACCGGGTGATGTTCTAAAAATAACACTAAATTGTTCCGTTTCCACGTTGAGCGGATACGGAAACAGGGCTGTTAAAGCCCATGAACAGCAAATGTTGATGATGGCCGATTTAAGGCAGCAGTTGGGAGATATGATTCCTGACAAATTAGTTGACGGCCAAACAATATCAAAGGCTTCGATGGCCAAAATATTGCTTGGCGCAGTAAACTATCAGATTAAAGAAGCATCGGAATCAGCTCACAATTACTCGATTTCACCAGTCAGTGTTTATGTTTATAATGACGGGTCACATGATATGCTTACAATAACCTGTATGGCAGTTCAAAATGGTGCAAAAGAAGAGTTCTTCGCAAACACCGGCCTTTGTTTGCTATCGGATGATCAGGCAATACCAGAGATCAAAATACCTGACTTATCGATAAGAGAAAGACGACGACTTGAAACATTGATTGATGAGCATGAAGAAAACCATATTGTTCATGAAAACTTAGGCTTTCAGCTCGGGGAAACTGTTGGTGGTTCAATCAGTAGTGTAAAAGATTTCCGTTTGTATAAAGATTATTTGCCGTACATTTTGATTTCTAAAACTATTCAGCTGCCTGACGATATTTTAGAGGCGCTTGAGACTGTCTCTTAGAGATTAGCTGTCCCCGAATAAAAGATAAAAGTGCTTTCGAAAAAATTGGCGACACGCTATTTCCAATCATCCGGAAGCTATGCCATTTTGTGGGATGAAAAACATACCAGTCAGGAAACCCCTGAATGCGGGCGGCCTCTCTTACGGTTATTACCCTGCCGTGCTGTGGGTGTATTGGTCTCACAGCCTGAAAGCTGCCCTTGTCACTGCCAGTGCCGGCTCGCAAAGTCGGGCTCAGTCCTGTCCATTTCAATCGTATAGATTTGCTGGTTTTGTCAACCATGCCAGGAGTAATTGAGTTATAGCGATTTGCCACCTTATCAGAATGAACAGTATTCATGAAACCAGACACAAAACCCTTCTTCAGTTTTTTGATTGCATCTGGGTCGCCAAACGAGCCATGAGGTGTCGCCATAGATTGTTTTGCATAGATACTCTGTTGAGTGCGTTTATCTATTTTAGCCCAGCCAAAGTCATCGGTAGCAAAGTTTTTAGGTTCTGGTAGGCCATATATTGCTTCTTTTATGTTGGTCCTTTGATGCCCGATAAGTCCTTTGATATCTGCTTCATCAAAATGAGATACTTTCTCGGGGCGGTATCCAATCACGACCGCTCTTTTTCGGCTGGTTGGCACGCCAAAATCACATGCGTCGAGTATTATTGGACCTATGATTCTATAGTCTGAACTAACAATAGCTATTGCATCGTCTAATTGGCCACGCGTGTCTTTGGAAAGTAAGCCGGGCACATTTTCCATGATAAAAAAGTCGGGCTGAATATTTTGAACGTGAATGAAATAGTGGTGAAGCAATTCATTGCGGGGATCACTAGAGTCCTTTTTTCCAATATGGCTAAAACCTTGGCAAGGTGGGCCGCCGATTACTCCAGATATGTGTGTATTATCGATGTCGTTGAGTAGCTGAGTGGTTGAAGTCGAAGCCAAGTCATAGTTTTTAACATCAGTGTTGGGAAAGTTCTTTTTATACGCAGATGAAAGTGTAGCGTCCAAATCAACAGCTAATTTGACATTAAATCCTGCCAAGTGTGCACCAAGGCCAAAGCCTCCGCAGCCACAATACAAATCTATGAGATTAAAGTCATTTTCGATCATGCAATCATTATACGTGCCATTAGGCCGTTTGTCGATCGGAATATTCTACTAATGCTCTTTTTGTGAGGTGCTACAGTAGTATTTACATCCGGTTAGAAGTTAATAAAATTGTTCAATTGATGTATGGCTCTAACCATCCAGTTGCGCGAAAATTTTGAGAACGGACACCTATAGCAACGCGACATCTCAGGGGGAGGGTATACCCCAAGGCTGACGTGGCAGTTGCACAATACAGCTAACGGCAATACCGATCTGTCGCATTTTCCGGGCCATGGGTGGCCATTGACTTTTGTCGGTGTAATGAAGTGATGAAACATATGTTGCGCATTGGTGATCATTTATGGCGATGTGACCATCAAAATTGGCCGTCATATGTGATCATCGCTTGAATTTCGGCGTGTCTAAACAATCAGAAACTTCTGGCTTGGTACCTATGTGGTGCCTGCGTGGTATAAGCGCATTGAAGCATGTCAAGCAACAGTGGAGTAACTAATTGAAATATAAGGAAGAAAAGTGGTGCCCGGGGGCGGATTTGAACCACCGACACGCGGATTTTCAATCCGCTGCTCTACCCCTGAGCTACCCGGGCACATATATCTGTCAGGTGGGTTTCCTGACGTGCGAAGGGGCTTGTAGCTAATATCAGAGGGTCTGTCCAGCCGTGAAATGAAATTTTGTGGGTGATTTTTTGTTTGCCCGGCACCAGCCCTCACCGCACTTTGGCTTTGGCCAGACCACCCACGCATATTATCGTGCGGTGGCCGGGTGGGGATAAGGGCTGGAACAGCAATTCAAACCAATATTCTAGCCATCATCGCCGATGTCATCGGGAATTTCGCTGTCGCCTGGCAGCACATAGTCTTCATTAAGCCATTTGCCCAGATCAAGGTCCGCGCAGCGCTTGCTGCAAAAAGGCCTGAACGCCTGAACCGTTGGTTTGCTGCAGTGCGGGCATTTGGTTTTTTTCACTTTGGATACCGGTTTGCTCATGGCGATATTGTCCTCAGGAACTGCTGCGCAAAAACACATCCGGTTCGCTGCCGAGCAGCAGCTCAACGTCGCGGTGGCTTTGTGTTTTCAACTCGTCGAGAAAGCGTTCGTTGCGTTTGATCCAGCCAAGCACTGGTTCCGGGCCTGAAACAATCAGCGTGCCGGTTTCTGCACTGGTGCCCACCTGTGCACCGCGCCGGAGCAGATCAAGTGCGACAGCGGACGCGCGCCTGCGCGGCCTTCCTGCCACCTGCATGCGACCTTTGAGGGACACACCGCTGCGTTTGCGGGCAAATTCCACCAGCCCGAAGGTTGAAAGGCCGGTATGCGACAGGGGCACCCTGTCCGTGCGGGCGGTTTTCTCGATCAGTTGCATCAGGTCCCGCGCTGCCCCTTTGGCGCTCATGTCAATGAAATCAATGACCACGAGGCCGCCGATATCCTGAAAGCGCAGGTGGAACAGGGCGGCGAGTGCGGCCTCCAGATTAACCACCACCTTCGCCTGGCTGGCAGACATGCCCCTAAGCGCGCTGCCCATGTTCACATCCACCACCGTCATCGCGGCGGTTTCCGTGATGCTGATCCAGCCGCCGGATGGCAGATCGATACGGTCACTCAGGGCCTCATCAATGGTTTCATTGACACCGTAATGCTCGAACGCGGCCTCTGTACCTTTGTAAGCGGCCAGCCGGTCAGCAAGGTCTGGCCAATGTGTTTTTGCCAGTGCTTTGGCTTGCGCGAACGTGCTGCCGCCTTCGATCTGGATTTCTGCGGTATCATTCGGTGCGGCCAGAAGCGCTTTTTCGAGCGGTGTGTAGGTAAAAACAAGCTCGGGGCTGGCAGGTGTGTGCGCCAGTGCTTTTGTCAGTCGTGCAGCTTCTGCCACGACCGCATCCACGGGTGCATCGGCAGCTGTGGTGCGAACCACAAGCGCGGCGTTTTCGGCATGTACACCAAGAGGTGTTTGCAGGGCTTTCACTGTCTTCGGGCCAAGGTCTTTGGAGAAATTCAGCCGCGAAGCACCAAACTCTGCCACAAGGTACCGACCCATCAGGCGCGGGCGCGGCGTGATCGTTAGCGCCTTGTCATCAAGGGCGTTTGGTTCCGCGACCACCTGTACCAGCAGGTTTTGCCCTTCGGTGACACAGTCGTTGATGCTTGCAGCGCCTTTTGCCAGCAGTTTGGCCCGGCGCAAATTAAGCGCACCTGTGTGCCCACCGCCAAGATCGGCAAATGCCATGTCGTTTGTGCTGTCAATTTTGGTGATGCGCGCTGCAAACACCGCATCCATGGGGCTCAGGCTCACATCATCATGAAAACGCAGGTCTGTCGGCAGGCCGTCAGCGTCAATGTCGGCGCTTCTGCAGCCGCCGATGCCCGGCTCAATGATTGTATGGCCTTGCTCAGTCATCGCTATCACCTTTCAGGTGCGTGTTCAGCCAGCCGCCAACTTCGAACAGGGGCAGGCCAACGACATTGGAATAGGACCCGGACAGAAAGCGGATATAGGTTGCCGCAAGGCCCTGTATGGCATAACCGCCCGCTTTGCCGTGCCATTCCTGCGATGCGATATAGGTTTCGATATCTGTGTTTGACAGGCGCTTGAAAGCGACGGTTGAGGAAACAGACTTTGTTGTTTGCGTTCCATCAGCAAGCACCAGCGAAATGCCCGAGATCACCCTGTGGCGGCGGCCTGACAGAAGCGCGAGGCACGCCCGTGCTGTTTGCTCGTCTTCTGCTTTTGGCAGGATACGCCGCCCGCATGCAACAACTGTGTCTGCGGCAAGGATCAGGCTGCCGGTGTTGGTTTTGGCAACAGCAGCGGCCTTTTCGGCTGCCACACGTTCTGCATAGGCTTTAGGGGCTTCACCGGTGTGCGGTGTTTCATCTATGTCGGCCGGGACAACCTGATCGGGTTTAACGCCAATCTGGCTCAAAAGCTCAAGCCGTCTTGGTGACGCAGATGCAAGGATAAGCTCACCGGATGCGACAGTAGCGCATTCCGGGGCTGAGGGTTGGGTGGCCATCAGCGACCAGCCTTATTATTTGAATCGGTACGTGATGCGACCTTTGGTGAGGTCGTAAGGCGTCAGTTCCACAAGGACATCGTCGCCTGCCAGCACACGGATGCGGTTCTTGCGCATTTTGCCAGCTGTATGACCAAGAATTTCGTGGTCATTTTCAAGTTTTACCCGGAACATTGCGTTTGGCAGCAGTTCAGTGACTGTGCCGCGCATTTCGAGAACTTCCTCTTTAGCCATTATGTCTCCTTGTCATGGCCGTGAATTTGCGCACATACATGACGAGGTTGACTGGAAAAAGCAACTGTTTTGCCCGAACAATCCGGCTTTTCATGCTCATTTTGGCCAAAAAAAGCGGGTTTTTTGTCACTTTTACTGCGAACGCAAGTGATGTAGGGCCTTAAAAGGTAAACCTGTCAGCGATCCGGACTTCCAGCCTGTCTCTCACCAGCCGGTAACTATCGAGGACCTGATTGCGGTTACCTTCGCTGTCTGAGGGGTCCGGGGTTGGCCAGAATTCGAGTTCGAAATCGGCGCCCCCTTTGTTTTTTATGATGTGCTCGTGGCTCTCGGGTGTCAGGGCAATAACCAGATCAAAAAGTGATATATCAACGTCGTTCACGGCTTTGGACTGATGATCGGAGATATCAAGGTCTTCCTCGGCCATTGCCGCCACCGAAAAAGGATCAAGGTTGCCAGCGATCAGACCAACCGATTCGATAAAAACCCTGCGTTTGCAATGTCTCTGTGCCAGCGCTTCCGCCATCGGGCTTCGGACAGCATTCTGATTGCAGACAAAAAGGACGCTCTGGATTTTTTTTGGTGTGTCCTGATCAGACATCAGCGTGGACCCCGCCCGTCTTTCAGGTGCAATACGCACACCAGCGTGAATAATCGCCGCGCGGTCTGCATATCCACATCGACTTTGCCTTCCAGGCGTTCCATCAACAGGGTGCTACCCTCGTTGTGCAGGCCCCGTCGGCCCATATCAATCGCTTCGATTTGGGAGGGAGAGGCAGTCTTGATGGCTTCATAGTAACTGTCGCATATGGCAAAATACTCGCGGATGATGCGCCGGAAAGGGGTCATCGCGAGGCGGAAGCTCATCAAAATCTGGTCTTCGGTGTTCTTGACGTCAAATTGTAGCCGGCCCTCAATGGTTGCCAGATGCAGCTTGTATGGGCCTTCATAGTTTTCATCGGCTGATTTGATAAGATGGAAACTATTGTCTTCCAAAAGGTCAAATATCGCGATGCGCCGCTCGTGCTCGACATCAGCACTCCAGCGCACGACCGTTGTCTGGTCCAGCGTAACATCAATAAGTTTTCGGCTGGTCATAGCGCAGGCTCAAAAGGGTTTGTCAGGCATCGTCAAGCCGGATGGTAACAGAAAGCGCGTGCGCGCCAAGCCCTTCTTCGTTTGCAAGTGTCGCTGCAGCCGGTCCGATGGCCTTCAGGCCCGCTTCATCGCATTCCACGAAGGTTGTGCGTTTCATATAGTCATAGACGCTGAGCCCGCTGGAAAAGCGTGCTGTACGGGCTGTCGGCAATACGTGATTAGGCCCTGCTACATAATCGCCGATTGCTTCCGGCGTGTAGCGGCCCATGAAAATTGCACCGGCATTTGTGATTTGCCGGCGCATGTTTTCGGCATCATCAACGGCCAGTTCAAGGTGCTCGGGCGCGAGCTGGTTTGTCAGCTCAACCGCATCGGAAAGACTTGCAACTGTTATGATCGCGCCGTAATCGCGCCAGCTGGCGAGGGCAATGTCCCGGCGCGCCAGTCCTGACAGATGGTCCTCAACAGCATCTTCCACCATACGGGCATATGCCGGGTCATCCGTAATCAGGATGCTTTGCGCCACGGCATCGTGCTCTGCCTGTGATAACAGATCAGCTGCGATCCAGCGCGGGTCGGTTTTGTTATCTGCGATCACCAGAATTTCGCTAGGGCCCGCAATGCTGTCGATGCCCACCTTGCCAAAAACTTGGCGCTTGGCTTCAGCGACATAGGCGTTGCCGGGGCCGACGATTTTGTCTACTGGCGCAATTGTTTCCGTGCCAAACGCCAGTGCGGCGACTGCCTGCGCACCGCCGATACGGTATATTTCAGTAACACCTGCAAGCCTGGCCGCCGCGAGCACCAACGGATTCAATATGTCATCAGGCGTGGGCACAACCATGACAATCCGTTCCACGCCTGCCACTTTTGCCGGAACAGCGTTCATCAAAACACTGGACGGGTAGCTTGCAAGTCCACCGGGCACATAAAGGCCCGCTGCACCGACCGCATTCCACGTCTGGCCAAGGCGTACGCCCTGTTCGTCGCGGTAGTCAATGTTCTGTGGCAGTTGACGTTCGTGAAAAGCATGGATGCGGTCTGCGGCAACTTGCAGGGCTGATTTCACATCGCCGGAAACCTGGTTCCAGGCCGCGTCAATTTCTGCCTCTGGTATCGCCAGGCCTTTTTCACTCGGGTCGTACCGGTCAAATTTGCGGGTCAATTCCACGAGGGCGTCATCGCCTCGCTCGCGCACATCCGCGACGATACCAGCAACAGTGGCGCGCACATCCTCGGAAGTTTCCCGTTTCTGACCCAGCAGATCCAGGAACTTCCGGTCGAAGTCTGGCGAGCTGTTGTTAAGCTTTTGTACCATCAGCCAGGGCCTCTCTGAAACGGTCAATCCAATAAGTGATCTCTTCGGGGCGGGTCTTGAACGCGGGCCGGTTCACCACGAGGCGTGAGGTAATTTCGGTTAAAACCTCAACTTCCTTGAGTTTGTTTGCCTTCAGGGTGCTGCCTGTGGAAACAAGATCCACGATGCGCTTCGAAAGGCCAAGGCTCGGCGCAAGTTCCATCGCACCATTTAGTTTGATGCACTCTGCCTGAACGCCACGCCCTGCATAATAGGCTCGGGTCAGGTTGGGATATTTGGTGGCGACGCGAATGTGTGACCATTCTTTCGGGTCGGTGTTTGGTTCGCCTTCCGGCATCGCGAGTGAAAGACGGCAGTGGCCAATATCGAGATCCAGCGGCGAATATAGGTCTGTGTAGCCAAATTCCTGCAACACATCATTACCAACGACACCCAGGTGCGCCGCACCAAAAGCGACAAACGTTGCCGCATCGAAAGCCCGCACGCGGATAATGCTCAAGCCGTCAATGTTGGTAGCAAACTCAAGCTGACGGGATTTTGGGTCATCAAACGCAGCTTCCGGTTCGATACCCGCAGCCCGCACCAAAGGCATCACTTCGCCAAGAATACGGCCTTTTGGCAAAGCCAAAACAAGTTTTTCACTGAGTTCCATCGAGCGTCCTGTTTTCTGTCTGGCTTAATCTGTGTGGCGGGGGCGCGTTCGCGCTTCCCATGGGTCAGAAAGATCGGTCAAGGCTGCGTCTACAACCTCGCAGGACAGGCGCACACTGGCACCGTCGGCGAAATTAAGCAGTATTACTGTGCCAATGCCGGTGTCATGAGCTTCCATATCCAGAAGATCGAGGACCTGTTCGTGGGCGCTCAGGTCAATACCAGTAAGCTGGGCGCTTTTGATGCCGGAAAAATGAATGGCAGTTCTGACGCGTTCGCCCTTGGGGCGCCGGAACCAACCCTTTTTTTCCCAACGAAATCGATTGCCGACAAAGGCAAAGCGTCCATCATTTGGCAGCCATGCCATATCTTCAACACGCACAGTTGTGTCTTGCATCAGGCTCGACATAACCGTCAGGTCTTCAGGCGTCTGGGCAATTAATTTCAGAGATTGGCTCATGCGTCGCGGGCTTTCTTGGTCATCGTCATTACGCGCGCTCAAGCGCTACAGATTTCAATATCAAAGTCTCTGTCGATCCGAGACGCAATGTAGGCTTTGCCTGCCTCTCCTTCAAGAGCCGATTGAGAAAACTCTTCCTTGAGTGAGGAAGTCATGTATATGGCCCGCCTTCCAGTCGACCGCTGTATTGCCCGGGCCAAAGCCGCTCACTAATTTTCTAGTTTCTGCGGGCATTTTCGCTTAACCATCTACACAGGGCAAAAGAAACTCAAGTCGGGTTTGGTCAGCGTAAGGAGAAATCGATGCGGTTTTTTGGGGTTTGTTTGGTATTTTTTTTGATGTCTTTGCCGGGCTACGGCACAGAGGCTGGGCAGGCAGACAGGCTGTACGCTCTTTTTTCTGAAGAATGGCAAGAGCGCATTGACCGGAACCCTTTTATGGCAGTGTCCGCTGGAGTTGAAGGATACGGGGACCGCCTGCCTGATGTTTCACAGGAAGCGCAAGACAGGTTTCTCCAAACCGACAGAGGCTTTTTGACGAGATTGCAGGCCATTGACCGGGCCAGCTTAACCCAGGAAGATCAGGTCAATTATGATATATTTCATTTTGTTCTAAAGAGCAGAATTGATCATGCTGCTTTTAAACCATGGCGCATTCCGTTTCTGGCGGACGCAGGGTTTCATATTCAGTTGGCGAGCTCGGTAGAAGCAAGCCCGGTATCCAGTGTTCAGGACTATGAAGACTATATCGGTCGTCTGGCTGGTGTCGGTAACTATTTTGATCAGCAGATCGCAAACATGCGAATTGGGCTGGCTGATGGTTTCTCGCAGCCACAAGCAATTCTTGCCAAAATAGCACCAAGCTTCAAGGCCCATGCGGGTGTCGCTTCCCCTGAAGACAGTGTGTTTTACGCACCCTTTAAAGACATGCCTGCAACCATTCAGGAAAGCGACAAAAAACGATTGCGCGCTGAAGGCCTGAAAGTCGTTGGTGAAACAGTTGTTCCGGCCTATCAGCGGCTGAACAGTTTTTTTGTTGAGGAGTATATGGCTCGTGCCCGCACAACCCTTGGTGCGGTGGAGATGCCGGATGGTGCTTCTTATTACGACCAGCGGGTAAAATACTATACGACCACGGATTTATCTGCTGCTGAGGTTCACGCTCTGGGCCGGTCTGAAGTTGCCCGTATTCGCGGTGAAATGGATGAAATTATCGAGAGTGTCGGTTTTACCGATGGTTTTGCAGCTTTTCTTGAATTCCTGCGGACTGACCCGCAGTTCTATGCTGAAACACCCAAAGAGCTTTTGCAGGAAGCTGCATGGATCTCCAAGCGGATCGACGAAAAACTGCCAGGCTTCTTCGGTCGCCTGCCACGCATGCCATACGGTGTGCGGGCTGTGCCTGAGGAAATTGCTGCCAATTACACAACCGGGCGGTACTGGGGTGCTATTCCGGGCAAGCGCGGCGGGCTCTTTATGGTGAATACTTATGCGCTGGATAAGCGTCCGCTTTATTCTCTGGCAGCTCTGGCCCTGCATGAAGGGGTGCCGGGGCATCACCTGCAGAACGCATTGTCGAAAGAGGTGCAAAATGTTCCCGAATTCCGGAAAAATCTGTATGTCAACGCTTTCGGCGAGGGCTGGGGCCTTTATGCCGAGAAACTTGGTATCGACATGGGAATTTATGAAACACCCTATGAGCATTTTGGTCGTTTGAGCTATGAAATGTGGCGAGCTGGCAGGCTGGTTGTTGACACCGGCCTGCATGCAATGGGCTGGTCTCGCGATGAGGCTGTTGCTTTTTTCGCTGAGAACTCCGCGCTTTCATTGCATAACATTAACACTGAAGTGGATCGTTACATTGCGTGGCCGGGACAGGCGCTGGCGTATAAGATGGGCGAGTTGAAAATTCTGGAGCTGCGCGGCAGGGCAAAGAGGGCACTCGGGGACCGTTTCGATATCCGGGCTTTCCATGATGCCGTGCTGGAAAATGGTACGCTGCCCCTAAGCCTTCTGGAAGTTAAGATTGACGCCTATATCGAAAGCGCGGTTGCCGAAGCCGGTTAACCGGCTTTAGGTCACGCCCCGTCTTTGGCCGATGACTGATTGCCATATGCTGTTTGGGTGCGACTGAATGTGGCAGGCCGCGCGTGGCCTTTGGCTTGACAGAAGTGGGGTCTGCGCGCTCTATAAACCGAAATTGCGCATTTTTTTACGGACGGGTTATGGCACAGGTTAAAAAGATTCTCATTGTTGGTGGCGGCACATCGGGTTGGCTCGCTGCAAACTACCTCGCTAGAAAGCTTGGTGGCGTTGAGATATCCCTCATCGAATCTCGCGATATACCGACAATAGGTGTGGGGGAGGCAACCATTCCGCCAATCCGCACCGTGATGGCGGCCTTGGGCGTTGAAGAAGCCGAATTTATGCGGGCTGCGTCAGCTACTTTCAAAATCGGACTGAAGTTCAACAACTGGCTTCATGCACCGGATAAGCCCAATGACGTTGTGCACAGTTATTATCATGTATTTGGTAATTTCGGTCAGCTGAACGGTGATCCGATGGCCGCTTACTGGGTGTTGGATAAAAATCGCGGCGATACCAGTTTTGTTGACTACTCAATGGTTGAGGGCGGTGTGTGCGATGGTGGTCGGGCACCCAAACGGACTTCTGACAAGCAGTATCACGGGCCTATTCAATACGCTTACCATTTTGACGCCGGCAAGCTTGTTGATTTCCTCAAGGAATATGGCAAAAAACAAGGTGTTAAACATCTGATTGGGAATGTCACCGAGGCCATTTTAAAGAAAAATGGTGATATCGACCACCTTGCAACCAAAGAGCTGGGCGATCTTGACGCTGATTTGTTCATTGATTGCACAGGGTTTGGCGCTCACCTTATCGAGAAGAAGCTTGGTACAGACTACACAGACCTGACAGATGTTTTATTCTGTGACAGTGCTGTTGCACTTCAGGTGCCCTACAAGGACGCAAAGCAAAAAATTAACCCTTACACCACCGTTACGGCGCAGCCTGAAGGCTGGACCTGGGATATTCCCCTGAACAATCGGCGCGGTATCGGCTATGTGCATTCAAGCAAATACACAGAACCAGACGAGGCTGAACGGATTTTGCGGCAATATATCGGCGATGATGCTGATGGCCTTGAGGCGCGTCACCTTCGTTTCCGCACCGGGTTCCGGCGCGAGCAGTGGAAGGGAAACTGCGTATCGATCGGGTTGTCTGCAGGCTTCCTGGAGCCACTGGAATCAACGGGCATTTATCTTGTTGATGCAGCTCTGCGAATGCTGGTCGATTTTGTTTCAACTACTGACAAGTTTCCTCTGGCGGCGGCGGATTTCAATAAGCGGATGACCATGACGTTTGAGGACATCGTTGATTTCGTCAAATTGCACTATGTTCTTACCAAGCGCACAGACACTGCTTTCTGGCGCGATAACGTCGATACGGCAAGCTGGACGGATAGCCTGAAAGACAAGGTGGAAAGCTGGAGTGCCCGAGTGCCTGGCGTTTACGAGTATTCAGGGTTTCCCAATGTGTTTGGGCTGACCAACTATATGCAAATTCTTTATGGCATGGAGTTCCTGCCGGACCTGTCCGGTCAGGAAGGGCGCTACCCGCTTGTGGAACAGGCAAGACAGCAAGCCCAGAAATTTGCCAACGGGGTAAAGGGCGGCAATCAGGTGATGCCGGAGCACCGGGCGCTGATCGATCAGATTTCTGCTGAAAGCTTTTCGTTCAGTCGTTAATGCGGTCGATTTTTGCGCCAACGTTGCGGAGTTTGTCTTCCAGTCGTTCGTAGCCACGATCGAGATGGTACAGGCGGTTGATGACCGTATCACCGTCGGCCACCAGTCCGGCAAGGGCAAGGCACATGCTGGCCCGCAAGTCGGTTGCCATAACCTGTGCTCCCCTCAATGCAGGAACACCGCGGATGGTCGCGCTTGAACCGGTAACTGTGATATCCGCACCCAGGCGGCACAATTCTGGCACGTGCATGAAGCGGTTTTCAAAAATTGCTTCCGTGATAACGCTGGCTCCGTCTGCGACGGCAGCAAGAGCCATAAATTGGGCCTGCATATCTGTGGGAAATGCCGGGAACGGCTGGGTTACCAGATTAAACCCCTGAAGGTGGCCATTTGATTTAACCTGCACACCGTCAGCTTCGATATTGACGATTGCGCCTGCTTCTGCAAGCACATCCAGCGGTGCCTGCATGTCTGCGGAGCGGGCGTTTTTCAGGAAAAGATCGCCTCTGGTCATCAGGGCGGCAACAGCATAAGAACCGGCCTCTACGCGGTCAGGCATCACGGAATGGGTGGTGCCATGAAGTTTTTCCACACCCTCAACCGTGATGGTTTCAGTGCCCGCGCCAGTGATCTTGGCCCCCATGCCGATGAGGCACGCCGCGAGATCGGCGATCTCCGGCTCGCGGGCTGCGTTTTCAATGGTGGTTGTGCCTTTCGCCAAAGCGGCCGTCATCAGTATGTTTTCCGTCGCACCAACCGAGACGAACGGAAAGCGCACGGTGCCGCCGGTCAACCCTTTTGGTGCCGTGGCGCGCACATATCCGTCCTCAAGCTCGATAACGGCGCCCAGTGCTTCCAGCGCTTTCAGATGCAGGTCAATGGGCCGGTTGCCGATCGCGCATCCACCCGGCAGTGACACGGTAGCCTCACCCATGCGGGCAACAAGCGGCCCCAGAACAAGAATGGAGGCGCGCATTTTACGCACAATATCATAAGGCGCGACGGTGTCCGCGATATTGGAGCCATCAAAGGTCATGCTGCGGCCCTGCGGCGCGCCGCCGTTGCTGCCTGCGATGGTGACCGCAACACCCAGGTGATTGAGCAGGTCGGTCAGTGTGCTGATATCAGCAAGCCGGGGCAGGTTTTTCAGAACAACCGGTTCTTCGGTCAGCAGGGGCGTGCACATCAAGGGCAGCGCCGCATTTTTCGCGCCGCTGATATCGATAGAGCCCTCCAGCCTTTTGCCGCCCGTGATAACCAGTTTTTCCATATGCTTTGAGCCCTCAGGTGCGTGATCTAAACGATGTTTGTCTTGCCGGGGAAAAACGGCAGCAAAGCGGCAAGTTTGCGATTTTTACAGCTTCGGCAAAGTGACGCCACGTTGCCCCTGATATTTACCGGCCCTGTCACTGTATGCTGTTTCACAAGGTTCATTGCCTTGCAGGAACAGGAACTGGCACGCGCCTTCGTTGGCGTAAATACGCGCAGGAAGCGGTGTTGTGTTGGAAAACTCAAGCGTAACATGGCCTTCCCAGCCCGGTTCGAGCGGAGTTACATTCACAATGATGCCGCAGCGCGCGTAGGTTGATTTACCAAGGCAAATCACCAGAACGTCTTTGGGTACACGGAAGTATTCAACGGTTCGGGCCAGCGCAAAGCTGTTTGGCGGTATAACGCATTCGTCTGTGTCACGGTCTACAAAGCTTTTTGGCGAAAAATTCTTTGGGTCCACGATAGCCGAATCAACATTGGTGAATATCTTGAATTCCGGCGCGACCCGGGCATCATACCCATAGGATGACAGCCCGTATGAGATGTTGCCATCTCTCACCTGACCATCAATGAAAGGTTCGATCATGTCCTGTTCCTGGGACATTTTTCTGATCCATTTATCGGACATGATGGACATGGCGGTTCGTTCCCCTTGCTTGGTCTGGTGTCTTTGTCCTGAAGCTTTCTGTGGCCACAAGACCCCGGATTAGTAAGCCAAACTCTATGGCTAAACAAGCACCTTTATACAAGATGTGGGGTGGGTTTTATTGTGTCGGGCGTGCACCGGTTGTGACATGTCTAGTCAGACTGCTTGCGCACGCGCGCTTGATCCTTGCGTCGCCGCAGGTTTGCGCGCAGCGCTTCCGACAAACGGGCCTGCTTGTCCGCTGACCTGGCTTTTTCGGAGCGGGTTTTCTGATCTTTTTCTGGTGCGTCTTCGGTCATGCGGTCAAATTGCTTTGTTGCGGTGAAAAACTCAAGCCCCAAGTTGAAAACAGGATACTGGTTTTTCGTATAAGCAGGCAGCATTTGCAGCAGTTTTATCTTGCATCGGGGGTATCCCTATGGCAATAGGCCCGGCGAACGGCTTTTAACTGCCTTCTTCGGCCAGTTTCTGGCCTTATGGTCTTTTAAGGGCCGCTGTAGCTCAGTGGTAGAGCGCACCCTTGGTAAGGGTGAGGCCGGGAGTTCAATTCTCCCCAGCGGCACCATTTTCTTCGTATTTTTCCCTGAGTTTTCTCCGTGCGTGGCTGAAGAGGTAAACAACAGCTTGTCCTGTTCTGCATGTGCATGAAGCCGGAAACCGTGTGACAATGCATTGGGTTGTGCTGATTGCGCGGGATTCATATGATAGCATTTTGCTACTTGCTTATGCTCCTTGAGACTGGTTGTTAAAACGGACACAAACGCGGCAATGGATACTGTACCCCTGAACATAAGATATGCGGAGCTTGCAGCGACCAGGCTTGGTTGTGATTTCGAGGTTGTCGACACGTTTTCGCGCTATGTAGCGCGAGTTTCGAACGAGAAATCCAGCATCTTTGTTGGGGCAGGGACTGTTTCAGGCTACGCTATCAACAACGCAGCAGCATCCACGCTCGTAACAGACAAATCCCACACATATGGCCTTTTGGCCAAAGCGGGTATCGCAACGCCGCGATCACAACTTGTATTTGTCAAAGAACAGTATGCAGACATGAGGCCAGCCGGGCGCGAGATTGAGGACGGGGTATCTTTTGCGGAGGCAATCGGGTACCCGGTTTTTGTCAAACCCAATCAGGGCTCTCGTGGTGTGCTCGCCCGGTCAGTAAACAACGAAACAACACTTCGTTCACACCTTCAGAAAACTGCACAGTCTTTCCATAGCGCCGTCATACAGGAAGTCCTCGAAGGAGAAGAGGGCAGACTGTTCTACATCGATGGCGAACCCGTTTTTTCCTACCGGAAAACGCAGCCAGAGCTGGTAGGCAATGGTCGATCCAGACTGGATCAGTTGCTCTCGGTCGAAAACGAAAGGCTTGAACGACAAGGTTTGTCGCCATTGAACGATGATGACAGGGTTTTGGTTTCAGCGATGGAAAAGCAACAGCTCACCCTGGCTTCTGTTTTGAAAGAAGGTCAAAAAATCACCTGCTCGGAGAAAGCGAACTCATCCTACGGTGGCGGGGTTTTTGATTTTAAAACTTCTTTCACAACGTATGAAAAGGAGTTGTGCAGAAAGGTTTATGAGGTTTCCGGTTTACGGGTATGCGCGATCGATTTTATGTGCCGAAACCGTCAGGAAAGTGAACCTGTGGTCATTGAGCTGAATTGTAATCCCGCTCTTACAACTCTGGAGAAGCTCGGTAAGGTAGAGTTGCTGACCGGTATCTGGGAAACCGTTATCAGCGAAGGGCTTGCAGCCAATGCCCGTTGACGTTTTCGGGGAAATATTGAAGTTGCCAAAATACGGCGACGGTATTGGCCTTCGCCGTACCTATGAGGCAATGCCGGAGGTCTGGCAAAGCCTTTCGACAACCTGTGAAATTATTCACGTCGTTGGCACTAATGGCAAAGGCAGCACGGCTTTGTTTCTGGAAAAAATGCTGGAGACGCTAGGCGTCAGCACCGGCACGTTTCTATCACCGCATTACTTCGAGTTTAGCGAGCGATTTCGCCTGAACGGAACGCAGGTTTCCGCAAATGCACTTGGAGACGCCTGGCAGTCTCTTCACTCATTACCAACGGATTTCAGCTCCTTTGGCAGTTTTGAGATAATGACGCTGCTCTCGGTTCTTGTTTTTGAAAGAGAGCGGCCGGATGTGCTGATCATCGAAGCAGGCATTGGCGGGCGATATGACCCGACCCGCCTGTTTGCTGGCAGGCACGCCGTTTTAACGTCCATCGACCTTGAACATACGCAGTTGTTAGGAAACACCAGAGCTGAAATTGTCGCTGACAAGATTGATGTGCTTGGCCCCGACGGCACGATAGTCTCGGGTTGGCTTGGCGATGACCTGGCTGGTTTTTTCAGTTTTTATGCTGGCTTGGGGGCACGGCAGAGCTGCTATCTGGACCATGAACTGATCATAGATCGCCACGGGTTCAAGGAAAGCGGCAAGGCTGGTGTCGTGGTTGAAGGCATTGATGGTCTTGCCAGTAAGTTGGATTTTGCCGTGCCAGCCTCCTACTTCGTGAAGAACAGTCTTCTGGGTTACCAGCTTTTGAAGACTTTCCTGCTTCAGTCTGATGCGCGCGCCAGGCTTGATGAAACATTCGTTTCAACATGTGCCGAATTTACTTTGCCCGTGAGGTTTGAAGTGATCTCAAGAGACCCTTACATCGTGTGTGACGGAGCCCATACGCCTGATGCAGTGCGTGAAGTGGCGAGAAGCTATCGCCATCTCCATAGTGAACAACCAACAATGATACTGGGCGTTTCAGCCGACAAAAACTGGCGGGAAATCAGTCGGATACTTACTGAATTCGCATCCGACTTTCTGGTTTTTGCGGCACACCACAAAGGACAGGCCCCGGAAGAGATCGCCAATGTAATCCGTACCGAAAACCCGGCAGCCTGCGTGCAGTGCTTTGACAGTTCGGTTCAGCTGTGGCGCTGGCTCAGGGAAAATGAAAAAGGATCAGGAAAGAGTTTTCTGGCAACTGGCGGATTGTTCAGTGCACTGGAGTTCAGAACCGCCGTATCGGGAGGCGACGTTTCTTCACTGACATTTTACTGACCCCGTTTTTTTCCCGAAAACGATCCAGACGGGTGGAAATGTTTTGTTCCCGGGAGATTGCGAATGTCGCGGTATATACAATTGCAGGCACGGCTGCGCACATAAACAAAAACATCCAGACATTCTGGTTTTCGAACACTTCAAGCGCAGACCTGATGATAGGGGCATCGGTTTTCAGGCCAATCAGGGCGCCGAAAATAGTGAAGGGTACGGCGATAAAAGAGAACACCTGAACGGCGCGCTCAATTTTCCGGCGGTTTTCCTCCGAGAATAGTTTTTCCAGGGACGCCAGATATTCCTCGAAGAGCGTATTCAGGTTTTCATCATTTTCATATTCAGTTACCAGATTCAGATGCGCTTTCATACTTGCCGTAGTTTTTTTAATCTGTTGGTTGTTGCTGATATTCGAAGTGAGCTGGAACCGCTTGATGTTGATAATGCGCGAACGTTGAATAGCCGTCAGGAATATGGCGTTTTTGAAGTTCTGCTGGCGAACAGAAATATTGATATCAGCCTGATCCCTTCGGATACGCCAAAGAAGCAATTTTCCCCAGTAGAAGAAACCGTATAGGAGCGCACATGTGACGTCGTCACTGTGTGTTGTCGTATCGATCTCATAGTTTGACAAGCCGGGGAAATTTGATGAATGGCTCAAATGTTGTGTGAAGGTGTTTTTAATTTTTTCCGGCATTGCATCGAAAAGGGAAAAAATGGCGTCCTGTTCATTTTGACCGGCGATACTGCGCAGCTCACTTATCTGTTTTCTACCTTCATTTTGGCAGTCCAGCACAAACGCCGCGACATACAGGTTGCCGTCTGTTTCACCAAGTGATGTGTCTATACTTTCAAAAAAGAACGCCTGCCTGAGCAGAAATTCTTCACCAAGCCAGCTAATTGTTTCGTCCTCGAATGCTGACGATCTGATTTTGGAGAAGCACTTCCAGAACACCTGTCTGAAACCAAGTGTAACCTCCAGAGGGTGAACATACTCATCATACTCTTCATCGAAGCTGAAGCTAAGGTCGGCAGACTTCTGATCAAAGCTGCACAGGACTATATTTTTTCGCATGTCGTATGATCAGCCTTTCCGGGGTATGTTTGCATCCGTCTTGTCATTTTGTGAGGATTGCAAAATTCAATGGAAAATACAAATGACCTGATAGGCGAATGCGGGGTTGCTGGTATTTGCAAAGGATAAAGTATCTGGACCAGAGGTTTTAAAGCCGACATCATGTCAATAGGCGGTAAACTGATTGGCAACTTTTCGGTTATATGAAAAGCAGGCAAGTAATAAGGGTAGGGACCGATTTCGAGCAAGGACCATATCAATCGGGCTGAGGCCGCGAGGGAGGCAGTTCCCGGCAGCGCCAAAGACGATGGGCGGATGTCTCTTGGTGATCTGGTTTTCGACGCTCTTGAATTTGCTGCTGCCGTCCTCGACAACCAGGGGCGTTACATTGAGGTCAATGACCGCTGGGTCACGTTGACGGGCGCAGACAGCATTAGCAGTTTGATCGGAAAATCTCACTTTGAAGAATGCCAGAGTTTTCTGAATCAGGCCGACTTTCAAATGCTGCTGGCGGGCACACCACTTCGGGATCAGCTGGTTGATCTGGGGCTGGAGAAAAACAAGAAGACAGTTATGCGCTGGAATGCCGCGCCTGCGCCGGCTCCGGATATCGGATGTTGTATCATTTTGAGGTCTCTGGGCAGGTCGGAAGAGGAAACCCGCAGGTTGCTGCGTGAACGTGACCAGCTAAGGTTCGCCGTGGACGGCGCGGACTATGGCTTGTGGGACTGGAATGTTGTTACCGGCGAAGTGTATTTCAGTGCCCGTTATATGGAAATGCTGGGATATGAGCAGTTTGAATTGCCGCATTCATATGACACATGGAGGGTTTTGTGCAAACCTGAGGACCTTGTTGAATATGAAGAGGCAGTACAGGACTATTTGACTGCGGGTGACGGATATCTGGAAGATGAATTCCAGATGATCCATAAAGACGGTAGTCTGATGTGGGTGTTAAGCCGGGGTAAAATTGTCAGCCGCCGCGCTGACGGTTCGCCTCTGCGGATCGTTGGTACCCATCAGGATATCGCTATCCAGAAAGCGCGCGAAGCCCAACTTGTGGCAGCAAAGGAGGAAGCGGATAAAGCCAATACTGCAAAGTCCAACTTCCTTGCACTGATCAGTCATGAGGTCCGCACACCTTTGAACGGGATTACGAGTGTTCTGGAGCTGCTGGCAGAAGAGGCTGACGCAGACGAGCGCAGACGGTTGTCTCAGGTTGCGCTGAACAGTAGCGATCAGCTTCTGACTGTTCTCTCTGATGTTTTAGATGTTTCGAAAATGGAAGCAGGACGTTTTGATCTTAATCCAAAACCGGTAAGAATTGCGGACTTGGTGGAGGAACTTGCTCAAACACACAAGAAAGCGACCGAGGCAAAAGGCCTGAAATTTTCGAAAACCCTGAAGGGTGACGGAGACCTCAAGCTATTACTGGACCCCGTCAGGGTCACTCAAATTCTTAACAACTTTCTGTCGAATGCCACGAAGTTTACGGAAAAAGGCGACGTTGCCCTGACCGTGGATATCGATGAAGGCTATAGTGAAGCGGGTGTTGGCAAGGTATTCGTCAGCTTCTCAGTCCGCGATGATGGTATGGGCCTTACACCGGGCGAGCGTGGCAATCTGTTCAAACCATTTTATCAGGCGGAGGGCACCCGCAGCCGGTCGTCCGAAGGCACCGGTCTCGGGCTGTCTATATGCAAAAGCCTTGCTGGCATGATGGATGGCAAGGTTTGGTGTGCAAGCAAGAAAGGTTTTGGCAGCACCTTTTATTTTGAAGCAGCTTTTGACCGCGTAACCAGCGAAAACAAGGACGCAGGCGCGGCCGCCGAGGGTATCTCAGAAGCTTCAGCGGCAGATATCCGAGTGCTTGCTGCCGAGGACAATCCGGTTAACCAGATGATGCTGCAAAAATTTCTCGTTGAGCGGTTTGGTTATTCCGTCACTTTGGTTTCTGATGGCCAACAGGCCCTTGATGCGCTCTCCAAGGCGCCGTTCGATGTCGTGTTGATGGATATACACATGCCGGTCATGGACGGCGTGGAGGCATCCAGAAAAATAAGGGCATCGTCTTGCGATTGGTCCACAACCCCTATTGTTGCGCTTACGGCGGACGCTGCAGAAATGCATGTCAAAGAATACAAAGAGATCGGGATTGATGATTGTGTCGCCAAGCCCATTGACTGGCAAAGTCTTGATCAGCTTATCAAGAAAATCTACCTGCAGAACCGATAGCGTTTCGGTTGCGGCATTTCCTGTTCAGGTGATGGCTTTAAGATGATGGCGATCAAAGTAGCGCAGCAACTGATCAAGTTTTCTGCCGCGCTTCAGCACTTGCCCGGCCGCGCCAAGAATACGCCAGGCGCCCTGCTGGTTGGATAACGCAGGTTCCTTGATGATCCGATAGTGCGGTATTTCGCTGGCACGCCTGAAAATCGAAAACACCGCGTGATCCTGAACGTGATCGATAGCATAGTCACGCCATTCTCCTGCTGTTACCAGGCGGCCATAAACGTTCAGAATTTGAGAAAGTTCGTTTCTCGTGAAATACACCGTGCGATTGCGGTTTCGAGGACCGGTATTGGAATTGCCTTTGGCGGATGGCTTGATCAGGTTCGCCAGTTGATGAGATGCGATTTCGTCCATATTTCCCCTCTGATTCAGACATTGTGAGCGATATCATACAGAAAGGCAATCTTTGTAGCCGAGTCGCAAATCCATAGCCGTATCACATCGCTTTTTTTGCTAATTTGGGCTTCAACCGCGATAAACGGTGCCTAACAAAGGTTTAGTTGAGCGAATTTGGCGGCTGACTTGACCTTGAAGCCTTGAAGTGGGATATTTATATCGGGTTCATAAACAAAACGATTACCCGTTAAAAAAAACTATAAAAAAACACGACAGTAACAGAGAGGATCTACTCGTGAGAAATCTATCATATTCGACCCGCCCTTCATTGGGGCGGAAAGCGCTTGTTGGCTTGATGGCTGCGGGCGTTGCAGCAACTGTTTTGCATTCGGTCGCAGGGTCTGCGGCGATGGAGCGAAACCGGGATAGCCGTGATCGTGTAACTGAAAGCCGGGATGTGGCGGATTTTACCCGCGTTCAGGTTAGAGGTGCCATCGAACTCGAGCTGACAGCAGGTGAAGACTTTGCCGTTACAGTGCGTACCCGCGAGAACCGTATTGAGGATGTAACGACAGTTCTGGACGGCGATACGCTTGTTATCGATATGGATACCGAGGGCCGCAAAAACTTCTGGAACAACGCGGAAGTTGAAGTGACCATCTCAATGCCGACACTTGTCGAGCTTGAAGTCATGGGCGCTGTAGATGGTGAACTTTCCAATATTGATAGCGAAGAACTGGAGATCGATGTCCGCGGTGCGGCAGACGTCGAAATTGAAGGCACTTGCGGCAAGCTATTGCTGGACGTTCGCGGTGCTGGCGACATTGATGCTGACGACCTGAAGTGCGCTGATGTGGAAGTTGACGTTAAAGGTGCTGGCTCTGCTTCCGTGTATGCGAGCGAAAGTATTGACGCGCGCGTTGCAGGTGTTGCTTCGATCTCCGTGTATGGCGATCCAAAAGATGTGCGCAAGCACTCTGGCGGACTTTCAAGCATTTCAATCAAATAGTCCCGCGTAGGACACACCAACTCGATAAGGGGAAAACAGATGAAAACTCTGCTAGCAACCGTGTCATGCGTGGCGTTACTGGCTGGATCCACAGCTATTTCGGTCCAGGCGGATGATACATCCGAAGAAATGCGAAGCGTTGACAGCTTTTCGCGTATTCGCAACAAAGGCTCTTTTGAGGTTAACGTCACGGTAGGACCGGAACAGTCCGTTAAGATCACTGCCGACAGCGACATCATGGAGGAAATTGAAACCGAGGTGCGAGGCAACACCCTTCATATTGAACTTGAAGATGATAACTGGCGTCGATACCGGGACATTGATGTCCTACGCGTTGATATCACGGTGCCATCTCTGGAAGCGGTGCGTGTCGACGGCTCCGGTGACTTTGAAGTGCGAGGTCTGCAAACTGAATCATTCAAGGCCAATATCAATGGCTCTGGTGATATTGAATTGATTGACGCCAAAACGGATCGCCTTTCCATTGATGTCAAGGGTTCAGGTGATGTGGAAGCCTCGGGTGAGTGCACAGATATTGACGTCGAGGTCAAAGGCTCCGGTGAAGTCGAGGCGCGTGACATGGCGTGCCAAAACGGCGATATCGGCATTATGGGCTCGGGTGATGTGGCCGTGACACTCAGTGCGAGTGTAGATGTCGGTATCATGGGCTCCGGCGACGTAACCGTCTGGGGAAAACCTGACAAGGTGAAAACCCGCTCCATGGGTTCAGGGGACGTCGTTCTGAAATAGAGTTAGCCGCAGGTAAATTGATGGCGACTGTTTTTCGCCACAATTCAGTCATGGATGGGCCGTATTCACGGTCCATCTTTTTTTTGTTGGCCTCTACTGGCCCGACCGGTTGCGTTCCTTGGTCCCCCTGACCCCTAGGTTCTCTTTGTCCCCCGGTCGGGCCAGTTTCTATTTGACGGTTTCTCGTGTCAGATAATTGTGAAGTTCTCCTTTGGTCTCAATACTGTTGTGGCTTTTAAGGTGCCGGTTTATTAGGTTGTAATTCGTTGTTGGGTTGGCGAGTTATGATGCGTCAACCGACGTTTTGGGAGGGTTGGATGCTGACATTTTTCGAATTATGCGGGGCAGATACGGACGTGAGGTTCAGCCCGTTTGTCTGGCGGATCAAACTTATGCTGGCGCACAAGCATGTTCCTCATGAAAGCAGGACAGTTACCTTCACCGACAAATCAGCCCTGGAGGGGTCGGGCCTTAAAACCGTGCCTGTTATCAAGCATGGTGAAAACTGGGTTTCCGAAAGTTTCACGATAGCGCGGTATCTGGAAGATCATTTTCCCGACAAACCCCTGTTCGACTCGCCGTTGGCTGCCGAGCAAGCCGTAATTTTAAACAACTGGTTCGATCGTAACATTGTCATGCCGATTTTCCCGATGATTGTGGCGGATATTATGGGGGCGCTTGACGCCGAAAATCAGGCTTCATTTCGAGCGACCAGAGAACCGCGTCTGGGGGGCAAAACCATTGAGGAAATGCAGGTGGGCCGTGACAAGGCGAGAGAGGCATTTGGTGCAAACCTTGCGCCGCTGGAGACTATTCTGGAAAAGAATCAGTATTTATGCGGCACAACCCCTGCATTTGCCGATTATTGCCTGATGGGAACATTGATGTGGCCACATGTTGTATCGACATTTGACCCCATTGTGGGAAGTTCTCTTCTGAAGGACTGGAGAGAACGCATGTTTGACCAATTTGATGGATTGGCGCGTAACACAGCGCGTGCTGTTTGATTTAGACTGTTTTTCCCATGAATCCGTCGCTGAACCCTTGCAAGAAGTCATGATTCCTATATATCAGGCTGAAACCGCCCTAAAATAGTTGATCCGTATAGAAGGAACCCACTGTGGCTGATGTTCTTTTGGAAGCTCGCAACCTCAGCAAACATTTTGGTGACCTGAAAGCTGTTGATGGCATTTCGCTGACAGTCAAGAAAGGTGAAGTTCTGGGTTTTCTGGGGCCGAACGGTGCCGGGAAGACTACCACCATGAAGATGCTGACCGGCTTTTTGGCCCCGACCGGTGGCAGTGCCTATATCTGCGGCGAACTGGTGACGTCTGAAAACGAGAAAGCACGGGCGCGAGTTGGCTACCTGCCTGAAGGAGCGCCCTCTTATGGAGAGATGACGCCGCGTAATTTTCTCAAATTTATCGCCAATACACATAACATCACGGGCCGTGAGGCTGAGGACGTGGTTGAAAGCGCGGCGACAGCTGTCAACCTCGAGAACGTGATGAACCAGCGCATTGAAACTCTGTCGAAAGGTTTCAAGCGTCGGGTTGGTCTGGCAGCAGCAATTTTGCATGCGCCGGATGTTTTGATTTTGGACGAGCCAACGGATGGTCTGGACCCGAACCAGAAACACGAGGTACGCCGTTTGATCGAAGCGATGTCTGTCGACCGTGCGATCATCATATCCACGCATATTCTGGAAGAGGTGGATGCCCTGTGCCACCGTGCAGTGATCATCAACCGCGGCACAGTGGTGGCCGATGGCAAGCCAAGCGAACTGCGCTCCCGCTCCAAATACAAAAACGCGGTGACCATGTTGGTGCCAGAAGAAAATGCCGAAAAAGCAGCCGCTGCCCTGAAGCAGATCAAACTGGTTGGTGGCGTTGAAGCGGCTCGCGAAGGCGAACTGATGCGTCTGACCATTTTGGCCCGGGGCGGCGGCGAGATAGCGGACACAATTGGTGATATTGCCGCTGTCAGCAACTGGCAGGTTACGCAGTTTACTGTTGACCCGGGCAGGCTCGATGATGTCTTCCGCCAGCTGACAGAAAGGGACATCTAGATGAGCGCTGTGATGACAATTTTCCGCCGCGAATTTGCTGGTTATTTCGCCAGCCCCGTCGCTTATGTGTTTCTGGTGATTTTCCTGATAATGCAGGGCCTTTTCACCTTCTATCTTGGTTCATTCTATGAGCGCGAGCAGGCTGATCTGGTGTCCTTCTTTACATACCAGCCCTGGCTGTATCTGTTTTTGATGCCGTCCATCGCCATGAGGCTGTGGTCTGAAGACCGACGCTCCGGTACGTTTGAACTGTTGTTGACGCTTCCTATCCCGACCCGTTCTGTGGTTGCTGGCAAATATCTTGCCGCACTCGCATTTGCCGGACTGGCACTTGCGCTGACGTTTCCGATCTGGATAACGGTAAACTGGCTTGGTTCGCCGGACAATGGCGTGATCCTGACAGGTTATTTGGGTTCGCTGCTTATGGCAGCAGCCTACCTTGCAATTGGGGCTGCAATGTCGGCCATCACCAAAAATCAGGTTGTTGCATTTATTCTGGCAGTAACGGTTTGTTTTCTCTTTTTGGTCGCAGGTCTGCCCATGGTGCTTGACGTTGTAAGTGCCTGGGCTCCAAAGGCCCTTGTGCTGGCGGTTGCCAACCTCTCGTTCCTCAGCCATTTCGAAAGCTTGCAGAAGGGCGTCGTTACGCTTGGTGACATCGTGTATTTTGTGGCCGTGATCGTTTTCTGGCTATGGGTTAACCGGATTGTGATCGAGAGCAAGAGGGAGGCAGGATAATGCAAAAAATATCTGCATTTTTGTCGAAGCGTTCCACGATACAGTTGCTGTTGGCAGTGCTGGTCTTCCTCTCTGTCACAGTGATTGAAGATCGTTTTTTCAGAGGGACTAGTCTCGATCTGACCGATGAGAAACTCTATAGCCTGTCTGACGGGACACGAGAACTTCTGGCGTCATATGATGAGCCGATCACACTTGATTTCTATTTTTCCAAATCACTTGCAACGCCGTTTCCGCAGCTTTTGGCTTATGGCAAGCGCGTGGAGGACTTGCTCAAGGCCTTCGCCGATGAAAACATCGCTAATGTTCAGTTGTCGATCATCGATCCGGAAGCTTTTTCCGAAGAGGAAGACGAGGCGGTTGCACTTGGCCTTACCGGTATTCCGCTCAACGATGGTTCAACACTATACTTGGGGCTTGCTGCGGCCGATGCGGTGGACGGCGAAGCCATTATCCCTTTCTTTTCGGAAGAACGGGAAAAATTCCTTGAGTATGATCTGGTCAAACTGTTGGCGACGCTTGACAACAGTAACCGCCGAACACTCTCTCTGGTGACAAGTTTGCCAATGCAATTTGGATCTGGCGGTGTACAGGCCATGATGGCGGGACAAGCTCAGCCTTATGTTCTTTACGAGCAATTATTTGACTTTTTTGACGTGCAGGATCTGGATTCTGACTTTACCGAAATTCCATCCGAAACAGACGTTTTGATGTTGGTGCATCCGCCAGCCCTTAACGACGACCAGCTGTTTGCTATTGATCAGTTTGTTTTGAAAGGTGGCCGGACACTGGTCTTCCTTGACCCCCACTCCGAAGCGATGGACCCGCGGGCAACCGTGCCTAACAGCAGCTCACTTGGACCTTTGCTGGCTGCTTGGGGTGTGGAAATGCCAGAGGGTCAGGTTGTTGGTGATGCCTCTCTTGCGCAGCGCGTGCAAATGGGTGGGTTTGGCCCGGACGCAGTCAAGGATTATGTTTTCTGGCTGGCCGTCAACAATAGTTTCCTGTCCGGGACAGATGTAGTTACCGGCACAATCAACAGCTTGAACTTTGCAAGTGCAGGCGCGATCAGACCGCTTGACGGCGCCACGACTGCATTGGACCCACTGGTGACAAGCAGCGCAGCCAGCATGTTGTATCCCGCAGACAGGGCGGTGGGCATGCCAGACCCTGATGCACTGTTGCGCGACATGAGCGCAACCGGCGAAACCTATATTCTGTCGACCCGCGTTCAGGGTGCAGCACAAACCGCATTTCCCGACCGTGTCGCGGAAGCCATTGTTGCCGCAGGGGCCGATGCTGCATCGGGGCCTGTTGCAAACGGTGATATCAGCGTTGTTCTGACCGCGGATAGTGATTTGTTCGATGATCGTTTCTGGGTGCAGCTTCAGGACATGCTGGGTCAGCGTGTTGCGGTGCCGCTGGCCGGCAATGGAAGCTTTGTACTCAATCTCGCGGATCATATCTCCGGTTCTGAAGCCCTTCTGGGCCTGAGAGGGCGGGGCATATCGAAAAGACCTTTCGAGAAAGTCGACGCGTTGCGACGCGAGGCAGAGGCAAAGTATCTCGTAGAAGAGCAGAGGCTGCAGGACCAACTGAGCGACACAGAAGCCCGCATCGCAGCACTTGAGGGTCAGAACCCTGACGGCTCTGCCGTTCTCTCCGTTGAACAGGAAGCCGAGATCGAACGCTTCCGCGCGCAACTTCTTGAAACACGCAAGGCGCTGCGTGATGTCAAACGGCGACTACGACAGGATATTGAAAGCCTGGGTGACTGGCTTGCGTTCATCAACATCGCATTTGTTCCTATTCTGATCGTTCTATATGTGCTGATACGCCTGGTTGTACGGCGTAGACGGACTCATCGTTTTCTTTAAATTTTTGAGGTTGCCATGTCTGAACGCATGACAAATATTCTTGGGTATCTAACCTTGGCGGCCATTTTGGGTGCTATCTGGATACTGTTTGGCGAAGACCCAACACGTGATCAGGGCGCGCGAGGCGAGCGCACTTTTACCGGTCTGGCTGACAGGGTGAACGAAACCAGCACTCTGAGATTGACCAAAAAAGATGATAGCGTGACGTTGGAGCGCGTGGATGGTGCATGGACAGTGCAGGAGCGTGCAGGTTACGCGGCGGATGGGAACAAAGTTCGGTCTTTCCTGCGCGGGCTTGCTGTGTCGGAACGGCGCGAGCCAAAGACAGCAAATGCCGAGCGGTTTGACCGCCTTGGTCTGGGCGTTGAAGCAACGCGAGTACAATTGCTTGACGATACAGCTGGCGACTTGCTGGACTTCAGGATGGGCACTCGCAAGGAAAATGCCAGTGGACGATCCCTGACATATATTTTTCAGGAAAAGGATACACGGTCCTGGCTGGTTGGCGGGCTGAACGAAGCGTCGCTGGATGCCGTGGAATGGCTTGAGCCTGATGTTCTGAATATTGATCCTGCACGAATCCGGTCTCTGGACATTAACGGTGTACAATTGGAGCGCGCCCTTAACGAAACCGAATTCAGGGTTGCCGACCTGGCTGACACTGAAGTTGAGGTTGCTTCCTACAAAAGGGCAGAACCTGCACGCACACTCTCAGGCCTGACATTGGACGACGTGGAAAAAAACGGCAATCCGCTGATGGACCCCGTGAGCAACATCGAGCTCGTGACCCATGGCGGACTTGTTATTTCGATGATTGTTTTCGAAAAAGGCGAAGATCATTGGGCGCAAGTAACGGCGCGCCATGACATCACGATTGCTGCGGATGGTTTAGCGGGCGAGTTGCCGTCGGCCCCGGAGGACGGCGCTGGCGAAGCAGCGCAGATATCACAGAAAACCAAAGGCTGGCTTTTCAAATTGTCGTCGTTTGACGCCAATATTCTTGTTCAGGGCCGGGCAGATTTTGTTGAAACAGACGATGAAGGTGCCGCTACCTCTTGATCCTGCGGTTTCTTTTCCTAAATCAGGTTCAAAATAAGTTTAGAGCGCGCGCCTGCGAGCGCGCGGCCTTACTTTTCAATTGGTAATGCCGACGTTCAGAGAGAGAAAATGAGCAAAAAAACAGAAGAAGCAAAAAGCGAAAAACTGGGGTTTGAAGCTGAAGTTTCACGCCTTCTGCACATGATGGTGCATTCGGTCTATTCCGACAGGGAAATCTTTCTGCGGGAATTGATATCAAATGCATCTGACGCTTGTGACAAGCTTCGCTATGCTGGCCTGACAGACGCTGGTCTCTTAAAAGACAATGGCGATTTCGGTATTGCCATTTTGGCAGACCCTGAAGCCAGGACGCTGGTGATTTCAGATAACGGCGTTGGTATGAACCGCGATGACCTGGTGGAAAACCTGGGTACAATTGCCCGGTCCGGCACCGCCAGTTTTGTCGATCAACTGACAGGCGACAGCAAAACCGATATGCAGCTGATCGGTCAGTTTGGTGTTGGTTTTTATTCCGTTTTCATGGTGGCAGACAAAGTTGAGGTGCGGACCCGGAAAGCTGGCGAGACTGAAGCATGGTCCTGGGTCAGTTCTGGTGAAGGTAGCTACGAAATTGGCGCAACAGAAAAAGATACCAGTGGTACGCAGATTACGTTGCACATGAAAGATGATGCTACCGAGTTTACAGAAAAGCACCGCTTGCAATCAATTGTGACCAAATACAGCGATCACATTGCAGTACCCATCACGCTAGCGATCAATGGCGGCGAGGACGCGGAAGCAGAGCCCTCTGTGGTCAATGAAGGCTCTGCGATCTGGACACGCCCCAAAAGCGAGATTTCAGAAGAACAATACACCGAATTTTATCGCAGTGTCGGGCACGCATTTGATGATCCGGCAATGACCCTGCATTACAAGGCGGAAGGCATGCAGGAATATACCGTACTGCTGTTCCTGCCGACCAAGCAGCCGATGGACCTGTTTGACCCTGCCCGCAAGAACCGCGTGAAGCTTTATGTGAAGCGGGTGTTTATCTCGGACGATAGCGCAGATCTGTTGCCGGGCTGGCTGCGGTTCATGCGCGGTGTTGTTGATAGCCAGGATCTGCCGCTGAACATCAGCCGCGAGATGCTGCAGAACAACCCTATCCTGACACGCATGTCTTCAGCCATCACCAAGCGGGTGATCAGCGAACTTGAGAAGCTGGCGAAGAAAGACAGTGAGAAATTTCTTTCGATCTGGTCCGAGTTTGGTCCGGTGATCAAGGAAGGTATTTACGAAGATCATGAACGCCGCGACGCACTGCTGAAACTTGCACGTTTCCGTTCGACCGGAACGGACGGCTGGACGTCCCTTGCCGACTATATCGAGCGCATGAAGGACAAACAGTCTGCAATCTACTACATCACAGGAACAGACGCGGACGCTGTTGCCAGAAGCCCGCAACTTGAAGGCTTCCGTTCTCGTGGTATCGAAGTGCTGCTGCTTTCTGACCCTGTGGATGAATTCTGGGTGCAGATGGCACCTGATTTTGAAGGTAAACCTTTCAAGTCGATCACGCGGGGCGATAGCGACCTGAAGGATATCGCTGACGAAAAAGCCGATACCGAGAAAAAAGAAACCGCTAGCGAAAGCGACATGACGACGCTGACAACTCTGATGAAAGAGGTGTTGGGTGAGAAAGTTTCAGATGTGCGTGCTACCGACCGCCTGACCGACACGTCTGCCTGTCTTGTTGCCAGTGAAAGTGGCATGGATATGCACCTTGAGCGCATTTTGAAGGCACATAATCAGCTTGATCAGATGACCGCGAAAGTGTTGGAAGTGAACCCTACCCATCCGCTTATTCGCACACTGGCGAGCAAAGCCAAGGACAAGGGTGCAATCGATACGCTGACCGACCCTGTGTTGCTGATTTTGGATCAGGCGAAAATTCTGGAAGGCGATGCACTGGATGATGCCGCCGCCTTTGCCCGCCGTCTGAGTGCGGCGATGGAGCAGGGACTGAGCTAGTCGGCAAACAGCAACAACCAGGCGTAATCGGGCGGCGACCATGGTCACCGCCCTTGTTGTTTGGGGAGGGTAATTTCTAGTAACGACCTGTGAGCTGCACGCCCCAGAAACGGGGAGGGCCTGCCACAAAAGTTGGTGAGCCGAACGCACCACCGGTGTTGCCTGCGTCGATGATATAGTTTTTGTCAAACAGATTGTTGGCGAAGAAGTTCACTTCCCAACTATCATCCGCCGCGGCGAAGCCCGCACGCAGATTAACCAGGTTCACATCTTCTTCCCCGATATCGAGGCCGACGATCGGCTGGTTTTCTATTTCAAAGAATACGTCGGAACGATACGTCCAGGTAGCGTTGGCAAAGAAGTTTATATCGCCTGTGACAGGATAGCTGAACAGTCCGCCAAGGGCTGTTGACCATTCCGGCTGCAGGCGGAAGCGATTGCCCGCAAAGATGCCATTTGCCGCCTCGTCGTCAATTTGAGCGTCAATGTAGGCAAAGTTACCGAAAACCTGGAAGTGTTCGCCTAGCTGGCTTCTGAACTCGCCTTCAACACCGAAGTTGGCTGCTGCACCGGCGTTTGATGGCCGGGCCACACCGTTAATATCCAGAACACTGACCTGAAAATTTTCATAGTCCTGATAGAAAGCCGACAGCGCCAGATCAAGCTTGCCGTCCAGAGCGCGGGCCTTGATGCCACCTTCATAGTTCCAGATAATTTCCTGGGGAACAAACGTCGGGTCTGCGACAGGGTTACCGTTGCTGTCAGCGACAGAGCCAACATCAATCACATCAGAACGACGGCCTTTTGCCACTGTTGCATAGAGGCTAACGTCATCACTCAGGTCATAGCGCAGGTTGAAGCGCGGCAGAAATGCGTCATAATCGTCCGATGCTGTTACTGTCTGGCCGCCTGTGTCCACGTTGCCGAACGCTAGAAGGGGTGCACCTGTAAGCACTGAGTTTGGCAGTGTCGCGAAAGCCCCGCTTTCTCGTTCTTCATAAACGAAGCGGATACCTGCAGTGAATTCAAGCCGGTCGGTTACGGCATAGGTTGCGTCTGCAAATACAGAATAGATATCGAACTCGCCGGTATTGCCAAAGACGGCATCATAGAAGATCGGTGGCAGGCCCTGTGCAGCTGTCACTGATCCAACAGACCCATCCGGCCCAACACATGGCAGACCGGGGATAACACCAGCGGCACACTGGAGGAAGGTTCCTTCTTCCGTCAGGAACGGAACGCGCTGACGCCCTTCTTCAGTGAAATAGTTTGCGCCAAAGAATGCGTTCAGGCGTTCACCGGCATAGTTTGCCCGCAACTCCTGGCTGAACTGGTTGCCGCTGGAATCTTCAGCAAATTCCGCGAAAATGGCCTGCGTTCCGTCAGCATCAAAAACCTCAAGGCTATCGAAATCGCGGTATCCACTCACAGACGTGATAGACCAATTGTCGCTCAGGTCCCAATTGATGGTCAGGTTGCCATCATAGAGTTCGCGGTCGATGCCGAGTTTATCGCTACCCAAAACGGCAGCAGAACGGGGGCCACCGCCTGCAAGTTCTGCAAAACTGAAGGGATCAGTTGCGCCGCCCGTCGGGGCGAAATTGCCGGATTTAAAACTGGTGCCTGTGTCATCATTTTTCTCGTAATTCAGCACAAGATCAACCGTTACATTATCGTTCGGGATCAGGCGCAGGCTACCACGCACACCGAAGCGTTCGATACCATTGAGGTCAGGCTGAATTGTGCCCCCTTCAGACTGTGACCCGGGGTCACCGGCGATGTTTTCGATAAAGCCATCCCGCTTGCGGTAGCTGAAGGCAAAGCGGCCCTGAACCTTTTCCGAGCCGCCTGTTACAAAGCCGCGTGCCTGATAGCTGTCGAAGTTCCCGTAACCAAGCGTGATTTCGCCAGCAAATTCTTCCTGTGGTTTGCGGGTGATCACCGAGACCGCACCGATTGCGGACGCTGTTCCGAACAGGGTGGCCTGTGGCCCTTTAGCGACTTCGATGCGTTCAATATCAAACAGTTCGAAGTGTGAACCACGGGAACGGGAAACGTCGATGCCGTTCAGGTAAATCGACACACGCGGTGCGATTTGGGCAGAACCACTGTCGGAGGTAATACCGCGGATAACAAATGCCGGATTGTTGGGGCTTTGTTCCTGAATGATCAGGCCCGGAGTGATTTCGGAAACTTCGTCGAATTCGTCGATGTTCAGGTCTTCCAGCAAGCGGCCGGAATAGCTGGTTACAGTTACCGGAACGTCCCGAAGTGACTGTTCACGCTTCTGGGTTGTCACGATAATTTCTTCGACGATATCGTTATCATCGCTGTTTGTAGACGACTGCGCAAATACAGGCGCTGATGTCGCAAGAGCGATAAGACTTACTCCGGCAGACAGCCAGGAAAAGTTTCTGGTGGGCATTTCATTCTCCGTGTGACGTGGGCGGCGTGCATGCACCGCCCTTCTTGAACTATGGGCGGTGGATACCGTCTGCGCAGGTAGGCTCTATGACAACAGCATGAAGTTTTAATGACTCACGTTAATGTGAACAGGCCACGCGAAAATGCCAAGGAAGTGACGTGCTTCGCGAAAATCGATTTCTATGTTTTTACCTTGCGGATTTTGACGCCCGTAATCTGGTTTTTGTTGCGGGCCGTTACCTCAAGCCGAAAGCCATGGAAGGTAAAGCGGCTACCGACAATCGGAATGGTTTCTGCCTCAAAGATCAGCAATCCGGCTATGGTGGTGGCGTGCTCGTCGGGCAGGTCCCAATCGAACATGCGGTTGAGATCCCGAATGGTTACCGAACCTTCAGCGACAACAGTCCCGTCATTGAAAGACTTCACGCCTGCAACATCGAAATCATGTTCGTCAGCGATATCACCAACAATTTCCTCAAGGATATCTTCAAGTGTCACCAGGCCCTGAATATCGCCGTATTCATCGACAACCAGTGCGAAATGTGATTTGCGCTCCAGAAACGCATTCAACTGTTCTTTCAAACTTGTGGTTTCCGGCACGAACCAGGGCTTGGTCATGATCCGTTTAACATGAAACCTGTGCATCTGGCCGCCGGTTCGGCGGAGAGCTCGCAGGACGTCCTTCGCATGCAGTACTCCGACAATGTTCTCCGGATCATTCTCAAATAAGGGTAGCCGGGTATAGGGGCTGCGCACCACGGCAGCGATGATTTCGTCTGTCGACGCGTTTACATCCAGCATCTGCATGCTTTTTCGGTGCAGCATGACATCTTCGATTGTCACTTCCTCGAGATCAAGAATCGAGCCCAGCATATGCTGGTCTTCCTTGACAATTCCGCCCTCATGTCGATGCAAATCAATCGCACCGCGTATCTCTTCCTGTGCGGAGAGGGCATTGTCGATTGAAGAGATGTCGACACCGAATACACGCAGCGTCACACGCACGATCTTTTGTACCAGTGATACGATGGGCGCGAAAATAAAGACAACAAAAGCGATGACGCGCGAAACGGCAAGGGCCATCTTCTCGGTGTTGGCAATGGCGTATGATTTTGGCAGAACTTCTGCAAATATCAAAACCAGAGCTGTCATAACGGCCGTGGCGATATAAACGCCTTCGTCGCCCATAATGCTCAGGAACAGGCTGGTGGCGAGCGCAGACGCCAGAATGTTTACCAGATTGTTGCCGAGCAGAATGGCACCGATCAGCCGTTCCCTGTCGTCAATCAATCGCGATACACGTTTGGCACGCTTGTTGTTCTGCTTCGCCATATGGTGGATGCGGGCTTTTGAAGCGGCTGTTAGTGCTGTTTCCGAACCTGAGAACAGGCCGGAGAGCAACAGCAACAGGAAAATGATGCCGGAGGTAACCCAGAATTCTGTATTGAAGATGTCGGCGGTATCCATTACCGCAAATCCTTTGTTTGACTAGTCATGACGGCAATCAGGCATGACCTTGCAGTGAATCATGGAGAACCGACCGGATAATTTCAAGGTCTATGCCGCGATGAATGCCAGCCGACCCGATGCCACCCAAAATAAATCCGATGGTGCCTGCTTCTACTTTTTTGTCTTTGCTCATATGAGCGAGAAGAGCGTCGGCATTCATCTTCTTTTCGATTTCGGCTGCGGACGTTTTCATGCCAATGGTCTTGAAGTGTTGGCTTAGTCGTTCCTTTTCATCCGCACTCGCCAACCCCAGCCTGACGGAAGCCTCCAGTGCCATAACCATACCGATGGCGACAGCTTCGCCGTGCAGAAGGATGCCGGAATAACCGCATTCGGCCTCCAGTGCGTGTCCGAAAGTGTGGCCTAAATTCAGAAGCGCCCGTTTTCCCGTTTCGCGTTCATCCTCGGTAACGATGCGTGCTTTGGCGCGGCAGTTGTGGGCAATGGCCTGGGTTCGCAAATTTCTTGTCAGATTGTTTGCATTGGGGCTGACAATATCCGCGCCGTTTTCTTCCAGCCATGTGAAAAAATCTGGGTCGTCGATAACGCCGTATTTCACCACTTCCGCGTAACCTGACAACAATTCACGCCTTGGCAGGGTTTCGAGTGTCAGTATATCGATCAAAACCGCTTGCGGTTGGTAAAAAGCGCCTACAAGGTTTTTACCTTGCGGTGTGTTGATGCCGGTCTTGCCGCCAACAGAACTGTCGACTTGCGCCAGAAGGGTTGTTGGAATTTGCACAAAATTGATGCCGCGCAAGACAGTCGCCGCGGTAAATCCAGTCAGGTCGCCGATGACGCCGCCACCGAATGCAATAATGGTGTCGCTGCGCTCAATTCCGGCTGTCAAAAGATTGCAAGCAAGCTTCTCCAACTCATGAAACGATTTTGTCGCTTCACCGGGCTCAACAATAAACCAGTGTGGTTCGATACCGGCTTTTTTGAACGCGGACCGCAAGACTTTGCCCTGATACTGCATCACATTTGTTTCACTGACGACGAAGACGCGCCGGGTTTTCAGAAGCGGTAGTAAAAGCCGTTCGAGGTTGTCGGTGATGCTGGTGCCGATGGAGATGTCATATGAGCGGTCACCCAAATCCAGCGCAATAGTTTCATATGTTGTTGCGTCAGGCACGGAGCAGCCCTTTATTTTCAAGTGCACGCATTATGGCGTCAACGACGGTGTCGTGCGGGCCGTCAGATGATTGAACCCTGATGTCAGCCTCGGCATATATGGGCGTTCGTTCCTCAAGCAACTTTGAAAGTATTGCCTCGGGGTTGCCATTTTTAAGCAGCGGACGGGTATCCCGGCGTGCTGTGCGCTCTACCAGAACATCAAGGTCGGCATCAAGCCAAACCGTAATACTCTGGTCTTTCATCAACTCTCGTGTTTCCGCGTTGATGAAAGCACCACCACCTGTTGCCAAAACACGCGGTGCGCCGTTAATAAGCCTTGAAATCACTCGTCGCTCGCCAGATCGAAAATAGTCTTCACCATAGGTTGCGAAAATATCGTTCACGGTCATCTGGGCCGCTTTTTCAATTTCAAAGTCTGAGTCTGCAAATTCAAGACCTAAACGCTTGGCCAGCCTTCTGCCAACAGTTGTCTTGCCAGCACCCATCAATCCTACCAGTACAATTGTACGGTCGGTCGAAGGCTCAATAGAGCTTCCACTGTGCGGGGGGTCAGAACGTGTGTCGTGCTTGGACATGGGGTCATTTATAGTTACATTGACTAACCCGCAAAGGCTTTTTTCTACTGTGTCGCTGCAAAATATTTTATCTGAACCACATTTTGGACATGGACCCTATCTAGGGTCGTAACAAAATGGCTGCGATGGAGCCTTTTGTGCGCTGGACTTGGGGCCGCGCCAGGATTATAAAAACCACTGTTGCTATGGAAAGTAGCGTGCCTGTTTGTATGTAAGGAAGCTGACAAATGTCCAAACTCACTCAAATTATGTTGGCTGCCGCTGCGTTGTTGATCATTGGTGGCGGTGTTTTCCTGATGACGTGGGATATCCCTGCACCGTCAGAGAAAGTCACCAAGACGTTGAGCAACGATCGTTTTCCCTCCTGATTATGGTTGTACGTTTCTCTAAATCATTGATCCTGGGTGGCACGGGAATCCGCTGTCTGGTTGTGACCGGGTTCCTGATTGGTGGCTTTTTTGCGCCACTGACGGCTCAAGACTCTGCCGATCAGCAAGATACAACAGACGAGGCGGCGGTTGAACAAAGTCAAACACAAGAAACAGAGCTTGCTCCGAATGAAGCTGATGCCAGTAAAGGACAGGTGCCATTATTGGCACCGGAGCGGCGAACATTGTATTTTATTGGCCCACGTTTTCCGGTTGAGCGACAACAAGGCCCCAGTATCGGGAAGCCCAAAGTTATCCTGCCGCAGCCTCTTGTTGCGCGCGGATCATTAAGTGTCCCGGTTCCCACTCAGGGCGAAGTTGTCATACCTCACGACGATGGAGAAGCTCCGGCTTTGGATGAGCAGGCAGAAAATGCTGCCCCTTCCGAAGACGCTGACGGCACACCACCATTAACAGAGCCGGATCAATTGGGGCGTATCGTCGACAACACTTCTGTTCAAAATGGCCAGTCAGTGGATCCATTGGTGGCAATAGATGATAGTTCACTGGTTCTTGAGGGTGACCTGCTGCAGATAGACCCGTCAGGTTTACCGGTTTCCGGACTGGACAGTTCCATTGATACTGTTTGGCAAGGCTATAGCCGGGATGAAATCGTTGTTTTTCTGGGCAAACTTGGTCGTGTCTCTCGTTCGCCAACAATGAATCGTCTTGGCGATTCAATTGCATCGTCCAGTTTCACGCTTCCTCAGCCCGAAGACGAGGCTGATATTGTTGCCTTCATTCGGGCGCGCCTTGACGTTTTTCAGTCTCATGCCAACAGGCAAGCCTATCTTGGATTGATTGAAGGTCTGCCGGCAGATCGGGACTGGTCTGCGCTAGCGCACCATGTTGCTCGGGCGCACTTGCTCAAAGGGGAATTGACGGATGCATGCCTGATTGCTGAAAATGAGCGCGCTAGTGATGACGATATCTATTGGGTGCGCCTCGCAGCCTTCTGTATGGCGGCAACAGGTAACAGGACAGGCGTTGATTTCCAGCTGGGGATTTTGGAAGAAACCATAACGCTGGAACCTGCCTTCTATCAGCTTCTGGATCAGATACTGGTCGAAGCGGAACAGCCGACAGGCGCTGTGCTTCCTCCAATGGTTACCATTGCTGAAGCATTGCCTGCCGATATTCTGACCGCAACAATGGCCCGCCTTGCCAGGGTCGTCGTGCCAGATGTTCAAGAGACAATTGCGAACCCTCTGGCGGTGCCGTTACTGTTGGAAAACCCAATGCTTTCCAGGCCCGCACAGAGCAAACTCGTGAATTATCTTGTTTCGCTTGGCGTAGCAGACGGCGCCGCTGTTGCTGAATTTGCCAGGGCGTTGCAGACCGAGGAGGAGGAACGCACTGAAGTACTGGCGGAAGACACAGACGGTAGCGCAGCCAACGATGCGACCCCGGACAGTTCCGACATTGAAGCCAATGAAAACGCTGATGGTGGCCTCGACTTTGACGATGCTGTGCGAAGAGCAATTCTGATGGCGATTATCGCGCAACCGGCTCCTTCATACGCTGAGGCTCATGATGCTTTGCAAAAATTATGGACGATAGCCGGAGACACAGGCCAGCGTGCCTCCGTGTCATCCGCTCTTGTCGCAATGACGATGCCAGGGTTCGAGAAAAACAGCGAGATGCCGGCGGCAACACTGCAGGCCATTCTCGCTAGAGCGGCGCAACTCTCCGGAGATACAAAAGCAGCCGCCAATTGGTCTCGGGCGCTTCGTAATAGTGTTGCTGGTCAGGACGAGGATACCGATCGCGCACTCATCAACCTGTGGCCGCTGATCGCGATACGGGACGGCGAAGCGACAACCGATACAGGGCGCAACTTGTCGCTTTGGTGGCGGGCGCAATCCGAAGTAGATAGCCGTTTTAGAAAAGCCAATTTGGTCTTCTCGGTATTCGACGCGCTCGATATGCCTGTTCCCGACGACCTGTGGGGTGAACTTGAGGCTGGTCCCGCAGTCTTCGAGGGAAGGTCGGTTGCACCGAGCGTTTGGCGTGCCTTCCTGAAGAGTCTTGATAATGCAGATCCTGTTTACGCGTTATCGTCTCTGTTCGGCCTGTTATCACAATCAACGCCCGCTGATTTGCCGCCATCTGTCGTCAGCACATTGATCGCGGGCTTGAAACAGTTGGGTTTTGAAGATCATGCGCGTATGCTTGCGCTTGAAATTCTCATCAGTCAGAAAATATAGCCGTCATGTCAGATACCGATATCGTGGATCAGTTTTTAGAGATGCTGGCGGCGGAAAGGGGCCGGGCTGTCAATAGTGTGGCGGCTTACCGTCGGGATCTGGATCATTTCAGATCCGGTATTGATCTCCCGCTTGTCGAGGCGACATCAGAGACGATCCGGGCTTATCTGGCTTATCTGCATGCCGAGGGTTTGAAATCATCAACTGTGGCGCGCCGCCTCTCGGCTATTCGCCAGCTATATCTATTTTTGTACCGTGAAGGTTTGCGCAAGGACAATCCGGCCAAAAATATCGAGAGCCCTAAACAGCCCACCAAGCTTCCCAAAACCCTATCCGACAAACAGGTAGAACGTTTACTGGATACGGCAGAAGCGAAAACCCGGCGCGGAAAACTCAAGGCGCTGCGGGCCCACGCGCTGCTCGAAACGCTTTATGCGACGGGTCTTCGCATAAGTGAGCTTGTCAGTCTGCCAAGGCGCGCGATTGGGCCTGATACGACCATGATCCTGGTGCGGGGTAAAGGTGGGCGGGAACGTATGGTCCCTCTCGGAGACAAGGCTCGTAAAGCTCTGAGTCTATATCTGTTGACGTTACGCGCAAAAGAGTCTGCAAAAGGTGTGAAAAACCCTGACAGCGCGCATTTTCTGTTTCCTTCGAGCGGTGCAAAAGGGCACCTGACACGCAGAAGAGCAGGGCAGCTTATCAAGAAGCTGGCAATTGAAGCAGGGCTTGATCCGAAAATCGTCAGTCCGCATAAGCTTCGTCACGCATTTGCAACCCACTTGTTGACCAATGGCGCAGACCTGAGAGCTGTACAGCAAATGCTGGGTCATGCAGATATATCAACCACGCAAATCTATACGCATGTAATCGAAGAACGGCTTAAGTCGCTTGTCTTGACCAAGCACCCGCTCGCTGACGACTGAAGCCAACGCCAGCGCTGCAGACCTTGCAATTGAACCTGATTGTGCTTACATCGACATAATGGGGAATTCACAAAAAAAACTGTTTGAAAACGAGCCAATAGCAAGCCTTGACTTTGTCCATCGATTTGGTGATTTTGCGCTCGCTTATGAAACATGGTTAACTGTCTTATGGTAGATGGTTCGCAAAAGAAGAGAGATAAGGAAATGATGACATTCCTTGAATTCGAAAAGCCGATTGCTGAACTGGAGGGCAAAATCAGGGAGCTTAGAAGCTTTTCTGGCGGTAGCGGGGATGTCGATATTTCTGTTGAGGTTGGTCAGCTCGAAACCAAGCTTGGCAAGCTTCTCAAAGAGACTTATGCAGGCCTGACACCGAGCCAGAAAATTCAGGTGGCCCGCCACCCTGAAAGGCCGCACTTTTCTGATATTGCAGAGCATCTTTTTGATGATTTCACGCCTTTGGGCGGAGACCGGGCGTTTGGTGAAGACGCCGCATTGATTGGTGGCCTTGCGAGGTTTCGCGGCGAAGCCTGTATTGTGATGGGGCATGAAAAGGGTTCTGATACAGAGAGCCGCCTGAAGCATAACTTTGGCATGGCAAGGCCAGAGGGATACAGAAAAGCAATCCGTTTGATGGATATGGCTGATCGTTTCGAACTGCCCGTAATAACGCTTGTCGATACATCAGGTGCTTATCCGGGCGTTGGTGCAGAAGAGCGCGGTCAGGCCGAGGCGATCGCCCGCTCGACCGACAAGTGCCTGTCGCTTGAAACGCCGATTATCACCTGCATCGTGGGTGAAGGTGGCTCCGGCGGTGCAGTGGCTATTGCTGCAGGCAACCATGTCCTGATGATGGAACATGCGATTTATTCTGTCATCTCCCCGGAAGGTTGTGCATCTATTCTCTGGCGGACCAACGACAAAGCCCAGGATGCCGCCATTGCTCTTAAAATCACGGCGCAGGATTTGTTGAAACTTGGCGTTGTCGATGACGTGGTGCCAGAACCGCTGGGTGGTGCGCACCGGGACAGGGAGCGTGCAATGAACCTGCTCGGTGACCATCTGGAAAATGGATTGCGTGATATGGCAGGGCTTGATGGCGCACGCCTGAAGGAATTGCGCCGCGAGAAGTTTCTTGCGATTGGCGAGAAGGGCCTGAGCTAGGTTTAGCCCGTTCCATCTGATGTTGTTTTTTCTGTCGCGGTTGTAAACTGACTGCAATATTTTTTTGATATAAAATATTTCCGGTTAGAAAAGTGATTCGAGGCGCGAATCGCTGTATTTCCTTGTGTTGAATCACAGCCGGACTTCTCTCTTGGCTTTGCGGTGCTTTGACCTTCCGGCACGTCTTGTTCGAAACACCATATATTGTGGGCGTTTAAAAGTTTCTCTACTTTATCTTGACGAAAGACGTCATTCGCCCTTATTCTGATTTTCGCAAAAACGGAGCGACTACCAAACGGGGGACGTCGGGCGGTGCGCTTCGTAAATATATGAAAATAAAGAAAAAGTTGATTTTGTTCGACTTTTGTTCTCGGATCGGGCTACCCTATTGGGTTTCCCGAAACAGAGAAGGAGTCTGTGGCTCAGATTAAATCGGGGTTTTGAGCTACAACAGAACAAAGTCAGCATGGCAATCAGGGTCTGGAAACTGGGGCGGACTAGGGAGTAAGAGGCGAAAATGTTTGAAGTAACCCATTTCGAGCGTGGCGGTGCAGTAGAAATTGACCGCAGCAAAGATGAATTGCTGACGGAATTTGGTAAAGAAACACTCACTGACCGGTACTTGATGCCGGGAGAGTCGTATCAGGACCTGTTTGCCCGCGTTGCCTCATTTTATGGCGACGATGCAGCTCATTCACAACGGCTATACAACTATATTTCAAATCTGTGGTTTATGCCTGCAACACCGGTTCTGTCGAATGGCGGCACAAACCGCGGCTTGCCGATCAGTTGTTTTTTGAATGAAGCGCAGGACAAACTGAATTCGATTGTTGACCTCTGGACCGAAAATGTCTGGCTGGCATCAAAGGGTGGCGGCATTGGTTCCTACTGGGGCAATCTGCGTTCTATTGGTGAAACTGTTGGAGGTGTCGGTAAAACAAGCGGCATCATCCCGTTTGTCCGGGTCATGGACAGCCTTACACTCGCAATTTCCCAGGGCTCTTTGCGCCGGGGCTCGGCGGCGATCTATTTGCCGGTTAGTCACCCTGAAATTGAAGAGTTTGCCGAACTGCGCCGCCCTACAGGCGGTGACCCGAATCGAAAAACGCCGAACCTGCACCACGGTGTGCTGATTTCGGACGCGTTTATGCGTGCGGTTGAAGCTGACGAGGAATGGGCGCTTACAAGCCCGAAAGACAATCATGTTGTGCGCACCGTATCGGCGCGCGCATTGTGGATTCGGTTGCTGACAGCTCGGGTGGAAACCGGCGAACCATATTTTATCTTCTCTGATACAGTGAACCGGCAAATGCCCGAGCACCACAAGCTTGCGGGCCTGACCGTTAAAACATCAAACCTGTGTGCCGAAATCACATTGCCAACAGGTCTTGATCACTTGGGTAACGAGCGCACAGCAGTGTGCTGCCTGTCGAGTTTGAACCTGGAGCATTATAAAGTCTGGAAAGATGACAAGAATTTCATTCCTGATGTGATGCGCTTCCTGGACAATGTGTTGCAGGACTTTATTGACCGCGCGCCTAACGAGATGGCCAAGGCACGCTATAGTGCAATGCGGGAACGCTCGGTTGGCCTTGGTGTGATGGGTTTCCACAGCTTCTTGCAGGATAATTTGATCCCGTTTGAAAGTTCGATGGCGAAGTCCTGGAACTTCAACATTTTCAAACATATTGAAAAAGAAGTGAACCGCGCGTCACAGGCACTTGCTTTCGAGCGTGGCCCATGCCCTGATGCCGCTGATTACGGTATGATGGAGCGGTTCTCGAACAAGACTGCGATTGCGCCAACGGCGTCCATCTCTACGATCTGTGGCGGAGCAAGCCCGGGAATCGAGCCAATTGCAGCCAACAGCTACAACCAGAAAACTCTTTCCGGCAACTTCATTGTGCAGAACCGTGCGCTGACCAAACTTCTGGAAGAGAAGGGGCAGAACACGGAAGAGGTCTGGACGTCTATTACAATCAACGAAGGCTCGGTACAGCATCTGGATTTTCTGGACCAGAATGAAAAGGACGTGTTTAAAACCGCGTTTGAACTGGACCAGCGTTGGGTTGTTGAATTGGCTGCAGACCGCGCGATCCATGTGTCTCAGGCACAATCAGTGAATATCTTCCTGCCTGCAGATGTTCACAAGCGCGACTTGCACCAAATTCACTATCAAGCCTGGAAGAAGGGTTTGAAGAGCCTTTACTACTGCCGATCGAAGTCTATTCAGCGCGCAGAAGTGATTGCGACAGGCTCGACGAAGACAAACAGGCAGGAACAAGAAAAACAGCTTGAATTAATGGCCGCAAGCAGCACCGATTATGAAGAGTGTCTGGCCTGCCAGTAACTCATTTTCTATCGGATTTAAAAAGGGCTCTTGAGCATCAAGCTTGAGGGCCTTTTTTACGCGCGATGCCTCTTGCTGGAGTGAAAATGTCAAGGCAAAGCAAATATCTCGGAAGAAGCGCCGCGGGCGATTTTAGCTGCCGTTGCCGGTGAGTTTGTCGACGACCGCAGTTGCAATGGCAATGTCCTGACAGGCGACGCCTGTAAGATCGGCAATTGTGATCTGATCTTCATGCACCCGCCCAAGCTTGATGTCGCGTATGGCAGCACCAAGCTCCACGGTATCTTCCGGGTTTATGCAGCCTGCGTCTACAGCATGATGCAATTCGCCTGATGAAAGGCATTGGATTATGCTATCGACGGCAACAACATCAGCTTTGGCAAGAACATCCGGTGCAAGCTCGTTTTTGTTGGGGGAGTCTGATCCCATCGCAGTGATATGTGTGCCGGGCAAAAGCATGTCGGCTGAGATTATGGGTTCGTTAGAAGGTGTCGTTGTCACGATCAGGCGTGCCAGCTGGCAAAGCGCGCCGACACTTTCTGCGACAGTTGCATCGAAGCCCAGCTGTTTTATGTCAGCCACGGCCTGTTCCGCCTTTTTCGGGTTGCGGGCCCAGAGAACCAGTTTACGACAATCTGTTACTTTGCGGAGATAATCGGCCTGCAACCGCGCCTGTGTGCCTGCGCCGACTATGCCGATGCAGTCGATTGATTTTGGAGCCAGTGTTTTTGCCGCAACGGCCCCTGCCGCTGCGGTCCTATGATTGGTTAACTCCCCTTCTTCCAGAAGAACCGCTTGTACTTCACCGGTTTTCTGGCTCAGGACCATCATGCAACCACCAAATGGCGGCAAGTCTTTTGCCGGATTGTCAAAAAAACCGGTTGCAACTTTGATGACAAATGTATCGTCGTCTTTTACGGCGCCATACTTTATATGAAGTTCGCCGTTTCTTTCGGGGAATAGCAGTTCACCAACTGGTGGCACTTCGACAATTCCTTTGGCGTAGGCCTCAAACCCCTGCGATATTGCACCCAGGACGTCGACCTCTGGCAGAACGCCAAGGATGTGATCCAGAGTGTAGACTTTGGTCATGATCAGGCCCCGGCTACGATGTTGAGTGGGTAATCAGGTCTTTTGCCTGTTCGGCATTAATGTTGCCGCCACACAGCAAGACAACAGATGTCTGGTCCTTCAGTTGCTCCGCAACCTGGGCATACCCTGCCAGAGCAAGGGCTGCTGAGCCCTCGACAATCATGCCTTCATCAAGTGCAAGCGTCACGAGAGCCCGTTTAATTTCTTCTTCACTGCACAGCAGGCATTCGTCAATAACGGCCTGGGCCAGAGGAAACGTGATAGGGTCGCTATCGACCCCACCTGCAACGGCATCTGCAACGGTTGGCAGATGCTCGGTTTCAACAATCCTGCCTGCTTTCAGGGATGCATCCAGCGCTGCAGAGTTGGCAGCCGACACACCCCAGACTTTGGTATCAGGACTGTGCGTTTTGAGAACGGAACCAATACCGCTTACCAGACCTCCACCACCAAGTGAAATGAAGATGTTGTCGATTTTCCTATCACCGAAGTGATCAAGCAATTCCAGGCCGATCGTGCCCTGACCCGCCACAATGTCCTTGTCATCGTAGGGGGAAACGTAGGTGTAGCCTTCATCGGCTGACATTTGCTGAGCATGGGTTTCCGAGGCACCCGCTTCATCCCCAGCAAGTACAGCGGTCGCCCCTAGTGACTTGATGCGTTCCAGTTTCATTGATGCAACGGTGGTCGGCAAAACAACAGTCATGCCGAGCCCGAGATCTGCCGCAGCTGCACTGGCGCCAATGCCGTGATTACCCGACGATGCTGTAATGAGCTTTAGTGCGTCTGCGTCATGGGTTTCCAGCAGTTTAGTCAGTTTGCTCATGGCGCCGCGTATCTTAAAGGAACCCGTGCGCTGGAAGTTGTCGGTTTTGAAATACAGACCACTATTTGCCGATCTGGATTTGATCACTGGTGTGTTGATCACTGCGTTAGAAATTCTGGTTCTGGCCTTGGCCGCTTCGGCTGCAATTTCTTCTAAAGATGGTGCTGACATTCCCACATGCTTTCGTCTGAAAAATTTTGACCAGCCTATGGTCATGTTGCATACAATTGCAATGAGATCTTGCCGGGAAAAGGGCAATCGTTTGCATCACTGCCAACAGTGTTTTTTTAAGAACGTGCCAGTGCAAACTAAGCAACTGAATTCGTTGGTCTTGTTGGATCTGCTTTTGTCCTGGAACAGATAACCGGCGAGCAAAACGCAAAATATTGTGTTTCTCCAATTCCCATATACCAAGTGCGGTAGTATAGTGCTGTGATTCTGCGCTCTGGTGCACATCCATTTCATTTATACTTGCCCGCTTCCTCAAGGAACCGGCACCAACATTTTTAGAGGCTCGCCAATGGAAAAAACCGATGTACTTGAAGTAAGTAACCTGTTGACGGAACGCCACGTTTACAAGCCTTTCAAATATCCATGGGCTTACGAAGCGTGGTTGACGCAGCAGCAAGTGCACTGGTTACCTGAAGAGGTTCCACTGGCTGAGGATGTAAGGGATTGGGCGCGTAAACTGAACGCGTCCGAAAAGAACTTGCTGACGCAGATTTTTCGTTTCTTCACTCAGAGTGATATTGAAGTGAACAACTGCTACATGAAGCATTATACCAAGGTGTTCAAACCCACCGAGGTTCAGATGATGCTGAGTGCTTTCTCGAATATGGAAACAATCCATATTGCTGCCTATAGCCACCTGCTGGACACCATCGGCATGCCGGAAACCGAGTATTCCGCTTTCCTGCACTATAAGGAAATGAAGGACAAATACGATTATATGCAGCAGTTCAATTCAGATGATCTGCGCTCGACCGCCATTACACTTGCTGTGTTTGGTGCCTTCACAGAAGGGCTGCAACTATTTGCCAGTTTTGCAATGTTGCTGAACTTCCCGCGTTTCAATAAAATGAAGGGCATGGGGCAGATTGTCACCTGGTCTGTGCGCGACGAGAGCCTGCACTGTGACAGCATGGTAAAGTTGTTCCGCACACTGATGGCTGAAAACCCCGAATTGTGGGATCAGTCGTTGCAGGATGAACTTACCCAATCCTGTAAAACCATTGTTGAACATGAAGATGCTTTCATTGATCTGGCGTTTGGACTGGGGCCCATTGAAGGGCTGACTGCGGAGGAAGTGAAACAGTATATTCGCTATATTGCAGACCGCAGGCTGGGCCAGCTTGGTCTGGAAGCAGTTTATCATGTAGAAGAAAACCCCCTATCCTGGCTGGACAGCATGCTCAATGCTGTTGAGCATACGAATTTCTTTGAAAACCGGGCGACCGAATATTCCAAAGCTGCGACCCAGGGCAGTTGGGACGACGCTTTCGCCTGATCGGGCCTATAGTGTGTCATGTAAAACGCCTGGCTTTCGCCGGGCGTTTTTTTTGATGATGTTTGTGATTGGATGCTATATAGAACAAATCATGAACATAGGAGTATTTATGTCAAGCTATCAATATGTTGATGACAGGTTTTTGGAGTTGGAACAGGTAGCGGCTTTAAGCGGTTTGCCGGAAAACCGGCTGCTGGATATGATCGCAGCCGGCTGCTTGCCGGGCCCTGCCTATACAGTTTGGAAAGACATGAGGATTAGCTCTTTTTTTGGTATTTTTGAGGAGAAGGTATCGACAGCATATTACACCGCATCAACTGTAGAGAAGTCCAAAGATATTGATGCAAGGCACCTGCCTCTTTCGGAGGTTGCAGTGAAACTCAGGCAAGAGTTTGAAGCCGACTATAAGCGAGCTCTTGTTGAATTGGCAGCTCGGGATTATGGCCTTTCCCATCTTTTTGATGAGAATGGTGCGGTTGCCGGACAAGCTGCGGAAGAACTGTTTTCAAGTGAGTGGCAGCACTATCTTGATGGCACATATAGTGTGTGTACAAAAACTGCTGCAGCCTACGATATTGCCACCAAAGAAATTATGGCGGCCAAAATCAAATTCCTTTGCAAACAGTTGGACACTCAATCATGCGAGACATTGCTGAGGGAGCTTGAACGCGCCGTTGACAAACTGGACGATGTTTCATCGCCGTTTGCACCGCATGAAGTTTTACGCAGTTCTCGCGAGACCTACATTAATCAGGTGCGAAGAAAATATTTGTCTAATAATAAAGCCTGAAAAATGAGAGGCGTCCGGGATAACTCGAAACGAAACTCGAAACAATCCGGACGCCTCATTGGGCGATTAACCCAAGCTTGCCTACGAGGACATGCTCACTCGGGTTTACGCCGCAATCGGCAATGAAGATCACTCATCTTCCCAATTAAAACTCAGGCGACGACGAGCGGGTTCCCTGTTCACATCGTCATAGTCGTAGACCCGTGCGCCTGAGTTGATGTGTGGCTGATGCGCTTGTTTTAGACTGGCGAGCCTTACATAAAACTGGTCTGCACGTGCCTGAATATTGCCAGCAAGCACATGGGTCAGCTTTTGCAAACTTTCGGCTTCGATTTCGCGCGCGAGCACGTCTCTGAAGTGGCCACCTGCTTGCGCAAACAAGCGCTCTACAGTTTTGTTTGGATAGTGCACTGACGGCGCGTAACCACAATTGGTCAGGGCATTCAGGTCCTTGCCATACCGGTAGCTCTCTGCCGCCTGAATCTGAACAACATCCCGGTAGCTCTGGTCACCGCGCAATTTGAAGGTCAGCTGATAATCGGCGTGTGATACACCTCTTTCTGTCACTCGCGTGTAGGTGGCTCGCTTGTGAAGGCCACACTTGCCCGGCGTGTGACGACGTCGTTTTTTGTACTTCTTGTTTCGGCGTGCAACATCTGTGACATGAAATGCCAAATCATAATCTGTGAGCCGCGCACGAACGATCATGTCTGCATTGCCGCGATCTGATACCAGAACGATGTTGCCGGGAAGCTGATGATGCAGCTTGTCCCTGATCAAATGGTCTGTAGGGTCAATACCTCGCCCCCTGCTGTCCTGTCTTCCAGCTACATCAACAAACACCCGAAATGGATGGCTGGCGCGAAATTCAACGCTAACAGGATCATAAACTTGCTGAGCATAGTCATGTGCTGCAACGGTCTGCCCCGCAGACGCCGCAGTGATACACAGTCCACTCAGGAACAAAAGGCTTTTTGATCTGCTTGTGTTGCGTGCTTTGCTCAACATTTGTCTTGTCCTCCATAAGGTATGAGGCAAGATTACAGCGCATCAGATTAGAAGAAGCTGATCCAGATGTTCATATTAAGTTCAGGTGCAAAGCCGGAGGCCGTATGGCCCCCGGGGAATTTGGATCGTGAGATCAGAGTTTTCCGTGGCAGTGCTTGAACTTCTGGCCGGAACCGCAAGGGCAGGGGTCATTGCGGCCAACACTTGCAAAAGGGTTACTGGCTGGTGCCGGCCCTGTTTGACGGGCACCAGCCATGTCGCCGTGGCAATGTTTGAATTTTTCGCCAGACCCACAGGGGCACGGCGCATTGCGCGGTACGTTAGTCCAGGTTGATGTGTCGTTGGGGTCTGCGCCGCCGCCGGAAACCGAACCGGCAGGAACAGGACCGCCAGAAACAATGCCGCCTGCAGCGTCAGGGTCCGGATGGCGTGCCTGCATCATTTGTGGGGGCGGTGGTGGTGCTACTTCCTCCGGACTCAACTGCGGTGCGATTTCAACCCGGGCCAGTAATTTGGTGAGAGTTTCGCGTGTTTGGTAAAGCATACCTTCAAACAGGCTGAAGGCTTCGGTTTTATATTCGTTCAACGGGTCACGTTGACCGTATGCGCGTAGCCCGACACCCTGGCGTAAATGATCCAGGTTCTGCAGGTGGTCCTTCCATTCCTGATCAACAACCTGAAGAAGGAGGCTTTTTTCAATGTGCTGCCAAAACTCTACGCCGTATTTTTCGCTTTTGGCAGTAATGGCTTCGCCAGCTACTTTTTCCAGGCGCTCAATTATGATGTCGTCATCAACACCTTCCTCGTTGCCCCATTCTTTTACCGACACATCCGATAGGCCAAGTATTTCAGAAACATCTTCTTGAAGACCTTCAAGGTCCCACTGTTCCGGATAAGATTTTGGTGGAATGCGGTTTTCAACAATATGCTGAACAACGTCCCCGCGCATGTGGCTAACGGTTTCCGACGCGTCATTTATATCCATGATTTCCCGGCGCTGGTCATAAATAACTCTGCGTTGGTCGTTCATTACATCATCGTATTTCACCAGATTTTTGCGAATATCGTAGTTTCTGGCTTCCACCTTCTGCTGAGCTTTCTCGATCGCTTTATTGATCCAGGGGTGGATGATGGCCTCGCCTTCTTCAATCCCCAGCCGCACCAGCATGCTGTCCATGCGTTCGGGGCCGAATATGCGCATCAGATCGTCTTGTAGTGACAGGAAGAATTTTGATCGGCCGGGGTCACCCTGGCGGCCTGCGCGCCCCCTCAGCTGATTGTCAATGCGGCGACTTTCATGTCGTTCAGTTGCCATGATATAAAGGCCGCCAGCTCCAAGTACTTTTTCTTTTTCTGCGGCTACCTCGGCCTTGATACGTTCGGAGACCTTGGCGATTTTCTTTTCATCGTCGATCCCCTGCGTTTCTTCTGCGATCCGCATATCGGCGTTACCGCCTAGCTGAATATCTGTTCCGCGCCCCGCCATGTTCGTGGCGATTGTCACTGCACCAAGGCGGCCTGCCTGACTAACGATGAAGGCTTCCTGTTCGTGATGCCGGGCATTCAAAACCTGATGCCTGATTTTTTTCTTCTTGAGAAATTCCGAAAGAAGCTCTGATTTTTCAATCGATACTGTTCCCACCAGAATAGGCTGGCCTTTGTCCTGTGCGGCTTCAATATCTTTCAGTATTGCGTCATACTTCTCGGAAGCTGTGCGGTAAAACTCATCGTGTTCATCAACACGCGAGATTGGAACATTGGTCGGAATTTCGACGACACCAAGCCCGTAAATATCTGCGAACTCTTCGGCTTCTGTCGCCGCTGTACCTGTCATGCCGGCAAGTTTGGGGTACATACGGAAATAGTTCTGGAATGTAATTGATGCCAGAGTCTGGTTTTCAGGCTGGATGCTGACATTTTCTTTGGCTTCAAGTGCCTGATGAAGGCCCCCGGAATAGCGCCGGCCATCCATCATTCGGCCGGTGAACTCGTCAATGATAATGACCTTGCCATCATTGACGATGTAGTCCGTGTCGCGCTCAAACATGGTGCGCGCTTTCAGCGCCTGATCCACATGGTGGACGATCGCTGTGTTCTCGTAGTCATAAAGGCTTTCGGATTTCAACAGTCCGGCGTCGCGTAAAATCTCTTCAATATGCTCTGTACCTTCCTCGGTCAGAGAGACACTTTTGGCTTTTTCATCTTTTTCAAAGTCGTTTTCATCAATCTGAGCCAGAATTTTATCGATAGCCAGATATAGCTCGGACTTGTCTTCAGTTGGCCCGGAAATGATCAGGGGCGTGCGCGCTTCATCGACAAGAATCGAGTCCACTTCGTCGACAATGGCATAGGCGAAATCGCGCTGTACCATTTCTTCTCGCTGAAACTTCATGTTGTCACGCAGGTAATCGAATCCAAATTCGTTGTTGGTGCCGTAGGTGATGTCGGCTGCGTAAGCTTCCCGGCGTTCTTCATCTGTTTTCCCGGGAATGATCACGCCAGTCGTAAGGCCAAGGAAGGCATACACCTTGCCCATCCAGTCAGCATCACGTTCTGCCAGATAGTCATTGACGGTGACAACATGCACGCCTTTGCCAGGAAGCGCGTTCAGGTATGCGGCCAGTGTAGCAACCAGAGTTTTACCTTCGCCGGTTTTCATTTCAGCGATGCTGGTGTCGTTCAGCACCATGCCACCAACCAATTGAACGTCATAGTGGCGCAGACCAAGCGCGCGCTTGGCGGCCTCCCGCACAACAGCGAACGCTTCCACCAGAAGGCCGTCAACGGTTTCTCCGTCATTCAGGCGGGCCCGAAACTCGTCAGTTTTAGCTTTCAGGTCTGCATCAGAAAGAGTCTCAAGCTCTGGTTCCAGCGCGTTGATCGCGGCTACTTTGGGGTCAAGCTTCGAGAGATACCGATCATTGGCTGAGCCAAAAACCTTCTTCGCGAGTGTGCCTAGACCTAACATATTATACTTCCCAATTCGTTGCTTTCGCGGACAAACCACTTTAGCACCATAAAGCTGCCGATTTCATGATGGTTGAGCAAGTGCAGGACACTTAGCAGAATAGCCAAAAAATCAGTGCAAGAATGCACGCACAGATAAGTATAGCCAAGGCTTCTGTCAACCTGCGCGAACGCTTCTCACGCACAAATTAAAGTGTGCAGCCAGACCGCGCATGCATTCAACTTGCATTTCCACCAACTGACTTGCAAACTGACCGCTTCTCACGGACCGCCTGAAATGGCCGGAATTGAACCTTTTTCCCAGTGTTGCCGTTGTTAAAGAGTTGGAGCGAAGTCTAAAATGCCAGATATAAAAAAAAGCCCACTGGCCCCTGATCAATTCCCAAATCTATTACCGGTTGCCGGCGTTGAAGTTGGCGCTGCGGCGGCTGGGCTGAGGTATGAGGGCAGGCCCGACCTAATGTTGGCGAAATTTGCTGAAGGCACAAGGGCAGCAGGCGTATTTACACGTACTAAAATGCCGGCAGCTCCTGTTGAGTGGTGCCGGAACGTATTGACAAAATCGGGCGGCGCGGCGCGTGCGCTTGTAGTCAATGCGGGGAACGCCAATGCTTTTACCGGATCGAAAGGGCAAAAAGCTGCACAGGCAACGGCAGACGCCGCGTCCCGGATTGTTGGCTGCGACCCATGCGAAGTGTTGATTGCGTCAACAGGTGTCATTGGTGAACCGCTTGATGTGTCAAAGTTCCCCAGGTTCCTAAAGCGCATTCATGAAGGCCTGTCAGGCGCCATGTGGAGAGAAGTGGCGACTGCAATAACAACAACTGACACATTCCCCAAAGGCTGTAGCCGAATAGCGACCATTGAAGGGCGACCTGTCGTCATATCCGGAATAGCCAAGGGTTCAGGTATGATTGCCCCGGATATGGCAACAATGCTGGGTTTCATGTTCACCAATGCGCAGATTTCTTCCGCATGCCTTGCGGAGATTTTGCGTAGAGCAACGGATATCAGCTTCAACAGCATTACAGTCGATAGTGATACCTCTACCAACGATACTGTGTTGGCTTTTGCCACAGGCAAGAATGCCAACATAACATTGATAGAAGACCCGGATGATGACAGGCTGGCCGATTTTCGAACAAAGTTCTCTGAGGTGGCCGTTGATCTGGCTCAGCAAATTGTACGAGACGGAGAAGGCGCTACCAAGTTTGTAACCATTGAAATCACTGGCGCCGCATCAAATGAAGCCGCAAAAAAGATCGCCTTGTCCATCGCCAATAGTCCATTGGTTAAAACGGCTATCGCCGGCGAGGATCCGAACTGGGGCAGGCTTATCATGGCAGTTGGAAAATCGGGTGAACTGGCTGACCGCGATATCCTGCAGCTCTGGATTGGTGATCAATTGGTTGCGGAAAAAGGTCAGGTTAGCCGCGCATACGAGGAGTCGGTTGCGGCAGATTATATGAAGCAGCAGGAAATCAGGTTCAGGATGGACGTTGGAGTTGCTGGAGGGCAAGCGACCGTTTGGACCTGTGATCTGACCCATGGTTATATTGAGATAAATGCTGATTATCGGAGCTAAAACAGGCTCATAAGGGGTGTAGGCACACTATTCAGTGCATTTTGCATCCGTTGGCCGGACAAAGATTCCTGTTGTGTGATTGCGTGACTGCAAATTCTGCCGAATACATGTCCCGGGAAATAATAACACATTGATTTTTAAAGGTTAATTTTTGGCACGTCTTTTGAATAAATGGCTGTGGGTCCGCCCGCAATGTCATTTTGGAGAGTGAAATGCCAACAGTTAATTTGGATTTGCAGTTGAAGTTCTTGAGCGAACTTGAAACAGCGCTTTCGGATGCTTTGAAGCGATATGCAGGCGAGGGTGATGAAAAACTTGCAGAACTGACTTACATGCAGAACGAAGTGAAACGTGCAAAGCGCGTTATTTCCGAGCGCATGAGCAGTGATGAAGAGCCTCGCCGTCGCTATCAAGCCTCAGAGTTTCAGGAAGTCGCTTACAGCTAATCGTTTTCATTTGTGGAACAGGAAATTCCATAAAGTGTTGTTGATTAAAACCCGGGCCTGACGGCTTGAGTATTAAGAATATATTCTGAAACTATCGGGTTTCAGGGCTAAACCTGAGTGGCAAGCAATTGAACAGGCTTCGCCGCTTATTCATCATTCCTGGTTGCTTAATCACTATTCATCGTATTGGTGACCGCTACAGTTTCATCGCCGATAAGTTCAAACAACAAATTCACCAGGTCCGAGAGTGCACCCACGCCGCCAGCAATGCCAATCGCCACCAGTCCGGCTAGCAGGCCATATTCCACTGCAGTAGCGCCGTGCGTATCTGACGCAATTGACAGACCAAGTTTTTTTAACCTCGACAGCGGTACTGTTGTGGACTTTGAATCGCTTGGTGAGATCAATGCGTTTTGTCTGAATATACTTGCCATGAAATCTGACCCCAAGGTTGCCTGATACACTGTTTCTTGTCTGCCAGACCTCAGTCTTGTCTCCAAATCTAAACAAGGTGTTAAAGCTTGTATTTGGTTAAAGTTGGCGTTAATTCACCGGGTATGAATGAGAATGAATGTCCTGAACCGAATGTGCGGCTTGATGCCGGACTGCCAACTATCCTCGTCGCTGCAATTGCGCTTGTGGATATTGATGGAAATATCCTTATTGCCCAGCGGCCTGAGGGTAAATCCATGGCGGGACTTTGGGAGTTCCCGGGTGGCAAGGTTGAAGAGGGTGAACTGCCTGAAGGCGCTCTTATCAGAGAGTGCAAAGAGGAGCTTGATATAGATATATCTGCTGCTTGTCTGGCACCATTTGCATTTGCGTCCCATTCTTATGAAAAATTTCATCTGCTGATGCCGCTTTTTTTGTGTCGGAAGTGGGATGGCCTGATTTCTCCACAGGAAGGTCAGCAAACCAAGTGGGTTAAGATTCGTGATTTAGGCAATTATCCAATGCCGCCTGCCGATGTACCTCTGGTTGCCATGCTTCGGGATTTTCTTTAGTGCCGGATCGATTGGTCAGGCTGTTGTCTCAGGATCACCTCGTAAGAGAAGTGCTCGCAGCGGTCAGGAGTGTTGGACCTAAAGGCGCCTATGTGGCAGCTGGCTTTGTTCGCAACAGGTTTTGGGATTCACTTTATGACGATGGTCGGCAGTTCGAAGATGCTGATGTTGATGTCGTGTATTTTGATAGAACCAATGCGGACAAGAGCAGAGACATCCAGTATGAAGCTGGGCTTGAAGCCGTGATGCCGACAGGCCTGTGGCAGGTTCGCAATCAGGCACGCATGCATGATTTTGGCGGACACGCGCCATTCGAAAATTTGAAAGATGCGCTGCAACACTGGGCAGAAACTGCTACTACTGTGGGGGTCAGGCTTCGGCGTTCCGGCGAAATGACATTCGTTGCACCGTTTGGTTTTCAAGACCTGTATGATCAGGTCCTGCGCATTACCCCACTGATGCACCGTACGGACCCTCAGGGTTTCATTGATCGGCTGAGCAAAAAAAAATGGCAACAGCGCTGGCCAAAGTTAACTGTTATAACCAGCGTTTGACCCAGTCACTGTTTTGGCGGTTTTCCCGCTTTCAGGGCATCTGCAAGATTGATATCGCCGCTGCCACGTTTCAGCGGTTTTTGCTGACTTTCATGTGGATGCCACCCGGACAGATACATAACCTCGAAGGTCGCTGCAATGCGTCCATCTGGTTGGCTGAATTTCTGTTGGTAGATATCGCATGCACGCATCAATACGTCGCGTCGCCAAAAATGTCTGGGGCGCGCTTTCAGCGCATTTGTCTCGCCCATGCCGCGAAGTTCCTTTAGCAGGTCCAGTGGATGTTCGTATGTCAGGGTAAGTGTGTCTACATCTGTTACAGGTAAGGCAAAACCCGCTCGCTGTAGAAGGCTGCCAAGGTCTTTAACGTCTGCAAACGGGATCACCCGGGCATTGGCCCCACCACAGATTTCGGATTCAGCTGCAATGAGTGCATGGCGCAGCTCATGAAGTGTTTGTCCCCCGAACATCGTGCCAAGAAACAGCCCATCGGGTCTCAGTGCATTTTTTATCTGCACCAGAAGACCGGGGAGGTCATTGATCCAGTGTAAATTAAGATTGGTAACGATAAGATCGACACTTGCAGTGGCGACAGGCAAAGAGCTGCCCTCAAGGTGGGCGCTGGAGTAATGATCGCGCTCAGATGTCGGTAAAAATGCTGCGAACCGATTGCCGAGGTCGATTTTGCTCTCAAAGGAACGATTAACTTCTTGCAGTCGCTCATAAAGCCGGTCCGCAATTTCTGCCTTAAGAAACTGGTGTCGCTTATCCATCCACGTGGCTCGCGTCTGATGGCGCGAAACTGTGTCCGGATCAAAAAGGTCGGGCGGTGTATCGATCATGGGTGTCACATAGGCAATCTTGCGAGACTGCGCAACATGTTTGCTATGGTTCGGTGCCGGGTGTGATGTTATGCAGGTTTATGCTTGATGTTATGGATATAGTGCGGCGCGCGCCGCAAATACTGCTGAATGCCGTCTTGCCCCCGCGTTGTCCACTTTGTCGTGCACTTACTATAGAGCATGGAAGTTTGTGCGGCAATTGCTGGTCGCAGTTGAAACCGATTGCCGAACCAATGTGCACCAGATGTGCCCTTCCTTTTGCATTCGAGAGCGATAGCCTCTTGTGTGGAAGCTGTTTGGCGATACAGCCTGATTTCGACTATGCATGTGCTCCTGTATTGTACGATGGAAAGGGCCGCGATTTGGTACTGGCCCTGAAACACGGGCATTTGTTTGCGGCCGCGCCAGCAATGGCAGGCATGATTGCTACAAGGCTGCGCACCGATGCTGATAGACAGCCTGAAATTCTGGTGCCTGTACCGTTGCATCCACGGCGTATGCTTGCCCGGCGTTTCAATCAGTCACAGTTGCTTGCTGCCAATCTGTCCAGGAAACTTGGGGTGAGCGTTAATAACCAAGGTCTGAGAAAAATCAAGTCAACGCCAAGCCAGGGCACACTGAAGCGTCGTGATCGTTTCGATAATGTGCATATGGCCTTTAAAGTCAGGCAGCAGGAAAGTGATTTGTTTAAAGGAAAAAGGATTCTGCTGGTTGATGATGTTTTAACTACCGGCGCAACCGCAAATGCATGCGCGCTGGCACTTAAAAGTGCCGGAGCCGCCGAAGTGGGTATCGCAGCGTTTGCAAGGGTTGGGCAGCCGGTAACTGGCTGATAAAGCATCGCTATCCCAGATATCACGAACTGGTGTTGGCTTTGGGGCTTTAAGTTGGTCTTCACCTGAACTAGATACTGAAGCGAAGTTGCTTTCATCCAGTTTTGGCTTTGAAGTCGTATAGGGTGTTGAAATAGAATAATTTCTTGCGCTTTGGGCGTAGAAACGGAAAATGATATGGCTAATGTAGTAATTTACAGCTCGAATTTTTGTCCCTTTTGCCACCGCGCGAAAGCACTTTTACAGCAAAAAGGGGCAGCTTTCCGCGAAGTGTCGATCGATATGAATCCCGGGGCTCGCAAGGAAATGCGTGAAAAGGCTGGCGGCGTAAATTCTGTACCACAAATATGGATTGGCGACACTCACGTCGGCGGTTGCGATGATTTGTACGCGTTAGAGGCTCGTGGTGGTCTTGCTCCGTTACTGAACGCAGGTTGAAGATGATGCGTGTGGCTCTCCTTCAACTGACTAGTGGCAATGACATTGCTGAAAATGTTGCTGTCGTTAGTGCGTTGATACGGAAAGCTGCACAAGCGGGCGCCGAGTTTATTACGACACCCGAGACGACGCACCTGATGGAAATGAAACGGTCTTCCGTGCTTGAGAAAGCTTTTACCGAAGATGAAGATCCGGGTGTGGCGGCGTTCCGTACTCTGGCGCTTGAACTGAAGGTCTGGCTGCATATTGGTTCTTTGATCATAAAAGTGGCCAGTGACAGGCTTGCCAATCGGTCCTTCCTCATCGGGCCTTCTGGGAAAATTGTTGCTCGGTATGATAAGGCGCACCTGTTTGATGTCGAGCTGGGCGGCGGAGAGAGCTACCGGGAATCCGCATTGTATCAGTCCGGCGACACCACCGCTGTCGTGAATGTTGATGGCATGTCCGTGGGTATGACGATTTGTTATGATCTTCGGTTTCCGTATCTATACCGAAGTCTTGCTCAGGCTGGGGCCAGTGTTTTGCTGGTGCCGGCGGCATTTACGCAGCCAACTGGCGAAGCACATTGGCATACGCTTTTGCGCGCGCGCGCGATCGAGAACGGATGTTTTGTTCTTGCAGCAGCGCAAACGGGCGAGCATGCAACGGGACGGAAAACATTCGGGCACAGCCTGGCGATTGACCCTTGGGGCTCTGTCCTGGCTGATGCAGGCACGACTATCGGCGTAACGCTTGTCGACCTTGACCTTGCGCAAGTTGGTAAAGTGCGCCAAAAGATACCCTCACTGCTGCATGACCGGGCAGTTAAAATAACCAGCGTAAACAACGAATAGCGCCTCACAAGGCATGGAAAACGATGATTGTTTTTGATTTAAAGTGTGAACAGGGCCACCAGTTCGAGAGCTGGTTTCGCTCGTCCAGTGCTTATGAAGAGCAATTGGCAATGGCGCTGGTGGAATGCCCACACTGTGGCTCGGTAGATATTATGAAAGCACCCATGGCACCGAACGTGGCCGCCAAGAGCAACCAGCAGACCGGAAAAGCGGTTCCTGCGTCTGCGAGTGTTCCTGAGGCCGGTCCGGTTGCCACTGCAAAGTCAGCGATGACGGCAACGCCTGAGCTGCAACAACTGGTTAAGCAAGCTGAAGAAGCAATGGCTAAAGTCCAGCGCCATGTGGAAGAAAATTGCGAGAATGTGGGTAAGAATTTTGCTGAAGAAGCGCGTAAAATCCACTACGGCGAAACAGAAGAACGAGGTATTTACGGCGAATCTTCGCTTGAAGAAGCCAAAGACCTGCTCGATGAAGGTATAGAAGTAATGCCGCTGCCAGGCGCAAGGCGAACTGACGCTTAGTCACACTGTCCTCTTAAACCCTCACGCTATAGTTGCGCTCATCGCGTAATTGACAGATACATCGTGATCAGATAGCCGCCATTTTTGTCCAAATGGCGAGAATACGTAGCCGGTCGGAGAGTTTGCCTTCATATTGTTCGCTTGAAGAAAGTCAGCCAACTCTTCAGGTTTCAGGAATTTGTTCCAATCGTGGGCACCCACCGGTAGCCACCTTAGGACATGTTCTGCACCTATAATCGCAAACAGATAGGCCTTTGGTGTTCTGTTAATTGTGGAAAGCAACATGATCCCCTCAGGCTTCATCAAAGCCCTGCAGGCAGACAGATATTCGTTCACATCTGCAACATGCTCCACGACTTCCATGTTAACAATCACGTCAAATTTTTCACCTGCATCTGCGAGTGCTTCGGCTGTCGTGTGTCTGAAGTCTATTTCAAGGCCTCCCTGGGCAGCGTGCAGGCTCGCTGTTTTGATATTTTTGTCTGAAGCGTCCACCGCTACGACATCGGCTCCCAATCGCGCCATTGGTTCTGAAATCAAGCCACCGCCGCAGCCAATATCCAGAAGCCTGAGGCTGGCGAAAGGTCTTTTTTCGCCAGCTTTGATACGAAAATGTGCCTCGACTTGTTGACGGATATACAGAAGTCGCGTCGGGTTGAGCTGGTGCAACGGTTTGAAGGGGCCCGTCGGATCCCACCAACTGTCCGCAATCCGGGCAAAAAAAGCTACTTCGTCTGCATCAACGGTTATACCGGATGCTGTTTGCCCTTCCGGCAGTGTTTCAGTCTGAGTGGTCATTTCATTCGTCACCAGGGAAATTAGCAAGTTTATTGCGCGTTACGCGCTTGCGCGGCTGCCCGCCAGCCATTAAACAGGAGCGCGCTGGTCATCTATACGCGGTTTTACCCCCCTTGGGTCAAGGATTGCGTCAAAATGGCCACACATCTTGTTCAGGATCTGGATGGCATGGCACGTATTGTTAAAAAGTTTGGTGGCACGTCCGTTGGGGACATGGACCGTATCCAGAATGTTGCTCGGCGGGTTGCCAAAGCGGTCGGGGAAGGCCACGAGGTTGCTGTCGTGGTCTCTGCGATGGCGGGCGTGACCAATCAACTGGTAGGATATTGCCGGACTGCAGCAACTTTTCATGATGCCCGGGAATATGACACTGTTGTCGCGGCGGGAGAGCAGATTACCGCTGGGCTGCTGGCCATTACGCTGCAAGAGCTTGGTATCCCAGCTCGCTCATTTCTGGGTTGGCAGATCCCCATCAAGACAAATAACATTCATGGCGCCGCCAGGATTGAGGAAATTGACCCTGCAACCTTGGAGGCGTGTTTCAAAGAAGGCCGGGTTGCTGTGGTTGCCGGCTTTCAGGGTATTGCTGATGATAACCGGATCACGACGTTAGGCCGCGGTGGTAGTGATACTTCGGCTGTTGCTCTGGCGGCTGCAGTCTCTGCAGACAGATGCGATATCTATACTGATGTTGATGGTGTTTATACAACGGACCCGCGTATTGTGCCAAAGGCGCGCAAGCTTGATAAAATCACGTATGAAGAAATGCTTGAAATGGCATCCCTGGGTGCCAAGGTTTTGCAAACACGGTCTGTCGCGCTTGCGATGAAACATGGTGTTCGAACGCAAGTATTGTCGTCATTTGAAGAGTTGCCAGGAACCCTTGTTGTAGGGGAGGAAGAAATCGTGGAACAGGAAGTAGTCAGCGGTATCGCGTATTCGCGCGGTGAAGCAAAAGTTACGATCGTTGGTCTGGAAGATACGCCGGGCAAGGTTTCAGGTGTTTTTGCACCGCTTGCCAAGAACAATATCAATGTTGATATGATTGTTCAAAGTGCCTCGGATGATGGAACAACGACCGATGTGACATTCACCGTTCCGGAAGATGACCTTAAGAAAACTGTTCAGATTCTCGAAGACAATCGAGATGTTCTGGGCTTTAGTGACTTGGTTTATACAGGCGACGTTGTGAAAATCTCGATTGTTGGGGTTGGCATGCGCAGCCACGCCGGCGTCGCGAGTACCATGTTTGATACTTTGTCTGACAAAGGTATCAACATTCAGGTGATATCGACGTCCGAGATCAAGGTCAGTGTTGTAATTGACGCGGAATACACAGAGCTGGCAGTGCGTGCATTGCATTCAGCCTACGGCCTTGACCGCGAAGACTGAACCAAGCCTTATTTATTAGGAAACTGGGGTGACTTATGGCTGATATTAATCAGCAAGACCTGACGGGCAAATCAACTGAAACGAGCATGCAGCGACTACGCAAACTCTGGCAACGTGGTGCGGACTTCCTTGGCAGTGAATATGCTGTGCTGGGTGGTGCGATGACGTGGGTTTCCGAACGGAACCTTGTTTCAGCAATTTCCAACGCTGGTGGTTTTGGCGTTATTGCCTGTGGCGGTATGGATACAAAGCTTCTGGCAGCGGAAATTGAAGCTACACGCGAGATGACCGATAAACCTTTCGGTGTCAATTTGATTACCCTGCACCCTGATATAGATGACCTTGTTGCAGTTTGTCGTGAACAGGGGGTTTCCCATGTTGTTCTGGCAGGCGGGCTTCCCAACGGGAAATCCATCGCGGCTATCAAGGATTTTGGCGCGAAACTCATGTGTTTTGCACCGACTGCAACACTCGCAAAAAAACTGGTTCGTTCAGGTGTGGATGCCATTGTGATTGAGGGCATGGAAGCGGGTGGTCATATCGGCCCGGTTTCAACAAGCGTTCTTGCACAGGAAATTTTGCCGGTAATAAGAGACGTGCCTGTTTTTGTTGCGGGCGGCATTGGCCGCGGCGATGTGATGGCATCTTATCTGGAAATGGGCGCGTCCGGGGTGCAACTGGGTACTCGGTTTGTCGTGGCGGAAGAATGTATCGCTCACGAGAAATTTAAAAAAGCTTTCATTCGCGGCAACGCTCGCGATGCTGTTGCAAGTGTTCAAATTGACCCGCAGTTTCCCGTTATACCGGTGCGCGCCCTGAAAAACGAGGGTACCGAGCGGTTTATGGCAAAACAGCAGGAAGTGGTGTCAGAATTTCATGCGGGCGCAGTCTCCCAGGGCGATGCCCAGATGCAGATCGAGCAATTTTGGGGTGGTGCTCTGCGTCGTGCCGTGGTTGACGGAGATGTGGAAACAGGATCTGTCATGGCTGGTCAAAGTGTTGGTATGGTTAAGAAAATTGAACCAACCCAAGACATTATTAATGAATTAATTGCTCAGGCTGTTGCGTATCTGTCGCCGAATAATACATAAGAGGCGGCGTTTGTTGCAATGCGCTGATCAACTTGTGTGTGTAAACCAATAAAAAGGGACCGTCCTTGACTGACACTGTGAGCCAGCCAAGACTGTTGCTGAGACGCCTCCATAGCGTAATGGGAGGTGATGGCGATGCACAGGAACGACTGGACCGGGTTGTGCGAGTGATCGCCCAGAACATGGTTGCGGAAGTTTGCTCTGTTTATCTTGCGCGTGCGGGCGGTGTTCTTGAACTGTTTTCGACAGAAGGTTTGAAAGAAGAAGCTGTACACTTGACGCGACTTCAGGTGGGCGAAGGCCTGGTAGGTCTGGTTGCCGAGCGGGGCCTTCCACTTAATCTTTCCGAAGCACCCAAACACCCGCGTTTCGCCTACCGCCCTGAAACCGGCGAGGACATGTATCACAGCTTTCTTGGTGTGCCGATTTTGCGTCATGGTAAAGTCAGTGGTGTTCTTGTGGTGCAGAACGTTGCCGCACGCCAGTACATGCCGGAGGAAGTCGAAGCCCTGCAGACGATTTCGATGGTGCTGGCGGAACTGGTGAGTTCGGGCGACCTTGTCAATGTTGACGAGCTGAGCGAAGACGCTACTGCACTTGGGCAGTCTATCACTCTGACAGGGCAAGCTTTGGTTTCAGGTATTGCAGCTGGTGTGGCTGTTTTTAGCAAGCCGCAAATCCGCATTACAAAAACCATTGCAGACAGTGTGAGAGAAGAACGTCAGCGCCTTGAAGATTCAATGGCACAAATGCGCTCCCAGCTTGACGAAATGCTTGAGCACCCTGACCTGGCTCATGGCGGCGAGCACCGCGAGATTTTGGAGACATACAAGCTGTTCGCTTATGACCGTGGTTGGCAGGACAAAATGCGAGACGCCGTTGCGTCAGGTTTAACTGCTGAAGCGGCAGTCGAGCGTGTTCAGCAGGAAAACCGTGCTCGAATGGCGAAGATAAGAGACCCTTATCTACGGGAACGCATCCTCGATTTTGAAGACCTGGCAGGGCGACTTATTCGTATCATTCAGGGCGAAACCATCGATGCGCGGCAGCAGTTGACGGAAGACAGCGTGTTGGTTGCCCGATCCATCGGTCCTGCCGAGTTGATGGACTTTGACCGTCGGTATTTGAAGGCGGTTGCGCTAGAGGAAGGGTCTTCAACCGCTCATGTAACCATTATTGCACGCGCGATGGGCATCCCGGTTATGGGGCAAATTCCGGGCTTGCTGACACATGTCGACCCTGGTGACGAAATTGTTGTCGACTCCGCGCACGACCATGTTTATGTGCGCCCCAATGAAGAAGTGATGGAGGGCTACCGCGAAGCGGTGAAAATTCAGGAACAGCTGTTCGCTGAATATGCTGCCGAGTTAAACCTGCCAGCAGAAACACTGGACGGTGAGCGGGTTGAACTTCTGATGAACGCTGGCTTATTGGCTGACCTGCCAAGCCTGGACACGACAGGGGCGGAGGGAATTGGCCTGTTCAGGACCGAGTTCCAGTTTATGGTTTCGCCCGCACTGCCGCGTGTCGACGAACAGACAAAAGTCTACTCTGCTGTATTGGATGCAGCTGGCGACAAACCGGTGGTGTTCAGAACTCTGGATATTGGCGGCGACAAACCTGTTCCCTTCCTTCCACGGGAACCTGAAGAAAACCCTGCGATGGGCTGGCGCGCCATTCGCGTGGCGCTGGAGCGACCAGCATTGCTGCGCTACCAGTTGCGAGCACTTCTTTATGCGGCCTCCGGAAGAAGCCTGAGTGTCATGTTTCCAATGATTGCAGAAGTGGCAGAGCTCAAGAAATGTAAAGTAATTCTCGACAAAGAACTGGAGCGACTGAAGAAATTTGACAAAGTCCCCCCTCGTGAAATCAAGGTCGGGTGCATGCTTGAGGTGCCTTCCCTGAGCTGGCAGTTGGACAGTCTGCTTACTGAAGTTGATTTTCTGTCAATTGGCACCAACGATCTGATGCAATTCTTCTTCGCATGTGACAGATCCAATCCGAAGATGGCAGACAGGTACGATATGCTGGCGCCGTCAGCTCTGTCCTTTCTCCATATGATCATTTCTGCGTGTGATGAGGCAAATGTGCCTGTAACTCTGTGCGGGGAGATGGGTGGCCGCGCTGTGGAAGCCATGGCACTGGTTGCGTTAGGCCTGAAAAAAATCTCGGTGTCACCTTCATCAATTGGAAACGTTAAACGCCTGTTGCGTTCGGTTAATATGAACCAGTTGAGATCGTATCTGGTAGAGCACATGAGGTCGCCTGATCATTCGATACGGGACAGCCTGATATTGTTTGCGAAAGACCATGGCATCAAAATTTGAGATTAAGTTGGCCTGCCAGCGCAATTGCATGGGTAATCAGGCAAGTTTTCCCTTGAAAAATTAGTTCTAATTGACACTATTCGTTAAGTGTTTCTTGATCTACGGCCTCTAGAGTGATGTTTCGGCTCCTGTATTTGGTGTTTGGAGATGTCTGAATAAGACGCAGTAAAACTGCTTCCGGATGTCGACCCAGACGGGGAAAAGAAACAAAGAAATAAGAGGGTAATGAGCACGCCTGACGTTTGGGTGATAAGCAAAAACCTTCGAGGGACGGGACTATGGCTAACGAAGCCAACGATAAACAGATGGACGTTGCTGCTGTCTTGCGATCTGCTCGCAAGGCCCAGAAGCGAACCCTTGCTTCGGTTTCAGAGGAAATCTGTGTCAGAAGTTTTTTCCTGGAAGCGATTGAAAATCGTCGTTTTTCCGATTTACCTGAAACGACTTTTGCAGTGGGTTTTGCGCGCGCATACGCCAAGGCGCTGAAGCTCGATGGTGCCGTAATCGCTTGTCAGTTCAAACAGGAACTGGCAGCGGTTTTCGCTGCGTCGTCCAACGAGACTGATGACAGCAAGCGTGTAGACGTTTCGGATACTATTTGCGCGACTCGAGAAACGAAAAATGCTTCATCAACTATCAGAGACGACAAAACATTCCAGATTGCCAGAGCACCAAAGCGCCGTTGGCCTGCATGGCTGTCTCCTGTTGCGGGTATCGTGGGCGCGGGTATGTCGTGGGTACTGCTTGGCGGTCAAATGACAGCCGTCACCAATTTGGCAGTTTTGGATTCCGCAAATGAGGAACGTATTCTGGCTTCGTTGACTCCGGTGGTTGAAACTGGGCCGAAGAACGATGAAGGTTTGATTGTGCAAGAAAGCCCGGTGTCTTCTCAGTTGGATGCGCCGAAGTTCGTCGAGGCTGACGTTGCAAACACTTATGCTTCGCGGTCTATATTTACGCCGTCGGTCCATGCATCAAATCACGTACCTGAAGGCCGGAAAACCAATTCAATTGTTCTAGCGGCTTCAGAGGATAGCTGGATTCAGCTTTCTTACAGTGACGGAACAGAGTTGTGGTCAGGAGTGTTGCGCGCCGGGCAAACCTATCAACCCGAACTTGCGGGCGACGTGTTTCTGGCGACCAGTAACGCCGGCGGTATTTCGTTAAAACGGCATGGTGTGTCGCATGGCCCCTTGGGCGAGCGAGGTGGTATTGTCGAAGCGTTGGCACTGAAGCCATCACTATTTGCCAAGGGTACCGCAGCTTCTGCGTCATCATTGCAATCTGTTTTCGGCGGCAATGACTAGTCGTGCTTGTCTTCTGACGTGAGAAAACCCGGGCGTTTGAAGTGCGCAACTGCGACACATCTTTCCTTTCACTCAGACCATCACTCATGTATAAAGCCAGAAAATGGGGTCTCACCCCTGTTCACATAGTTATCAGGGTGCTTTTTGGTCATGAGTATTCGTCCTTGGCGAGATGTGATTAGAAGAAAATCACGACAAATTATGGTTGGCTCGGTGCCGGTTGGTGGTGACGCGCCAATTACGGTCCAGACGATGACGAATACGTTAACGTCTGATGCTGCGGCAACTATAGAGCAGGTGCAGGCTGCCGCTGAAGCGGGCGCTGACATCGTTCGCGTTTCATGCCCCGATGAGGCATCAACAGCCGCCATGCCAGAGATTTGCAGGGAATCCAGTGTTCCCATCGTTGCGGACATACATTTCCATTACAAGCGTGCACTTGAAGCTGCTGATGCTGGTGCTGCTTGTCTGCGGATCAACCCCGGTAACATCGGATCGGAAGACCGGGTCAAAGAGGTGGTTCGTGCGGCGAAGGCAAATGGCTGTTCCATGCGGATTGGTGTGAATGCAGGGTCTCTTGAGAAGCACCTTCTTGAAAAATACGCAGAGCCTTGTCCGGAAGCATTGGTGGAAAGTGCGCTCGAACACGCTCGAATCCTCGAAGATAATGACTTTTTTGATTTTAAAATCAGCGTTAAGGCTTCTGATGTTTTTCTAGCGGTCGCCGCGTATCATGGATTGGCTGATGCATGTGATTATCCGCTCCATCTTGGTATCACCGAGGCGGGTGGTTTGCGTGGGGGTACCGTGAAATCGGCGATCGGCATTGGTTCACTTTTGTGGGCAGGTATTGGGGATACCGTGCGGGTTTCGCTATCGGCCGATCCGGTTGAAGAAGTGAAGGCGGGATATGAGATACTCAAGTCACTTGGCCTGAGGCACCGTGGGGTCAGGATCGTTTCATGCCCATCCTGTGCTCGCCAGGCCTTTCCTGTCATCAGGACCGTTGAGACACTGGAGGAAAGGCTCGCACATATCCACACACCAATGAGCCTCTCGATCATTGGCTGCGTCGTTAACGGCCCGGGTGAGGCACGAGAAACTGATATTGGTTTGACAGGTGGTGGTAACGGCAACCATATGGTGTATCTTTCAGGTATGACAGATCACAAGATCAGTGATGAAAAGCTTGTTGACCATATTGTTGATTTGGTCGAAGCCAAAGCCGCAGAACTGGATGCAGCAGCAAATGCTGTCCTGGAAAAAACGGCTGTTCAGTCCGTAAGCTAGCGAATTCAAAGGAATAGCCTGTGTCCAAACTGCAGCCTGCGCGGGGCACGCGCGACATTTACGGTGATGAAGCACGAGGTATGCGTGCAGTTGTTGACACGTTTCAGCGTGTCGCGGGATCGTATGGTTTTGAAGAACTTGCGACACCCATTTTCGAGTTTACCGAAGTATACAAACGACCCCTTGGTGAAACTTCGGATATCGTTTCGAAAGAAATGTATAGTTTCGAGAGTTCTGCTCGGGAGAGCGGCGACAAGGAAGCCGAGCAACTGACCCTTCGTCCGGAATTCACCGCTGGGGTTTGCCGGGCGTTTATTTCCAACGGTATGCAGCAGCACTTGCCGTGTCGTTTTATGAGTTGGGGTCCGGCTTTCCGGCGTGAACGGCCACAAAAAGGGCGCTACCGTCAATTTCACCAAATAAATGCCGAGCTTTTGGGGCAGGATGCGCCGGAAGCAGATGTCGACATCATTGCCATGGCGTGGCGCCTGTTGCGTGAACTTGGTCTGGGCGACAAAGTTGTTTTACACCTTAATACATTGGGCGACAAAGAAAGCCGCGCGGCTTACCGTAACGCTCTTGTCGATTATTTTGGTGCACACAGGGATCAGTTGTCAGAAGACAGTCTTCGCCGTCTCGAAAGTAACCCACTGCGTATTCTTGACAGCAAAGATGACGCTGATAAGGCTCTTGTTGCTGGCGCTCCTTTGATGTCTGATTGTATGAATGAAGATTCAAAAGCATTTTTCGAAGCTGTCAAAACCGGCCTGGAAACAATTGGAGTTCCCTACAGGCACGACGAGCGGTTGGTGCGGGGCATGGACTATTATTGTCATACTGCTTTTGAGTTTATCACGACCGAACTAGGGGCTCAGGGAACAGTGCTCGCGGGTGGTAGGTATGATGGGCTGGTTGAGCAGCTTGGCGGCCCACCAACGCCCGGGATTGGGTGGGCTGGCGGAATTGAGCGTCTTGCCATGCTCTCGGGTGCAGGAACATCCACGCTGCGCCCCGTAATAATAATGCCGATGGGCGATGTCGCTATGCAGAAAGCTTTTGAAGTTGCCGAAACGTTGCGCGCCGCAAACCATACGGTGCTTACAGACCGAAGTGGTAACCTCAAGAAGAGGCTTAACCGGGCCAATAAATCAAATGCACGCTTTGCCGTCATCATTGGTGATAACGAAGTGACTGAAGGGGTGGCGGCACTTAAAGACCTGGATACCGGCACTCAGAACGATGTTAAATTCGAGCAACTGGTAACCATCATTTCTTCTGCGACGGGAGAAACCTCGTGATCACAGAAGAACGCATCGAACAATTGCTCACCCGATACGATTATCTGGAGCACGCACTGGGAACACCTGATCAGTTTTCCAATGAAGAGTTTGTCCAGCTCAGCAAGGAGTACGCGGATCTGGGGCCTGTCGTTGACGCCGCCAATGCACTTAAATCTGGCCGTGAAGAAATCGCTGACCTGGCTGAAATGGTTGCCGCCAGCGACGATCCGGAAATGAAGGAACTGGCGCAGGAAGAGTTTCTTGAACTGAAGGAAAAACTGCCTCGAATGGAGCGGGATCTTTCCATTCAGTTATTGCCTAAAGATGCTGCCGACGAACGGTCCGCGATTCTAGAAATTCGCGCAGGCACAGGTGGTGACGAAGCGGCGCTTTTTGCTGGTGATCTGTACAGGATGTATGAGAAATTTGCGGAAAGCCAGGGCTGGAAGGTGGAAATGATTTCTGCCTCGGCTTCAGATGTTGGTGGTTTTAAGGAAATTGTCGCCAATATTACGGGAAAAGGCGTTTTTGCAAAAATGAAGTTCGAGTCTGGCGTTCACCGGGTACAACGAGTACCAACGACAGAATCGGGTGGGCGAATTCATACGAGTGCAGCAACAGTTGCTGTGCTGCCCGAGGCGGCAGAAGTAGACCTTGATATCAAGTCAGAAGACTTTCGTGTTGATACCATGCGGGCGTCTGGCTCCGGTGGCCAGCATGTGAACACGACGGACTCGGCTGTGCGAATTACTCATATCCCGACGGGAATCATGGTGGTGCAGAGCGAGAAATCCCAGCATAAAAACCGTGAAAAAGCGTGGAAAATCATGCATGCGAAGCTTTTTGAAATGGAGCGGGATAAGGTGGCTGCAGAACGATCGGAAGACCGAAAGTCACAAGTCGGTTCGGGGGACCGGTCAGAGCGCATCCGCACTTATAACTTCCCTCAGGGCCGGGTAACTGATCACCGAATAGGGCTTACTCTGCATAAGCTCGACCAGATTTTGGCAGGAGAAGGCCTTTGCGAGGTTGTGGATACCTTGATATCGGAAGATCAGGCCATGAAGCTGTCCGCGATGGAAGCTGGCTTTTGAATACTGAGCCGGGCAGCGTTGCCGATTCGATGCGTTGGGGTGAAGACTGTCTGAAAAAGTCTGGCAACCCGATGGCGCAAAGAGACGCACAGTTGTTGCTTGAGCATGTGTTGAATACGAATATTTCTTCGATGCTGCTTTCACAGACCCTTCCATCCCAAATACATCAGCAATCATTCAGGCGTTTGATTGAGCGCAGGCTAACTGGCGAGCCGGTTGCATACATCGTGGGTGAACAGGCGTTCTGGTCACTTGATTTCCACGTTGACAGAAACACCTTGATTCCGAGACCGGATACCGAAACTTTGGTGGAAATCGGCCTTGAGAGGCTTGAGGCTATAAAAACACCGCTGATCGCTGACCTTGGAACCGGCTCTGGCTGTATCCTGCTCAGTCTTCTGGACGAGTTGGCAGGGGCGGGAGGCATCGGAATAGACCAATCCAATCTGGCACTGGACGTTGCAAAACGAAATGCTGCGCGTCACGGCCTGTCAGATAGAGTTGATTTTGTGATCAGCGACTGGTTCGAGAGTGTCTCTGATGACAGGGTGTTTGACCTGATTGTCTCGAACCCGCCTTACATTGAAAGCGGCCAGATAGATGGTTTGATGAAAGACGTTAAGCAGTTTGAGCCAAACTGTGCGCTGGATGGCGGAGCCGATGGTTTGGACTGCTACCGGGCAATAGCCGTTCAGTCTCGCGATAGGTTGACTGAAGAAGGCGTTCTTGCCGTTGAGGTCGGTAAGGGGCAGGCCCTGGATGTTGGGATGCTTTTTGAGCAAGCCGGATATCGAGATGTATCTATGCATAAGGACCTAACCGGGGTTCAACGCGTTGTCGTTGCAAAAAAACAGTGAAAATGCTGAATTTGGGGCTTGGAAAGCCGGAAGTTAGCCGCTAGGGTTATGTTGATCTTACAGCAACATAAAGGCCAATAGGCTGGTTGCATTTGGATTTCCGAAAAATATCGTTTTACGATCTCGGAAAATTGGCGGGTAGCCCGCCAAAAACATAGACTTCTTTTCATCGTTGGTAATGAGAAAGCATGAAACAGGCTCAAAACGCGCGTAAACAGCGTGGTAGACCGTCTTCCCGCCAGAACGGAAAATCCGGTGGACCGGGAAATCGATCGGAACAAAAAGTGCGGGGCAACCCAAAGCAACTTGTTGAAAAATATAAAAACCAGGCTCGGGAATCGCTGCAAGCTGGCGATCGGACTCAAGCCGAATATTTCTTCCAGTTTGCCGACCATTATTATCGCGTTGCTAATGAAATGCGTAGTAATAGCCCTAGCCAGGGCGATCAGGAAGGTCAGCAGAACAATGCGCGCCGCAGGCGACGAGGCCGCCATAATGACGAGCAGCAGACTGAAGCGCAGGTGGAAAATACCAGCGCTGATCAGAAAACAGATGCTGTTACCGGCGATGCAGGTGAGGCATCCAAGTCCGCTCATGACCAGAAGGTGGAAGATCGCCCGGTTGATCCGGCCAAGCAGGCGCAGCCGGTTGAATCTCACCCGGAACTTGCTTTGGATGGAGGAGAAGAAAAAAAGCCACCAAGACGTCGTCGGAATAGCGCGCCTCGCCGAAAGCCGGCAGTTGCAGAAACGGATGCACCAAGTGAAACCGCTGCCGTTGAAACCGATGTAGCCTGAATTTTGCTAAATCAATTTATAAAAGCACCTTTTCAGGTGCTTTTTTTATGACTGGCCTTCGTATCTCCTGCCTGACAGTCATGCAGATCAACAAAAGCCCGCTTGTTTTTCATCCTTCCCTACTTGCGATATTGGCAACAGTACATACATCTAGAATGTGAAGCGTGCCCAATTGGGGCGCTTGTTGTATTGTTAAATGACATGCCGCCAGCATGGGGCAAGTCGACATCATGGGGTTGATAACACATGAACATTGAACGGTTTACTGACCGCAGCCGCGGTTTTATCCAGTCTGCCCAAGGGTTGGCTATCAGAGAAAATCATCAACGATTTACACCAGAACACCTTCTGAAAGTGCAACTGGATGACAAGGAAGGCCTGGCCGCGAATCTGCTTCGCGCTGCAGGTGCCGAGCCGGAGCACGCGCAAATGCTGGTCGAGGCAGAGCTTTCGAAACTGCCAAAAGTAGAAGGTGGAGGCGCAGGCCAACTGCATTTGGACCCTGTCACAGCTCAGGTTTTTGCCAAAGCGGAAGAAGTTTCCGACAAGGCGTCGGACAAGTTTGTGACCGCCGAACGGCTTTTGCTCGCCTATCTGTTAACACCGAAATGTCGTGCCGGGGAATTCCTCAAGCAATCAGGTGCAACGGCTGATGCGCTCAACAAAGCGATAAACGAGGTACGCAAGGGACGGTCCGCTGACACGGTGTCAGCAGAGGATTCTTATGATGCTCTCAACAGGTTTGCACAGGACCTGACGGAGCGTGCCAAAGAAGGCAAGCTCGACCCGGTTATTGGACGCGATGAAGAGATAAGGCGCACAATTCAGGTCCTGTCGCGTCGGACAAAAAACAATCCCGTTCTTATCGGTGAGCCGGGCGTTGGGAAAACCGCGATTGCCGAGGGGCTGGCACTCCGCATAGCAAACGGTGATGTACCTGACAGCCTGAAGAACAGGCGCATTATGGCCCTTGATATGGGGGCGCTTGTTGCCGGAGCAAAATACCGTGGAGAATTTGAAGAACGCCTGAAAGGTGTTTTGCAAGATGTGTCACACGGTGCGGGCGATGTGATCCTGTTTATCGACGAAATGCACACGCTGGTTGGTGCCGGTAAAACGGAAGGGGCGATGGACGCATCCAACCTGCTGAAACCTGCGCTTGCCAGAGGTGAATTGCACTGTATTGGTGCGACAACTCTGAACGAATACAGAAAGTATGTAGAAAAAGACGCAGCACTGGAACGGCGTTTCCAGCCTGTGATGGTATTGGAGCCAACAGTTGAGGACACGGTGTCTATCCTGCGTGGCCTGAAGGAAAAATATGAAGTGCACCACGGCGTGCGCATCACGGACAATGCTCTTGTTTCAGCGGCAACTCTCTCCAACAGATACATCACCGACAGGTTTTTGCCTGACAAAGCTATCGACTTGATGGATGAGGCTGCTAGCCGGCTGCGGATGGAAACCGAAAGCAAACCGGAAGAAATTGACGAACTGGACCGTCGCATTGTCCAGCTCAAGATTGAGCGGGAGGCATTGAAGAAAGAAAAAGACGAAGGCTCAAAGGCTCGCTTGAAAGATCTGGAGAAAGAGCTTGCCGATCTGGAACAAACTGCGGCTGAATTAACAGCGCGTTGGCAAAGCGAACGCGAGCGTATGGCGGGTGAAAAATCTGCCATTGAGCAACTGGACCGCGCCAGAATTGAGCTTGAACAAGCTGAACGCGCAGGTGACTTTGCCAAGGCAGGTGAATTGCAGCACGGTGTTATTCCTGAACTTGAACGCAGGTTGAATGAGACTGGCGACAACGACCAGGAGACGATGCTTCGTGAGGAAGTGACAGACCAGGACATCGCAGCTGTGGTTTCTCGTTGGACCGGTGTACCTGTTGACCGCATGCTGGAAGGCGAACGCGATAAGCTCCTGCGCATGGAAGCAGAACTTGGTAAACGCGTTATTGGCCAGCAAGAGGCTTTGGAAGCAGTTTCCAAATCTGTTCGCCGCGCACGTGCCGGCCTTCAGGACCCAAACAGGCCGCTCGGGAGCTTTCTGTTTCTCGGGCCAACCGGTGTTGGTAAAACCGAACTGACAAAGACGCTTGCAGCATTTTTGTTCAACGACGATACCGCGATGGTTCGTATCGACATGTCAGAATTTATGGAGAAGCACGCCGTTGCACGGCTGATTGGTGCGCCCCCAGGTTATGTCGGCTATGAAGAGGGGGGTGTTCTGACGGAAGCCGTGCGCAGGAGACCCTATCAGGTGATCCTGTTTGACGAAGTTGAAAAGGCTCATGCTGATGTGTTCAATGTGCTTCTGCAGGTTCTGGATGATGGCCGTTTGACAGACGGGCAGGGTAGAACAGTTGATTTTTCGAATACCCTGATCATTCTCACTTCAAATCTTGGTTCGCATCTGATTGCTGATCTCTCTGATGGTGCAGATGTCGAAAGTGTGCGGGAACCAGTAATGGATGTTGTAAAAGCAGCGTTCCGTCCCGAGTTTTTGAACCGGCTTGACGAGGTCATCCTGTTTCACCGACTGGCCCGCGAACATATGGCCAGCATTGTTGATATTCAGCTTGAACGGCTGCGGTCGCTATTGGCTGATCGTAAGATCAATATTGACCTGACACCGGAGGCTCGTACCTGGCTTGCAGAAGCAGGATACGATCCGGTTTACGGGGCCCGCCCCTTGAAGCGGACGGTACAGAAAAATGTTCAGGACGTTCTCGCAGAGATGATCCTGGCCGGGGATGTGAAGCCCGGTGACAATATTGTTTTTGGGGTTGGTGATGGCGGTTTGACGATTGAACAGGCAGCACTGCACTAACTGCAATTATAAATCATTGAGACAGTCGACTTTTAGTTGACTTAAAAAAAGAAAAGCCGCGGCGAACCGCGGCTTTTTTTAAATGCTGTTATTTCTCTTTAGTGGTGGCTTAGAAGCTACCGCCAAGCTGGACAAAGAAGGTACGACCAATTGGATCAACCGGACGAGTCAGCGAGCCTATGAATGGCTTGCGGTCGCTTAGGTTGTTCACACCAAAAGTGATGTTTGCATAATCGTTAATCCGATATGTCGCAGAAGCATCATGAACGAACGCATCACCAGAGTTCAGCGGATCTGCAAAGTCGGGGTTACTAACAATGTCTTCGTTAGTAATACCGATATTCAACTGGCTGTTCTGGTAACGAGTTTGCCATGTAAAGCTGAAGTCATTCCAAGTCCAGCGAGCCTGATAGTTTACGATCCAGGTAGGAAGAGCAAGTTCGCCTTCATCCGGGAGTGCAAATTCAGGATCCAGTGGGTCTGGGAACTCGATGTTATTGAACACGTGGGTCGCAGTGATCGTTTGATCCAGTGTACCATAATCACCGTCAAATACGCTGGACAGGTCCATGCCGTAGTTGACCGCTACATCAATACCTTCTGTGGAGAAACCACCCAGGTTCACGTTACCTGAAGCGAAGTTAGAGATAGCGTTACCGTTGTTCGGGTCACGAGTAATTGCCGCACAGAACGCGTTGTTAATATCAGGCAGATCAACACAAAGCTCAGCAACCTCGGCGCCAGTCAGGGCGTCAATCGCATTTTCGATTTCGATGTTGTAATAGTCTGCCGTGATCGACAAGCCAGGGGCAAACTCAGGCGTAAAAACAATGCCAAGAGTGTAGGTATCGGCTGTCTCGACATCCAGATCTGGATTACCACCAGTTGAACCTGCAACACGCGCTGACAGGAAGTCAGCGGCATCAAAGCCCGGGTCAACGAATTGTGCACAGTTGGCTGCACGATTGGACGATCCGCCCGTAATGTTCTGCGGGTTACACGGGTCTGCACTCACGCCAATGAAAGCGGGTTGTGCCGGAGAGAACAGCTCGAAGATATTTGGTGCACGAACAGCTCTGTTATAGGCACCGCGGATACGGATGTTTGGATCAATTTGCCAGTTCAGCGCCGTACCATATGTTTCGATGCTGCCAGCTGTACTGTGGTCAGTATAGCGGAAGGAGGCATCGATACGGAGTGATTCAGCAAAAGCAACATCTTCCAGGATAGGAATACTGACCTCGCCAAACACTTCGGTCACATTGTATTCACCAGAAACGATGTCACGAGCTTCTCCAATGGTGTTGTAGAGAAGACCGGCTCGCTCAAGTTCAGGTGGAATGAAGCTACTTTTTTCGTCTCGGTATTCGAAACCAACAGCGAAGTCAACCGCACCAGCGGGAAGTTCGAAGAGGTCCGCGCTGTCACCTGCCAAAGTTGCCAGAAACTGGCGTTGCTCAATCGTGCTTGATTCAAGCGTTGGTATGAAAGCAAATGCAGCTGAGTCAGCAGTGATAGAATCCGTACCAAACAGGTTGATCGGAATACACTGGCCGTCGCCCGGATCAAATGTCAGGAAACCAGGCCTGTTTGCAGGGAATGGTGATCCTGGTGGCAACGCAGACGCATCCAGGTCTGAGCGACACACGATGTTGCCTGTTGTCGGGTCAACCACCGCATCTACACCCGCGAAGAAACGATCTTCCACTCGTTGGTTGAGGTTAGTGGTATCAATTTCGGTACGGCCGAAGTTGTAGGAAACATCCCAGCGCCAGCCGTTATCGAAATCGCCGCGCAAACCACCGACCAAACGCAAGGTGTTGCGGTCTGTATCAGTACCACCAATTGCAGCGCGATCAAGAATGTCTCGGCTCATGGTGATTTCAGGTGTAATACCATTAGCGATTGCTTCATCAATTTGCGCGCGCAGTGCGTCAGGAATGAAGGCATTATCGAGCGCGATCGGTATGTCGTCGTTAAACGGAATTCCGTCACCGTCAACAGCACGGCTCTGAATATACTTGACTTCCGAATACATCTCGATGCCGTCTGTCAGTTCGTAACGGAACAAGCCGTTGATATTGATACGGTCAAGGAACGGCACAATTGCCGCATTCGGGTTTGCTGCCTGAATACCGTCACCACCTGATGATTCAAACGGGTTGGAGATCACACCGAAATCAAACGCACGTAGCACGCCGTTGCTGAAAACCTGCACAGCAGGTACGCCAGCAATTGAACCCTCACCGGCGGTAGACCCACCAGCAGCGGGGCCACCAACGACACCATCGAACACCGAACCACCAACAGCAGAATCATAGAGTGCGATGATGCCTGCTGAACTTGAGAAGTTGATGCGGAAGTCAGGAACGAAAACATTTGCCGCATCTGGGTTGCGTCCCAGTGCGTTAGTTAGTTCGTCAGAGTTTGCAATCAGGTCAAAGAAGCCTGCGCCGAATGCATTGGAACGATCAGAGCGGTTAACCCGAGACTGACGAGTATATTCAACACTTAGAACGGCGTTACCGCGGCCATCGTCAAAGTTCACACCCCCGGTGACGGCAGCAAAAATATTGTCAGCGTCGCCTTCATCCGAAACGGAGTATTGTGAGCGATAGCTCAAGCCTTCAAAGTCTTCTTTCAGAACAAAGTTGACAACACCAGAGACAGCGTCAGCACCATAAATGGACGAACCACCACCAGTTGTCGTTTCAACCCGTTCAATCAATGCAATCGGAATACTGGAGACATCGACGTCTGAACTACCTTGGATCGCAGAAACGTGACGACGGCCATTCACAAGGACAAGAGTCCTGTTTGTGCCCAGGTTGCGGAGGTTCAAACGACCGACACCTGCATCATCGTTGAGGTCACTTGCAAAGCCGGTGTTAACTGAACCCGTTGCAGTCAATGAGCCATTAAGAGATGGAATTTCCCGAAGTAGTTTCGATACATCTGTTTCACCAGAATCACGAATGTCTATGGCACCAATCACGGTGACCGGGCTTGGAGATTCTATATCGGTCCGAATAATCCTCGAACCCGTTACGACAACCTCCTCGATGCTTTCTTCTTCCACTTCGGCATCCTGTGCATAAGCACCGGTACCAAGCGCAAAGCTCGCAACAAGCGTAGCCGCACTACTCATTAGAGCAGCGCGGCGGAATTTTTTAAGTTCCTGAACCACGTTGTAATCCTTTTTGTTTATTACCCTCGAAAAGCACATCCTGGCATAATGCCCCCAAAACAACGGATAACTGCTTCTACTGCTTATTAACTAAGCAGAAATTTCGTGATCATACTTCAAAACTTCACCAAACTTGCGCGGGCGATGGCAGAAATATGACTAAACTGTGTCCTATCCACCACAGAGAGATGAACCAAAGTTTGGTACTTTCGGTTACATGGGGAGGTGGAAATGTTGGTGTTTCCGTGGATAGCCACACTATTCAACGCCTGGTATCTAAGCTGTTGTCGGGGCGGGCTGTTTTTCCGAGTGTCGGTTACACACAATGATAGTCTTGCATATGGATCTCGCATTAAAGTATAAAAATACACGTATTGGGGTCGAAATTGGTGTTTGTATAATAGTAAGGGTTGCGATGAGTGACCGAAGCGAGGACTAGGTTTGACATTACCCAAACCCATCAATGTGTTGATCGTTGCGAGCGACACCGATTATATCGCTTTCACCGCCCGACTGGGGACGCGGTATCATATTCAGCACTCAAGGTTGGGCGCTGAGGCTATCTCCAGGGTGGATGGGGGGCATCTGGACGTCCTGATTGTCACCGATGAGCTACCAGATATGTCCGGGTCGGATCTTCTTGCCAGATTTCAGGATTCCGGTGCGAAGATCGCTAGCATCCTAATTCACGAGCAGTTTGCCAACTTCCCCACAGAGTCCGCTGGACACTCAGAGCTGGCGGAGCACCTTAGCAAACCCGTCGGGGAGTTTACGTTGATGAAGGCAATTGATGACGCTGGTGCTCGCATGCAGGACAGAGCATCCTCCTGACGGCCGTTACCTGAAAGACGGTTAATCGCCCTTAATAGTCCGCAAATAGTTCAATGAATAGTTATCAGGACGTCTACTGGCCCCGAACTCCGGGAATGTTCCCGATATCAACAGTCTATGGCAATCGAAAAAAAACGGGGCCCAGAGGCCCCGTTTCCAAAAACTGTTTGTTGGCTTCAGCTTAGAAGCTGGCGTTGATACCAAAGATGAAACGACGTCCGACTGTGTCAGAGAAGTTCAACTGGTTACCACCGGCTGCTGCCAGACGAGTCTCGTTACCGAGATTGTCAAACACGTTCAATACAATAACGCGTGCTGCGAGCGAATCAGTAATCTGATAGCGAAGCGTTGCGTTGTATGTGTTGAAGTCCTTGAAGCGGAAGATATCGCGACGTTCGTCGGAATCTTCGTTGCTGAACAGACCACCACTTTCATGACGCCACTGAAGCAAGGCAGAGAAACGATCAAGCTGATACGTTGCATTTACCTGCCAGCGGTGACGAAGGTTGCCGTTTTCGCGGTCAAATGTATCCAAGTCACCAGAACCTACTTGCTGATCATGGTGCAGCAGGAGGAAGTAGTTGCTTGAGAAGTTCATCGTACCGTCGAAGCTGTCTACAACGTCAGCAAGATCGAACGTGTAGCTTGCATCAAAGATGATTGCTTCAAGCTTGCGGTTTGCTGCGTTAACCTGACCAGTTACTGGACGTGTGAACTGGAACGTTCCTTCCTGACGCGTGAAGTTTGCGCAAGATGGTTCGTTCGGGAAGCTCGCACTGTCGTAACAAGCGTTTGCCAGCTGCGTAGCAGTCAGGCTCACGATGGCATCAGTCAGGTCGATGTTGGTGTAGTCAGCTGACAACGTAAAGCCAGGAACGAAATCAGGCTCGAACACGAAACCAAGAGTATAAGAAGTAGACTTCTCGTTAATCAGGTTCGGGTTACCACCAGTCAGACCAGGCTGAGATGCGTTGGTGATGACTGAAACGTAACTGTCAAGAGCAACACCTGCATCGATGTTACCAGCAGCCTGGAACTGAGCAAATTGAGCTTCACAGTTCGCACGACGCACAGCCGGATTGTTACCACCATCAATGAAGCGGCTTTCACAAGGATCGTTCGCGAAGAAGTTACCCTGTGCCTGAGGCGAGAACAGCTCAACAATTGAAGGAGAGCGGATCGCTTCAGTGTAGGCACCACGGAACGTGAAGGCATCACCAATACCTGGCAATTCGAGGTTCAAACGACCACCAAGTGTCCAGGTATAATCTGAACCAGCAGCAGAGTTGTCCACGAGGCGAACAGCACCGTTGATTTCAAAGCTGTTGATAAAGCTACCGATAGCGTCACCAAGACCTTCGTTGTTAGCAACCACAGGGATCACACCCTCAACATAGATCTCGTCAGTTTCAAAGCCGCCACCGACGTTTACAACAGGTGTTGTAGGATCGATACCGAGCTGTGTGCCTTGGTCTACGTCAAAACGGCCACGCTCACGACGGTGGGTTGCACCAATCGCGATTGAGAACGGCCCTGCAGGCAGGTCAAACAGTTCACCGGCAATGCTACCTTCGATAACGGTTTGTTGCAGCTCGGTTGAAAGGAACCGGGTTTGCAGCAGATAGTCACGAACTTCCTGGCCAAACTGGTTGTAACCAAGAATGTTGATTGGCACACACTCTGCCACATCAGACGATGTTGCAGGGAAAGTGAAGCCACCTGGTTGTTGTCCGAGGCCCTCAACGGTAGAGCGACAAGCCGCCCGGCCAGTGGCCGGATCAACAACAGCATCAATTGCAAGCGCATAGCGGTTACCATTAAGTGTTGCCTGTTGACGTGTAGAGTTCGACTCACCGTAAATGTACGCAAAGTCCCAAGACCAAGTGCGACCGAACGCTTCGAAGTCACCTTCCAGGCCGGTAACAACGCGGAATGTGTCTTGAGCGCGACGGTTTTCGTTGCCTTGTTGAATATCCGTGTTCGAACGCGTGATATTCAGGAACTCGGGAAGAACGCCATCGTTATTGAGGGCAACAATGTCACGCATCTCATCCGTTACATATGGATTGTCTTCCAGGTTGACTTGCAACGTACCACCTGAACCAGGCCGGAAGAAGAATGTTGACCATGCTGGCTGGCTGATAAAGTCGTTTGATTCTGTGCGTGAGTACAGAGCCTCGGAGAACCAGCGAATGTTATCAGTCAGGTCATAGTGCGACAGTTGCGTGAACGTGTAACGCTCAAGAGGTGCTACCAGCGTGTTAGCTTCGTTTGTCGACAGAACATACGGGTTAAACGCCGCGTTCGAGCCAACAGAGAAGAAGATGCTGTCGTTCACAGTACCGATGTTGGCGTTTGCTGCGTCAACAAAACCACCATTCAGGCCGAAAATCAGTGGAACGCCAATGCCGTTACCGTCTGCGTCACGACCGCCACTGAACAACAAACCAGCGTTGGTTGTTCCAAGGTTGTGGAAGTTTGAGCCCTCAGCAAGTGGAACACCAGCTTCGAGAACCTGGAAAACGCCGACTGTGTCAGTTGTGAAGAACTGGTCAGTGATACCGTCGTTCGGGGCAGTGTCCGCCGGGTTACCGGTAAAGCCAGCACCGAGAGCCAGGAATGGACGCTGAGTTGTCGCCAGGCCATCTTGCTTCGCATATTCCATGGAAACAACAACGTTACCACGACCATCTGCAAAGTTACCGCCGACCAAAGTACGGAAGCGATAGTTTTCTGCATCGTTTTCGCCAGAGATACCGTATTCAGCGTCAACGTCGAAACCTTCAAAGTCGTCTTTGAGGATCACGTTAACTGTACCGGCAATCGCATCGGAACCGTAAATTGGTGCACCACCGGTATAGATGGTTTCAATACGGTCGATCAGAGCTGTTGGAATGATGTTCAGGTCAACTTGAAGACCAGAACCTGCAACACCAATGCCTGAAGTAGTAACCGCACTTTGCGATACCGAGCGACGACCATTGATCAATGTCAGTGTACGCTGTGAGCCGAGGCCGAATGCGTTCACGAAGTTCTGACCAACGTTGTTGCCGTTCTGGCCACCGTTGTTAGACGCACCGGGAATACCAAAAGATGGCAGCTCGTTCAGTGCCTGTGCAACGTTGTTGAACCCGCGAAGTTCAAGAAATTCGCTATTCACAACTGTCGCAGGGTTGGTTGTATCAAAGCCTGTACGCTTAATCCGCGAACCGGTTACAACAACCTCTTCTACTTCAAAATCTTCGTCGTCAGCTGCTGTGTCTTGTGCGTACGCAGGATTGACACCTGCAATACCCATCGCGCTCAGCAGAGTACAAGCTGTGCCCAGCCTGAGCTTGCGCTTTAACTCATCTGTATGAGCCATATTAACTCCTCCCAAGGATGTTTCGAGAAACTACCCAATGTTTGTCAAAGAAAGTCTCAGTAAAAACCTGATGTGTGCAAAAGCACTAATCCCCACTGAGCCCACGTTAGAGAATGAAAAGATTCCGGTATAAGTAAAGCTGTGATCAGCTAAAACTGTCACAAATCTTTAAGAGTCCAATGGCAGTGTTGCGATTTCGCCACAATTTGCGAGTTGGAGGCCGTTTCAGTGCATCAAATCGGCCTAAAGCCCACCCAATTGAAGCGATTACACCATAAGTTTAGTGTTGTTTTTCAGTGCATAGCTTAATCAGGCAGTCTGAAAATACCATGGATGATGGCCATTGACGGCGTGCCGAAATATACCTCGGCACCTGTTCCTTGGCGAGGGCAAGGCTTTGTTGTCATTGGTATTTTATCGAACGCGCTCAACCCGGCCTTTACGGCCGTTCATTCCTTCAATGAATGCTGAATACCCACCCATTACACCGCGTTTAATTCTGATGGTTTTAGCTCGTTTGGGCACCGTAAGATGAGAGCCGGACTTTTCTCTCCAGACCTGACCGTTAGACATAAGAAAATAGTATTTGCCAGCGGCATCACGCCATGCTCGCGTGAAACGGAATATCTGCTCTTTCGGGGACTTTGCCATTTCCGGGTTTGCAGCTTCTTCGCGCCGCCGGATTTCCGTATCGCTCAAGCCAAAATCAGAACCGCGGGGTGTGGCGACATCTACAGAACGTCGACGCATCAGGTTACTGTCGGCTGACTGATCCGAGTTCTCCTTCGCGGCTTCCTGTTGTTTCAATATTTCGATAACGGCGTTAAAACACTCAAGCTTATCTTCAGCTTTTTTAATCTTATCGCAAGCAAGCAGGTCTTTAATCTGGTCCTCCTGCTGTGCGATCACTGCGCTGGATGCAATAGCGCCAGCAATGACAATGGAACCGCAAATAATTGAAGCATTCATGAAGGGTTTGATCATATCTCAACTCGCAAACAGAAACTGAATTTGGCAAAATCGGTCACATACTGATCTTGGAGCCAGTCAATTTCAAGGCAAATTGTCCGGGCTCGTGTTTTTGACCGTATGGCCTGCCAGCTCGGAAGCGTCTTTTTCTAGCGCGCCTGCGCAACGTTCAGGCCATTTTGTGCCATCTGAAGGTCACGTTCTTTAATGCGGTCAATGTCTGCAACAATCACATTGCGGGTCTGGATAAACTGTTCGAAGTTTTCTCCCTCCAAGACCCGGCCGGTCGGTAATTTCAGGGTCATGGGGTTTGACTGCTTGCCAGCCACCAGAACTTCGTAATGCAGGTGAGCAGCGGTGACCCGGCCTGTGGCCCCGGAGTAGCCGATAACCTGCCCCTGCTTGACCCGCTTGCCGCGTTTGATGCCTTTGCCAAACCGGCTCAGGTGCCCATAGGCGGTCTTGTAGGTGTCATTGTGCCGAATACGAATGTAATTGCCATAGCTGCCGTTTCTCGCCGCCATTTCAACGACGCCGTCTCCGGCAGCCATTATTGGTGTTCCCGTTGGTGCCCTGAAGTCCACACCCTTGTGCATGCGCGTGTACCCGAGGACGGGATGTTTTCTCTTCCCGTACCGAGATGTCACGACAGCAACATCCAGGGGTGTTTTCATTAAGGCCCGTCGTGTGCTGGCGCCGCTATCATCGAAATAGTCGCCGTTGCTGTCACTGTCCCCGAACCAGGTCGCGTTGACGGGGCGCCTTTTCAATCCCAGGTCCACATGCAGGATGCGTCCATTTTCCGTATCATTGAATTCCGGAGCGTATCTTCTCTCGAAATAGACCTGAAATGTGTCGCCCTGACGGATTTCGCGTTCGAAATCCACATTGAAACTCATCATTCTGATTAACTCAATGATAACGCTGTCTGGAAGCCCTGCGCGTTTCGCAGATAGATAAAGATTGTCGGTAATGGTTCCTTCGACCAATTGTGTCAGGGATATCGCTCTTACAGGTTCCCGTGCGGCATCATATCCTGATCCATTGTAGCGCGCGACAGCTTCGTTACTGAATTCATCGCGAATCCATATGGTATCGATATTCCCAGATCCATTAATTTGTTTGGTGAGCCTTATTGTCTGCCCACGTTGAAGCTTGCGCAGATTGGTTACGTCTTTAAGTGCGTTGACGACAGTATGGGCATTACTGTTTTTTACGCCAGACCGTTTCATCAGTCCAATCAGCGTTTCACCTCGGCGAAGGTCTAGAGACACGACCTCTGGTTCCGCTGGTGCGGCGGAGACGTCCGGGGCTGAGGTGCCGTTGTTTCTGGTCAAAGATGCCTCTTCGTCTCGACCGTCTTTTCCTTCATCTATTTTACTTACAGGAGAAGCACCGGTCGCAGGTTCGTTCGTTCCGCCGGGTATGTTCAACATAACAACTGCGAACAATCCGGCCCCCGCGATCATGGCAAACCCGAGTGGCGACTCGCTTGATTTTAAAATATCTTTGAAGGGAATATTACCGCCAAGCCTGCGCGCAGCGGCTACAACTGTATAAAAATGTTCAGACAGTGAATGCATCGAACTACCTTGCTGACTAAAAACACCCGTCCCGATTGCCTGCTGATTCTTATTGCCTGTCGCTAACGGTGAGTCCTTTTACCCAATTTCAATAATTCGGGCAACATTACTGTCATTCATGCCAATGACATGTTGATCATATCTATACATGGCTGGCTCAAAAACAAGGCAATCCCTAGGGTTTCCGGCTGACCTTAAAGAAAATGAAATAAAAGCGAAAAAAGCGCTTGCGTTTGTTTGGAGGTGCCACTAGAAACCGCTCCACCGACGAGCTGCTGCGCTCTCGCATCTCACATCACCCCGGTGATCGTGACGACAAAGGAGCAGGTAAATTGTTGGTGAGGATTGAAAAAAGGTGATTTTGTTGCCTTGACATTACGGGGTTACCCATAATATACAGTCCGACCTTGCCGCACGCTGACGAAATGTCCGGTCCGGCACAGCCTGAAACGATAGAACTGCAAAGACTGGTTATACCGGTTCGGGTGCTTTTTGCTCTTTGACATAGTTGATTTGGAAGGGAGATGTGGACGGTGGTCTGGTATGATCATCATCTATATTTCCGAGA
>CANNEK010000001.1 GCA_947503625.1 uncultured Kordiimonas sp. | reverse complement strand
TCAGGCTCAGGCTCAGGCTCAGGCTCAGGCTCAGGCTCAGGCTCAGGCTCAGGCTCAGGCTCAGGCTCAGGCTCAGGCTCAGGTGTTGGCTCCAGTGTGGGTTGTGGCGCCGCCTGTGGTGTCGGCAACTCGGGCTGCGGCGTTTGTGTTGCAATAACCTCTGACGCAGCATCTGGCTGTCGGTCGTCCGGCATTACCTCTGGCGCCTCAACTGGCGTCGTCTCCGGTGCGGTGTTCTCGCCCTTGTTTCTAAAACGCTGGAACCAGCCTTTTTTCTCGTCAGCCATGTGATGACCCTTGTGTTTCAATTTGCATACCGTTCATGACCGCGCCGTCCAAACCGGTTAGGTTTACGGGCAGAACCGTGCCAACAAGATTTTGGGACTTTACGTCAGCGCGGATGGCAACTGAAATGAACTGTTCGCTATGGCCGGTCAGCAGGCCGTCCGCGCTGGCGCGTTCAATCAGCACATTTGCTGTTCTTCCGACAGAAGACTTCATCAGTTTTGCAACCTGCTGTTCGCCCAGCGCCCGAAGTGCGGCAGCGCGTTCCTTGCGAACCGCTTTAGGCACCGAAGGCATGCGTGCGGCTGGTGTGCCTTCGCGCTCGGAGTAGGGGAAAATATGCAGCCACGTCAGATCACATTCTTCAACCAGTTTCAGACTGTTTTCAAACATGGCATCAGTTTCTGTCGGAAAGCCGGCAATGATATCTGCACCGTAAACCATTTCAGGGCGTGCTTTCGAAACTGCCTGGCAGAACTCGATAGCATCCTCGCGCATGTGCCGCCGCTTCATGCGTTTCAAAACCATGTTGTCGCCCGCCTGCAAACTGAGGTGCAGGTGCGGCATAAGCCGGGTGTCACCAATGATCGCATCCATCAGCGGTTCGTCCACTTCGATGCTGTCGATAGAGCTGATGCGCAGGCGGGGCAGGTCAGGCACCAGCTTGAGGATTTTCTGAACCAGCACCCCCAGCGTCGGTGTGCCCGGCAGGTCTTCACCATAACTGGTGATGTCAACGCCTGTCAGGACAACCTCATTGTAGCCTTGCTGCACGAGGTTTTTGATCTGGTTCACCACCTCGCCTGTTCCTGTCGAGCGGCTGTTGCCGCGACCATACGGGATGATGCAAAAAGTACAGCGGTGATTGCAGCCATTCTGGATCTGAACAAAAGCCCGCGAGCGTTCGCCGAAACCATCTATCAGGTGTCCGGCAGTTTCTTTAACAGAGAAAATATCATTGACCTGAACCCGCTCGGCGTGGGTCAGGTTCAGGCCGGCAAACGATTTGGCTTCCAGTTTTTCCTGATTGCCAATTACGGTTGTGACTTCATCCATCCTGTCGAACTGGGCCGGATCAATCTGTGCGGCGCACCCTGTTACAACAATAGGCGTGTCTGGCCGTTCACGTTTCATCCGCCGAATACTTTGCCGCGCCTGTCGTGTTGCTTCTGCCGTCACGGCACACGTGTTGACGATCGTGATATCGCCAAGCCCGGCATCCTCGGCGTGACGGCGCATGACTTCGCTTTCATAGGCGTTCAGTCGGCAGCCGAACGTTACAACTTGGGGCTTGCTGTTCACAGTGTGACCTCGCCAGCATAAACAAAAGTTGTCGGTCCGGTCATTTGTACTGTGCCATCAGCCAGCCATTCAACGCCCAATCTGCCCCCATCCAGTTCAACCACAGCTTTGCGGTCTGCAAGCCCGCGCCGGGTCGCGGCAACAACCGAAGCGCAAGCAGCAGAACCACAGGCATCTGTTATTCCTGCGCCGCGCTCCCAGACCCTTTGTCTGATTACCCCGTTGCGGATGGTTGCGACTGATACGTTGACGCGCTCAGGGAAAAAGGCGTCAGCCTCAATTTTTGGGCCCCAGTGGGCAAGGTCAACATCTTCCGCTTCTTCAACAAAAAACACGGCATGAGGGTTTCCCATGTTGACGCAACCCGGTGCTCGAAGCGGGCCTAATTCATATTCTGCAGCGGCTGTATCTGTTTCAGTGGCCAGTGGTATCTTCTGCCAGCCGGTAACAGCAGGCCCCATGTTCACAGAGATGTTTGAACCATCAAGTACGGCGCTTAGCTGTCCGGCGTCTGTTTCGATGGCTACCTTGCTGCTACCGGTTTCATCCAGCAGCAGCTTACCAACGCAGCGTGTTGCATTGCCGCACGCTCCAACGCGGGAGCCATCTGCGTTCCAGATTTCCATGAATACGTCACTGGTTGTGCTTGCGCGCATGACGATGAGCTGGTCGCAACCGATGCCACGCCGTCTGTCGGACAAGGCTCTTGCACGCTCTGGCGTCATCTTGAGCCCGCTTTTGCGAGCGTCAAAAATGGCGAAATCATTGCCCAGCCCGTGCATTTTCACGAACGGGTGCGTATGTGTGGTTGCAGTCATGACGCGCTTATATGGGGTACGAAGGCCGAGAGTCTATCCTTTTTGGTCGTCAGAAGATTGCTTTTTACTGCCGAAATGTGGTTTTTGAAAACCGTTGATCACTTTTCCACCTGGTACCCGGATACTCTGCGTGAAAAAACTTGTTTTGCATTTGGGCGCGCATCGCTGTGGCTCCACCGCTGTACAAACGCTCTTGAGGCGTGAAAGCAAAGCGCTGGCTGATGCCGGGGTTCGGGTTTTCCTGCGCAACGACATGGTTGCGGGCAAGCTGGATTTGCGGCGCCTTCATCGCTTTCGCGCCTTGAACCCGTTATGGCGATCGAAGCTCAAAAAAACAGCAGCCTTTATCGAAGCGACACCGGAGCGGATATTGATTGCGAGCGAAGAAAATCTGATGGGCACCATGCCTGCGGTGCGCGGACATGGCTTTTACCCTCATTTTGACAAACTGGGCCGGTCTCTGGTTTGTTTGAGTGACCTTATGCGGGGCACTGTTTCGATAGAGCCGCGGTTGGTGGTGCGCCGTCAGGACCGGTATCTGGAGTCTGTATATGCCTTCCGGGTCGCACGCGGGTTGTCTCTGGACTTTGATGATTATATTCGCGCCGTAACGCGCACGCGTGTCTCCTGGCTCAGGCTGGTCAACGTGCTTGAGAGACTGAATGCCCCGATTACCCCGAAAGTTGCGCTTATTGAAGCCTGGCCAAAGCCGATGGCTGCGGATATGGCGCTTGAGTTTTTACTCGGGGAAAATGAGATCGAACTGTCCAGCCATAGGCTGACGGGCAATACGCGCCATTCTGCTGTGCAACTGCGAACCTTTCTTGCCCTTAATCAGGCGAAGGTCAGTTGTAGTGCGCCCGGCCAGCGGGGGAGTGTTTCAGAGTTGCTGGCAACCCCGGGCAAAGAACCGGAGAAAGACATCTTTCATGCCTTGCGGGACCAGCTTACGACGCGCGAGTACCAGCGGTTTGAAGAGCGATATTCCTCCGACGCGAAGCTGACTTTTGATGAAGCTGAGCGTACCGCATTTCTGGAAAGCTACAGGGAAGAAAACGAGCGGTTGCTGTCTATGGAAATGGTGACCGCCCCGAGAGGCGCCTGGTCCTGACGCGTGCTTGTTACCGCTTCAACCAAAAACAATTGGCAAGAGCGCGTAACAAACACCAGAAACCAGAAAGGCACCAATCACATTCAGCCACAAACCAGCGCGGGCCATGGCGGGTATGGAGACATGACCACTTGAATAAATAACCGCGTTGGGAGCGGTGGCAACGGGCAGCATGAAGGCACAACTGGCCGCCATCGCTGTTGGTGCTGCAAGCATCACCGGGTCAATGTTGCCAACTGCGGCCACAGCGGCGAGAACCGGCACCAGCGCCGCTGTTGTAGCGGTGTTGCTGGTCAGCTCCGTGAGAAATATCACCAGACCAACGATCGCAAAAATAAGCAGTAGCAGCGGTGCGCCTGACAGGACAGAAAGGCCGTCGCCGATCCAGACCGCGAGACCGGTCTTTTTTATCGCTGCCGCAAGGCTAAGGCCGCCACCAAACAGCAAAATAACACCCCATGGCAATTTTACCGCAGTTTCCCAATCAAGAAGCCTGTCACGGTTTTCTGTCTTCGCCGGTATCAGGAACATTGCAAGTGCTCCTGTTACCGCAACGACCATATTGCTAAAGCCTTCCAGACCAGGAATTTTTCTGATCACAATGACTGATACCCAGGATATCGCCATCGCACCAAACACCATAGCGACCCGTTTTTCTGCCGCCGTAATACCAGGCAGGGCTTTCAATTGTTCAGCGACCACGGCATCGCCTCCACGCGCGTCATCATGGTCAATGCGAAAAACAATTTTTGTCAAAACGAACCATGCCGCGGGTATCATGACAGCGACAACAGGAACTCCAAACAGCATCCAGTCCAGAAAGCTGATGCTGGTTCCGGTTTCCTGCTCCATGAAGGCAACCACAAAAGCGTTTGGAGGCGTGCCGATTATTGTGCCAAGCCCTCCGATAGAGGCCGACCACGCGCACCCAACCAACAGTGCAATGGTAAAACGGTGCTCAAACGCTTTGTCTCCCAGAACCGTCTCTGCCACGCTTAGCGCAATTGGCACCATCATCAGTGTGGTCGCGGTGTTCGAAATCCACATCGACAGAACTGCGCTTGCAACCATAAAACCTGCGATCAGCCCCGCGGGGTGCCCGCCGGAGCGGGCCAGAATGTTTAGCGCAATGCGTTTGTGGAGGCCCCAGCGCTGCATCGCCATCGCGGCTATAAAACCGCCCAGCAACAAAAATATAACCGGGTCGGTATAGGGGTTTGAAGCTTCACGAGCACTGGAAACCCCCATCATGGGCAACAACACCAGCGGCAGCATGCTGGTTGCGGGCACCGGGATAGCCTCTGTTGCCCACCACACCGCCATAAGGCCGACAATGGCGACCACACCCCAGGCTTCTGCCGTCAGGGAAACGGGCTTATCGAGGAAAAAAAACAATACAAAAACAAGGGGGCCGAGCACAAGGCCGACATCCTGGTAGCGCGCCCTTGGTCGACGATTCTGTGAAAAATGTTCAGGCATATAGCGGCTATTCCAATACAGACCCCGCAACGTTGAGGCTAAAAGTCTTTGTGGTTTTTTTACCATTTGGAGTTAAGGCTGTTTTGTTGTGGATATCTGCAATTCCAACTAGTGTAAACGGGTTGAGCATAAAAAATGGATAACAGCTGACATGCAAAGTGACGCTTTCAAGCAGGATCAGCAACCGGAACACGATGATGTGCCTTATCAGTTGGATGATCGCGACCCTGAGACGCGCGCAAAAGTACGCGCCGTTGTTGGCGCGCTTTATTACCGACAGTTCTACATTCTGTGGTCGCTAACATTTGCATTTTATTCGCTGGTCATCGGGCGTGATGTTGTTTCCGCGCCAGAGGCTGTTTTTTGGGATCTGCAGATTGCCAACGCGGTTGTTATCGCCAGTTTAGTCGTCATCATCATTCTGGAAAAATTTGGAAAAATAAGCGCACAGAATATATATCTGGCACCTATTCCCATCGCGATAGCAATGGTGATTAACGGGTATCTGCATGTCACTTTAACAGGAGACCCGAATGCCATTGCGCGCGGCCTGCTGGTTATCATGGCCTTCAGTGTGGTCTCGATGTTGCCATGGGTTTTTTGGCTGCTTACCGGGTTTGCAACGATATCGCATGTGACCGTATCGTACATCGTCATGGGCTCGGAAAGCTCAACAATGATTCTCATCGGTATCGGGGCCGCAATGGTGTCTTACGGTGGGTTTGCAGTGCGTTACAATTCGATCCTTGAACAGGCGCGTCTAAACCTCATAAACCAGGAACGCGCTGAAAAACTTGAGCAACTGGCAAAAGCAAAGGATGAATTCATCGCGAATATGAGCCACGAACTTCGCACCCCGCTTACCGGACTGATGGGAATGGTGGATCTGCTTGATAAGGCAGAGTTGCGTTCAGAGGAACGGCACTATCTGAACACTGCAAAGACGAGTGCGGAGACCCTTCGCGTTGTAATCAACGATATACTGGATCTATCCAAACTGGGGGCGGGCAAGTTGCGCCTGAAACCCGAGCCCTTTGATCTTTGTATGCTATTGTCGGAGGTTTCGGAGATGATGTCGGTGGCCGCGCGGGAAAAGGCTATTGCACTGGCGCTGAAGCTGCCGGAGCGCTCCGTTCCAATTCTGGTCGCAGATCAGGCGCGCATTCGCCAGATTCTTTTCAACCTTCTCGGTAATGCCGTGAAGTTCACGAGCGAAGGCCAGGTCATATTGTCTCTGGATGTGATTGAGGAAACAACAGACCATATTAGGGCGCGGATCACTGTTGAAGACACGGGCGCCGGTATTGCCGAAAAGGATATGGACAGGTTGTTCAATCGTTTTGAGCAAGTTGACAGTTCGTCGACGCGCGAGCAATCCGGCACCGGCCTTGGCCTTGCCATATGCAGTGAGCTTGCAGGGTTGATGGGCACGACCATCTGCGCGGACAGTACGGTAGGGGTAGGGTCCCGTTTTTGGCTCGAATTAGATATGCCCGTCAGTTCTCTGAGCCCCGAAGTCCATAACAGACAGGTGGATCATGAGGCTTCAACGCAGGACCTTATGACGCGCGAGCTCAGCTTGCTTGTTGCCGAAGACAACCCTGTCAATCAGATGTTGATTGGTAAACTGACTAAAGTTGGTCAATGGAAGACTGTCTTTGCTGCAGATGGTCAAAAGGCACTGAATGCGTCAGGTGAACAGGTTTTTGATGTGATTTTGATGGATATTCAAATGCCTGTGATGAACGGCGAGGAAGCAACAAAAGCTATCAGAACCCGGGGTAACCCTAACCAGAAAACGCCTATCATTGCCTTGACTGCCAACTGTATGCCGGAGGATATAGAGAGGTATTTGGCGATAGGTATGAACGATTCGATTGCAAAACCGATCAAGTTGGATGAGTTTTATCAAACCATTACCAAACATGTTGCGGATTGATGCAAAACAGAGATGGCGATTTTGTAACGGATGAAACCACCGAAACCGAGCTGCGGGTGCGGCGTGGGCTGAACAATATATATTTGCGCCAGCTGAGTAAAATCTCACTGGTGATGTTCATCTACTATACCTTCATCAGTATCTCTCATTTTTTCGTTCTCGAGGATAAGGGGCGGGAGATTATTCTTGCCAGCAGTATTATCACTGCCCTTGCAGGTGCCGCCGTTAACATTTTGATCGGACTGGAGAAGATATCGGCGGACAATTGCCAGATTGCTTTTGTTCCCGCCGGTTTGAGCGCCATTATGGCTGTCTTCACTCATGTGTTCTTCACAGGCGACCAGTTGCAGCTGACCAACGGCGCGCTCATAATGTTTGCTATCGCTTTTGCGACGTTGTCTCCCGCGATTTTCACCACTCTTTTCGTGATCAGCAGCCTGTTTTATTGCGCGGCTCTTGTCTATGTGCCCGGGACTAACACGTTGCATTTTGCTTTCATGTATATCGCGATAGCGGCGCTGACAATTATGTGTTTCTTCCTTCGCTATCGAACACAATACAGCTCGGAGCGTTTGCTGATCGCAAACCGCAGCAAGGCTTCAAAGCTGGTGGAAGCTTCCAGGCGTATTCAGGAAAATATCGAAGAAGTGCGTGCATCAGCCGCGGAGGCCAAAAGAGCAAGCGAGGCCAAAGACGTATTTTTGGCTAACACAACCCATGAATTGAGAACACCGCTGACCGGGGTTCTCGGGATGATGGACTATTTGTCGGACACAGACCTAAGCCCTGACCAGAAACAAGCCGTCGATGCGGCACAGTTCAGTGCCCGCACATTGCTGGTGGTTGTCAACGACTTGTTGGACATTGCAAAACTGGATGCGGGAAAGCTGGAGATCAAATCTGAACCCTTCATGCCGGGTGCGGTGGTTGCCCGGGTAGTGGAATTACTGCAAACGAAAGCACAGGCCAAGGGTCTGGAGCTTTCTGTCCATGGGTTGAAGCGTGCAGACACGGCGCTTGTCGGTGATCCCGTTCGTATCGGGCAAGTGATTCTGAATTTTACCGATAACGCCATCAAGTTCACCGATGAGGGCGAGGTGGCAGTTGCGATCAAGCTGCAGGCAAATGAGCCGGGATCCGGCCTGGAGGGCTATATCAACCTGCGTATTACCGTGCAGGACAGCGGGGCCGGGATAAGTGACGAGGATCAGGAGCGGCTTTTCATGCGCTTCGAGCAGCTTGACGGGTCTGCCGCACGTACCGCCGAGGGTGCAGGGCTGGGCCTGTCAATCTGCCACGGCATTGCAAACCAGATGGGCGGAAAGGTTTCTGTCGACAGTAAAATGGGCATGGGCTCTACGTTCACTTTTGAGGTGAACCTGCCGGTGGCTGATGCAGTTGGTGCTGAAGCGGCGGCAGAGCGAACCCATTCTGACAATTTCCTAAGGCCTGTCCTTTCTGCTGCATCAACGTCTTCGTCCGGCAGTGCGCTTGAACCGGTCCCATCAAACCAGGATGGCTTGAAGGTTCTGCTGGCCGAGGACAATGCTGTGAACCAATTGTTGATGAAGAAGATAGCGGCAAAGTTTGGCTGGGACTTGACCGTTGTGGGTGATGGTCAGGCGGCTGTGTTTAAAATCGAGGATAGCGATCCCTTTGATATCATCCTCATGGATATTCGAATGCCACGAATGGACGGTGTGCATGCAGCGCAGCGGATCAAAAACATGCCACCTGAAAAGGCCGCCATACCCATCATAGCGTTGACAGCAAACACAGGCGCCGAGAATGAAACGCTGTATCGCCAGCAAGGAATGTCTGCGATTGTTGGCAAGCCCATTGATACCGCTGTGCTGAAGGAGACAGTAGAGAGCTTGTTGGTTCCTTCAAAACAAGGATAGCTCTTTGGCCCGCAGGCCAGCGATTGCAATGGCTGCAACGCTTGTTTTCCTTGACACAATTCCCACTTTTCAGTAGACGAGCCTGACTTTCCGGTAGGAAATCAAATAGAACGCCACACCCAATACGCGTGAAGCGGGGTGTCCACCAGTCAGCGAGTTTCGCCCACTGGTGTGTTACTGCTTTGTTTTATTTGGTAAAATTCCGGAAACCAATGAAGGACATGACGACTATGTTTGACAATCTTTCAGATCGACTCAGTGGTATCTTTGATGGCCTCAAGCGCCGCGGTGCCCTGAAGGAAGCCGATGTTACAGAGGCGCTGCGCGAAGTGCGGGTCGCACTTCTGGAAGCAGACGTTGCTTTGCCGGTTGTGAAAGATTTTGTCTCGGCCGTGAAGAAAAAGGCGATTGGTCAGGAAGTTCTCAAGTCGGTTACACCAGGCCAGCAGGTCGTCAAAATCGTTAATGACGAGATGGTGTCGATGCTGGGGTCTGAAGCCTCGGGCCTTAATACCATCGGCATACCACCGGTCGTTTTCCTAATGGTTGGTCTGCAGGGTTCCGGTAAAACGACAACCTCTGCCAAGATCGCCAAGCGGCTTGCAGAAAAAGACAACAAGAAGGTCATGATGGCGTCGCTGGACGTGCGCCGCCCTGCGGCACAGGAACAGCTTAAAGTACTCGGCGAACAGATTGGCGTTAAAACCCTGCCGATCATCGAAGGTCAGATGCCAACTGATATTGCCCGTCGGGCATTGGATGCCGCAAAGCTTCAGGGTTTTGATGTCCTGATTCTCGATACGGCGGGTCGCCTGCATGTTGATCAGAGCCTGATGGCCGAAGTGGTTGCCGTACGCGATATCGCGGCACCGACGGAAACACTTCTGGTTGCCGACAGTCTGACGGGCCAGGATGCGGTCAATGTTGCCAAGGAATTTGATGCCCAGGTGGGCATCACCGGCGTTGCTCTGACCCGTATGGACGGTGATGGCCGTGGTGGTGCAGCGCTGTCGATGCGGGCAGTGACCGGCAAGCCCATAAAGCTTGCAGGTTTCGGCGAAAAAATGGACGCGCTCGAGGATTTTCACCCTGAGCGGGTTGCTGGCCGCATTCTTGGTATGGGCGATGTCGTCAGCCTGGTGGAAAAAGCCGCTGAAACAATCGAAAAAGACGACGCGGAAAAAATGGCCAAAAAAATGGCCAAAGGTACCTTCGACCTTGATGACCTGCGCACACAGTTGCAGCAGATGTCCAGGATGGGTGGTATGAAAAGTGTCCTTGGTATGCTGCCCGGCATGGGCAAACTGAAGGGTGCGATGAACCAGCCGGGTGTCGACGACAAAATGTTCAAGCGTCAGGAGGCGATCATTTCTTCGATGACGCCTGCCGAACGAACCAAACCCCAGCTGTTGAATGCCTCGCGCAAGAAGCGTGTAGCAGCGGGGTCGGGAACCACAGTTCAGGAAGTCAACAAGCTTCTGAAAATGCATATGCAGATGGCCAAGATGATGAAGAAAATGTCCAAAATGGGCAAAGGTGGCCGGATGCCTGGACTGCCGGGCGGTATGGGCGGGGCAATGCCCGGCCAGTTGCCTCCGGGCTTTGACAAACTGTTTTGATGAAAGCTCAGAACATTTAACCGAATTTCGACGGGCATGAAGCCTGAGGAAATATGAACCAAACTTGAGAATATTCCCGAATGTTAAGGGAATCTGAAAGGAACTAAAAATGGCACTAGCAATTCGTTTGGCCCGTGGTGGCGCAAAGAAACGTCCTTATTATCGCATCGTTGTGGCTGACAGCCGCATGCCGCGTGATGGCCGTTTCATTGAAAAAGTAGGCACATACAACCCGATGCTTGCTAAAGATGACGAGAACCGTGTGAACCTGCTGGAAGATCGCATCAAAGAGTGGATTGGCAAAGGTGCTCGCCCTTCTGACCGTGTGTCGCGCTTCCTGGAAGCTGCGGGTGTTCTTGATGCGAAAACACGCAACAACCCAAACAAAGCCAAGCCTGGCACCAAGGCGCTTGAGCGTATTGAAGAGAAGAAAGAAAAAGCAGAAGCAGCCAAAGCTGCTGCTGAAGAAGCTGCTGCGGCGCCGGCTGAAGAGCCTGCTGCCGAAGAAGCTCCGGCAGAAGAATCGGCTGCCGAATAAGCTTGCTTCAAAACCTGAACTATTTTGGCGTGCCGGTTTTCCGGCGCGTCTTTTTTTGTGCGCTCGCCAACTGACTCGTGCCTATCTGTATTTCGTCGGGGCTTTACCTGTCCACCGCTTGAAGGCCTGCGAGAAGCTGCTGGCCTCGGAATAGCCAACCAGATAGGCGACTTCATTCACTGTTGTTTTGCCGCCTTCAAGGTAATGCAAAGCCATGGTATGCCGCAACTTGTCCAGCAATTGCTTGAAGTTGATCCTTTCGGTTTCCAGTCTTCGGAAAAGAGTGGCTCTGCTAACGCCCATCAGGTCCGCGACCTGTTCCATTGAAATGTCTCCGGTGTGCAACGCCTGCAACAGCATTTGTTCAATCTGTCCGCGCAAGGTATCCGAGGCATTCAATTCCTGCATCAGGTTTTCGGCGTGTTGGTTCAGCACGCTTTTGCCCGGGGGGGGGTGAAAACCGGTTCAACCATTCCCACATAACTCTTTATGAAAGACCTGCAGTTCATGACCAAAGTCAGGCTTGTCACCCTTGGGTTTGTGGCGCTCATGCTGGCTGGAGTCTGGCTATCATTTGAACGCAATGTTGAATGGTCTGCCCGTGTGGCATGGGGCGAGGCAAGAGGTGAGCCGGATGGTGGCATGCAAGCTGTCATCAATGTGATGGTGAACCGCAAAAATGACCCGCGCTACCCAAACTCCCTGGCGGCGGTGGCGCGCCAGCGCTGGCAATTCACGGCCTTCAATGAAGATGACCCCAACCGCCCCAAGCTGGAGACGGTCGCAGAAGACAACCCGGAATTTCAAAGAGCAAAGCGGCTTGCCCTCTATGCAGAGCTGGGCATTTTGTGGGATATCACCGACGGTGCCACCCATTATCATAGTGACGCCATCAACCGGCCCGATTATCTGACAAATGCCGAAGTCACCACCAGCATCGGCAACCATGTATTTTATCGGTATATGAAAACGAGCCACTGAATTTCCGACAAACATGATACTTCAACTGCCATGTAATTCAGCTGCTACCGATTGACTCTCCTGAGCCTTCGCCATAGACACGTGCGGCGAGACAAAAGGGCTGCACATGGTACAACAACCGAACCGCGATAATGCAGGTATTGACGGAGACTGGATCTGCGTTGGTTCCTTTGGTGCGCCTCACGGTGTTCGGGGTGCGGTGCGCCTGAAGTCTTTCACAGAAGTTGCTGCTGATATTTTTGCTTTTGCTGACGTAAGGCAGGGGGCCGGTGGAAAACCGGTACGCTTTACGAAAGAACGGGCCACCAATGACGGGTTTGTGGTTCGGGTGGACGGCATAAACTCTCCCGAGGCGGCGGGGGCCATCAGGAATATTCAGCTTTATGTCCACAGAGATATCCTGCCCGACGCCGATGAGGATGAATATTACCTCGCGGATTTGATAGGGCTTGAGGCACGGGATACAGCCGGTGTCAGAATCGGTGTTGTGAGCGCCGTGGAAAATTTCGGTGCAGAAGACCTGATCGAGCTTGTTCTGGATGAAGCCATCAAGGGGTTGGGGCGTTATGCCTTTATCCCGTTTAGAAAAATACTGGTCACAGCAGTCGATATTGCGGGTGGTACCGTCAGCATTGATATGGCCCTGTGGCAGGAAACCCAGACCGGGAAGTTTGCAGAAAGCCAAATGGAACAGGATGTTACGCCGTGAAACCAGCCTTTACAGCGCAAATTCTGACCCTGTTCCCGGAAATGTTCCCGGGTCCTCTTGGTGCATCCCTTGCTGGCCGTGGCTTAGAGGCGGAAAAATGGGCATTAAAAACGCTGGACATTCGAGATTTTTCGAGCGATAAGCACCGCTCGGTGGACGATACCCCCGCGGGCGGTGGCCCGGGGATGGTAATGCGCGCCGACATTTTGGGTAAGGCGATTGATGCTGCAAAGCATGAGGCAGACCCGGAATGGCCCGTCGTTTACATGAGCCCGCGTGGTCGAAGGTTTGATCAGGCAGAGGCCCGAAGATGGCAACAGGCGGGCGGTGTGACGATACTTTGTGGTCGCTTTGAAGGTGTTGATGAACGCGTTCTGGAAGCCCGCGAGGTGGAAGAGATAAGCGTCGGCGATTTTGTGCTGTCAGGCGGTGAGCCAGCAGCTCTGGTTATGCTTGATGCAGTTGTGCGGTTGCTGCCCGGTATTATGGGCGCAGAAGAAACGCTCAACGAAGAGAGTTTTGAAAGCGGACTCCTTGAGTATCCGCACTATACCCGGCCTCAGGTCTGGGAAGATAGAGAGATACCGGCGGTTCTTACGAGCGGCCATCATGGTAAAGTCGCCGAATGGCGGCGCGAACGAGCAGAAGAGATAACCCGGATACGCCGGCCAGACATGTGGTCGACCTATGTTCGGAACAAAGAAGAAAAGGTTTGAACATGAATACGATCCAGAAACTTGAGCAAGAACAAATTGCCAAGATGACCGAAGGCAAGGAAATTCCTGAATTTGGTGCAGGTGATACCCTGCGTATTGCGGTTAAAATTCGCGAAGGTGACCGCGAGCGGACACAGGCTTTTGAAGGTGTGTGTATCGCACGCGCAAACAAAGGCATCAGCTCCAATTTCACAGTACGGAAAATTTCCTACGGTGAAGGTGTCGAGCGTGTATTCCCGCTATATGGCCCCGCTGTTGAAGAAATTACAGTGGTTCGCCGCGGTAAGGTTCGTCGTGCGAAGCTTTATTACCTTCGTGGTCGTACCGGTAAGTCAGCGCGTATTGCCGAAAAGAAAGACTTCAACCGCAAGCCAAAATAGTGAAATAATATTTCAAAGTTTGGCTTGGCGCTTATAAAATGTTGCGCAGGCCCGACCACACAGATAAAGACGGGAGCGGGCGCAAAACCTGCTCCCGTTTTTCGTTTTAAGAGTACCGCCGCTGACACCCCGGATGATCTAGCTCATTGATCGGATGAGGAGCCGAGCCTAGCAGAACGAACCAATGAGCACCAATGCACGGAGTGATCTGATGGCCGATATCAAGACTGAGGCAACGCCCAAGACTATGCCAAAGACAATGTATGACAAAATCTGGGATTTTCACCTTGTTGAACAAAGGGGTGAAGGCGTTGGCCTTGTGTATATCGACCGGCATCTTGTGCATGAGGTTACCAGCCCGCAGGCGTTTGATGGTTTGCGCGCGGCAGATCGCGAAATCCGGCGTATCGATTCCATTATTGCGGTACCGGACCATAACGTGCCAACCAAAGACCGGGATCTGAAAAACCCGGATGAAATGTCTGTCGCGCAGCTTGAGGCGCTCGAAGCAAATTCCAGAGAGTACGGCCTTGATTACATCCCGATGAATGATGCGCGCCAGGGCATTGTGCATGTGATAGGCCCCGAGCAGGGTTTCACGCAGCCCGGCGTTACCATGGTATGCGGTGATAGCCACACCTCGACGCACGGTGCGTTCGGGGCGCTTGCGTTTGGCATTGGCACCAGTGAGGTGGAGCACGTACTGGCTACACAGACACTCCTGCTGAAAAAAGCGAAAAACATGCGGGTAACCGTCACAGGCGAGTTGCCGCTTGGTTGTTCTGCCAAGGATGTAGCGCTTGCAATCATTGGCAATGTCGGTACGGCTGGCGGCACCGGCCATGTGATCGAATACGCCGGCCCTGTAATTGAAAACCTGACCATGGAAGGCCGGATGACTCTTTGCAACATGTCAATAGAAGCAGGCGCGCGCGCCGGACTTGTTGCACCGGACGATAAAACCTTCAACTATTTGAAGGGGCGGCCCTATGCGCCCAAAGCCGGGCAGTGGGACACAGCGGTTGCCTTCTGGCAGTCCTTGTGCAGTGACGACGGCGCAAAGTTTGACAAGGAAATTACCCTGAATGGTAGTGATATCGTGCCGCAAGTGACATGGGGCACCAGCCCTGAAGACGTGGTGCCTGTCACCGGGCATGTGCCTGCGCCGGACACCTTTGCGGAGCCCTCCAAACAGGAAGGTGCGCAGAAAGCGCTCGAATATATGGGACTCACGGCCGGGCAGGCGATCACGGATATTCAGGTTGACCGCGTGTTTGTTGGATCGTGCACCAACAGCCGTATCGAAGACATGCGCGAAGCAGCTGCTGTGATCAAAGGCCGAAAGAAAGCCGATACGGTCAAGGAAGCCCTGATTGTTCCGGGGTCAGGCCTTGTGAAGTTGCAGGCGGAAGAGGAAGGCCTTGACAGGATATTCATTGACGCTGGCTTTGAATGGCGCGAACCGGGCTGTTCCATGTGCCTTGCAATGAATGCAGACAAGGCCGGGTCTGGTGACCATGTGGCGTCAACCAGCAACCGGAACTTTGTCGGAAGACAAGGGCCGGGCGCGCGCACGCATCTGGTCAGTCCTGCCATGGCGGCCGCTGCGGCCATTGCCGGTCACTTTGTCGACGTACGTGACTTTTAGGAAGGGAAAAGAAAATGGAAAAATTCTCCAGAATTACATCGATCGCGGTGCCATTCCCTCGCGTTAATGTCGACACGGACATCATCATTCCTGCCAAGCACCTGAAGTCAATCAAGCGCAGCGGGTTTGCAGCCGGCGCATTCGAAAGCGTCCGCTACAACGCTGACGGCACGCTCATCGAAGACAATGTTTTTGATGGCCCTAAATACAAGGGCGCCAACATACTGATCGCAGGCGATAACTTTGGCTGTGGCTCCAGCCGCGAGCACGCGCCCTGGGCAATAAACGAGATGGGGTATCGTTGTATTATAGCTCCAAGTTTTGCCGATATTTTTGCCAGCAACTGTATCAAAAACGGTATTCTCACCGTGTCTTTACCACAGGAGGATGTGGACGCACTGGTGATGGCAGCAGAAGCCGGGCACCCGATCACGGTAGATCTGGAAGCGCAAACAGTGACATGTGAAAACGCGCTCTATAAATTCGATTTTAACCCGACACACAAGGATATGCTGATGGAAGGCCTGGACGAGATCGGTCAGACGCTTCGGTCAAAGGCTGCAATCAGCGATTTTGAAACCAAACAGAAAATGATGACACCCTGGCTTTATCGTTAGGTGTTCCAGAGAAAATTATGACCAAATTCAATATCACTATGCTGCCGGGCGATGGCATCGGCCCCGAGATCATGCGCGAAGTGCGCCGGGTGATGACCTGGGTTGAAGAGAATCACGGTGTCACGTTCAACGTGACAGATGGTTTGATTGGTGGCTGTGCCTACGAGGCGGACGGAGTGCCCCTGTCTGATGCCACGCTGGCGGCGGCGAAAGCATCGGACGCTGTTTTGATGGGCGCCGTTGGCGGGCCGCATTGGGACGGCAAAGTGGATTATGCCAAACGCCCCGAGGCCGGGTTGTTACGTATCCGTAAAGAACTGGATTTGTTTGCAAATCTGCGCCCTGCCATGTGCTTTGATGCGCTTGCAGATGCATCCAGCCTCAAGCGTGATCTGGTGGCAGGCCTTGATATCCTGTTTGTTCGCGAACTGGCGGGCGGCGTGTATTTTGGTGAACCGCGCGGTATCGAAAATCTGCCGGGTGGCGGGCGCGTTGGTATAAACACACAGCGCTACACCGATGCTGAAATTATCCGCATTGCGCGCGTTGCCTTTGATATGGCTCGAAAGCGCTCGGGCCGGGTTCACAGCGCGGAAAAAGCGAACGTAATGGAAAGCGGTGTTTTGTGGCGCGAGGAAGTGACGAAATTGCATGTAGCAGAATATTCCGACGTGGCGCTTGAACATATTCTTGCGGACAACTGCGCCATGCAACTGGTGAAGGCGCCCAAGCAGTTTGACGTGATCCTGACAGACAATCTGTTTGGTGACCTGCTGTCGGATGCTGCTGCAATGCTGACAGGGTCGCTTGGCATGCTGCCATCAGCGTCCCTTGGTGACACCGGTCCGGGCCTTTATGAGCCTGTGCATGGTTCCGCGCCGGATATCGCGGGCCAGAATCTGGCGAACCCGATCGCGGCGATCCTTAGTTTTGCAATGGCGCTTCGCTATTCGCTTGATATGGGCGCGGCGGCAGATGCGGTGGAGGCTGCGGTTGATAAAACGCTGGCATCCGGCGCGCGCACCGGGGACATATGGACTGAAGGGATGACCCGCGTTGGCACCGATGGCATGGGTGATGCGGTCCTTGAGGCGCTCAATAACTAAACCGAGAGATCACAAAAAGTTTGCTGACTCCCTGCGCTGCCTAAAGTAAAGACAGCCAACCAACCCTTTAGGAGAATTAAAATGGGTTTTCGTGTCGCTATTGTAGGGGCGACCGGTAACGTCGGTCGTGAAATGCTGAATATTCTTTCCGAGCGGGATTTCCCTGCGACGGAAATTATTCCCATTGCGTCCCGGAAGTCCCTTGGCCAGACCGTTGATTATGGTGACAGGGAACTCAAGATCGTTGCGCTGGACACGTTTGATTTCTCAGGCGTTGATATAGCCCTTTTTGCAGCAGGATCGGGCGTATCGAAAGAGTTTGGTCCCAAGGCTGCGAAAGCGGGCGCTGTGGTCATCGACAACTCGTCCCATTACCGGATGGACCCTGATGTGCCTCTGGTGGTGCCGGAGGTGAACCCTGAAGCTTTGAAGAAATTTGACAAGAAAAACATCATCGCCAACCCGAATTGTTCGACGGCGCAGATGCTGGTGGCTCTGAAACCATTGCATGACGCGGCGACAATCAAGCGGATTGTTGTTTCGACCTATCAATCAGTATCCGGCGCGGGCAACGCTGCTATGGATGAGCTGTTCCGGCAAACCCGGGCGATTTTTGTCAACGATCCGGTTGAGGCGGAAAACTTCACGAAGCAGATCGCTTTCAATGTAATCCCGCACATCGATGTGTTCATGGACGACGGCTATACCAAGGAAGAATGGAAGCTGATGGCCGAAACCCACAAGATGCTGGACCCCAAGATCAAAGTCACGGCAACAGCAGTGCGCGTGCCGGTGTTTATTGGTCATGCAGAGGCGATCAATATCGAGTTCAAGGACGAGATCAGCGAAGATCAGGCCCGTGAGATTTTACGCAATGCGCCCGGCTGCCTGGTGATCGACAAGCGCGAAGACGGCGGTTACATCACGCCCGTCGATTGTGTCGGTGATTTCGCCACTTACATTTCCCGTATCCGCAAGGATGATACCCTCAAGAGCGGTTTGAACATCTGGGTAGTTTCGGACAATCTGCGCAAGGGTGCAGCACTGAACGCGGTTCAAATTGCCGAAAGCCTTTTGAATCAGGGGCTCCTGTCTGCGGATTAGGCACTGGTTCAGGTTGAGAACCGACGAAGCGGTGGCATGCACGTGTCGCCGCTTTTTTGTTGCGCTGGTTGCCTGCTTCAGGCGAGATGGACGAGGGAAAATAAGGGGTCAGCACCATGGAAAAACCAAGACGCAGTGTACTTTTTATGCCCGGGTCAAACGCCCGGGCGTTGGAGAAAGCCAAGACAATTGATGCCGACGTTCTGGTGTTTGATCTGGAAGATGCGGTCGCTCCCGATGCCAAGGCTGAAGCGCGTGCGCTTGTTGCTGCGGCGCTCGTGTCTGGTGATTATGGCCGCCGCGAACTGGTCGTGCGCATTAACGGTATTGATACCGAATGGTGGCGCGATGATCTTTCAGCCATAGGCCCGGCGCAGCCTGCTGCTGTCCTGTTGCCAAAGGTTGAGGATGCCGGGACACTGAGCCGTGTTTCGGATGAGATGGTTTGGCATTCCAGCGACAATGATTGCGAATTCTGGGTCATGCTTGAGACCCCGCTAGGCTTCCTGCGCGCGGAGGATATTGCCCAAAGCCATGACCGGCTCACAACACTGGTTGTTGGCACCAATGATCTGATCAAGGACCTGCGCGCGCGCCATGTGCCGGGTCGGGAGCCTGTTATGGGCGCGCTCAGCCATGCTTTGCTTGTCGCTCGGGCATACGGGGTGGGCATTCTTGACGGTGTCTATAGTGATTTTAGGGACGAAGCGGGTTTTGCAGTCGAATGCATGCAGGCGCGGAACATGGGTTTTGATGGCAAGACCCTAATTCACCCCGGGCAGGTCATCCCGGCGAACGATGCTTTTTCCCCAAGCGAGGCGGAACTTGAACAGGCAAGCCGAATGGTTGCAGCCTTTGAAGCAGCACAGGCGGAAGGCAAAGGCGTGGCGGTTCTGGATGGGCGGATGATCGAAGAACTGCACCTGGCCGAAGCCAGACGCATGATCGCTATGGCGGAGGCAGTCGAGAGGCTCTAGTTGCCAATATGCTGGGCGAGGAACTTTTCCATTTCCTTTAGTTTGGTCAGTCGCGAAGCAGCGGTGTCCATGTTGTGTCCGCCGTCTTCGATTTCGACGTACCGCGTGCGATTGTTGTTGGACTTCAGTCGCCCGTAAAAATTTTCGCTATCCACAATTTTCAACCGGGTGTCGTCTTTTGACGCCATTACGAGCGCCGGGCGGTTGATTTTGTCAACCTGGTGAAATGGCGAAATGTTCTCAATATCCGATCCATCAAGGCCGATACGGTCGCGCCACTTTTTGGTGCCCCAGAAAACCGCGTCTGCGTTTTTCAGTCTGGGCAGGTTGACCGCGCCGTTAACTGTCACACCACACTGATACAATTCGGGCGCCTGGATGAGCCCCATCATGGCGGCATAACCACCGTATGAGGCACCGGCAATACATACACGATCACCGTCAAATACGCCCTGATCAATCATGTGTTTTGTGGCGTCTGTTACGTCCTGTTGCATCAGGCCACCCCACTGATTATAGCCAGCTTCCATGAAAGCTTTGCCATAACCGTCTGACCCCCGGAAATTGGGTTTGAGCACGGCGTAGCCTCGAGATGCGAGGAACTGGGCCCAGTAATCCCAACTTGCATCATCGCGCGCATGAGGGCCGCCATGCACCAGTATGACGGCGGGAAGGTTTTTTGCTTCCTGACCAACAGGTGTGGTTAAATAGGCCGGAATACTTGTTCCGTCAGACACAGGTATATCAATCCGAGTGGTTGGCGACATCAGTTCGATGGGGATGTTTGGCCGCGTAGACGTCACCTGCACCAGTTTTTTGGCGATGCGATCATACTGGAAATAGATACCCGGTTCGATGTCATTGTCTGCAAAAAGAAGGTAGCGGCCTACCTCGTGATCAAAATCGACAATGCTGACATTGTAGCCTTTCAGTGCTTTTTTCATGGCTCTGAGGAGACCGGCTCGTTTTTTGTCGAAATAATGGTATTGTTGTTGGTCGTTTGTATACCCCACGCCGACCACATCTCCCGAATGTCGGGGATGAACGATGGAATCAACATTGACCTCCGGGTGGGTGTATAATTCTTCAACGATTTCGCCCGAAGGGATATTCAACCGGTAAACCCCCTGAGTGCCATGCGGCGTGGGCGCATAAATGATCATGTGGTCGGGGGTGTCGTCAAAGCCAAAAAAATCATAGTTTTTGTACCAATCCTGATTGGTAACCTGCACCCAGCCGTCGTCTGCGTTTTTCCAATAAGCAATCCGGTCTTCCTGCCATACGCCCCATCCGAAGCGCGGCTCGCCTTTTGAATCAGTCATCCACCGCTGAACACCGCGAAAACCGTCTTCGAGAACTTTAAATTTGCCATTCCGGATATCAATTTTCCGGATTTCGTCCTGATTGTTGAAGTCGCCGTCAACAGCAAGAAGTATGTGGTTTGGTTCGTCTTCCAGCATGTCAATGATGTCGGTTTGCCACATCGGGTTATCATGCATTGCACCAAGCCCGGTGCCGTTTTTTATTTTACTTGGCCTCACAACCCACTCGAAATCCGACCCGTCCGCATTGATGGCGGCAAGCCGGGTTTCAGTCCTTTCGAAAGCGGTATATTCATTTCGGATTATTGTAAGCTCGTACATCACCAGCAGGCGATCGTCATTCGCCCAGCGAAAAGAATAAATGTCAGCTTCTTCAATCGGTGGCTGGATATAGCGGTCACTGCCGTCCAGCTTTTGCACGATCATCACTTTGCGGCCCTGTATGCTGGAAAGAAAGGCAACTTTCTCACCATTGGGAGACTGACGTAGCAGACTGACCTGAGGCAGTGCCGCAAACACGTCCGCAGGGATATCTGCGGGTGACGCATATTGTTGCCGAGCGCTTAATGGCGATGTAAAAATGAATCCAGAAATAAAACTAAAGTTTATAAGAGCGGCAATAATAAGCCGCGCAGCAGGCAGGTGCATGCGTTTGATCCCCCATCAAATTAACCCCAAAAAATCTATATCCAAAATTTATGCGTATTAGCAACACATAAAACGTTTGTTTAGTTCTGCTGAATTTGATCTAAAATAACGGGCAGGGCTTGCCTTGCAAAATTGTTAAGCTAATTCGTCGCATGATAGCAATACGGGCTTGCGGTTCAGGGGCAAGCCGAGCTAAAGCTATCGTCACGAATTTTGCGACCCGAGGATGGGTCGTACAGGGCCGAACTGTTAATTTCTGTCAGGGGACTATTATGGCACAGGCGAAACGCCCGCTTTCTCCTCATTTACAAGTCTACCGCTGGGGTGCGCATATGGCAGTGTCCATACTGCACCGCGCAACCGGGTCTGCGCTTGCTGTGGGGGCGGTTTTATTGACTTGGTGGCTGGTTGCGATTGCGACCGGGCACGAGTATTTTGGAACCGTTCAGGGTTATGCCGGAACATGGATCGGGCGTCTTGTTCTGTTCGGCATTACTTTCAGCCTTATGCAGCATCTGGCAAGCGGTATCCGACATCTGTTTATGGACATGGGCCGTTTGTATGATCTCAAGATCAATTCACTGTCTGCCCGATTCACTTTCGTATTTTCTGTCGTGGCGACGGTCGGCATCTGGTATGCAGCCTATAAAGTGATGGGGGTGCTTTAGCATGACTGATATGAAAACACCTCTTGCCAAAGTTCGCGGCCTTGGGTCTGCCAAAGGTGGCACTCATCATTGGCTATCACATCGGGTAACGGCAATCGCCAACATACCGCTTGTGGTTTTCTTCGTTGTTTCGTTTGTCGGCAATGCGGGTAAAGGCCACGCTGAGTGGGTTGCCTGGCTCAAGCAGCCGATTGTTGCTGTTCTGATGATCCTGTTTATCGCCAACATGGTGTATCACATGCGCCTCGGGCTGCAGGTCCTGATTGAGGACTATGTGCATGACCACGGTGCAAAATTCGCAAGTATGATCACCTTGACGTTTTCCTGCGTACTTATTGCATCCATCAGTATTTTTTCCATTCTTCGCATAGCGTTTGGGGGATAAGTAATTATGTCGAACGCCTATCCCATTACTGTTCATACCTATGATGCTCTTGTCGTCGGTGCCGGTGGCTCCGGCCTGCGTGCAACCATGGGTCTTGCAGAAGCTGGCCTGAAAACGGCCTGTATCACCAAAGTATTTCCAACCCGGTCTCACACTGTTGCAGCGCAAGGCGGTATTGCCGCCAGCCTTGGCAATATGGGCAAGGATACCTGGCAGTGGCACATGTATGACACCGTCAAAGGTTCCGACTGGCTCGGTGACCAGGACGCCATTGAATATATGGTGCGTGAAGCACCGGCTGCAGTTTATGAACTGGAGCACTATGGTGTGCCGTTTTCTCGCACGGAAGAAGGCAAGATTTACCAGCGTGCCTTTGGTGGCATGACCACCGAGTTCGGCGAAGGGCCCGCTGCCCAGCGCACCTGTGCCGCGGCAGACCGGACCGGCCACGCCATGTTGCATGCGCTTTATCAGCAGTCGCTCAAGTATGACAGTGACTTTTACATCGAGTATTTCGCTATTGACCTGATCATGGAAGGCGGCGAATGCCGCGGTGTGATCGCGATGAATATGGAAGATGGCACGATCCACGCCTTCCGGGCGCAAGCTGTTGTGCTGGCGACCGGTGGGTATGGCCGCGCTTACTTCTCGGCGACGTCTGCTCATACCTGCACCGGCGACGGTGGTGGCATGGTGCTGCGTGCCGGGCTTTCCTTGCAGGACCTTGAGTTTGTTCAGTTCCATCCAACCGGCATTTACGGCGCCGGCGTTCTGATCACGGAAGGCGCACGCGGCGAGGGCGGTATTCTGATCAACTCAGAAGGCGAACGTTTCATGGAGCGTTATGCTCCAAGCGCCAAAGACCTGGCATCCCGCGATGTTGTGTCCCGTTCGATCTCGAACGAGATCAGGGAAGGCCGCGGTGTTGGCCCCGACAAGGATCATATGTTCTTGCATCTGGATCATCTGGACCCGGCAATTCTCGCGGAACGGCTGCCGGGGATTTCGGAAAGCGCGAAAGTGTTCGCGGGCGTTGATGTGACAAAAGAGCCAATCCCGATTTTGCCAACAGTGCACTATAATATGGGCGGTATTCCGACCAACTATCATGGTGAAGTGATTAACCCGACTAAAGATAACCCGGATAACGTGGTGCCCGGATTGTTTGCAATCGGTGAAGCGGCGTGCGTTTCTGTTCATGGTGCGAACCGTCTTGGCTCCAACTCCTTGATCGATCTTGTGGTGTTTGGCCGCGCGGTTGGCAAGCGGGTGCCGGAGCTGGTGACAGCGGGCGCATCCCAGAAGCCGTTGGCGGCAAACTATGAAGAGATGGCGATCAGCCGCCTTGACAAGGCGCGGTATGCTGATGGCGGTACACCAACGGCCGAGTTGAGGCTGGAGATGCAGCGCAATATGCAAACCAATTGTGCCGTGTTCCGCACCAATGAGGTTCTGGAAGAGGGCGTCAAGAAGATTGATGAAATCGCCAAAGGCCTTTCGGATATCAAGACCACTGACCGTTCGCTTGTCTGGAACAGTGACCTTATCGAGACGCTTGAGCTTGATAACCTGATGGGTCAGGCGGTTCTCACCATGCACAGTGCTGCCGCCCGCAAGGAAAGTCGCGGCGCACACATGCACGAGGACTATCCGGACCGTGACGATGATAACTGGATGAAACACACCGTATGCTGGTTCGATGGCACAGACGTTACGCTCGGCGAGCGGCCCGTCCACGACTATACCTTCAGTGAAGAAGTCGAATACATCAAACCCAAAGCACGTGTGTATTAAGGGAAGGATTGAGACATGGCTGAATTTACACTTCCCAAGAACTCCAGGGTCGGCAAGGGCAAAACAGTCAAGGCTGACGGTGCAACCAACACCCGGGATTTCCACGTATATCGCTGGAACCCCGATGACGGCGAGAACCCGCGCATGGACACCTTCGAGGTGGACATGGACAGCTGCGGCCCGATGGTGCTGGATGCGCTGATCAAAATTAAAAACGAGATGGACAGCTCGGTGACTTTCCGGCGCTCCTGCCGGGAAGGTGTGTGCGGTTCGTGCGCCATGAACATCAATGGCAAAAACGGCCTCGCCTGCACTACGGCCATTGAAGATGCCAAGGGCGATGTGGCGATCACACCGTTGCCGCACCAGGAAGTGATCAAGGATCTTGTGCCTGATCTGTCCAACTTCTACGCGCAGTATGCTTCGATCAAGCCCTGGATGCAGACGCAGTCTCCAACGCCTGAGAAAGAGCGCCTTCAAAGCCATGAAGACCGCGAAAAGCTTGACGGCCTGTATGAATGTATCCTGTGTGCCTGTTGCTCAACGTCCTGCCCAAGCTACTGGTGGAACGAAGACAAGTATCTTGGCCCGGCTATTTTGTTGCAGTCCTATCGCTGGCTGATTGACAGCCGCGACGAAGCGACCGGTGAACGGCTTGATGATCTGGAGGACCCGTTCCGCCTCTATCGTTGCCATACCATCATGAACTGCGCGAACGCCTGCCCGAAGGGTTTGAACCCGGCAAAAGCGATCGCCGAAATCAAAAAGATGATGGTCGAGCGCCAGGGTTAAGCGCCAGACGAGATCAGTCGAAAGGCCGGGTTTTACCCGGCCTTTTTTGTGAGTATAATAGGGGGCCAACGGTCGGGAGAAAGCAATGACAGACAAAGTCGATATATCAGGCAAGTGCCTGTGCGGTGCTGTCAGCTTTACAGCGCAGACCGAAGGGCCGCATCTGGGTGCCTGCCATTGCAGCATGTGCCGCAAATGGGGCGGTGGTCCGTTCCTTGAGGTCGAGTGTGGCACCAGCGTTCGGTTTGAGGGCGAAGAAAATATCACGGTTTACGACTCGTCCAAATGGGGCGAACGCGGCTTTTGCCATACATGCGGTTCCAACCTTTTTTATCGTATCAAGGAAAGCGGCAGCACGGGTGTCGCCGCAGGGTTGATCGACGACATGAGCGGTTTTTCAATGATCGCGCAGGTCTGTATCGAGGAAAAGCCAGCCTATTACAGCTTTGCGGAAAAAACCCGCGAACTAACCTGTGCCGAGATGTTTGCTCTGTTTGAGAACATCAAGCCTGACACTACCTAAAACCCAGAGGATCGTTATGACACGTGCACAAATCCGGCGGATTACGGGCCAAGACGTCGCGGGGTTCAGGGCCATGCTGGACGTTTTAGGGCGTGGCTTTGAAGACGGGGAAACCTATTCGGGCAACCAGCCGGGCGACGCCTACATTAAGGACCTGTTGGCCTCCGACACGTTTTTTGCACTTGTTGCTGAAAGTGCGGGCGACATTGTGGGCGCAATCGCCGGTTACGAACTGAAGAAGTTCGAGCAGGAACGCAGCGAGTTTTACATCTATGATCTGGCGGTTGCAGAAACACATCGCCGCCAGGGTATCGCTACGGGGTTGATCGAGGCATTTGGCAAAATCGCCAGGGAAAAAGGCGCGTGGGTGATGTTCGTGCAGGCCGACCCATCTGACCCGCCAGCTGTTGCGCTCTATGAAAAGCTCGGCGTTCGCGAAGATGTCTATCACTTCGATATAGAGCCTAAGTAGTTTTGCCGGGCTTGTTGTTCCCCGCCAGCGCTGCCCATGTTGCCGCGAAAATCTCAGGGTGCTCAAGCGTTTGCATTTCCTGCGTGTCAGGCAGGCAGTCTTCTTCGACAAATTGCAGCAATTCAGGGTCGGCATCACTGAAAATAATATCGAAGGCGAAACGATCGCCGCCATAAAGCCCGCGATGGATCATATTAGCCGAAAATACCAGGAGGTCGCCGCGCTTTAGCGGAATGGCTTTGCCGTCCGGTAAGGCGTCATGGGGCATGCGGTTGTTTGCTCCAGTGCGGGTTTCAAACTCCTGCGCTGTGTCCCAGCGCTTGTGGGTGCCGGGCACCAGCTCTATGCCGGGTTCATCGACCATCGCGGCGCGGAAATGTAAAACAGTTGAACTGGCGAGCCTCTCTTTTTGCCGGTCAATGCTGTAGGGCACATACTGAATGTCGCGGTGCCAATAGTTTTTCTGGTCCGGGTTCTCCGGGTTAAAGAACAGCTGCGTGTTCATAAAGGCCGGTTCACCGGAAATCAGGCTATTCGCAATCTCAATCATCTTGTTGCAACTGATGAAATCAAACAATGTCTGTCGCGCGTCATCAGGTGTGGCATGCCGCCGGGTGATGTAAGCACTGTTGATTGCTTGGCTTTGGTAGTGTTCGCGGTTTTTTCCCATCCACTGTTCATGAAAAAGCTGCAGGATCGGTTCTATACGAACCAGATCAGCTTCAGAAAAGAAGTCGTGCCTCAACAAATAACCGTTTTTTTGATACTCTTCGCAGCTCATCAGTTTACCATACGCGAAGACAGTGAATGAGGAAGTATGATGTCGGATAAAATTGAAGTGAGAGGCCAGTGCCTTTGCGGTTCGGTCAAATTCAAAGGCACGATTGCCGAACCCCATGTCGGCGCTTGCCACTGCAAGATGTGCCGCCAGTGGGGCAGTGGCCCGTTTATTGAAGTGAATTGTGGTGCTGATGTTGCCTTTGAAGGCGAGGAAAATATCTCGCTCTATTCTTCATCAGATTGGGCAGAGCGTGGCTTTTGCAAGGCGTGTGGGTCCAATCTGTTTTATCGCCTGAAAGGGACGGGCGAAACCATGATGGCCGCAGGACTGCTGGATACCCATGAGGGCCTTGATATGTCGATGCAGGTATTTATCGACGAGAAGCCCGCCTATTACACATTTGCCAACAAGACCCAAGAAATGACGGGCGCGGAAGTGTTCGCCATGTATGGCGGTGACTAGTCTGCCAGCAATCGGGATTGCAGCGCTGCGCGCCGTTCGGCGCTCAGCCCCATAGCGTTTGTGAGGTACCCGTCCACCGAGCCGTATTTTTCGCCCATAACTGTGAAGGCGGCTTTCAGGAAATCCGGCTCAACGCCGATCAGCGGGTATACGGCTTCGGGGCTGACATCGCGTTCTACCCGCTCGCTGACTTTCGCCGCGACTTCCACCGCATATGTCTCAAGGTCAACAGCCTTGTTTGTCATCAGGAAGTCTTCGAAGATCACATCTTCCGGCATATCGAGTGCTGACATAATCAAAGCCCCCGCGATACCGGTACGGTCTTTGCCTGCGGTGCAATGAAACACAGCTGCTCCGTCGTTTTGCCCATCAACAAGCGCATCGAACAAAACCTTCAGGCCGTCCGCGTTGGCAATCGGAATGGTCTGGAACGCGAGAATAAACTGTTCACGCAGCTCTTTGGCTGGAAACGCCGAGTTGCTCATACGTTCGAACAGGTCCTGAATCCAGGCTGCCGCGTTCCCGCCAATCGGACTTTCAATATAGGTTGGCTGCCACGGCGTATGCCATGTCACCTTCATGCGTTCTTTCTCCGGGCCGGAACGAAAATCCACGACAGTCGAGATGTTGTGTTCGGCAATCTGGCGGGCACTCACCTCGTCCACTTCCGCAAAATGGCCGGATCTGAACAGGCGTCCCGCCCCGAGCGAGCGCCCTGTCTTGTTTTTGTGGCCACCCATATCACGGAAATTTCGAACACCGGGTATGTCAAGAATTCGACCTGCTGTCATGGATGCGTGCCTTCCAGGGTTTGGGCCGGAACCTGCCTGGCCCTTGGTGGTTGCCAACTTCGCCAACCGGATTGTTTTCAAGATAGGGCTTTCTTGTGAATGGACCAGAATGTTGGCTTGAATTACATCTTCTTCATGCGGGAATTCACTTTTGAGTTCGCTTTCGAATTGGCGCGGACCCAATCCCATGCTAGGGACATTTGGACGATAACGTGAAGGTCAATCCGCCGTGACAGCATTTGGGCCAGTCGCCGCCTACGAAAAATTGCAGGGGGACGGGGAAATCCGTCAGGATGCTGATCAGCTGATGGTGGTGCAGCGCCTCCAGCGGCTGCATGACGAGCTTGTCAACTATCCTGAAATCGCAGCCAACAGTACCGGCCTTTCGATAAAAAACTGGCGATTGGCACATTTTTTCCGGAAATCGGGTTCAAAAAAAACACCCAAAGGTATTTACCTGGTTGGCGGTGTGGGGCGCGGCAAATCCATGCTGATGGACCTGTTTTTTGAAGTCGCGCCGCTGAAATCAAAAAAGCGCGTTCATTTTCACGAGTTTATGCTGGATGTGCACGCGCGCATGAAAGTATGGCGTGGTCTTTCAGGAAAAGAACGGGCGGCTCTTGGTGGTCGTGCGAGCGAAGATGATCCCATTCCGCCGGTTGCCCGCCAGATAGCCGCCGAGGCGACACTCTTGTGTTTTGATGAGCTGCAGGTCACTGATATCGCTGACGCAATGGTGTTGGGGCGTCTGTTCAGGGAAATGCTGGAGCGCGGCGTGATCATTGTGTCCACATCCAATCGCCCGCCTGATGATCTTTATAAAGACGGGTTGAACAGGCAGCTTTTCCTGCCGTTTATCCGGATGATCAAAGAAACATTCGACGTGCTGACGCTGGATGGCCCCACAGACTATCGTTATGACAGACTCAAGGGTGTGGAAACCTATTACACGCCGGTCAATCAGGAAACGACCGACAAATTGTCCGAGGCTTTTTTTCGCCTGACTGACCGGGACGTCGAAAACCGTGACAAGGTGCCGACAGCACAGCTGCTTGTGCAGGGGCGCAAGCTTTTTGTCCCAAAATCGGCGCGCGGTGTTGCCGTTTTTTCCTTCAAAAGACTGTGTGCCAACCCGCTGGGGTCGGCAGATTATCTGGCCATCGCACGCGCGTATCACACGGTGATCATGGTGGCGATCCCGCAGCTGTCGCATGAAAAACGCAACGAAGCAAAAAGGTTTGTGACCTTCATCGATGCCCTCTATGAGCACGGGGTGAAGTTTCTGTGCTCGGCGGAAGTGGCGCCAGCGGACCTGTACCCCGCCGGGGACGGCAGTTTCGAGTTCGAGCGCACGGTATCGCGCCTGATCGAAATGCAGTCGGAAGACTATCTCCACCGCGGCCATGGCACCGAAAGCTAATCGGAAAAATCACTAGCCCATACAGCCATCAAGCAAAATTTCGACAGCCCTGACGAACTCATCAATCGGAACAGACACAGCTTTTTCGCCGACAGTCACTTCCATCGAGCATTGGTCCGGGTCTTCATAGTCCCAGAATCGTGATGCCAGCCATATACCTGTTTGTTCTGCGGCTTCATCACGGGCGACCTCCGCTTTTTGCGTATTGCACGGCAGTCGTATGTGAAACATGTTGACGTGCGGAACGTCGGGCTTGATGACGATGGTATCCAGTTGAGTTAAGCGCGTGGCCACCTCTCGGGCATGCGAAACGAAACCTGCCATCTGACTTAGCCTGTGATCCAGCAGCCGAAGCGCATCGCAGACCATGGGCCATGGCTGAACCATCAGGCCACCAAGACGGGAACGCCAGATTTCAGCTTCCGAGATGAAATCTGCGTCACCAATCAGCACTGCGCCGCCAATTGCGCCGATGTCTTTATAAAGGGACACGTAAATCGATGAAAATCCAGCTGCGATGTCGGCGTAGCTGCGGTTATCATAATAGGGTGGGCACGACCAAATTCTTGCCCCGTCCAAGTGAAGAGCCAATCCGCGTTCGCTGCCATTTTTCTTGAGCATCGAGAGCTGCTGCCAGGACGGAAGCAATCCGCCGTTATGTCTTTGAGGAAGTTCCACAAAGGCACAGGCAGCCTCTTCATCAAGAAGATCTGCTGCAATGACAGAGTTCCAGGTACCAATTTGCGTGGCCTCCAGATGATGGGCATGACGGTAACCGTCATTTTCGTGAAGCAGCAGATGCGAGGTTGGATGAAGGAGAAGCCGATTTTTACCCGTCTTTCTCGCATGTATCCGCGCTGCAATGCTTTGGGCCAGTGTGCCGGTCGGGCACCACAGCGCCGCTTCCCTGCCGAAAATGCCCGCGATTTTCTCTTCCAGAAGTGCGGTTGCGGCCCCGCTTGAGAAAAGCTCGTTTCCAAAATTCTGCTCGTCCATAAAAGCCTGAATCGCCGAAAGCCGCATAGACGGTGTTTCCGCCCTATGGAAAGGAAAGCTCAGGTCATGCTTGTGAGAGGTGCAGCTATCCATATGTGTTTTTTCCTCGCCCACATTATGGCTGGTTTGGTCCATGCAGCCACGGCCTGAAAATGCGGGTCAATAATGGCATGATCATATATACCATCAGCGGCGTAATGATCGAAAGGGATGTTATGGTCACCAGAAGCGGTACCTGGGTGATATGTGCCAGCACCAGCTTCGGAATGAAGTAAACCGGCGCGATCAACCCCAGAAATGTAGCCAAAGCCATCTTCTCCCGCGATGGGGGTTTGCCTGTCGTCGTATCGGGCGGGAACATATACTCGAGGCTCTCATATTGATTGATAACGGGCGCACCGGCACAAAAGGCGTCGGTTTCTTCAAGTAGCGCTTCGCGTTCTTCCGACTGCATCCATGTTTCGAGGTTTGCGTAACAGTTAAACCGGAAGATGCTGATAACGGTGCAGCTTTCGGTTGGCGCTGGCGGTTCAACAGGCTTGATGATCTCTGATCCGAGATACCCTTCATAAGTGCGGCAGGCTGTGCGGATGCGCAGGGACCAGTCTTCAAAAACACTCATCTTGCCAGCCTGAATGGTATGATGAACAATTGTGGTCACGGGGGATGTGCTTTTTTCGTCAGTTATCTTCATATTTTTTCATCTGATTGATCATCGGGCATTTTTTTGTCGTGCGCAGCGTTGCCCGGCAAAGGCCGGAGTCGGGTGGAATATTAGTGAATTGGTAACTTCAAAGCGATACCAATATAGGCAGAGATTGGTACGGACACGTTATATTCCACTGCTGTTATGCGATTTTTTGATCAAATAAACCTATCATAAGCAGTTGAAGTGTAGCGCAAAACGGGGGATTCAGCATCCGCTTGATATCAAATTGCTACTTAGGGGGCTATACTGTCCTCCAAACTGCCACTCAGGGTGTAAACATCGCTTGTTTCAAACGGTTAAACGCGCTAGGAACCAGCAATATTATTCTTAATATTTCTGGTGGCGCTGCATCTCCCCGGACAGCGCCGGTCAACTCGCTGGAGCATTTTCATGGCACGTAACAAAATTGCATTGATTGGCGGCGGTCAAATCGGTGGCACACTCGCGCATCTTGCTGCGCTCAAAGAAATGGGCGATGTCGTCCTTTTTGACATTGTAGAAGGTCTGCCGCAGGGCAAGTCTCTCGACCTGGCGCAAAGCGCACCGGTTGAAGGGTATAACGCTGTCATGAAAGGCGCGAACGATTACGCCGATATCGCTGGTGCCGATGTTGTTATCGTGACTGCCGGGGTCGCTCGCAAGCCGGGCATGAGCCGCGACGATCTTCTGGGTATCAACCTGAAGGTGATGAAGTCAGTTGGTGAAGGCATTGCAGCACATGCGCCAGACGCATTTGTGATCTGCATCACGAACCCGCTGGATGCCATGGTCTGGGCGCTGCAGAAATTCTCCGGCCTGCCGACCAACATGGTTTGCGGTATGGCTGGTGTGCTTGATAGCTCGCGCTTCAGCCACTTCCTTGCCGACGAATTCAATGTGTCAGTGCAGGACGTGAACACATTTGTGCTGGGTGGCCACGGCGACACCATGGTGCCGCTCACCCGCTATTCGACAGTTGCCGGTATTCCAGTGCCGGATCTCATTAAAATGGGTTGGTCCACTCAGGAAAAAATTGATCAGATCGTCCAGCGTACCCGTGATGGTGGCGCGGAGATCGTCGGTCTGCTGAAAACGGGTTCGGCATTTTATGCGCCCGCAACCAGCGCGATCGAGATGGCTGAAAGCTATCTGAAAGACAAGCGTCGCCTTCTGCCATGCGCCGCATTCCTGAGCGGTGAATATGGCCTGAACGACATGTATGTTGGCGTGCCGGTGATTATCGGGTCAGGCGGCATTGAAAAAGTTGTCGAGATCGAATTGCAGGGCGAAGAGAAAACCGGCTTTGACCATTCGGTTGATGCCGTGAAAGGCTTGATGGAAGCCTGTACAGCAATTGATGGATCGCTCGGTTGAGCGGTCCGTTTTTTTTGAACGCATATTTTGCGAACATTGAAAGAGTTGGTGAATAATGAACATTCATGAATATCAGGCAAAAGGCCTTTTGAAAAAGTACGGCGCGCCTGTTCTTGGCGGCGGTGTTGCCTATACCGCTGCTGAAGCGGTGGATGCGGCAAAAAAACTCGGTGGTCCGGTTTGGGTTGTTAAAGCTCAAATTCATGCTGGTGGTCGCGGTAAAGCTGGCGGTGTCAAGGTAGTAAAGTCCCTTGAGGATGTTGAAGCCGTTGCCAAGGATCTGATTGGCAAAACGCTTGTGACCCACCAGACCGGCCCCGAAGGTAAAGAAGTCAAGCGCGTATACGTTGAAGACGGTTGCGCAATAAAAAGCGAGTTTTATCTCGCTATTCTTCTGGATCGCGCGTCCGGCCAGCTTGCGATCATGGCATCAACCGAAGGCGGCATGGATATTGAGGAAGTTGCGGAAGCAACGCCTGAAAAAATCACCACCACGACTATTGAGCCTGCGACAGGCCTTCAGCCTTTCCATTGCCGCAGCGTTGCATTCGGTCTTGGCTTGACCGGCAAGGCTGCCAAGGAGTGTCAGAAAGTCGTTCAAGCGCTATACGCCGCATACACTGACCTTGATGCCTCCATGCTTGAAGTGAACCCGCTTGTTCTCACCGAAGACGACGACATGGTGGTTCTGGACGCAAAAATGTCTTTCGATGGCAACGCGCTGTTCCGCCATGCCGATGTTCGCGAACTCCGCGACGAAAGCGAAGAAGACCCGAAAGAGATTGAAGCCAGCAAATACGACCTGAACTATATCAGTCTCGATGGTTCTATCGGCTGCATGGTGAACGGTGCAGGCCTTGCGATGGCCACAATGGACATCATCAAGCTAAAGGGCGGCGAGCCGGCAAACTTCCTTGATGTTGGCGGCGGTGCAACCAAAGAGCGCGTAACCGAAGCTTTCAAGATCATTCTGTCGGATGACAATGTGGAAGGTATTCTGGTGAATATCTTTGGCGGCATCATGCGCTGCGATGTGATCGCGGAAGGTGTGGTTTCAGCGGCTCGCGAAGTGGCGCTTTCAGTGCCGCTGGTGGTGCGTCTTGAAGGCACCAACGTGGAACTTGGTAAGCAAATTATGGCGGATAGCGGCTTGCCGATTATTTCCGCTGATGACCTCAATGATGCGGCTGAGAAAGTCGTTAAGGCCGTGAAGGAGGCCGCGTAATGTCAGTCCTAGTTGGAAAAGATACCAAAGTAATCTGTCAGGGTTTTACCGGTGCGCAAGGCACCTTCCACTCTGAGCAGGCGATTGCCTACGGCACCAAAATGGTTGGTGGCGTAACGCCGGGCAAGGGCGGTCAGACGCATCTTGATCTGCCGGTTTTCAACACAGTTGGTGACGCGAAAGAAGCGACAGATGCGAATGCCTCTGTTATTTATGTTCCGCCACCCTTCGCAGCAGATTCAATTCTTGAAGCCATTGATGCCGAGATAGAACTTGTTGTTTGCATCACTGAAGGTATTCCGGTTCTGGATATGGTTCGCGTCAAGCGCGCGCTCAGAAACTCCGGCACCCGTCTGGTCGGACCAAACTGTCCGGGTGTGATTACACCGGGTGAGTGCAAGATAGGCATTATGCCCGGCCATATTCACAAGCCGGGCAATGTTGGCATTGTTTCGCGCTCTGGTACGTTGACCTATGAGGCGGTTGCGCAAACAACGGCGGCGGGTCTTGGTCAAAGTACCTGTATCGGTATTGGTGGCGACCCGGTGAACGGTACAAACTTTATCGATTGCCTGGATATGTTCCTCGGCGACCCGGACACGCATTCCATCATCATGATTGGTGAAATCGGCGGTTCTGCGGAAGAAGAAGCAGCCGAGTTCCTGAAGCAAAGCAAGGTCAAGAAGCCGGTTGCAGGCTTTATCGCCGGTCGCACGGCGCCTCCGGGCCGCACGATGGGCCACGCGGGTGCAATCGTATCTGGCGGTCAGGGCGGCGCAGAAGACAAGATCGAAGCCATGCGTTCAGCTGGTATTGTTGTCTCGGACAGCCCGGCGCGGCTTGGTCCGACCCTTCTGGAAGCTATCGGTTAATCAAACTTAGAGGGGCGTGATGGTAACATCACGCCAATTTGCCCATGGGTGCAGATCTGGATCGAATCGCCGCATTGGAAGGGGTAAGCCCCCAGTTTGTCGAAAACCTGTATGAGCAGTATGCTATCGACCCGATGTCGGTTGATCAGGGCTGGCAGGATTATTTCCAATCACTTGAGTCTGGTATCCAGACATCGGGCCCAAGCTGGGGTCGCAAGGACTGGCCTCTCAGGCCGTCGGACGACCTGACATCAGGCCTTGATGGTTCTGATATGTTCATTGAGGAAGCTGCGCCTGCAGCCAAGGCCGGTGCAGCGGTTTCTGCTGCCGATGTGCGTGCCGCCACAATCGATAGCATTAGGGCGCTGATGATGGTGCGTACGTACCGCGTTCGCGGACACCTGATGGCGAACCTTGATCCGCTGGGGCTTGAAGATCGCCCCATGCACACAGAGCTTGAGCCTTCCACATACGGTTTTGGTGCCAGCGATATGGACCGGCCTATTTTCATGGACGGTGTTCTGGGTCTTGAAACCGCGACTATTCGCGAGATCATTGTAATCCTGAAGCGCACATACTGCTCCAACATTGGTGTCGAGTTCATGCACATCAATGACCCTGAGGAAAAGTCCTGGATTCAACGGAAAATCGAAGGCCGCGACAAAGAGATACACTTCACAGATCGCGGTAAACTCGCGATCCTGAACAAACTGATTGAAGCCGTTCAGTTCGAACGTTTTCTGGGTAAAAAATATACCGGCACAAAACGCTTTGGGCTTGATGGCGGCGAAGCGATGGTGCCTGCACTTGAAGGCGTGATGAAAACCGGTGGGCAGATGGGCCTGCAGGAAATCGTTATCGGTATGCCGCACCGCGGACGCCTGAATGTGCTGGCCAACGTGATGCAGAAGCCTTACCGCGCCATCTTCAACGAGTTTCACGGTGGTGCCTCAACACCTGATGATGTGCAGGGCTCCGGTGACGTGAAATATCACCTTGGTACCAGCGCGGACCGGGAGTTCGACGGTAACAAGGTGCATCTTTCGCTGAATGCCAACCCATCACACCTGGAAGCGGTGAACCCGGTTGTCATTGGTAAAGTGCGCGCCAAGCAACAGATGAAAGAAGATACAAAGCGGAACGATACGCTGTCTCTTTTGTTGCACGGCGATGCGGCTTTTGCAGGGCAGGGCGTTATTTCCGAATGCTTTGGCATGTCGGGCCTGCGCGGATACAACACAGGCGGCACGATCCATTTTATTGTGAATAACCAGATTGGTTTCACGACCAGTCCCCAGTTTGCCCGCTCCAGCCCGTATCCTTCTGACGTAGCGAAGATGGTGCAGGCACCGATTTTCCATATTAATGGTGATGACCCTGAAGCCGTTGTATTCGCCTGCAAGATTGCCACTGAGTTTCGTCAGGAATTCAAGCGCGATGTCGTAATCGATATGTTCTGCTACAGGCGCTTTGGCCACAATGAATCTGACGAACCTGCCTTCACGCAGCCGCTTATGTATGCAGCGATCAAGAAACATCCGAGTGTGGTTAATATCTATGCCGACAAACTGAAGTCGGAAGGCATCCTGACCGACGAACAGTTTGTTCAGATGGAAAACGATTTTATCCAGTATCTTGAAGACGAATTCGAGGCCGCGAAGGATTACCGCGTCAACAAGGCTGACTGGTTCGAAGGCAAGTGGCAAGGTCTTGGTCTTGCTGATGAAGACCATGAGAAACGCCGTGCCGACACGGGCGTGTCTGAAATGATGCTGCGGGAAGTTGGCGAACAACTGACGACATACCCCGAGAAATTCAATATTCACCGCACGCTCAAGCGGGTGCTCGATAACAAGGTCAAGATGTTCGAGAATGCGCAGGGCTTTGACTGGGCGACAGCCGAAGCACTGGCCTTTGGCACGCTGCTGCGCGAAGGTTATGATGTTCGTTTGTCTGGTCAGGACTGTGGACGCGGCACCTTCAGCCACCGTCATGCGGTGTTTGTCGATCAGAAAACCGAAGATCGCTACATCCCGTTGAAGGAAGTGAACCCTGACCAGCATTTTGAGGTGCTGGATAGTCACCTTTCCGAATTTGGTGTGCTGGGTTTCGAGTATGGTTATTCGATGGCCAATCCGAACTCACTGACACTGTGGGAAGCCCAGTTTGGTGATTTTGCCAATGGTGCACAAATCATCATCGACCAGTTTATTTGTTCTGCAGAAGCCAAATGGCTTCGTATGTCAGGGCTCGTGATGTTGTTGCCGCATGGCTACGAAGGGCAGGGGCCGGAGCATTCATCTGCTCGTCTGGAGCGGTATCTGCAACTGTCTGCAGAAGATAATTGGCAGGTTGTGAACTGCACGACACCGGCCAACTATTTCCACGCGCTCAGGCGTCAGATGCACCGGCCATTCCGCAAGCCGCTGATCGTGATGTCGCCGAAATCACTGTTGCGGCACAAGCGCTGTATTTCGGCGCTCCATGAGTTCGGGCCCGGGTCACAGTTCCACAGGGTGCTTTGGGATGATGCAGATCTTGATAACGGTCTTTCATCAGTCAAACTGAAAGCGGACAGCAAGATCAAACGGGTCGTTCTGTGTTCAGGCAAGGTCTATTATGACCTTCTCGAAGAGCGTGATACCCGTGGTCTGGACGATACGTACCTTTTGCGTGTCGAACAGCTGTATCCGTTCCCAGCTCATGCACTCAAAACCGAACTGAAGCGTTTCAAGAATGTCGAAAGCATCGTGTGGTGCCAGGAAGAGCCCAAAAACATGGGATCGTGGAACACCATGAATGAACCACTGGAAGAATTGTTGGTTGAAATGAAAATGCCGGTTACCAGAGCCGTTTACGCAGGCCGTGTGGCCAGTGCATCAACAGCGACCGGTCAGGCTTCCAAGCACGCAGCGCAGCAAACCGCGCTGGTTGATGAAGCACTTAGCCGTTAACGAATGACAAGATAATCACTAGGAGCACTTAAGGTGGCAATTGAAGATATCGTAATCCCGCAAATGGGTGAATCGGTCGCTGAGGGATCCATCGGAACCTGGCTCAAACAGGTTGGCGATGCCGTGGCGCAGGACGAACCTATTGTAGAGGTCGAAACCGATAAGGTGGCGATGGAAGTGCCGAGCCCAGTGGCCGGTGTGCTTGTTAAACAGCATGTCGCCGAAGGAGACACAGTCGAGATTGGTGCCTTGATTGCTCACATAGATACTGAAGGCAAAGCAACCTCGGCGCCCGCTGCAGCTCCTGCACCAGCGCCCAAGGCGGAAGCATCCGCGCCAGCGCCCGCTGCCGCGGCACCTGCTGCGTCTCCGGCACCGGCTCCCGCGCCGTCTTCTGGCGCGCAAGACCTTATGCCAATGTCACCTGCGGTGCGCCGCATGGTTGAGGACTATAACCTTGATCCCGCATCAATCACCGGTACCGGCAAAGATGGCCGCCTGACCAAAGGCGACGTGATGAAGGCGATCGAGGGTGGTACCGCCCGCACGCTTTCTGCACCGGTTGCGAACGCTGCCGCACCGGCAGGGCCGCGTGAAGAACGGGTGAAGATGACCCGCCTGCGCAAAACCATAGCAGCTCGTCTTAAAGATGCGCAAAATACCGCTGCCATGCTGACGACCTATAATGAGGTTGACATGACTGCAGTGATGGCGGCACGCGCCAGATACAAGGATTTGTTCGCCACCAAGCACGGTATCAAACTCGGGTTCATGAGTTTCTTCACCAAAGCCTGCTGCCTTGCGCTCAAGGAAGTGCCGGCAGTGAACGCGCAGATCGACGGGGAAGAAATCGTCTATCATAATTTCGCGAACATTGGTGTAGCAGTATCAAGCCCCAATGGTCTGGTCGTGCCTGTACTTAAGGACGCGCAGGACATGTCTTTCGCCGATACAGAGCTGTCTATCGCCGGGTATGGTAAAAAAGCACGTGACGGCAAACTGACCATCGACGACATGCAGGGCGGCACTTTCACTATCTCCAATGGTGGTATTTTCGGCTCCCTGATGTCGAGCCCGATTTTGAATGCGCCTCAGTCAGCAATCCTCGGCATGCACAAAATCCAGGAACGCCCGATGGCCATCGGCGGCGAAGTCGTCATTCGCCCAATGATGTATCTGGCCCTGTCGTATGATCACCGGATTATTGACGGCCGTGAAGCAGTGACCTTCCTTGTGAGGGTTAAGGAAGCGCTCGAAGATCCAACCCGTCTTCTCCTTGATATGTAAGGCAAAAAAGAATGTCTGAAGTTTATGATGTTGTTGTAATCGGCGCCGGCCCCGGCGGGTATGTTGCTGCCATCCGCGCGGCACAACTTGGCCTCAAAACGGCGTGCATCGACAAGCGCGATACACTTGGCGGAACGTGCCTCAACGTGGGCTGTATGCCATCCAAAGCGCTTTTGCATGCGTCTCATCTGTATCATGAGGCAGCGCATGACTTTGGCAAATTTGGCCTGAGCGCGAAGGGTGTTTCATTCGATCTCGGGGAAATGATGGCCGCCAAGGACAAAACCGTTGATGGTTTGACAGGTGGTATTGAGTTTCTGTTCAAGAAGAACAAGATTGACTGGATAAAAGGCGCGGGCAGGTTCACCGCCAAAGATACCATTGAAGTTACCCTGAACGACGGTGGCAGCCAAACGGTGAAGGCCAAAAACACAATCATTGCCACTGGCAGCGACGTGGCAAGCCTGCCGGGTATCGAGATTGATGAAGACCTGATTGTGTCATCAACAGGCGCTCTGGAATTTTCCAAGTTGCCCAAGCATCTGGTGGTCATCGGCGGCGGTGTGATTGGTCTTGAGCTGGGTTCCGTATGGGCCCGTCTCGGTTCTGAAGTGACTGTTGTCGAGTTCATGGATCAGGTGCTGCCGGGTATGGACATGGAAGTGCGCAAAACGTTCGGTCGCATCCTCAAGAAGCAAGGCATGAAGCTGCAGCTTTCATCCAAGGTAACCGATGTCAAGAAGCTAAAGAACAGCGTGAAAGTGACATACGAACCGGTGAAGGGCGGCGACGCGCAAACCATTACGGCAGACCGTGTGCTGGTGTCCGTTGGCCGCAGGCCATACACAGACGGGCTTGGTCTCGAAGCGATTGGTGTCGAGATGGACGATCGCTCGCGCGTTAAGATCAATCATGACTTTTCAACCAATGTGCCCGGCGTTTGGGCGATTGGTGATGTGGTTGAAGGGCCCATGCTCGCGCATAAAGCCGAAGATGAAGGTGTTGCCTGCGCCGAGAATATCGCAGGGCTCACAGGCTATGTGAACCATGACGTTATTCCGGGTGTTGTTTACACGCACCCTGAAGTCGCCAGCGTTGGCAAGACGGAAGAAGAACTGAAGGAAGCTGGCGTGGCATACGCCGCCGGCAAGTTCCCGTTCACGGCAAACAGCCGGTCCAAAGCCAATATGTCAACCGACGGGTTTGTCAAAATCCTTGCAGATAAGGAAACCGACAAGGTCCTTGGTGTGCATATCATCGGTGCGGACGCAGGTAACATGATCGCACAGGCATCCACAGCGATGGAATTCGGTGCAAGCGCCGAGGATATCGCGCTGACATGTCATGCGCATCCAACCGAAACGGAAGCAATGAAGGAAGCGGCCCTTGCCGTGCATGGTCGCACCATTCACATGTAAGACCTTTGGCCTTTAAAAGCTTGCGAAGCCCCGACATTGTCGGGGCTTTTTCTTTTCAGTCCAGTTCCGGATCAGCCAAGATCCAGAATGGCGCCTTCATGACGCAGTAGCCATTCCTTACGGTCCAGCCCACCAGCGTATCCGGTTAGCGAGCCGTCTGCGCCGATAACCCGGTGACAGGGGTGAATAAGGCCAATAGGGTTTCGACCATTGGCGCGCCCTACTGCACGCGCGCTGGAATTCAGGCGCTTTGCCATGGCACCGTAGCTGTCTGTCCTGCCTGCCTTGATGCTGCGCAGGTCCTGCCATACGCGTTTCTCGAACTCGGTGCCAACAGGGCTGGTCCTGATCCGGTCAAGCGCGTCCCGCTCACCTGCAAAATAGTCGGCGAAAGCCCTCTTCACAGGCTCGGGACAGATGCCTGCCATCGTTTGCCGGTCCGGGTAATACTGTTCAAGCTGCCGTGCGACGCGCGCCTCACGATCACCGAATTCGCAAACCACAACAGTGTCACCATCAAGAACAAGGGTCACATCGCCAACAGGTGTTTCAAGCTGGCATTTGGTTAAAGGGGCGGGCATGATTTTCTCCATTGACTGGGGGCGGTGCCGAAGGCCTGTTTGAACACGTCATTGAAGCGGCGCAGGCTTTGAAAGCCGGACGCAAAAGCGACGTTGGCGATTGAGGCATCAGGGTCTGCCAGTAAGGTTGTGGCAAGCGACAGCCGGTTCTGCTGTTTGATCTCCATCGGGCTTTTGCCCAGATGCTCTTTAAACAGTCGCCGCAGGTGCCGGTCTGTCACGCCGAGTTTGTCTGATAAGGCACTCAGGCTTTCAGGGCCGTCGGCGGCAGCAAGCAACCTGAGGGCCCTGCTTACGGTCGCTTTGGTGCCTTCCCATGCCGGGCTTCCCGGCCGGGTTTCCGGACGGCAGCGTTTACAGGCCCGAAAACCCGCCATGGCGGCTGTTTGTGCGTCGGCATAATACAGCACATTTTGCGGCTTCGGTTTCGGGGCCGGGCATATGGGCCTGCAATAGATACCCGTACTGGTGACAGCGAAAAACAGTTTGCCATCATACCGCTTGTCGCGCGTCAGCAGCGCCTGATACAGGAGATGAGGGTCATTTTGGTTCGGTGTGTTCATGAGTTGAACCTAGCGCAACTCGGTGTTCAGTACTCGCTATTTTCGGACGTTTTTTAAAACTGATGCAGTTTGCTATCAGGCTCCTGCAAAAGCCCGCCCCGCCAGCACGATGGTGGTTGCGATCGCCAGGAACGGTGAAAGCGCAACTTTTGGCAACTTGCGGCCAGAGCGCATCGCCTGTAAAAAAATGTTGCCTGCACGGGCAGACAGAAGAAAGGTAGCAAGGCTTGAAAGCACAATGCTCAAAGGCAGTATCAGACTACCTGAAGACTGTTCCAGCAGATACGACCAGAACTGATAACAGGCATAACACAGCATCAAAGCCCATACGGCGAGTGTGAAGTAAAGCGCAGTCAGGGACCACCCCCGAAGGGTCTCATAGCTTTTCAGTTCACCGTTGCGCAGCCCCTGTAGCCAGCGGCTGATGTTTTCCGGTTTCTGATCGTGATTGCCTTGTCGGGACATAGCTTACCTTCTTTTGAATGCCCGATCATACACATCCCGAAGTCGTGCGCTATCTACTTCAGTATAGATTTGTGTGGCTTTCAGGTCTGAATGGCCCAGAAGTTCCTGAATGGTGCGCAAGTCACCGCCGCGCGAAAGAAGATGCGTGGCAAAACTGTGCCGAAGCGCATGAGGTGTTGCGCTTTCAGGCAGGGCAAGTGCTGCCCTTACCTTCTGCATTGCTGCTTGTATCATACGCGGGTTCAGCCTGCCGCCGCGCTTGCCCACAAACAGGGGCCCGTCGGATGCAAGAGCGTGCGGACACAGTGCGATATAGGTTTGAATGGCCTCCCGGACGGTTGGCAGGACGGGAACAATACGTTCCTTGTTGCGCTTGCCAAGTACACGCATTGTGTCACCCTCGGGAACATCGCCAGCATTCAGGCCCAGGGCTTCGCCAATACGCAAACCCGCGCCATAAAGCAGGGAGATGACGGCAACGTCGCGCGCCGCGATCCAGTCTTCATCAGAGAAATCCGGTATAATTTCCACTACAGACCGGGCGGCTTCCTCCGAGAGGGGGCGGGGCACTCTGTGAGGTATCTTCGGGGATTGCACAGCTTCGACAGCATCATTTTCCAAACCATGCGCCCGCGCCATAAAGCGGAAAAGGTTGCGTATGGAGGATAAGATGCGCGCGGTTGACTGTGGTGAAAGACCGTCGCCGCGCTTTGCAGCAAGAAAGGCCCTGAAGTCACGCACCTCCAACGCTGCAAGGCCGCCAGTTTCGATGACTGTGCCTTTGTAATCGCTCAGGAAAGCAATAAACGCCCCGACATCTCGGCCATAGGCGTCGAGGGTATGCGGTGATACGCGGCGTTCGGTTTCCAGATAGCGTCGCCAACCGGCAAGAAGGTCAATGACGGATGCCCCAACCAGAGGAAGCCGGCTTAACTCGGCAAATGAGGATGGGCTGGTTTTCTCTGCCATACCTATCTGCTCATGCTTCAGGCGCCGGGATAGCGAAGCCGCCCCAGAAACCGTGCAATAGACGGGAGGTTGGCACTGTTTTGGCGCATCCTGAACTTTGCGGTTTCTATTTTCATCACATCTTCAATGCGGCGATCAAGGAACGCCCATGTTTCCGAGAAATCGTCAGATTCGTCGTTGAGCCAGAAAAGTAAAACAGCGCTGAAAACGGCACTTAGCGTCGCCCGTTTTGTGTACCAGTTGTGGTCTGTCGACGTATCGCCTGCCGCGCGCCACATGACATCTGCGGTGTTCCACAAAGCTTTGGTGCCCAGCACCACATTTTGCGGCAACGCAAGAGTGACCAGACCGCGCCTGACGGCTTCGCGGCGATGTATATTCATCTCAAGTCGTGTCCGAATGGCCGTGGTGATTTTATCGCGGATCTTCATTGAGGCAAGATCGAGTGTCTCCAGCTTTGCGGCCAGTTCTTCGTCTTCATGCGCGAGATGCATCTCAAGCGCTTCTATCGCACCGCGGGGAAAGCTCAGTTCAGCGAATTCCGGTGTAACGCCAATGTCTGCGGCTGCGTTTTCAAGAGCCTTTTGTGTCCAGCCATCAAAAGGGACATGCTGATCCATGGCTTCAAGCAGCGGCCCGCGCAGTTCTTCGGGGGTTTGATCAGTTTTCTTCCGGGCGTTCATTGCTATGTCTTTCTCAAACCGAATCGCACATTTCTGTGATTATAATACCACGTATGTCGGAGGTGGGGGAATGACAAGTTGCCGCATTTTTGCAGGCTGGCGGACTTTGTGCTATATATATTGTCGATTTGAGACGTGGCTGGCCGCTTATGTGTTGCCGGGCATGGCTTTTTACGGTTTTTAACTTGTGCGGCACTCAAGCCTTTGTTATACCGCGCCTGCCCTGTGGGTATGCGCCCGGCTTGCTACCCACGAATTTTGGCTATGAAAGGAGTGAGAAACCCATGGAGGTTTCCGTTCGGGATAACAATGTGGACCAGGCTCTGCGTGCGCTTAAGAAAAAGCTGCAACGCGAAGGGGTTTACCGCGAAATGAAAATGCGTCGCTTCTATGAGAAGCCCTCTGAGAAGAAGGCTCGCGAGCAGGCGGCAGCAGTTCGTCGCGCTCGTAAACTGGAGCGTAAACGCCTTGAGCGTGATGGTTTGGTGTCGCAGTAAAAGTTGCGCCCACTTACCACAATGAATTTAAAAACCCCTGGAGCATAGCTCTGGGGGTTTTTATTATGCGGCGTTGCCGGAAAAATGACGGCAAGTCGGAATGAGGGGCTGGCCAATCAAGTGTCCATGCCTCTTCAGGCGACATTCGCAGGCCGTTTTTGTTGCTGCAGCTGCTTGAGTAGAGAGATGCCTGTAACAAAGGCTTCTTCCCCACTGACGTTGACAGTGCCAATATTTCGGTCGTTGAGCGCCGTCTCGTAACGCTGGTTCAGGCCCTCGCCGCCCACCAGCAGGACATCAGGAACGTTTCCAAGCGCCTTCACTGCAGCATCAATTTCGTGCCCAATGAGCATGCCTGAAAGATAGGATTCACGGGACGGACAGGTTAGATGCCCAAGCAGTGCGTCAGCGCGCAGGGAGAACAATTGATGCAGCAACCCGGCTGCAGACGCACTTGCCTCGACCCCCTGCCTGAAACTTCCGGGGTCAAATTCAGTATCTTCAATGACGGCCCCGACAAAACTGTGGTGGCGCACAAGCGCAAAAATTTCGCCTGTCATGAAACTGGTGACAGACGTTATCTTTCCGGCTTTCACTTCGCACCATTTGCTGTGTGTTCCGGGCAGGCAAACAAGGGCATCCCTTAGCTGCAGGGGTTCCAGAGCTCCAAAAATCTGGATTTCTTCGCCGCGCATCACGTCCTGGCCACCAAACATGTTAGGGCCGGACACGCCGGGGACAATTCGAATATTCCGGCCCGCACTATTTTGAACACATGCCGTCATTTTTGCCAAACTGCTGCCGGAGGCGGCGCAGGGTATGTAGGGAGCTTCCTGCCAGCCATTTCTGCTGCCGACCGTACCACCCATGATAATGGGCAGGTCACCGTGCTGGTCCAGCCACCGCCCGCATACGCCATCGATAACGTCCAAATAGGATTTTCCGAACATGGTCAACACGCCGTCAGAGCTACTGTAGCGATCCATGATCCGGCCCTTTGCATCAACAAGGAAAGCCCGGAACGTGCTGGAGCCCCAATCGATCGCAATCATGCAGGCCCTGGTCATCAAACACGTCCGCCATCAATGATAAGCGATTGACCAGTGATCATCGCAGATGCGTTAGATGCAAGGAATAGCGCGGAATTGGAAACATCTTCTTCAGCAATCGTCCTTTTAAGGCTTTGCTGGTCAAGGCATTCCTGTATTGCTTCAGGTGTTGCCCACAGTTTCTTTTGCCGCTCGGTCAGAACCCATCCGGGGATCAATACGTTTGCTCGGATGTTGTGGGGCCCAAGCTCGCGGGCGAGTGCTTTGGTCAATCCTACAATTCCGGCCTTGGCCGTAACATAGGACGCGTACCCGGCGAGCCCCAGTATCGCCGAGTTTGACCCCAGGTTAATAATGCTGCCGCCCTGTTTTTTCATGTCTTCAATACAGGCTTGCGCTGTAAAAAAATGAGGCCGCAAATTTGTGTCCAGCGAATTGTCCCAATCCTCGGCACTATAGGTTTCAAGGTCATGTCGGTCATCGCGGGCCGCGTTGTTAATCAGAACGGAAACCGGGCCAAATTGGCTGCGTACCTCGTTGATGGCGACCTGAAGGGCGCTTACATCCCGGATGTCACACTGAATATAAAGAGGCCGGTTGCCGGTTTCGGCTTCAACGCCATCGCACAATGCTTCTGCAGGGTCCGAGGACAGGGAAACAAAGGCGACTTTCGCTTTTTGGCTGGCGAAGGCCCTGACAAAAGAAGCACCAATGCCGGAGCCGCCGCCCGTGATGAAAACCACTTTGCCCTCGAGGTCCTGGTACCGGGGATATTCCATTGATAGTGCATCCCTTTTCAACGTGTTGTCCTAGACTGTCTGGTTGCTTGCAGGGTGGTGTGCCGTGCGGAAAAATAAGCGCTGTATGGTTTGTATTTTAATCATATATATCATAATTATAAACCTCGAAAACATCCTGAAATTGGCTGATTTGCTATTTCGATTGAGCCGGTAATGCCGCCAAGGAGCAATCTTTGAAGCCCTGTACCCTAGTGGACGAAATTGTGGTGAACAACAAGCTGGGAGAAGGTGTTCAATGGCGGCCGGATAACGGTTCCGTTTGGTGGACCGACATCCTTGATTGCAAGCTTTATTACCATGATTTCAAAAACAGACAGACCCAGGTTATCGATGTGCCTGAACCGCTCGGGTCGTTTGCTTTCACCTCCAGCCCCACAACCATTGTTGCCGCGTTCGCCCGTGGTTTCGCTTTCTTCAACTATCAGACTGGCATAGCCGACTGGATAGAAAAGCCGCCGATGTTGCCCGGTGAAGGGCGTTTCAATGATGGTCGCGCAGACCGGCAGGGGAGATTTTGGTCTGGTACCATGATGGCTGAACCGGGGAACGGCGTTCCCGCAACAGGGCGATTGTTCTGCCTTGGTCCTTACGGGCACAGCAGCCAGCACGAACAGGCTGTGAATATCTCCAACGGCCTTTGCTGGAGCCCTGATGGCCGGACACTATATTTTGCAGACAGTCTGACGGGTAAAATCTTTCAATATGATTTCTCGCCCGAACGGGGAACGCTCGGCAACAAACGTGTTTTTGCGAAGTCGCCTGAAGGCGGCGCGCCTGACGGGGCTGCGGTTGACGCATATGGCAACGTATGGAGCGCGCAATGGGGGCTGGGTGAGGTGATCGCTTTCAATCCTGACGGAGACATCATCGACCGGGTCTCTGTTCCGGCAAGCCAGCCAACTTGTGTTGCTTTTGGTGGCGATAATCTGGACCTGATGTTTGTGACGTCTGCGAAGGACGGATTACCTGAGACCCGTTTGGCCAAAGAGCCTTCTGCAGGAAATGTTTTCGTGTATAAAACAGGCACGAGAGGATTGCCGGAAAATACGTACTCCGGCGTTGCTGCACATAAAGAAAGCCAACCATGATAATCGCATCACATAGCCTTACCCAGCAGATCGTCAACCAGCTTGGGTTGTCCATTGTTCAGGGCAAGTATGGCGGAGAGAACTCTTTCCCGATCGAAGCGGATCTGTGCGAGCAATTTGGTGTGAGCCGGAGCGTGCTCCGTGAAGCGGTAAAGATGCTTACATCAAAAGGGCTTTTGCGTGCGCGACCCCGGCAAGGAACCTGGGTGCAGCCCGAACAGTCCTGGAATCTGCTGGACCCGGACGTTCTGAGATGGCTATTGGAGCGCAAGTTCTCAATCGACCTTCTGAGCGACTTCACCGAAATTCGCCTTTCAATTGAGCCTCAGGCTGCGGTCTTGGCGGCCAGGAGGGCAACGGCAGAACAGAAGCAGGCCATTGGCGATGCGCTGGACCGCATGAGGGCGGCTGAACATGGGGATGATGACCCCCTGGCATCCGATATTGCTTTCCATGTTGCTTTGCTGGAGGCCAGCGGCAACCGTTTCTTCAGCCAGCTTAAGGATTTGGTGGATACCGCCTTGCGCATCAGTATCAGGCTCACCAACCAGTATAAGGGCGTTGCACTGGCAAGCATTGAGGATCATCGTAAAATCCATGACGCGATTGTGGCCGGTGATGCAGATGCCGCGCATGCGGCCAGTTTTGCGCTTGTTCAGGAAGCGATGGAGTTGATTGGTGCTGCCCGCGAGAAAGCCCGGCAAGCTTGACGCAGGCAGGGGGCTATTCTTGCGTCAGGTAAAATATCAAGGCGGTTTCGGGCCGCATTGCCGGCAATTGCATGCCAGCGGCCATCAGTGCTTCTCCTGAAAAAACGGCGCTATCCAGATGAGGGCCCCGGCCAGCCTTGTCACCTCCGGTGGGCCAGACCTGCTTCATTTGATATTTTTCTCCTGAAGACAATCCATCAAAATGAAAAACCTCGGGGCTGATATCCATGCGACTGGCGATTTGCGTGTAGGAAAACAGGGCTTCGGATTTGTCCTTCGCCACAATACCGAACGCGTTTGCATGTGGTTGGTTTTCCATGCGCACCAGCTTACCCGAATGGATTAACGCCCTGTGTTTTTTGTGCAGTGCGATCGCAGAAGCCAATATTGTTTCTTCCGCTTCCGTCAGCTCGGTTAAATCCAGTTCCATGCCCATATGGCCAAACAGTGCCGTTGCGGCGCGCAGGGTCATGGGTAAGTGCCTGCCGGTGATATGGCATTCGCGCGGGCCTATGTGGGAGCCCATCACCTCACTCGGAAAAAAGAACGACATGCCTTTTTGAATTTGCAATCGGTCGAGGGCGTCATTGTTGTCTGATGTCCAGATTCTGTCTGTATGTTCCAGAATGCCGAAATCGGCCCGGGCCCCACCAGAAGAACAGCTCTCGATTTCAATCGCCGGGTGCCCGGCGCGGAGTTTTTCGATGAGAGAATAAAGTGCCTTTGTTTGTTGATGAACCACTGGTTTGCCTAGACTGCCGGGGTGATGAATGTCCCGGTTCATATCCCACTTCAGATAGGAGATCGCATTCTCGCTGAGAAGCGCGTCAAGCCGCCGAAAAAGATAGTCCGTCACCTCCGGATTCGTCAGGTCCAGAACCAACTGGTTTCGGGAAGGGATTTGGCCGGTCGTCTGCGATGACAGCACCCAGTCCGGGTGTGCGCGGTAAAGGTCGCTGTCCGGGTTGACCATTTCAGGCTCTACCCACAAGCCAAACTCCATACCCTGTTCAACCACATGATCAATCAGGGGAGACAGGCCCTCGGGATAGATGGCGGTGTCAATGTACCAGTCGCCGAGGCCTGCGGTATCGTCTCGTCTGCCGAGGAACCAGCCATCGTCCAGTATGAACCGTTCCGCCCCGACGCTAGCTGCTTTACTGGCAAGGGCTTTCAGTTTCCCGGCATCATGGTCGAAGTAGATGGCTTCCCATGTGTTGTAGTGTATGGGGCGCGGCTTGTTCAGTGTTTCAGATAGCAGGTTTTTGCGCACATACTGATGGAAGTTCTGCGACAGGCGGGAAAACCCTGTGGCCGAAAAGGACGCATAGAGCGCTGGCGTTTCATAGCTCTCGCTCTCACCGAGGATCATTTCACCTGCCAACAGGCGTTCGCCCATCTGGACCATCGCCCTGCCATCATTCAAACGCTCCGCCACAAGTCGGTGATTGCCGCTCCAGCCCAGATGAAAACCATATGCTGCACCCTGGGTTTCCGTTGTTTGTTTTGCATGGGCCAACAGTCCCGGGAAGCTGGCATGTGAGGTACGACCGCGCAGGTTTTCGCGAACATGTGCACCCGTTATCAGTGTGGTGGATTGGGTCTGGAATTCCTGTGCCCAGCCGCCATGGAACCCGGTTAACTCTGTGGCGTCGCCGGGTAGCGGCAGCGTTCCCGCGCAGCACCAGTTTATTGTCAGACCTGCAGGCCCTGTGTTGGTGACCGTATGGGTGACCTTCAAAACATCGCTTTCCGGGCAAAAGTTCAGTGCAAGCGTGATATCAACTTTGCTGATGTCATCGACAAGCCTCAGGCAAAGGTATTCAGGTGATTGTTGTACGACTTCGTGCCACTGCGGGTTAAAGTCCCATGCAAGCCCTTGCCGGTGCAATTCGATGCCGCCGGTGCCCGAGAAACCGGAGCCGAGTGTGGGACACAGCGATATGGGAGTTTCGATGGACGGCGTGCCCACGGCGGGCGTTCTGGTCAGCAGTGTGTCTATTTCATCGGCGGTCGCAAATTCAAGCCGTGGCCCCCAGTATTTTATCGCGGCAAAGCCGGCCTCGACGGTAACAATCACACAGGTATTTTCGCCCTGAAAAGGAATGTGCTTTTGAGCTTTCGTCGGCATAGGATCGTCTCACAGGGTTCGCGGTTTGCAGCGCGGTAAAAAGCGCTTTCGTCGTTTGGTTTCAACCCGATACCAATCTGGCTGCTCCTATTGACGGTGGCAAGTGATCATACTAGCGTGACCGCTGAAATATAGTCATATAAATAATACCTGCGCTCGTGACAGGGCGTGCGCCGCCGGCACGCACGAACGCTGGGGCAAGGATGCCGGGAGAACACATGCTGGGCGTTTGCTATTATCCTGAGCATTGGCGGCAAGACATGTGGCAGCAGGACGCTGCTGACATGAAGGCACTGGGGCTATCTTATGTTCGCATCGGAGAGTTTACCTGGTCGCGGATAGAACCCGCGCGGGATGATTTTCATTTTGAATGGCTTGACCTGGCCATTGAAACGCTGGCCGATGCCGGGCTGAAGATCGTGTTTGGCACGCCGACGGCCACACCGCCCAAGTGGTTGATTGATGAATTTCCCGAGATATTGCCGGTTGATCCTGCGACAGGTAAAGCGCGCGGCTTTGGCTCCCGGCGGCACTATGATTTTTCAAGCGAACGATATCTTCAGGAAGCCTTGCGGATTACGGATGTCTTGACCAAACGCTATGGCGGGCACCCCGATATTGTTGGATGGCAAACTGATAACGAACTGTGCTGTCACGATACCGCGCTTAGCGTATCACGGGCCGCCAGAACCGGCTTCCGGAACTGGTGCGCAGAACGCTACGCCAATATTGAAAAGCTGAACGCTGCCTGGGGCACTGTATTCTGGTCAATGGAGTATAAAGATTTCTCGGAAATCGAACTGCCGGTCGGGGCGGTGACGGAGACCAACCCTGCTCACAGACTGGCCTATCGGCGCTATTCTTCTGACAAGGTGGTGGAGTTCCACCGGAAGATGGTCGCTGTTATTCGGGAAAATGCTCCGGGCAAATGGATCACACACAACTTCATTCCGAAAGAAGACCTGTATGTAGACGCCTATGCGCTTGGTAAGGATCTGGACATTGCCTCCTACGACAATTACCCGCTGGGGCGCACAGACATGTTCTTCCGCGCCGCCGGGCCGGATGATGTTCGCCGCTATATGCGAACCGGACATCCAGATTTCAGTGCCTACTATCATGACACATCGCGCAGTTTCGTAACTGGCGGTTACTGGGTGATGGAGCAACAGCCTGGCCCGGTAAACTGGGCGCCGCATAATCCGAAACCGGCAAAAGGCATGGTTCGCTTGTGGTCCCTCGAGGCGTTTGCGCACGGAGCCGATTGTGTCAGCTATTTCCGCTGGCGGCAGGTGCCTTTTGCCCAGGAACAGATGCATGCAGGCCTGCGCCGTCCCGATAACGTCCCCGCTGCGGCATGGCCTGAAGTCGAGCAGGTGTTCAAGGATATATCGAAGATCGATATTGCGGCCTTGAAGAAGGCAAAATCACCGGTTGCGATCGTGACTGATGTGGAAGCCCTGTGGCATTCGGATATAGAGCAGCAGGGCGCCGGTTATGATTTTGTGTGTGTCGAGTTCGCCTGGTATTCAGCGCTGCGCCGGTTAGGTGTGGATGTTGACTTCATTTCGAAAGCCTCTTCTTTTGACGAGTACAGGATCGTGGTGGTGCCATGCCTGCCACATGTAGACGAAGCTTTTGCCCGAAAATGCAAAGCAGCGCAGGCGACGATTATTTTTGGTCCGCGCAGTGGTGCCAAAACCGAAGAATTCAGCATTCCCGATACGCTGGCCCCGGGTGCATTGCAGCAGGTGTTGCCGGTGAAGGTTGTATCGGTCGAAACGCTGCGGCCCGATTGCCCCGAAAAACTGATATGGGGCGAAGGGGCATATCACGTGCATTCCTGGTGCGAGGAGCTGGAGCCCGCAGGTGATGTTGAAGTGCTGGCCACCTACGCGGATGACGCGCCCGCCGTGGTTCAGGCGGCCAATATCATCTATCTCGCGGCGCTCACAGATGACGGTTTTTTGCAGGACCTCTTTGAAGCCCAATGTGGACTGAAGGGTGTCGAAACTTTCAGGCTACCGCAAGACATGCGTTTGTGCCGACGCGGTGAATTGTATTTTGCATTCAATTACGCGGAAGTGCCGCAGGCTGCACCTGCTTCGGCTGGTGCAGAATTTGTTGTTGGGGAACGGCACGTGCAGCCGCGTGATGTGACCGTATGGCGGCAGCCTGCGCATTCAAATCCGGGCGCTTCGTAAGCGCGTGTATCGCAATCAGGGAGAGTTCAGTTGGAATTGCAAACGGTTCAGGTGGTTGTCTTTCTGTTGTTCACGGCCGCTATTGCACTGGCGACCTATTTGAAATGCCGCGGCACGCGTGCAGACAGTAATTCCAACAAGGAATATTTTCTGGCAGGGGGCGGTTTGTCATGGGTGTTTGTCGCCGGCTCGATCACGCTCACTAACCTGAGCACGGATCAGCTTGTCGGCATGAACGGCAACCAGATGGCGCTTCTGGCATGGTGGGAATTTGCGGCTGTCGCGGGCCTTGTGATTTTGGCGAAGGTTTTCTTGCCCGTTTACTACCGCAATAATTGCACGACAACGACCGAACTTCTGGAAAAGCGCTATAATGATCATCACATCCGGGCGACGGTTTCGGTGATGTTTCTGCTTGGCAACATCTTCATTTTCCTGCCTGCCATGTTGTATGGCGGATCGCTTTTCATGCAGTCCATGTTTGGTGTTGACGTATCGATCATGGTGCTTGCTAGCCTGTTTGCGGTTATCGGCGCATGTTACGCGATATTCGGTGGTCTACGGGCAGTCGCGGTATCTGACACCTACAGCGGCATCATGCTGCTCGGGATGGGCATCCTTGTTGTGTTCCTTGCGCTGAAAGCCATTAATTTCGATTTTTCCGGTATACCGGCTGAACGCCTGACCCTGATCGGCAGCGATGAAAGCCCGATCCCGTGGCATACGCTTCTGACCGGAATGATCTTCATTCAGGTGTTTTACTGGAGCACCAATCAGACCATCACCCAGCGTGCGATGGCATCGCCCACGCTGAAAGAAGCGCAAAAAGGGGTGTTTGCGGCAGCGGGCATCCGGTTATTGATTGTGCCCCCGATGATCGTTTTGCCCGGCATTGTGTCCTACAAGCTATATGGTGATATTGGCGACGCGGCATACGGACGTATTGTCAGTGATGTGTTGCCTGTTTGGCTGTCGGGGGCGTTTGCTGCGGCGATTGCGGCGGCTGTCCTGACCAGCTTCAACAGTATTCTCAATTCCTCAACCGCGCTTTATGTCATGGATATCCATGAAAAATACTTCAATCCCGAACCCAGAGTGAAGGTGTTGAGTGGCTGGGTGACGGCTGTTTTTGTCGTGTTGGCGCTTGCGCTGGTGCCCCTGTATCAGCAGGCGGAAAGCATCATTAATACGGTTCAGCAGCTCTATGGCCTGCTCAGCATGCCGATCCTGTCGACATTTCTGGTCGGGTTGCTGTTTAAGGACGTTGACGCCCGCGCGATGATTATTGCTGTGGTTTCAGGGACGCTGCTGTACGGCGTCTTCTCGTTTGGATGGTCGCCGTTCCACTATATCCATCTGATGTTCATCACGTTGATTTTCTGTGTCCTGACCGCGCTCGGTGTAAATCGCCTGCTGTTTGGCCGCTCGGCGCGGTTTATTGGCCTGAAGCCCCAGGTTCCGGAGGTGGCGGCGGAATAGGTTGCACCAATATCTGCGGCTTGCATCGTTTATGGGGAAGGGTAGTCGTTCAACCATTTTGTCAGGGCGGCGCGTTCGCCGCTTGTCATGTGAAGGCCCAGTTTGCTACGTCGCCATAAAATATCGTCTGCTGACTTTGCCCACTCATGCTGCCGCAGATACTCAACTTCGCGTTCATAAAGGCCAGCACCAAAATGCTGCCCCATATCTTCAAGGCATGTCGCATTCCCAAGCAGTATCTGCACGCGTGTGCCGTATGATGCAGCAAGCCTTGCACACGTCATTTCAGGCAACCAGGAGACTTGTTTCTGCAAGCCCGATATGAAATCCGTGTGGGCTTTTTGCGGTAGTTCCCGACCGGGCAGGTCACCACCCGGCAGCGGAGCGTTTTCCGTCCATGGGCCTCGTTCCTCACCCGTGTAGGGTTCCAGCTTTTCCAGCACTTCTTCCGCAAGCCGCCGGTAGGTTGTGACCTTGCCGCCATAGATGCTGAGCAGCGGCGCGGCGTTTTCGGGTGTGTCCGGCGCGTTCAACTCCAACACATAGTCGCGGGTGGCCTTTGAGGCACTTTCCGCCCCGTCATCATACAGGGGCCGCACGCCTGAATAGCTCCAGGTAACATCATTCGGGACGATCGGTTTTTTGAAATACTCCGATGCAGCATTACACAGATATTCAACTTCCCTGTCATCAGCTTCAGCTGTTCTTGGGTCTTCTTCAAACGGTGTATCTGTTGTGCCTATGAGGGTGTAGTCCCCTTCGTACGGGATAGAGAAAATCACCCGGCCATCCGAATTCTGGAAAGTATAGGCCCGGTTATGGGCATACAGGCGCGGCACAACGATGTGGCTGCCCTTAACGAGCCGAACCGAGCCCATGTTTTGCTGGCCAACATCGCAGGCGTTGAGCGTTTTATCGACCCACGGCCCCGCCGCGTTTACCAGTATTCGTGCGCTTATCTCTTCAATGACACTCTGTTCGGTTTTCACCGAGGCGAGCCACCTGCCATTCTTTCGTTTTGCACCCAGAAAAGTGTGCCCGGTCAGGATATCAGCACCCATTTCCGCCGCGCTCATGGCATTCAGTACAACAAGACGTGCGTCATCTACCCAGCAGTCGGAATATTCAAACCCCTGCTTGAAGCTGTCCGCGAGTGGTTCGCCCGCTGCCCCTGATCGCAAATCCAGCTGTCTGGTTGGCGGCAGCAGCTTGCGGCCACCAATGTGGTCGTAAAGAAATAGGCCCAGCCTGAGGATAAAGGCAGGCCGAAGGCCTTTGTGGTGCGGCAGGATAAAGCGCAGCGGCGTGATGATGTGAGGCGCGATTTTCCATAACCGCTCGCGCTCCATCAAAGATTCGCGCACCAGTCGGAATTCATAGTTTTCCAGATACCTCAGGCCGCCGTGAATAAGCTTGGAACTGGCAGACGAGGTTGCACCGGCAAGATCAGCCTGCTCCAGAAGAGTGACGTCAAGGCCGCGCCCCGCTGCATCACGTGCTACGCCTGCGCCGTTGATGCCGCCACCGACAATCAATATGTCTGTTTCCCTGCGCATGCTCGCCAATGGTTGTTCTCTATACTTTACCAGCTATGCTGGCTATTTGTTACGGTAGTCTGGCATGGTTGCCCGATATCATTTATATGATAATTAAACTATAGCGAAAGTACACTCCGGCTAGGTATTTAAAGGTCAGGCGAACAATGCAGCAGATTCATTCAAAAGCCGGGCGGCTCATCGCGATTTTGCGCGGCGTGGTTCCGGACGACGTTGTTGATATCGGGCGTGTTCTCATTGATGCTGGCATATCCACCATCGAAGTGCCACTAAACTCGCCAGATGTATACCGCTCTATCAGCCTGCTCGCAGAAAACTTTGGTGAAGATGCGCTGGTCGGCGCTGGCACTGTGTTGCACACCGGCGAGGTCGATCTTGTCGCGCAGGCGGGCGGCAGGGTTATTGTCTCCCCCAATACGAATGCAGATGTTATCAAGCGCACCAGAGAGCTGGGATTGCTTTCGGTTCCGGGCTTTGCAACCGCGACAGAGGCTTTCGCGGCGCTTGCCGCGGGGGCGGATGCGCTGAAGTTGTTTCCTGCCGGCGCGCAGGGGGCGGCTACAATCGGAGCTCTGAAGGCTGTCTTGCCGGATGATGTGCCGCTGTTTGCCGTGGGCGGCGTGAACGCCGATAACATGGACGCGTTTGCCGCTTCCGGTGCCGATGGGTTTGGGCTTGGCACCAACCTCTTCAAGCCCGACGACAAGGCGGCTGACGTAAAGCCCCGGGCCATTGTGGCAGTTGCTGCATGCAAGGCAGCTTTTGGCTAGCACGAGCTACCGTCCGATAATTTTTTCTTGAAAAAACTCACTACCTTCCCACGTCTTTCTTTAGCGAGGGAAGAACCATGAAATATTTTATGCAGGCTTTGACACTGGGTGTCTGGCTGATGGCGGGTGCTGCTGTTTCCGCTGCGGACGAGCTCAATGACTATATCGCAGCGATTGAAAACAGGGGTAAGCCGCCCGTCGACTATATCGTCGATAAACTGAAGCACCATGACCTGGTGCTGTTTGACGATTTTAACCATCAGGCCAAAGAGCCGTTCGATTTTTATCAGCAGTTGGTGCGCTCAGACAGTTTTGTCGCCCTGAAGCCCGTCATTTTTGTCGAGTTGTTTTCGGTCAACGAGCAACCCCATATCGACGCTTTTCTGGCAAGCCCCGAGAAGGACATGGCACTTTTGTATCCGGTGTTCAGGGCAACCTATTCACCGTTCGCCTATCCGATGCAGTCCTATCTGGACCTGATGGCAATGATCTATGATGTGAACCGGGCTTTGCCTGAAGAAGACCGGTTGCATGTTGTTGCGGCGTCAACCCCGTCGCTGTGGCCGTCAATTGAAAATGCTGCGGACTATGCCGCTGCCCAGAAGTCCCTTGCGGGCCGCGACCATGATATGTATCTCACCATTCTGGACGAGCTCGGCGGTTTTTCCGGCAACGCAAAAGGCGTTTTCCTGACCAACACCCGCCATGCCTACACAGGCGTTCGCAAAAAAGACGATAGCTACTTCTGGAACACCGGCACATTTTTTCGGCAATGGCACCCGGACAAAAGCTTTTCAGTGCGTTTGCACGGGCAGCAACTGTTTATCGAGTCTGTAAAGGCTGAAGGTGATGCGCGCGATCAGGAAGGGCTGAGCCGCAAGAAATATTATTGGGGCCGCATGCAGAAAGGCCTTTGGGACAGCGCTTTCGCCGCAAAGGGCAACCAGCCTGTTGGTTTTGATCTGACCGGAACACCGTTTGGCGAAGCGGCCTATGCCGGCAACCACATGCTGGACGCTGCCCCCGGGCAGACCATGCTGGATGCTTTTGACGGTCTGGTGTTTCTCAAGCCCATCGACCGGATGACAGCAACCGCGAAATCGAACGCCATGTATGACGAGGCATTTGTGCAGGAAGTGGTCCGCCGCCTCACGGTCTACCGCACGCCTGAAGAGCTCGCCGATATGATGGAGAAAAGCGGTGTGTCCACGCTCGCGGACTATGTGCGAAAGCAAACAGCGCCCGAGGCGGAAAAACCGCTGATTGACGCCAGCAGCCTTGGCCCCATCGATGGATGGGCGCAAGACTAAGGGCGGCGCCTGTTACCTGTTAACAGAGGCTCGGAACATGCTCCGGCAGTGCAATCAGCGATTCCGGGTCCCGCCCGTCTTTCACCGATTTTAGCATCTGGCCATACAGCGGGTGGCTCTGCACCATCAAAGGCTCTGGTGAATTATCCGGCCGGGTGATGGTGAAGGCAAACCGGCCTGTGCGTATGCCGTCGATGGCCTCGGTCACCGGTATTTGCCAACGGTCCCCCGTAGACAATTCCCCCCCGATGTGCGTCACACTTTTGTACTTTGGTAGATTGTGGTCACGAACCACATATTTCACGTCATATTCTGATGTCATTTGCTCAGCCTCGACCCCAAAATTTCAAAGAAAGCCTGATACCTGTTCTTATTGGTTTTCAAGGACCATAAGGCCAAACGCAAGACGTTAAAAGGGCAGCCCGAAATCGCCAACCCTCGCAATAGGTTTAAAATTTGGCTCAATTTTTAGATGAATTTAAAGCAAACGAATCGGGAATTGCGGGTGCTGACCGGCAGCAAACTGCCGACTCCGGCCACCTGAAATCAACCGCGCTAGAACTTCTGCGCCTGCACGATATAGGCTTCGATCTCGGTTTCACCCAGCGCCTTGCAGGCTTCCAGCCGGTTCACCCCGCCGATCAGCACAAAGCGGTCCTTGCCTTCCCGCACCCTGATGGGCTTGGGCGCATCGCCGTTCAGCAGGCCTTTGGTGATTTCTTCCTGCTTCGTGTCGTCCAGTTCCTGACGCCGCGCCGCCGGCACGTAAATCTGGTCTATCTTCACCGCAACGGCTTTCAGCATGTTTTTGTCCCCTTCCCACTGCACCGGCTCCAACTGTTACATGGAATGAAGTCTCTCGCCTAGCGGTTATGCTGCCGGGTATTTCTAAACGGCGCTAATAAGGCCGTCTGTTTGGCTACATCCGTAACGGGGCAAAATGGACATGAGCCGACCGGGTGTGGCCTTCTCGTTGAACCAAAACGTTTGCACAAGCTGAATTTGCTGCAGATGAACCGTACTTGAAGGTGCTGCCTCAGCCTTCAAAAAAAGGGATTTTGAAGGCTTTTGCAAAGCTATGCGGAGCGACTTAACGCCCATCCATGCCTCAGTCGGCGTGGTCCGCCAACTTGAGTTATAACAGCTTAGATCGCATAAGGGTCAGAGCCTGTCGCAGCAAAGTGATCCGTAATCTGATGGAACAGGTCACTTTCAGCTTGCCACTCAAACCCGTTTGAATCCGAACGCAAAGCTACGTCTCCAACAATTCCAACAGAACCGTCAGAGCGGGTGAATGTCGACGTGCCAAATACAACATTGCCCTCAATTATGGATAGTTCATTGGTACTGTCCAAACCTATCGAAGTAATGCCAAGCTCATCCAAAGTGAACCATTCCCTACCATTTGACTTGCCGTTTTGATTGAGGTCTCGCCACACAAACAAATCAGACCAAATCTCATCTTCCATGGTGATTTTGCCGTCATCATTGTCGTCAAAAGTGGCGAGGCCCTGCAAGTCTGTGCGGGTGTCTTCGCCATATTGAGCGAAAGTGAATTCACCTTGACCATCCACTTTGCCGTTGCCATTAACATCATAGACTAAAATGCCATCATCCGCATCAACCCAGCCTGTCCATTCCTTCCTGCCGTCACCATCCCAATCAATCTTTGTGGTTTTGTCGTCAAGATTCGATAGCTCAATTCCATCACCATCCAGGTCGAACACGACGGGCGGAAACAGCCCGCCGCCATTTTGTATATCGATAATCTGGTTGATGGTTTGTGCGCTTAAAACCGATCCATTTGCCAAGGAAACTGTTTCGATTTCCTGCCCGGAGAACCAATTGTATATAGTGAGCGATTGCGAACCAGATCCGTTAATAATGAGATGATTGCCCTGCTGGTCGAAGGTCACGTTACTTGTGGTTTGGATTTCGAGGTAATCATCCGAACCACTGGTATCTCCGATGCTACCGTTTAGTGATACATCCAATACATACTTGTCATTGCCCGAACCTCCATATAGCTCATCCGTGCCTCCACCTGAAATGAGTTCGTCATCCCCGGCACCCCCAAATAAGTTGTCATTACCTGCACCGCCCTCCAGCGCGTCGTTGCCTCCATGTCCGTAGAGGTTATCATTGCCCGCACCTCCCTGAACAAAATCATGGCCCGACTGACCTGTCAGGTGATTATTGTTGGAGTTTCCAAGGCCGTGTTCCGCCGTGCTAACCCCGGATAGATAACCTTCCAGATCAAAGCCATACTGGGCATTGGCGTGATTAAAGATGTTTTGAGCTGCATTTTCTGCAGCGTTTTCATCGACAGGCACTCCCGGTACTTCGTTTACGAGGTGATAAACCTCGTGAAAAAAGGTAACCAGTGCCTCTTCATTCCCCAGTTGTGCCCAATTTATATGTGTATTGAAAGTAATCGAAGCTGTATTGCTACCGGTAACGGTAAACTGAGCGTATGCAACTCCACCCGGTTCATGCCCGGATATTTCCCCCCATGTTCGATAGAGGCTTCCATTTGGCGTCAGCACGCCAGTGTCTGAGTGGTTCAAAACGATTTCCGAGTAACCGCGATCACGTAAATCCGCAAACAAATCGCCAACGACCTGCACTGTGTTGGCCAACTGAGCTGCGCCAATAAACGCATTCACAATCTCGTCTGGCAGGCCAGTGATATCGACAGTGATCTGAAACCCATCGGGAAATTCCAGTATAATGACCTCTTCCTGGGCAACATCATCCACAGTTTCAGACTGACCGCCACCGCCGCCCTCGTTGTCATAGGAGATGTTGTTAAAATTAAACCTGAAGCTTCCCCAATCGAATCCGCCACCGCCACCACTGGAGCCCCACACGACAATTTCCGGAATAGCACCTGACATATACAATCTCCCTTTGATTCATGGTTTTTGACAAAACTGCCCTGTTCACTGTCGCAGCCATTTGCGGCAATGTTGTTCAGGAGCTATTTGCTCCTTCCGGTTTCTGATCATTATTCAAGCCGGGTTATGCGGTCCGCCTTGGGTATGTACCCCAGCGTTTTATCCACATAACCAGCCTGCATATTGCAGACCTAAGGCCCCTGACCGGCTTTAAAAAACATATGGTTACGCATCAGCGTCCCTCTTTCTTCCCTGGATTTTGAAGTGATTGCCACTGTGCATTTATCGAGGCCAGAACTGGCAATGCGTTTTGCAGGTCCGAGTATTTTGTAGCCTGTTCCCCGGGGGTGGGCCGTGCCTCAAAAACGTCCGCAACCAAATGAGACAGAAATACCTTTAGATTGGACGAGCAGTTTTCACGCAGGGCAGGCCGTATTGAGGCTTCCAGAAGAGGTTTCGCCAGCGCACCTTCATCCCACTGCCTATGGTGGCTTGCTTCCATAAAGAGCCGTGCCAGGAGATATTCGCTCTTGGAAAGGTCCTCAATATAGCCAGCCGCTATCTCATCGGACACATCATCCAGATCGCCCACCTGATCGACAATCGGACGCAGATAATGAATATGTTTGTGGATAACCGAATAGTTGCCAACAAAACTGTCGTAATCGTCATTTTGTATGGCCAGTCTGGCTTCAAAATATGACTTGAAGACCCGGTTGGAGTAGATAAAGCCGTCAAACGCCCGACCGGATCGCAGGTTTTCGGATATCAAACGCCGGGATGGTATCTCGTCCAGGATTTGTTCAATAACATCATAGCGGCCAATCAGATCGGCGGCGGCTAATGCATTGGCAATCAAATAAACACCGTTCCGATCAAAAATACTCTCGGCCAGCGATTGAAATTGGTTCAGATCCAGTTCAAGCGCTTCAAAATCTCCCAAAACATAGTTAAGTCGCAGTCTTTCCAGCAGTTCGAGCGAAACCATATCGCCATAGTAAGGCGTCCGTCTGCTCTTGCGTCTCTCAATGCGCTCTCGCACTGCAGATTCCGTTTCCAGACCCTTGAATTTGCATGTTGCGCCGATAAACAGGCGGTCAGAGGCAGATACCGAGCTTGTTGCAGCAACGATTGCAACAACCCCTGCCGCTGAAATCCGTGATAACCATTTTTGCATCATCGTCTCTTCTCCATGCCGTGTCGTCGTTGTTTCTCATCCTGCGTTTATTCAAGTCAGCCGTCTTGCCATTTGGCGACCCCGTCACCCGGTACGGATATTATGGCCCGGCGATGAAACGGCTCGTGCGCTCCTGCTTTTGTCGAAGTCGGATGCGAGAAATAAAGTACATACTGGACTACCTGATGCACAACATTTACCGGATTTTGATTGACATTCATTGACCGGAGATCAATTCCGTAACGCTCCTCACAAACCTTGCGATTCAGGTACGGAGGTTGTGGCATCACCACGCCTATCGTCGTGTAGAACAACAACAGGTCTATATCGGCAGGCTCATCCTTCTTTTCGGTAAAGGAGCCACCAAACCAGATGCACATGGTTTTGATATCATTCCGCCTGATTTCATCAAGCCAGTCGAGAAGCTTCAGGAACTGATTTCGGCGCCAGTCATTCCAGACGAACAGTTTTTCGAAATATTCCGGCGAAACTATCTGAGGGCCCAGCGCTTCCAATGCGCCGGTCTCGGTGTTTCTGTCTTCCGCCCCCACGAAGCCAAAGCTGTTAAAAGCCGCCTGGTCTGTCTGATGAAAGTCTATCAGGTCTATCATTACCCTTTTTCGCCTTTAATCCCGTGTTGTAGCCAGACAGGTCGGTTGCGAAGAGGGCGGGGTTTCGTGTGATGTCATTTTTGCAGATACATGGTTCGGTCCGAACGTTGGAAACGTTCCCAAACAACTATCTGCCACGACCCCCATCGCATTATCGAACTGTCTGCAGGCAGACACTTGCATGTAACCTAGACAATAATGTGTTCTATCGCAATAATTGTATAAAATATATTTATAAGTGTTTTGACCCGGCGCAATCCTGTTGCTTACGCCCCGGCGGTGGTCGCCTTGCGAAACCCGGTGCATGCAAAACAGCCATCATGGCCGGTTTTTGTCAGGTGCAAAATGCCGCCGGCTTTCCTTTTGGGCGGGCATCGCCTACGGTGGTGATCAACAGATCAGAAAGGGTAGCCCGATGAGCAAAGCCAGAGCACGCGAGCGCAAGAAAAAGAGGCTGGCCGAGATGCATGCGGCAAAAGCGGCCCCGGCATCCGCGCACGACACAGGCGAAGACGCAACCCCTGCCGAGGTTAAAGCGCAAAAGCACACCCCCGGAAAGTTTGACGCCAAATTAAACACCGGCAAGGGTGCTGCCGGCAAAAACATTCCCAATGTGGCGGCGTCCAGCCGGGGTGCTGCCCGCTCGGGCTAGGCCGTCCGCCACTGTTCTTTCCGCGCAGGTGCAGCAACACTCCCCCTCTATTCGGGGCAACACTCCCGTTTATCGGGGAACGGCATTGTATTGCCGGGCGCACACCCCATATATGGGCCTTACGTTTTACATTCGTTTGGTGGTGCCTGAACAAACGGTACGCCGATTAGCTTAGTTTTCTCCTGACAATGTGATCGTTAAAAGACGCGTGGGGCACATAGTGTGACCCGCGCCAATCCCATTGGTTAAAGGAAATTACAATGGCTACTGGTACAGTAAAATGGTTCAATTCAAGCAAAGGCTTCGGCTTTATCCAGCCTGAAGATGGCTCAAACGATGCGTTTGTGCATATCTCGGCAGTAGAGCGCGCCGGTCTTTCCGGGCTGGAGGAAGGGCAGAAGCTGTCTTTCGAGCTTCAGACCGGTCAAAACGGCAAGTCATCTGCCGAAAACCTGTCTGTTATTGACTAATATAACGACCCGCCGCCATCAGCCCTGGCTGGTGGCGGTTGTTCAGGCGGCCCAGTCTTTTCGGCTCTCTCCTGTCCCGCCCGCCCTGTCTGACCGCTCTGTTTCCTGATACGCCGCTTCGTATCCTGTTAAAGGATCACACCATGGCCGTACGGATTTTACCCACCGGCGATCTGGCCGGGCCGGGAAAACGTCTTCCTGCATCTGCCCATGCCGCAGAGCAGCAAACAGACCTTGCCACTGCCCAGCGATTGGCCGGTTTCGATGGTATGGTGCAAAACCTTCTCGATACCGGATACAGCGTTCAGACCAACGCGTTGCCGCCGCTGCTTTGCCGGATGCTCAGTGATGAAATACAGGAAAGGAACCCCGCCCGTTTTCACAAGGCCGGCATCGGAAAAAACCGGAAAAGCAAGCTGAACTCCCGTGTTCGCAGCGACGAAATATCGTGGATTGAAGGCACCAGCAAATCCGGCGCCGCATGGTTGGCGTGGGCAGCGTCTTTACAAATGTACCTGAACGAGCAGCTTTTCCTTGGGCTGGTTTCCTTCGAAAGCCATTTTTCACGCTACAGACAAGGCGATTTTTACCGCAGGCACCGGGATGCCTTCATCGGTGACAACACCAGAAAACTGTCCATTGTCATATATCTCAACAAAAACTGGTCCCCCAAAGATGGCGGCGAACTGGTGATATATCCCAAGGAAGCGCCTTCTCAAGAAATAACAATAGTGCCGGAATTCGGAACAGTCGTCGCGTTCCTCAGCGAAGATGTCGCCCATGAAGTTCTGACAACACATTGTGACCGCCATTCCATTGCAGGGTGGTTCCGGACAAACAGCACACAAGCGCTATAAACACCCTGTTCCTCTTGGCCTTTCAAGGCCTGTGTTTATCGACGTATTTTCAGGTTAACAGTAAACCGAAACAAGCACGTCGCGATGGACAGCCGGGGTGCTGCGCGCTCGGGGTAGGGGGCGATCATGCCTGACTTTGGCCGGAAATTGGCGGGAGTGAACTGCAAGCGATCACATGAGTTCGTCTAGCGCGAGACTTAATGCATTTGTGTCACCTGCATGAATCGTTTCTTGAGGTCGGCCTAACGCTAGAGCATAGTCTTTGCAAAGAGCGATTGACTTTGATTGGTATTCTCTAAGGTACTCTACTAACCTGACTGGTCTGTCTCTTTTTTTATCGTTTAGACGCCTTCTTACTAAGGCCTCAATATTGGGCTCCACCAAATGAATATATCCAGCTAAATCTAGTTTCCGGAAGACGCTGAGCTCTATGGCTTTCAACCCATGATCCGTATCTAGGACAAGGTGCCCATCGAAAATGATTTTGTTGTTTGGAAACTCTGATCGTATCTTGTCCAAAGCCCAAATAATGAGCTCTTGATTGCTTTTCAATTCAGCTGTGTTGCGCACTCGGAGGTCACCTGAAGACATATCCCTTGCTTTATTGAGCAATGAACTTGCAGTTACATGAAGTACATCGGGTGCAGAAGAAGTGTATTCTCGTGCCATGTGAGACTTCCCCACCCCTGATACACCGAAAAGTCCTACCGCCTTGGCCATTTATTCTAGACTCTCCAGCTTCAGTTTTGGGCGGAGTATTTTATATCTTTCATGTGGAATGCTGCCTATGGACTGAGGTGGGCCACTCAAAACATTCCATTCAGTTAACTCTCTTAAGCCAATAGGGGGTTCAAGATGCCCCAGAAGCAAAAAGTCGATCACCTTAATTGGGGTAGCCTTTTCTTTCATCATTTTCGATAGTTTTTTTTCACTAAAAACTGATCTACGCCCTATGGTTTTCACCAGACTTGCCAAGTCTTCACAGATAGTCATTTTTTCAAAAATCCCTAAAGTCACAACCGCTTGCGAAACTTCATACCTGTGGTCTTTTGATTTATAGAATAGCAATAGATCGCCTGCCGTAAGTCTGTTAATGGGGGATCGACACAAATAGACTTTGCGAATAGTGTTGCCGGGAGTTTTGCTTACTCCTGCGAACACATCAAATCCGAAAAGTGTTGGCTGTTTCAATTCAGATTTTTCTGGAAACAAAGTGTTGTGATACTCGGCTAAGATGGGGACAGCATACTTTTGGACTTTGGAGCCGTCATAGTAGTGGGGATAATGACTATAGGCATATTTTAAAGCATCGTTGCCGCAGTTAACATCCACTTCGGTGGGTTTGGTTTCTCGCTCTAGAAAGTATTCGCCGTCTGGTTTTGTCTCGGTGGGCTTGAAACCATACTCTTTTAGCAAGCGTATAAGTGCCACTTGTTTTGGGTAGGCCGTTAGATATACTAAATCATATGAGTTTTTTGTGGCAAACCATAGAATCTGCTTGAGCAGATGCTCACCAAACTTCTCTCCCCGATAACTTGGCTTCATTTTGAACGTACATACTTTGAGGATTTTTGGACCCGGATGTTTTGTAGCGGCTTCACTATGGGTTTCATCTTTGCGAATTACTATTCCTGCAATTTCGTCGTTCGCTTTTACGACCCAACAATCGCGATGCTCGTGGATGCATTTAGAGAACCAGCCATCAAAGTCTTTGTAGTCTTCTTTTAGGCTTTCAAAAATCTCGTCATTTCTAGGAATTTCGTGCGCTTTTTGTTCCACTATATGTACAAGCGGAACTTGCTTGGGCTCAAAAGTCTGGGTTACCCATTCCAGTGCTTCCTGTGCACTAAAAACCTTGCTGGCTATTCCCGCTCGGGAAGCTCTCTTTCTTAACCCAGCGTCTTCTGAGACCAGAAAGTCAACTGCACCAGCTGCGACGGCATTCAGGAGTCTTGCATCGCAAACATCATTAATTTTAGGGAGTTGACCATATTGTTTTTCAAGGTCTTCTTTATTTTCTCCAGGGAGAGAATTAAGTGTCCGAAACTTGGATAGCTTACTTAGTGATTTTTGCCTGCGGTCAGCGTCTTTATCACGATTGAGGTCATCGTTGTTTGCGTCATGCGTGAATATACCAACATTGAAAGCTGCACATTTGCGAGAAAGTGCTGCAAGTACCTCGTCAACATTTCGATCGTCTTCAAGTCCAATAAAGACGTTTGTATCAATTAGAAATTTGTAATCTTGCATCCTGTAGCATATCCCCAAATCCCTCTGCCAAGTAGCGGAAAGATTGAGGCGGCGTAAAATTGAAAATTTCCTTCAAAAGGTCGCGCGGTATGTGCTGATCAAGCTCCTCTGGGTCTTCTACAACTATCGCGTAGCCGTATGAGATGCCGCTAAAGTAATCAAAAAAGGCTCGTTCAGAAATGCAGGCAGCTTCACCATATTCTGTCCATAGTTCTTCAATCGTGAGCTTTCTGACGTCGCTAATCTTGAACCGGCCAGTGACAGCCATTACTGGACTCGAAGTATAAATATAAGCTGTGCCACCGATTGTACATGTTTCAGGAAATTTACGCCGCAATTCAATCGTCTTCTGTCCGTTCAAAATGCGGAAAGCATATTCAGGCTTGATGCTAACTAAAACATCCTTAGCAAACATATTAGACTGTAGCATTTAGCCTCCTCATTTACTTGACGGTCTAAAACTAACGGACAAAACACAACATTAAAAGTTATTTTTTTTCAAAGACTTATGCGGAATATCGTAGTGCTCGAAAAGTGATTCTGCATCAATGACTTAGAAGCTATGGAAAGCAATTTCAAAATCAGCAATATGCTTGGGAAGCTTGATGATCAAAGAGTAAATATACATTGGAAATGATTTATAATAAAGAACAAAAAGTGAACAAATGAGATTACTTCATAACCATGTTGGGCTGGCGTCGTAGTTTATTTGAGATTGGTGCCTTCAAATCTTATTTTTCCCACAGATGCCGAGGCACGACCTTGCGCAGGGCTTTACCAACGTTCATTCGCTGTTGGCCATTGTTCAAATGGCGATACTCTTTATCTATGCCCCATTTTTTGGCAGTTTCATAAAGGGTCTCCAAGCACAGGCGATCATTCACTCTAACTTGTGGGTTAAGCCAATTATTAAAGTTGATGTTGTCCGGGTCTTCTGCCCAGTGTTTGCGTTGTTCACGGGTAATTTCCAAAACAATCTCCTGATATACTCTTTATGATGAGTCCTTCAGCTTCACGCCGATGCCGCCCTCGGTGGTGAATTCGATGCCTGCTTTTTCGAAAGTTGCTTTCAAGATTTTCAGCGTGCTTTTATGCGGCGAAGTCTTGCCACCTTCTAGCTTGCGAATGGTGTTCACAGCAATCTCTGCCTGAGTGGCGAGTTCTTGCTGCTGCCATCCGAGCAGACCGCGTGCAGCGCGACATTGAGCAGGTGTCATCATAGTTTGATATAGGCGAACATATGAATTTGCGTCAAATCGGTCATCTGTTCTCTTGACAAAAGTGGTTAAAATAACTACTAAGTTTATTTACAACTATCTTTAATCAGGCTTCGCAAGGTGTGTGACCACCCCACGAAGCCCTAACCACAACCAACCTTACAGGAGGTCGGCATGGCTGATCACACGTCTAGCACACAAGAAACATCACAACCAATACCTGAAACACCCGAACCAGCACTTGAACAATCACCCGCAGCAGCATCGGATGAACCCCGCCGCCTGAACCGGGAAGAACGGCGCGAGGTGAACCTGTCGCACATCCGCGAAACCATCCTTGAAACATTTGCCGCGCACGACAACCGCATGCGCGCCCTGTCGCGCAAGCCACCGCGCACGCGGCGCATCTGCCAGATCATCCTGCACGGGGCCCACAGCGACGCGGGCGCGATGGTGGCGGTGGACGAGCCCTATACGCTGATTGTCACCAGCAACCGCATCCCGGCAAAGGCCGAAGAATGGCGCGCGGGCGTGATGGCCACCCTGACCGAACGGCTCGGTATGCCCGTGCATATCACCCTGATGAAGCAGGGGCGTTTCCTTGACCACGTCAAAACGGTCAGCCCCTTTTATGAAGCGCTCAGCATCAATCATGAAACGCTGTATCCGCCGCCGGAACCGCATGAAGACCCGGACCCGGTAGAAGACGAAGGGCCGCAAGCCTCTGCCGAGGAAACAGAATCAGCCTCAAAAGAACCGGCCTCAAAAGAACCAACAATCAAAAACCGCAACTGGTGGGATGCGCCCGACATGCGCGGCTACAAAGCCGCCTACGACCGGGAGCATGGCGGCCTTTCAACCGACGACATCATGATGGACATGGAAGAACCGATTGTGCGGCTGAATGATGCGGCTGTTTTACTGACCGACCTTGCCTACGGCGGCATGCACGATGTACCCCCCCGCGCCAAAGGCCTTGATTTTATCGCGCAGGCGCTGACCCGCGACGCCCGGCTTTTGTACCGGCTGTATAATGGCCGCGCGCCCAACTATCTTTGATGGAACCATGTGAACCCCGTGGCCGCAAAAGCGTTGGCCACGGGTGACAGTGAAAAAGGCACCAGAACGAGGGCTTTTAATCCAGATCGAACTTGATGCCCTGCGCCAGCGGCAGTTCGCGGCTGTAGTTCACCGTTGAGGTCTGGCGGCGCATGTAGGCGCGCCATGCGTCCGAACCGCTTTCGCGCCCGCCGCCGGTTTCCTTCTCGCCGCCAAACGCACCGCCGATTTCCGCGCCCGAGGTGCCGATGTTCACATTGGCAATGCCGCAGTCTGATCCGCTGGCGCTGATAAACTGCTCTGCCTCGCGCACGTCGGTGGTGAAAATGCTGCTCGACAGGCCTTGCGGCACATCGTTTTGCAGGGCAATGGCATCTGCCAGATCAGTGTATTTCACGATATACAGGATGGGCGCGAAGGTTTCTTCGCACATGCTGGCGCTTTGGCCCGGCATTTCCGCGATGGCGGGCTTCACATAAAAGGCATCCGGGAAGGTGCCCTCCAGCGTGCGGCCACCACCGGTGACGGTGCCGCCCTCAGTGCGGGCAGCATCCAGCGCGCGCTCCATACCGTTGAACGACGCTTTGTCGATCACCGGGCCGACCAGCGTGCCGCCTGCCAGCGGGTCGCCGATGCGAATGCCTTCATAGGCTTTCTTCAGGCGCGGCACCAAAGTGTCATAGACGCTTTCGTGCACGATAAGGCGGCGGGTGCTGGTGCAGCGCTGGCCGGCTGTGCCCACCGCGCCGAACACGATTGCAGGGATCGCCATGTCAAGGTCAGCGCTCGGCGCGACGATGATGGCGTTGTTGCCGCCCAGTTCCAGCAGGCATTTGCCGAAGCGCGCCGCCACGCGCGGGCCAACCTCGCGGCCCATGCGGGTAGAGCCGGTTGCCGACACCAGCGCAATGCGCGCATCATCCACCATTTGCTCGCCGACGTCTTTCATGCCGACAATCACGCTGGACAGGCCTTTGGGGGCGTCACTGCCAAATTTTTCCACCGCGCGCTCGAACAGGGCCTGACAGGCAAGCGCCACCATCGGCGTTTTCTCTGATGGTTTCCACACACACGGGTCGCCGCACACCAGCGCCAGCGCCGTGTTCCACGACCACACCGCAACCGGGAAGTTGAACGCCGAGATGATGCCAACGGGCCCCAGCGGCTGCCAGTATTCGCGCATGTGGTGGCCGGGCCGCTCCGACGCGATGGTCAGCCCGTGCAGTTGCCGCGACAGGCCAACAGCAAATTCGCAGATGTCGATCATCTCCTGGACTTCGCCTTTGCCTTCTTCGAGGATTTTTCCGCATTCAGCCGTGACGAGCGCACCAAGCGCATCCTTGTGCGTTCTGAGTTCCTCACCCAGCAGGCGCACCAGTTCACCGCGCCGGGGTGCCGGCACATTGCGCCACGTCAGGAAGGCGGATTGAGCCGCCGCGATTTTGCCCTCCACCGATGCACGGTCATCCATTTTGACCCGGCCCATTTCCTGCCCGTCTATCGGGGAATGAACGGCGAGATCGCCAGTGGCAAAATCGCCCGCATCAATATCCATCGATGCCAGAATGTCTGCGACGCGGTTTTTCATGATTAATGTTCCCTTTTTGGCGACTTTGACGCCTTTTTTTGCGTTTTTTTCATACTATTTCTTGAGGTCCGAAAGCGTTGCTGTGGGCGAAATCGCCTCCGGGTCGACGATAATTTCAATCAGTGCGGGCGTGCCGGCGGCCAGCGCCCGGTCAAGCGCGGGGGCGAATTCCTCAGTGTTTTCAACACGTAAGCCGAGCGCACCAAAAGATTGCGCCAGCGTAACGAAATCAGGGTTGGTCAGGTCGGTGCCTGATACCCTTTCGGGGTATTCCCGTTCCTGATGCATGCGGATTGTGCCTAACATACTGTTATTAAACACTAAAAAAACAACGTTGGCGTTGTAGCGCGCCGCTGTCGCCAGCTCCATCACACTCATCATAAAACACCCGTCCCCCGCGAAAGCAATCACCGGGCTTTCCGGCCGTGCGATTTTGGCCGCAACCGCCGCAGGCACGCCGTATCCCATCGCGCCGGACGTAGGCGCAAGCTGGGTTCCGAACTGCCGGTACTGGTAAAACCGGTGCAGCCACGCGGCATAGTTGCCCGCGCCGTTGCAGATGATTGTGTTTGCCGGCAACGCTTCTCGCATGTGTGCATAAAGCTCGGAAAGCTGCACAGGGCCGGGGTTTGAGACGGGCGTGATCCAGTCCAGATACTCGGCGCGTGCTTCTTTGGTTAGCGTATTCCAATCGCCATTCGGCGTGAGCTTCAAACCAGCAAGAAGAGGGGCGAGGGTCGTGGGTGCCGCGTTGATCGCAAGCGCTGGCTGGTAAACCCTGCCAAGTTCCTCGGCACCCTGATGCACATGGATCAGAGTTTGTTCCGGAACCGGAACGGTCAGGCGCGTATAGCCGCCAGTGGTCATCTCCCCCAGTCGCGGCCCCAAAACCAACAGTACATCCGCATCCTGCATGCGCCTGATCAGTGCGGGGTTTGCCCCGATGCCCATATCACCGACATAATTTTTGTGCCGGTTGTCGAACCGGTCCTGACAGCGGAAAGAAACGCACACAGGTAAGTCATTGTTTTCAATAAAGGTCTGAGCGTTCGCGGCGGACGCAGTGTCCCAGCCGCTGCCACCCAGCATCACCATAGGGCGCTCCGCATTTTCCAGCAAAGTCTGTAACTGCGCCATATCCTGTGCGCCCGGGTGCGCCTTTGCCGGTGTGTAGGGAACAGACTTTTGAGGCGGGCACAGGTCGGTCAGCATATCTTCCGGTAGCGCGAGCGCAACAGGCCCGGGGCGCCCTGATGTTGCAACCCGAAATGCGCGACCAACATATTCCGCGATGCGGGATGCGTCGTTGATTTCCGCAGTCCATTTCGTGACTTCAGACAGGAAACGCCGATAGTCAATTTCCTGAAATGCTTCGCGTTCCACCTGATCGCTTGCCACCTGGCCGATCAGCATGATCATCGGTGTACTGTCCTGAAAAGCGGTGTGTAAGCCTATGGTGGCATGCGTTGCCCCCGGCCCGCGTGTTACAAAGCATATTCCGGGCTGGCCGGTAAGCTTGCCGTGTGCTTCGGCCATGTTGGCCGCGCCCGCTTCGTGCCGACAGGTAATGAACTGCAGGTTATCTTGCGTATCGTGAAGTGCATCAAGTGCCGCCAGATAGCTTTCGCCCGGCACACCAAAAGCCAGTGACGTGCCGTTGGCGACCAGCGCTTCCACAAGCGCTTGTCCGCCGGTTATTGTAGTCTGGTTATCAGATGGATTGTTTGACATTGCCTTCCCCATGAGGGTCCTCCCTCGGGGTCCGAGCTGAACTGGGCCCGGACCTCTACAGAACGGGCATAGGCGGAACCAAAACGGTTTTCAATGAAATCGTTGAAATTGGTATCTTCCTGTCGCACGAAGCCCTTTTGCGGCAACTTTCCATCAGCAACCAGATCCAGCATTGTGCAGATGCCCGAGGCTGTTGTAATCTGGATCGCGCTCCAGCGCTTGCCGGCAATATCCTGCGCATAAACCTTGTGGGCGTATGTTTCCTGCATGAAGCGGCCGTCTTTTTCGCCGGAAACATTGACAAACACGAGCACGACATCCTGCAGGGTTACAGGCAATGCATGCTCAAAAATGTCCTTCATCAGATCCTTGCGTTCGTTGAGGCGCAGGTCCTGCAATAGCAGCTTCAGGATATCCCGGTGGCCGGGATAGCGCACGGTGCGGTAGTTCAGATTATTGACCCTGCCGTCCAGCGTTTCACACAGGGTGCCGAGGCCGCCCGACGTGTTGAATGCCTCATACTCTATGCCGTCAAGGCTGAAGCGCTCGAGCTCTTCCAGGGGTGGAACTTCCAATTGCGTACCACCTACTATGGCTTCACACGGGTTGCAGTATTCGTTGATCAGGCCGTCGGTGGACCAGGTGAGGTTATATTTCAGTGAGTTGGACGGGTATTTTGGCAGCGCCCCAACGCGCATATGAACATTGTGCAGTGTGTCGAAATTTTTAGCGAGATCGTACGCAACAATCGAAATGAAGCCGGGGGCCAGACCGCATTGCGGAACAAAGGCACACTCGCTGTCGACCGCCAGCGATTTGGTCAGACGAGTGGACTCCACATCTTCAGTCAGGTCAAAATAGTGAACATTCGCGCGTTTCGCAGCCGGAGCAATCAGCCGCGTCATTTCGTATGGGCAAGCTGAGAGAACCGCGAATTTGCCTTCCATGGCGTTATCAAGTGCAGCTGTGTCAGTGACATCCAGATTGAGTGTGCTGACATTTGCGCCTTGAGCGATACGAGCGAGTGCCTTTTCGTCAAAATCGGCGACAGTCACATGATAGTCGCCAGACCCCGCCAGCAGTGTCGCGATCATTTCGCCGATTTTTCCTGCGCCCATCAACAACACGTTATGCATTGAATAATCCTTTAATCACCGCTGATAGCGGTATTGTGTCGGAAACCCGATGCGCTCCACCCCGAAGCGCTGATAGCCGACAATACGGTAGATTATCGGTCGATTTGAATGGTCATAATGTACAAATTAAGGTATTGAGGCACAAATTTTAACGGAAATAGCGGCGAATTGTCATATGGACGACACCGACAAAAAACTGATTGATGTGCTGCGGCAGAATGCTCGCATTTCGCTAAGCGCCCTGTCCCGGATTATGGGGCTGTCCCGGTCGACGGTACAGGACAGAATCACCAAACTGGAGCAGAAAGGGATTATCGCCGGATACACCCTGAGGCTTGGCTCCGATTATGCCGGGCGAGAGGTGCGCGCTCAGGTAATGCTGAAAATATCCCCCAGGTCGCAGGACGAGATTGTGGCTTTCTGTCGTCGCCACACGTCTGTTACCCGCCTTTACACAATATCGGGGGAATTTGATCTGATCGCGCACTTGCGCGCAGAAAGCACCAACGCTCTTGATACTGTTCTGGATGAAATCGGACGTATAAAGGGTGTTGAGCGAACGCAGACCAGTGTTCTGTTGTCGACAAAGTTTGAACGCGCATCCTGATAACAGGCTGATAACGTGCTGACCTCTTGCCTGTCACTAAAGCGTGAAAACAGGTGAGTGGTAAGGCATGTATCTCCTGCCTTAAATAATCGCTAGATTGAACTGATAAATTTGCTATGAGTATCCGTGTGACTGACCAGACTTATCAATCCAGTGGCCTCGTGCCCAGCCCTGTTGCGGCCAAAGCACTACGTGCAAAAGCTGTTTACGGTGAACCTATTGCTGTCGCTGACGGCATTGTTGTGTTGATGGCAGACAATGCCAAGGATTATACCGGACCGGGAACAAACACGTATCTGGTGGGTGATGACGCCTTGTGGGTGATTGACCCCGGGCCAGACGATGCCGAACATATAGACGCCGTTGTTGCCGCCGTAAATGGCCGCCCGGTAGAAGGCATTTTGGTAACCCATAACCATCTGGACCACAGTCCCGCTGCAACCCCTTTAAAAAAGCGTTTGGATGCTCCTGTATATGGGTATGGAGGACTGCCGGAAGAGTTGCTGCATGGCAGTGACGAGGATATCGATCCCAACTTTGTGCCGGATCGGGCGCTCATGGGTGGTGAAGTGATTGGGTCTGGGCGCTGGCGGTTGTCGGTGCTGCACACACCAGGTCACTTTCCAAACCATCTTTGTTATCATCTTGCGGCGCAGGACATCGTGTTTTCAGGCGATCATGTCATGGGCTGGTCAACAACCGTCATTGTGCCGCCTCTGGGTAATCTTGCCAACTATCTGGACAGCCTTGAACTGATAGCGCAGGTCGGCCCGGTTCGACTAATGCCAAGTCACGGCGACCCGGTTGACAATGCGGTATCCCGCATTGACGAAATTCGTAGCCATCGAATGATGCGCCAACAACAGGTTGAAGACATGTTGCACCGTGGCATAACAGACCCTGTTGTTATAGTGGAAGAGCTTTACGAAGGGCTTACTCCGCGCCTGATTGAAGCTGCCCGGGGATGCGTTGCTGCCCATATAGAATTGTATCAACAGAGCCGTTCACAGGCCGAGCGTTTTGATGGCGGAAAGCAGGCGCAAACGAGGCCACATAACCTTGGGTGACTTTTTGACAGTCCGGGTCGATTGATGGAACTGGTGGGTGCCGGACTGAGAAGGTTTTTTGCCGGGCAGGAATTGGCTCCATTTCGCCCGCGGGCTCCGTGGCTTGGGGGTGACTTGCAAACCCTGCGTAACAGTTTTGTTAGCGCACCCGCTGCTCTGCAGCCTGATGAGCGCCTTTTAGCGCCCATTGATGTCGGGGCGATCAACATGGCAATGAACTACCCTGCCGACGACCGCGATACCGGCCGAGTTATTTTGCTCGTGCATGGACTTGGTGGTTCTGAGGCAAGCAGTTACATGTTCAATGCTGCGCGCGCTTTTGTCGAGGCCGGCTATACCGTTGCGCGCATGAATTACCGGGGCGTTGGCCCTTCTGCAGAGACATCAGAGCCGCCCTATAGTGCCGGGCTGACCAGTGATCTGAGGGCTGCATTGAAGTGGCTAAGTCGGAAAATGCCGGATGCCGCGCTGTATCTCATGGGATTTTCTCTGGGTGGACAGCTTGGCTTGCGCATGCTGGGCGAGGGGGATGTTCCGGAAGGACTGGTTGCCTGTGTGACCGTTTCCGCGCCCCTAGATCTTGCAGCAAGCCAGAAGAAACTGGAGCGACCGCGCAACACACTGTATTCGCGGTACGTGGTCAACAATATGCGCAATGACCTTAAGGACTTGAGCCATCCAAAAGTTAAAGTGGACCCTTCGACGGTGTCGAGTGTTCTGGCATTTGATGAACAGGTCATTGCGCCTGTTTTCGGGTTCAGGGATGCAGCCGACTATTATGCTCGCGTTTCCTGTCTGCCGCTTCTGAACCGGATCGAAATACCATCGTTAGCTATCCATGCTGCCAATGATCCGTGGATACCTGCGGAAGACTATCGAAGTGCACAATGGCCGGATAGCATAGCGGCAGGCGCGCTGATAACAGCTTCCGGCGGACATGTTGGTTTCCATGGGCGCAATAGCAGGGGGGCCTGGTATCACGGCACAGCACTGGACTTCTTCAACATGGTTGGTTCACCCTGATTTATAAAAAGTCACCATGACTTTCAGCTATTGTCGTGCCGTTTTTGATTAAAATTTGACGTGTTTTTTCCTTGTTTTGTCAGCGTTCGTTGACGAAATCATCAACTTCCTGTGCAAGATTGAACACCCACTGGCACATGGCATCAGTTTTAGCAGGTGTAGTACAGAAGGTAATGACATGGATTTGTCGATGGCGAGCCTCGTAGATTCAACAAGGATTGAAAAGATATTGCTGGCCAAAAAGGTTGGGCAGTTTCTTGCGACAGAGCAGGCAGATGTTGAGCGCCGCACGGTTGAAAATGTTGCGCGTGTTCTGGCACAGGATATCTCCGAGCAGGTGCGGAGTGTTCTGGCTTTTGAATTACGCCGCTGTTCACGCTTGTCGCGCGATCTGGCACAAAAGATTGCGACAGATATCGAGCAGGTTTCAGGTCCCTTCCTGCAGGCAACGCAGATATTTTCTGACGATGCGTTTGAGGCTCTCATACCGGAACTGGAAGATGCGGTCCGTGTCTGGATTGCTCGGCGAGACGACTTGTCGGAGCAGGTTATTCAGGCCCTTGTGAAGGTTGGGCGGGAGCCCAGTGTCGCGGCACTTTTGCGCAACGACCGGTTGGAACTTCCTGAAGCCGCCTGTGGCACCGTCATTGATAGATTTGCTTCCAACAGGCGGTTGATGGACCATATGGGGGCTCGCAAGGACCTGCCTCTGTCAATTGCCGAGCGTATTATCGAAAAAGTATCGGATCATTTCCGGCTTGTGTTGGTCGAGCATTATTATCTGGAAGATGATGTTGCGGCCGACCTTGCGGGTAGCAGCGGCTATGAAGTGATGTGGCAGCAGGTCTGCGACGCAACCACGTCCCAAATTCATGCTTTTGTAACCGACTTGCGGGTCAACCGCCGCCTGACACACCAGACAGTTGTTGAAATGGCGAAACGCGGCAGTATGAAATTTCTGGAGAGTGCCCTTGCCCTTCAGACAGGGCAAACGGTGGATAGTATCAAACGTGTTTTGACTCTGGATGATACGCCGGCTTTTGTTCGTTTGATGAAGCGCGCCGATGTTCCGGATGATCTTGCACCCAAATATCTGGGCCTTGTCAAGGCACATAACAAAGCAACCTGAAGTCGCAATGGTGGGCTGTGATGCGGGTTTTATATATGTCCGTTAGCGAGGAAGCCTTTGACGTTAAGTACTGAAAAATTAACAAAAATTTTACCAGCTTGTTTATCTAATGGTCACGAAAGTGTGCAATCTATAGCAGTTGGTAATGTAAGGCATGTCGAACAACAAACTAGGATCAGCAAACGTGAGTATCGACCCGGTTAAAATGGTGAATGCCGACACGCTTGAAAAAGTAGTGTTGACCAGGCGTGTATCAGATTTTCTGCACCGGTCGGAAGACCAGGAGCAGCGCATCGTTATCGAGAATGTTGCCCGCGCACTCGCTCAGGACGTTGCTACAAAAGTGCGGGAAGCATTGGCTTTCGAGCTGCGCACGTGCCCTTTTGTGCCCCATGATCTGGCGGCAAAAATTGCTACGGATGTGGAAAGCGTTGCGGGACCTTTTCTGGCGTCTACAACCGTATTTTCCGACAGTCAGCTCGCGGGCCTGATCCCGCATCTTGAAGAACATGCTCATGTTACGATAGCGCGGCGCAAGGATCTGGGGGAAGCTGCGTGCGAAGCGCTTGTAACTTTCGGTTCTGAAAAAAGTATCAGTTATTTGGTTCGCAATGAAACAGCGCCGCTGAACGAATCGGTATTATCGAACGTTGTGAAACGTTTTCCGGACAGGCAAAACCTTATGGATATGCTGGGTGCGCGGCCGGGCTTGCCTCTCGCGATCGTTAACCAGATTATTGACAAGGTATCTGACAAATTCCGGTGCCTGTTGGAAGGGCAGTACGAGCTTTCGAGCGATGTTTCAGACAGTTTGATGAGAAGCGCTGCTTCAAAAACAATCTGGACAATGATCGAAAATGCCAGTGAGACACAAATACATGCCTATGTGGGCGATTTGCGGGCGCAAAGACGCCTGACGACGGATCTGATGCTCGACATGTCGGAGAAGGGCAGTATTGCTTTTCTCGAGAGCGCGCTCGCCTACAAATCCGGGCTTACTCTGGCTGCTGCGAAGGATATGCTGCACTCCGGAGACAGCAGCCTGTTTGTTGCATTAATGCGGAAGGCAGATATCAGTAAAGCCGACGCCCACACATTCCTTGGCCTGTTGAAGAAGGCTTCCAGCAATTCGTGAAGTTTAAGGCTCGTCGGGGGCGGAGCGAACTCCGCCCATGCGCGAGACAGACGCTACCGAATTTCAATCAGGCTTCGGTTTTGTCCCCCATGCCCACAAGGGCCAATACGGCATCTTTGTTCCGGAAAAACAGAAACAAGCCACTTATGAAGGCAACAACAGCTGTGTAAAACAGGGTCCCGTCTTCCATCTGTGCACCATTTTCTTCCCATCGCACCGTTACACCCAAAGGGGTTGCCAGGTGGAAGAAAATTGCGCCAGTCATGATGCCGCTTGTCATCAGTCCGCCAAGACCCCGTGTTTTCGGCACCAGTACAAGGATAACGGCGATCAATTCGGCAACACCAATGATATAGCCACCCGAGGTGCGGAAGAAATCCAGGCCAAGGAACAGGCCAACCACGTCAAAAATATGATCGGTAATGGGCGATCCGGTAAATTTAAACGGCAAACTTCCGCCCAGGATAATCGCGATGATAATGGCGGGTATCCAGTCAATATTCTTCTTGATGAAATCCATTTTTGTCTCCTTTGATTGCCAATGGGTAATGGGGTTGTCGATGTATAATCAGTTTGTTAGTGCGTAATAGGATAGTGTTTGGTGAGTTTCTTCTCGCCGAGCCACGCGCGAACAAGTGACATCAGAGGCGTAGGACTGAAGCCTCGGCGCCGGTTTTTTGCACCGATGCGATAGAGTGCTCCGAATTGTTGCATCAACGCGCTATAGGCCTGCCGGAGTGTTGTGCGCGAGTCCCAAATATGGGTCTGCTCGCCGCCGGCACCGTTTATCTCGATGATACGAAAACCGTTGCCGTTTTTCAGGGCCTCAAAATCGCCGAAGCGAATGTCGAAACGCCCGATGTAAAACTCGTCCATGGATTTTGCGATCTGGTCGAAGGCATCAGTCATGGCCTCGGTTATCTGGTCATTGCCATTTCGAAAGATCGTGCCTCTGCAGTGATTACCTGCGAAAGCCAGTCGGATGCTTTGGCCATCTTCGATAATGTCATCCAGTCGTTCCCGGTGGCGCTCAAAATACAGGTGCGGTAGTTTTCCCGCTCTCGGGTCACGTAAAATCAGCTCCCTGAGGCTGCTCTTGCCATCGCCGTGAACGCGGGGGAAATACTTCAGTGTCAGGCTGGTGATGCGGCCTTTGTTCTCGCCGGGTTCGCGCACATAAAAAACACCCGCTTCACCTTCTTCTTCAACCAGTGCCTGCAACAGAAAATTGGCACCGGCTGGAAAGCTTTCGGCATAGTCGCGCAATTCTGCAGTGTTATGGACCAGTTGAACGCCAGCTCCGCGCATGCCGATGTCCGGTTTTGCCACCAACGGGAAGGTAAGGCCTTCTTCGGCCATGGCCTGTTCTGCTTCTGTTGTGGTCCGTTCAAGTCCTCCGGAACCGCCCCAGCGCAACAGCCGCACATAAGGAGCAAGCAGGTGCCGTGCTTGTTCGTTCACCTCGGCCATCACAGTATATTTGCTTTCGCCGACCAGCCCGGAATAGGGCAGGGACGGGTTGGCGTTGGTCAGCAACGTTGGCCCAAAGTGGCGCAGCGACAACCAGCCGCAATACAGGGCGATCGGCGTATAGAACAGGTGTGCGGGGGCGAATTCAAACCAGGAGGTTTCATCAGCTGAAGCGTCCAATGCCGGCATGCCTGCATGAGGCGCGCTGCTGCGTGGCAGAGGCGTCGGGTTATTGGTCATTGGAGCGCTCCAGTCCTACGTCATCCAGTGTGGTCGCGCGTTTTGACTTTCCCGCAAGCTTTGGTGCCACGACAATGATGCCGACCGCGGCCGCTGTCGCAATCAGCGCCGCATACAAGCCGCCGATGCCGCTGAAGGCTTTCTGGATTTCACTAATGAAAAACACAATACCAATAACCCAAAGCATGCACGCGACAGTCATGACGGTTATGAAGTGCAGGAATGAAAGGCGTAGAAATCCAAACGTGAGATAGGTAACCAACCGGGTTCCGGGTAAAAAACGCGAAAAAAACAGCACAGCAGTTTCACGACCTCGCAGCCAGTTGCGAACCTTTTTGGCGCGCTTGATCGGAAGCCTGCGCCGGAGTGTACGGCTTTCCCGTGCCGCCCAGCCAACGGCATACAACGCCGCGTCGCCGCCAACGATGCCGACGAGCAAAGCCACGACCACCAGTAAGGGTGACGCCAGTCCGCTGCCGACCAGCAGGCTTCCGGCAACAAGAGTGCCGTCCTCCGTAACCAGCGTTGCAAGCGCCAGAGCTACACCCAACCCCAGGGGATCATGTGTTGTGGCCTCCAGCCACGCGACAATCGCTTCCGGCGTCCATGTCATCTATCTGCCCACTCCCTAGATTGGCGATCTTGGCATTCTGCACGTTACTGTCAAGCATCTCATCGCCAGGTAGCACTCCGTTCGCCCGGGCACAGAAATACGCTTTGTCATAAATCTGTCACCGCAGACGGTGTATCAGCGAACATAAAGGCTAAACGATCAAAGATAAGGCTTCGCACGCTTTTGTGATTGATATGTGTGATCCACAGACGTCGGGTTTTGACGATGAAATAGGGGATGTGCAATGAATATTCTGGTTTTATGCACGGGTAATTCAGCGCGGTCTATACTTGGAGAAGCCATTTTCAACAAACTCGGCGCCGGTCGGCTGAAGGCCTTTAGTGCTGGCAGCAAGCCTGTAGGACAGGTTAACCCTTTCGCGTTGAAGCACCTGGAAGGGGAAGGCTACGATACCTCCGTTTTTCGCTCCAAGAGCTGGGATGAATTCACAGGCGATAATGCGCCCGAGATTGATATTGTTGTTACCGTTTGTGGCAACGCTGCGGGCGAGGTTTGCCCGATCTGGCGCGGAGCCCCGGTAACGGTACATTGGGGCTTCCCCGACCCGGCGGGGGTCAATGGCCCTGACGGCAAGATTGAACAGGCTTTCCGTACTGTCTATCAAGGATTACAGGCTAACATAGAAGCCTTTTTGGCTCTGGACTTTGAAACCATGTCTGCGCAGGATCTGCGCCTTGCAATGCAGAAAGTCCATGGCGACTGACCCGGAAGGAAATTGTGCCATGCGCCAGAAACTTTTGGCTGAATTCATCGGAACCCTTTTCCTGCTCGCGACGGTGGTGGGTTCAGGCATTATGGCTGAAACGCTGTCAGGGGGGAATGTCGCTTTGGCGCTGTGGGGCAATACGGCAGCGACGGGTGCCATTCTGGTCGTTCTCATCCTTGCTTTTGCGCCTATCTCCGGCGCGCATTTCAACCCTGCTGTCACTCTTGTGTTTTTGGTGCACGGTGACATTGAGCGCAATGAGGCGGCTTTGTTCATCCTGACCCAGATCATAGGCGGTATCGCCGGTGTGCTGCTCGCGCACGCAATGTTTGATGTGCCGCTATTGCAGGCTTCGATGAAACAGAGGACCGGTATCGGGCAATGGATATCCGAAGGTGTAGCAACTTTCGGTCTGCTAATGTCGATCCTCGGATGTTTGCGGTACCGGCCGGAAGCGATCCCTTTCTCTGTCGGGCTCTATATTACTGCGGCTTATTGGTTCACAGCATCAACCAGCTTTGCCAACCCGGCGGTTACCATTGCCCGTTCGATGACGAACAGCTTCTCTGGTATTCTGGGGGCCGATGTGCCGTTTTTTATTCTGGCGCAGATAGTTGGTGCGTTTCTGGCGCTTTTGGTTTTCAGGCAATTCGAGACGGTTAAAGCTTCTGATCGAGGCGAAGCCTAGAGCTCGTCAACCATTTGCGCCAGGCTGGCAATACAGGCGTGCGCCAAATGACGGCAGCGTTCGGGGCTCCAGCCCCACTCGGCGTCTGGCAGATTTGCATTGTCCTTAAACGGCATTTCAAGCGTCACGGCGAGGCAGCCAAAAGTCTCCGCCGCATAGTCCGTGCTTTTGCGTAAGTCCGACGTGCCGGGGGCCTCGACCGGATAACCGTGTTCTCGCTGGAAGTCGGGTGACATATCACAAAGCAATGTCTGGTACCGGTCAAGCAGCGCGAGTTGTTTTTTTGTCACTGAAGGAACACCCTCGAAACCTGCGATGAAGTTGTAGGGCAGGGCTTCGTCGCCGTGTGCATCCAGATGAAAGTCAACGCCGGCTTCCTGCATCTTTTGGCGCACCAGATATACCTCCGGGCTGCGCTCCATCGTGGCGTCTTTCCATTCGCGGTTCAGGTTTGCGCCAGCTGCATTGGTGCGCAAGTTGCCGCGCTTTGATCCGTCCGGGTTCATATTGGGAACAATATAGAAGTGCGCATTATCCAGGAGGTTTCGGGCAACCGGATTGTCTTCATCCAGCAGAAAATCAAAAACCCCTTCCATCCACCATTCTGCCATGGTTTCCCCCGGGTGTTGCCGGGCAATAAGCCAGATTTTTTTTCTACCTTCCGATCCGTGCCCTATTTCTACCAGGTCCATGTCCTGACCGTCGAGCGTATGACCAAGCACACTGCTTGTCACCAGCGGTGATGCGCTGACATCAGCGATCAGGTCTGCGTGCCGTTCCATTGAGTAGGGTGCAAAATAAGCGAAATAAAGGCTGTCCTGCTCGGGTTCGATCTGCCAGCTCAGCGCACCCTCTTCATAATTTGCATTAACCCGAAACCAGTTTTCGCGGTCATAGGAAGCGCAAACCGAGTATCCTGTCCAGCCATCTGCATAAGCTGCATCGCCTGCGTTGGCGATGACGAATCGGCACATTGCGTCTGCAACGCCTGAAACCCGGAAGTGAAACCACTGAAAAAAGTCTGATTTGTTGTCTTTCTTGATTTTCAGACGCACATCATTGTTTTCGCTGATATCGACTGTCTCGATATTTCCGCTGTCGAATTGCGATGAAATTAGCATGGATGTCTCCCGGGAATTTGCCCAATATGCTTTTGCCCCTCGGATAAGGCAGGAAAGCTACGGCAATATAGCGATGTTCTGTCGATACTGGGAAAAAATTCGACCTGACCGCACAAATTAGGTCATGGTACCTGTTGTTTTATTTCCATGACAAGACTATCTCGTTTTGGTACTATGTTCCTACTGACGCAATAGCGTGAGCGGACACCCCGCTATCTAACGGGGATAAGGAGGCACCCGACCTTAATTGGCGGGTGTCTCTGTGTTATGTAAGCACCATTTCGTGCCGCTATTCTTTGGTACGCTTGATTTTCCCTGATTTTTCGCCTGCGGCTATTGACAGCATAGGGGTGCATAAGTATTGTCCGCCGCCAATGGATTCGAGTAGCGACAGATTCGGCGCTGCAGCCTTGGCAGGTCCAGATACGCTAGAGACCAGCCAAGAGTATGGTTTAACTGTTTTTTTTAGGATGACGAGCAATGAAAGTTCGCAATAGCCTGAAGTCCCTTAAGTCACGTCACCGCGATTGCCGTGTTATTCGTCGCAAGGGCCGTCTTTTGGTGATCAACAAGACGCAGCGCCGGTTTAAAGCGCGTCAGGGTTAATTCCCCTATCAGGGCTTTCACCGGTTCCGGCGAAACCCGTTTTGAACATTTGATTTAGCCGTGCACCCTTTGCTAGGGTTGCGCGGCTAAATCTATTTAGGGGTAGGATTTTATGCAGCCAACAACGGTTTTGTTTGATATTGGCAATGTCTTTGTGGAGTGGGACCCACGTTTTCTTTATCAAAAACTGATCGATGACGATGACGAACTGAATTACTTCCTGCAGGAAGTTGTTACACTGGACTGGCATAGCGAGCATGACCGGGGGCGATCCTTTGCTGACGGAGTCAAGACGTTATCCGCCAGATTTCCGGAACATGAAGACCTGATACAGGCCTTTGATGCCCGCTGGAACGAAACACTGGGGCCGGTTATCGGCGGTTCTGTCGATATCCTGCTGGAACTTATGGAGAGAGGTGTACGTGTTTACGGGCTCACGAACTTTTCCATGGAAAAGTGGCCGGACTTTTGCCGCTCGCATGACTTTACAGATCATTTTGAAGGCGTTGTGGTGTCCGGCGAAGAGGGGTTGATCAAACCTGATCCGCGTATCTATCACACGGCTATATCGCGTTTTCATCTGGACCCGGAAGCCACGATCTATGTGGATGACCGGCGTGAAAATGTTTTGGCGGCGGAGCAGCTGGATATGATCGGCCATCAGTTCACGGCACCGGGCGTCTTACGTGACGTGCTGGAGCATCACGGCCTACTTTGACGAGCGTTCGTGTTCGGATTATTTGAGTTCGTTGCCGCTGATCCAGGCGATATGCAGCACGTTCGTCGCACCCGGCGTGCCAAAAGGAACGCCTGCTGTTACAACAATCCGGTCACCCGCACCAACCATGCCGTTGCGTATGGCCATCCGTTTGGATTTGCCGATCATCTCTTCGAAAGTCTCAATGTCGCGTGTTTTCACTGTATGCAGGCCCCAGACAATGCTGAGGCGGCGGGCAATCTCCAGTCGGGGTGTCAGCGTTAGAATAGGGGCTGCGGGTCGTTCTCGTGCCGCACGCAGCGCCGTTGAGCCAGAAGTGGTGAAGGTCACGATCGCTTTGGCACCGATGCTGCCTGCAACCTGCCGGGCGGCCGCTGTAATTGAGTCGGCCGTTGAAGAGTTTGGCGTCGCGCTGTTGCCGTGCTGGTTTGCCAGATAAGTCGGCTCGCCTTCAATACGAATGGCGACACGGTTCATGACACCAACGGCCTCGGTAGGATAGTCGCCAACCGCAGATTCAGCAGACAGCATTACGGCGTCTGCTCCGTCCATGACAGCCGTTGCCACATCAGATACTTCTGCGCGTGTAGGCACTGGCGAGTTGATCATGGATTCCAGCATCTGGGTGGCTACAACAACCGGTTTGCCCGCTTCACGAGCCCGGGAAATAATATGCTTTTGAATGCCGGGCACGTTCTCTACCGGCTCTTCGACGCCGAGGTCTCCGCGAGCGACCATGACACCATCGGAGAGTTCGATTATTTCTTCCAGGCTTTCAACAGCTGCCGGTTTCTCAATCTTGGCCATTATCGCTGCTTTGCCGCCAACAAGTTTTTTGGCTTCGGCGACGTCGGCAGCGCGCTGAACAAACGACAAGGCAATCCAGTCAGCACCTTCCTTAAGCGCAAAGGTGAGGTCTTTTCTGTCTTTGGGGGTTAGTGCCGCGAGTGGCAGCACCGCGTTTGGGACATTGACGCCTTTCCGGTCGGATAGCACGCCGCCCACCAGTACTGTGCATGTTGCGCTGTCCGCAGTGCATTCTTCCACATTCAACCGAACCTTGCCGTCATCCAGTAAAATATGAGTGCCCGGTTTGATCGCGGCAAAAATCTCTTTGTGGGGCAGGCCGACCCGGATTTCTGACCCGGGTTCTGTAGACAGGTCTATGATGAATGTCTGACCGTTTTTAAGCTCGGCTTTGCCATTCTCGAAAGTCCCGAGGCGCAACTTGGGGCCTTGAAGGTCGGCGAGAATTGCGATTGGGCGGCCAGCTTCTTCTTCTACCGCGCGGATAGTTTTGAAGAGTTTGGTTTTATCTGCGTGTTCACCGTGGCTCATGTTCAGACGGAAAACATCTACGCCAGCCTGGAAAAGCGCCCTGATCTGATCAAGGCTGCTGGATGCGGGGCCAAGTGTGGCGACGATCCGCGTTTTGCGATCACGGCCCATGGTTGGCATGGATTCGGTTTCTTCATTCATAGGTTTCGGTTATTCCGATAAGTATTCTTGACAGTCTTGCTTCAACCACTAGGTTTTCCCTTTGATCGAACGCGTCCTGCGTCATTTGTCCCTCATGCGATTGGTAGCCTAATGCCGCACACAATGGAACAGCCAGTTTTAATTAATCAGCATGCACGCGTGGGCGTGATTTTGTTGTGTGACCATGCAACGAACCATGTACCAACTGCATATGACAGTTTGGGACTGGACGATCAGTATTTTGAAGACCACATTGCCTATGACATCGGCGCTGAGGCTGTTACACGGAAAATCTGTGAAATGATGGGCGCACCTGCGGTGCTCGGCCCCGTTTCCCGGTTGCTTATTGATTGTAACCGCGAAGAGCATCATGCGACGCTCGTGCCTCCGGTCAGTGACAATATACCGATCCCTGCAAACAAGGATTTAACCAACACCACCATTACAGCGCGCAAGGAAGCCTATTATTATCCGTTCCATGATGCGTGCGAAAAACTGGTTTTCGATCACGTCGAGGCTGGCATTGTTCCATTGGTGATAGGGATGCACAGCTTTACCCCCACAATGAACGGTGAGGACCGGGCGTGGCATGTTGGTTTCCTGTGGAATGAAGACCCGCGGCTCGCGCAGGCCATGATAGGCTTGATGGAACGGGAAACGGATCTGGTCGTGGGCGACAATCTGCCTTATTCGGGCACGGATCTTTACCATACCATGCAAAAGCACGGTGCCGATCATGGCTTGCCGCAAACGACACTGGAAATACGGCAGGACCTCGTGGATGATGATGCCAAGACAACTCAGTGGGCAGCGCTGATCGCTGATTTGCTGGATGAATGCTTGTCGCGCAGTGATCTGCGAGAACGCAAATATTATGGCAGCGCCCTGCCAACGGGCAGCTAAAGGAGACTAATATGAGTGAAGTTGATGCAAAGACAGCCCGGATCGAGGCTGCAGTATTTCGTCGCTTGCTGGATCATCTGGACCACCGCAAGGATGTGCAGAACATTGATCTGATGGGTTGGGGTGGCTTCTGCCGGAATTGCCTGTCGGACTGGTATCAGGAAGCTGCTGCGGCACAGGGCGTTTCCGTCGACAAGGAAGATGCCCGGGAGCGCATCTACGGTATGCCATACGGCGACTATAAAACCAAATACCAGGGTAAGGCGACAGAAGAGCAGTTGGCGCGCATGAACGAGAGCGTTGCAAAGAATAAGTTGCCCTAAACGTCTTCCGGTACATATCACCCGGTGAACAATAATGATCCCTTGGCGGATCAGTCTTTGCGGGGAAACAATGATATGAATGTTGCAGGAAAAACTGTTTTTGTTACAGGCGGCGCAGCCGGTATTGGCCTCGCGATAGCGCAAGCTTTTGCGGCTCGTGGTGCGAACATTATGCTGGCTGACATTGACGGGCCTGCACTCGACACTGCAGCAAAACAGCTGTCTGATAAAGGCGCACAAGTGGGTACCGTGATGTGCGATGTTGCCGACGAGCAGGCGGTTCGGGATGCCGCAGCTGCAACAATCGAAAAATTTGGCAAGGTTCATGTTGTTGTTAACAACGCAGGGGTCGGCACCGGCGGAAGTGCTGGCGAGACGTCACTGGATGACTGGCGCTGGATCGTCGATATCAACCTGATGGGCGTGGTTTACGGTGTGGAGATATTCACGCCGCTCATCAAGTCTCACGGCGAAGGCGGCTATATTGTCAACACGGCATCCATGGCTGGCCATATCGCCAGCCCGGCGATGGCACCTTATCATGCAACAAAATTTGCTGTTGTTGGATACTCGGAAGCACTGAAAGATGACCTGGCCCGGCACAATATCGGTGTGAGTGTCTTGTGCCCGGCGTGGGTACGCACACATATTTATAAAAGTCACCTCAACAGCCCCACGGCCAAATCTGTGGGCACAGCTTCGGGTGATGGTGCTGACTTCTCAGCGATGAAAGATGTTGTTGAAAGCGGCATTGCGCCAGAGCTTGTCGGCGAATGGACTGCCGAAAGCGTTGAAGCAAACCGTTTCTATATTTTCACACACCCCTCAATGATGGCCTATATTGACGGGCGTCATGAACAGATTCGCAGTGATTACGCTGCATGTGCCGCAGACGCGCGATTGGCCGCCGAACCGGACAGCCTTCCTATTCCGCAGCAAGTCTAGAATGGTGTCGCTCGCAGCCTGAAAACTGAATTCGCCGATTGCAAGGCAGATATCTGGCGGTTATGGTGCGCCGCGAAATTCATTGGCGAGCGTATTCGGCCTCGCACAAAAGGTTACGGAGTAGATTATGGTACAAGCTGGCGGCGTTGCCGGGGATCAGTTGCGGTCATTTGTTGAACGTATCGAACGGTTGGAAGAAGAGAAGAAAGGCATCGCGGAAGATATCAAGGAAGTCTATGCGGGCGCCAAAGCTGTCGGGTTCGATACCAAGGTGATGAGAAAAGTCATCGCCGTTCGCAAAATGGATCAGGCGGACAGGCAGGAACAGGAAGCGCTTCTGGACGTTTACCTGCATGCCATCGAAGGCGGGCAGCTTCCCGACCCTGCGGAATAAGGCTCAAGACTATTCCGGGACAAAAAAGCGCCTGTCCGGCGCTTTTTTTATGCATACCCTATCAATGCCGGCGGCGTATCAGAGCAGGTCTTGCAGCACCATGTTGGGGAACAGGCGAGACAGCGTAATCGCAAAAAAAGTCTCGGTTAGTCCCGGGACAGTGTCGATCTCGACAAGTTTTCCTGAAGACAGCTCGTGCTCGACGACAATTGGCGGCACGACGCCAATACCGACCCCGCCGCGTATTAAAAGGCGCAAAAGCGCCATATCATCACTTTCAGCAACAATTTTCGGTGCCCACTTCCGGGTTTCTATCAACGAATCAAACCCGACTCTCACGCCGCTATCGACTGTTGGAAGCACTAGTGGAGCACCGGCAATCGCTTCGTCCCGATCTTGCCATTTTTCGGCGAGTTCCGGCGTTGCAATCAGGCTGATGCCTTGTTCGTCGATCAGATGTGGAACCCATGTCGCATTTCCATCACGAATTGGCAGGATGTTCGATAGCACCACATCAATCTTGTGAGTTTCCAGGTCCTTAATGAGATCGGTAAAACTGCCAGACGTTAATAGAAGCCGGACGTCATCCCGGGCAAGCACAGGTGCCAGAAACTTCATTTGGAAGTTGCGCGAAAGGTTTGATCGGGCGCCGACCCGCAGAAGAGAGGCCGCACCCGAGACACGGTCCCGTAGCGCTACCAGCAACTCTTCACCTGTATTGAATATCTGGTCAGCGTGATCAAGCACAACTGAACCCGCTTCTGTTAATACCAGTTGACGCCCGCGTCGCTCGAACAGGGCGTGACCCAGCTGTTCCTCAAGTTTCTGAATTTGTATCGACAGCGCAGATTGCGAGACATGCATTTTTTCTGCCGCGCGTGTCAGGTTGCCTTCGTGAGCCACAGCCCAGAAATATTGCAGGTGCTTGTAATTCAGATGTGCCATTCAATCGTTATAATAAATATATTGATTCATTTAAAACATTAAATTTTTTTGTATTTAGTCGGCTTGTTAAACGGTGGCCCAGATATCCACTCCTGATGGAAGAAAACACCATGCAAGGCTTACTCGAATTTCTACCACTTGGTCTGCCTCTCGTTTATCTGCTGGCGGCACTCCGGTTCAAAACTTCAAACGCTAAAACACCAAACCATGCAGATGCACCCGGAGCACTCGGAGCGCCCAGAGCGCCCAGAGCACCCAGAGCACCCAGAGCACCCAGGTTGTTCCGGGATGTGAAATTGTTTGCTCTGGTGCCGGTCTTTCTGTCAGTCATTCTGCTCGCTGCTCAGGCGGGACTTGGCTCCCTGGAAACGCCGGAGTTAGCACTCACATACCTCTCAATCAGTTTGCGCGCTGACTTGTTTGCGGCATCGATGACCGTTCTGGTGAGTTCTGTTGGCGCGATATGCCTTTTGTTCAGTCGCAGATACCTCTCAGGCGATGCACAACAGTCACGCTTCTATACTTTCATGTCGCTGACACTTGCCAGTGTCATCACGCTTATACTGTCAAACACGCTGACGCTGACCGTGCTCGCCTGGATCGCCATGAGCCTGTCTCTGCATCGTTTGCTGTTGTTTTATCCGGACCGTCCGGCAGCGCAGCGCGCCGCGTCAAAAAAATATATTGCTGCGCGAATTGGTGACCTCTGCCTGCTCGGAGCTGCGGGTCTGTTGATTGCAGGTTTCGGAACCGACAAAATCGATACAATACTGGCCATGGTAAGAACTCAGGATGCTGTCGGGCTGGGCTCCATCGGCGCAGCGCTTTTAATTGTTGTTGCGGCGGTCATGAAGTCTGCGCAGTTCCCCTTCAATGGCTGGCTGCTCGAGGTGATGGAAACACCGACACCTGTGTCGGCTCTTTTGCATGCAGGCGTTGTCAACGCAGGCGGGTTTCTCGTCATCAGGTTTTCTGACCTGTTGCTCCAATCACCTGAAGCCATGTGGCTGCTGGCGATCGTTGGTGGTGTCACCGCGGTCATAGGGTCTGTTGCAATGATTTCGCAAACCAGCATCAAGGTGGAGCTGGCGTGGTCCACCGTCGCGCAAATGGGTCTGATGATTTTGCAGTGTGGTTTGGGCGCTTTTTCAGCAGCAGCCCTGCACCTGATCGCACACTCTTTCTACAAGGCCCATGCTTTCCTTTCCGCCGGGTCGGTAATTGACGAGCTGAAGATGCCGCTTGTACTGGCTGATGAACGTGCAACACCCCCGGTCTTCTACCTGGGAGTTATGCTTGCAGTTGCTTCGCTTCTGGTTGCCATTACTTCAGTTCTGGATATTGCGTTGCTTCAAAGCGCGGGTGGGCTCCTGATGGCCGGATTATTCACGCTGGGCACACTCCATATGGTGAGCGCTTTCTTCACCATGGAAAAGATCAATACCCCGGCAATTGGCGGTTTGTGCACAACATTGGTCTTCGTGGGGTTTGCTTATGTCGGGCTGCATCACTTTGCCCCGGCGGGTCTCGGTGTGAACAATTCCTCTGGTTCTGTTACCACGACGGTTCATCTTGTCTGGACAGGCGTTGTACTGGCGGCCTTCGCCGCTGTCATGATTTTACAATGGCTGCCCGCATCTGTAAGGCGGCCGGCGTGGTTGCATGCTTTTTTGACCCACGCATCTAACGGATTCTATGCCAACGCATTCCTTGATCGGCTTCTCCGCCATCGCTCAGCCGCTACTGCAACCCCCAACACAAGGACTTGATGATGTCGAACCAAAACATTTTGCCTTTCGATAGCAATACGACATTAACCGCCAAGATCGATGCATATGCCGCGATCAAACTGGCAGCGGCCAAAGTTGCGCCGGTCTGGCCGTTGCAAAATTTCGTCGCGGTTAATCCCTACCTTGGGCTTGCCACCAGCGATTGGAAGACTGCTGCCGCTGACCTTCGAAAAACTGCGGGCGCGCGATGCACTATGAATGCAGCCTTCTATGAAGCAGCCTTTGCGTCCGGCAGGCTGAGTACTGAAAATCTCGAAAATGCCTTGCGTGCTCACGGTGTAAACCAGACCGCTTCGGAGTTTATCAAGGGCCTGAAACATTCGGAAGACAGGCCCCGTACGCTAACCATGATGTCGGATATTTATCAGGATCATACCGGCATCGATGCTTCGAGCCTGATCCTGAACCAGGTGTCGAAATGGTGCGCGGGCGTCTTCGATCAGGGGCAGGCGCTGTTGTGCCCGGCGTCTTCCGCAGACCATTTGTTTGTACAATGGTTGAGGCACCAGAAAACCGACAAGACACTGACCGTGTCCGGACTGAAAGGTATCCGCAGGCTTCTTGCAGAACTGAGCAGTGATCCCGTTCAGGCGTCAGAGGCAATGCTTGAAGATATGGGCCTGGATACCAATGCAGTTCCTGACTATCTGCACAGGCTTGCCCGAAGCATTGGTGGTTGGATGGCGTATGCGCGTTATGTGGGATGGAGCGATGAACTGGATGGCAGCCAGAACGATACGGCTGCTACCCTTTTGACCGTCCGTCTTGCCTATGACTGGTGCTGTTTTCATACCCTTGCAAAAGAAATCGGGCCAGAGCCTTTCCGCTACAAGATCAGGCAGCAGTTTCGGCCTGCCGATGACGAAGAAGCGGATGTTGTGGACCCATTTTTGATTGTTCAGGAAGCGTACGAATCTTCTGTCCGGGCCACACTGCTTGCACAGTTTCAGGAAAAGGATGAGCCTGTTGTTAAGTCGCGGCCTTCCCTGCAGGCGGCCTTTTGTATTGATGTTCGGTCCGAAATCATGCGCCGGGCTCTGGAAAATCAGGCAGACGATATAGAAACGATTGGTTTTGCCGGTTTCTTCGGTCTCGCAACTGGCGTGAAACACTTTGGTGCAACCAAACAGAACCCACATTGCCCTGTATTGCTGAATCCGGGGTATACAGCCTGTGAGACCCCCGACTATATCGGAAAGAAGCAAGCTTCTGAAACGCAAGCTACTGTGGCTGCCAACTGGATTTCCTTCAAGGCCTTCAAGTCCAGCGCCGTGTCTTCATTCGCTTTTGTCGAATCGCTGGGGCTGGGTTACCTTTTGAGGGTGGTTACCGATGCAGTTCGCGCGACAAGCCCTGCCAAAATCGCACGAGACCGAGGGCTGCTGGGCTATGAAGGCCCGCAGGATTTCCAGTATGAGCTAACCAGCCTAAACGGGGGAGCTGTTTCACTGGAAGAAAAAGCGACTATCGCCGGTAACATCCTTGGTGGCATGAGCCTGACCAGAGGTTTTGGCAAGCTGGTCTTTCTTGTAGGGCACGGTTCAACCAGCGTTAACAATCCGCACGCAGCTGGCCTTGATTGTGGTGCTTGCGGTGGTAATTCAGGGGCGCCCAACGCGCAGCTGGCAGCAGATCTGTTGAACGACCCGGAAGTGCGGGAGGCCTTGATGGCCAATGGCGTATCGATCCCTGACGACACCTGGTTTGTTGCAGGCCTTCATGACACAACAACTGATGAAGTTTCCTTCATGGGAACTGATTATGTGCCAGACAGCCATCGTCAGGATATGGCTGTTGCGCGGCATCATTTTGATGAAGCCAGTGAAGCGACCCGGAACGAACGTGCCTTGAGGCTTAAGGTATTAAAGCCGGACACGATTTTTGCAGAAGTTACTGCGCGTAGCGCCGATTGGAGCGAAGTGCGTCCCGAGTGGGGGCTTGCTGGTTGCAAGGCTTTTGTGGCATCGCCTCGCAGGCATTCTTCCCAGGCAGACCTGAAGGGGCATGCTTTCCTGCATTCATACGACTATGAGCACGACGGCGATTTCAGCACACTGGAACTGATCATGACCGCGCCGATGATTGTCGCGAGCTGGATCAATCTGCAATACTTCGGCTCGACCGTCGACAACAAGGTTTTTGGTAGTGGCAATAAAACGCTGCACAATGTGGTCGGAAAGCTCGGTGTTCTTGAAGGCAATGGTGGTGACTTGAGAGTTGGCTTGCCGATGCAATCGCTTCATGATGGCGACAAGTGGATGCACGACCCGGTTAAGCTTTCGGTCATTATCCGAGCACCCATGGAGGCGATGAATGATATTATTGCCAGGCATCAGATGGTGCGGGACCTTACAGACAACGGTTGGTTAAGCCTATTTGCCATGTCGGATCGAGGCGGTATTTCGCACCAGTATCTCGGGGGCGGAAAATGGGCCTCGGTGACCGGCGAAAATACAGAAGATTCCAGAACTGTCGCATGAGATTACCTGGATATCTTGCCAACCTTGAAGCCGAGGCAATCCATATACTGAGGGACGGTGTTTCCAATGCTGAAGACCCCGTGCTTCTGTTTTCAGCGGGCAAGGACTCTACGGTTCTTGCCCATCTTGCTTTGAGGGCTTTTTATCCTTCGTCGCCCCCTCTGACACTTTTGCACGTGGATTCCACCTGGGAGTTTCCCGAGCTTCTGGATTTTCGCGACCAGTTTGTTTCCGAAAACAATCTCAACCTCAAGGCTGTGTCTAACGAGGAAGGTCGTTCACTGGGCCTTAATCCTGTTGATCACGGTGCAAAGTATACCAGTGTCATGAGGACCGATGCGCTGAAACAAGCTCTTGATGACGGTGGCTATGATGTTATTTTTGGCGGCGCACGGCGGGATGAGGAAGTCACGCGGGCGAAGGAACGCATTGTTTCCGTTCGGGAAAAGCATCATGTCTGGGAGCCGCGACACCAGCGACCGGAGCTTTGGTCCAATTACAACTGGGCGCGAAGCGACGACCAAACGCTTCGGGCTTTCCCGCTATCAAATTGGACAGAAATTGATCTGTGGAATTATATTTTGCATCGGCGCATCACCCTTGCGCCCCTGTATTATGCTCGGGAACGCCCAGTACTTGAAACGGATAACGGCTTGATTGTTGTTGGTGAACCGGGACGTCTGGATAACTTCTCTAATCTGCCAGTGAGAATGAAAATGGTCCGTTTCAGAACGCTGGGCTGCTGGCCTGTCACCTGCGCCGTTGAGTCCCACGCGCACTCAACGCTTGAGATTGCGGCAGAAGTTTTGGGTCAGCAGACGTCGGAGCGACAAGGCCGGGTAAGCGATGCAGGTTCGCTGGAAAGCCAGAAACGCAATGGCTATTTCTGACACTTGCCTGGCTTGTATCCTTGCTACACGACCCTGAAACCCGCCCGCCGCTCAAGAGGGGAGGCATCTTGCCGTTGTGTCCCTGTCAGGCCGATTATCTTGCGTGGTTTCTTGCCGAGCCTGTCGATGATTGCATCCGCAAACCCGTCCGTATCTACCAGGCGTGCGTTGGGGCAAAACTGGAGCAGGTTTTTGGTATGGATGCCGTCTTCAACAGTACGTATCCATGCATTGAAAACCTCTGCAGCAGCGCGGTGTTCTCCCAAGTCTACAAGCAGCATAACGGCCGCAAGCGTATAGGCATTCGGGTTCTCGGCATTGGTTTTTTCGGTCACGTACGTGGATTTTTGCACGCAGCCATAGAGCGCCAGGTCTGGCATTACACGACCTTGCGCATGCAGGCCTTCAGCGCCAATCATGGATTGTGCGATAGCTTCGACCCAGCGCCCGCGCGGCGACAGTGTCAGAATGGCACCAAAGTCCTGCGGTGCAAGCGAGAGTTTCTCAATACATTCTTGAATGGAGAAAACCTCGTCCGGCGTTTTACCCAGACCGGCCAGCATGTCGGTGACTTTTTTGATACTCTGTTGACCAAGGGCGCTATCGAACTCATCAAACAGAATGGTAAACTTATCAAGCTCGAGGAATGACTTTAGCGCCAGCAGCTTATTCAGCATTTTCTCCAGCGTTGCGCACTGGCTTTCATCCTGAAATATGTGATCTGTAAGCTGGATACTGGCGGGCAGAAGTTTCAGCTCTGTATTTGCGCGTGAATGAAAAGGGGCCAGAGAGACAGCCGGTGTCATGGTCATTTCGATTGAAGCCGCGTCAGCATTTGATTGTTGTGCACCTGCTGGGAATGCAGAAAAGCCTCCGACGCACCTTTGCACTTGTTTGCTGATGGAGGATTGTAAAGGCGTCATTGTCTCTACAGAGGTCAGTCCCGTATTTACATGGCGGTGGTTTGGGTTTTCAGAGGTGTGTTCGGTGAAGCGGATGTTTAGCCCCTTGGAGCAGGTTTCCAGTAACCGGTTTGTCGAGTTGATAGCCGCTATGCTGTGATTGCATGTTGCATGAGCCAGAATGCGTATGGCTTGTTCACCGGGAGATACCAGATGCAGATTTTTTGCCGCGGTCATGATCAGTCCTTGCTCGATTGCGAATTATTTCGCGGCAAGCTAATGCAAAGCACTTCATATAAAAATTTCAATAATTATAATTTTTTATTCTATTATTTATATGAATTGAGTGAGGTCGATATACGAGCTTTGTGACGCTCAATCAGACCCGGAAACATGCGAGTGACCGGGTTTTTCAAAATTCAGTCGGTCGTCAAGAAATGATCGGGAAACCATATTGACAGCCTCCGGGTCTCCGGATGTCAAAAGGTGAAGCGTGCCGGAACCCGGAGCGCCGAAAGCCGGGTGTCGTTTCAGATAGTCAGACAGAGATCTGGCAACCACATCTGGCTGCGAGAATATTGTTACATCATCTGGCAGGGCGTCGCGAAACCGGTCTTCAACCAGTGGGAAATGTGTACAGCCCAGCACCGCTGCCGACACGCCGTTCAGATCAAGTTCACTTATGTATCCGTTGATGAGGCCGCTCAAAGGGTTCGGCCCGGCGCCCCCTTCGATAGCATCAACCAGTCCGGGGCAGGCTTTCGGGATCAGTTCCAGTCGAGGTGCCCGTTTTGCCACTTCTTCTGAATAGGCGCCGCTGGCGATGGTTTTTTGTGTTGCGAGTAGGAGAATTCGCCCCTGCTGCCCCAAATGAGTATGGCGTTCCTGTTGCCAGGGAACACCGGTAATTGCTTCGACCATCGGGACCAGCACCCCAAGAATGCGATTTCCGGGGTAGTGGCTCTCAAGCCAGTTTTGCTGAAGGGTTCTCAGGGCGACAGCTGCGGCCGTATTGCATGCGAGGATAACGAGTTCGCATCCCGCATCCATCAAGGCGCTCACGCCTGCTTTCGTCAGGCTGACAATTTGCTCGTTGCTGCGATGTCCATACGGCGCGTTGGCATGATCCCCGTAATAGAGGAAGTCCTGATTGGGCAAGGCTTCTCTCAACGCTTTCAATATTGTCAGCCCACCTGACCCAGAATCGAAAACGCCGATCACAACTTTCCCCTATCGTTTCAACCCATACTCTTCCAGTTTGCGGTACAGGGTTGATCTGCCAATGCCAAGCCGCCGCGCCACCTCGGCCATTTTACCATCATAATGGTTGATGGTGCGGCTGATGATATCAGCTTCAATGTCTGCAAGTGTGCGCACATGTCCGCCGGGCGACAAGAGGTTAATTAAGGGAACATCGCCAACTGCGCCAGTAGAAACAGCAGTCTGCTGGCTATCGTGATGAGTGTTTTGGATTGATGCAGGTGCAGAGACATGAGGTAGCCCCGGCGTGCCGGGAGCCGAAGACGAGCCGGGCGCCAGATTGGGGAAGTCCCGGTCTTCCAGCACATCCTGGTCTGAAAGGATCACAGCCCGGAATATAGCGTTCTGGAGCTGTCTGATGTTGCCGGGCCAGTGATAGCCGATGAGAGACTGCAGGGCCGCTGGTGAAATTGACCGGGCGGGCAAACCTTCCATTTCCGGGATGAGTTTCAGGAAATGCTGCACCAGCGCCGGGATGTCCTCACGGCGTTCTCGCAGCGGGGGCAGGTTTATCGGATATACGTTCAGCCTGTAGAAAAGATCTTCCCGGAAATCTCCGTCCGCAACACAGTTGGCTAGGTTGCGATTGGTCGCGGAAATGATCCTGATATCAACCTTGATACTGTTTTTGCCACCAACAGGGTCGACCTCTCGTTCCTGCAACGCGCGAAGCAGTTTCACCTGTACATCGGATGGCAGTTCGCCAACTTCATCCAGAAACAGAGTGCCGCCATCGGCTTCTTCGAACTTGCCGATTCTTTTTTCGGTAGCGCCGGTGAAGGAACCTTTTTCATGACCAAAAAGGATACTTTCAACCAGGTTTTCCGGTATGGCACCGCAATTAACCGCGACAAAGGGTTTGTCGGCGCGTTCGCTGGCGGCATGAACCGCACGGGCAAAAACCTCCTTGCCCACCCCTGATTCGCCGTCAATCAAAACAGGAATAGAAGCTGTGGCTGCCTTGCGCGCCAGGCCAACGGCATGCAGCATGGCATGGCTGTCGCCCACCAGACTTTCAAAACCTGCAATCGAAAGCCCTTTTTGCATCGGCTCAATTTCACCAACAAAGGAGGCTGTTTCCAGGCCCGCATCGATGGCCGACCTGATGCGTTCTGCACTGGCCGGCTTGGAAATGAAATCATTGGCGCCTGCCTGCATGGCATCAACCACGGTGTTGATCGAAGAGTGCGCCGTGAGCATTATAACGGGGAGTTTTGGCCATTTGGGGCGCAGTTTGTTCAAGACCTGAATGCCATCCATGCCGGGCATTACAAGATCCAGAAGCACGATATCGACAGCTTCACCTTGCCTGTCGTTCATGAAATCGAGCGCCTCGGCACCCGTGTGCGCCACATACGGTGTGTGACCCGCGCGCGTCACAATACCCTCAAGCAGAGTGCTTTGGGTTATTTCGTCTTCAACGATCAGAACAGACTTTTGCGCCATAACGGCCTCTTCACCTGAAAATTGCCAGCATTAAAACTACCAGTCTCAATAAGGTACGAAGGCTGTATCGTTTCAGGACACTGGTTAACAAATTGGTAATGATAAAATTTTCTCTATTTCTGTGATCGAAAGAAAGAAACTTGCCGAAACCGCCAATTGCGTTACCTTTCCGTCACGAGCTTGATGGCTGCTGAGGGGCAAAGGCGCTTGCCCACAATTGTATGTGGCGAGCAAAAAGGTCAGTCAGCTCATATTCGATTGGGAATTAACAGTTTCACGGAGAATGCTCATGAAACTTGGAGTGATACGGGAACAAAGAGACGCGGAAAAGCGTGTTTCTGCCTCCCCGGAAACAGTGAAAAAGCTGATCGGCCTTGGCTTTGACGTGCATGTCGAAGCGGGTGCCGGTATAGCGGCATCAGTGCCGGATAGCGCTTTTGAAGAAGCCGGAGCCAAGATAGCGCCGGACCTTGCTTCAACGGTTGGCGATGCCGATGTTGTTTTTTCGGTACAGGGCCTGGAAGGTGTCGATGCCGGCAAGGCCAAGAAAGGGGCGCTTCAACTGGCAACCCTCAACCCGTTTGTCGACGGTGATCGCCTTAAAGCATATGCTGACGCTGGCTTGATGGCCATTGCCATGGAGTTCGTGCCTCGGATTACGCGTGCCCAGTCGATGGATGTGCTTTCCAGCCAAAGCAACCTCGCTGGCTATAAAGCTGTCATTGACGCAGCAGAGGCATATGGCCGGGCGTTTCCAATGATGATGACGGCTGCCGGGACAGTTGCACCGGCCAAAGTCATGGTGATGGGCGTCGGCGTTGCGGGCTTGCAAGCTATCGCAACCGCCAAACGTTTGGGCGCTATCGTAAGCGCGACAGATGTCAGACCATCCACCAAGGAACAGGTTGAAAGTCTGGGCGGCAAGTTCGTCATGGTTGAGGATGAGGAAACGGCTGAAGCTGAAACCTCTGGTGGCTATGCCAAAGAGATGAGTGATGAATATAAAGCCAAGCAGGCCAAGCTGATTGCAGATACGCTTGCCAAGCAGGATATTGCCATCACAACAGCCCTGATTCCGGGCAGACCTGCACCGGTGCTGATCACCGAAGAAATGGTGAAATCCATGAAACCCGGCAGCGTCATTGTTGACCTGGCCGTTGAAATGGGCGGCAACTGCGCACTCTCCAAACCCGGCGAGATTGTTGAAGTGGACGGGGTGACCATCATTGGACACCGCAATGTGCCTTCAAGGCTCGCGGCTGATGCCTCGGCGCTTTATGCCCGCAATCTGCTGCATTTCATTACCCCGCACGTCAAGGAAGGCGCGCTTGAGATAGATTTTGAAGACGAGATTGTCACCGAAAGCTTGGTTACAAAAGACGGTGCCATCATCCACCCCCGCCTGACAGGAGGCGACCAATGACAGAACTAGCCATTAGCCCATTCATCCAGCAATTCAGCATTTTCATTCTGGCCATTTTTGTTGGCTATTATGTGGTGTGGTCGGTGACGCCGGCGTTACACACGCCGCTGATGAGCGTCACCAATGCAATCTCGTCCGTGATTATCGTAGGTGCGCTGATTGCTGCTGGCCCCGAGGGAGCAAGTCTTTCGAAAATTCTCGGTGCAATCGCAATCGGCCTTGCAGCCGTCAATATATTTGGTGGCTTTGCCGTCACGGCACGCATGCTCGCCATGTACAAGAAAAAGAAATAGGGAGCGCCCAGCATGACACAGTCTTTTGTCGATATGACAGCTGTGGCCTATATGGTGGCCGCTGTCCTTTTCATCCTGAGTTTGCGCGGGCTGTCCAGCCCTGAAACCAGCCGGTCTGGTAACATCATGGGTATCATCGGCATGGTCATCGCGATCACGGCCACGGTGATGAACCCTGAAGTTGTCAGCTATGACTGGATCATAGGCGCGATTGTTATCGGTGGAGGTATAGGGTTTATCATCGCGCGCCGTATCGCGATGACGCAAATGCCACAGCTTGTGGCTGCGTTCCACAGCCTTGTGGGCCTTGCCGCCGTTCTGGTGGCGGGAAGTGCCTTCCTGAATCCCGGTGCTTTTGGCATCGTAGGTTTGGATGGCGGTATCTTCATGGCGTCCAAAATCGAAATGACGCTCGGGATTGCCATTGGTGCCATCACATTCTCAGGCTCCATTATCGCGTTTGCCAAGTTGAACGGCAATATGTCCGGTGCACCGATCATGCTGCCTGCGCGGCACTTGATCAACCTGGCGCTCGGGGCAGCTATCGTTGGCGGTATCGCCTGGTTTGCTGTTGATCAGTCTGCCATGGTTGGTGGGCTGAACATCTTCTGGGTTGTTACCGCGTTGAGTTTTATCATCGGTTTCCTGTTGATCATCCCGATTGGTGGCGCCGATATGCCGGTGGTTGTTTCGATGCTTAACAGCTACTCGGGTTGGGCCGCGGCCGGTATTGGTTTCACACTGCAAAACACCGCTCTGATCGTTACAGGGGCATTGGTGGGTTCGTCTGGTGCCATTCTTTCCTACATCATGTGCAAAGGCATGAACCGGAGCTTCATTTCGGTTATTCTGGGCGGCTTCGGTAGTGAAGACGGAGCTGCTGCTGGCCCTATGGGCGCTGAAACCCGTCCGGTGAAACAGGGTTCAGCCGAAGACGCTGCGTTTATTATGAAAAACGCTGGTAAAGTGATCATCGTGCCCGGCTACGGCATGGCGGTGGCTCAGGCTCAGCACGCGCTCAAGGAAATGGGTGATATGCTGAAGGCGGAAGGTGTTGATGTGGCTTATGCAATCCATCCGGTTGCAGGCCGGATGCCCGGGCACATGAACGTGCTGCTGGCTGAAGCCAACGTGCCATATGATGAAGTCTTCGAACTGGAAGATATCAACAGCGAGTTTGCTGGTGCTGACGTGGCTTTCGTAATTGGCGCCAATGATGTCACTAATCCAGCGGCTAAAACCGACCCGCAGAGCCCGATTTTCGGTATGCCTATTCTGGACGTTGAGAAAGCAGGCACGGTGCTGTTTATCAAACGCTCGATGGGTAGTGGTTATGCCGGTGTCGAAAACGAGCTTTTCTTCCGCGACAACACCATGATGCTTTTCTCTGACGCCAAAAAGATGGTCGAGGAAGTGATCAAGTCACTGCACTAAAAATATAGGCGGGCGCTTCGTGCCCGCCTTTACTGCCGCGTCCGAAACAGGCGAGATACGCCAACAGTTCGCAGATAAACAGTCTCTCACTTTGGATGAACAAGTGAGGACAGTTACCATGAAATTGAAAAATAAAGTCGCGATTGTAACCGGCGCCAGTTCAGGCATTGGCTATGCTGCCGCAAAAGCCTTTGCTGCGGCTGGGGCGAAGGTTGTTGTTACGGCTCGAAGGCAAACACTATTGGATCATTTGGTCTCTGAGATCGAGCATGCAGGTGGCCGGGCTGTTTCTTTTGCCGGTGATGTGAAAGACGTGCAGTTTGCTGAGGCCCTTGTTGAAAAAGCGGTCAAAGACTTTGGCGGACTTGATGTCGCTTTTAACAATGCCGGAATTATCGGCGCTGCAAAAAACACAGCCGACATGTCACTTGAAGAATGGAAAACCACTATTGACACCAACCTCACGAGTTATTTTTTGGCGGCAAAGCATCAAATCCCTGAGATGCAAAAAAAGGGGCAAGGCTCGCTCATTTTTACATCAAGTTTTCTTGGTCACACTGTTGGTGTACCGGGATATGGCGACTATGCGGCCAGCAAGGTTGGTATTCTCGGCCTGGTAAAGGTTCTGGCCGTGGAGTTGGGGCCAGACAATATTCGCGCGAATGCTCTTTTGCCAGGGGGTACAGATACGCCAATGAACTTTGCCAATGCGCCTGAAGCGGGCCCAGAGGTGCAGGAGTTCGTTAATGGTATCCATGCGCTGAAAAGGATGGCAAGCCCGGACGAAGTTGCGCGGGCCGCCCTTTTTCTGGCATCAGACGATTCGTCTTTTGTGACGGGGACATCAATGCTCGTGGATGGCGGCGCGTCGATTACCAAGGCGTAGAAAGCGATCGGCGCTTATGTTGAGCAGATGGAAGGCTGTATCGGGTATTGATGCAGTCTATTTCTTCAGGGGTAGAAGCTCGGTTTCCCACTTCTGCCAATAGGTTTCTTCCTGACCTTCCGGCATCAGCCACCTTTTGTTCGCATCGCGAAACTCTGGCAAAAGCCGGATGGTTTGCAATGTGTTGTTGATATCCTTAATGGCAGAACGGCCTATCAGTGTGTCTGAGCACGCTATACTGCCCATCGATAGCAAACCTTTGTGTTCTTCAATGGGTAAATAGGCATAGTCGCTTGGCGCCCCTGTCAATGCACTGCGGTATTTAAGCATGATAACGTAATCAACAATGTAATCGACCCGCCCTGCTTCCAGCAATTTGAACATGTTCTGGGTTACCTGAGCTTTGCCGGTTGACTTAAACAGGTTGCTGGTCTGCGTCGGGTCGGCGAAAACCTCGTTCAGCCAGCGACTGTAAGAGCGACCTTCCTCGAAGGCGCCAATAATATTTTCATCTTTGATAAGCGACCGGAAGTTCACGTATCCATTGGTAGCATGCTTCCTGATTTTCTGGACGGAATCAGGTTTTGCGATAAGACCGTGATAGAAATAAAGATATGCTGGAGCGCTCCAGATAACGCCCTGCTTTTTTTCTTCCTGCAGGTCTTTTCCTTTATATGGCGAAGCTGCAAAACAGGCATCCCGGTTCTGTAGAGCTGAATAAACCGTAACGCTGGTAACTGGCCTTTCCGTGTGATCGTAACCGTCAAGACGCTCGCGCAGCATTCGCTCAACAGTCTGGGCATACCCGAGGCCCTTCAGGGGGCCATCGTTTATCCATGCCGGTTGCAAATCCAACACTAGCCATGTCAGTTTTGGTGTTTCCACCTCACCTGCATAGACTGTTTGGGGCGCAGTCATCGTTCCTGCCAGGAGGAACGTCATGAAAACATGCTTGAGTCTCATCCGCTGACCTCAATTGCCCGACCCTCGGTTTAGGGTAGCTTCATAAGTCTTAATGAACCGCAAATATAAGGCCGCGCCCAGGGAAGGCGCGGCCTTTTCCATATGCTTGGCATAGGAAATCCAGGGTCCCGGGCCAACAGGAAGACCTGGCAGGCGCCCCGCTGTCAGGACCGGTGCACCATCTGGTATGAACTGCCGTCTCTCGATCAGCCTAAGCTCATGAAGGGAGTTTAAACATGAGTGATATTAATAATCAATCGCAAAAATGACAACAAGCCATTTTTTTCAGATTGATGATTTTCGGCGGCGTATGTGATTGTCACTAGGCTTCTGACGGTTCGTCAATTGCCAAAGTTGTTGTCTGTGGCTATCGTGGCGATCTTGAAGGTGCCTCTTTGGGCAAAAATTGTTGGCACTGAAACATTAAGGGGATGGGTTTATGTTCGGTGGGTTTTCGAAAAGCATTGTATTTATTATGGGCGCGGCGCTGCTTAGCGCGAGTGCTTTGGCGCAGGTGAAGCAATCGAAACAGCCACACCATGAAGACAAGTTCCGCCAGTTGGACGAGATGTTGGCAACGCCGAATGATCAACGTATCGCTTCGGGAAAACCCGGCCCTGGTTATTGGCAGCAACAAACGGACTATAAAATCAAGGTCACGCTTGATGATGACAATCAAAGCATCAGTGGGTCCGAAGAAATTACCTACAGAAACAATTCCCCTCATGCGCTGGATTACATATGGGTGCGGCTGGACCAGAACCGTTTCGCCAAACATTCGGATGATCACCTGACCCAGCCAACAAATTCGACGACCCGCATGTCGTTCTCGGCATTGCGCCACGAAAAGTACCGACAGGAATTCGATGGTGGTTTCAAAATTAGAGCGGTGACAGACGAGGACGGTGATCCTCTACCTTATTCCATTGTGCGTACGATGATGCGAATTGATCTGCCAGAAGCATTGCGCCCGGACAACAGCGTCACATTTGGCATAGACTGGTCCTACAATATCATCGAATCGAAAAAAATTCCGATCAAGCGCTCTGGCTGGGATCATTTCGAAAAAGACGGAAACAAGATTTATAATCTGGGCCAGTGGTACCCAAGGGTTGCCGGCTACACAGATGTGAAAGCGTGGAATAATCGAACCTTTTATGGTCTGGGCGAATTCCAGACAGAGTTTGGGACGTATGAAGTTGAGATCACTGTTCCGGACGACCATATCGTTGCGGCGACCGGGGAACTTCGGAATGCACGCCAGGTTTTAACCGCAGCGCAGCGAGAGCGCCTCGAGACAGCACGCGGTTCAAACCGCCCGGTGAAAATCGTGACGCGAGAGGAAGCGCTCGCGAACCAATCCACGACACCTACAGGCACATCAACTTGGAACTTCAAAGCGGAGAACGTCCGAGACTTTGCCTTTGCATCATCTCGCAAGTTCGTTTGGGACGCGATGGGGTATAATCAGGAAAGTGATGGCCGTACCATTATGGCAATGTCCTATTATCCGGAAGAGGGTATGCCCCTTTGGGATAAATATTCAACGGAAGCTATCGCGCATACGCTTGAAGTCTACTCGAAATATACTTTCCCCTATCCCTACCCGGTAGCAATCTCGGTCAATGCTGCAACCAGTGGCATGGAATACCCGATGGTGAGCTTTAACCCGCGCCGCCCGACCGAAGACAAGGAAACCGGTCAGCGAACATACAGCCGCGGCGCCAAGTACGGCCTGATCGGGGTAATCATCCATGAGGTTGGGCATAACTACTTCCCCATGATTGTAAATACGCCAGAGCGCGACTGGTTCTGGATGGATGAGGGCTTCAATACCTTCCTTCAAGGTCTGGCACACCGCGAATGGGAAGAAGGCTGGCCCGGCAACATCGGATCACCCGAAACCATCGTGCCGTTTATGATCAGTAAAAACCAGATGCCCGTGATGACTGACCCGGAGTCGCTGATCCAGTTCGGGGCAAATGCCTACAGAAAACCGGCTGTTGCCTTCAATATTTTGCGAGAAACTGTGATGGGCCGTGAAGCCTTTGATCACGCTTTCAGAACCTACGCTCAGCGCTGGATGTTCAAGCGCCCTTATCCTTCGGATTTCTTCCGCACAATGGAGGATGCTTCCGGCCATGATCTGGATTGGTTCTGGCGCGGCTGGTTCTATTCTACCGACCATGTAGATATCTCGCTTGACCGCGTAACGTGGGGAACGGTTAACACCAAAGATCCTGACGTTGAAATGGAATACAAGCGCACACAGGATATGGACGCGGGGAAAACTCTGGTGCAGCAACGCCATGCAGATGATCGCCGTCGTGTTCTGGAACGTCCCGAGCTTCAGGACTTTTACAATGCCAATGACGCCTATACCGTCACAGATGCTGACAGGGATGCTTACGCCAAGTATGTGGAGAGCCTGGCAGACTGGGAACGTGAGCTCCTGAAGACGTCTGACAATTTCTACTTCCTGGAGTTTTCCAATAAGGGCGGCCTCGTGATGCCTGTGATCGTCGAGATTGAATATGTTGACGGTAGTAGTGAAGTCCGCAGGTGGCCTGCAGAACTGTGGCGCCGCAATCCCAACAAAGTGATCAAACTCGTGACCAGTTCCAAAGAGATTAAATCAATCACGCTGGATCCTCATCGGGAGACGGCTGACGCGGATATCGAGAATAATCATTGGCCGCGCAAACCTGTTCGCACCCGGCTTGAACTGTTTAAATCCAAACAAACGAAAAGCCTGATGGAAAAAGCGGGTGAGGGCACAACCTACGAGCAGTAGCGTGCTGCAGCATTGGTGAAGAAGAAAGGCAACAAACTGAAGTTGCGCTCTCATGCCTGATAGCTGCGCGCGTCCGGCGAGCATTGATTTTTGATCCACGCCCACCATCTTAGTGATGTCGGTTTTCAGGGTTCGGACTGAAAACTTGGTTCTCCGCCCGACTGTCTGTATAGATTGGCTTTCGCGAACAGGAAAAACCTATGCTCGAGCAGGCCACCATCGTTGATTTTTTGAGCGCCAGTCTTCAGGGCATGGAGGCGTCTGGTCGCTCGGTGTTGACACCAACCCAACAGAAAACCAGTGATGCTCTTGCCGAACGTCTTGATAAAGAGCTGGACGTTATGGTGCGGGAACTGGAACGCGTGGCATCTTGTCAACAGGATGCTGACGATGACAGCGAGCCGTTACCGCCATTTGAAGCTTTTTGCATGGGTATGAGGCGTATCGGGGATACTCTGTTACCTCATCTGGTTGCGGAGTTTCGGAAAGGGTGCACTGAATTGGGTGTGCCTGTTACGCCGTTCAAATGGCTGATCCTGGCTCGCGCAGATGCATTTGTGGCCTATCTTTTACAGATTGCTCAGGTCCATGGGCTTGCTTTTGATGATACCTTGACAAAAATGGGCAAGAAGGAGCAAATCGCTCTTGCAAACCTCGGCGCATACCTGAGAGGTTTGATGCAGAACGAGCTTGATTTGCTATAGATCAGGGAATTTGATCCAAAATCTCAATATTTATGTACAACCCAACGTTCAGCTTCCGTTCATGCATTCGGGGCTAAGTAAGGCATTATGAGTTGGAAACCGGGAATGGCCGTGCTGTACAAGCGAGTATTTTCGACGCTGCTTCTGATAGCCGCTGTGGCTCTGCCAACAGCGTACGCTCAGGATGAGTCGCCGGAGACTACCGAAGCCGAGGCCAGCCAAGCCAAACCGAAAAGTCGCATGCAAAGGCGTGCGGATGAGCGCCGTGCTAGGATACTTGAAAAGTATGAGGCGACAGGTAGAGTGGAAACATGCGTTCCCATGCGCAGCCTGCGCCAGTCGATTATTCTGGATAATCGCACCATCTTTTTCGAGTCGACCGGGCGTCGGGGTTTCATGAACAATCTGCCACAGGAATGCAACGGCCTTTTGAGAGAGCGGCGTTTTGCCTATGCAAACTCGTTCGGCTCGATCTGCAATGCGGAGATCATAACGATTCTGGACAGTTTTGGCCGGACCTGGGGGAGTTGTGGTCTTGGTCAGTTTGAAGAGTACAAGGTAAAACCCAAGCCGGACGAAGGGGGGAAATAGCAACCTTTCACCGGTCTTTTCATATCATAACCGGGTCTGAACCCGCGTCGCCATCCAACAGTAAACGATGGTTGCAGCGCGTTTAGGGCTTGCCAGTTTTCAAGCGCACCTTGTCGCATCCCTCCCACATTTTGTCGCAATAAATTTTGTCACTGGTTTTTATGGGCTCATACCGCTTGACGTTACATTGTCACGAACAGCGAGGAATGGGACAAATGAAACTTACCGAAAAAAGCCTTAAAAATCCGGCGGCGGTAATGGTTGTAGCGGCGATGGCTTTGGTGCTGGGTGTCGTGATGCTGACGCGGCTGCCTGTGCAGTTGTTTCCGGCAATTGAACGACCACAACTGGCGGTGCAAACATTCTGGCGGGCAGCAAGCCCCAGTGAAATTGAATCTGAAATTGTCGAACCGATTGAAGAGGTGATGCAGGGTATTCCGGGCCTTGAAGAGATGCGTACATACTCAAACCCCAGTTTTGGTTGGGTGTCTTTGGAGTTTGCACTCGAAAGTGACATGGACAGGACGTTGCTGGAAGTTATCAGTCGCCTCAACAGGCTCCCCCCACTTCCTGCGGACGCTGACCGACCCCAGATTGTAATGAATGGGGGCAACCCGCAAGGCGAAACACTCATTTATCTCTTCACTCAATTCAGGGAAAACAGCGTTCTGAGCCCGGAGGAGTATGTCGGGTTCATCGAAGACAATGTTGTGCCGCGCCTTGAGGCAGTCGAGGGCGTTGCCGACGTGCAGATCAACGCTGCTACCGGCCAGCAATTGTTGATCGAGTTTGACCCTGTCCGGGCTGCGGAACTGGGCGTAAACCTCAACGATATTGCGCAGCGCGTTGGCCGTACTGTCGATAGCTCCGGTGGCTACATGGATGTAGGCAGGCGGCGCTACCTTTTGAATTTCCAGGGCCGATACGAACCCGACGAACTGCGATCTCTGATATTGCAGTGGAGAGACGGTAGTCCGGTTACACTTGGTGATATTGCAACGGTCTCTATGGGACCTCCCGAGGCGACACAGGTTGTGTACCAAAACGGCAATCCTGCCATTGGCATGCCGGTAATCCGCGATTCGGGGGCCAATGTTCTGGCGACCATTGATCGATTGACCACTGAACTTGATGCCATGAATGCGGGTATTCTTGCAGAGCAGGGCATAGCGATCGAGAAGTCATTTGACCCGTCTGTATTCATCAAGCGTGCGATCAACCTTCTCAGCACGAATCTAATGATTGGGGTTGCGCTGGCGGTGGGCGTGCTTTGGTGGTTCCTGCGGCAGCTACGCGCAACTGTTCTGATTGCCCTTACAATTCCGGTCTGCTTGCTGACCACGGTAATCATGCTCGCTCTGTTTGGCAGAACAGTAAACGTTATATCCCTTGCGGGAATGGCTTTTGCGACCGGCATGGTGCTTGATGCTGCCATTGTTGTGCTCGAAAACATCGTGAGGTTGCGCGAGCGTGGTGAGAAAGCTTCAATCGCGTCTTTGATGGGGGCCAAACAGGTTTGGGGCGCATTGCTCGCTTCCACGATCACAACAGTGGCAATCTTTGTCCCCATTCTGTTTTTAAAAGATGCGGAAGGGCAGCTCTTTGCAGATCTTGCGATTACAATAGCTGTCAGCGTGGCGGTCTCTCTGGTTGTGGCGGTTACAGTTTTGCCGGTTGCAGCCGAGCATCTTCTCAAAAGACTGCCGGCGAACGAGAGTGCGGGCCAGCGTGCGCGTTCTTTTGCCGGCAAACTTATGACCCTGACAGGTACGCCCATTCGGCGTGTTAGTCTGATCGTTGGCCTGATTGTCGGGGCAGTTGGGCTTAGTTGGTCCATGCTGCCCAATCTGAATTATCTGCCACCGGTGAAACGGGATGCTGTTGATGCTTTCATCATGTTTCCGTCCGGTGCCAACTTGGAAACGGTAGACAATGAAATTGCGTCCGTAATCGTCGAACGATTGCAACCCTATCTTGACGGTGAGAAAGAGCCCGCCCTGAAGAACTACTATTTTATCAGTTTTCCAAACGGGCAGGGTGGCAACATTGGTGTTCGCGCCAGAGATCAGGGCCGGGTGAAAGAACTTGAGAAAATAATCAACGAGGAAATTCTTGTCGGCTTCCCTGATGTGTTCGCCTTTGGGCAGCAGGGGAATTTGTTTGGTGGTTTCGGCGGTGCCGGGTCAGTTCAGCTGAATATTCACTCCCGCGATCTGGATGCACTGAAGGAAGTGACGCGCCAGACCATGGGCTTCATCTCCCAGGCGCTTCCTGGTTCACGGGCTCAGCCAAACCCGGACCCCAACGTGATTTCCCCCGAGCTTAAGATTTTGCCCAATGACAGGCGGTTGGCCGAGGTTGGCTTCACCAGGCGGGATATCGCGCGCATCGTTCGATCGCTTGGTGATGGATTGTGGCTCGGTGAGCATTTTGATGGCGAACGCCGTGTTGACATGGTGCTGAAAGCCAGGGGCTGGAATGACCCTGAACTGCTGAGCAGCACTTTAATAGCAACTCCCCTGGGAGGCACGGTTCAGCTTGGTGACCTTGTAGCATTCGAGAGAAGCGTGGGGCCAACCTTTGTGCAGAGGGTTGATCGCAAACGCACAGTCACATTCAATATCAGTCAACCAGACGGTATGGCTCTGGAAGATATGGTTGCGATTCTAAAAGAACAGGTGGAGCCCCAAATCAAGCCGCTGCTGCCTGCTGATGCAACAATTTCATACGGCGGGAGCGCTGATGCGCTTGATCGTGCGGTAACGTCCTTGTCGCTCAATTTTGTTCTGGCGCTTGGGCTGTTGTTTATGATTTTGGCTGGGCTTTTCCGCTCTACCAAAGATGCCTTGTTTGTCGTGATTACCATCCCGCTTGCGACCGTTGGAGGTGTTCTTGCGCTGAACCTGCTGAACCTGTTTGCCTTTACGCCGCTCGATCTCCTGACAATGATTGGCTTCATTATTCTACTGGGTCTTGTGGTCAATAACGCGATCCTTCTGGTGGCGCAAACCCGCAAGGGCGAAGATGAAGGATTGAACCGTAATGAAGCGGTAGAACGTGCCCTGACGCTTCGTCTGCGACCCATTTTCATGAGTACGCTAACCAGTATCATGGGGATGTTGCCGCTGGTGTTGTTCCCGGGTGCCGGCAGCGACATATACCGGGGAATGGCGACGACCATTGTCGGTGGTATGTGTGTTTCCACTATCTTCACGCTGGTCATGTTGCCAGCACTCCTGCGGCTGGATGAGGATGGTTTCCTGAACCGGCTGTTTGCCCGGCGACCGCGGCAGCTGCATCCGGCTGAATAAAACGATCAATCAATAAAAATGACTTTGCGAGGACCTGAAATGTTTAAAAACGATAGAGAAACGAGCGGAAGGAGGCAGCGACTGCTGTCTTCTTCATTGGCTGTTGTGATTGGCTTATGTAGTATATCCGTGACTGTGGCTGCCCAACAGCCTCAGCAGCCCCCCGCGCTTGTCGAGGTGGCAGAAGCCAGTGCAGAGCTGATGGCACCCAAGGTTTATATGCCGGGTACGGTTATCAGCAAAAATGACAGCCGCATATCTTCGCAGATCACCGGGCAGGTTAGTTGGGTCGCTGTTGAAGGAACACTGGTAAAAGAGGGCGATATTCTTGCGGAAATCGACAGCCGCAATCATCGTCTGGCGGTTGAACGAAACCAGTCACAGATTCTTCGTCTTGAGGCCCGGGTAAAATATCTACGGTCAGACCTGGCGCGATTGAGCGAGCTTGCTGAAACAAACCACACACCCACAAGCCGTGTCGAGGAAGCGCAAAGTACGCTTGCCATGACCGAGCAAGAACTTGCGCAAGCGCGAATAGCATTGTCACAGTCTGAGATTGATCTTGAGCGAACGAAGGTAAAGGCGCCGTTCCCGGGCCGGGTTGTTGAGCGATTGGCTCAGGCCGGTGAGTACTCTGTACCGGGGCGTCAGATTGTCCGCCTTGTCGATACGGAAAACCTTGAGGTGAGAGGACAGGCGCCGGTCAATCTTGCGGGGGTTTTGCGGGACGGGCTTCGTGTATCCCTGCGCAAGGAAACCGATATACTGGATAGTTCGATCAGGGCGTTAGTGCCGGTGGGCGATACCGTGAGTCGTACGATGGAAATACGGGTCAATGTGCCAGCGGAAGCATCGTATGTGGTTGGAACGGCTGTCCAGATTGGCGTGCCGTCAAGTGAACCTGCTCAAGTGGTTGCGGTACCCAGAGATGCTCTCGTGCTTCGCAGCGACGGCACCTACGTTTTCCGGATCAAAGAGGACAATACAGCCGAACGGCTGCTGGTTAGCACAGGTGCTGCGAGCGGCTCCCGTGTTGCTGTACTGGGCGGTATTGCCAACGGTGACCGCGTGGTTGTGCGGGGAGGCGAGCGTTTGCGCCCCGGTCAGCCCGTTCAACTCAACGACGTGGAGACAAGTCGCTGAAAACCAAAGATTTCAACGGTTCACGCAGGTTAACGGACCTTTGTTGCTGCAAAACAGTGCTTGTCATGAACAATGTCTCTTGGTTCTCGCGCGATAGCAGACCATAATGTACAGAACCTACATGGGGAACGGGCGCCGAGTGGCGCCCTTGCCTGAATATATGCAGCGAAGAGAAACCTGAACACTGATGTCCGCTCTCACCCGACTATTTGGCACCAAAGAAGCCACCTTCTGGTCTTTCCAGCTTTTTGGCTGGGCGGGGTATTTTCTTGTTCGGATATTCCAGGCCATTACAACAGAGTTTGATCTTCAATACGCCGCAGTGCTTTATTTGGCTGCGGTGGTTATTGGCGTTTCCATGACGATTGTGATGCGCCATATTTATCGCATTATCAGGGACAAACCTTTGCCACTGGTGTTGGCCGTTGTGGTGATACTATGCGCAGCGTTCGGCCTGCTTTTTTCATCCCTTGAGTTAGCTCTTGCGCCTGTTTTTGTTCCCGGGTTCCAGCGCCCTGTGGGTCTCGAACTTTTCTCCAACGCCATGTTTGAAGCAACAGTGTTGTTTGCCTGGTCGGCGATCTATTTTGGCTATCACTATTATGCCGGGTTGCAGGAGCAGAAAGCGCAGGTTCTGAAAGCAACTGCCATGGCGCATCAGGCGCAACTCAAAATGCTGCGCTATCAGCTTAATCCACATTTTCTGTTCAATACACTGAACGCCATTTCGACGCTTGTGCTGGATAAGGCCGAAGAAGACGCCAACAAGATGTTGACCAAGCTCTCTAGTTTTTTACGCTATACATTGGTTAACCAGCCAACTCAGCGCATCAGCCTTGATCAGGAGTTATATGCCCTGGGTCTGTATCTGGATATTGAAAAGGTACGTTTCCAGGACCGGCTGACAATTGAATTTGATGTCGACGATGATGCGAAGACTGCGCTGGTTCCCAGCCTTATTTTGCAGCCACTCATAGAGAATGCCGTGAAATATGCGATTGCCCCTTCCATTGACGGCGGGACCATCACGGTTTGTGCAAAAGTCGTCGGTAGTCGGTTGGTGCTTGTGCTAAAGGACACTGGTCCCGGAGTGACGGACATCAATCATCTCGTCAGTCAATCGGGATCCGGAGTTGGCATTGCCAACACCAAGGAACGCCTTGCGCAGATTTACGGCGAAGACCATGAGTTTCGGTTGGAAAACCTGGAGCCATCAGGCCTTGGCATATATATTCAAGTGCCAAAAGAAAAAGCGGACCCGAACGGTACAAAGACCAAGCAGTAAAAAGCTGCATATAATAAGATGACTGACCATACTTGTCATAAGAGGACCATCAGATGAGTAAAATTCGCACCCTTCTCGTAGACGATGAACCGCTCGCAGTGCGCGGTCTGACTATTCGGCTAGAAGCTTTCAGTGATGTTGAGATTGTTGGCAGTTGCTCAAATGGTCGAGAGGCCGTCAAGGTTATCAAGGAACTAAAACCTGACCTTGTGTTTCTTGATATCCAGATGCCCGGGTTCGACGGGTTTTCTGTGATCAGGTCATTGGTTGGCGAAGCAGAAATTCCTCTTGTTGTGTTTGTCACTGCGTATGATCAGTATGCTCTTGAAGCCTTTGAGGCGCATGCGCTTGATTATCTGTTAAAACCGGTAGAGGAAGACAGGCTGGCAGAGGCCATAACACGGGTACGGGAAGCCATGAGCCAGCGCCTGGCCATCGAACAGAATTCTCGCCTGGTTGAATTGCTCGAGAACATGGATACGCCGCCCAAGGAGGCACTTACCGCACTTCTGGAACAGCCCCAGGAAATCCGGGAGGAGCGCTTTGATCCTCACTTGCGGATCAAAGACCGGGGGCATATCACGATTGTGGATGTGTCTGATGTGGATTTCATTGATGCTGCGGGCGACTATATGTGCATCCATGTTGGGGAGAAGACACATATCCTGCGCGAAACCATGAAAACAATGGAAAAACGCCTGGATCCCAAGATCTTTCAGCGGGTACACCGTTCGACCATCGTAAACCTCGACAAGGTGAAGGAAGTGCGGCCTCATTCAAATGGCGAGTGTTTCCTGACATTGAGTTGCGGTATGGAGCTTAAGGTGAGTCGCTCCTACAAAGATGTGGTGGGGCGTTTTCTCTAGGCCTGTGTGGTCATAGAGTGATTTTTTGTCACTTAAGTTTATGTTTCCGGGCCTCAACTTGTCGAGTTGAGCAACTTCGGTTACTCTAAGTGCTGGTTTTGGTGCTTAGAGAGAGCCGTACACGACGCGCTCTAAAAAGAGGGGGTGGTCATGAAACAATCTGTTTTGCTCAGGATATTATTCGTTTTTGGTTATCTGGCTGGCGGTACATCGCCGGGCTTTTCGACGCAAGATGCGGCTCCTCCTAGACCTGATCCATCCAAAGATTACACCATCAGTTATGCAGATCTTGATCTGTTTCTGTCTGGTTCGGTGATTGATGTAGGGCCATCTGACCGCAAACCTGCCAGCCGGAACGGCGCGCGTGGCACATCGACGAAGATCAAGCATGGTAATCTGAGCCCGACAGCCTTTGAAGGCAACAGGGTCACCTTTTATGAGTTCAGGCAGGAACATGAGGACTATTTGCTGGAACTGCGCAAAGACCTCGAGGCTGTCCCGAGTTACTTACCATTGAAGACTTTCTCGGCGAACGAGCAGCTGGCCTATTGGCTGAACCTGCACAATGTCGCTGTCATGTATGAGGTGGCAAAAGCCTATCCGCTGAAGAAGGTTAAAAAGCTTGTCGTTGGCGGCAAGAATGTCTGGGACGTCAAGACCATGAAGGTCGGCAAACGCGAGATGTCGATCCAGGACATTGAAGACTATGTGATCAGACGGTGGAACGATCCGCTGGTTCTGTATGGCTTCTTCATGGGCAGCATCGGCGGTCCGAATATCCGCACCGAAGCCTACACAGGTGAAAATGTTGGTGATGCCCTGCAGGACAATGCCTATCGTTTTGTGAACAGCCTGCGAGGTTTCCGTCTTTGGTCGGGGTCTGGCCGTGTATCAGACCACTATAAGCTCGGTGAGCGGTATTTCCCGAACTTTGAGGAAGACATTACAAACCATCTGCTGACGTATGCCCGCGAGGACACGCGCCGTGATCTGGCCAAGGCCAGGTCGATCAAGATGAAGAACTATGACTGGGGCATTGCCGACCCGAAGAACGGTGATGTCTATAGTGGTGGCAGTTTCAATACCAACCCCGGTGCGCTCGGGTTCTTTATTAATCTGCAGGATCCAGCTGTGAGTGCTGGCGGTGTTGCCCCTCCCCCGACTGTTGGCACGCCGATTGGCAGTATTCATACCAGCCCTGCGTTCAACCGTGGCAGCAACGGCAAGATTTCACCTCAAACCCGTGCCTTGTTACGCGCTGTTAAAATTCGCAATGAGCGTCGTAATCGTGAGGGCATTGTGACCGTTGAAGAGTATGTCAACAGTGAAGGCAGTCGTATAAAACTGAAAGAGCCTGAAATGCTTGATAACGACGAACCGGAAGAGGGCACTGAAGAAGGCGGCGTTGTCGCGGATAAGTAGCATCGCTGAAATCTGACGCGTTTATGTATCTGACCATAAGGCAGCGGCTTTTGTCGCTGCCTTTCTCGTGTCTGATCGGAACATATTGGGTATTGCTTGGCAGTAGCTGTTCTTTGTTTTTTTGGAGTTCTTGCTGCCATTTTGCCTAAAATGGGGCCAACTCTTTGATTTATGGGGTCAATGATTTTAATTTTGCGACCAATGGCATTGCGAAACATTGAAAGATCATCTTACTCTTGTGATGGTAAAATGCGACTGCTGAATTCAGGTATGAGAGTTTTGGGGGCACCTATGAGAATAAGATTTCAAAACATCACTGTTATCATGTTTCTGATTTTTGGCCTGGGTTCGGCCAATGTGGCAATTGCTGACAACACACCAGGCACACTTGACCCGTCCAACGAATATACTATCAGTTATGCAGATCTTGATCTGCTACTCTCTGGGTCGGTTATTGATGTGGGGCCGTCTGACCGCCAGCCTGCCAGCCGGAACGGTGCGCGTGGCACATCGTCGAAAATCAAGCATGGTAATCTGAGCCCGACAGCCTTTGAAGGCAACAGGGTCACCTTTTATGAGTTCCGGCAGGAGCATGTAGATTATCTGCTGGAGCTTCGCAAGGATCTCGAGTCTGTCCCCAGCTACTTGCCACTGAAGACTTTCTCGGCGAACGAGCAGTTGGCCTATTGGCTGAACCTGCACAATGTCGCTGTCATGTATGAGGTGGCAAAAGCCTATCCGCTGAAGAAGGTTAAAAAGCTTGTCGTTGGCGGCAAGAATGTCTGGGACGTCAAGACCATGAAGGTCGGCAAACGCGAGATGTCGATCCAGGACATTGAAGACTATGTGATCAGACGGTGGAACGATCCACTGGTTCTCTACGGCTTCTTCATGGGCAGCATCGGCGGTCCGAATATCCGTACCGAAGCCTACACAGGTGAAAATGTTGGTGATGCCCTGCAGGACAACGCTTATCGTTTTGTGAACAGCCTGCGGGGTTTCCGCCTGTGGTCGGGTTCTGGCCGTGTATCAGACCACTATAAGCTCGGTGAGCGGTATTTCCCGAACTTCGAGGAAGACATTACAAACCATCTGCTGACGTATGCCCGCGAGGACACGCGCCGTGATCTGGCCAAGGCCAGGTCGATCAAGATGAAGAACTATGACTGGGGCATCGCGGACCCGAAGAACGGTGACGTGTATAGTGGTGGCAGCTTCAATACCAACCCCGGTGCGCTCGGGTTCTTTATTGAGACAGCTCCAGCCGACATCTTTCCAGGAGCAACAACCAGCGGGCCTGCACCACCACCAACGCGGGGTTCACCGATCGATAGTATTCATACCAGCCCGGCGTTCAACCGTGGCAGCAACGGCAAGATTTCACCGCAAACCCGCGCCCTCTTGCGGGCTGTTAAAATTCGGAACGAGCGCCGCGCGCGCGAAGGCACAGTAACCGTTGAAGAGTACATCAATGCTGAAGGCAGCCGTATCAAACTGAAAGAACCTGAACCCGAGACTGAAAACTAGGCAGGTTTTGATGCAAGCTTGATCGAAGGCGATGGCGTTCTTTAACGGTCGGACTATTTTGCCTAGGTCAAACTTCAGGGATATGCTCGCTTAGGCGTGGGCCCATCCGGATGGGTTCAATCCGTACTGCAAGGCCAGTGCGATCATCGGTTTCCACAAAGGTACCGCAGACGGTGGCTTCGCCGTCTGCAGGTGAGTAGCGTTCGCGGTTCATTTTTGTCAGGAAGCGGTTGATGGGCTCGGTTTTTTCCATGCCAATAACGCTGTTGTAGTCGCCGCACATACCTGCATCGGTCTGATAACCGGTACCTCCCGGTAAAATCTGAGCATCCGCCGTTGGTACATGGCTGTGAGTGCCCACGACAAGGCTGGCTCGACCATCCAGATAGTGCCCCATCGCCATCTTCTCAGATGTTGCTTCACCGTGAAAGTCCACCATGACAGCGTGAACGGTAACGCCTAGCCGGTATTTTTTCAGGACAGCATCCACGGCCCTGAACGGGCATTCCATCGGGTTCATGAAAACCCTGCCCATTGCATTGATCACCAGAACCTTTTTACCTCTCGGGGCGTCATATATCGCATAACCACGACCGGGTGTCGGGTCCGGATAATTAATTGGTCGCAGGATGCGGTTGTCATTGTCGATAACAGACAAAAGTTCTTTCTGGTCGAATGTGTGGTTCCCGCCGGAGAGAACATCAGCCCCCGCCTGAATAACCTGTCCTGCAATCTTGCTTGTAGTACCAAAACCCGACGCAGCATTTTCCGCATTCACGACCACAAAATCCAGCTTCAGCCTTGAACGCAAATCCGGCAAAGCTTCTATAACGGCGGTACGGCCGCTGCGTCCCATAAGGTCGCCTAAAAACATTAAACGCATAGGTGTCTTTCTTGTTCAGGCGTTTGCATTCGGGGCTTCTACACTTTTACGCGGCAAAACAGTACCTGTTTCTGTAATAACGCCCTGTAATGGCCAATCATGCGGTTCTATTGGCATATCATCAACAAATTGTGCCCCATAAGCAAAGCCAAAAGCCTTGATATGAGGATGCTTGGCCAGCGTGCGGTCATAATATCCCGCTCCGAAGCCCATTCGGTTGCAGTCGGCGTCAAAGGCCAGTAGTGGCACGATCACTGCGTCTGGCACAACTGTGGGGGCGTCTCGCAAAGGGTGTTCGGTACCCAGTGGCCCCGGTTCCAGCGCGTCCCCCATGCCCCAACGGCGGAACTCAAGAGGGTTTTCTTTTGCTGTAACAACAGGAAGTGCGAGCGCAAAGCCGGCTCTTTCCAGAGACTGCATCAAAAAACGCGGGTCCAGTTCGTCACCAATTGGCCAGTAGCCGCTGATAATCGCGGTGCGGTCAAGTGAGCTCAACAGTTGCATCCCGTGCACTGCTGCGTCTTCTGCAGCCTTCAGGCCCAGCATTTCTCTGGCGCCAGCGCGAATTCGTTTTGCGTCAGTGCGGAGTTGTTCTTTGCCTGTTTTCTGCATGGATGCCTTCAAAGCAAAAAGCCTGCTTTAGGGTGGGTGCGGGACCACCTCTGCCGCGTTGACGTTTGTATCCTCCGATGCCTGATAAATCAGGTGGGCGCCGTGATGATAAGAACCAGGGTTCAAATCAGGGACAGCTCCCTCGGAAAATTTATAGCCCCGGGGATTACTTCATATCGGGCGTACAGCGCAGTACCCGCTCGCGTGTATTTAGGCCTTTGTGAGCTGATCTGCAATACCTTCGACTTCGCCGGCGACTTCATTCAGTACCGCAGCCATGTCATCTTCGGTCAAACCGCCCAGCAATCCGTCATGGCCTTTGCCTTCTAAACTCTCGTGTAATTCGTCTGCAATAAGTACGGCAGCCATAAGGATCAGGCGGGTTTCATTGACATGACCCAGCTTGTCGGTCAGGTCGTTGGTTTTACTGTCGATATAAGCGGCAAGTTTATAAAGCCGTTCCTCGTCGCCTTCCGCGCAGGCCAGTGGATATGATTTTCCAGCTACCGTTACTTGAATTTGTGCCATCAGTTCATTCCCCCTGCTGCTGCGGCGCTAGTAGCAAGATAACCTTCCAGTTCAGCAATTGCGGTATCAAGCTCACTGCGTATTTCATCGCGTTCGCGCCCCAGGTCGGCCACTTGTTGGCGCAATCCGTCATCTCCGGTTGCCGTGCTTTCAGGCGAAACAATGTCCATCCGGTTTTGCAAGCCTTCGAATTCATCCTGCAGGCTGGTATATTGCCTCTTCAGCAGATCATAATTTTGTTGCAGCGCGCTTTTTTCGGCCTCCAGTGACTTAACCTGCTCAATATCTTTTTCTGCGGGCGCCTGAAGTGAAAGTGTTGCTATCTGTTCATGCAGCCGCAGGTTTTCCTGTTCCAGCTTTTGCATACGTTCAGCATGTGCGGTTTGTATTTCGGCTGCCTCCTGCTGTGTCACCTGCGCCAGCTCCAGGGCGCTGCGGGAAGATGCCACTTCCTGGGTCAATCTTGAGAGTGCCTGTTCGAGTCGCGCACGCGCCCCTTCAAGCGGGTTTTTTTCCTGAGCACCAGCCATCTATTTTTTCCCACTTTATTCGCCTCAATACCCATCACATTTATGATGGCTATCTGGCATTCAATTTCTCAATGACCTTGAGGATAGGGCGTTTGACGGATCAAGGTCAATCGCACAGTCCGACGTACAGCGCAAAAATCGCAGGATTTAAGCCCGGGGACGCCGTTCCAAGGTTGACTAGCGCGCCGTTCCCGGCCATTTTGCGGGCAATTTTTATGCAGGCTTGCCTGATTTGGTCCATTCAAAAAAGTTGATCTCAATGAACGACGCCAGTTTTTCCACGGAAACCGAAAATCACAACAACATGGCTAATGCGATACGGGCATTATCGATGGACGCTATCCAGCGTGCAAATTCAGGCCATCCCGGAATGCCGATGGGTATGGCAGATGTGGCGACTGTTTTGTTTTCCAGGTTTATGAGGTTTGACCCAAGCTGGCCAACATGGCCCAACCGGGACAGATTTGTTTTGTCGGCCGGGCATGGCTCAATGCTGATTTATTCGCTTTTGCATCTTACAGGCTACGACAACCCGACAATTGAAGACATCAAAAACTTCCGCCAGCTGCACAGCCCTACGGCTGGGCATCCGGAATTCGGTGAATGCCCGGGTATTGAAGTTACCACAGGCCCTCTGGGTCAGGGGTTGGCGACATCTGTGGGCATGGCACTGGCTGAACGGTTATCCAACACCGAATACGGCGACGACATTACCGATCACTTTACCTATGTGCTGGCCGGTGACGGTTGTCTGATGGAAGGTGTGAGCCAGGAGGCGATCTCCCTTGCCGGGCACCTTCAACTTTCGAAAATGATTGTGCTTTGGGACGACAATTCCATTTCAATTGATGGTGGGACTGACCTTTCCACAAGCGAAGACATGCACGGCCGGTTTGAGGCCGCAGGTTGGCACGTTCAGTCAGTCGATGGTCATGATCCGGAGGCGATTGAAGCTGCAATTACCGAGGCACAGGCAAGTGACCAACCATCCATGATCGCCTGCAAAACCACGATTGGTTACGGGGCTCCAACCAAACAGGGCACAGCTGCCACCCATGGCGCACCGCTGGGCGATGATGAAATCGCCGGTGCACGAGAGCTTCTGAACTGGTCTGCGGAGCCTTTCGATGTCCCGGAAGATATTTTAAACAGCTGGCGCGCTGTTGGTGCAGCAGGCGCGACACAGTCGGCTGCGTGGAAAAAGAAATTCGATGGCCTGGATAGCTTCGTCAGGGAAGATTTTGACCGTCGTCAGGACAAAGAACTGCCCAGGAGTTTTGATCAAGCAATCAATGATTACAAGGCTTCACTGGTTGCAGAGCCTGTTAAGGTGGCAACACGTAAAGCAAGCCAGATGGCTCTTGAGGTTGTGAACGGGGTGGTGCCGGAAACCATTGGCGGTTCGGCAGATTTGACGGGGTCCAATCTGACCAAAACAAGTCAGACAGCGCCAATATCCGCGGACGATTTCTCTGGCAGGTACATCTACTACGGTATTCGGGAGTTTGAGATGTGTGCCGCAATGAACGGTATTGCGTTATACGGCCAGCACATCCCGTACGGCGGAACGTTCCTTGTGTTCACGGATTACGCTCGTCCGGCGATCCGACTGGCGGCTTTGATGGGTCTGCGTGCAATTTATGTGATGACGCACGATAGTATAGGTCTTGGTGAAGACGGGCCAACCCACCAGCCGGTTGAGCATGTCATGAGCTTGCGTGCCATGCCGAATGTGAATGTATTCCGTCCGTGTGACGCAGTTGAAACAGCGGAATGCTGGGCATTGTCGTTAAAATCAAAAACGACACCGAGTGTTCTGTCACTGACACGTCAGGGTTTGAAGCAGCAGCGCCTTGAGCATACGGACGAAAACCTGTGCGCCAAAGGCGGTTATGTTCTACATGAAGCCGAAGGTGGTGATGCAAAAGCCGTGATCATCGCCACAGGTTCGGAAGTTGAAATTGCGGCAGCAGCACGCGAGACGCTTCAGGCGGACGGTGTGCCAACACGCGTTGTTTCCATGCCGTGCACCGAACTTTTTGATGCGCAGGACGAAGACTATAAGACTACTGTGTTGCCAAGAGGTACTGTGCGGGCGTCCATTGAAGCGGGAACAACGTTTGGTTGGGAGCGCTACACAGGACTGAACGGCGTGAATATCGGCATGACCACATTTGGCGCGTCTGCCCCGGCTGACGAGCTTTATGAGCATTTTGGAATTACAGCTGATGCGCTTGTCGCAGCTGTTCGTGAGAAACTTTAATCGGCACTTGAACTTGTTTGCCAAGTTTGCCCATCACTGACTGGAGGACCACCTCAATGACTGTACGTGTTTCCATCAATGGATTTGGCCGCATCGGCCGCAACGTGTTGCGCGCTATTTATGAAAGTGGCCGTACTGATATCCGCGTTGTCGCGATCAATGATCTCGGCGATGTTGACATGAACGCTTATCTCCTGAAGCGCGACAGTGTTCATGGTCCTTTCCCCGGCGACGTTTCTGTCGATGGTGATTTCATCGTCGTCAACGGTGACCGTATTCGTGTAACAGCGATCCGCAACCCTGAAGAGCTGCCATGGGGCGAAGAAAAAATTGACGTTGCGATGGAATGTACCGGCATTTTTACCGCGCGTGATAAAGCGGCCATGCACCTGACTGCAGGGGCTAAAAAGGTACTGATTTCCGCACCCGGCGCAAACGCTGATCGCACCGTGGTGTTTGGCGTCAACAGTGACGAACTGACGGCTGATGATGTCATCGTTTCAAACGCATCCTGCACAACCAACTGTTTGTCCCCTGTTGCTAAAGTACTCAACGATCTGATTGGTATTGAGCGCGGGTATATGACAACCGTGCATGCCTACACAGGTGACCAGCCTGTTCTCGACACGTTGCACTCAGACCCGCGCCGCGCGCGTGCGGCCGCACTGAGCATGATCCCGACATCGACAGGTGCTGCGAAAGCTGTTGGTCTGGTGCTGCCTGAACTCGCGGGTAAACTTGATGGGTCGGCTATTCGTGTGCCAACGCCGAATGTCTCCATGGTCGATCTGAAGTTTGATGCGGGCCGCGACACGACTGCGGAAGAAATCAATGCGGCCATCAAGGCTGCGGCTGAAGGCTCGTTGAAAGGTGTTCTTGGTTATGAAGATATGCCTGCGGTTTCCATCGATTTCAACCACAACCCAAACAGTTCCACTTTTGACAGTAGCCAAACCAAGGTGATTGACGGCCGTTTCGTTCGCATTCTCACATGGTATGATAACGAGTGGGGCTTCTCTAACCGGATGTCGGATACGGCTGTCAAGATGGCGTCTCTGGGCTAGGTTTTGCGGATCGTAATTATAACAGGGCGGTCTTTTTGAGGCCGCCCTTTCTGTATCAGGAGTTTTAAATGGCTTTTAAACGGATTTCAGACCTGGGTGATTTGACGGGGAAAACCGCTGTCGTGCGCGTTGACCTGAATGTGCCGATGGCGGAGGGGAAAGTGACGGACGGTACCCGCCTGAAAGCCGTCATGCCAACCGTGGATGCAATTGCAAAAGCTGGTGGCCGTTCTGTTCTGCTGGCGCATTTTGGCCGCCCCAAAGGGCAGGTTGTTCCCGAAATGAGCCTTCGGCCGGTTATTCCTGCACTTGGTCAGGCGTTGGGTTGCGACGTCGGTTTTGCGGTTCTCGGCGATGAACTGCCTGCCAATGACGTGATTGTCATGGAGAATACTCGATTTTATCCGGGTGAAGAGAAAAACGATCCTGAACTTGCTGCGCGTTTTGCCGCGCTTGGTGACCTATACATCAATGACGCATTTTCTGCAGCGCACAGGGCGCATGCCTCCACAGAAGCGATTGCGAAACTCCTGCCATGTGCTGCCGGTGAAACCATGGGCGCAGAGCTTGAAGCTCTTGAAAAAGCCCTGGGCGCCCCAAAACGCCCGGTTGCTGCCGTAGTGGGCGGTGCCAAAGTATCATCCAAGCTGGCGGTGCTGGAGCATCTTGTTGAGAAGGTTGACAATCTGATAATCGGTGGCGGCATGGCCAACACATTTCTGTATGCGCAGGGCCATGACGTCGGCGCGAGCCTGTGCGAAAAAGACCTTCACGACACTGCGCTTTCCATCCTTGCAAACGCCGAGAAATCCGCGTGTGCTGTGCACCTGCCGACGGACGTGGTGGTTGCCCGTGACTTCAAGGCACACGCTGACAATCAGATTAAAGCCGCTGGCGACGTGAGCGACGGCGAAATGATCCTTGATGCGGGACCGGAAACAGTTGCCGCCCTGAAGGCTGTCCTCTCTGAAGCGCGCACATTGGTTTGGAACGGGCCTATGGGGGCGTTTGAGCTTGAGCCTTTTGATGCTGCTACCGTTGCTCTTGCGCGGGAAGCGGCACGGCTTACGGTAAGCGGCGACCTTTTGTCGGTTGCGGGTGGCGGTGATACAGTCGCCGCACTGGCGCACGCTGGTGTTAAAGATGATTTTACCCATATCTCTACCGCTGGTGGTGCATTCCTTGAATGGATGGAAGGTCGGGAACTGCCGGGTGTTGCCGCACTGGGCTAGAGAAAAGATAATTCGAATCAGTAACCCTCGCACCTCTTTTGGTGCGAGGTTTTTTTGTGCAACGCCGTACCTGATTTGCATCGCTTGAAAATGGCAGCGCTGTCATTTTCGGTTCCGTATGAATTTCTCGTAAATATCAGAATAAACGGCAGAAAACAGCATGCTGTCGTTGCGAAAAAGCAAGGCGATGTGTAACAAAACGACTATCGTTTTCAGCGCAAAGACGCGGCGCCGGGTTCGATTGGGTCCAAATTAAAAACATCGGCAAACTGCAGTTGCCGGATCGGGGAAAAAAATGAAACCAGGTGTCGTATTCGGCGATGATTACGCCAGGCTTGTGGAAGCCTGCAAACAGGGTGGTTATGCGCTGCCTGCCGTGAATGTGGTGGGTACAAATTCACTCAATGCTGTTATGGAAGCCGCAGCAAAAAACAAATCTGATGTGATCATTCAATTCTCCAACAGCGGTGCACAGTTCTATGCAGGCAAGGGCATGGAGGACGGTTTTCGGGCCAAGGTTCTGGGTGCGGTTTCTGCGGCCAGGCACGTCCAGCTTCTTGCGGAACACTATGGCATTTGTGTTGTTCTTCATACAGATCATGCAAACAGGAGTCTGGTTCCGTGGGTAGAGGCGCTGGTTGAAGAAAGCCGCCAGAACATCAAGCGGGAAGGTGTGCCTCTATATAGCTCGCATATGCTTGATCTATCTGAAGAACCAATTGCGGACAATCTTGAGACCTGTGCCCGTGTTTTGAAAGAGATGACCCCTCTTGGCATGAGTCTGGAGATCGAGCTGGGCGTCACCGGCGGCGAAGAAGATGGTGTTGGCTCCGATGTTGATGATGATTTTGAAAATCCGAGCCTTTACACACAGCCGGAAGACGTGCTGCAAGCCTATGATTTACTCACGCCTTTGGGTCACTTCTCTGTTGCGGCTTCTTTTGGCAACGTTCACGGTGTTTACAAGCCGGGTAACGTGAAACTGCGCCCCGAGATTTTGAACGCATCTCAAGAATTGGTCACCAAAGAACGCAGCACGCCAGCGAACCCGCTGAATTTTGTTTTCCACGGCGGCTCGGGCTCCGAAAAAGCGAAAATCGAAGAAGCTGTCGGGTACGGTGTTTTCAAGATGAACATCGATACGGATACACAGTTTGCCTTTTCAGAAGCCGTTGGTGCCTACGTGAACGCCAATCCCGACGCCTTCAAATGGCAGGTTCATCCTGAAACAGGGACGCCGTTCAAGAAGCAGTATGACCCCCGGGTATGGCTGCGTGCAGGAGAGCAGTCTCTGGTTTCGCGCCTCGATGAAGCATTTGTCGATTTAGGCTCCAAAGGACGCTCTGTTGCGTCAAGCTAGTTGTCGTTGAGGCAGGTGGAAATGAAACACCTGCCTTTTCATTTCCGTTAATTTCAGGCATAGCCAGTGATGACATCGGCAACTTGTCAAGGATCACGTCATGACTGATGCAACTGCGGCCAATAGCAATCAAAACCTGTGTGAGCTTTATCTGATCACACCGCCCAAGATTGAAGAGCTGGCCGCCTTCTCCAAAACACTGGATGATGTTCTGGCAACCGGTTCAGTTGCCTGTATGCAGTTGCGGCTGAAAGATGTTTCTGACGCAGATATAAAAGAAGCCGCAAACGCGCTGATGCCTGTATGTGCAAAGCATGAGGTGGCGTTCATTTTGAACGACCGTGCGGACCTTGCTGCTGAGCTTGGGGCTGACGGCGTGCATCTTGGTCAGCATGACGGTGACGTCACGACCGCACGCACACTTCTCGGGCACGATAAGGATATTGGCGTGACCTGCCACGACAGTATGCATCTGGCATTTGAAGCAGGTGAGGCGGGTGCAGACTATGTAGCTTTCGGGGCTTTTTTTGACACGAGCACCAAGCAGGCTGACGCCAGGCCCGATCCGGATATTCTGACAACCTGGGATGAAGTCACGGCTTTGCCGTGTGTGGCGATTGGCGGCATAACTGTTGAAAATTGCCGCGTCGTTGCTGATGCAGGTGCGCATTTTGTGGCTGTCAGTTCAGGTGTATGGGATTATCCTGAAGGCCCTGTTGCCGCTGTTCAGGCGTTTGCCGAGACGCTCGGAGCCTGATGAACAGTCAGGATGACAACAGTCAAAATCACTGGGGGAAGTTAGGCCTGTCTCTGCCAAAGTGTGTTGCGAGATAAGTGGCGATAACGTCGTTCAGGTCATCTTCAAGTGGGTCCATTCCCTGTTCGTCGACCATCCATTCAATGGTTTCAAGCCATTCGTCTTTGTTCATTCCTTGCTGGACAACAAGCTTGATCGAGTGACAGCTGGCGCAACCGTCAAACGTTTCCTGCTTGCCGCTATCGTCCGGGAGAAGAGCGAGGTCCGGGTCTGTATTGCCCGCTGATGTGTCCGCTGTGGTGGAACTGCCTGCCGTTTTGTCTTTCAGCCATGCAATCAATGCTTCACGGTCAGCAGTTTTCCTGATGCCGGCAAACGCCATTTTGGTACCTTTCGCGTAGGTGCGCGGTGACAGGATAAACTGGTTGATGGCCTCTTCCGTCCATCGCCCTTCCAGCGCGAGCAATGCATCGCTGTAGCGGAAATTATCAAGGGATGCGATGTCTCGATCGAACACACCGTAGAGGTTGGGGCCAATACGGTTTGGGCCCCCTTCTTCGAGAGTGTGGCAGGCCGCGCAGCGGCGAAAAAGGCGTGCGCCGGGATCGTTGTTTTGGGCCGACACGCTGATCGTTGCGGTGAAAACTGCAGCGCACAGGACGGCGGTGCCTATCAGGGCATTTATGGTTTTCATAGACAAACTCGTAACTCAAGTGACGGTAACGGCCACCCGGTGGAAACTGTTATTCAGATACCCTTTGGGATTCCAGTCAATGGCAAAAGGCTGCATCACGCCGTTGGCGTCTGTCGCGCGGGCCCAGATTTCATAGTAGCCGGCTTCCGGCAGTTCAATATCTGTTTTCCAGCGCTGCCATGCCCCTGTGTTTGGTGCCGGGGAAAGCTCGGTTTTTTGCCATGTTGCGCCGAAGTCGAATGAAATATCCACGGCACTAACGACTGTATCGCCTGCCCATGCGTGACCACGAACCTCCAGGTTGCGTTGTCCGGGCCTGGCGCCGTTTTCCGGTGCTGTGATCAGCGATTTGACCGGCATTGCCTCGATTATTTCGAAGTCTGCTCTTGGGACCTTTGTGCCGGGGGCAACCGGATATCTGGGCACCCGGTAGGATGTGCCCGTCATTTTTGCGCCGTCGTGAACCTGGTCTCGGAGCCAGATGCGCGTCAGCCACTTCTGGGAGCAACTGCCGGGCCAGCCGGGGACGACCAGACGCAAGGGCGCGCCGTTCATAGGGTGGATATCGCCGCCGTTCTGCCCAAAGGCGATGAGGTTGGCGTCATCCATTGCTTTTTCGATTGGCATTCCTCGTGACAGAGGCATTTTATCCGCCTTGCCTGAAAGATGAATGTCTGCACCTTCATGCGCCGTGTAGATGGCAGCAGGGTTCACGCCTGCTGCGCGCAACACATCGCTCAGTCGGACACCGGTCCACTCGGAGCAACCCACAGCACCATATGTCCATTGGTTGCCGCGCGCAGGTGGCGAGAACATCGCACGGCCGTTACCGCCACACTCGATCACCAGACGTTTGCTGACGACTTCAAAGTCGCGCTTCAGATCCGCCACTGACAGCGTCAAGGGCGTATCAACCAGTCCGTCAATGGTCAGGGTCCAGTCTTGCGCGTTCATATCTGTCGGCGGAAGGCCGTTATTGCGCACAAAATGCCGTTCATTGGGGGTAACGTCGTCATCAAGAAAATGCGCGGGTGTTTCTGCGTTTAAAGGACGGTCGTTCAACAGAGTCAGGCCGGTCTTACCATCCATAATGCTGGTATCGGCGAGCGCCGCAGGAATGAGCCCGCCCGGCATGTTGCGGTGAAAGGGAATAGCAGCACCTACGAGCGTGCTGACAGCAGCAAGTCCCATATTGCGCATAAAACCGCGGCGGTTTGTGTTGGCAACCCGGCCGAACAGGTCTTTGTCTGCGCCGTCGGGACCATCCGGGTGATCCCGATAAAATGTGGTTATTGGTGTTGGGCGCTTGTCCGCCATATGGTTTCCCCGCATCTGCATTTATTTGGGGAATGCTATGCTCTCACAGTGGCAAAAACAAGAAAGATGAATTCGATTTTTGCGCCCAACACAGAAAATTGATTTTAGCGACTGTTTGTTCAGCGACCTGACGCAGCCAGTTGATCCAGGGTTTCAATCAAAACCTCTGGTTCCGGGCGGTCACGATAGCTTTCGCGCATCAGCTTTGCGGTTACTTTTTTGTTGCGATCAAGCACGAGGATCACCGGATAGGGAACCCCTTCAGCATAGTGCCCGTCTTTGTAGAAGGGATTTCGCAGGCCGAGCGCATCGATCATTTTGGACCCCTTGTCGGACAATAAAGGGAAACCCACGCGCCATTTGCGATGAAAGCGCTCAATATCTTTCACGTCATCATAGCTGATGGCGGCAACCCCGTAGCCTCTGCTCTTGATGGCGTCGAGTGCGTTGCTGTTGATGTCAATCAGCTGCATCTGGCAAAAAGGGCACCATTTTGCTGAGCGGTAAAATACCACAACAGCACCATTTTCACCCGCAAAGCTTTCAAAGTTCTGGGCTGTTCCCATTTGGTCCGGTGCGGCAAAGTCCAGTTCGAGAACGGTCCCGACTTCAGGTCCAATGTTCTGGTCCGGTGCGGATTGGGCGCTGCCGACAAACGACAGGCCAGTGATCATGGCGAAAACCACAAATAGTTTAGGGAGATACTGCATTGTGCTTAAACCTAAGTTCTATGAAAATCGCGCGGACTATGCCACGAACTGCCAGAAAACGGCAGTCACAAGATTGTGTGTGGTGGAAGAACTGGATGCCGTTCCCGAAAATGTCAGGAACGGCGGTGGTTTAGCGCTTCGTTTACTTGTTAGAAACGGATGCCCAAAACACTGTCAAGGCTATAGCGACCGCCACCCTTGGTAACAAACCCGAGGGCAACGATTGCCCAGAGAACCGGGTATTCCCATCCGCCCTCTGTCCAGAAGAACCCCGCGCCAAAGTGCACATTGCTGGCAACAAGCAGGAAGATCGCAATGGCAAAAGATGAGGCTCTGGTTAGCAGGCCAAGCATTAATGCGATGCCAGCGAAGAACTCGACAGACCCTGCTGCCAGCGCGGCAAGATAGCCGTTCGAGAATCCAAGTTGAGTTTGGAAAAACTGCCCTGTGGCTTCGAGGCCGTACCCGCCAAACCAGCCGAAGAGCTTCTGTGCGCCGTGGGGGATAAGGAACGCACCAGCGGCGACCCTGACAAGGGCTTCAGTAAAATCTGTGCCTTTGGCGAGGCCTTCGATGCGAGAGATAATTGGATGGCTAGTCATTGGTTTTCTCCATGTCCCGGACGAATAAACGTCCATGTGTATGTTCAGTATTTGGCTCTGAAACCTATCTAGGGCATGAAATTGGCAACGAAAATCGTGTAATTGCGATATTGGCGTTCGAAATATTGCAACTCTTGCGATGGTTCGACATTCTGATTTGCAGTCCGTCCCGACTATTGTGACACTTGAACCGACACCCTGTGTCGATGACGCACGTCCGCTTACCGTTCCCTGCGGCTATATTGAAGGGAGGGCACATTTGATGACACGCATAGTTAAGACAACAATCTACGTCTCAGTCGCTCTGATGATGGCAGTACCCTCGTTGAGTGCCGCGCAAGAGATACCGGCTATACGGTACCAGCCGGACCCTGACAGCCCGATATTGGCCCGCAACCCGTCCGCACCTGCAGCACTAAGTGAATTCGATTTCGTGATCGGTGATTGGGATGCCACCATTACATGGAGCACTGAAGGGCGGGAACCGCTTGTTTACAACGCGAAATGGCATAATCACTGGGTGGTGGACGGACAGGTTGTCATGCAGGAATGGCGCGGGCCATTTATTACCGGGGCTGAACTGCGCGCATTCAATTCGCAAACGAAAACGTGGGTTGGCCAGAATATCTATCCGGGTGGCGCCGAACCCTGGCACAAAACAACAGCAAAATTTGCAAATGACATGATGATGGTGACGATTGAAGGCAACAGCGACGAACGCGGCACTTACCTCAATCGCGAAACTTACTACGATATCATGACGGATAGTTTCAAAATGAAATCAGAGCGGTCCTATGATGGCGGCGAAACCTGGGAAGAAGGCACCTATGAAATGACCTGCCGGCGGACTGGCACCTGAACACAAAGCTGTGGCACGAATGACAGGCAACATATCACGAATGTCGCGTGATGGTTTGCACCCGCCCGTTGCATGCACCCGATAAATCTGATACATCGCGCCCAACTTGTTCTTTGACCTATTTAGATCCTATGAGGTGTCCCAATGAAAATTGATGGCAACGCCATCCGTCCGGGCAATGTAATCGAGCACAAAGGTGGCTTGTGGCGCGCAGTAAAAATTGCCCACACCCAACCTGGCAAGGGCGGTGCTTATCTGCAGGTGGAATTGAAAAACCTGCGCGACGGTTCCAAGCTGAACGAACGTTTTCGTTCCTCTGAAAAAGTAGAACGTGCTCGTCTGGAACAGAAAGATTATCAATATCTTTATATGGATGACGACATGGCCCACTTCATGGATCAAACCACTTACGAGCAGATTTCCATCACAGCAGAAGATATCGGCGATGATGCGGTTTTCCTGCAGGACGGTATGATGGTTCGGATTGAATTCCACGAAGAAAGCCCGCTTGGTGTCAGCCTGCCTGAAAAAGTAACGCTTGAAGTTGTCGAGACCGAGCCGGTTGTGAAGGGGCAAACAGCGTCCTCAAGTTACAAGCCGGCAACGCTGGACAATGGTCTGCGTGTTGGTGTGCCGCCGTTTGTAAACCAGGGTGACAAGATTGTCGTCTCCACGGCTGAACGCGAGTATGTCAGCCGTGCCGAGGGTTAATTCCGCCCAAATCATTTTAGTTCAGAGTAGACGTTCAAGGAGAGGCCCATGGCCCGTCGTTCGCCCCTTATCAATGTGATGGTTAGTGCTGCCATGAAGGCAAGTCGTGGTTTGCGCCGTGATTTTGGCGAAGTGGAGCAGTTACAGGTTTCCCGCAAGGGGCCCGCTGACTTTGTTTCAATTGCTGACAAACGCTCGGAAAAGCTTTTGTTCGAAGAGCTACGCACCGCCCGCCCTGACTTCGGTTTTCTGATGGAAGAGCATGGTGAAGTGGCCGGGAAACGTGATGATATTCGCTTCATCATTGATCCGCTGGATGGAACGACCAACTTTTTGCACGGCATTCCGCATTTTGCTATGAGCATCGCTGTTGAAGAGCGTGAAGAAATCACCGCTGCTGTCATATACGCTCCACTGAGTGACGAATTGTTCTGGGCAGAAAAAGGCCAGGGCGCATTCCTTAACGATTCCCGTCTTCGTGTCTCGGGCCGTACCAAGATGGAAGATGCCGTGCTGGCGACGGGTGTGCCGTTTCTGGGTTGCGATGGTCATGAGCTTTTCATGGCCGAGCTTAAAGAAATAGCGCCGCAGGTTGCGGGCATTCGCCGTTTCGGTGCCGCCACGCTTGATCTCGCATATGTTGCGGCTGGTCGCTATGATGGTTTTTGGGAGTCGGGCCTCAATGCCTGGGATGTTGCCGCGGGTGCTTTGCTTGTTCGTGAAGCGGGCGGTTATGTCACTGACTACAGCGGCAAGCAAAATGTTCAGAAGGCGGACACAATCATTGCCGCCAATGACCGTTTGCATGCACCGCTTGACCGGATGCTGAAACGGGTTCGCCGCAATCTGAATTCATAGCGCCGGGTTCTCTTAAACTGACAACACGTAACCTTATGGTTGCGTGTCATAATTTCGCCCTTAAACTAGGCATCTCTTGCAAAGTCGAACATATGGACTTTGCTGCCTACAGGGGAAGGGCGATCAAATGCAGAAGCCGCAAAAATTCATTAACCGGATGCTGTTGTTTTTAACAGCGGTTGTTGTTCTCTGTGTTTTACTACGGGAAGCGCTTCTGACAGCCTTTATGGCGAACGTTGCGTTGAACGGCGTTATCGCGGCGACGCTTTTGATCGGTGTCGTGTTTGCCCTGCGGCGCGTCCTTGATATCAAACCCGAGATCGAATGGATCAAGGCGTTCAAGCGCCATGAAAGCTCGGCGACGTCGGTAACGCCGCGCTTGATGGCACCTGCCGCGGCACTTTTGTCGGCGCAGGAAGAGGGCGGCATGCGTTTGTCGACCTTGTCGATGCGGTCCGTGCTCGACGGCATTGCTTCCCGGCTTGAAGAAAGCCGTGAAATCAGTCGTTATTTCACTCAACTGCTTATTTTTCTTGGCCTGCTGGGAACGTTCTGGGGCTTGCTTGGTACCATTGGCGCCATCGGTGGCACGATCAATGGCCTGTCTGTTGACGGCAGTGATATGGCGCTCATGTTTGATGATTTGAAAGCCGGCCTGGAAGCCCCGCTTTCGGGTATGGGAACAGCCTTTTCAAGCTCGCTGTTTGGTTTGGCTGGCAGTCTGGTCATGGGCTTTATGGACTTGCAGGCAACCCAGTCACAAACCCGTTTCTACAACGACGTTGAGGACTGGCTCGCGTCAGTAACCCATCTGTCCCGCGGGGAAGTTGCAGAAGGTGTTGCCAGCCCCAGTTCCTACATGACCGCTCTGATGGAGCAAACAGCTGATGGTATCGACCGGCTCCAGAAAACACTCAAGCAATCGGATGATGCACGCCACCAGTCCCAGCAAACGATGACGGTGATAGCCGAGTCGCTTGCTGCACTGGCAGATCGGATGGATGCACAAAGCGCGCATCTGGCGAAAAGCCAGCAATCCGAGCAGGCGCTTTCCGTCGCGATCAGCAAGCTGGCTGAAGCGCAAATAACGGCGGCAAACAAGGAACCTCCTGCGCAGGCTCCGGCGATGGATGAAACCACCAAAACCCACATCCGTAATCTGGATGTCGGGATCAAGCGCATGATCGACCAGCAGGCAAGATCAAGCCAGTCGCTCTCGGATGATTTGCGCAGTGAATTGAAGTTGCTTGCGAGAACGATTTCTGCGGGGCTTGACGCTCAAAACAGGGGCAGTACTGGCTCCGGTGGAGGTTCTGACTAATGTTTGCTGCGCGCAGACGCATTGGCGGACAAGGGCCTGACAACAGTTGGCCCGGGTTTGTCGACGCGCTCTCCACGCTGCTTCTGGTGATTATCTTTCTGTTGTCGATGTTTGTACTCGCGCAGTTTTTTCTGGGGCAGGCGCTTTCAGGCAGGGAACAGGCGCTGGCGGAACTGCGGGGGCAGGTGGCCCAACTCGGGAACCTGTTGCGGCTCGAGCAGCAGGCCAATGCTTCGCTCAGGGGAAACATGACCGAATTGGCGGCGTCTCTGACAGCTGCAAATGCGGACCGCGACCGGTTGGGCGCCGACCTCGCCGCTGCGCAGGAAAGCCTTTCGGCTTCTGAGGCACGCCTGGCCGATATAACGGCTGCGCGAGATGCGCTGGACGCGCAGGCCAGGGAGCTTGCAGAGCAATATCGCGTGTCGTCCGAAGCGCTTAGCGAAGAACAGGTTTTATCGCGTCGAGCACGCGAGCAGGTGAATGTGCTGGAGCGCAATGTGACAGCACTGCGGGAGCAGTTATCCCGGCTTGAAGCGGCTTTGCAGGCCAGTGAAGAACGAGACGAGCGTAATCAGGCGGTGATCGTGGATATGGGGCGCCGTCTCAACCGAGCGCTTGCCAGCAAGGTTGAAGAACTGGCGGGCTATCGCTCCGAGTTTTTTGGTCGCTTGAAAGAAGTGCTGTCAAGCCGTCCTGAAATTCGTATTGAAGGCGACCGTTTTGTCTTCGCGAGTGAGCTGTTGTTTGCCAGTGGCCAGTCGGAGCTTGGGCCTGAAGGTCGTGCAGAACTGCGTAAATTTGCCGAAACGCTGATCGCAATCTCCCAGGAAATTCCTGGAGACCTTCCGTGGATTTTGCGTGTGGATGGCCATACCGACAAGCGACCAATCGCGACAGCAGCTTTTGCGAGCAATTGGGAACTTTCAAGTGCCAGGGCTATCAGCGTCGTGCGCTTTCTGGTGTCGACAGGTGTGCCGCCCGAGCGGCTTGCAGCTGCCGGGTTTGGGGAGTTTCAGCCGATCGATCCGGCAGAGAATATCTTCGCCTACAGCCGCAACCGGCGTATCGAGATGAGGCTGACACAGCGGTAAAGGTATCCGGTTTTCAGAATCGAAAAGCCTGACGGTCAAATGGTTGCTTGCTTCGGGTTTGCTGGTGTTAAATTGAAGCAGAAACCAATAACAGGACGGTGGGGAAAATGGGTTATTTCAACAAGGCCGGAAAATTACTTCTGATAGCCGCGGCAGGATTTGTTGTTTCAATGACGGGGAATGCCCGTCAGGCACCAGCACCGGATACTGGTGCAATTGCCAGTTATACAAACAAGCACGTAAAACAGTCATACGCGCTGCTTCGGGAGTTGCTGTCGATACCAAGCGATGCGCATTTTCCTGATCATGTTGCCGCGAACGTTGAATGGATGCAGCGCGCTTTTGATGATCGTGGCTTTGCAACCTCGGTTCTGGAAACTGGCGGCCCCCCCCTTTTGCTTGCAGAGCGTGCTGTTGACCCGGGTGCAAAAACCGTCCTGATTTACCTGCAGATTGATGGCCAGCCTGTGGACCCCGATAAATGGCATCAGGAAGACCCCTACAAACCGGTTCTCAAGGAAAACCGGAACGGTGTCTGGGCCGAGATTGACTGGAGCAATCTTGACGGCGAGCTCAACCCCGAATGGCGTGTGTTTGCCCGTGCGGCATCTGATGCCAAAGGGCCGGTTGCCATGTTCTTGACCGCGCTTGATATTCTGGAGCGAGAGGACCTTACTCTCACCCATAACGTCAAAGTGATCATGGACTTTGAAGAGGAGTTAGGCTCCCCGCACTTGCCAGCTGCAGTTGAGCGGTTCAAGGAGGAACTCGCGGCAGATATGCTGTTGATCTATGATGGCCCCCGGCATACCAGCAATCGCCCGACACTTGTGTTCGGTGCCCGTGGCATTGCCACGATATCGTTGACGGTATTTGGCCCGCGTCGTCCGCAGCACAGCGGAACCTACGGCAATTATGCACCTAACCCGGCCATGCGGCTAAGCCAGCTGGTTGGTAGCATGGAAGATGCGGAAGGCCGTGTTATCATACCGGGCTTTTACGATGGTATAGAGCTTACTGACTCTGTACGCGAGATTATCAACAGTGTGCCCGACAACGAACCGGCGATACGAAAGTCTATTGGCTTCAGAACACCTGATGGTGTGGCGCCGACCTATCAGGAGTCTATCCAGTATCCAAGCCTGAGCGTGTTGGGGCTGGAGAGTGCATGGGTTGGTAGTCAGGCCAGAACCATCATTCCGGCCACCGCCACAGCCGAACTTGATATTCGACTGGTGCTGGAGAGTGAGCCGGAGCGGCTTGTCGGGCTTGTGCGTCAGCATATAGTGGATCAAGGCTATCATGTTATCGCGGGGGAAGAACCGACAGAGGCGGAGCGGGAACAGTATGATCGCCTGGTTTCGCTCGACTATGAAATTTCCTATGCCGCTTTCCGAACGCCGCTCAATTCGCCAGCAGGTGCGTGGGCCGAACGCGCATTGGTACGGGCCTTCGATGAAGACCCGATAAAAATCCGGACCGGTGGCGGGTCCATTCCTATTTCGCCGTTTGTCAAAAGCCTTGGTTTGCCAGCCATTCTGGTGCCAGCGGTGTTTATTGAAAACAACCAGCACAGCCCGAACGAAAACCTTCGACTTGGAAACTATGTTGACGGTATCCGGGCGTATCTTGCTATCTTAACCCAACCTGATTGAGGCCTTTTGTGAAACCTGTTGTCATGTCTTTTGTAGCCGGTGTGTTTGGCACGCTGTTGTGTGCTCCAACCAGTGCAATCACGCCAATTCCTGAAGTGGCGGAAACCGTTATGAAGGATATTGCGCGTGAGCTTCAGGAAGGAGAACACAAAGGCATCACCGGTGGAATGGTAAGCATCGGGGCGCAAACCGTTTTTGAAGCCTATGCTTCTGGCTACAATGCTGAAAGAAAGCATGACATCCGTTCCGCGACCAAAAGCATCACCGCACTGCTTGTGGGGGATCTTGTTGCAGACGGCAAATTGAAAAGTGTCAAAACCAGGCTTTCAAAGCTGTTGCCGGATGAATTTGCTCATATGGAAAAAAAAGACCCGCGCCGAGATATTACCATCGAGGATGCCCTGACGATGCGAACCGGCCTGGCGTGTCATGACTGGGTGCCGGCGTCGCTTGGTCATGAAGACAAGATGTACAAGACGCGGGATTGGGCGGCATTCCTGCTGTCGCAGCCGATGGCGTATGAACGAGGTGAGCACTTCAGCTATTGTACGGGCGGTGTCGTGCTGCTGGGGCGTGTAATCGAAAAGCTGTCCGGCAAACCGGTACCGGAATTTGCTGAAGAGCGCCTGTTTGGCCCGCTCGGCATTTCCGGCGCGCGCTGGGAGAAAACGCCCAAGGGCCATACCGATACCGGCGGACATTTGCGACTGACGCTTCGCGATTTACATACGCTTGGTCTGCTGGTGCAGGCAGGTGGGGTCTGGAACGGTGAACAGATCATTGACCCAAAATGGTTGAGAGAGGCCACTTCGGAGCAGACCAGTGTTTATGAGCGCCGGGAACGCTACGGTTACTTGTGGTGGCGCGATGGCGGCGAGGTCAAAGGCAAGGATGTGACTTTGCTATACGCGCATGGCAATGGGGGGAATTTTATTTTCATCGTGCCAGAGCTTGAGCTTGTCGCGGCTTTTACCGGCAAAAACTACGGTAAAAACACGCAGTTTATTCCCAACCAGTTGGTGGCACGGAGAATGATACCGGCACTTATCAACTAGGAACTTGCGCTTCTTTGATCGCTTCTGATTTTCGTCAAGTCCCCGGGGGCTCCGTCTTGATAGGGTGAGTAAAACAGGAGCGTCCATGCCGCAGCAGCCAGATAAACTCAGGCGTACACTCAGCTTGCCGGCTATCACCTTTTATGGTGTTGGCACCATCGTGGGCGCTGGTATTTATGTGCTGGTCGGCAAGGTTGCCGGTTTGGCTGGAAACGGCGTGGTTTACGCATTTTTGGTTGCAGGATTGGTCGCAACCTTCACGGCCTTCAGCTATTGCGAGCTTGTTTCGCGCTTTCCTCGTGCAGCCGGTGAAGCCCTTTATGTCCAGAAGGGGTTCGGGATACCTGCCTTATCCAGGTTCGTAGGCTGGCTGGTGGTGCTGACCGGCATGATTTCGGCTGCAACCATAGCCAATGGGTTTACCGGCTATCTGGCTGTGTTCATTGACGTGCCTGAAACGGTTTCTATAGCCATGCTTGTTTTGGGGCTTGGCCTGTTGGCGGCTTGGGGGATCAAACAGTCTGCAATTCTTGTCAACACGGTTGCGATCATATCTATCCTGGGACTGATTTATGTGGCCTACGCAGGCAGTGGCGTTGAAAACCCTCAATCCATGGCGCCCATATGGGCGCTGCCAAATGTTTCAGGCATTTCGGGCGTTTTTCTCGCTGCTTTTCTGGCCTTCTATGCCTTTATCGGATTCGAGGACATGGTTAACCTTGTCGAAGAGGTAAAAGAGCCTCGGCGGACATTGCCGTTGGCTATCCTTATCGCCATTGTGCTTTCCGTATCTTTGTATGTGCTGGTTGCTGCCGCTGCCGCATACGCTTTGCCCATTGAAGAGCTGGCAGGTAGTGATGCGCCGCTCGCAGACATCGTTATAGCGGCAGGCTTCTCTCCGGGGCCTATCGCTGTGGTCAGTATGATTGCTGTTGTCAACGGCGCGCTTGTGCAGCTCATCATGGCCTCAAGGGTCTTGTATGGCATGGCCGATCAGGGATTGACGCTCAAGTTCCTTGGTAAAGTTAATAGCCGGACACAAACCCCGGTCCTTGCAACGGGATTGGTAACAATGGCCATTTTGCTGTTTGCTCTTTGGCTTCCCCTGACCACCCTTGCCAAGGCTACAAGCTTTGTTGTGCTCGGTGTTTTTTTGTTGGTGAACCTCGGACTGTATCGGCTGAAAAGCCAAGATAAAAACAGGAACATGAATGCTTCTGTCAGCTTCTCAGTGCCAAGAGTTGTTCCTGTGCTGGGTGCGCTTAGTTGTTTGATGTTGATGATGGTTCAGTTGTTTGCCTGACCACCTTGGAAGTCGAGGGATAGAGGTTGCTGCAGGCACCTGCCAGCCGCAGGTGCAACTGACTTCCGGTGGCTTCAAGCCGCTGTATCGCCAAACTGCAGGTCTGCCAGACGCTTGTACAGGCCGTCTTTTCTGACCAGTTCATCGTGCGTACCTTCAGCCACGATGCGGCCTTCATCAAGAACGATGATCCTGTCGGCTTTTTTGACAGTCGCAAGCCTGTGCGCAATCACGAGCGTGGTGCGACCCTCCATCAGGCGTTCCAGTGCCTGCTGCACCTTGAGTTCCGACTCGGCATCAAGTGCACTGGTCGCTTCATCCAACAGCAAAATCGGTGCATCCCGAAGGATGGCGCGGGCAATCGCAATGCGCTGGCGCTGCCCACCAGACAAGCGCGTGCCGCGTTCACCAAGGAACGTATTGTACCCGTCGTCGGATCGCTCGATAAAGTCTTTTGCGGCAGCAGCTTCTGCGGCGGCCTCCACTTCTGCATCTGTTGCATCCAGTCGGCCATAGCGGATGTTTTCACCGAACGAATCTGCAAAGATAATGGTTTCCTGTGGTACCAGCGAAAGGTGTTTCCGGAAGTCGGTTGGCTCTGTTGATGATATATCCACACCGTCAATTGTGACCTTGCCCTTTTGTGGATCATAGAAACGCAACAGCAATTGCAAAACGGTAGATTTGCCTGCTCCTGACGGCCCGACAAGCGCCAGCGTTTCGCCTGGTTTTATCTTAAGGTCGAAATTCGCAAGAGCAGCCGCATCCTTCTTGCTTGGATAGTGGAAGGTGACATTGTCAAAATGTATTTCGCCTTTCACCGGTGTTGACATGGGCCTGGGTGCACTCGGTGCCTTGATCGTGGCTTCTGCGACCAACAGCTCGGCAAGCCGTCCGGCAGCGCCGGCCGCGCGTTGCAATTCGCTATAAACCTCGGAAAGAGCACCAAAAGCCGCTGCTACAAAAACGGATAGCATAATAAATTCGACCATCTGGCCGCCGGTCATGGCACCAGTGATAACGTCTTGTGCGCCCTGATAAAGAACAAATGCAATGGCGCCGAAAATCATAAAGATCATCACAAATGTAAGCGCGGCGCGCACCTGAATGCGCCTCCTTGCGGCCAGGAACGCATCATCAACATGAGTGCCGAACCGCTTTGCTTCTGCATGTTCCTGCGTGAAGGCCTGAACGATATTAAGCGCAGAAAGCGATTCATTGGCCCGTGCGCCGACATCAGCAACTTTGTCCTGACTGGTGCGAGACAAGGATTTTACCCGCCGTCCGACGATAATGATGGTTGCCAGTAAAACCGGGATCACAATGGCAATGTAAAGCATCAGCTTGGGAGACTGGATAAATAACAGTACTGTGCCCGCGGTGGCTATAAGCAAATTCCTCAGCCACACCGAGACACTGGATCCAACGATTGTCTGTACCAATGTGGTATCGGCTGTTAAACGGGAGACAATTTCGCCGGGGCGGTTTTCTTCAAAAAACTCTGGCGAAAGCGTAATCAGGCGCTCGTAAACGGCTTTGCGGATGTCGGCGACGACACGCTCTCCGATCCAGGTGACGAAATAGAAACGGCATGCCGTTGCAACAGCCAGGGCAACAACGATGGCAATGAGAATAACAAAATAGTCGTTGACCATTTCAGCACGCTGCGCAGTGAACTCCTGATCCACAATGTCACCCATTGCGCGCGGGATCGCCAGCGAAGTACCCGCAGCCACCAGCAAAAACAGGCCTGCCATAGACAGTTGGAACTTGTAAGGCTTCACAAAGGACCAGAGTGTCCTGAGGTTTGATAGCTTGCCTTTCGGAGGCTGATGTTCCTGGCGAACTGTGCTGTCGCTCATTGATTATTTTTCCTCACTAAACCGACCTGACATATAGGGGGGCAGGTGGGAAAAGCCAATGAATGAAGTACTGTGCAGCAAGAAATTTATCAAAAGTCGGCAAAATGAGCGAATCTACCTTGCATTCCCCCGTTCTATACCCTATACGGACGCCTCGTTTTTGGAGATTAGACCAATGAAACAAGACATTCATCCCGACTACCACACAATCAAGGTGGTTATGACCGACGGGACATCTTTTGAGACCCGTTCAACATGGGGCTCGGAAGGCGATACTCTTAACCTTGAGATTGACCCCAAGTCACACCCTGCCTGGACTGGCGGTACCCGTCAGATCATGGAAGGTGGCCGCGTTGCACGCTTTAACAAACGCTTTGGTGGTTTGAAGCTTAACAAGTAAGCCTCTGATTTACCTAAAATAATTTTAAAGGCGTTCGCTAGCGAGCGCCTTTTTTCCGTGTCTGCTCTTGCAAGTTCTGACAGCAATTCCTAAATAAATTTCATCCGGTCGCCACACCATGTGGGGCTGGAGAATTCAGGTCTGACCATGATGGTAGGCCGTACATTTTAGTTGCTTCTGAAGGAGGACTTGCGATGAGAACTTTTGACCTTTCCCCGTTAATGCGCAGCACAGTTGGGTTCGATCACCTGAACCGCTTGCTTGATTCGGCGCTTACCAGCGACGGCGCATCGGCGTACCCACCGTACAATATTGAAAAACTATCCGACGATGATTACCGCGTGACCATGGCGGTTGCCGGATTTTCACCTGATGAACTGACGATTACAGTTCAGGAAGGCACGCTTGTTCTTGCCGGCAAGGCGACCGCGGAAGAGAACGACCGCAAGTTTTTGCATCATGGCATCGCGAAACGAGCATTCGAACGGCGGTTCGAACTTGCTGACACCATTCAGGTAGGTGACGCCAGTTTCGAGAATGGACTGTTGCAGGTGGAACTGCGCCGGGTAATCCCCGAGCACAAGAAACCCCGCAATATCTCCATTCGATCAGGCGAGCCTGCAATGAAGACGATCGAATCGGACGCAGCCTAACCAGTTTAATGAAGAACATCGGCCTTTGGGCGTGTTTCCCTTTGATACCGTTTCGGGGCCGGTGACTTCTATTGACGATTTTCCTTCTGTTCTCCCTACGACCCTCGCTGTCGTACACCTTGTGGAGGCGACCGGTTCTGGTGCGCCTCCACCTTTTTCAACGACTCAAATCTCTATGAATTGAAAAATGCATCTGCAGCCGCCCGGCTGGCCTGTTTTGCATCTATTTCGCGATTTGTACGCTCAATTTCAGCTTTCAGGCGATCGACTCTTTCGCCCAGTTCATCGGCGCTGATTGTCGAGAGGTCTTCCTTCTCGAGATCAGCCAAAGGCCCGGTTTTTTTTGTCGGCAAATCATCAAGATCCATTCTGGCCTCCCTTCTTTGCTTCTGCCATACTCTGGCTAAACTAGCAGGGGACAGCGCACGATGAAAGCGATTGAAATAACCAAACCGGGCGGACCAGACGTTCTGCAGGCAACGACGAGACCCGACCCCACACCGGGCGAAAACGAAGTACTGGTACGGGTGAAAGCCGCTGGTATCAATCGCCCTGATGTGGTGCAGCGCAAAGGCCTGTACCCCCCGCCGCCAGGGGCCTCAGACATACCGGGCCTTGAGATAGCGGGTTTGGTGGAAGCAATTGGCGCCGGTGTATCCGGTTTCAATGTTGGTGACCGGGTGTGCGCACTTGTTCCCGGAGGTGGGTATGCGGAACTGTGTGTTGCTCCCACGCAGACGTGCCTGCCGGTACCAGATGGCCTGTCGTTTGTGCAAGCCGCAGCACTGCCCGAGACTTACTTCACGGTTTGGTCAAATGTGTTTGATCGCGCCGTGTTGTCATCAGGGGAAACACTTCTGGTACACGGTGGATCATCAGGTATTGGTTCAACAGCCATTCAATTGGCAAAAGCCTTTGGTGCCGGTGTCATAACCACTGTCGGGAGCGAGGAAAAAGCAGATTTTTGCAGGAAGCTGGGTGCCGATCTGGTGATCAATTACCGCACCCAGGATTTTGAAAAAGAGGTTCTTGAGTTCACAGATGGTAAGGGCGTCAATGTTGTTCTCGATATGGTGGGCGGCGACTATGTTCCCAAAAACATTGCATGTCTGGCTCCTGATGGTCGGCACGTATCTATCGCGTTTCTCAACGGCCCGTCTGTAGAAATGAATATGCTGCCTGTAATGGTGAAAAGACTGACCCTGACCGGCAGCACGTTAAGGCCGCGGGACAATGAGTTTAAGGGCGAAATCGCGAAGGCCCTGGGAACCAGTGTTTGGCCGCTTCTGGAAAAAGGGACCGTCAAACCGGTTGTGGATACAATTCTGCCGCTTGAAAAAGCCGCGGATGGACACCGTTTAATGGAATCCAGCGGCCATATGGGTAAGATTATGCTCGAAACATGAGCAAAAATGTACGCAAACCGGCAAAAATTTATGGGATAAAGGCAACAATGGCGGTGACATTGGCTGTTTGAGTTGATAATGTCCGGCCTCAGGAGATCAACCTCTCCACCCTTCTCGGAAAATTCAGTCCCTGGAGGGCAGGCTGCGAAAGCAGTTCTGCGAGAGGATACATTTGTTGTTTAGGAATTTGTGATGACACAACCTTTAATGCCAATGGCAACTGCGGTCTGGCTGGTGGATAATACTGTGCTGACATTCACGCAGATTGCGGATTTTTGCGAGCTGCATGAGCTTGAAGTCCAGGGCATCGCCGATGGTACCGTTGGTATGCACATTGTTGGACAGGACCCAACGTCAAGCGGCCAGCTTACTCAGGAAGAGCTCGACCGTTGCCAGGCGGACCCTAGTGCGAGTCTTGTGCTTTCTGTTGATGACGTGAAGGCCGTTCCTCGGACCAAGGGGCCACGCTATACGCCGGTTTCCAAGCGGCAGGATAAACCTGATGCAATCGCATGGCTGGTGCGTAACCATCCTGAGCTGACGGATCTGCAGATCAGCCGGCTTGTTGGTACAACCAAGCCTACTATTCAGTCGATCCGGGAACGTTCGCACTGGAATATTTCCAATATTCGTCCGCAGGACCCGGTTGGTCTCGGCTTATGCCGTCAGATCGAACTGGATGCGGCTGTGCAGCTTGCGGCAGAACGCCGCGACAAAGCAGCTGCAAAATCAGGCGCAGTGACAGAAGAGCCTGTCGTTGAAGCGGCACCGGAAGTAATTGCCGAGGTCGCTGTTGAGGAGCCTGTTGTGGAACAGAAAGAACCTACAGCGGAAGATGTCTTCGGCAAAAGTGAAGAAGAGCCGAAAGAGGCATAGTCTCAGCTTAAATACACAAAAAAAGCGCGGGCCGTTTGGCGCGCGCTTGTTTGTTTCTGGTCGGTATAGTCAATGCCGGGTCGCTAATGTCGGACTTTCAACCTGACCATTTCCTCTTTAAGACGGAGCTTTTGTTTCTTGAGTTCCATCAGTCTCAGAGCGTCGGGATGCGGTCGCAGTTCCTCTCGCGCGATGACGTCCTCAATTTCAGCATGTTTCTGGTTCAGTGTTTCAACATGCGTATCTAAGCTCATGCCCGTCTCTCCTCATCAATTTTGCTAATAATTTATTTCATCATTTACCGGGCGAAGAGTCACGGAAAGAATTCCCGCTCCAAGTTTGGTCGATATCATCAAGGGTTACAGGGTGCTGGCTTCAGGACCAACTTACCGGCGAGGTTGAAAATCGGCGAGACTCGTGTCTTTTATATAGTTGCATGACTGGCAAGAGTGTTTTTGAATTGGTGCCAGTCGGGTCACAATTTTCTCCGGGATACGGGGTAATATGAGAATGACAATTCCGCGGCCTTTCAGCGCTATAAGCGCGGGCGTTACAGCATCCGGAGATAGGGAGCAATGATCACGATACGCCCATACCAAACGGTCGACTGGCCAATCTTGTGCCGCATCCATGACGCTGCACGGCTTGACGAGCTCGGCCTGTCCGTTGGCACAGACGCCTTTATCCCGCTAGAGGATGCAGCCGAAAATGAAGGCCTGTTTGACTATACCGTCTGTATTGCCGAGATGGACGGTGACCCAACAGGTTTTGTCGCCTTCAACCATGCAGAACTGGGCTGGCTGTATGTGGACCCAGCCTTTTACCGGCAGGGCGTAGGGCGGGCCCTTGTGCGCCACGCCATAGCAAATGCAGGCCCTTCCATGCAGATAGAGCTTCTGGAGGGTAACACGCCCGCCCAGACACTTTACCTCTCAGAAGGCTTCAGCGTGACGAACCGTGTGGAGGGCAACCTTGTCGGCAATGAAAGCTTTAAAGTGACCGGGCTTGTGCTGAAGCGTGAACTGATACCCGCAGCTGTATGACGCGAGGCATGGATAAACCAGCCTGCAGGGCATAGGCCTTCAGATTGTCCGTGCCGCGCGGCGGGCTTGCTGCCCGTGCGTCCGGAAAACTGTCGTTGAGGTAGTCAACAAAAGCACACTGCTCCTGCTTTTCTGTCTCAAGTTCGGTCGCCAGCGCCTGCCTGTATTCAGGTGCGTTTTTAGAAATGGTTTTCCGAGCAGTGCGCAGTGGTTGCAGCCTGTTCTTCTGCCATTCTTCCGAGATGCGTATCAGGTTCTGGATATGCTGGTTAGTTAGCGCAGTTTCAGTATCGTCAAGCCACGCCATCAGCAGCAGCAAGTTGACATCGGCGTGTTCTTTATCCTGCAGCCAGAGGCAGCTTTCCATAACGCCCTTCACCGCGTAGGTCCGAACAGAGAAGTCCCAGAATTCTGCATGATCAAAAAGCTGTTTTTTCACGAAGGCTTCTCGCATTTTTCGCTTCATGATATAATGTTAGCATCATGGGAAATTCATTCCAAAGGTGAAAAATGGACGAAGAGGCCATTCGCGCCCGCCTTGCCTCGGTCAAGGAAGAGCACGGCGATCTGGATGCTGCGATTGAGGCAATCCAGACCGGGCCGGTGTTTGATCTGCTTCGGGTTCAACGCCTGAAAAAACGCAAGCTGGCTTTGAAAGATGAAATTTCGAAGCTTGAGGCGCTTTTGTTGCCAGACATTATTGCCTGATGTTGCGATGAGTTGACAATCGACAGTCGATGGAGACTGTCGATTTGCCCGGCGTCGCAGGGCAGAGTGCGGTTAGAGTGACCAATAAACCTCTCTGCCCGCATCAATATCCGTTTGCCCCTTTTATTTGGCAGTCAAGTCGAGGTCGGGACTGCTCCTGTCACCAAACAGGTGCGTATCAAACCAGCGCACATTCTGCGTCATTGCGGCAAGGCGCTCCTTTGGCCTTGATATCACGTGCCCCGTGTTTTCAAAAATGACCAGTTGGGTCTCAACGCCAGCATCCTTTAACCCGCGAAACAGTTTCATGCCGTTGGCAAAAGGAACGCGTCCGTCATCGCGCCCATGCTGGATCAGTGTTGGTGTAACTGCATTTTTTATCGAACCACGCGCCGACGCTTTCAAATAAAGATCAGGTGCGTCCCATGGTGTTGCTTCAAGATAGGCAAGCGGGCTCGTTGGCTGGTCACTCATCGCATAATAGGTTTCATAGTCACTGATGCCTGCTCCAACGGAGAAGGCCTTGAACCGCTTGGTCTTTGTTGCCAGCGCAGCAGTGACCGAACCGCCGGCGCTCCAGCCCATTGCGCCTAACCGGTCGGGGTCCGCGATCCCGATATCAACCAGATGATCCAGTCCTGATACCACGTCAATGGTATAACCAATTCCCAGGGAGCCAACATTTGCTGCCATAAGTTCATCAGTATAGCTGCCGGAGCCCCGATAATTCGGTTCAAAAATTGCTGCGCCTTTACGCAACCAGTATTCGGTTGGATAAATTCCGGTCGGCACTCTCTTGGGGCGCGAAGTGGAGGAGGGGCCGCCGTGGAGCACCACTAACACAGGCATCGGCCCTTTCAGTCTGTTTTCTATCGGTGGAAGTGTCAGCACGCCTTCAAGGTCCAAACCGTCAGGGGTTTTCCATTGTATCAGTTGGACCTCCGTTTCAGGCCAGTTGGAGACGGCATCACTGAAATTTGTGTGTCGCTGTTCCTGACCGACCAGCGTGCGTGTATATATTTCACTGTGGCGCTTGCCGTCCGCTGCTTTGAAGGACACCCGTTTTCCATCTGCGGAAACAGAGCCGCCCTGAACCCGTCCTCTGCCTTTTGTCAGATTGGTTACAGTGCCAGTTGCAGTGTCCCGGTGATAGATACTGCTTTCCACGCCAAGGTGCGAAAGAAAAAACAGGCCGTTTTCACGCCATCCATAAATGGAGGCTTCGTTTGGCACTCCTTCGGTTATTTGTTCGATACCCCTCAAGCCATCAATTGACGTAAGGCCGATCCAGTATTGCCGTGTGTAATAATAGGGTGGTTCCCCCATGTGGAAGGCAACCGTTTTACCGTCCGGTGACACGTGTGGGCCCGAATCAATTCCCGGCCGACGCACAATAGGGCGTATCCGACCGGTTGATATGTCTACTGCCGAAATATCCTGTGTACCTAGATCATAAGGCGAATTGCTGGCGGCATGATCAAAAAGAACCTCACGACCATCGGGTGTGAAGGTAAAGCTGCCACCAAAGAAACTACCAATGGTAAACTCTTTTCCACCTGTCAGCCTTTTTAAGTGCGGCGATGAAGAAGTTGTTTGCGTCCGGCTGGTCAGAGTTAACCCTTCCCGCCTAACGCTCTCAAGGTCAAGCAGCCAAAGGTGACTGAAATCGGAATAATCATCAGCAAAAGAAAAGGCGCCGAACCGTTCTTCAACTGCGGCCGCAGCATCGCTGGGGCGTTCGGCCAACTTGAGAGCCATTTTGCCCCCATCAGGCGACCAGATGTAGGATGACACGCCTCCGGGAAGGTCTGTCACCTGCTCTGAGCCGGTGCCATCACTGTTCATGATGAAAAGCTGTGCGCCATTTTTTGTAACCGCACGGTAGGCTATCTTCGATCCGTCGGGGGACCAGGAAACATCGCCGGATGATCCGTCTTCATTGTCTGAAAGCTGTTGGATGTTGCCGTTTTCAGCGAGGTAAATTTCGCTGTCGTATCTATTGTTTTCCCAATCGGCTTTCCTGATGGTGAAAGCAACAGCATTGGTCTTCGGGGATATTTGAGGCGCGCCTGGCGTTTCTATCGAAACCATGCATTCCAGAATGCCCTTGTGACAAGTGTCGTTGCTTTGCCAGGGTTTTGCGACCGCTGTTGTAGCGTCATCTGCAGTTGACATCCCGCTAATGGTGATAACCATGCCCATCAGCAGCGCGGCCAACACGGGCCGTTTGGAATATGAATGTGGATACATAAGACGAAGTTCTCCCCAACCTGCACCTATGGTGACAATGCTTTTGAATAGTGTTTGTATTGCTGGAATCGTTGACCTTTGACGGTGGCCCTATTTGTTCAAACATGAGACATGGCTGCATCGGTAAAGACCATCGAAAACTTTACTGACAGGTAAAATTGCCAGAATCAGGTCAATAGATATAGTGATGTAGCTCAAGCGGCGGAAGGCTATTTCCGGGTAGATGAACACCACATTAACGGATGTTATCTTCGCCTTTCATGTCGCGCTTGTTCTCGTACATTGCTTTGTCGGCTTTATCGAGTGCGTCATCGGGTTTGTCACCGGACCTGAAGGTATAGGTCCCGAATGCAAGGCTCATCGGTACTTCCTCGTCATTCAGGGTCAGAGAATTCTTCGAGATCATGTCGGCCAGTGATTTGGCTTTTTCCGCCCCGATGCTCTCATCGGCTTGTGCGAGGATAACACCAAACTCATCGCCGCCCAGCCTGCCGATAACGTCGGTTGTCCGCACGTTTTCAACAAGCAGCCGGGCTACATGAAACAGGGCTTTGTCGCCGGCGTCATGGCCGTACTTGTCGTTAATCTCTTTCATATCATTGAGATCAATGAACATAAGAGTGGACGGCGTGCCATAGCGTTCCGCAAAAGAAATCATGCGGCTCAGTTCGCGTACAAATGCCCGGCGGTTGGGAATTGGCAGCAGAGCATCGGTGTCCGCCACGTCTTCCATTTCCCGCAAACGACGGTTGGTCTGATCCAGTTCTCGCCGAAGGCTATCGACTTCCTGCATTAGCGACATGATGGCATGCTGAACGCGTTCAGTCATTTCCTCGGGCGGAATACCAAGAATTTGTACGGTATCTTCAATACGTCGGGCTGTTCCGGGTTCCGTAGAGGAGCCGGCTTTCTCGGTCCGCTTGACCGCCTTGGTTGGGGCGGTTCTAACGACGCCAGGTGTACTGGATACTTTCATCCCAAATCCCGTTGGTAAATACGGCCCCCTTTTAGCAACACTAATATTAACGAACTATTGCTTTGAAGCTATTCAATTTTTTTAACAGCTTCTGCCGGTGACGCCGCAGGTCAGCTTGCATTCGGGAGATCGGTGCCTATAATGCGCGCTCCTGCGGGACAGCGATGCAGGTTGGGGCCATAATTCGGGATCAAAGCCGTGACAAACACCATGCCGCTTGTGGGCATTATTATGGGTAGCCAGTCAGATTGGCCGACCATGAAACATGCAGCAGATATTCTGCAGATACTTGAAGTACCGTTCGAGAGTAAAATCGTTTCGGCGCACCGTACGCCGGACCGGCTGTTTGACTATGCAAAATCGGCAAAGTCGCGTGGTTTGAAATGCATTATTGCAGGTGCAGGCGGCGCCGCGCATCTGCCCGGAATGGCGGCGGCCGTGACGCCGCTTCCTGTATTTGGTGTACCGGTGCAGTCCAGTATGTTGTCCGGCAAGGACAGCCTTTTATCAATTGTGCAGATGCCCGGGGGCGTACCGGTTGGTACGCTTGCCATTGGGAAGGCCGGGGCTAAAAATGCTGGTTTGCTTGCCGCCGCTGTTCTCGCCCTGATGGACGACGAACTTGCAACGCGGCTTGATGAGTGGCGTGCCGTACAAACCGCAAGCGTTGCAGAAGAACCAACCGACGATTAGAGCCAACAGTTAGAATTGGGGCGACTGATGACACGCATCAATCCAGGTGGAACCATTGGTATTTTAGGCGGCGGCCAACTGGGGCGCATGCTTGCGCTTGCAGCAGCGAAACTGGGATACCGGTGCCATGTTTTTTGCCCGGAGGAAAACAGCCCTGCGTTTCAAGTCGCTGATAAAACAACTGTTGCGGCCTATGACAATGAAGACGCTTTACTCGCTTTTGCAAAATCGGTCGATGTCGCAACCTACGAGTTTGAAAACGTACCCAGCAACACGGCGGCGCTTGTGGCGGCCAATACGTTGCTGCGTCCCGGTGCTTTTGCGCTCAGCGTTGCACAGGACAGGCTTACCGAGAAAGACTTCCTGAACAAGGCGGGCGTTCAAACTGCCCCCTATCAGGCATTCCATACAGCGGAAGAATTGGAAGCCGCCTTCAAAAAGATCGGCCGCCCCTCTGTCGCAAAAACCCGCCGTTTCGGGTATGACGGTAAAGGCCAGAAACTGGTGAAAACGCCCAAGGACATAGAAGAAGTTCTGGACGTTACGAAAAACACACCGGCGATCCTGGAGGGGTTTGTGCAGTTTGACCGCGAGATCAGTGTGATTGTCGCTCGCAGTGCATCTGGTGACGTTGCCGCATATCCTGTTGGTGAAAATGTTCATACAAACCATATTCTCGATACTACTGTCGTGCCTGCAACGGTTAGTGACCGGGTGGAAGCAAAAGCCAAGGTGATGGCAACGAAGATTGCCAATGGCCTTGAGTATGTCGGTGTGATGGGCGTGGAGATGTTCGTCAACGACGCATCGAACGAGATTATCGTCAACGAGATAGCACCCCGGGTTCACAACTCGGGCCACTGGACCATGGATGGAACGGGGTGCTGCCAGTTCGAGCAACACATCAGGGCGATTTGTGACTTGCCACTGGGCTCAACTACGGCGTTTGGCAAAGTGAAGATGAAGAACCTTTTGGGCGAGGATATTCTTGATCTGGACCCTTATTTTCAGGATGCCACCGCCAGTGTGCATCATTACGGCAAAACGGAGCCGCGAGTTGGCCGCAAGATGGGCCATGTGAACTGGCTTGAGAGGGAAGAGGGCTAGTTTCAGTCCCGCGTTTCAGTGACACTGGTCGTTCAACGCTTGAGTATCCAGGTTGCCCATTCGGCGTCGACGGTAAAACCATATTTTTCAGCAAACTCGTAAACGACTTTGCGCATGGGGTAGCCTTTGGTGCGGCTCCAGTGCCAGTCATCGCCTGTGATGCGCGCATTCGGCCAAAGCTTGTGGCTGACCTCCAGTTCATCCGGTTTCTTGTCGCAGTCTATATAGACAATGTCTGGTTCGATGCCCGCATCCTTCAGGTCAAACAACGCGCCCGGTGACAAGCCGCGATAGGGGATAAATCTGTCTTTGAACTCTGACACATTGGCGAGCGCCGTTCTGTAGGGACCGTTACTGGTGACATCTGCCAGAAACTGTTGCTGCACCGCCGGGTCGGGGTATTTACGCGTCAGGTTCGGGGCGCCCATATAGCGGCTGACCTGTGTTACCAGCCCGTCATCCCATGGATCGATACCGATCACCTTCAGGTTGGGGTGATTGGAAAGCCAGCGGCGTGTGGACGCGCACATGAAGCAGCCGATCTCGAGCATCAGGCCTGCACCTGATTCGGTGATTACGCCGTCTACCAGCTCACGGCCACCGCCACCCAGCGTGTAATCCCATGCAGGAACGCCGTCCACATCAGGCCATTCAGTTGATGCGTGAAGTTTGTCGAAAGCGTCACGCATGCTGCGTTGCCCCGTGGTGTGGAGATGGCTAGAGGATCGAAAATCCGGTCGCTGCCCAGTCTTTGTCGAAGCCGGCAAGGCCGTTTACTGTCAGCGGGTGGTTGAACAGTTTTTTCATTACATCCCACGGGAAGGTGGCCACATCAGCGCCGATGCGCGCGCTTTCCAGCACATGCACAGGGTGGCGCACGGAGGCAACCAGAATTTCAGTGCCGAACCCGTAGTTGTCATAGATGGTGCGAATGTCTTCAATGAGCTCCATGCCATCAAAACCAACATCATCATGACGCCCGACAAACGGTGAAATGAAACTCGCGCCCGCTTTGGCGGCCAGCAGTGCCTGATTGGCAGAAAAGCATAGCGTTACATTGACCATGATGCCTTCGGCCCGCAACGCCTTGCAGGTTTTCAGGCCATCAAGCGTCAGCGGTACCTTCACCGCAATATTGTCTGCAATCTTCGCGCACTTCAGGCCTTCTTTCAGCATGGTCTCGTGATCATGGCTGACCGTCTCGGCCGATACGGGGCCTTCCACTTCGCTCGCAATCTCGGTGATGACTTCAAAAAAATCGCGGCCTGATTTTTTGATCAGCGACGGGTTGGTGGTGACGCCGTCCAGAAGGCCGGTTGCATTGGCTTCGCGAATTTCTTCGATGTTGGCTGTATCGAGGAAAAATTTCATGGACTGGCTCCTTGGCTATGGCTGCGCTGGCATCATTGATCAGCGTTTAATCGAGGCAGCAGCATAAAGCGCCACCGGGGTTGCCTGTGCCTAACCAAGATTCGCCATGAATTCAAGAATTATGGGTGATTGCGGTTGCGGGTTGGCTTTTCTATGGTGGTCGACCAGTTCCATGACAAGAAACTCACGCAATGACGCAACCGACCCTCAATTTTGGCGACCATAAAGGCGAATCGCAGCGCGTGGCGGTGCTGCTGCCGTTGCCCTTGAAGGGGCCGCTGGATTACCACCTGCCTGATGATATGCCCGAACCTCAGCCCGGCACGCTTGTTCGTGTGCCGCTATCCGGCCGGTCTGCGATCGGCGTTGTATGGCCAAAAAATGAAGCCGGGCAGGGTAAGATACTGCCGATTGAAAAACTGAAACCCGTTGAAACTGTTCTTGCGTTGCCGCCGTTTGCTGAGGATTTAATGCGATTCGTAGACTGGGTCGCAGCCTACACCTTGTCGTCGCAGGGCGCGGTATTGCGCATGTGCTTGTCCGTGCCCGCTGCACTTGGTGATGTGCCGGTTAAAACGCATTATGTACTGGCCGGGATGCCGGAAGCACTGCGTATAACGACGGCCCGCCAGGCAGTGCTGGACGCGGCGAGCGCAGACAATCCGCAAACGGCGCCGCAGCTTGCTGAAAAAGCAGGTGTCTCTGCAGGTGTGGTGCAGGGGCTTGCGAAGATCGGTGCGCTTAGCCCGATTGATATATCCGTCGATTCGTCGTTTGCACCGCCAGACTTCTCTATAGAAGGTCCTTCGCTTTCCACCGAGCAGGCACAGGCCTCTGCAAAAATCCGCGATCAGGTAATGCAGGGGGGCTTCAAGCCTTTCCTGCTTGACGGCATTACAGGGTCCGGCAAAACGGAAGTCTATTTTGAAGGGTTGATCGAGGCGCTGAAGGAGGAAGGGGCGCAGGTTCTGGTTCTGGTGCCTGAAATTGCGCTTACTTCGCAGTGGCTCAAAAGATTTGAAGCCCGGTTTGGGACAACGCCTGTGGTGTGGCACTCCGACATTGGCATGGCCGCACGGCGGCGGGCATGGCGTGCGGTTGCAACTGGTGATGCCCGGGTTGTGGTAGGGGCCCGGTCGGCGCTGTTTTTGCCCTTCAAACGGTTATCGTTTATCACCGTGGACGAAGAACATGACCCGTCTTTCAAGCAGGAAGAGGGGGTGCTGTATCATGCTCGTGATATGGCGATCGTGCGCGCGAAGCTTGCAGACTGCCCGATTGTGCTCGCGAGCGCGACGCCTTCGCTGGAAACTCTGGTGAATGCCGACGACGGCAAGTACGAGAAGCTTTTGCTGCGCGAACGATTCGGAACGGCGGTTCTGCCGGCAATGAAAGCGGTAGACCTGCGAGTAGATGCGCCTCCAGCCGGCAGTTGGTTGTCGCCAGCGCTTGTTACTGCCATGAACGAAACAATTGCAGCGGGCGAGCAGGTGATGTTGTTCCTCAATCGCCGGGGTTATGCGCCCTTGACGCTGTGTCGAACTTGCGGGCATCGGATCGAGTGTCCTAACTGCACAGCATGGCTGGTAGAGCATCGCTTCAGGAAAGAGCTTCAATGTCACCAGTGCGGTTACATGCGACCATCGCCTGCAGCCTGTCCTGAATGCAAAACAGAAGACAGTCTCGTTGCCTGCGGGCCAGGGGTGGAGCGGTTGTTTGAAGAAGTTTCCAGTCAGTTTGCCGATGCCCGCATCGCGGTCATGACCAGCGACACAATGACCAATCCGCGCAGTACCGCGCAAATGGTCGAGCAGATTGCCAGTGGTCATCTGGATATCGTGATTGGCACCCAGATCGTCACCAAGGGTTATCACTTCCCGAATCTGACGCTGGTCGGCGTTGTAGACGCTGACCTGGGCCTGCGAGGTGGTGATCTGCGCGCGGGCGAGCGCACCTATCAGCAATTGGTGCAAGTCGCGGGCCGGGCGGGTCGCGCCGAAAAGCCGGGCACGGTGTATCTCCAGACATACGAGCCCGAACACCCGGTGGTTCAGGCTCTTTTGACCGGAGACGGTGACGCCTTCATGGCAGCCGAACGAGGCGCGCGCGCGCGCCATACCATGCCGCCTTTTGGTCAGTTGGCCTCCCTGATTCTCTCCGGCCCGGATTTGGCTGCTGTGATGGAGCAGGGCCGTATGCTTGCCGCCAATGCACCCGCTGTGAACGGTGCCAGCTTCATGGGGCCGGCACCTGCGCCGCTGGCGCGCGTACGCGGCCTTCACAGAATGCGGATGCTTGTTCACAGCAACACGCGCACGGGCCTGCAGCGTGTCGTTGGGCCGTGGGTTCGCCAAACCAAATCTGTGAAGGGTGTGAAAATCAAGATTGATATCGATCCGCACAGCTTTCTTTAAACCCTGCTTTTTCCCGCGCTTTATTGTTTCCGCTGCCCGCAGGCTGAAAGCCGCCAATTTTCGGGCTTTTTTGCAGTAAAGGCGCCCCATCTCTGAAAGAAATCTGATTCTCTCAATCTGGCGGCTTGCAAGGGTCATATCTCTATGCTAGAGGGAGCACGCATTTGGGCTGGCCAGCGCCAAATCAGGATATTTTTCTCCCGGTTAAAGCGGCCAAACATTTGAGCGTGAGCAATGCTTGTATCAGGCGTCTCACATTGTCGAGCCGATAGGTTCTGTCATTAATCAGGGGACGTTTGACGTGACCTCGCAAAAAGCGATTGTTTCTGGTTTGTCTGGCCGCTATGCGCTGGCGATGTTTGATCTGGCCATTGAAAACAATGCCTTGCAAGCCGTTGAATCTGATTTTGCCGGCCTGAGCGGGATGCTTGCTGATAGCGACGATTTTAACACTCTGGTGTCATCACCGGTTATAAGTCGCGATGACCAGCTTGCCGGTGTCAGTGCAGTTGCTGAAAAAGCAGGCTTTTCTCCTTTGACGGTTAAGTTCCTTGGTGTGCTGGCTGCGAATCGGCGCTTGATGTCTGTTTCCGGCATTATCCGTTCTTTTGATCAGCTGCTGGCCAACCACCGCGGCGAAGTGAGCGCTGAAGTGGTGAGTGCTGCGAAGCTGACTGCGGCTCAAATAAAGTCTCTCGAAAAGAATTTGAAGTCTGCCATCGGGCGCGACGTTGCGATTGATCAAAACGTCGACGAAAGCCTGCTCGGTGGACTGAAAGTGAAAGTTGGCTCTCGAATGATCGATAGCTCTTTGAAAACCAAACTCGATAACCTCGCAATCGCTATGAAAGGGGTTCAATAATGGATATCCGTGCAGCGGAAATCTCTAAGATCCTTAAAGATCAGATCGCAAATTTTGGAACCGACGCTGAAGTTTCTGAAGTCGGTACGGTTCTCTCTGTTGGTGATGGTATCGCCCGTGTATATGGCCTTGACCAGGTTCAAGCTGGTGAAATGGTTGAGTTCCCGGGCGGCGTCAAAGGTATGGCGTTGAACCTCGAAAGCGACAATGTCGGTATCGTGATTTTCGGCGATGACCGCGGCATTAAAGAAGGTGACACGGTCAAACGTACCGGTGACATCGTTGACGTGCCTGTGGGTAAAGGCCTGCTTGGTCGTGTTGTCGATGGTCTTGGTAACCCGATTGACGGCAAAGGCCCGCTGGAAGATGTGAGCCGTTCCCGTGTGGAAGTGAAAGCGCCGGGCATTATCCCGCGTCAGTCGGTTTTCGAGCCAATGCAATCAGGCCTCAAGGCGATTGATGCTCTTGTCCCTGTCGGGCGTGGCCAGCGCGAGCTGATCATTGGTGACCGCCAAACAGGTAAAACGGCAGTCGCAATTGATACCTTCATTAACCAGAAGGCCATGAATGACGCCGCTGCTGACGAAAAAGGCAAGCTGTTCTGCATTTATGTTGCGGTTGGCCAGAAGCGCTCAACTGTGGCGCAGATCGTTAAGTCGCTGGAAGAAAATGGTGCGCTTGAATACTCAATCGTTGTTGCTGCAACGGCTTCCGAGCCTGCACCGCTTCAGTTCCTTGCGCCGTACACCGGTACTGCAATGGGCGAGTATTTCCGTGATAACGGCATGCACGCTGTGATCGTTCATGATGACCTGACAAAACAGGCTGTTGCCTATCGCCAGATGTCTTTGCTGCTTCGTCGCCCTCCAGGACGTGAAGCCTACCCTGGTGACGTTTTCTACCTGCACAGTCGTCTTCTCGAACGCGCGGCAAAGATGTCTGACGAGCAGGGTGGAGGTTCATTGACCGCACTGCCGATCATTGAGACACAGGCTGGTGACGTATCTGCTTACATTCCGACCAACGTGATTTCGATCACTGATGGTCAGATTTTCCTTGAGACAGAGCTTTTCTATAAAGGTATCCGTCCGGCGATTAACGTGGGCCTGTCGGTTTCTCGTGTGGGGTCTGCGGCGCAGATCAAGGCGATGAAACAGGTTGCTGGCTCTATCAAGCTTGAACTTGCCCAGTACCGCGAGATGGAAGCGTTTGCCCAGTTCGGGTCTGACCTTGATGCCGCAACGCAAAAACTTCTTAATCGTGGTGCGCGCCTGACAGAACTTCTGAAGCAGGGTCAATATAGCCCATTGCCGGTTGAAGAGCAGGTTGTGTCTATTTTCGCAGGTGTGAACGGCTATCTGGACGGTATTCCGACAACAGATGTCACTCGCTTCGAAGAGCAGTTCCTTGCTGAAGTTCGAGCCAAGCATGCTGACATTCTGGAAACAATCCGGAAAGAAGCAAAACTGACGGACGAAACGACTTCCAACCTGAAGTCGATTTTGGACGCCTTCGCGAAGTCTTTTAGCTAAGAAGCTGGATAGGAGAGGCTGAGCAATGCCAAGCCTTAAAGATCTAAAAGTCCGGATCAATTCTGTTAAGTCGACGCAGAAGATCACCAAGGCCATGAAAATGGTTGCGGCTTCGAAACTGCGTCGGGCACAGGAAGCTGCCGAGGCTGCGCGCCCATACGCAGAGCGGATGGAAAAGGTGCTGACGGGACTTGGTCAGGCGGTCAAGGACCAGCCGGGCGCTTCGCCCCTTCTTGCCGGTACCGGCAAGGATGATGTTCAGTTGGTAATTATTGCGACGTCAGAGCGTGGTCTCTGCGGCGGTTTTAATACCAATATTGTTAAAGCTGCCCGTGCGCACATAGCGTCGCTGATCGCCGATGGCAAAACAGTGAAAATTCTGTGCATCGGTAAAAAAGGCTACGGTGTTCTGCGCCGCGAGTTTGAAGACCGGATCATTGACCTCAAGGATATGTCTGCGGTCAAGAAACTCGGGTTTGGTGACGCGCAGCCGATTGCTGCTGAAGTTCTTGCCATGTTTGATCGCGGCGAATTCGATGTAGCAACTTTGTTCTATGCGAAGTTTCAGTCTGCTTTGGTACAGATTACCACAGCTCAGCAGCTTATTCCGGCACCGCTTAACGTGGCAGCCAACGAGAATGATGCTGAAGACGAGCTTGCAGGGGCTGTCTATGACTATGAGCCTAGTGAAGAAGCAATTCTTGATGACTTGCTGCCGCGCAATGTTGCCGTGCAGGTCTATCGCGGGCTTCTGGAAAATGCTGCATCCGAGCAAGGTGCCCGGATGACGGCAATGGATAACGCCACGCGGAATGCTGGCGAGATGATTGACAGCTTGACGATCACCTACAACAGGACCCGTCAGGCGAACATTACTAAAGAATTGATCGAAATTATTTCGGGCGCGGAAGCGCTCTAAGTTCATTACACGAAGGAGTGTAAAAAATGGCTAACAACACTGGCCGCGTAACACAGGTAATTGGTGCGGTTGTCGACGTACAGTTCGATGACGGCCTGCCGGCTATCCTGTCTGCTTTGGAAACCGAAAACAACGGCGAGCGCCTTGTACTGGAAGTTGCGTCGCACCTCGGCGAAAACACAGTTCGGACAATTGCCATGGATGCAACCGAGGGCCTCGTGCGCGGTGCGGCAGTGTCAGACACGGGCGCGCCAATTTCTGTGCCGGTTGGCCCGGAAACACTTGGCCGTATCATGAATGTGATTGGTGAGCCAATTGACGAGCGCGGTCCGGTCGGCCACAAACAGGTTTCTGCCATTCACGCCGAGGCACCTTCTTTTGAAGACCAGTCAACCGAGCAGGAAATTCTGGTTACAGGTATTAAGGTTGTTGATCTGCTCGCGCCGTATGCGAAGGGTGGTAAAATCGGCCTCTTTGGTGGTGCGGGTGTTGGTAAAACAGTTCTTATTCAGGAGCTGATCAACAACATTGCGAAAGGCCACGGTGGTTACTCGGTGTTTGCGGGTGTGGGTGAGCGGACTCGTGAAGGTAACGACCTTTACCACGAGATGATTGATAGCGGCGTTATCAACCTTGAGGGCGAAAGCAAGGCTGCTCTTGTTTACGGCCAGATGAACGAGCCTCCCGGAGCCCGTGCACGTGTTGCTCTGACAGGCCTGACAATGGCGGAATATTTCCGTGATCAGGAAGGTCAGGACGTTCTGTTCTTCATCGATAACATCTTCCGCTTCACGCAAGCCGGTTCCGAGGTGTCGGCGCTTCTTGGTCGTATTCCTTCCGCGGTGGGTTACCAGCCTACTCTCGCAACTGACATGGGTGCGATGCAGGAGCGGATTACATCAACCAAAAAGGGTTCGATCACGTCTGTGCAGGCGGTTTACGTTCCTGCGGATGACTTGACTGACCCTGCGCCAGCGACGTCGTTTGCACACCTTGATGCGACAACCGTTTTGAACCGCGCGATTTCTGAAATGGGTATCTACCCTGCGGTTGACCCGCTTGACAGTACATCCCGGATCATGGACCCTAACGTTGTTGGTGAAGAGCACTATGCGGTTGCACGGTCGGTGCAGGAAGTGCTGCAGAAGTATAAATCACTGCAAGACATCATTGCGATCCTGGGCATGGACGAGCTTTCAGAGGATGACAAACTGGTTGTTGCGCGCGCGCGTAAGATCCAGCGTTTCCTTAGCCAGCCTTTCCACGTGGCGGAAATCTTTACGGGTTTCCCCGGACAGTTCGTTCAGCTTGAAGACACAGTGAAAAGCTTCAAGGCAATTGTGGCGGGTGAATATGATCACCTTCCTGAATCTGCTTTCTACATGGTTGGCGGTATTGATCAGGCAATTGCCAAAGCAGAAAAAATGGCTGCTGAAGCCGCGTAAGGATAGAGGACATCATGTCAGAAACTCTGCATTTTGAGATCGTATCGCCTGAGCGTCTTTTGAAAGACGCAGAGGCGGCGATGGTGGTGGTTCCGGGTGCTGACGGCGATTTTGCCGCGATGCCTGCCCACGCACCCATGATGTCTACCATCCGCCCCGGTGTGGTCGAGATTTACGAGACGGAAACCGCTGTTCCTGAACAGTTGTTCGTGAAAGGTGGTCTTGCGCAGATCAGCCCTGAGGGCCTGACAATTCTTGCGGAAGAAACCATTCATCTTGACGATGTGGACGCGGGCGATCTGGCCGGAAAAATTTCTGCAGTCGAGGGTGACCTGGCAGCCGCATCTGACGATGTAGCCCGTGCAGCGGCTGAAAAAGAGCTGGCCTGGATGACGGTATTGTCGGAAATCGTTTCCTAAAACTGCCCTGTTTTACTGATTTAAAAAAGCGCTGCCCGGTGATGTTGGGTGGTGCCTTTTTGTTTAATAGATGTCCCGGACTATCTGTTGGTAAACGCTGCGTTTGAAATCAACGATTTCGTCGAGGACCGTGCCGGGCGATGACCATTTCCAGCGGCCAAATTCCGGATGCTTGGTATCAAGATTGATCACTGCATCATCAGCAAGCAAGCGCATTTTAAACCAAAGCTGCTTTTGTCCCGCGTATTTACCACCCCAGGCCTTGCCGAGTAGATGCGGGGGAAGGTCATAGGTGACCCAGTCGGCAGTCTGGCTGATGATCTCTATATCGCCTGCAGAAACACCGATTTCTTCCTCCAGTTCACGGAGAGCAGCATTGCGCGGCTCTTCACCCTTGTCGATGCCACCTTGTGGCATTTGCCACGCACCGGGTGTATCGACCCGTTCACCAACGAATATTAGGTCCTGGCTGTTCACTAGCATCACGCCGACACAGGGGCGATACGGCAGGATTGAACCCGTTTCAGTCATCAGGGGGTTGTAGGTTGCTGGTTGGCGACCTGGGACATGGGCACCAGCACAGCGCCCCGGCTTTCGAGGCCTGCAGCCCAGATTTTGATCGAGTCCATCGAAACAGGAAGTGGGCGGGCAATGCCAACAGCATATCCATCACGCTGAGCGACTTTCACGAGCTCATCCAATCGCTCGCTGATAACGGCCGCGGACAGTTCTTCGTCAATAAAACCAAGTCTGCTGTTCACCGCTACGGGCACGCCCATATCCCGGGCCAGCGACGGGCCAACCGAATATTGGGTCGACTGGCTATCAACATACATGAGCCCTCTGTTTGCCAGTTCCCGCATCACCGGTCGCATGCTCTCAACAGCTGCGGTGAAGCGAGACCCTTTGTGGGTCACAACACCGGTATAACCCGTCAGCTTCGACATGGATTCGCGTAGCCATTTATTGTTTTGCTCTGGCGTATGGGTCACTAGCAGGGTCAGCACACCAGGGTCGTCCTGCGGATAATTCGCCGGTTCCATCGGTATCATCAGCATGGTTTCGTGGTTCGCGCGCCGCGCTTGTTCTGCCCAACCGTTAATGCCCTGGCCGAACGGCGAGAACGCAAACGTAACATGCTCGGGCAGGTCAGCCAGCGCCCGGCGTGTGACACGGGAAATTTTCCCCATATCGGTCACGACGATCGCAATTTTTGCGAGCCCGGGAGCTTGAACAGGAGTAGCCGAATAGGTCTCAAACGGCCGCGCACCGTCTGCGGCGATGGTGGGAAGTGGCCCCTGATCGGTCATCTCCAGCAACTCAGGCATTGCCTGAACCGGTATGGGCCGGAACACGGGTTCGACCGGGCCGGCATCTACCGCCGCCGCATCAACTTCGGTTGCTACCGGATCAATAGCTTCAGGGTCATAGGTAGCTTCGAGCAGGGAAATGCCACCAAAAACCACAAGAAGGGTCGCGGCCCAGGCTATGGCAAGTGATCTGAAACTGGTTGGCATACGGACTCAACTCTCGTCAACGATACGTGATTGACCGAAAAATACGCGCAAAGTTGTTAAGATTCAATCAACAAGCTCGACAAGCATGCGTTTCAGTTGGTGCCCGCTAGCGACTGACAGGTTGCTGCAGCTCCGCGACCTGGGACTGTGGCAGGCTCGACATGTTCTTCAGCAATTTGATCGCGTAGCGCAGTTGAATGTCTGCAGGCGGCGTTTGAGGATCCGTTTCCTCTACAGCTTCAACCAACTCTTCCTCCGGAAGTGGATCATCATACTCGCCTGCGCGGTCCTGGCTGATCTGGTCATTGGTAATATGGCCTTGCAAATCTGCTTCCCGGCGCAGTTTTGCCCTGCGCTGGTTCGGGAACAATACTTCGATATCCGGCTCTACACCGCGTTCCTGAATGGATGTACCGCTTGGCGTGAAATACCGCGCCGTTGTCAGGCGGATAGCCTGATTGCCGGCACGACCAAGGCGGATCTCACTTTGCACTGTGCCTTTGCCAAATGTGCGATCCCCGAGCACGACTGCACGACGGTGGTCCTGCAGTGCGCCAGCGACGATCTCGGACGCTGACGCGGAATAGGCGTTTACAAGTACTACAACCGGAATGCCGTCAAGCATGTCGCCGGTTGTTGCATACCAGCGGCTGTTGTTGTCCCGGATGCGTCCGCGTGTCGAGACAATCTCACCCCGGTCAAGAAATGCATCGGAAATGCGAATCGCTTCATCAAGCAATCCGCCAGGATTGTTGCGCAAGTCCAGAACCACGCCGTCCAGATCATCACCGATGTCTGCAAGGATGTCTGTAATGGCATCTTCAACGCCCTTGCCGGACTGCATGTTGAAAGTGGTGACCCGGATGTAGCCGATGGTTTCTTCTTCGATACGGTGTCTCACCGAGCGCACGAGTATTTTTTCGCGAACGATCTCAACCTCGAACGGTGCCGGTTCTTCTTCGCGGATAACGGTGATGCTGATCGCTGAACCGATAGGCCCGCGCATCTGTTTCACAGCTTCTGTCAGGGTCTTGCCAATAACGGGCTGACCATCAATGTGCGTGATCAAATCGCCGCCCTGAATACCGGCAATCGCGGCAGGTGTTTCGTCAATCGGGGACACAACTTTCACCACGCCGTTTTCCATCTGAACTTCAATGCCCAGGCCGCCGTACTCGCCTTGCATCTGAACTCTAACCTGTTGATAAACATCAGGGTTCAGGTATGTGGAATGAGGGTCCAGTGACTTCAGCATTCCCTGAATTGCTGCCTCAATCAGGGCTTTTTCGTCTACTTCATCAACATATAAATTGCGCACTTGCTCGATTACACCTGTCATCAGGTCAAGCTGCTCATACAGGGTTTGTTCGTCGCGGTTGTCCGCCTGTGTGGGCAAAGTAACCATCAGTGCTGTCAGAGCACCTGCAACCAGTTTACGCATGTTGATACCTTTCATTATTCACTCCAAACACATCCATCGTTTGCCATCAGACCTGACAGAAAATCAGGCATTTGACGCGCAACGCCCTTACCGGGCGCTTGCGCTTTGGCGCTGCAGCCATGGCAACGGGTTTATCGGCTCTCCTCCGCGCCTGAGTTCCAGATAGAGATCGCCACTGTCGCCACTTGTTGGCATTGTGCCCACAGGTTCCCCCATCAAAACCCACTGGCCTACGGTGCTTTGCAACGTGTCAAAGCCCGCCAACAGACTATGGTAACCATCTCCGTGGTCAATTATCAACAAAAGACCGTAATCCCGAAACGGGCCCGCATAAACAACGCTGCCGTCATAAGGCGATATAACCTGTGCGTTGCCGCGTGCACGAATGCGAATTCCCTTTGTTTTGCCAATACCGTCACGGGCACCAAAACGCTGAACAATCGGCCCAATCGCCGGATAGGGCAGTTGCCCCTTCAGTTCGCCCAGCGCTTTACCAAGGCTGCTAAACGGTCTTTCAACTGTTGCCGGTCTATCACGGCGGTTTGCCAGTGACCGTCTGTTTGCGGCCTGTTGTTCCAGTTTCGCGATCAAATCCCTCAAGGAGCTTGCTTCTTCACTAAAGGCTCTGAGCTCCCGGTCCAGGTTTTGCGCGCGCTGCGATGCCTGCCCTGCCTCGGTACGCCGCCTTTCAATCAGTGAAGCCAGCTGTTGCTGGTTTGCGGTCAGTTTTTCCAGACCTTCCTTGAGTTTGAAGCGTTCGTCCGAAAGTTCAGTTTGAATGTTGGCGAGTAGGGTAAGGTCGGTTTTCAGGCTTGCAGCCCGTTCGTCAATCATGGGTACCAGTGACGCCATCAGGCTGGTGGATCTTGCCGTCGTCAGCGCGTCGTCAGGCTTCAGTAGCGCCAGCACAGCAGGCCGTTTGGACAGACGCTCTATGGCCGCAATCAGTTCGACAATATTATCATTGTTCGCCAGCAGGTCGCTTCTCTTTTGTACCATTTCGGCTTCAAGGTCGGTAATGCGGGTTTCCACGCGGGACACATTGCCTTCCGCCACCTGTATTTCGCGGGCGCTATCGATAAGCTGGGCAGACAGTTCCTCTGCCGCAGAACGGGCCCGGGCAGACTGCCGTCGCAGAATATCCTGTTGGCGTTGGCCGGCAGCAATCTCTGCTTCCAGTTCTTTCAGTTTTTCCTTGGCGTCAGTGGGGCTATCCTGTGCGCTTGCCGTGGCTGAAAGAATAAGGCCCAACAACGCACCCAAACCAATAAGGCGTTTCAGTCCGGCCGTATGGAGGCCCTGTGGTTGCAACAGTTCAGGCAGTTTTCTGTACCCGTTCTTGCTTGGATGAATGTTCCAGCAGGGTCTTCCCGGTCATTTCCGGCGGTTGCTTTAATCCCATGATATCCAGCATCGTGGGGGCAACGTCGGCCAGGCTTCCATCCGCCAGTCCTGCATTATGGTTGATCATCAGAACAGGCACGTCAAAAGATGTGTGCGCTGTGTGTGGTTGGCCTGTTTCATGGTCCATCATCATTTCAACATTGCCGTGATCGGCGGTCACCAGCATGGCGGCCCCTGCATCGGTTACCGCTTCTTCAAGCCGCAACAGGCATGTGTCGATAGTTTCTACCGCTTTAATGGCTGCCGAGAGCACACCGGTATGGCCGACCATGTCAGGGTTGGCGAAATTCACGATGATAGCGCCGTACTTGCCGTTTTTGATGGCGGCGACCAATTCGTCTGTAACTTCCGGCGCCGACATTTCAGGCTTCAGGTCGTAGGTAGCAACATCTGGTGACGGTATCAAAATACGGTCTTCGCCCTCGAATACAGGTTCGACTCCGCCATTGAAAAAGAAGGTGACATGAGCGTATTTTTCCGTTTCCGCGATCCGCAGTTGCGGAACGCCAGCTGCGCCCAACACCTCTCCAAGGCTGTTTTTTATCTCGATAGAAGGGAACATTACGGGGTGAAATTCACTGAGCGCTGTTGAATATTCCACCATGCCCAGAATGGCAGCGAACCCGGGCAGCTGCGGCCGGTCAAATCCATCGAACGCCGGGTCCAGAAGCGAAGTGAGAATTTCCCTTGCGCGGTCAGCCCGAAAATTCGCCATCAACAGCCCGTCACCGTCCTGCATTCCTGTGTAATCACCAATGATGGTTGCCTGCACAAACTCATCTTTTTCGCCGCGTTCGTAACCATCTTTAATGGCATCAGATGCCGATGCGGCGGAGAAAGGCGCGTTTGCGCTTGCCATACCTTTGAAAGCCGACTCTACGCGGTCCCAGCGTTTATCCCTATCCATGGCGTAATAGCGCCCGGTTATTGTGGCAATTTGTGCGAGGTTCGGATGCTGTAGGCTGGCTTCGAATGTATCTATGTATTCAAGCGCCGATTGAGGCGGTGTGTCGCGTCCGTCCAGAAACGCATGGATGCGAACAGGAATGCCGTGAGCGGCAACAACATTGGCAAGAGCTGCGATATGATCTTGATGGCTGTGAACACCCCCCGGTGATAACAGCCCCATCAAATGCGCTGTTCCGCCAGACGTCTTGAGTTTGTCGATGTAGGAGACCAGCTCGGGGTTTGAAGCGAGGGTGCCGTTCGAAATTGCTTCGTCAATTCGCGGCAAATCCTGAAGCACCACCCGGCCGCCGCCCAAATTCATATGGCCAACTTCAGAATTGCCCATTTGGCCATCCGGCAGGCCAACAGCAAGGCCGCTGGTTTTCAGCCATGCCCTGGGGCAGGTTTGCCAAAGCCTGTTATAGGTTGGCAGGTTGGCCTGCTTGATCGCATTGTCTGCGCTATCTTCACGGTAACCCCACCCGTCCAATATGCATAATACTACCGGTTTTTTTAAAGTTGTTTGATTGTCTGTCATGCCGAAAGGTCCTGCATATGGTCGGGGCTTGATTTTGACGGTCAGTCTAGTCTCTATGATAGGGATGCCCAGCATTAATCGACCAGGCGCGGTAAATTTGTTCGGCCAGCATAACGCGTACCATCATGTGCGGCCATGTCAGCGAGCCGAAAGCCAGCTTCAGATGTGCTTTGGCCAGAACAGATTGGTCCAGGCCGTCGGCGCCGCCAATGACAAATGCCAGATGGCTATAACCGGTAGATTGCCAGTCATCGACCTTCTGCGCAAAACCTCTTGAATTCAGGGCTTTACCACCCTCATCAAGTACAATAAGCGCCGCGCCGTCCGGCACTGCGGCCATCAGTTTTTGTGCTTCAAGGGCTTTTCGTTCAGCAGCATTGGACGCCTGTTTCCTAATGTCGACTTCAATGACGGAGTGCTTCCAGGGCAGGCGCTTGAGGTAGTCGCTTACCAGCGTGTGTTCTGGCCCGCGCTGCATGCGCCCGACAGCAATGATTGAAATATGCAAAAAGCTTACTCCGAACGTGGTGCCCGGTTATCCAGATCAGGCGAAACCAATCCACCTGGCTCAGGATGGCCTGAGCCCTGATAACGCCCGGTTTGTGTTGCGGCTTCTAGTTCAGGATGCGCGGGTCGGTGTCGTCACCAGACTCGGCTTCTCCCTGGTCATCAATGTCAGTTGCCCACATTTTGTCCAGATTATAGAAGCTTCTCACTTCCGGACGGAAAATGTGAACGATCACATCACCAGCATCAATCAGCACCCAATCGGCCTGCTCCAGGCCCTGAACCATAGGGCTTTTGTAGCCAAGTTGCTTCAGACCCTTCACGACATAGTCGGTCAAGGCCGCAACCTGACGCTGCGAACGACCGCTCGCGATGACCATATAGTCAGCGATACCGGTTTTGCCTGCTAAATCAATGGAAGTGATGTCTTCCGCCTTGTTGTCATCCAGCGATGCAACGACGGATTTTAAAAGATCCTCGGCGCTCAATGCCGGGACAGGATCAGTGACGCTATGCGTCTCCGATGATGCGTGCAAGTAGGTTTCCTTTCCTTCATCGCCACCATTTTTTGCCTTTATGGCGGCGAATGTTTGTGGCCGAACCTTCGTGTCTTGGAATAGGGACAAAGGTCCAGGCCGGTGCGCTGGCAAACGGTAACTGGCGGTATGGTACCCGGTAACGTCGGTACTGCCGCGCAAATTTTCCGTTCAAACCAGTGACAGAATACCCCGGACGGTCAAAAATCGCAATGGGTAGCGTTGCAACGATATATCGCCATCGCTGCCAGTGATGAAAGCCCGCGAGATTGTCAGCGCCCATGATCCAGACAAAGCGGGTTTGCGGCATTCTGTGTATCAGTATTTTGATCGTGTCAGCGCTAAAGCGTGTACCCAGTTTTTTTTCAATATCTGTAACGATCATTCCGGGTCGATCAGCGACAAGCGCCTGCAGGCTTTTCTTGCGGCGCTTGCGTTTGGCCATGTCCGCTTTGTCTTTAAGCGGGTTGCCGGGGCTGACCATGAGCCACACCGCATCCAGTTTCAATCGTTTCAGCGCCTCGGAAGCCACATGAACATGTCCTTCATGGGCGGGGTTAAAGCTGCCGCCATAGAGGCCAACCGTTTGTCCGCGCCAACGCGCGGCCTGTGAGATAAGGGAGTGTGAGCTACGGGTGTTTTGCATCAGGGTTACGGGCGGGTCTGGCCCGTGCCTCTCACCTGATATTTGAAGCTGGTGAGTTGCTCCAGCCCCACAGGCCCGCGCGCATGAATGCGCCCGGTGGCAATACCAATCTCTGCACCCATGCCAAATTCACCGCCGTCAGCAAACTGGGTCGACGCATTGTGCATAACAATCGCGCTATCAACTTTCGTCAGGAATGCCTCTGCGGCTTCAGTGTTTTCGGTGATGATGCTTTCGGTATGATTGGATGAATAGTGGGCGATATGGTTGATCGCGCCGTTCAGGTCGTCGACAATTTTAACTGACAGGACAGGTTCAAGATACTCGGTGTGCCAGTCTTGCTCTGTCGCTTGCATGACGCGAGGGTCCAGCGCTCGCACGTCTTCATCGCCGCGAACTTCGCAGCCCAGTTCAATCAGGCCAGCAATAATGGGCGGCAACATGCTTGTGGCGCTGTGGTCAACCAGAAGGGTTTCGGCAGCACCGCAAACCCCTGTTCTGCGCATCTTTGCATTGAGGACTATCTCCAGTGCCTTGACGGGGTCGGCATCTGTATGCACATAGACATGGCAAATGCCTTCGAGGTGCGCGAACACAGGCACGCGGCTTTCAGTTTGCACCCGATCCACGAGCGAACGCCCTCCGCGCGGCACGATAATATCGATAACGCCGGACATGGTCAGCATGCAGCCAACGGCCTCGCGGTCGCGGGTTGGCACCAGCTGGATCGCAGCCTCCGGCAAACCTGCTGCGCGCAAGCCTTCAACCAGACAGTCATGTATGGCGCCGCTTGAGTGGAAGCTTTCGCTGCCGCCTCGAAGGATCACTGCGTTGCCTGCTTTCAGGCACAGTGCTCCGGCATCAGCGGTTACATTGGGCCGACTTTCATAGATCACACCGATCACGCCGAGCGGCACACGAACACGAGCTATATCAAGCCCGCTGGGGCGTTCCCAGCGCGCCATCTCATCCCCGACGGGATCTGGAAGGTCGGCGATGCTTTCAAGCCCCCGGGCAATGCTTTCAACACGGTCTTCATCAAGCAGCAGTCTGTCGATCATGGCAGAAGACAGGTTTTTCGTTTTGCCGAACGCTATATCTTTGGCATTGGCTTCAAGAATAGCGTCTGTTTTTGCCCTGAGCGCTGACGCGGCTGTTGTGAGCGCGAGGTTTTTCTGGTCGGTGGACGCAAGCGCAAGAGCGGCAGACGCGGCTTTGGCATCGGCCCCTATCTGGTCCATCATTCCCGAAATATCGTGCGTATCAAACATGGCGCTTTGCTCTCGTTTCAGTCCTGACTTTACATGATCACCAGATCGTCGCGGTGTATCAGGGAAGCCCGGCCAGTATAACCCAATATATGGATTACATCTGCCGATTTTACACCGGCGATGCGGTCGGCATCTTCAGAAGCGTATGAAACCAGCCCCTGTGCGAACAGCTTGCCATCAGGGCCCATGCAGGCCACCAGATCGCCTCGCTGGAAATTACCGTCCACAGAGGTAACGCCTGCGGGCAACAGGCTCGCGCCTTTTTGCAAGGCGGCAACCGCACCAGTGTCAATGTGCACGAAACCTTTGGGTGCCATCATTCCCATGATCCATTGTTTGCGAAGCGTCAGAGGATCAGAAGCTGCTGTGAACAGGGTTGAGCGTTCGCCGTTCATGAGCCGTGTGACAGGGGAAGGCTCGCGCCCGTCCATAATCACCATCGAGCAGCCGCCGGCCAGCGCGATTTTTGCCGCCATGATTTTGGTTATCATCCCGCCGGTACCGACAGTTACCACAGCGGGCGGTCCTGCCATGGCTTCAATTTCCGGTGTGATGGCATCGACATGGTCTATGAAGTTGGCGTCGCTGTTTCTGCGTGGGTCTGTATCATAAAGGCCGTCAATATCGCTCAACAACACTAACAGATCCGAGCGCATCATCTGGGCAACGCGGGCAGCCAGCCTGTCATTGTCTCCAAGGCGTATTTCGCCGGTTGCGACGCTGTCGTTCTCGTTGATCACAGGCACGATGCCTTTCTCAAGCAGTGTGTCGACGGTGTTGCGGGCATTCAGATAGCGGGGCCTGTGCTCAAGGTCATCTATCGACAGCAGGATTTGAGCGATGGTGATATCCTGTGCGGCAAACTCGTTCTGGTAGGCTTGGGCCAGCCTGATCTGGCCAATGGCAGCGGCAGCCTGGGCGTCTTCAAGACGGTTGCTGCGTGTTTTGAGCCCGAGCCCGCTGAGGCCGAGCGCCACAGCACCCGACGATACCAGAATAACCTGTTTGCCGTCTCGCTGAAGTGCTGCGATATCTTTGGTGAGAGCTTTCAGCCAGTCCGCACGCAAGGTTCCGGTTTGACCATCGACCAAAAGAGCCGAGCCAATTTTCAGGACAATTCTTTCCGCAGAACTGAAGCGATCTTTCAGTAGTTGCCGGGGCATCGTGTCCTCCATTCCTGTTGGCTTAAACCGGCGACCATTCCCCGGCGGGGGCAGACCCCTGTTCTTCGTCCAGTCCGTCTTCTGCAGCGCGCTGCGCCATGTCTTCTTTTACCACATCCCAAAGGGCAGACAGTATTTCCTTCACCCCTTCACCGGTGACCCCCGAAAGTGTCATCACCGGTCGCGCCGCTGCGTCAGCCAGCGCGAGGCGTTTTTCTTCAAGGTCTTCCGGGTCAACGGCATCGCACTTGTTCAGGCCGACAATCATCGGTTTTCCGGTCAGGTCGCCGCCGTAGGCTTCAACTTCGCCCATAATGGTTTCGTAAGATGCGACAACGTCTTCCTCGGTGGCATCAATCAGATGTAACAGAACGCCGCAACGCTCAATATGTCCAAGGAAGCGGTGTCCCAGCCCCACGCCTTCGCTTGCCCCTTCGATCAAGCCGGGGATATCCGCCATGACGAACTCGTTTTGCCCCACGCCCACAACACCAAGCTGCGGCCTGATCGTGGTGAAGGGGTAATCTGCGATTTTGGGGCGCGCGCGCGATACGGCACTAAGAAATGTGGATTTTCCGGCGTTTGGAAGGCCCAGAAGGCCAGCGTCCGCGATCAGTTTCAATCGCAGAACAACCCACATTTCTTCACCTTCGCCGCCCGGTGTTGTTCGCCGCGGCGCGCGGTTTGTTGAAGATTTGAAATGGGTGTTGCCAAGCCCGCCTTCACCGCCTTGAACCAGTACGACGCGGTCACCGACCTTGACGAGATCAGCGATCAGGAACTCCATTTCCTCATCAAACACCTGTGTTCCAACAGGCACTTTCATCACCAGGTCCTCGCCTGAAGCGCCGGTCATGTTTTTACCCATGCCGTGTTGACCTTTTTGCGCTTTGTAATGGCGCTTGTAGCGATAATCGACGAGGGTGTTCAGGCCGGTTACGGCTTCGATAATTATATCGCCGCCCTTGCCGCCGTCCCCGCCATTAGGGCCGCCGAATTCGACGTATTTCTCACGGCGAAAGGAAACGCAACCGTTACCGCCCGGTCCGCTTTTGAGAAAGATTCTGGTTTGATCTACGAATTTCATGCGCGCCTTGTAACAGATGATAGGGAAGGGGCAAAGCGCGCAGTCGCGGAGATTCCGAAAAAAGACTGATTCTTTTTAGCGGTAAAGCAGCATGCAGTGAGGGTGCAAAGTGGGCGCCCGCGTTGAACCTGAACGCCGTGTGTGTGGCATTCAGGTTCCGGGCGGGGGTGTTATCTAAGCCACATCCAATTTTTGGGTCTGGTTAATATCTTCAACGAACTTGGAGAACTGCCCCTGAAGTGCCGATGTGCTTGAGGACAATGAATTCGACGAATCGGAAACATTGAGAGACGAGGCTTTCGTGCGCTCGGCGACGTCATGGACAACGCGCAGTCGCTCGGCAATATTGGTGGTGCTGACCTGCGCTTCCTGTGCGTTTCGTGCGATCTCTGACGTTGCGGCAGATTGCTGTTCAATAGCCGCCGCTACAGCGCCTGTAGATTCAGCCGTTTTGGCAACGATGTCCTTGATGGCATTGATCGCACCTGCAATATCACTGGAAACTGAGCGAATGCCGCTAACCTGTGCTGAAATATCATCGGTAGCTCTGGCTGTTTGCTCGGCCAGCTCCTTGACTTCGTGGGCGACAACGGCGAAGCCTCGTCCCGCGTTTCCAGCCCTTGCCGCTTCGATGGTGGCATTGAGCGCCAGCAGGTTGGTTTGGGCCGCAATGTTGCTGATCAGGTCAATAATTTCGCCAACTGTTTCGGATGACTGGTTCAAGTTTCGGGCGATATCAACAGCGTCTGTTGCTTTTTTGTCTGCCTCGGCTGTCATTCTGGACGAGTTTTCGACCTGCCGCTGGATTTCGCTGATGGATGCCGCCAATTCCTCGCTTGCGGCGGCTACTGTTTGAACGTTTGCATCGGTTCGCCCGGAGGCGTCGACGGCCTGACTGCTTTCTTTTTTGTTTTGTTCAGCTTGTTCTGCCATCGACCGTGACGTGTCGTCCAACTCCTGTGCGGCCAGCGTCAGTGCTTTGATAAGGAAAGTCACTTCTTCCTCAAACTCGGCGGTTATCTTTGCCGATCGCTCCATTTTTCGTTTTTGCGTCTCTATGGCAGCGCGTTCTTTTTCGTGTTCAAGTTTCTGTCGCTCGGCTTCTTCCTCCTGCCGGGCTCGTTCATCCTGCAAACGTTTCTCTTCTACTTCTCTGGCCTCTTTCTCAAGTTTCAGGCGCTCAAGGCTGTTGCTTTTGAGTTGCGCGATCGAATTGGCAAGAGTGCCGATTGAACTGCCATAATCAACGAAGGGTACATCTACTTCCAGATTGCCCTCTCCAATGTCCGTCATCTTTTCTTCCAGCACACTCATGGGGCGGGCAATGCTGCGGTAAACCACGAAGGAGAAGGTGACCACGACAATGAATGCAAGAAACACAATTACCAATACCGTATAAAGATACTGAGCCGAAGCTTGTTCCATCTGTGTTGCTGTGGTGAGAATGCGATCGTTGGCGAAATTTACGACCTCGTTTATCAGGTTGATGCGACTGGTTGCTTCATCAAACCATCGCTGCCCCGTATAAGTGTCGGTCCCTACCTGTCCATTGGTTTTCAGAACAAAGTCGCGCATCTGTTCGATAGAACGTACTGATGCGCCTTTCACTTTTTCCCGGAAAAAACGCTGCTCTGGCTCGGATGCGAAATCGTTGAAGTTGCTCAAGTGCGAATCTTCAGCAGCATTCAGGGTGTAAAAGGCCTTCAGATTTTCAGGTGTGAATTCGCCGCTATTGTAGCCCAGATTACCGATTGACCGCTGTTGGCCGGCATAGTTTTTCGCAACTTGCAGGCTTATAAAAGCAGAGAACTCGCGAGTGATGGAAGCATCTGTTGTTGCCAGAGCAATACCTTTCATGGCGAAAAACAGTGTTTCTATCGTGCTTGTGTAATAGGCCATCGTATCGGCTACAGTGATGCTAAGGTCGCTTACACCTGACCGGATGGTGTTGATGTTGCGGAGCATTTCGTTCGCCTGAGCCAACCTGTTTTCAAGTTGAGCGTCATAATTTTCAAAAGGGAACGCGCTATATTCCTTGAAATAGGCTGACAGAACTGTATCGACCTGTGTGCGCTGACCGGAAAGAGCTTCCTGTTCTGCTGCGGCACCATCGGTCCCTATATAGGATGTAGACCGGCCACGTTCTTTCTGTAGTTCATGAACCAGGCTGCTGATACTGGGTGCGAATTGCACCACTCTGCTGATAGCCGTTGCTTCTTTCGATGCATTGAATGCCTGCAGGCTCAAAGCAGTTGTTAGCCCGATAATAAACAAAAGCGGCACTATAATCTGTGATAGAATACGTGTGCCGATACCAAGACGGTTAAGCGTCTTCTCCATTAGTCACTCCTGGCCTGCAAAAGCAAGGCAGTTGGTCCCGCTCTGCCCCCAAGCTGAATGAGTCCATAGGTGTATTAATACACGTAAAACGGTATACAAAGTGTTAACAGGAAACTAAGTGATTAGGCTTGAACTCGTTCAGGCGGAACGTCCAAATTTCTCGTAAATTTTTGAAATATAAATAAAAAAGGCGGGCCATCAGGCCCGCCTTTTTGGAAACAAATTGTAGTATCGGTTAGTTTACAACGGATACAAAGGCACGATCGTCGCGACCTTTTGAAAACTTCACCTGTCCCTCGATAAGCGCGAACAAGGTGTGGTCTTTGCCCATGCCAACATTCTCACCAGGATACCATTTTGTACCACGTTGGCGAACAATGATGTTGCCGGCAAGAACGTTTTCACCACCGAACTTCTTTACACCCAGACGGCGACCAATACTGTCGCGGCCGTTGCGGGAACTACCGCCAGCTTTTTTGTGAGCCATGAGAGTATCTCCTTATTGCGGCGCGCCGATTATTCGGCAGCAGCCTTTTTCGTTTTAGGTTCAGCCTTCTTTGCAGGCGCTTTCTTAGCAGCCGTTGCAGCGATCTTCGTCACGCGAAGAACCGTAATTTCCTGGCGATGGCCTTTCTTACGGCGATAGTTGTGACGGCGCTTCTTTTTGAAGACCGTGATTTTCTTGTCTTTTTTCTGCTCCAGAACTTCTGCAGTAACGTTTGCGCCCTTGATGAGCGGCTCGCCCACTTTAACGCCTTTTCCGTCACCGATCATCAGGACTTCTTCAAGCTTGATTTTTTTGCCAGCTTCGCCCTCAAGTTTCTCAACTTTGATGACATCGCCTTCCGCGACGCGGTATTGTTTACCGCCAGTTTTAACAACTGCGAACATCACAGTTCCTTTCTCATTCTTGACGCCGCAGCAAACCGGGTGGGGCTAACCCTTTGAAAATCCCCACACTTTGGGCGGTTTCCGCTGACTATTTTTCAATAGTATTCAAGGCAGGGAAATCATTGTTTGCCCGCCAGTCGCGCGGAATATACGGATTTCGATGAGGGTGTCAACCGGTTTCCCATGGTATCGGCACATGCCGGATGCTCACATTAGAGTGAGTGAAACGAATTGCTTTTGTAGATGCGGGCGTTCTGTCCTAAGACGAACAAAACAAAGGAGAAGCGCGTGACATCCATCATTGGTGCCGTGGTGCAGGCGGGTTCTGTTCTTTATGATACGCCCGCTACCCTCGAAAAGCTTGCTGAACTGACATCGCAGGCAAAAACAGAGAACCCGCAACTTGTTGTCTTCCCGGAGGCATTCGTGGGTGGTTATCCCAAAGGTATAGATTTTGGCGTTCGGCTTGGTTCCCGTTCGCCAGAAGGGCGGGACACGTTCAGGCGTTATTATGACAGTGCCATTGATGTGCCCGGCACCGAGACGCAGATGATTGGCGAGATTGCTGCCAAAAACCATGTGTATCTTGTGGTGGGTGTGATCGAACGGGATGGTGGTACGCTATATTGCACGGCGCTTTATTTTGCGCCGGATGGCAGGTTGATTGACAAACATCGCAAGTTGATGCCGACCGCACTGGAACGTGTTGTCTGGGGTTTTGGTGATGGTTCTACGCTTGCTGCTCCCAAAACAGATATTGGCACGCTCGGTGGTGCCATCTGCTGGGAGAATTACATGCCGCAGCTTCGGCTTGCCATGTATCAAAAGGGAGTGGAGTTTTATTGCGCACCCACAGTCGATGACCGGGACGTTTGGTTGCCAACGATGCAGACCATCGCGCTTGAAGGCCGTTGTTTTGTTTTGTCTGCCTGCCAGTTTCTGACCCGCGGTGATGGACCAGAGGATTTTGACCCTATCCAGGGAGACACACCCGATACGGTTCTCATCCGTGGCGGCAGCTGCATTGTATCGCCGCTTGGCGAGGTGCTGGCCGGGCCAGTGTTCGGGCAGGAAACCATTCTCGCCGCCGAGCTGGACAAGTCCGAAATTGTGCGCGGCAAATACGATATGGACGTGGTGGGTCATTATGCCCGCCCTGACGTTTTCACCCTGTCAGTGAACGAGGAGCCGCAGAAGCTGGTGAGACCCGAGTGAGGCTTCGGGCCTAAGCACTCATTTTCCCATAGTTTCTGGCTGCCAGAACAGCCATCAGAGCCGAGAACACAGCCAGCCCGGCAATATGAAATGCGACATTGACGCCTGAAGTTAACCCCGCACTTGCCAGCGCCAGCTGGCCGCTATGGAATGTCGGCAAAGCCCATGCGACTTTCTGCAAGATCTCCGGAAACAGGTTGATGGGTACCCAAAGGCCGCCAAAAACCGACATCAGTAAAAACAGCACATTGACGATGGCGGGTGCCGCTTCGGTCGAAACCCGAAATCCGATCGCCATACCCATCAGGGCAAAGGGAATTGCAGACAGGAGTTGTGTTGCCGTCATGATCGACCAGTCAGCGAGGGACATCTGCAGACCACCCATTGTCAGGGAAATTGTGGTCAGCATAAGGATAACGATGAAACCGAAGGCAATGGCCATAAATAATTTCGCCAAAATGTAGGCCGATATAGGCATGGGCGAAATTTTCTTCAGGTCCAGCCAGCCATTGTTGCGTTCGTTCGCAACATTAACGCCGAAACCAAAAAGAGCCGGCCCCAGAACACCGAACGCGCCGAAGGTGGCCAGCAGGTAACGTGCCCGGCCGGCACCGTTGTCACCTGCCAGAATGACCCCGAAAATCAGGTAAAAGACGACGGGAAACGCGATGGTGGGTACGGCAAACTGCGGTGTTCTGATTGCTTTTAGGATTTCAGATTTGCACTCAAGCCAATAGAGCAGGGGTTTTGCGGCGGGTGAGGTGGTCGAGGCAGTCATGCTGAATCTCCATTTGTATTGCCGATCATCGCGCTGATAGCGTTTTCCAGACTGCTGCTCTCAACCAGTAGATCCTTGAGGTTCGGGTCCTTCGAGAGCATGGTCAGTAAAACGCCGTTTTCATTATTGGTGGCGATGGTTTTCAATCTGCCTGCCTGATCAACCGAGATCACGCCGTCCATCGACTGCAGGAACGGTATATCCAGGGACGTTTCACAGATGATGGTCTTGTGTTCCACTCGCCGTTTGATTTTTGCTGTTGGGTCATCAGCAATGAGTTTACCCTCTTTCATGATCAGCAGACGGTCCGCCAGCGCCTCGATCTCATCGAGATAATGGGAGGTGAGCACAATTGTTACCCCCAACACCTTGAGGTTCTGCAGTGTCGCCCAGAACTCCCGGCGGATATCCATGTCCAGCCCGACGGTTGGTTCGTCGAGAAAGAGGATTCCGGGGTTGCCTGCAAGCGCGAGCGCAAATTGAACCCTGCGCTGCTGCCCGCCGGACAGGGCGCTGTACCGCCTGTTTTGAAGGTCGGAAAGGCCGGTTGTCTTCAGAAGCTCTGCCATGGGCTGCGGTGCCGGGTAATAGCTGCGAAACAATTCCAGAAGCTCGTGCACTTTGAGGGCGTCAGGGAGTGCTGTTGATTGAAGCATGGCACCACAGGCCTGCCGCACCTTCAGTGCACCGGGTTTGGCCCCCATGATGGTGACCTGTCCTTCGCTGGCTGGCAACAAGCCCGCAAGAACCGATAACAGGCTGGTTTTACCCGCGCCGTTTGCACCGATAAGGGCAACGAACTCGCCCGCGTTGATGCTGAAATCCACACCCCTGACGGCATGAACTTCGCCGTATCGCTTGTGCAGGCCCTGAACGGAGATGGTAGCTTGTCTGGTCATTTTTTTCTCATCATGCAAAGTACTTTGAAATACAAAGTTAATGATTAACCATGACAATTCAAGAGGCATAATGAAACATGTGTTGATGCTGTAACAAAAAACCTCTGGTGTGGGCTGTTGCCACGCCAGAGGTTTTTTATCGTTTCCTGCTACCCGATTTGGCGGGTAAAGCCTAGCAAATGCGCTTTTTGGCAGCGTTATATTGTGTTTCCAGGATATCGACATATTCTGCCGTGGTGCGTACGGCGTCCACAGCGCCAATGCCCTGACCACAGCCCCAGATGTCTTTCCAGGCTTTGGACTTTTCGCTTCCGCCCGAACCGAAACTCATCTTCGACGGGTCACTTTCCGGCAGATTGTCCGGGTCCATGCCGGCATCGACAATTGACGGCTTGAGGTAGTTGCCGTGCACGCCTGTGAACAGGTTGGTGTAAACAATATCGTCTGCGCGGTAATCCACGATTGCCTGCTTGTAGCGCTCGTCGGCATTGGCCTCTTTGGTCGCAATGAACGCTGAGCCGATATAGCCGAAGTCTGCGCCCATGGCTTGTGCGGCAAGTACGGCATCACCGTTGGCGATCGAGCCCGAGAGCGCGATAGGGCCGTCAAACCACTGGCGAATTTCCTGAATGAGAGCAAATGGCGACGTGGTGCCGGCATGGCCGCCAGCGCCGGCTGCTACCGCAATAAGTCCGTCGGCGCCTTTTTCGACTGCCTTGCGGGCAAATTTGTCGTTGATGATGTCATGCAAGACAATACCGCCATATGAGTGGATAGCGTCGTTGACCTCAACGCGTGCGCCAAGCGATGTGATGACGATTGGCACTTTATACTTCACACACATTTCCACGTCATGCTCGAGACGATCATTGGATCGGTGCACAATCTGGTTGACGGCAAACGGCGCTGCCGGCTTGTCAGGGTTTGCCTCGTTATAGGCGGCAAGCTCTCCGGTGATGCGCTTCAGCCATTCTTCCAGAACAGGCCCGGGCCGGGCGTTGAGTGCCGGGAAGGAGCCCACAATACCGGCCTTGCATTGCTCAATCACAATATCCGGATTCGAAATGATGAAAAGCGGTGATCCAATCACCGGAATACGCAAATTCTGAAGCTGTTCTGGCATCGCCATGGCAAATATATCTCCCTGCTTTCACCCGTCGGGTGATGTGTCTTGCTCAACGAAGTTAGGCCAGCGGCCCCGACAGTCCAGAAAATAAATTTGATGCTTTACTCAAGCGCAGCCAGAATATCGGCAGCGATTGCTGCTTTGTCTGTTTTCAGCCGCTCCGCGAAATCGGGCGGTGTATTGGTCAGGGCATCGTGCTTTGCGCTCCAGTCGGTGATTTCAAGCATGATCGGCAACAGGTCTTTGCCCTTGTCAGTAAGCTGGTAGAGGCGCATTGAACCGCTTTCCGGATCGGATGATTTGATGATTATGTGGTTTTCTTCCAGCTTTTTCAGCCGTGCCGCCAAAATATTGGTGGCGATCTTTTCGTCGGACTGAAGAAATTCACCAAAGCGTTTTTTACCCTTGAACATCAGGTCCCGGACAATCAGCAGGGTCCATTTGTCGCCCAGCGCTTCAAGCAGAAAGTTGATCGGGCAGTGTGATCGGCAATGTTCGGAATTGTTAACCATATATTCTCTTGTAGAAATACCACTTGCAAAATGCAAGTTTTGAATGCAGGTTAAGTTCACTTGCAAAATGAAAGTGAATTGGAGCTAAAGATGAACCGGGCCCTGAATGGCAGAGTTTATGCGATCCTTGTTGCCGCCCTGGCCGTCGCAGTAGCGGCTTATTGGTACCAGTTTGCCGGCAGAGCGCTGGATCAAGCCGAGGTCGACACCTACATGGCAAAATTTCAGGCGCAGACGGATGCCGGGATTGTGCGGCACGACCTGCAGGCCCTCAGGCAATTCCTTCAGGATGACGACGGCTTGCCGTTTTATACGGTCAACCTGTACCGTTTTCATGGTCAGGCGGTGTACGGTGACGGTTCTGCCCATAGTGGTACAGGCGCAGAAGCCTATAACCGTTTCAGTGCTGTTATGGTCAGGCTGCTTGCGGCGCGGGCCTCGCATCCCATATTTGGCAGCAGCTGGTCGGATGCGTTTGCATCAAGCTGGGATCGTGTGGTCATTGTTCGCTATCGCAGTCGCCGGGACATAGCGGACCTGTTCGCAAGCGATGAATTTGCCGGAGCATCCGAGCACAAGTGGGCAGCAATCAAACAGAATGAACGCATGGTTGTACAGGCTGTGCATCTGCCGAACGGTTTGCTCGTGTTGGGATTGCTGGCCTTGATAATTCTCGTTGTGACTGGTGCAGTGGCGGTTAACTATCCCGAACGGCGTTACTAAGCCACCGGACCCGACGGCTTTGAAAATAAATCTGGCAATCAGTCTATCCGCCTTCATTCAACTGGCCTATGCTGGCAGGTAGCCTTCGAGCACTTGCTTTTGATATGGGGAGCCCCAAACAGCATGACTGAACGCTTTGGAAAATTGCCGGTTTTCTTGTGGGTATCCTGCCTGCTGTTTTTGATGCTCGGTGCTGGTGTGCGTGCGAAAGACGATGGCTTCACATATGTATTGTATGGCGACCTGACCGCACAACAGGTCGCTCATATTGAAGTGGCATTGGCCGAAAACCGGGACCGCGTTATGACGAGTCTCGGATTGGCCAGTCTGCCCCCTATCACAGTCCAGATTTGGCGGGATGAACAAGATTACCAGGATGCGATGGAAGCAACGCTTGGCATGCGGGCACCGGGGTCGCGAGGATACGTTACGGGCGAGAGTGAAATCAGGCTGCTTTTTCATAACAACCTTTCAGCACAAAAAGAGGCTGTACACGAATTTGTCCATGCTGCCACGCTGAACCTTAACCCGGATTTTGGTAACAACCCCCGATGGCTCTGGGAGGCTGCGGCGATTTTTCTGGCAGGGGAATTTGTCGACCCTGCTTCAAGCAAGCAGTTTGATGCTGGCGAATGCCCGTCCCTTGAAACACTTAGTTCCCCGTTCGACCGTGGAGGGTCAATATACCGGTCCGGTTACCTGCTTGGTGAATTCATTACCTCGAAATGGGGTGCCGCCGCGTTACCGGAGTTGATAAAGGCAAACGGAGACACGCTGGCCGCGCTCGGAACCGAGCAAAGCGCGTTCGAGGCTGGCTGGTGCACTTTTGTGCAGCAAAAATACCGCTCCTGACCGCCGATTCTATTGACCGGCGATATACTATCGGCCGTGTTGCTGATCAGTCTTCCAGAAGCTCTTTAACCTCGGCAAAGGCGTTGATCGCCTTGTCCAGCTCTTCCCGGGTCAGGGCCGCAGACATCTGCGTGCGGATGCGGGCTTTGCCTTTGGGTACAACCGGGAATGAGAAAGCCACCACATAGATACCGCACTTCAGCATTTCATCGGCAAACCTGGCGGCTGTTGCGGCATCATACAGCATGACGGGCACAATCGCGTGTTCGCCCGGCAACAGATCAAAGCCCAGAGCTTCCATCTTTTCCCGGAAGTAGGTGGTGTTTTCAGCGAGTTTTTGCCGCAAGTCGTTTGATTGTGTGACAAGCTCAATTGCCTTGATCGCGCCGGCGACAACCGGCGGAGCCACGGTATTTGAAAACAGGTAAGGCCTTGAGCGCTGGCGCAGCAGTTCGATAATCTCGCGTTTGCCGCTGGTGTAACCACCGCTTGCGCCGCCAAGGGCTTTGCCGAGGGTGCCGGTTACAATGTCGACGCGGTCAATGCAGTCACAATGTTCGTGCGTGCCCTTGCCGCCTGCACCGATGAAGCCGGTAGCGTGGCAATCGTCAAAATGCACCAGTGCGCCGTATTTGTCGGCCAGGTCACAAATTTTATCGAGCTGGGCGATGTAGCCATCCATCGAGAACACACCGTCTGTGGTGATCAGCTTATAGCGCGCGCCGGCTGCATCTGCGGCTTTTAGCTGAGCTTCAAGGTCAGCCATATCGTTGTTTTTGTAGCGGTAGCGCTGTGCTTTGCATAACCGCACGCCATCGATAATGCTGGCGTGGTTCAGTTCATCTGAAATAACGGCATCTTCGGCCCCCAGAATGGTTTCAAAAAGGCCACCATTGGCATCAAAACAACTGGGATAGAGAATGGTGTCTTCCATCTCCAGAAACTCGCTGATCTTTTCCTCAAGCTCTTTGTGCAGGGTTTGTGTGCCGCATATGAACCGCACAGACGCCATGCCGTAGCCCCAGTCCTTCAGCCCCTGCATTGCTGCAGCGTTCACTTCGGGATGTTGCGCCAGGCCCAGATAATTGTTGGCGCACAGGTTGATCACTTCCTGACCGCCTGTAATGCCAACCGAGGCTCCTTGCGGGGTAGTGATCTCGCGTTCGTTTTTATAGAGGCCCGCGTCCCTGATTTCATCAAGCTGTGCAGACAGATGGTTTTTGAAATTTCCGTACATAACGTGCCCTTATGCTTCCCAGTTCAGAACAACTTTGCTGGCGTCGCCCGCATTCATCAGATCAAAACCCCGCTGAAAATCAGCATAGGGCAGGCGGTGGGTTATCACAGGCGCGATATCCAGGCCGCTTTCGATCATTACCGACATCTTGTACCAGGTTTCGTACATCTCCCGACCATAGATGCCTTTGAGGGTCAGCATGTTGAAGATCACCGTTTCCCAGTTAATCTCTGCTCCTTTCGCAGGGATGCCCAGGATCGAGACCTTGCCGCCGTGGCACATGCTTTCGATCAGGTCATTGAAAGCCATGCTGTTGCCTGACATCTCAAGGCCCACGTCGAACCCTTCGCTCATGCCCAGTTCTTTCTGCACATCCGCGAGCTTTTCGTAGCGCACATCGACAGTACGTGTCGCGCCCAGTTTTGCTGCGAGCGCAAGGCGGTCCGGGAGAACGTCGGTGATCACCACATGTCGTGCGCCAGCATGCTTGCAGACGGCGGCAGCCATTGCGCCAATTGGGCCCGCGCCGGTGATCAGCACATCTTCACCCAGCAAATCCCATTGAAGCGCTGTGTGAACCGCATTGCCCAACGGATCGAAAAGGGACGCTACGTCAAGGTCAATGCCTTCTCCGTGTTCCCACACATTTGACATCGGCAGTGCGACATATTCTGCAAAAGAACCGGGGCGGTTCACACCGATACCGCTGGTGTGCGCGCACAGATGACGACGCCCTGCCATACAGTTGCGGCAGCGTCCGCAAACAACATGCCCTTCGCCTGAAACAATTTGCCCCTTGTGAAAGTCGATCACATTCGAGCCAACCTCGACAATTTCACCAACGAATTCGTGACCAACAACCATGGGAACCGGAATGGTTTTTTGCGCCCATTCATCCCAGTTATAGATGTGCATATCAGTGCCGCAAATTGCGGTGCGCTTGACCTTGATCAGAACATCATTGATGCCAACTTCAGGTTCCGGAACGTCCTCAAGCCAGAGACCGACCTCTGCTTGCTGTTTGACAAGTGCTTTCATGACAGTGACCCATGTTGCGTGCAAGGAAGTGAGTGGTTTTATTGCCTGAAGGTGAGAGCCTGTGCAAGGCAATTCGGTTTCACATGTAACTAAGTGCGAGTGAAGGCTGTTAACCCCACAATGCAGCCGTTGGTGGCCGGATAGTGCCATGCTCAACATCCAGGCCTGCTTTGCGATCTTTTGCCAGCAAAAGCGGTCCGTCAAGGTCGACAAACTGGCATCTTGGCGCAACAATCATGGCAGGGGCCATTGCCAGCGACGTGCCAAGCATGCAGCCGACCATCAGGTTGATACCCATTCTCTCTGCTTCATCAGCGAGTTTAATGGCTGCTGTCAGCCCGCCGGTTTTATCAAGCTTGATGTTTATGCACTTGTACAGGCGCTTAAGCCTTGGCAGGTCGGTAGCGGTCATGCAGCTTTCATCCGCACATAACGGTACAGGGCTCGTATAGCCCGCTAGCACTTCGTCACTATCGCGGTGCAGAGGTTGTTCAATCAGCGAAACGCGCAAGTCTGCAAGTTGCGGTGCAATAACCTTCAGGTCTTCGAAACTCAGCGCTTCATTGGCGTCCACAATGATGCTGGCATCCGGCCGAGCATTTCGAACCGCAGCAACGCATTCCACCGCGTTTATGCCCGCAAGCTTTAGCTTCAGAACAGGCAGGGAGTTCGATGCAGCTGCTTCTGCCATCGCTTTCGGTGTGCCAACACTCAGGGTAAAAGCGGTTTGCACCGCACCGGATAGAGCCCCGGACAATTCAAAGACGCTTGATCCGGTCTCTTTTGCTTCCAGGTCCCAAAGTGCGCAATCAAGCGCATTGCGCGCGCCACCAGCAGGCATTGTGTTCAGCATCATCTGGCGGGTAACGGGGCGGTGTGCGCTGGCCATAAAGGCATTGATTTCATGCGCCATCGATTGCGGTGTTTCGCCCTTATAGTTGATGCCTGCTGCTTCACTGCGGCCAATGTGTCCGTTCCGCTCCAGTGTTACGGTCAGAACGTCCGCCGCTTCACAAGTCCGGCGCGAAATCACAAAAGGCACTTTTAAAGGCCAGGTTTCAATATGAGTTGTGTGGCGCATTCAGTTTAGGTTTTTTCCCGTTGGTCCCTGCCACCGTTCAACAAGCCCGGTTTTCAGTTCAAACAGATCCAGAACGCGCCCGACAGAGTGGTTGATAATGTCATCAATCGTCTGAGGCCGCGTGTACATTGCTGGCATGGGCGGCGCTACAACGGCCCCAAGCTGGCTTGCTTCCATCATCAGCTTGCAGTGTCCCGTGTGGAGAGGTGTCTCGCGCGGCATCAGCACAAGTTTACGCCGTTCTTTCAGAGCAACGTCTGCCGCGCGGGTTAGCAGATCGTCTGCGTGCGAATGAACGATAGCTGACAGGTTTTTCATCGAGCAGGCGGCAACGATCATGCCGTGCGTTTTGAAGCTGCCACTAGCGATAGTGGCACCAACCTGCGCAACGTTGTGAACCGTGTCCGCCAACCCTTCAACGTCGGATGCCGTCATGTCAGTTTCGATGGCTATATTCATGCGCGCCGTTTTTGACATGACCAGATGGGTTTCTATCTCGGCCACACCCTGCAGCACTTCAAGCAGGCGAATGCCATAAATCACGCCGCTGGCGCCGCCGATACCGACAATCAGTTTTTTCGTCTCGCTCACTCGAAACTCCTTTGGCTACAGCATATAGCGCTTGATGGTGCTGGCAATAGCATCTGCTGAAATTGCTGCAGTATTTGCAAACTGCTTCATGACATATGAAACGAACTTTTCCCTTTGTCAGATCAAAAACCGGGGATGTTTCGATTGTTTTATGCCAGAGCCGCCGAGCTGCCGGAAAATGATCAACTTGCCCAGCCGCCGCTGAAAGGGATTGCCTGTCCGACAAAGAAGTCACTTTCGTTTGATGCCAGAAAAACCGCCAGTGCTGTGTCTTCTTCGGGGCGGGCCAGGCGCCCTAAGGGCACTTCCCGTTTCAGGTTGGCTTGAAACTTGGGGTGTGCCTGCAGTTCAGGGGGGTAATAAGCGGGGTTCATGACCCAATTCTGGGCGATTAAATTCATCTGAATATTATCGCGCGCCAATTCTGTACCCACCGATTTCACATAGGAAATCTGCGCGCCGCGAGCGGCTGAGTAAGCAGCCAGGCGGGCCATGGGGCGCAGGGGCACGGCGCTGCCATAAACGATGATCTTGCCCGCCTGTCTCTCTTTCATCTGCGGCGTAACGGCGCGCACAAGTCTGTGCAAGGGGTAAACCATCACTTCAAAAGCGGTTTCAAAATCAGTGTCGGTCAGTTCGTCAGCCATTTTGCCATACAGATTATCAGTGGCGAGATTGACCACAAGAATGTCTATCGGCCCCGCTTCATCAAGAAGGGCGTCAGGGGTTAAGGGGTCGGTGAGAATGCCGTCGCTGGCGAAGACTTCTGCGCCTTCCTGCGTGAAATGGTCAATGGTTGCAGGCCCCATGAAATCTTCGGCCTGGGTTACCAGCGCTTTCTTGTTATTCAGTCTGCCGCTTCCGGCTGGCTGGTGGTGTTTGAGTGAGGGGCTCATTGAGGCTGGGTCCTGCTGGTTGGTGTTCGGCCAGCAGTATTTATTGCCGCCTACAAAAACACAAGCGAGAGTGAACCGATATCTTCATCTGCAAGACCAACCAGGAAAATTGTGTTGCCGTCCCCTGTATTGATCAGAAGGCCGGATACACCGCCAATAATTGTCTCGCTGGTTGCTGCCCTTACGCCTGCTTCATCAGTGAACCCTGTGATATCTTCAAAGGCAAGCTGGTCCGAGTTCAGGTTGAAGTCAGTGATGGTATCGTCACCATGACCTGATGTGAAAGCGAAGGTATCATTGCCATTGCCGCCGGTCAGGTTATCGTTGCCTGAACCACCCCATATCACATCAGCGCCGCTGTCGGCGTCAATTGTATCATTGGCCCCGCCGCCAAAAATTGTGTCGTTGTCGGTTCCGCCACTGACCACATCTTCGTCCGATGACGCAAAGATAAGGTCGCTGCCTGATCCGCCGTTTATTGTATCGGCATTGTCTGAAACCGACCCAGTCCCGCCATAAATGGTATCGTTACCGCCACCGCCAGAAATTTCATCGTTGCCCTGGCCACCGCCAAGCACATCGGAACCTGTATCGCCGAATACCGTGTCATTGCCGGTACCTGCCCAAAGCAGGTTCTGCCCGCCGCCTGTTTCCACCACTGTGTCACTTTGGCTGTTAAAGGACCCACCGACAATCAGATCATCCCCGGCACCGCCAAATATGGTGTCGCTGCCTGCCGCAGAGGCGGCACCTGATGTGAGGCCGGAAGTAATGTCTCCTCCGACCACGGTATCGTTGCCTGCTCCAGCGCCCAGGATATCATCTCCCGAATTACCTTCAACGGTGTCGTTGCTTTGGTCGCCGACGCCCGCAAATGAAACATCGTCTCCGGCGCCGCCCGATATTTTGTCGCGACCAGCATTCCCTATAAGGGTATCAGAGCCGCCAGCGCCCGCAATTTCATCATTACCCCCGGCACCTTCAATGCGGTTATCCGCAGCATTACCAACAACCGTGTCGTTACCACCTGACAAAAGGATGTTTTCGATCACCGTTTCAGGGCTGATAAAAACAGTGTCATCCCGACTGCCAATCTGGGCACCCGAGCCAGCGAAGTATCGTACGGTCGTGCCAACATCAATGAAAGTACCACCGAAGAAATCGTCATCTGGCGATAGATCGATTTTAACACTTTCGTTGCCGCCTGTGATTGCAATGGTGTCATTGCCGCCGGTATCGAAGATGGTTTCCCAGTATTCAAGCCCGACATTGAAGCTGTACACATTGTCTTCTTCATCGGCTTGCGAAGGACCATATATCTGCCGCAAGGCCAGAATATCGGCGTAGCCAAAACTGGTTGGATAAAAGCTGACGCGCGCCGCATTCGGGAAAAAGGCCGAGGTGAAGCTTGGCGTCAGCAGGCTGAATTCCGCACCGGCAAACTGCGCCGGAAAATCGGGAGTTTCTTCAAGGTCAATATGCTCGAGGCCAAGTGCGTGGCCCAACTCGTGAAGCACGACAAAGCGCGACAGGCCTTCGCTGAATATTTCGTCCTCGAATATGGCGATATCACCTCCACTGGGCGCTTCGCTTGGCAGGCCTGCAAGCCCGATGGTGCGGCCGGATTCCGCTGTGTTGCCGAAAATACGCAATGTGCCAAACGTTGTTCCTTCGTCAACGATCTCCAGGAAGCGAATATTGACATCTTCCGCCACTTGATTGAGACCATCCCGGAACACCGCCTCGGCGGCGGCAGAAATAGGAACGGCAAAAGGCGTTATGTCGGTCTCATCCAGCAGGAAGCCACCCAAAAATGTCGGGTCTTCGCCGGGGATGCTGAAAGTTACAGTCGGTGTGTCCACACCGTTGCCATAACCGCGGCCAAACACCAGGGTATCAATGATGATATTGCCTGTGTTGGCAACAGAGTTCAGGACAAGAGGATCCGGCCGGTCGGTCAGGGCTTCCTCTTCGACAAACAGCGTGTAGCTTCCTGTATCTGTCAGCGATGTGTTGTTGAAGGAACTTGCGCCAACAAAATAGGTGCCGCTCACACTAGGGGTAAACAGAATCCGGCTGTTTGTTGAAACACCGTCATCGTCGTCTTGCGTGGCTACCTGTATTCCGTTTGCATTGAAGATGCCGGTGAGGAACGGGTCCAGAAGGTCGCCTGATGCCGTGCGGCTGCCCTCGAGATCAATCTGGTAGGTTACTCCCGCTTCCAGCTGTACGGAGAAAAAGTCAATATCGCCTTCTTCTTCAATAACACCCGTTGCGCTACCGCCAACAGTGACGGAAAAGCCGGTATTGATATTTCCGGTTGGTTCGTCGTCCATACATACTCCCGACCGTCTGCGACTTCAGCTACGAGGCTGGACCCCACTATCATTCGTTTATCAGTAATCAAGCTTAATCAAGAATGAACAAAAACCCACAAACACTCAATGTCACAAAAATGTGCGCGGTTTGTGGCAAACAGTGCAAGCATTGGCGTCCCCGGCTGCATTTACTTTTGATGTAACGGTGGTAGGGTCGTTTCAATTGAAACATTCTTCGCCGCTTTGGAACAGGAGCCCGCACATGCACCGAGTTTTGCACCAGCTTTCATTCAAAACCGCTTTTAAGCCGGTTCTGACATCTTGTGCGTTCGCGCTGATGTTGGCATCGCCCGTCGCCGCGCAGCAAACACTAAAACCGGTTTTGCACGGCAAACACTGGGTCGCGGTTACGGGCAAGCCGCTCGCGGCGACAGCCGGTAGCATGACCTTCACCCGCGGCGGGAACGCGGTGGATGCGGCCTGCGCCATGTTAGCTGCTACCAGCACCATGTGGGATACACTGGGTTGGGGCGGCGAGACACAGGCGCTGATCTACAACCCCAAAACCGGCAAAGTCATTGGGATCAATGCTCTGGGTGTGGCACCCACTGGCGCGACAGCCGAGTTTTTCAAAAGTAAGGGCATGGCCTACCCGCCCGAAAATGGTCCGCTGGCCGCGGTAACGCCCGGCACACCGGGTGGCTTGATGGTGATGTTGGCGGAGTATGGCAAGTTAAGCCTTGCTGAAGTGCTGGCGCCGGCCATGCAGATGGCTGAGGGGTATCCGGTTGAGGAAAGTCAGGCGGACAATATGGAGCGCCGCAAGGATATCCTTAAACAATGGGAGCATTCACGCGAGGTATTCCTTCCGCATTTGAACGAAGATGACAGTCAGGAGCGCGCCGCCCCTTATGCAGGCGAAGACTTCAAACAACCGGATTTGCTGAAGACCCTGCAAAAACTGGTTGATACGGAAGCCGAAGCCCTGAAAGCCGGTAAAACCCGGAAAGAGGCTATCTACGCGGCTTATGACCGTTTTTATCGCGGTGATATCGCCGAGGAAATGGTGCGTGGCTCCAAGGAATATGGCGGGCTGATGACCATGGAAGACCTGGACAAATGGCAGGTTCACATCGAGGAGCCGGTAAGCACCAATTATAAAGGCATCGATGTTTACAAGTTGACGCACTGGGTGCAGGGGCCTGTGCTTTTGCAGGCACTCAATATTCTTGAAAAGGTGGACCTCAAGAGCATGGGGCACAATTCCTTGCCCTATATTCATGCGCTGTATCAGGCAATGAATCTGTCGTTCGCCGATCGCGACTTTTATTATGGTGACCCTTATATGCCACCAAAGGAGCCGATCGAAGGCTTGCTATCCAAAGAGTATGCGGACCATCGCCGCGCCCAGATCAATTGGGGCATGAATGATGAAACGGTTAAACCGGGTGACCCGTATCCGTTTCAGGGTGGTACCAATCCGTTCACGGATCTGCTGGAAAAATGGACCCCGATCCCGCCCGTGGCAGATGCTGAAGGCGCGGAAGGTTTTCAGGTCGCGCAGAACACCATGACAGACGATGAAGCTTTCCTTGCAGGCACCACATCTATTCAGGCTTCAGACGCTGAAGGCTGGGTTGTGTCCATAACACCTAGCGGTGGCTGGATACCGGCTTTCATTGCCGGCGAAACCGGTATTGGCCTTAGCCAACGCATGCAAAGCTTTGTTCTTGATGAACGCCTGAACCCCTTCAATGTGGTTGCACCCGGCAAGCGTCCGCGCGCTACACTGACGCCCAGTATTGCCCTGAAAGACGGCAAACCATTGATGGCCTTTTCCGTGCAGGGCGGCGACAGCCAGGACCAGAACCTGCTGCAGTTCTTTCTCAATATGGTTGAGTTTGACATGAATGTGCAGGAGGCGGTTGAGGCGCACAATATCACCAGTTATCAAATGCAAAGCTCGTTCGGGGCACACAAGTCTGAACCAGGGCGTATTCAGGTGACCACGCAGGTGTCTGAATGGGTGCGCAAGGAGCTGGCGAAGCGCGGCTACAATGTCGAACTTGTCGGGCGCACATACAGCCCGGTCACCGCCATCTATTTTGATCATGAAACCCGTACCATGTGGGGCGGCGCAAGCGACAGCGGAGAAGACTACGGCATCGCCTGGTAACCATACGAAGGTTCAAGCACCCTTGGTGAGGAGGGCTTGCCGCTAACGGTTCTAGGAGCGTCCTTTTTTTAGGGGGCTTCGAACCAATCAATTTTTGACAAAAACCAGTCTGATTTTTTCGCCTGATATCGCGGCCCGTGATCGCCGTCACAGAAACGAGCGCCGCGTTGCGCCATGAACATCCCAGCCAAATTGAACATTTGCAAGTGGGAACAGAACATGGCTTTAGCAAGCGACGCACACAATATTCTGAAATCATTCTCGATCGACCCGGATACCGGTAAAGAAAATGCTGGCATAGCGATCTCTGTCGAGCTGATCAGACGTCTGATCGAAAATAGTTTCCGGTCCATTTCAACACAGGCTGTCGGACTGGTCTCAAACGAGACATTTCAGGTTGGAGCGGACAGGTACCCGATCGCGTTTGACGCCGCCCTGGATTCTACAAATGCGCTCATTTCTTTCGATGAGATACCGGATCCGGTCTCAGGTTCGGTTATGCCGGTACTGCGATCGAAAAAAATATCGGTGGAACTGGATGTTTCTGTCGCATTGGAAGATGGTTCTCAGAAAGACAGCGTTGGCAAGATAACGATCAAATTCAAGGAGATCACAACTGCCCTGTTGCTTGATGAACTGGATATTCAGTTGTCGTTGCTCGGCACATCCCAAAGCGGCAGCGTTGATGCCTTATGGCGCACCGACCCTGTTTTGAAAGAAAAGCTCGAAAATACTTACAGCTTTGTTGAGGATGACTTCACCAGACTGACGGAGTTCTTGAACGCTGTCCGGCTTCTCATACCAGCGGAAATTGCTAAGGCTTATGTCGATTCGATTGAGTTTCCTGACGTTTTTGCCTTGTTTCCTGGGATAGTATTTGAAGGTGCCGGTCGCATTGGTGCCGAAAAAGACTTCCTGCTTTTTTCCGCTGATACCCGGCTTAACTTCAACAGTTGCCCCATATCCCCCACGGAAGGCACAGTCACCACTGAAACCGATCCGGCTACGTCACGGGTTTTTGTGCCGGCCAGTTCACCGTCCCGAACATTTCCGCGCGATTCGATGGGGGACGAGTTTAACAATGAAGCCACTTCTATTGGTCAGGTGTTCCTTTTTGCCCCCAAAAAACTGTTCGAGGTTAATTTCGAGGGTATTGCGCAACCGTCCGTCGGGTTTAGTGATGGTGGCCGAAAAGGTATTTTCCGATGGGGCTATTCGCTCAGCCTGATGCTCGAGTCTTTTGCCCTGTCGCTCACTGGCCGGGCGCTGGAATTCAAGATTGATATCGATTTGGGCGGTCTTGGGTACGGAGACGCCGGTGTGAAAATTGGCTCGGTATATTATCGGGTGGCAGGCGTTGCGTTTCGGGGTCGGGTTTCGCCTCTTCAGATTCTGTTCAGGATCGGCTTTGATTTCCCACGGCGTGAGGTTGTGTTGTATTCCCGTATCGAGAAAGCGGTGGCGAAGGACTTCAACTTTATGACCAACGCTCGGTGGCCGCTGAGTGCCATTGCGGAATATCTGCTTGAAAAAGCGGCCAAAAAAGCGCTGAAAAGCCAGGCAGGCAAGATCCTGACTTCCACGAGAATTCCGATCGCCCGATGGGGTGTGCTTGATGAAGTGGCCCAATTGTCCAATGCGCTTGCATTTCACGAGGACGGTCAGAGAGACTCGGTTACATTTGGTGCCAACCTTGACCTATAGAGGATGTCTGACGTCAGGTCGGCGTGTTTTCTGCTGCGATTAACGCAGTGCCAGTCCAAGGGGCCTTGCGGCGCTGCCGACCTTGCCCTCAATCAGGGGTTTGTCGGCGATAAGTTTCCGGCGTAAAAACCTGTTGAATGTCATCACTCGCTGGTTACGGCGCATGCTGTGATGCGCTAGCAGCCAAATCTGCAGGTCCCATTGCGGCTTGGGCGCATGAAGGCACAAAAACTGATCCCGTTTTGCCATGGCATAGCACGCCATGTGCCCGATACCGATGCCTGCCTGCATTGCCTGCAATACACCAAATGCTGTGCTTGCCCGCATGGCAACACGCGGTTGGAGGCCAAGCTCTTCCATCCATTGGTCGGTCCAGTGGTTGCTCCACAGCACCCAGGGCATTTCATTAAGGGGTGTTCCGGCCGGGTATCTGTTGATCAGATCCACGGAGCCGAATATGCCAAAGGCATGATTTGCGATATGATGCCCGATATAGTCTTCGGTAGGATCGTTGGTGGCACGCAAAACCACATCAGCATCACCGCGGCTGAGGTCAACCATTTGCTGGTTCAGGCGCAGGTCTATTTCAATATCCGGATGCAGTGACGTGAATTCTGCCAAATAGTCCATCAGGTTAAAGGCAGTTGAGTCGATTGTTTCGAACCGGATGCTGCCCGCGAGAGACGCGGCATGCTCTGTTGTGTTCTTCACATTCAGGGCCGCCTGCGCCATTTTCTCTGCCTGTGCAACAATGGTCAGCCCGGCGTCCGTAAGCGTCACACCACCTGCAGAACGGTGTAATAATGTGACTTTCAGACGGTTTTCCAGGCGGGTCATTCGGCGAGAAATGGAGCTGTGGCTAACTCCCAATTCCTCGGAAGCCTTTAGGAAAGAACCATTTCTGGCGCATATTTCCAAGATGCGAAGATCATCCCAATTCATGATGTGCATATTTGCACATCAAATGTGCAATGTCAGCTGTTCCTTTGCTTTCAGGTCCGTTTTAGTCAGGTGCTGGCTATCGGGGTGTATGCCCTGTCGGCCCAAACCAAATGACAGCAAAGGAAAAGACCAATGAAATTTTGGCAGAGCACCTTTATCGCGCTTGCGCTGGCTACTGCACCTCTGGCAGGGCAAGTCCATGCGGAAGAAAAAACCTATGTCTTTGAAGCCGGGCAGGTGATCGATTTCCTGTTTCTTACCCGGCGCCCGAATTCGGACGAGGCCTACAGATCCTATGCGCAGGATGCTATTTCGGAAGCGCGCGCCCTCGACTATAAAGGCCTGTCCGGTTTCGCCATTACGCGCAAACCAACTCAAGGCAATTATTATCCGGAGCTACTTATTTTTGGTGGCTGGCCGGGCGATTTCGAAGACCGCGCAAATGCCCTTGATCGACTTAAGGAAGTGGTGCCTGACCTGAACGACCGGCGACTGGATATCTGGTCTCGCTTTGACATGACAAATTATCAGATCAGTCAGGAAATCAGGTTCGATGTCGACTATGAAAAAGTTCAGGTTCTCACTGCTTACTGGCAAAAAGACCCGTCATTGTTCAAAGCTTTCAAGACAAGCTTTGTTGAAGAAATACTGGCCACAGGCGGCGAGTTGAAGGCTGAGTTTACAGAGGGGCGTTCCCCGTTCGGATATGAATATAACCCCGACTATACCGTTATTGCGGAATGGGATACACAAGCCGCATTCGATTTATTTTTGGCAAAAAATCTGCAGATGGACCATGCAGGCGTCACGCATGTGAACCAGATGTACCTGACACCTATAAAGCCTGGAAGCTGATACCCGGATAGCCGCGTCGTCTCGGTTCGGGATCATATAGGCTGCTATTATTCGAGCTGCTATTGAGGCCTGCTGCCGCAGGTCTCAATGCATTGGTTTCCTTGACATCAGGAGGCAGCAAGAAGCGTCGTTTCAATGCGGGCACTGCGCACGGTAATAATCTGGCGAATTTTGTTCAGCAGCACGCTGGCATGATGGTCTTCAACATCACGGCAATCCAGCTCAATCCACTGAAGGCCATCGTTGGTCTTGCGCGCTGACATCGTGTCATAGGCAAGGCCGCGAACGGCAAACAATTCAAGCACACGAGACAGTGTGCTGGGCTCAAACTCGGCCTGCACCGAGAAACGCGTGCGGCTATTACCTGTCAGTACCATTTGAAACTCCTCTCGTCGCTGACTGGAAGAATTTAGCTTCCCGTCACCGGAATTGGTTCCCTATTGTTGACTTTTTATCTGGAAAAATGAGAAAATATTTCAAAATATAGCTATTGTACGGGAAAGAATAATGTTCATTGATGAAACAGACGCACGTATTCTCGATTGTTTGCAGAAAGACGCAAGGATGTCGCTTTCCGATGTCGCCGAGCAGGTATCATCGAGCCGTTCCGCAGTTTGGCGTCGTGTACAGAAGATGGAAGCAGACGGCATTATCAAACAGCACACCATTCTTCTGGATGCGCCCAAGGTAGGTTTGGGCGTTATGGTTTTTGCCCAAGTCAAGATGCAGGCCCAAAACAGGGACAGTCTTCCGAACTTTATCGAAAAGGTCAGCAGTTTCCCCGAGGTGATGGAATGTCATACCCTGATGGGGGACATTGATTTTATTCTGAAAGTGCAGGTGAAAGACGTACAGGCCTACGAGGATTTTTTCTGGAACCGTTTGTCCCATATCGACGGTGTGCGCGAAATCAGTTCGTCTATTGCGCTTACGGCGGTCAAAAATACCACCAGCATTCCTGTTTACCACCATGTGGCATAAAGGTTTGGTCCGGGGCTATCCGGGCATGTGTGTATTTTGACGTTGCTCCGCAAGGGGTTCATACCCTATAGCGGGTGATGACCTGAATCCGCTCTGGACACATCAAAGACGATGAACACGACAGCCATAGTTTCTCCTGTGAGCCTGAACGCCTTTCTTGGCGTTGTGCTTGTTGTCGTGGCGTCTGGTGCAGGGTTTTTTGGCGCAACCTCGTTGAGCCTCGGCCAGTTTTTTAATGGGCTATTGGGGCAGGCGGACACCGCGACCAATATCATCGTGCAGGAACTTCGGCTACCGCGTATTCTGCTTGGCGCCCTTTGTGGGGCCACGCTCGGCTACGCAGGCGCGCTTTTGCAAGGATTGCTCCGCAATCCGCTTGCCGACCCGGGCGTTATTGGTGTTTCTGCATCCGCCAGTCTCGGGGCGGTCATCGTCATTTATCTCGGCGCGGCAACAGCCGGTTCGATGGCGATCCCTATGGGAGCAATAGCAGGGGCTCTGGTTGCGACGGGTCTTCTGGTGCTTGTCTCCATGCGTGATGCGAGTGTCCTAACGCTTATCCTGGCAGGTGTGGGCATTTCCAGCCTGGCGGCGGCCGGTATTTCGCTGGTGATGAACTTTGCCCCGCACCCGATGACATTACAGGAGATGATCCTGTGGATGATGGGCTCACTGGAAAACCGTTCCTATAGTGACGTTATGCTGGCAGTGCCGTTCATGGCGGCCGGAGCGCTGTGTGTTATAGGTGCAGGGCAGGGCCTCAATGCGCTCAGCCTCGGAGAAGACACAGCCCGCACGCTTGGTATAGACCTTAAACTGCTGCGGCTGCGTATCATTGCGGGCACAGCGCTGGCGGTCGGGGCCACAGTCGCAGTTGCTGGCGCGGTTGGCTTTATCGGGCTTGTGGTACCGCATTTCGCACGCGCGCTTATCGGGTTCGAACCCAAAAAACTGCTTGTGCCCAGTGCGCTGATGGGCGCGATTCTGCTTTTGCTTGCCGACATGGTTACCCGGATGCCCATTGGGTACGGTCAGCTGAGGCTTGGTGTCGTGATGGGTGTGATCGGTGCACCTGTGTTCCTCTATATCATCTTCAAAACCCGAGAGACGATGCGATGACCAATCCGCTGCGCATACGCATGGCCGGACTTCATGTTCGTTACGGAACCAAAACGGTTGTTGATGATGTGAACCTTGACCTGCAGCCCGGTGAACTTGTGGGCCTTGTGGGGCCAAACGGTGCCGGCAAAACCACTTTGCTTCGCGCTCTCCTGGGGCTTGCCGAGGCGACGGGCTCTGTGCATGTCGGTGATGTGACCCTTTCGGACATGGCGGTTAGGGACCGCGCAAAGCTATTTGCTTATTTGGCACAAGGTGGCCCGGTGCACTGGCCCCTCACCGTTGAAAGTCTGGTGGCGCTGGGCCGCGTGCCGCATAAAACACCTTGGCAAAAATTGACGGACGTCGATGCCGGCCATATTGAGTCTGCAATGGCGGCAACAGGCGTGCAGGACTTAAGGGACAGGCTTGTCACACATCTGTCGGGAGGAGAGCGTGCGCGGGTGTTGCTTGCTCGTGCTCTGGCGGCCGATGCGCCTTATCTTCTGGCGGACGAACCGGCCGCGTCGCTTGATCCGCATTATCAGCTTGAGATGATGGCTTTGCTGCGTGGTCATATTGATGAGACCCACGGCGGTGTGGTGGTATTGCATGACCTCAATCTTGCCCAGCATTTCTGCGACAGGCTTCTGGTGATAAACCAGGGAAAACTGATTGCGGACGGCGTGCCGGAAGATGTGCTCTCTGACGTGCTTTTAAGGGATGTGTTCGCCATCAGTGCTGCGCGCTGGGACGATGCAGGCGACAGCTTTCTGGTGCCGAAAGCCATGCCCCGGTTGTCGGGAGGGCTGTGAAATGAATGACCTGATTGTTTTTCTTGATCTGGCAGGTGTGTTCGTGTTTGCCGTCAGTGGTGCGCTTGCGGCTGTCCGGAAAAGCATGGATATGTTTGGTGTTGCTGTCCTGGCGCTGATGCCTGCGATTGGTGGCGGCACCATACGTGACCTGACACTGGATCAACCGGTATTCTGGATTGATAATACGCTGCCGATCTGGATCGCCCTTGCGGCTGCGGCTGCGTCTTTCTTTTTTGCCCGCTTTATCGAAAGCAGGCTTCGCTTCCTGACCTGGGCGGATGCGGTTGGCCTTGCGTTGTTTTGCGTGATCGGGGCTGAAAAAGCACTTGCTGCATCAGGCAGCATGGTGGTCGCGGTTATCATGGGCGTGGTGACCGGTGTGGCGGGCGGGATTATCCGCGATGTGATCTGCAACGAGATACCTATTGTGATGCGCCGCGGCGAGATATATGCCACCGCGGCTTTTATCGGTGCGGGTACTTTCTGCGCGCTTAACTATGTCGGTGTCACAGGTCCTGTGGCGGTTTGGGTTTCGATGGCAGGCGCATTCCTTGCCCGCGCAGGCGGTATCACGCGCGGCTGGTCCCTGCCAACCGCGAAATAGGTCCGGGTCTATCCTCTGAACGTCGGTCAGAACGACAGGATGTAGCCTTTTTTCGGGCTGGCACTGCCATCAAGTACACTGCCATACACACGTGTAATAGCCTCTTCACCGCTCTCTCCAACAACCTCTACCCAGTCATTGGCCTGGCTGACAAAGCTGACCCATGCAGCCGACGAGCGTTCCTGAAAGCCGGACTGACCCCAGTCAGCGGTGCGCTTTTGCACTTGTGCGGGCGCGAAGAATAGTTGTGGCCGTGGCCCTTTCAGTTCTTCATTGCTGCCCATCTGATCCCAGTTGGTGGCTCCAACAGAACAGCTGTATTTCAGCATCTGGTCAAAGTGAGAATGCAGGCTGGCACGCACCTCGCCGTTGCCGGCCATATCAACAAAAACGGTCGGCACATTGTTATCAAGGGTTGGGATATCACCGTAAGCAACTGTCTGGTCGTAAAGGCCCATACCATCGACAAAGTCCACATTGCCGGGGGATGTCAGGCCCACAACCTTGATCCCCTCACGTTTGGCGAGCTGAAACGCGAGACCATATGCGGTTTTTGACGATGCACTTGAAAGCACAACCTGCGTGGCACCGAAAAAGCCATTGTCTTCAAGGAAATCATCAATCAGGAAAGATGTCATGAACAGGGGCTTGAACAGCATCTGGATTTCTTCAAGGTCTTGCCTGTATCCCGGGTCTGTCGCGCACGCGGTGTAATAATTATAGACAGGGCTCAGTTCAGCACGGTGTGCTTTTCCGTCGAAGAAACCAGCCGGAGATTGTTTCACAGGCGATATGATCAGATGACTGGCCATCGGAAAATAGCCATAGTATTTATCGCCGGTTTTTACGTCATCAAGGGTGCTCTCGGTGACAGTGGCGAAGCCCCAAACCGGCACAAAACCGTGGTCATCCCGACCAGGAAAGAAATTCCAGTATTTCATCGCTTCGCCGAAGGCGGCATAGGTGATGTTGTTGGCTGTGAAGGCAAACCGCTCGATTTCAAATCGAATTTCGCCCGCCTCCAGCGAGCGGCTTGATGCGTCGCACGTATTGTTGAAACGGGTTTTGCTGATATCGGCCTTGTTGACCAGAAGTTCTGCGGTTGCCATGTCATCCTCCTAAAAAACTGTTGCCCTAGATGTAGAGCCCGCGCGCGCAAAATCAAAAGGCAACCCTGCAAAGAAAAAATCCGACAGTTTTATCGTTTGCTTGGCGAGGCGTCCAAATATTGGCATAGTGCTTTAGCGGGGGCGATACTAGGGAGTATTTCTATGGATTTTTTAAACGACGACTCGATCAATTGGGACGAGTTGATGACGCAGGGTATTGACCTTGGCCTTCTTATTCTTGGCGCTTTTGTGGTTCTGGCCGTTGGACTGTGGCTTGCCGGGTTTGTTGAACGCCGGCTGACCAAACTATTCTCGAAAAGCGAAAAGATAGACAAAACCGTCTCGGCGTTTCTGGCGAGTATGGGAAAGTATGTTGTTATTATCTTCACCGGCATTGCGCTGTTGGATCAGTTTGGGGTCGAGACAACCAGCCTGGTTGCCCTGCTGGGTGCCGCGGGCCTGGCTATCGGTCTTGCGCTTCAGGGTACACTTTCCAATCTGGCAGCCGGGGTTATGCTGTTGATCTTCCGGCCGTTCAAAATCGGTGATTTTGTTGAAATCGGCGGCGAGTCCGGGTCGGTAAATGCGATTTCGCTTTTCACCACTATGCTTGATACCGGCGATAACGTACGCATCATGATCCCCAACAGCTCTGTTTGGGGCAGTTCAATCAGCAACTACAGCTTCCATGATACCCGCCGCATCCAGCTCGTTTTTGGCATTGGTTATGACGACAAAATCGATGATGCCATGAAAACCATCGCTGATATTCTGGCAGCAGACGAGCGCTGCATGAAAACCCCAGAGCCTGTGATCGCCGTGAACGAACTGGGCGACAGTTCGGTGAACGTGATGGTGCGTGTCTGGTGTGCATCTGGCGACTATTGGGCGCTTAGCTGGGACCTGTTGAAAACTGTCAAAGAATCGTTCGACAACAAAGGCATCAGCATCCCGTATCCCTGCCGCACAATCTATACGGTTGCCGACTAAATCGCATCTGCGGCACGGTTCGGCGCAAAGTCGTAAACTTAAGTGAAAATATAAACGAAATTTCCGGCCCGCAGGTTGACTTGCGGGCCGCTTCTTTTACCGTTCCTTGCGGATGGTCTGAGCAGGCTGGCACAGGCGTCTCTAACACAAGAAAAACGACTGTTAAGAAAATCATCCTGGAGGGGATCATGAAACACATATTAAAAGCATCGGTCGCGGTTGCAGCCCTTATGGTTGCTGCGTGCTCCGATAACAATCAGCAGGCTGACAAAGCTGAAACCGACACATCGCAGGTTGCCGATAGCAGCCAGGCACCAGAGCTGGGCACCTGGGGCGTTGATATGACAGCCGCCAAGGCGTCTGTGAAACCGGGCGACAATTTCTTTGTTGCCGCAAACGGCACATGGCTCGATACCTTTGAAATTCCGGCTTCGCGCACTGGCTACGGTGCCTTCAACGTGCTTGCCGATCGCTCACGCGACCGGGTGAAAGCCATCATTGACGAAATGGCCGCCGGGTCCTTTCCCGATGGTTCGCTTGAGCAGAAAATCAGCGATTATTACAATACCTACATGGATGTTGAGGCGATCAACGCTCGTGGCATTACACCACTGATGCCGTCGCTGGAGCAGGTTGCAGCGATCAGTTCCGTGGTTGACCTAGTGCGCGCGTTTGGCCGCGAAGGTCTTGAAGGCAGCGAAGCGCCGATCACCCTGAGTGTAGGGCTGAACCGCGGCAACCCGGATAGAACGGTTCTGAATGTTGGTCTTGGTGGTCTTGGCCTGCCGGACCGCGATTATTATCTGCAGGACAGCGAGCGTTTTATCGGCATCCGTGAAGCCTATGTCGCGCATATCGCCCAGATGCTCGGGTTTGCGGGTATTGAAGGCGCAGACGAAAAAGCTGCCGCCATTCTGGCGCTTGAAACGCGCATTGCCGAACAGCAGTGGCCTCGGTCTGACCGGCGCGACCGCGACAAGATCTATAACCCGATGAGCTATGCCGATTTCAAGGCTGAATATAACGGCTTTGATTGGGACAGTTTCCTCGCTGGAAACGGCATTGAAGGGCTTGAGGATGTTAATGTCACACACCCCGGCCCGGTTGCTGCTGCCATTGAAATTGTGAACTCGGCGTCGCTTGATGACTGGAAAGCCTATCTGAGTTATCACCTGATTTCCAACAACGCGCCATTGCTTTCCGAAGATATCGACAATGCCAATTTCGATTTTTATGGTAAAACACTGCGCGGCCAGCAGGAACAGCGCGCGCGCTGGGAACGCGGTGTGCAGCGTGTGGGCGCGCGGAACGCTCTCGGCGATGCCATCGGCCAAATTTATGTAGATCGCTACTTCCCGCCGGAAGCCAAAACCCAGATGGTGGAGCTGGTTGAAAACCTGCGTGCGGCAATGGACGTGCGCATTGATGGCCTGGACTGGATGGGCGCGGAAACAAAAGTGGAGGCGAAAGCCAAGCTCGCGGCTTTCCGACCCAAGATCGCCTACCCTGATGTGTGGCGCGACCGGTCTGGTATCCAGATTGCCTCGGGTGATCTGTTTGGCAGCGCCCGCAACATTTCGGCCTTCAATCAGGCAGATGCCGCCGCGCGGCTGAAGCGGCCAAGCGACCGCGAGCGCTGGGGCATGACGCCACAAACAGTGAACGCCTACTATAATGCGCAGTTCAACGAGATTGTTTTCCCGGCAGCGATCCTGCAGCCGCCTTTCTTTGACCCGAACGCTGATCCGGCTGTTAACTACGGTGGTATCGGTGCAGTGATCGGCCACGAGATGGGCCACGGCTTTGACGATCAGGGCTCCAAATCTGACGACAAAGGCATTCAACGCAACTGGTGGACAGACGAGGACCGCGCCAACTTTGACGTGAAAACCGATGCGCTTGCCGCCCAGTACGACCAGTTCGAGCCGGTGCCCGGCAACTTTGTTGATGGTCGCTTTACACTGGGTGAAAACATCGGCGACCTTGGCGGCCTTTCGATGGCCTATCATGCCTACAAGCTGTCGCTTGGTGGCAAGGAAGCACCGATTATTGATGGCTTTACCGGTGACCAGCGCTTCTTCCTGTCATGGGCGCAGGTGTGGAAGCGGAAAACCCGCGATGCAACGCTGGTATCCCTTTTGAAATCCGACCCGCATTCACCGGGTGAGTACCGGGTGAACGGCGTGGTGCGCAACATGGACGAATGGTACAAGGCGTTCAATGTTCAGGAAGGTGATGCAATGTATCTGCCACCGGAAGAGCGCATTTCCATCTGGTAACAGCCCAGACAAAGCTGCCAGACCAACAGGCCGGATTTCAGCAATGATTTCCGGCCTTTTTTGTGGGGTTTTTGATGGCATTGGCCTCCGGATGCGATATACATGCGGGCAACAATCGGTTCACAGTTACAGGGGCATATCATCATGGCTGGCTATGCAAGTTTCAAATGGGAAGATCCGTTTTTGCTAAACGAGCAATTGACGGAAGAAGAACGCCTGATCCAATCCAGTGCAGAAGACTTCTGCCAGTCAAACCTGATGCCGCGCATCCTTGAAGCCAACCGCCATGAAGTGTTCGACCGCGATATCATGACCGAACTGGGCGAGGTGGGTTTGCTGGGCGCGACGATACCGGAAGAATATGGCGGCGCGGGCGTGAACCATGTGTCTTACGGCCTGATTGCCCGCGAGGTGGAACGGGTGGACAGCGGTTATCGTTCAGCGATGAGTGTTCAGTCGTCGCTGGTGATGCACCCGATCAACGCATATGGCAGTGAAGAACAGAAACGCAAATATCTGCCGGGGCTGGCCAGCGGCGAGATGATTGGCTGTTTTGGCCTGACGGAGCCAAACCACGGCTCTGACCCGGGCGGCATGCTCACCCGCGCCGAGTCCGTAGACGGCGGCTTCCGCCTGACCGGCAACAAGATGTGGATCACCAACAGCCCTATCGCGGATATCGCCATCGTTTGGGGCAAGCTGGACGGCATTATCCGCGGCTTTATTGTCGAGCGTGGCATGGAAGGCTTCAGCACGCCGAAGATTGAAGGCAAGCTGTCGCTTCGTGCCTCTATCACCGGCGAGATTGTGCTGGATAACGTATTTGTGCCCGAAGAAAACCTGCTGCCGAATGCCTCCGGCCTTGGCGGGCCGTTTGGGTGCCTGAACAAGGCACGCTATGGCATTGCGTGGGGGGCTTTGGGGGCAGCGGAATTTTGCTGGCATGCAGGGCGGCAATACACTCTTGATCGGCAGCAGTTCGGCAAGCCGCTCGCGCAAACCCAGCTGGTGCAGAAAAAACTGACCGACATGCTGACCGAGATCACCCTTGGGCTGCAGGCCTGCCTGCGCGTTGGCCGCATGCTGGACGAAGGCACGGCAGCGCCTGAAAACATCTCGATCATCAAGCGCAATAGCTGCGGCAAGGCGCTTGATATTGCCCGGATGTCCCGTGATATGCACGGTGGGAATGGCATCTCTGACGAATTTCATGTGATGCGCCATATGGTCAACTTGGAAACAGTGAACACCTATGAAGGCACCTACGATATTCACACGCTGATCATCGGGCGGGCGCAAACCGGCCTGCACGCATTTTTCTGATCGGGGGGCTGTTGAAACATGGCAGGTCCTTTGAGAGGTATTCGTGTACTTGACCTGAGCCGGGTGCTGGCAGGCCCGTGGGCCGGGCAGTGTCTTGGCGATTTGGGCGCTGACGTCATCAAGGTGGAAAAACCCGGCTGCGGCGACGATACCCGCAGTTGGGGCCCGCCCTATTTCCAGAGCACTGTTGACGAGACCGAGACCATGGCTGGCTATTATATGTCGGCCAACAGGAACAAGCGCTCAATCACCATTGATATCACCAATGTTGATGGTCAGGCACTGGTGAAACGGCTGGCGGCTGAAAGCGACATTGTGGTTGAGAACTACAAGGTTGGTGGCCTGAAGAAATACGGGCTGGATTACACCGGCCTGTCGGCGGTGAACCCCGGCATCATTTATTGCTCGATCACCGGTTTTGGCCAGACGGGCCCTTATAAAGACAGGCCCGGTTATGACTTTCTGGTGCAGGGCCTTGGCGGCATGATGAGCGTTACGGGCGAACGTGACGACCTGCCAGGTGGCGGCCCGCAGAAAACCGGGCTTGCCACCGCTGATGTTTTCACCGGCCTTTACGGCGTGATCGGCATACTGGCAGCGCTGCATCACCGGGAAAAGACCCGCGAGGGCCAGCATATCGATATGTCGCTGCTGGATACGCAGGTTGCGATCATGGGCAATCAGGCGATGGGTTATCTGGTCTCGGGTGTCGAGCCAAAGCGCATGGGTAACGCTCATACCAGCATCGTTCCCTATCAGGCATTTGAAAGCGCCGATGGGCATATCATTCTGGCAGTGGGCAACGACGGCCAGTTCGCGCGCTTCTGTAAAGCGGTTGGCCGGGAAGACCTGTGTGCTGATGATCGCTACCGTACAAACCCGGCGCGGGTCAGAAACCGGGATAGTCTCATTCCCGTTGTCGAAGAGATTATGAAAACCCGCACCACTGATGACTGGGTGAATTTGCTGGAGGCAAACACAGTACCGGGCGCACCGATTAACGGCATGCAGCGGGTGTTTGAAAACGAGCAGGTGATCGCGCGAAATGTGCGCCTTGATCTGGATCGCGGTAACGGTGAAACCGCACCGACAATCGCTTGCCCGATCCGCTATTCAAAAACCGAAGTCGAGTATGATCGCTCGCCACCACGGCTCGGCGAACACACACAGGAAATCCTTAACGAAATTCTTGGAATGGACGAAACGGAAATCGCCAAATTGAAAGCGGCTCTCGGCGCGGGATAGCATTTTTTGACGGTTTGACTCCTTTTTTGGCGAGTTCTGTTCCTTTTTTGCCTGGTTTGCGTTTGTTTTTTCACGACCATCACACGGTTATTTTACCGGGTTTGAGGTGCATCCGGGTTTGCGTCACTTTATATCCCTGTCATCAACCAACGGGTCATCAATCAAAACGATAAGGGCTAGTGTCGTGAAAAATTTCCTCTCCAAAATTCTTGCAAGCGCCTTGCTTCTTGTGGGCGCAAGCGTTGCGTCATCTGCAGCAGACGAACCTATTTATACCGGTATCTTCAACAGCCGAGCCGTCAGCGGGTATGACACCGTTGCATACTTCACTGAAGGCGAGCCCGTGAAGGGTGATAAAAAATTCCGGACCGATTATATGGATGCCGAATGGCGTTTCTCAAGCCAGGCGAACCTGGATGCTTTCCTCGCGGACCCGGCAAAATACGCGCCGCAATACGGTGGTTATTGTGCCTGGGCGATGGCCGGGGGATACAAAGCCAGCGGCGATCCCAAGCAATGGAAAATCGTCGATGGCAAGCTTTACCTGAACTATAATGCCGAGGTCAAAGCAGACTGGGAAGTGGATATCCCGGGCTTTATCGCCAAAGCGGATGTGAACTATCCTGAAGTGGTTGGGCTAAACGAAACCGAATAAAAACAAATAGTTAATGAAGGCTCCGCAGTGTCGGGGCCTTTTTTCAAGGAGGGAACATGACTGGTTCCAAAAATACTTGTTTGATGATTGCGGCGGCAATTCTCTTGGTCGCCGCCGGAGGCCCGACGACTGCACAGGATAACACAGACACGGCCTCTGAGGTTGTCACCGAGGGTGTCAATCACATAGGCCTTGCTGTTAGTGACCTTGACGCGACAGCCGCATTTTTCACCGAGACACTCGGTTGGCGGCAGGCTGGCGGAGACCCTGCCTATCCAGCGATTTTCGTTACCGATGGCAACTCTTTCGTTACACTGTGGCGCGTCACAGATCCGGCATCTGCTGTTGCCTTCAACCGCAAGAACAATGTGGGTTTGCATCATCTGGCCTTTACGGTGAAAAGCCTGAAAGCGCTGCATGACCTGCATGCAAGGTTTCAGGATGTGGAGGGCCTGCGAATTGAATTTGCGCCCGAATTCATGGGGCAGGGGCCGACCACACATATGATGATCCGCGAGCCATCCGGGAACAGACTGGAGTTTGTCGTGCCCGGCAGCCGTGTGCGCGCCGAGATGGAAGCCTCACAACAAAAAACCTCGAAGTAGTCCAGCGGTTTAAGGGTCCCTGGAAAACTTGACACCGGGCTGCGGCGCGGTGTTGACCGTCAGTTCGAACACGTCCGGGCGGCTGTAGTGGCCGGCAGTATCCAGTGTTTGTGCTGCTTCCTGCTGAACATTGAGGTCGATCTCCGCGCTGATAATGCCGGCTCTGTCGAAGACGGGATCGGCCAGATAGCTGCCATCTGCAGCAATAACAGCGCTACCGCCATTGTGGATGAAATCGCTGTCCGTGCCCGGCATGGACGCCAGCATTTTGGCTGCTTCCGGTTCATTCAGACCCAGTGAGTTGAAGCCTGCCAACACGTCACCTTTGGTCATGATCGACCCCGCTGCAGCAACCGCACACCGGCCTTCGAAAGCATAGTGACGGCTCGCCACCTGATGCATGTCTTTCACAATTGGCCATTGAGCAACATGCAGAAATTCACTTTTTGCATGCATGGCGGCGCGGGCAAGGGGCATCCAGTGTTCCCAGCAAATGAGGCTGCCGAGATTGCCCCATGGTGTTTCCACGGTTTCAAGTGTGGAGCCGTCTCCGCGCCCCCAGACCAGGCGCTCTGTATAGGTTGGCACAAGTTTGCGGTGCGGCACCGGTTTTTCACCATCGGGGGAAAAGGTGAAGGTGGTGTTGTAAAGTGTTGCGCCGTCGCGTTCATGTGTGCCGAGAACAATGAAAACATTGAGTTCGGCGGATAGCGCCTGAAACTTCTCGAGGTATTTATCACCGGCGACAACGCTGTTGTTTGCCAATAGCCGGAACAAGGCCTTGGCGCCTGCTTCGTCCCACAGCGCAGCACCGGGTGCAAAATCCAGCCAGACCGGATAGCCGGGAAGCCAGCATTCCGCAAAGGCTACAATATTTGCGTCGCTTGCCGCCGCCTCTTTTATATGACCAAGGGCTTTTTCCGCGCTGGCATCAAGGTTGAGGAACACAGGCGGTTCCTGAACAATCGCGACTTTTGGACTGCTGTTCATATGATTGTCTCCCCAGCTTGATCGGTAAAGTTCAGCTATAGATAAGATTTTGTATAACGGTGTAGAAAAAAAATTAGAACACAATAGAGTGTGAACACATTAAACTGATGCACCAATCATCGGTTGACCAGTTCTCTTTGGAGTTCCTTATGCGTACCCTTTCCAGATTTATCGTTATGTGGCTTGCTGTTTTTACTGCCGTTGGCAGCATTCAGGCCCAGACTTCCACGCCCATCATTACCTATAATACGCAGTTCCACCCGGTTCTGGCGCGCAAGGGCATGGTTGTCAGCCAGGATATGCACGCAAGTGAAGCAGGGCTTGAAGTCTTGAAGCTTGGGGGTAACGCCATCGACGCAGCCGTTGCGACCGGCTTCGCCCTGGCGGTAACCCATCCTCAGGCAGGCAATCTGGGTGGTGGTGGTTTTATGCTGATCTACCTGAAATCTGAGGACCGTGTCGTTGCGATCGATTACCGTGAAATGGCCCCTGCTGCCGCGACACGCGACATGTTCCTTGATGCCAACGGCGATGTTGACAATACCAAGGCCCGCTTTAGTTCGCAGTCGTCCGGGGTGCCCGGCACCGTAATGGGCCTGACCGAGGCGCAGGCAAAATATGGTGCGCTGCCACTATCGACCGTGATGGCACCAGCTATTCGTCTCGCTGAAGAAGGGTTTCAGATGACATGGGCTTTGTCGGTTTCATTGTCACGGTTTCAGCAGCGATTAAGCGATGATCCGATCACACGCGCTCAGTTCTTCAAGGAAGACGGCAGCACCTACTCACAGGGAGAAGTATTCCGCCAGCCTGATCTGGCCAAAACCCTGAAAGAGATTGCAAGCAGGGGCGCGCCCGGGTTTTACGAGGGCTGGGTTGCCGATCGCATTGTGGATACCATTAAGGCGAGCGACGGCCTGATCCGCCACGAAGACTTGTTGAATTATGTTGCAAAGGAGCGCGAGCCGTTAACCGGTTCATTCCGCGACTATGAAGTTGTGACGATGCCGCCTCCGTCGTCGGGCGGCGTGCATATTGTGCAGATGTTGAATGTTCTGGAAGGCTGGGATTTGAAAGGCCTCGGGCATAACAGCGCGGACTACATCCACCGGCTGACAGAAAGCATGAAGTATGCGTATGCCGATCGATCCAAATACCTTGGTGACCCTGACTATTTCGATGTGCCGGTGACTGCCCTGACCAACAAGGGATATGCGGGGACCATCCGTGACAAGATTGATATCGCGCGCGCGACGCCATCTACAGAAATTGCTCCGGCACCGTCATTGCCTGACGAAAGCAAAGATACCACGCATTTTTCAACGATGGATGCAGCGGGCAACATGGTTGCCAACACCTACACGCTGAACTTCACCTATGGAAACGGTCGAACTGTCGCCGGTGCGGGTTTTCTGCTCAATAACGAAATGGATGATTTCTCAGCCAAGCCCGGAACACCCAATGCGTTTGGTCTTCTGGGTGGTATTGCCAATGCCATTGAACCGGGAAAGCGACCCTTAAGTTCCATGACCCCCACACTTCTGTTCAAGGACGGACAGCCCCTGATGGCCACTGGCAGCCCCGGTGGTTCCACAATCATCACAGCTGTTTTGCAAACTGTACTGAACGTGATGGAGTTTGATATGAACGCCGCCACAGCTACGGCGCGGCCACGCATCCACCATCAATGGTTCCCTGATTTTCTGATGATGGAACCGGGTCATTCTGTCGACACACGCAAGAAACTTGCTGAAATGGGGCATACACTGGAAACCGCAGCGATAGGTGGCCGAGTGCGGGTTCTAGGTGCGACCATGACGATTATTCGCCGCCCTGATGGTTTACTCTCTGGTTCTGCGGATCCACGTCGTCCCGGAGCACATGCAGCAGCATACTAAGCGAGACTATCTGGACGGGCCTGCCCGACCAGAATAAAAAAAGGCCGCTGCATTGCAGCGGCCTTTGTTGTTTTGAGTCCGGTATATTTACTCTGCCTGTGTCGGTTTGGGCGATGCCCGCCCGCCGCTCACAGCACCTTTAATACGCCGCTTCAGGCCACCAAATGCCTTTTCGATATCGTATCCAACCGAATAGAGCGCCGGTACGAGGAAAAGCGTTACGAAGAAGGCTGTGAGAACGCCATAAGCCAGTGATACCACAATCGGCTTCAGGAAAGCCGCCTGAGTGGACCTCTCCAGCATCATGGGCACAAGGCCGATGAAGGTGGTGAGCGTTGTCAGGAAGATCGGGCGGAAGCGAGCGACACCCGCATCCACAACAGCCTGAATATGCTCGACGCCACGCTCTCTTAGCCTGTTGGTATAATCCACCAGAACCAGATTGTCGTTCACCACAACGCCTGCCGCAGCCGCTACTCCGAAGTAACTGAAGATCGCCAGCGTGAGGTCAGTAACATAGTGGCCCAACACCGCGCCAACAAAGGCAAACGGAATTGCCACCATGATGAGCACTGGCTGGAAGTAACTGCGGAAGGCAATTGCCAGCAGCATGTACATGGCAAAGAAGGCCGTAGCGTACAGGCTGAACACTTCTGCGAAGAAGCGGCGTTCACCTTCTGCCTGACCAATGGCACCGCGTGCAACACCTGGGAAGCGCTTTTCCCATTCAGGGAAGAAGTTCTCGTTCAGGTCTTCCATGATGTCATCGCGGACATCGTCCTTGAGGTCAGCACTTACGATGGTTGCACGGCGACGATCCCAATGCAGTATCTGGCTGATGCCAGGTGCATAAGTCAGGTTCGCTACTGACTCCAGCGGCACTTCGCGGCCATCGCTTGTACGGACCCGGAAGTGTTTCAGGCTTTCGATGTTGCGACGTGCATCAATCGGATATTTGACCATGACTTTCACATCCTGGCCGTCTCTTGGCAGGCGCTGCACTTCTTCACCAAAGTAAGCCTGGCGAACCTGGCGCGAAACCTCAGCAATCGTCAGATCGAGTTTCTCTGCTCCGGGCTTAAGAGACATCTGAATTTCTTCGGTGGCACCAGAGATGTTGTCGCGGATGTCATAAAGAGCATCATAGCTGCGAAGGTGTTCCATGAAGTCATCGGACGCTTCCTGCAGCATATCGAGATCAGGGTGACTGATCGAGAACTGCATGCCGGGGTCGTTCTGGTTGAGCGTGTAGCGAACCGTTACTTCCTCGGCATCAGGAATGTCGCCCATGAGTTCCCTGAGGCGCAGTGCAGCATCTTTAGCCGGCATTGAGCGCACTTCAGGTGGCGCAAGCTTGACGATCGCAATGACACTGTCGCGGCGAGACCGGGTGTACCAGTTTTCAATCAGATTGTTCTCACCGTCTGTTTCGGCGCTTACTTCAGCCACCAGGGCTTCCTGGGCAGCCTGCATCTGTGCCAGAACTTCTTCGGCACGGCTGTATGGAGTGCCGTCTGGCAGAGTGACGTCAATGTTAATCTCTTCTGACTCAAACTCTGGCTGGAAGGCTGTTTTTACGTAGCCGTTTCCAAGAAGACCCGAAACAAACACCATATAAACGGCAACAAAAATCGCTGTAACGAGCCATGCATGGCTAACGGCCCACTGGCTTGCAGGGCGATAATATTTCTCGGCAAAAGTGGTGATGCTTTCCGCGATTTTTTTCTGCTTGGTGCCAAACGTGCCAAAGTGTTCGCGCGGCCTCAGCTTGGACAGGTGAGCTGGCAGAATGAGCAGTGCTTCAATCAGGGAGAAAGCCAGCGCGAGGATCACAACCCAGGTAATGTGGCGTGTGAACTCGCTGGTTCCGCCTGAAATAAACAGCCATGGCAGGAACGCGATAACAGTGGTCAGGACACCGAAAACGACAGGTTTGGCTACCAGCTGTGCCCCAAAAACCGATGCTGTAATGCCGCCGCCGGTTTTCTGGCTTTCGGTGTGGATGCTTTCTCCGACAACAATCGCGTCATCAACGACAATCCCGAGCACCAGCAAAAACGCAAAGGTCGAGATCATGTTGAGCGAAACATCGACAGATGGCAGCAATACAAATGCCCCTGCATAGGCTGTCGCGATGCCGACGGAAACCCAGAAGGCCACAATCGGACGAAGAGTCAGCATTAGAACAATCATGACCAGAATCAAGCCTTGTCCGGCGGCGCCCATAATGGTGCTCATGCGACTCTTGAAATCTTCAGCCTGATCGGTCCACAGCGTTAGAGACACCCCTGTGGGAAGTGTTTCCCGGCGTTCTTCAATCCACTCGCTGACCGCGTTTGATGCTTCAACAATGTGCATTGTCTCACCAGACATAACCTGGATAAGAACTGCGGGTTCACCGTTCAGTGTTGCGAGGATTTCGTTGTCTTCGAAGCCGTCATTGACGTTTGCGACATCCCGGACACGGATCGTTCCGCCGTCACCTGTCTGGCGCACGATGATGTCGCCGAATTCTGCTTGCGTGTCGGCGCGGTTGCGGACTGAAAGCTGCAGGTCTCCGGCATCTGTTCGCACTGAACCGGACGAGAGATTCAGGCTGCTGTTGCGGATTGCTGTTGCGACGTCAGCAAAGCTGATGTTGTAGCGCCGCAGCGATTCTTCAGAAACCTCGATGGAGACTTCTTCACGGCGCGTACCAAAAAGTTCTACCAGCGAAATGTTTGGCAGATTGGCGACTTCACGACGCATGGTTTCTGCCAGCCGCTTGAGCTCGCGTTCGGTTACATCGCCGTGCACCGCAATACGCATGAATTCGTCGCGGTTTATCCATTGCTGGACAGTGGGTGGCTCCATGTCACGCGGGAACGAGTTGATGCTGTCGATGCGTTCGTTGGCATCATTCATGAACTGGGTAAAGTCCACTGTATCCAGCGCTCTCATCCAGACATTGCCGCTACCTTCGCGAGATATGGAGCGGATGAAATCAATATTATCCAGATCAGAGAAACTCTCTTCAATTCTGGAAATGATCTGTTCTTCTATCTCTTTTGGTCCGGCACCCGGCCAGGAGACAGTTACCTGCAGGCCACTAAAGCGCACAGTCGGGTCGATTTCCCGTTCCATTTTGAAGAAACCGAGAACACCCCCAAGGATGATACCGATCATTAACAGGTTGGCAGCAACCGTGTTGCGCGCCCACCATTCAATCAATTTATTCATGATGTCCCCCTATCAGCGTGACACAGAGGTCTGCTGGCTGGCGCTTCGTGTGATTGGCTGCGCCGGCATTCCATTATAGGCACTGCGAACCGGTGCTGTTACCACCTTGTCGCCGTCTTGGACGCCGCCCAGAACAATCACCCGGTCTTGGGATGTGGACAGTACATTGACAGTCCGTATCTCCAGCTTGTTTTCGTCGGTGATGACATAGACTTTGTCCTGCTTGCGGAGGGCCGTGCGCGGCATGACCATCGCATCATGCGGGACAACGCCTTCAATTTCAGCAGAGACAAACAGTCCGACCGCGAGTGGCATACCATCGTCTGCGGCAGACCCGTATGGGTCATCCACTTCAGCCACGACATAAACCAGCCGGGTCTGGTTATCCACGGAGGCGTTCACTCGCTTGATATGCCCCTGCCAGGAATGACGTTTGCCGCCAACGATTGCTGACAGCGACACAGAAGGTGCATTTGTTGCATCCGGTGAGAAGCCGATTGGCAGTGCCAGTTCGGCCAGTTGTGCGTCGGTCAGAGGCAGGCGGACTTCGACTGTGTCTGTCGCAAAAACCCGGCCCAGGTTGGTGCCAACGGAGACGAATTCACCAAGACCTATAGCCCGTTCGGTCACCCGCCCGCGGAATGGCAATTTGATCTGTGTACGCTCCAGATTGAGGCGTGCTGTTTCAAGGTCGGCTTCCGCTGCGCGCAGTTTTGCCTGAGCTTCGGCGACCTGGGGTTTATTGAGAGCAAGCGGTGTTGGCTCGCCGTCTACAACCCATTCTTCCCATTGTTTGGCTTTGATGCTGGCGTCGGCAAGTTCCTGCTGGACGCGAACGGCAGCTTCCGCGACGCGTGCTTCGGCACTGGTAACTGCCAGCTTATAGTCCGAATCATCAATTTGAAGAAGTGTTTGCCCGGGTTCGAAATGTCCGCCTTCGTTAAATGCTTCCGCAACAGAAACAACGCGGCCAGTAACCTGAGGGACCAGTCCAATATTGGTTTTGGCGCGAACTTCACCCTGGGTGCGCACAGTGACGGTTACACGTTCAGAACGCACTTCATCCACATAAAGGGAAACAAGGCGTGCTTCTTCAACTTTTTTTTCAGGAGCTTCTTTTGCTTCGGCCAGTACTATTACAGAACCGACCCCAGCAGCTATCACCAATGCAGGTGTAGCGTACTTGAGTATTTTCCTCACTTTATCCTCGCAATGTTTTGTCGTTATTATCCAGCGGCTTTTTTGCCACTTTTGTTTATTCTTACAGATATATCTTAATTGTATATGGAAGTCACTGACAAAAATTAAACACTAAGATTAGCAAAAATTGTTCTAAATCTAATAGTTTTCGCCAAATTTTTGGGCTTGCGGCGGCAAAAAAGCAATTTTTCCATCAATGAAATTCATCATTTGTGAACAATTGGACACTATTGTCTGCACTAGAAAAGGATATGCAGGAAAGCAGTCTCACGGTGCCAACGTCAGGAAACCCTTACAACAAACACGAGAACAGCGATATGGCAGCGCAGGCGCATTTGCTGGACGCGATAACCGAAGGTGTTTTGGTGCGTACTGGCAGTGAAGTTGTCTTTGCCAACAAAGCCATGTTCGACATCGTGGATGCTGATTTCGAGGCATTTGATGGACTGTCGCGCCCTATTGAAGAATGGGTTCATCCGGCGGATCGCCATAAGGTGGACCAGACTTTTCGAGCCAGAATTTCCGGCGAGGATGTTTCGGAAAAATATGAGTTTCGTTTGCTGCGTGCTGACGGGGGTGAGGTATGGGTTTCATGCCGTGCTGCCGTGCTGGAATGGGGTGGCAAGACGTCTGTTGTCGCATACCTGAACGATATTTCTGAAGATATTGAAAAGCGAAACAAGGCTCAGTTGAGCTCTGACCTTTTCAGGAATATTTTTAATGTTACGCCCGAATTCATGCTGTTGTTTGACCTGACAGATGCACACGTGCTGGATGTGAACCCGACTTTTTTGAACATATTCGGGCACAGAAAAGATGGTGTTATCGGGAAGCCGGTTGGTGGTTTGAGTATGTGGTCGGAGCCAACTTTCTTTGACCGGTTTATCGAAGAGCTCCGAACAACGGCCTCTGTGACGGATATTCCTGCCGCGCTCACCACACGCGGCGGCATCATAAGGCATTTTCGGCTGTTTGCGCGCCGGATTGATGGCGTTGCCGCACCACTCTTGCTCATGACCGGGCGGGATGTGACAGAGGAAATTTCACATGCGCAGGAGTTGCAGCGCACGCGAGATGCAGCTGAATTGTCGAACAGGACCAAGTCAGAGTTTTTGGCTAATATGAGTCACGAGCTAAGGACGCCGCTCAATGCTATCCTCGGTTTTTCAGAGCTGATCAGGGACGGCGTTGGTGGCAAAAGCCTTGCTGAAAAGCATGGTGAATATGCAAATGATATTCACAAAAGCGGCACCCATCTTTTGTCAATTATCAACGATATTCTGGACTTGTCGAAAGTGGAAGCGGGCAGACTTGAAGCGCATATCGAGTTGCTTGACCCTGTTCCCTGTTTCGAGATGTGTTTGCGCCTTGTACATCAGCGTGCAGCAGAGGGCGACGTTGTCATCAGTCGCCAGTTTGACCGCAAGATGCTACTTGAGGCCGATGAACGGCTTCTTAAACAGATCGCGATCAATCTACTATCCAACTCGGTTAAATTCACCCAACGGGGCGGCACCATTGACGTGAGCTTTAAAGCCACGTCTGACGGCGGTGCGTGCCTGGCAGTTTGTGATACCGGCATCGGCATGACCGTGGAGGAGATCGCCGTCGCCAAGAGACCGTTTGGTCAGGTTGATTCCAGCATCAGCAGATCCCAGCAGGGTTCCGGGTTGGGCCTGCCTCTTGTTGCAGCATTCGCGGAAAAACTAAATGCAAAAATGACTATTGAAAGCGAGCCCGGCCAGGGAACGCTTGTCAGGGTATTTTTCCCTGCACAGTCTGTTCATCTGCGTGACGCAGTTGCTGATTTTGCAGCTACAGGCTAGCGTCCGAAACTAGTCTTTCGAATTCTTCTCGCGGGCAACAGCACGCCAGCCTATATCACGGCGGAAAAACCCGTCTGGCCAGTCAATATTGTCAATTGCGGAATAGGCTCGTTCTTGCGCGTCTGTAACATTTTCCCCCAAAGCTGTAACGTTCAAAACACGACCGCCAATTGCCGCGATTGTATCAGAATGTTGCTTTGTGCCAGCGTGAAAGACTTGGACGTTCTGGTGTTGGCTTGCGGTATCCAGACCTCTGATCGTGCTTCCCTTCTCGTATGAACCCGGATAGCCGTTCGCTGCCATAACAACGGTCAAGGCAGCATCATCAGACCAGCTTATAGAGTGGTCGCCGAGAGATCCCGTCGCAACAGCCATCAGCAATGGAACAATATCACTTTCCATACGCATCATCAGCACCTGACACTCGGGGTCTCCAAAGCGACAGTTGTATTCTATCAATTTGGGTCCATCCTTTGTGATCATCAACCCAGCGAAAAACACACCTTTATACGGGCACCCAATATCGACCATGGCCTGCGCTGTTGGCTGGATGATTTCAGCCATTACTCTTTTGACAAGCGCGTCCGTCATTACAGGCGCGGGGGAATAGGCTCCCATGCCGCCGGTGTTTGGCCCGGTATCACCCTCGCCAACAGCTTTATGGTCCTGCGCTGTTGCCAGGGGAAGGGTGGTGTGGCCATCTGCCAGAGCAAAAAAGCTCGCTTCTTCACCTTCCATAAATTCCTCAATAACCACCTCAACGCCTGCGTCGCCAAAAGCGCCGTCAAACATCATGTCTATGGCATCGTGGGCCTCTTTGATTGTTTCAGCGATGATCACGCCTTTGCCCGCTGCCAGGCCATCAGCCTTAACGACGATCGGCGCTCCCTGCTCCCTGACATATGTTTTGGCCGAGGCGACGTCAGAAAACCGACCGTAAGCAGCGGTGGGAATATTGTATTTTGCGCAGATATCCTTGGTGAAACCTTTTGACCCCTCCAGTTGAGCGGCCAGTTTTCCGGGGCCAAACACTTTTATGCCCGCAGCTTCAAGGTCATCGGCAATGCCGGCAACAAGTGGCGCTTCGGGGCCGACGACGACCAGGTTGACATCATGGTCGCGGCAAAACCTGATAACAGCGGGATGATCGGTTACATCCAGATCCACACACGTGCTACAGTCGGCAATGCCGCCGTTGCCTGTGGCACAGTAAAGGGTGCCAACCAGGGGGCTTTGTGCAATCTTCCATGCCAGCGCATGCTCGCGTCCGCCGGATCCAATCAAAACTATATTCATTTTTAATCCCTTGCCCCCGTTGTCATCTTGAAAGCACGCTTCTTGTATCATAGGTTTGTGCCCACTCAAGGCCGAAGTGTTTATTGCTTTTAATCAGGATTATCCGCGTGAATTTTTCATGACTTCAGATCAACCGTTTTTACGTAACGGGTCAGCGTCAAACAGGGTATCGCCATGACAGAAGACTGGCCTGTATCCAATGTTCAGGAATATAGTGTTTCAGAGCTTTCGGGCGCTTTGAAGCGGTCTGTCGAGGACCAGTTCGGGTATGTGCGTGTCCGGGCGGAACTCTCTGGTGTCAAACATGCGGCGTCAGGGCATCTGTATTTTGCTCTCAAAGACGAAAAGTCTGTGTTGGACGGGGTGTGCTGGCGGGGTCAGGCCCAGAAATTGTCGTTTCGTCCAGAGGACGGCCTTGAGGTGATCTGCAGCGGCAAGCTGACCACCTATGCAGCGCGTTCAAAATATCAGATGGTTGTCGACACTATGGAGCCCGCTGGTGCGGGGGCTCTGATGGCTCTTCTGGATGAGCGCCGCAAGAAGCTTGCAGCAGAAGGGTTGTTTGATGAGGCTAATAAAAAACCGATACCGTTTTTGCCATGTGTTATTGGTGTTGTTACCTCGCCGACAGGGGCCGTTATCCGGGATATTTTGCACCGTTTGAACGACCGGTTTCCAAGGCGTGTCATTGTTTGGCCGGTGCTTGTGCAGGGGCAGGGCGCGGCAGATCAGGTGACCGAGGCAATCAGGGGTTTCAATAACCTGAAGCCCGATGGCCCTGTGCCGCGGCCCGATTTGCTGGTGGTTGCGCGTGGAGGCGGGTCTATAGAAGATTTGTGGTCCTTCAACGAGGAAAACGTTGTCAGGGCAACGGCAGAAAGTGACATACCTGTTATATCCGCCGTTGGCCACGAGACGGACACCACACTGATTGACCATGCTTCTGATCTCAGGGCGCCCACGCCGACAGGCGCTGCCGAGATGGCGGTGCCGGTGCGTGAAGAGCTGTCATTGACGATTTCCGACCTTGGTCGCAGGCTTGCGGGGCAACGTCAGAGCCTTATTCAGGCGCGGCAGGAGAAGCTAACAGCTCTCGACAGGGCTCTGCCCAAACCCGCAGACATTCTGGGGCTTTTGCAGCAGCGTTTCGATGATGTCTGTGAACGGCTACCAAGGGCTCTGGCCTTTATCACTCAACGGAAAAAGAGTGATCTGAACCGTATTGGCGGTGCCTTGACCCCGGGTCGGCTGTCGCAGACGTTGAGCTACCAGCAGCGTGAAAGTCTTGTTTTGGGCAACAGACTGGCCCCCGCATACCAAAGAACCATTGGCGTGCGGTCCGAGAAATTGTCAGCGACGTCACGGATGCTTGAAAGTCTCTCTTACGAGCGGGTTCTTGATCGCGGATTTGCGTTGGTGGAGAACGATGCGGGTGCGCCGATTTCGAAAGCGGCAGGACTGGGAGCCGGTGACAGGGTAGCCATTCGTTTCGCAGACGGTGTGCGCAGGGCACATATTGATGACGAAAAGGCATCTTTGGCATCACCTGCGCCAACACGGGGGAAAAAGCCGACAAAGGACGGGAAATCCAGGCAGGACGTCCGGCAGGGGAAGCTGTTCTGATGCCCCGTTCGTGCCGCTCTTTTGCCTCTTTTTAACGGGAATGATGGTTGTATGCGAATTTTAGTATTTCTTTTTGGTTTATGGGCAAGCTGGTCTTTGCCTGCCACAGCAGCACCGGCCCTTGAAGGACAGGCTGTTCAGGGCGGCATGCTTTGGGGCCGGGTGGTACCTGGGTCGACCATAACGCTTAACAAGGAACCGGTGCCTGTGCATTCTTCGGGGGTGTTCGTTGTTGGTTTCAGTCGTGATGCTCAATCTGACGCACAGCTTGTTTATACGTATCCGGATGGTCGCACAGAAGTGCAGGCACTCACTATTGAAGACCGGGAATTCGATATCGAACGTGTCGATGGTTTGCCGCCAAAAACCGTGACGCCACCACCCGAGTGGCGTGACAGGCGCAAAATTGAAACTGGACGTGTGAGGTCTGCGCGTGGTGTCATGATGCCGGAAACCATGTGGCTTGACGGTTTTGTGAAACCGGCGGAAGGCCGTTTTTCCGGATTCTATGGTAGCCAACGCATTCTGAACGGTGAACCCCGCAGCCCGCATTATGGTCTTGATATTGCGGCAGATACGGGAACCCCTATCTGGGCGCCTGCCGGGGGTGTTGTTCGACTGGCAGCACCTGATTTTCTGCTTGAAGGCGGGATTGTGATTATTGATCACGGTCTCGGCGTGACATCAACGCTGTTTCATATGAATTCGGTAACCGTTTCAGAGGGGCAACGTGTGGACCAAGGTGATCAGATAGGAACGATTGGTGCCACTGGTCGGGCCAATGGGCCGCATGTGGACTGGCGGGTGAACTGGCGTAATGTGCGACTGGACCCCATGCTTTTGTTAGAAAAGGAATAGCTTGTGACGGTGCGTATCACTTTGGCTTCTTGTGTGTGTGTACTGGCAGCAGGATTGCCAGCCAGTGCGCAGAACGCCGATGGTTTTTCAATTGATGGTTACGTTGGCGGTACCAGCGATTACCGGGACCGCGGTTTGTCCTTATCGGATAGGGGTTTCGCGGCCTTCGGGTCCGTCGGTGTGTTCCACGATAGCGGCTTTTACTTTGGTCTTGATGCCGGAATGGCAGACACCTTCAACGGCGCCGATGGGCGCGTGGAAATGTTTACAGGCTATTCACTGGATGCGGGCGATTACATCTATGATTTTTCGTTCGAACTCGACAGTTTTCATGGTGACAGCAGCCAGTTTTATCCGGAATTCAAAGCCTCGATTTCGCGTGATTTCGGATTGGCTTTTGTCCGGTCCGGTGCGTCTTTCGCGCCGAACGGGCGCTGGATCAACCCTCAGAACGACAGCTTTTACACCTTTGCCGACCTGGAAATTCCTGTCCCGACTTTGCCGTCATTGACGATCATCAGCCATGTTGGCCATGACTTTCGTGGCGGGATCAGTGACCTTTGGGACTGGTCTGCAGGTCTTTCAGCATTCATTGGCAATACCGAGTTGAGTGTTGTTTATGAAAATTCGTCGCTAGATGCCCGGGAAGGCAGGGGGCGTGTTGTCTTTGGTGCGCGTTGGTATTTCTGACTTTTCCCTCAGGAAGTTCAGCCGTTTCTTTGCCGGGCTCTCCACGCCTCAAGGGCGGGTGTCACGCGTTCCATCAAGGCGGGAATGATTGGTTTTGTTCCTGCTACAATGTGTTTGTGCAGGGGTTTTTCCCGGTTGAAAACCAAGCTGACCCCATCGCCGGTTGTCAGCTCGCCGCCGGCCTCAGACAGGATCAGGTCCGCAGCTGCTACATCCCAATCGTTTTTGGGGCGCAAGGTTACGCAGCAATCGAACTGGCTGTCTGCGATCTGGCATATCCGCAATGCAATTGAATTGACCTGTTCCGAAATCATCGTCTCTGGCCAGTCGACGGGCCAGTATTTGCTGCTTTTAAAAGCGCTGGGGTCGCCCATCATTTTTGCGCGTCTGAGGTCGCTACAGTCTGACACACGGATAGGTTCATTGTTTTTCGTAGCGCCAGCACCGCTTTCTGCAAAATAAAACGCGTCTTTCACCGGGGCATAAAGCGCGGCGACAATTGGTTTGCCGTCTTGTACCAGCGCCACCGAAATCCCCCAGTCATCGCCACCTGCAAGAAAAGCCCGGGTGCCATCAATCGGGTCCACGATCCAGAGGCGTCCGCAACGCAAGCGTTCCGGCTGGTCTTCCGTTTCTTCCGAAAGCCAGCCATAACCGGTTCTGTTTTGCAGCAATGTTGTCCGCAGGAATGTGTCGACGGCAATGTCTGCTTCAGATACCGGATTGTCAGGAGATTTTTCCCACATCTGAATGTCGCGCGAGAAGTACGAAAGAGCAATACGTCCTGCCTCTTTGGTAACCTGTTTCACAAGCCGGGCGTCATCTGCCCTGCTCCAGGGACAGGTTTGCTCGTTGAATAGCGCGTTATTTTCGGCGGCTATCATTTCGGCTGGTGTTATCCTCAATTGTCCTCGTTATCAGGCGCTGCATAATCTCGTCAGGCGCCAGCGATCATCATACCGTCAATGCGAACTGTCGGCGCGTTGCTGCCATATTTAAATTCCAGATCCGATGCTGGCACAAGAGAGCTGAACATATCCTTAAGGTTACCCGCTATCGTAACTTCGCTTACGCTTTCAGCGAGCTTGCCGTCGCGAATTCTAAACCCGGCAGCGCCCCGGCTATAGTCGCCCGTTACGCCGTTTACTCCCATGCCGATCAATTCTGTGACATAGAAGCCGTCCTTTACATCGGCGTACAGTTCTTCTGGCGAAAGGTGTCCCGGTGCCATGTAAAGATTGCTGGTTGTTATGCCGGGGGCAGATGAAGTGCCGCGCGAGGCGTGGCCCGTTACATCCATTCCCAGTTGGCGCGCCGCTGCGCTGTTCAGTGTCCAGCTTTTCAATATGCCGCTGTCAACCAGGGCCATCTTTTCAACTTTAACGCCTTCACCATCAAACAGTTTTGACGACAGGCCGCGCACCCTTAAAGGATCGTCGATAATAGACACGTTGCCGCTGAACACCGGTTGACCCAACATGTCTTTAAGAAAGCTGGTGCCCCGCGCCACGCTTACGCCGTTGATTGCCCCAGAAAAGTGCCCGAGCAGGCTTTTACTTTCGCGCGGGTCGAATACCACCGTCATCTGGCCGCTTTCGATTTTTGCAGGGTCGAGACGGCTTACCGCGCGCTCGCCAGCAATCCGTCCGACGTCAGCGGCGCTTGTAAGGTCGTTGAAGTGACGAGCGCTGGTGAATTCATAATCGCGTTCCATGCCTGTACCGCTGCCGGCAATTGCCGATACGGAAGCGGAGAAGCTGCTGCCGCGATAATGACCACTAAAGCCATGGGTGGTGACCAGTGAAATGGCCCAGCTTGATGCACCCGCACCGGCCCCGTCCGAATTGGTGACGCCTTCAACACCCCGTGCAGCATCTTCAGCTTCTGCGGCCATTGACCTCAAGGTGTCAGCCGAAACTTCAGTTGGATCAAAAAGTTCGAGATCGGCATGTGCCCCGGTGTGCAGCCTGTCTTCGGGGGCAAGGCCGCAATATTCGTCCTCTGGCACAGCCTTTGCCATGGCGACAGTGCGTTCAACCAGAGTTTTCAGGCTGTCAGCACGGCGGTCTGATGTGGAAACCATTGCCTGATGTTTGCCGATCAGCACGCGCAGGCCGATATCCTCACCTTCGGAGCCCTCCACATCTTCAAGCTTGCCGTCGCGCCAGCTAACGCCGCGACTGCGGGCATCAACAGCCACTGCATCCGCCGCATCCGCGCCCTGTTTGCGCGCTGCCTGAACCAGATCATCAAGAATGGAAAGGGTATCCGTCGTCATATACTCGGTGCCTTATAAGCCATAAAAGTTGACGTCACTTAGCCACAGTTGCCCCCGGGGTTCAATGCCGGATAGCCGGTTATTTCATGTGTTCATCGAAAAAATACGAATTTGCATGATCGGGCAAGCTCTGTGGCAGGCGGATGGCAAAACACAGTTTGGTTGAGGGCAGGAATGGAAATTCCTGCCCTTTCGGGGTTTTGCCCTAGAAGGCCAGTTGCCATCCAACTGTCAGCGTATAGTCGGTTTCCATCTGCGGGCCATTCAGGTCCTGCGCGACGGGCACGCCAAATTCGATACCAAGCCTGTTGCCTTTCAGAGCACCGTCTGTGACCAGAAAGTTGGCACCAAACAGCGCGTCCAGCCGTTCACCGCCATGGAAATCGGTCTGGGCTGTTTGAACGGGTGCAACGATCCGTGGATCCTGCCCGTCAATGCGGCCCTGGGTGCTGCCCTTCAGGCGGGCGGACAGGGAAAAGGCATCTGAAAAGCCATATGCCAGCCAGCTGGTGGCTTCCCATTTGTCACCCAGGCTGTAATTCGCGCTGTTGTCACCAAGGCGAATGGTGGCGTTTGCCTGTGCACCCCAGTTCCAGCTTCCTTCGTGACCAACATAGGTGATGCCGGGCGTCAGATCCCAGGTGCCGGAACCGATTTGCATCGGGTAGGGCAGGCGTACTGTGGGTGTGCCGCCCATCGGCGTCAAAATCCGGTCTTCCTCGGAAATCGAGCCTGTCGGGATCGATATGCCTGCATTCAGATGTATTTTATGTGCGGTGTTGTCAAACAACCGGACAAGCGCTGAAACCCTTGTGTCACCGAAGGCAGATGTGCCGGTGGTGAATTCACCAAGCCGGGTGGTTCCCATGCCGCCCTGAAAGGTGATGTGATCCATTTCGCTTTCGCCGTACATGGCCATCACCATCAGGGTCACAGCGTCACTTGGCGCATACATTGCACCCAGCATATACATATCCATGGTCATGTCGGTTGGCACCACCCGCAGGGTGGGAGGCTGCATTGGGTTACCGAAAAACTGGTTGGGTACTGTTGTTGCAATTTGCTCGGGCGTCACGTCGTTCGTGCCGATTTTGTTGCCGCCCATGTCCATGCGCATATAGCGCGCAGACAGCATAAACTCGCCTTTCTTGTGTAGGTGGTCGCCCATAACGCCAATAGGGGCGTGGTCATAGGCGCGGGGTGCTGAGTGCATGTCGTGCGCTGCTGCCGGCAAGGTATTTGCCGTAGCATAGCCAAACGTGCAGCCGAGGGCTGCCGCCGTCATCGTGATGTGTTTCATCATTGATATCCAAATTGAATAATAGGAACGCTAAACTGAGAGGTATTGGACCGATTCAGGCGGGCCGCGGGCGGCGCGTTTTTCAATTCGGATTGTTGTCAGGTCAGATGTCAGGCTAAGCCCATGACCCGCGCGTACCTGCATCGGTGCCGGGGGCAGGGATATGTCGAACACTACCGGCGCATCCGGCCCTGCCATCGGGCAGCGCTCGTTCGGGGCGCCGTCTTCCATGCCATCATAGCTGGCATGAACCGGCATCCAGGGCAGATCGCCCGCAGACGAGCAGATAGTGACCAGCACACCGTCGATCATATAGGATCGCACGTTGAACATCATGCCAATTGGCACAAATGCTTTCGCCGTAAAGGCGATCAGCAGCAGCGCAGGCAGCAATTTCAACAAAGGGCGTTTCATGGGCAGACACATACACCAGCTATTCTTGCTGTCCACCTTGAACAGAAAGAATTTTGGCAACATTACGCCGCTTTTGAAGAAGGCGATATCATTTTGGCAGGGGCATTCTGCCGCACCCCTGATGCTGTTGCGCCAATCTTGCTTTAGCTGGTTTCGCCAGCCAGCTCGCGGCGCCAGGCTTCAAACGCGGTTTCATAGTAGCGCGGGTTAAACAGCTGCCATGTGCCAAGGGACGCGGGAACTTTAAACCCTGCTGCGCCTTCCGCCGGTGTTTTGCCTGCGGTATATGAGGCGCGCGCTTTTTCTTCTACCAGATCAAGAAGGTTAAGGTAATTGCCCAGATCACCAGTACTCGCGATGGCACCGTGGCCCGTAACAATAGTTTGTTTCGGGTCCGTAAGGAGTTGCCGGGCTGATGTTGTCAGGTGGCTCGGGATCGCATCAACATAATTGTGAAACAGGCCCGCCCACACCAGATCGCCCGCGAAGATCACCGGCTCGTCTTCCACATGTACAGCAAGGTCGCTTGGAGTGTGGCCCTTAAGGGGGTGCAGCCGAATGGTGCGGCCACCAAGGTTCATCGAGATGATTGAGGTTTCATCTGTAATGATGTGCGTAGGCATCACAGGCCGGATCGCAGACCGGGCAAAGGAGCTGCCTTCGGGCGTTTGTTTAGGACCGGCGTATCGATCAAAAATCAACTGGTTGGTCTTGGCTGTTGCGATAATGTCGGGGCCTTCCGCGCCCTGCTGGTAGCCTGCAAGGCCTCCTGTGTGGTCGGCATGAAAGTGAGTGACAATCACGTCAGTGACCGGCCTGCCGGTCAGCTTTAAGGCCTGTGCTGCCAGCCACGCGGCGCCTGCGGGCTGGAACGAGCCATCGATGGCGACCACTTTTTCATCACCTGCGATGATGCCGCCATTGCATAGCGTTGCGATCGCTGCCGGGTTGAAGCTGCCATCAGGATTGAGCGGCGTGGATACGACACCCCAGATGCCGGGGCCGAGCTCCTCAAGCCGGGCAAACGGTTGCTCATCAACCACTTTGCCGAACACCGGGAAACTGCGCGCATTTGCCGTGGCGGAAAGACCTAGTGTGCCTGCCGCTGCCCCGGTGGCGGCAAGCCCCGCGAGCATGCCACGCCGTGAAAATTCGTAACTGCGTTTGCCCATCATCTGCCCCTTATGACCTATCATTCAATGTACCGAGCCACCTTGCCAGAAGGCGCGTACAATTCAAATCGCATTGGCGTGAGCAGATGATTATTTCAGATAATTTGGAAATTTGGGCAGGGCGTCGAAATGGGTTTTTTCATGTTCAATGATCACGCGCGCGTTGTTGTCTATGGCGATTTGCTCGAACAGGGCCATCGACTTTATGGTCTGTTCTGCATCCACGTTGAAAGTGGGGATTGCTCTGATTTCGCGGCCACGGGCATGAGTATAAAGGTCACCGGAGAACAACATTGCCCCCGCCTTTTCAAGCGTTAGTAACAGCACGGAGTGACCGGAAGTGTGGCCGGGTGTGCTGGTAATTACTGCGGTGCCGTCACCGAACACGTCGTAGGTGTCATCAAACTGGATGGTGGTTGCTGTTTCCAGCGCTGCATAATCGCTGTTCGCGGCACGCATTGCGTCTGAGAACATAAAGTCGCGTTCAGCCCGGTTTACGACCCATACTGAGTTCGCGAACAACCCGGCGTTACCTGAATGATCAGGGTGCCAGTGCGATAGAGCCAGATACTCGATATCGGATGGTGCGAGGCCAAGCTGCGCAAGCTGATCGGTCAGTTTAACAGTCATGCTGGCCAGAAAAGCCCCGTTGGGCTTAGCAGGAGGATTATCGACCATTGTCTCATTGAAGCCAGCATCCCACAACATATCGCCCTTGGCGTGCCTGATCAGATAACAGGGCACTTTAAGCATACTGGATTGGCCGTTGAGCCGGCCTTTGTTATCAAAGCTTGCCATGTCAGACACCTGAATGGTGCCGCAATCCAACGTGTAGAGTTTAATGCCATCCGCAGATGCCGAGCTTGTAGAAATGCCGATAAATGCGGCAGACAATAGTTTTGCAAATTTCATTCCTGGTCCTAAACCCAGCCGTTATCGCGGAAGGCGCGCAGCGTTCTGGCAAATACCATCATTTCTTCTGGTGTGCCGATTGACAAGCGGTTCCAGCCATCTTCGGCTGTCATGCGCCGCCCGACCAAAACCCCATTGTCTGCCATGCGTTTCTTGTAGCTATCAAGGTCGCTGCCGATCCGGTGCAGTACAAAGTTTGTGTGGCTCGGGATATGCTCGAGGCCAAGTTCACCAAGTGTTTCCAGCAATATCGCTTTTGCCGTCGCGTTTGATGCCATGCTGGTATTGTAAAAGGCGGTATCTTCGAGTGAGGCGCTGGCGGCCTTGAGCCCGGCGATGCTCATGTTATAATTGGGGGCAAAGGTGCCAACCCTTTTTGCAGTTTCAGGGGCCGCCATGCCAAACCCAACCCGCATACCCGCCATGCCGTATACCTTCGAGAATGTGCGCGCCACCACGATGTTTTCGCGGCCTCCGCGAATATCATCCAGGCAGCTTGAATAGCCATTGCTTTCTTTGGCGTAATCAAAATAGGCTTCGTCGATCAGGAACATATGGTCGGCGGGCGCGGCGTCCATCCATTCCGTCAGTGCGCTTTGGTCAATGATTGTGCCGGTGGGGTTGTTGGGGTTGCAAATGTTGATCAACAGCGGGCCTGCTGTTGCTTCGGCCCGGGCGCGCAAGGCGCCGATATCGGTTTTGAAGCCGGCCCCGACCGGCACTTGAATTACCTTCAGGCCGTATCCGCGCGCATATCGGCGCACGTCGCCGAAGGTGGGGTCTGGCTCTATCACAGTGGCGCGCACTTGCGCAGCAGCCGTGACAACCGCCTTGATGATGTCGGTTGAGCCATTGCCGAGCATGATCTGTGAGGCTGGCAACTCAAGGATACCAGAGAGCGCACCGCGCAGCGCCGCGATGCTGCTGTCGGCGTAGCGGTTCGGGCTGTTTTTGACCGCACTTTGTGCCGCCATCACTGCCTTCGGTGACATGCCCAGCGAGTTTTCATTGAAATGCAGTTTCAGGGTGGCAGCATTTTGCCGAAACGGCAGCACATGACTGTCGCGTGCCCAAAGCGGAGCGGACAGCCCGCCTGTTCCCAGCAATGCAGTGCCCGCCGCAATGCCACCCAGCAGTTTTCTGCGAGAAAGGATTTGATGTGGATGTCCCATGTCGGTATGCCCCTGTTTTCGGTTTTGCGAACTATGACAGAGCCGGGAAATTACTTCCAGATTTTCTCGTAGTCACCGGGGATGCCGAGAGCTTGCCACATGTCATCCACTTTGTTGATCACATCATCATCCATGTTGATCTGCTCGCCCCATTCGCGGTGGGTCTCGTTACCGACCTTGTTGGTGGCATCCAGCCCTAACTTGCCGCCAAGGCCGCTTTCGGGGCTTGCGAAATCAAGATAATCAATTGGTGTGTTTTCGACCGTCACGATATCGCGCACGGGGTCCATGCGGGTTGATATCGCCCACATGACATCTTTCCAGTCCCGGCAATCAATGTCGTCGTCCACCACAATGACAAATTTGGTGTAGACGAACTGTCGCAAATAGGACCAGACGCCGGTCATGATGCGTTTGGCGTGGCCCGCGTATGCCTTCTTGATACTGACAACAGCAATACGGTAACTGCAGCCTTCTGGCGGTAACCAGAAATCCACCACTTCCGGGAACTGTTGTTGCAGCAGCGGAATGAAGACTTCGTTCAGGGCTTCACCAAGGACACTTGGTTCGTCTGGCGGTCTGCCTGTGTAGGTGGACAGATAGATCGGTTGTTTGCGCATAGTGATCGCGGTGATAGTGAACACCGGGAACTTCTCAACACTGTTATAGTAGCCGGTGTGATCACCGTATGGCCCTTCGTCGCCGTATTCATCAAGGCTGACATAACCTTCAAGTACAATTTCGGCTGTGGCTGGTACTTGCAGTGGAATGGTTTTGCAATCAACCAGCGGCACTTTTTTACCGCGTAGCAGGCCGGCAAACTGGTATTCGGACAGGGTGTCCGGCACTGGCGTGACTGCCGCCAGAATGGTACCGGGATCGGCACCGATGACAGCTGCAGCGGGCACAGGCTCGCGTTTCTCATCTTTCCAGCGCTGGTATTGCTGCGCGCCACCGCGATGCTTGAGCCAGCGCATCAGCGTTTTGTTTTTTTCCAGTCGCTGCATCCGGTAGATGCCGAGGTTATAGTTGTCTTCGGCTTTGTCTGACGGACCTTTGGTCACGATCAGTGGCCATGTAATAAGCGGTGCGGGCTCTCCGGGCCAGCAGGTCTGGATCGGTAGCTTGAAAAGATCGATATCGTCGCCCGTCAGCACAACTTCCTGAACCGGTGCCTTCTTAACCCGCTTTGGCCGCATTGCCATCACCTGTTTGGCCAGCGGCAGCAGGTCAATGGCATCCTTGATACCGCGGGGCGGTTCTGGCTGGCGCAGAAATGCCAGCGTTTCGCCAACTTCGCGCAATTGATCCGGCTCCCGGTTCATGCCCCATGCCACGCGCTCGACGGAACCGAACAGGTTTACGAGAACCGGCATGTCGGATTTTTCGCCGCGCTCGTTGATCACATTTTCAAACAGGATCGCGGGGCCGCCTTTTGCGATCACCCTGGTCTGGATTTCGGTCATCTCGAGTTCGGTGGAAACCGGCTCGGTTACGCGAACCAAGCGGCCTTCGGCTTCGAGCCGTTCGATAAAATCTCGTAAGGAATCATATGCCATAGACGGCGTTATACGGCACACATCAGATGTCGCCAAGACAGATAATGTCGCAGGATGCAGAGCGCTCCGACTACCGGCAATTGAGGCGTGGTGGTATTATGCCCTTCGCAGCGATCTGCCAAACATCTACGGCAACGCTTTTGTCCTCTGGTGGGACAAGAATTGTAGTTGCGGTGTCGCATTCCAGATCAATGGTCTCGAGCTTGTTGAGTTGGCGAACGAGTTGGTCGGTTAACGTTGAAATTTCAGGCCTTATTTCAGTCACCAGATCCCGCCGGGGTGTTGCTTCAACCAACTCAGCATCCTTGCCCCAGGTTTTGAATAGTCCGGACTGGATCATCTTTGCCGCGGTCATCTGGGCGAGAACCGCTTTTTCTGCATAGTCGGAGGACAGACCTTTTTGTGTTGCTGTACCGACGGTTCGTTTCAGAATAAGAGCTTCCCGCTCAATGTCTTCAACTGGTAGCCCGTTTTCCCACTTGTAGCGCGCGACACCGGGCATCAGCGATAGTCGTTTAAGGAGAATACTGCGGGTCTCTTCCAGTGCGGCCAAGCCTTCTGTCGCATATCTGGGTTGCTGTTCTGCGTGACTGACTTCAAAAGCGCCAAAAAACAGCAAAAACAGGACGAAAACCGAAAGCCGGGCACATGTTAGCGGATGCTTCATAAATTCAGGGTATCCTTTCATTGTGTTTTTCTAGAAGCATCTTTCCAATTAACTATTGAATTGGTTGCCATGTCATAGTCAATATACTGCCGTGCTTCGGAGGGGAATTCATGTCGGAACTTGAAATGAAAGGGACGCCTATAACACGGGGCGGTGGTCGGTTCATCAGAGTCGGCTGGCGTGCAGCTGGATATAGCGTCGATGAGGCGACCAAAACCAAGTATCGCATTTGGCGGGTCGTTCTGTTTTTGCTGGCTGTTGCCGCCGGGGTGGCGGTGGTTGAGGGCGCGAGCTATGTGTTTTTCACCTTTGCCCTGCCGCTTGCGGTGAAGGTTTTCCCCTTCCTGAAAAACTACCCTCAAATATACATGCTGCTGATTTATCTGAGCACCTTGTTCTTTGGCGGGCTTGTTTTTTGGCATATCAAGGCCAGGGTTGGTGAAAGCCTTGTGAAAGGGCAAAACCCTGTTCATCCCGGTTTCAGCCTTCTGGAACAGAGGCAGCGGGCATGTATGCGCCGAAAGCGAGAACGCATTCCCCTGTTGATTGCGGTTGGGGTTCTGGTGTTTGCGCCGCTTGGGTTGACGACCAGCCTGCAACTGTTCCTCGTTTTAATACCACTGTTCTTTTTGCTGGAAGGAGTGTTCTTCCAGTTTCGCGAAAAAGAATAGTGTAGGGTACCCCTGCTATTTCGCGAAAAGCTGTGAAGGGTCTTTGAAGGCTTTGAATTCCAGCGCGTTGCCTGCCGGGTCGCGGAAGAACATTGTTGCCTGCTCGCCAACTTCGCCCTCAAACCGGATTTTCGGTTTGATCACAAAATCAACATTCGATGCAACCAGCTTGCCCGCAAGGACATGCCAGTCATCCCAATCCAGAACACATCCGAAGTGAAAACTGGGCACGTTGTCGCCGTCTACGTCGTTCGCTTGCGGCTGGCCAACAGGTTGAGCCAGGTGCACAACAAACTGATGGCCGAACAGGTTGAAGTCTATCCATGTGTTAGATGAGCGCCCCTCGGGGCACTCAAGAAGCTCTCCATAGAATTGGCGTGCTGCCCGTAAGTCATCTACAGGGACTGCTAGGTGAAAAGGCGGTAAGGCCGATAGAGCCATAGGCGAGCTTTCTAGTTGGCGGGCATCAATTCCAATACTGCAACAGTCATAGCACGAACGCCTGCTTTTATCGAGCTTTCCGGCTCGATTTTAAAAAATGGAGAGTGATGACCGGCGACGCGTGGCCCGCCATTTTTCTGTGCATCCAGATCCGCTTGCGACGTGCCGCCTACCGCAAAATAAAAGCCCGGAACCGGCGGCTCCACGTTAGTGAAATACGGGAAGTCCTCAGCGCCCATCCCTCTCTGTACAGCCGGTGCAGTCCCTTCTGGGCCAAAGGCTTGATCCAGAACAGGGCCGAGCCGCGCGGCCAGTGCTTCATCGTTGTAGGTGGTGGGTGTTGCTTCGACAGACAGATCAACCCGTGGCAGGCGGTCCTCTGGCAGGCCCGCGACACGGCCCATGTTTTCGGCAATCCGCTTGATTCCCTGCAATAGCTTTTCGCGCACTGCCTCACTGTTGGAGCGTACGGTCAGTTGAAGGTCAGCGTGGTCAGAAATGATGTTGTGTTTGGTCCCGGCATGAAAGGAACCAACTGTTACAACCCCCGCTTCAAGAGGCGATATCTCTCTGGAGACAAGTGTCTGCAGCGCCCCGACAATTTGAGACGCCAATACAATCGGGTCGTTACCCAGATGAGGAGACGCACCGTGCGTGCCTGTGCCGTATACGCGGATGTCTACGCTGTCAGAGCTTGAGTATGTCAGGCCAGAGCCATAGATGATTTGTCCGGCAGGTTCGCCGGCCGCTACATGCAGCGCCAACGCGTAATCAGGGCGTCCAAAGCGCTCATAAAGATTGTCTTCGACCATGGCTTTGGCACCGCCAATGCGTTCCTCGGCTGGTTGGCCGATCAACATCAGGGTACCACTCCATTGATCGCGCATGGCCACAAGTCTCCGCGCCGTGCCCACAAGTGATGTCATGTGCATGTCATGGCCGCACGCATGCATCACAGGCATTTCAATGCCGTTGATGTTAATCTGCGTGGCAGTCGAAGCATAGGCGAGGCCGCTGTCTTCTTTGACCGGCAATCCGTCCATGTCGGCGCGTACCAGTACCTGCGGACCGTCGCCATTTTCCATCATTGCGACGACACCTGTGCCCCCAACACCGGTTGTCACCGTGAACCCAAGTGCTTCAAGTTCAGCGGCAAGTCTTCCCGCAGTCTTGGTTTCCACGAATGATAATTCCGGGTTTTGGTGGAAATGAGTGAACAGCGGACCGAGATAACTGTAGTCTGCAGCGATTGCGTCCGTCAGGTCGTCTGCTGCAGTTGCCGCTGTCATTGCCAGCGCGAGTGCGCCGCCCAAAAGCGACTTTCCAATTGTTGAATATGACATAGTACCTCCCCCTGAGATTGCCTTGATTAATGCTGGTCGATATCACCGAAATGCTTTAGCGCTGCCGGTGCTATCTGATCTCCCCATTCCTGCACGAAATGCCCGCCATCTGCAATTTCCAATGGTTCCGGGCAGTTTTTTATCAGTTTTCGCAGCATATGCATGGCAGGCGGCCCGAGGACAGGGTCTTGCATGCCGATTGCCATAAAGCTTTCGCCTTGCCATTCCGTGGACCAGAATGCCGCCGCGCGCTTTGATGTTTCAACACCTTCCATATCCGGTTCTGTCATTACAAGCGCCGGAAACCGCCGGGCACCTGCTTTGTACAAATCGTCAGGGAAAGGTGCATCATAGGCCGCCACTTCAGCATCGGAAAGGTGCGGTGTTGCGCGTTTCATGATGGCGCCAATTGGCAGGTTTGGCGTGTTGGCAACATAGTCGCGCCAGGCGTTGAAGCCTTCGCTTGCGCCCATGCCGACAGCTAGGCCCGTATTCATAACCAGCAGCCGCTTGAAACGGTCTTTCATGTCCATCGGCAGCGTTAACCCCAGAAGGCCGCCCCAGTCCTGGCAGACAAGGGTGATGTTTTGCAGGTCAAGCCTTTCGATGAACCGCAGCAGATAGTTGCGATGAAAATGGAAGGTATAGTCGTTGTCTTTCACCGGTTTGTCCGAGCGCCCGAAGCCGACAAGGTCGGGTGCAATTACCCGGGCACCGGATTTGACGAAATGCGGGATCATGTGCCGGTAAAGATAACTCCAGCTTGGTTCCCCGTGCAGGCACAGGAACACCCGGTCTGCATCCTTTGGTCCTTCGTCTATATAGGCGATGCGGATGTTTTCGTACCCATCCAGACCTTCAACATAGTGAGGTGAAAAGGGAAAATCAGGCAGGTTTTCAAACTGCTCATCCGGTGTGCGTACGGTTTCCATCAGGCTTCCTTTCAAGGCGCAGCATCAAAGATTTCTGCACCGTGAAATAGGTTGCACGTGGCTGCAAGCCACTTTTTTTTGATCAAGATGGAAAGTCTCGTTGACTCGGCGGGGGGGCTTCGCTATTCACGGCGGCGGAGACGTGGCTGAGTGGTCGAAAGCGCTCCCCTGCTAAGGGAGTATACTGGCAACGGTATCGAGGGTTCGAATCCCTTCGTCTCCGCCATCCACCTTCATTACGCCATTGTTCTATAACGATATTATGTATCGCTAACGCGCTCGTTCCCACATTGGTTCCCACGCTGTGTGGTTATTGACTGTCTGTTTCCATCTATTGAGGTATTACCCGACTCATGCATCGGGCTTCAGGCCCGTGATCAGTTCACGCTGGCGTTCCCGGCTGATCTGGCCGTAGCTGCGTAAAGTGGTCAGAACATCGGTGTGACCAAGATTTTGGGAATTGGCGACCAACTCGGCCACAGAAGTCGCGGTGTTTGCCGCATGGCGTGCCAGCATGTGCCGGAAAGCATGAGGCCCGAACTGGGGCAGCCCCGCCTTGGCGAAAGCACCATTGACGATCTTGCGAGTGGGTTCGGTACTCTTCCAGGGTCGGCGCGCGAAGCCGGTCGCCTTGAAACCATTATTCGCCCGGGCAGCGATGGCAGTGGCCGGAAAGAGTGGATCGTCCGGGCCGTAGAGTGCGACTTCGTCCAAGTGTTCGATCCATGACGCCAGTGCCGACTCGGCATCTTCAAAACCTTTTGCGAAGAATGTGTCGATGCTTTTGCCGGATTTCGTGGCCACTTCACGCGGATTTTGCGTCACTGACCTTTCGACTAGGTCTACATGCTTTACTCTCAGCGAGATCAGCGCGTTCACACGAATGCCGGTCAGACACAGCAGAGCAAATATCGCCTTGTCGCGCAGCGTACGGGCGTCACCTTCCGGCATCATAGACAATGCGCGCTTGGCTTGGTTAACGCTTGGTGCTGGACGTGGCGGAGCAGCGCGGGCTTCCGCTTCGTCACGGTGCGAGAGATTAAAGTAATCGGCATCCGACGGTTTGATCCGACTGCGAAAGCCGTCTTGCTGAGAAAGCCAGAGCACGAACTCTCGGAGCACCGTCAGAATGGCCCGTGTGGTAGACTTTCCAAGAGGTTTGCCGGTTGCGCCTTTGGCTTGTTCCAGATGGGTGCGAAAACCCATCGCCCATTCGATATGAAAGCGCGTGAAGTCCTTGCGTCCGTTCCAAACGTCGAACCTCTCCAGTGCGGCTATTTCGCGGTCGAGCGTTTTCTCCGACAGCTGGCGTGCATACTTCCGATAGTGCAAAAACTGGCGTTTTGTACGCTCGTTCTTCTCAATGGGACGCTTGCTCATATAAGCCTCCTTTCAGTGGTAAAGTAGCCGCGCAGGAAGCCCGCCAGTCGGCATGGGTTCGAAACGGAAAAACAAGGGGGCGTGTGTCCACCATTATAATGTCGTTTCATGCCGCTTAATTGTGAGGTCGAGGGTTCGCGCAATCTTGGGAATACGAGCCTCCACAATCGGCTTGGTCATCACTGTTTCGCAGACCTCGCAGAGCGCAGTAAGCGTGACGCGCGTGCCCTTGAAAATGCAATCTGCAATGCCCCCGGCGGCGTGTCGAGGTCGTCTGCAACGAACGCAGTAAAATTCATCCGGGGCGGTCTTGATCTTTCTGTTCTGCCTTTTTTCCTTGATGAAATCGCGCAGATCGTCACCGCGAACCAAGGCGGGGCGTTCGTTATCCAGTATGCGCAAGCCATCCGCCGCCCAATTACGAATGGTACGCGGCGAGACGTCGGTAACTTCTGCCGCTTCATCGATTGTGTAGGTGCGGAATGATTTGATCCGGCTCAGGCGCGCTTTCTTTGGCATATCGCGCCCTTTACGCTTCTGTTGGCTGCTCGTTCCTTTCCAGCCAATCGCGCAGGGCGTCGATAGTGATTAAGCGACGTGTCCCGATCTTGGCGCTCCTGAGTTCACCAGAGGAAAGCGCAGTGTAAAGCGTGGTGCGCCCAATACCGCAGAGGCGTGCGGCTTCGCTTGGCGAGACCGCAAGGATTTGTGCAGTGTGAGTGAGAAGTTCGGTCGTGTCCGTCATGGCTCATTCTCCGTTGTTAGAGCATGAGCGGACTATGCTGGACGCTGGCTGGATCAAAAAAGAACGCTAATTGTGATCCAGTTATGATTCAGAATTTCGCATTTCAGTCAGATAGCGCTGAATCGTTGACAGAGAGGGCAGTTTCTTGCTGCTTTTCTGGTCACTGAGGATGCCCAAAATTGCTTTCGCTTCCTCGTTGCGCCCCGGCAAGGCGCTGCCGTCTTGCTTTCGGGCCGCTATGAGCGAGCCAAGCATTTCTTTGTATCGATTTGGTGCGCCGCCAGGCCTTTTTCTCGGGGCCTCTACGATGTCTCGTGGGTCTGTGAGCACCGCAAAGGCTGGCTGAACCGTTTGGATTTCGACGACATCGGACAACAACGCTGTCTTAGCATCGGGTATGGTCAACGTGCCACTCGCCGTCAGGATCAAACGGTGTTGACTCCTGACCTCTTGGGACAGAGCAGCCATGAGTTTCGCAACGTCCTGCTCACTTTGCAGCGTGGGCTGCAGATAGAGCGATACATCACTAGCCTCATAGACCACCAATCCGATGCGCCATGTTGCGCCTCGCAGCTCGGTGGGTTTGCGGCGCTTGCAATGGAAGCTATCCGCCAGGGCCGCAACGATGGTTGGAAAGTCCGGCTTGATCGCTTCGATCATTGCGCGCGGTATGGCAACAAAACCAATCTCCGGGCAGAAATAGCCGTATCGCCCGTTTTCATGTACGATTTCGGCATCATGTACGATATCGCAATCCAGGCACGTAACGGATTGCATCACCCCCGCGTTGCGAATAAATCCGCTGCACGATAGCGTTTCAAAATCTGGGTGCTCGGCATATGCCGACGCTGATGCCTTCCCCGATTGCGCAATAATCTCGCAAAGTAGGCCAACAGCAGACATTTAGGACGGCTCCACTACGTCCGAATCATTCGGAGGCGACGCGACCATTCCCCATCTCTCGAGGAGAGATAATACGAATTGGCGGTCCTTTTCGGTTTTGTTCGGCAGGGTAGTGGTGTTCGGCGCTCTTAAGGTTATGGTTAGCGTCCGACGACGCTGCCCATCTCTTGGTGCTAGAACTATCCGAAGGGTTGCTGCCAAGATTTGCCACCCTGCCGCCTGCAAAGGGGAGTGGCTGCCAAAACGCCGATTAAGGAATTGGTAGATCGTTTCGTCCTCGCCGCGTCTCTCCACTCTTGCGATACCGCCACCTGCGACGTGAAAATCGAGCGAGGAAACTTCAATTCGTTCGATGCCGTCAGCGGGTTCGACTAGGAAATCTGGTTCTTTTCGTAGAACATCCAGCACGACATCCCTGCGCGGCACCTCGATAGGCGGTTCAGAGTGTGGCGCGAAATGCCGAGAGAACGCTTCTGCATACTGATCACGCACCTTCTTGCCGCCCTTTGCGCATACTTCGACAATGCGGGCTTTGGCGTCGCAGGCAACCCCGACTTCCAGTACCTTCGGCACCACATGCCTCTCCAGGGTTTTAGATTGTCCAAAACCCAACTCGCTCTCGGCCCTTTCCTCCACATAGATTGTCGCTTGTGTCAGTGTTGTTTCTTCTCCCGTGATAGGGTGCGAGCGGACGGCCTCATACCAATCAGCAACACGTTTACGGTGGGTTGGCAGATCAAGAATTGCGACAGTCTCGCTCAAGAATGCATCGCGCGCTGCCTGGCTATCAAGCGCCCAAGGTCTGCCATCATTATCGAATTGAAAAGTTGACCAGTTCCTGCCACCATTTCGGCGAACCAGGGACGCCTGCACGGAAATCCGATCAATTGCCTTTGGGTGCTTCGTCGCGAGAAATAGAAGAATATCTTGGATACCCACTAGGCGCTCAATGTCGATTCCTTGACCAGCGCAAATCTGCTCTGCCCCAATCAACCCGTGATTGTCAGAGAGGCTGGCGAGCAAGTCCAATTCCGCTTTCACTGCATCCTGCTGGCGATCCGGCAATGCCCCTAACATGTCCTCAATGGATAGCACCAAAGCGGTGCCGCGCCCCTCGCTTGTCCAATTGAAATCCACAGGCGCGTCAACTCCCCGAGTTTCAAGGAATGCTCGTAATCGTTGAGCAGGTGATTTTCGAATGAAACCGCTGAATGAAGCCATATCTTGCCCCAACAAGTTAATACTTATCAAATATGGGGTTCACGGGCGTGCCGCGCAAGTTGTATGTGTTCATAGACTCTAATGCTAGACAGCACTATCAATTGTTATAGCAACAATTATTCTGCTACTGATTGGGTCAACACAGAGCATTAGAAAGTAAAGATTGAATGGCAACAGACACTCGCAAAGCTGACCTCGACTTTGCTGCCGACCTATTCAAGGCGGCAGACAAAATGCGTGGCGGGCTTGAACCATCTGAGTATAAGCACGTGGCGCTCGGCCTGATCTTCCTGAAGTACATCTCCGAAGCTTTCCAAGCCATGCATGATCAATTGGCTGAAGATGAGTATGCCGATCCGGAAGACCCTGAGGAGTATCTGGCCGAAAACGTATTCTGGGTGCCAGAGGCCGCACGCTGGACAACACTTCAGCAGAACGCCAGATCAGAAAACATTGGCAAAATCATCGATGACGCCATGGAGGCTATCGAGGCGGAACCCACCAACGAGAGCCTGAAAGGCGTACTGCCCAAAAACTATGCTCGCCCGACGCTGGATAAAACCATGCTCGGGGAGTTGGTAGACCTGTTCTCCAACATCAAAATGCATGATAGCGCGGACAGAGCCCGTGATCTGTTAGGCCGTGTGTATGAGTATTTCATCTCGGGTTTTGCGAGCGCGGAGGGCAAGCGCGGCGGCGAGTTCTTTACGCCCCGCTCTGTTGTTCGCACATTGGTTGAAATGCTGGAGCCATACCAAGGCCGTGTATATGACCCTTGCTGCGGCTCAGGCGGCATGTTCATTCAGTCAGAAAAGTTCATTGAAGAACACGGCGGCAACCCGCTGAACCTCGCGGTGTACGGGCAAGAGATCAACCACACCACCTGGCGGCTCGCCAAGATGAACCTTGCCGTACATGGCATTGACGCCGACATTCAATGGGACAGCGCGGGCAGCTTCCACAAAGATGCGCATCCCGGCTTGAAGGCGGATTACATCCTCGCAAACCCACCGTTCAACATTTCAGACTGGGGCGGCGACCGCTTAGCAGAAGATGATCGCTGGCAATATGGCATCCCGCCAAAAGGCAACGCGAATTTCGCGTGGATACAGCATATCATCCATCACCTTGCGCCGCGGGGTCATGCCGGGGTGGTGCTGGCGAATGGCTCCATGTCATCGCAAACCAGCCGAGAAGGTGAGATCAGAAAGCGCCTGATCGAGGAAGACCGGGTTGATTGCATGGTTGCCCTGCCTGGGCAGCTTTTCTACTCCACGCAGATTCCCGTCTGCCTTTGGATTCTAAGCCGGGATAAATCAGCCAACGGTCTGCGTGATCGGCGCGGCGAAGTGCTGTTCATCGACGCCCGCAATATGGGCCATATGGTGGACCGCGTCCGGCGTGAGTTCTCAGATGATGACATTGAAAAGATCGCAGGCACCTATCGCCGTTGGCGGGCGAAGCCTGAAACGCTGGAAAATAACAAGAGGGAACCTTATTCAGACAAACCCGGTTTCAGCAAAGCTGAAGGGCTGGAGATCATCCGAAAATTGGATCATGTCCTGACGCCTGGACGTTATGTTGGGTCTGTGGCGGATGAAGGAGATGGGTTACCCTTTGATGAAAAGTTTGCCAACCTAGCTACTAAACTCAGCGAGCAACTCAAGCAAAGCAATGAACTTTCAGCTCGGATTGAGTGTCTCATCGAAGGCATCTCACGATGAACACAGAGCCATTATTTTCGCTAAAATCTGATTGGGAGGTAACCACGTTGGGTGAAGTCACTCAACGTGGAGGCGGCTCAATTCAAACAGGTCCATTTGGCAGCCAATTGCATGCTTCAGATTACGTCGAAAATGGCATCCCTTCTATCATGCCACAAAACATTTCTACAGATAGAATTTCAGAAGAAGGAATTGCACGCATCACCGAGGCAGATGCAAAACGCCTCTCGAAATACCGAGTTCGGGTGGGAGATATTGTTTATAGTCGTCGTGGCGATGTTGAGCGGCGTGCATTGGTAAGACAAGAGAATGACGGGTGGCTTTGTGGAACTGGTTGCCTGAAAGTCAGCTTTGGCGAGGGTATTGTGCACCCCGACTATGCAGCTTTTTATTTGAGTCACCCTGCTTCGAAAGCTTGGGTAGTTCAGCATGCTGTTGGGGCCACCATGCCAAACCTGAACACCTCAATTCTATCAGCGCTGCCGTTTGTTCTCCCGCCATTAAAACAACAAGAAGCTATTGCTTCCGCTCTGGGTTATCTCGATGACAAAATCGAGTTAAACAGACGGATGAACGAAACGCTTGAAGAAATGGCGCGGGCGCTGTTTCGGGACTGGTTTGTCGATTTTGGCCCCACCCGCCGTCAGATGGAAGGAGCAACCGATCCTATCGTCATCATGGGCAACGCCTTCCCTGCTGAAAAAGCCATAAAATTAGCTCCATTGTTCCCCAACAGGCTTAATGATGATGGTTTGCCGGAAGCTTGGGATAAGCGTGGTATCTACGATTTTGCTAAGGTTGTTTATGGTGCTCCTTTTAAGTCAAAGCAGTTCAATACCGAAGGTAAAGGAAGGCCGCTTGCGCGTATTCGAGATTTGCCGAAGAATGAAGCAGGGCAATTCACTGAAGAAATACACAAGAAGGAATACCTAATTCATCCTGGCGATGTTGTTGTTGGAATGGATGGAGAGTTTCGCAGCTATCTCTGGTATGGCGCACCCACCCTAATGAACCAGCGGATTTGCTCATTCGTTCCGCATGCCTCAAGCAATCGTGCCCTAGTTTGGTTGGCGATTAAACCCTTGCTCAGGTTTTTTGAAGAGACAGCGATTGCAACAACAGTTATCCATCTTGGGAAAGGTGATATTGACACGTTCAAGATCGTTGCTGCTGGTGATGACATCTGCTCGGCATTTTCCACTATTGTTGAACCAATGGCTTCGAAGATTGTGGCCAATGGCCAAGAAAACCAAACCCTGGCCAATATGCGCGACCTCCTTCTGCCCAAACTCATGTCCGGTGAAATCCGCCTCAAAGATGTAGAGGTGGCGCTATGAACAGGTATTTTGAGCCACGCTTTCATGATTACCTGGATGATAACGAACCTGTGGTTTGGGGTGGCCAACCTTATCCCAGTGGAAAAGCGTTTCTTGACCACGCACCGGATGATTATGAAGCAAATCTGACAGAATTTGTGCAGAACCAACAGGCTGAAGCTCGCGATCGCGTGCGTGAAATGCTCAATGACTGCGGTTGTCTCCAACGTTTCAACCGTCTAACTGAAAGACATATAGAGCAGCAGGTGCTTCCCTTCGTCGGGGCCGGCATGTCGAAGCCTAGCGGGTTTCCCATGTGGGGTGGCTTCTTGAAGGAGTTAGCCCACAATGACGCACCAGTTTTGGACAAAGTGGAGCAGGCAATTGAAGAAGGGCGTTTCTCTGATGCCGCTCAGGTTATCTCTGATGATCTTGACGAGAATATGCTGGCTGAACAGATAGAAAACTATTTTGGTTTAAACGTGTTTACACCAGCAGGTCCTGTTCATCTTGTTCCAGAGCTTTTTAAGTGGGGTTGCATTACAACCAATTTCGATCATGTTCTCGAAAAAGTTTATGAGCAAAATGAACGGTCGTTTGACGCTGTTTTCTCTGGAACGAACATTATTGCAGCCCCTCGTGAGGCAGCAAGCGGCGAGAATATTCTATTCAAAATTCATGGTACCGCGACTAATCAGATTGGACGGGTTCTAACGTCGCTAGAATACAATAACGCTTATGGCAATCAAAGAACAGTCCCAGGCACTCTAAATCACCTTATTACCAATCGTAGTTTGCTGTTTATGGGGTGTAGTTTGGCCACAGACCGCACCATCATCGCAATGCAAGAGATCAAAGCTATGAATGGAGTTGCAGGCCTTAGACATTATGCATTCCTCGCGGACCCCGGGCAGGGCGCGCGCACAGAGAGACATGCTGAGCTTCAGAGAGCTGAAATTCACCCGATATGGTACCCCGTGGACGATCCAGAAACTGATCATGACATGTGGATAGAGTACTTATTGGTAGCCTTGGATGGGGGGCCTTTATGACCAATCTTGGACGCCTAGAAAAAATCGAACTACGTGACATCTGGAAAACGGAAGACCAAGATTTTACGCCTTGGCTGGCACGTGAAGACAATGTGGCCTTGCTGGCGGATACGCTGGGTTTAGAGCTGGAGATTGAGGCACAGGAAAAAGAGGTTGGACCGTTCCGGGCTGACATTCTGTGTAAAGACCTGGGGAATGACAGCTGGGTGTTGATTGAAAATCAGCTAGAACGCACGGATCACACCCACCTTGGACAGCTGATTACCTATGCAGCAGGCTTGAAAGCGGTCACCATTGTATGGATTGCATCACGCTTCACTGATGAGCATCGAGCAGCGCTAGATTGGTTGAATACTGTTACTGACGATGACTTTCGTTTCTTCGCACTAGAGGTAGAGCTGTGGAAGATTGGTGGCAGCCCAGCTGCGCCTAAATTTAACATAGTTTCAAAGCCCAATGAATGGTCAAAAACAGTTGGTGCCGCGACACGCCGGATCCAGCGAGAGGCTCTGACAGACACGAAAAAACTGCAACTCGAGTTTTGGGAGAAGTTGCACCAAACTCTGCAGTCACATGACCTGATACGTCCGCAAAAACCATACCCGCAACATTGGACCAATTTTTCGATTGGTCGATCGGGGATGCATGTCACAACCCTTATGCATTCGAAAGCACAGTGGATGGGGATCGAGTTATACATAAGCGACAAGCAGAATGCACAGGCCTTTTTCTATGAGCTTTCACAAAGCAAGGAAGAGATAGAAACCGAGCTTGGGTATGAGGTGGAATGGAAGCCCCTTTTCAATCGACAGACCTGCAAAGTTGCCCTTTATCAGACAGGTTTTCAGCTCAGCGAGAAGGGACGATGGGGCGAATATCAGGACTGGATGATTGCCAGACTTGAAGACTTCAACCGTGTATTCCGTCCTCGGGTCAAATTGCTGGAACCTGACACGGTTTGGGATGCGATGACCGCTGAATATGAGGCGAAGAGCGAATGAGTTTCACGGAAGACCTTGTAGAACAGGCGGCACTGGCCATCCTTCAGGAACTCGGTTGGCGGTATGAAGAGCCACTAGCGATCGCACCTGATGGGCCAAACCGTTTGCGGACCTCCAATGGGGAGGTGGTCTTAGCTTGCCTTTTGCAAGAGGCTGCCAAAAGGCTCAACCCCCACATTCCTGAAGAAACGCTTTTGTCTTCCCTCAAGCAGATTCAAGTAACTGAAACACCGTCTCTGATGGAAGAAAACCGGCGAATCCACCGGATGCTAGTGGATGGGATCGATGTTGAATATCGCCGACCGGATGGGTCCATCAAAGGGGATAAGGTCCGCCTGATCGATTTTGCAAACATTTCCAACAATGACCTGATGGTGACTAACCAATTCACGGTCGTTGAGAATGGCCATAACCGCCGCCCTGATGTTGTTGCCTTTATCAATGGCCTACCAGTCGTGGTTATCGAGTTGAAAAATGCAGCAAGTGAAAATGCCACGATCACTGATGCCTTCAATCAGCTTCAGACCTACAAACAGCAAATCCCGTCACTGTTCCGCACGAATGCGGCCCTGATCACCTCTGATGGCCTTCTGGCGCGCGTAGGCTCCCTGAATGCTGACGAGGACCGCTTCATGCCTTGGCGCACCGTGACAGGCGCTCAGGATGACTTTACGCCTGAAGGCCCAAAGGAGATGGAAACCCTGCTGCGAGGTTTGTTCCAGCCTGGCAATCTGCTGCAATTGATCCATGATTTCACGGTGTTTGGGGATAAAGGCGATGGGGTGTTCAAAATCGTTGCCGCGTATCACCAGTTCCATGGGGCACGGAAAGCCCTGGCAAGCGCTATTCGTGCCACGGATGAAGAGGGTAGCCGCAAAGTTGGTGTGGTTTGGCACACTCAGGGTTCAGGTAAGAGCTTCTTGATGGCCTTTTTTGCGGGGCTTTTGGTCCGATCACCAGAGCTAAAAAACCCGACCATTCTTGTGGTGACAGATAGGAATGATCTGGATGATCAATTATTCGGGACCTTCTCCCTCTGTCGTGATCTGATCCGGCAAACCCCAGAACAAATTCAGGACCGGGATGATCTTAGAGAAAAGCTAGACCGCCAATCTGGTGGGGTGATCTTCTCAACTTTGCAGAAATTCTCCCCCAAAGCCGACGAAGAGAGTTTCCCGTGCCTGTCAGATCGCAAGAATATCATTGTGATTGCGGATGAAGCCCACCGCAGCCAGTACGGGTTTGATGTCAAGTTGAACCGAGACACTGGTACACGGCGTTATGGCTATGCACATTATCTTCGCCAAGCTCTGCCCAATGCCTCTTTTGCCGGGTTTACCGGTACACCTATTGAGGCTGCGGACGTCAGCACACCGGCTGTTTTCGGTGAATATGTGGATGTTTATGACATCAGTCGTGCGGTGGAAGATAAGGCAACGGTGCCGATCTATTATGAAAGCCGTCTGGCCCGTGTGGAGTTGGAAAGCGAGAAACTACCTGAGATTGACGCTGCTGTTGATGCCTTGTTCGATGACGAGACCCTATCCGAACAAGAGAAAGCTAAATCCAATTGGAGTAGCGTTGAGCGCCTTGTGGGTGCGCCGCCTCGTCTCGAAAAAGTGGCGAAGGATATTATCGAACATTTTGAAGACCGTCTGGAGGCTATGGCGGGTAAGGGCATGGTCGTTTGTATGAGCCGTGCTATTTGCGTTTCGCTTTATGACAAAATTGTATCTTTGCGTCCGGGCTGGCATTCTGAAGATGAAAAGCAAGGGACAGTTAAAGTCGTTATGACTGGTTCAGCCTCAGACCCGTTGGATTGGCAACAACACATTGGCAGCAAGATGCGCCGTGATCTGTTAGCTAAGCGGGCGCGTGACCCTGAGGACCCGCTGAAACTGGTGATTGTACGGGACATGTGGTTGACGGGCTTTGACGCGCCAAGCATGCATACGATGTACATCGACAAGCCCATGCGGGGTCATGGCCTGATGCAGGCTATCGCGCGCGTGAATCGGGTATTTAAGGACAAGCCTGGTGGCTTGGTGGTTGATTACATTGGGATCGGCCAAAACCTGAAAAAGGCGCTTCAGAACTACACCGCCACAGACAGAGACAAAACTGGTATTGATGAGGAAGAGGCAGTAGCAGCCCTTCAGGAGTTAGTCGAACGCGCTCAGGACTTCTTTTCTGGCTTTAACTATCAACCTGGTATTACAGGCACACCTCAGGAACGATTGCAGGCGTTGGCTGGAGCCATTGAATGGGCACTTCAGAAGCAGAAAGAGCGGGCTGATGCAGTCAAAGATGAGAAGGCGAAAAAGGCTGAGCTAAACCGTTACGCCGACTTGGTGGCAAACCTGTCCAAGGCTTTTGCGTTGGCCTCAGCGAGCGATTACGCGCAAAGCGTGAAGGAAGAGGTCGGCTTCTTCCAAGCAGTTAAAGCAGCCCTCTCAAAATCCTCGCCGAAGACAGGCATGAGCAAGCGCGACAAGGATTTTGCCATAGGACAATTGATCTCTGAGGCGATAGCGGACGCAAGCATCATTGACGTGCTGGAAGCGGCGGGGATGAAGTCGCCTGAGATTTCGGTTCTCTCTGAGGATTTTCTCTCTGAAATTCAGTCGATGGAACACAAGAACCTTGCGCTGGAGGCTCTAAGGAAGCTTCTATCGGGCGAGATAAAGGCTCGGCAGAAAAGGAACGTCGTTGAGGCGAAAGCGTTCTCGGAGCGTCTTGAGGCGGCTGTGGCGCGTTATCACGCCAATGCCATCACCAGTCTGGAGATGATCCAAGAGCTGATCGATATGGCCAAGGACTTGAAGGCGTCTGTTGAACGCGGTGATGACTTGGGCTTGGGTGAGGAAGAGTTGGCATTCTATGATGCTCTTGCACAGAACCAAAGCGCCATTGATGTGCTTGGGAGTGAAGAGCTTCGGAAAATTGCCCATGTACTAGTTGAACAGTTACAGAAAAATGTAACGGTAGACTGGCACCTCAAGGAAAGCGCGCGCGCCAAGCTTCGAGTGCTTGTAAGACGAATCCTTAAGAAATATGGATATCCGCCTGACCTGGCACCCGTTGCGATCAATACTGTGTTGAGCCAAGCCGAGACCTTATTGCATTGGAACGCAGCTCAGTGAAATGTTCGCTGGGTGACTAACTTGACAAGGCGACGACTCTGGCATCTCCACCGCCATTTGTCGCGACCGTTGTCCAGGCTTCCATCAGCTTCCGCCGCTTATCGAAGAGATCAGAGCGTGCATAGGCCGCTTCCGCCTTGTCCTTGATCCCATGTGCCAGCGCCGCTTCGACTACCTCGCGTGGGAAGCCTGTTGTCTCGCCTGCCCAATCGCGGAAGGTGGAGCGAAAGCCATGCACTGTAATGTCGTTGCGCCCCATACGGCGTAAGATCGCCGTCATGCTCATGTCAGAAATCGGTTTGCCGGGTTTGGCTTCACTCTCAAAGACCAAAGCATCATCGGCACGGCGGTCTCCGAGTAGGGCGATTGCTCTATCGCTGAGAGGAATGCGGTGTTCCTTTCCAGCTTTCATCCTTTCTCCTGGGATTGACCAGACTTGAGCCTCCAGATCAACTTCGGCCCATGTCATGCCGCGCGTTTCTCCTGATCTTGCTACCGTCAATATAGTGAAACCCAACGCCCGAGCAGCGACGCCAGTGCGAGCCGCAAGGTCAGCCATGAAATTGGCGATTTCAGGGTGGGGAAGGGCCGGGTGGTGTTTGACCGCACGCACCTTGGTCGGTTTGGGAAGTAGATGATCAAGATGCCCACGCCAGCGAGCGGGGTTGTCGCCAGTGCGAATGCCCAGAGCGGATGCATAGTCAATCACAGCCTCAATTCGCTGCCGCACGCGACTTGCAGTTTCGGGCTTTAGCGTCCAGATCGGCTGGAGCACACCCATCACGTCCGCTGTTTCGACTTTGCCTACTTGCATTTGCCCAATTTTTGGGAAGACGTAGGTTTTAAGTGTTGCGGTCCACTGTGCCGCGTGTTTGGCGCTTTTCCACCCTGGTCGCTTACTCTCAACTAGTTCGAGCGCGGCATCTTCGAATGTTTTTGGTGTCGCATCATGTTTCCTAGCAATCGGGTCTTCACCTTCGGCGAGAAGCCGTCTTGCATCAGATGCTCGATCCCTTGCCATGGCTAGCGTAACATCAGGATAAGCCCCCAGACCGAGATCGCGTCGCCGCCCTTGCACCTGATAGCGCAACACCCAAGAGCGAGTGCCTGAGGGTTTAACATAGAGGTAAAGCCCCCGTCCGTCGCCATGCCGCCCGGGTGGGGCTGTTTCAACTCTTCGAGCATTCAAAGGCATCACTAGTTCCCACATTTGTTCCCACGCTTTACGTTGACTTGGTGCGTATACGAGCGAACTTCAATGGGCAGGCACGAAAATATTTCCTTTGAAAATAACAAATTAATCGGACACTGACGCACACTGCCAAACTCTTGAGTATGCTGATTATACGGACTTCGTCTCCGCCATTCATCTTTCGAGAGAAATTCTCTCCTATTTTCCTCCGGAAATTATATCAAATATTCCAGTGTTTTGCGGCCTGGATAAGCGTTGCCGCTGACCGGGTTTAATCAATCCCTGCCTTATTCAGGTGCCTTAAATCCGGCCGTTTTCTCTTTTGCACCGGTTGTCATCAAACAGTGTTTCGCCTTCAAAGCAAACCTGTCTACTCTTTATCAGAGCGCATGTTCTGCCAAGCCCATCTGGTTTGGCCGGGTGCTGGTATGGACCACGCGTAACAACAATGAACCCTTCTTGGGGGCAAGCCACGAAATTGCCCCGGAAGCGATGGTTGAAGAAACCGGTTGCGACCGGGAAAAGCCTTTAGCGCTATGCAACTGAATGCCTTCGATGCCATGGAAGCCAGACAGAACCAGTTTTCGAGGGCAGGGGCTTTGCCGGTGATGGCACGTGATCGTCGGCCGGAGTATAGTAATGAAAGGGTTGTTGCGAGGGGGTAACCAGTTATGATGTGACTGACTCAGTCGAAGAGACAGCTATATACCCAACTCACAGTTGCCCATGTTGAAGCCTAAAATCTGTCCGCTCATTTTCACAGACCTTGATGGTACGTTACTGGACCATCACAGTTATTCAGCCGAGCCCGCTGCTTCGTTCATAGAAACATTGTTTGTCTCGTCAATTGCTGAAGTTATTCCCGTTACCAGCAAAACCTGGACCGAGCTCGTTTGGCTTGACCGCGAACTCCCGTTCCGGCGGACTGTCAAAATCTCTGAAAACGGTTCTGCCATATACTCTCCGAAGGGGTGCGGGTTTGGTATTCCCGAGACAAAAATTCTGGGTGTCGCTTATGACAAAATCCTGGAAGCAATCGATGCGTTACCAGCAAGACTGCGGCGGGAGATCAGAGGTTTCGGTGATATGAATGCAAACGAGGTTATGCATCACACGGGCCTCAACCCTGGCAGCGCGGAACGCGCTAAGGCACGTGAGGCAAGCGAGCCTTTTCTGTGGTCCGGAACGAACGAAGCGATGAGCGAGCTTTCGGCAACAATGGCGCCGGCAGGCATTCAAATCCAGCAGGGCGGCCGTTTTTTTCACTTTACCGGCATGGCGACAAAATGGGACGCTGTTCAGGTGGTTACATCAGCTTTTCGAAAGACACGCCCAGAATACGACTATCGGGTTATTGCACTGGGTGACGGCCCCAATGACCTGCAGATGATCGAGGGTGCTGATTATGGCGTCATTATTCCAAATCAGCGGGGTGCTGCGATAAGGTCTGATAAGCCGTCCGTGCGTGTAGCACAACAAGCAGGTCCGGCCGGGTGGGTTGCCGTTGTTACAGATATTTTGCAGGAATTAGACTTGCTTTAACAATCAGGGCATTTAGTCTGGAAGTATAACAATGCGGAGTGACCATGACCGATTTTCATCAAAACGGCATAATTTCGACACTCCATAATCTTTCCAATCGCTCGACTGAGTCTTTGGAAGCGGATCTGATGCAGTTTCGATCTGCTAATCCAATGGCACTTGTCTTGCCGTCGCTATTCTCTGAACTTGAAGGCCCGGCACTCGAATATATTATTGATGTGCTGTGCCAGGTGCCTTACCTCGACGATATTATTATTGGCCTGGACCGGGCGGACAAAGACCAGTTCGAGTACGCGAGAAAGTATTTTGCCCGCTTGCCGCAACGCCACCACATTTTATGGAACAGTGGCCCGCGCCTTACCGCGCTTGATGAGGAGTTGAACGCACACGGGCTATCGCCGGCTGAGCCCGGGAAAGGGCGTAATGTATGGTTCTGCTTTGGCTATTTTCTCGCTGCAACTGAAGCGCAGGTGGTGGGGCTGCACGACTGTGATATCCTGACTTATAGCCGTGATATGCTGGCGCGGCTTATGTACCCTGTAGCCAATCCTGTTTTCCCTTACGTTTTTTCGAAAGGCTATTATGCCCGCTTGACGGAGGAAAAGTTGAACGGGCGTGTTGTGCGTTTATTGATTGGTCCTCTGCTGGCGGCTTTGCAAAAAGTGTGTGAGCCGAACGACTATCTTACGTACCTGAACAGCTTCCGTTACCCGCTTGCTGGTGAATTTGCCATGGGACGCCAGGTTGTCAAAAATATCAGAATCCCCTCTGATTGGGGCCTGGAGGTAGGTGTGCTCTCGGAGGTTTGGCGCAATCATTCGACACAGGCGATATGTCAGGTAGAGATAGCCGACAATTACGATCACAAGCATCAGTCTGTTTCTCACGACAATCCGGAAAAAGGTCTGTCCAAGATGAGCATCGATATTACCAAATCGATGTTCCGCAAGCTGGCAACAGATGGGCAGATTTTTTCACAAGGCACGTTCCGGACTATTAAGGCCACATATTTCCGTGTTGCGCTTGATCGTATCGAAACATATCACAATGACGCCGTGATGAATGGTCTGAGCCTTGATCGGCATGAAGAAGAGACCACGGTAGAGCTGTTTGCACAGAATATTATGCAGGCCGGAGAAACTTTCCTTGAAGCCCCCAATGAAACGCCGTTTATGGCGAATTGGAACCGTATCAACAGCGCAATACCCGATTTCACCAAACGGTTCGTGGAAGCCGTTCATCTGGACAATGCCGACTAGTCACTGGTCGACTTGCTATTACTGATCCATACAGTCTGGTAGGGGGCGAGTGGGAAATCGCCTTCAATGTCCTCCACCAGTGTGTTGGAGATCAGGTCCCACCAGGGATCTCCAGCAATCAGGTTAATATCCGCCAGTGATAAGACCCTGTGTTTATTGGTCACATTTGAAACCGCGAATATGCTTTGGGTGCGATCAATGCTTTGTCGCCATATACCGAACAGCCCTTCCGGTAATGCAAGCGTGAACTGAACGGCGTTGGGGTGAAGCGCCGGTTGTCGCTTGCGCAGCTCGATCAAAGTCATGAATTTGTCAAAAACCTGCGCCTCCACCGTTGCCGGGTCAGCGAGTTTCGAGCTTATATCGTCGTAATTCAGCTGGCGGCGGTTAATGGAGCGGTTGAGCCCCGTTCGGTTAACTTCTTCATAGCCGTTTGGTGTCGCAAGCAGACTGTGGATGTAAATGGCTGGTATCCCTTCAAGGGCCAGCATTATGGCCATTGCGGTCATAAAGCGGTCAATCTGAAACGCGTCAGGTCCTTCGACGGTACCCTGCATTGCCTCAAAATAGGAGATGTTCATTTCATAGGGTTTTTCAGTGCCGCCTGGTCCGCGTCGCATGGAAACCCGGCCGCCAAAGCGTTGCATGGCGGCAAGCATGTGATCCACCTCTCCCTGGGGTAACACACCTTCGGTGGGGCGCAGGCCGATGCCATCATGGCTCGCCGTGAAATTAAGGTAGGTGCATCCTGCAAGTGCTGGCGGGTTGCTGCGCGTCAACCGCTTTAGGTAGAGCGCGTTGCCGGTCAAAAGGGCATGCACCAACAATGGAGGCAGCGAAAAATTATAGATGACATGGGCCTCGTTCTGGTTGCCGAAATAGGTCAGGTTTTCATGATTGGGAATGTTGGTTTCCGTGATGATCACCAGTGTTTCCACATGATGATCCATCAGGGTTCGAAGTAGCCGGATGACTTCGTGCGTTTCGTCCAGGTTAATGGATGGCGTGCCAATTTTTTTCCATAAAAACGCAACAGCATCCAGACGGAAAACCCTCACACCGTGGTCAATATAGGCTGCGATTATTTTTACAAACTCCAGCAGCACATCCGGATTGGTAAAGTCGAAATCGAGTTGATCCGGGCTGAATGTGCTCCAAACATGTTGTTTGCCGGCACTGGTTTCAAACGGGGTCAGCAGCGGATGTGCGCGGGGGCGCACCACCGAACCGAAATCTGCGGACGGGTCTGCCGTGTAATAATAGTCTTTCCCGGGGCTTTCGTTTGACAGGAACTGTTGGAACCATTTGGACTTGCTGGAGCCGTGATTGATAACCAGGTCTGCCATCAGGCGATATTCACTGGCGATTTCTTCAATATCCGCCCAGTCACCCAAGGTCTCGTCAACCGCGAAATAGTCGATAACCGAAAAGCCATCATCGGAACTGTATGGAAAAAACGGCAGAATATGAACCATGCCAATCGTCTGTCCGATGTGTTTTTTCAGAAATTGGTGGAGCGTTTGAAGTGACGGCGTGCCGTCCTTGCGGATTGTGCCGCCGTAGGTGATCAACGCAACATCGTTTTCATCCCAAAGCACTTTTTTACGAATTTGCTCGCGCCTGATCATTTGAGCCTTGTCTGGCCAAAACAGTTCAATGATTTGTTCGGCCAACTGTTCAAGGTCGCGATCCGGATAAAGGATGTGCAAGTGCGCGGTGACACGTTTGTGTAGGTGATCGATGGTTGTTTGATCATGCATGGTTTATGTCCGGACTTCTTGAAAAGCGATTTGACCCGTTATAGCAACCGGAGGCTACTTATTTCCTGTATGAAACAGGAAATTTATCGGCTGTGAAAGCCTTTTTACACTTGGTTCATGATGAAGTGCATACGCTGGTCTTGCCAGTAAAGACGTTGAGGAATGCTGCCTGGCCTGAGATGGCAAGCTTGGGTATTCGCTTAATATGTCAGTTTGAAAGGTGCGCCGCCATCAACTGCTTCTGAGACGGCCTGCCATTTTTCGCTTTCCTTGATGATAGCGAACCATAAAAACAAGCGCCATCAACAACATCAACAGGCTGGATGGTTCAGGCACACTCGCCGTTTCAACGACTATTGTCGCTTGCGAGAAGGCAACATTTCTGCGGCCATTGGCTGTACGGCTTACGTTGGTGTTTCCACCAAAAGTGCCCACAGATAGACCATCAAAATTGCCCACAACAGCACCATTAATGGTGAAGCCCGTGTTTGCGAATTCAAGTCCACCATCCCGGGATGATCGCTGGTTTGGTCCGCCGGATACAGGGATTGTTACTCGATTGGCCACAGACGTGATCAAACTGATCACATATGTACCCGCTGTAGAGAACAATGAACCTGCACCAGTGGTAATTGTCAGAGGGTTAAAGCTCGCCGCCGCATTCCCCATGGCCTGAACGGTGCCGCCTGTCGCTGTGACCAGGCTGCTGACGTCCGCCGAAACACCGCTTGCACCAATGCCAAATGACAAGGCTGAGGTGGTGCCACCAAAAGAGATAAGGTAGTTGATGCTGAAAAAATCTGGGCTGCCAGTATCACACAGGCTGCTTATGAATTGTCCATTGCCCTTCACCACATTGCTGCCGCACGGAGAAAGCGTGATATCTTCACCCAGGGCAACAGGCTGGAAGGTACCAATGTCGGATGTGACATCAATGCCAACCGATTGTGCGTGCGAAGGTATAGCCACAGTCATCAGAATTGACAGGGCAAAGCCAACTAGCGTCTTGATGCGCAATGATTGACAGAACATGGGGAGTACCTACCGTTCCTTGTTCGGTTTTCGCTTCTACCGACCCCAAAGTCAGTATAGTGCTAAAGCCGTTATCTGTAAATATACCCTCACACGCCGCTGATGAGCCAACTGGTCTGATTCGGTTTCAGACAACATTCTGTCACTTATCCAGTGCTGCTATATGATGGCAGACAAGAGAAGTATGACAGCAAAACCCGCGAAGCCTACGAGCGTTGACGCAACCGTCCAGCTTTTCAGGGTGCTTGCTGTATCCAGATGAAAATACCGGCTGACAAGCCAGAACCCGCTGTCATTAACATGAGAAGCGGCGGTTGCACCGGCAGCGATGGCTATCACAGTTAACGCGATTGACCCTTGCGAGACATTGGCAGCACCAACGATTGGTGCGGTCAATCCGGCTGCTGTAATCATGGCAACGGTTGCAGACCCCTGCGCCACCCTGACCAGTAACGCGAGAAGAAAACCTGCCACCAGTGGCGTAAAGCCAAATCCAAGTATGTTTTCTGCGAGAGTATTCCCGGCACCGGTATCGATCAGAACCTGTTTGAAGGCACCGCCAGCACCAGTGACCAGAATAATCGCACCAGCGGGTTCAAGTGCGCGCTCGCAAGCGTTTCGAAGCCTGAGTTTTAACTCCGGATCGTCGCTGCGGAACAGCAGATAGGCTGCCCCACACGATAGCAATAGAGCGGAGAAGGGGTGTCCAATAAATTGCAGGAAATCCGTCGCGGGGCCGTCACTCAAAAAGTAGGGCGATATGGTACTGCCAATTATGAGGATCAGCGGCAAGGCGATAACAAGCAGAATAAGAGCAGGGTTCGGCAGGAAGCCAACCGCGTTTTGTTGAGCGTTGGTTTCTTGCGCCGAGCGCATTGTTCCCGCTTTTAAATCCATCTTATGCAAGAACTTGGCCCAAAGCGGCCCAGCGACCAGCATGGCTGGTGCTCCCGCCAGTGCGCCGTATAGGGCGACCAAACCAATATCCGCGCCGAGCAAATCCGCAACGGCGATCGGGCCGGGCGTTGGTGGCACAAAGGCATGTGCCGTCGCCAGACCGGCAAGCAGGGGTATTGCAAGTGTCACCGCAGCGACGCCGAGCCTTTTTGCCAATCCAAAAACAATAGGCGCGAGGATGATCAGCGCAACGTCGAAAAAAACCGGAATGGCAACTATCAATCCCAACAGTCCCAAAATCCAGGGGACAAGACCGGTACGTGCTCGGCTTACAAACAGGTCGGCCATCGCTTCGACGCCACCGCCTGCCTGAAGCAGGGCGCCGAATATTGAGCCAAGCCCCACGACAATGGCGATGAAACCGAGCGTGCCACCCATACCATTCCTGATCGTTTCAATGGCCTGCGTGGCTGGCATGCCGGCTGCTATTGCGGCAACCAGGCTTGTGAGCAAGAGAGCAAGAAAGGCTGACATTCTGAAATAGAGAACAAGCGTCAGCAGCATTGCCACCGAGCCTGACGCAACCAGGAGGGGGTCAAAACCTTCAGTCATTCCGCCACCCCGCGCCCACGACCAGCGTACCCATTGCAAGTACACGGCTGCCGGATGTGATAAATAAAGTTGAGCCGTCCTGGCCAAACGTACAATTGGCTGTCGCGCTTTCAAGCTTGATTAAACCAAGTGCAATACCTTCTTTGGAAAGTACAAATACGCCGCCCGGCCCTGTTGCAAACAAGTGCCCGGTTTCTGCTACAGCCATGCCATCTGGCAATCCCGGCCAGGAGTGTTTCAGGTAGGGTTCTGCATTGAAAAAGACTGACCTGTCGGTAAAAACCGTGCCGTCACGCGAGTATTTGTAGATTTTCGGTGACACAGGGTCCGATACAGCGACATAAAGAGTTTGTTCATCAGGTGAAAGCGCAATTCCGTTCGGATAGGACAGGGACCCGTCAATCAGGGCTATAGTCCCGTCTTTTTCAACCTGGTATACGCCGTTATGTCCTAGCTCTTTCAGGGGCGAGGCATTGAGCCCCTCAAGTCCGTATGGTGGATCGGTAAAATAAAGCGTTCCATCGGCAGTTATTGCAACATCGTTGGGGCTGTTCAGTCGCTTTCCTTCATAGTGGCTGGCAATGGTTTGTCTTTGGCGCGTTTTAATGTCCATTCGCTCGACAGATCTTGTTCCGTGGTTTGCTATAAGCAGTCGGCCATCGGGTGACATGAGTAATCCGTTGGAGCCAGGTTCACGGAAGCCTGCTGTACTGTCTGACTGTAGCCCTGAAGGCGACATGAACACGTTCAGTCCCAGCTCAGGTGACCAGGCATATGCTATGTTCTTTGGCACGTCCGAGAAGTAGAGCTGTTGCCGTTCCCGATCCCAGGTTGGTCCCTCGGACCAGGTGAAACCGTGAGCCAGCTCTGTTATCTCTGCCGTTCGCGGCAGAACGGTCCAGAGATCTTCATGAAAAGCTCGTACATTGTCGCTCGCGTGCACACTGTAAATGGTTGGCGCAAGGTATACGATCAGGCTGGCCAGGAACGTCCGCATAACCATTGAGGTTCTCACCCGACTACGTCGGATAGTGCCGTAAAGCTTCTTGTGATTGACCTGACCGGGTTCTCGGCATTGTCGTGTTCGACAAAGAAATGTTTGATCCCGGCCTTTTGACGGGCGTCGAAAATCGCGCCAAAATCGATCGTGCCATCACCGACGTCTGCGATACTTCCGTCTGTTCCATAGTCTTTGACATGAACGCATGGAAACCTGCCCGGGTGAGCATTGATCAGTGAAAACGGGTCAACGCCGGCAACCTTGAGCCAATAGAGGTCCAGTTCAAACTTAACGAGCCCGGGGTCGGTCTCGCCGGAGAGAATATCATACCCGGTTGTGCCGCCAATGCGATCAAACTCAAACTCGTGATTATGATACCCGAGCTGCACACCTGCGGCGGTTGCTTTTTCACCGTTCCTGTTCATAAGTTCTGCGATTGAACGGTAACGGTCAGCCGTTCTGTCTTCAGGTGGCAACCAGGACAGGACAAGGTTTTCATGGCCCAGTGTCACAGCTATTTCCAGCATCTCGTCAAACCGGTCTTTGAAATCGGAATGTCGGATATGAGCGGACGGTGCGGTCAGGCCGTTGTCGCCAAGCCACCGGCGAATATTCTCAAGGGGCTGATCAAAATAGCCAGCAAATTCGACCTCCCGGTATCCAATTTCTCCCACTTTCGCAAGTGTTGCTGCAACGTCTGTCTCCATGAGAGTTCGCAGCGTATAGAGTTGCAGGCCGATAGGCTGCCCTGCTACCTTTTTCAGCGCTGCTGAGGCTACTGCCGGGAAACATGTGGCAGCGGCGGATGCGGCTGCCAGCTTTAGCAGGGTGCGCCGTGAAACCAGGTGGTTTTTCATTACAAAACTCCGGACTTGAGTTGCTCGTCGGCAAAGGCAGCGGCCCGTGCCGAGAGGGCCATAAATGTTAGTGATGGATTTTGGCAGGCTGAAGACGTCATGGATGCACCATCAGTCACAAACAGGTTGTCAACCAGATGACACTGGTTTTTGCCATTGAGGTAGCTGTTTTCAGGTGAGTGCCCCATGCGCGCGGTCCCCATCTCGTGAATGGCGATGCCGGGGTATGAAACGCGCTTGTAGCCGTTCACATCTTTAAAACCAGCTGCTTGAAGGACTTCAATTGCTGTCCGTTCCATATCATCTTTGATACGGTTTTCGTTGTCGCCGTATTCACAGCTGATCTGAAGCAACGGCATGCCCCACGCGTCGGTTTCACTTTCACTTAAAGATACATGGTTTTCATGCCGAGGTAACATCTCGCCAAAACCTGTTAACCAGAATTGCCATGGGCCCTGTAGTTGGATTTTATTCTTGAAATCCTTGCCAACACCCTTCGCATCGATCGCAGACTTCCAGTTTGACCGGGTTGCCTGCCCCTGAAAGCCATACCCCCGGATGAACTGGTCTGTTTGCTCGGTGACATTCTTGAAGCGCGGGATATAGAGCGATGTTGGTCGCCGCCCTGTGTAATAATGGTTTTCGTAACCATCGACCTTGGCGGTCGCGCCCGCCCCGGAAATGTGATCCATCAAATAGTGACCCAGCGCATGACCAGTGTTGCCGATACCTTTCGGGAACGTCACACTTTTGGAATTCAACAGAATGTGAGCTGTGCCAAGTGTTGATGCGCACACAAAAACGACCCGCGCCGAAATGAAGACGCGGTCGCCGGATGCCGTATCGACCATCCGCACGCCAGTTGCCCGTTTGGTCGCTGGATCATATACGACTTCCTGAACCTGAGCCTGCGGGATGAGTGTCATGTTGCCGGTACGTTCAGCTGCAGGCAGCGTTGCGGACAGGCTCGAGAAATAACCGCCCCATGAACAGCCCCGTTGACATTCGTTGCGAGCCTGACATGGCCCCCGGCCCAGCTCCATCTGCTCTTCTGTCGGTTCGGTCAGGTGGGCACATCGTCCCATGATAACTTTCCTGCCCGGGTAGGTGGCCTCAATGCGAGCTTTGGCATCCTTTTCGACTTGATTCATCTCAAATGGTTTTTGAAAAACGCTATCGGGCAATTGCGGCAGGCCTTCTGCGGTACCGCTGATGCCGGCGAAGCGTTCGACATAAGCATACCAGTCCTTGAGGTCATCATATCGGATCGGCCAGTCACAGCCGTGGCCATCAAGCTTGTTGGCAGTGAAATCCATGTCGCTCAAACGGTAGGAATGCCGGTGCCACAGTAGTGACTTGCCACCTATGCTGCTACTGCGTATCCAGTCAAACCGTTTACCTTGCTTGACGGTGAAGGGATGGTCCGCGTCTTTTATAAAGTTGCGTTTCGTGTATTCGTCGAAAGCATAACAATGGCGCACATGCTCATAGTCTTGCAGGGCTTCCTGTTTGCTAACACTGCCCCGGCCTGGAAGGTCCCAGGGTGCTTTCCCCTCGTTTTCATAACCAGCGCCGTGCTCAAGGGGATCGCCGCGATCCAGGACCGCAGTTTTGTAGCCCCTTTCACACATTTCCTTGGCGACCCAACCGCCTGACATGCCAGAGCCGATGACAAGAACATCAAAGTCATGTTGGTTTCGGGGTTGCAGGCCAGTCATGATGTTGCCCACGCTTTAACAGAGTCTTCAGTTGTGAAAGGAACATAGCCACCAGGGATTGGGTCATAAGCCAGTTCAATCGTCGCGCCCACTTCAGAGGTATAGTAGCCTATGAGCACCAGTTCCTTGAGTTGACGGTAAAATGCAAGCGGGGCGGGAAGGTTATCCAATTGCCCATCAATTTTTTCGATAATGGCCTTCTGTTCGCGTGCCGTAACAGTCAAAAAAGTAGGATTATTTGCAGAAAACTGATGAAAACTGGCCAGAAAGTGAGTTGTTTCATCCGGCGTCAGCCAATGTCCGAGGGCGCGATTAACGTACTCCGGGACGCCTGCGCCTGTCGCGCCGGGCGTATCTGTTTCAGGAATAATTATATCAGCGATCACCGAGACAGTTTTGAACTGGTCGTTTGTCAGCGGCGAGGAAGAAGGTTCCTGCATATCTGAATTGTTTGCAGTCAGCGCAGCAACAGAGCCTGGCATCAAGCTGCCGCCCATCAGCGCTGCTATGCCAAGCAGAATACGCCGTCTATCAACCTCTTGATTGATGGTTGCTCTCCCCATTTTTCCATAACCGAAATGAAACCGGTTACATTTCCCGATTTTCACCTTAATGTGGTCTGCGAATTTTGCAATATGAATCTGTAATACACAACAACGGGCAGTCGCAGAAAGGGCACCCAATGCCAGCTAGAGGGGAAGTTATCATTATTATGGGGGTAAGCGGCTCCGGTAAATCTACGGTTGGCTGTGCACTCGCAAAGACTATCGGTTTTACTTTTCTTGACGCTGATGACTTTCACCCGGAGGCGAATATTGTGAAAATGAAACAAGGGCTGCCGCTTACGGATAACGACAGGCGGCCCTGGCTTGAAAAGCTTGTTCACCTTATGGATCAGAAAATGATGCGCGGAGAAAATATCGTTCTGGCCTGTTCCGCCTTAAGGTGTGAATACAGAAACATTCTGTGCTCTGGCAGGGCCGTGCCGCAGTTCGTTTTTCTGGAAGGTTCAATGGAGTTGATTGAGGCGCGACTTCGCCAAAGGTCCGGACACTTCATGCCAGCGAAGCTGTTGAAAAGCCAGTTCGATACACTGGAGATTCCGGTTGGCGCGATATGTATTTCCATTGACCGGCCCGTGAATGCAATCGTCGGTGAAATCAGCGATACACTTTGGCCGACCGGCCTACAGAAATGATCGAAGATGCGTGCCGCTTTCCCTAAGGGCCTGCATGCGACTTTCAAGAGAGTCCTCGTAATCGCTGTCTTCTACCTCGATACAAAAAGCGCCATCAAAACCACTTTCTTTCAGACACCTTACAAATTCTCTCCAGTCTATGTCACCGCGGCCCGGTATTCGTGGATCATGATATGACAGCGGCACCGCCATCGTGCCAACATCATCCAGTCGTTCCTGATCCACTTTGACGTCTTTCGCGTGGGCATGAAATATACGGTCAGCAAACTCTTTCAGTGGTTTGAGATGATTCATATGCATCCACACCAGATGCGAGGGATCGTAGTTCAAGCCGATATAGTCACTGCCAAGGTCAGCGAACATCTTGCGCCAGATGGCAGGGCTGCGGGCCAGATTTTTGCCGCCCGGCCATTCGTCCTCGGTGAAGTACATGGCGCAGTTTTCTATGGCAATGCGAACATCGTGCGATTCAGCAAAAGTCATAAGTGGTTGCCAGATTTCCAGAAAGTGCGGCCAGTTGTCTTCAACTGACTTGTTCCAATTGTTGCCGATGAATGTCGTAACAAGGTTCAGCCCCATCAGCTTCGAGGCCTCGATAACCTTTTTCAGGTGTTCGAGGCTCAGAGATGCTTCCTCCGGGTCTGGCGACAATAGGTTGGGATAGTAACCCAGAGCACTAATGGATACGCCTTTTTGATCGCAGTAATCGAGTGCTTTGCGAGCGTCAGCTTCGGTGAAATTGCTTACGTCCAGATGAGTAACACCAGCATACTTTCGGTCTGCAACACCCGGTGGCCAGCACATAATTTCTACACAGTCGAAACCATTATCTGCTGCGAAATCAATAACCTGTTCAAACGAAAGGTCGGCCAGAATAGCGCTCTGAAAACCAAACTGCATCAACCTTGCTCCACCGTTATCCAGCGTTCCTGCTGATGACTTTGCAGAATAGCCTCGCACAAAAGAATTTCGCGGTGGCCGTCCTCGAATGTCGGAAAGGCTGCAGGTGCTGCGTCATGGCCTGATCCGATCGCGTTATAAAAAGACGAAAAGCACTGTTTAAAAGTGTCAGGATAGCCTTCGTTGTGCCCACCCGGATACCCCGCCAGGGTGGCGGCATTTTCGCTCATCAGGGCCGGGTCTTTGTTCAGGTTTTCGTTTGCTCGATCACGGTGCCCTAACCAGAGGTCGTTTGGTGTTTCACTGTTCCAGGCCACAGCACCTTTTTCACCGGATACCTCGTAGCGGATCGTATTTTTTCGGCCGGAGGCAACCTGCGATACAAAGAAACTGCCGGCGACCCCGTCTTCCATTCTGAACAGGACGCTCGCGCAGTCCTCGGTGTCGACCGGCACACGTGTATCGGCGCCAGCCACACGCGTCTGATAAACGGTTGAAAGATCAGCAAATACGCGGGCTATTTTGCGTCCTGTAATCATTTGTACCATGTCCATCCAGTGTGTTCCAATGTCTGCAACCGAACGCAGCATACCGCCCTGTTTGCTGTCCACACGCCAGTTAAAATCCGTGTCAAACTGAAGCCAGTCCTGAACGTAACAACCATTAATATGAAAAAGCCGCCCCAGTGAATTTGCAGCGAGAAGGTCACGAGCATGAAAGTTCAGAGGGTAGTATCGCAGGTTGTAACAAACACCGGCAACCAGCCCGCTTGCTTTTGCCAGTTCGGTCAGTTTTTCTGATTCTTCCGAATTCATTGCCAGCGGTTTTTCGCACATCACGTGCTTTCCCACATTGAGGGCGCGCATGGCCATGTCATAATGGAACCTGTTGGGGGTGCATATGTGTACTACATCTACCGTGTCGTCAGCCAAAAGCTCTTCATAACTTGTATAGGCCTTTGCAAGGTTCAGGCGCTTTGCAGCCAATGTTGATTTTTCGGCGGAGCTTGATGCGATGCCGGAGACTTCTACGCCCAGGCGTCGCAATGCCTCGAGGTGAGTTGCGCCCATAAACCCGGAGCCTGCAATGGCAGCGGTGTACTGGAACATGTCTCTCCCCCTAGATGACTGACATGATTTGTTCATGACGAATGTTGCTTCTTGTAACCGGTTACATTTCGGCTTGTCAAGCATGGCCAAACATGCGTAGGCTGTATGTCGGGGCGGCGGGAAGCTTACGCCGAAAGTGCATACGTCGATGAGGGAGGCGGTTTTGTCAGGCTCGATATACGCGCGCCTAAGCGCAATGATGTTCCTGCAGTTTTTTGTCTGGGGCGCATGGTTTGTTACGCTGGGCACATATTTGGGATCTATCGGTTTCACGGGCGCCGACATTGGCTTTGCTTATCTTACCAATAACATAGGTGCCATAGTGGCGCCCTTGTTTGTCGGCATTGTTGCAGACCGTTTCTTCTCTTCCGAAAAAATCATGGGAGCCATGCATGTTGCTGGCGCTTTTGTTTTGTACAGCGTGTCCGATTTGAGTGCCCAGTCTGCGATTATACTCGGCCTGATCCTTTATAATATTACGTATATGCCGACGTTGGCGCTTGTGAACGCAATCGCTTTCAATGCCATGGAGGCTCCCGACAGACAGTTTCCAAAAGTCCGGGTCTGGGGAACGCTGGGGTGGATTACCGCCGGGCTGGTGATTAGTTTTGGCCTGTCAGGGTATGTTGATGATGTTGAAGGTACGTCTGTGCCGATGAAGCTCGCGGCAGTCTTTTCGCTTATTTTGGGACTGTATAGCTTTACCCTGCCCAACACGCCGCCGCAAAACGCCGGAGGTGCTGTCTCAGTCAGGGATATGCTGGGTCTTGATGCTCTTGCGTTGCTGAAAGATCGCGCTTTTGCGATGTTCGCACTGTGCTCTCTGCTGATTTCCATCCCGCTAGCGTTTTACTACGCGTTCACCAACCTGTTTCTGAATGAGCTCGGCATGCCGGCTGTGGCTGCCACAATGAGCCTGGGGCAGGCGTCTGAGGTGTTGTTCATGCTGATAATGCCATTTTTGTTTGTCCGGCTGGGCGTCAAATGGATGCTGTTGTTTGGTATGCTGGCTTGGGTTTTACGTTATGCCTTGTTCGCAATGGGTGATTGGGGTGCGATGTCCTGGATGTTGTACGCAGGCATTGTTCTGCACGGCATCTGTTACGATTTTTTCTTTGTGACCGGGCAGATTTATGTGGATCGCAAGGCGGACAAAAAAGTAAGGGCAAGTGCACAAGGTTTTATAGCCCTGCTGACATATGGTTTCGGACTGGCGATCGGGTCAATTCTTGCCGGTGTACTGGTTGACCATTTCACTGTTGACGGTGTGAAAGATTGGTCGAGTATATGGTGGGTGCCTTGCCTTTTCGCGGCCTTCGTGGCTTTGTTATTTCAGGTGGCATTCAAAGACGATGTTGGAGAGCCTGATGAACAAAAATCAAAGGTGGCCGTTTGAAGCCAGCCTTTGGTCTCGCAGGCGAGCTTGCATGATCGTTGAGCGTAACAGGGAAGACGTATGACCAATATCCGGGCAGTCGCAAAAAAAGCTGGGGTGTCTGTGGCGACGGTCTCAAGGGCACTGCAAAAACCCGAGGTTGTCTCTGACAAAACCAGAAAAAGAGTACAGAAGGCGGCTAAGGACGTTGGCTATCGGCCAAATATGATGGCGAAGGTCTTTCGCTCCAAGAAAACACATTCGATTCTTGTGTTGGTGCCTGACATGTCGAACCCGTTTTTTGCTCGCGTAATCAGCGGTATTCAAAAGGCTGCAAAAGAACGTGGTTACAATGTCACTCTTGGGAATACACTCGGTAATAAGGAAACAGAACGCGACTTTGCCCGTCTGTTGCAAACCAGTCAAACTGACGGAATTGTCCAGTTGAGCGCTAGCTATCCGTTGGATATCGCTGACAACGATGTTGCCAACCCATTGCCGATTGTTAACTGCTGCGAATGCGTGACAGACGACAGCATGCCTACAGTTCAGTTGGACAATCGCGCTGCGGCACAAGCCATGGTGCGTTACCTTATGGGTCTTGGTCACAACCGCATCGGTGTCATTACCGGGCCTCCTGAAAGTCCGCTGACATCCGGGCGAATGGCTGGTTATAAAGCTGCTCTGGAAGAGGCCGGTCAGGTTTTTGACCCAAGCCTCGTTACAGAGGGGGACTACTCCCTTTCTGCTGGTGAAGATCGGGCCTCTGCTCTTTTGGCCGCCGATCAGCCACCGACAGCGATTTTTTGCTTCAATGACGAGATGGCCTACGGCGCTATGCGCAGGGTAAAGCAAATGGGACTGAGAGTTCCCGAAGACATTTCCGTCGCTGGTTTTGATGACCTGCCATACTCAAAATATATGGAGCCGGCATTGACAAGTGTTTGTCAGCCATCCGCTGAGTTCGGCCCCGTCGCGGTTCATATGCTTTTCGAGATGATCGCCGGTTCCCTGACATCAGACCGCCATCAGCAGCTACCATTTGAGCTTGCAACGCGCTCAAGCACAGGTCCCGTAAACTTGGCTTAGACAGTTGTTATCCGCCTTCCTATTGCAGGTTCCCGAGTGGCAGGTTTTGGCAAAACATGCTGCTGATGACATGACGGCCTTTCGTATGCATGACCCTGCATGGCAGTGGTGTATGGATTGTTTCTGAAAGTGTTTCCATTTTTTGCAGCAAGAATCATGTTGGATTAAGTGTCTGAAAAGCGCACTTTTTGCTGTAAGGACGAGTTTGGTATGGTTTTCTACTTTCAACCAATCGGGTCCAGGCGTTCATCGACGTCGTTAAAAGCCCATTTTAAGCATGTAGTTAGTGGATTTTCAGTTGTGTTAAACTTATTCGTCAAAATTCGTTGCATTATGTAACCGGTTACATTATGGTTATTAACTACCAGCACGGGAGGATTGTCGAGTATTCTCTTATCTAGTGATGGCGCAGCAGGTTCGTTTTTTGATGAAAACTGAAAGCGCTTTCATAAAGCTAGGTAAAGATATTCAATCTGCTGGTAAGAATGGGATAGCATCTGCAATAGATGCCTGGGGAGAAAATTAATGACGAAAATTTTAGTGCGCGACTATCTATCGAAGCAGCGTTTTTCATCGCGCTCGAAACCTTTTTTGCTGGGCGGTGTGTCTATTGCGGCGATGATGACCGTTGGTTTGACCGCAGCAGTGTCGGCTCAGGACTCTTCCGTTGATGGCGAAGAGCTTGAGGAAATCGTTGTAACAGGTATTAGGAATTCCTTACGTGCCAGCGCTGATATCAAGCGCAGGTCATCGGGCGTTGTTGATGGCATCGTCGCGGAGGATATGGGTAAGTTTCCTGATTCCAACCTTGCTGAGTCTTTACAGCGTATTACCGGTGTATCCATTAACCGGCAAAACAATGAAGGATCGCAGGTAACGGTTCGTGGTTTTGGCCCCGGCTTTAACCATGTGACAATTAATGGCCGGTCCATGCCGACAGCGGATATACCTTTGGTTGGCGGCGATGGTAGCGGCACAGGCGCGGATTCGCGGGCATTCGATTTCTCCAATATCGCCCCTGAGGGTGTCCGGGCCATTCAGATTTACAAAACTGGCCGGGCAGATATTGCTTCTGGCGGTATCGGTGCAACAATTAATGTTGAAACCCGCAAGCCCCTCGATCAGCCGGGCCTGCGCGGGTCGATCAGTGCCAAAGCACTCCATGACAGCAGTGTTGATCGCGGAAACGATGTCACGCCAGAGATTGCCGGCTTTCTGAGTTGGTCAGACGACGACGAGAAGTTTGGTATTGCGCTGTTTGGCGGTTATTCACGCCGTGACAATGGTGCTGCCAGTGTTAACTCGGCTGCATGGAACATTGAAACGGCGGGTACATTCCTTGACCCTGCCAATGGCCGCGTGACAGCGGATACAGAGGTTACCGGAGCGCCGAGTGACCCGAACGCCCTGATTTCGTTACCAAGAGACAGCCGGCAGAACTTCTCGGAATTTGAGCGGGAACGGATCAATGGCCAGGTTGTGCTGCAGTTCAATCCGACAGAAACATTTCGGATGACGGCGGACGCCACTTACTTCTCAAACGAAGCCGAGGAACAGCGCGGCGCCTACTCGAACTGGTTTAACCGCCCGTTCACGCAGGTTGCGTTTGACGACAATCCTGTGGTTGCAACGACAGTTTTTCTAGCCGAAGAACTGACCTCGCCAAAAGACCTGGCGATGGAGCAGACGCTGCGCTCGACAAAAGACGAGCTGACCTCCTTTGGCTTCAATGCTGAATGGGATGCGACCGACCGCGTAACAATCTCTTTTGATGCTCATACGTCGGAGGCGAAGGTAACACCGAATGCGCCGATGGGGTATAGCGCCATCAACGTTGGCATGGCGATGCCTGTTGTGGTGGCTCACTCCGTAGACTATTCCGGTGATGTGCCGATTGTTAATATAACGCGCGACGATTCGATCAGCAGCAACGGCGACGGCGTTTTCGATGCTCGTGACATCAGTACCCAGGTGGCGAACTTGCGTACGGTGACTCAAGAGAACCAGATAGATCAGTTCGATTTGCATGCTGATTGGGACATTGATGACGAAATCACTTTCACTGCAGGTGCCAACTATCGCACGCAGAAAAACTCGACGCGAAACCAGACTTTCCGACAGATCCTTGGGAACTGGGGCGCTACAAACCCGGGTGACGTAGAGTCGCTTCTGCCGGGTGAGTTGGAGGAATACTGTCTCTCGTGCCAGTTTGATGACTTCACAATTGCTGATGCTCAGGCGTTCAGGGGTAATGCGGCGGATATTTTTGCTGCAGTGTCGCCATTCTACGATGGACAGGGCAATCCGCTCAATACGCTGGCGAGCTCGTTTGACGAGATAGAAGAGGACGTGCTCTCTTTCTATGGTCAGTTTGATGTCAATACCGAGCTGGCAGGCATGGGCGTGCGTTTCAGTGTTGGTCTGAGATACGAGAAAACGGATGTAACCTCCTTCACGGAGTCGGTGCCAACCGGTGCGATCATCTGGCAGGGTGACAATGACTTCAACACGATTGCAGGTGCTGCAACTGGCGGCATTACGCTGGAGTCTTCCTATGACAACTTCCTGCCTAATGTCGATCTGGCGATTGACTTGACTGAGGACGTGGTTTCCCGCTTCTCTTACAGCAAGACAATTGCGCGCCCAGGCTACAACAATCTCTTCGCCAGCGACTCGGTCAATACGCCATCCGGCCCATCGGCCCTTGGCAACGTGGCAACGGGAACACGGGGTAACCCTGGCCTCCTGCCGCTTGAATCCGATAACTTCGACGTATCTTTCGAGTGGTACTACGGTGCGGATAGCTTCGTCGCCCTTGGCGGTTTTGTGAAGCGTGTGAGAAACTTCGTGGGCGTGGGTCAGGTGACAGGCAGTCTATTTGGATTGCGCGACGCCACTTCGGGTGCTGCAGGCACACGGTCTGGTGACGCCCTGGCGCTGCTGGGCACAATCGGCGCTGATGTATCCGACCGTAACCTTTTTGCCATGACCGCCCTTATCGACAGGGAAGGTTCGCTGGCGGCTGCGCAAGCGGTATTCCAGGCCAATCAAACCGCGTCTGGTGCGCTTGATGACGCTTTCTACATCCAGCTCGAAACAGACCTGGACGTTGAACCCAACGGTGACGACCCGTTGTATGCGTTTGAATTGACGTCGCCTGTCAACAATGAGGAAGCAGAAATTCGCGGCCTCGAGATGGCATTCCAGCATTTCTTTGGTGACACGGGTATCGGTGTGGCTGGTAGCTATACGCTGGTCGACGGTGACGTGGGCTTTGATGTCGGAGCCGACCCCAGTGAGGACCAGTTTGCGCTCACCGGTTTGTCCGATACCGCCAACCTGACCTTGATCTACGAAAACTATGGCCTGTCGGCACGCATAGCCTACAACTGGCGTGACGACTTCCTTGCCTCCGCAAACCGCGGTGGTGGTTTCCGCAATCCGGTATTTGTCGAATCATTCGCAACAATTGATGTGAACGTCAGTTATGCAGTGACCGAAAATATAGCGGTTACCTTTGAAGGGATTAACCTCACTGGTGAGAGCAGCAGGACTTATGGTCGCGATGAAACCAACCTGTGGTTTGCCCGTGAAAACAAACCACGTTTCTTCCTGGGTGCACGTTACAAGTTCTGACGCTATGCCACGGGCATGCGGCAATCGCTAAAACTGGGGGCCGCTCTTCGGAGCGGTCCTTGTTTTTTTATGGCTTGTTGCGCGATAAGTTGTTCAAGAACTGGTAATTCCGCGCGATTGCAATAGGATAGTTTTCGGAGTTGGTCTGCAGGGGAACATCATGACGAACGTCGTGCTACTGGACAATATTGAGCACGGAAACCTGAAGGTTGGGGGCGAAAGAGGCGAAGCCTTTGACGACCACGTTAATCAGGTTCTGGTTTTTCCAAACGAGTTTCGTGCGCTGCAGCGCGAGTACCCCATTGTGTTTCGCCGGGATGCGTCGGGCGATTTTCAGTCTGTGGCGCTCCTTGGTCTGGAACGGGATGAAAACCTCTTTCTTTCTAATGGCGTTTGGCATGCAGGCTATATGCCTGCGGTTCAGGCGCGCGGGCCTTTTTCCATTGGGTTGAAAAAGCCAGTGGCTGGAGCCCAGGAAGAAGCTTCCCCTGTTATTCGTATTGATCTGGACAACCCTGCGGTGGGTACGGAAGAAGGACACCCGCTCTTTCTGCCACAAGGGGGATATTCCCCTTATCTTGAGGGCATTATGGAAGTGCTGAAAACGCTGCACACGGGCGTTGCCTTCAGCAAGGCGTTTTTTATAGCCCTCGAAGAGTTGGATTTGATTGAACCCGCAACATTGGAGATCAAGATCAGCGACAGTCAGCAATACAGCGTGCCTGACGTTTTCTCGATCAACGAGCAACGATTTCAGAATTTGCACGGGAACGATCTTGAGAAACTACATCTTGCAGGGCTTCTCGCGCCCTGTGTTTGGGTTATGTCGTCGCTCGACAACATAAGGTCGCTGGTCGAGAGGAAGTTGCAGGCGGACGATGCATGATCGCGGCAGCTTTGGAAGTGGCGACGATCAGGCCAGGGAACAGCGGTGATGAATAACGGTAGGCAAAAAACACGGGTGGTAATCGCGGGTGGCGGTACCGCAGGCTGGGTGACAGCTGCCATGCTGTCTGCGCAGTTAAACAAACTCGTTGATATCACGCTTGTCGAGTCTGACCAGATTGGCACTGTCGGTGTTGGTGAAGCAACCATCCCGACGCATCGCAGATTTCACGAGTTGATCGGCGCTGATGAAGTGGATTTCATGCGTGCGGCACGGGCCACCTTCAAGCTGGGTATTTCGTTCGAAAACTGGGGTGGTTTGGGTGACAAATATATCCATTCGTTTGGTACCTGTGGCAAGCCGACCTGGATGGCCGATTTTCATCACCTGTGGCTGCAGGCGCGGTCAGAAGGTTTCGGTGGCGACTTGAACGACTATTGCCTCGAACTCCGTGCTGCGGAGGCAGGCAGGTTTGCCAAGTCGGATCAGTTGAATATCAATTATGCCTACCATCTGGACGCCAGCCTCTATGCTGGCTACCTGCGGGGGTTGAGCGAGCGGCGAGGGGTGAAGCGCATCGAAGGCAAATTTGTTGATGTGCTTCAAAACTCCGAGACAGGTTTTATCGAAGGCCTGAAGATGGAATCAGGCAACCTTGTCGAAGGTGACCTGTTTGTCGACTGCACAGGTTTTCGTGCAGCGTTGATCGAAAAAACACTTGGTGTCGGCTACGATGACTGGTCGCATTGGCTACCGATGAACAGCGCGTTCGCCGTACAGACCAAACTCTCGGGAGACATGCCGCCCTATACGCGCTCGATCGCAAGGCAAGCGGGTTGGCAGTGGCGCATCCCGCTGCAGCACCGGGTGGGCAATGGCCATGTTTTTTGCAGTGATTACATCAGCGACGATGAGGCGCGCGACACGCTCATGAAATCGCTGGACGGTGAGCCCCTGTTCGAGCCTCGTGTGATCCGTTTTCTCACCGGACGCCGCAAAAAAATGTGGGAAAAGAACTGTATTGCGCTCGGGCTGTCCAGCGGATTTCTGGAACCGCTTGAGTCGACAAGTATCCATCTTTTCCAGATTGCAGCCACGCGCCTGGTTCAGATGTTTCCGTTTTCAGGTTTCAACCAGTCTCTGGTCGATCGGTTCAACCAGATGGCAGATGAGGAATTTGAGAGCATCCGGGATTTCATTATCCTGCATTATGTGCTGACAGAACGTGATGACACGCCCTTCTGGCGAGACAGGCAAACGCTCGACATTCCCGATACACTCAAGGAACGCATTGCGCTCTACCGCGAAAATGCCTTCGTATATCAGGGGGAAGCCGACCTGTTCCGTGTCGAATCATGGCTGCAGGTGATGCGGGGCCAGCGGCTTGAAAGTGAAGGCTATCACAGGGCAGGGCAGTTGATGGAAACATCCAAGCTCAAGGCGTCGCTTGAGGGGCTGAGTGGCCGCATCAAGGCCGCTGTGGCGCAGATGCCCACACATGAGGAATTTATCTCTCGCTACTGTGCGGTCGAGAGTGATTGACGCAACGGGTTGATTGGAACAGCATATGCCAGCACCGATCAGAAAAATTGTTATCGTAGGCGGTGGTTCCGCCGGCTGGATAACAGCGGGACTTCTTGCGGCAAAAAACCGGCCTGTCGATGGCGGCGGTATACGTGTCTGCGTGATCGAGTCACCGGATATCCCGATCATTGGTGTCGGCGAAGGCACCTGGCCAACCATGCGCACAACCCTGCGAACACTGGGTATAAGCGAGGCAGACTTTGTCCGGAACTGTCATGCCTCTTTCAAGCAGGGTTCCAAATTCCGGCATTGGCGCCGCGGGGACCAATCTGAATTCTATTATCACCCGTTTGACCTGCCGGAAGGCTTCGATGAGCAAAATGTTGCTGAGTATTGGCTTGAAAACGGCGGCAACCTGTCTTTCTCAGCATCTGTTTGTCCGCAGGAGCATATCTGTGAGCGGCATCTTGCCCCCAAGCAGATCACGAGTCCGGATTTTGGTGGTTTTTCCAACTATGGGTACCACCTTGACGCGGGTGCATTCTCTGGCTTTTTGCGGCAACATTGCGTCGAGCATTTGGGCGTTCAGCATATTGCGGATACCATGGTGGGGCTCAAGGCTCTTGAAAACGGCGACATAGAAGCAATCGAAACAAAAAACAGTGGTGTCATCACAGGTGACCTGTTCATTGACTGCACAGGCTTTCGCTCACTGCTGCTCGGTGAGCATTTTGGCGTACCGCTCAAACCCAAAAGCGACATCCTGTTTCAGGACACGGCGCTCGCCGTTCAGGCACCTTACCGTGAAGGTGATCCTGTCCAGTCCTCGACGGTTGCAACCGCGCAGGCAGCTGGCTGGATTTGGGACGTGAGCTTGTCAACACGGCGAGGTGTCGGGCATGTTTACAGCAGTTCTCATATGGATGAAGAGAGCGCCGTGAACTGTATCCGGGACTATCTTGGCCTTGACGAACGCGAGTTCGCCAAACTACCGGTCCGCAAACTCGGGATCGGGTCGGGATACCGGGAAACTTTCTGGAAGAAAAATTGTATTGGCATTGGCCTTTCCGCAGGATTCCTTGAACCGCTGGAAGCGTCGGCCCTTATGTTAATAGAAACGGCGGCAAACATGGTTGCAGACCACATGCCAGCTAACCGGGACCAGATGGAAGACGCCTCAGACATATTCAACAGCAGTCTCCAAAAGATATGGGATCATATTATCCATTTCCTGAAACTGCATTACTGTCTGAGCGACCGCGAGGAAGCATTCTGGCAAGATAACCGCGCGGCTTCCAGTATTCCGGAAAGCCTGCGCAATGACCTTTCGCTATGGACACAACGTGTCCCCTGGCGCGACAATGCAGCCAGTTATGCGGTTTTCCCGCCCGCGAGCTATCAGTATGTATTGTATGGCATGGGTTACGGCGCTCATACGAAGTCAGGCGGCGTCCCAGAAAGCCTCAAGGCACTTGCACAAAAGAAGTTCGACACGGTTGAGCGCAGTGCTTCCCGTCTGACGACAATGCTGCCGACCAATCGTGAGCTGTTAGATCAGATTAATGCTTAACTGAGTAACGGGAGGGTCCGGGTTGCGCGCTACTAATAAGGTAAAGGAACTGACGGGTATCAAGCCTGACGCTATTCCTTATGATGATCTCGTATCTGAGGCAGAGCCTGTAGTACTGAAGGGTGTAGCTCTGGACTGGCCCCTCGTTCAAAAAGGGCTGGAATCCGCAACAGAAGCGGCTACCTATCTCAAGCAGTTTCATAGCGGAAAACCGGTTACAGCTTTTATGGGGCCGCCAGACATTGATGGCCGCTTTTTTTACGATGACACCGTTACCCGGCCGAACTTTCAAGCCATGACGGTGGAATTCGACGCCTTTCTGGACTCAATTATCGAGGCCCGGGGCAATCCCAAGTCAGGCTACAAGTACATCGGTTCTACAGATCTGGATTTGTACCTGCCGGGTTTGCGGCGGGAAAATGACCTGCCGCTGAACCACGCCATGTTCCAGCACGAAAACCTGCTTGCAAGCATCTGGATTGGCAACCAAACGGTAGCCGCAGCACATTTTGATATGTCCCACAATCTTGCCTGCTGCATGGTGGGGCGCAGACGGTTTACCCTGTTTCCGCCAGAGCAGGTTCAAAACCTGTATCCGGGTCCACTGGAGCCAACACCAGCGGGGCAGGTAGTGAGCATGGTGGATATACGGGAGCCGGATTTCGACCAGTATCCTCGGTTTCGCGATGCGCTTGCATCCGCGCAGGTCGCAGAACTTGAACCAGGTGACGTGGTTTTCTTCCCGGCCCTGTGGTGGCATCAGGTTGAGGCGCTCGATGATTTCAGCATCATGATAAACTATTGGTGGAACGATGTACCACGCCATATCGACGACCCGATGGATGCCTTGCTGCATGGCTTGCTCAGCCTGAGAGATCGCTCCATGCAGGAGAAAGAAGCATGGCGTGACCTCTTCGACTATTATGTGTTCGGGCCGTCAGAACGCCCTGCTGAACACCTGCCAGAAGCCGCCCGTGGCGCTCTTGGCCCCATGGACGAAATGGTCTCCCGGCGATTGCGGGCACAGTTGCTTCGGAAATTAAACCGGTAAAAAAAGCGCTCAGGCGCGTCCTGCAAACGAGTTAGCTCACTGACGAGGGTGTTCGTGACGCGTATGCAGTTCGTCTGTGAATTTGCGGTGCAGCGAGGAAGAGATGGGGTAAGACGCCATCAGGAGCGCAGACCCGACAATAGCAAGTGCTGGTACGGCGGTTACAAACAGGATGAGGTTATCGATCGTTGCCTGGCTTTGCACGACACCAGCGCTGTAATCGATCGCATCCAGTGACAGCCCTACGCCGTAGGCCGTTGCTGCGAGGGCAATTTTTTGACCGGAAGAAACAACGCCGATAATGCTGGATTCGTTTCTGACGTTTGTTTCATGCTCGCCGTATTCGATGGTGTCGGGCAGCATGCTCCAGAAAAGAACCGCAAAAGAGCTCATGCCGAGCGCTATCAGGCCGAACGCCAGAAGAGCAGCAAGGGCAGTGCCCGAAGAACTCAGATACAAGCTTATCAGTCCCATCAGTGTCACGGCGCTACCCAGCAGCCACGCTGGTTTTTTGCCGAGCCACAAGGCAATGAAAGACCAGATGGGAATGGTGACAAGCGGTGCGCCTGCCATGATCATCAGCGCGGTCCCTCCGGCAGCCTGGTCACCGTAGCCATATTCGAATACATAGAGAATGGTCGAGCTGATGATGGTGACCGCAACCGTCACCATCACGATGCCGCCAAGAATAAGAAGAAACGCTTTGTTGAGCGCAAGCGTTTTGACGATCTGCGTAAAATCGGCAGCTACCGGGGCATTTGGCGGGCGTCGAGCGGCGGACTCTGTGCCCCAGAAACATAAGGTGAAAATGCCGAGGCTCACCAGCCCGCACACCATGGCCATGATAGGAAAGGCCTGTTCGTCCGGAAGGCTTTCGCGAAAATAGCTGGCGAGAGAGATCACACTCAAACCTCCCAGAAAACCAAAATACATTCTGATACCTGCGACCCGCGTTCTCTCATCACTGTCATCGGTCATGCGGGCGCCGAGCGTAGAGTAGGGTATTGAGACGACGGTGTAACAGGTTTTGAACAAAATCAGGGCTGCTGCCGCCGTCACCGCCACAGGCAGTCCGGCAATGGGGGTTGGCGACACAAACAGCAGGACGAAAGACCCTGCCAAAGGGAGTCCGCCGAGCAGAAGGTAGGGACGATAGGCACCCCAGCGGCTGCGGGTGCGCTCTGCCACGACACCCATGACCGGATCAGTAAAGGCGTCCCACAACCCGCCAATGGCAAAAACCAGCCCGGCTACTGCATTCGGCAGGCCGACAACATCTGTGTAAAAAAACAAGAGATAGAACCCTGTTCCCTGCCAGAACATATTGAGCGCAAAGTCTCCCACGCCGTAACCAAGACGGGATGGCCATGGCAGGTTTTTTTGTGGTTCGGGCACACTGGTCATTTGGGCTGCGCCATGAGCCTATAACCTGTATTCAGAACGGATTGATACATCCTGCAACATAAACCTATGAAAACGCTTTCACTGATCACACTAAATCGGATATGCAAAGGTATGACCAGTAAAAAAGTTTCAAAGATCACTATCTCTGACGTGGCGCGGGTAGCCGGTGTGTCTGTGACCACGGTCTCCCGTGTTCTCAACGGTGAGCGCTATGTCCGGGAAGACAAGAAGAGAGCGGTTCTTGAGGCGTCCGCGAAACTGGACTATCAGCCCAATGTTTATGCGAGAAGTCTGGCGGGTGACCGGTCCTATTTGCTGGGGCTATTGTTTGACGAAGCGCCGGGCGGGGAGTATTTATCCGGTATGCAGCGGGGCGCCATGCGCCAGTGTAAAGAGGCAGGCCTTCATCTGGTTGTGGAGCATTTTGGTCGGTCTACGGCTCTGGACGAAATCGAATCTTTTCTGACAAAGCTAAAGCTCTCCGGGGCCATCCTCACACCTCCTGCCTGTGACAACAAAGTTCTGCTTGCCGCCCTTGAACGCAAGAATGTGCCTACCGCGCGCATTTCTCCCAGTGCTCCCTACCCAGGGATGCCTTCTGTCAAAATCAATGATTTTGAAGCCGCACAAGAGATGACAGAACATCTGATTGCTCTGGGACACAAGCGCATCGGTTTCATTGCCGGTGACCCGGAGCACGCGGACTCTCGGGAGCGTCTGAAGGCCTTTCGAGAAACCATCGCTGCCAGAAAGCTTAGTGTTCCTGAAGACTGGATTCAGACAGGGGGGTATCTTTTCGAAGGCGGGCTTGATGCTGCTATGAAAATTCTCAGCCAATCTCGTCGACCAACGGCCATTTTCGCGGCCAACGATGACATGGCGGCGGCGGTTATCGTCGTGGCAGACCGATTGAAGATCAAAGTGCCTGATGAACTTTCTGTCGTTGGGTTTGATGACACTCCAATGGCATCGGTTTTGTCTCCGGCTCTCACGACAATGCGTCAGCCCGTTGAGGAAATGGCGAAGATTGCAGCCGGTCTATTGATTGATATGCAAAAAGGCAAAAAAGTAGCGTCTGAAACGCCCGTCGTCCTTGATGTGGAGTTTGTTCTGCGTAGTTCAACCGCATCACCGCCGCAGGTCTGAATTCTAATCACGCGCAACTCTGTTTGTTAATGACAGTTCAAGCATTAATTCAATATGAAAGCGCTTCCATAATTTCTGGACAAGGACACCTATTTGTAATAGCAAGGATGCCTGAACAGGCCTTTAACCATATCGCGTTGGGGAGATGAAGCCGCATTCCTGGAGTGCGGCGCGCGGTATGCGGTCAGGCTTGGGGGAAGCTACTTTGACATATGGAGCCTGTGCATGACCTCGACGATGTCCAATCGGCAAGACAATCTCGTTTTTATCATATTCATCAGTTGTATCGCGACACTTGGCGGCTTTTTGTTTGGCTTCGACAGCGGCGTCATCAACGGTACCGTTGACGGCCTGCAGGCTGCCTTTAACACAGACAGTGCGGGCACGGGTTTTAACGTTGCGTCCATGTTGCTTGGCAGCGCTGCTGGTGCGTTTGCAGCCGGTCGGCTTGCCGATCTTTATGGTCGAAAAGCCCTTTTGATCTCTGCAGCTGTTATGTTCCTGATCAGCGCCTGGGGGTCTGGCGCCGCCAATGGTTCGCTGGAATTTGTCCTGTATCGTGTCCTGGGAGGGCTTGCCGTGGGGGCGGCAAGTGTCATGACACCAGCCTACATCAGTGAAATCGCGCCAGCTCACATACGGGGGTCACTGGCTACCGTTCAGCAGATCGCCATTATTGTCGGGCTTTTTGCTGCCTTCATAAGCAACTATTTGCTCGCCAGTATCTCCAGTTCGTCCATGGCCGAACTGTGGCTCGGGTTTGCCACATGGCGGTGGATGTTCTGGATGGAGATCATTCCGGCAGCTGTCTTTTTCCTTGCATTGTTCCTCATTCCGGAAAGCCCGCGTTATCTGGTGGCTGCTGACAGGAAGGACAGAGCCGAAAGCGTGCTGAATAAGCTGTTTGGTGCGGCTGCGGCTTCGGCAAAGCTTAAGGAAATATACGAATCACTGGCTGCCGACCACAAGCCATCCTTTCGCGATCTTAAGGTGACTGACACGGGCAAGATCCGCCCCATCGTTTGGGTTGGCGTTGGTCTGGCAGTTTTCCAGCAGCTTGTTGGTATCAATGTCGTCTTCTATTACGGCGCTGTTTTGTGGCAGTCGGTTGGCTTTACCGAAGCCGATGCCTTGCTGATCAATATCATTTCCGGGGCTGTCAGTGTTGCAGCCGTGCTGACCACGCTGGCCCTTATCGACAAAGTCGGCAGAAAACCCTTTCTGCTTATTGGTTCGATCGGCATGACCATTTCCCTTGCCACGGTGGTCTTCGCGTTTGCGACGGGGAGTTTGGGCGCGGACGGCAGGCTTCAATTGTCTGACGAGATGGGGATCGTGGCGCTGATCGCGGCAAATGTTTATGTCTTCATGTTCAATGGTTCCTGGGGGCCGGTGATGTGGGTCATGCTGGGTGAAATGTTCCCGAACCAGATCCGGGGGTCAGGCCTTGCGGTAAGTGGCCTGGCGCAGTGGGGCGCCAATTTCATCATCACCATGACTTTCCCGATCTTCCTGGCGGCAATCGGGCTTGGCTTTACCTACAGCATTTACATGATTTTTGCTGGCCTCTCCGCGGTCTTTATCTGGAAAAAGGTCACGGAGACCCGTGGCAAGGAACTTGAGGAAATGACCGGTTAGGTTGGTGGCCGTATGCCGAGCAATAAGGGGAACCAGGGAATGAAAATGCTGAGATTGCGCCTTATAGCGTTGATGACTGGCACGGCGCTCACATTGGTGGCGTGCAGCGATGCGGACCGTCCTTCAAACGACCATCAGCAAGAAGCAACAGCCAGTCAGGTTGTTTGGCCGTCTGTTGATACAGCCCGGTTTCGGAATGAGGCAGTTGAGCAAAGAGTGGACGCACTGCTTGCCCGCATGACACTTGAGGAAAAAGTGGGACAGGTCATCCAGGCGGACACCGCGTCTGTAACGCCGGAAGAGGTCAAAACCTACAATCTGGGTTCTGTACTGAGTGGAGGAAACTCCGCGCCGGGTGACTTGCCTTATGCAGCGGTTGATGCATGGGTTGAAGCCGCCGACGGGTACTTTTTGGCCTCGATTGACGATAGCGATGGCGGTGTCGCGATCCCGCTTATCTGGGGCATCGATGCTGTTCATGGCCACAATAATGTCATTGGCGGTACCATATTCCCGCACAATGTCGGGCTTGGTGCCATGAACAATCCGGATCTGATGCGGGATATCATGACTGTTACAGCCCGGGAGCTTCGGGTCACGGGTCATGACTGGACATTTGCGCCGACGCTGGCCGTGCCGCGGGACAACCGCTGGGGCCGGTCCTACGAGGGTTTTGGCGAGACACCTGAAATGCCGTCAAAATATGCCGCTGCGATCGTCGAGGGAGTACAGGGTGTGTTTGGTGAAGACGGCTTTCTCGGCGACAGCAAGGTCATTGCATCTGCCAAACACTTTGTTGCCGATGGCGGCACCAAGGATGGGGTGGACCAGGGGGACGCCCAGATGTCGGCCACAGAGCTGCGCGACATTCATGGCCTGCCCTACATCAACGCCATTGACGCCGGGGTTCAGTCAGTAATGGCGTCTTTTTCAGGCTGGAACGGCGAGAAACTGCATGGTCACAAGGGCTTGCTCACCGATGTGCTTAAGGGCCAGATCGGGTTCGAGGGCTTTGTGGTTGGTGACTGGAACGCCCACGGCCAGGTTGAAGGCTGCACCAACGTCAGTTGCCCGCGTGCGATTAATGCGGGCGTTGATATGTTCATGGCACCTGACAGCTGGAAAGGGCTGTACGAAAATACACTGCAGCAAGCCAGGAACGGCGAGATACCGATGGCGCGGCTTGACGATGCAGTCCGCCGTATCCTGAGGGTCAAGGTGCGCGCCGGCGTATTTGAAGCTCAAAAACCCTCAGCGCGACGCTGGGCGGGTGATGAAGCAGTCCTCGGCATGCCCGAACACAGGCGAGTTGCGCGCCAGGCAGTGCGCGAGTCACTGGTTCTGCTCAAGAACAATGACAATGTTTTGCCGCTTTCACCGCGCCAGAAGGTGCTGGTGGTAGGCGACAGAGCGGACAGCGTTTCTTCCCAGGCAGGTGGCTGGACCCTGACGTGGCAGGGCGGCGGGCTCGACAACAGCCTGTTCCCGAATGCGGACACAATCCTTGATGGCATCGAGGCGGCGGTTGAGCAGGCGGGCGGCGCTACCGAGTTTTCCGCTGACGGTTCCTACGGAGGCACGCCTGACGTTGCAATCGTTGTGTTTGGTGAGCAGCCCTATGCCGAGTTTCAGGGCGATGTGCAATCGTTAGTATTCCATGATGAAGTCGCGCTTGCCCAGTTGCGTCAACTGCAGCGGGACGGCATTCCGACGGTTTCAATTTTCACGTCCGGTCGGCCGATGTGGGTCAACCCTTTGCTCAATGCGTCTGATGCATTTGTTGCCGCCTGGTGGCCGGGCAGCGAAGGTGCCGGCATCGCGGACGTTCTGTTTTCGGGTGAAACCGGTGACATTGATCATGATTTCAAAGGTCGCCTCACCTTCTCTTGGCCCAGACGCCCCGACCAGGTGTCGCTCAACCACGGCGTTGAGCCATATGACCCGCTATTCGCCTACGGGTATGGCCTGAGCTATGCGGACAGCGTCAATATGGCCGTTTTGCCGGAAGATGCAGGAGCAGGCCTTCAATCTGAAAACAAATATCTGTATTTCACCAAAGGCCGGGCTGAAGACCCCTGGTCAATCGTGGCTGCGGGTGCGTCTTTCAGGGCTGTGGACAGGGATGCACAGGAAGATGCAATCCGCCTGACCTGGGCGTCCGAAACGCCGGGCTATTTTGCTTTTCAGTCCACTGAACCGATCTCGCTGGTGCGCGAAATGAACGGCGCCATGGAGCTTCAGTTCGACTATCGAATTGATCAGGCCCCTGAAGGCAAAGTATATTTGGGCGGCAGTTGTCAGGCGGGCGCTAATTGCTCTGGCGGTGTGGATATGACGGCCTTCTTCAAGTCTGCGGAAATTGGCGTCTGGCAAACTGGCCGTGTCAGCCTCTCTTGTCTGGTGCGCAGCGGCATGAGTATGGACGGGGTGAGAGCACCTTTTGCTCTGGCGTCAGATAGGGCTTTTCAGATGTCGCTGTCTGATGCGCGTCTGGTTGAAGATGAGGACGGGTTGGAGACCTGTCCCTGACGTGCATCTTGCCGCCGCAGGGAGCCTCGCCGGTAGAATGACACCTGAAAGATACGTTTGCTTTCGCCTCTTGGGACCGTCGTTTTTTTCGAGAGAATTCCTCTCCACGCTTCCTCTGAAAGCTTTGCCATCAGCTGAATGGCTTTCAGCCCGCATAATACCTGTTCCAGCAGCTATCCAACATTCTTTTTGACCCTTTAGCGTGGCGCAAGGTTGCGGTAAAGAATATGGGGTTGGTGGGCAAAAGAGCGTTTTTGTTGGTGTCGCTCAGGGCATTTGGGCTACCAGAGTGCTTGGTTCCAGTTGGAGAAGTTTGAGTCACGATGCGAGTAAATCTCGCACCGATACCCTCAGACTTCCGCGACACGCGATGTAACCAACCAGGCAAACTACCGTAACCATGGCTGTCAGCGTTCCTAAAATCCACAGCATGTCGGGGTTATAGTTCAGGCCGAATTGAGCGTCGTAGATCAAAACGCCCGCGATCCAGGTGCCGACAACGGCGCCAGTAGCGGCAATAAGTGCTGAAATGCCCCAATCATAGAAATTGAGCCACAAGCAATCCGCAGGCTTTAGCCCCATGCTCATCAGTAAGCCGTTTTTTTGCCTGTCATCGGCACGGTAACCACTGACCGAAGCAGCGAGCACAAACAGCGAGAGCAAAAGCACCATCCCGGCATAGCCGTTTGTCACCTTAGTTACGACGCCGAGGGTACGATCAAATCTTTCGGTCAATTCCTTCATAGGCACAAGCGAAAGAGTTGGATAGCGTTGCCAAAGCCCGGCGAGTTTGTCCCAAGCGGTTTCCGGTAGCTCCATGCTACCCATATAGCGCGTTGGCGCTACTATTTGACTGCGAGCGGACCCGGGCACCTGAAACCAAAAGGTGATCGAGCCACCACCCGGTTGGTAGGCATGGCTGGCCACAAGAGTGAACTCATAACTGCGTCCATCTATCAGGTAGGTGAGCTGGTCGCCGTACGAAAGACGCATGTCGGTCATAACCTCGGGTTCGGTGGAAATCTGTTGCCAGTTATCGGTATGGTTTTGCCACCATGTGCCGCCCATGAGCCTGTTGTTGGCAGGCATGTCGTCGGTCCAGCTTAGCCGGATTGGTTTCTGGAGTGTCGTCATGGTATCGCTGGGCGTCTGGAGATAATCAGCCAGGGACACACCGTTGATCATAACGAGTTGGGCGCTGACAAACGGACGCAATTGGCGTACTTGGCTGCCTGTATCATTGGCCCAGTCATGAATGGCGTCAATTTGGTCTGCCTGCGCTTCTGAAACAAGGAGATTGCCATCGTGTGTGCGACCATAGCTTTCCATCATTCCTCCCAGGTCCTTCATCAGCATCAGTGTGAACAACAGAAGCAGGCCACACAGCCCCAGTCCCATTATCTGGGCGGATTTGGCGAACAACCGCTGGCGCATGATGAAGAAGGCGAAAGGAAGCAGTCCTGTACGCCTGCGCCCCCAGTGGTCGCCAAGCCATAGTACGAGCCAGGTCAGCGCTATCATGAACGCAAGCGCGGCGATGATTGCTGCCAAGGTCATGGCCGTCAGCAAGAGATTGTCCGAATAAGCTGCCGCCAGTAGCGTTACCGCCGATACACCCCACAAAAGCCTTTGCCAGACATAGCTGCTTTCCGACCCGCTTCGAATCAACGACAGCAGAGAAGCGTGGCGCAGTTGAATAAAACTGGGTACCTGCAGTGCCAATAGCAGCAAAAAAACGAGGCCAACGGTTTTCAGAGCCCGGGTCAACTGCCACTCCCCTTCCAGCCCCGGGAAATATGATTGTAGCTCGGCAATTATCAGCGAATGGGAAAAACCCGCTATAAAGACGGCGAAGAACAATGAAATCAGGAAAGTGATCAACCATTCTGCACCGGCCATTGTGATACCAGTGCGCAGCGGTGTGCCAAAACTCGTGTAAATCGCCAATCGATAGCGCATATTGGCGAGCCATCTACGGTTGGTCATGTCCAGAGCTACCGCCGCCATGAAGAATAGAATGACGGACGCGAGGCCGAGGAAGTTTTCCGTACGTTTCCAAAACCCGGCGAGCGGGTGTTGGCCACCATATTTTTTGATCAGTGTTGCACCCGGCAGCGCTTCTTTCGCCCAGGCCTCGATCTTCTGTTGCTGTTGTTGGTCGGCGGACAGCAGATAGCGGAACCGCTCGTTGCTGCTGCCAAGAGGCAAATTGCTAGCGGTGTCTTCATGCACCATGGCCCGCATTGCCACGCTGTGCCCTTCCAAAATGCGGTCCGGTTCATGAAAGATAATTCGGCTCACCTGAAGTGGACGACCGCCAAGGGTGAGAGTGTCTCCCACGCGTGCTCCCAGCTTGGTCGCAAGACGAGGGCCCAGCCAGATTTCGCCTATGATAGGGCCTTTTTCTGCAGGTAGGGGAGGTGACGCCTGGGTCTCTCCCACCGTTAGTTCGCCTTGCAGCGGATAGGCACTGTCCACCAGTTTCAATTGCACCCGTTCCCAGCGGTCCTTGAAGGTTAGTGTAATACCCATCAATCTGGTTCGGGATACGTTGTCTACGAGCTCGGAGAGCGATTTTTGTGTCACGTCATCAAGCGGAGAGTGGCTTTCAAGGACCATGTCCGAACCCAGCATCTGGTCCAGATTTTCTGTTAAATAACGCTGGATTGATGTGCTCGTCAGAGTCAGGGTCAGCAGAAAAAAAAGTAAAGTCGTTTGGGTCAACATACTGACCCTGCCATCACCGCCCCGCAAATTAAGCGCGATGTTTTCAAAAACAAGCGACAGTTTCATCATGCGACCAGCTCCAGCAAACCAGATTCAAGCCGCAAGCTTTTGTCAGCCTTCAGTGCCAGCCGTTTGCTATGGGTTACGATCACAAGGCCGCAGGAAGTTTCCCGGGCACAGTCGAACATCAGGTCTGTTACCCCTTCAGATGTGCGGGCGTCCAGGTTGCCTGTTGGCTCGTCGGCGAAGATGAATCGGGGAGTGGAGACAAATGCCCGTGCGACAGCGATGCGTTGCTGTTCGCCGCCGCTCAGTTGATGCGGGTGATGCCGGGCACGGTCTTTCAAGTCTACTTTTGAAAGCCAGTCTGCGGCTTTGTCGAATGCGTTAGGGTCGCCCTTGAGCCTTAAAGGAAGGGCCAGGTTTCCGATTGCATCCAATTCCGGCATCAAATGAAACTGCTGAAAAATAAAGCCCGAGTTTGCACGCATTGCCAGCGCGTCCACCTGCTTTCCGCCAATGGTGAAGCGGATGTCGCCTTCCGAAGGGATCTCGAGCCCGGCAGCAATGGAAAGCAGGCTTGATTTTCCAGCTCCCGATGGCCCAACAATGGCCAGGCTTTCTCCCGATATAATGGTTTGCGAGAGGTTGCGAAACAACTCTATCCGCTCTGTTGTGGTGTCGAAATAATGCCTGATCCGGGTCAGTTCTATTTTATTTTGCAATAGTTCCTCCTGTCATGAGGATGGCAAGATTAACCAGTGTTGTGTCAAATGAAGGTGAAATGGGAAAGCGCAGGCCTTTTCCTCTTTTTTGACGTCTGTTTGACATTGGTGGGCCTATGCTCTTTGATCATCAGACAGGAAGAGCTCATGCGCATTTTGGTTGTGGAAGACAACCTGGATATCCAGGCGAACATTGCTGATTATCTTGAAAAAGACTTTACGCTCGATTTTGCCTATAGCGGTGACCAGGGGCTGGAGCTGGCCCTTGCCAACGAGTATGATGTGATCGTGCTTGATCTGATGTTGCCGGGTAAAAACGGGCTTGAAGTATGCAAAGCTTATCGGAAAGCTGCCGGGCTTCAGGCCCCCATCATTATGCTGACAGCCCGTGATACGATTGACGACAAGGAGGCGGGCTTTGCTGTTGGCGCAGACGATTATCTTGTAAAGCCCTTCTCCTTGAGAGAACTGAGAATGCGCGTTGAGGCGTTGGCTCGACGCCCCAAAGCCCGACAGTGTCTCCGGCTTTCCTATGCCGGTTTGGTTCTTGATAAAGAGAAGTCAGTGGTAACCGCGAACGGTAAGACAGCTGTACTTCTCGACAAAGAATGTACCATCCTTGCTCTGTTAATCGAGGGTGCCCCCGATATCGTCTCTTCAGTGAACATCAGTTATACGTTGTGGGGAGAAGATCCCCCCGAATCCGGAGCCCTCAGAACCCATATTTATAATCTGCGAAAGGTGTTGGCAGACATGGGATATCATCATTTTCTTAAAACGTTTCGAGGCAAGGGTTACGCTTTGCAGGACAGAGGGTTTCATGACGAATAAAAGGTTCAAGGTGCGCGGGCTTGTCATGCGGAACTATATCGGTTCGACCATTGTCAGCTTCCTACTGTTTGCTGTGATGATCGTCATGTTCGGTTTTGATCTCGAGGATGAAATTTTTGATTATCAGGTTAGACATGCTGCGGAGCAGTTTATCGACAATGAACACCCCTTATCCGAAGCCAGCGGAACCGCGCGGTTTCTCGAGATGCAATATTTTATTGGTACCGAAGGCATGCCCGACTGGATGGCGGAGCAAATTGATCCTGGCTGGGTTGATCGAAATGCAGAAATCTTTGCCGAGGAAAAGGGGCATTTCCATGTATCGATTCGGTCTCTCCCGGATGGGCAGAGGTTCTATATGTTGTTTAACGCGCGTGCGTACATACGCTCGACCGAGAGCATAAAGTCCTATCTGGTGATTATTGGCGTTTTGGCCGGTGTAGTGTTTCTGGTGTCGCTCTTTTTTGTCTACAAGATGACCCGGAAGGTATCAGCCCCCTTGGAAATAATGGCGTCTGAACTGGCGGCGAAAGACAAGGTTTCGCCGGAATTTCAACTGCCCGAACAGGCACCAGTCGAATTGCATGCTCTTGCGGCGGCTATTGGGGAGCGGGACAAGCGCATCCAGGATTTGATGGAGCGGGAACGTCAGTTCAACCGCGATGCCAGTCACGAACTGCGAACGCCGCTTGCCGTTGCTGTAGGTGCTGCGGAGGTTCTTGAAGGAACGTACGACAGCACGCCTGCTTTCAAAAGACTGAAGGCCGCGATCAGGGACATGCAGCAGCTAACTGAAGGCATATTGTGGCTCGGGCGCGACCCGGGCAGGGCACAGCACTGCAATATCTCGTCTGTTTGCTGTGACAGCATCAAAGCCTATCGACACCTGGTGGATGGGCGTGACGTGGTGATCAGTTTTAAAGGCGGCGATGACATACTTATGCCAGTACCAGAGCCAGTGGCCCATGTGATGGTTGGAAATATCCTGAGGAATGCCCTTTCCTATACCGATAGCGGCGAAGTGTCAGTGAGCGTGGGCGCCAACGGGGTTGAAATTCAAGATGCAGGTGTCGGATTTGGCAAGCTTGCGCCGGGCCGCGAAGGGTTTGGTGTGGGCCTTGCTCTCGTGGAGCGGCTTTGTGCTCATTTTGGCGTGGACTTCAGTGTGGCGGGTCGCGTTCAAGGTGGTACCAAAGCGAGCCTTGGTTGGAGCAAGAAAGCTGAAGCCATTTGACGCCTGTTTGACTTTGATGCCGCTAAAAGGTCTCCGGAAAGGAGACTAATTCATGAATGCAACTATTATAAAAATGATCGCGATTATCTTTGCGATCACGACAGCGAGTATCCAGGTCCAGGCACAGACATATGTTCAACAGCTTGGTTATGATGCGCCCGACGGCGACCGTATCACCGGCTTTGTCTATCAGTCTTCAGGGACCAAAAAGGATGCGCCAATAGCCGTTCTGATGCATGGATTGATGGGATCGAGCCTTTACTGGCTAGCGGCTGATAACCTGATGTACGGCGACGATGTAACGGCAGAACTTCTCAAGCGTGGCTATCGTGTACTGGCGCTTGACGCCCGGGCGCATGGCGCTCGTGGTGGTCAGGAAAAACCGATTGAGCTTGTCAAGGCTGCGCGCAAAGGTGACAGTGTTGCCTATCAGACCATGATAAAAAACACGGTGAAAGACTATCAGTTTCTCCTCAACAGGATGATGAAGAAATACGAAGAAACCGGTCGGGTTTTGGTCGTGGGCTACAGTATGGGCGCGCAAATAGGGACACTGCTTGCGGCTGAAGACAAGCGTGTTACTCATTTGGTAACCATGGTGCCTCCGGCGGTCCGGAATGTGCCTGAAGTGGCACCAATAAAATATGCACCTGAGATCAATATTCCCTGGTTGCTTCTCACGGCGGAGAAGGATGAATATTCAACCAAAAAACAGAATCTGGAGCTGATCGCTGCGGCGAAGCGGACACCTACCAGTGTTTCATTCAATAGCCGCCATGTTCTGCCGGAGGCATATGTGGAAGTGGTTGCGAACTGGGTTGATGCTCAGTAGTCCGCTATCCGTTGGCCTGGCATTTCGTATGCCCGGCCAGTCCGGTTGAAAGTCTTATTGTGACCACGCCCGATGCACAGAAAACGTGAATCACGTGTTTTGAACAACACTGATATTTGTATCTCACCCTCATTTAAATGCGTGTGTTTACCTATATCAATTGATTGAATGACCCAATAAATTGTATTTTTTTCATTCTTCTGACGCGACGGCTCTTTTTAATGATTCCTTAAATAAATGAGCAAACTGTGGGCCATGCCATGGGGGTGCCAATTGCTTAAAAACAGGGACATTCGCCGTGGCAGATTCAATAAACACCAGACCTTCTCATACCAGACAGGGTGATATCTATTCTGAGGCTGCAACCGGTTGGTTTTCAAGGTGGAAGGCCAAGTTTGACAATTACAGGATTGGAAAGAAAGTTGGCATAGGGTTTGGTGTTGTCCTGGTTTTCCTGGTTGCGGTAAGCTCCGTAGCCTTTTTTGGTCTGTATGGTGCTCTTGGTAACTTTACGGAGTACAGAGCGACAGCCCGACAAACAAATGAACTTGGGCGCGTGCAGGCAAATTTGCTTTTGGTACGGCTCGGGGCGAAGGAATACATTCTCAGCGGTAGCGATGTCGCAAAGAACATGGTTCATGAAAGACTGGCCGCCACCCAAAATCTTGTAAAGTCAAGCAACGAACTGTTTCAGCAGGCAGCTCAATACTATGATGTAGGCGAAGACGTTCGCGCGCTGGAAAACGCGTCTTCAGAACTTGCCTCCTATCTCGCGGGTTTCGAGCAAATCGTTGGGTTCCGTTCCCAGCGAAACAATCTGGTAGACCAGATGAATACACTCGGTCCGGCTGCTGAAAGGAACCTGACACAAATAATGGAGAGCGCGTACGAAGATGGCGATCCGGAAGCAAGTTTTATGGCAGGCAAAACGCTTAGAAATCTGTTACTCGCTCGCTTGTATGCAAATCGTTTTCTCGTCGATAACCAGCAACCCAGTGCGGACCGTGCGGCTGCAGAGCTGGAGGCATTTGGCAACAATGCGCAGGAGATGTTTGAGGCTCTTCAAAACCCCACACGTCGCGCTCTTGCGCAGGAACTCGTGAACAATGCGCAGGAATACTCGCGCGCGTTCAGCGATGTAACCAGCGTTATTTTTGAACGCAACGGCGTCATTAAAGGTCAATTGGATGTTATAGGGCCGCGGATCGCCGATAGCGTAGAACAGATTAAACTGGGCAACAAATCGCGGCAAGATGAACTGGGGCCACGCGCGACCAGCAGTATCCAAAGCTCTGAAATCTTCGCGGTGGTATTTTCCATCATCGCTATCATTGTTGGTGGCTTTTTTGCGGTTCAAATCGGGCGCCTTATTACTTCTTCGGTGCTTTTGTTAACAACCGCCATGGGAAAACTTGCCGATGGCGACAAACAATCAACTATTCCGGCAACGGATCGCCAAGATGAAATGGGCGAAATGGCGCGCGCGGTAGAAGTCTTCAGGCAAAATGCCATTGAGATCGATAGAATTCAGTCGGAAAAAGTTGAAGCAGAAAAGGAAGCGCTGGAGAGGAAGCAGATAGAAGAGAAGCGGCTTGCAGACGAAAAGGCCGAAGCTGAGGCTTTGGCAGAGGAAGAAAAGCGCGCAGCGATGATCGAACTTGCCGACAAATTCGAGCATAGTGTGAAAGGCGTTGTCGGGAATGTGGCAACCTCTGCAGAACAGATGCAGACAACTGCCAACGGTATGGCCTCCAATGCCCAGGAAACCGGCGAACGTTCAAATGCTGTTGCAGCAGCATCCGAAGAAGCAACTGTGAATGTTCAGACTGTTGCTTCGGCAGCAGAAGAACTTGCGGCTTCGATCGAAGAAATCGGGAGACAAGTTAACCAGTCCAGTGAGATCGCATCCACCGCGGTAAAGGAAGTAGAGAAGAGTACATCAACTGTGCAAAGCCTGGCTTCTGCTGCTCAAAAAATTGGAGACGTGGTGAATTTGATCAGTGATATTGCAGAGCAAACCAATTTGCTGGCCCTCAATGCCACTATTGAAGCTGCCAGAGCGGGTGAGAGCGGAAAAGGTTTTGCGGTGGTTGCTTCCGAGGTGAAATCACTAGCCAGTCAAACAGCAAAAGCCACAGAGGATATTTCGGCCCAGATCGGTAGCATTCAACAGGAAAGCGAAAGCACGGTTACTGCAATTGACAGTATACGCAGGGTTATTGACGAGATGAACGAAATTGCAACAACAATTTCCGTATCAGTCGATCAACAAGCGTCTGCAACCGGTGAGATATCTCGCAGTGTTCAGGAAGCGGCAGCTGGCACGCAGGAAGTGACATCGAATATTGCCAGCGTTAGTTCTTCGGCGAACGATACAGGAAGTGGTGCCAAAGAGGTGCTCAACGTTGCTGGTGCTCTTTCCGAACATGCACAGAGTATGTCAGTTGCTGTTGATGACTTCCTGAACAATATTAGAACGGCTTAATCGCTGGCTGCGGTATGCAGCAGTGGTGCACTGCTGCATGCTTCGCACGCCTGTTTGGGGACTTTGCACAGGTTTGAGCAGCATATGATTTGTCTGCTTAATCTCTATGACGCCATGGTGATATAGTATCTAAAACTTCCCAAATATATGTCGGCTTCAGACCCTGTCGGTATGAGGCTCGGCATGAAGCCGGCGGATCTGGTGCGACGACGCTGATCATCTCGGCATACCGGGATAAATTTGTTTTCGTTTGATGCCAATGTTTCAATGGATTTGTGTCCGGGTTTCCGCTGCGTGATGCAACTGTTCTTTATGGAAATTTAACTATGTGCACTTAGTTTGGTTAGCGAACTAACTGCATAAATATATCCTTTGATTCTATTTCTGCAGCCTAAGCCGACTATAGGGGGTCGATTTTAGGGGTTTAACTTCGTGCATGATCCTAGCGTGGCTGCCAGTTATCGTCTTTTATTGATAGAAGATGATGTGCTTGACCAACAATGGGTCAAGGCACTGCTTGGTCGTATCCCCAATTTCAATTTCGAACTGATCTGGGCACAGACATATGCCGAAGGTATATCTTTCCTGGCAGCTCAGAAGTTCGACCTGGCACTTGTAGATTACGCGATCGGGCCGCACTCTGGCATCGATTTTCTCGCTGCTGTTGGGGGACGGGAAGCCGGGACTCCCTTGGTTATGCTGACTGGCAACAGCCAGTACGATGCAGATATCGCAGCGATGAGGGCCGGTGCCTATGACTATCTGGATAAAAGCAAGCTCGACGAGCAGCAACTTGAGAGAACACTCAGATACGTAGGTGAAACCCGCAGGTTGGAACTCGATCTGAGATTGGCCCGTGACGAAGCCCGGGCGGCAGACGAGGCAAAAGCCACATTCCTTTCAAACATGAGCCATGACCTGCGTACGCCGCTGAATGCTATTGTTGGGTTCTCTGAACTGCTCATGGGGGAAAAAGGTTTTAGCACTGATGTGGCTGAGTATCTGAAGTTGATTCATTCCAGCGGCAACCATCTTACTTCCATGATCGATGACATCATGCTGCTTACACAATTTGAAACCAGCAACGTGGATATAACCAAGGCGAGATGTGATCTCACATCGCTTTTGCCGAACGTCGTAAGTGCCGCACACTATGCAGCAACAGCCCGTAGAGTTGATGTTAGGGCAAAACTGCAGGATCAGGTGGTATTGATTGACGCGGATGAACGTGCGGTGCACCGCATGCTGCTCAATATTCTGGCAAGCGCCTGCGACTTGACCCGCTCGGGTGAAATTCTAACGCTAACACTATCCGAGGATGCTGGTGGAGTTTGTATCAAGATTGAAGGTTTGTGCGAAAAGCTAAGCTCCATCCCTTTAATGCAAATGACACAGCCCTTTCGGTTGCCTTCCAGGAACTATGCGGCAGATTCAGTGTACCGTGTCGGGCTTAGCCTTGCCATAGCTTACAGGATAGCTCAATTGCACGGCGCGGCCCTTAACATAAACACACTCAAGAATGGCAATACCGACTTTCAAATAGTGTTTCCCTGCGCTTCCAGTAATGTGAAGGTGATACACGCGAAATGAGTATGCGCCGGGATATTTTTCGGACTGCGGCGCTGGGGTTGGTGTTATTGCTCTGGACAACTGAAACCGCCAATGCGGACATTCTGGAATGGCAATCCACCAATGTACAATTGTTGCGGGGGTGGGCATTTGAGCTGGGTGACCGGTCACGCACAACAGTCACATTCATGCATGGCAACAGGTGGCGCTACGGCGACACCTTTGCTTTTGCAGATTTCGACAGCACTGGGAACAGTTACGCTGAGCTACACCCCCGCCTTAGCTTGGGCAAGATATCAGGGCGTTCGCTCGCTGTTGGCCCGATTAAAGATATCCTGATTGCCTCGACGTTCGAATTTGCTTCCGGTGCAAACCGATATTTGTTCGGTTTCGGCATGGATTGGCAAGTTCCGGGCTTCTCGTATCTGAAAACAAACGTTTACAGACGCAACAACCCAAGCCTCCCCGGTACAACTGAACAGATGACCATTTCCTGGGGATTGCCGCTGGAGCTTGGGACCCAGAAACTGTGGCTTGACGGTTTTGCGGATATGACCGGCGGAGAAGGTAGCCGGGTGGCGAACGAGCTCGTTCAGGCCAGTGCACTTGTCGATATTGGCAATAATTGGGGGAAGCCCGGGCATATCATGCTCGGTAGCGAATACATCTATTGGAACAACAAGTTTGGTTTGGCTGGTGTTGACGAGTCTGTCTTCCAGGTTCAGCTAAGATATGTTTTCTAGGGAAGTTCTATGGCGTTCATAAAGTCACTCACATTTCTTGGTGTTTTGTTTTTGTCTTCTTGCTCGATTGGAGCCCAAGACAAGGTTATCCGTATTTATCAGGATGCCGACAGGTCCAATCATATTGGATCTGCCGTCGCTATTGAGCGCGGTATCCTGACGGCGCTTGATGAGGTTGAATATCAGGTTGCCGGGTACGCAATAGAGTTTGTGCCGCTGGACCATCGGGGTAACGTTTTACGTAGCAAACGCAATTATGACGCCTTTCTGGCTGACGATGATGCTCTTATCATTTTTTCAGGCATTCATTCACCGCCTCTTATTAGAAACCGTAAATTCATCAATGAAAATAAAGCGCTGACGATGGTGCCCTGGGCTGCGGGCGCACCGATCACTCGCTACCCTTCTTCGGAAAACTGGATTTTCAGGGTGTCGCTTGACGATTCTCGAGCTGGAAGGCAACTCGTTGATTACGCACTGGACACAGTGCGATGCGCGGCCCCACACCTCTTGCTTGAAAACACCCCGTGGGGTGCTTCTAATCTGGTTGCCATGAGCGATCGATTGGAAGAAAGAGACATCCGCCCGCTTTCCGTAACCCGCTTCGGGATGAACCTTAAAGATAGCGGGGCCGATATCCTCTTGCAGAAGATCGCCCGTGAGGGCAACGACTGCATTCTGCTGGTTGGCAATGCAATCGAAGGAGGGGCCATTGTTTCCGCCATGGCTGATGCAAGTCCAGAGACTAAAATGCCGATCATCAGCCACTGGGGCATTACAGGTGGCGGCTTTTTTGATATGGTCGGTGCCGACCGCTTTTCGAGGGTTGATCTTTCATTTGTTCAGTCTTGTTTTTCCTTCAACACGGAGTTGATGACTTCGCTGGGAGAGAAAGTACTTAAAAGAGCGGTCAAACTGTTTCCCGATATAGAAGGTGCCAGTGACGTTTCATCACCGGTCGGGTTCATACATGCTTATGACGCGACCAGAATTCTGTTGGCAGCCATTGGGCAGGCGGGCCTTTCTGGCAATATGATGGAGGACAGGAACGCTGTTCGAAAGGCTCTTGAAAGTCTGGCGCAGCCCGTGAAAGGATTGGTTAAAACCTACAATAAACCCTTTGGCGTCTATGAAGAAAACCTGAGGCCAAATGCCCATGAAGCGCTTGGACCGGAAGACTATTGCATGGCGGAATACAACTTGGCGGGTGATATAGTTCTGGATCAGCGAGGTGCAGACCGTTGATCAATCGAACCTCCACCAGTGACCGTCATTCTGTTCTGCAACAGTATTTGCTATTCACGGCAGTCTCATTCGCGGTTTTTCTTGTGGTTGTGAGCTCCATCATTATCCCCAAAGTGCAATCCACCTACGCCGATTTTTTGCTGAGTACCAACACGTTGGCGTTAGACCTGGAGGTGCAGGATGTAAAGATTTTTGTTGATGACAGGGTGACGGTGCTGCGCGATATCGCCTCGCAGCAGCCAGTCATTACCGCAGCAATGCTTGCCGACGGCCAGAGTTTGGAAGCTTCAAGTCTGTTAAATAGCTCGAAAATTCTGGGCACTTCCGCTCCGTTGATACTATTCGATATCGACGGTTTGGTGCTGTATTCCACTGAGGCGACGGACAGTGAAGCAGAAGCCGCAGTGCATCAAATGGCACGCTCCATTCTTTCGGATCAGATACCGCAGACTGTAGAGTTGGTGGAAAATTCAAGCGGCACGTACCTGCTGATTGCTGTTCCGGTGCTATATGGCGCCGGCACAGAAGGCATTCTTGGTACGGTATTGCCGTTCAAGGTTGCGGATATCGTTGCGACGGGTTTGAGAGAAGGTGCAGCGGCGGTAAAGTTGAGCACGGAAAGAACTACACTTTCATGGGGGACGGAGCGGATCGTCGACCCTTTCTCTCAAAATTCGCAAATTGAACCGTATGGCATCACTTTAACCCTGATCAACGACATAACACCTTTTAAAAACCAGGAAGCTGAACTGATAAAAAGCTACAGTGTCAGCCTTGCCATTGCTGCGCTTGTAGCATTTGCCTTCATAACGCTGGTAGGTTTCAGGCTCATTATTGCCCCTTTTCAGCAACTGCTTGCGACAGACGCGGAACTCAGTCGGCAACGCCGCGATTTGCAACTGATCTTTGATAATGTGCCGGTACGTATCTGGTACAAGGATGACAAAAACCGCATTCTGCGTTTGAACCGGGAGGCAGCCAATTCCATGGGGCGCAAGGTTGAAAACACGGAGGGTCAGGATACGTACGATCTTTTTCCCGAGATGGCCAAAAAGTATCATGACGATGACCTCGCCGTCATTAACTCAGGGAAGGCCATGCTGGGCATCGTTGAAGAATATACCCCAGTTGACGGTGAGCGTGGCTGGGTGCGTACTGACAAGGTTCCATTTGTTGATGAGGAAAACGGCGAGCGCGGGGTTTTTGTTGTCTCGCAAGACATCACAGATGTGATTGCAGCTCAGGAAGATCTGCGAGACAGTGAAGAGCGCTTTGCTCTTGCGGCGCAAGGGGCCTCGGTCGGTATTTGGGACTGGATAGATGTAAATGATGATAAGGAATACTGGTCACCGCAGTTCTTCAAGTTGCTTGGATATGAGAACGAGGAGATTGAGGCTAACCTATCGGTTTTCAGAGACCTCTTACATCCGGACGATCACGAACATACATTTGCTGCGCTCGATGCGCACTTTACGAGAAAAGAGCCTTTTGATGCTGAATATCGTCTGAAGACCAAGCAGGGAAGTTATCGCTGGTTTCGGGGCTCTGGACAAGCCTCATGGGATGAAGAGGGCAGAGCCGTTCGAATGGTTGGGTCCGTTCAGGATATTCACACACTAAAATCAGCTGAAAAAAACTTGACCGCAGCGTTGGCGGAACAAAGCGAACTGACAAACCGGCTTTCGACGATCATTGATACCGCAGCTGATGCAATCATAATCATAGACCCCAAGGGGGCAATACAGACTTTCAACAAGTCTGCACAAAAACTGTTCGGCTATTCGGAAGCAGAGGTGACGGGAAAGAATGTGCGCATTCTTATGCCTGACCCCGATAAAGGCCAACATGATGGGTATTTGACCAACTATCTCTCGACAAAAAAACCCAAGATTATTGGGATGGGCCGCGAGGTCACAGGCAGGCGCAAGCACGGTGATAAATTCCCCATGGAGTTAAGTGTCGGAGAGATTTCAGAAAATTCGGCAACAGCTGGTTTTGTCGGTATTATCCGTGATATTTCTGCCCGCGTTAAAGCCGAGCAGATCCTTCAGGGTCATGTGAAAGACCTTGCCCGTTCAAACGCAGACCTTGAGCAATTCGCCTATATTGCCTCCCATGACCTTAAGGCACCACTACGCGGTATTATGAATCTGGCCGACTGGATTCAGGAAAACATTCAGGAAACGGCAGATGAAGAAACAAATTCTTATTTGTCTTTGCTGAAAAACCGTATTTCCCGCTTGGAAAGCCTGCTCGCCGGATTGTTGGAATACTCTCGCGTTGGTGAGGGCAGTGACAAGTTGGCGAAAACCGACCTCAACATGCTTGTCGAGGTTGCTGCTGACTTGCTGGAGGCCCAAAACAAGGGTTTTGAAATCAACTGCGAACTTCCTGCAATCGTTTGCTCGAGTTCCGAAATGAACCAGATATTCCAGAATCTGATAAGCAATACGGTCAAACATAATGAGGCCGCACCGTGCCGCGTAGAGATAGGCTGCTCTCTTGGTGACGGGGAGTATGTCTTCCGGTTTGAAGATCGTGGTATCGGCATACCAGAGGATATGTGGGATAAAGTGTTCAAGATGTTTCAGACGCTGAAACCCCGCGATCAGGTGGAGGGAAGCGGCATGGGATTGGCAATTGTAAAGAAGATTGTCACACGGCGTGGCGGCCGCATCTGGATTGAAGAGCCTGTCGACGGAAGCGGTGTTGCTTTCTGTTTTTCCTTTCCTAAAGTTGAGAAAAAATGATGCGAAAAGAAGTTGGATTGTTGCTGGTTGAGGACGACGAGGTTGACGTTATCGGTGTCAAAAGGGCTTTGCAGCGCCTCAAAATTGCCAATCCGCTGATACATGCCTGTGATGGTGTCGAGGGTCTTGAATACCTCAAAGGAACTAATGGCAAAGCAAAACTCGAACCGCCGTATCTTATTCTATTGGACCTGAATATGCCGCGCATGGGTGGTCTGGAGTTTCTTGAAGAAGTTCGCCAAGACCCCGAGTTGCACAAGTCCGTTATTTTCGTCATGACCACATCATCAGATGAACGCGATGTTTGTGCGGCTTATGAAAAGAATATTGCAGGTTACGTTGTGAAATCAGATGCGGAAAACACCTTCAATCAAGCGCTTTCAATGCTTGACCACTATTGGAAAATTGTTGAATTGCCGTAAATGCTCGTAATAATCGAAATATTGTATCAAAAACAACCATGGTGTTTAATTTATCTTAACCTGTTTTTCTCATCATACAGTTTGGATGCAAACGAGGCGTGAATTTGGGGATAAGCGCATCATGGAGCTAAGGCCCACATGCGTATACTTGTTGTAGACGACGACGAGGTTGATTTTCTGTTAATCGAACGTTTCCTCAATCGGGCGTTCGCCAGCGATAAGCCAGACGTTTCTTGGATTTCTGATCCCGGCGATGCCAGCCTGCAAAAAGAAATCAACGGGCATGATATCTGTCTTGTAGATCAGAATATGGGTGCATTTTCGGGCATTGATATTATCCGGAATTCCAATGGACATGGCAGTTTCACACCAATCATTCTTTTGACCGGTGAAGATAACCATGAGGTGGACAGGCAGGCTGCTGAAATTGGAGCAACCGATTATCTGGTGAAAAACGAGTTGACGGCTACGCTGCTAAACCGTTCAATTCGCTTCAGCCTTGCTCAAATGCAGAACCAGAAAAAGCTCTCCGAGTATGCCTATACTGACGGGCTCACCGGGCTGGCAAATCGTATCAGATTTGATCAGACACTCGAACTTGCGATTGGTACATCGGAACGCGCGGCTACCTATCTGGCGCTGTTTCTGATCGATCTGGACGACTTCAAGATAATCAATGATACGTATGGCCACCCGGCTGGCGACCACGTTCTACAAACAGTTGCGAGTCGGATGTCCTCCATGGTGCGCAAAACCGATATTGTGGCGCGCCTCGGAGGCGACGAGTTTGGCGTTGTGCTTAACGGCTACAAACATGAGCAGGATATCAAGTTGCTGACACGCAAGATGCTGCGAGTGTTTGAAGACCCTATTCAGTTCGGGGATCAGTCCTTTCATTGCAAATGCAGTCTTGGTATTGCAATTTTGAATCCGGAGCATCCTGACCGCAGCGCATCCGGGCTAACAAGAGCCGCTGATGGTGCGCTATATAAAGCCAAAAGCAACGGTAAAAACTCTTTCGCGTTTTTTGACGAAGAAATCGGAGTGTTGCTTACCAAGGCAGCAGAAACGGAAAACGCTTTGGCCAACGCAATTACCAACGAGGAGCTGGAACTTTTTTTTCAGCCCAAGGTTCGGGCCTACAACCAGCAGATTTGCGGCGCTGAAGCCCTGTTGCGCTGGAATCGCAAGAATGCAGAACCAATTGGCCCTTCAGACTTTATTCCGATTGCGGAGCGTTCCTTGTGTATCCGCGAGATAGGGCAGTGGGTATTTGAAGAAACTTGCCGCCATATGCGAGCATGGATGGACGCCGGGATAGCGATTGTGCCGATCTCGGTTAATGTTTCACCGATCCAGATCCAGACCGAAGGTTTTGTTAAACATGTGAAGCGCACGCTCCGAGCATACCGTATCGACCCAAAAATGATTGAATTTGAGATTACAGAGACGGCACTCGTTCAACAATTCAATCACTTGGAAAAACAGCTGAAGGCGCTGGCGGACATCGGTTGCAAGTGGGCGATTGACGACTTTGGCGTGGGTTACTCTTCGCTCAGTCGATTGAAGGATATTCCTGTTTCCAAGATCAAACTTGATCGGTCATTTGTGCAGCAAATCGAAACCTCCGCAGCAAGCCGCAAGATATGCAATGTCGTATCTCTGCTTGCTAATGAATTGGATTTGGTACTGGTTGCTGAAGGTGTGGAGAAGAAATCCCAATTTGAGACTCTGATGCTCCTTGCCAAAGATGAAATGCAGGGGTTTTATTTCAGCAAGCCGCTGCCAAACCGTGAATTCACATCACTATTGTCTGAGGCCGAAATACAGTACCTGCCAGCAAGCGTTTGAGCCGCCTTAAAGCAAGACACCATTTGCCGCTCTAGGGTGAAGGTCTGCGCAACCGGTAGCGATGGACTGATGGTACAGATCTGCCAAAACCATGGACCATAATTTGGCGCTTTGTTGGTCACCATTGTTGCGAAGTATGTCCACATATCCGCTGACATGATCAACTGCGCTCGTACCCCGTTCTGCAGCAACAAGTTGTGACAAAGTCAAAATATCGCGATTTGAATACGACAATTAGCCACCTCCCCTTTGGATGGCCCCCAATGTGTATAACTACACTAATGCCACCTCAATCAAATTGCAACGTATCGATTACCGAGAAACAGAATGGCTGACCGAACGAGAGCATGGCTCCCATCTGCGCTTTAACCGGTGGCGGACATTATGTCGGCAGTATGAAATAGTGAGGTATTTCGACATGGCAAAAGTTATTCACCTCAGCTAGCTTTAACGCGGAGATATTCCGAGCAAACTGACTTTCTTCTGATCTTGTCGGGTGACTCGCAAAAAAACCGGTAGTGATATGCCCTGTTCTATACCGAAAACAGTTCCAGTTGGTGTTTTGGCTGGCGGTCGTAATCGCCGTTTTCTGAGCGGGGAAAAGACGACGGCGCTTTTGGGAGGTGTTCGCCTTATTGACCGGGTTCTGGATCGGCTAGCGGATCAAACCGAAAATATCGTAATTTCGGCGCCCGATAGTTTTGGATTGAATATGGAGACGGTTGCTGATTGTGATGGTTTTGTAAAAGGCCCGGCTGCAGGATTGTATGCGTTAGCACAGCGGTTTAAGCATACTGGTGCTTTTCTGACCGTAGCAGTTGATATGCCATTTATTCCCTTGAATTATGTTGAACGAATGACATCGCTTGGGCCAACTGCTGTAGCGAAAACCGGAAATCAATTGCACCCAACGTGTGGGCTGTGGTCAACAGAAGTATTGTTGGCAGGGTTTGCAGCGCACGGCATAACCAAAAGCCCTTCTCTTTATCGATTGGCGGAGTTGTGCAATTATTCCCCCTGCATGTTTGATGATGAAGACGCCTTCATGAATATAAATACTCGCGCAGACCTTCGTGTTGCGGAGAGGAAGTTGACGGTTGACTATGGCTAAAGAGGTAATCGGCGGCGGCGCCAAGAAGGTTCTTTATACCTTGAATACGCTGCGGAAAATAGGGCCGGGAAAGGCTGCAAAAGCGCTCAACAGCAAGAATGTTTGCAAAGCCTGCGCGTTGGGTATGGGTGGCCAGCAAGGGGGAATGACCAATGAGGCTGGCGAATTTCCTTCAGTTTGTAACAAAAGTGTTCAGGCTCAATCAACGGATATCCAGCCCGCGATTCCTCATGAGATATTTACACACTCATTGTGCGAGCTGAGAGAACTGGATGCCAGGCAAACCGAAAAACTGGGCCGCTTGGATACACCGATTTTTAAGTCGAAAGATGAAGATAAATACTCGCCGATTTCTTGGAAAAGGGCTCTTGAGATTGCTGCTGAACGGCTTCGTACAACAGATCCTGACAGGTCCTTCTTCTATTCTTCCGGGCGTTCATCAAACGAGGCAGGCTTTCTTTTCCAGCTCGTGGCCAGAATGTATGGCACAAACAATGTCACCAACTGCTCCTTCTACTGTCATCAGGCTACAAGCGTTGCTCTTGGTGAGACAATAGGAACAGGAACAGCGACAATTGAGCTGGATGACCTGTCCGGGTGTGATCTTGTTTTTGTGATAGGTGCCAACCCATCCTCCAATCATCCCCGGTTCATTCACAAGTTGCAGGCTTGCCGCGCGCGCGGCGGCCATGTGATCATGATTAATCCAGCGCGTGAGCCGGGTCTGGTAAAGTTTGCCTTACCAAAAAGTCCGAAATCATTGTTGCTTGGCGGCGACGAAATTGCATCTCTATACCTGCAGCCAAAAATTGGTGAAGACATCGCGCTTTTTAAAGGTATTGCCAAGGCAGTTCTTGAAAACGCTGATGAGGACAGCCCTTTTATCAACGAACATGTAACGGGTTTTGATGATTTCAAGAGTGATGTCGCGGCTCTCAGCTGGGACACTATCGTAGAGCGGTCCGGTGTCGAAAAAGTCAATATTGAGCAAGCCGCTGCGATATACGGACGTTCGTCCTCTGCCGTTTTTGCATGGGGAATGGGTATGACCCATCACTTGCACGGCGTAGGCAATATTGAATATATCGCAAACTTGGCATTGCTGCGCGGTATGGTGGGGCACAGATTCAAAGGCTTGTTGCCGTTGCGCGGCCATTCCAATGTGCAAGGTATTGGCACCATCGGCGTTAAACCTGTTCTGCCTGAGGATATAATTGCCCTTACAGAAAAGCGTTTTGGCATGAAGTTTCCTGAAAAAAAGGGCCTGGATACCATGGCCTCGATGAAGGCTGCGGCGGAAGGTGAAATTGATGCCGCAGTGATTATGGGTGGCAATCTTTTTGCGGCGAACCCGAATTCGGTATGGGCTGCTGGCGCTCTGGACAAAATTGGCTTTAAGTTGTTCCTGACAACAACCTTGAACAAGGGTCACCTGGAGGGAGTTGATAGCGGCGACAGCCTTGTTTTGCCTGTAACAGCTCGAGATGAAGAATGGGAGCCAACAACTCAGGAATCCATGTTCAACTATGTGCGACTATCAGATGGAGGTATTCGCCGCCTGGAAAACGTGCGTCCTGAGAGCGTCATATTAGCTGAACTTGCCAAGCTGATACTGCCAGATTCACCAATTGATTTCAGTGAGTTCGGTAAACATAAGGAAATACGCAAGGCAATATCCGAAATTATCCCCGGTATGGAGGCCCTTACGGATATCGACGTCGCAAAAAAAGAATTTCATATCCAGAATCGGCTTATGCATAAGCCGCGCTTTGATCGGCCTCAGGGTAAAGCGCAGTTCGTCACACGACCCTTACCAGAAGAAAAGAAGGCCTGCGCCGAAACAGGCACCTACATTCTAACCACAATTCGCAGCGAAGGTCAGTTCAATTCGATAATCTATGAAAACCATGACACCTACCGCGGCACTGAAACGCGCTGGTCGGTTCTGATGAACCGTTCGGATATGTCGGTGGCTGGTGTGCAGACCGGAGATACGGTTGATGTCCGTTCAGGGCAGGGTGTGATGGAGGGCGTGACGGTATATGAATTTGATCTCCCTAAAGGATCTATGATGGCTTACTATCCAGAAGCCAATATCCTGACAGCTACTGATGTTGACGAAAAGAGCAAAACCCCATCTTTCAAATCGACGGTCGTGAGCGTCAAAAAATCTGCTGTTCATTAGTTCGGGTTGAGAACCGAAAGGCGGTGTTGGCATGTTTCATATGTTGAGTTGTTTTAATTTGCAGTCGGGGCCAGCTTCAACGAACTCAGCGGTGCGCTTTCGGTGTTTTGCGAGCACATGATCCAGGCTGGTTTAGCGGAATCTGCCAGCCCGGTCGGGAAACGAGACAGCAACACAGAAATGGGTACAGACGACGAGAGAGGTCATGAGTTTTTCTACCTGATGACTTTCGCGGATAAAGCTAAATGCGATCAGGCATATGACTATATCGACAATGCCCCTGAGGAAGCTCGCATCATCCATCATGATGTTGTTTCGAAAATTACAGACAATATCCATATCTGTTGGGCGGATGTTTCGATCTGATATATGCGATTAACCCAGCGGCATTTTTTTGCTTACATAGTCATGGAACATTTGCACTCGCACCGGCGGAAACCTTTGATGGGCAAAATTGGCAACAATAACCATGTAGGGCTCTGTCAGTGTTTGCAACAACGGAACCAGCTGGCCAGTTTCCAGTTCATGAGGCAAATAGAAGTCGGGGACCTGAATGATGCCTAACCCCTGTTTTGCTGCCGTCACAAGTGCGTGACCATTGTTAGAGCGCCAGTTTCCGCTAACACTTTGACTGGACAATCGTCCTTCCCTGGCGAAACGCCAGTATTGAACGGTGCCCCGGAGGCAATTGTGGTGCTTCAAGTCTTTGACATGCAGGGGTGTGCCGTTCTTCTCCAGATACTCAGGGGATGCACATGTCACCAATCGGTATTGGTGAACATATCTGGTGTTCTTTGGTGCTTCGCTTTCAGGTAATGCACGGAAAGCCATGTCAAACTGCTCTTCCAGCAAGTTAATAATTCGGCTGGTGAAATGAAGCTCTACACTGCAGGATGGGTGGTCTACCAAAAACTGAGAGACTATTGGGGCGAGTATGGCCTCTCCAAACGCGCCGGCGACGGTAACGCGAATTGTTCCACTTGGTTCTTCGGAGAGTCGCCCAGCTTCGGTCTCCGCTGCATCCAGCTCGGCAAGAGCAGCACGACATCGCTCATAGTATTGTGCGCCAAACTCCGTAAGTGCAATTTTTCGTGTGGTCCGGTTAAGAAGGGTGATGCCAAGCCGTTCTTCAAGCGCGCTCAGTTTGCGACTGATATGGGCTTTGGACACGCGCAGTTTCTTCGCAGCCAAACTAAGAGAGCCACAATCCACGGTGTATACGAACTCGGTAATGCCACTCAGGTTATTTTCCATTGTTACCAAGTGGTAACAAAGTGTTCAATTATTGTCTATTGTTTCAATGGGCGCGCTAAAATAAGATGCGCTTAAATCAAGCCGACATACCAAAAAAGGATACCTGCCATGAAAACACGTGCAGCCGTTGCCTGGGGCGCTGGAAAGCCGCTCTCGATCGAAGATGTGGACCTGGAAGGCCCGAAGGCGGGCGAGGTTCTGGTGGAAATTAAGGCAACGGGCGTTTGTCATACAGATGCTTTCACTTTGTCCGGGGATGACCCCGAGGGTGCCTTTCCTGCCATTCTCGGGCATGAGGGTGCCGGTGTTGTCATGGAGGTGGGCGAAGGAGTTATGAGCCTGAAGCCCGGCGATCATGTTATCCCGCTCTATACGCCTGAATGCCGGGAATGTGATTTCTGCCTGCATCCGAAAACAAACCTTTGCCAGTCCATCCGGGAGACCCAGGGACAAGGCCTGATGCCGGATGGAACGAGCCGTTTTTCTATCGATGGTAAACCCATCCTGCATTATATGGGCTGTTCAACCTTTGCCAATCATACTGTTTTGCCCGAAATAGCACTTGCAAAAGTGCGCCAGGATGCGGCTTTTGACAAAATTTGTTATATCGGCTGCGGCGTGACCACAGGCGTGGGAGCCGTGGCTTTTGACGCCAAGGTGGAACCTGGCTCAAACGTTGTGGTGTTTGGTCTCGGTGGTATTGGCCTGAACGTTATTCAGGGTGCGCGCATGGTCGGTGCCGACAAAATCATCGGTATTGATATCAACCCGGCCCGTGAAGCCATGGGCCGAAAGTTCGGTATGACTCATTTTGTGAACCCTAGAGACTGTGATGTGATGGAGGCTATAGCAGACCTTACCAATGGCGGTGCCGACTATAGCTTTGAGTGTATAGGCAATGTGAATACTATGCGTCAGGCACTTGAGTGTTGTCACAAGGGTTGGGGCGAGAGCATCATTGTTGGTGTTGCCGGTGCGGGCCAGGAAATTTCTACAAGGCCGTTCCAGTTGGTAACAGGTCGCGTCTGGCGCGGTACCGCGTTTGGCGGAGCCCGCGGTCGCACTGACGTACCTAAAATTGTCGATTGGTATATGGACGGTAAGATCAATATTGATGATCTGATTACACACACCATGCCGCTTGACGATATCAACCATGCATTTCATCTGATGCATGAAGGCGAAAGCATCCGCAGCGTGGTGACATACTAGTCATGGCTGATCTCGTTAGCAGTGCAAAATGTTTTGGTGGCGAGCAACGCTACTATCAGCACACGAGCCGTGAACTCGGATGTGACATGCGTTTTTCCGCCTACCTGCCATCAAGGTCGGCAAGCGAAAAATGCCCAGTTGTCTGGTATTTATCTGGCCTGACATGCACTGAAGACAATGTAACCGTAAAGGCCGGTTTTCAACGTATAGCGGCAGAACTGGGGCTTATCATTGTTTGTCCGGATACAAGCCCGCGCGGCGATCATGTGCCGGACGAAGACGATTGGGCGTTCGCTAAAGGAGCAGGGTTTTATCTTGATGCGACAGAAGAACCCTGGGCCAGGCACTTTCGGATGGAAAGCTACATCACGAAAGAATTGCCGGAGTTAATCGGTGGCCTGCTGCCCGTGGATTTGGAGCGACAAGCTATTACCGGTCATTCAATGGGTGGGCATGGGGCCCTTACGCTCGCACTCAAAAACCCCGAGACATACAAGTCGGTGTCTGCATTTTCGCCGATCAGTTCGCCGATCCAGTGCCCATGGGGCCAGAAGGCGCTACCAGCATACGTGGGGAAGAATGAGGCTGATTGGCGGCGCCATGACGCATGCGCGCTATTGGAAGACAACGGAGCAATTGAAGCGGAAATGCTGGTTGATCAGGGACTCGCCGATAGTTTTCTCGATGAGCAACTCAAGCCGGATTTGTTGGAAACGGCAGCGGCTGGCGCGGGCCAGAGCCTGACCTTGCGACGCCAATCAGGGTATGATCACAGCTATTTCTTTGTTTCCACGTTCATTGAAGATCATCTTCGTTTTCACGCAGAACGATTGGGCCGGTAGATGCATCCAATGGTCCGAGTATAAATCTGGTCGTCTCATTCGTTCAGAACTGCATAGGTTTTGTCGAGGCTCTTGCGGATGAGGCTGAACATTTCGTCCAGTTCATTTTCGGTAATCACTAGGGGCGGCGACAGGAACATTGTATCGCCGACCGCCCGCATGATCACACCGGATGAGAAGCAGAAATGCCGGCATGTTGCGCCAGCATGACCATCGGGCTCAAAGCGTTTTTTTGAATCTTTGTCTTTCACAAGTTCAAGCGCTCCCAACATACCAACACCACGGGTTTGCCCAACAAGTGGGTGGCTCTCAAGTGACGCAAGGCCGGCCTGGAAACAGGCCGAGGTTTTATCTCCTCGCGCACCTACAAGTTCCATTTCCTCAAGCAATTGAATGTTTCTTAGCGCTACAGAACAGGCAACCGGGTGTCCGGAATAGGTGAAGCCATGAGCCATTTCGTCGTTGGATTGAACAATTGTGTTGGCGATTTCGTCATTGAGTGCAACAGCCGAGATAGGCACGTAGCCACTCGACATTCCCTTCGCCATTGTCATGATGTCCGGCATGAAGCCGTATGTTTGGCATCCGAACCAGGAACCTGTTCTACCGAAACCGCATATCACTTCATCCGACCACAATAATACATTATACTTGCGACATATTGCTTCTATTTGCTGCCAGTAACCTTCTGGTGGAATCATGAGGCCACCTGCGCCCATAACAGGCTCGCCGATAAAGGCCGCTACGTTTTCAGGACCGAGTTCCAAAATCTTGTCTTCGAGTGACTTGGCACAGCGTGCTGCAAAATCAGCTTCGCTCTCGTTCTCGTTTCCATATTCGTAATAATGGGGCGTTGGGCCAATATGATGAATGTTGGGCAGCGGTAAATCAAAGATATCATGCATGAATGGCAGGCCGGTGAGGCTGGCAGCACCAATTGTTGTGCCATGATAAGCGCGTTCGCGACTGATGATAGCTTTTTTCCGAGGTTTGCCTTTCAGATTCCAATAGTACCAAATGAACTTGATGGCGCTATCATTGGCCTCCGAACCTGAACTGGCGAAAAACAGCTGGTTTAAATCTGCAGGTGTTTTTTCTGCAATTAGGGCGCTTAGGTCTGCAACGGCGGGTGTCGTGGTCTGGAAGAAAGTATTATAGTAGCTGAGTGACTTAATCGCATCGGAGGCAATATCAGCCAACTCTTCGACGCCGAACCCGATTTGAGTACACCACAAACCAGCCATTCCATCGATAATGCGGTTTCCTTCGGAATCCCAGAGGTACACCCCTTTGCCTTTTGTAATGACACGAGGGTTCTGTTGGCGGAGTTCATGATGGACGCTAAAGGGATGCAAATGATGCGCGTTGTCCAAAGCCTGGTAGTGTGTGGTGTCATGTGCCTGATCCATAATAGGCGCTGAGTGGCTTGTGGTGCCATTGTCTGGGGTCATTTTGATGTCCTCTCAGGTCTAGGTTTGTAACGGATCATTCATTTTCCAGAGCAGTATTTGCTTCAATAGAGATCGCATTTCCTCATAGCATATCACCAGTCAAAATCTTTACGTAATAGTACTTCGGAGCGCGAGCAATGTTGATTCTGTATAGCGTAATTGAAAGCAGACTTATTGCAGATAATTTAGTCACAAAAAATAATTCTATTGATTTTCGGATTTCAAAGATACTGCGTCTCTGCAAATTTACCCAGGCTATTGCTAGCCGTATTATCGCCCCATTTTTGCGGGAAAGCGGTGTCTATGTGGTGCTGGAACATCATCCCGACATTTATTCGCAGCGCTACCCAGAATATGCCAAAGGACTTCGGGCGTTCCCAAACAAAACTGAAAACGAGCGCTCGCTCTACGGAAAGCGGGCAATAGGTGCCTGGATACCATCTGATAACGGGGGCAGGGTCTGTGGATGTCATCATCGCGGTACGTGCGCTTTATAATTGGATTGAGGCCGACTTTTTCGACGCGGCATCGGACCAGGTTTGGCGAATGCTGAAAGTTGGCGGTGTTTTTGGCATCGTGCAGCATCGTGGGGACGAAGATTTTTATGGTACGTTTGACGAAGTGATAGGACGGGGTCGCTGGAAGCAAACAGATCTGATCAAGGCTATTGAGAGAAAAGGCTTTCGGCTGGTCGCCACTTCAGAAATGAATGCTAATCCTCGCGATACCAAAGACTACCCGGAGGGTGTTTGGACGTTGCCACCCGCTTATGAACTAGGCGATAAAGACCGAGACAAATATGCAGAAATTGGAGAGTCTGACCACATGGCACTGAAATTTGAGAAAGTCGCGCGGTAAGCTCAACCATATAGTTCCTGTACAGCCCTATGGGCCGCGTTTATTGCTCCCTGGAGGTAGGCGAAGGCTGAAGAATCCGAGTTGGCAATTGATATGTTGCCGATTTTCTGGCGTCCCTCAACATGAGGGCCTTTGTCCGGGCCGCGTGCGATTCCGTGATAAGCAACACAACTTGGGTCATCATACAGTTCATTGTATTCGTAAGCATAGCCATGTGGCCATCGATTGACCGTAAACTGGCTAACGTCGCGGTCGAAATCAAAACCATATCTATCGAAAGCTCCACTGAGAACCTTTCGTGTCTCGTGTTCGTAGTCACGAAGGGACATGGCATACATTTGATGGCGCCCCTGTCGGGCTTGCTCATCAATTGCCTCCCCGGGCGCTGTAGCAGCATGGATCATATGAATGACGGCGGGGCTATCAGGCCCCGTGGTACATTCGTACCCGCCCATTGAAACAGGGTAGTCTATCTGTGCCTTGCTAAGGATACATCCGGGGGCAAGGAACATACGGATGCCGGCCTTCTTCCAAAATCGCCAGTTGCGAACCACCACATTGACATATGTAAGTGGCGCTTTCTCATGGATCTGTAGCGCGGTAGCCTGCGCTTCAGGCATTTCAGGCATGATGAACGGTAGCATATGATTGTAGCATGCCATGACAGCGCGTCTGCCGATGACTTTTTCCACTTTTCCATCCCGCACATAACAGACCTGAGCGGCACCGCCGATGTTCTCCGCTCTTACGGCAGTTGAATTTAACCGTATTTGTGTAGGTGCTCTGGGTTGGTCTAGTTTGCTGTAATCGAAGCGGGCGAGGACAACTTTTTCCATATCCAAATCACCAGCAATATCCACATCACCAGCAATGTCAGGGATCAGTCGCTTGACCAATAGTCTTGCCAAACTGGCGTTGCCATCTGGAAAATGAAATATATAAGGTTCGTCAGAGTAAGCGCCGTCAACGGTAGCAGGATCAATGCCGAGGCCGATTGTTCCCGGATGGTACAGCCTGACAGCTTCCAGCCCGGACCAAACATCCCACCCTGTGCCAAACAAAGTTTTGGAGTCGTCAGTGAAAAAGGACAATGCGTTATCGGATAGACTGCCATGTATTTTCAGAAGGTCGCGATACGGCTTTGACCGCAAAAGGTCGAGTTTTTCTTCGTGCGTGTAATCAGAAAGCCAATCAACTTGATCAATGAAGATGCTGATCATTGCCTCCCTATCTGCGGCACCAATGGGCAGAGCATCTATAAGGTCAGCCACCGCTTTGCGTTCCGCTCTATCGTCAAATGATAATGGGTTGCTGGTTGATTGTGCCCTTAGGAACTGGTCAGTCTCATTTAGATACAGTCCTGTTCCAAGTTCGTAACGCGTTGAGAAGTCTCTATCGAAATAGTCATAGAAACGATCGGTTTCTATATGTAAATCTTTCATTAAACTGACAGCTTCAGCACTGAATGTAGACGGCGAATCGATAGACTGGCTTCCGCCGGAACCGAGCCAGATTCTGCCGTCCTGGGTAAATTCATTACGCTTCGCGTGGCCGCCGAAATCATCATGATTGTCGAGTATAAGAATGCTGGCGTCCTCGCCCAAATATCGGCGTGCATAATGAGCAGCAGATAAACCGCTGATTCCACCGCCAACGATAACGAGGTCGTATGGCTCGTCTGTCGTTTGAGTTGGAACAGGGTATGTTTTTCCCTGCCATGCAATACTGTGGGCGACTTCAAAGCTACCTGCGTGACTGCCGCGCATGCCTGTAAGTGCTGGCGGGTATACAGGTGTGCTATCGTCTATCAGGAGGCCTCTGGCAATGGCTTCTGCAGGGGACAGGCCGATCGCGGCCCCTGTAATAGCTACACCTGAGAGAAAATCACGTCGATCTATCATTTTACCCCTTTGCTATATAGCGTAATTACCGACTCTCTAAAACCTTGCCTCACTCACAACACTTTATCATCGCGTGTACAGAAAGGCTATGTGCCGAACGTGGCGGCCCGCTTATGTGCGTCAAGATAAGTGTGTCCTGCGTCATGCCATTGCGATGGCAAAACCAACCCGATAAATTTGCTATCGCGAGGCGAACTTAGCCTATAAGCGCGACTAGTGCAGTGGTTAACAAGTATCGTCGTCATTTTTGATCTGAAGCTTTTCCGCTATTGCAGACGCAACGCGTTGTAAGCTGAATAGGTTGCCTAAGTATTTCGGAAAGTTAAACTGATAGTTCTTGAGCTTCTTATTGGCAGGCAGACCGTGCCAGGTATCATCAATGTTAGGATTCCAAATGACATCAGTAGAATTAGCAAAGCGGTTCAGTAGCTTTACACAGACCGGTGATATTGAGGGGGCGCTCGGATGTATGCACGCAGACGCCAAAATCTGGCAAAGTTATGATAGTACGGAAAAAACGCCTGAACAAATAATGGGTACACTTCAATTAATGATGACTAAATGTGCCTCTTATCGATATGAGATACATTTGGTCGAGGAAGTAAGCCTCGGGTATGTCCAGCGGCATACCTTGCATCTGACATCGGAGTCCGGTGAAACAGGTAAAGCAGAGGTGATCGCGCTTGTCACCGTCAGGGACGGAAAAATCTCTTATGTGGAAGAGTTTCTCGACCCGAGCAGCCTGTTGCCACTGCTGATGTAGGTATTTCAGCGTTATTTGATATCTTTTCGCGGAATGGCGTTATCCGGATCAGGATACAATTGTTTCATCTGACGTGTCTGGTCCAGCTATCATCATGATGCAAGGCTGACGCCAATCCCAATAAAATCCAATAGGGATAGACAATCAACACACCGACAAACAAGGTCAGGGTAAACGAGCCACCAATAGCAAGAAACAGAAAGAGCGGATAGGAGTTGATGTCTCTGTGCTGTGGCCCTCTGGTTTGTAGAGTATAGTTGTAACACTTCCGCAGAGCACTGACCCACATCCCGATAAACAGAACCACTCCAACCATCCCGCTTTGGGTCAAAACCCGAACAGCAAGCGAAAAGAAGGTGGCGTCAGCCTGGAGATTGTGAAGGTACCAATACTCTGCAACAGCAACATGAAATGCTTCCGGTGGTAGTCTGGAGAGCAAATCAGCTTTGGTAAACTCTGAGCCAAAACCAAAAATTGGACTGTCCATGGCTGCTACTACTTGCGCAAAGGCTGAATAAAATCGTGTCGAGTGTGAGTATGACGTGTCCGTTAGGGTAAAGTAGCTGACAATTTCAGCGTAGTAGATTTCACCCGCCACCACAACCACGACAGCCGCGACAAAGGACGCCAGAGTATAGGTCATTCTGCCGTATTTTTTTCGCAAATGTAGCAAGCCATAAACGGTTAGAATGAGTAAAAATACCGACCACACGGAGTTCGAGCCAGCATAGAAAACACTTGAGGCCAAAATTGCCAGGCCAGCCGTTTGCCACCGTGACTGTATTGCTCTGGAGCGGCGTAGGCTAAGAAAAAAGGCAAAGAAGAGGGTGAAGATACAGGAATAAAATGAGGGCTCCATTGCGAGACCGCGAACCCGACGAGAATGAACTACAAGAAAGTTTAGCTCGTCGACTCCTTGCGAAAAACTGTGGATGATGGGTTCTACAAAGCTCAATAGCTGCTCAAATGGTGACAAGCCCAACGCATAGGCGCCGAGTTCAATTGAGATATAGCCCAAAAGCGGTACTGATGATAACAACAGCGTTTTTTTGAGGTCCGCAGGCTCCAGAATACGCCTGCTGAACAGAAATTTGCTGCTATTATACAGGCTAAAAACAACGGCCAGGACAAAATAATCGGTTGTTGCAATAGTCTGGTTGGCCAAGTCTGCTAACAGGTAGGAAATTAGTGTCCACAGGAGAAAGCCGTGGAACCAGAGGTCCAGCCGGTTCCATACCATTCGCGTGGAAAAAATGAAAAGCGAACAGACTACAACAAGTAATGTCGCTGGATACGCGCTGGCGGATGCCGTGAAACTGGCGAAAGCCGGCAACGAATAGGGAAAGCTCCCAAAAAACGGGATTAAAAAAATGACCATCAGGAATAGCCATTTGAAAGCCTGCAAAAGATATGACTGTTGTGGCATTTTATTTAAGTTTCAAAAACCTTAGCGAAATGCGCATATACAATATAAGCCGTTCACCGACCAGATAGCGTAATAATAACTTAAACCGTCCCCTCGGGCGGCGACGAAAATAGTACCAGAATCTTTTTCTATCACGGTTCTTCAGGCATACTAGCGCGTTTCTTTCGTCGCGTTCTGAGGGAAACGCAAATGCTTTTGCACTAATGCTGACGTTGGAAATGCGATATTGCATTAAAGGCTCATCAAGCAGCGCAAATCTAGCGCCATTTCTCTTCATCCTTTTCCAAAGATCGTAGTCTTGTCCCGACTTGTATGATTCATCATAGCCGTTAGCAGCCAAAATGGATGCTTTCCACATCAATACGCCAGGATGCAAAATGAAGTTGCACTGGTCGAGAAATTTGATTGTGAAGTCTTCGCCCGGCTGAAAACGTCTGCAAATCGCGTTTCCTTCTTCGTCGATCAGGCTGGCATTGCACCAGGATACGTCGACGCCTTCAGAGTGCAGGTGCGCGACTTGCGCCGAAATGCGGGTGGGAGCAGCGATGTCGTCTGCATCCATTCGGCATATCAGGTTACCCTCGCAGTGTTTTAAACCGTGGTTCAGAGCCTTGGTGATGCCAACATTGTCAATTGATATAACCTGGAGGCGTGGATCAGTGTAGCCATCTAGAATAGTTGTCGTTGCATCTGTAGAGCCATCGTCCACAACGACAATCTGCAAGTGCTGGTATGTTTGCTCAAGGATACTTTCCAGAGCGAGGGCCAGGTAGGCTTCGCCGTTGTAAACCGGGATCAAAACACTAACTAGTTCGGGGTCCGCGTCGCAGGTGTCATTTTCCGGCGTTTTGTTTTTTGCACCTCCTTGATGAAACGCGGTCACGTGTTCCTTCATTTCATTGTATTCCTGTTTCCCGCCAGCGAGGTTACCCTTATGCACCAAGTGTTTAGTATGCGCCGCTACGAGACAAAAGAACCCTGAAAGTGTGAAAAATTATCCACATATCGAGAGCAATAGTCCAGGTTCTCGCATATCGCGCATCCAGCTCGACACGTGTTTGATAGTCTGTGTCGTTGCGGCCGGAAACCTGCCAAAGTCCTGTGATTCCGGGCCTCACACGGGTGTAAACTTCCTGTTCTTGCTTTCCGTAGAAATTTGCCAACTCATCGGACACTACCGGGCGCGGTCCTACCAGGCTCATTTCGCCGCGTATCACGTTAACAAGTTGTGGCAGTTCATCCAGGCTGGTTTTTCTCAGGAATTGACCGACTTTGGTGATTCTGGGGTCTTTTCGAAGTTTGCGATCCTTTTCCCATTCAGCTTTTGCAACAGGGTCGGAGATCAATATCTCGTTCAGGAGCTTGTCAGCGTGCTGATGCATTGTGCGAAACTTCAGGCATGGGAAAGGTCTTCCCTCGCGCCCAATACGAGTGTGCCGGTAAACTGCCGGACCCCCATCAGACATAATGACGAGTGCGATAACTGCCATGAATGGCGATATCAATGCCAGACCGATTGTGCAGCATAATATATCCATCGCCCGCTTCATGAATTTTGAATACGGGTGCGAAATTCTGGGGGGACCACCTAAAAAGGGTTCGCCGCCGGACAGAACGACGTCACTAAGCAAGCCTCTCCTCGCCATGCCGCCCAGATCGGGAGAAATGATGTATTTGACGTGCTGTTTTTCCAATTGGTAGCAAAGGGTCAATATTTTTGACAATTGCTCTGACCCCACAGCCAGAATCAATTTTGCGCCCTTTGAACTTGCCAGTTTCGCCGCACTGGAGAGTGTTTCATCCAGAACGGCTGTTTTTTCCGGCATCGGAAATTCACCAATGAGATTTTGTTGGTTTTCCATGGCTACATTCAAGGCTTTTGCGACGCGCTCTCGTTCGTGTTTATCTCCAACAAGAACAATGCTTTGCTGCCAAAGGCCCATCTTGCGCAGGCAGTGTCTGGTAAACCAGAATGAAACCGGCAGAAAAAAAGCGCTAAGACCCCAGCTGCCAAACAGCCATAGCCGCGAAAATGACTGCTTGGTTGTGTATTGAATCAAAGCATCAATGGCGATGGCGATAAGGATCATCCTGGTTGACTGGATAAAATTGTCCAGCATTCCGTATAGGCGGGTATAACGCCCCTGGCGATACAATGAGCTGATCGTCAATCCAATGAGCAAAAAGAAAAAGACCCCACGCCGGGTAATATCATCCGGCGAGAAAATCACATCATAGTCAGTGTTGAAGATATAAACATTTACGATGTAACCAAGGATACCACCGCCAAAAAAAGCCAAAGTGAACGCGATCAAGTCTGCAATCAAAAGTGCGTTCTTGCGTTTGGCCTGCTTGTCAAAAGTGGGAGAGTCTTGTGGCGAAAAATTCATTGTGCTGGCCCCAGAGTTCTGCGTTTTGAAACCATGCCTGCGCCCGTAGGTGAAATCTGGTTATTCATCATTATACAACATCAGAAAACTTTTCAAAAGGAACATGTTGGTCAGTTCAGCGGCGGACTTCGCAGCAAAGCTGGCGAGTGTACACGGGGTGGCTCAAGAAATCAGGTTACCGATGGTTTTTCGAAGACGAACAGGCCACATGAGAAATCAGCCTCCTTAAAGTCTGATGGTTGCACATCTTCGTAGAGCAGGCCATCGTCACCAATCGCGGCAAAGTCTCTCAACGTGAGTTCGCCAAACTCTCTCAGGATTGTTTCGGGTGCAATTATTCGGTGCGCATTAAATTCTACACGCTCTTTGCCAATAGGCACTCCGAGGTATAACTTTCCACCCGGCGCCAAAACCCGAATAAGCGACTTCATGAACTTCAGGTGCCCGATGGGATCAATCGCGTCGCCATATCTGCCCAAGCCAAAATGTTCTATCGCATGCAGGCTGGAGAGAGATGTCAGGCTGTCCGAAGGAAAGCTTTCAAGCAGTGTTGCATCATCCTGAGTGAACTTTAGTTCTGGTAGATGACTATCGAGTTCCCTGACATCCACCACCTCAACGTCACGGAACACCAGCAAGTGGGAGATAAATCCATCAATTCGAGACCCAATATCCACATGCCGATCCGGATTTGCCTCAAGAATTTTTCTGGCCATCCAGATATCCTGGAAGAAATAGTGCCCTTTGGCAGAACCTGCGGACAGGTATTTATCATAGGTAACCGGAAAGACGTTTTTAAACCTTAGAGGCAGGGCGCTATCGGATTTTTTGGATATTCGCGTATATTGATAACAGTCCCTGAAAAAACTGAACAGACCCCTTATCGCAAATAGAAAGTGTTTTGGACTGATACCCAAAAGGCCTTCAATCCTGGCGTTCCATCTTCGTGGTGGTCGCTTGTTTATCATATTGTTTGCTTTTCTTTTTTGGCCTGCTTCTGGGTCAGGATCAAACAGCTATTTATAAAGCTTGCTGATCCAGCGGTGCTCCGGAAACATAGTGATCAATCGTTTCCCATCTGCAACGAAAATTTCTTTTAATCGTTCTGTGTCTTCTTTTGAAGGCAACGGACGTTCTGCCTCGGTATATTCTGTAAATAGTAACGTCATGGCTTTTTTGCTCGACTTTACGCTGCCGACCAGTGTTTCAAGGCCGACCATGCGCGCGGTGTCAGCACCTAATTTGATGGCTCTGGAAAGATAGTGATTTCGGGGCTTTGCTGCAGACAGCACTTTTTCATCGGTATCGAAATCCGGGCTTTCAATCCCTAAAAAATCACATACTCCTGAGGCCAGTGCTCTTGAACTTTGCTTCAGGTCATTGAAATTGAATAGACTCAGTTGACTGTCAGGAAAAAGGTCCCGATAGAGAGATAAATGGTATCCATAAAAGCTGTCTGTCAGTATTTTCGGATGTTGTTCTACCGCTTCCCAGAAAGGAAGTTTGGTTAAGCCGCTACGTTTCAGGAATAAATAGTGAGAAAAAGATCTGGTGACCGGATCGCGCAGCATCGTTAACAACTTCACGTCAGGTAATACAGATTTTATCCTCCATGCAGCTTCTGCTGAATAGAGGTATTCATGACTGAATTCACCAATAGCAACGTGGTGCGGTTCTGATTTTGAGAAATGATTTAAATACCAAGCCTCTCCGCGAGTGTGGAATCGGTCAAAGAAATACAAATCCTTCACGGTAGGAACGTAAACTTGAGTGTGTTGAGCCAAAACCCAGTGTAACCAGGAGGAGCCGCTCTTTGATGGTCCAATAAACAGGAAGTTTGGTTTCATTCCCTTTTCTCCACAATACTGCGGTAGAACTTCAACTCTCTCTCTACTAATATTTTCCCACCGAATGCCTGAGCAATCGTTGCCGCGGAATCTGGTTTGTTCGTAGTGTCGACAGAGAATTTCTTGATGAGGTGCCAAGTGGCTTTAGCCATTTGATCAGGCTGCCCACATGGTACGATTGCAGACATTGGGTGATGCTCCAATACCTCAACGATACCCCCCGGAGTAGTGCCAACAGCGGGAACGCCAAGATATGCTGCTTCTACGCCCGCTCTGCCAAAGCCTTCACCGGAAGAGGTGATAAGCAAAGCGTCTAGCCCGGCCATAAAAGGATAAATCTCGTCCACATGGCCTAAAAAACTCACTTTGCCGGGCATGTCGTTCTCGGCTTGCTGGCGTACCGCTTGACAATATTGTGGGAAACGCGGGTCATTGTCGCCGACGATAACAAATTTCGCATCCAAACCCTGATCCGCCAATTTTTTCGCCGCCGCAAGGAAGTAATCTACAGCCTTTTTGGGTGTGATGCGGCCAACGAACCCGATCATGTATTTTGCGCCGTTCAATTGTTTGGTGCGCAAATCAATTATTTTCTTGGGATCTAAATCTTTGGAGTCAGGGGCTGCCACTATTGAATAGTTAACGAGATCATGACCAACGCCACCAAAAACGCTTTTATAGGACGAACGGGTGTAACTGGAATTGTACATTACACCATCCAGCTTTTTTGCAATGAACCTGTAGAATGGGTCAAATCGCTTAGGCCGTTTACTTACCATGGCTGCGTATATCAGCTTACCATTAAGCCTGGCTCGGGTAATAGCTGCCACCAGCGTTGTCAGCAGGGTATTTGTGCAGATCAGATCAGGCCCAAACTGTGCGCATAGTCTTGGCAAGGCACGCCATAGCCATATTGCTAGCCTCAGTTGAGCGGGTAGCATCGGAATACCCATTGGTGTCATCAGTGAATACGGTACTTTGGCTGACTTCAGGAAACCCTGAAATTTCGTATTCTCTGCATGACATACAACATGAGCTTTATGACCTTTCTCAATGACGCCAACTGCGGTTTCCAGGATTTGAAATTCACCGCCCCCCATCATCCTGGCAATATGACTAAGGTACAGAATTTTCAAGGGTTTTTCAGTCATTGCTGTATCAGCTTTACTCATATTTGTGCGCCAGTTCAGGTATGTGGCATGACACTGTCAATTTAACTGCCCGACCCGGCATCATATTAACTGCTTTCTTGCCCTGGCAGAAGCTATTGCAATCAGTGTCACAAACAGCAATGAAATGGCGGGTATCTGTAAGGGGAAATCGATAGCTGAGTGAATGCCCAGTTGAACCGCAACTGCAAGAACACATGCGGCAAAAACCGAGGTTTTATAGCTTAAGGCATGTTTCCATATGTTTTGCACCACGAACCCAATTGATAATATCAGCAAAATTGTAGCTGGCAGGCCAGCGGTCATCGTAATTTCCAGGTAATCGCTGTGCGCCCGCAGAAAGAGCTTTCGAACATCAACGGTCCTTACAAGTCGAAACCCTTCGTCAAATGTACCAAGGCCAGTACCCGAGAGCGGAAAGGTACAGATAGAATCCCACACCAATGGGTAAATATCGAACCTCTCATCTGTGAACAGATCGGTTTCCGTGATGCGATACGTGAAACGTTCTCCACTTATAAGTGCGATTGCCACCAAGACTAATACTACCAAAAACCCGATACGCATTTTTGTTTTTAAGCGGAGCCCATCGGGGCGCCAAATTAGGAAGAAAGTCAGTAGCCCAATGCTTGTCGTTACGACTCCGGCACGGGAACCGGTAAGCATCAAGGCTGACAGAAGGATTAGTGTCGCAATGAGATAAAGACTGCCGGGGCCATCGAGTATCTCTCTTATGTAGGCTTTTGAAGGTTGCCCTCTATATGTGTTGACATAGCGCTGCGCGCCACAAGCAACGGTGGTGATCAGGCCCATGCCAGTGTATGCCGCATAATTGTTACTGTTGACAAACGTAGACGTAAGGGCACGAAGGTAGTGTTCTTTTTCCATCCACAGAATATATTCGTTGCCAGAAAGAAATATGATCAATCCGTACAGGGCATAAAGCGTTGTAATGACCGCTATGGTGTTGAAAAACAATGCGGCTCTCTCTCTTGAATGTGTGCACACAAACACCAGAATAAAGAGCATCATGTGGGCAAGAAAAAACAGACTGACTTTCAGTGTTTTTTCCGGGGCCAGAGAGGAGATGAATTGGAAACCTGTTCCGATCCTGGGTTGCTCAGGGATAGCCAGTATGGCTTGCAAAAAACCCCATATAATAAAAAGAGAAAAAAGTAGCAGGGCTGCCTTTGGCAGTCGCAATGCCTGTTGCAGGATAGAGGGCCTGACTTTTCGCGAAGTCAATACGGTTACGAGCGCGCCCAGACACATAAGTCCAATAAAAACTATCCACGCCCACTGCCAGACCGGCCGTGCGCTTGCCAATGGCAGCGGTGAAAGCGCCAATAAGAAAAAGAGTGCGTATCTAATCATAACCGAAGCGTTTCATTGAGTGCAGGCTTGTCCTAAAGGGTCTCATGTTCGTATTTTCTGCCTACGCAACAGAGCCTGCATAATATGATAGATGCTGGCAAGTTTTCTGGAGTGTGGCTTTGAGAGACAGGACCTGAGCAGCACGCCGACAGTCTTCAATAGGAAGAGAACGGGATTGCGCCGGACACTATTTTTCCGGGACAGTTCGTTCAATCGGTTACTGACTTTCTCTGCCAGTGCGGTTCCGGAGAACTGCTGCTCGAACTCGGAACGCATAAAGCGATCCGCCGCCAGCTGAAATGTATGGAATTCCTTTTTACTGATGGCGTTGAGGTAGGCAACGAGTTCCTCTGTTGTTTTGAACCCCCTCCAGTCGATAAAACTTTCCGGTGGAATGATATCACTGATGTTTGACGCTCCCCAATAAATAGGTACAGAACCAGCCGCGAAGCAATCGAATATTTTTTCCGTTACATAGCCGGGGTACCCACAGGCATTTTCAAAACACAGCGTGAATTTATATTTGCTCTGTGTTGACAGTTTATCATCGACCCTGCCTTTGTAAGTTGCACTCACTTCTGCATCTTGGCAAATGTCCCATCCGGTTCCAAAAAGATGAAAATCAACGCCGGCCGTCCGGAGAGCTTTAATGGCTGACTTTCGCGCGTCATACAGGCCGTTCGTATGGTGAAAGGACTTGTTGCCAGCAATCGTGCATATTAGTTCCCGTTCTTCGAAGGGAACGTCGGCATATCCGGCATAGGGAGCGCGTGGATCGTTGGCTTTTATAAGTTTTTTGCCATCGATGAGATCGTCCCGCCACGTAAATATGCCATCAACATCCAGCCTTGTAAGGATATCTGCCTCATGCATCCCGCAGACAACAGGCGGCTCGATGGCAAACACAAAAAGACTACAGGCCGGATTTCGTTTTAGCAGCTGGAGCATCAAGTCTATCTGGTTTTCCACCTGATAAAAAATGGCGGCGGAAGTGGTGTCCAGATTTGCCCTGTCATATGTCTGGAGATTCCAGCCTTGGTTGGCGAGGCTGGATTGGAGTTCGATGAAACCGGCCATTCGACTGTCGTGATCATCTTCTGCGCAAAACATTTTGTTGTTTAGCAGGCTACTCTGGGTTGGATAGATCGCGATTTCATGCATCCGGACGGTCCTGCTTCGATGCTGTCATGGAGCGTGGTTTAAAAAACAAATACACCCAAATAATCCCAAGCATGCTGACCATTATAGCGGTCAGGGAAACTGCCCCCACTTCTGACTGTAAAGGCGATAGCCAATAGGCGGCTAGCATGCCGGTAAAGACGAATCCCATGACAACGCTCAGGAAGCCTGCAATATTCTGCGATGGAAAGGTTAGCAAGTCTTCATTGGAGCGCAGTTTGAAAAAGAAGAACACCGCCGCAAGTATTGTTGACAGAAGAACGGCAGAAGGCGCCCCAACAATGCCGAGCCACCAGACCCCCAGACAAAGCAGCGCGAACCGCAGCGCAATGAAGACAAGCAGGTTTTGAGCGGTAAATTTGATGCGCCCAAGTGCAATGTGCATCTCGGATAGGAAGTTTGCAGCGATTTCACTGATACGGCTCATCCCGACTAACGCGACAATGACCAGTGGCATCGTCATGTCGGACGATACCCACCAACTGACAAACCGGGTATTGTAGGCAATGTAACCAGCAACTAGGACTGTGATCGAGCCCAATAGTACTTTGAGCAGCAAGTTTGTAATGCGCTTCAACTCATCATGCGACTTTGCACCGGCTAAGTTAGCGACTGAATAGAACGTGGACCCCCAGATGACGCTGACGAGGCGATCAAGCAAATCGGCGACTTTCTTGTTTATTCCGTATAGAGCGGCTGTTTCCGCACCGATGAACATGGTGAGAACCAATGGCTCTGCCTGTTGTGTGAAACGCTGAAACACTTTCACAAATATTGTATGGGCGATAAAAGAACGGATATGCGCAACCACCCGCCAGGAAGGCCCGCGTAGCAGTAGTTTTTTTCGAGTTAGCGAATGCGCAATAAAGATGAAGCCGCAAAAAAGCGCAAATATTTGAGCTGCGATAAGGCCAACTGCTATGGCAACAACCCCATATCCGCTGGTGATCAAGGCAATATTCAGTCCGATGCCCAGTATTTGCCCTAGGATCAGGCCGATCGACGGCCCGGTGGGCCTAAGGACTGCCGCAGCATACCCTTGAATATAGTCACCAAGGATTTTCAGGAGTGTTGCAAAATAGGCAACAAGAATGGCGAGTTCAAAATCGGGGCGGTAGCTGCTCGGGATTGATAGAAACACCGGTAACTCAACGGCAATCCAGAAGGCTGGTAGCGCGGCGATAAGCAGGATAGCAAAATAACAAGCAAGGCCAGTCCAGAACCAATTTGCGGCCTCTTCCCTCTCCTTCTTGCCAGTGTGTCGCGATATTTTCTGATTGATGGGTTGGGATAAGCCCAGATCAAAGGTCATCAGGGCTACCAGAATTCCGCCTGTCGCTAGCCAAAACCCAAACTGCTCAGCGCCTATATATTGGATATAAATCGGGATCAGCAAAAAACCTTGCACCATTCCTACAGCTTGCAAGCCGTAAGAGCTGACCATCTGGATCAGGCTCGAGCGTTTTCGCATCCCGACTGGCGACGAAAGTATTGTTTTCTTGAGCTGATTGAGCCCGAACATACGATACCCTTGCTCTAAGGCTGGACAGCTATCCAGTCATCCAAAATCATGTCATCTGTAGAGATGTTATCGTGACGCCAAACCTTCGGGCACACCACGACCTTCTCGCTATTGGGGTTTAAAAAAGCCCCCCACCAGGAAAAAGTACTGTTGGCAATGACATTGTGCTTGCTCATACTCATTAGCGCGAGGTCAATCCAGGGCGCGTCGCTGAGCTTCGAGACCGGTGTTACTTCGCGGTCGCTGAGTATGTTGTCTGCGGCCCAGTCAATATCATCTGAAAACAGGAAACACTGAACAGCGCCAACCCGGTTTTCTATTTCATCGATGGCCCGACGAACATATTCGTCTCCGTAAACTGGATAGATGCCCTTGGTTTGGCCCGTCGCATAGTCACCCCGTCGAACATGTATGGACACAGAATTGGTGTCAGACATTGATTTGGCAATACTACTAACCGCATCTGGCAACGGTGCCTGGCATCTCGTCTCGCCACGAATTACATCTTGATACTCGATGAAATAGCGGGGGTTGATAAATGTTCCATCTACATAGGAAGGGGCGGTAAGATCCATAAAATCATAGTGGTACTGATGAATTCGAGGTTCTGGATAGAATGTATGCGGGTTCAAAGACAAGATTCGCTGCAGTCTGTCCCTCCAGCGGTGAATTCTGCCTCTTTTGAAGGTGCGGCCACGTAATTGTCTGGTCGTTTCATCTGTTGCAATCTGGTAACGTAAACTGAAGGGGGCGACAGCCTCATGCAACTCTTCAGCAGTTATATCAGGGCGGGTTTCCTCAAGCTGATATCCGATCATTTCGGTGATATCGAACGCTAGCTCTGAGCCGGTTTTGAGGGTTAACGCACGAGCCGCCGCATACTGGAAAAACAGATTGCCCAGCCCCAAAGAATGGAGCCGGATGACTATTTGATCAGGTCTTTTATCATCTGCCTTCATAGAAAGCCCGGACACTCGAAGTGATTTGATCAATCTGCTCGTCTGTCAACTGAGCTGCGGATGGCAACCAAAGCCCCTTTTCACCAACCAAATCGGACACGGGGTGCTCACCTGCCACTTTGTATGCATCTTGTCTGTTTATGGGCGGGTACATCACTCTTGTTCCAAAGCCTTTATCTTTCAGGTGGGCCTGCAGGTCTGCCCGGTTGTCTGCCAGAAGGTCAATGAACCACGGGGTTGTGCAGGATAGGTCCTGTTGGAAGAAGCTAATGCCATCAATGTCAGCTAACTGGCTTTGATATCGCGCAAAGATCTCTTTCTTGCGATTCACCCGCCAGGCAAGTTTCTCCATTTGCGCCAGCCCGATGACCGCTTGCATTTCTGTAATCTTGAAGTTGTAGCCAATAGTGGCATGGATATCATTGCCGCCGCCACTCCGACCGAAGTCTTTCATGCGGCGTAACTTGTCGGCAAATACATCATCGTTGGTCAGTAATGCACCGCCTTGACCCGTTGTGATGATTTTGGGAACAGAAAAGGACAGCGTCCCAACGCAGCTTGCCAGGCCCATATGCGTGCCATCCGGATAGAAGGACCCCAGTGCCTGACAAGAATCTTCAACGAAAGAAATATTCTGGTCTTCGCAAAACCCTCTCAAATCAGCGATATCATAGGTTGGATACCGTCCATTTGCCGTCATGAAAACGAGGGCTTTCGTTTTTGAAGTGATTGCTGCCTTTACTTTGTCGAAATCAATGCAAAGAGTTTCAGGTTCCACATCAACGAATACTGGTGTCGCTCCTGCAGCCACAACAGCATTTGCTGTTGCAATCATGGTGAAGTTGGGAACGATGACCTCATCGCCAGGTCCAAGGTCCAGCGACCACATAATTGCCATCAAGGCTGTAGTTCCGCTGGTAACAGCTATACAGTGCTTTGCCTTGGTGAAATCTGCCAGCGCCTGCTCGAACGCGGCTGTTTGCCGAAACTCGGTGAGCCAACCTCCTTCATCCATATAGGCGGCCAGTGCTGCCTTTTCTTCATGTCCGAACCAAGGTTCCATTTGCGGAATAAACTGAGTCATTTAACGGCCTCAAGGTTGAGTGAAACAAGGATGCCATTTTCTTTGTCCATGTGAGGGAAATAGGCCTGGGAATGATCGTCAAAGCCTTCTGGCATTTCTACCCGCCAGTCCCAGTCCCTGACGCTATGAAAACCTACTTCGGAAAAAGAATGGGTCAGGTCTTTACGCGAATACACCGTCTTATGATATATTTTCTCTGGCGAACCTGCCACTTCCATGCGCCCATACATGGGTCCGATAATAGAGCCCAGATTGCCGGTTCGTTGATATACTTCCAGCAGTTTATCAAAATCCGGAACGCCAACCCTGACGATACCCCCGGGTTTCAATACCCTGTACCATTCTTTCAGAACATCAAGTGCGTCGACACGGTCCCAGTATTCCAGCAGATGACTGGCATAAACCAGGTCCACCGAGTTGTCATTGAAGACAGACAGATCGTTTGCCGGGCAACGGTGATCAATGTGCGGAAAATCCGCAATATCGATATGAACATAGCCGTCCAGGATTCTTTTGCCGCATCCCAAATGCAATTTCGTCATGTTCAATCCTTTCGGTGCAACCTTCTTGACTCAGAACCGCGTACGGTCAGCATCAGCGCCAGGGTAGGGGCCGTTTTTCACCTCCAGCACCTGTGTTTTATCCGCCAGAATGTCATAGGAGTGCCCGCCCGCAAGCATTATCAGGATATCGCCTTCTGCTGCTTCCATGGTGCCGAGCAACTGTTCGTTGAGGCCGAAAATGCTGCAACGTATCGCACCAGAGCGGATGTAAAGGACTTCCTGAGTGTAGCCAACAGTCCGGGGAACTTCATTATGATAATGCGCATTCAAGTGTTTGCCATCGTCATATCCCCACGTGCCTACCTGTATGAAGTCGGCGTCCTCGGAGAAGAATTTCAGACCCGGACCCCATTCGTCGTTTGTGATGTGCATCGCACACACTGTATCACCATCATGTATCTTGCGTATGGGCATCACCCAACTCCGTTTTCAATGTACCAGCGAACAGTCTCGCGTATTCCGTTTTCAAGGGTGGTCTCGGGTTTCCAGCCAAGCAGTTTTGCACCTTTTGAACCTTCTACGGTTTTATACGGTGCACCATCAGGTTTACTGGTATCGAACTCAATGTCTCCTTCGAAACCAATTTCGTCCTTGATCAGTACTGCAAGGTCTGCGATTGAGACGCCACTGGCAACACCCACATTCACCGGGTCAATCGTTGCGGCGCAGTCGAGCCCGCGCACCAGTGCTTCTGCCCCGTCGCGTGCGTATAACCACTCCCTGACCGGTGAGCCTGTTCCCCAAACTGTAACTGTATCTCTATTATTCTGTTTGGCGTGATAGAACTTCTGGATCAGTGCCCCAAGCGCATGAGAGCGTTCCTCATCAAAGTGATCTCCTGGTCCGTACATGTTGGACAAAATCAGGTTTATGGTGTCCAGGCCTCGTTCTTGCGCATAGGCCCATGACCCAACCCATGATGCTTTACGGGCAAATCCGTAAACAAGTACTGTTTCGTGGAGGGGCCCATCCCAAAATTCTTCCTCGCGAAACAAATTTGCTTGCGCGGGGTAGGCGCAGTTGGAAATAGGGTTTACCAGTCGTTTCACACCCACGGCATCCGATGCTTTGAGTATATTGAGAGCCATCCGCATGTTTTTTTCAAAAACTGCCACTGGCTGTTTGCGAACAAATGCGATCCCGCCAACATACGACGCACAGTTTATAACTTTTGCGGGTTTGTGTTGTTGAAAAGCTTGCAGGGTCTCTGCTTCGTCTTCCAGGTTGACGCCGGTACTTTTGGAAACACCCACAAAATCAAGGCCTCTGTCTTCCAAAAGTTGACAAACATGGTTTCCGACAAACCCTGTAGCACCAAGAACAAGAATCATCCGGCTGTCCCGTCATAATCGTCGTGGGCCAGGTCAAACTCTACCATCATTTTGACCAGTTCCTGGAACGAGGTTTTGGGTTTCCAACCGAGTTTCTTTTTTGCCTTTGTCGGATCACCCAAAAGATACTCGACTTCTGTTGGCCGGAAATAGCGAGGGTCCACCTTCACAAGTGTTTTACCGGAACGCTTGTCCAAGCCGCATTCCTCCACTCCTGCGCCTTTCCATTCGATCTCGATATCCACAACCTTGAATGCTGCATCAACGAACTCCCGGACAGAATGAGCTTCACCCGTAGCCACAACATAGTCGTCTGGCTCAGGCTGCTGGAGCATCATCCACATGCTTTCCACATAGTCTTTTGCGTATCCCCAGTCCCGCAAGGCATCAAGGTTTCCAAGCGAAAAATGATCGATTTTGCCATTGACGATATCTGCAACCGACTTCGATATCTTTTTGGTTACAAAGTTTTCGCCTCGACGTGGACTTTCATGATTAAAGAGAACACCATTACATGCATACAGATCGTATGCTTCCCGGTAGTTCACGGTGATCCAGTAGGAATAAAGCTTTGCGGCGCCGTATGGTGACCGTGGATAAAACGGTGTTGTTTCACTTTGTGGTTGAGAACCGGGCATTCCGCCGAATAGTTCGGAAGTGGATGCCTGATAAAACCGGGTATCAAGACCGAGATCGCGAATGCCATCGATCAACCGAATAGTACCGACGCCTGTAGCTTCTGCAGTATATTCCGGTACCTCGAACGACACAGCCACATGGGACTGAGCAGCCAGATTATAGACTTCATCAGGTTGCACCTTTTGCAGTACCCTGTTGATGTTGCTCGAATCGATCAGGTCGCCGTAGTAAGTCTGGAAGTTTTCGTGATGCAGTAAATGGTCAATACGCTTTGTATTGAAAGCTGACGCACGACGATAGATGCCGTGCACCATGTATCCCTTCTCAAGCAGCAATTCTGCGAGATACGAGCCATCCTGACCCGTTACACCTGTGATTAAGGCTTGTTTCATAACTCGGCTACCCCTAACGGTCTGAATTGGTTCTGATTAATTGTTCATTACTGGAAGTTTGTTCGTTCCCGTCGGCAAAAACCGGAGCGACAAACTGATACTGGTATCCGGATACAGCGCTAAAGTTCCAACATAATGCTGCGTCTTCATTTCCCCGGGTTGCAAATGCGAGCGACAATATTCTAAACCAAGTCGCGAACATGTTACTCACATTGCGTTTCGAAACCAATACTGGTGAATCACCATAATAAAATGGCAGAAACCTGCGGAAAACAAACCCGCCGTCGCTGTTTTGGTTCATGCCAGCATATTTCAGGAAGCTTCGTTTGGTCTTCGCTGCCTGTGATGCATTGCAATCAGCCAAAACTGAAACACAATAGATGCTGTCGATATCTTCGCATGCGTCAGAAACCAGGGAGGTACCAAATCCACCGACTATATTCTGGGTCTCGACGGCAAGCCGCGAGATATTGCGGGCTTTCCTGTGCGAAATGGTTGTGTCATGCAAAAGCGATGGGAGAATGTGGTAAATTGTCTTAACAATCCTCGACCTCTGCAAACGACTTGGGCGTTCCCTGCCCGACATGATCCGTTCCAGTAGCCAGGCATGAGTTTCCTCATTGATCGATGTGATCAGGTCGCTCGCCCGCTCGTTCTCAAGAAAATCACGAGCATACTGGAGTGCGATTGACGTATTCATATAATGATTGCTGGCCATGAGATGATCAGTTGCAAATGTCGCTTCAAGCCAAGCCCTGACGCTATTGTTTGCAAATTTCGCTGTTGCGAAATTGAATTGGTGCTTCGGCTTTAATCCTAAATAATCCAGAGCGATCAAAGTATGGGGTAAAAGATGTTGCCAGCCCCAGCCTTGGCCTTCTTCTGCAAGCTTCGACTGATAACTCGGGTCTCTAAACAGGCCATCTTCATGCTGTGTGGCTAGCAAATAGTTGCCGATTTTTGATTTTGTTTCAGCGCCGAGTGCGTCAAGGCAGCCTACCAAGCCCAGAAAACTAATGGCGTAACACGTTGAATAGAGGTCCGGGCTTTCATTACTTTTTGTGAAACAAAACCCTGCTCTGTCGTCGCTCAATTGCGACATGACATAGTCTGACGCTTTATCAATTGATCGTTTCAGCACAGCCATGTCTGACAGGTCAGGCGCAGTACAACGCAAACCCGCTACGGGCACGCAGAAGGCGGCGTTTTTGACCTGTGCTTTCGCAAGCTTTACTGTGGATTGGAACGACATGTTTTTATATCAAACGCCTTTGAATTCTTGGTGTAAATCTAATAAATTCAATGATTTATCCCATCTTTTCGTCGCATGAAATCTACTATCTGAGGAGCGTCTCTTAAAACGAATGCTGCCCAGGGGACAAGGTTGTTTTGCTCCATGTAGGTTCGGAACGAATATCTTTGCCAATTCCACGCATGGGTCATTTGTTCACGCAGTGCGCTTATATGTTCCGGCGACATTTGTTTGTACAGCAAGATCCCGAGATGAACGCGGATATACATCAGGTTCTTATCGAATTCACCGTACTGAATTGATTTTGCCCAAGCTTCCAGCGCCACTTCGGGGGGCTCAGACTTCAGAGATAGCAGGATACGGCATACCCTTAGCCAGTTGAAGCTGTTTGCCGGTTTCAACGCCAACGACTTTTGCAGGGCTTCGAGGCCTACTTCACTGTGTTCTCGGCGCATTTGCTCGTCATCTGCCATCAACGCCAAGTTTATGTGAGCAACAGCAATTTCGGTATACGATTCCGGGTAATCCGTGAACCCCAACGCGTCTTGCCTTGTTCGGATAAGAAGGTGCAGTTGATCAGCACTGATTTCTTTATTGCGAGCGATGTCATTATATATTGGCGTGCCGGGAACGAGTGCAATTTCTGCCAGCAAACGCGGTAAGCCCATGCCGATCAATAGAGCTATGGCTGTGAGAAGTACAAATACAAGCCCCCATTTGATAGCAAGGGCCGTGTCAAAAACACGATATGTGTCAGCTTGTACCATTCTCTTGCCATCAAGCTCCAGCGGGCAGGCTTTGCAAGCCCACCGTTGCGCCATGAGGGAGCTCCATGTAGGCGTTGGTTAGCAAGCGCATCCTGCTTTGAAATGACTCAATACTATAGAAATCTGCGTGTTTTAGCAGAGCCGCTGTGTCAAAGTCCTGTTTGAGTGCTGCTTCAATGGCTTCATTCAACGCATCAGGGGTTTGTTCGTAGAAGAAAGAAGCAGTAGGATTGCGGCCAGCAGCGTCATCGATCCCGATCATTGTTTCCAGCACACCACCCTTGCCATAAGCAACGACCGGCGTGCCAGATGCCACCGCTTCGACCGGCACCAGTCCGTACTCAAGTTCCGGTGTAAATATAACGGCTTTAGCTTCACCGTAGGCCTGCTTGAGTTCTGGGTCGCTCAGTTTTCCTGCAAACTCGACGTTTGAGGCAGCCAGCTTTGATAGTCGTTGTTTATCCTTGCCTTCTCCGACGATCTTGAGTGGTAAACCTGATTGATTGAATGCTTCGATAGCAAAATCCAGTGCTTTCCAGCCTTCCAGTCTTGAAACGATGAGAAAATAGCCCCGCTTTTTGCAGTCAACGGCTTTGTTAAAGCGATGAGTATCAACGGGGCAATAGGCTACGTCTGCATCTCTATCGTAGATGTCGCGGATCGCCTGCTTCGAAGTTTCCGAAATGGCGACGAAATGATTGATACGTTGTGCAGCCTTATAATCCCGTTTTTTAAAGTACGGCATTAACGCATAAAAAATTCTAGATTTCAGTGTGTGCTCTCCGCCGAAATACTTGTCAGCAGTCCAGATCGCGCGCGTTGGATAATAACAATAGCAAATGGACTTTCCTGAAAAATTCCGGGCATATTTTGCTATCGTGGCTGATGAAGAAAGAACACAATCATAAGACTGCAAATCAAGATGCTCCATCACATGTGTCGAGATTGGAAAAGCCGTCTTGAATTGATCATGAGTACTGATAAAGCGATTAAGCCAGGTGGTTTTAATGTCGAAATCAGCAAGCTCGGGGAAGGTGCCCTCAGGCCTGTAGGCTGCCGTGTACAGATTTGCTTCAGTAAACTCCTGAGCGAGATACAGAAACATGCGTTCGGAACCCGCCGGCGTCAGCAACTGATCCTGTAAAAGAGCCATTTTCATGGTTTTGGCTCTTTTTTTGCCCAAGCTTCCGGGTGGTTTGTCTTTAAAATATTCATGCAAACATCCAGGATCGAATCCCGAGGGACCCACAAAAGTTGTTCAAGTTTATCTGTGTCAACGCGGAACCTTGTTGTTTTGCTTTGATGCGGGGATGTTTCAAAGAGATGGTTTCCATGGGTCAGGCCAAGCGCGCTAAATAAGTCCGACGCCAGATCTTCTCCGGTGCGGCACGTTCCGGTCGCAATGTTAAAGTCATATGGCTCGTCAAGTTCGCCCGCGGCAACAATCAACGCCGCATATTCTTTGGCGTCACCCCAGTCGCACGACATGCCCAGACTGTGGACAGAACCGCGATAGCCTGGGTCTACCAGCGCTTTCGCAGCATGATCTACGAGCGTCGGTACAAAATAATCCGCCTGTCGCCTGCTCGATTCGTGATTGAACAGCGTTACGACACTAGAGAACACACCGTGATGCTTTCGATAATAGCGGATGAGATCGCGAGATGTATTTTTGGCAATACTGTAAAGGCATTCGGAAACTCGCGTGGTGTCATCATCAATGATGTGGGGCAATTGTGCACCAAAAGTTTTGGCGGAACTGGGATATACCAGTCTGCATAGAGGGTTCTGCCGGACGATGAAATCCAGTATCACCTGAACCGTGAGAGTGTTCACGATGTGTGTATCGCGTCCAGCGTTTTCATATCGAAAACCGGACGACCCGTGTACGGCCGCAAAGTTGTATATCCGGTCGGGCCGGTATTCAGACAATAGCAGAGCGAGCGCCTCAAGGTCGGACAGATCCAACTGTAGGTACTCGAAGTTTGGTGCGCTGACCCATCGAGAACTGATCTGACGGCCAACACCCTTTACCTGATAGCCTTTCGCTAAAAGATACTCAGCGATAAAGCTTCCATCCTGCCCGTTGACGCCCAACACAAGTGCCTTGTGCTGGGCTGATTTTCCATTGTTCTCAGGCATGCCTGTAGCCCAATATATAAGAGGTCAAAATTCGATAATATTGGATTTTTCGGCTTCAGTCAGCGCTTCGTCAATATTGTCAATGTCGACAACATGTACAGTCGGCAGCGGGTAGATCATTTTTGTGCCGCTTTCGATCAGTTCTCGTTCACGCTTAATGAATTCGGCTTTGAAGTGCCATGGAAGTACAAGATAGTAATCAGGCTTTTTCGATCTCGACTCTTCTTCGCTAACAATCGGGATGTCTGTACCAAGCGTATAGGAGCCGTGTTTGCCGGGGTTTCTGTCTGCTGCGCACTCTATAAGAGTGTGATCAAGCCCGTACCACTGCAAGAGAACATTGCCCTTGGTTGACGCCCCGTATATATGAACACGCTGACCTTTTCGTATCGCGCTATTGATTAACGAGCGCAGTTCCTGCTTGCTTTGTTCAATTCTCTGCTGGAATTCTTGATACGGTTTTGCCGTATCTAGTTCCAGTTCGAATTCTTTGACACGAAGGTGGCGCAAATAGTCTCGGTCTTCTTGTGCGTCATAAGAATTATTCTCTGCATGTGCCATGTACAGGCGGATGCTTCCGCCATTTATCCCATTGAGTTCAGCACGAACCGGTTTCAGGCCCGCTTTGGCCGCAATGAATTCGAGTACTTCCAGACTATAGTATTCAAGATGTTCATGGCAGATCGTGTCGAAGGAGTTTTGTGCCAGCATAAGCGGCATGTATGACATTTCGACAATCCAAACCCCTTCGGGTGCCAGCATCGCTTTAATTGCTTCTGCAAAATCAACCGGAGCCTCAAGGTCATAATACATTGCAATTGAGGTTATGACATCGAACTTCTTGTCCCCGACAGTACCAAAAACTTCAGGTGAAGGGAAAACTGAACTGATGACCGTAACCGGCGGTTTTACTTCCCGTGCAATGTCTGACGGGTCCACTCCGAATTTTTCTACATCGTCCCCATAGTTGCTGAGCAATGTACCATCATTACAACCGATATCCAAAACCCGGCGGACTGGTCCGTTGTGCATGGTAGAAGCTTTTGAGACAATATCGCCAAGGTGCTGGCGCATCGTCGCGTTTGTACCGGAGCGATACCAATAATTATAATAAAGCACATCGGGTGCTACAGAATGGGCCAACTGCAGCAGTCCACAACCATTTTCGTTTTTTGTAACATCGCAGCGTACGAGTTGCGTCGGTATCTTGCGTTTTGGGGGCATCGGCATGCCTTCCTTAACGAAAGAGCCTTGAAGAAACTGATCACCCAGATCAATTACTGGCTCCAGGTTCTCAGACCCACAAACACGGCAGGTCTGGCGATAGCGAATGCCCATTAAAATACCTCTAAATATGTATATATACCCCTGCAACATCAGTAGTAATGTGCACTTGCACATGCAAGCGTTAAATACCTGCGAATTGCAATTCTCGGGGGCTTTTAAGTTGCAGGTCGGGTTTTCGTGTTTTTACTGCGTTAAATTGTAATATTTGTATCCGGTTATTAGGCACACACAAGGTCGAGATCAGTCTCGTAAAACCATGTTCGTCTGGGAGCCATAGAGTTTACGGCAGTGCTTCTTCAGAATGCTCAGGAAACTCTGGGATGTCTCGCTCAGGGGGCTGCGTCTCAGATAGCAAAAATAGGCGCGCCTCTGAGTTGTGAAGTCATCGATCGGCAATATAGCGAGCTCTTCCCTTGAGCTGTAGACGCTGGATATCTCGGTTCCGAGAACCGCCACGCAGTCTGATTTCATAAGCGTATTAATCGCAACGCCTACCGAAGTTGTTTCAAACAAAGTATCTGGTGGCGTCAGGCCCGCATCCTGAAAGACCTGCTGATATTTGCGCCATAATCCCATTTCGCGCGCGACGATCCAGGGGAATTCTCTCAGGTCTTTCAAACCTACGGTATCTCTTAGCGTTAGAGGATGCCCCTCTCGAACAGTGAGCTGATCCACTTCATCGAATAGGGGTATCGATTTTATGTCTTCGTGAAACACATAGGAAGGTGGGGGGGAAACCAGCATTAAATCGAGGTCGCCGCTAAGCAGCTTCGGACTTAACTGCGCGGTGCTGCCTTCTTCGCAGCGTAACGCGATATCAGGCCGGCGCGGAATGAATTCACCGAGCGTGTTAGGCGCGAGGCGTGGCACAAGACTGAACCCGACGCCGATGGAAAGTCTCCCGCTCTTCGCTCCTTTCATTGCTACCATGTCGCTTTTTGCCAGTTCCAGTTCTGCTATAACCAGTCTGGCCCTTTGGGCAAGAGTAGTTGCAAACTCTGTGGGCACGGCGCCAAACCTGCCTCGATCAAAGAGGCTAACGTCGAGTTCCTTTTCCAGTTTGCTGATCGCCTGGGTAACTGCCGGTTGTGAAACTCCCAAACTTTCCGCAGCACGTGCAAAATGATGGCAGTCCATCACAGCAAGAAAAAAACGTAAGCGCTGCACATCCATGTCGAACACCTTATTAATAAGAGTTACTAATTAATTAATAGACTTTGTTTATTAAATTCGTCAAGAGACTCACACAGCGGTAATGGAAAAACCATGCTTAAGTTTGGGTAGGCAGGGGATGAGAAGCGAAAGTTATGACATAAAGGCAGCAATTTTTGGAAAAAATGTACTCTTATCGATAAATCAGTATTTATTTAGTTGACATAACAGCATATCAATATGACAGTTTTGATAATTATAAACGAGTCTGCTTGTCTTATTAAACTGGAGATTTTTTGATCAGTGGGTTGACCAAAAAATCTGGAAGCAGTCCAGCTCTTTGCACGGCCAGGGCCGCAGTTTTCATGTGGCCAGCCAGCAGGCACTTTAAAACGCTACCATCTTGATCGGGGAGGACAGATTGATGGCTCATAAGTTTAAATCACCTTATTTTGGATCATTGTCACTAATTGCACTGATGGCTGCGCCGTTAACAGGCGCGGCCAGCGCGCAGGACAGCTCAGACGATGATTTTGCCCTTGAAGAAATCATTGTGACATCGGAGCGCCGCGCCGCGTCATTGCAGGATGTGCCGGTTGCTGTGAGTGCTTTTACATCAGCAGAGCTTGATGCGCGCCAGATCGGTGAGCCGCTTGATATAGTCGATTACATTCCAAACCTGTTTGGCGCGAACAACACCGGCCTGGGAACAGCTAACTCTTATTATCTCAGAGGCATCGGTAACACTGAATCGATTGCAACATTTGATCCGCCGGTGGGTACATATGTTGATGACGTCTATATTGCCCGCCAAAACGGCAACAATGTAGCCTTCTTTGACGTGGAGCGCGTTGAAGTTCTTAGGGGCCCACAGGGAACGCTGTTCGGTCGTAATACAACTGGTGGCGCCATTTCTGTCCACATGAGGAAGCCCAGTGAAGAAGCAGGCGGTTTCCTGGAGGTCGGTTACGGTGACTTTGGCCGTTGGCAGGCACGAGGCACAATTGATACCCCAATTTCGGAAAATGTATTAACGAAGATAACGGCATTTGTTGTCGATGGTGATGGTTTTGTTGAAAATACAACAACAGGCCAGACGCTTAATGGCGAAAAAACCTGGGGCGTGCGGGGAGATCTGCGCGTTAAGTCTGAAGCTCTGACGTGGGATTTGAGTCTTGAGTATGTCGATGACGAGAGCGCAAATATCGTCAGTTCGTTTTCCGGTCAGACAGTTTTTGATGGCCCGCCAAGTGGTAACTCAACAAATCGTTTTTCTCAGACCGGCATTCGCGCAACGCCAACGACAGGTAGCGTGGAACAGCTCTCGCAGGGTGAAGGTCTTGGCAATAACGTTGAAAGTTGGGGGCTTACGTCCAAACTGAACTGGGGCACGGATATTGGTACTTTCGAACTGATCAGTTCTTACCGCGAGCTTTCTCAGGACTTTATTATTGATTTCTTTGATGGAACTGGAGCCCAGGGTGGTTTCACCATTGCCAACCAGGGACAGCACAACCAGCATTCGCAAGAACTGAAATATTCAAGCGATGATGCTATTGAAAATCTGAGCCTTGTGGCTGGTGTGTATCTTTTCCAGGAAGACAACATCACCGACCTGACAGATGTCTTCGCTTTGCCATTTGGTAACCTCGTACTGGCGGACCGCCAGATTGAGAACGATCTCACAACCTATGCAGGCTATGTTCAGGGTGATTATTCGATCACCGAGAAGCTGATCTTCACTGCAGGCATTCGGTGGACGCGTGAGGAAAAAGACATCGTCTTTACTGACACCGAGAACGACTTGCTAGCTGCGGGGCTGCCAAATCTCGTCGTTTTCCCAACCGCCCCCGAGGCCGAGCTGACAAACGCCAATCTCACAGCGGCCGGTATTCCAACTACCCTCGTGGAAAAAGAGCTGACCCCCCGGTTTGCCCTGCAGTACCGAGCCAATGATGATTTTATGGTCTTTGCGTCTGCTACTCGGGGATTCAAATCTGGTGGCTGGAACGCGCGCGCCACAGCTCCGACCGAAGCGACCGCTTTCACGGCCGAAAAAGTCTGGTCCTATGAAGCGGGTTTCCGGTCTGAATGGCTGGATAATCGTTTGAGGATAAATCTGACGGCCTTCTATATGGATGTTGAAGATTTCCAGGTGCCGTCCGCCTTCACCCGCGCTGATGGTTCAATTGCGTTCATCACCAATAACTTTGCTGACCTTGAAAACAAAGGCATTGAACTTGAGATCACAGCTGTCCCCGTTCAGGGCCTGAACCTATACACGTCGCTTGGTCTGCAAGATGGTGAGCAGAAACCCGGTGCGCCTATTCAACAACAGGTGGCTGATTGTCTGGCCGGAGTCCCCGGGACCGTTGGATTGGGTATCGTGGATGGCAATTGTGAAATCGCAGACCCGACCCGGACGCCTGATGTTACGTTCAACATTGGTGCGAATTATCGGATGCAGATAAGTGACGGTGTATCTATGCAGCCATCAGTGAACTACCGGTATGTTGATAGCCAGAATATCTCTACAAATGGCATCGGTTTCGCTCTAGCCGACAGTTATACCAATTTGAATGCGGCCGTTGCCTTCAGCTTGTTTGACGACCGTTTGTCGTTGATCGCAGAGTGTAACAACTGTACCAATGAGGTGATCCAGACAGCTATTCTCGCCGGTACCGTTTACTACAACGAGCCACGCCGGTTTAACTTCCGCGCAAAATACGACTTTTAGGTCGTCAGGTTAATGGCGAATTGGGCTGGAAAAAGCGCTGTGCTGGTGACCATTGCCGGCACAGCTTCTTTTTTTAGCTCTGCGTTTGCGGCAGATAACCCACCTACGGACACCATATTCAAGAACCGTTTACAGAGTTACATGGCGGGTGGTTATGATCCGCTTACAACGCCGACAGATTGGTTTGCGCCGACAGAAAAACTGGAGGGTGGCAATCTGCCTGACCCGCTAGTTGCGACACCAACGCGGCGCACCATTCCGGATGGTGCTCTTGAAGTGGCCAAGGCATATGCAATCTCTAAAGACAGTATGGCGTTGATTGTAGTGCGCGGTGATCATATCGAACTGGAGTATTACGACCAGGGCGTTGGGCGGGATACACGCTTTAATCCCCAATCTATGTCAAAAACTTTACTGGCTCTTGCGGTTGGCGCCGCAGTCCGCGACGGTTACATCCAATCTGTTGATGATCGAATTGACAGATATTTTTCATATCTCAAGGATGATCCACGCGGCGCAATTACCGTTAAAAACTTGCTTCAGATGTCTGGGGGCCTTGCGCAAATCAGTTCCAGCATGGAAGTTTCGGCAGAAAACCCTGCTGTAAGACAGCATCTTGGTAGCGACTTCATTGAACCCATTTTGGGCCTTGAACTTGTCGATCCGCCGGGTGCCCGCTGGGATTACAACAACAATGAAACCACTCTGTTGGGCCATTTGCTCACTGTCGCAACGTCCAGACGCTATGTAACGTGGCTCGCCGAGACTATATGGCAGCCGCTTGGACTGCGTGACGCTGATATGTATCTGGACAGACCCGGTGGGTCGGTCATGATGTCTTGTTGCATCCTTTCAAGGCCAATGGATTTTCTGCGTATTGGCATGATGCTAAGGGATAAAGGGCAATACGCAGGCAGACAGATAGTCCCGGCATCATGGATTGATCAAATGATTACTCCGGCTGAAACCTCGGACGGTTACGGATATCAAACCTGGCTGGGCGACAGAAATGTCGAAGCTGATTTTCCGGCTGATGTATCGCCTAACTATTCATGGGCCAGTGAGCAATATGTGGCGAAAGATACGTTCCAGATGAATGGATTTGGTTTCCAGCGGGTGTGGGTCGTGCCGTCACGCGATCTGGTTATTTTGCGGGCAGGGCGCACGTGGCCTGCGAAATGGGACGAATCCGCAATACCCAATACAATTGTGCGGGCGATTGACAGTGTTGAAGGGATGCAAAAGTAGCTCATGGCAGCACGGTTCGCACAGAAGTTCTTGGAAGATAAGCCAACTGGTCAAGGAGCCCTTTACCGGTGATGGGAAGCAAATATACGGAAGCGCAGGTTCAGGACATCCTCGAGCAAATAGCAGTCAGCAGAAAACGTGGGCTTTCAATCGGTGTCGCCTGCTCGCGCGTGGGTATTTGTCTGGGAACTTACTATCGCTGGAAACGTGATCGCAAGAAAGAGCTTGACCTTGTGGAGCAGCCATTAAGAGCCGCGCAATGACGGCTTTGACGCCGCCGATTGAGCGCGCAAGGTTGGGCCGGACCTTGAAGCAAGGGATACAGGGCTGTAGAAATGCCGAAGCACATGTATTGAAAGTATGGAAGGAACGCAAATGCCAGTCCCTTTAAAACATGATCTGTATGTTCGTGGAAGTCGCAGGCAGGCGGCTCAGCAAGACTTCGTATTTGGACTGCGGGCATACGTCCTGAACGACATGGCAAATACCATGAAGTCACGCTTTGAGGAGAAAGTTGAACCTGACTTTCTTCGTGCGACCGGTGCTGCCCCGAAGGATGGTGTCGATGTTCACAAGGCCATGAAGCAAGACAACTATTTTCGTTTCTATAGCTCCATGCGTTACTGCGCGCAGGAAATGGTTTGGCGCTCCGTGGGGCGTGCGCTTAACGAAAACAGTGATGAGTTCGATGAAAAGCTTGCTGGCGTGCAATCTGCGAGCAGTGCTGTTGATGGAAGCCTTGAACTTGATGAAGCACTGGAGCTTCCTAAAAATGTGGCAGCAATTGATGTGCATCTGGCGCCGGGCGGCTATCACACGGAAACGAATCCTGAGGACTGCGCCGCTGGCGCTCTCTATGATCAGGGCCTTAACATATTCTCGTTTGGTATGATGGGTGCGAACCTCGATGACATTGGTCATTCAATGGCGAATTATGTGCGCGTGAAACACCCCGATTTCAAGCCGCGTAATGTATTGGACCTTGGTTGCACGATCGGACACAATACCTGCGCGTGGGCAACTGTGTATCCTGATGCGGCGGTTACAGGCATTGACGTAGCGGCACCGTGCTTGCGGTATGCTCATGCCAGGGCAAAATCCCAAGGTGTGCCAGTGCATTTCAAGCAGATGAACGCCACGAAGCTCGACTATCCTGACAATTCGTTCGATGTTGTGTTTTCGTCCATGTTTCTGCACGAGCTGCCCCTGAAAGACATCAAACTGGCATTGGCGGAAGCGCGCCGGGTTTTGCGCCCGGGCGGGCTTATGCTGCATATGGAGCTTCCACCAAACGATGAAATGGCGCCGTATGACAGCTTCTATCTGGACTGGGATGCTTATTATAACAACGAGCCATATTACAAAAAATTCCGTGATCAGAATGTCTCTGACCTATGCATTGAGGCGGGTTTTTCGGATGATAAACTGATGTCTTTCATCACGCCGCAATACACCTACATGAGCGATGCGGAATATGTTGCGGCCGTCAATGAAGAGCAGACCTTTGATGAAACGACAGGCAGGCTCGCGGAGGGCGTTCAGTGGTTTGGCTTTGGCGCCTGGAAGTAAAACTGTATTCCTCAATGTGATGGAGAACTGAACAATGCCTCAGCTAAACCTGGATACCAAAGGGCGAAGGCCACACTTTTTTGATGATCCTGCCATTGATGCCGTTATGACGGCGATGCTTGAGCTGATGTCTGAGAATTTTGCGTTAAAGGAGCGTTTGTTTGCACTCGAGCACGCGTTGGAGCGCAGTGGTCTGATAACGGCTGAAGAGCTTGAAACTATCGAGCTGCCGGAAGAGGCCCGGATAAAACTCGCCGGCGAACAACAGGCATTTTTTCAGGATGCTTTTCGCGCGTTGAATGCGGACCATCAGTCGCCAGCTTCCCGGCAAGCCGAGATTGACTCCGGGAAATAAGCAATTTGCACCAAACTCAGGGGATAATTAGATGACCTTCGACGACCTGATAATATTTGTCCATGTTCTTGCATGGGTGTTTTGGCTCGGAACCGATATTGGTGTTTTTGTTGGAGCGAAATTTAGCGAGAAAAGTGAATTGAGCGTGGAAACGCGATTAACGGTATTGAAAGTGGCCATGATGCTGGACATGGCTCCGCGTGTCGCCGTGCCCATCGTATTTGCGACGGGCGTTTCCATGGCAAACACAATTGGTGTCGATATTGTTCCAGCGCTTGTTGGTTGGTTGATTGGCGCTGTATGGCTGATGGTTGTGTTGGTTGGCATCGCAACACAAGGCCAGACACCTGCTGGAAAAGCGGCCATGCATGCTCAGCTTGGTATCAATGCGCTTGTGTTTCTGGGAATGGGCGGCGTGGGCATTGCGACGCTGACTGGCAATGACCTTATGCCCTACTGGCTCGCGGTTAAATGGATTGCCTATGCTGTTATTGCGGCCGCAGCTATACGGCTTGAAGCTACATTCAAACCGGCAATAGCGGACTATATGAGACTGGAAGCAGAAGGAGCGAGCGATGAAATCAATGCTGCTTTGAGCGAGCATTTGAAGCCGGTCTACAACGCTGTCTTGTTGATATATCTGGGCACCTTGACTGCAGGCTATTTCGGATTGATTAAACCGTTCTAAAAGTCTGCCTCCGCATCATGGTGCGAAGGCATAAATTCTTCTACCGTGCTAGGCGACGCGGTCGTTTGGTTGCACGACATGCAGCGGTTCGCTGGTTTCGGCTGGTTGTTGCTTCATCGCATGCACTTCTTGTTCAAGTGAACGCATTACAGTTGAAATAAGCTGGTGCTGGCGCGCCTGCCGTTCAGCAGAGGCTTCTTCATCTGGCGCAAACCCGTCAATATCGCTTTTGGCGACAACGGCTTGTTTGTCTAGTATGCGCTCAAGCGTATCCAGGCGTTCGCGCGTTACGGCAAGCTCCTGCAGTAGCGCCAGTGTCATGGACATCAGATGTTCCTGGGATTTGTCACCAAGGAATTGCGGGCGTTTGCCTTTTGCGGACCAGTTGATCTCTTTGGAAAAATCTGAAGTCACATCAATATCCTTTCCATGCGCCATAACCGAGCCATGCCGCAGCGCGTCCATGGTCTTCAAGCGGTGGTTCATCTTCATTAAGTGTGTCAGGTTTCGCCACCGCAATTGGCGCAACAAATAGTTCTGACGATTGAAACCCGTTCTCTGCCAGAACATTCTTGATGTCTATGTCATGCAGCGTTGTCCAGAATGGTTCATTGTTGTTGTGCGCATCCCAGTCCCGGATGAACTGCTCGTAAAGAGGCATATCTTCCGAGTAGCTCGGTTGCTCCAGATGCAAGGTCAGTCCACCTGGTTTTAGCAAACGTGATACTTCTGTCATAACGCTGCCCATGGCTCTGTTCGATGTTTCGTGAAGGAACATTGAGGTATAGATGAAGTCGAAGCTTTCATCATCATAGCGTGATAAACCTTCGCCGTTTGCTTGAACAAAGGTTACATTGTCGACACCAAGGGATGCAGCGCGCGCGGCGCCGTATCTGAGCACAGGTGCACCAACATCCACCCCGATAACGGTTGCATCAGGAAACGCTTCCGCAACTGGCAAAAGCGTGTGCCCAATGGTGCATCCGATTTCGAGAATTCGAACAGGGCGGAAATCAGGATGATTGTTTTTCAGCCACTTAACAACCGCGCGGCCAGCGCCGTCGCTCAAGGGGCCCATGCCCCCGCCTGTTGTCGCGAATATACCTGCGTCATAGTTAGCTCCAGCGGAGACATCACCTTCGATCAGTTCGGTATGATAGCTGCCTGGCATACAGTGATGGTCAACAGACGCAATATAGCTTGGCAGCTCTGTTGTTGAGTCCAGCTCCAGATTGCCTTTTTCAGAGATCAATTCCTGTGCCTTTTTCGCCAGGTCCATCACCTGTGGCATTACAATTGAACGACTTATCTGTTGACGCTGTTCCATTGTATTGCGTTTTGCCGCACTCCACACAGCATGAAACGGGTCACCGTTCATTGCAGACCTGATTTCATGGCGGCTAACGGGCGCGCGCTGATTGGTTTTGGTATGCTTGGGTTCAACCCGTTTTTCATAAGCGAGTGCGTTGCCTTCGCCCAGTGTCTGGGAAAGGTACTTGTTCATGGTTGCTATGTAGTTGAAACGCGCAACATCATCATGGCTATGTTTGGGGAATATGCCATGTGCTTCTACATTGTGCCATGCTGGTGCCTGGTCCTGCGAATTTTGGCTCATTTTAAAAAACTCCGAATACGTTGTTCAGGAGAGAAATATTGGTACCGTCTGTTTGCGACCATGACATTTGTCATGCGTTTTAACGTTCTTGGCAGCTTTGTTTTTGCGCCGCATTTCGAGTTGAATACGCATTTTCCTACGGTCTGAAGCAATCAGTAGATGACATTATATAGGACTGTGCACACATACGGAAAGAGTGCGCAGTGCGACAAAGCGATAGAATTTATCTATTGATTTAGATCATTTCTATCGAAAATATTTATAGAAGTAGTTGGTCCGTCAATGCCTGAGGCGTTTGTCAATGCATCTCTTCACCACCAGAAACGTTCATGGCTTCGCCGGTGATGTAGCAAGCTGCATCAGAGGCAAAAAACACACAGGCGGCTGCAGTGTCAGTAACCAAACCAGGGCGTCCAAGAGGGTTTTTTTGCTTCATGTTTGTCAAATAGGCATCAACGCTGTCAAAACCCAGCAACTTCGAGAAATACTCGTTTTGTTTTGCTCCCAAACCGGTAGTGACGTGATTTGGACACACTGCGTTCACGGTGATGCCCAGTCCTCCCAGTTCAACAGCGTTTGAGCGTGTAAGTCCAATCATGCCATGCTTTGAGGATGTGTAAGCTGCCATATGGGGAAACCCGCTTTTGGCGGCTTGACTGGCAACGTTAATAATGCGCCCTCCGGTGTCTTTCATCGCAAAAGCGGCGTGTTTGGTGCAAAGAAAAGCGCCTTTAAGATTTACATCCAAAACGGCGTCCCATTCGTCACCGGAAAGTTCAAAAATCGGCTTCATGATGTAGCCAATGCCAGCGTTATTGACGAGAATATCCAATCGACCAAAAGTTTCGACAGTTTTTGCTATCAGGTTTTTAACCTGAGCTTCGTCGCGAACATCGGTGGCAATGGTCAGAACTTCAGCTCCCGAAGACCTGAGGTCTTCGGCAATATCTTCCATTTCTGTTGTTGTCCCGATGTCACCAGCTTCCATATGATCGGATGGCGTGCCCAGATCTGTGACAACTATCTTGGCCCCTTCATCCGCAAACGCTTTGAGGATACCCTGTCCCAACCCAAGTTTGCGGCCAGAGCCGGTAACGATCGCGACTTTTCCTTCCAGTATTTTTGTCATGATGCGGCCTATTCGATTGATTCAGTCATGATAAACTGAGGTGCGTCCGCCACTGTTTGAAATTCAGCGGCGACTTTTGTCATTGTTTCAGTGCCAACTTCTTCACCAAACAGAGCCATATCCTTGACGGTAATAATCTCGATATACTCGTAGGGGCTGGCATCTTCGGTGCCTAGCAGTCCGGTGGTGCGAAGAACGTCGAATCCTGATATGGACTTGAGGCCTCTCACGTTAGGAATGTCCGTCGATTTTGCCCACGCCTCATAGTCTGTCTTGGAGACGCCGGGCTTCAGGTTAAACAGAACGACTATTGTTGTCATGATGGTGTCCTTGAGTTGAGAGTTGCTATTTATTTGAAAGTGAGTGCCACAAATTGCTGCAGTCCGGGACCTGTTCCAGGTGCTTGAGATTGGACCAAATGCTGTCCGCCAGTGAAGAACTTAAAGGTGTCTTGGCTATTGAGGCTGCAAAGGCGAATTTGTCATATCGCTGTTCCGCGGAGAGTTTGGCTTCCGGAGCGCCAAGCACTGCAGGGACAGGTTCATCGATCTCCGAGCCATCGCTCAGTCGCAGCACAATCCGTTGAGGCGCTAAAGCGTTGGGATCCGGGTTGTCATCTACTTCTATCGCAACTTTCGCTGCAACTGCTGCTATGCGGGGATCCCGGAAATCCGCATCTGTAAAGCGGCGAGGGTCAATTCTCCCATCCCGTAACGCCAGGCCGACCAGGAAAGGCAGGCACAGGCGTGCGTATGCCTGCCCCATATCGTCTTTGTGCGGTCGGCCTACCAGTCGGTGGATCAGGGTGGGTACATAAGCGGTCATGCCGGCAAACGACCGGGCTGTGACATCGCCGATATCCAGATGCTTCAGCACTGTCGAAAGAGCGCCGTGACTGGCCCTGCCGGATGGGTAGGGCTTAATTGACAAGTCATCGATTGCAAAACTCTGCCCCAGCGTTTTGAAGGCCTTGTCCGTATCGCCTTTTTCCTCAATCAAGTTAAAATAACCAAAAGGTCCGTTGAAAATATCGGAAGGCCCCGTCATTCCTGCTTGCGCCATGTCGCACGCATTCAGAGCGGCCCTCGCAGACAAGGCAACTTGCACAGCAAGCGTCGGTGTTCCTTCCAGGTGGGCCTGCATCGTGCCGTGGACCTGACTGTAACCAAGGCTGATGGCATGAGCAGTTTGACTTTCCGATAAGCCACGCATACGCGCGACAGCGGCAGTTGCGCCCAGCAATCCGGCAGTCGCAGGTCTGAAGAACCTTAAAGGAGCTTCCGCTGCGATACCCAGCCTTGATGCTATGTCCACGCCAACTGTGATAGCGGTCAAAAATTCGATTCCGCTGATGCCATTGTGGCTTTGGCATTCCGCCCACAAGGCGCCGGTGGTCACTGACATGGCATGCACAACGGCTGGCTCGTGTACAGCATCCCATTCAAGGCAATGAATGGCATGAGCTGTCATGATAGCAGCATTGTCCCGGCTAACTCTTTCCGGCCGACCGGGAAGGCTGTATTCACCTTCCTGTCGCGTAAACGCTGTTGCCATGGCATCGTTGGCAGTCGAGGCACTGCCCGCAAGAGCACACGCTAATGTGTCTGCCAGAAATACTTTGGCTGATGCTACAGAGGGCTGAGGTATATCAGAAGAATTCAGCGTTGTGGCAAAACTGGCGATACTTTTCAGCATGTCAATCAATCCTCTTCGTCGATCGACATAAGAATTTTCCTCAATACCTGCGCCACGCTGTGGCGTTCGTCTTCGGAAATTCCGGCAAGCATGCGATGTTCAATGGCGTTTTCCTTGCCGATAACCTCGTCAAAGGTGGAAAGCCCGGCATCCGTGACAGAAACGATGACACTGCGTTTGTCTTCTGGGTCTTTCCTGCGTTCGATAAGGCCTTTCTTTTCCATCCGCGTCAGAACATTGGTCATCCCTCCCGATGTCAGAAGGTTATGGCGCGAGATTTCGTTCGGCTTCGCTTCGAAAGGTGGACCAGCGAGAATGAGCGCGCCAAGTGTCTGTAGTTCGGAATAACTTAAACCATGCTGCGCCAGTAATTTGCCAAGGCTTTGCAAAAAGATGTCGTTGATGCGCGTAATTCTTCCCCAGACCTGCCAGGGAGATATGTCCATATCCGCTCTGGTTTCCGACCATTTTCGGCTAAGGCGATCAAGTCTGTCTTCTTCTGAATTCACTGTGCCAGCTCTCCCCGAATTGGCCAGTTTGCAACCACACCCGTCGTCGCAAACACTAATTTCAGTGATCAATATATCTTGACATAAAGCTTTTTATCAAGTGAATTATCGCTGCTAATCACTGTCAGGCCAAGAAAGATCACCCAGGTACTGCTGGCGTGACCCGCCGAGAAGAGAGTCGAGCGAATGTCCATTATTAGAGACCCTGAATTCAGCCCCGATTATACCGTCCCGGTGGTCATCGTTGGTGGAGGTGCATGCGGACTGACTGCTGCCATTTCTGCTCGGCAGCAAGGTGCCGACGTTGTGGTTCTGGAAAGAGATGCGCACCCTGCGGGCTCAACAGCAATGTCATATGGTGGTATTTGTGGTGCAGGGACGGCGGCTCAAAGGCGCAGTCGCGTTCAGGATCAGGCGTTATGGCTGATGGATGATATTCTGGGCATTACAAAAGGCCAGACTGACCCGGGGCTTGCCCGTACGATCGCAGAAAATTCCGGCCCAACGCTGGACTGGTTGATCGAGGACCTTGGTTTTGATCTGGAGGTTGAAACCCAATGGTCAGGTCTCGGACATCGAGTTCCCCGCCTTCATATGCCGCCGGGTCGCTCCGGAGAGGTTCTAATGGGGATGTTGTTGTCGGCAGCGGAGCGAGCCGGTGTCGATATCCTTACGCAGGCCCGCGTCACTAGTCTAATCGTTGATGATGAAGAACGTGTATTAGGTGTGCGGGTGGAGCGTCCGGGTGAAACTGAAAACATCGGCGTAGAACAGCTAATCCTTGCAAGTTGTGGATATGGAGCGAACGAAGAGCTGATAAACAAGCATATGCCTGAATTGGAGGGTGCTCAGTATTACGGCCATGAAGGCAATGTCGGCGATGCCCTTCTGTGGGGGCAGGCGATTGGTGCTGAAGTTGCGGATTTGGGTGCATATCAGGCGCTTGGATCATTGAGTAGCCCGGGTAATCTTGTCATACCTCACACTCTTCTGATCGGTGGTGGTGTGCAGGTCAACGCGAGCGGAAATCGGTTCGAAAATGAACTTCATGATATCTCTGGGCAGGCACTGACTATCCTGCAGCAACCCGACGGCATTTGCTGGATTGTTTACGATGAGAGGTTACATTCGGAAGCCCATGCCAGTTTCGATGAGTATAAGGACGCGGTCTCATTGGGCTTGGCCAAAAGTGCTGGTTCTTGGGAAGGGCTGGCACAACAAATGCGTGTACCGGAAGAAGCACTGGCAGGAGCCATGACAATCGTTTCCGAATGCAAATCGGGAGTTCAGAAAGACGCTTTCGGCCGCGATCTGGAAAACGTTGAGCAACTTAATGCGCCTTTCTATGCCATCAAGGTCACCGGAGCACTGTTTCACACCCAGGGTGGGCTCTGTGTTGATGAAAAAGCCCGTGTCAAAAGGATAGATGGAGGAACCTTCCCCAATCTTTTTGCCGGAGGAGGCGCGGCGCGAAGTGTTTCTGGGCCGTCGGTTTGGGGTTATCTGCCGGGTATGGGTCTATGTACGGCTGTCACGCTGGGTAAGTTGGCAGGCGAAGAGGCCGCTGCCAATACACTTTCTCAGGATCGTATCGAATAGTTATCGGTATGGTTGAATTGGTTGAACTCCTCATGTTTTCAGGCATGGTCGCTCGATTTTTTGTGAAAATGGTTGCGCGCTAACCTGTCCATTCAGCTTTCAAACATAAAAAATCAATACAATTCTTATAAAAACCTTCTTTCCTTGGCGGGATATCCTAAGTAGGGTGGCAGTCTTAACTTCAAATCCACTCGGAACAGGGGTCGATGCAGGATAATTATTTGTTCGCCGCAGCAGAGGAACAAGAAGCGCCTACTGCGCCTGAAAGCATGCCGACGCCTAACTGGAAGGTCTTGATTGTAGACGATGAACCAGAGGTTCATACTCTTACAAAACTCAACCTGCACAGTATCGGCTTTCGTGGTGCACAAATTGATTTCCTGAGCGCTCACTCAGCGGAAGAGGCCGAAGAGTATCTTGCAGAAATGCCGGATATCGCTGTCATCTTGCTTGACGTAGTCATGGAGAGTGACGATTCGGGCTTGAAGCTTGTCGAGAAAATCAGAAATGAAATGAACAACCAGCGCGTCCGTATTGTATTGCGGACCGGCCAGCCGGGGCAGGCGCCGGAAGCTGAGGTCGTCCTCAAATATGATATTAACGATTACAGATCTAAAACTGATCTGACGCAAGAACGCCTGATCACCACCGTTATTGGTGCTCTTCGAAACTACGCTGATATGCAAGACCTCGAACGCAGCGAAAGGCTGCGTCAAGTCGTTGAAGCCAAAGCTGCAGCCAGATCATTATTTCTTGCATCAGTCAGCCACGAAATTCGCACACCGATGCACGGGATTCTCGGTACACTTGAGCTTCTTTCCAATACCAAGCCGGACGAAGATCAGAATTCTCTTATTAAGATTTGCCAGGATAGCGCAGGTTATCTTCTTGAAATAATTGATGACATTCTGGATTTTTCAAAGATAGATGCTGGTAAACTCGAAATCAGCCTCAAAAGAGTTAGTGTCTCAGATTTGGTTCATGGTGCTGTCGATCAATTGGCGTCCAGGGCCTGGTTGAAAGATGTGGAATTGGTTGTGTCAATTGACCACTCAGTTCCGGATATACTGGAATGCGACCCCAAACGAGTTAGCCAGGTTCTGCTCAACTTGGTTGGCAACGCAATAAAGTTTACCACCGTTGGACATGTTCTTATCAGTGTCACGTACAGGGAAAAAACCGATACGACCGATGAACTTTGTTTTGAGGTGTCGGATACCGGCATTGGAATGGACGAAGAACAAAAATCCCGATTGTTTTCACCTTTCGAGCAGGCTAGCGCTGATACCAGCCGGAAATATGGCGGTACTGGGCTGGGGCTTGCGATCAGCAAGCGTCTGGTGGAACTCATGAACGGTAGTATCAACGCCGAAAGTGAAGCTGGAAATGGTTCAACTTTTAGGTTCACCGTTGAAGTTTCTTGTTCTGGAGAACAACCTGACAAGACCGAGCTACTTCGGGGAAGCCGTGTAATGTTGCTGGGTGATGCGAATGTTGCCATGCGTTCGGTTCGCGATACATTGCTGCGCCAAAAAGCAGACGTGATCCATGTAAGCGACGCACCGGAGGCGGGCGAGCAGTTGCTTACGTCGATGCTGAAAGGACACCCTTTTGACGCCATTCTCATTGATGAAACCGTTCACCATCATCATTGCATACACTGGCTTCGCGAAATAAGGCAACGAGAACGATTATCGGATATTCCGGTCGGTGTTATGATTAGAAGATCAAGTCGCTCTCTAATTTCCCGTCTCCGAGGCTATGAGATTAACCACATTATTATGAAAGTGATCAGGGCTGACGCCTTGGTTTCTGGCGTGACTGGTCTTGTGGACAGACAGGAAAGTAGCGTCAAAATGGTGAACGAGGGCTCGGTTTCCGATGCTCCCAAACCTGCTTCTGCCTGGTCACGGATACGTTTTCCAGGCGCAAAGGTGTTGATCGCAGATGACTCGCGAACCAACCAGTTTGTTCTCAGGCGAATGCTTGAACACTTGTCAGTATCTGTCCGGATTGTTGAAAACGGCAGGGATGCAATCAGATCTCTAACCGAAGACATCGGTGCATTTCACCTCGCATTTATAGACTGTTTCATGCCCGACATTGAAGGCTTTGAGGTTGTGCGAAAACTACGCTCTGATGAAGAGGGCAGGCCTGACAGATTGCCCGTTGTTGCTTTGTCGGCAAGTTTCCTGCCTGAAGATATTGAATTGAGCCGAGAGGCTGGCATGGATGACTATGTTAGCAAGCCGGTCGATATCGCCACACTCGCCAAAACACTTGATAAATGGCTAAGCAAGGACTGCCCGCGTGTGGAGGCAAATTATGATGAAGCCCTGATTCTCGAAGATTACCCGATCCTGAAATCAAAGGCGGGTAAAGTCTCGATTGTTGAGGAGGCTGAAAAGGCCGGAATCGACCTGACTAAACTGTTGGAAATATATGGTGACCTGAACGCGCGATCACGAGTGCTGGTCGATATGTTTATGCGCGATATTCCGCGGTTTATCCGTGAGTTGGAAATATCTGTTGCCCGCAAGGATCCGGAAAGGGTCCGTTATTCCGCCCATTCCATCGCCGGTAGTTGTGGTGTGATTGGGGCAGATGATCTTGCGGAGGCAGCACAGGCGATCGAATACCATGTGCGCGAAGAGAACTGGCGTGAGATAGAAAAGTTGACGCCACAATTGATGGGTCAATGCGAAACGGCTTGCCGTTTTTTTGAAACGGTTGAGTGGAACAAGTAACCGATTAAGCTGGGAGACTTGGTGATAGATGTGGAGCGTCGACATCCAATCCCGATATTTGCCATTCTTGCAAAATACTTTCTTCGATTTCCTGATGGCCTTTCGCGGAGGCCTTTTCCATCCCTTGCGCAATGATCCTGCAGCGATGCATGCCGAAGCCCAGGGGTCCGCATCCGTCTGATAGAGGGTCCTGGGCCCAGGACACTCCTTTTTTCAGTTGTTTGGTAAAAGCGGGTGATGTCGGGCGCACTTTCAGGTTCGCCAGGTTAAGCCTGTCAACAAATTCAGCGAGGTTTTGTTGAAAAAATCTACGCGGAAGATACGCCACCAATGTGTCGCATCTATCATATGCATTGGCTGTATTGGCAACCTTTGCAGTTATTGCGGTCTCCATAGCTGATGCCAGCTCCAACACTTTTACAAAAAGAGTAGCTGCGTCGTTCTGAGCAACATTGATATAAAGCCGGTCGAGCCGTTCAGTTTTGTCGGGTGGCGCTAGAGTACCACACGCACTGAAAAACCCTGGCGAGGCGTAACGGCGCGCGGTCGGCATATCAACCGTTACCATTGATTTGGAAGCTGTTTCGGGAAGCCATTCTCCTGAGGTTGCCGAGAGTACAATACCATTTCGTTCGATGATCGCAGAAGTTCCTTGCCGTGAAACAATTCTCCAACCGGTACTTTTATAATATTGTCCAGCTAGCATTTGCTCAAGTTCGGATGCAAACTGTTTGTCTTCGCGTTCAGCTATAGCCGTCATTTTGCCATAAAATTTATTAGCAGAAGTCGTTACCTTGCGCAGACCAAGGTAATAGCTCTGATAGAGAAAATACGAGAGGTTGGTAATTATTTCATCTGATTGCCCTGGGCGAATTCCGTCGTGTACCCAACCAGAACCAGGCTCATACCATACCTCTTTACTGATCTTGGATATCAGGTCGCTAGTTTTCATAACTCTGCCTCCCCAAGTTTCAGCCCGGGCAGAAGAGACAGTAAAGTCTGTTCTGGTTGGTTGACTAATTTTTCTGCAATGGCGAGCATGAGAACATCGCGGCCAGAATATATGCCGCGTACGTACAGAATGTTACGGCAACGCTCCAAAATTGTATGGCCGGCAATACGGCTTATTTTGGCTGCGCTGACTTCATGGCGAGTGAGTTCTGGCAATTCGGTAATATAGGTGTTTAGCAACTGTGTGTACCAGCTCGCCTGCGGGGGCCAAGTTCCCTGTCTAAGTGACAGGATTTCATCAAGGGGTGGCGTCAGGTCGTTGATTGTTCTGATCCACCTCTGTAGCAGAGCTGCGAGCAGATGTCCGAGGTCCCAGCAGGGATCACCAGGGCTCGCGCGCTCCCAGTCCACAATATGAAAGGCATTGTTTTCGGAAAGCGTTATTAGAATGTTGCCGCCCTGCAGGTCCCCGTGAATAGGGCTGTTATAGCTTAGTTGGTCTGAAAGAATCGAAATCCCCTCGGCGCATCCCTGGCTGTATCTCACGTAAATGTCCCGGTCCAGTCCCGGCATTTCTGCGTAGCTGGACAGGCTTAGGGGGGGCATCGCCCGAACATTGCTTTGAGGGTTGGCAAGCCCGAGCTTTGGGCTGTTTTTCAATGGCGCTGTGCCCAGCGAATGCAGTGATGCCAATGCCATTCCCATTGTTCTTGCCAGCGTGCTGCTCAGCATGTCGCTGGGAACTTTTTTCAGGGTTTCAGTGCGCTTACAAAAATCGCTGATTAACCAACCACGATCGTTGAAGTGGATTCTAGGCCGATGTTGCGAGTATTTGAATTGCGAGCTGCTGAAAACCTGTTCTATCCATTTATCACCAAATGAGTGATTGCCGTTTAACTGTTTTACAAAGAAATGAACTCCACCGTCTGTGACACAATGCACAGCCAATTGTCGCGATGGAATAAAGTCGCAGCTGCAGCTTTCGCCTTTTGTGATGAGACCAGCCTGCCGCAAAACGGCGGATATTTCTTCTGAAAGCTGTTTTTTTGTGGCCATTCTGCCGCGCGGTCAATAGGTTAAATACTTGAACAGGGTTATATCATGGCGGGGAAAATGAGAAGTCCTGAAAGTTTCAAGCTGCGATATAAATCTGTTTGCCTGTTGTTGGGGGCGCTGTTTTCTATTGTTCCAGTTGGTCTTCATGCTCAGGAGAATTCGATCTCTCCTCAGCTCAAGTTTCATCATTTTGGACCGGAGCAAGGCCTTCTGTCGCAAGAAATTGCAGGTGTTGCCCGGGACTCAAAGGGCTTCGTTTGGGTCGCGACATACGCAGGCCTGTTTCGATATGACGGTTATCGTTTCAAGCAATTTATTCATGATTCAGAGAACCTTAATTCACTGAGCGGCAACAGATTGAGAAGCGTTGTTGTCGACAAAAAAGACAGAGTTTGGGTTGGCACCGAGTCAAATGGTGTCACAATGTATGACCCAAGCGATCACACTTTCCGCAGGTATGGCAATAACCCTGAGGACCCTGCCGATTACTTTGCGGGACAAACTCTTTTTATTGAAGAGTTGGCGGACGGCAGCATGGTGTTCATGGTGTTCGGAGATGGCATGGTCCGGCTTATGCCGGATATGGAGACGCTCAGGCGTCACAAGCATGATGCGCTTAATCCTGAAAGCCTGAGCAGCAACCTGTGCCTGGCTGCAGACGTCGATTTGGAAGGCAGCTTGTGGGTCGCTTGCCTTGGTGGTGATTTGCAACGCTACAATGCCGTAAAAGCAACCTTCACAAGCTATGAAGAAGTTTATGGTGTTGACACGGATGCCCCGCTTGATCATGTGACAGTGATCCAGTTTGAACGCGATGGTACTCTTTGGATGGGAACCGATGGAATTGGCCTGATACGCAAGGAAACCTCTTCTCCCGAGTTGCTGCTTATTAAACCCGGCGCAGCGCCCTATCAACTGACCCCCGGTTTCGTCACGAAGCTGATGGAAGACCGGAACGGCGATATCTGGGTCGGTTACCGAGATAGAGGTATAGATGTCCTCGAGTGGCAAAATCAATCCAGCAGCAGGGTGCAACATGTGTCAGGTCGTGCCAGTAGCTTGAGTTCCAATAATACATTTGCTGTTACACAGGATGATGATGGACTGATATGGGTGCCCACCTGGGGTGCGGGGCTAAATGTTGTAGATCCCGGCAATGTAGGTGTCTCTGTATACCAGAGTGACCCTGGTGCGCCCGGGATTTTCGCATCAAACAGCAATATCAGGATGCTGCTGGAGTTAGATGACGGTCGTTGGCTTTTGTCCAGCCGTGACAAACGCCCATCGATTTTTTATCGCGATGGCGATGCACTGATACTCGAGAAATCACTAGACCTAGTCCCAGGGGACAACCAACCTTTCTGGGTGATTTCTGCTATTCAGGGAAGTGACCGGCGTATCTGGCTGCCGACTGTTGGCCGGGGCCTTTACATCTACGATCTCGAACAGGAAAGTGCCCGTATGGTCCCGGGAACTGAGGGTTGGAATCTTGTGTCAATATTCGAAGACCAGGCGGGTACTATATGGCTGTCTGAATTTTCGCGCGGCGTGTTCACGATCGACCCCCATACGTTAACGCTGGAGAGTGCAGCGATCGGGATTTCTGGCGTATCTCCCGCGGATCTTGGCCCCGTTCTGGTGATGCTTGAAAATACCGACCAGACCATTTGGATCGGTACAAGGTCTGGCGTTTTTCGCCTGTCTCCTGACCGACGTCAACTATCCAGGGTGCGCAGCATGTCTGCAGAGGAAGGTCAGGATCGCATGCGCAGTGCACGGGCCATGACCATTGACCGAAAAGGACGTCTTTGGATTGCCGGCGAACAGATATCCTACACGTCTGAACCTTTCGCGTCCGAGCCCGAGTTTGTTTTTCCTTTTGATGGAACACCCTATCGTAGCTTGGCAAGTAACACTGTTCTTGAGGACGGCACGGGGCGGATGTGGTTTTCGACGGCTGAGGGTGTTCTGGCTTTTGATCCAGAGACAAGAAAGACTGTCTTTTTCGGTGACAATATGAATGGTCCGGTAAATGTTCCTGATCGTGGTGGCCATGTGACGGAATCTGGCGAGCTTGTTTACGCTGGCTTGAGGCGGCTGACTATATTATCTCCGTCGATTTTTGATCATCGCAAAACAGTTAAAGCGCCGGAAGTTACCCGACTTGTGGTCGGAGGAAGAGAGATATTCGACTGGGCCGCATCTGACCTTCGAGATGCAGCGGACATTGAGTTGACACCAGATGACAGGGATTTCACGGTCGAATATGCAAGTTTGACCCCAATTGATGCAGCCTCGTATACGTATGCGCACCGGCTGGAAGGGTTTGACAAAGAGTGGACTTACACAGATTCGTCACGTCGCTCAGCGACGTATACTAATCTTCCGCCCGGCGGCTATACCCTTTACATCAACGTTTTTGACAGGAACGGAAATTCGAGTACGTACCCTAGCGAAATTCGCCTTGAGGTTCTCCCGGCGTTTTACCAGACTATCTGGTTCCAGTTTCTTGCCATAGCTGTTGGCTTTTTAGCTCTTTTTGCCCTGTATCAGGGGCGCCTGGCGGTCTTGAAAGCAAGCCAGCGAAAGCTGGAAGAGCAGGTCGTGGAGCGTACAGAAAAAATTGAACGGCAGAGGTCAGAACTTGCACAGCGAAATGTGAAAATTGAACGCACGATGTCTGAACTTAAAGAGACGCAAAGCAAGCTCATTCAATCGGAGAAGCTTGCGGCGCTCGGGGGGCTGGTAGCAGGCGTTGCACATGAGGTTAATACTCCTATTGGCCTTGTGGTAAGCGGCGCATCACAGATAGAAAGCGAGGTCGGTAAAATCCGGAATAAACTGGCTGGCGAACAAATCACCAAACCGGACCTCGAGCGGTTTTTGGAATTAAGCCATGACCTTGGGCGGTTGACACTTAATAACGCCCAAAAAGCCGCAGACATGATCCAGAGTTTCAAGTTGGTTTCGGCGGATCAGACGAGTCAGCAAATAACTGACATTCAGCTGGTGCCATATCTGCGCGATGTGATGATTAGCGTTAAACCACTACTCATGGAAAAAGGGCATGTAGCGAGCGTAACCGGGGACGAAAAGATCAGGTTGTTGATCAATGCCGGCGCTTTGAGCCAGGTTGTCACCAATCTGGTTACAAATGCAGTTACGCATGCTTTTGGCTCTGGCGAGTCAGGTGATATCAGGATTGACGCTGCCCAGACTTCCGATGCTACCGTCGTCACTGTCGCTGACAACGGCAAAGGTATCTCTGCCATCAATCAGGAAAAGATATTTGAACCCTTTTTTACTACGCGGCGCGGTCAGGGAAATACCGGGCTGGGCCTGCACATTGTACACAATCTCGTTGTTGGTGCTTTATCGGGTACGGTGGAGTACCGACGGCCTGAAGAAGGTGGCTCCGTTTTCACCATAACAATACCGAGGAAGTGAGTTTGGACATGAGTGACGGGTATAGCGTATGATTTTTTCTCACCTCTTGGGCGAACTCCGCAAATCAATAACCTCGCCCAATCAACAAACTGTGCCAGTGATTGTGACATCTGCAGGTCACCCTCTTGCCGGTGCTTTGGTTTTTCTGGTTGTCAGAAACAAAAAAAGCGGGCAGTTGCACGTGCATAACGGAGTTTCAGCTGATGATGGGGCTTGTGTTTTAAGCTATGAGCCTAATAAAGAAACGCCTGTTTATGCCTCTGCCATGTCTGGTTCAGGCAACTGGTATGGTGCAAGCACAAAATGGGGAGGCACACTTCAAATCGATTGCCCGCCATTCGAGTTTGAAAGCAACATTTGCTGGTGGCATAAAGCACTTGGTATTGAAAAGTATGAACCTGGCCGAGGGCAAGGTATTAAGATTGGCCTTGTAGACACAGGTGTTGGCCCTCACCCTTACCTTTCTCACGTTGAAGACCTTGGTGCTATCATTGATGGTGTGAAAACAGCTGACGGTCGTGATGTATCCTATCATGGTACAATGATGGCCGGGCTTATTGGCGCGCGCCCGAGCGATCAAACACATCCGGCTGGTATTGCCCCCGGAGCGGCGATCTCATCTGTGAGGGTTTACCCAAAGGATGCGCACGGTGCGAATGCAAATGACGTTGCAGAGGCAATTCGTTTCCTTGCAGGTGATGTCGGCGTCGACTTGATCAATCTCAGTTTGAGCAGCGATACACCCTCCCGGCCTCAGGCCGAAGCAATTGAATACGCAAGGCAAAAGGGTGCATTTTGTATCGCAGCTGCCGGGAACACCGGAGAGCAACCAGTTAGATATCCTGCTGCGGTGCCCGGGGTCGCTGCTGTGGGAGCCCTTGGTCAAAAAAACTTTCACGGGCCGACGATGGAAACCAATGAGGTTTTTGAGCCTGTAACCAACCTGAAAAAGGGAACCCAGGGCACATATCTGGCGATGGTTAGCAATTTTGGTGAGGGGCTAACGTGTATAGCCCCGGGCACAGCCATAGCCAGCACCGTTCCGTCACCTGACGGGAAAGCACTTTATGCGTCTCAGGTTGGTACGTCTGATTCTGTTGCGGTCGTTACCGCGGTGCTGGCGGCGAGGCTCGCGACCGACAAGAATTACATCGGCATGCCCAGAAATCTGCAACGGACTGAGCGCGCGCAGCAGACACTCAATGCCATGTGCCAGTCACTTGGCATGAGTGCGCTGTATCAAGGTCAGGGCAAACCCGAGCTTGGTACCTAGAAAAAAGCTGTATCCATCATGTCTTCGTCCTGGGGTACATCTTCCAAGCCGGCCTTATCTTTCAGATATGTTTCCAGCTGTGCTTTCTGGGCCGGGTCGTTGAACAGTGCAGCAACATCTGGCGAACTGGCTTTGGCTTGCTGAGCATTGGAATGAAAGACTTTCTTCTCATGGTGTGTCAGTGAGTTGTAAAACTCTCCGATCTTCTTGTAGTAGCCGTCAACATGCTCTTTATCGTGAGCCAGTGCGGTGTATAAAGCATCCATTTTAGTATCCTTTCATATATATAATGGGGTGGAATACGCGTTCATCATGCAGCGCGCGTAATATGCGTTTTCCTTCTTGGTAAAATGATGGATTCGTCGCGCCAGCGCTTTACCGCCAGTGCAAGAACCTGATCACCTTCGCGCAAAACCAGGCCAGCCTGTTCCCATTCGTCGATTTTCTTGGTTAAATCGCCGCTATGAGATATTGCCTTCAACGCTAAAGGGTCTTTTTCCTCCAGTTCTGGCGCTAGTCGGTAATCCAGTTGTTTTTCGTCCAGCAACAAATAAAGCGCGGCCTCTTCCGGGGACAAGGTGTGAAGGGTCTCCACTCCCGAGCGAGTATCAATGATGCTGAGACTGCCATCGCTTTGCCGGAACGCATCAAGCCGAGGCTTATGTTTTTCGGCACGTTTCCAATCCCTGCAAGCGCTCTTCAGGTCTGCTGTATATTGCTGCGCACTATCCTGAGTTGGCCACTCTGCTTCAAACAGATAAGCGAAGTTACCAATCACCGATGCGGGTGCGGGGAAAACCAGATCATAGTGTTTGTGGGGCCTGAGGTTTTGGATGTCATATTTTTCAGGCGTCTTGTGATATGGCGCATATCGAGTTATCAGCACATCCCGGATTGTAGACGGTGGCTCAAGATGTACCAGTTTACGCACCTTTTCCGCGGCGCCGTCATAGTCCGCTGCGTCTTCTCCGGGTAAGCTCATCAGGTAATTCCAGTATACCGTGACGCCCATTTCCCGGCACCATTTCATTAGCTGGATATTCTGCAGCACGTGAGCGCCTTTATGCATGCGCTTCAAGGACGAGTCTTGCAGGCTTTCAATGCCGGGCTGAATAACATCTCCGCTACCGTCGACAAAGGCAGCAAGCTGCTTGCGGGTTACGTTTGACTTTATCTCATAGAATAGTTGCCATTGGTGACCCCGGCGCTCTATCTCCGGAAAGAAAGTCTGGTAAAACTGTTTTGGCGCAATCAAGTCTACGGCGTAAAAGCGTCCGTGATTGTGTCGTTGGGCGAGGTGCTCCATTTCTTCAAGAACAAAGTCCTGCTGTTTGGGGCGGTATTTCATGATCTCATGCAGGCCGCAGAAACTGCACTGGCTTTTTTCTCCCCACCAGCAACCGCGGCTACTTTCGAAGGCCAGCATCGGGTTGAGGCTTTTCCTCAAGCTAAATTGATCGATCTTGGCGAAATAGGGGTCATAGTTTAAAAAGGGGCGTGGGCTGTTATTTTGAAAAAGTGCACCTGCAGGCTCGTTTACAACTGACCCTTGACTATTCCGGTGGCTAACCCCTTCCAGTCCGTCAAGGCTTTCCTGATTGCGCCAGCGACGTATGAGGGCGGGGAAAACGATCTCACCTTCTGTCCGGACAACCGCATCCACATAAGGACACAGCGCAAGCAATGCTCCTCCTGCTTCGCCAGTACACATGCTGCCGCCAAAAACGATTTTAACAGCAGGATGTTTCCGTTTGACGCGGCGCGCCATTGCAAGCGATGCGCCCAGTTGCTGAGTGCTTAGCGAGAAACCGACAATGTCGTATTGGCCCCAGTCGATCTGGACTTCACACTGGTCGAGGAAATACTGCGCGGCCATCTTGAGGCCTTCAACTATTTCGCTGTCATCAGCACCATTGGGCAATGCAATTCTTTGGCGTTCCTGTTCGTAGCTGTTCAGCCAGTTACCGGTTTCGTTCCCAAAATAGTCGCGAGAAAAAAGCCATTCGATCAGAAACTCGTCACCGTTAGCCAGCAAAGTATAAAGTGCGGGGGTGATCTGGGCGCAGAAGTCCAGATAGAGTTCGTGTCGGTCACTCACGAGATTTTGGCCGCGCAGCGCCGCGTCAAGTGTTGCCAGCTGAATCGAAGGAAGTTTCGCTGCGGACCATGGCATACTAACCAGAGCGATTTTTTCGCCTTGCTCGCTGAGCATGTTTCAATCCCCCAACCGAATTCAATGCAATTTATGGTTAACATAAAATTATACTTAAATTGGTTTCAATTCAGTTAACGGCAAAAAATAGCAATTTTTCAGTGTATTAAGGTGTTTTACTTGGCGAGAAACGCCTGAAAACGCTGCGCAACGCTGTGCGGTGGGATGGCAGGTCTGCCGAGGTTAGCGGAAGATCCGATTTTGATTTTGGCGCGAATGAAGTGTGGACCTGTTGCATCAAGGGCAGCTTGAAACGCCGTTGTCAGGCCTTCAATATCGTTACAATTCACAGTGGTTGCATAACCACAAGCCTCGGCAACGCCTGAAAAATCAACGTATTCTGAGCCAGTTGATTGCCCACCTGTTGAGTCATGGCTCTGGTTGTCGAGTACTATATGAACATAGTTTTCAGGCCTGGCGCGGCCCGTTGTTGCCATGGTGCCTAATCGCATCAGGGCAGCACCATCACCATCTATCACAACTACTAGTTGCTTTCTGTTGAGTGCGATGCCCAACCCGATGGCACTGGCAGAGCCCATGGAGCCCACCATGTAGAAATTCTGGGGCCTGTCGGCAATTGAATATAGTTCCCGCCCGCATTTTCCTGTGGTTGCGACAACCGCCGCGTTTTGAGGCATTTTGGACATCAGGGCGCGCAGCGTATCCATGCGTGATGGGAGCTTGCCTTCCAGTGTGCGCAAGTCGCGGTGCTCATGATGTGCATGGGTATCTTCATCACGGTTCGTTTTATCAATCCGTAGTTGTTCAACTTTGGAGAAGGTTCCCGGACCCACCAGCAGTGCTGCGGGCTTTTGTGTGGACTCAATATGAGATAGCGCGGCATTGACTGTCTGTTCAGCTTCATTTGGGTCATCCGACAGCTCAAAGCTCTTCACGTCCATCAGACCAAGTATTTGTTGAGTTGTTTGCCCCATCAGCAGATGTTGTGGCTCGTCTTTGTGGCCCGGTTTTGCGCGCCACCCAATCACAAGTAGGCAGGGTATTTTGAAGGGTGCATTCAAGGAACTTAGCGGATTAATGAGATTACCCAAACCGGAGTTTTGGCAAAAAACGGCTGACTTCTTGCCCGCCAACCAAGCCCCGGCTGCCATCGCCAAAGCGTCTGTTTCGATGGCGGCACCGACATAAGACGAGCTTTCCGTCAAAATCTGCATTGGCCCCTTTAGAAAGGAACAGGGCACGCCTGAATAGAAATTAATCCCGTGTTGGTTCAGCGTATCAATGAAATTCCGGGCGTCCAGCACTGCGTCCACCAACCCTAGCGTTTAATCGAGGCGTATTTTTTTTCGCTAGACAGTAGTTTTTCGGTTTCCGTTAGCGACAGAATGTCATCCACACTGGAAATAGTGCTATCCACTGACGCCACGGATCGTTGCTCGTAAATATTTTGATACACAGATTGCATGCCTGTGATAGCCGCACGCAACCCGTGATTTGCCCAGATAATCGCGGAAATGCCGAGCCGCTCGAAGTTTTCCGTCGGTGTAGATGCGTAGGTTGTCGGTGCAATCACCAGGGGGACAGACCCTTGCCACTGATCAACAAAAGCTTCAATTTCGAAGGCTGTTTTTTGTTTTGAATGAACAAACAAAGCATCTGCACCGGCTTCTTCATATCGGGCTGCTCTGTCAAGTGCTTCGCTCAGTCCCGCACCTGCAACGAGTGCTTCTGTCCGGGCAATAACACAGAAATCTGAATTTGGCTGGCGGTCTTTGGCAGCCCTGATTTTCGCAGTAAAGTCTTCAATGCTGGCAAGCGTATGCTGAGTGTCGGCGAAAGAATTTCGTTTTGGAAACTCCTTGTCTTCCACGCAGACACCGGCAACACCTCTTGCTGCTGCTTTTTCTACAAAGCGGCCAAATATATTGAAGTCGCCGTAGCCACTGTCTGCATCCATCAGTACCGGTATATCGACTGCATCTGCTGCTGGTTCCACAAGGTTTAGTACCTCGTTCCAGGTTAGTTCATTGGCATCTCTAAGGCCCATTGTTGCAGAGATAGTCAAACCTGATGCCCAGAGAGCACTGAATCCTGCCTGTTCGGCAAGGCGCGCAGCCAGGGCGTTGTGTGCTTCCATAATGAAAGACGTGCCATCGCTGTTCAGGATTTGCCTTAATTGCCTGGATACAGTCATCGCAGTGTCGCGAGTGTCTGCGTCATTGTCTGGGGATGAGTTTTGCAAATTATGGTCGCCACCTGATTGATCTAACTGTTGTGTTTAGCATATTTATCATCAATGTATTTGTGATCTATTTAACGCAGCTATGACAACTATGTAATGGTAAAACCATCAAAATTACCATGTTTTTGGCAACACTCTCAGAAATGAAAGTAAACCGGCGGCGATTGATGCAGTACCAGAAGGAGTTATATGTCCAGTCCTCCCTTGAGTGAAGATCTGCTCGCGCTTGACGGTTATGCAACCAAGGCAACCGCGGCCAAGGCTCGTGATATTCCCGGCGCCATCAATCTCGCATTTGGGGAGCCGGATTTTGGCCCGCCACCAAGTTCAAAGACACTGATTGAGGCTCAAGACCTGAACTGGGATGCGTTCATGCATTCCAGTAAGTCTTATGAAAAAAATCGCGGCATGCTGGAGTTGCGGGTAGCGATCGCGGACTATTATTCACGGCGCTACGGTCTCAATGTTGACCCAGAAACTGAAATTCTGATCACACACGGCGGCGTGGAGGCCATCAGCCTGGCGTCGCTGGTAACCAGTGACCCCGGGCAGGAAATCCTGATCACAGACCCTACCTACATGCTGTATCAACGGGCAGTTCGAACATTGGGGCGAACGCCGAAGTGTATTACCCGTCAACCCGGCGACAATGAATATGCGGAGCTGAACAACTGGGCTGGTCACGCGGAAACCGCGCAGGCACTGATCGTCAATTCGCCAGAAAACCCCAGTGGTTATGTTGCGAGTCGGGCTGATTTCGGGGCGTTGGCGTCTGTAGCTGAAAAGCATGATCTCTGGATCATTCATGATGAGGTCTATGACAGTATGGCCTTTTCACGCCCCCATATTCCCGCCAGATGCGTGCGCGGCCTTGAAAACCGGTCTATCCTGATAAACAGCTTCTCCAAAAAATATGGTGTTCCAGGGTTGAGAATTGGCTGGCTGTGTGCGCCGCCTGCAGTGATCGATCTTGCTGCCAAACTTCATGATTATCTCTATCTTGGTGTCAATATTCTGTCTGAGCGGTTTGCCCTCAGGATGATTTCGGATCACGCGGCAGATACGTGGATGGATGGGGTTTCGAAATCCCTTCAACAGCGAGCGGAAGCCTTGTCCTGCATTATGACAGAGGATAAGGGCTTTTTATGGCCCCGGCGTCCCCAGGGGGGCATGTTTGCATTTCCGTCGTGTGAAGACCTTGCGCAGCGACTTGTCCTGGCTGGTGGGCACATGAATAAAAATGGGGCGGGCGCAACGGTTTCGGAACATTTATTGGGAGAAAACAAGATAGTTTCAATTCCCGGGCATGTATACGGACCGACCTCGGCAGACTGCATTCGTCTCATTTTATGTTCCGGCGATGACGTCTTTGAAAAAGGCTTGAAGGCACTTGACGCCCTGTAGGAATTTAACGGCAGCCAGCCCGTCGCTCGATCATGGTTTGAAATGCTCGACTGATGTTTTCAAGGTATGGGCGCATATAGGGAAAGTTCTCTGCGTGCGTGAAACTGTGCCGCATGGCGGGGTTCAGTTCAAATATGAGAATGGTCTCTGCATCCAGTAAAGTGAAATCAAACCCAAAAAAATCCAGACCAATGATCTCGGGCAACTCTTCAAGTCGCTTATAGATATGATCACCTAAGACGGAGGCCGGGTCGGAAAGGAACTGCTTTTCTTTTTCCACCATCCAGTCGTGGCTGGCCATAAAGGTTTTTCGGTTGCCGCCGTGAACGTTCCATACCTCATCCACGTGATGCACGACAGGATATAGCTTTCCGTCAATGCTGAAAAACCGCATTTTTGTATAGTGACCCTCTGGCGAGGCATTTGCTACAAACTCGATGGCATAGACGCTGTCGCCCCTAACGTTTGACAGGTAGGATGTGAGCTGCTGGCGATTGTGCAGCAATTCAGTCGAAACTGCCGTGTGGGTGCCGGTTTCGCGGATAATGAAAGGATAGTTGAAGCCAGAAGCTTCAATGTGGTCTGTCATCTCCGCCGGAGTGGTTTTCTCGGTATTGAAGCGTGCAGTTTTTGGAAAACGGATGCCCGGAATTTCATTTAATCGCCGATAGTTTTTGTCACGGCTCGTATTCAGAACCTGTTCCGGATGATTGATGACGTTAACGTCCGTTTTATCTTTCAAAAACTCTCCCAGTGCGACGAGAGAAGCATGCTCGGTGTCCGCGTCAGCAATTGTGTTTAACATCAGATCACTAGGTTCTTCGGGCGGAATTTCAAATATATTGCCGTCACAGACCGTGTAAGAATAGACATCAAAATCGCTGTCATTCAGCAAGTGCTTCAGCATGAAATGCCCACCACTGCGGTATCTTTTATAACCGCTGTCTTTATCTGGCGAGATTTTGTATTGGGTTTTGTCAAACCCGGAAAATTTTATGATCGTGGCCGCCGCTTTGCGTCTTTCGTGGATGGAAGGGTCAAACTTTATCGGGTTTTCCCGGAAGTAACTGCGAAGCATGCCCTTCGCTTCCAGTTTGTGTCCCAAACCGTATTGAATACTGGCCAGATCTATATGATCGTCCGTATCGCCCAACCCGTTGCTGTGAATAAATTCAAAGATTTTTACCGCCAGGTTTAAACGCCCGGCTGTCATGAGGTTACCGCCAAGGGCGCGAAGGTCTTCTATGCCGCTCTTTTCATATAAAGCTTTGATATCGTATCCGGAGAGATGCATCGCAATCTCTTTGAGAATATCCGACTCTGTAGACTTTGCCGTTGCCGCTAACAGGTCGGCATGGCGGTACATCAGCGAGATCATCGTTTCTTTGGCTAGTCCGGCTTCGATTGGTGCCTGTGCGTCGCGCGTGCCCATCTTTACAAACGCTTCAGCGACTTCCATGTCGAGCTGAGAAGGCGTGTTGGTGTCTGATGGTGATTTTTTTTCAGAATTCATAGAGCGACGTTTAACCAGCCAATTTGGCGCGTACCGCAACCAAAGAGTTTAAGGGAAATTTGGTGCAATGTAGGCGGCTGAAGGTTTTGGGGCAAGTCTATGCTGGCCCGGATAGCGTTTTTCCAGCGCAGGGTATCATGAGAGATTAGTGCTGCATGCGTTGACCGCGGTATCAATAGCATTGAGCCATTCTTTGCCGTATTGCTCGGCAAACCAATGGCGCATGCCGGTTGTCGCGTTTTCAAAACTTTTCCGTTCTTGGGGTGACGGAACGTGAACGGTGCCCCCGGATGCTCGGAATTCCTGAAGCGCTGCTGCCTCGCCCGTCTTGACAATCTTGCGCGTTGTCCGCTGCAAAGTTTGAAATCCTTCCATAATGATCGCCCGCATTTCAGGTGACAAATCTTGCCAGAGGGGCTCTGAGTACCACCACATGGCCGCCATATAGGCATGGCCGTCCAGAGTCAGGTACTTGATATGTTCATTGAACTTCATCCCAACAATGTCCTGAACGCTGTTTTTGGTGCCTTCTACTACGCGGGTCGCGAGGGCCGAGTAGAGTTCGGACCAGGCAATGGGAGTTGCACTCGCCCCTAGCTGACGCATCATTTCCTGCTGAATTGGCGCGGTGACGGTGCGCAGCTTTAGCCCCTTGAGATCAGATGCGTTGCGCACCGGCGTTGCGACAGTGGCAAAATTGCGCCATCCACCAGTATTGGATATTACGCCCAGTCGAATGCCCGCTTCTGCACCCAGAACGCTCTCCCTCAGCTTGTCGGCGAACGGGCCATCCAAGATGCATTCCGCCATTTCGTCCCCTGAAAAAGCGTATGGAAGGTCCAGAACCTGAATGGCACCAAAAAGGCTTCCTGCTCCTCCTGCCGTTGTCATGGTCACTTCAAGTGTCCCGGATTGCAGAGCCTCCAGGCATTCCCGCGCGTTCGAACAGAACTGGCCGGCGGGAAAAACCTGTACAGTTGTTGCGCCGCCAGTACGTTCTTCGACAACCTTTTTAAAGGCGAGAGCGCCAGCATAGTCTTCGTCTTCCTGTGATCCGAGGAACGCCACCTTGATGATATGGCCGCGAGATAGGTCGAAGCTAAAACTCAAGCCGACAAGGCACATGATAACCAGAGCGAAAAACAAAATACGAATAACGTTGTTTCTCATGTCTGTCGGGCCGTTTTCCTGTTTTTCCATGTGTCGTTCCTAAAGAAAACCAAGAAGCCGGGGCACCGTGAGCGACAACGCCGGGATGTAAGTGATCAGAAAAATCACACCGATTTCGACAGCAAGAAATGGTAGCATTTCCTGTGCAATACGATCTACTTTCTCTCCGGATATGGAGGACGCGACAAACAGCACCAGCCCCATGGGTGGTGTTGCCAGACCCACGGTCACATTCACACACATCACGATGGCAAAATGCAAGGGGTCGACCCCAAGACCAATGAAGATTGGACCCAATACCGGGCCCAGTATCAGGATCGCCGGCCCTGCATCCAGAAACATCCCGACGATGAGCAGGAAGATATTTACCAGAAACAGTAGAAGCAACACATTGTCGCTTATGCTGGTCAATGCCGTTGCAAGGCTTTCAGCCATGCCGGATACCGTAATAATCCATGCAAAAGTGACGGCGGCACCGACAAGCAGGAGGATTACACCGGACTGTATGGCGACGTTCCTGAATATGGTTGGCAGGTCACGAAGGTTAAGGGAGCGCATGAAAAACAGTCCTACGACCAAAGCATAAAATGCCGCGACGGCGGCAGCTTCGGTGGGCGTAAAAATGCCAAGGACTATGCCGCCAAGCAAAATCACGGGCGTCAAGAGTGCCAGAATAGTGCTTTTGAGCGCGGCACCGCGCTCGCTCCAGCTCGCTTTTTGGCTCGCGACAGGATAGCCTCTTACTTTAGAAATACGGCTCGTCATCAACATCAATCCGGTCGCAACCATGAAGCCAGGAACGATGCCGGCCGCAAACAGGCCGCCGACTGAAACATTCATAATGAAGGCGTAAATTATCATGATGCCCGAAGGTGGAATGATTGGGCCGATGACAGAAGAGGCTGCGGTCACAGCAGCCGAAAAGCGCCTGGAATAGCCGGCTTCTTCCATGGCCGGGACAAGCATCTTTCCCAGAGCGGATGTATCTGCAACAGCGGAACCGGACAGTCCTGCAAACAGGATTGATGACAAGATGTTGATCTGGGCCAATCCACCACGAACATGACCAATCAAGGTCTGGCTGAATTTCACGATTGCGCGCGTAATGCCACCGGAATTCATTAATTCCCCTGCCAGAATGAAGAATGGCACGGCCATAAGCGGGAAACTGTCCATTCCGTTATAGAGGCGACTTAATAACGCGCGCACATACATTGGCTGGCCATCAAGTGTCAGGCTCAACGCCGGGCCGATCAACAACGCAAATACAACGGGCGCGCCAACGACCATCAGTAAAATAAAAATCCAGAAATAGCCGAGCGACATGACCTAGCTGTCCTTTTCTGAAAGCAGGTAGGACCTGTCACCGGTTGTCAATGACAGCAAGGTACGGATTATGGTTTCAAGGCCAACTGAAAGCATCGCAGTAAAAGCAATTGGTACAATGCTGTAGAACCATGCTAGTTTTAGGGGAACGGTGGCGGCAAACGTAGCCCGGCCTTTATCCCAGAAATCGTTACTTTCGCGCAAAAATACGAAAAGCGCCCATAATACGAGCAGATGGACGACCAGATTAAGCCAAAGGCGAAATTTGTCACTGAATGGTTCTATGAACATATCGACAGAAACGAAGGCGCCGTAGCGATAAGCCCAGGGACTCACCAGAAACGTGACCCAAACCATCATGACTTTGGCAATTTCCTCGCTCCAGCCAAAGGCTTCATTCAGAACGTAGCGGAAAAACACCTGTGCCAGAACGATAATGACCATGGCAGCAAGCAGGACAGCCGCCAGGTTGCAGCCGACGTTTGCTGCTGATCGGTTTACTGTGGCCAGAGGTTTCAGTATGTGTTCCAGAAAGTGGTGCACAGCATCTCCCCATACATGTGCCAGCGAGTTATGGCGTTGGCCAGGCTCACTCCCTTAGGGGTGTGCCTTTTTTCTTGCTGCAAAGCAATCGCCTAGTTGAAATTGGCGCGAATGTTGACGCCAAAATACCGGTCGGCTTCACGAGGAATTTGATAGCGGAAGTTGTCACCGCTGTGTGTGGTAACAAAGCTTTTGTCAAACAGGTTTCGAACAAACCCTGTGATGCGATAGTCGCCGTCATTGAAGGAGAGGGTGACGCTTGCATCCACCTTGTCATAGCCCGGCAAAAGGCTTACGGGATTGAAGGTGCCATCGGTGCCCGGAAGCAATGATTGCTGGTCGTCGACCTGCGCCCAGTTTGCATTCAAAATCACTTCGGTATCGTCGCTTACCGGGATGATGTATTCACCGCCAATATTGAAATTGAAGTCTGGCGAGAATAGCAGGTCAAGCCCTGATCGACTTGTACAGCCTGCTGGTGGTTGGCCTGTAAGTGGGTCGAGTGGGCAGTTGAACTCTTCGATCTGGGCGTCGTTCCATGCTGCTGCTGCTGTCAAAGTGAAGAACTCTGTCGGATTCCACAAGACATCAAGCTCAATGCCTTTGGTAGACACATCGCCTGCGTTGGTCAGGCGCGTGATCGTCACGCCCGTCGAGTTGTCAAAGTTGTTGGCCTGAAAACCACTGATTTCGGTGTAGTAGGCAGCAAGGTTCACAACCAGATTGGCAGAAGCATATTTGTAGCCAACTTCATAAGAGTCGGACGACTCTTCATCAATGGGCAGTTCATCGTTGCGTCCCATGTTATAGAATACATTGAAAGCTGGCCCTTTGTATCCTTGGGCGTACGTGGCATAAAACACACCATATTCCTGCAGATTGTATTGCAGGCCTGCCTGAAACGAGAAGTCGGTGTTGCCGCTTTCGTTCGAGAAATCAGTGGCGAAACCGCCAGATGCTTCACTGAACTGACTGTTGGGTAATTCAGGCCTGACGCCGACACCTTGCCGGCCAAATGGATCGAGGCTGACGCGGCGGTGGTTGAACGAAACTGTATCGTCCGTGTAACGCGCACCGAAAATCAATGTCAGTTCATCCTCGATAATCTCGTAACTTCCCTGACCAAAAAGCGCCCAGTTTTCGATATCTACGCTGCTGAAGCCGGTCGCGGCGACAATATCATTGGCATTGCAGGTAAGTCCGGGATTAGCATCCAGTATTGGCTGGTTCTGTCCGCCATTATTCTGGCAGCTTGCGTTGCGGGTGAAGTCCGCTTCCTGATCCAGATTGAAGTAGTAGAACCCGGCCTGATAGAAAAGCCGCTCGCCTTCAGGGCCGGATATCCTGAACTCCTGGGACAACTGATCCCATTCACGTGTCCCATCGTCGTGTAACTGGAAGGGAACTCCAAAAACCGGCTGGTCGGACGTACCGCCAATTGAGGTAAAATCACCTTCCCTGAACTCGGTGTTCTCCCAGTTTCTGTAGGCTGTAATAGATGTCAGTGTCACGTTTTCCAGATCTTTGTTGATCTCTATGGACCAGGCGTCGGTGTTGTCGAGCATGCGGGTCTCAAAATCATGATCGATAAGACGCTGGCCGAGGTCCAGGTCCGCAACACCGTTTACAATGCCGTTGCTATCAGGTGCCGCTGGTGAATTGGGATTGCGACCGCTTGGCAGCACTTCAAGGTCGGCGCAGCAATCATCGTCTGACTCGTTGTGTTCGTATATCGCGAGGATCGAGAGTGTGTCAGACGGCGTGAACTCCACCATTGCCCGCAAACCCTGGCGGTCATAACCATTGACTGTGCGGTTGTTGAATACATTGGTGATATTACCGGCAAACTCCGCTTTGGTAACAGTAAGGCTTGCATTTACATTGTCGCTGAGGGGTCCGGAAATGCGGCCTCGTACTCGCCATTCATTGTCTTCCGCGAGCATCGCATCAACATAACCTTCAACCTCGCTGGAGGGGCGTTTGGTAGTGATATTGACAACACCCGCTGACGCGTTTTTTCCGAACAATGTTCCCTGCGGCCCCCGAAGGACCTCAAGGCGCTCAAGGTCATACAAATCAGCAAACGCCTGGCCTGAGCGGCCTAAAACGACACCATCAACAACGGTAGACACACTTGGTTCTGCTGCGCCGCTGAAAGAGATGGTGCCAATACCGCGAATGGTGATGGCAGAATTGGCGCTGGTTGTGCCCTTACGAAAGCTGATGGAGGGAATAAGCGTTTGCAGTGATTCAATATTAGGTGCCTGGCTCCGTTCAATCGCGCCTGCGCCCAAAACGCTGACGGCGATCGGCACTTCGCTGAGGCGTTGTTCGCGTTTTTGCGATGTGACAACAATTTCTTCAAATACATAGCCTTCATCGTTTGCTGCATCTTGAGCGAGCACGGGTGAAGCATATACAAGTGCGGTTGCTATTGAAACGCACGAGCATGCCGTAATTCTGATCCTGCTTTTCGTGAACATTTGTTACCTCCGGCTTGGTGTATGTTTTGCGACAACTCAAAACAGAACGTGCGGGAGAAACCGGCATTGCCTAAACAAAACCTTGGGTAGCAGTAATTGCTCCGATTCAATATTTTATTTCAATATGAAAACAAAATATTGCGTTTTATTAATCATCCCAAGCGATATATGATTACAAATGGAAAATAAATGCAACCATAAGACTATAAAATGTGATTAATGTGATCAATCTGTATAGAATTCGCTTGAAGCAAAAAAAACTGTGATCATACTGTGAGCCACGGTGGGGCCGCAGCTTGCGGTGAACACACCTGAATGGGGGCATCCCACGGGCTAAATTCAAGGTTTCTAATATTATGCCACCAAAAAAAGAACTGCGTCTCAGGCATATGGAACAGGATCGTTTTTTCGATTTTGTCGGTGAAAACGACCGATATCTTTTCAAGGCGGATGCACCGCGATATCGCTTTAACGTGATTGGCACGGGAACGATTGGACAGGAGCACATGCGCGTTACCGCGCTGGAAGGCCGGGCAACAGTGCATGGTCTGTTCGATACTCAACCTGCGAGTGTTGAGGTCGCGAAGAGCGTGTTCCGCCAGCATTCGGAACATGATGTCCATGCATACGAGAGCCTTGAAGCTGCATGCATGGACTCCAGGGCTGATGCATTGCTGATCTGCACTCCCAATCACACGCATCTTGACGTACTTAAGGTGGCTGTGAAATCGGGCAAACCGATTTTGCTTGAGAAACCAATGGCCACAACAATCGAAGATGCAAAAGCCATAGCGCAGATAGCCAAAAGCTATTCCTCTGTAATTCAGGTTGGTCTGCAATATCGATACAAGGCCACCTATTCTGAAGCGCTCTATGAAATCATGGACAGGCAGTCACTTGGGAATGTCAAAACGATTTCCATGGCCGAGCACCGCCCGCCTTTCCTTGACAAGGTTGACCAATGGAACAAGTTTTCCAGCAAAACTGGCGGTACGCTTGTGGAAAAATGCTGCCATTACTTCGATTTGATGAACATTATTGCGGGCTCAAGACCGGCGCGGGTGTTCGCGACCGGGTCTCAGGCGGTCAACTTCACTGACTTCGAAAAGGACGGAGAGCATTCTGATATTCTCGACAATGCCTTTGTCACAATTGATTATCAGAACGGCGTGCGCGGTGGATTTTCCCTGAATATGTTCTCGCCATCATTTTATGAAGAACTTGTTGTATGCGGTGACGAAGGCCGATTGAAAGCTTTTGAAGACATCAATACGTTTCAGGACAACAAGCTGAAAACGGGCATTGAGATTTTGCACGGTGAAGCAGGTATCTCCCGCACGATTGTGCCTCAATATGTCGACTTTATCGAGCGAAGCGGTCATAGCGGCGCAACCTATGTGGAACACAAAATTTTTGTCGACATGCTGGATGGCAAAGAGACTGACGCGGCGGACTGCGCGCAGGGCTTGCTGGCTGTACTGGTGGGTGTGGCAGCCGAAATGTCTGTTCAATCCGGCGAGCCTGTCAATGTAACAGATCTTATAACGAAACATGACCTTGAGGCGTTACTTCTTTGAGAAAATTTGGGGTGGGGCCAGATTTTCAACTTGTTAAGCTGTAAGGGAAGACCAATGACCAAAATGAATATTCATGAAACGCGCGCAGCGTTCCAACAGAGTTATTCCGATAGCGTTTTCCCGACCCTGATTATCAATGAAGAGCGCGAACTGGACCTGCCGTCCAGCATTGCCTGGGTGAAACGCGAGAGACAGCGACTTTTCGATATGCTTTCCAGCAGTGGAACTGTTCTTTTCCGGGGTTTTCCACTTTCTGCGCCAGAGGATTTTGATGCCTTTGTCGAGGCATTTGACGAGCCTGGGTTCACTTACAAAGAATCGCTTTCAAATGCTGTTCGGGTCAATCTGACAGACCGTGTTTTTACTGCAAACGAGGCTCCGCCCGAGGTTGGAATTTTCCTCCATCACGAGATGGCACAAACTCCTTTGTTTCCGTCAAAGCTTTATTTTTTCTGCGAGACCGCAGCGGATACGGGCGGCGAAACCCCTGTTTGCCGCTCGGATATTCTGCTCGATAAAATCAAGGAGCTTGATCCTGAATTTGTTCAGACCTGCAGAGACAAGCAGGTGAAGTACAGCTTGATCATGCCTGATGCAGACGATCCGGAATCAGGTCAGGGGCGAGGCTGGCAAAGTACACTCGGCGTTGATACTCGCGAGCAAGCTGAAGTGCGACTGGAAAAGCTGGGCTATAGCTGGAAGTGGCTTGGTGATGGCAGTTTGCGGACAACGACGCCGGCGCTGCCTGCCATTCGCGAAGCAGACAACGGCAGAGAGGCATTTTTCAATCAATTGATCGCGGCCTTCCTGGGCTGGGCAGATACCAGCCACACTGGCATCCACAAAATTGCTTTTGGTGACGGCAGCGCCATGCCTGAAGCGACCATGCAGAAAGTTTGTGACCTTGCCGAAGAGTTAACGGTAAACCTGCCCTGGCAGGCTGGCGATGTCGCTCTCGTGGATAATTTTCAGGTCATGCACGGCCGTCGGCCCTTTGTTGGCCGACGGCGTGTGCTTGCTTCCCTGATTGCCTAGCCAGTTTCCACTGCATACTTGCGGCGGAAGAAAAGCATATAGGCTGCTGGCACGAAAAAGAGTGTCAGCGCGGAGGCGAAGGCCAGCCCAAACATCATCACTGCTGCAAGCGGCGACCATAGGTTTCCGCCGAAGAAATATAGCGGCGCCAAACCCACAACAGTTGTGATGGATGTCAGTAAAATCGGCCTCAACCGTTTCATGCCGGCATTGGTAATCGCGGTCGTTATATCATTTGATCGCAACTCGATATCGATCTGGTCAACCAGAACAATGGCGTTGTTGATGATGATGCCAGCCAGGCTGATGATGCCGAGCATGGCAAAAAACGACATCGGCTCGCCGGTTACAAACAACCCAATTGGAACACCAACAAGTGCCAGTGGCACTGTCATGAAAATAACAAGCCCCCGACGCAGTGAGTTGAACTGATACACCACGGCCAAAATCATCAGGAGGAATGCATAAGGCAGACCGTTGCCGAGTTTGGTGTAAATTTCCTTACTGTCTTCCAGTTCGCCGCCGATTGAAATAGAGAAGCCCCCGGACAGATCAAGCTCATCCAGATTGGGCTTGATGAACGCATAAAGCTCATCTGCGGTCAGTGTTGCGCTTTTGCCGGTGATCGTAATCGTCCGCACCTGGTCCTTTCGGCGTATCTGGGAGTTTTCAAGCTGTGGTTTGAGTACAGCCAACTGTTCCAGTGGTGTTAGCTCGCTTCCCTGACCTCCGGGCAAGATGATATCCAGCAGGTCGCCGACACTGTTTCTGTCCCGCTCTGTCGATCGTAACATGATAGGGATCGTTTGATCTGCATCACGGAAATCAGAAATTGCAAAGCCATCAAAATATGCGCTCAGTGTTTGCGCCATATCCTGCGAACTCATGTCGAGCCGTCGCGCTTTGTCCTGATCGATATCAATAACGAATTTGATCAGTTTCTCGCCCCAGTCATGTTTGTTCTCAATAATACCGGGTGCTTCTGCGAACATCTGTACAACGCCGGTACCCATCTGCAACAGCTGCTCCAGATCAGGCCCTGAAATTTCCACATCAACCTGACCGGATTCTTTAGCCCCCATGGACAGTCTCTTGATGGTAAACCTGCCTTCAGGCTGGTTTTCGAACAGATAGCGTTTTGCTCTAGCGGCAAACCTGTCAGCGTCCTCAGATGATGTTGTATTGACAAGAAAAAACGCCGTGGCCGGATCAGGGTCTTCCGGGTTGAGGCTCAGGTAAAACCGGGGGCCGCCTGATCCGACATATAGAATATGATCATCAACTTCCGGATTGGTTGTTTGATCGGAAATCCAGCTAGATACCTGTTTTGCGACTTGTTCTGTACCGGAAATATGGGCGCCTTTGGGCAAATCCATATAGACCAACACTTCTGCCCGGTCACTAACGGGGAACATCTCGTTGGGGACATAGGCAAAAAGCTGTACCGTACCCGCGATCAGACCATAACTCAGTACAATCACAAACCCCGCTTTTCCTATCGCACTCTTGAGGAGTGCGCCGTACCAGTTGGCCAGATAACTCTGCGCCTTTTCTTCGACAGAATCCTCCACGGACCGGCGCTTCAGGAAGTTGGCGGCTATGAGTGGCAGGAAGTACATTGCGGATATCCAGGAACCGATCAATGTCAAGGCAACCACCGAACCAAGGGAAAATGCGTATTCACCTTCAGCACCGACAAGTAAAAAGAAAGGCGTGAATGCGAAAATGGTGGTTAGTGAAGACACCAGAAGCGGGACAGCAAACTGCTTTCCTGCCGCCATTGATGCGTCTCGCCGTGTAGAGCCCTCGTCAATGCGTCGCAGGATATCTTCTACAATCACCACGCCATTATCGACCAGCAATCCAAGAGAAATGATCACTGCGGCAATGGAAACCTGTTCGAGTGCAATGTTGAGCACATTCATGCCGAGAAGAGTGAACATAACCGCGAAGGGTACAATCGACGCGATTACCAGCCCCGACCTGACACCAAGAAAAGCGAGTACAACCAACAACACGACAATGAATGTTTGTGCCACATTCGAAAGCGCATCATTGATCGCCTTGGACACGTCATCGGGCTGGAAGGTGGCGAACTCAAATTTGTAACCAATGGGTTGTTGTTGTTCAAAGGATTTGACCTTCTCCAGAATATCGACACCGACATTCTTCACATCAAAACTCGGTTGCATCTGAACGGAGACAACAAGCGCGGGGCGGCCATTATAATAGGCAGGCTGCTCTTTGGGCGAGACGATATCCCGTCGCACGTCAAGAACATCCCTCAAGCGAACAAAACTTTCACCACCAGAAGTTTGCGTCAGCATATTCTCGATGTCTTCAACGCTTTTGAAGTCTCCGCTTGCCTCAAGTAAAATGGTAGTGCCTGCAGCGTTGAGCTTGCCAGCTGGCAAGATGACATTCTGTGTTTGCAGGTCGTTGACCAGGGTATTGACCTGCGCGCCAATCGAGCCAAACCGGCGTGTGTCCAACTCCAGCCAGATACGCTCTTCCTGTACGCCGGAGATATCGACCTTGGAGACGCCGTCCACTGTGTATAACTGGCGCTGCAGGTCTTTGGCGGTTTCTTCCATCTCCCGGTATGAGAAACCTTCGGCGGTCATGGCAATCGTCGCGATTGATACATCGCCGAAATCGGTATTCACGAACGGACCATGCGTGCCTTCCGGCAGTTCACGCTCAATGTCTCCCATTTTATCCCGCAGTTCCTGCCAGATTGGGTCAAGGTCAGTCACTTCGTCCTTCAGGTTAACGTATGTGCGCATGCTACCGGTTTTGAGAACCGTATTGATCTCATCGACTTCCTTGATTTCGCGTATCTTGCGCTCGATCTTCTCTGCGATCAGGTTTTCAACACGCTCGGGCGTCATGCCTGGGTAACGTGCGTCCACAATTGCGGTGCGGATAAGGATTTCAGGGTCTTCACGTTTGGGAAAATCGACATATAGCAGAATGCCGGAGATCACGAGCGCAACCATCAACAACAAAGAGAAGCGGGTTCTGGTTAACCCCAATTCGGTAAGAGATGTCATTTTGGCACCCCTTATTGCGCTGCGAGCAGGCGGCGGACCTTTTGTCCGTCGCGCAAATAAGAAACACCGGCTGATGCCAGTAATTCGCCTTCCTCAAGGCCACCAACGACAATTATAAGGTTTTCCCTGATGCCGGCGGTATAGATCGTTCTGCGACTGACAGTCGAACTGACGGGGTCAAACACAAACACTTCGGCCTGTCCGCCGCCATCTCGAATTGCCTGACCTTCCTGAAGTGTTGCGGATGTAGCGAGGGAAAAGCAGTGGATGGGAACAAGAAAGCCTTCACTTCCCTGGAGAAGCTTCACGGTAACGGCAACGTCCGCTGACATGCCTGCCTTTAATCCTGGCACATCCTCTTCAAGGGCAACAACAACGGGAAAAGAAGAAACCTGACCTGCACGCGACCCAAGTTCCTTGATCCTTCCGCCGACGGTCCTTCCGTTCAGGTCTGCGATTTCGACCTCTGCCTGATCACCCAGCTTCAAGTCATTGATCACCGTCGCGGGCACTGTGAAATCCACCTCAAAAGCATTTTCGCTATATAATGACAGGACTGTCTGCCCTGCCGAGATATTGGAGAATGATTTGGCATCAACGCGGGATATGATCCCATCGAAGGGGGCTTGCAGTACAGCTTTTCCAAGGCGTTCATTCGCGATCGCATATTGTTGCAGTGCCTGGTCTTCCTGTGATTCAGCGCCTTTCAGGCTGGTTTCCGATGTGTCGTACGCTGCCTGAGTAACATTGCCGGACTTTAACAGCTCTGACTTGCGAGAGAAGTCTGTTCGTGCGTTCTTCAACGTTGCCTCTGCCTGATCAAGCGATGCACGCGCTTGTTGTAATTCAAGGCGCAAAGTTGTTTCGTCTATCGACGCGAGAGTTTCTCCTGCTTCAACGCGGCTTCCAACCTCAAGGTTCAGCTCTGCGAGCTGGCCAGAGATTTCAAAAGACAGCGGGGTTTCGTCGGATGGCTGTACAAGGCTCGGGAAACGTCTGGTCATGTTCTGGGCTTGTGCCGAAACTTCGAAAACCCTCAATCCCCGTATCGGAGGATCGGTATCTTCCGTGGATTGTTCACTACATGCAGCCAACAGACCAGCAGCGAGGATAAAACTTGTTAAACGGGTGAAGCGTGATGGGGAAATAGAGGTCATTGTTTATGCCTTGTGGACCAGAGTTGATTTTGCTTATTCTGTTACATGAAAAGGAATACGTTTTAACGCAATATGGCCATTGCTGACTACCATCAATACATCCTGTATGGCTTCAATGTTAGTCAGGGGGTTTGCAGGCACCAGAATCATATCGGCTTCATAGCCTTCGGTGATTTGTCCTGTTTGGCCTTGCAGGTGCAGAAGTTCTGCCGAGCTTGTTGTTGCGGTTTGAATAGCTTCGAAATTGCTCATGCCAAGTCGGGTAAAATGCTCGACTTCAATGGAAATGCGATTGATCGATTTGTTATCGTAATAATTGTCGGCGCCAGTCGCAAATCTTATATCTTTTGCAATGGCCGATTTAATCGCGCGCTCAAGGTGTGGCACCATATGCTTGGCACGCAGTCGGAGCACGTGATCATACTGTTCCTCGTGCATTTCATTCATCGTCACCAGTGTAGGTACCAGCCATGTGCCGCGCTCTTTCATCAGATCCAGAGTTTCATCTGAAAGATAAGTGCCATGTTCGATGCTACGTGCACCGGCCAGTACAGCAGCACGGGCACCTTCGTCGCCATGGGCATGCACCATCACTGATATGTTGTGTTCTCCAGCTTCTTCTACAACCACCTGTAGTTGGCGCTGGGTGTAAACCTGCTGTCGCGGATCAGTGTGTGCGACGCCGGCTCGTTGCGTGCCTCGGGTTTTGATAACGTTTACGCCGCGTTCAATGTTGATGCGCACCAATGTACGCAGATCTTCATCGGTGTCCACGCCGTCTGCCAGTGCTGCAAGACGGGGGTCTGCCAGTACTGTACTGCCGAGATCAGGTGTGACATACACCCCGGCGGCAACCACATCCGGACCCGCAATATGGCCGGTTTTTACGAGTTCTCGCAGAGCAACATCCTCAAAAGCCTTGACGCTGGCGCTACGCACCGTTGTTACACCGGAAAGCAGTGCTCGTTTGGCCTGTTCAAGGGTTGCAAGATGTGTATGAACATCAAACAGGCCTGGCATCAGATAGTTGCCCTCAAGGTCAACCACGGTATAGCCCTCCGGCAGATCAATGCCGGTGTTTTCAATCGCTTCAATCTTCCCGTCTTTCAATAACACAACGACGTTGGACTGGATTCGGTTTTCCACACCGTTAAACAGGTTGCCATTAATCAGGGCATAGTCCTTTGCAGACACGCCTGAGCAAACAAATAGGGCGCCTGCGAGCGCGAGCTGGATAAGTGTTGATTTCATCATGTTGCTTTCAATTCGAATCAATAGAGAGTGCCGCAGTTCGGTTTATTGACGGCGTCAGGGTTGCGCCGGTGGTCAATGACCAGCCTTCCGTCCTTCGATACGACCACAACGCCTGAGACCAATGCGTCAATATCTTCAAGAGGGTTTCCGGAGACTGCAACAAAGTCTGCAGCGTAACCTGACCGGATGCGTCCGAGCGTGAGCTCTTGCCCCAGAAGTTCGGCGCCATTCATTGTTGCCGCGCGAATGGCTTCTGCTGGCACCATGCCTGCTGCTACAAAGGCTTTTAACTCGCAGGTGTTTTCCCCAAACCCTGTGAGCACAGCATCTGATCCCATGGCGATGGTGACCCCCGCAGCGTGGGCTTGACGAACGGCCTCTATGTTGCGGCCAACAAAGACGTGGAGATTTGCTTTCGTATCGGCATCGTAGCCATATTCCTCGCCATGCTGGGCATAATAGCGATTGTGGTCAATCGTTGGCACGTAAATGATTCCGGCGTCTGCCATTGCTGCGAGCTGCCGTTTGCTCATGCCGACCGGATGATCAAGGGATGTAACCCGTGCTGTAATCGCTGCGTCAACAGCCTCGGGTCCGTATGTGTGAACGGTGATACGCTTTCCCGCTGCTTTCGCCGTCCTGGTGGCTGCTGCAATCGCGTCAGCGGAATAGTAGGGCGTGCTTGTCAGGTCGGATGCGCTGCCCGTGGTGCCGAATATCTTGATCCAGTCGGCCCCGGCTTCAAGCCGCTTTTGAGTCGCTACCGTTAAAAACTCCGGGGTCGCTTCCGCCATACCTTCTGGCAGTGGATCATTGAAGGGGTGAATACCGCTGCCGGACGTGAATACTCTTGGTCCGGGCAATTTCCCCTCGGCGATTTCGGCACGCAAGTCAAAGTCGAGGTTCTGGTCAGCATTAAGATCTCTGATGCTTGTGATACCGGTTTGAAGTGTCAGTAACGCGTTACGTTTTGCCGCCTCGTAGCGGTCTGCTCGTGTCGTCGCATTTAATTCTGCCCAGGCATCGCCCTGTGGTTGCGCCTTCAGGCCATAGGTTATGTGCGTATGAGCATCTATCAGCCCGGGAAGGGCAGTCAGGCCTTCCAGCAAAACCAGCGTTCCGGTGATGGATTGATCAAGCTGGTTGCCGACCGCTGTAATCCGTGTGCCGTCGATTGCGATATCCTGTGCGTCCAGAATTTCCCCTGTGCCATCAATTATTCGTTCGAACCGGTAAATTGTCACTTCTGCTGATACTGCAGGGCCAAGTGCGAACACAATCGCAACTGATCGGAAAAAATTCTTCAGCGTCATTTCAACCCCCTGACCATTTTGCCCAGCATGCCGCATTCGTATGAGCGGGTGCAACAGTTCTTGCTATTATGGACCCCCACAACATCTTGACTTGTTCGATCGCATGAGGGTGACTAGGCTTGATGACAATTGGATGAAACCGTCGTTTTCTGGGGAAGGAGCCGCCATGCAAACCACACCTGCACCTTTAGCAACCGATTGGGTCGCCCACTTCAACTATGTCACGCCGGATAAGCTGGCGACCGTTGATCTTGCAAGTGGCCGGCGCCAGACCTACCGGCAGATGCACGAACGCGTTGGGCGTCTTGCGGCGTTTCTTAAAAGCAAGGGGGTCGGGCTTGGTGATCGTGTTGGTTTTCTGGCGCTTAACTCCACGGATGTGATCGATATTGTGCTGGCTATCTGGCGAATTGGGGGATCTGCTCTGGCGCTGAATTACAGGCTTACCGCGCCCGAGCTTGAATATATTATCGGTGATGCCGCACCTAAGGTGATGGTGTTTGACAGTGAATTTTCCGCTGTTGTCGAAGACCTGAAAAAGCTGATTGAGATTGACCACTATGTGGATTTTGATGGCGTTGGCGGGCCTTCCTCCATGGAAGTGGGCATCGCAAACCACGACCCGATTTATGATCGGGTTGAGCAGCCTGTCACAGATCAGGCGATGCTGATGTACTCGTCCGGTACAACCGGTAAACCCAAGGGTGTCATCATCACGCACGAGATGCTGCGCTACTCACACTTCAACGGTGTAGCGCCAACGGCAGCGACGTCAAACGACGTCTGGCTGACGCTGATGCCACAGTTTCACATCGGCGGTCTGAATGTCACCAGCCTGCCGCCGATCTCGATTGGCGCAACAGCAGTTGTCATGCGAATGTTTGATCCTGAGTCAACACTTGACGTCATCAACGACCCGGAGCTCAGCATAAATCACACTCTCGGTGTCCCGGCCATGTTCAACGCCATGAGATTTTCGCCAAAGGCTGCCACAACAGACTATACCCGGCTGAAATCAACGCTCGCTGGCGGCGCTAGTGTGCCAAAAGAACTTGTTGAATGGTGGTATGAGCGCGGTCTTCTAATTCAGGATGGCTACGGCATGACTGAGTCTGCCGCTAGCAACTGCATGACCACCCGGACAGATGTTCCGCGTATCATCGGAACCTCCGGAAAGGCGCTCCAGTATACGGAAATGAAAATCGTCGATGCGCGCGGCGAAACGGTGCCGCAAGGCGAGGTTGGCGAAATCTGGATGCGGGGGCCCACCATCACGCCGGGCTACTGGAACAACGACAAAGCAAACGCGGAGTCGTTTGAGGGCGGATGGTTCAAATCCGGGGATATAGCGCGACAGGACGAGGAAGGGAATTTCATCTTGCAGGATCGCGCCAAGGATATGTACATCTCCGGCGGTGAAAACGTCTATCCGGCCGAGGTGGAAGGCGTGCTTTATGAAATGGAAGAAATTCATGAAGTAGCCGTCATTGGTATCAAGGACGAAAAATGGGGTGAAACGGGCTGCGCGGTCGTGGTTTTGTGCGAAGGGCAAAGCCTTTCGCTTGATGCAGTACGCTTGCACTGCGATTCAAAACTGGCGCGCTACAAACACCCAATGCATCTGGTGACTATGGATGTGCTGCCCAGAAATGCGACAGGCAAGGTCAAGAAGTTTAAGCTTCGGGACATGATGCCTGACCTGTTGCCCCAATAGAGTCAGGACCATCGCGTCAGGCATAGATACAGGCACCCAAAATCAGGACTGGAGCGTGTACGCCGCGCCGGTCAATTCTCTATTAATTGCTGCTGAGCAACTAGGCGCCAAACGAGATGATCTTCTTGCTATGGCAGGGTTGGATGCCGAGCGGTTGCAGGACCCGGAACGCAGAATTCCCGTTGCTCATTATTTTCGTCTGTTCGAAGCCGCAGAGCAGGCGACAGGCTGCGCCGGTATTGGCCTGTATGCCGGGCGTATCAGCTACCTGACCGGCCTTAACCTCCAGCTCTATATGTCGACCATATGCCATACGTTTCGTGACTATCTGAACCTCATGCCCAGTGTGCTTAAAATGTGGGGCGACGTTGGGGAGGTGAAAATCAAGGCGGAAGGTGCGTTCATCCGGCTCGAGTGGCGCCCGCTGGAACCAGCAACCGGCGCGCGGCGGTATTTGAGCGATGTGATGCTCTCTGCAAGCGCGATGATTGTTGATAGCTTGTGTGTGATGCCTAACCCGGTGTTGCGCGCCAGCCTCACCTACGCGCGGCCCGAGGACGACGCGCTGCTGATAAAAATGCTTGGGCCCGAGTTGTCTTACGGCGCATCCACGAGTTGCCTGTATTTTTCGCGCGACTCATTGAGATTGCCAATGGTGCAACAAAACTACCGTCGTGCTCAGGGCGGTGTAATTCCGTTTGCCGACCTGTTTGACGGCAAGGACCCAAGCGATAAATTCTGGTCACGGCTTCGGCAGTCTATCATGCGCCTTTTGCCTCTTGGTGACCTGTCCATCCATGCAGTTGCCGCAGATATGAACCTGTCGCCGCGTTCTCTGCAGCGACAGCTGCAACAACGCGGAACCCGTTTCAGGGAAGAAGTTCGGGATATCCGCTCCCAACTTGCTGTCCGCTACCTTAGCGATCCAACTGTCAGCGTCACGGATACTGCATTCATGCTGGGATACAACGATCAAGGCGCATTTTCGAACGCTTTTAAAACATGGCACGCGTGCGCGCCGTCGGAATACCGGCAAAAAGTCGAATTGTCGTAATATAATATTAATTTGGCGTAATATCACATGAACTGAGGACAGCTTTGCCTTATTCTCTATCCCTGTCCATCGAAACGGGAGAGTGTGTGATGGTATTGGATTTCGACGGTGCGTGCCTGCCCAATGCTTACCTTACGGAAGACCATCATGCCTGGCGTGAACAGTTGCGACGCTTCATTGACAAGGAAATAATGCCCTTTGCCGATGACTGGGATGAAGATGGCCATATCCCGGATGATCTTTGGCCCAAGGCAGGCGAGCTCGGTCTGTTGGGGCTTGGCTATCCGGAAGAATTCGGCGGCGTGTCTGAGGGCATCAGCATCTGGCACAAAAACATCGTTAATGAAGAATTGGCGCGCATTGGTGCCGGTGGTATCGCGGCCTCGTTGATGGTGCACGGCATTGGTCTGCCACCCGTCGTGAATTTTGCTCAGGAACATATCAAAAAGATGGTCGCCCCTGCTGTGTTGCGCGGTGAGAAAAATATATCTCTTGGTATTACAGAGCCCGGTGCTGGCTCCGACGTGGCGCAGCTTTCAACAACCGCGGTGCGGGACGGTGACTATTATATCGTAAACGGCTCCAAAACATACATTACAGGTGGCATGCGGGCCAACTGGGTGACGACCGCTGTGCGTACGGGCGGCGACGGTGCGGGCGGCGTTTCAACGCTTCTAATACCAACAGATGCTGAAGGTTTTTCGCGCACGGCTCTTGATAGGAAGCAAGGCTGGTGGGCGTCCGACACCGCAACGCTTTACTTCGACAATGTTCGGGTGCCGGCAGATCATTTGATTGGCGCTGAGAACCAGGGTTTTGCGGTGATTATGCGGAATTTCAACAGTGAGCGCATGGCGATGAGTGTGGCGATGGCGGCATCTGCCCGGGTTTGTCTGGAAGAAGCCGTCAATTGGGCGCGTGAACGCAAAACCTTTGGCAAACGGTTGGCTGACCATCAGGTAATACGGCATAAAATTGCCGATATGAAAATGCGCATTAATGCGACCGAAGCCTATATCCAGCTTTTGTCCAAACAAATCGAGGATGGGGTTGAGCCCGCCGGCGACATTGCACTTCTCAAGGTGCAGTGCAGTCAGACTATGGAGTATTGCGCACGGGAAGCGATGCAGATTTTGGGTGGCGTTGGCTACATGCGTGGAAACCGGGTCGAGCGCATTTACCGCGAGGTGCGGGTGAACGCCATTGGCGGCGGAAGTGAGGAAATCATGCGTGATCTCGCCGCACGTCAGTTTGGTCTTTAGGGAAAACAATGATGAAACTTTGGCACTGTCATAATGCAAGGTCTTTGCGACCTTTGTGGGCGCTGGAAGAGATGGGAATGGAGTATGATCTTGAAGTACTGCCGTTTCCGCCCCGGGTCTTCAAGAAAGAATATCTGGGGGTCAATGCACTTGGCACCGTTCCCTATTTTGTTGATGGTGACACCACCATGACAGAGTCGTCCGGCATTTGTCATTATCTGGTCGAAAAGTATGATCAGCGTGATTTTGGCCTCACACCGGCCGATGTGGAATACGGCGACTATCTGAATTGGCTGTATCACAGTGATGCCACGCTGACATTCCCGCAAACCATTGTTCTGCGCTATACAATGCTGGAGCAGGGCGATCGCCGCCTGCCACAGGCTGCGGAGGACTATGCCGCATGGTTTATTGCTCGCCTGCGCAGGCTTGATACTCACATTGAGGATCGGGAATTTCTGTGTGATGGCCGGTTCACCATCGCTGATATAGCGGTAGGATATGCCCTGCATCTCGGCCAGTCCCTTGGCCTTGATGACCGCTATACACCACAAGTGAAAGACTATCTCGCCCGCCTTCAGGCGCGGCCCGCGTTTGAGAAAGCCGCGGCGCTGGGCGCCGAGCAAAGCCCGTTTAAATAGGACTTAAAGATGCGTTTTACGGAAGAACATAAAGCCATTCGCAACACTGTTGCGCAGTTTGTCGAGAAAGAAATCAACCCTTTTGTCGATGAATGGGAAGCAGCGGGCATTTTCCCGGCTCATGAGGTATTCAAAAAACTGGGTGATCTGGGTATGCTTGGTATCCACAAACCCGTCGAGTATGGCGGGCTTGGCCTCGATTACAGCTATCAGACCGTATTTGCAGAGGAAATCGGTGCGACCCGGTGTGGTGGTGTTCCCATGGGAATTGGCGTGCAGACAGATATGGCGACACCGGCGCTCGCTCGGTTCGGCAGTGATGAATTGCGACGGGATTTTCTGGTGCCATCAATAACAGGAGAGGCTGTTTTCTCGATTGGCGTGAGCGAACCTCATGCGGGTTCTGATGTGGCAGCAATTAAAACATCTGCCCGAAAAGACGGTGATGACTATGTCATCAATGGCACCAAGATGTGGATAACCAACTCTACGCAGGCGGACTATATCTGCTTGCTGGTCAATACCAGCGACGACCCTATGCACAAAAACAAGTCACTTGTGATTGTGCCGACAAAGACGCCGGGTATCACTTTTTCCGAGCCGCTTAACAAGCTGGGCATGCGCTCAAGCGACACGGCGCAGATTTTCTTTGATGATGTGAGAGTGCCGCAACGCTATCGCATTGGGGCGGAAGGTGCTGGATTTACCTACCAGATGCAGCAGTTTCAGGAAGAGCGGATTTTTGCCGCTGCCAACACGTTGAAGGGGCTGGAAAACAGTATCAATGATACGATTGATTACACCCGCGAGCGTCAGGCGTTCGGGCAGTCGATCCTTGATAACCAGGTCGTGCATTTTCGTCTTGCGGAGTTACAGACAGATGTCGAGATGATGCGGGCGCTAACCTATGACGCGGTTGAAGGGTACATCCACGGCGATGATGTAACGCTGAAAGCTTCAATGGCCAAGTTGAAAGCCGGGCGCCTCGCGCGTGAAGTCAATGATGCTTGCCTGCAATACTGGGGCGGCATGGGGTTCATGTGGGACAGTGGCATTGCGCGGGCTTACCGGGACAGCCGTTTGGGCTCAATCGGGGGTGGGGCTGATGAAGTCATGCTTGGTATTATCTGTAAATACATGGGCATTATGCCTGCACGGCGTCAGGGATAGGGGGCGATATGGCTGTCTTCGAAAGTCAACTTGATCCGGGTTCTGCTGGTTTTGCAGCCAATCATGAAGTGATGCTGGCCGCTGTTGAAGAGTTCCGCGGTATTGAACGCATGGTGATTGAAAAAGCCGCTGAAAAAGCCCCGCGTTACATCAAACGAGGACTGTTGCCACCGCGTGAACGACTGAATTTACTCCTGGACCCAGGCGCGCCGTTTCTGGAGCTCTCAACGCTCTGCGGCTATATGCAACAGGGGGACAAGGATGGTAGCGGGGCTGGCGGTAGCTGTATAACCGGTATTGGTTATGTTGGTGGGGCCCGTGTGATGGTGATGGCCGACGATTATCTAACCAAGGGCGGTACCATAACTGAACTTGCGGGAAAAAAACGCCGCCGGATGATGGATCTGGCGCTGGAAAACAAACTGCCGTTGATCACTCTTGCCCAAAGTGGTGGCGGGGACTTGAAATCCCTCGGGGACTGGTTTGGCCCTTCCGGGGGTGGTTTTGCCATGCAGGCGAAGTTGTCGGCGGCCGGTATCCCGCAAATCACTGTGGTTCACGGAAGCGCAACAGCGGGTGGCGCTTATCAGCCTGGTCTCTCGGACTATGTAGTCATGATCCGCAAGCAATCCACTGTTTATCTGGCCGGGCCACCACTTTTGAAAGCTGCGACCGGTGAGATCGCGACCGATGAAGAAATTGGTGGGGCGGAGATGCATGCCGAAATTGCCGGTACCGCCGACTATCTGGCAGAAAACGACAGCGATGGTGTGCGTATCGCCCGCGACATAATGACGAAAGTGGGCTGGAATGAGGACGCGTTGCCCCCTACTCAAAAAGCTTTTCAAGAGCCACTATATCCCGCAGAGGAGCTTTTGGGGCTGGTGCCGGTTGACCCCAAAATTCCTTATGATGTCAGGGAAGTTATCGCGCGCATTGCAGACGGGTCTGACTATCTCGACTTCAAGGCTGACTATGATGTCGGCACCGTTTGCGGCAATATTGAAATTGAGGGCCGGGCTTGTGGTGTGATTGGCAATAATGCCCCCATCACTGCACGGGGTGCCGCAAAAGCTGCGCAGTTTATTCAACTTTGCGAGCAGGCTGGAACGCCAATTTTGTTTCTTCACAACACCACAGGTTTTCTTGTTGGTACCGAGGCAGAACAAGCGGGCATCATCAAGCACGGTGCCAAGCTTATTCAGGCTGTCACAAACGCTCGTGTGCCGAAGGTCAGTGTCGTTGTCGGTGGCTCTTATGGCGCGGGAAATTATGCCATGTGCGGGCGCGGCATGGACCCTCGTTTCATGTTTGCCTGGCCACGTAGCGTGGTGTCAGTGATGGGGCCGGCGCAGGCAGGAAGTGTCATGCGTCAGGTTGGCGAAGCAAAAATGGCGCGCCACGGGGCCGTCAATCACGAGTTGCTCGACGCGATGGAAAAAGATGTGGTGGACTCGATGGAAGCGAAATCACGCGCGCTCGCCAATACGGCACGCCTGTGGGACGACGGCATGATCGATCCGCGCGACACTCGTTCTGTTGTCGCCTTCGCTTTATCGGTTTGCGTTGAAGCTGACCGGCGCACTCTTAACCCCAACAGCTTTGGCGTTGCACGCCTTTAAGACAACGAATGGGAATTCTTCATGGCTTTACCTGATTGCCGGGAACTGTTGCTGGAACAGCAAGGAGGGGTGTTGACCATAACGCTCAACCGCCCGCACAAACGCAATGCGATGAATGACCAGATGGTTCACGAGCTACGGGCGGTATTCGCTGGTATCCACGATGACAGGGCCATCAGGGCCGTTGTGCTTCGAGGTGCCGAAGGGAACTTCTGCGCAGGTGGCGATATTTCGAGCATGAATGACCGAACACAGGATGTGGACGCTGCAAAAGTCATGTGGGAATTTAATCGCAACTTCGGTCGAATGGTAACTGAAGCCAATGCAGCGCCACAGGTTGTTATCGCCTGCCTTGAAGGAGCAGTATTAGGTGGCGGTCTTGGGTTGGCCTGCGTTTCAGATGTAGCGATCGCTGATATGGGTGCGAAGTTCGGCATGCCCGAAACGGGCCTTGGTATTATCCCGGCGCAGATCGCACCTTTTGTTGTTGCACGTATTGGCCTGACCGCTTCAAGGCGCCTTGCCCTTCTGGGGAACTGGGTGCAGGGCGACGAGGCGAAAACGCTGGGGTTTGCCCATCAGGTAACAGAGGGTGCTGCGGATATGGAGGCCGCGCTTGCTGCGGTTCTGAAGTGTGTGAAACGCACCGCTCCGGGTGCCAACGCCCTGACGAAGAAACTGCTGCACGCTGTTGGCAAAATCGAACATGAGGTCCTGCTTGATCAGGCTGCTGACTGGTTCGCTGACGCTCTTGGTAGTGATGAAGGTGGCGAAGGGACACGAGCTTTTGTCGAAAAACGCAAGCCTGACTGGGCAGGGGAGCTATAGAGCATGAAGAAAATTATTATTGCTAACCGGGGCGAAATCGCTGTCAGAGTTATCCGAACCGCACGGGAACAAGGGTACAGAAGCGTTGCTGTATACAGCGAAGCGGACGCAGGCGCACTGCACACCAGCATGGCTGATGAAGCTGTTTGCATTGGCCCGGCCCCTGTAGCTGAAAGCTATTTGTCGATTGACGCTGTCATTGCAGCCGCAAAATTGACCAACGCAGACGCTGTTCACCCGGGATATGGCTTCCTCTCTGAAAATGCTGAATTTGCAAAAGCGTGCGATGAAGCCGGCCTGATATTTATCGGCCCTTCACCCGATGCAATTGAGCTTATGGGCAGCAAGAGGCTTTCGAAACTCGCGATGGAACGAGCGAAAGTGCCCTGCGTGCCGGGTTATAGTGGTTCAGATCAGACTGACGGCGTGTTTGCATTCGAGGCGGAGAAAATTGGCTTCCCGTTGATGGTCAAGGCGTCTGCAGGCGGCGGTGGCCGTGGCATGCGGCTTGTAGAACGGAAAGAAGACCTGCTTGCCAGCATTGAAACTGCGCGTTCCGAAGCAATGAATGCTTTTGGAAGCAGCGAGCTAATCCTTGAAAAGGCCATTGTTGAGCCACGTCACATAGAAGTCCAGATATTTGGCGATAGTCACGGTAATATAGTGCACCTCTTCGAGCGCGATTGCTCGATCCAGCGAAGACACCAAAAAGTCGTTGAAGAGGCCCCCAGCCCGTTCATGACTGATGAGCTGCGGTTGCGCATGGGGCAGGCAGCTGTAAAAGCTGCGAAAGCCTGCGATTATGTGGGCGCTGGTACAGTGGAATTTCTGGTCGACAAAGACCGGAATTTCTATTTCCTCGAGATGAACACGCGCTTGCAAGTTGAACACCCTGTTACCGAAATGGTCACGGGCGTTGATCTGGTTGCCTGGCAGTTGTCGGTTGCCGAGGGGCAGCCATTGCCGTTAGCGCAAGATGATATCCGGTTGCAGGGTCACGCGATTGAAGTTCGACTGTATGCCGAAGATCCGGCCAATGGCTTCTTGCCGCAAACGGGAACAGTTCTGGGTTGGAAAACACCTGTAAGCGACGGTGTCAGGACTGATCACGGTTTGCAATCGGGCCAGGCAGTTAGTGCGTTTTATGACCCGATGCTTGCCAAGTTGATTGCGTATGGCCCTTCACGCGGCGTTGCGCTTCGACGCTTAAGGTCTGCGTTGCAGGATACAACGCTTTTGGGAGTGACACATAACCGGGCGTTCCTCTCCGAAATCGTCGGCCATGACGCATTTGAAAATGACAGTGTAACGACGGCTTTTCTGGAGCAGTATTTTGGTGAAGGTACGGTGGACAATTCAGTTTCGCTAGAGTTGGCGCGCGCGGCACTGGTTTTGTTTCACAGTACCCCGATGGCTGGCGGCGATTGGACAAGTGCGTCTGGTCAGACATCTCAGTTTTTGTTCGATGTAACTGGCGATCGTTTGCCGGTGTCTATCGTGAAACGCGGGCAGCGAAACACAGTAGTGGTTGCTGACCAGGAAATTGAAATTGAACTGCTTTCCATGTCGAATGAGGCATGTGTAGTCATCGAAAACGGTGTTCGGACGTCTTTTGCTTTTGTTGTCAATGATCAGACTGTCTATCTGGATGGTTCTGCAGGGCACCTTGCGGTCAAAAATGTTGCGGGGGAGCCTGCCGTTGCATCGGCGGGCAAAGGTGACGGAAGTGTGAGGGCACCGATGGATGGGGCTATCGTCGATGTGAAAGCGGCGGTCGGTGATATTGTTGCCAAGGGGGATATTCTGGTCGTTATGGAAGCCATGAAAATGGAGCATTCACTCAAGGCGTCAGTGGCTGGCATCGTTTCCGATTTATCAGCCAAGGTGGGTGATCAGGTCAAAAGCAAGCAGGTGCTTGCGAACGTTGATGTGCAGGCCGGAGAAAAGCAATGACTGATAAAACTATTCGTATCGGCGGGGCTTCTGCCTTTTATGGTGATAGCCAGCTTGCAGCTCGGCAACTTGTCGATAAAGGCGCTGTTAATTATCTGATTTTCGACTATCTGGCCGAAGTCACGATGGCAATTCTTGCTCGTGCGCACATACGTGACCCTCAATATGGCTACGCGGTTGATTTTGTGACGGTCGCCATGAACGATGTTCTTGCTGATTGTGCGAAAAAGGGAATTAGGGTTGTCGCAAATGCAGGCGGTGTCAACGTGCCCGGGTGTGTGAAAGCGCTTCAGAACTTGTGCGAAGCGAAAGGCCTGAACCTGAAAATAGCAGGAGTGTACGGTGACGACCTGTCGGATCGCGCGGATGATCTAGCAGTGCAGGGAATGTCGGATATTGACGACGGGAAGCCGTTGCCCGACCGTTTGGCTAGTGTGAACGCATATCTGGGTGCAAAGCCGATAGCTGACGCACTTGCCGCCGGTGCTGATGTTGTCGTTACCGGTCGGGTTGTTGATAGCGCACTGGTGCTGGGGCCGCTCGTGCATGAATTTGGCTGGCCGATGACAGACTATGACAGGCTGGCTCAGGGTTCGCTTGCAGGCCATGTGCTGGAGTGCGGTGCCCAGTGCGCTGGCGGCAATTTCACTGACTGGCATCTGGTGCCTGATTATTCCGATATCAGTTATCCTGTCGCCGAAGTGAACCACGACGGCAGCTTTACGGTAGGTATTCCACCTGAAACAGGTGGTTTGATAAGCAGGGGAACTGTTGGTGAGCAGATACTCTATGAAATTGGGGATCCGGCAAATTATTTGCTGCCTGATGTCTCATGTGATTTCACGGGCGTCAAGCTAACCGAAGCCGGTAAGGACAGCATTCACGTGTCGGGTGCCAGAGGCAGGGCACCGGGACCGGACTATAAAGTCTGCGCGACCCATATTGATGGGTACAGATTAATGGGCTGCTATTTTATCGCAGGGCCGCGAGCGGCTGAAAAGGCTCAAGCCGGTGCAGACGCCTGGATAAAGCGTGTGCGCAAGGCGTTTACCGAGCGTGGCATAAATGATTTCCGGGATGTGTCCATTGAGGTTATTGGTGCCGAGGCGGTTTACGGGCCGCATGCCGCTGATACGGGCACCCGCGAAGTGATGTGCAAGTTCGGGTTACATCATGACGATCCAAAGGCGCTAGCTTTTGCGGCTGCGGAGCTTGCCTATTTGGGTACCTCGGGCACACCGGGCATGAGCGGACTTGGAGGTGGGCGTGTTAAACCCCAGCCTCTGATGCGGGTCCACTCCGGGTTGATAAAGAAAACGGATGTACGGGTGAAGGTATTGTTGGGTGACACTGTAATCGCTGACGAGCCATACGATGTTGGGGAAAGCTCAGACCTTGCAAACTGTCCGGATATGCCTGTGGCGGCAGCGGAAATCGTGGATGACTGGGTTAACGTTCCTCTGGAAAAGCTTGCCTATGCGCGCAGCGGTGACAAGGGTAATAAGGCTAATGTTGGCGTAATGGCCCGGGACCAGAAGTATCTGCCAATCCTCGAAGGGCAATTAACAGCGGATGTAGTCGCGAGCTATTTTGGACACCTGATGTCAGGCTCGGCGGCCCGTTTCGCCTTGCCGGGATTTGGCGCCTACAATTTTCTTCTGACGGAAGCGTTGGGTGGCGGCGCCACTGCTTCCATCAGGATGGATAACCAGGGTAAGGCTTATGGTCAGATGCTTCTTTCGCTGCCGGTCAAAGTGCCGCCCGGGTGGGGCTTGCACTAGCCCGGAAAGGTTTTGCCAAACAGTCGAAGCCGACTGATCCCTCCATCCGGAAAAATATTCAGGCGCACATGAGTGACGGGACCCAAGGCTGCGGTCGGTTTAAACACATGTTCGTTGTCTGCGCTGAGTGGTTGTTTGGCGAGGAGTTCAGGCCAATTGGCACTCTCGCTCTCAAGGTCCTGAGGTAGTTGATCAAGGTTTGCTGCCTGCAGCGACGCAAACGCCGGGTAATTACCTTTAAAATGGGCAGTATCAACCAGAATTTCCTCGATAGTGCCTATATGGCCCAAACCCACGATCGCCCAGTCGTGGCCCGGTTCACGGCGGCGGCGTGTTTCCCATCCATCGCCCATGTTTAAACCTTTGCCGGGCGCCATGATATTGGCCAGGATACCAAAATGTTCGTTGTTGGCAAAAACGGGATAACCACCGTTCACTGTTGCCAGAAGGTCAACGGTTTTGGTGGCTTCATCCGGGCCCCAGTTCTTGAGGACACGACCATAAACACGCAGGCGGGCGACGCCGCCATCAGGGTATATGTGAAGACGCAGATGGGTCCAGGCTTGCTCACTGTTGATCTCAATAAAATGCTGGCTGTCTCCGTTCAGCGGACTGCGAGCAACCAGCTCTGTCCAGGCCGCGTCAGCCTCAGGCACCGCCTCGTCGGAAACACAGGCTTCAAGCGAGGCTTCAGGTGGGTAGTTCCCGGTAAAGTGCCGCGTATCTATATCAACACCGGCGATAATACCAGGCTGGCCAAGGCGAGCCACGCAATAGTCGTGCCCAGGTGTGCGTTTGCGGCGGCTTTCCCAACCGTCCATCCACTTGCCATTGTCGTCATACTTTCCGGGGATGAAGACGGGTTCCTCCGGGTTGATCAACCGGTCCATCGGGGCAAAAAAATCATCGGTAGCATATGTTACTTCTGCGCCGAGTCTGGGGCTCGCCAGGTTCACATTGTGCCGGGAGAAATCTGGGGGTGTCATAATGGGTCCAATATTTAGGTCAGGTCCAGAAGCCGGAAGCCTGCGATTTTGTGAATTTCATTAAGAGCCGTGCGAAATTCCTGATCACGTGCGTGATTAAGGCGCGCTCGAAAAGCTGCAAGGATACTGTGGCGGTCATGGCCTTTAACGGCGATGATGAAAGGGAAGCCGAACTTTTGTTTGTAGGCAGCATTCAGTTGCTGAAACTCGTCGAACTCCGCAGGCGTGCATCTGTCAAGGCCTGCACCCGATTGTTCTGACCGGGATTCCGGCGTCAAGTCTTTACTGATGGCGGCTTTGCCCGCAAGGTCCGGGTGCGCGCATATAAGCGTCATCTGCCGGGCCTCTTCAGCGGTGTCCACCACCTGCCGCATTGCTGCCATAAGTCCTTCGAGATTGTCGAGACTGTCGCCTGTCCGGTTGTCCCACGCCGTTTCAGCAACCCAAGGGGAATGCTCATACACGCCGCCATAAGCTGCGGTGAATGTTGAGCGATCACACAGGCTTGCCTTGAGTTTCATCCCGGTCATGACGCTGGCCCTTGATAGGGGTGCTCGTTTCGCCAATGACGGGCGATATCCACACGGCGTGCGAACCAGACATCGCTGTGGCTTTTGGCATACTCCAGGAAGCGGCGCAGCGACTGGATACGACCGGGTCTGCCAATCAGCCTGCAATGCAGGCCCACAGACATCATTTTGGGTCTGGTCTCGCCTTCGGCATAAAGCGCATCGAAGCTGTCTTTCAGATAGGTGTAAAACTGATCGCCGCTGTTGAAGCCTTGCGGGCTGGCAAACCTCATATCGTTGGTGTCCAGCGTGTAGGGTACGATGAGTTGTGGTTCGCCCGCCATCTCCCGCCAGAAGGGCAGGTCATCGGAATAGTCATCTGCATCATACAAAAAACCACCATACTCGGCGACCAGCCTGCTGGTGTTTGGCCCTGTGCGACCTGTGTACCATCCCAGTGGCCGCTCGCCGACCAATTCGGTCAGGATATCCATTGCGCAGGCTAGGTGCTGGCGTTCCACGTCTTCTGGAACATCCTGATAATTGATCCATTTATAGCCATGGCTGCAGACCTCGTGCCCTGCTTTAATGATTGCTTGCGCAACATCCGGGTGTTTTGCGAGCGCAGTAGCGACCGCGAATACGGTTACAGGGACATTGAATTCCTCAAAAAGGCGCAGAAGACGCCAAACGCCGGCACGACTGCCATATTCATAGATTGATTCCATGCTCATGTGGCGTGCGCCTTCAATCATCGGCGCATTGATGATCTCGGAGAGGAATGTTTCAGCACCTGCGTCACCATTCAGCATACAGTTTTCGCCGCCTTCTTCATAGTTCATGACCAGTTGAACGGCGACGCGTGCACCACCGGGCCAATTGGCGTGAGGTGGCTCTGCGCCGTATCCGACAAAATCTCTGGGGTGCGTGGTGCTCATGCTGTTCTCACATTGGCAAAAGCGGCCTGAAGGTCGTCGGCTTCATGAGGACTGTCGAAAACCAATTGAGACTCGATCTCTTGCAAGTGATGAACCAGCAGGCGGGACGCGCAGCCGAAATCTCCCGAATTCAGGGCCTCTACAATGTTGCGATGATCGTCCCCATTGCAGTTTGATCCACTGTTTGAGGGTCCGTAAAGCGCAACAATAAGGGATGTCTGGAATATCAGTTGCTCGAGAAATGCCAGCATGATTTCATTGCCTGCTTGGCGGGCCAAATGCATATGAAACTCACCGGTTAGGCGTATCCAGCGTGCAATATTGCCCGAGGCAAGCGCACTTTGTTCTTCTTTAAGATGAGCCTCCAACTCTTCCAGCGATGCAGTGTTGATCTTGCCGATGGACTGCTCAAGCAGTGCTTTTTCGACAAGCCGCCTGCTTTCGAAAACTTGCTGGGCTTCTTCGGGGCTGGGCGACGCAATCATGGCCCCTCGGTTGCGCTGGAGTTCGACGATGTTGTCACGTTTCAACAGCAAAAATGCCCGACGGATGGTTGTGCGGCCCACGCCAAAGATCGCACACAGCGACTCTTCGGTCAGCTTGGTGCCGGGCGCAAGTCGGCGTTCAAGCACACTATCGCGGATGTGTGCACACACATCTTCTTCCGTCATCGGGGCTGTGTTCGCCATGGGTTGATCCTGCCGACTTTATGCCACTTGGGCTCCTGAATACTGGAATTTGTCGTGTGCCGTGTCAGATTGTCAACAATTTAAGGCAAAAAATGTCGACGATCAGCTTTACAATTCTACTTTCCTGCTTCAGGCTTTATGCTTTCACCAAGACAAGCCGGAGAACAAAGCGATGGGTCGGTTGACCACACATGTACTGGATACAGCGAACGGCTGCCCGGGAAGCGGACTTACTCTGCGTTTGTTTCGGCTGGAAAACGGAGGCCGTGCTCTCCTGGTAAAGGTGATCACCAACTCGGATGGCCGGGCGGATGCACCTCTCCTTGAAGGCGATGCTTTTAAAACAGGTATCTATGAGCTTGAATTCGATGCTGGCGATTATTTCCGTGCAAGCGGAACCAAACTGGCCGACCCGGCCTTTCTGGACGTTGTTCCTATTCGCTTTGGCATCGCCGATGCGGACGCACACTATCATGTGCCGCTATTGATATCACCGTATGGCTACAGCACTTACCGGGGCAGTTGAGGCACAGGATGAGCGACACAATCCGATTTCTGTTGGACGGCGATGTGGTTGAACTGAAGGGTGTTGACCCGACGGACACCATTCTCAATCACCTTCGATATCGCATGGCCCGAACCGGCACAAAGGAAGGCTGCGCCGAAGGCGACTGCGGCGCGTGCACCGTTGTGCTCGGTGAGTTGGATGGCGATCGGGTGCGATATAGCGCCGTAAACGCCTGTATCCTGTTTTTGCCGACACTCGATGGCAAGGAGCTATTGACGGTTGAGAGCTTGCGCCAAAAGGACGGCAGCCTGCATCCTGTCCAACAGGCGATGGTCGATACTCATGGGTCCCAGTGTGGCTTTTGCACGCCCGGTATTGTGATGTCTCTTTACGCTCATTGGCTGATGAGCGGCGCCAACGACAAATCCAGCATTGAAGACGCGCTTGCTGGCAACCTCTGTAGATGCACCGGCTATGGGCCTATTGTTGAGGCAGCACAGGGCGTCAGTGGCGCTCCGGCAGACCTGCGCGATGAGCAGGTGAACGCATTGAGGGCAATCCAGCGGGAAACCACTCTTGAACTGTCTGCAAAAAGCCAGCTGACGGGTATCACAAAACACTATTACGCCCCCGTAACAATTGATGCGCTCGCTGAGCTGGCGGCCGGACACCCCAACGCAACGTTTCTGGCGGGTGGCACGGACGTTGGCCTTTGGGTGACCAAACAGCACCGCGAACTCGAAGCCGTCATCTATGTCGGTGATGTGAAGGAACTTCTGGAGATCGCGGACACCGGAAGCTCGCTGGAGATCGGAGCAGGCGTAACTTATACGGATGCCATGAACACTTTGGGTGAGGTGTATCCTGATTTGGGAGAACTCATTCGGCGCATCGGCTCGGTTCAGATCAGGAACAGTGGCACCATAGGCGGTAATATCGCCAACGGATCACCCATCGGAGATAGTATGCCAGCCCTCATCGCCCTGGGTGCCATGCTTGTGCTGAGGAAAGGGGGTGCTCGGCGGACCATTCCCCTTGAAGACTATTTCATTGCCTACGGAAAACAGGACCGCTCGCCCGGTGAGTTTGTCGAAAAGGTGATTTTGCCAAAGCCGGCGGCCAACCAATACTTCAAGGCTTACAAGCTTTCAAAGCGCTTTGACCAGGATATCTCAGCAGTGTGCGGGTGCTTTGGCCTGACGGTTGTCGATGGAAAAGTGTCCAGGGCGCGCCTCTGTTTTGGTGGTATGGCGGCAACGCCCAAGCGCGCAGCGGTGGCCGAAGCGGCCCTTGAAGGAAAGCGCTGGAGCGAACAGACCGTTCGGGCTGCGATGAAAGCCATGGAAGAGGACTATAGCCCGCTTACCGACATGCGGGCATCGGCAGACTATCGCATGGCATCGGCCAAAAACCTGCTGCTGAAAGCCTTCTACGAAATTGAAGGCGCGGGTGCGACCCGTGTGTTGGAGCACAGGGAGAGTGCTAATGGCTGATATGCTCTCCGACATTAAAGGGGCTGTGCACAAAGACCTCAGGCACGATAGCGCCCACAAGCATGTTTCGGGTGACGCTGTCTATATTGACGACATGCCTGAACCAAAGGACCTGCTCCATATCTATGTGGCAATGAGTGACAAGGCGCACGCGCGCATAAAGTCGATGGACCTGACGGCGGTCGAGGCTGCCAAGGGCGTGGCGCTGGTGCTAACCGCCGAGGATATCCCGGGCCATAATGACGTCAGTCCGTTTGCAGGCGACGATCCTCTGCTTGCAGAGGGGTTGGTAGAGTATATTGGTCAGCCGGTTTTTGCGGTTGCTGCAGACAGCATAGAGGCAGCGCGCGCGGCAGCGGACCTTGCCCTCGTCGACTATGAAGAACTGCATGCGCTGACGACCATTGATCAGGCGCTTGAGGCAGACAGCGCCATTGAGCCCATGCAGACCATGGGGCAGGGCGACGCAAGCACGGCGCTGGAAACGGCCGCGCATCGGCATTCAGGCAGCTTCAGGATCGGCGGTCAGGACCATTTTTACCTTGAAGGGCAGATTGCGTTCGCAACGCCTCAGGAAGATGGTGACGTGCATGTTTTCTCCTCGACCCAGCATCCAAGTGAAGTACAGCATCTGGTTGCCCATGTGCTTGGGCGCCCCACCAATGCAGTGACGGTGGAAGTACGCCGCATGGGCGGCGGATTTGGTGGTAAGGAAACTCACCCCGCGATGTTTGCGGCCCTCTCGGCGCTTGTTGCGGTAAAAACCGGTAAGCCCGCCAAACTCAGGCTTGACCGGGATGATGATATGGTTATGACCGGCAAGCGGCATGATTTTCGTTATGACTTTGATGTCGGGTATGACAACGATGGCCTGATCACCGGGCTTGGTATAGAAATGGCCTCGCGGTGCGGTCGCTCAACCGACCTGTCTCCTGCAATCAATGACCGCGCCATGTTCCATGCGGACAACTGTTATTTCCTGTCGGACGTAACGATCAAATCGCATCGATGCAAAACCCATACGGTTTCCAACACAGCGTTCCGAGGCTTTGGTGGCCCTCAGGGCATGCTGGGCATCGAGTATGTCATTGACGATATCGCACGCTCGCTTGATATGGATCCGCTGGATGTGCGGCTCAGGAATCTTTATGGCGGTAATGGGCGTGATGTAACGCCCTTCGGCATGACGGTGGAAGATAACATTGCCGCAGAACTCATGGAAACACTGGCGCAGCAGTCAAACTATCGGGCCCGCCGTAAATCCGTTCGGGAATTCAATGCGTCGACCCCCTTTCTGAAAAAAGGCCTTGCGCTGACACCGGTCAGGTTTGGCATCAGTTTCACCACGACCCATCTCAATCAGGCGGGTGCTCTGGTGCATGTCTACGCTGACGGCAGTGTGCACCTCAACCACGGGGGCACGGAAATGGGGCAGGGGTTGTTTGTGAAGGTCGCACAGGTGGTCGCGGAAGAATTCCAGATCGACGTTGATCATATTAAAATTACCGCCACAACCACCGCCAAGGTTCCAAATACATCCGCAACGGCTGCTTCAAGTGGCTCGGATCTCAACGGTATGGCGGCTCTGGATGCCGCACGCAAGATCAAGGCGAGACTGATCAGTTTTGCAGCGGAAAAATATCAGTGCGCAAAGGACCGGATTACCTTTCGCAATAATAATGTCTATATTGAAAACCGGGAAGTGGCTTTTGCTGATCTCATTAAAGATGCCTATCTGAACCGTGTTTCCCTGTCTTCCACAGGCTTTTATAAAACCCCGAAAATTCATTATGACCGCGCAAATCACAAAGGCAGGCCTTTTTTGTATTTTTGCTATGGTGCCGCCGTTTCAGAAGTGATTATTGACACCCTGACAGGTGAAAACCGGGTGCTTCGCACGGATATCCTTCATGATACCGGCCGATCGCTCAACCCTGCGATCGACAAGGGGCAAATTGAAGGCGGATTTATTCAGGGCATGGGTTGGCTAACCACCGAAGAGCTGGTGTTCAGCGAAAGCGGGCGGTTGATGACACATGCGCCGAGTACATACAAAATCCCTACTGCGAGTGATCGGCCCGACGAGATGAACACTGAGCTTTATGCACGTGGGCGGAATGTGGAAGCGACAATTCACCGCTCCAAAGCTGTAGGTGAGCCACCCTTTATGCTTGCGAACTCTGTTTTTCTCGCCCTTCGCGATGCCGTTGCAAGTGTCGGCGAAGGCAAATGCTCGCCGCAACTCAATGCGCCAGCAACGCCTGAAGAAGTGCTGAAGGCAGTGCAGGCCGTGCAATCGAAGGCGGGGTAGCTTCAATGTCTGTTGAAGAAGGTGTACTGGTCCGGGTTGAAGAGGCCAGAGGGTCTGCTCCCCGTGAAGCGGGCACCATTATGTGGGTTGATGCGCGCGGTATTCAGGGAACAATCGGGGGTGGAAACCTGGAGTTTCAGGCGATTGAGCAGGCCCGCAAGCTGCTTGATGACCCGGCCCGGAATGAAGCGACACAGCATTACGCCCTCGGGCCCCTGCTGGAGCAATGCTGCGGCGGCAATGTTGTGCTCAAGCTTGAAAAATGCCCAATCGCCGAGCGACAATCGCTGATGGCGGACGGCCGCGTTTTTGCGCCCCTCTTCATGTTTGGTGCCGGGCATGTGGGCAAGGCGGTGATGAAGGCGATCCAGAGGTTGCCTTTTCAGGTGACCTGGATTGACAGTCGTGCACATGAGTTTCCAAGCCTGCTTGCCAGACACACGCGAAAGCTGCTTGATGACAATCCGGTTCGTGTGGTCGAACAGGCGGTGCAGGGGTGCTTGTATCTTGTGTTTACCCATAGTCATCAGCTCGACTATGACATTACAGCCGCGATATTGAGGCGTGGCGACGCGGCCTTTTGCGGTCTTATCGGGTCTGGGACAAAACGCGCGCGTTTTGTTTCCCGCTTCGAAAAAGAGGAAGGCCTCAGTAAGGTGCAGATCGCTCGGCTGACCTGTCCCATTGGGGTCGCAGGCGTGCGCGGCAAAGAACCTGAGGTTATTGCCGCCGCTGTTGCCGCGCAATTGCTTCAGGTAGTCAGCAAAGACAAAAAAGAATAAGGGGGGAAACCCATGGAATTTGACATCACGCCCTGGATCAATATGGCGATCCGCTGGCTGCACTTTATCACCGGCATCGCCTGGATTGGCTCCAGCTTCTATTTTGTCTGGCTCGATAATCATCTGGAACAGCCCAAAGAGGCTAAAAAGGGTATGTCTGGCGAGCTTTGGTCGGTGCATGGCGGTGGTTTTTACCACAAGCAGAAATATGCCGTTGCTCCGGAGGTCATGCCTGACACCCTGCACTGGTTCAAATGGGAAGCCTATTTCACCTGGATGAGTGGCTTTGCGTTGCTCGCGGTCATTTATTATTTGGGTGCGGACCTGTTCCTGATCGACAAGTCCAAGATGGATCTGTCGCAATGGCAGGCCATCGGGATCAGTCTCGCTTTCCTGGTTGGCGGGTGGATATTTTATGATGGTCTGTGCCGGTCGCCCATTGGACAAAACAACCGCCTGACGGGGGTTATCTGGTTTTTAATTCTTGTTGCGGCGGCTTATGGCCTTAGCCAGATTTTCAGCGACCGTGCCGCCTTCATCCACGTTGGTGCGATCGCCGGTACATCAATGGCGGCCAATGTATTTATGGTGATCATTCCGAACCAGAAGAAGGTGGTGGCGGCCTTGTCGGCAGGTGAAGAGCCGGACCCCAAGCTTGGCCAGATTGGCAAGCAGCGCAGTTTGCACAATAATTACATGACGTTGCCCGTTCTTTTGTTGATGATTTCCAATCATTATCCGATGACTTTTTCCAATCCCTACAACTGGGCGGTGATTGCCGGACTTGGGCTTGTGGGTGTCATGGTTCGGCACTTTTTCAACCTGCGGCATAAGGGCAAAACAAGTGTCGGGCTGGTGGTTGCTTCCATCCTGCTTTTTATTGCTGTGATGGTGTTTGCGGCCAAGGCCGAAAAGCAAACACGTGTTGATGTGGGGGATCAGGCGGTTCCCTTCGGGCAGGTTCAGGTGATTGTTGGCAGGCACTGTGTCATGTGCCACACGGCGGCGCCGAGCCATGAGTTTTTTGACGAAGCGCCCGGCGGCGTACTTCTCGACCGGGCTGACCTGATTATCCAGTATGCGCCTGCTATTATGGAACAGGTTGTGCTATCGGACATCATGCCGCTAGGCAATGAGACAGGCATGACCGACGAGGAACGCGCGCTTCTCGGCAAATGGATCGAGGATGGTGCCAAAAGATGACCGAACGTATCCTGAATGCCGAGCCCCTGACTGCGGAAGCTTTCGCTCCTTTCGGCGATGTAATAGAGGCATCTGAAGACGCGGTGCAGAGGACAATCAACTATGATAACACCATCCGTTTTCATGACCTTGCCGAGCTGGAACTGACAGCGGAGGGTGGCCGCGGAGGTGTAAGCATTTTTCGGTCCACGCCTTTGGCTCAGCCCGTCACCATCAAGGTTATGGAATACCACCCGCTTTCAAGTCAGGCCTTTATTCCGCTATCGAAACGACCATATCTGGTTGTAGTTGCCCCGAAGGGTCCTTTTGAAGCGGCTGCTATGCGGGCCTTTGTGGCAAGTGGCGCACAAGGCGTGAATTACCACCCCGGCACGTGGCATCACTTCAGTCTCGCCCTTGAAGATGTCAGCGACTTTCTGGTGATTGACCGCATCGCCGATGAGGCAGATGCCGTCAACTGCGTCGAGCATGAACTCGGCGAGAATACGTATACTTTGGTATGGCCGTCTCCTGAAGGCCCTCAAGTTTGACGGAAAAGTCTTCACAAAACGTGGAGTAGATTCAAATTTAGCCTTTGTTAACGGCTCCGGCTTATAACTCTAAACGCGCTTTTGGGGGTTATAAAGGGTCGGAAATGTACCTGACACGGCTGCTGTATTTTAGCGAATGTAATCCTGAACTGGACCCCTGCATTGAGCGCATTTTAAGTTCTGCGCGCACCAGAAACGAAGTGGAAGAGGTGTCCGGAGCTTTATGGTTTGACGGCAAGTTTTTCATTCAGGCCCTTGAAGGGCAAAGACTTGCTGTTAGTCGAATTTATCATCGGATAGCGGCTGATCCACGACACTGTAATATCGAACTTGTCGCCTGTGAGGCGATTGATACCCGCTTGTTTGGTGAATGGAGCATGGGATATCTCGCTGCCACAAAACGCAACTGGGCAAACATATTCAAGTTTTCCGGCCACAGGGAATTGAAGCCCAGAGAGATGTCGCCCGAAAGCATGCTGAAATTTTTGCTGGCCCTGGAGCACGACGATTAAACATCCGGGACGTAGTAGGCCTTGAAGTCAAAGCTTGTCATTTAGGGCCGGACTTTGTTAAAATTACCATGTGGGGTCGATTGGAAAGCAGTATGCTCCATCACTTCCTCTATGTCAGCGACCTTGCAGAGGAATACCCTTGTGATTTCCAGAAAATCATCGCAAACGCGGCGATGACCAATAGCGCTTGCGACGTCACGGGCGCATTGTGGTCGGATGGCAGGCATTTCGTGCAGCTTCTGGAAGGGCAGAAGGCGGCGCTAGAACTCGTTTTTCACGATAAAATCGCATCCGCCAGGTCGCATACAAACATTAGAATGTTGAGCAGCGGCGATTGGGAACAAAGGCTTTTTCCGGACTGGTCAATGGCGTATCTTGGCTCGGGCAGTGATACCAGGCAGATTGCAGAAAGTTTGATTGGCAGGAAAAAGTTCAGTATCCGGGACTGTAGCGCAAACGAACTGATAAACCTGTTAACGATTTTGGAAAAATTCAGACAGGATAGCGCCGGTATCGCCATCTGAAAGTGTGCCACAGGCATGCCGGTCACTGAGACCGTTCTTCAGTGCAGCTATTTTGATGCCACTAATAGCCGGGGCATGCGCTGACCGTTCAGCAAGGCACCGAGCCAGCTGTTTCGGACCAAAAGATCATAGGTCAGCAGGCAAACCGCGGTGGACGTCAAAAGCACGGTCAGGAATTTAATCTCCGCGATTGCATTCCAGTCATGGAGTAATTGTGCCAGACCGGTAATCACTGGCAGGTGAAGGATATAGACCCAATAAGCACTGTCGCTCAGGTAGCGAATTTTGGGACTGGGCTTGTTGAAATGCTGCTGTGCCACACCAATGAAACCGATAACAAAAAATACAATGGCAAGGCCGTTAAAACCAGCCAGCAGCGCATGGAACATCATGTACTGCTCGCTGTCTGTTGGTCCTTGCAGGGAAAAGGATACCAGCGCCAGAAAGAAGAAGAGCAGGGCGGCGAGCAGGTATCGCCCGCCATACTTCTTGTAGGTGTCCAGATACCCGGTCAACCCGTACAAAGACCACCCAGTAACGACAAACATAAAATAGAAGCTCAGTGATGCGAGATTTGGCAGGAATGAAAGGTCACCCGACACACGGCCCGCGTCGTGGAACCAACCGAAAAGTGCTAACACAAGGCCAAGACATATATGGCCCAACAGGGTTTTCAGGAAAAAACCCATCAGGTTTTTGTACGCGGTTTTCATGCTCTCCGGAAACTTGTTGAGCATCGGCAACAAAAGCCAGATCACCAACACATACAGTATTAGATAATAAAGGAACCAATAGTGTTCCGTGTCCATCAGATATCGCGGGAAGCTGTCAATATGACTTTGGTGCAATCCCCAATAGCCGTGGTCGCGGTACGTAAGCCACATTTTGTTCCACAGCGTTTCAACGGTACCAAGCGTGGGCCAGAATAACAGAAACGGCAGCAGCAGGCGTTTCATGCGGCGCCGCAAAAGCTCGTCGCGGCCATATTTTTCATACAGCATCGCAGTGAAAAAGCCGGAAATCAGGAAAAATTCATGCATCCGGAACGTGTTGATGGAAAGCAGAAGGAAATCCATGGAGTAGGACGCGCTTGGATCATCATACTTGCTCTCGAAAAGCTGCATAACCATGTAATATTGCGCAGTGTGCAGCACCAGACCCAGAAAGAGCATCGCGCTCCTCAAAAAGTCCATTCCAAAATATCTGTCTGATTTCATATCAGATCAATAAATGAAAGTGTTTCACTTTTCAATCGGGTTGCTGAAAATACGCCTTTTCACCCGCTATACAGGTTTCTGCCACTACCCGGTCATCGCCAAGGATGGATAACACAAACAGGGTCTCCTCAATGGATTTACAGTGCTTCAGCCGCCGCGCCAGCAAAGGCGTCGCCGTCATGTTGTAAACCAGAAAGTCAGCCTCTTTGCCAACCTCAAGGCTACCGACCCTGTCGCCCATGTTCAGGGCGTTTGCGCCGCCCAGTGTTGCCAGATAAAAGGACTTCATCGGGTCCAGCTTGTGGCCTCTCAGTTGCCCCACCTTATAGGCTTCAGCCATTGTAGTAAGGATCGAGAAGCTGGTGCCTGCACCGACGTCTGATCCGATGCCCACTTTCACGCCGTATTTTTCGGCCTCTTTCAGGTGAAACAGACCACTGCCAAGAAACAGGTTCGAGGTTGGGCAATAAGCGATGGCTGCATTCGCTTCGCTCATGCGCTGAAATTCGTCACCGCCCAGATGGATGCAATGGGCAAACACGCTATGATCTGTAAGCAGTCCGAAGCTGTCATACACATCCAGATAATCTTTTGCTTCCGGGTAAAGCTCTGCAACCCAGGCAATCTCCGCAGTGTTTTCGGACATGTGGGTATGCATCAAGAGGCCGTCATATTCCTGGAGCATCTTCCCTGCGCGCATCAGTTGTTCATCCGAGCAGGCGGGCGCAAACCGCGGCGTCACAGCGTAACCAAGCCGGCCTTTTCCGTGCCATTTGTCTGCAAGCATACGGCTGTCTGAGTCGCCGCTTTCTGCCGTGTCCCGCACCGCGTCCGGTACGTTGCGGTCCATGAGGGATTTACCCGCAACGAGCCGCATGTTTCTTGTATGCGCCGCTTCAAACAATGCATCAACCGACTGCGCGTGTACCGAGCCGTAAACAAGCGCGCTGGTGGTGCCGTTTCTAAGAAGCTCCGAGATAAAAAACTCTGCAGCGTCTGCGGCATGGGCCGGGTCTGAATACTGAGCTTCTGCAGGGAAGGTATAGTTCTCCAGCCAGTCCAGCAGTTGTTCGCCGTAGCTTGCGATCATATCGATTTGCGGGAAATGGATGTGGGTGTCGATGAAACCGGGCGTGATCAGTTGGCCCGAATGATCACGAACCTCGGTGCCGGGGACAAGCGTCGGTTGCACGTCTGCCTGCGGTCCAATAGCGGTGATAATTCCGTTTTCCACCACCATCATGCCGCCCGGAATGTAACGATATGCTTGTTTGGGCCCCACAATGGTGGGGTCATCAACCATGGTGAACAGGTCACCGATGATGGCTTTTGCTGTCACGCCGTTTCTCTCCCTAAAGTCACCAAACTGTGCCAGAGCCAAAAGCCACATGCCAGCGTTTAATTGGACCGTTTTCGATAATTATTGATCAGTCTGTCATTGCCTTTTTGCAATTGCGCCATAAGGTTGAAAGAAGGGTTTGGGCGCCTTGAAAACACTTGATGGAAATACTGAGCGGGCTGGTGATACGGAGACTCGGTGGACGGCGCGGCGAAAAAAATCAATCTGCTGGAACGCGCGAGCGGTAAACTGGCCATAACCTTCAAGCGCCGAGACGAGCATACCTCGCTTGCTACCCTATATCAGCAGGGCTGCCTGAAGGCGCGTTTCCCCAAATCATCTGCTCGTTCAAAATCCGGTTATTTGATTAATACCACCGGCGGCATCGCAGATGGTGACCAGTTGAATACCAGCATTGCACTGCAGGCTGGTGCCAGCGCTGTGCTGACAACGCAGGCAGCCGAACGTGTTTACCGCGCGCGGAATCTGTTGAACCCGGCGCACATCAGGACATCGCTGGATATTGCGGATAAGGCCACCCTGTTTTGGTTGCCGCAGGAAACCATCCTGTTTGATGGGGCCGCCGCACGGCGGCACTATGACTTCGACATTGCGGGAAATGCACGATTGCTGGCCGCAGAGATGACTGTGCTGGGCCGTACTGCAATGCAGGAACAGGTTCAAACCGCCAATCTGTTTGACCGTTGGCGGGTGCGGGTAGGTGGCAGGCTTGTGTTTGCTGATGGATACCGGCTGAACAGCGATGTCACTGGAGGCCTTAATGCCCACTACGATGGCAAAGCCATGTTAGCGGGCAGCACCGCTACGGCGACCATGCTGTATGCCGGGCCGGGCCCTGAAGCAGCGAGAGACAGCCTGCGGGCGCTTGTGGTGCCTGAACATCTGTTTGCCGGATGTTCGGTGCGCAAAGGAATGTTGCTGGCCCGATTTGCAAGTACTGATGCAGCCGCACTTTCGACGGTCGTTTCAGAAGCTATCCGGACCATCGACACACACCTGCACGCTGGTGCGCCGATTGCCGAACCCATCCTTTCGCGGCGACAATTCTAACGATGAAGGACAAAACAGATGAACCTTTCCCCCCGGGAAAAAGACAAATTGCTGATCAGCGTAGCCGCCATGGTGGCGGAACGCAGACTGGCGCGTGGAGTAAAGCTGAATTACCCGGAAGCCATTGCGCTGATTTCCGACTTTGTGGTTGAAGGCGCCCGCGATGGTCGCTCGGTCGCTGACCTTATGGCTGCCGGCGCAAGCGTGCTAACCCGCGATCAGGTGATGGAGGGCATCCCGGAGATGATTGGTGAAGTGCAGGTGGAAGCTACTTTCCCTGACGGTACCAAACTGGTGACCGTGCATGAACCCATTCGGTGAGGTGATAAAATGACATCCAGAACAATCTCCAAGATGATACCGGGGGAAATTATCCCCTCCGATGGTCACATCGCTTTGAACGAAGGGCTTGCAAGCCTGGAACTTGTTGTTGCCAACACCGGCGACAGACCGGTGCAGGTGGGCAGCCACTATCACTTTTTTGAAGTGAACGAGGCATTGGTCTTCGACCGGGATGCTGCGCGCGGGCACCGGCTGGATATTCCGGCGGGTACGGCTGTACGCTTTGAGCCTGGCATGGAACGGCGGGTTGTGCTGGTGTCATTCGCAGGTGCACGCAAAGCCATTGGCTTTCAAGGCAAGGTCATGGGGTCTGTTAAAGAGGGGCAAAGCTGATGGTTTACCGTATGGAGCGCGGCGACTATGCCGCCATGTTTGGCCCTACGGTCGGTGACCGAGTGCGCCTTGCTGATACCGATCTGTTCATCGAAGTGGAGCAGGATTTCACCCGGTACGGCGATGAAGTGAAGTTTGGCGGTGGCAAGGTGATCCGGGATGGCATGGGCCAGTCGCAGGTCATGCGGGCCGACGGCGCGGTCGATACCGTCATCACCAATGCCCTGATCGTCGACCATACGGGTATCATCAAGGCTGATGTTGGATTGAAGGACGGACGCATTGCGGCCATTGGCAAGGCTGGAAACCCGGATGTGCAGGATGGCGTTGATATTATCATAGGCCCCGGTACCGAGGTGATTGCAGGCGAAGGCAAGATTTTAACGGCAGGCGGGTTTGATGCCCACATCCATTTTATCTGCCCGCAACAGATTGACGAAGCGCTGATGTCAGGTGTCACCACCATGCTCGGCGGTGGGACGGGCCCCGCAACCGGCACCAACGCGACCACCTGCACGCCCGGCAGTTGGCATATCGGACGCATGTTGCAGGCGGCTGAAGCCTTCCCAATGAACCTGGCGTTTTCGGGCAAAGGCAATGCCAGCACACCGGGCGCGCTGGTGGAGCAGGTAACTGCTGGTGCCTGTGCGCTGAAGCTGCACGAAGACTGGGGCACGACACCGGCAGCCATTAATTGCTGTTTGTCAGTTGCAGACGATATGGACATTCAGGTGATGATCCATACTGATACCTTGAACGAAAGCGGCTTTGTCGAGGATACGATCAAAGCGATCAATGGACGCACCATTCATGCCTTTCACACCGAAGGGGCTGGTGGCGGTCACGCGCCGGATATTATCAAGGTGGCCGGGTTCGAAAACTTTATCCCGTCTTCCACCAACCCGACACGGCCCTACACGATAAACACAGTTGACGAGCATCTGGACATGCTGATGGTGTGTCACCATCTGGACTCGTCTATCCCGGAGGATATAGCTTTCGCGGAAAGTCGCATCAGAAAGGAAACCATAGCAGCAGAAGATATCCTGCATGATATGGGCGCTTTTTCGATTATTGCGTCTGACAGTCAGGCCATGGGGCGGGTGGGAGAAGTGATCATCCGCACGTGGCAAACAGCCGACAAGATGAAAAAGCAACGTGGACGACTGGCGGAAGAAATCGGTGAAAACGACAATGCGCGGGTGAAACGCTATATTGCCAAATATACCATCAACCCGGCGATTGCTCACGGCATGTCAAAGCACATTGGTTCGGTTGAAGTTGGCAAGCTGGCCGATCTGGTGCTTTGGTCACCAGCGTTTTTCGGTGTCAAGCCTGACATGGTGCTCAAAATGGGCACCATCGCTGCTGCTTTGATGGGAGACCCGAATGCTTCCATCCCCACGCCGCAGCCTGTGCATTACCGTCCCATGTTCGGGGCATTTGGCGCCAGCCTTACTCGCAGTGCCGTGACATTTGTATCCAGTGCGGCACTTGAAGCGGACATAGGCGGTTCGCTAGGTCTGTCGAAAGACTTGCTTGCTGTGGAAAACACGCGTGGTCAGATCGGCAAAGCCGCGATGGTATTGAACGATGCCATGCCGGATATATCGGTTGACCCTGAAACCTACGAAGTGAAGGCGGACGGCAATCTGCTGACCTGCGAACCCGCAACAGAGCTGCCAATGGCGCAGCGCTATTTCATGTATTGAGGTGCATCATGAGTGAAACAGAAAACTACACCGCTTATATGGTACGCAAGGCCGGTTCCTGGCTTGGGGACCCGGTCGACCGGGTGGTGCTGGATTATGATGATCGTTTTCGCAGACGTGTTGCGCTCAATAGCGAAGCAGGCAAGCAGATTCTCCTGAGCCTTGCGGACGCCGAAAGGTTGGAAGACGGTGATGCGCTTGTGCTTGATACGGGCGACTTTGTCGAAGTGAAAGCAGCTGCAGAAGCACTCATAGATATCAGCTGTGCAGACGGGGAAGCTTTGCTGAAGATGTCCTGGCATCTGGGCAATCGCCATCTGCCCGCCGAGATCAGGGAAAGTTCGATCCGCATCCGGTTTGATAAAGTCATCCTTGATATGGTCAAAGGTCTGGGGGCGGAAACCAGGTTGCTGGACGCACCATTTAATCCGGAAGGCGGCGCGTATGAGGGCGGTCACGGAACCCACCACGGTCACGACCATGACTGACGGCAAAGCCTTGTATCAATTGATGACGTGGCTTTCGCCGTCCTATCCTGTCGGGGCATATACCTATAGTCACGGGCTTGAGCATGCCATTGATGCAGGTTGGGTTTTAGATCGCAAGAGCACAGAAAAATGGATCAGGGATGTCCTTGCATTTGGTGATGGTTTTGCCGACGCAGTGATGTTGAAAACTGCCCATCAGGCTCGAACAGTCCCGGAAATTCAGGAGGTTGCAGAGCTTGCGCTGGCGTTCGTGCCAACAGCAGAGTTGGCGCTTGAGAGCGAAATGCAGGGCGGTGCATTTCTGGAAATCACGAGGAAGGCCTGGCCGTCACCGGCGCTGGATCACCTTACACAGGCGTGGTCGGGGCCATATGCGTATCCTGTTGTTGTTGGTGTTGCGGCATTGGGTGCCGGCATCCCGATCGATACGGCTGTTGGCGCGTATCTCCACGCTTTTGCCGCTAATCTTGTTTCTGCTGCGGTGCGACTGATCCCGTTGGGACAAACGGACGGACAGCTTATCACCGCGGCGCTTGCAGACACGGTGCAGGAAATATCAGGGCAGGCAAAGAACATAGGTATCGATAACTTGGCGACCAGCGCGATACTGAGCGACATCGCTTCCATGAAACATGAAACACAATACACAAGGTTATTCAGATCATGACACAGTCTCATCATGGCCCTTTGAGGGTCGGCATTGGCGGACCGGTGGGTTCAGGCAAAACAGCACTCACAGATGCGCTTTGCAAACATATGCGTGACCAGTATTCAGTCGCGGCAATCACCAATGATATCTACACCAAGGAAGATGCGGAGTTTCTGACACGATCAGGTGCCTTGCCGGTTGAGCGCATCATGGGCGTTGAAACCGGGGGCTGTCCCCACACAGCAATCCGCGAGGATGCATCGATAAACATGGTGGCTGTCCGGGAGATGACTGCGAAGTTTCCTGACCTTGAAATGGTGATTATCGAAAGTGGCGGGGACAATCTGGCAGCAACCTTCTCACCAGAACTGGCGGACATAACGATTTATGTGATTGATGTATGCGCAGGTGACAAAATCCCCCGCAAAGGCGGGCCGGGTATTACGAAATCCGACTTGCTTGTGATCAATAAAATAGACCTGGCCCAATATGTGGGGGCAGACCTCGGCGTAATGGACCGGGACAGCAAGCGCATGCGCGGCGACAAACCTTTTATATTCACCAACATCAAGGCGGGCGACGGTGTTGCGGAAGTTGCGGACTTTATCGTGCAGGCTGGTGGCTTGAAGGTGCGTTAGCTTTGTCGCGCGTTGATTTTGCCTCTCCCCAAACCAGATAGCGTTTTGTGGTGCCGGGGTCGACTGCATCAAACGGCCAGCAAGTGATCAGCAGGATTTCGCCCGAGCCTGGTGGGTAAATCACACCTTCACGTATATCGTATATGCGGGTCTCGCCGATTATATAGTGTTGAACGCTCTCTGCCGTCAGGTAGGAGACAGTATCACCAACAGCGATATGCTCAAGCGTCGCAAAGTGTGTATCCCGGTGACCAGACAGTACCAATGGGCCATTCTCGGAATCATATTCTTCATGGCGCCCCGCGCCAAAGGCCATTGCCTGATTGGTTGCGCGGTCCAGTACATGAATTGTTTCGGGTCCGATACGAAGTTTGGCAATGACGCCAAAATCTGCTGAAGGCCACGGTTTCTGGGCTTTCGTCGTGATTGACGTTCGGGCAAAGGCGCGGTCCATCAAGTCTTTTGCCAGCCAGGCCTTGGCTGGTATCCAAAAGCCTTTGGCCAGAAAGACTGCGCCTGCAAGCGCAATCAACAGGGCGCTGATCCTGATACCTCTCATTCCGGAACCTGTCGACGCTGCAGGCTGGCAAAGCCGGCCATGATGACTGACAGAAGCATGAGCGTCAGCCCAAGGAGAAGGTATCTTGCCATGGGAGTTGCTGTAGACCGGGGCATTACACCCAGTTCCGCAGACGATAGGCTGGCAGTCATCAGGCCCTGACGGATGGTCATGCGTTTTCGTGTCGCCCAATCCATACCTGCTGGCAGGTTTGCGGGTACTTCGCGGCGATACTGCGGGTCAGCACTGTCGCGCACGGCTTCCTTTTCCACGGCAACAAGGCTCGTGAAATCGCTTACCAGATGATAATCAAGTGCCAGCGCCAGAACAGCATTCCGGCGTTCGGTCTGCATTTCGGGGCTGTGTTTATCGATGAATGACCGGTTCACTGCGCGGATGGTCCGGCGTGCCCACAGGCTCGCAACTCCCGGTGCCTCGCCGTTTTGGGCTTCAGGTATTTCCATCGACCAAGGCTGGCCGCCACGCTCGCCGATGATCTTTCTGCCGCCGAGACCGTTGGTTGATTTTACTGCAAGAATGACAGGTTCGCCGTCATAGAGGTCAGGAATTGTCGCTGGCACGAGGCCTTCGTGATCTTCAACGCCGCTTATACTCAGGTTGGTTATTTGTGGGCGTTCAATTTTGGCAAACAGTCCCGCCATGGCGTCCATTACGTCATCCTGCATGGCGATATTGATGAATGCCCCGCGGCCAAAATGAGCAGCCTCGCTCATAAAATAATTGTTGGGCGCGCTGCCGATACCAACGGTGAAAAGCCGTGCGGCCCCAAGAGTGTCTTTTATTTGTGCCATTAGGGCCGTTTCATTGCCAACTGCGCCGTCGGTGACAAAAATCACCTGTTTCAGTCGCTCGCCGTTATCTTCTGATTGTCCGGGGATGCTTAAGGCATGAGCCAGAGCGGCAGACATTTCAGTGCCTCCGCCTGCCTGGACGTTGCCCACAAAATCTAGCGCTGCGTCAATTGTACGGTCTGTTACAGGTTTGCTTTCGTCAAACAGGGACTGTGCACTGTTGTCAAAGGCAATCACGTTGAAGCTGTCCTTGCTTTTGAGGCGCATAAGGGCTCGCCGGACTGCTGATTTGGCCTGTCGGATTGCCTGACCACCCATTGAGCCAGACTTATCAAGCACAATCACCAGTTCCCTAGCGGGCGCGTCAAGGGCATTTGTTTGAAGGGTAGGAGGCAACAACACTAGAAGCTGATGCTTGCCCTGTGCAGTATCTTCACTGAAAACCCCGATTTGGGGTGCTGCATTGTCTTTTGGTTTCCAGCGCAGGATAAAATCCTGATCCGCAGGTACATCGCCTTCAGCCAACCGGACTTCTGCACTTCGGGTGTCTTCCACTATGGATATTTCATGGCTGGGGCTTGTCAGTGATTGCATCTCGAAGCCCGGATTTAGTGATACTTTGAGGGTGACCGGGTTGTGCCTGGCCCGCGCGCCGTTCACCAGTGGCTGGGTGATGCTGCTTCCGTCGGGTACTTCATCGGTATCAAAACCCCAACCCGCGCGCGCGGCGCGGTCATCCAGTGCGATGCCCGGGTTATAACGAGGGCGTACAACCATCGGGAACCGCAGCTCAAATACATTGTCCCTGGGTTCAATCAGATCCTGATACTCGATGGTTATTCGCACTGTTTCACCAGGGCCTATATTTGCGATGCGGGTTGAAAATATGTTGGGACGACGCTGTATGATCAGGCTGGCACGCCGGCCTTCATCCCGTGCGCGCTCAAACGTCTGTTTAGCCTGTTCTTTTTCCTGTATCTCGCCCTCAATAACCCGCTCTCCTGTTTGCATTTTGAGCACGTCAATCGCGGAGCCTTTGGGTAAGGGGTAGGTATAGATGCCTTCAACCCAGGCATCGTCGGTGTTCTCGAAGTGCTGGGTCACGCGTGTGCGGATAATCGGCCCTGAAACAATCATCTCTACATCTGCTTTAAGGGTGGGCGCGCGCACCACGCGGCCGGGTTTGTCCGTTGCGAAATACAGGCCGCCGGGTTCTACGGTGTTGACATCATAGGTAGGCGAGCTTGCCTGCGCGTGCGAGCTAACGATGAGGATGAAGAGCAAGTGGCGTATCAATGGCATCTTGGGGAGTTCTTTCCGGTCAGGAGATAGGGGAAGTTCCGGTATAGGGGTAAAGAGTGGCTGCCGCGTGCCGGAACCTTGCCGGGGTCAAGACATTCTTGCGGTTAAATTGTGGCAGCGAGGCCAGCACGTTATCGGGCTTGATTTTCAGATGCCGTTGTGGCCCGGTGGCAGCATGCAAGAAGACACCTATGTTGAACCGGCTGATCAGGCACTACTGGACCTTGACTATTCGCCCAGTCATCTGGTTGAAAGCCTTGATATCTATATTGATGCATACGCCGCTCAAAGCGCGACGGTGCGTCAACAGATGAAAGGCAGGGCCAGCTTTGGCCTGAGGTATGGCACGCACGCCCGGCACCGGCTCGACTTTTTCCCCTGCGGTCAAAGGTATGCACCTACAATTGTGTTTATCCATGGCGGCTTCTGGTCCGCGCTTGACGAGAGCCATTTTTCGTTTCCCGCAAGTGCAATAACAATGGCAGGTGTCAACTATGTTTCGCTGACATACAGGTTGGCGCCTGAAGCAAGTCTTTCTGAAATTGTGTTGGACGGGCGACTGGCAATCGCCTGGCTCATTCAGAATGCCGATAATCTGGGTTTTGATGCCAGACGGATTGTATTGGTTGGCCACTCCGCAGGCGCGCATCTGGCCGCCATGGCGAAGACAGATGTAGCTACAATACCAGTCAATGCTCTATTGATCAGCGGCGTTTATGATCTGGCGCCAGTACAGCGCTCTTATGTGAATGACACCGTATCAATATCGGACAACGAAGTTCGTAACCTGAGCCCAATGTATCTTGCGCCAGTATCAGGGGGTGTCGTGGACATTATTGTCGGTGACATCGAAACGCCCGCATTCAAGTACCAGTCCCGGCAATTGTACGCGGTGTGGCAGAGAACAACAGCCGCCTGTACATATGAAGTGATCAGGGCCTGCGACCATTTCGACATTCTGTTTGACTTGGCTGACCCGAAATCGGCACTGTTCAAGCGAGTTTTGGCACTGTGTGAAGGAGAGGCGAGCTCATGAAAACGCTCGAAATGATCCGTGAGATGGATCGGCGTGATCCGCTTGCATCGGTGCGGAGCGAGTTTATGTTGCCCGAGGGTGTTATATATCTGGATGGCAACTCTCTTGGTGCGTTGCCAAAAGCAGCGCCTGAGCGCATAAACCGGATTGTCCAACAGGAATGGGGCCAGGGCCTGATTGGGAGTTGGGGGGAAGCAGGCTGGTACAGAAAACCTGTCGAGCTTGGTGACAGAATTGGTACCTTGGTCGGCGCTGCACCCGGGCAAACCGTCGTTACCGACAGCATCTCCGTCAATCTGTTTAAGCTTGCGTGTGCCGCTCTTGAAATGCGCCCCGGTAGACATACGCTCGTAACCGAAGCGAGCAATTTTCCTTCTGATGTCTATGTTTTGCAGGGTCTGGCGCGCATGTGGCCGGACATCAATGTTAAACTTATTGGCCGAGATGGTTCTTTTGAGGATTTGGTCAACGAAGACACGGCAGCTATCCTGTTGACTTGCGTGGATTTCCGCACCGGTGCCATGCACGATATGGCAGACGTAACCAAAAAGGTGAAGGCGGCGGGTGCTTTGATGATTTGGGACCTTGCACATAGCGCAGGGGCTCATCCGGTAGACCTTGATGGCATCGGCGCCGACATGGCCGTCGGATGCACATACAAGTATCTGAATGCCGGGCCAGGCGCGCCCGCTTTTCTGTATCTTGCGGCGCGCCACCAGAAAGCGGCGCGAACGCCCATCGCTGGCTGGTTTGGCCACAAAGACCCGTTTGCTTTTGAAGCCGACTATGCTCCTGCCGATGATATCCGGCAGTTCCTTTGTGGTACACCGCCTATTGTCAGTTACGGCGCGCTCGAGGCGTCGCTTGATATATGGGAAAGCGTCGACATGCATACGGTGCGGGCCAAAAGCACGGCGATGAGTGACCTGTTCATCGACATGGTCGAGGCACTGAACCCGGGTTATGGCTTCAGGCTTGCCTCACCGCGGGAAGCCAGTAAGCGCGGCAGTCAGGTTTCCTTCCGGCACGCAAACGGTCTGGCGATCATGCGTGCACTGATCGCTCGCGGCGTTATCGGCGACTTTCGCGCGCCGGATATCCTGCGATTTGGTTTCACACCCCTGACGCTAAGCTATGAGGGTATCTGGAGTGCTGTTGATATTCTTGACAACGTCATGAAAACGGAGGCCTGGAAAACCGAAAGCGCTGAACGCGGTGACGAGGTCACATGACTGTGTGTTCTTGCACTGACTTCTCTCGCTCGTTAGGCTGCGCCGAACGACAAAGATGCCAGCACATAACGTGGGATAATGCCTGTGGCGCTTGAGCTTTTGAATGTCACCAAAACGGAAGACGGTGTGCCGCATGTTACGGATGTTTCGGTAACACTGGAGCCCGGTTCGTTCAACACGCTGCTGGGGCCGACGCTTGCAGGAAAAACGAGCCTGCTTCGGCTGATGGCGGGGCTCGACCAGCCAACAGACGGTCAGATCAGAATGAACGGCATAGATGTTGCCGGCCAGAGCGTGAGGGCACGAGATGTAGCTTTCGTGTACCAGCAGTTCATCAATTATCCAGGCTTTAGCGTCTTTGATAACATCGCGTCACCGCTAAGGGTCGCTGGGCTCAAAAAAGATGACATTGCTGCGCGAGTGGAAAAAATCGCGGAGCTTCTGGCCATACAGCCTTATCTTGCTCGAAAACCACTTGAGCTTTCCGGTGGGCAGCAGCAGCGCGTGGCATTGGCCCGCGCGCTTGTTCGCGGTGCCCAGCTTGTCCTTCTTGATGAGCCGCTGGCCAATCTGGATTATAAACTGCGGGAAGAATTGCGCGCCGAACTGCCAAAGCTTTTTGCCGATACTGGTTCGATTGTCGTTTATGCCACGTCGGAGCCGGAAGAGGCGCTCTTGCTCGGGGGTCAGGTGGTTGTGTTGCACGAAGGGCGTGTGCAACAGGCAGGACCAACGCTTGATGTTTATAAAAAACCTGCATCCCTTCAGGCTGCGCGTACGTTCGCTGATCCGCCTCTCAACACGATCAGCGGCATAAAGTCAGGCGAACGGATACTGTTTGCCGGTGAAAGTTCAATGTCGCTTCTGGTTAATGGCAAGGCTGCTGCGGTTGCGGACGGGCGGTCCTGCACGGTCGGGTTCAGGCCGCATCAGTTGCGCCTGCAAAAAGCGGGTGATGCGGACGTTGAAGTGAAAGGCCGGGTTATCCTGACGGAAATCACCGGGTCGGAAAGCTTTATCCATATCGATGTGCTCGACGAGCGCTGGACCGCACTTGCACATGGTATCCATGCCCCCGTCATTGGTAGCGAAATTGCGCTTTATCTCGACCCGGGCGAGGTGTTTGTTTTTGCAGGCAGGGAAGAAACCGATGGCTGAAATCCGCCTGAAGAATATCGCCCATAGTTATATGCCCATGCCTGCAGGCGAGCAGGACTATGCCCTGAAACCAATGGATCATGTATGGGAGGACGGCAGCGCCTATGCGCTCCTCGGGCCGTCGGGTTGCGGCAAAACCACGCTTTTGAACATTATTTCGGGCCTGCTTCGCCCGTCCAGCGGGCACATCCTGTTTGACGGCGATGATGTAACCGGTCGCGATACTGCACACCGCAACATCGCGCAGGTTTTCCAGTTTCCTGTCATCTATGACACCATGAGCGTGCGTGCCAATCTGGCATTTCCGCTGAAGAACCGCGGTATGGATGCGGGCGCCATCCAGGCGCGTGTTGAAGAGGTGGCCGCACTTCTTGACCTCACAGACCGTCTCGATGAGCGTGCCGCAGGCCTGACAGCAGATGCGAAACAGATTATCTCATTGGGACGGGGTCTTGTGCGCCAGGACGTGAGTGCGATTTTGTTTGACGAGCCATTGACGGTCATTGACCCGCACCTGAAGTGGCAGATCCGTTCCAAACTCAAGGACCTGCACCGGCAGTTTGCCCATACGATGGTCTATGTCACTCACGACCAGACCGAGGCGCTGACATTTGCCGACAAGGTGGTGGTGATGAACGAGGGCAGGGTGCTGCAGGTGGGTACGCCTGATGAATTGTTCGAGCGGCCTGCACACACTTTTGTCGGTTACTTTATCGGCTCACCGGGCATGAACTTCATTGATGCCGTCGTTGAAGGCCAAGTCGCCCACGTCGGCGATCAACGCCTTGATCTTGTGCGCGGCGACGCCAGTGGCCCACTGCAGATCGGCATCCGTCCGGAGTTTCTGACGCTGACAGACAGTGGTTCGGAAGGACTTGACTGCACGGTCCGGTCCGTCGAGGACCTTGGGCGGCACCGCGTTGTGCGCGTGTTGGCCTCGGGGCAGGACGCGACGGTACTGGTGCCTGAAGGCGAACCAATACCATCAGGCACGGCAAGGCTTGTGTTTGACCCCAAACATACGCTGCTTTACCGCGAAGACTATCTTGTGGAAGGGGCCGCCTGATGCAAAAGATCAAAAATCAGAAAGCGTGGTTCCTTGTGTTGCCCGTCTTCCTGCTGGTGGCTTTTTCGGCCATCATCCCACTGATGACGGTGGTCAACTATTCGGTGCAGGACAGTTTCGGCAACAATGAATTTTATTGGGTTGGGGCTGAATGGTTCGTGGAAATTCTGAACTCCGAGAGATTTCATTCGGCGCTCGGGCGACAACTGTTGTTTTCTGCTCTTGTTCTTTTTATCGAAATCCCGCTTGGCATCTGGGTCGCGCTCAAGATGCCCAGGAAAGGCTGGGGCGTATCCGTGTGTCTTGTCTTGATGGCGCTGCCACTCCTTATCCCGTGGAATGTGGTGGGTACGATCTGGCAAATCTTTGCGCGCGAGGATATCGGCCTTTTGGGTCACACACTTGCCGCCATGGGCATCGACTATAATTACACACAAGACACGCTGTCAGCCTGGATAACGGTCGTTGTCATGGATGTCTGGCACTGGACCAGCCTTGTGGTGCTCTTGTGCTACGCCGGGCTCTCTTCCATCCCTGATGCCTATTATCAGGCGGCAAAAATTGACGGCGCGAGCAAGTGGGCTGTATTCCGACATATCCAGCTGCCGAAGATGAAGCGGGTCCTTCTCATCGCAGTGTTGTTGCGCTTCATGGACAGTTTCATGATCTATACCGAGCCTTTTGTTGTCACAGGGGGTGGCCCCGGCAATGCCACTACCTTCCTGTCAATCGACTTGGTGAAAATGGCCATTGGTCAGTTTGACCTGGGGCCCGCCGCCGCCTTTTCACTGGTGTATTTTCTGATCGTCCTGCTGCTTAGCTGGGTGTTCTACACGGTGATGACCGTGAACGATGCCGGGACAAACACATGAAGATGATCAAAAATATCCGGCTCACGCCGACGCTTTACATCATTTTCCTGATGCTGCCATTGTATTGGCTTTTGACCATGTCCCTCAAGACCAACAGCGAAATCCTTGGTGGTTTTTCGCTGTGGCCTCAGGACCCTACGCTTGCCAATTTCAAAACCATCCTGACGGATGCCAGCTGGTACTCGGGCTACATCAACTCCACCATCTATGTGGTTTTGAACACCATCATCTCGATCACGGTGGCGCTGCCGGCGGCATACGCTTTCTCGCGCTATCGGTTTCTCGGTGACAAGCACCTTTTCTTCTGGTTGCTTAGCAACCGGATGGCGCCGCCCGCGGTGTTTGTGCTTCCCTTTTTCCAGCTCTATAGCTCGATCGGCCTGTTCGACACCCATATCGCCGTGGCGCTGGCGCATTGCCTGTTTAACGTGCCGCTCGCCGTCTGGATTCTGGAGGGTTTCATGTCCGGCGTGCCGAAAGAGATTGATGAAACCGCGCAGATCGACGGCTACAGCTTCCCGGCCTTTTTCACCCTCATTTTCATGCCGCTGATTGCAAGCGGTATCGGTGTTGCAGCCTTCTTCTGCTTCATGTTCAGTTGGGTGGAACTTTTGATCGCACGCACGCTCACGTCCGTGGACGCCAAACCCATCGCTGCCGTGATGACACGTACGGTTTCGGCCTCTGGGCTTGATTGGGGTGTGCTTGCGGCGGCGGGTGTGCTCACGATCGTGCCGGGCGCCATTGTCATCTGGTTTGTACGCAACCATATCGCCAAGGGCTTTGCCCTTGGACGAGTATAGGGGGAGGGACGCATGGAAAACGCTTTTGATCTCGCCTGGATGGGGTGGACGCCTTTTACTGCCACCTTTTTTGCGGTGATCGCCAGCATGCTCATCGCCATGACCGTATGGGAAATCGCACGTCCCGGTGGCGCGCCCCGGCGCGGAGTGCTCGGGTTTGAAACCACGCGGGGTGACCGTTTGTTTGTCTCATTGCTGGGCGGCGCCTTCATCCATCTAGGCTGGCTCTTTTTTGGCGGCACCGATCTTTACTGGGCCCTTGGCATTTCAGGCCTTTATGCTCTCGCTGTTTTCCGCTGGGTTTAGGCTGGCTGTAAACCTATGAAAATCTTGTTAGATGACTTAATTCATCCAGATGTTGTGGCGCTCTTGCGCAGTCATCTTGAAGGTATGCATGAACACACTCCTGAAGGGCATGTTCATGCGCTGGGCCTTGGTGAGCTAAAAGCCGTAAATGTCAGTTTCTGGGTCGCTTGGGAAGGCGGTGAAGTTCTGGGATTCGGAGCCCTGAAAGAATTGTCCGTCAAAGCGGGCGAAATAAAATCAATGCGGACCCATGCCAGCCATTTGCGCAAAGGCGTGGGTGTAGCATTGCTGGAGCATATCATCCAAACCGCGAAACTTCGAGGGTATCACAGGCTTTCGCTGGAAACTGGCACAGGCCCGGCGTTTGAGCCAGCGGTCAACCTTTATAGAAAGTACGGATTTGAAAACGGTCAGTCGTTTGCTGATTATCAGGACACTGCATTCAATCAATTTCTTCATCTACGCCTATAACTCCCTGCCCGCAGTTGTCCGTCCAGCTTTTATGCATTCGCCGTTTTCAGTTGGGCTTGGACGGCCTCAGATATAAAAACCTTCTTTCGAAAGCGGTAGCGTGCGCACCCTGTGGCCGGTAGTGGCAAAAATCGCATTGCATACCGCAGGCGCGAGCGGCGGCAGCGCGGGCTCGCCTGCACCCGTTGGCGGGTTCTCGCTCTGGATGAAATGCACGTCCACCATCGGGGCGCTTTCCATGCGCAACAACGAATAGGTATCGAAATTGGCCTGTTCGATACGGCCCTGTTCCATTGTGATTTCCTGTTCTGCCATTACGCTCAGGCCGTCAACAACCGATCCCTGAACCTGATTTTCCACTCCGCTCATGTTGATGATGGGGCCAATGTCTGCGGCAACCGTCACCCGGTGCACCGTCACTTGTCTTGCCTCGTCCACGCTGACTTCGGCGACTTCAGCAAAATGCCCCGCGTGGCTGAAATGGAACGCCAAACCCAGCCCGCGACCATCCGGCAAGGCCTTGCCCCAGCCGGCCTTTTCCGCCGCCAGCCTGATAACAGCAGCAGCGCGGCCTGTGTTCAGGCCGTATGGGGTTTGAGGCGGCAACCATCTTGGTTCACCCATCACGTCCAGCAGAAATTCCAGATGATCCCGCCCGGCTGCTTCCGAGAGCTCATGCAGGAAGCTCTGGATTGCCCACGCACGCGTGTTTGAGCCCGGCGCGCGCAACAGGCCGCACCGTGTTCTCAAGGGCAGCAACGACTGGCTCAGGCGAAAGTTCTCGATCAGATGTGCCGGAAATTCGTGTTCTGGCTGGCGCGGCACCCCGGCGATTACGGCCTTTTCGCCGTCATTGCTGAAGGTGATCACATGGTCCTGCCAGGCGGTGAGCTTGCCGCCCGCGTCCAGCCCACCCGCGAAAGCATGAAAGCCGCCTGTGCGGTAAAAGTCATGTTGCATATCGTCTTCGCGGGTCCATGTCAGCTTGACCGGCACCTTGATGGCCCTTGAGATTGCTGCGGCTTCGCACGCATAATCATTGACCAGCCGGCGGCCAAACCCGCCGCCCACACGTGTTTGATGCAGTGTTACCGCGTCTTCGCTAATACCGAGCAGGCGGGCAACCGCCGTGACGCCGCGCGTCGGGGACTGGGTCGGCACCCACAGCTCAATGGCATCGTCCTTGTAGGAAGCTGTGCAGTTTTGCGGCTCAAGGTTGGCGTGGGCGGCAAAATGATAGGTGTAGAAGGCTTCAACGGATGTTGCAGCGCCTGCTGCGGCTGCCTCCACATCCCCGGTTTCATGCAACACCTTCTCGCCGGGCTGATCCTTCAGTGTCTGTGCCATTTGCTGCAGGCTATTCCAGCTGTCCTTGGAAGCATCTGTTTCATCCCACTCAACCCGCAGCTGTTCCTTTGCCTGAAAAGCAGCCCAGGTCGATGTCGCGACAATCGCCACACCGGGCATCAGTTCCATGTCATTGCCGTTGCCGTCGAGCACAAAAGCGTGCTTCACGCCCGGCAGCGCCAGAATTTCATCCAGATTGGCGTTCCTGACCGTGCCCCCGACAGCAGGGCATTTCTCGTAAACAGCGAAAAGCATGCCGGGCACGGCCTGGTCGATACCGAACAGCGGCTTGCCGGTCACGACGGCCAGATTATCGACCCCGCCTTTGCGCGCACCAATGAGCGTATAGTTCTTGCGGTTCTTGAACGTCAGGCTCCCGGTCGGCGGCACGGGCAGGCTGGCTGCTGTTTCCGCAAGTGCGCCGTATGCGGCCCGTCGGCCGGTGGGCCCGTGAACAACAAAGCTTTTGTCCGTGGTGCACTCGGCGACAGGAACCCGCCACTCGTCTGCTGCAGCCTGCACCAGCATGTGCCGCGCTGCCGCCCCGGCCTCGCGCATGGTGTTCCAGTTGCGGGCGATAGAGCGGGAGCCGCCAGCACCCTGCTGTCCAAACCGCGCCGCGTCGATGGGGGACTGCTCAACCATCACATCGGCCCAGTCAGCGTCCAGCTCTTCGGCAACAATCATTGGCATGGCGGTTTTGATGCCCTGACCGATCTCCGGGTTTTTTGAATAGATATAGATGCCACCTTCCGGCGTAATCCGGATGTAGGCATTAAGCACCGCATCGGAAACGGACGAGGCCGCCTTGACCTTGCTGCCCATGTTGAAGGCGAGGATGAGCCCGGCTCCGGCCGCGCCTGTTATCTTGAGGAAAGTCCGACGATCCATGCGTGGGTTTGCATGCGGTTCAGCCTCTACAATGGGGTCAATTTCGTTCAGCAGTGTTTTCATTGAGAGCGATGTGGTCTTTGCCTGTTGTTGGTTCATGAGACGCCTTTTGGTTGCTGGCCTTTCTTCCTTTGTACGTATATTTATCTCGAATACCTATTATTGATCGACCAAGCGTGCATGCGGCGGGGTCGGCGCTGAACTGTGGTGGTGGAGTGACCGATGAATAGATTATTGATGTTGGCTTTGATTTTTTTCCTGAACTTTCCGGCTTACGGTGAGGATACTGTCGTTAAGGATCTCGGGTTTTCCAGCCATGGGGTGCGCCTTTCCGGCTCGCTTGTGATGCCGGCAGAAGGACCCATTCATGCTGCCGTGGTGTTTGTGCACGGATCCGGCCCGCAGAAACGCTCTATGCATTGGGCGCAGCGCTTTGCTTCCGAGGGTATCGCAGCTCTTGTGTATGATAAACGCGGAGTTGGGCGTTCGGGGGGCACATATGAGGGTAATCAAAGCGTTAGTGAACAAAATATCACCCTATTGGCGGACGACGCACTTGCCGCGTTTGAAAAGCTGCGGGTGCATTCGAAAACAAAAGATGTGGCACTTGGGCTTGCAGGCATCAGCCAGGCCGGATGGATTGTGCCGCTCGCCGCCCAAAAATCGGCCCGGCAATCAGAGGGAGCAGACTTTATGGTGCTCTGGAGTGGCCCGGTATGCAAAGTGAGTGAAGAAGACATTTTCAGCAAATACACTGCTGACCTTGATGCCAGGCGAGTGCCAGGCTACCGCGAAGCGCTGGCCGCCCGAACCACTCCATACATCTGGCCGGACTTTCTTGGCAAAGACAGTGACCCGAGCGACAATTTGGCAGCACTTGATATCCCCGGTTTGTGGGTGTTTGGTGCGCAGGACGGCAGCGTGCCTGTTGATTTGTCGATCGAGCGGCTTGCCGCTCTCATGGCAAAAGGCCATGACTATGAATATGCGCTGTTTTCAAACCTCGGCCATAACAATATGTCAGAAACCTTCAGCATGGTGACGGACTGGATCAGGGGGTTGCCGGAATAAAACAGACCCGCGGCACTCATAGGAAAACCTGCTGCTGCTTTTTGTCACACCGGCTTTCATGCCCTTTTCATCGGGTCTTTCCCGATGGCACTTGCACAAAATGCAGCTTGTGATACCACAGCGTTGTTTTTGGGGATTGATTTGTTTTGTCAGTGCCCGAAATGACGGGGGTAAACTTATGAAACTTTTGACCATCGTGTTTTTGGTGTGTGGCCTTGCTATGCCATTATCAGCCGGCGAATCCGCAAAAAAGGCGGCAGGCCAAAGCATCGAAGACATGCACAGAATGCTGGAGCGCTCCTTTCGCCTCACTGATGTTGGCGAACGGGAAAAGGCCACCATCAAGCGGGCAACCAGCCGGACGATCACAATAAAAAGCTACGTGGTACTGGGCGCACGAGGCAGGATCGAATATTGTATCGTCACCGATCTGGACAAGGCTTCCGGTACGTCGATGTCAAGGATTGTTGTGAAAACCAGGTCGTCGGAGGCGGTCGAGGACGCAAATACCCTTCTTCCGTCTTCCCCGCGTAAAACCGGCAGCGCGCGCAAGCGTCAATGGAATGGATACACCCTTCAGTATCACAAAAAAGACGTGCCAGTGGAACTGGCCAGCCAGTACTCAGACACACTGACACGCAAGGCTCGTTTTGACTCCATCGAAGAACTCACCATTCCGATTGACACGTCTGGCCTTGTGAAACCTGTTCGCTTCGGCAGTAGCATCAGGCTGACAATGCACTCGAAAATATCGATGGACATGCAGCTTGAAATTCCGTTCGCGTTTCTGGCCGGGTATCTCGCGAAACTCGCCGATGAAGGCTTTTTGCCAGAAAAAGACCAGGTCCTGATGGGCAAGCTGAGGGACGCAATTCGTGCTCAGTCCGGGCGCTGATCATTTGTCTCCAAAATAGATAACTGCCGCGATTGTCAGGGTATCAGAACAAGGTCCATCTGGCGCGGAATGAGATACTCGGCGCCGGTTTCTGTGATGACAGCCATTTCCTCCACGGAAATGGTTTTGAAGGTGCCATCAGTGCGCTTCCAGCTGTGGAAACCATCAAACGCAAATACCATCCCGGCCTTCAGGCACTTTTGCGCAGCCGGGCGCACGCTTTGTGTTCTGGAACCGCCAAGGTTTGGACCCGTGTCATGCGCCACATACCCAACGGGGTGGCCTGTTGACCAAGGCACATATTCCGAACCGGCCGCTTCCATAAGCTTGCTTTGCGCCGCATCCACTTCAATGCCTTTCACACCGGGGCGCATCGCCTGAAACGCGGCATAGCCACCAGCCCGTGCACTATCCCAATAGTATTGAATATCATCAGGTGCCTGTGTTTCGCCCGGCTTCAGAACATAGGCAAAGCGCTGAATATCGCTGACCCAGCGATTGTGCAGCTTGATGCCGAAATCGATCTGGATCACATCGCCCGGCATAATGATTTTGTCCGTGGCGTTTGAATGCCCGCGATCCGGCCCGGAGTTGACATTCGGGTTCTGGTCCGGGGCCCATGCGTCGGTCACGCCAAGCTCCTGCATGCGTTTTTTCAGAAACCCGGCAATATCGGCATCTGTTGACGTGCCGGGAACCACCTGCTTATAGGCTTCAATTTCCAGTGCAGCGGTCATTTCCGCCGCCTGCCGCATGATCTCGACTTCCGCAGGCAGTTTGATCGACAGCCACTCGTACACCAGCTCTTCAGATGATTTTAACCGGCCGTTGACATCAGGCCCCATAAGGCTGGTCAGGGTTTGCCACTGCGTGTGGCTAAGACCATCAGCCTGCGCGTTATTATCCGACATATTGACAGCAATAGAGCCGAAGTCCTTTTGCCGGATGAAGTCCGCAGCTTTCCCGACCGCACTTTCCCCGCGCGGCACAGGCATGACAGTGTCGTGGATGTCCAGACTATCGAGCGCGGTTGCTTCGCCTGCGGGGGAGAACACAAGAGAGTGAAAGCCCGTATCATCCACATAGAACATGAAGGCGGCAGTGGAGCCCGCGTTTTCACACCCCACATGGTCGGCCAGCGGGTCGTTGTTGTTTTCGCGGCAAATCACCATCCACAGGTCTGTGTTGGTGGCTTTCAGGGCCTCGGGCAACAGGCTGGCGATACGTTCGTTGCGTATTTCGGGCCACGGCGAACCGTCGGCTGCCATTGCAGCGGGTAGCCAAACACCCATCATCATAAGCCCGACAACAAACCGTATCATGTCTTTCCCTTCTTGAAACCTGACCCTGACGTTCAGGGTAGGGCAGATCGGGCTGGCTGGCCAGAAAGTTTCCGGGGTTTTCAGTCAGGAATTAAGACAGCTTGATTGTAGTCTTCGTTATTGTCATGCCGCCCCGAAGATTTGCGGAAGTGAACTGGGTGTCGGCCCACTGGTCTTCTTTGCGGTCCTGGCTCACTTTGTGCCTCATTGAACCGTGGGCAGTTTATGGTTAGGCTCTTTGTCGAAGAGGGGAAGCGCCGTATGAGCAGCAAATTTGTAGGCACAATCCTGAAGCCCAAGTCCTGGATTGCTATTGTTCTTATTCTGCTAGCGACAGCAGCTTTTTTTGGCCTCGGGTTTTTAGATTATCTCGAACCGATAATTGGTTTTCTGAATTCTGACCAGTTGAGTTTTCAGCTTGGTGAGATGCGCTTTTCAGCTTATCTGCTGCTGCGCGCATTTTTTACTATCATTTTGGTGTTTTGGCTTGCCGGCATTGTGTCGCAAGTTGTATCCAGCCGTATCAATGCCATCAAACGCATTAAATCAAGCAATCGTTCGCTTGTGGTTAAGACGGTCCAGATTATCATCTATTTCGCGGCTGCAACTGTTGCGCTTGATGTTTTTGGTTTTGATCTTACGACCCTCACCATTTTTAGCGGTGCGGTAGGTATTGGTGTTGGCTTTGGCCTCCAGAAAATTGCATCCAATTTTATCAGCGGTATTATCCTGCTTTTTGAGAAGTCTATCGAAGATGGTGACCTTGTTGAACTGTCTGACAATACCTTCGGTTTCATTCGCCATACTGGCGCCCGCTATACGTTGCTTGAAACACCCGACGGTCGTGAAGTCATGATCCCCAACGAGGATTTCATGACCTCCCGCGTGACCAACTGGACATACACAAACAAGCAGGGGCGCATAGAAATTTTCGTAGGCATCTCTTATTCAAGTGACGTTGACCTTGCCATGGAAATCATGCTGGAAGCAGCCCGTGCGCATCCGCGATGCGCGCCCGACCCCGTGCCTGTTTGTTTCGTTCGCCAATTTGCCGACAGCTCTATCAATCTGCTGCTACAGTTCTGGGTTGAGGACGTTACACTTGGCAGGTACGAGCCGCAAAGCGACGTGATGCGCGCCATCTGGCGTAATTTCAAAACCAAAGGTATTGAAATTCCATTCCCTCAACAGGATGTCCATCTCAAAACTGAGGAGCCGCGATCATGAGCGATCCCATATTGTTCAGTTATGCATTTGACGGTAATGGCGGCGGCGCGGCGCTCAAACCATCCGAGGCCAGCGCATGTATTAAAGCCGACGATATTGCCTGGGTGCATCTTGATGCCAACCATGAAGGCACCCGCGCGTGGCTCGAACAAGAGATTTCCTATCTGGACCCCTTCATCTGCGAGGCACTTCTGGCGGAGGAAACCAGTCCGAGACTTACGCAAATCGGTGACGGTGCGATCCTCATCCTGAGAGGTGTGAACCTGAATGAGGATGCAAGCCCGGAGGACATGGTTTCAATCCGATTATGGGTCGATCCACACCGCATCATCAGTGTTCGCAAGCGTAAGCTGAAGGCGGTCCGGGACATCGAGGAAAAGCTTGTCGCAGGCAAGGGGCCAAAGGATGCCGGAGATTTTGTCACGCTGTTGGTCGCCAATATGTTTGCGCGCATAGAAACGGTTCTTTCTGCACTGGATGAAGCAACCGACACCATCGAAGAGCAAATTCTGGATCATGCTGATGCGGCCCTTCGACACTCCATAACGCAAACTCGCAAGCAGGCCATCATCTTCAGGCGCTATATGGCACCGCAACGTGATGCCATCATGCAGCTTCAGGGCATGGAGGCAGAGTGGCTGAACCTGCGGCACCGCCGCTCGTTGCAGGAGAGTTTCAACCGGATAAAGCGCTATGTGGAAGACCTTGATGCCATAAGAGAACGTGCCCAGATTGTGAAAGACGAGCTTGCCACCATGCTCTCTGACAAATTGAACAAGAACATGTATGTCCTGTCGGTTATCGCTGCCGTATTTTTACCGCTTGGCTTTTTGACCGGCCTGCTGGGTATCAATGTCGGCGGTATCCCGGGGGCCGAAGAAGAAAATGCCTTCTGGATATTTGTTTCGGGGCTTGCCGTCCTTGTTCTTCTGCAAGTGTGGCTTTTCAGAAAACTAAAGTGGTTCTGACAACAAGCCCACGACTATCTGTGTTAAATCGTTGCAGGTTTTCAGTCAGCCCGTGCGCACCCGTGCGAGAAAGCTATCCGTATGCTCGTTGAGTGTTTTTGAAAGGATTTCAAGCTGCTCGACCGCCGCCAGTACAGTTGTCGCGGCTTCTTCCGAATTGCGGGCGCTGCCTTCAACATCAACAGCACCTTCCGCCGTGGCGCGCGTGCCGTCTGATGCCTGCCGGACCGAATTCGCGATATCCCGGGTTGCCGCATCCTGCTGGTCAACAGCCGCCGCAATCGCGGACGAGCCCTGGTTGATGGATTTGATGACATCATTGATCGACTGCATGGCGTTCACGGCGTCCCTGGTGGCGTCCTGCACCGCGCCGATGCGTTCATGGATACCTTCCGCCGCCTGCGCGGACTGCCCGGCAAGGCTTTTCACTTCCGTTGCCACAACCGCAAAACCCCGCCCGACCTCGCCGGCACGGGCTGCCTCGATGGTGGCATTCAAAGCCAGCAGGTTTGTCTGTTCTGCAATCTCGGTAATCAATGAAACGACCGAACCGATGTCCTGTGTTCGCTCGGACAAGACCGAAATCTGGCGAGAGACATTTCCGGATTTCTCAACCGCTTCGGTTGTCAGTCTTGTTGCCTGCTCAACCTGCTGGGCAATTTCGGACGTGGACGCTGAAAGGTCTGCCGCAGCACCGGACACACACTCTACATTGCCGGAGGCATCGCGTGCGGCGCTGGAAATACGGGCAGCGCTGTCCATGCCCGAACGGGCCTGTGATTGCAGCGTTGCCGTTGTTTCGCGGATGTTCCCGGCCATGGCGGCAACTTGATGCACAATTTCCTGAACCGAGCCTTCAAATTCCTGCGCCAGTCGTTCCCGCATTGCGCGCTTTTCTTCCGCCTGTGCAGCTTCCTGCTCGGTTTGTGCGTGCCGCAGCGCCTCGGCCTCTTCCTTGGCGGTCAGGGCTGCACCGGCGGCAGCAACGGCCTCGTCGGCCGCCTTTTTGGCGCGGTTTTCCGCTTCCCGGGCTTTTTCCGTTTCCCCCACGGCAACAGCCTGCTGTTCCTGAACCTGCGCAAACAGGCCCTGCACCTGATTGGTCACCCAGAACAGCCCGGCTGACAGCACCAGAAACGCAATCGCTTCAAACCCGGCTTCCAGAATGTCTGCGTTTGCACCATACAGCAGCGCTGGCGACAGGGCGGTCATGACCAAAAGATAGAGGATAGTGCCCAACGAAGCGGTCAGCAGCGTGCGCCAGCAAAAACAGGAGGACAAAAGCGCGATCATCGTGGCGAAATACAGATGCGCGTTCTTCTGCCAAGGGTGCCCTTCATAAAGCGCGACAAGCGCGCCTGCCGTCAGCACCAGCGCAACCGCCAGCACCATGCGCCCAACCCGGGGCGGGCCGGCAAAACGAACCGCCAGTGTCGCAGCGGCGGCAAGGCCGGCAATGATGCCCGCAACCGGCCATATATGGTCGCTGCCGGCCCACCAGCCATGCACAAAAGCCGCAGGAACATGCGCCCACAAAAACAGAACAAGAATGTGAACAACCCGAACCCTGATACCATCAAGGCCTTCGAACGTATTACTCATGAATGTGACCCCCAAGTCATATGGTAATTGAATTTGGCGGCACCATAGGGCGCACCTGTAAACGAATGGTAAATTTTACCTGCCGCGACAGCGGCTTATCGCCGCACCCTTCCGGTTTTCCGGTTTTCCGGTTTTCCGGTTTTCCGGTTTACTCCGGTCACGCGGTTATGCGGCGTCTTCGTGCATCGTGTAGGCGGACGGAATGTCCCACACTTCCGTGATGCGCCCGTCAACTATGCGCCACGCCACCACCACGTCCACAACAACGTCCGGTTCGGGCAGTTCGGGCAGGGTCATGCTGTTGATGCTGTGCACCACCACCAGCTCGTCGCCGATGGCCGTGGCAGACTGCGGGTTTATCCGGAAAGTGCCGTTGGTTCTTTCCATGATTGTTGTGAAAAACCGTTGCAGGCCGTCAAGCCCGACATAATCCCCCTGCATATCGGGCAGGTTCGGGTTGAAGAACCGGAAAACCACATCTTCCGCCACCACCGCCGGCCATCCGTCCGGGTCTTTGGGGTCAAATCGCTTTAAAATCGTGATATTCTGGTGCTCTTCTGTCATCGCCTGTCTCCTGCCATTGGACTGGTATTAACCATAGCAACGAGGGGCGGCTGTGCCCTTGATGGTGGTCAAATGGGGACGGCGGTCAAACGGGCGGCGGGTTTGGGGGGGCAGCAGCAGGCGGGGGCCTTACCGGGTGGTCACAAGCCAGAAGCCACCCACCAGCAGGCCAAAGCCCGCAAGGCGGCGCAGGGTTATCGGGAAGCTTTCTGTGCCAAACAGGCCAAAATGGTCAATCAGGGCTGCGGCGATCACCTGCCCAACAAGAACCATCACCACCGCGTTGCCAAGGCCAATTCTGGGTGCCGCATAGGTGATGCTGGCGATATAGAAAATAAAGAAAAACCCGGCGATGAAACCGGCGCGCGGCGCATCGGCAAGTTTCCCGAACCCTGTCGGCTGCGGCTGCACGGCCAGCAATGTAATCGCGGCCACCAAAGCAACGGCGCACAAAATCGTCACCGCCGAGATCGGGTTGCCCAGATGCTGCCCCATGTTGGCGTTCAAAGCCGCCATGACCGGAATGCCCACACCAGCCAGCAGCATCAGGAAAAGCAGAAATGCATGGTTCATGTCGTCAAATCCTTGTTCGCTTCACAGGGGCGTTCGCCAGAGCATGAGTTCACCAGAAAAAGGCAAACAAAATACCCCGCTAAACCCTAAAGGCCACCGGTGCAGCGGGCAATGTGCTAATAATATTGATTAGGATTATGGTCACGCATTCGCATTGGTAAATGGAGATCGTACTGATTAGTCGCTGCAACCTTTGCAGTTGCATCTACCAGAAAACGAAGGGCATTAGGGTCGTTTTTGATCCGATCCCACTGGACTACCGAAATTTTGACGTTCGGGTTTTTGAGGTTGTCGATGATTCTCTCAGGCAAATAGGGGTGGCTGTTCTGGAAGTCAGCTTTAGTTTCCAATGTAATCCAATTGCCTGTGTAATCCGAATAAATGGCTTCTTTTTCGCCAGGGAGATCAGCATACCAATTGTCTTGTCTAATCGTAGGAGCGTATACAACTAGTATTCCAGAGCGGCGATTTATGGCACCGTCGATCATGCTAGATTTTAGTTCCCAGTCGACATGTTTCCTATACTTAGTCTCGGTCCCGCAGAGTAAGATCGTGACTTCACTGTCACGGAGATATTGGTCGCGTATAATTCTGCGTATTGCTTGAGGCTCCATATTGTCGTCAATGTCGCCGACTTCTACAGATTGGTCGTAGAAAGCACCGTGAGCGGCTAGAGTACCGAGGTGCTCGCGATACACCTGATCGTTTCGATGATGATAGCTGATAAATGCTTTTGTCATTTGCGTTACAAATATACCATGAAAAATGATTTGATGATCAAACCCAATCCCAAAATCAAAACAAGTACTGCCAACCAGTGTGATGCTGATTTTATGTTGGCAGAAACATCTGGAATACTACTGTCACCAATTTCAACAGCTGCCTTGTGTAACACTATTGAATTTGCGCGGATGCCAGAATTGACTCTAAAAATGACTAAGGCGTTGAAGGTCAGTGCGGAACCCAATAAAAGGTAAAATCCCCACTCAACCTCGCCTTTAGTAGACCTTAGAACAAGGGCTGTTGCGGACCCAATTGCAACAAGTAGCTGCAGCATTTGCCATCTTAGCTTATCAAAGTGTCTAAATGTTTCGTATCGTTGCCTGTATATTTCGATATGACTATCTTCCATAGTTGCCCCTTACACGCGATCCATCAAATTAACGTTCTTTTCTAGCGTACAATTTACTAACATGGCGATTGATGTAAGCGTTCAAACCATCACCCTGCATTGCTAAAGACTTCATTTGACTTATGTTCTGCCTACCAGCACTGGCGTCGGTGTATAAGTAGATTGCCCCATCTTTGAACTGAACCCTGATATAGTCAGGGCCAAGATCATAACCAGCTACTCCGGAGTTGTTATTGTTATCCGCATAACGTTCCATAAAATCTCCCCTGTTAGTGTCAATAGTAACACAACCTAGGAAGTATTTTAAGCCTTGGTTCGGAACGCAAAATTTCGATAAGTCGGGAATGTACTTGTAATTTGTTGATCTTCGTGTGTCTCAACATAGAGTACACGGATTTCGCTGTTAGCATCTTAGCTCGCTGTCGGCGCCATTGGCAAATTCGATGCCCTCTATTTCTTCGTTAGGCGATGACTACAACAAAAACTATTGCAGCTAATACCAATAATGTTAGACAGCCATCGAACTGATGAAGACTTCTTTTGCCGCTTGCTTGCCTAAGTTCACGCTCAAACTTTTTGTTCCAGTTTTTGGGTAACGTGAATTCGATTGTTTTTTGTATGACTAGGGGGTCTTCAGTGGTCCCTTCATGTTCACTCATTGCCAAGGAAACCGCCTCGTCCAAGAAGTCGGGAATGGAGTCAAATTTGTCTATCTGAGAACCTAAAAGGTCTTGTAGCATTTGGGCTACACCTTTGTATCGTTTGGGCACCCGTGTATGATGTAATCTTTCTTCGTGATGGATGATTTGTTCCAAATAATCTCGAATAAGACAGCATATATGATGTATCTCGTGGATATCGCCACTAACACCTGATGTGCCCCAACTATCAGTCAACCGAGATAACAAGTTGGTCACTGGAGAAATAAGAACTAACATTTCTTCGATTACATCATTTGCCCAGTCGGGTACTTCGCTTTCTTCTACAACCCGAACCGAGGAGACATAAAGGTTGTCTCTTAAGTCCTGCAGCCTCCTAATTGGCTTCTTGTTAAGGTGGCGCATGAGTTCAGCAGTTAACCTCCACTCCCACCCCTCAGGCTTGTCAATGGCAATCCTTCGGATGACTGGTGGATAACTGGAAAACTCTTCGATATCTAAACTGTCAAGATTAGTGCGAATCCGGTCGCTAGCGTTTCCCAATTCAGCAGCTACAAATTCTTCATGTTGTTCGCGCCAAGCGAACAGCAAATCGGGCGCATAAAGCTGTTCATCTCTGTCAATTTTTTTATGGCAGTTGCGGCAAAGCCAAATCGCGTTGGTGATCTCTGCACGCGCTATATCTGACATATTGACATTGTATCGGGCGCTTTTGTCCCTTGCGCCACAGATATGAGCGGCCTCACCAATAGTAGTCGCTTTCTCTGGGTCGGAGTTAGGTCCTACAGTTGATACTCGGCAGTCCGGATTAGAGCATCGGTAAGCTGCGCGTTTTGCCAGCACATCGACGGTCTTTTTGTTGAAATCCGGTTGCATTTTGTCTCTTGGTTGAAAAAACTGAGTTTGGACTATTTCTTCAATTTCACGCCGGGGCTGCCGTCGTTGGTGAATTCGATGCCTGCTTTTTCGAGGGCGATCTGGAGGGCCTGAACTGTGGCTCGGTGGGGTTCCACAATGCCGCGTTCCAACTTGTTTAAAGCAGCCAAGGAAATACCGGCCTTTTCTGCCAGTTCCGCTTGCGTAAGCTCGAGAAAGGCGCGGGCCGCTTTAATCTGTCCGATCGTAATCATACCTGTGGTGTTAGCCCAACAACTGCGATTTTGACAATCATTACGTTTGACATAATTCGAAAAGTACTTATTATGCGTACTGGTACTTAATTTAATTCAATGACGACCCGGTAAGGCGCTTGCAACACCTCACCGGGCCTAACCACAACCAACCCTATGGAGGTCGGCATGGCTGATCACACGTTTAGCACACAAGAAACACCACAACCAATACTTGAAACACCACCCGAAGAACCCGTTCGCTCGAACCGCCCGAAACGTCTGACCCGCGAACAGCAGCGGGCGGTGAACCTGCGGCACATCCGCGAAACCATCCTTGAAACATTTGCCGCGCACGACAGTCGCATGCGCGCGCTCTCGCGCAAGCCACCCCGCACCCGGCGCATCTGCCAGATCATCCTGCACGGGGCCCACAGCGACGGGGCTGCGATGGTGGCGGTGGACGAGCCCTACACGCTGATCGTCACCAGTAACCGTATCCCGGCAAAGGCCGAAGAATGGCGCGCGGGCGTGATGGCCACGCTGACCGAACGGCTGGGTATGCCGGTGCATATCACCCTGATGAAACAAGGGCGCTTCCTTGACCACGTCAAATCGGTCACACCCTTTTATGAAGCGCTCAGCATCAATCATGAAACGCTGTATCCAAACGAAGGGCAGGAAGGCGAGCCGGACGGAAGTCTGGAAGACACGCCAAAAACACCCGAAGAAACACCGGCATCCGAACCGGCCCCTGAAGAGGCTCCTGCCGAAGACACCATCCCCGATGGCTGGCAAACGGAGCATGAAGTGCAGCTCTATAAGGAAATGCACCGCCGTGCCGGGCTGAAAAAAATAGCCCGCAAGCTGGACAGGTCCTACCTGCCTGACGAGCAAACCCTGCTGGCGATGGAAGAACCCATCTGCCAGCTGATGGGCGGGGCTGTGCTGTTACGCGATGTGGCGCTTGCCGCCGTTCATGATATCGAACCCCGGGGTTCGGGCCTGAACTTTCTTTCCTGCGCGCTTTCCCGCGAGGCAGAGGCCGTTTACCGGCTGTATACCGGCTATCGCCCCGGATACTAAGCGGGCGTTCGCTGCCATGGGCCGCTTGAGGCAGACCTGAACTCTGGCGCGTGGGCCCAGCGCTACGGCGACCTGATGGCGCTGGGCGAACTTGATATCGGCTACCGGCTTGTTGTTGCGGATATTGGCTGACCGGGCAATTGCAGGCTTGCACCCTTGCGCTGGGTCTGGTTGAATTTCGACCTATGTCATGCTTTCAAGGCCAGACAAGGGTAGGGAGAGAACACTTGTTAAAAGTTTCAGGGTTTAAAGGTTCAGGGAAATACGCCGCCACCATCGCTGCGGCGCTGATTGCAGTTGCGCCCCTTGGTGCGAACGAAGACGCCGCCAACAAATGGATTGATGCTGAATTTCAGCAGTCCACGCTTAGCCGCGAGGAACAACTGGCAGAGCTGGCGTGGTTCGCCAAAGCGGCAGAGCCCTATAAGGGCATGACAATCAATGTGGTGTCCGAAACCCTGACAACCCACGAATATGAAGCGCGCGTGCTGGCCGAAGCCTTTTACGAGATTACCGGTATTCGGGTAAACCACGACCTGATCGGCGAAGGCGATGTGGTTGAAAAGCTGCAAACCCAGATGCAGTCCAACCGCAACATTTATGATGCCTATATCAACGACAGCGACCTGATCGGCACGCATTACCGCTATAATCAGGTGCGCAACCTGACCGACTGGATGGCGGGCGAGGGCGCGGCGGTTACCAACCCCATGCTTGATATCGATGATTTTATCGGCAGTTCCTTCACCACCGCGCCGGACGGCAAGCTTTACCAGCTGCCCGACCAGCAGTTCGCCAACCTTTACTGGTTCCGGTACGACTGGTTCACAGACCCTGACCTGAAAGCGCAGTTCAAGGCAAAATATGGCTATGAACTGGGCGTGCCGGTGAACTGGTCGGCCTATGAGGACATCGCGAATTTCTTCACCAACGATGTGGGCGAAATTGACGGCCAGAAGGTTTATGGTCACATGGATTACGGCAAGAAAGACCCGTCCCTTGGCTGGCGCTTCACCGATGCGTGGCTGTCGATGGCGGGGGCAGGCGATGTGGGCCTGCCAAACGGCAAGCCGGTTGATGAATGGGGCATTCGGGTTGAAGGCTGCTCGCCCGCCGGATCATCCGTGACGCGCGGCGGGGCCACCAACGGCCCGGCGGCTGTGTATTCGGTGACCAAATATATTGACTGGCTCAAGAACTATGCGCCGCCCACCGCTGGCGGCATGACGTTTTCGGAAGCTGGCCCCGTGCCCGCGCAGGGCGCGATCGCGCAGCAGATTTTCTGGTACACGGCCTTCACCGCCGACATGGTGAAGCCGGGCATTGCGGTGATGGACGGCGAGGCACCCAAGTGGCGCATGGCCCCGTCCCCGCGCGGTGCCTACTATGCGGAAGGCATGAAGCTTGGTTATCAGGACACCGGCGCATGGACGCTGATGAAATCAACCCCGGTGGACCGGGCGCAGGCCGCGTGGCTTTATGCGCAGTTCGTGGTTTCCAAAACAGTGTCTCTGAAGAAAAGCCATGTTGGCCTGACGTTCGTGCGCGAAAGCGACATCTGGGACGACAGCATGACCGAGCGCGCGCCTTCCCTTGGTGGGCTAGTGGAATTTTACCGTTCCAACTCCCGGGTGCTGTGGACGCCGACGGGCACCAACATCCCGGACTACCCCCGCCTTGCGCAATTATGGTGGCAGGATATCGGCGACGCGATTTCGGGTGATAAAACCCCGCAGGAAGCGATGGACAGCCTCGCCAGCCAGCAGGACCGGATTTTGCGCCGCCTGGAGCGTGCCGGTGTTCAGGAAACCTGCGGACCCAAACTTAACCCGCCGCGCGATGCTGAATACTGGCTCAGCCAGCCGGGCGCACCCAAGGCGAAACTCGATAACGAAAAACCGCAGGGTGTTACGGTCGACTATGACGAACTGATCAAATCATGGGCGGCGGTGCCAAGAGGCGGCAACTAGACGAAGCGGGAACACTAAATTGTAAAATGTGCACAAAAATCGATTTTGACTTTTAAAAGCTGGGGAGCATTAAAAATGCGTCAGAAACCAACCATGGTGGCGCGCATTTCGCGCATTTCACTTCTCTTTTTGGCAAGTTTGACTGCTTTTTTGGCGGTTTATCTTTACGATCCGCTGCCGGAAAACCCGGGTTATGACGTTCTGGCGGCGGATGCTGCTCGTTACGATGCCGAAATAATCCGCGATGAGTGGGGTGTGCCGCACATCTTTGGCGCACGCGATGCAGACACCAGCTTTGGCCTTGCCTACGCTCATGCGGAAGATGATTTCGAGACCATACAGGAAGTTGTTGCTGCAACCCGTGGCACGCTGGCCCGCTACCGCGGTGCAGACGCCGCACCCGCCGATTATATCGTCTCTTTCTTCGATGTATGGGACCGGCTTGATGGTGCCTATGAGGCTGAGATACCTGAAAATGTGCGAGCAATTGCAGAGGCTTATGCCGCCGGCATCAACCTTTATGCAGCAGAAAACCCGGAAGCGACATGGACTGGCCTCGCACCCTTCAAGGCACAGGATGTGATCGCCGGTTTCATGTTCAAAACCCCGTTTTTCTACGGGCTCGACAAGGTGTTGCAGGGCCTTTTTGCCGAAGGCCGCAACGCCGAGATTGCGCTGGCGCCCGTTGGTGATCAGAAGGCTTTTCTGGTTGGCCCCGAAGTGCATGCCGAGCTTGGTTCAAACGCGATTGCTGTTGCGGCCTCGCGCTCTACCGACAATGTCACCCGCCTGCTGATCAACTCGCACCAGCCAATGACCGGCCCGGTTGCCTGGTACGAAGCGCACCTGAGTTCACAGGAAGGCCTGAACATCACCGGTGGCGTGTTCCCGGGCACGCCCGTGATCCTGCACGGGTTTAATGACAATCTGGGCTGGGCCAACACGGTTAACCATATTGATTTATCTGACATTTATGTGCTGACACGCAACCCGGAAAACCCGCTGCAATATCGTCTGGACGGTGAATGGATCGACTTCGAGGTGGAAGAAGTTGTCATCCCGGTAAAGCTTTGGGGCCCCTTTGTGTTCGAGGCCAAACGGCAGTTGCTGCGCAGTCGCCATGGCCCGGTGATCGTGAACGGCGAGAACGCATTTGCCTTGCGGTATGCAGGGATGGGTGAAGTGCGGCAGCTTGAACAATACTACAATCTGAACCGGGCCACGACTTTTGATGACTTCATGGCTGCCATGAAGATGAATGCGCTGCCGAGCATCAATTATGTTTATGCAGACAGGAACAGCAACGTGGCCTTTATCCATAACGCGCAGTATCCGAACCGCGCCGATGGCTGGGACTGGTCGAAGGACATGCCGGGGGACCGGTCTGATTTGATCTGGAACGGATACCGGCCCTATGAAAGCGTGCCGAAACTGGTGAACCCTGCATCCGGTCTGGTTTTCAATGCCAACAACACGCCTTTCAGTGCCACAGACGGACCTGATAACCTGCAGGCAGCGCAGTTTCCCGCCATCATGGGGCTTGCCACCAACCAGACCAATCGCTCCCTGCGGCTGATTGAACTCACGGACGGCGTGACACCTGTTAGCCGGGAGCGCCTGCTGGAGATTAAATTTGATGATGACTATGCGCCCGGCTCGCGGGTTGCGCGCCTTGCCAGCAGGATGGCTGCGCTTGATTTCAATGATGACCCGGAACTTGCTAGGGCTGCTGCCCACGTGGGTGCATGGAACAGGTCAACTGACGTGGACAACACACACGCCGCCTTGCCGATTATGGCGTTGAGGCAGCAAAGCAAGACGGATCGGGAAGACGAGTCTGACGAGGCGCTTTCGAATGCCCTGCAATGGGCGGTTTCCTATCTTAAAGAATATCATGGCGGCATTGACCCGGCATGGGGTGAAGTCAGCCGTATGGTCCGCGGCGACGTGAGCCTGCCTGTTGATGGTGGACCCGACACACTGCGAGCGATTTATGCCGCCGGTGACAATGGCGGGGGAGTGGCAGCTGCGACCCATGGTGATACATGGATTGGTTTTGTTGAATGGGCCGCAGATGGCTCTCAGCGCGCCGAGGTGGTGCATCAGTTCGGCAGTGCAACTCTTGATGAAACCTCGCCTCACTATGCAGATCAGGTGCCGTTATTTGTGGAAAAACGCTGGCGGCGCGCGCTAACAAACCGCGAAGCCGTTCTTGCAAACGCGACCCGACAATACCGGCCCGGAAAACAGGGGAAATGACCATGGCGAAAGATGCCCCAATCTCATGTGCGTGTGGCAACGTGAAGGGGATGGCCCGCAATCTGTCAGCTTCAAACTCCAACCATGTTGTATGTAGCTGCAAGGGCTGTCAGTCGTATGCGCATTATCTCGGTCGTACTGATGATATGCTGGACGCCGAGGGTGGCTCCAACATTGTGCAGATCAATCCGGCGATATTTGAGATAACCGAAGGTATCGGGCATGTCGCCTGCATGAGTGTTACGCCCAAAGGACCACTCCGGTGGTATACAAGTTGTTGCAAAACGCCGCTTGGTAACAGTTTCCGCGAAGGCGGCATGCCGTTTCTGGGTATGCTGCCGATCTGCTTGGGGCACAAGGGCACATCGGATGAAGTGGTACGATTGTTTGGACCGCCGCGCGGGCACGTCAATCCCCCAACCCCCAACCCCATGGGTGCTCGGGTGAAGAACTTTTTCATGCTGCTGCGTCTGTTCATCATGCTGATGTGGTGGCGGGTCCGGGGCGGAAAATCCTGGAAGCCTTTCTTTGACAAGGACACCATGCGCCCGATTGTGAAACCCATCAAGCTCAGTGAAGAGGAACAGGTTGCGCTGGAAGCCAAGGTCATTTAGGCGTGCCCATCTATCCAGAGCGTCGATGTTAGCAGACGCCAGACACCGGGGTTGCCTCCTCCAATTTGTGTATCCAGATCAGGCCGTAAAACAGTCTCAAATAAGATTCGCTTGACGTCATCACTCGTTCGGTATCAGCCGAGGCGTATAGCCTTTCAAAGTGCTTTTTATCTATTGTATTCCAGACAGAATGATTTGAATCTAAAGAGAAAAGCAGTTCGAAAAACAGATTGATATTGGGAAACATGACTGCACCATGGCCCATATACGGATTGGGCGAATTACAGTCCGCAACTATAGGGCCTTCACACTGTTTTGTCCGAAACTCAGAAGGGGTAGGAGTATTCCAGTCGGAGGAACGATCGAACAGGTTAAAGTCGAGCGAGCTTTTGGCCAGTTCCGGAGCTTGAAGTGGAACACTCAACAAATCTTCGTCCATAATTTTTAAAAGATTAAAAATGACGTCGCCGTTTCTCCGCTGAGCAGAACTGTGCGAGTTGGCATAGTGCCACAGGTTAATATTGGCCAAAGGCTCAAATGACGGCAGAATATGGTTGAACATTTGGGATGTATACCCAAAGTGCCGTCTTGATCTGCTCGTCAAATACAAGCCATTTAGCAGGTTGTCTTCAGTTATGCCCAGTTGAGCCAGTTGTTCCAGTGTCGTCAGGGTTTTGTCATAGAGGCTGTTTTTAAAATCCTTTGTGAAAAGGGGCGCTCTGGGACCAACTCTCTGGCTGAAAAGCGATGCTATGCTGGAAAGGTTTGTCTGCAGCGCGCCGTGCCGGGATGGGGAGCTCTTGAAGGCCGCAATGCGTGAGGCCATCGTCTTCAGGCAATAGATTGCGTGAAGTTTCTTCAGTTTCCCTTTTATGCTTCGGGGTTCATGAGGCAAGTATACTGATCGCATAATCTCGCCAACTCCGCCACGGATGCGACAAATGTCACTCAGTTTGTAGCAACCAAGGGAGTAACTATATGCAGTTGTCAGTCCTTGCTGTCTAAAAACCGCGCGCCGGGCCAATTGCTGGCGAGTGACAGTCTCGCCGTTAAAATTTGTGGGAAAATCAGCGCGCCTCAGGGCATATTTTTGAGCGATCAAATTCGGTATGATAGTGTCATAATCTGCGCTGTTTCTGTTGTTAAAAAAAACTTGCTGCCGCTGCCCGGAGTGTCGTGACCCGCCAAGAACGACCCGGCTGTCAATTCCGCCTGTCAAATCATAAACTATATCATGTCTACCAAATGTATTGTGAATTGCTTCAAGCGAAGACGCGATGGATTTTGCTGTCTCTGATGCCGGAGGGGCGTCTCTGGTCGCCAGCCGATTTCTTTTCAACCAGCCAAATTGATTACGCCGCGCATTGCCTGTGACAAAATGGTCTGGCGGCGTCAAGGTCGCTTCTTCCAGGCCCGTTGTCAGGTGCCCGCAACCGCCAACCGCAGCTTCCCATGCCGCATTGAGAATTGAGCGTGTTGTTGCCAGGCCGGCCATCTTCATGGCCTTTTCAATGCAATATATATTGTTGCTGACGATTTTAATTTTTTGGTGGTCGACGTACAAAAGATTGTACTGTGACAAGGGGTCGAGATGGAGTGAAAATTCACCAGTTTCGGGAAGGACTTCGCCAGCGCAGAACACGCCGCTTACAGCCTGGGGGGTTATTCGCCCGTGAATTTCATCGTGAAGATAGTCTTCCAGTATTTCTGCGTTTTTCTCATCTCTATATGCCGCACTCAACGCCTTGTCGGCTATGGTGGCATGACCATCAAACAGAATCAGTTTTGAGCCTGATCCACGGTAGGCGGATTGCGGCAACAGGAAAAAGAAGTTGCCTACACTGAAGGCTGTATAGCTCCCGGAAACCTTATCAAGTTGCGGCCACTTTTTTTCTTTCGTCAGCGCGTATGCTTGTTCCTTGGTCGCCAACCGGGCGATCAGGAACTCCATCGAGAAGGCGTCCAGATAGAAATAGCAATAGGTATCGACATTGCAGTGCTCCCCAAAGCAATAGCAATAAAAAGGTGGCAACGATTACTGGTTGCCAATCAAATGCAGTTTTGTTTGTCTTCCGTCAATGTAGGTAACTGTGTTGCCGTCAAAGAAGGCGTCTTCCTCAAGCATGATACGGACCTTCTGACCACCCCACTCGGGGATCGGCACGATGGCTGAAAGCTCGATAGACCAGGCTGTTTGGTCCACAACCGGATAGCCACCGCGCCCTGCAACGCCGCCTTGCTGGTCCCACAAGCCAATTGTCGCGCCTGCGCCGTGCCCATGATAGCCAATGGGGTGCGTATATATGCTGGGCTCGATGCCTTCCGCAATAGCTTGTGCGCGGCTGGCCGCAAGCACTTCGTCACCGCTTGTGCCGGTTTGATAATTGTCTGTCAGGATGTCTTGTAGCCGGTTCCCGGTTTTGAGGGCATTTCTAATGCCAGTCGGCGCGTCGGTCTCATCATCCTTCAGAACATATCCATGATGCTGGGTATCTGTGTTCAGGCCCATATAAGTGATGCCAAAGTCCACGTGAATGAGGTCACCCTTGCGGATCACACTGTCGCTTGACGGATCAAACAACTCGGTCATCTTCTGGCCACGCTGGTCCAGCGTCTGGCGCTGGATCGATACCGTTGGATGGAACCAGGCCACAACGCCTTTTTGGCGAATTTTGTCACGGAACCACCACATAACGTCAGCTGTTGTAGTGGTGCCGGGTTTGATAACATTTGACGAGAAGCCTTCGCTAATAATGGCATGTGCCAGCCCGACAATCTGAGGATAAATTGCCATTTCTTCAGGGATGCGCCGCTCCAGCCAGCCGATAGCCATGGCAGGGTCGTATATGATCCTTTCCTTAAGGTCCGGGCTCAAGGCGTTCATCAACCCGGTGTGCTGGCTTTGGGTCAATCCGTCAGCAAGGGCGAAAGTGTCCGATACATTAAGCGCAATTTTATTCGGGTTCCGGGCAGAAATCAGCTCTGAAAGCCTGGCCCACTGGTCCGGTTGTTCTTCAGGGTTCCAGGCAGCCTGAAAAAAGTCGCCAACCGCATAGCGGCTAACTGCCAGTCGTTCGACGGTTTCACCGTTATCGAAAAACATCAGAATTGTGCGGCGGCGGGCGGAAAGCCATGTTGCCGGCAGCATGGTTTTGACAACCGGGTCTTCATTGTATTCGCGGGCGATCAAAATCCACATATCAACGCCGCGTGCCCGCATCAGGTTGGGGACAACCGTATCCAGCCGTGTCTTAAGCCAGGCATCCTGATTGGCGGCACGTTGCTGCATTGAAAGCACGTCTGGATATTCAACAGTTTCCACGGCTGTGGCTATGGTAGATAAACCCAGGACTATCGACAGATACGTGAGCAGTTTCATGTAAGTGTTCCCCAAAACATCGCCAGACCAAACGGCCCTGATAAAGCTAGGGTGATTGACGGCTTTGTTCAATCCTCATAACCATTTTCTTTTACCGACTGCATGGCCACGAACGTGGAAGTGTGCGAAACGTTGGGCAGGTTGGAAATGTGTTCCCCAAGTACGGTTCTGTAAGCCACAATATCTCTGGTGCGAACCTTTAGAAGATAGTCGAATGACCCGGCGATCATGTGACACTGCTCAATCTCCGGGATATTGAGAACCGCTTTATTGAAGGCCGCAAGCGCCTTTTCGGATGTGTTGACGAGCTTGACCTCTGTGAAGGCAACATGCTCGCGCCCCAGTTTGGCATCGTTCAGCACAGCACGGAATCCTAAAATGTATCCATCGCGTTGCAATCGTTTCAGTCGTACCTGACAGGGGCTTTTGGAAAGGCCGACTTTATCGGCAAGTTCCGTGATGGACATGCGGCCATCAGCACTGAGTAACCGCAACATTTTACGGTCAATAAGGTCAATTGTGCTGTTTTCAGATAATTTCAAGAGATAATGTCCCTCATAAATGTGTAAATAAGAGGAGTATAGCCACCTGAAATCAAAATACAGGAAAAAAGACCTTTATAGCGGCTGTAGACTGCCGTCTCCTTGATCGATGAGAGGATTTTCCATGTCCAGGCCAAATTCATTATCCGAACTGAGAGCTCAAATTCGCCAGCGGCATCGTGCCCCTGAGGATGTTGTGCTCAATGCGCTGACAGCAGACCTTGCGCCAGATGATGAGACCCGGGGCTATATCAAAGCCAGGGCTGTCGGTCTGGTGCAGTCCCTTAGAGCCGAAAAGGACGTTAGCCTGATGGAAGCGTTCCTGTCCGAGTATGGTCTGTCCACCGATGAAGGCGTCGCGTTGATGTGTTTGGCTGAGGCACTTCTGCGAGTGCCGGATACCGAGACGGTAGATGCCCTGATCGAAGACAAGATTGTTCGCTCCAACTGGGAAGAACACTCCGGCGATTCAGCATCCACAATTGTCAACGCATCCACATTTGCCTTGTCACTGGTTGGCAAGGTGCTGGATCCCGCGCCGCCAGCGGGCGTTATATCCATTCTTCAGGGGGCGGTGAAACGACTTGGAGAGCCTGTCATTCGAGCTGCCATCGCGCAATCGATGAAGTTTTTGGGTAAGCAATTTGTGCTCGGGCGCACGATTGAAGAAGCTGTTGAACAAAGCAAACCGGCACAAAAACGCGGTTTCAGTTTTTCATACGACATGTTGGGCGAAGCGGCGATGACCGCAGCGGATGCCTATGCCTATTATCTTGCCTATGGCGATGCCATTTCCTGCCTGTCTGGTCTTTGCAAGGGTACGGATGCGCGTGACAACCCGGGTATCTCGATTAAATTGTCCGCGCTTCACCCGCGCTATGAACTGAAGCAGCGTGACCGGGTGATGCGCGAGATGGTGCCAAGGGTAAAAAAACTCGCCCTTGCCGCCAAGCAAGCGCACATGGGCCTGAATATTGACGCGGAGGAGGCGGACCGCCTGGATATTTCGCTGGATATTATTGAAACACTGTTGGCTGACCCCGATCTGGCAGGCTGGGACGGATTTGGTGTGGTCATACAGGCTTACGGCAAGCGGGCGGCTGCAGTTATTCAGTGGCTTTACACTCTTGCGGAAACTCATGACCGCAAAGTGATGGTGCGGTTGGTGAAAGGCGCCTATTGGGATACGGAAATCAAGCGGGCACACGTGGACGGCGTCGAGGACTTCCCGGTTTTCACCCGCAAGGCTGCCACTGACGTTTCCTATATCTGTTGTGCAAAATTATTATTCGATCTGGGGGACCGTATTTACCCGCAGTTTGCCACCCACAATGCGCATACGGCAGCCTCCATCCTTGAGCTGGCGGGCAATGACAAGCCTTTCGAGTTTCAGCGCCTGCACGGTATGGGCGAAACGTTGTTGAATACTGTTATGGATCAGGAAAATTGCCGGTGTCGCATATATGCGCCTGTTGGTGCGCACAAGGATTTGCTTGCCTATCTGGTGCGAAGGTTGCTTGAAAATGGTGCGAATTCTTCTTTCGTTAATCAGGTCGTCGATGAAACGGTGCCTGCGGAAGAAGTTGCGGCTGACCCATTCGAGACACTGGTGGCCAGCGACGCCGGAGGCCCCCGGATTATTGAACCTCATGCTCTTTACGGCGCGAGGCGCGCGAACTCCAAAGGATGGGACCTGCTTAACGAACGTGATCTGGCAACCTATCAAAACGAGCGGCAACGGTTCGCGAGAACACAGTGGCAGGCGTCGCCGACGACCCTTTCTGCTGAAGACACTGAGACCGGGCAAAAAATAGTCAATCCTGCGGATCCGAGTGACACTGTCGGTACGGTGATTGACGCCGGTGAAAAATCTCTTGCTGCAGCACTGGATTGTGCTGAACCCTGGGATGTTGGCGTTGACGCTCGTGCCGACATCCTGCGCCGGGCAGCGGATCATTTCGAGGCGAACAGCGGCGAGTTGTTCGCGCTTCTTGCCCGTGAAGCAGGTAAAACCCCGCAGGATGCCGTTGCAGAACTTCGGGAAGCCGTGGACTTCCTGCGCTACTATGCAGCGGAAGCCGAGGGCCATGCAGGGTTGAAGCCGTGTGGTCTGTTTACCTGTATTTCACCATGGAATTTTCCACTGGCAATCTTCACTGGTCAGGTTGCGGCGGCTCTTGCTGCCGGCAATGGCGTTTTGGCAAAACCGGCGGAAACCACCCCGCTCATTGCAGCAGTAGCGGTTCGGCTGATGCATGAAGCTGGTGTGCCAACTTCGGCTTTGCAACTGGTGCCGGGCCCGGGTGCTAGGGTTGGTGCTGCACTGGTGAGTGACAGGCGAATTGACGGGGTTTGTTTTACTGGTTCGACGGCGACGGCCCAAAGCATCAACAGGGCAATGGCAGAACACCTTGCACCGCAGGCCCCGCTTATTGCAGAAACCGGCGGCCTTAACGCAATGATTGTCGACTCCACGGCGCTTGCTGAACAGGCAGTGAGGGATATTGTTGCGTCCGCATTTCAGTCGGCAGGGCAGCGGTGTTCTGCACTTAGGATGCTGTATGTCCAGGAGGATGTGGCGGACGAAATGCTGGAGATGCTCTACGGCGCGATGGACGAGTTGAGCTTTGGAATGCCCTGGAACATCGAAACCGATATTGGCCCCGTGATTGACCGAACGGCGCAGTCTTCAATCAATACCTATATCGAAGCAGCGAAAAAAGAAGCCCGGGTTCTGAAACAACTGGCTGTTCCGCAGAGCGGCCATTTCGTCAACCCTACAGTGATATCCGTCAATGGTATTGAAGAGCTGGAACGAGAGGTGTTCGGGCCCGTGTTGCACGTGGCACGGTTCAGGGCGGGCGAGATTGAAGATGTTATTGATGCGATCAACAACAGCGGTTACGGGCTGACCTTTGGCCTCCACACCCGGATCAACGATCGCGTCGATCATGTGAAAAAACGGATCAGGGTTGGAAATTTTTATGTGAACCGGAACCAGATTGGCGCTGTAGTCGGGTCTCAGCCCTTTGGCGGCGAAGGTCTTTCGGGCACCGGGCCGAAAGCTGGCGGACCAAAATACCTGTTGCGGTTCGCCCGCGAGATACTGCCCTCTTCACCGCATGTTGCTGGCGAGGCGTTGTCGGTCAAAGATGTGCAAAAGGCCATTAATCGAGTGGTTTTACCGAAGCCTGAACCACAGGAAGTTCTAAGCCTGCCCGGACCCACCGGTGAAAAGAACGAACTTTCCACCTATGCGCGCGGCCTTGTGTTGTGCATGGGGCCAACACCTGAAGAGGCGGCGATGCAGGCGGCTATAGCCGCAGATGAAGGGTGCTCAACTCTTGTCGTTGTTCCGGGTGCAGTGGGGCCGGATGAGATGGACGGGTATCTTCCACGGCAGGTGCTGGAGCAGCTGGAGGGCTTTGCCGCCGTTGCGCTATGGAGCGACGAAGCAGACCTTAGCGCCACACGGCGCGCGCTTGCCGCCCGCGAAGGCCCGATTTTACCTGTGCTGGCAACACGCGAGATGGCGCGCTGGTGTCATCTGGAGCGACATGTCTGTATCGATACGACAGCCGCTGGCGGTAATGCTTCACTGCTGGCGGGCGAAGAATAGTTTGGGGCTAACGGCATATGGGCAGAAGAGGGTCAAAAAGGGGCCTTTGCGGTCCCTTTCTTTTTAGTCCCGGCCTCGGGCTGCCTTCCGGGCGTTCACGTGAACAATAATTTCACCAATCACCAGCAGGGCGACGGAACCCAGAAACACCTCTATCTGTAGCCCGTCTCCCGGTACATAGATGAACAGGGCGATTGTGATAAACAGGATAGCGCTACAGATGTTGGCCATAAGGGTCGGCAACCAGGCCGGACCGCCAATCTCGAAAGGCCTTTCTCTGTCCGGGTCGGCTCTGCGTAGTTTTATGTACGCAAACATCATCCCGACATAGGGTATCAGGAATATAACGCCGCTGAAGGCAAACAGCGACCAGAACAGGTCTTCATTGGTGCCGGCGAGTGCGCCGTATAAAATGAGGATGACAGTGCTCGCAATGCCAAGAGCCACCGCCGCGCCAACGGGGGTGCCGCGGGTTTTGCTTTCAATCGCGAAGTAGGATGGAAGTTCGCCTTCTATTGCCGCCTCGGCAGCGGCCCGGTTTGCCCCAAGTGCCCACGTCACACCATTCGAAAAGAACGTATAAAGGGTGCCGATGGCAAGAATGACGACAAACATGCCACCGACGCCGGTGGAGCCAAAGAAAAGTTGCAGCGTATCCACAAGCCCTTCAACCAGATTGATTTCATTGACAGGAATGGCTGTCAGCACGGCAATTGTCGCCAGTATGTATAGAGTTATGATGATCGTGCCGGAGATCAGAATACCTTTCGGTACGTCTTTTTTCGGATCTTTGATTTCCTCTGCACCCGCGCAGATCAACTCAAAACCAAGCATGCCGTATATGATGACCGGTAAATACTGCAATCCATCAGACAAGCTTGGTTTCAGGGTTGTGAGCGAGATTTCGTTGACGGAACCGTTCTGGAAATAATACTGCCCTGCGCCCGCAATGATGGCTGCAAAAACGACAAGCTTTATGACTGCTCCCGCGTTCGGTACCCACTTGCCGACTTCAAGCGTAATGACGTTCACGAACACGGTGGCCCATGTGAGTGCAACACCCATCAGTATTTGCGCAAACAAAGACATGTCCGGCCAGAAAAGCTGCTTAAAGATGCCGGCGAACAGAATGAAGATTGCCGGACACCATACAGCGACATTGACCCAGTATGACCAGGTGATCCGGGACGCCCACCGAGGGCCAAATGCTCGCTGAACCCAGGCGTAAATGCCGCCCTGGTCAGGGTAGGCGCAACCGAGTTCGGCAGAAATCAGGGAGAAGGGAATGAAAAAGACCACACCCAGAAACACCCACCAGAAAATGCTGGAAGCGCCAATTGCAGCCCCGGCGGCGACGGTGTCCAGCAACAGGATCGCCGATATGCAAAACAGTATGATATCTCTTTTGCCGATGACTTTCTGATGGTTAACAGACGTCATGGATTTCCCCTTCCCAAGCCCCCGATACATGTCCCGGTACATGTATTGTGACGTAACCGGTGCCTACGGGGCAACCTTATCTTTGGGCAGGCTGGGTTATGAGGGGCTTTGCAGACTTTCGGTGAGCCCCAGCCGTGCCGCTTCCTGCCTGATGCGGTACGCCGCATCCACTTCAAACAAACTACTGCATGTCAGGTACCGTGCCGGTAAATCTATCACCGGGACATCTGTCAGAAGGGCGCCTATTCGGGGGTGGCTTCCCAATGACCAGTTTGAGACAGCGTCAGGTAAGTCGAAGAAACTTGTCACGATCAGGTCAGGCTTTTGATGCACCATGGTTTCAATTGGCAGCGGCCCCCAACCTGCAATCCCATAGTCGTCGCTCATTGTGCCGAGACCAGCGGCTTTGATAATCGTTTCAACATTGGTGGTATATCCGCCTGTGTAGCCACTGGGAGTTACGTAAAGTGCTCTCAGCCCGACCGCCGGAGCGTTTTTCAGGCTCTGCTGCATCGCTCTGCGCTCCGCGACAAAGCGCTGCGCTTCTTCGTGGCGGTCTATTGTTTTCCCCAAACGCAACAATTGTTCGAAGGCCTGATCGGCATGTGCGGTATAAGGTAATGTCAGGACATGAATGCCGGCACGCTCGAAAAGCTGGTCAGTCGTTGCGCTACCTCGCCACTGACGCACAAGTAAGCCGGGCCGGGCATCGAGAACGTCTTCCGTATCACCGCGCAAACGAGGAATGCCGTCGGCGCGTTGATGGAAAAAGGAATACACCGTATTGGCGTCCCGCGAGAGAGCGAGTATCTGGCGCCGGTCAGCAATCGCGAGTACATACTGGTCAGCGCAATAGTCCAGCGAAGCAATTGACCGCGCCTCCGGCAATGCGTCTTCCGCGACCGAGGGGCCGCATATGGCTGCGGCGATGGCCAGTGCGGGGGCCAGTGCGGGGGCCAGGCCCTGAATGTACCGTTCATGTATGGTTTGCCAGCGAAACACCAGAAACGAGCCTTTTCGATTGGGGGCAGCCTCGGCAGGGAGAAACTATCCTGTCAACCGGCTTAGTCCCGTCCGTCCGTATTGGCAACCACTAATCATCGGCTCAAAACCCGCTGATCAGGCGTAAAATTGCATATGTTTCCCGTCCGCCGGACAAAAAAATGAAGACAAGCCAACAATAGCGTGGCACGGCGATCATTCTTCCGCTATTGGATAGAGGTAAGGACGGCGCGCCGAACTACTTGGTGCGGATAAAAAGAGAATAACGGGATTTCGATTAATGTGCCCAGCCATTGTGCCCCAGGGCGAACAACGGGGTTATCTTGTGCCAATCGGCGGTGCCGAGGACAAGGAAACCAAACCAACGATCCTGAAACGGTTCGCTGAAATATGCGGCGGCAAAGACGCCCGCATCGTTGTTATACCAACCGCTTCACGCCTTGATGATACTGGAAAGCTATACCAGACGCTGTTCAAGCGACTGGGGGCCGGCGATGTCAGTTACATTCCGATCACCAGCCGCGAAGACTGTGACAACCCGGAATTTGCTGATTTGTGCGCGCAAGCGACGGGCATCTTCATCACCGGGGGTAACCAGCTGCGTCTTACGACCATTCTGGGCGGAACGGCTGTTGCGCAGGCCATCAGGCGCGGCAATGCGGCCGGCATTCATATCGCGGGCACATCTGCCGGCGCATCGATCATGGCAGAACATATGATGGCGGGCGGGCCGGGCGATAGCGGCGCGCGAGAAGGCGGTGCTTCTCTGGCGCCGGGGTTGGGTCTTACCAACGCAGCGATCATTGATCAGCATTTCTCAGAACGCAATCGCATCGGTCGGCTATTGTCGGCGGTTGCCTATAACCCGTTTTTGTTTGGCATCGGTGTTGATGAGGACACGGCGGCTTTTATCGACCCATACAATGTCATTGAAGTGGTTGGAAGCGGCGGTGTTACCGTTGTAGACGGCGCAGGACTTAAATATTCGTCACTCAGCCAGGCACGGCGGGGTGAAGCGCTGGGGCTTCTTGGGCTGAAGCTCGATATTCTTCATGAAGGATGTCATTACGATCTAAGTACACGGGAGGCTTTCCCTCCCGCGCAGGACGGTCAGGGTCACTGTAACATCTCGGTGGGAGACTGACCGAAAATCGCAGGCGATATACCATAGTTTTGTCTTTATATTTTGTCGGGGGACAATGAATGAAAATTCTCAAAACCAACGTTTATGTAGGACCAAACCTGTACGCGAAATTTCGTGTTATTCGCCATGTTCTGGATCTGGGTGTCCTTGAAGACTGGCCCTCCGTGAAACTCGGCAAGGATTTCATAGACGGTCTGGTTGCCGCATTGCCGGGCCTTGAAGAGCATGGCTGTTCTTATAAAACCCATGGCGGTTTCCTGCGTCGGTTGCGTGAAGATGAAGGCACGTGGATGGGCCACATCATGGAGCATGTGGCCATTGAACTTCAGTGTGTAGCGGGTAACGAGGTTACCTTTGGCCGCACAAGGTCTACCGGTAATCCCGGTGAATATAACATGGTGTTTGCCTATAAACACCGCGATGTCGGACTTGCTGCCGGGCAACTTGCGATTAAATTGCTGATGCACCTTTTGCCAGAGAAAGTGCAGGAGCAGGTCGATTATGAAATCGAGGATGACTTTGATTGGGATGACGAGCTCACCACGTTTATTCGCCGTGCGCAGCGTCATGCTTTTGGGCCGAGTACAGGCTCGCTGGTGGATGCCGCCGTTGAGCGCGGCGTTCCCTTCCTGCGCCTGAACAGCCACAGCCTCGTTCAGTTTGGTCACGGCAAATACCAGAAGCGCATCCAGGCAACGATCACCAGTGAAACCCGCCATATCGCGGTCGAAATTTCCTGTGACAAGGAAGATACCCACCGCTTGCTTAATGATCTCGGCTTGCCCGTACCCAAGCAGTACATGGTCTACAGTGAACGAGAGGCCGCCCGTGCGGCAAACCGGATTGGTTTCCCCGTTGTGATAAAACCGCTGAGCGCCAACCATGGTCGCGGCGTTACCATCAATATCAATTCAGACGAGGAGGCGCATAAGGCGTTCGTTATGGCCAAAGAACAGGGCACAAGCCGTGCGGTTCTGGTCGAAAGCTTTATCACCGGCATGGATCACCGCATGCTTGTGGTGAACAACGAGCTTGTTGCTGTGGCTAAACGCGTACCCGGTCATGTGGTTGGTGACGGCAAGAAAACCATTGCTGAACTTGTGGATTTTGTGAACCAGGACCCGCGCCGGGGCGTTGGCCATGAAAAAGTGCTGACCCGGCTGGAGATTGATGCGCAGGCAAAACGCCTTATGGAAAAAGCCGGTTTCACCGAAGACACTGTTCTGCCGCAAGGCGAGGCGTTTTTCCTGCGTTCTACCGCCAATCTTTCCACTGGTGGCACCGCCGTTGATATGACCGACGTGGTGCATCCCGACAACAGGGAAATGGCCGTTCGCGCCGTGCAGGCCGTGGGCCTTGATGTTGGCGGCGTGGATTTCCTTACCGATGATATCACCCAGTCATACAAGGACATCGGCGGTGCAATTGTTGAAGTAAACGCGGCGCCAGGTTTCCGTATGCATGTCGCCCCAAGCGAAGGGCAGCCAAGGGACGTATCAGGCAAAGTGATTGATATGCTGTTCCCGGCCGATACACCGAGCCGCATCCCGATTGCTGCCATCACGGGTACGAACGGTAAAACAACAACCTCCCGAATGCTGGCGCACATCATGAAAGGTTGCGGTAATATCGTTGGACTGACAACCACCGACGGTATCTATGTAGACGGCAAGCAAACGGTTAAAGGCGATACAACCGGCCCGCAATCGGCGCAGATGGTTCTAAGGGACCCGACGGTTGATTTTGCCGTTCTTGAGACTGCGCGTGGCGGTCTTGTTCGCAGTGGCCTCGGCTATGAAATGACAAATGTGTCCGCCTGTCTGAATGTATCAAGCGATCATTTGGGTATGGGCGGCGTCAACACACTGGAAGAACTGGCGGCGATCAAACGCATCGTTGTTGAAGCAGCCGAGGACAGTGTCGTTCTGAATGCCGACGACCGCAATTGTCTTCTGATGGCGGATTATACCGACGCCAAACAGATCGTTTATGTCACCATGTCCCCGGACCACACGCTGGTGAAACAGCATATCAAACTTGGTGGCCGCGCTGTGGTGCTTGAAAAGGGCATGAACGGTGACATGATCACCATTTATGACAATGGAACGCATATTCCGCTTCTATGGTCTCATCTGGTACCGGCAACCCTGGAAGGCCGGGCGACACATAACGTTCAGAACGCAATGTTTGCCGCAGCGATGGCCTTCAGCTTCGATGTTGACCTCGATAAAATTCGTGAAGGTCTGCGCACCTTCAATACCAGCTTCTTCCAGGCGCCGGGCCGCATGAACGTCTACGATGAGCATCCGTTCCGGGTTATTCTGGATTATGCTCACAATGCTGCAGCTTTTGCCGCCATGGCCAACCTTGTGGATCAGTTGGAAGTTGCGGGCAAACGGGTTGCGGTGATTGCCTGTCCGGGTGACCGGCGCGACGAAGATATTGTCGACAGTGCCGGAATGCTCGCAGGTCATTTTGACCATTATATCTGTAAAGCAGACGATAACCGCCGCAACCGCGGCGACGACGAAGTGCCGCAGATGATGAGGCAGGCTTTAATCGATAATGGTGTGGATGACGCTCAAATCCAGGTTATTCCTGATGAACAGACAGCCGTGGACGCGGGCCTTGCAATGGCGAAAGAGGGCGATCTTGTCATTGTGTTTGGTGACAACGTGATCCGGTGCTGGAAACAGATCATCTATTTTGGCGGTGACAAGGAAGAAGGCCCGGCGGTCAGTAGCGAGACCAAACCACTGGTCACACAGGCCTATGAAGACCTGATTGACGACGACCAGAAACTGGTGAGCGATGACCGCGGCGTGCGACTTGCGCGTGATGACATCGAAGACGGCGACTAAGGGCGGAGAATAGCTGATGGTGATGACAGTTGATGAGCTGGAAACCGCTCTGTCCATTCCGGCGCCCGATGACGAGCGCCTCGTTCTCGACGATAGCCGCCGCTTGACGGGACAGGGACTGCTCTGGGAACGTTACGGCGCTATCCTTGATGTGCTTGTCACAGAAGATATTAGCAAAGACGACGTTGCAAGGACCTGGGCCGAGGAAGCGCGCCTGACCCTGGACGCTGTTGGCTGGCATGATGAAAAAGTGATTGCGCGGCAATTTGAAAATGGTCTGAATCTGGCGATCTCTGCGCCTATTGACCAGCTGTATTCGGCGATTTTTGTTGGGCAGATTGCCTGGCACTTCACCGCGCACCGACTTTTACAAACAAAACCCGCGAGCAGGGATGTCCTTGTAGCCGATGTGCGAAGGGTGATGCGGGAAGAGGCAAATCCGGAACTTCTGGCGCTACAGCAGGAAGCTGACAAGCGTGCGATTGATTTTCTGAGTGATGATGACCACGTCTCGCTTGGCCACGGGGCTGGTTCCGAGACATGGCCTGTGCGGGAATTACCGTCTTTGGCGGAAATTCCCTGGGACCGACTATACAATGTGCCGGTTGCCCTTATCACTGGTACTAACGGAAAATCGACCAGTGTTCGCCTGTCTGCCGCGATTGGCGAAGCCGCAGGCATCGCTTCAGGCACAACATCCACAGACTATGTTAAAATTGGTGACGATGTTCTGGATTACGGCGATTATTCAGGGCCAGGTGGTGCCCGCATGTTGCTGCGCGACAAACGACTTCAGTTGGCGTTTCTGGAAGTGGCCCGCGGCGGCATATTACGGCGCGGTTTGCCATTGCGACAGGCACAGGCGGCGATCGTTACCAACGTGGCCGCTGATCATTTGGGTCAGTACGGCGTGAATACGGTTGAGGCATTGGCTGACGCGAAGTTTGCGGTGGCTCGGACGCTTGCCGACGACGGAACACTGGTGCTGAATGCTGATGATCCGCTTGTGGTAAATAACGGCCTTAAATCACGGCGCAAGATTTGCTGGTTCTCGCTTGATCCGGGTAATCCGCAAATTGTGGCGGCACGGGCTTCGGGAAAACTCTGCTGCTGGCTTGATGACGGCATGATCCATTATTCTGACGGCGTAAACGTGCAGGCGATGCTGAAAGCGGCGGATGCCCCGGTTACCATGGGCGGGGCCGCCAAATTCAACATCCGGAATGTTATGGGGGCTTTGTGCCTTGCGAAAGCGCTTGGACTATCAGATCAGGCGATCATCAAGGGCCTGACAACCTTTGAAAGCAAACCGGAGGACAATCCGGGACGTTGCAATGAATTCCATGCCAAGGGCGCGCGCGTGTTTGTGGATTTTGCCCACAATCCGCATTCGGTTGAGGCTGTCTCTGATGCGTTGGTGCACTTGCCGTCAAAGCGCAAGTTTCTGCTGCTTGGTCATGCGGGCGACAGGTCTGATCAGGATATCACCGATTTGACAAAGAGTGCGCTCGCTTTTGGGCCGGATGAGATTGTGATTGTCGAATTGGAAGATTACCTGCGTGGCCGCGAGCTTGGTGAGGTCAGCAATATTATCGAAGGGGCTTGTGTGGCTGCCGGTTTCCCTGAAGGGGCCATCGCCAAAAAAGCGAGCCCGCCTGAAGGCACATGTCACATTGTGAACAGGTTGCAGGAAGGCGACCTCGCGCTGCTGCTGGTACTTGACGAGCGGGACAAGGTTTTTGAAATCCTCGAAAACTCGGACTGACAGCTTTGGCTTAGCGACAAGGTTCGAAGGTTGTTGCCTTGGCGGGGGTGTTGCTTGAAACACTCGCGCGCTTCATGCCATCCGAATTGTAAGCCATGACAATTTCGCCTGCTTTGTTGACCGCGATGACGCCGCCGTCACCGTTCAGGCTTTTGACGTCATCCAAAAGCCGCCATACCGCTTTTTCGAGGCTGTCGCCTGCCAGTTTCACACCGCCTGCAACCATGCTGGCACCACCCGACAGGATGAAGTATTCGCCGACACCGGTGCAAGAGATGGCAACTTCGTTGTCAGCCCAGTTCCCGACGCCGTTTATCGGTGTGTCACCGAGGCGACCTTCAGGTTTACCGAAGACACCGCCGGTGGAAGTAGCGGCAGCAAGCCTGCCATCTGTATCGAGCGCCACCGCACCGACTGTGCCATGGGCCAGAGTTTCACTTGCCATATCTTCGGCGGTTGTACCGTCCGGCAGCGTGTAATACTCGTCAGGGTCTTCAACTGTTTCCAGTCCTTGTTTGGCTGCAAACTTGGTTGCTCCGTCACCGGCCAGCATCACGTAGGGAGTTTTGTCCATCAAGGCACGCGCAGCGCTGATTGGGTGCTTCGCGTCCCTGATGGCGGCAACTGCTCCGGCGTTTCGGCCAGTACCGTCCATGATCGCGGCATCCAGTTCCACATATCCGGCGCTATTGGCCGCCGAGCCCCGCCCGGCGACATATAGGCCTGATGCTTCCATTTCCCGCACCATATGTTCAACTACATCCACGGCACTTTCGCCCGCCGCCAGCATCGCATTGCCCTTATCTGCAAGCTCTGCAAGGTGGGTTTCGGCACGAGAATAATCCCGGCCTTTTTGTGCACCAGCACCGCCGTGAAGGGCAAGTGCGTATGTTTTGTGTTTATCTGTCATGATATGCAGGGCCTGTTTGAAACCGGGTAAAATCTGGCGCTTCTTTAGCGCGTGTCCGCGCGAATTCAAAGTCACAAATTGATCCGGGCGGCGCTTGTTGCCGTTTAAAAGATCACAAGGAGATGTTCAATGAGACCCTTTGCCCGTGCTTATATTTTTGCTCTACTTGCTTTTGCGGTTATGGATGGTGTCTGGCTCGCCGTCGTCGCCAGTGATTTTTACGCGGAAACCCTCGGTTACATCATGCGCGATCAAATCATCTGGGCATCGGCTCTGGTCTTTTACGCGCTCTATATTGCGGGCGTTGTGTATTTTGCGAGCGTTCCGGCAGCCAAGGTTGGCAGCTGGAAAAAAGCGCTTGTCAACGGTGCCTTTCTGGGCCTGGTGGCGTATGGCACCTATGACCTGACCAACCATGCCACTCTGCAGGGCTGGCCCTTCATTGTTGTAGTTGTTGATATGGCATGGGGTGCGACCGTGACCAGCGTGATGGCGATTGCCGGGTTTTACGGTGCACGCGGAACAGTTGACGGCGGGCATATGGAAAAGGCGGCCTGAGCCGCCTTTTCGGTCAAAAGCTGCGTATTAGCCTACTATTCTTTTTTCCATTCCTTGAACCATTTGTCGAGAATGGCAATGGTTCTCAGCATGTTGGACGGAATGCTGGTTGTGCCGTGATATTCCCCGTGAATGGAAATCAGCTTGGTTGGCGTGCCCAGCACTTTCAGCGCCGTGTACATCTCCTCAGCCTGAGCCAGCGGCGTGCGCAAGTCCTTGTCGCCGGTCATGAAGAGCGTTGGTGTTTTGATGTGTGGTGCGCGCATCAGCGGGCTGTGCTTCAACCACAGACTTGGATCTTCCCACCAAGGCGTGCGGAAGCGCTTGTTGCCCCACGCGATTATGTCGGCTGTACCCGCAAAGCTGATCCAGTTAATAACCGGACATAAGGCTGCAGCGCCTGCGAAACGGTCTGTGTTGCCGACCACCCAGGTGGTCAAAACCCCGCCACCAGAGCATCCTGCGACATACATCTCGTTCTCGTTGATGTAACCACGGGACACAACTGTATCGACACCTGCCATCAGGTCGTCAAAATCGCGCCGGCCGGGATAGCGATTGTCAATCGCATTGGCGAAATCGGAGCCATAGCCCACAGAACCGCGCGGATTTGTATAGACAACCACATAACCCTTGGCAGCCAAGGCCTGCCACATGAAGTTGAAGTTCACGCCGTACATGCCGTGTGGTCCACCATGGATATAGAGGAGCAGCGGATACTTCTTGCTGGCGTCAAAGTCAGGCGGGGTCATTACCCAGCCCTGAACGCGTGTATCATCGCTGCTGTCGTACCAAATTTCTTCCAGCGCACCAACGTCAACACCCGCCATGATGTCGGCGTTGAGGTCTGTCAGCTGCGTCAGGTCACCATCCGAAACGTCGCCGACAACAAGGTTGAAGTCTGTGTCCGGATCACGGTATCGGCCCACAAACTTGCCCGCAGCTGTCATGCTGTCCAGAGACACCTGATGCACGCCTTCTGTGATCGCCTCCATCCTGCCGTTCATGCGCAACCGCATGACCTGCGCATCGCCTTCCGTGCGCACCGAGAAATACACCCGGTCGCTGCGGCGGCTGAACATGAAACCACCGGCACCTGCGGGCAGGTCGTTATTGATCATGCGCTCGTTTGTGCCGTCGATGTTGATCGCCCGTACTTCATCCGTGCCGTATGTGGTTATGACATCGGATTTGCCTGCGTAGACGATGGTCGAGCCATCGGGGCTGACCGCTGGATCAGACCAATAACCCGGCTCTTTGGTGAGTTGGGTAATTTCACCGGTGGCGATTGTCAGTTTGTGGATTTGAGAATTGTATTTGGTTTCTTCCACGTCGCCTGCGGGACCATTGCCGTCAAAGATGATTGATGCGCCGTCCGGCGTGAAGGCAAAAGCGGCATTGCCGACCATGCCGGAGAACCGCGAGACGGTGTGCCATTTGCCCTCGGTGAGCTGGCGGGCCGTGCCGCCTTCAGCAGGCACCATGAACAGATGGTCGTGGCCTGAAATCGCACCAACACGGTCCTGGCGGTAATGCAGTGTATCGATCACGGTGGCATTTTTCTGCCATTTGGCCCCTTTGGGCGGTGCGGCAATCTCGATTGACCAGTCGCTTTTGGATGGCACCCGCGCGCGGTACGCAATACTGCTGCCGTCCGGTGCCCAGCGGATCATGCGCGGCGCCTGTTGCACATGGGTTATCTGGCTAATGGCCCCTTCATCATCCATCCAGCGTACAAAAACCTGACGGGTTTTGTCGTCAGCTTCGGCGATGTAGGCAATGCGGTCGCCACTTGGAGACCAGCGCATGCCTGAACCTTTTACCAGAAACCGGTTCCTGCTGCCGTCCGCATTCATCAGCCAGATTTCAGATGACCAGCGGTCGTTCATCTCGTCGACGCGTGACCGGACATAGGCAATCCGGTTGCCATCTGGAGAAAGCTGGCTGCCCGTCACCCGCTCCCAGTTCATATATATTTCAGGCTTGATTGTATCCGCGATTGTGGCTGGCAGCCCAACTGCCAGCATAAAGAGTACGGCGCTTGCCGCACGCAAGTATCTACTCATAAGACCCTCCCTAATCTGATAACGACGCACTATAGTTTAAAAACCACCGATTGTCAGCTAGTGGTCTGGAGATAAGACTGGCGGGTACCTGACGGTAACAAGCACCTTGTTCTTTGCCCCAAAAGAAAAAAGACCCGGCGGGACCGGGTCTTTCATTAGTACGATTGGATGCAACGCCTAGAAGCGTTTGCCAAAACCAATGCCGAATACCCAAGGGTTAAGGTCAACGTCTGCGGTAACGCCACCACCGTTGATTTCAACATCTGTGTTCAGCCAAATCCGCTTGGCATCCACATTGAAGAACCAGTCGTCATTAATCTGAAAGTCAGCGCCAGCCTGCAAGGCAAAGCCAAATCCGTCTTCGTACTTGATTGAGTTCACGTCACCTGGTTCGTCGCCATAGAAAATGGTGTAGTTAACACCGGCGCCCACATATGGTCGCATGGAACCACCGGGGTTGAAATGATACTGCATGGTCAGTGTAGGGGGGAGTACCCAGACATCGCCAAGGCTCAGGTCGCCCAGTGCTGTGCCCTGCGCGCTCACATTATGTTTCGACGTCGCAAGAATTAATTCTGTAGAGAAGTGATCGGTCCAGAAATAGGTGATGTCGAGTTCTGGCATGACCGTATTGTCAACGCGGGCCTCGCCGCCGATTGATACAGTGCTGCTTTCCTCCGGAGCCACGTTGATGGCGCGCACCCGAACTTGCCACGGGCCATCCTGTGCCCCTGCTGCCATTGATGTGCAGGCGAGTGCCGCCGCACAGACTAATCCTTTTAGAGTTCTCATGTTTCGTCCTCATCCTTTGAGATGAGTGTGTTGTAGGGAAGGTTGGCGAGAATTCGTTTGATAATAGTCAAGAAATCTACACAGCATTTTGAATGCGACATTTTGTCCTATTTCCTGGAGTTTTTGCAGATTTAGATGCTTCTTGTTCCATTCGCATGGCATGATTATGCTGATGTTTGAGGGTCGGGTGCAACAGCGCCCATTGCTTGATTGAGTGATAAAGGGGTTCTGTGATGAAAAAGTACATTTGGGCGGCGGTACTCGGTGTCGCAGTAATGAGCCTGATTGCCTATTCCTATATCGGTGTTGAACCAACGATACGGTATGATCTGATTGTGGAAAATGGCACTCTTTATGATGGCAGCGGCGATGAACCCCGCACAGCAGACATCGGTATCATCAAGGAGCGTATCCATGCCATCGGTGATCTGAGTACAGCGCAAGCCGATACGGTCATCGATGCCGGGGGCAAAGCCGTTGCGCCGGGGTTCATTAATGTTCTCAGCTGGGCGACAGAATCCCTGCTGGTTGACGGCAAGGGCGAAAGCGATATCCGACAGGGGGTTACCACAGAAGTGTTCGGTGAAGGCCGGTCAATGGGGCCGCTGAATGCTGAAATGGCCCAGTTGGTCAAAGAAAGGCAAGGGGATCTCCAGTTCGATGTGGCTTGGACCAGTCTCGGCGATTATCTCACGCATCTTGAAACCAAAGGGGTTTCGCCAAACGTCGCCTCTTTTATGGGCGCGACGACAGCACGCATTCATGTGCTGGGCTACGAAGACCGCAAGGCAAGCGCGGCTGAATTGTCGCGCATGCAGGAACTGGTTGCCGAGGCGATGGAAGAAGGTGCGCTCGGCATCGGGTCTTCGCTAATCTATGCGCCGGCGTCGTACGCCGACACAGAAGAGTTGATTGCCTTGATGCAAACTGCGTCTGAATATGACGGCATGTACATCTCGCACATGCGCAGTGAAGGTGACAGATTCGAGGAAGCAGTCGATGAATTGATCACTATTGCCCGTGCAACCAATGCGCCGGCAGAGATTTATCATCTTAAAGCCGCTGGCACGAACAACTGGCACAAGATGGACAGCGTGATTGGGAAAATCGAAGCCGCGCGCGCCGAAGGGTTGAAGATCACGGCTGATATATACACCTACACGGCGGGGGCGACAGGCCTTGATGCCATGATGCCACCATGGGTGCAGGAAGGCGGTTACGACGCGTGGGCTGCACGTCTGGAAGACCCAAATACACGCGAGCGACTGATCGTTGAAATTGCCACGCCGCAAGACTGGGAAAACCTGTATCTGGCAGCGGGCGGGCCGGACAAACTGCTCTTGATCGGTTTCAGGAACGAAGCTCTGAAGCCCCTGACTGGCAAGTCGCTGGCGGAAGTGGCAGCCATGCGCGGCAAAGGGCCGATCGAAACTGCCATGGATCTTGTAGTGGAGGACGGCAGCCGGGTGGGTACTGCTTATTTTATCATGTCCGAGGAAAACATTGCCAAAAAGATCCGGCAGCCCTGGGTGAGTTTTGGCTCTGATGCCGGTGCGCTTGCGCCCAGAGACCCTTTCACCCGTAGCGGTGCACACCCCCGTGCGTACGGTAACTTCGCGCGCGTGTTTGCAAAATATGTTCGCGAAGACGGCATACTCTCGATTGAAGAAGCCGTTCGAAAGATGACGTCGCTGCCAGCCGAAAACCTGAAGCTTCGGCAGAGAGGACGGCTGCAGGAAGGATATTATGCGGACATCGTGATCTTTGACCCTGAAACCATTCAGGATCATTCGGTATTCGATGATCCACATCAATATTCGACCGGCGTAAATGATGTAATAATCAACGGTGTTCAGGTCTTGAAGAACGGCGAACACACCGGGGCAACCCCCGGCAAGGCGCTCCGCGGACCTGGCTGGATCGGCTGGAAGGATGCTGCCGCAGAGCAGTGATCGGCGCTTCCCGCCACATTCGTGAGGGGGAACACCGTGAAAATTTCTACGATCACCACAATGATTGTCTCCGGGCTACTTGTTGGTTCGGCACATGGCGCTTGGGCGCAGGGGCAGGACTCAACACCGGGCGAGCGTAACCTGCTGGTTCTGTCAGAGATGCTGCCGGGCATATATAGTACTGCCAATCAGGCGCTTTTCGATGCGCGGCGCAGCGTTGCCGAGGATGCCAGACATGGCAACCAAACCTTCCGTATCGAGCGGTCAGGCGAAGATCATCAGTTTGCCATGAAGGGTGATGTGGCTGGTAAAGCTGTTGAATACCGCTTGTCCCTTGTACCCGGCCCGTCGGCACTGGAACTGACCGCAGAGATTGAGCATACAGACTGCGAAATCAATTTCCGTCGCCGCGCTGAACATTTCGACGGTGCGCTCAATGGTTCCGGGTGCGCAGGCATTGGTTTCACCGGCATGCAGGTTTCTCACAATGAGGTGTGGGTGCAGACCGCGGCGATTGATGAACCATTCTGGTATGAGCGCGCGCGCGAGTTTCATTGCTATGCTGACCTGCCCGGTGTAAGCGGCGGGCGTGATATTCCGTTCGAACGCTACGATGACATCATTCTGCATGACAAAGGCGGTTCGCATACCTTCACCACACGGGACGAAGAAAAGCGCCAGTTGACGATCACATTGCAGTCTATCACCTGGCATGTGCTCAATGAAGACAATGGCAATTTCAATCGCAATTCATTGGTGCTTTATGCTTCCGAAACCATGCCGGACGGCTCCAGGGTTTCACATCCCTACACGTTTACCGAACCAAGCGCTGAGCGCATTGGCTATAATCTGAGATGGATGCTGGTGAATTGTGCGATCACACCGCGCGATGAAGCACGCCCTGAGATGTGATCCAGCGTTCTGCGGTCTCAATGGTCGAAATCAGGCCGCTAAAGTTTTGGAGAGGTCACCCGGATCAGGACTATCCGAAACAAGACTAATTTAAAAAGGGGGTAACCATGAAGACTATCGTGTTTTCTGCAGCAGTTCTTGCGGCAAGCGCCTTGTATGTCGGCGCGCCTGCAACAGCGCAGGACCAGCTTGATATCAACAACCCGGAAGATGCGCTTGAGGTGCAGCGCAAGTTCATTTGTTCGCGCGCTGAGGGCGACCCGACTTTCGGGTATTTTCAGGGCAACATGTTCTCCCGCGTTGAGGGAGAACGAGACCGTATTCTGTTCAAGCTTGTTGGCGTCAATGTGCGCCAGTGCAAAGACTATCATGACCCTGAGCGCGGCAAAGGCTTCCGCAGCGTTAGCCGCGAAGTCATGCTGTATCTGGACCCTGAAACGAACGAAGTGCTTGATACATGGGAAAACCCCTGGACGGGAGAAACGGTCAAAGTAGTGCATGTGGCCAACGACCCGGTCAACATGCGCGAGCCCATGCATGTGTATCGTAAGGACGGCACACCGATCACTTTTAACGGCATGTTCAAAAATGGCCGCGTTTTCAGCTCTTTCAACGTACCGCTATTCTACAAAAACCCCCTTGGCGGCGACTATCAGGATTATATCGGAGGCACCTACCACGCGATGGAGATGTTTAACGATTATGCGTATGAAGATGAAGTTCTGGACCGCGAAAATATGAAGTTGTCCCAGCTTAGCTTCAGCTGGACGAGGGTTGCAGACTGGTTGCCATGGATGAAAATGGGTGACCGTATAGGCATCATGTTCACCGCGACCATTGGTGCTCGTGTCAATACGGCCGACGATATTCCGGAGCCGCTTCTGAGTGAAATGAAAGCGAACTATCCCACGTTTCTAACACCGCCACCGCTGGACGATGATCGGAAAAACGTAACGAGCTGGATGCTGACCAAAGAAGCCATTGATGCCGAAAGGGGGCAAGAATAATGACTTATCAAAAATCGATTTCCGGCGTTTTTCTGGCCGCAATGATGGCCACCGGTGTTTCAGGGTTTGCTGGCGTTTCAGCCCAGACTTTTGATGTGACAGACCCCGAGCAGGCGCTGATGGCAAGCAACAAAATCTTCTGTGCTAACGAGCCGGGCGAGGTTGCACTTTATTGGTGGCAAGGTGAGGTTTACAGCCGTATTCCGGGTGAAAAAGACAAGCATATTTTCAACGTACAGGGCATGAATGCCCGGCAGTGCGGGAAATTGCAGGATGATGTCAAAGGCCTTGGATTCAGAAGTGTCAGTCGCGAACTGATGCTTTACCTTGATCCTGAAACCAGTGAAATACTGCAAACATGGGACAACCCCTTCACAGGCGAAACCGTTGAGGTCATGCATGTTAATAACGACCCGGTAAACAGCCGTGGCCCGCGGTATGCGCGCGACGAAGAAGGTAACCCCGCGGTGACCTATAATCCGCAGCTTGTCATCAATGGCACGGTTCTGAACGGCGGCGGTGCCGCGCGGCTTTTCTACAACAACCCGCTTACGGGCGATTACCAGGACTATGAAGGCGGCAAGTATCATGCTGCCGAGTTTCTGACCTCCGCCTATCCGCTGGCTGACGCGCTGGATAGTAGCAAAATCGCCATACAGGACGCGGTGATTAGCTGGGGGCGTATCTCCGGATGGTTGCCCTGGATGAAAATGCGTGGCCGCTCGGGCCTGATGGTTCACTACACCCACGGTATGCGGTTGCACAAATGGGAGGACCTGCCCGATGTGCTTAGAGTGGAGATAGAGACCAACTGGCCCAAGTATCAGACACCGCCTCCTGCTGACGATTCCAGGCCTAACGATACGACCTGGAGCGTTTTCAAACGCTGGCTGGATGAGAAGCGTGCCAGTGGTGAAGTGCCGGAGCAGAGCCCAAGATAACAGGTAGAGTTATCAAAGCATAAACCCGTCGGTCATTTGACCGGCGGGCTTTTCTGTCGTCAGTACTTATGGCGTTAAAGCCATTTTTTCCTCAGCCAGATGATAGGCCCTGAGAGGGCAAGAATAATCGCCAGAATGGTGATGATATCGTTGAACCAGCCCCAGTCATCATGGAAGATAACGCCAGCGTGGATGTCGGCGGCAAAAAGATAAAAAGGCGTGCCCAACGCAGCGTTTTTAAAGGTTACGCCAGATTCCACCATCAGACCCGCCCCGTCTGCAAAGCTGCCACGGAAAATCGCTTTGCTGTTCTTAACAAACCATGTGTCACCGTCCGAGCGCGCTGCGCTGGTTATGGCTCGCTTTGGCCCGTCGATTTTGTGCCATTCGGTTTCACTGTCGCGGCGCCAGAAGTTGCGTCCGCCGCTAAAGGCTGCGAACACACGGTCGCCAACACGGAAAAGGCCGCCTCCTGTCATGTTCATCGATGGTGGCAAGGGAAGCGAGGTTTCCACGCGCCAGCTCTGGCCCGCATCTGTGCTTTCCAGGATGCCGAAACGGGTTGTCATCTGCAGCCGCTTGGGATCGCCGGGGAAGGCGACAGCTCCTCTGATCGTGTGACCAAAGGACCTGGCGTGATAAGCGGGAGGGAGAGATGCACGTTCAACTTCCATACCTCGCGACCAGGGAATGAAATCCAGAATATGGTTCATCGGAATGGCCGTGGTTGTGATGATGAGCATCGGCACGAGTGCGACAAAACCGACAATGGGCGCATGACCCCGGAACAGCCAGCGATAGACCTTCTGGCGCGTGCGGCCGGGTGTTTTGTTCTTCTTCCAGCGCTTTGGCAACCACCAGCTTAAAACGCCCGTTATACCAAGGATAATCATGCCAAATCCGGCTATGTCATTTAGCCACAACGAGCCTGCGCCGGGAAGTGTTCCATGTCCGAAATGCAGGTCCATCATCACGCGGTAAAATGGCAGTGTTTTCGACATACCTGATACATTGGGGCGAATGTCTATCGGTGTGGTTTCGCCTGTCAGGAGGTCCAGTTCTACCAGTTCGCTTTCGCTAACGACGGCAAGCAGTGTTTCCGGCGCTGATCCTTCGGAAATTGAGGAGACGAATGTCCCTTTCATGCCCGCGCGTTCTGCGCGCAGTCCGTCATCGACCACGCGCCAGACGCCATCATCGGTGGCGATCATGATATCACTCAGGTTGCCGGTATCCGCGCCAACCAGTTTCTTGACTTGCGGTGTGCCGGTGACGCCGCTGAAAATGATATCGTTCCATGTTGCGCCTTTGTCGTCGCTGTACCAGAAGCCGCGTTCTGATGCGCCGATGAAGCGGGTTTCATCTGCATTGACAGCGATGTAGCGCATGATGGTAGCAGGAGAGATGCGAGCCACACGTGAAGACGACCATTCTGCGGGTGTTTCCGTTTGCGCTGTCCAGCGCCATTCCGGATGGTCAAGAATGATGCCGGTTGCGCACAGGAGCGTTAACCAAACAACGGCCCCGAGGCCTGCCCAACGATGAAATTTGAGGAAAAACTGATAAGGTCTCAGCTTGATCCATGGTTTTTTGACAGCCATTCGATAACCCCCGACAGATGGCACATACGTTTGAAATAGAAAAATGGGCGGGGAAGCCCCCACCCACCAATAGCTTGTTTCCCGTCCCGATTAAAAATCGTAACTGAGCGCCACACCAAATTCACGCTGGCGGGGCGGGGTTACAGCAAAGTCACGCGCAAAGGTGCCTCGGCCGAGGAAGGATGTGCGAACCTGGCTTGGAATGAAGAAGAACTGACGGAAGTCAGCCAACCGGGTAACCACCTCCGGTGTATCTTCCTTTGTCAGGTTTTTCGCATAGAAAGTCACCCGCAGGCCGTCCCATGTGAAACCCATCCGCGCATTGATTTTGTTGGTGCTGCCAACAAATGCCAGGTTGGCCGCCTGCACGAAGCGTTTGCTTTCATAGGCATAGTCAACGCTCATGAAGGCAGTCATCCGGTCATTCACATCATAAACGAAACTCGGCGAGATCGTCAGCATGTGTTTGGGCGTTTGCGGCAACTGGTTGCCGGAAACCTGCCCGGAGGGGTCTACGGTATCTTCGATATCAACACGTCCATCAGAGCGTGTACCAACAATCAAAACACCGGGTGCGCCGTCTACAACACCATCGCCGTCAGCGTCAGGTGCCCTTGAAACCTCGGCAGGTCCTGTGAAGAAACCATTGGTATCCTGCAGGTCGCGGAAGTTTTCATCGATATAGTCGGTGAATTCCGCATCCGAGTAAGCATAGGTCACACGCAGGTCAACGCCTTGTGTAACTCTTGCATTCATCTCGATCTCGAAGCCTTTCACCTCGGACGTACCCGCGTTCACGATAGGAGCAACAGTAGACTGGGCCGTTGAACCTTCGCGCTGAAGCGCTTCAGATGTGGTTAGCGGCTGCGCGTCCCAGTCAATAAAGTAAACCGAGGCATCGTAGCGTAGACGGCCATCAAGAAGTGAGCCTTTTGAACCCAGTTCGTACGACCAGACTTTCGACTCATCAAACGTGCCTTTGCCATCGTTGATGAAGTTGGCACGCTCGGTCGCCGAGAAGGTTGCATCATAGAAGTCCGAGTTGAAGCCACCGGGTTTGTTGCCGCGTGCCGCCGACGCATACAGGTTGACCTGGTCATTGACGTCATACCGTACTGCAAATCTTGGCAAGGTGGCATTGAACGTGAGATCACCAGGCGCATCCAGCAATTCCGGCGTCAGCGGGTCATCCAGACCGTCGCCGGCCAGATGGATGGTTTCCTCCTGCCAGCGAAGCTCGGCTGACAGAACCAGATTATCCATCAGGTCGTAATCGACGCTACCAAACACCGCCACGTTTCTGATGAAGCTTTCGTTTGAAAGAAGAACAACATCAGAATCAACCGGCGCCGGGCTTACAAGCGGGTCCCAGGATGTGTTGAAGTCATCTTTGGCAGAATCCTTGAAGTAATATCCGCCGACCAACCAGCGCAGTCTTTCTTCTGCCGGGCTCGCAAGGCGAATTTCTTCCGAGAAATACTCACGACCACCGCGGCTGAAAGAAGCGAAGCCTCCGGGATTCACGGCACCAAAAGCATTCTGGAAATTGAAGTCGGTATAACCGGTTAGTGATGTCAGCGTATAGTCGTTGATGTCATAATCAATAACGGCTGTCGCCCGGAAGCTGTCCCGGCGAACACCATCAACGGTCACACCATTTGTGCCACCCAAATCATAATAGTAACTGCTGAACGAACCGATTTCACCGCAATAATAGCCACGGCTTCTGGTTTGACCACTGGTCAGGAATGGCAAAATCGGATTAGGCCCGAGAACAGGCTCGAAACAGTTGATCTGATCAGCACCCTGAATGCTCTCGTCATCGTCACCGCCGTTCCACAGGCCATAGGCAAAGCCACGGTCACGGTCTTCAGAGTAAGCTAGATCGACGTATACACTCAGGCTTTCAGTCGGTGTCCAGTTAAGCTTGCCGCCAACCATTTTGGTTTCTTCGTCTCCGAGTTCCTTCTTGCCGTTGACGTTGTTGATATAATCACCGCCAAAAGTATAGAAAGAGCCGCTCAGCTCGAAGGCGAGCTTGTCTTCGACAATAGGGCCGGAAATCCGACCGCGTAGCTCGTAATGATCATGATCGCCGGCTTCTGCCGAAACACGGCCACGGAACTCGTTGCCCGGGCGCGCCGTGATGAAGTTTACGGCACCTGAAAAAGTTCCCCGGCCAAACAAGGCTGATTGCGGTCCACGCACAACCTCAACCCGCTCGACATTATCTAGATCATAGGATGTGATCGGACCGGAGACATAAACACCGTCCACGAAAAACGATGCGTTTGGTGACCCCAGAATGTTAGACATACCCCGAATGGAAGGACGGTTGTTCGCCCCGCCGGTGGCACGGCCAAAGCCTTCACGGAACGAAAAGCCCGGTGTTAGAAGGGCGAGGTCCTGTACATCCTGAATGCGAGAACGCTCAATGGCATCCGCTGTGAAAGCTGTGATTGCCAATGGTACGTCCCGCAGGTTCTCGGATCGTTTCCGGGCTGTAACAATAATTTCCTCGAGAGCCAGTTCGTTGTCGTCAGCTGCGGCATCTTGTGCCATGGCCGACCAGCTGCCTCCGACGGCCGCTATCCCCAGCAACGCTGTCGTCGACATAAGTCGTTTGATAAGCATGGTTCCTCCCTGCTATCGCGAGCGTCTTGCAAGGCCGTTGTGGATGAAGGACTGAATATAAAGCCCTGCCTTGCCGAAGACGCCTATTTTACCCCATTGCATCCGAGGCTATTAGGAGGGCGAATTATTGCTTAGTCAATAGTATGATATATCAATAGTACAACTTGAACCCGAATCTGACATATGAACCGGAAAAAAATTCTTTAAAAACAAAGGTATGATGATTGTCGGTCTTGAAGAATGTTGCAAAACTGTTGCAAAAATACCGCTATGAAAACGTCCATTTGAGGTAAAAATATCCCACTTTTACCAGACTCAGCAGAATATCAAACGGAAGTATCAGCGATCTGGTAGGGGAATATACTCGTCATCGCCTTCGACCATATCAAACTTACCGGATTTCCAGCGTTCCTTGGCCTTTTCAATCATGGCCATGTCTGTATGGGCAAAATTCCACCACAGCCGCCGGGGGTGCTTGAGTTTGTCGCCGCCTATCACGGCCAGGTGAGCACCAGCTTGAGAGTATATTGGAACAGTCTCGTCGTCGCGTAAAACAACCATTGTCGCTTCACCAAATATTTCTTCGCCGATCTGTACCTCGCCTTTCACCACATAGAGCGCGCGTTCCTCATGGCTTGATGGTATATTGAGCTTCGCGCCCGCTGACATGCGCACATCGGCATAAAGTGTGCGGCTGTATACCGATACTGGCGAAGTTTGCCCCCACGCATCACCCGCCACGACGGTAATGATGCAGCCATCCGTTTCCGTTGTCGGGATATCAGCCGCGCTATAGTGCTGGAATGAGGGGGCTATCTCCTGTTTGCCGGATGGCAGCGCCATCCAGACCTGCAGTCCGAGCAAAGTGTGTCCGGCTGCACGCACGTCGTCTGGGGTGCGCTCGGAATGAACAATGCCTTTGCCGGCGGTCATCCAGTTTACTTCGCCCGGCCTGATCGGCTGTACATACCCCAGACTGTCGCGGTGCATGATTTCACCCTCAACAAGCCATGTAAGCGTCGCGAGCCCAATGTGCGGGTGCGGCCGCACATCAATGCCGGCGCCAGAGGTGAAAATCGCGGGGCCCATCTGGTCGAAGAAGATGAAAGGTCCAACGGTTCTTGCTTGTGCAGAGGGCAAAGCGCGCCGGACTTCGAACCCGCCAATGTCTTTTGCTTTGGGCCGGATAACGGTTTTGATGCCCGGGCAACTTCTGTTCTCGCATGCTGCATCACCTGTTTCATGAAAGCTCATTGCTGGTATTCCTCTCTGGTTCCGGTGGCATCAACATGGTTGCCGATCACAATTTAATGGCAGATCGCTCATTAGAGTTATATATTAGGCATCAGTGTCTATGGGGGCACACATGATCTGGAGAGTATTGGGATGGAATTTTCGCTGAGAGTCAACGGCGAGGCACGCACGGTCGATGTTGAGCCGGACACGCCGCTCTTGTGGGTGCTCCGCGATGAGCTGGGTTTCAAGGGTGTCAAGTTTGGCTGTGGTGTTGCTGCGTGCGGCGCGTGCACCGTGCATATGGATGGCACGGCGACCCGCAGCTGCATATTCCCGGTTGAAGCTGCCGAAGACATCGAGATCACAACCATCGAAGGTCTCGCAGATGAAGGCATGTTCACCGATGTGCAGCAGGCATGGATAGACGAGCAGGTGCCGCAATGCGGATATTGCCAGTCCGGTATGGTCATGGCGGTTAGCGCGCTTCTGGATGAAAACCCGTCACCCACCGATCAGGACATCAATGATGCCATCACTAATGTCTGCCGTTGTGGCAGCTATCCGCGCATCAGGAAGGCGATCCGGAAAGTGATCAGCGAAAGAGGAGCGGCATAATGGCAAGCGGTAAGAAAAAACTGACCCGCCGCAAATTTCTGATTGGCTCCGGTGTCGTTGTCGGCGGTGGTCTGGTGCTTGGTTATGCGGCGCTGCCGAACCAACTCAAGGATATTGCAGCCCGTCACAAGGGTGAAGGTCAAATCCTTTCAGGCTGGATCAAGATCACCCCTGACAACAAAGTCACGGTCATCGTGCCCCATGCCGAAATGGGGCAGGGAACGCATACGGCGCTCCCCATGATGGCGGCCGAAGAACTGGATGCAGACTGGGACCTTGTCTCGATGGAAGAGGCACCCGGATTGCCGGAGTTTGCAAACCAGCCTCTTGGTGAAGGGTTTATTGTAGGCGACAAGTTGCCGGATATTCTGGCCCCTCTCATTAACAAGGCCTTCTATTCAATCGCACAGGCGATGGATTTGCAAATCACCGGTGGCTCAACATCGGTTCGCTTTACCGGCCAGTATGGTATGCGCGTCGCTGGCGCTGCTGCCCGCGAAATGCTGGTGAAAGCTGCCGCGAGGGAATGGGGCGTTTCTGCAAACGATCTAACGACTGAAAAGAGTTTTGTTCACCATAAGGCATCCGGCCGGTCGGCAAGCTATGGTTCGTTGGTGGAGGCCGCGAGCGCCATAGACCCGAACCCGACGCCTGCGCTTAAACCCAAATCAGCCCATACCATTGTGGGCACCCGGACAATTAAACGCTTTGATATTCCGGGCAAGGTGAATGGCACCGCCAAATATGGTATCGACGCCGAGGTGGAAGGCATGCTTTATGCCGCGATTGCGCGGGTGCCAGTACACGGCGGTACCATTACCTCCATCAATGATGGTGCGGCGCTTGCCATGCCCGGCGTGAAGAAGGTCTGTAACCTTGGTTATGCGTACGCGGTTGTGGCCGACAAATACTGGCGCGCCAAAACCGCACTTGAGGCTGTTGAAATCGACTTTGAGGCAGGCGGTAACGAGCTTGTCGATTCTGACGCGATTTTTGCCCGCTTTAATCAGGAGCTGGCTACTCTGGAGCTTGAGTATGATATCGACGAAGGCGATGTTGAAGCCGCTGAAGGCCGGTTGATTGAAGCTGACTATGCGGTGCCTTATCTTGCCCATGCCTGCATGGAGCCGATGAACTGCACAGCCTGGGTCAGGGACGGTGTTTGTGACGTCTGGACCGGCACACAAGCCCCTTTGATGGCTCGCACCGCTGCGGCTGTAGCAGCCGGACTGGAACCTGAAAATGTCACGGTGCATAATCACATGCTGGGTGGCGGTTTTGGACGGCGTATTCATGCGGAAAACGACTATGTCGCACCCGCTGTCGAGATCGCCAAAATGACCGGGCAGCCTGTTAAAACCATCTGGACTCGCGAAGAAGACATGCGGTTTGACGAATATCGCCCGGCAGTGGTTAGCCGATTTGCCGCGAAACTTGGCGACGATGGAAAGCCAAACGCCTGGAAGAACCGCTTCTCTGACAAACGGGAACCCGCAGAAGCGCCGCTGATTCCCTACGGGGTATCGAACCAGTCGATCGGTTTTGTACGCAGCCAAAGCCACATCAAGCTTGGTCCCTGGCGTAGTGTGGACCATTCGCAGCACGCTTTTTTTACTGAAAGTTTCGTTGACGAGCTTGCGTATGAAGCGGGCGCAGACCCTCTTGAGTACCGGCTATCAATGCTCGCTGATGCGCCGCGCCACGCACATGTTCTCAAAACGGCGGCCGAAAAAGCCGGCTGGTATTCGGGGGTGCGGGCTGGTCGTGCCATGGGCGTTGCTGTTCATGAAAGTTTCGGGACCATCGTTGCTCATGTGGCCGAGGTTTCCATCGGTGACGATGGCATGCCGCGGGTTCACAAGGTGACATGCGCTGTGGACTGCGGCGAGGCTATCAACCCGGATAACATCGAATCGCAAATTGAAAGCGCCATCATCTACGGCATGACCGGAGCGTTCTTCGGTGAAATCACGGTGCAGGACGGGCAGGTGGTTGAAGGCAACTTCCCTGAATATGAAATGGTGCGGCTTGCCGATGTTCCGGAGATTGAGGTGTACATCATCGAGTCTGGCGCGCCGCTTGGCGGCATTGGCGAACCCGGCCTGCCCCCAACAGCCCCTGCAATCACCAACGCCATTTTTGCACTGACCGGCCAGCGCGTGCGCAAGCTGCCTATCCGGAACTATGAGTTTTCGGCCAGCGCCTGATCAGGAAAAATACCTCAGGCGCCGATTGGGCGCTTGAGGCTTTGAGCCAGATAATCTGCGTGTCCGGGTAAGCGCGTTCTGCCTGCTTCAATAATGCTTTTGATATCTGAAGGCACGTCCGGTGCGATTGGCTTGCCGCTTTGCGGGAGAACGCCATCGGCGACGCGAAAGTCCATACCATAGAGAATATACTCGTAGCTCTGATGGGAAAACAGGCGCAGTTGATCGTCAAAATCCGAATGCGAGGGCGGCTTGAAGCGCCAGAAATCAAACTTGGCCTTCAGGCTATCTGTGATGCGATCATCTTTCTGAACTTCGAGCCAGAAATCAGTGTCAGTGCGTTTGGTCAGGCAATAGTGCATGTTGATGAAATCGAGGATCTCGCCGTACCGCCCCGACATGATTTCATTGAAACGTCTGGCAAGTGGTTTGCTGACATTCCCAAAAGGGAAATGCTCGCATAGCGTGATTGCTGCAAATTCGATCAGATAAAGCCCTGTTGATTCAAGCGGTTCTATAAAACCACCGGACAAGCCAATCGCGACACAATTTCGGGTCCAGGGTTCCGGCCGCATACCAACACGAAATTTCAGTCGCCGTGCTTCAAGGTTTTCTGTGTGAACACCTTCATGGTCACGAAGTTGTCGTTCGGCTTCATCGTCGGTCAGGAAATCGCTTGAGTAAACATAGCCCACGCCGCGCCGGTCAGTCAGGCCTATGTCCCATTTCCAGCCATGACTTAGCGCGGTTGCCGTGGTATAGGGTTTCACCTCGCCGGGGTAATAGGAACTGTAGGGAACACGCATCGCAACGGCGCGGTCACATAACAGCCACTGACCATAGTCTGTAAAGCTGCTGCCCAGTGTCTTGCCTGAAAGCAAGCTGGCAAACCCGGTGCAATCAATGAACAGATCAGCACTTAATGACAGGCCGTCTTTTGTTTTCACTTCGCTGATATCGCCGTTCTCTGCCTGAACAACCTCCGTGACTTCATCAATGTGATGGGACACACCGCGTTTCACCGAAATATCGCGCAGGTAATCGGCAAATTTCTCGGCGTCCATATGATAGGCATATGGGAAAGGCGAGCCAAAATCCTTGCTGCCTGACATGCGCGGGCTCAGGCCCAAATCGCAGAAGGCGGGTTGGACAGAGACGGTTTCGGCATAGGGTACTGACCGGTCGCTGGCGAGCCATTCTGCGCCGGCCCTGTCGATGCGGGCCATCGGACGGCGCTGGAACGGGTGATAATAGCCGCCGTCGCCGACGGTGTGCCAGTCATCAAACCGTATTGCCTGCTTGAAGGTCGCATCTGTCGCTTTCATGAAATCGGCTTCACTGATCCCGACAGACTGGAGCACCTGCCGGATGGTGGGCACGGTCGCCTCGCCCACGCCGATACGGCCAATATCGGCAGATTCGACAAGTGTAATCTCGACCGTGGTTTTGCGGGCATTTAGCGAGGCATTCATATAGGCGGCTGTAATCCAGCCTGCAGAACCGCCACCGACAATCAGCACCTTTTTTACTGGCTGCATGATCAGTTGGCCTTCTTGTATTGGTCGCCAAACTGTGCGTGCAGCCAGGCATCATGGCTTGGGAAGCTGCCGCGTGCCTTGGTGACAGCGGCTTCAATATCGGTCGGGATCACGGTGGGCGGCATTCTCCGCCCGGCAATTTTCTCGCGCTGAAAATCCATGCCGTACATCACATATTCATACGTATGGTGCGAAAACAACTGCAGATTATCCGTGAAATCAGATAGCGACGGCGACTTGTACTGATAAATCTCCAGCCATTGCCTGAGGCTGTCCGTGATACGTTCGGACTTTTGTACCTCTCTCCAGAATTCGGTATCCGTGCGTTTCGACAGGCAATAGTGCAGCACAATGAAATCAAGCGTTTCTTCGTAACGGTCCTGCATCACCTTGTTGAATTTGTCAGCAAGGCCTGACATGTTGTTGGTCATCGGGAAATATTCACACAAGGTTGCCGCTGCTAGTTCAACAAGGAACAGCCCTGTTGATTCCAATGGTTCGATGAAGCCGGACGAGAGACCAATGGCCACGCAGTTTTTGGCCCATAACTGATCACGGCGACCGACCTGAAACTTTAGAACGCGCGCCGCCACATCATCGGCGTGAGCGCCTTCATAGGCACGCAGTTCTGCTTCAGCGGCTTCGTCGTCAATAAAACTGCTTGAGTAGACGTAGCCCACGCCGCGACGGTTAGCGAGACCGATATCCCAGATCCATCCATTGGAAACGGCGGTCGAGAGCGTGTAGGGTTTTCGTCTTCCGGGAAAGTGCGTTTCAAACGGTACTCGCATGGCAACTGCGCGGTCGCATAAAAGCCACTGCGAATAATCAACATACGGGATGCCAAGTGCGCCTGAAATCAGGAGTGCCCGGAAACCTGTGCAGTCGATAAACAGGTCTGCTTCAAGGCGTTTTCCTGTCTGGGTTTTAACGGCCGCAATGCGACCATCTTCGTGTAATTCGGTATCAATCATCAGGTCCTGAATGTGCTTCACACCGCGCCCGGTCGCCAGATTGCACAGGAAGTCGGCAGTACGCTCGGCGTCCATATGATAGGCGTAGGATATCGGGGCCTCATAATCGGCGGAGTCCATCAATTTGGGGCTTAAACCGTCTTCGCACATCCAGGGCTGCGGCGACACAGTGGCGGCAAATGGGGTTGAGCGGTCGCTCGACAGCCACTTGAGGCCAGCACGGTCCAGTCTGCCTGCGGGCCTGCGGTCGAACGGGTGGTAATAACTGTCGTTGCCGTCAAGCCAGTTGACGAATTTGATGGCCTGCTTGAACGTCGCGTCTGCCGCTTTCATGAAGTCCTTTTCAGATACACCGATGGTGCGCATGGTGTCGCGAACACTGGGCACGGTGGCTTCACCAACCCCGATACGGCCAATATCGGGCGACTCGAGTACCGTGATATCTATGATTTTTTTGGTTTTTCCGTTCAGAACGGCGTCCATATAAGCTGCTGTAATCCAGCCAGCAGACCCACCACCAACAACCAGAACTTTTCTCAAGGCCATGCCCAAACTCCCCAGCACTTTGTCTGCGACCAGCCGCAGGCAAGCAGGCTGTTAAATAAAGAGAAAGCCGCTGCTAAATATCACAGCGGCGACGAGATGAAAGCCAGAAACGAATATACCCACAGGCTTTTCGGGCCAGCGATGCAGAGGGATGACTTAAAATAAATGTCTCTTCGTTTCCGGTTCTCTTCCCGGTTTGCGGCAACGAGGGTCCAGTTCGTTGCCGCCTGCCGTTTTTTCTGGCCCTAGAAGCGGGTGCGGAACCGGACGCCGTATATCCGCGGTGCGTTCAGGTAGCGGATGTTAACCGATCCGTTGATGAAGCCTTTTGGTGAAAAGGCCTGCTCGAACACGTTCTCCATGTAGAAATCAAGGCGGTGCTGTTCGTCGTCACCCATGTTGATCCCCGCGTTGAAGTTAACCAGCCAGAAGCTGTCGACCGTGTCCGAGAAAAAACCGATGCCGGCAGGGCCACCAACGTCTGAAAGCGCGCCATTGTTGTTGGGAACAAAGCGGTCTGCATCCGGGAACTCGTTATTGAACTGGGTCAGGAAGAAGCTGCTGCGGAACAGTGTGTTTACTGTCCAGTCAAACGATTTCACCGTGCCCCAGTCGACATCAACAGTTTGCGACAGGCGCATGTTGAGGTTCCATTTGGAAGTGTTTTCAAGGCGGTTGCCCCGAACATCCGTCAGGGCGCTGCCATTGGTTACCCGTGGGTCAAACAGCACATTTTCAGGATCGTCGCTGAATTCTGTGTCCAGGTAGGCCAGGTTGAAACCAAAGTTGAAACCGGCCAGTAGATCATAGTTACCATCGATCTCAACACCAAACACCGTTGCGCCGCCAACGTTGTCAGAGACAACGCGTTCGGTTGTCGCGCCCGGATTGTTCGGGGTCGGGCTTGGAACCGTTACAAGGTTCTGCACCACGCGGTCGCTATAATCATAATAGAAAGCGGCCAGGTTCAGAACGGCGCGGCGGCCATCCCAGTCGAACACGTTTTTCGAGCCAACTTCATAGACAACCAGTTTTTCAGGGTCCCAGGTTTGGGCCAGCGTGACGCCCGTTTGGGACACAGTTGGCCGGTTGATGCCGCCTGAGCGGTGCCCGGTTGAAACCGTACCATACAAGAGCTGATCGTCGCTTAAGTCGTATTCGAACCCAACGCGCCAGTCGACGAAGCTGTCTTTCACACGGCTTGTTTCGGTCAGCTCCAGAATGCCTTCTGTGGTCGGGTCATCAAAGTCTGTATCGGTCACGACGATCTGACAGTTTTCGGGTGCACCCTGACATGACTGAAGGACGTCGTCCCAGTTGTCGCGCAAGCCAAAGCTTGAGAAACCGTCCAGGAACAGTTGTGTTGCGTCCCCGCCAACAGCGATGGTGTCACCGCCAGCGCGGTCTCCGGGCGCTGCCAGGCGCAGGCCTTCAGAACCAATCACAAGATCGCTTGGCTCATTGATGCCAGGCTGGCTGAAGAAGAAATCAGAGTTGAAAGTGAACTGATAGCGCGCGCTAAAGTCGTTCTGGGTTTTCTTGTCTTCGGTCCAGCGGATGCCACCCTTGATGCGCAACCGGTCGCTGATCTCGTATGTTGCGTCACCATAAAAGGCGATCGATTCAACTTCGCTGTCGTCACCGCGGCTTTCGCCACCAAGGCCGTTTTGCCAGCAACTGACTGTTTCAGGGCCAAGCGGGGCCTCGAAGCCAAAGAAGTTACTGTTGCCACAGAAACCGTTACCGATATCCCAGGAAACAAAGTCATAGGTCTCTTTGAAATAGAAACCACCTGCGCTCCACTGCAGTGGGCCGTCTCCGGTTGAGAAGAAGCGAAGCTCCTGAATAATCGACTCGCTTTTTTCACCCTGGGAGAAGGTATCGTTTACATTCAGGTTGCGCTGCGGGTTTGCACCAGAGGCAATGAAATCTGCTTCCAGTTCCGAGCCCGGATACACCATACCAAGCTGCCACTCGCGCGAAGCATTCTGGTTGTAGGCATCAAGCTGTGTCAGGGACGCGTTATATTCCACGCCGAACTGGTCAAAGTCGTAAACCACGTTGGCCTGATACATCTGGATTTCCTGATCGAAGCGACCTTCAGTTCGGAAATACTGGTTCCACGGGTCTTCGAGGTCATCGATGTCGAACCCGGCAGACAGTGCGCGCCCGGAGAATGTTCCGGGATCACCACTTGATTGCACGTCCGAGTATGTCGCGAACAGGTCAACGGTCAGGCGGTCGTTTGGTTCCCATCTTACTGACAGGCGGCCGGCAATATCATCTTGTGCGCTTGGGGTTGTGAAGTCGGTTACACCAAGGTCTTCAAGGAATTCGTTGCCATAGAGGCCGTCGTGCGCCTTGTGCCATCCGGCTGCGCGGATAGCCAGTGTATCCGAAAGCGGCACGTTCAGCACCGCTTCTATCTCGCGGCCATCAAAGTTGCCGGCACCCACCATAACGTTACCGCCGAACTCTTCGGTGTCCGGTCGATTGGAGATGATGTTGATCGAGCCGCCAGTGGCGTTCCGCCCCCGCACGGTCCCTTGTGGGCCTTTGTTAACTTCGACACGCTGCGTATCGAAAAACAGCGGGCCGATACCGCGTGGGCGTGGAAGGTAAACGCCGTTGAAGTGTGTCGCAACAGAAGGGTCCGACGAGAAGTCACTGTCGGCGGATCCGATCCCGCGCAGGAACACTTCGAACTTGCCTTCCTGCTTGGCGATCTGCAGGCCAGGAACGGCATACTGCAAATTTGCAAATTCGGAATTGACCCCAAGGCGCTGCAGCTCGATGCCACTAAAGGCCTGAACAGTCCCCGCTACGTCCTGAATGCTTTCTTCACGGCGGTTGACCGTAACGATAATCTCTTCAAAAACATTTTCAGCGTCCGCATCCTGGGCGTTTACTGCTGTTCCGGCCATCACCATGGCTGGAACAGAAGCAAAGCACATCAGCTTGGCTTTTGTGTATTTTGAGGTACGCATACCCCTCTCCCTTCCATATCTACCCTGCACAGAGCATTTCATATAGGGGACAGGCGCATAAAAATGCGACGCAAGCGTACATGTATCTCTCCCCTCACGAACACTATGCAAAAAAGAGAAATTAATTGCAAACATTTCAGTAAATCACGCAAAAATTACAGTTTTTGGTGTGATATTTTTGTATCGGCTAAAAGTTTATTTCCATAATACATTGTTATTTATGAATTTTATGTGGAGACGTGAAACAATACAAAAATGCAAATTTTGCAAAAAATAGTATATCAGATTGAATGGAGGCTCGTTTTGTTTGGTTTCATGCGCCGCAGGATTCGCGGACGATCAGATCCGTCGGCAGCAGCTCTGAGCGTACCTGGTCGCCTTCGCGGATGCGCAGGAGTTTATCAATCAGGCGCCTGCCGGCGCGGCTCACGTCCTGCCGCACCGTGGTCAGTGCGGGGCTTGTGTAGGATGCCATGCGGATATCATCGTATCCCACAATCGACACATCGTCCGGTATTCGGATGTTGCGCTGGGTAAGTGCACGAACAGCCCCCATTGCGATAAGATCACTTGCTGCGAAAACGCCGTCCGGTTTAATGCCGGCTTCCAACAGCGTTTCTACCGCTTCCGCACCAGACTCAAAATGGAAGTCCGCAGGCCTGATCAGTGCAGGATCAAGAGGAATGCCGGCTTTGTGCAGGGCTCGTTGATATCCTTGAAAACGAAGCGCGGACTCAGGCGCATCAATATTGCCTAAAAAGACAATCTTCTTCCGTCCAAGTCTGATCAGGTGGTCCGTTGCACGTTGACCACCCTGCAGGTTATCGGAACCAACAGAGCAGTAAAGCTGATCATCCTGCATTGCACCCCAAACAACAAAAGGTACTGACTTTTTTACGAGTTTGTTCAGGTGAGTATGGAGCGTCGACTGACCGAGAAAGATTAAACCCTCAGAGTGGCTGGGTAACTCGAGTTTGGAGATTGATGAACTGTCTGATGGCATGACATGCGACAGCATAATATCGCAGCCTTTTTCCTGGCCTGCGTCTGCAAGTCCGCCGATTAGTTCCAGAAGAAAGGGATCACTGATCCTTCGGTCACGGCCCTGCGGGCTCGGCACCACCATGGATAAAAGCGGCGAGGTGGAAGCACCTGTTGCCATCCCCATGGTGCGTCCCTCGTAACGGCTGTCCCGGGCCAGTTTGCGTATCTTGACCTTGGTTCGGTCGCTGACAAGGGGACTGTTCCTCAAGGCACGAGAGACAGTTGCAATGGAAACCCCCGCCATTTCTGCAAGGTCCTGTAACCGGCGCGGCGACGCATCTTCTTCCTGTTCTATCTCATCCTGTGTTTTCATCAACATGCTCCCTTGCAGCGACAATGTGTACAGGGCGAATGCCCAAGGTCAATGGGCTTGTGCGAACTGACGACACGGCTTTGCCGTTGACCTTCATGTTTGTATATCTGCAAGGATTTCATGTCATTGCACCATAAAGTCAGATCTGTCTTCAACCCGAAGCGTGGTCAGGGCGGCGATCACCATGCCAGCGCCACCCAGCGCCAGCGCATAAATCGCTTCGCCACCAAAAAGATATTTCACCAGGACACCGAGGATACTTGCTGCCAGCAACTGCGGGATCACAATGAAAAAATTAAAAATACCCATATAAATGCCCATTTTACGATAAGGCAGGGCTCCGGACAGGATGGAATAGGGCACAGAAAGAATGGACGCCCATGCAATGCCTACGCCTATCATCGGAAGCCACAGGAAAGCCGGATCGTGGATCAGAACAAATGACATGAGCCCCAACGCCCCACACAACAGGCATATCATGTGGGCTGTCTTTCGGCTCGTGCGGTTTGCCAGAACCGGAATACCGAACGCGGCCAGCGCTGCAAAGCCGTTGTAGGCTGCAAATAAAACCCCGACCCAGTCGGCGCCGTTGTTGTAGGAAGCAGAGGTCGGGTCGCTAGTGCCATAGTGAAACGCGGTGACCCCTGCCGTGGTATAAATCCACATGGCAAACAGGCCAAACCATGAAAAGAACTGCACCACAGCCAGTTGTTTCATCGTTTGGGGCATATTGAAAAGGTCATCCATGATTTCCAGATAGCCGTATTTGAAACCGGTTCCGGACTTTGGTTGCTTGCGCCAAAAACCGGCGAGGAACTGCATAATGCCAAACACACCGACACCAATACCAATAATGTAAAGCTCTTTTTCGAGACCAAACTGTGCAACGGCGGCTGTGGACAAGAGCCCCGCAACCACACACACCGCCCCGATTGTTTCGTAGCGGGGCAGGTTACGAGGTTTGCTGCCGTGCCGATCCGTGTCCTGGGCAACGGCTTTCTCGAAAGCCTCCAGTTGCTCGGGAGAGTATTCTTTTGTTGAATAAACCGTCCACATAACAGCAAAGAACACCCCGGCGCCGCCAATGTAAAAAGCATATGTTACCGATTCCGGAATGACACCTGCTTCGGCAACGTTATTGATCCCGAACCAATTGGCCATCATCCAGGGCAGCGCAGACGCCAGCACCGCACCTGTTCCGATAAAAAAGGACTGCATGGCAAAACCCGTGGTGCATTGCTCGTCTGGCAGCATGTCTCCGACAAAAGCACGAAAGGGTTCCATGGTGATATTGATAGATGCGTCCATCACCCACAATGTGCCAACAGCGACCCACAGTACCGGTGAGTTTGGCATTGCAAGAAGCGCAAGCGTGGACAGAATGGCACCGTAAAGGAAGTAGGGACGTCGCCGCCCCATGCGTCCCCAGGTGTGGTCGCTGAGATAGCCGACAATGGGTTGTACCAGCAGGCCGGTCAGGGGTGCCGCTATCCACAAAATGGGAAGCTGTTCCACCTCTGCGCCGAGAGTTTGGAAGATACGGCTTACATTGGCGTTTTGGAGTGCGAAGCCAACCTGGATACCTAAAAAACCAAAGCACATATTCCAGATTTGCCAAAAGCTCAGCTTCGGCTTTCTCGCTGATAATCCAGTCATTTCTGTATCTCCCCTGCCTTCAGCTAAGGGGTATTCCAGTTTACAGTCAAGTGCAAATTTGCATTAAAAAATGCAAAAAATAAGCTGCAGGAAAATTGACAATTAGGTTGGCTGCTCATCCAGTGGACTCGTGACAAAGAGTTTTTCGCCGTTGCCGTTTCTGACGATAAGCAAGGCAGAATAGCCAGCCTTTTCAGCAAGAGCATGGCGTTTCAGTAACAGGTGATCACCAGCGCTAACAGGTCTCTGTCCCATCTTCGTTATGCGCCGGAGCCAAGGCTGCAGGGGGTGCTCGTTACCCAGCGATGCACGTCGGGGCATTAGCCAGCTCGCACAGCATATGTCAGCGAGCCCCGGTTGACTGCCTTGCAGGAACAAGCGCCCATCCGCCAACTGCCGCGTGATGAGTTGGGCGTTGGCCTCCAGTTTGGAGTCGTCACTTTTATCACTGCTTTTCATTGTGTCACGCCAATGCAACAGGGCGAGAGGCATGCCCATGTTCCCGTTAGGGAAAAGGCTTGGGTCTGTTATACTGGCTTCCAGATACAGGATGATTGCCGCCGCACCCGTTACAGTTCCGTCCTCCCATGCCAGTACTGGCAATGAGTCTGTTTCGGACTGTACATGATCTGCTTTCAGCCCTTTTAAAGAACAGGCCAGCGAAACAAGCCAGCGATCTTCCGCTGAACAGGTTGCTGTTTGTACCATTTTTCGCCCCCCGGCTTTATCATGCGTGAGAAGCTAACGTTGTTTCGTCCGGGCTACAATAGGTAACCGGTACAGCATCACATCGCTATGTCAGGCTACCTGTGCATGCTTGTTGGTTGTATCGCCCAGATAGGCGTCAAACGCAGCGCACACCAGTCGAATTGCCTGGCGTGCTGTTTCCGGAACTGTAATGACCCATCCCTGAACGGTGACAAGCCCGTCTTTCGCCAGTGGCCCCAACTGGTTTATTGCTTCTGCAAACTGCCGGGCATCAACACCCAGGGCCGCGCAGTGTGCTTCAAGGTCAACGGTGTGATAGCACATCAGTTCTTCGATAATGGAGCGGCGCAGCATGTCTTCCTGTGACAAGGCGATGCCCTTCTGGACCGGCAGGCGGCTTTCTTCGATGGCTGTGAAGTACGAGCGGGTGTCCGTACAGCTTTGCACATAGCCTTGCGGCAGGGCACCAATGGACGATACGCCCAGCCCGATGAGGCAATCGCTTGTATCGGTTGTGTATCCCTGGAAGTTGCGCCGCAATTGATGGTTTTCCAGCGCTTCCGTCATGGGGTCATTGCTATGGACAAAATGGTCAAGCCCGATGGTTTTGTAGCCAAGCGAGTTTAATCGTTTGCTGGCGGCGTCAAACTGCGCGAGACGCTCCGAAGCACCCGGCAGTGCTGTTTCATCAATCAGGCGCATGTGCTTTTTCATCCAGGGTACATGCGCATAACCAAACAGGGCTATCCTCGTTGGTTTGAGCGCATGAGCGAAATCCACATTTGCTTCAATCTTCTCGGTGGTTTGATGCGGCAGACCATAGAGCAGGTCCATATTGATGTGCTCGATACCATACTCTCGTACCAGATTGACTGCGTCGTAGATGACATAAAATGGTTGACGTCTGTTAACAGCATTCTGGACCTCGGGGTGAAAATCCTGAACGCCCAGACTGACACGGTTGATACCGGACTTTGCGTAGGCTGCAACTTTTGGTTCGGTCAATTCCCGAGGGTCTATCTCAATTGCGATCTCGGCGTCTGATTCAATCGTGAACAGTTGCTCCAGTGTTTGCATGATGTCGGTAAAGTCGCGTGGCTGCAACATGCTGGGGGAGCCGCCTCCAAAATGGATGTGCTTTACCGGTCTGCTTTCGCCCAGTTTATCTGCAACAAGGCTGATCTCCCGTTTCAGATAATCCACATAGTGTTGCACAGGCTGGTATTTCCGGGTCGCTCTGGTGTTGCAGCCGCAGTACCAGCAGAGTTTGCGGCAAAAGGGAATGTGGACATAGAGCGATAGCTTTTCGCCTGCTTCGATGGTGCCCAGCCATTCCCCGTATGTTGCTGCGTCAATACCGTCATGAAAATGAGGTGCTGTGGGATAGCTTGTATAGCGGGGTGTGTTTCTGTTGTGGCGCATCAGAGCGTTTTGGGCGTTTTGCAATTGTCGACTCCGGATTTTTGATCAGGGCCAAACTCTAGGGCGAAACCATGTTCGTCTTATTTGACCAAAGTCAACCAAGGTGAATGGGAAGTGCGGCAAACTGCTTTTATAACTGGGGAGTTTTGTGGATGAATTGCAATGAAACGGCCTGAAAGTGACGACCTGGAGCGAACGGGAATTGAAAGTCAACTGGCGGCAAATGGCCTGTTGGCGACACCCTCGGGGCCCCATACAAACGATGCTTACCAGCGGATGTTAATGACGTATCTGGAAGTCTGTAATAAAGTGATGCTTGCCAACCGCGATCGTTTTCCTTACCGGCAAATATGGGCGGCCAGCGAAAAAGCACTGCGCGGCAACCCTGTTATCCTGACTCTGGTTACTGATTCAGCGAAGGCAAGTTGTCGTGTGGCAATGGATAAATCAGCTATCAAGGTGCACCCCCTTGCGTCGGCGTGCGTTCCTTCATGTTGCCAGGTGCCTGCAGTTCACGCTGTGGCGGCTGACTATGTTGAGGATGTGCTTTCAGACCCGGATCGGTATGTTGCCGATCCGTCGCTGATTAACTGGGATTGGTTGAAACGTTAGCCGGTTCGCTGTTCTGGAGGTCTGCACAGGGAAATTCGTTCGAGCAGGCACTACAAGAGTAGGCTGAGACAACTCCGATGCTCGGGATCGACACAATAGACCCTTTCACCTCAATGTTGGTTTCCTGACGCAATTTATTAAGGGCGCGCGAAAAGGTTTCGGACTTCATGCCCAGCCGTGCCGCAATGAGCGACTTGTCATAGGGTAATTTCAGGTCGAATGAGGTTTGCTGAAGCTGATTACTATGGCGCAGCAAGAAGCAACCAATACGCTGGGATGCGTTTTGCAGTGTCAGGCTTTCAATTTCGCGGCTTTGGCGCTTGCGGTGGCGGGACATGGATGCCAGCAGAGCCAGCGCGACAGGCTGTTCTTCGTTTACTGCTTTTTTCAGCAAGCTTGCGGGCAGGCGCAGAACGCTGACTTTTTCAGCCGCAGCGGCACAGTAGGAATGTAACCCGTCTTCAAAAATCGCTGTTTCGCCCACCATTTCGCCGGTTGTTGCCATGTCAATGACGGCCTCGCTGCCTTCCATGGTTTCGCGGAATAGTTTCACCCAACCGGACCGGATGACAAAAAGCCAGTCTGCAGGGTCTTCCTGCATAAAGAGGGCCTCACCTTTTTCCAATGTCAGAAACTGACTGGCAGATGATAATGCCTTAATTGTGTTCCCGGACGCTTCTCTGAACAACGGCATTTTTGCAATGATTTCTGGTACATTGTTCGCCTGATAGTCGCTGGCTGATGCGGACCCCATAACTTCCTCGTTTTGTTCCCTAGACAGTCGATCTTTTTTACATGAAGACGCGCCAAACTGCTAGCGGACAAATCCGCGCATCCGTTTTTTTTCGTCACTTCTGACCTTTGCAGGGAAATTTGGTTGAATGTACGCGCCTCCAGGCATAGGGTTTCTTTCAGCGGGATTTGAGGGGTGGTTTGGTAATTTTTCTCAAGTTTCCCTCCTTTTTTGCCGGTTTTATTCTCTTTTTTCGCGTTTACCGCTCCGGTTTTGCGGCATGCCTAGTGAAAATCCCGGCTTTTAGGCACCAGTCCTCGGACATTTCTGGGGTGTGTTGAAGCCTTGAAAGGCGGCAAACGCCTGTCGCCTTGAACCGGTTTGTTTGCCTCGTCGGCACTGGTGGCAGGCAAAGCGATCGCTTCCTGGCCTTCCGACAAAAGCAGTAATGTTTCCGAGGCATCAATCAGTTTGCTGGCAACCAGATGCGTTACTCCGTCTTCCCGTTGAAGCTGACCCTGAACGATGAGCAGCCGCCCTCCCATCAGGATCGCGCGATGCTGTTCAAAAACATTGCGCCACACCACAATGTTGGCGACACCGCTCTCGTCCTCAAGCGTTAGAAAAATAACACCTTTTGCGCTTCCGGGCCTTTGGCGAACCAGCACCAGGCCAGCGACGCTGGCTCTGTCACCGTCCTTGTGGTTATCAAGGTCACGGCAGCGAACGACCCCTTGTTCTGAAAGGCCGTCTCGCAGGAACGAAAGCGGATGAGCCTTAAGTGACAGACGCAGGGTTTGATAATCATTTACCACATGTTCGGCCAGTGGCATGGTGGGTAGAACGGCTTCTTCTTCTGTGCCGATATCCGCTGTTTCCGCGTGGCTAAACAAAGGCAGATCCGGTGTGTCATGAAGTCCGCGCACCTGCCACAGCGCTTGCCGTCGATCAAGGCCGCAAGATCTGAAGGCATCGGCTTCCGCCAGTTTCTCAATCTGGACTACAATCATGCGAGTTCTGGTATGCAGGTCTTCAACGTCGCTGTAGGGTCGTAGTCTTGCGCTTACCATTTGTTCAGCAGTATTTTCCCTTACACCCTTAATTTGCCGAAGGCCAAGCCGGAGTGCCCAGCCCCAACAGTTATCAGGTGCGGGTTCCAGCGTTGAGTTCCAGTCGCTATGGTTAATGTCTGCTGGTAGCACAAGAACGCCGTGTTCGCGGGCATCCCGCACAATTTGCGCTGGTGCGTAAAAACCCATGGGCTGCGAGTTTAACAGCGCACAGGCAAATACCTCCGGGTGATGGCATTTCACCCATGATGAGGCATATACCAGCAATGCGAAGCTGGCAGCATGGCTCTCCGGAAAACCATAGTCTGCAAACCCTTCGATCTGCTTGAAGCAGCGCTCTGCAAAGTCTTGTGTGTAACCGCGGCCTGTCATGCCGTTGATAAATTTTTCCTGAAATACGCCAACCGTGCCAGAGTTGCGGAATGTAGCCATTGCGCGCCTCAAGCCATCTGCTTCCCCCGGGGTAAAGCCCGCCGCCACAATGGCGATTTTCATCGCCTGTTCCTGAAACAGGGGCACGCCGTAGGTGCGGGATAAAACCTGCTCAAGTTCGTCTGCAGGACCAAAGTCCGGCCCCGGGGCTGGATACTCAACCTCTTCCTTGCCCTGCCGCCTGCGTAAATAAGGATGCACCATATCGCCCTGGATGGGGCCGGGGCGAACGATCGCGACCTGAACAACAAGGTCATAATAACTGGAGGGTTTCAGCCGGGGCAGCATGCTCATTTGTGCGCGGCTTTCCACCTGAAATACGCCGATACTGTCGGCCCGGTGCAGCATTTGATAGGTCTCAAGGTCTTCATTCGGCAATGTCGCCAGGGTCCAGGTTCTGCCATGGTGCGCTTTGATCATATCAAAAGCCTTGCGCAGGCAACTGAGCATGCCAAGTGCCAGAACATCAACCTTGAGGATGTTCAATGTATCCAGATCATCCTTGTTCCACTCAATGACTGTGCGGTCTTTCATCGCGGCGTTCTGGATTGGCACGATATGATGCAGAGGGCTTTCGGTAAGCACAAAGCCGCCCACATGTTGTGATAAATGACGCGGAAACCCCATCAGTTCATGAGCAATCTTGAGGGTGCGCTTTAAACCCGGCTCGTTTGGATCGAATCCGGCTTCTTTTACCTGATCATCAGGGATCTCGCCGCCATGATACCCCCATACAGTACCTGCAAGCGCACTGATCATGTCTTCGCTCAGGCCCATCACTTTGCCAACTTCGCGAACCGCGCTTCTCGTCCGGTACGTGATCAACGTTGCAGCCAGTCCGGCCCGGTGGCGACCATAGCGAGTATAGATATACTGGATAACTTCCTCACGCCGTTCGTGCTCGAAATCCACGTCGATATCTGGCGGCTCGCCGCGCTCTTTGGAGACAAACCTTTCAAACAGCAGGTCAACCTTGGTGGGGTTTACGTCGGTGATGCGCAACATGTAACAGATCACAGAGTTGGCGGCAGACCCGCGGCCCTGACACAGTATATGCTGGCTTCTGGCATAGGCGACAATGTCATGTACCGTCAGGAAATAGGGGGCGTATCCCAGTTCCCTAACAAGCTCCAGCTCCCGGTCCAGAATGATCCGGACTTTGTCTGGTATACCGTCCGGATAGCGATCTCTTGCCCCTGCATACGAAAGGTCTGTCAAATGTTGTTGCGGTGTTTTCCCCGGCGGGACCGGCTCATGCGGGTAATTGTAGCACAGCTCATCAAGGGAAAAATTACAGGCTTCCTGAATGGCGATGCTGTTTTTGACTGCTTCCGGATAGGCAGAAAACAGTCTGGCCATTTCTTCTGGCGGTTTGATGAATCGCTCGGCATTTGCCGCCAGCAGGTAGCCTGCGTCTTCAATACGCTTGTGTTCACGGATGCAGGTTACAATATCAGCAAGAACACGACGTTCAGGCCGATGATACAGTACATCCCCTGTTGCCAGCAACGGAACGTTTGCCTGACGCGCACAGGTTGCCAGTGCTTCAATCCGGCGTTTGTCCTGCCCGGCGTATTGATGGCTTGCTACAAGGTATAAGGGGGCGTCCAGCTTCGCCTGCCAGACTTTTATCTGCCGAACATAATCTGCGTGCATGATATCATCCGGGCTCGTCATATCGGGCAACAAGGCAAGTATCTGACCTTTGCTGAAGGTGGCGACATCTTCGAACATCAGATGACATTCCCCTTTGGGCGCTCGGCGGTTGCCAATGGTCAGTAATTCAGTCAGGCGTGCATAGGCATCCCGGTTAGTGGGGTAGACCAGAAAAGGCGGCGCATCCATCAGGTCAAGCCGGCAGGCTGGAAGGAACGCAATGCCATGTTCTTTGGCGGCCTTGTGCGCTCGCACCACCCCGGCCAAACTGTTTCGGTCTGTGATGGCAATACCCTGCAATCCGGCTAGCTTTGCCATAATCACCAGTTCTTCCGGGTGTGACGCACCGCGGAGGAAACTGAAGTTACTTGTGCTGTGTAATTCTGTGTACATGGTAGATCTTCAGGCAAAAAAGCCGTGCATAAACCACTGCGGGTCTGTGCCGTTTAAAGGGTCATCTATGGTTTCAGCAGGGCGTACGCCAGCTACAGCATAAAGCCCGCGCCGAAAGACCCAAAACCGCGCCCCGCCTTCTACTTCAATGCGGTAATAGTCACGGGTCAGGTCTTCCGATGTCTCGGTTTCACCTGTTAACCACCATTCACAGGCAAGCCGCTCCGGGCCTTCGGCTTTCAAAACGCGGTGGTTGACCCGCCGCCAGCGAAACCGGCGTGGTGCGCCCTCCGGCACTTCCGCCATCACCTGCATGGCTTCAGGGTGTGGCAGCAGGCGTAAAGGCCGGGGTGCAAGATTTTGTGGAATTGTTTCCCACTCAAGTGGCCCATTATAAGCCGGACTGTAGGATTGTGCCCGTTCCGGGATATGACTGTGACGATGTTTCAGCTGTATCACGGCACCAGCCCCCAGTCGTGCGCTCAATCGGTCCAGAACATGGGCAGTCTCCTCCATCTGGGTATCCCGCAAAGTGGCAATCTGTTTTGGTGGCAGTTTTTCACTTTCGCTGACTGACAGCATCAGAAGGTCAAACCCGAACCCGGACTGAAGAGTGTCGAGTTTTTCTGTGAACAATCGTTTTAGATGTGTCTGATCGCGTGTGGGTCTGCTGGTGCCAATACGGATATGCTGGACACTGCCATCGACCCGGAAAGCACTGAGTATAAGTCGTCTCACCCCCATTTCTGCCTGCGCCAGGATGGGCATCAGATTGTTAATCAGGGTGGGCAAGGCCAGTTCAATTGCCTCTAAATGCATGACGGGTTCAGAGAATGCATGACGAAGGCGCCAGACGGGCAAGGGCTGCAGGGGCACAACCGCTTCTGCTTTGGTGCCAAGGGCCTGATCAAGCCGGTTGAGAAGGTCGGTAACATCTTTTGCCGGTGCGCCCCTGAAACGTCGGGCCAGCGCCGGGCGTGGCAGTTTTGTGAGGTCCCCGATTCTTTTCAAACCCAGTCTGTGCAGAGTTACGACACTGCGTCTGTCCAGCCGCAAAGCTTTGACAGGCAGGCTGTTCAATGCCGCCACTTTTTCCTGAATGTCGCTTTTCGGTAGAATATAACCGGGGGCATAGCGGGCTAATGCCCAGGCAGAACCGACTGTGTCTGCAATGGCAAACTGGGCTATAATGCCGGCCTTTTCCATCCTGTGTGACAAATCATCGATCAAGGCCTGTTCCCCACCAAAAAGATGATCACAGCCGGTAATATCTAGTAGCAAACCATCAGCGCCATCCAGGGCAAACAGTGGCGTATAGCGGTCACACCAACGGGCAAACATGTTCAGGGCCCTTGCATCGGCGTCCTCGTTGGCAGGGGCAGTATCCAGTGCAGGAACAATGGCCCGCGCCTCTGCGAGCGACATATTTTGTATTAACCCTTGCGTTTGTGCTGCCAGAGATACGGCATACAGTTTTTGTGTCTGGTTAACTGTGTGCGTAAGCGCGAAGGTGTTTGTCGGTTGCCCCATTGCTGTCATTGGGGGTTGTTGCAGGGGGGCTGTTTGCACCCGAGCCCGGCACCAACGGTTGATTGGCCATTGGGGTAACCATATGGAAGCGATGCGTCGCATCCTGCCACTCCAGAATTGATTGATGAGGGAGTTCTCCGCCACGATGCTTGCACAGTGACGCTTTTAACCGGGGCACTCCCGGTAGATTGCTTGAGGTGATACTACCAGTTGCGCTGGCAATCGGTGTGACACGCCAGCGGCTATAAGCAACGCTTTGTGGTTCCACCGCGCAGCGCATCAGCAAAATACAGTGCGTGTCATGTGTTTGGATTGCCAAAGAAAGCCGCCTGCTGCTGGTCAGGTCAATGTCTTCAAATTCTCCGACAATGCCTGCAAACGCTGAAGATTTTATCGCTTCCTCAAGTGCCCAAAGCCCATCCTTTTCCGATTGCACACGTACCAGAATGAACCGGGACGGATCAAATCCCTGCGCGAACAGGCCTGGTCCATACGGCAGACCCTGTTCGCGAAGCATGGTGCGGCTTGTTATCCACAAGACTGGTTTATCGCTATGCGTTATTTCAGAAAGGGCCCAGGCCATTGCTGTGGCATGATCTCGGGGGTGCGGTGCCCATAGTTCATGTAACCAGCCCGCAGGGAGCCTTTCCGTTTTGTGGTGTTCGCCTGCATCTGATGATTCGTCGGTTTGTTGTGGTTCAGTTTGTAAAATGACAGGACCATTTTTCGCCGGATCAAGCCGGGCGAGTTCAGCGCGCAGAGACGACAAAAGATCGGGTTTGTGACACTCAGAGCTATTTTTCTGCCTTATGTCGGCTGCGTCGTGACAGCCAATATGGGTAGTGCTGGCATTATCGTTTATGGCGTTAATAGGCATAATATAAAGGTTATCTTCTAGAACAAATGTTCACTATTTGTTCTCATTTTTTGTCGCGAGAGTCAAGCCATACATAACCTTGGAAAGGCCTCTTCGAAGTTGATAAACCGATTATTAAGAAGATTGAGTGATAAACGGGAAGAGCACCGTTCGTAAGGGCAGTTTCAAAGCCTGATCATGCAACATTGCACTTGGCGATGCTTTATTGAAAAAAGCCTTGAGGGTTTATAGAGCAAGCCAATGCAATCGAAGAAAAAAATAACCCTTAATACCGCTTTTCTTTTGGTGCTGATGTTATTGACGCATTCCGTCTCAGCACAGGAAGCTGACTATCAGCAACCGTCAATATCCAGTGAAAAAGGCGGAATGCCGACTTGCAGAATACATTTTACCAAAAGCTGGGAAGACTATGCTGCCGATTTTGGTGAGATGCCTACTTCCGAGTTTTCCAGACAATTGACATCAGCTTTCAAGTCGGCAGGTGTTCATCTGGCCCCTGAGCCCTTTGTGCCCTGGTCCCGTGCCACTGAGCAAGTGATGCGAGGAAATGGTCACGGGTTATCAGTGGCGCTTGAAACGCCTGAACGGGCAGAAGTCCTTGAATTTCTTGGGCCGATATTTCGTTCCAAGTGGTATGCATACCAGAAAAGCGGCGAGCCTCAGGTGGATACCACCAACCCGAAAGTGGGTGTGTTTAATACCTACGCGGACCTCGCGCCGGTACAGCAAGCAGTGAAAGATATTAACGGGCAGATAATAGGCATGCCCCTGGAACGTTTGGGTCGTATGCTTGAAACTGGCTATATCGACATGATTTATGGCCCGGTGATTGGTGTTGGTTATCTTCAGGACAAGATGAAGCAGGAACTGGAACGGGTGCCGGGCATCGAATTTGAGATGTTGTCCTACGTTGCAATCCGAAAAGATGCACCTTGCATGCATAAAAAAGACGCTTTGAATGTTGCGCTTGCTGAATGGAGCCAGTCTGACATAGCGCTGGCATATTCAACAGCGTCGCCGCTTGCCAAAAACTTTGCCGATATCATGAAATCTGCCAGAGGGCGGGCAAAATGAAAGCGATAATGAAGTTGACTGTTTGTCGCCACTCAAAGGCGATTGATAGACGCAGGAAAATAGCTATCTTTTTGGTGTGCTGCCTTGCGCTTGCCAGCCCTGCTGCGGGGCAACAGTGTGTTGTGGCTTTTCCTGAAAAACTGGGTAGTTGGGCCAGTGTCCATGAGGGCCATTATGTAGGCCCTCTTGTTGACGCCGCTACTGAAATTTTTGCTGAAGCAATGCTGACTATTGTGAAGCATCCCGTTGACCGCTGGTCGAACATACTGGAACAATTTGAAGCCGGAAAAATTGATATTCTGGCGGTTGCCATGCGTACCAGCGAGCGCGAGAAAACCATGCAGTTTGTTGGTCCCTGGATCAATTATCGGTGGGGGCCTTTTTACTTAACCGGGAGTGACGCCCTTACCGTTGAACACCCAAAGGTCGGTGTGAACAGGGCGCTTAAAGGTGTTTGGCCAATACCCGCCTATTTGACACGGCTGCACGGCGAGGCCGTATGGGACACGCCCGAAGAGTTGATGAACAAACTCACAAACGGCGCAATTGATGTGGTTTTGGGTGAATATCAGGCGACGTTGAACCGCGCTTCCGAGTTGGATGTGGATGTCACTGAATTACCGAATACCAACATGCGGCTGGACATTCACATGGCTGTCAATAAAAACGGTGCTTGCGTTAATCGCGCAGAAGGTCTTGATCGTGCCATACGGGTATGGAAACGTAATGGTGGTCAAGCTGAACTAATGAAAAGCGTTCAGGGTTCCGATTAGAAACCAGATATCTTTAACCTTCCAGTTTTTCCAGAACTTCGAAAGCCGCCCGTTCACCCGATTCCATCGCTCCTTCCATGCCTCTGTCCAGCTGAGCGGTATGCTCGCCAGCAAAAAACATGTTGCCCACGGGTTTGCCTATTGTTGGAACAATGCCGGTAACCTGGCCGGGTGCCCAAGCCGCATAGGTGCCGCCAGCAAACTCGTTTTGTTGCCAGGACCATGTTTTGACCGGCCTGATTTTACCTTTGGTTGAAGGCCTGATGCGGTGAATTTCCCGTTGCAGCATTGCCAGGGCCATATCATCATTCATGCCGTCCAGCTGTTTCGCTGCCAGGCCCGTTGACCAGCTTTTTACGTATGCGGGGCCATCATCCTCGCCAGCAGAAACAAACAGCCGCCCGACCGGTGTGTCAGTCCAGTAGGTAAGGGGAAGTCCATCATCCTCCCAGAACGGTTTTTCGATGGCAAAAAAGCCCTGATACACACGTGAGTAGGGCACTGCCCTGATCGAAACCATGCGCTCACGGGGCATGTCGTCCGCGAAGTCCACTTTTGAAAGAGCTTTCAAAGGTAGGGTCAAAATCACAGCCTTTGCCCGCACCTTTTGTCCGTTTGTGCTGGTAAGGCTGACGGTGCCCCCGGTTTGGTCGACAGAGCCCAGCTTGAAGCCATGACGCACCGGGGCTTTCAGGTTCGATGCCATGCCCTTCGGTATCATCTGGTTGCCACCGGTGATTTGGAACGTGGGCGTCGTGCCTGGGTCGATGAAAGCAAATTGTCGCCTGATCCAGGCAGCGGCATAGAAATGCATCATCGCGGAAATGCTGTCTCCGCCATCACCGTATGTCGGGTTAACGTTTGCAATCAGCTGGATTTGCGCGTCTGTAAGACCAGCTTTCTTCAGCGTCGCATTCAATGAGATATCATAAGGGTGATACGTGCTGTCGAGCCAGTCTTCCGCGTTTTTGACCGGGTTCAATTGACCAACGAGAGCCCGCATGCGCTGCCACGGGAATTGGTTGCGGTCGTCGCCCTCAAACGGGTTGAGCTCGCTTTTGCCCCATTCTTCGGCGCTGGCGAAAGACTGCCCCTGATAGAACATAGTGGTGCCGCGGCGGCGCAATACCGGATTTGAAGTTCCGGGGTTGTATCGCGAGAGGCCAAGGTCGTCAGCAGCCGCAACCATACGGGCATAACCGATGCCGATGGACTGGCCGCCAGCTTCCTGTATACCGTCCATGTCATCAAACGAAAGAACCCGGCCACCAACATGGTTTTGTGCTTCAAGAACCAGTACGCGCAGGCCTTCTTCTTCGAGATGCCGTGCAGCATTCAGACCGGACAGGCCGGCACCAACGATGGCAACGTCGCAATCAAGATTGCGGGCGAAGGCAAGGGAGCCGAGCGCCGGGGCGGCAACTGCTGCGGCACCTGTGAGTAACAGACGGCGACGATTAATAGAGAATCTGGTCATAAGTGCATCCCCCGGACAGTTGAATATCGGCTGACTTTAATCGCCTCAGGAATTGCCTCCCAAGACATAGATCAAATCTCTTGCTATAAAATGATATACATCTATAACATTTGTTGTGAAATATTGACATACGTCATTGTTGTTTCAGCGCGTTTTTCGCCACGATCAGGATAAATCTGGGATAGTGGGATCCGATGACAAATACATCTTCTTTCGATACTGAGGGGCTGATCAAGGCCGCGACGGTAAGTGCACCTGATGCTGCCAGGCTTGCCGAAACCTATAGCGAGTATTTCGGTTGGTCTGTCGTTGAAGAAAATACGGTTCCAGATGACATGGCGGCAGGATGGGGCGCACCCGGTATGGCTGGTCAGCCCTATTTTGTTATGGGATCGTCGAGCGCTACACCGGTGTACGTTCGTATTGTTGAAAATCCTGATATGCCAGCCTATACGCCGCTTCGTACGTATGGCTGGAACGCTATGGAAATATGCGTGGAAGATGTTTATGCCTTGTACGCAAAACTGGAAGCATCACCGTTCGAGGTGATTGGCCCGCCGGTTGAGCTGGAGATTTCCAACATTTTTATTCCGATGCAGGCGATCGGGCCTGCGAATGAAGTACTGTTCCTGAACGAAGTGCGTGGCAATATGCCCAATGAAGACCTGCCGAAGGCAGCTGCGCCGGTGGACCATATTTTTATCATGGTGCTGGCCACACCTGACCGCGAAAAGGCTATTGAATTTTATACGACCACATTCGGCTGGCGAGAAGGTGACAGCTACAACCTTACCTACACCGTGATTAACAATGCATTTGGGCTTGGTACAGACCATAAAACCGATATCACCACCACAGGGGTCGGTCGCTTGGTCAACAATGAAATTGACCAGTATCCAAACGGCACTATCGAGCGCAAGAAAGCAGAAGGCATGCTTCCTCCCGGTATTGCTGTTGTAAGCTATATGGTTCAGTCACTTGATGAGATCAATGTCGAGTTTATAACACCGCCGCGTCATCAAAGCGGTGCCATGTATGACGGCAGGCGCACGGCCAGTTGTATTGGCGCTGCGGGAGAGCTGATCGAGCTCATCGAGATCGGTTGAGGCAAATCGGATGCGACAGGCAAGCAAAACAGCGGAAATGGTGGCGGCGGTGCGTGCAGCCTACCACTATGGCCCTGAAGCCAAGCTTTTTGATGACCCTTACGCAAGCCGGATGCTTGGTCTGATGTTCCGCCTGAAGTGCAGCAATGGTTTACTGCGCAACTATTTCATGAGGCAGGGCATGTTCAGGCATTTGAAGTCCTCGCTCAGTGTGCTTTCCCGTGCCCGGTACTGTGAAAACCGGCTCGTTGATGCGGTTAAGGCAGGTGTCAGCCAGTATGTTTTGCTAGGGGCCGGTTTTGATACCTTTGCCTTGCGGGCAGACGCCCGTTTTGCAGGCGTGACTGTTTTTGAGGTGGACACGCCGGAAAGTCAGGCTGCCAAGCGCGCCAGAATGGCGTCCTGCGGAAAGAAGGTTACAGTTGATCACCAGTATGTTGCGGTTAACTTCGCGGAACAAAAGGTAGAAGATCGCCTGCTGGAAGCGGGTTTTGATCCGGCGAAGCCAGTTTTTTTCAGCTGGCAGGGTGTGCTGATCTATCTGGACCGGGAGACAATTGTTCGGTCGCTGGAAGGGCTGGCAGGCATCGCGGCGTCAGACAGCATGCTCGTCGCAGATTTTATGGACGGTCGCCTGTTTAAGCCTGAATTTCTGGCCACTATTCCGGAAACTGCCGCTGATCTTCAGCGGTTAATGGACTATACCCGCGCTCGCGGCGAGCCAATTGTTTCAGGCTTCGAGCCCGCGGAGTTTGCCGAGCTTGCCGGGCCCACGGGCTGGAGCATGATTGATGCTGTGACATCAAAAGACCATGCTGCAAAGTTCCTGGACGGTGCGCCGGACTATCGATGGCCGACCGAGTATGATCATTTGGTAACCATGAAGATTGTGCAGTAGGCTTTACGGTCTACAGATGTGCTCTGAGGGGATGAAAGTGTTGAGAGTAATAAAGTCGGCAGTCTGGTTGGCGTTTTTCGGGGCGGTATCAGCTACAACGCTTGTGGCTCAGGAAACGCCGGAGCCAAGGTTGACGGTAACGGTGGGGGCTTTCGCCGCGCCGGGTTCGCCGTGGGATAATGATTGGCAGATATTCAGGCGCAACGCCGAAGGTCGATCCAATGGCGAGGTTGCTATCAAGCTCCTGATCAGGGGTGAAACCGGCGGAGAGCCGGTCACCATGAGCAACATCCGCCGCAACCGCATTCAGTTTGGCGGCTTCACTATTGGCGGCGCTTCTGCAATTGTCCCTGAACTCTCGGTTTTGCTGACGCCTTTCTTTTTCAAGGATCGCACAGAACTTGATTATGTGATGGACGAACATCTTCTGGATGTATTCCAGCCGCTGTTTGCAGAACGGAACCTTATTCTTGTCCGTTGGGTCGATGTTGGCTGGATGAATTTTTTCGGCAAGACGCCGATCCTTCGGCCAATAGACGCAGAGGGCTATGCCTTGAGATCGCAGGCGTCAGAGGCGTCGCAGGTTCTGATGCAATCTATTGGTGGTGACATGATCCAGATGCCATTTCCCGACCTGATCCCGTCATTGCAGACAGGCCTTGTAGATGGGGGTGAAACCAACATGCTGCTCTACGCAATCACCGGTCTGGACAAAGAAGCGTCTCATCTGACACTGACGCGCCATTCATACGATACCGGTGTTGTTGTGATGAATTACAAGTGGTTCAACAGCCTGAGCCCGACAGATCAGGAGTTGATCGAAAACGCCTTCCCGAGCTCTGCAGCTGCGCGCGCAGGTGTGCGGGCGATGACAGAGTCTTTGGGTAAAAAAGTTGACGCCGATCCTGCCGTGAGCATCCATACCCTGGGTGATGAAGATCGCGCTCTTTGGGTTGATGCAACAAAAGATAATGCGGCACGCATTGTGGAGCGGGTTGGTGGGCAGTCTGCAATGATTTATCAGGCAATGCTGAAAGGCCGTGCCGACTATCGTGCCCGTTTGGCGGCTGGCGAATTCGATGCACCGGCAGCGCCGATCGGGGGGGCAGACTGATGGAAATTGCAAAGAAGTTTCTGGCCGTCGTATCAAAAACCGAGCGCGCTATCACTTTGATGGCATTTGCCGTCATGACACTGATCATCATCGCCGATGTTTTCAGCCGTAAGCTGACCGGTGTTGGTATCGCAGGCGCGCCGCGCATCGGCGTGTTTGCCATGATAGCCACAGCGTTTGTAAGCTTTGGCCTTGCGTCTGATGCGCGTCGACACCTGCGCCCCAAATTTGCCGACAATTGGTTGCCTGATCATTGGGATACCGCCATCACACGGATACAAGAACTTCTGACGGCAGCCTTCTGTCTAGCGTTTGCCATTGTTGGTGTTGGCGTTGTGATGGAGACGTATGAACTGGGTGAAGCCACGCGGATGTTGCGTATTCCCGTCTGGCCCATGCAGGCGTTGATCCCGCTGGTGTTCTTTGTTGCCGCCATTCGGCACAGCATCTTTGGGCTGATACCTGAACTGCGACCTCAGCTCGAGGATGCCGCGAGCCTTGACAGCGTGCCAGCGGATCTGCAGGCCGAGATTAAAGGTACAGGAGGCAAGTTATGAGTGCGCTTGCCCTAACTTCCTCGCTAATCGTGATGCTGGTGCTGCGGCAGCGCATCGTCATCATGCTGATGTTTGCTGCGGCTTTTTCGTACCTCGCATGGGGTGACGGCAAGCTGGACTATGTCGTTCTCGATGCCTGGGCGGCGGCTGATCAGGAAGTGCTGCTGTCAATTCCACTGTTTATTCTTGCTGGCAATATCATGTCGCGTGGATCTATCGCCAAACGCCTGATTGCGATCATGCGTGAAGCAATGAACCCTATACCGGGCGGGCTGGCGATTGCCACTATACTCTCGTGCGCGTTTTTTGCCGCTATTTCGGGTTCCAGCACCGTAACGCTGATTGCTGTTGGTTCTGTGATGTACCCGGCATTGATTGATGCAGGCTACAGCAAGAAGTTCGCACTTGGTGCGCTGTGTGCTGCCGGTACGCTCGGTATCATTGTACCGCCCTCTATCCCGCTCATTCTTTATGGTGTGATGACGGAGACTTCCATTGCCGATCTGTTTAAAGCGGGTATAGGTCCGGCGATACTGCTGACGTCCATCTTCATCGTCTACTCCATGATAGTAAACTGGTCGAAGGAGCGTGCACCGTTCAATGTCGGGGCGCTGTGGAACGCACTGAAAAACGGGATTTTCGCTCTCTTTATGCCAGTTGTGATTCTTGGCGGCATTTACGCAGGTTGGTTCACGGCAACAGAGTCCGCAGCCGTGGCCGTGTTTTACGCTGTGCTGGTGGAACTGTTTATCCACCGCGACATGACGATTGCCGAACTGAAAGACACTTCGCTTGAAACAGCAACCATGATGGGTAGCCTGTTTCCATTGTTGATGATGGCACTTTCGATCAACACATTTATGGCCTACGAGCAAATCCCGACTGCCCTTGTGGGCTGGATGACGGAACTGGTCTCTGATCCTGTCTCATTCCTGTTAATCACGATGGTACTGTTACTGGCAGTGGGCTGTTTTATGGATATCGGTTCCGCGATCCTGATTATATCACCGCTTTTGATGCCTTTGGCACTTTCACAGGGTGTGGACCCTGTGCACTTCGGCGTCATTATGATCACGAACCTCGAGATCGGTTATCTCACGCCGCCGCTGGGCCTCAATCTGATTGTTGCCATGACGGCCTTCCGGGAAGACTTCTGGCTGATCGCCAAATCGGTCCTGCCGTTTCTCGCTCTGATGATTATCGGCTTGCTGATCGTCACTTTTACGCCGTCGCTATCATTGTTTTTGGTAAAATAAGTAGGAACTTTTCATGGACGCTTCTCTCCAGGATCGCCTGATCCAAATCCTTGGCCCTGATAACTTGCTTCTTGATGAAGCAGACCGGCGTTTTTACTCACAGGACGTAAGCAAGCGCGCTGATTTTGTTACCAACGCGGTGATCCGGCCGGGCGACAAGGAAGAGCTGGCCGCGGCTGTAAAAGCCGCCGTAGAAGCGGGGTATTCGGTTTTCCCTCGTGGCGGTGGCATGAGTTATACTAGTGGTTATCTGCCGACCAACTCAAAAGCGATCACCGTGGATATGGCACGTATGAACCGTGTCCTCGAAGTGAACCTGACAGACATGTACGTTACTGTTGAGGCCGGGTGTAAGTGGGTGGATATGCATGAAAAGTTGAAAGATACAGGCGTGCGACCGCCCTTTTGGGGAACTCTCTCAGGTATACGGGCAACCGTTGGCGGTGGCATGAGCCAAAACAGTATCTTCTTCGGTTCCGGTGTGCACGGTACAGCGGCTGATAGTGCTATTGGTTTCGAGGTTGTGCTGGCGGATGGCAGTATTTTGAAAACCGGTGCAGGCGCTCAGGTGAATTCCAGCCCGTTTATGCGGCACTATGGGCCGGACCTGACAGGCCTGTTTACAGCGGACGCCGGCTCGTTGGGGCTGAAAGCCACTGTAACACTGAAGCTGATCACGGACCCGCCACACAAACGCTTCGCATCCTTCAATTTCAAGGACCATCCATCCTTGTTCGGGGCGGCAAGCGAAGTATCGCGCCGTGGCCTTGCAACAGAGAGTTTCGGGTTTGACCCTTATTTGCAGAGCCAGCGGATGAAACGCCAAAGCCTCGCCAGCGATGTGAAAACTCTTACCAATGTTATGAAGTCATCTGGTGGTGCGTTTAAGGCCCTTAAGGATGGTGCCAAACTGGCGCTCGCGGGCCGCTCGTTTATGGATGATGCACAGTATAGCTATCATTTTATCACCGAGGCCCACAGTGCCGCCGGTGCTGACGATGCGCTGGCACAAATTGAAGAGATTTGCCGGAAAGCGGGCGGCGAAAAACTGGAAAACTCCATTCCCAAAATCATCAGCGCCAACCCTTTTACCCCGCTCAACAATATGGTTGGCCCCGAGGGAGAGCGCTGGTTACCGGTTCACGGGCTTGTGCCACACTCGAAAGGCCCGGAAACAATGGCGGCTGTGGAGCAGTGTTTTGCTGATCATCGGGAAGAAATGGACGCACATGGCATTAATACCGGCTATCTGATCGCAACCATCGGCACCAGCACTTGTGTGCTTGAGCCAGTGTTTTTCTGGCCTGACGAACGCATGGAAATTCAGGAAGAAGTTGTGGAAGACAGCGCGAAAAAGAACTTTCAGGACTTTGGCGGGCGCCCGGAAGGCAATGCTGTTGTGATGAAAGTTCGTGCAGCGCTGAACAAGCTGTTTCTGGAACGAGGCGCTGTTCACATGCAGATAGGAAAGGCATACCCGTACCGTGAAGGGCTGGAACCCGGCAGCTATGCTGTGGTTGAAGGACTGAAAAAGCAGCTTGATCCGACGGGGCAGATCAACCCCGGTGCGTTGGGGCTGATTTAATTTGCGGCACTTTGCAGGAGCGAGAAGGGACGAACCCGCGTGATCATCTCATGCAGGTATTTTCCGGGTTGCTCGTTGATGACGATGTGAGCAGAATGCTCGAAATTCACATATTCTTTGTGCGGTGCTTCCAGCGTCTCAAACCAGGGACGAACAAAGCTTGTTGGTGTTTGCCAGTCGTGCTCTCCCTGAAACAGGAACATGGGAACCTGATATCGTGTTCCGAATTGAAGCCGAAGATCACGGTCATGCAGATCGGCAAACAGCTGCTTTGTGGTCTGGCTTTCACCGCTCAGCAGTCCCATAGCCTGCATGAAGGACACCTCTGGTGAGAACAACAGATCATGCGCAATATCCGACGTGAAGAAACTGTTGCTTTTTGAAGCATGCAGAGACGTGCCGAAGTCCGTGAGCGGTTCCTGGATTGTGCTGATGCGCCCCATGATGCCATCAAAATCATCTTTGCCCGGCCATGTATCGGTAAGGGCGCGCAAGCGGTTGGCGGTAGCAGTATCGCCAGCGCGTTCCGCAGCCTCGATGTTCAAACGGCGTGACTCGTCAAAGCCGCCTTTCCAGCTCAGGGCCTGCCCAACACCGACATAGGCTGAAATGATGTCTGGTCGCTTCTGGACGACACCAAGGCCCAGCATGGCGCCCCAGCTATGACCGACGAGCGTGACCTTTTCGACATTCAGTTGCTGTTGAAGGTGCTCAATTAGCTCAACCGTATCATCGACCATTCGGTCGTAGCTTGTGGGGTTTAGCGCTGGATCGGCCACCGGAGACCGAACAGTACCTCGCTGGTCCCATTCCACAAGGGTGAAATATTCCGTGAGCGGACGCAGGTTCCGGTACGACATGCCGGTCTGGGGCCAGCCCGGGCCGCCATGCAGGTCAAGCATTACAGGGTTTGCCTTGTCGCGGCTACGGATGCGAACATATTGCTCAACGCCGCCCAGCGTGACCATTTCTGCTTCATCAATACCGTTTGGTGAATCAAACCAGTTGGCGTCGTCATTGTAGGTTTTGCCAGTATCGATAATGATGGCCGCACCAACGACAGCTCCTGCAAGCAATAACAGCAGCGGCAAGCCGACATATTTGCCAGCCGACTTAAAATACTTCATAGACCCCACCTAACCCCACGGTTGCAAACTTCATTCCTGACGAGAAGTTAACTCGACCAGGCGGGAAGGTCGAGCCTCTTAGGTGAGCTTTATGATGGTTTTGCCAAAATTCTTGCCGTTCATCAGCCGGGCGAAGGCGTCAGGTGCCGCTTCAATGCCGTTACTGACGTCTTCAAGAAAGTGCATCTTGCCTGCCTCAATCAGTGGCACGAACGTATCAATCATATCGTCCATCTGATCCCAGAAATCATACACGACCAAACCGCGCATATTGGCACGCGCCTTGATGATTGCGCCCGGGCTTGGCCCCACGATAGGGGCGCCTGAGTTTACCTGGGAAATGAGACCACACAGAATAATTCGCGCCCCGATGGCAAGGCGCCAGGCCACTGCATCCAGGGTTTCGCCGCCGACATTATCGAAATAGATGTCCACGCCTTTTGGGCACAGCCGGTCTACGCCGTCCGCGACACTTTCTTCCTTATAGTTGATGCATCCATCGAAGCCCGCTGTTTCGGTCAGCCACTTGCATTTGTCGGCGCTGCCCGCAATCCCGATAACCGTGCAACCAAGTGACTTGGCATACTGGCCGACCATGGACCCGACGGCGCCAGATGCGGCAGACACGACAACCACGTCGCCTTCTTTCGGCTCGCCCAGATGTTTCAGCCCCGCATATGCGGTCAGGCCCGGCATGCCCAGGATACCAAGCGCTAGCGAAGGCGGTTTGATCCGGGGGTCAAGTTTGCGGGTGCCATCAGGCCGCATTGGGTCTGTCACCGGTGCAACTGTGCTGTATGTTTGCCATCCGCCAGGCACCAGAACATGATCGCCGGGCTTGAAGTCAGGATGCCTGCTTTCAACCACTTCCCCTATGGTTTCGCCGCGCAGCACATCACCCGGTGCGATGCTGCCGGAAATATGGCGACCCGCGATTTGGCTGCGCATATATGGGTCAAGCGACAGATACAGATTGCGACACACAATCTCACCGTCAGCCGGAGGTGTGATCGCACTTTCGGCCAGGACGAAATGGTCTGCCGTGGGGATGCCCTCAGGTGTTGCTCTCAGGCGAATTTGCTGGTTCATCGGCTCGGTCATGATTGGCTCCGCATCAAATGTCATATCTATATATCATTTTAGATTAATCTTGATGTAAAACAAGTGCTATTGCGAGAGAGTTGGTTATAGTCTGGCTAAACAAGAGGTGACGTATGAACGATCAGCAATTACTGGGCCCAAGCTATTATGCCGCTGCGCTGCAAACAGCATGTGATGCCGTGAACAACCTGCCGACAAAAGAAGAAGCGCGGGCGTCAATGATGGCAACAATTGAACGGCTCGCTGGTGAAGTGAAGGCAACCAAACAATTTGTCGGCCCTGATACAAAGCTGATTGTCCTGCCGGAGTATGTGCTTACGGCTTACCCGCTGGGAGATACGGTTCCCGGCTGGGCAGACAAAGCGGCTATTGATGTTGACGGTCCTGAATACGAAGCCCTGGGGAAAGTCGCGCAGGATAACACACTCTATTTGATGGGCAACGCCTACGAACGGGATGTTCATTTCCCCAACCTGTATTTTCAGGCTTGTTTTATCATTGGCCCTAACGGGGATGTCGTGCTGCGATATCGTCGTCTTAACTCGATGTTTGCGCCCACGCCGCATGACGTTTGGGACAAGTATCTTGATATCTATGGCATGGACGGTGTGTTTCCTGTTGCCAGAACCGAAATAGGCAATCTGGCGGCTATCGCGTCTGAGGAAATTCTCTATCCGGAAATTGCCCGGGCGCTGGCGCTTAGGGGGGCAGAGGTTTTTTTGCATGCAACCGGCGAGATGGGCTCGGTTTCGGACACGCCAAAAGCAATAGCAAGAAAAGCGCGCGCGCTTGAAAATCTAGCTTACGTGGTGTCTGCAAATGCTGGTGGTATTAGGGGCCATGATCTGCCGTTTTCTGCCACTGATGGCCGATCTTCCATCGTTGACTACAAAGGTATCGTGCAAGCGGAAAGCGGCTGGGGCCAGACCATGACAGCGCATGCCTGCATTGACCTGAACGCGCTGCGGAAACACCGCCGCCGCCCGGGCATGAGTAATATGCTGGCGCGTCAAAGACTCGAACTTTTTGCTGAAACCTATGCCACACTGGGAACACAGCCCGCCAACAGTCTTCTTGATCAGGACGGATTGGTTAAAACACCTGACCGTGCCCATTTCATAGGTGCACAGCAGGCTTCGATCAAAAAAATGGACGATGACGGCGTAATCTGATTGTTCACCTGCATCAGCAGTTGTGATCTCTATAAAATTAATAATAGATAACAAATGGTTATCCTGAGATGGTAACCCAATTTCTACGGGTGGCCCGGCAGGTGCCTGTCAGGTGGTCTGGTGTCTGGTTGGTACAGAGCCTTGTGGTCCTGTTGCGTTGCCGCGACGCGTCTGGGAATTTCTCAACTGATTGTAAAGAAAAAGTAGAATTTTCTTCATTAAATTATCATCTTGCGCCAAAATGAGCAGGCAAGACTACACTTTGGGGGGTGTGGATGGCCGAAACAGATCTTGATCTGCGTGCAGATGCCGCAGATGTTCAGAAACAGGTGCATGACAAACAGATAGCTTTCGAGTTGGCAACCTTGAGGGTGTTGGCGCTTGCTGTCGGCGCTGTTTTTATGACACGGATGGTAGCGTCTTTCGTTCTCTATTCCGTTGGCCAGGCATTGATTGCTTCAGTCGTCCTGGCGGCAGGGGTTTTGTTGTGCTCTGGTATTCTGTTGGCACAATGGCGGAATGAACTGCGTCCGTCGCTGGTGCGCCCGCTAACCATCTTGCTTGGCACGCTTGTTACCTTCAATGTTTTTTATATCCTTCATACAACCGGCAATCTGAACCAGTTTTTCTTCTCCGCCATGGTGTTGGTTGCCTTCGGGCTGGCTTCCTCCACTTTCATGATCTGGCTGACTTTTGTCGTACCTTTTTTGATCATTTTCGCGTGGTGCCTGTTTGATCTGCAGGTCGCAAATGTTACGCCTTACATCGCTATCCTGATAGGAGGACTGGCGCTATCCGCGGTTGCTTTTTTTGTGCGCATGCCAACTATTCGAAAACTTATCGAACTGGAGGTGGTGCATTCACACAATGCTCGAAAATTGGCCCTGTCCAATCAGGCGAAAGACCAGTTTCTAGCCAACATGACCCATGAATTGCGTACGCCTCTAACGGGTGTCATCGGCATGATTGACTTGATGGAAGACACCAAATTGTCAGCCGAGCAAGCGCATTACCTGGGTACGGCGCGCAAAAGTGCTCACTATCTTTTAATGGTCGTTAACGACATTCTGGATATTGCCAAACTGGAAGCTGGAAAACTGTTTCTCAACTCGGAGCCGCTAGACGCAGTGTTGCTTACCAAAGATATTACGTCGATCTTCGATCATCGCGTTCGCCAGAAAAACATCACACTCAGTCTTGATCTTCCAGAGCAGGCAAGGATTCCGGTGCGGGGCGATAATATTCGCATCGGCCAGATCTTGCTGAACTTGCTTGAGAACGCCCTCAAGTTTACCGAAAACGGGCGCATAGATATTACGCTTGAAGTGATGAAACCCGGGGCAGAAATCACATTGAAGTGGACTGTGCGGGATACAGGTGTTGGTATTGCTGACGATCGATTGCACAAACTATTTGACCGCTTTGAACAGGCGGATTCAAGTTCCACTCGTACGACCGGAGGCACAGGACTCGGTCTGGCGATTATCCGGGATCTGGTCGATCTGATGAAGGGAAGGATCGGAGCCACCAGTACCGTTGGGGAAGGGTCCACTTTCTGGTTCGAGCTGACGTTGCCTGCCGTGGAATTAATGGATTTGCCGGACAGATCACAGTCAAAGGGTGACAGGCAATTTGTCTCAGACAATTCCCGTAGTGCTGCCGCTGAAGCGTTCGGGGAACTCCGGTCGCCTGAACCGGGGGATGAACCCGGCCTTGTTCGCATATTGTATGCTGAAGACAACCCGGTGAACCGGGAATTGGTTGGCCGCCTGATCAGGCGGGAAGGCTGGTCAGGGGTTGCTGTTGTCAACGGGTTGGAAGCCGTTGAAAATGTGCGCGAAAACGGCAATGAATATGATCTCATTCTCATGGACATCCAGATGCCGGTCATGGATGGGCTGGAGGCGCACAAAATTATCAAGCAAGAGACCAGGTCATCGCTGCCGATTGTCGCCCTGACAGCAAACACACTGCCTGATGATATGCGTCGCTACGAGGAAGCCGGTTTTGATGCCATTGTAGGAAAGCCGATTAACGTTGCCGAACTTCGCGCAGTTGTTGAGAAACTCGTTTCGCCAGCTTTACAAGGTTGACCGGGGAAGGCGTTAGTGACCGTTTGGATAATATTCTGCGATGTCTTCCAGTTGTTCCCGCTGTCTGATGATCACATTGTTGGGGTCGGGCAGGTCTATTAGGCCTTCGCGTTTAATTTTCGAGAATACGCGGCTCACGGTTTCAACTGTAATGCCCAAATAGTCTGCGATATCAACACGGGTCATCGGGAGGTGCAAGGTTTCTCGTGGCCCCAGAGCCGCCTTTTGCCGGTGCTCCATGTGCAGCAGAAAATAGGCCAGCTTTTCGCGGGCATTTTTACAGCCAAGTACAAAAACCTGATCCAGTGTTGTGGCAAGCACACGGCCACCAATGCGGCGCAGGCGATGCTCTAGTTCCGGATGGCGTTCCATCAGCGCATCAAGGTCGCGAATATGCCAACGACAGGCACTTAATCTGCTGAGAGCTTTGGCACTAACGCTTGCGATTGCGTCAGGCAGCAACCCTGCGAAATCTCCCGGAAACAGAAAAGCCATAATTTGCCTTCGTCCGTCGCTTGACAGGCGTTCCAGCAACCCGATGCCGGTACTGATATTGTAGACATAGTCGCTTGGGTCTTCTTCTTCGAACAGATAACCACCTGGTTTGATCTCAATGCGGGTCGCAATGGCGTCCAGTTCGTATATTGCCTGTTCATCCAACGACGAGCACAGCCTGCTTTTTCGGGCAGGGCAGCTGTGACAAAGAATTTCACCGCTCTGGGGCGCTGGGCGCATGCCGTATTTCTCCGGGCGTTGGCGGGCCGCATGGGCACAATCCGTGACTTGATGCGCTGACGGTATCAGAAAAAAAGATAAACGGAAATATAGATTAAGGGCGACGCAGATGCGCCGCCCTGACCGTTTCCCGGGGTCAACTGGTTTCAGTTATCCTAGTGCTTGTGATCGATATCACCGTCACCATGATGATGGGCATGGCCATGCTCATGATCGTGATCATGGTCGTCGCCAGTCTTGTGGGCATGATGCACTTTATGGACATATTCATCAGCGTGCAGATGGTCCATTTCCCTGAAGGTGTAGCTTTGGTTGGCCAGCGCGCTTACATCCGGTCGTTTGCCATAAGCTGGGTTTTCAAAGTCGTGCGGCGGCTTTTGGGTCTTCAGCTGCCCTTGCGGTCCGTGCGGGTGATTGTGCCCGCCTGATGCTACCCACTGGAACAATTGCGGGCGCTGGCGATAGAGGAAAGAGGCTGCGCGCGCCTGATTGTCGTCCGGGTTGGTCCAGGGGTTGAAGTGGAAATAGTTGTGAAGCTTACTGTCTGTACGGCCAATCGCAATACACCCGAGCTTCGACCGGAATGAGCCATGGTTGATATAGGGTGGACGCCAGAAATAACCACCAGTGGGCAGGTCACCAAATTGCATCATCCAGCTGGTGCCCCAGATATGGTAGCTCTCTTCGGCGCAGTCATGATAGCTGATGTTGTCCTGCATGAACTCGGGTGTCATGCAATACAGGAATGTCATCGCCTCCGTAATCGGATCAAAACGTAGAAGTTTCAGCATGCAGCCGGTTGCTGTAGCAGGTGAGACAATTGATCCGCTGGCCCAGGGTCGACCAAGATAGCTGTTAACCGAGATAAAGCCTTCCTTGAGTGCGAGCGGGTGATCACGATCACTTTCCTCGAAGGTCGGTTCGCTGTCATTATACCAGACGATAGCTTCCGCGCCCTGGGACACTTCAATCGCACCCAGAGCAACGCCGGCGGGAATGAAAGCATAGTGGCCTTCTACCCAGGTTTCGGTTCCGACTTTCAGTTCTCCATTCAGTACGAAGATTTCCATATCGGAATAGCACAGGCCGGGTTTGCGATTGTAGCCGCCGTCGTAGCGAACTTTCAGTGAACTGGCGCCGGTATCGGTGTCAAGGGATAGCACCTTGTAGTGTGCTCCCTTATAGCCGGCGAAATCAAACAGCCGGTAGTCTTCATTAAACTCAACATAGGGTTCCATATGTGGACGTGCCATGGGTCTGTTCCTTTCCTGTTTCCGGTTACCAAACGACGCGCATTGCGTCTGGGCGGTCGGGTTTTTCAGGAACTTCTTCCTTGGGTATCGGCCTGCGGGTATCGCCGGTCACACTGAAGCCGCGGGTTTGAACAATTTCCAGAAACTCTGCATACCATTTTTCCCGTTCCGGGATCAGGCCGTCCTGTTCCTCAACGATGGCCTTGTATCGGTCTTCCTGTGACGCGATTTCCTTTTCAAGCCAGGATTTGGCCTCTGCGGTCATCGGTGGTTTTTCATCCTGAACGTGTTTGCTCATGCTTCCCTCCTATCAATTGAACTAAATATCCGCTGAACGGGTTGTGCCGTTTTTCAACATCTCCGCGACTTCCTCTGGCGAATAACCTGCTTCAGCCAAAATTTCGCGGCTGTGCTCACCAAGATGTGGTGGCAGTCGCCGAATGGATGCAGGCGTTTCGGAAAAATTATATGGTGCGGACCCCATGCGGATTTTGCCTTCAGTGGGGTGGTCAAACATCTGCCAATAGCCGCTTTCGACAAGATGTGGGTCGTCAATCAGGTCGTCCAGCGTGTTCACCACCATGAAAGGAACATTGGTTTGCTCAAGGGCTGTAACCCATTCATCGGTCGTGCGTTCCAGTAACGCTGCACTGATTTGCGCGTGCATTTCATTGATATTGACCAGCCGGTTTTTCATGCGGTCAAATCGGGGGTCGGTAATCATGTCCGGTCGTTTGATAATGCCGCAGAATGTTTTCCAGTGATTGTCCCAATAGGGCAGCATCGAAATGAACCCGTCTTTGGTTTTGTATGGCTTTCTGTTGTCAGCAAGTAGTCGCGCGTATCCAGCAGTACCCATTGCCGGCTCGAACGTTTGTCCCCACTGGTGTTCCGCCATCAGGAATGAAACGGTGGATTCGAACATCGGCACTTCGATTGATTGGCCCTTGCCAGTACGTTCGCGAGAGAATAGAGCCGCGCACACAGCATTCACGACAGTGAGGCCCGTTGTTTTGTCTGCGATGACGGTTGGCAGATAGCGGGGTTCACCATCGCCAATTGCGCGAGCCATCAGCATGGACAGGCCTGAAACTGCCTGAATGCCATCATCCAGTGCACCGCGGTTGCCGTAGCGGCCTTTGCGGCTGAAGCCATACGTTGCGCAATAAATAATATCAGGATTCACTGCTTTTACTGCATCATAGTCAAGGCCAAGTTTTTCCATCGCGGTGGGCCGAAAATTGTGCACCATTACGTCGGCACCCGAGACAAGCTTGAAGGCTGCTTCCCGGCCTTTGTCAGATTTCAGGTCGAGCACGATGGAACGTTTGTTGCGGTTGCAGGTCATGTAAAGGGCGCACATATTCCCGGTTTCCCGGTAAGGCCCCAGATTGCGATTGGTGTCGCCGGCAGGCGGTTCTACCTTTACAACATCGGCCCCCATATCCCCCAGCATCTGACAGGCCCAGGGCCCGAGTACTACGCTGGTGAATTCAACAACCTTTATGCCGTCCAGTGCTCCCGGCATCAGTCACCCCCTGCTTTATCTTCAGGAGCGGGCATGATGCCGAGCTTGTCCAGCCCATAAATACGAACAACGTTGTTGCGCATGAACTTTTTGCGCACTGCGGGTTTCAGGCCGTAGTCGTCAATTTCCTGTACTGTGCGTCCAAAGCGCAATACCGGGAAGTCCGATCCGAAAATCACTTTGTTCTGCCCATAGCTGTTGATGTATTTCCAGACACTCTCGGGCCAGTATTTGGGGCTGTGCGCATCTGTTGCGATGAAGACGTTTTCATGCTTCCACGACATTGCGATCATTTCGTCATGCCACGGGATGCCTACATGCGTGCCAATCAACTTCAGTTCGGGTAGGTCACAGGCAATGTCATCCAGGTAAATCGGTCGTCCAACGGACCGGCAACGATACTCTTTTGAATAGATGAGGGATTGCCCGACCTGCATCTGGATTGGAATATCCAGCTCGATGCACTTTGCATAGAAAGGATAATATTGAGCTGCGTTTGGTTCCAGGTTGAACCAGTGCGGATAAAGATGAGCGCCGATGAAGCCCAGCTCTTTAACGGCGTATTCCATCGCGCGCACACCGTCCATGCCCTGAAACGGATCAATGCCGATCAGACCAAGAAAGCGTTTCGGGTATTTTTTAATCGCCTCTGCGACGACTTCAGGTGGCATGTGGTAGCAACCGGGAAGGCCGGGTCGACCGGCTTTGGCTGCAACCAGGAAGCCATATTCAATGCCGGCGGCATCCATATCATCGATCATTTTTTCAAGGCTGATACCGACTTCGTCATGCTGGCCTTTCATCTTGCCGATGAAAAACTCGTCGGTCCAGCCGGGCCGGTGCGACAACGCTTCAGGTGTCCAGATATTGACGACTGAGTCTATGGCTTTATAGCCGTGATCGCTCATGAATGCTTCCCCTATAGTCCAAGCCCAACAATGGCAAATCCGCATGTGGCAATGGTGCCGCCTGCGATCGCATGAGTGTATCGCTGAAGTGTGTTCGCCGGTATAAAGCTGAGCCCGTTAAACACGGCCATGGCAACAGCTGTCATGGTGGTTACGGTAACCAGAACAAATGTGCCAACGACCAGCGTCATCCCCAACACCGATGCCGTGGCTGCCGGATAGAGCATCAGCGGGATCAAGGGTTCACAAGGCCCCAGAACGAATATGATAAAGATCGACCACGGCGCTATGCGCAATCTGGTCGTGTTCGCCTTCTCGTCGTGCACGTGTGCGTGGCTGGTCTGGTGTGTATGCAAATGACTATGCGCTGTTCCGTCCGCGTGAACGTGATAGTGGCTGTGTGCCTTTTCCAGATGTGCTTTGCGCAGGCCCCAGATCAGATACAGAAGACCAAAAGACATAAGCGCCCATGCTGCAATGTCACCGCGCAGTCCTTCAATCACCTCCATACTATTGAGCGCAAAGCCTAATGAAATGCCGATCAGGCCAAGCACAATGGATCCGACGGAATGGCCAAGGCCGCAGCCAATGGTCACAAGAGCCATTTTGCGGGCGGTCCAGCCTCGTGCTTTACCAAGTGCAACAAACGGCAAATAGTGATCCGGGCCAATGAGCGTATGTAAAAACGCGATTGACGCCGCAGTTGACACCAAAAAGGTCAATTCAGCAGTCATATTCCCCATTCCTCTTGCTCCTACCCCAGGAGCGCCAGCGATGCTGGTGTCCGTTTTCCTCTCAACGGAACATCAAAAGTCTAGAGAAACGCTACGAGTAACAGCCATGACATTTATCAACAGATATCGCGCTTTTGCCCTGTGCCTACTCTCTGTTGGCGTTTGCTTCATCAAACATGCCGATCTCGGCAACGGCGTCGGCAGTATTCACCATCAGGGATTGCCGGCGGAAGAAGCGCAGGAAACCCGAGCGCCCCATGCGCGAAGCTCCCATGCCGCTTAGTTTGAAAGAGTTTTTCTCAGCCTCGTGCATCATGCCCGTTAGCGAGCCGTCATTGATGCTGATCCCTCCTGCCTCAATCTGTCTTCCAACCTTTATTGCTTCTTCTGCTGCACCCGCATAAACGGCCGCACTAAGGCCAAAGTCACTGTCGTTGGCCATAGCGATAGCCTCTTCGACTGTATCAAATGGTATAACGGGCAGGAGCGGGCCGAAAGTTTCGTCCTGCATTATTTTCATGTCATCAGTGACGCCCGTGAGCACAGTGGGCCTGCACCAGTTACCGCCATGTTGCTCGATCTTGCCGCCAGTATGAACCGTTGCGCCTTTTGCTTTTGCATCTTCAATCTGGGCCGCGATGATCGTGGCCTGTTTTTCGAAGATAACAGGCCCTATCTCGCCGCTGTTGATGTTGGTTGCATTTATCGTGACAGCTTTCGCTTTTTTCACCAGTTTTTCCAGAAACTCGTCATGGATAGCTCGTGCAACATAAATCCGTTCGATCGACTGACAGGCCTGACCTGTGTTCAAAACGGAAGCTCGCAACAAGGATGTTGATGCGCGATCAATGTCGGCGCTCTCCAGAACGATGGCCGGGTCTTTTCCGCCAAGTTCAAGAAAAGAGGGAATGAAGTTTCGCGCTGCCTGTTCACCAACTTTGCGGCCGGTCGCCACGCTACCTGTAAAGCAGATGATATCAACATTATCGACAAGGGCTGCGCCTGTTATACCGTCACCATCGACTATGTTCAGGACATCCGATAACCCTTCGATGCTGGCAATGACTTTTCTAACCGGCTCCGCAAACCGTGGCGTCACTTCACTGGGCTTGATGATAACTGCGGCACCGGCCATCAGTGCGGGCAGGGCGTCGATGAAAGACAGCGTTAGCGGAAAGTTCCATGGACTGATGACGCCCACGAGTTTATACGGCCTGTATCCAACGGAATATTCAATGAAAGGCATGGCGCCTGAACGCCCTTTATCGTCTTTAAGTTCCTCGGCGCACTTGATCCAGCGCTCGACAGCGCCGGGTATGCCGTCGATCTCCATTGCTGATATATAAGCCCTGCCTGTATCGTCTGTCAGGGCTTCCAGAATCTCTGCTTTGTTGTCCTTGATGGCTTTTCCAAATTCGCGAAGAATTGTAGCCCGACCCTTGAAATCTCTTTCCAGCCAGGCCGGCTGGGCCTTTCGCAGGCTTTTACACGTGCTTGCAACAGCGTCTGCGGATACAGGTTCGATGGAATAGTCAACCAGGCCACTATGAGGATTTCTAACGGGCAGGCTCATGAAATTTCTCCGAAAGTTGGCAGGCCGTTTTGGCTAATCAAGTGTTTCAACCAGACGCACACGCACAGTCGAGTTACCTTCTCTGAGCTTTTTTGCCTCCGCGTATTCAGGTGAATTCCAGAACGCTTTGGCTGCGTCGAAAGAGGGCCATTTCGATATAACAACTTTGGTTTCTTCGGGCCAGTCGCCCTCAAGGCATTCGCTTTGTTTGGCGCCGCGCGCGATGTATTCACCACCAAACTGCTCCACGAGTTCTGCAGCACGCTCTCCGTAAGACCGAAAGCTTTGCATATCCTGAATTTCTGCCAACACGACCATATAGGCTGCCATGGTTTTCTCTCCCCGGAATAACTTGTTGAAACTATGATTTAAAGCTGCCACCAAGGTGTCGTTTCTGAATTTGCCAGCTACATCAAAATGATATAACAATATAGCCAGCGTCCGAAGCGAATACGTTGATCAAGGTCAATGGTATATTCCAATGGCAATTCTGCTCAAAGCCAGCAAGGCTTTGTGTAATGAGATAACAAGTGCGCATGATGTCGCGCAAAATGGGGGCAAAATGAGTAAAAACAAAAATTCGGGGGTCGCTTTTTCAAGTACCGAGCGGGTTAACGAGAATTTGCCCACGCCGCTTTATCACCAGATTTACGTCCTTCTGCGTGAGAAGGTGGTTTCGGGTGACTATGCTGAAGGCACGCTCATTCCAAGCGAACACGAATTGGAGAAGATATTCAATGTTTCGCGTATTACTGCCAAACGCGCTCTGGACGAGCTGGCTGCGGATGGTCTGGTGGCTCGGCAGCGTGGCAGGGGAACGGTTGTAACTTTCTCGGCACCTGTGCCTTCAAAAAGCGCAGAATCGATGGATGGCCTGCTCGAAAATCTTTTGACTATCGTTCTGGAAACGCAAGTCACCATACATGAATTCGATTATGTTGCGGCCCCGCCACGTGCTGCCGAAGCGCTGGAGATAACACCCGGTGCAAAAGTGCAGCGGGCTATCCGGGTGCGCCATAAAGATGATACGCCTTTTTCTTTCGTCGAGACTTACGTGCCGGAAGAAATTGGTCGTTCTTTCAAACGCGAAGAAATGGAAAACCAACCGCTTCTGGCGCTGCTGGAGCGTGCTGGCGTACAGATATCCCGAGCCCGCCAGTCGATTACAGCAACATTAGCTGACGGTAAAACAGCGTCGATGCTCAGTGTGAATGTCGGCAGCCCGCTCCTGAAAGTAACGCGGGTGGTTTTTGACGCGAACGACAAACCTGTCGAGTTCATTACAGTGTTGTACAGGCCGGATCTGTATCAAATGAATATGACCCTTTCGCGTGTGGAAGGCGAAGAGTCTAATTTCTGGAAAACCGAACACTAGTATTCGGCCAATTCCACCTAACCGGATAAAAAAAAGCCAGCTTCCCGGAAGCTGGCTTTAAGTTTTCTTGAAGGATTGGTCCTTGGGAGGAGTACTTCCGTTCGGACCGAGACTTTACTCAATACAAAAGCTTTACCTTGGCCCCGGGGCGTTACCCGAGGCCACTAGTTCTAGAATTCGTAGTTGAAGCGAATGCCAACCTGACGCTTGCGGCGCAGTGCCACGTGGATACTCTCTTGCGTGAAGTCAAAGAAGCCACTGCCGAAGCGCACGTCCGAACTGGTGTCGGCAATATTGTTCGCTGATGGCGGTGCATCCTCGTTGAACAGGTTTGTCACAAAGAACTCAACAGATACATTGTCAACCCGCAGGCCTGTCCGGAGGTTTACATCCAGTGCTGTCTCTGTTTCTGCGAGGTTAGTGTTGCTGTCAAAGAAGCTGCCTGTGTAGAAAGTGTCCGCGCGAGTGAACCAGACAGGATCATCCATGCCCATGAACTTGCCTTGAATTGGCTTCTCATAGGTCATGTTTGCAGACCACGCCCATTTCGGGAAGCGCGGCGCACGTTGCCCCTCGACACTGGCATCGTCGCCAAATACATCACCGAAGTCACCAGAACCGGCACCTTCAGGGAAGCTGGCGATCTTGGCATCAATGTAGGACAATGATCCCTGGAATGTCAGGGCTTCGGTCAGGTTAATGGTTGTGTCAAGTTCAACACCATAAATGTTGGTTGTTGCGCCGTTGCCGGTAAAGGCAACCGTGCGAACCGGGTTTGGTGCGTTCGGGTCAGTTTCATCGATGAAGGCAAAGCCGGAGAAAATCTGATCACTTCGCTTCATGTAGAAAGCAGCAAGGTTGAACACGCCGCGACGGTCATCGAAATATTGTTTCCAGCCCAACTCGAAGTTCTCGAGCTTTTCCTCATTAAAGGAAGCGTCGATGCCAGGGTTGTCAATTTCCAGTTGGCGCAGTTGTTCTGCATCCAATTCGGCAACTTCTGCGTTGAAACCGCCAGGCAAGTTGCCCACGCTGTAGTTTGCGTAAAGAGTGGTGTCGTCATTCGGTGTATAATTCAACACAATTTTTGGCAGGAATTTATCGAAGGAAGCAACGCCATTATTCACTGCGGCGTTGGTGATTTCGTCATCCTGATACCGGCCTTCGAAGATAAGTTGTACCTGGTCGTTAACCTGATAATCCAAAATCGCAAAAATGCCCTTGGTTTTGGCCCCGGTTTCATTTGCTGGCGCGATTACACCTGCGAACCAGAAATCCAGAAGGCCGTCATAAAAACCACCTGCAGTCAGGATATCAATATCCAGATAGTTACCGCCAACTGTCCAGGTCAGCTTGTCATTGAATGCTGTGCCGGACAGGCGCGCTTCGATGCTGATGTCTTCAAGGTCGCTGGTACCGGAAGTGTTGAACCCGTATGTGCCGGTGCTATCGAAATCACCGAAGAACAGATATTCTTCCTTATTGTAACCAAACAGAACGTCCAGAGACATGCCATTTTCGAAATCGTAAGTGGAATCAAGGCTACCGCGATAGGCTTGGCGGCTCAGTCCGAAACCACCAAGGTCTTCGAGCGTAATGCCAACGTCTGTTGCGGTACCCAGACGAGCAAGGGCCGCAAGTGCAGCATCAAAATCAGCGGCAGTTGTATTGGCCGCTACTTCGTCATCACCCGGGATGCGTAGTGTGCCCTGAAACGCACGTTCTGTCGTGCCGCCATTACCGTCGTCAAAACCGCCAAAATTGTGTTCGGCAAAACCGCCAACACGTGCAACAGCAGCCGGGCCATCATTGTCTTCGTAATAGAGGCCACGTGCTTTAATCCGGAAGTTGTCGTTAGGTCTGAAGAGAAGCGTTCCGGAAACAGACCAGGTGCTTTCTTCGCCAAGTTCCTGACTGCGATCGTTATTGTTTCTATAGTGACCGCCAACAAAATCGTAGCTGGCATTCAACCGACCGGTAAGATTGTCAGTGATCGCACCTTCCATACCGAACTGACCACGATATTCATCGCGGGTAGCGGCAAGGCCGGATACGTTTATTTTGAACTCTTCGCCGGGATCCTTGGTAATATAGTTGATCGCACCGGCAAATGTGTTTCGGCCAAACAATGCCGACTGAGGCCCTTTAATAATCTCGACGCGTTCCAGTTCCTGCACCCCAATGCCCTGGATACCACCCGTCACAAAAATACCGTCAATAAAAATCGAGGCGGTACGCAGCAACGGGTCACTATTGTCGACCGTGATGCCGCGGAACCTTGGTGAGGTGGCGACACGAGCGTTCCGGTCATTGAACCCTTCAATGAACAAGCCAGGTGTTGCCCGGGCAACATCCAGAATGTTGTTAAACCCTGCCTGAAACATTTGCTCGGTGTTAAATGCAGATATTGCGATAGGTGTATCTTGCAGGCTTTGCTCGCGCTTCCGCGCCGTGATGGTGATTTCATCAATCGCGAATTCGTCAGAATTTGCTTCCTGGGCAATTGCTGCAGTCGAAAGACTTGGCGCTGCGAGCACAATGCTCATTGCCACAGACGCCATTAGTCTGTTTTTGCTGTTCATTTCCTTCCCCTCCGTTAAGGAACTGTGGATTCGAATACTCCCGGCTCGATGCTTTTTTGTCCGCCGCGAAATATCATTGCGCAACAAGATGCATCTAAGCATGTTTAATTTGTACTATTGATATAATACTATGTCAATTAAATCTCTATGCTTGCCATGATTGTTCAAACCCCATTCTAGAATGAAGGTTAATTGCAGAAAATATATCTAAAGTCGCGCAACCTCTTGGTGTGGCAAGGCGAGAGTAAGTTGGCTAGCGATGATTTTTGAGCTGGCGGAACGCCTGCACCAAACAATCTTGATGACTGGTGCCACGATACACAGCTTGCTTTGTTGGAAGCAGTTTCAGGCATTTGAACAGCGGATCAGCTTCAGTTGACATGACCAGGAGATTATCGGCGGGCAGCATTCCCGCTGCTACGGGGTCAAACATGAATGCGGCGTTATAGGGCGCTATATAGTTGTTTCCGGCGAGCAGAAAGTCTTCCACCATGACCTGGCAGCGCTCCGGAGAATAGGGTGGAACGTCAATTCTGGCATCATCGCTTGTTTTATACCACGGGAAAAACCTGGCTTGGCTTTGGAATCTTTCCCAGAGCCATGCCAGATGACTTCCGTCCGCTTTGGGAACAAGTGGCGGGCAGTAGTTTGCGAGCAGGTCTTCTTTTTCTGTTCCGCGAAAAACAGACAGGCCATTTGCGACAGCGTACCGTATGCGTGACGGATGGCGGGCTGCGGCTGCTGTGGCTATGCTGGCACCTGTGTGAAAGCCATAAACCAGAACGGACTCCAGTTTCACCGCGTCGAGGAATTCAATGAGAGCATCCGCATAGTTTTCCATCCCGGGCACATCTACAGGCAATGGATCCGATTGACCATTGCCGGGGTTGTCGGGCGCATAAACCGTATAGTCTTCAGAGAGTTCCTCCATCAATTCCGTGTATTCGGCAGATGAGCGTGGACTCTGGTGTAATAGAACGAGTGCAGGCCCTTTTCCGGCCGTGCGGTAATGAATTTGACCAAAACTGACATCTGCATAACGGCGTTTTTGCATCTGTTCCCTCCAACAGGCTTTACCGGGAGCATGCCGTTTGTCCAAATGTCCGGGAATGACTTACATCATGGAACGGTCCGTCCGTATTGTCAGGATTGTCACTCAAGGAGACATGCTTATGCCGGACACCCGCTCAGAGACAATCAACCGACAATGGTGCCTTGCGGCACGTCCCATTGGTCGACCGGTTCGGGAAAGTGACTTCGGCCTTGTCGATGGAAGTATTCCGGCAATTGGAGATGGAGAGTTCCTGATCCGCACCCGATATTTGTCGGTGGCACCTGTGATGCGCAACTATATGATTGACGGTGCCGGCATTGAAGCACCCCTGGAGATCGGAGACGTCATGCGGGGGCGCGGTGTGGGCGAGATAGTAGAAAGCAAAAACCCCGAGTGGCCTAGCGGCACCATTGTGCAGGGCAAACTTGGCTGGCAGGATTATGCTGTCGCTAATGGCGCACCGGGCAGTTTGATGTTTCCGATACGCCAGAAGGTGGCACCGATTGCGACAGGCCTTGGTGTTCTTGGAATGACGGGTTTCACATCCTATTGTTCACTGAAGGACATAGGCAAGCTCAAACCGGGTGAGACCGTTGTTGTTTCCGGCGCATTGGGCGGTGTGGGCAACATTGCTGTTCAGCTGGCGCGCCTTATGGGATGCCGGGTTGTTGGCATCGCTGGCTCTGACGAAAAGTGCCGGGTTTTGATTGAAAAGCTGGGCTGTCATGCTGCGATCAATTACAAAAATGGCGATTTGGATAGTGATTTAAAGGAAGCGGCACCGGATGGTGTCGATATCTTCTTTGACAATGTTGGTGGTTCAATTCTCGATGCCGTACTTATGCACCTGAACCGTTATGCGCGCATCATCTGCTGCGGGCGTATTTCAGAATATTTAAACGATGAGCCTTACAGGCTGCGCAACTGGGGGGAAGTTGGCCATATGCGTGCCAGGATGCAGGGGTTCTTTGTTTATGACTATGAGCCGATGTTCGAGGAAGCCGAGGCAAAAATGGCCAACTGGATTGCCAAAGGTGATCTCACCTATCAGGAAGACCGGCTGGAGGGGCTTGAGATGATGCCGACGGCGCTGATGCGCCTTTATGAAGGCAAGAATGTTGGCAAGCAGATCGTCCATGTATCCGGCGATGACTAGCGCTCAGGGTGCTTTGGAATCCTGAGCGCGTAAATCATCTTCATGCAGCGTGTAATAGTATATCGCGATGAGGCTTAACCCCATGCAAACTGTTGGAACGATGCCGACGGTGAAGTAAAGGCCGCCAATCGCGTCTGCCGTTTGCTCTGCCGCACCGCGTTGATACCCTGTAAATGATAGAATAAAACCCAGAATTTGCGCAGCGAGTCCAGATGTTATTTTTTCCGTCAGGCTATAACTCGCGGCAAACACACCGTTACGGCGTTCGCCGTGGCGGCGGTAATCATCATCCATAATGTCCTGCAGCATCCCGTTTCCCATCAGCAGCATGCCTCCTGACAGCACGCCAAAAGCAATGGCCCGTGTGACAAGCAACGCAAATGGCTCCTGTGGTTCCGCCAGTAGCCATGTCAGCGTAACCAGCGTGTAAAAAGCCGTTGCAAGCATGTATCCTTTGCGTTTGCCGATACGGTTTGCGAGGCTGGTCCAGAAAGGCATGACGAGTGTCCAGGTCAAGGTAGTGACCCCGCCATATATGCCGAGCATCGTTGCGTCATACTGCAGGGCTGAAGCAAAAAAGAAAAACAGGCTACCAGAGCCTACTGCCAACCCCAGAAGGTGCAATATTTTGATAGACAACAACATCTGATAACTGCGCCCCCTGACAATGGACCTCAGTTGTGCGAGCAGGGGTGCCGGGGGCTCAGCGGATGCGTGATCCGGCGCTCCCTTAAGGCTCATGAAACAACCAAAGAATGCTGCGAATATTGTTACGGCCATTACCAATGCCAGACCATCATAACCAGTGGCACCACCGCCGAGCTTTCCGACGATAATGGGGGCAAGCGATATACCAAAAAAGGTGCCAACGGCAATGGCCGACGAACGTATACCCACCATGCTGGTGCGTACATCAGGGCTTTTGGTCATTTCAGCAGGCATGGAAAGGTAGGGTACGTTGAATAAAGTGTAACCAACAGCGCTCAGGAGCAGCAGGCTAATGATGACCTGGGTTTGCGCCCCGGGGCCAGCGCTAAACAGGCTGTAGGCGGCGATGGGGGTGACCAATGCCGCGGCAAGAAGGAAGGGTCGCCGCCTGCCCATGGATGACTGTGTTCTGTCAGAAAACCAGCCAACAGGCATATCGGTAAGGACATCGAGCATTTTGGTTGCAAGCACAATGGTGCCTGCCAGTGCCGGCTCAATCCCGACCACTCGAATCAGGTACGCCATCAGAAGTACATTCAGCGTGTTATGCACCACCGCCAGCCCAACTGATCCAAGGCCCCAGCCCCAAATGAACGATGATTTTAGTGCTTGCATTTGCTGGCCCCTGATCCCGTGGAAATATCTTTGTCGCGCGCAATATATGTTATATATCTATAACAACCAAGCAAACTCTAATTCTGGAACAAGCACCTATGTCCCGAAGTTTAACCCACGATCTCATGCCTCGAACGGATCATGATGGAACCAGCAGGCGGATTGCGGTTCTGGCGATGAAGCGTGCTGTTGGCAGGGTTTTGCAACCCGCTTTGATGAATGCCTATGAAAAAGTCGTCAAACCGGAAGCTGAAGCTGAACTGGGCCGGCCTGTGGCGAAGTCGGCTGATTTTCGTGAAGCCTTGAAGCGGCTGGAGCTTTATAAACTGTGGTCGAGCCTGAACCGGGCGTCCCAGCACCGTATGTGGGCTATGCTTGCTGAACAGATCGATGCTGATTATGACCGCATAGCAACCGCGGCGAGCACGCAGATAGGTGTCGCAAAAGTTGAGGCGTCGAATTCTTTCAGTCCACCCGACTATATCCGCAAAGCTGATATCCATTGCCAACCGGGCGGTTACCTGCTGGACCGCTTTGACGGGGACCTGGGTGCCGGACTTTTGTATGAGATGGGCGGAAACATATACGCGCTTGGCCAGAATATAGGTGCGAACGATTCGAAAGCTCAGCGGATCATCAATTTTATTCACGAAACAAGGCCGGATTTTGCTCCCAAGCGGATTTTGGAGCTTGGTTGTTCGGCCGGAGCGCAAACAAGCTACTACCCGGCAGAGTTTCCGCAAGCGGAGGTGCATGCCGTAGATGTTTCGCCAGCTATGTTGCGATATGCCAAAGCGCGCGCTGATGCACTGGGGGCTTCTGTTACATTCCATCTTGCAGATGCGGGTGACCTGCCATTTGAGGACGGCTCATTCGACCTGATTGTTTCACACAATATGCTGCATGAAACCGCAGCCAGCCATCAGGAACCTGTAATGCGGGAATGCGCACGGCTGCTTGCACCGGGCGGACTTTGTCTGCATCAGGATGTTGCTGTTCAAACGGATCGTTTGCCGCCCTTCGTTCAGTTTTTGTCTGAATGGCAGAAAGAAAATAACGGCGAACCCTTTTGGCTTGATTATGCCGAGGCGGATATTCCTTCGTTGCTGACAGGTGCGGGCTTTGGCGAGAATAGTGTAAAAGCGCATTATCTGGATCAGCTTGATGGCCCGCTTTCATGGTATGTGGTGACGGCGCAAAAGGCTGCCTGAAGGCTTATTTTTCAACCAATTCGGCAATGCGCCCGAACAGAGTATTCATGGTTTCGCTGTGGGCGTCGAGGCGCTCTTGCGTTTCCTGCTCCGACACATTGTAGTCATCAATCAGGCGATTGATGCCGGTGCTGATCGCTTCGGCAGACTGTAGTCTGTCGCGCAGCACACAGTTGTCCTCGGCGAGTTCCAGAACTATTGCCAGCAACTCATCCGTGGCAGGGTCGTTAAAATAGCGTGGTCGCTTCTGCGTTGCAGCGTCCGCGATTGCCTTAAGCGTATGCTCGTTCTTTGCCATCAACCTAACCGGATTTTGCCCTCGTTGGCCATTGCGGCTATTGTCTCATCATCATAGCCCAGTTCAGCCAGAACATCACTGGTGTGTTCGCCTATTTGTGGAAGGTCCGAACGCAACGCGAGCCTCTGGCCTTTCATCTCGATCGGCAATGCGGGCAGTTTCGCTTTTTGACCATCTTCCAGCGTCACTTCAATGAGGCCGCCTTCTGCATTGAGGTGGGGATCGTCAATCAAATCCTGAGGTTTGGCAATGGGAGCGAATGGAAGGCCCGTTGTCTCCAGCTTTGTCATCAACTCTGTTTTGGTGAACTGACGGAAAAGTGCCCGCACCGTTGGCATCAGGCTATCACGGCGTTTTACCCTTTCGGGGTTGGTAGCGTAATCGGCATTGTCGGCCATCTCGGGTAAACCAAACGCTTCGCAAAAGGCGACCCACTGTGTGTCACTTACAACCCCGACAAAAACATTGTCGTCGTCGGCGGTTTCAAACACGTCGTAAATGGCCCAGGAAGAAATCCGGGCCGGCATTGGCTGCGCCGGGGTGCCGGTAACTGCATACTGTGCCATATGCTGGCCGACGAGATAAGCTGTGGTTTCATAGAGCGAGCTTTTGACATACTGGCCTTTGCCGGTTCTGTGGCGCTCTTCAATAGCAGCCAGTATGGCGATAACGCCGAACATCCCGCCTGTAACATCGATCACGCTGGCACCGGCGCGCAGCGGTCTGCCGGGGGGGCCAGTCATGTAGGCAAGACCGCCCATCATCTGCGCCACTTCATCAAGCGCGGTGCGCTCTTCATAAGGGCCTTTCAGGAACCCCTTTTCGGAGCAGTAAATCAGGCGCTCATTAATTTTCCGCAGAGAATCATAGTCAAATCCCAGTTTCTGCATGGCCCCGGGCCGAAAATTTTCGATCACGATATCTGCATCAGCAATCAGCTTGTAGGCAATGTCTTTGCCTTCGGCCGATTTCATATCGAGGCAGATACTGCGTTTGTTCCGGTTGTACATCGGGAAGTAGCCGGAACCGGATCCAACCAGTCTCCGCGTGTTGTCGCCCTTGGTTGGTTCGATTTTGATGACATCTGCGCCAAGGTCGCCGAGCATAACGCCGACAGTCGGGCCCATCACCATGTGTGTGAACTCGATAACCTTGATGCCGGCTAGCGGCAGTTGCTGGTTGTCCGTCATGGTGCCCCTTCATTCCCGACGATTGCAGCAGAGGGAAAACTAGTGCAATCAAATTGATGCTTGATCGCAAAACCTCAATTGTTATATCAATAGAGCAATTAAAACGATGGTTCAACCGGAAATTCAGTAGCGCCATCATTGCTAAGCCCCCGTAATTGCCTGAAAAAGGCCGGAGTAACACAGTGAGTAAACCGTCGATCGATATTGAAATTAGCGAAGTTGGTCCGCGTGATGGTCTGCAGAGTATAGACAGAATCATGCCGCTTGATGCAAAAAAAGCGTGGGTGAAAGCCGAGGCGGAGGCTGGCGTCCCGGAAATTGAGGTTGGTTCGTTCGTGCCAGCGAAAATTCTACCGCAACTAGCCGACACAGCAGAACTGGTTGCGTTTGCCAAGACAATACCGAACCTGACGGTTGCAGTGCTCGTGCCGAATTTTCGCGGTGCCGAAAATGCCATCAGGGCCGGGGCTGATAAAATTACTATTCCGCTGTCGGTTAGTGAAACGCACAGTTTAAAAAATGTGCGCCGAACACACGCGCAAATGCTGGACGAGGTGTCCCGGATCGTCGAGTTGATCGATACGCTGCCAGCGGATGAAAGGCCTGTGTTTGAAGGTGGATTATCAACCGCATTTGGCTGCACGCTGGAAGGGCCAATCCCTGAACGGACAGTTGTCCAGTTGGCCGAGGCTTTGATGGCCCGAGGCTGCAGTGAAGTAGGATTGTCTGACACAACGGGCTATGCCAACCCGGGGCAGGTCAGGCGTCTGACAAAGGCTGTGAAAGCAGCCGTCGGCGATGACAAGCTTACGGGTCTGCACCTTCACAACACGCGAGGCGTCGGCCTTGCGAATGTGATGGCAGCTCTTGATGTCGGGATTACCACCCTTGATGCATCACTCGGCGGAATTGGTGGGTGCCCGTTTGCGCCCGGTGCCAGTGGCAATATTGTCACGGAAGACCTTGTGTACATGCTGGATAGCATGGGCCTGTCCACAGGGATTGACCTTGATAAGCTGCTTGAGGTGCGCAAGATCGTTGAAGGCGCTTTGCCCGGCGAGCCACTTTACGGGTTTGTGCCTGATGCCGGTCTGCCCAAAGGCTACCCCCACGGATATGCGCCAGCCTGAAAGCCGGTGTTGTAAACAACAACCTGATCTGGAGAGAACGAATGACGCAGGCTGATCCAAAACGCACTTTGTTTGTTATGGCTGTTTGTAAAGACAAGCCCGGGCAAGAGGCGATTGATGCACGAGAAGAGTTCATGCTCGGGCATCTTAATCACGTGGAGAATATTCAGGATCATATACTGGTGGCTGGCCCCGTTTTTGCGGAAGATCAAAAAACTATTATTGGATCAACGCTGATCTATAAAACTGATCAAATAGACACCGCCCGCAATTGGCTGGAAGCCGACCCGTACTTCAAGGCTCCGATCTGGGAGACAGTTGAGTTTCATCTGTTCCGGGGTGCGCTGGGTGAGGCCGTTGGCGGGATAACATACAGATAAACCGTTTTATCGTAAGTCCGCCCAGCTGTTTTCATTGAAGTGAGCGAGTTCAAATCTCTCGATTTCCGATTTCATCTTCAGCGTTCGGTCTATCGGGTCAAGACCGTCCAGCAATGTCTGGCGTTGGTTTGTGCCGATTTTAAATGGGTGTATGCGGGATGCAGGATCAGTAATGGTGTTTTCCAGAAGGTCAACCGAGAACACTCCCGCTGACCCGCCGCTCGCCTGATCGGCAAGTCCCGTAACATCGTCTGAGGACAGGGTGATCGGTAACAATCCATTCTGAATGCAGTTGCTCTGGAAAATTGCACTGAAGGACGGTGCGATGATCGCTCTGATGCCATATTCTGCCAGTGCCCAAACCGCATGTTCCCGGGAGGAACCGCAACCGAAGTTCTCGCCTGCGATCAGTATTTGAGTACCAAAGTAACCGGGCTTGTTTAGTACGAATTCAGGGTTTGGGGTCCGTGCGTCAATATCGCTATAGCGCCAGCCCGCAAACAGGCCATTTGATAACCCTTTTTTGGAAACACGCTTCATTTCCCGTGAGGGAATAATGATATCAGTATCAATGTTTGTTCGCATAACCGGCGCGGCGATAGCGGTGATTTTGGTGAATTTTTCCATGGCTTAATTCACCATTGGTACGGGTTCGGGTTCGAGCGAAGAAGCGGTTGTTTCAATGTCTTTGAAGCTGCATATCTTGCCCGCGATGGCAGAGGCCGCAACGGTGGCCGGACTGGCAAGGTGCGTGCGTGTTTTTGGCCCCTGCCGGTTCTCGAAGTTCCGATTGGTGGTTGATATAACTCTCTCCATATGGCCGAAGCTTTCCCCTCCGGCGTAAAAACACATGGAGCAACCCGGTAACCGCCATTCGAAACCTGCTTCAATAAATATCCTGTCCAGACCTTCTTTTTCTGCGGCGGCTTTCACCAGCATTGAACCAGGCACACAAATGGCCTTCACACTGTCTGCTACTTTTTTGCCTTTCAGGACGGCTGCGGCGCGGCGTAGATCAGAAAGGCGACCGTTGGTGCAAGACCCGATAAATGCGCCAGTGACAGGAATACCAGCGATTGGCATGCCAGGCTTGAGCCCGATGTAATCAAGGGCCTTGGTAACAGATTCGCGATCGACACTGCTGCCCGCCATATTCGGCGAAGGAATCTTGGCGGTTATCTCAATGGCGTGTTGCGGGCTCGTGCCCCATGTCACAGTTTCCCTTAAATCGCTTATATCAAGGCTAATGTCTTTATCGAAAGTTGCGGCTGTGTCGCTGTGTAGCGCCTGCCATTTCTGCAGCGCATTGTCCCATTCCCTGCCTTTGGGTGCATAGGGCCGGCCTTTCAGAAATTCGATGGCTTTGGCGTCGGGAGAAATTACAGCTGTAAAGGCAGAAAGTTCTGCGCCCATGTTGCACAGGGTCATGCGGGCTTCCATGTCCATCTGGTCCACCACCGGTCCACAAAACTCAATGGCATGACCACTGGCGCCGCCCGCACCAATCTGACCAATGATGTGTAAAATGACATCTTTGGCAGAAAGGCCTTCAGGAAGTTTGCCGTCAATCCGGATGCGCATTTGCTTCGGTTTGTTCACGCGCAGTGTTGATGTGGCAAGCGCATGCTCGGCTTCGGTAGAACCTATACCCCAGGCAAGTGCGCCGAATGCGCCCTGCGAACAAGTGTGACTGTCAGGGCAAACGAGAGACAAGCCGGGTAACACGATACCTTGCTCGGGCGAGATAACATGAACAATGCCCTGGTCTTTGTCATTGATATCAAAAAGCTTGATACCCGCCCAGTGGCAGCCTTCGCGCATGGCGGTGATAAAGTCCTCTCCGCTGGGCATCATGGTTTTGTCGCTGCGGTTAGGTACAGTGTCCACAATATGATCCATCGTACCGAACGCATTGGCAGGAAAGCGAACGGTACGCCCACTTTCCTGCAAGCTTTTCAGGGCAACACTGCCTGTGCGTTCATGAATGAACACGCGGTCGATATAGAGAAGGGCATTGTTGCCTCCGAGGTCGGTGACAACATGCGCATCCCATAATTTATCGAACAGTGTTTTCGCCATAGTTTTCTATTGTGTCCAATTCTAGTTATGACCGCCGCGTGGCAGTTTGCCGCCGGGAACCTTCTTCTTGAAGTAGGTCCAGCTTGTTTCGTTCGGGCGGTCATCATCACCAGGAGGCGGTGTCGTGTATGTCGGTTCGTTCTCAGCGATGTATCGCTTCATCACATCCGGCAAATCGTCGTAACTGTCAACTTTTTGACCTGCAGCATGAATGTAGATGATACCTTCACGACCCTGCATCTCCATCCACGGTAACCAGTCAGAGATGCGAACCCAACCAACCTTGACGTCAGCGGTGTCTGTATCGTCGCTTGTAAGGCTTTCCAGATCCCCCATGAAATTGAAGAGTTCAGTTGCGTGGTAGGCACCGCCTACATAGGCCTGATATTCGCCGCCAAGTTCGTTGTGGTAGAAAAGTGGAATCGGGGCTGTCAAAAACCAGCTATCGCCCTGATTGCGAGCGTACCAGCGTGCCCTTGGATTGCCCTCTTCATCGTAAGGGAAACTCGGGCGCTGGTTTACCGGGTCGTTTGCAACATGGATCACATCAACTTCTGTTCCGGTCCATGGATTGTTCCACTTGTCCATCGGCTCTCCGGTTTTGGGGTCCAGATACAGCAGGATTTCTTTCGATACCAAACGGTATCCCGTGCCTTTGTTACCACCATCCACTGCAACACATGTGCGGATGTTCATACCGACTGTACCAAACATACGCTGGTCTGCTTCGCCCATCCGGCGGGAAAAGACCGAGCCTTCCCAGGTGTAAACAATTGGTTTGTTGTCTTCGGTCGAGCACTGGATCTTGCGATTTGCAGCAATTGCCCCTTCTGGTGTTGATAGGTCAACAGCCATAGCGCCTGTCGCCGCTGTTCCGGCGACAAGGGCTGCCGCCATGGTTTTGGCCAGCGCTGTTCGCCCTGATTTCACTATCTCTAACATCTGATCTCTCCTCTCAGGTGATTTCCAAGTAAATAGTATATTGATATAACAATATGATCAATTGATTCCGGTTGTGATGGCGCAGGTACTGATTTTGGATCAAAAAAAGCAGGCTGGAACGCCTGCCTTTTCCTGCCAGATTAGCACAACCTAGAAGGCTTTTGTAACGCCGACAAACGCCATGGTGCCAATGCTTATCCAGTAGAGGTAAGCCGCCTTGCGAGCTTGTTGAAGCGTGCCATAGATATGGTCTTCGATCTCATCGTTCGGACCGTCTTCCTCAAGTTTGCGGAACATGCCGACCCAGTCAGTCATCACGTATCTCAGGTACAGCCCGATAATCAGAATGAAACCGAAGAAGGACATTTTGAAGGCAAACCAGTATTGGCCCGCTTCCTCGCCGGTAAACAGAACTTTGTCGGTAAAGACCGTGTAAAGACCGGCAAATATCAGCGAGGGGATTAAAACCCAGCGGATTTTGTTGTCGACTTCGGTCAGCTGAACATATTTTTCGGTGCCTGCATTTTTGAAAGCACCCCAGATAAGGAACCACCACCACGCTGCGGTCAGAATCCAGACTACCGTTACCCAAACACCGCTTACAGGCGAAAGACCATAGTTGCTGGCCATATGAAAACCAACTGGCAGCAGCCAGATGATGGCGGAGCGCGGCAGGATATCAATCATCACCGCTGTTTTCATATGACGGCGACGCTCTTCCAGTGTCAGCGTGCGATCCGCCACGAATGTAGACGCGTTGAAGACGCCCCATTCTCCTCCCAGCCAATAGGCCGCCAGAATAATATGGACCCAGCGCAGCAAGTCATGCAGCGGTATTTCCATGCCCAGAATGTTCAGATAGGTGTCCATCATGTGTCCCCTGTTGGTACCCTTTGTTGGCCTGTAATGTCGGGATCGAAGGTCTTTTTTGCATTGATGCACGTCAATGGGCTGGTAAAAGTTGTGATATCGATATAACAATTAACGAATCAGTGAAAGGACGTCTGGCCACAGCGGGGAGTATGGCAAATGACTGACGCGGCAAAACAACCAGAAACTCAAAAGTCCGACGGTGATGCTGATGACGGATATCCAAACGCCAGATATAGTTGGTACGTAGTTATCCTGCTCACCATCGCTTATATTTTCTCTTATATAGACAGGATTGTGCTGGGCCTTGTGCTTGAGCCGATGAAGGCGGATCTCGGCCTTTCTGATACCAATATGGGGCTGTTGGGTGGTGCGGCGTTTGCCATTTTTTATGCCACCATGGGCATTCCGCTCGGTTGGCTGGTTGATCGAAAACCGCGTAAACTTGTGGTAGCGATGGGTGCTATTTTGTGGTCGGTTGCCACGATGGCGACCGGTGTTGCACGAAATTTCACGCAGTTGTTTATTGCCCGTATGACCGTCGGGTTTGGTGAAGCAGCGCTTAGCCCCAGTGCCATGTCCCTGATCTCAGATCTATTCTCGCCCGAACGGCGCGGGAAGGCAATTGCCTTCTATTCGATGGCACTTGGTGTTGGGTCGGCTATAGCGTATCTGGTGGTCGGCACAATCCTTGAGTATGCTGAAACAGCAGATCTGACTGCTCTTGCAAGCTTTGGTATAGACCGGCCCTGGCAAGTTGTTTTTCTGGCAGTCGGGTTCCCCGGTGTGTTGCTGGGTCTGGTGTTTCTCACTGTCAAGGAACCGAAGCGCAAAGCAACCAAGCTGTCAGCTACAGGCGGCGCAGGTGCTGCTACATTCCGTCAGGCTCTTGGGTACATCTGGCAGAATAAACTGCCGTTGCTCGGCGTCACTGTAATGGTATCAGGCATGACGGCTATTGCTTATACCAGCATGTGGCTACCGCCTTTGTTTGAGCGGACCTGGGGCTGGAGCGCTGCTACGTTCAGCCAGTACAATGGTTCGGTGTTGATCATCCTCGCGCCTGCATCAGTGATGTTTTGGGGCTGGACAATAGACCATTTCAATCAAAAGGGGCGTCATGACATGCCCTTTGTGGTAACTCAGGCTGGTCTGGCAGTTCTGGTGGTTTCAAGCGTTATTTTTCCACTGCTGCCCAATGTCTGGGCGGCGTTTGTGGTGTCTCAGGTGGCTAACGTTGGTTTTACGATGGTTACAGCCGGCGGTATTACCGCGCTATTGGCCATACTGCCAAGCGAACTGCGAGGGCAGGCCGTGGCGTTGTACTACATGTTTATCAGCATGACAGGCCTTTTGATCGGGCCATCCGTTGTGCCGCTGTTTACGGATTTTGTGTTCGGTGACGAGAGCATGATCCGCTACTCAATGGCACTGGTACCGCTGCTATACAGCGGCACCATTTTGCTGTTCTCCGGCATAATCGGCAAGGCCTACCGCGCCGAACTTGCCAAGTTTATCGACTAGCGTCAGCCTTCGAGGCGCTGGTTCAGCTCAAAGAAATGGCCATCGGGGTCAAAAACACCGACGGACCGGACCTTTACAATGCCGCCGTCAGCGCCCGGGTATTCACCCTCACTTAAAGGGGCTCTGATAACACATTCCAAAGCCTGGGCTTTGCCATAGGCATCTTCGGCATCGTCTACAGCAGCAACAAATACCGGGTTGCCAAAATCAAACGTGTACGGGATTTCCGGCGCATCCGGTTTGGGATCCAGCCATTCAAGAAGGCCGATCATGCCAATAACCGGGTCATCACCTTTCATGATCACGAGGCGTGTCACATCACCCTTGCCACCACCGGGTAACAGGTCCCCCGACAGGGTGATTTCATTGTCGTAGTATTTCGACATGCCGATTACCCCTTCATAAAAGGCGACCGATTTTTCCATGTCGCGCACTTTGAGTGTTGTGCGTTTGATCATTGCTGACATTCGTTTGCTCCCTAATGGATTTGCCCTACAGGCGTTGATTGCATTCAAAGAAATGACCGTCGGGGTCAAATAACCCTACGGATCGAACCTTTACCGTGCCGCCAGCGGCAGCCGGGTACTCCGTTTCGCTAAGCGCCGACCGGATCTCGCAGCCCATGGTCCTGGCTTTTTCATACAGCGCTTTCGCGTCGGGGCACTGCACGACAAATACAGGCTGGCCAAACTCGAAATCATAGGTAACCGGTGGCGGCGATTGCTGCGGCTCAAGCCATTTCAGCAAGCCAATCATGCCGATCACCGGGTCCTTGCCCTGCATAATCACCAGATGGATCTTGTCACCCGGTTTTTCGCCCGGCAGGAAATGGCGGTCCAGCAATACCTCATTATTGTAATATTGCTTCATGCCCAGCACGCCCTCGTAAAAAGCGATGGCTTTATCCATGTCTCTGACCCGGATTGTGGTTCGCTTTAAAAGTGGGTCGTCAAGAGATGTTTCCATGTCGGCTTTTCTTTACTCGGCGTGGTTAAATGTTATATTAGTATATCTATATAACAAAAGAGAAGACGATGACGCAATCAAATGATGAGAAACCACCCGTTCGTTTTCAACGAGCCAACTATATTGTAAGTGATCTGGATCGCGCGCTTCCTGTTTACACAGAGGTTCTTGGCCTTGATCTGGTGTTTGTGAAAGAATCGGCTGAAGACAGCTATTCCTATGAAGTCTTCCAGATTGATCGGGCCGCCAAGATGCGTTTTGCTGTTCTCGGTACGCCGTCCCAGCCAAATTGTATGGCTCTGACCGAGTTGAAGGGAACAGAGCTGAAAGAAACGCCGCTACCGAGCCGGTCGGCGATCGTGCTTGAGTGCACCGATTTTGACGGAGTGATGGAGCGGGCAAAAGCAGCGGGCCTGACCGTCTTTGAAGAAGGCAGTCTCGTTACGAAAGATGGGCGCAAAGGCCGCGAGCTTGGCTTTCTCGATCATGATGGCAACCTGATCGTTATATATCTCATCCTCGAGCATCCCGAATAGGATGCGGTTCGGTCGAGATATTACTGGTGCATGGTGTTTGGTTGTCGGTGTGGCCTTTCTGACCGCCTGTCTTTTTACCTCGACAGCTTATGCTGATGACCAGGTCCGCTTCCAGCGCTCCAACCATCTTGTGTCCGACCTCGATCAGGCCTTTCGGGTTTACCGGGATGTGCTGGGACTGAATCTGGAGGCCGTCAGGACTTTGCCGCTAGGTGGCTATGCTTACGACCTATTTCAGATCCCTGCTACAGCGGCGCTCCGCTTTGCGGTGTTCTCCAGCCCCTCGCAGAAAAACATACTGGCGCTGACCGAGGTCAGAGGAGTTGATGGGCTGGACCATCACGAGCACTTTCGGTTTCCACGTGTGGCGATAGTGCTCGAAAGCCCGGAATTCGATACTGTCATCAGGCGAGCCGAGGGCGAGGGTCTTATGCTTTTCGATGAAAACGCTTTTACCACGTCAGACGGTCGACCCGGACGTCAGCGTGGTTTTCATGATCATGACGGAAACCTTATCGTGGTTTACAAGATTTCGGAAGAAACGGACAAATAGATGGAAATTCGAAGACAGTATGTTGATTGCGCGTTTGGACAGCTGCATTTGCGCCGTGCCGGCAATGGTGGCGTTCCGCTCGTTTGTTTTCACATGAGCCCATACTCCGGTCTGTACTATGAGCCGTTCATGCAGGCTATGGCCACCGACAGACTGGTCGTGTGCCCGGATACGCCGGGGTATGGCGGGTCCGACATGCCGCTCGAAACTCCCACCATGGAAGACTATGCCGTCGCCATTGTCGATATGCTGGATGCACTTGGTCTTGATAAAGTGGACCTTCTGGGTTTTCACACCGGCTCGTTCATCGCTCTTGCCGTTGCCGACGCTGTGCCCGATCGCGTGCACAAGCTCGTACTGCCGGGCCTGCCCTATGTGGATATCGACGGGCGTGCGAAGCGACAGGAGATGTTTGCAGGCGACAGGCCCTATTTCGAGGAAGAGGGCTATATCGCAAAGCGTTGGGACGCTGGCTTGAAAGCAAGAGGTGGCCAGTCTGACGGTCGCTTCCTGTCTCTGTTTGCGGAAAGCATGCGCAACGGGGCGGGTGGCATGAACAAGGGATTTCACGCCGTCTTTTCCTATGATCCCGATGTGGCAATTCGAGGTATCAGGCAGCCTGTTTATGTTCCTGTCCCCGATGAAATGCTGGCGGAAAACAGTCGGCTGGCTGCGGGCATGTTCCGCGACGCCACGCTTGAAGAGTGGCCGGACCTTAAGGGAGACTTGTTCGATGTGGCGGCAGCTGACGTTGCAGGACGCATCAGAAAGTGGCTGGACCAATGAAAAAGCTAATACCGATCCTCTGGAACACACTTTTACTTTTGGGGCTGGTGTCAACAGGCGCTTCTGCCCAGCAGGTGACCGGCGGCTATCATGAGATCGTGATTGTGACAGCAGACACCAATCGCTGGACAGGCGAGTTTGCGCCTATCGCCGGTTGGGAAGTTCGGGAAAGTGGCGATGTTGATCCGGGCTGGCTGACGCTCTGGGGCGTGGACAGGCAGGCGCGTTACACTGTGATCGGCAACCCCGGCACGGAACGCGGCTTTATCCGGCTCTTGGAGTTTGACGGCGCGCCAGCAGATTTTATTCGACCCAACGGCCAGTCCTGGGACACAGGCGGGTTGTTTGACTTCAATATGCGTGTGACAGACATGGAAGCCGCACGAAGTGCCCTGATGAACAAGGGTTGGGCGGCACCGAGCGACCCGGTTCAGTTTTCCTTTGGGCCTTTTGTTGTACAGGAATGGTTGCCGCGCGGGCCAGACGGTGTGAGGATCGCTGTCATCGAGAGGGTTGCCCCGCCGCTTGAAGGATGGGCAAATCTGCGAAAATTCTCGCGGGCTTTCAATGCCACAATGGTGGTGGCGGACATTGCAGACGCCCGTCGCTTCTGGCGTGAGGGTCTGGGTTTCAAGTCTTATATAGAACACAAGGCGCCTTCCAAGGAGGCTGGCCCAAATGTGCTTGGTATCCCCCACAATCTCGCAACAGAAATTGTACGGGACGTATCGATTTTGCATCCCGATGCCAAAAATGAAGGCAGTATTGAACTGCTGGCCTACGAAGGTGCGATGGGCGCTGATTTTTCCGGCAAAACGGACATGCCCAACCGGGGTATAGCGCGGCTGCGCTTCCCGGTTAGCGGGCTCGAAGCCCTTTGGCAAAAGGTGTCAGGCCTTGGCTACGCTGTGACGGACATTGCAAAGGAATTGCCAATGTCAGGCATCGGCATTGTGGATGTTTTTGTTGCCACGGCACCCGGCGGTACGAAGATCGAGCTTTATGAGGTTGTCGGCAACTAAAAGATGATCGCTACTTGCGCTGGCGCCAGACCTCCAGGATTTCGCCGCCTGTTGCTGACCAGACATCGTCTGTTGCCATGATTTTCTCAAGCACAGCCCTCAGCGCATGTATGCGGAAGGGTTGGCCGATCACATAGGGCGTCAGCGACAGGTGCAGGATGCGGCCACCATAGCTCTTGCCTTCCGAGCGCAGGAGATCAAAAGCAGCCAGTATCTGCTCCTGGTAGGTGTCTTCGTTTTGCCCCAGCGTTATCATCAGCTGCCGGTCATCCAGTTCCATGGTGTGTGGCATCGCCGTGATGGCGCCGCTTTCGGTGCTCATTTCATAGGGCATGTCATCATTGACCCAGTCACAGACATAGGAAACGCCGTGCTCCGCCAACAGCTTCAGTGTGTTCTCGCTTTCGCTGCGCGCCGGCGAGAACCATCCGGCAGGTTTGGTGCCGGTATGTTTTTCAAGCATGACGAGTGCGTCCTCGATCTGCTGTGCTTCTTTCTCTGCGTCCATGCCGCCATAGTGGATATTGTTCATATCCACACCGTGGCCGATGATTTCCCAGTCCCGGTCCAACACAGCTTTTAAAAGAGCCGGGTAGCGTTCTGCAGTTTTGGCGCTCATCGGGGTGGAGGCTTTGAGGCCAAGTACATCAAGCACCTTCATGATCCTGAACACGCCGACCCGGTTGCCATAGTCACGCGTCGTATAGGTTCTGTAGTCAGGGTAGGGCGTTACCATATGCCCGGGCGCCCTGAAAGGCCCGTCATTGGGGGTCAGCGGAAAATACTCAAGCGCGACCGTGATCCAGAGCGCGACAGACTTGTCGTCGGGCCACGTGACCGGCCGGCGGTTAAACAGGTTCGACCAGTCATAAAGCTGGTGGTCCATGCCGTGGCTGCGATGCGGGTATTTCAGATAGTCTTCTGGAAGCGACATCAGCTTGCCTCCTTTTGCGCGGCCTCGATGCTTTTGAGCGCATCGTCATAACAGGTGTTGAGGTAAAACTCGGCGATCTCGGCGGCGGTCGTGACCCACACATCGTCCTTGTGCCCGGTGATATAGTCGAGCACTTCGCGGAACGGCCCCATCCGGTGCGCACGTCCGATCAGGTAGGCATGCAGTGGTATGCACATCACTGTGCCGCTTGTCTCGCCTTCTTCCAGCAGGGTGTCGAACTGTCGTTTCAGCAGGTCAGCATACTGGCGCGCGCTTTGGCCATATACATTGAAGGCATAGTGGTCGTTTACTTCCAGGCTGTAAGGCATGGAAACGAGTTTTTTGCCATTTTTGGTCTTGAGCGGTTGCGGCTGATCGTCCTGAAACAGATCGCAGCTGTACCAGAAGTCATTTTCGGCCAGCAGATCGATGGTATGCTCGGTGTGGGTCAGGGCCGGGGCCAGATAGCCGCGGATACGCTGCCCCGTTGCCTTTTCCACCGTCTTGATCGAATCTGTCAGGATCGATTGCTCTTGTGCGCGGTCCATGCCGTAGATGTAGCGCGTATTGTATATGCCGTGACTGAAAAACTCCCACTTGCGTGCAGCGCAGGCTTCGATGATTTCAGGGTGATGCTGGCACATGGCCACCGAAAGGGAAATCGAACCGCGCACGCCAAATTCATCCATCATCTCCATCAATCGCCAGTGGCCAACCCGGTTGCCGTGGTCGCGGTAGCTATAGGGTGTAATGTCGGGGTAGGGCCTGGGCCATGACTTGCGCTGAGGGTTGGCAGGCGGATTAAGTTCGTAGAACTCTATGTTTGGCGCGACCCAAAACGCGACCTTCTTTGCCCCGGGCCAAACAATTTTGGGCCGGTTCTGGTAGGGCCAATAGTCATAAAGTCCGGGATCGTATTTCATGAGCCTGCGTTCCTCTTCAGCCGCTGTAGGCCGCGATCTGGTCAATCACGTCCTGAACCTTGACGACATCTGCGTACTTGAGTTGCAGGTCTGTCAGGTTGGCGAAATGATAGCTTTCATGTTTGTCGGCAACGCATTCGATCGGCACAATGGCCCTGTAGCCATGCGAGAGCGCGTCCACCGCTGTTGCCCGGATGCAGCCAGATGTGGACCCGCCGGTTATCACGACCGTGTCTACTTTGTGCCAGGTCAGGAAAGAGGCGAGGGGCGTTTCGAAAAACGCAGAGGGCATGCGCTTGGTATAAACGGCGTCCACTGTTTCATCGATCGTTAGCCGGTCGTCAAACTCGTGCCGTTCAGAGCCATACTTGATGTTCTGCAAACTGTCCGGCGTATCCGTGCGAGTGCCCCAAACGCCAGCATCAGCCGCGTTGTCCATATAGGCTACGTGGGTCCAAACAACAGGCAAGCCTTTGGCGCGGGCAAGGCCGGAGATTTCATTGACGAAATCCATTTGTTTCGGGTCGGTAATATAAGCTGTTTTCGGGAACAGGTCGGGGCGTGTGTAGCCCTTCTGTGGGTCCACATTTACGATGGCGATTTTTTCACCAAAACCGAACTTCGCACGCGCCGGGTTGGCCCATACGTCTTCAAAAATCTCGCGGGCCGTCTTGTCGGACGTGGCCATCGTGGGCTCGTTTGCCATCCTGTATCCTCAATCCTGAACGTGGGTACGGAAAATCTTCAACACCATCGAAACAGCGCGAGGGCATTTTCTCAATGATACACATCAATGGCAACAGGCTTGATTTAGCTCAGCTTTTCCACTGAGATACACGGGAAGAGGGGACCCTGCATGAAAGCCATCTATATGCTGCTCGTATCGCTTGTGATCGTGCTCATATCGGTCGTCTGGATTATCGTTACGCCTGAACCGGCAGGCGTGGCAGGAGCGGCGCATCCGGTGGTTCCCGGCATGAGGGTCGCGTGCGACGGCGCTGCCCGCTATGAGGCTGTGATGTATCCCGCATTTTTCCTGCAGGTTGGTGTTTTGGCGGCCATGACATCGTTGCTGCTATTGCCGTTTCAGGAGGGCGAGCGGATGCGCGGCATGTTCAACCGGCTGGTCCTGGTATTTGTGCTCAGCGCGGCTGTGTGGATCGGTATCACGCAAACCTACGAGCAGTTCCTGCAGTCTTCTCGTGCGCCTGAAGATCTGCTTTATGTCGCCGGTTTTCCGCTGCCCAGCGCGCTGGCGGTATACGGGGTTTGGGCCGTTGGTCTATTGCTGACCTTCTTCTATGTGTTTGGCTTTGGGCGGTTTGTCTACACGGCCCGCGACCGTGAGAGTTTCGAAGCGCTTGTTGAAGACATGCGCCAAGAGGGGGGTGGGTGATGGAAGAACTCCGGCAACCCATCATCCTTGGCTCGGTTCTCTTTTACATGGTGCTTTGCATCGGCATTGGCCTGTGGGCCATGCGCAAAACCAAGTCAGCGGGGGACTTTTTTGTCGCCGGGCGCAGCCTTGGCCCCATCGTTGTCGGGCTCGCGGTTTTCTCCAGTTCGTTATCTGGTTTTGGTTTTGTTGGTGGGCCGGGCCTTGTTTACTCCACAGGCCTAAGCTCGGTGTGGATGAGCACGGTCACGGCCTTTGGTTTTGCAATCGGGTTTTTCCTGATCGCCAAGCGCATTCGTATGATTGCGGAGGTGCGAGACACGCTTTCGCTGCCTGATATTGTTGCGGCCCGATACAACAGCGAGCTGGCGCGCGGGCTCACGGGCGTGACCATCCTGCTGGGTGTGATGGGGTATATGGCGACACAAATCCTTGCCATGGCAATGGTGCTGAAGGCTCTCTTGGCAGCGACGCCTATGTTTGCAGACATCAGCCTCGTCACCTGCGCCGTCATCTCAACCTCTGTGCTCATATTTTATTCGGTCACGGGCGGTATCATCGCGTCTGTCTACACCGATCTGGTGCAGGGCTCGATCATGATTGTGGCGGGTGTGCTGGTGGTCGTCACGGCGGCGACTGTGCTGGATGGTGGCATGACAGAGGTTAGTCAAACCATCTTTGCCGACGACCCGGAAGCGATCATGCCTTTTGGTACAGTGGGCGTGGTGGGGGTGCTGAGCTGGTTTTTCCTCTTTGGTTTCGGCCTCGCGGGCCAGCCGCACATCATCACCAAAATGATGATGAACCGGCGCATAGAAGACAATAAAATCATCCTGCCCATGTCCATGCTCGGCTATGCCGTTGCGGTGCTCTTGTGGGTGTCGGTCGGCCTTGTGATGCGCGCGGTTGTGGTGGGCGATATGCTAACGCCTCTGGAGGCGGCGGATCAGGCGGCGCCGGTGTTCCTCTCCCAGTATGCGCACCCGTTGCTGGCAGGTATCGTGTTTGCCGGGTTGTTTGCAGCTATTATGTCAACGGCGGATGCCTTCCTGAACATTGGTGCTGCCGCCGTGGTGCATGACATCCCCAAGGCGGTGCGCGGCATGGCGATGAAGGCAGAGCTCGCGTCGGCGCGCTGGGCCACCGTCATCATTTCCCTGATCGCAACAGGCTTTGCCCTCTACGCCCACTATGGCAGCGGGCAGCTGGTGGCGCTCCTCGGCGCGTTTGGCTGGGGCACCTTCGCAGCCGCCATCGTGCCGATTGTGGTGATTGGGCTCAATTGGAAACGCGCGACACGGCCGGCTGCCATCACGGCGATTATCTTCAGCTTGGTGATCAATCTGGCGTTCCAGCTGTTTGGCTGGTCACTTCCCTACGCCATGCACCCGGGCTTTCTGGCGCTTCTTGTCTCTATGATCCTGTTCATCATAGTGTCGCTCGCGACGCCTCGGGAAGAAATCGCAAAAGACATTGACCGGATTATGGACCTTTAGGAAAGTCGCCTGCGAAAATGGTTTTGTTTGTGGTGAATAGCTTGTGCAGTGCTTTGGCAACCTGCCGTACGGGCTTCAGGTGCCGGTCCTCGTCATGGCTTACGAGCAGTTGAATGTGGGTGATTTCTTCGATGGGGGCAGACAATCGCCTCAGGCTCGGCTCGCTGTCGCCGACAAAGCAGGGCACCACACACAGGCCGGCGCCCGCGATGGCCGCATCGAGCACCAGCGTGGGGCTGGAGCAGGACAAGACAGGCTGCTTTTTCAATCGTTCCCTCAGCCACTGTGTTGACGGTATGGAAGAACTGGCGGGCTCGTAGGTGATCCAGGGGCAGGCCTCCAGCAGGTGATTCGTTTCCGGCATTTTGCCGCCCGCCGGCACGAACTCAGGCGCTCCGTAAACCGCGAAAGCAATGCGGCCGAGTTTCTGGACCGCCAGGCCTTGTTGTGTCGGTCGGCGGTTGCGGATCGCCAGATGGGCTTCCCGCCGGCGCAAGTCGAGGAAGTTGTTGTCAGGCACGAGCCTGATGCATGTGTCGGCGGGCAAACTATCCAGATTTTGTGCGATAAAGCGGCTGGTCCATGCGCCTGCCGTTATCTTGATAACAGTCTGCTGGTCCCTTTGTTCCTGCCAGCGGGTCACGCCTGTTGAGGCTTCCTGCATGCTGCGGACGTGCTTCAGAAGCTGAGCGCCGTCTGCCGTCAGTTCATATCCGCTCTGGCGGCGCACAAAAAGCTCACAGCCCACAGCTTGTTCGAGCGCAGTCATGCGGCGGCCCAGTGTCGGGGCTGACAAGCCGGTTATGCGAACTGCGCCCGCAAGGCCGCTCGCGTTTGCAACAGCCAGAAAAAGCTGAAGGTCGTGCCAATCCAGTGTTTCATTCATGAAATATCAATTTCGTATTCTGAGGTCGAACATCTCTGATAGCCATATTATCAAAGTAATAATAACAAACTTGAGATGGTACATAAATGAAATACTCAATCAGAATGCTGATCGTTGCTTTTCTTTTGTCGATAACTGTCGGAGAAAAAACAGTGATGGCCGGCGAGGGAAATGCGGGCGTTTATCTGATCATCAATTTTGATGTCAGGCCGGAAAGGCAGGCGGAATTTGAAGACATCATGCGGGGCGTCAGTTCTGCCATGCAATCTGAAGCCGGATTTGAAGAAGCCTTTGTATTTCTTGATGGGGATGTTCCGAACAAGTTCGTGCTCATCGAGCGGTGGCAAAGCAAGGCGCTGCACCGAGAGCACTATGACCGCATTGTGCAGTCCGGGGACTGGGCGCACATCCTGAGCATGCTGAAGGCTGAACCTTCCATGAGCTACACACACCTTTTTGCCCACTAAGCCGGTCGATCATAAAAAAAGGCCGGGGTTAACCGGCCTTTTCTCAAGAATTTCCGCAAGTTCTACCACTGAGGCTGGATTGGCGCGTCCAGGCCTGTTTCCGCTTTGCAGTTGGCACGGATGGTTTCGATATCCGGGCCGAAATTGAAGATTTCGCCTTCGGTTTGGTCTTTCGCGAGCTCCGCGCGTTTGGCCTCGGTGGCGGCAGCATCAACGCTGCCGTCATCACCAACTTTCACGCCGTAGTTCTCGAATGCGCCTGTCATGCTTACGAGGCCGCGCCGAACTTCCAGCGCCACAAGGTCCGCGTCGCGCTCCAGCGGGTTGCCCCAGCCGCCACCACCCCAGGTAATGTAGTCCAGCTCGTCGCCTTCATAAACTTCGATGCGATCACATTTGGACGACAAGACTTCTTCACTGCCGTCAGCGCGGCGCATGATCTTGGTCGAGCGTTCGCCCGGTGCCCCTCCGTTGACGCCCCAAGGATACGTGAACCAGCGGTCATCGTGGATGGAAACTGTGCCCTGGTTCAGGAACTGATAAGTCATCAGAATGCCGTTGCCGCCTCTGTTAAGGCCTGCACCACCGCTGTCGGGGATGGACGTATAGTTGGTAATCCGCATCGGGAAATAGCGCTCGAGAAACTCGTTTGGCACGTTGGTAAACCCGGGCCACAGGCTGTGGCCGTCCGGGCCGTCACCCCACGGGCGTCCGGGAATGCCGCCAAAGCCGATCTGGAACAACTGGAACCATTCGCCACTGTCCTTGTCGAAGCCCGAGAACATCAGGTGCGGGCTTGAGCTGAAGCCTGCAGCGTTCAGGAATTCCGGTTGGCCTTGCCCCAGCAATCCACCCAGAATGTCAAAGATGCGGCCCAGAGCGTGGGTGCGGCACGAAAGTGCGGCAGGGAAGTTTGGCTTGAGCAAGCTGCCTTGCGGAATGCGTACATCCACAAGGTCATAGAAGCCATCATTGAACATCACCTGTGGGTCAAACACCATAACCATATAGATACCGAAGAACATTTTGAACATGTTTTCGTTCAGGTAAAAGTTAATGGAACCAACGGCTTGCGGGTCTGTGCCATCGAAATCAAGGATGACAGTTTCACCTTCACGCCACATGGTGCACTTGATTTTGTAGGGGCCAAAACCACGGCCATCATCACAGATATAGTCTTCAAAGCTGACTTTGTCGGTGCTGACAGCCGTGTTGATCAAGTGGCCCATGGCCCTTTTGTTGCGGGCCAGAAGTTCGTCTGTTGCAGAAGCGAAAAAGTCATCGCCAAAACGTTCGCAGATCTCGTGCACTCTTTTTTCCGCAACGCGGCAACTGGCAACAATGGCCAGCAGATCTGCGCGGCACCATTCCGGCATGCGCACCTGATGCAATACAAGCGTCAGGATGTCTTCCTGAAGAACATCTTTTTTGTAGAGCTTTATGGGCGGGATACGCACGCCTTCCTCGAAGATGCTGGTGGCGTCAGTTGGCATGCTGCCCGGCACCTTGCCGCCAATGTCAGTCATGTGACCGAACATGCAGGCCCAGCTAACCAGGCGGCCATCGACGAAAATCGGGCGGATAATCAGCCAGTCGTTGTTGTGGGACACCGCACCTTCACAGGAATAAGGGTCAGCGAGCCAGATCATGTCGCCTTCCTCGATGTTTCCGTCATAACCTTTCAGGAAGCCGTCGATAAAGCTGCCGAACTGGCCAACGACCATCAGGCCTTCACGATCAGCGATCAGAGGGAAAGCATCGCCCTGCTCGCGGATACCCGGGCTCATCGCTGTGCGGAAAAGGGTGGCGTCCATTTCTTCGCGGGCATTTCTGAGTGCGTTCTCGACAATGTCGAGGGTGATGGTGTCCACCTCGGTTTTTGCAAAAGGGGTGGTATTGGTTTCAATGATTGTTGCAGGCATTGGTCGTCCTCCCTTTATGCTACTGGATTGATGAGAATGTTGCCGTAGGTATCCACCTCACCGACATGGTCGGGTAGAATAACAGCGGTTGAGTCCATCTCTGTGACGATACAGGGGCCGGGTATTTTGTCGCCAGCCTTCAGCCTGGATCGGTCGTAGATCGTTGCGGCGTGTTCGGCGCCGTTCGCCCACATCTTGTGGTCGCTGACCTTGGCGTCTGCCGGGTCACCATCGCCGGTTGGCAGTTTGATTGCCGGCATCTCGGTACCCTGACCTAGTGCGATGGCGCGCAGATTTACAATCTCGTGAACCACATCGAGGTTGAAGGTAAACAGGCGTTTGTGTTCTTCATCAAACGCGGCTTGCAGGGCAGCAACACCTTTATCAGCTTCAAAGTCTCCGATATTGATGGGCAGATCAACTTCGAAGCCCTGGCCGGAATACCGTACGCCAGCCTCGAAGGTGATTGTTTGCTCGTCGCGCGCAACGCCTTCTTCTTCAAGCTCGCGGGCGACGGTTTCACGCATTTCTGAGAGCCACTTGGCGACTTCCGCATCGTCGGTTTGCTTCACCGTGCGATTGAAAGAGCGGGCGTGCTCATACCGCATCTGGGTAGTGGCGTCACCTGTCGCGCATAAAACGCCGGGGCTTACCGGCACAACAACCGGGTAACTGCCCATCAATTTACCGACAGCGTTTGAGTGCAGCGACCCCGCACCGCCGAAGCCCATCAGGGCGAAGTCGCGCGGGTCATAACCCTGCTGAACCGAAACAAGCCGCAAGGCACCGAACATATTTTCGTTTGCAATATCAATAATGCCCTGTGCGGCTTCCTGAATGGTGACGCTTAACGCATCGGCAATGGCTTGTACTGCCTTCGTTGCCGCCGGGACATCAAGTTTAAAAGACCCGCCGAGCAAAGCAGAGGGCAGGTTGCCAAGAACCACATGCGCATCGGTGACGGTTGGCAACTCGCCGCCCTTGCCGTATGCAGCAGGGCCAGGAACAGCACCGGCGGACTCTGGTCCGACGCGCAGTGCTCCTGTCAGTTCCGGCACATGTGCGATGGAACCACCGCCCGCGCCAACTGTTTTTACATCAAGGGATGAGGCGCGAACTGTCAGGTGGCCGACGCTGGTTTCGCGTCGGAGGCGAGGTTCTCCGTTCTCAATCAGAGCCACATCCGTGGAAGTTCCGCCCACGTCAAGTGTCAGGATATTCTTGAGATTGGCATTCCGGGCTGACCACAGGGCACCGGTTACACCACCCGCCGGGCCGGACATAAGAAGGTTTACCGGATGAACTTCCGATTTTTCAGACCCCATCAGGCCTCCATCTGACCTGAGCAGATTGATCCTGCCATCCATGCCAAGCTTGCGTAGTTCGTTTCGGAGGTTGGAGACATACATAGCCATTATTGGCCGAACGAGCGAGTTGGCGACGGCCGTGAGGGCGCGCTCATATTCTTGCATTTCCGGCAAGACTTCGTGACTGAGCGAAATTGGAATGTCCGGGAATACCTGCTTGGCAATCTCACCGATTTCCCGCTCATGCACACCGTTTATATAGCTATTTACGGTGCATATTGTCAGTGCTTCTATACCTTCGCCTTTCAGACTTTCCAGTGCTGCTCTGGCTTGTTCAAGATTAACCGGCTTGACCACGCCGCCTTCGGCGTCAAGCCGTTCGTCAATTTCCACGGTGCATTCAAGTGCCGCCAACGGTTCCGGTTTGGGCCAGGTAATCCAGGCGGCAAGGCCGCCGGGAACCAGTGAACGTGCGACCTGCAGGATCTGGCGGTAGCCTTCAGTTACAACCAGACCGGTTTTTGCGCCTTTTCCTTCAAGAACGGCGTTGGTCGCCACGGTTGTCCCATGGAGAAACTGTCCAACATCGGAAGGGCTGATGCTTGCCTGGTCGCAAATGGCTTTCGTACCATTGATTACGGCAACAGACGGATCGTGCGGCGTGCTCGGCACTTTATCCCGCCAAGTTACGCCCGTTTCCTCGTCAATAAGCAGAAGGTCTGTGAACGTGCCCCCCACGTCAACGCCTAGTCTGTAAGGCATGCTGTATTCTCCCTTAATCGCGGACCGCGAAACAAATATCCAAATTAACTGTTACTAGTGTTTTCTTGTGTGGTTTCCGGCTGCGGGAACCCGCCAGCCTGACTGACCATCGCCGGAGGGACCCTGCCGAGGATTGTCTCGGCCCAGTTTGCAAGGGCGATCATCTTTTCGATATCTACATTGGTTTCGACATCGGATTCAGCCAACAGGTAGACAAGGTCTTCTGTACCGATGTTGCCGGTCGCTTTTGGCGCGAAAGGACAACCGCCCAGTCCGCCGACCGAAGCATCCAGTGTCTTTACCCCTGCTTCGTAGGCTGCCCATGCGTTGGCGAGGCCGGTGTTGCGTGTGTTATGGAAATGGGCGCGCAGGGGCATGTCTGGCAGGCGCTCGCGGATGGCTGTTATTAATTCAGTTACGCGTTTTGGCGACCCAACGCCGATGGTGTCGGCAATCGCTATCTCGCGAGGGCCTGCTTCTGCGATGTCTTCTGCCATGGCGACAACGCGCGCCGGGTCCACCCGGCCTTCAAAGGGGCAGCCGAACGAGGCCGAGATGGTTGCCTGCGCACTCATGCCCTCGGCCTTGGCCATTTTGATCATGTCTTTTGTGATGTCGACGGACTCAGCCGATGTCTGGCCCTGATTTTTTTCTGCGAACGTATCGCTTGCGATCGCAACACAGCCCGCTTCATCGATGCCGCGCCTGCCGCCTTCGCGGGTTGCGAACCCACGCAGCAGACCACGCTTGTTAAGGACCAGCCCGATATAGGTAACGTCTTTGCGGTCCTCAAGGCGTGCAATTACATCCTCGGCGTCGGCCATTTGCGGGACCCGCTTTGGATGTACAAAGCTCGCCACTTCAAGTCGGCGCACGCCTGCAGCGATCGCGCCATTGATCATCCGCAGTTTGTCGGCGGTGGAAAATACAACTTTTTCATTCTGAAGCCCGTCTCTGGGACCAACTTCCAGAATTTCGACAAATGATGTCATTTTATGCCTCTGTGAGTTCGCATGATATAGGTCAGCGCCTCATCGAAAAATGTATACAATTCTGAAATCTGATTGTATACAAAAATCCAACGAAACGATTCTTATCTGTTATAGCGATCCTGTTCGTTGAGATAAATCATTAGGAGAGAAACAGTGACGAGTGCCCCGAATTTTGGCGCCCTCAAGGGCCTTAGGATGATTGAGCTCGGACAACTGATTGCCGGTCCCTTTTGTGGCCAGTTGATGGCAGACCACGGTGTGGAAGTGATCAAGGTGGAAGCGCCCGGCATCGGTGACCCCATGCGGAAGTGGGGGCAGAGCGCACCCCTTTGGTGGCCTGTCGTTTCTCGCAACAAAAAATGTGTCACGCTGAACCTGCGCGAGAGGGAAGGACAGGATCTTCTCAGGGAGATGGTTAAAAAGACTGACTTTCTCTTGGAGAATTTTCGCTCTGGCACGATGGAAAAATGGGGCCTCGGATATGAAGAACTCTCAAAAATTAACCCGAAGCTGATTATGATTCGCGTGTCGGGCTTTGGCCAGACAGGCCCTTATGCCAAGCGTGCGGGCTATGGTTCCATCGGTGAAGCGATGGGCGGCATGCGCAATCTGGCGGGCGACCCGTCCACACCGCCTAGCCGTATCGGCCTCTCGATCGGCGATTCACTTGCGGCGACATACGCCTGTTTGGGTGCCTTGATGGCTTTGCGGCACCGGGATCAGACCGGCAAGGGCCAGGTGGTTGATTCCGCCATTTATGAAGCGGTACTGGCGATGATGGAATCGGTGGTGCCTGAATATACTCAGCAGGGATTCGTCCGGGAGCGCACCGGCTCTGTTTTGCCCAAGGTGGCGCCTTCAAACGCTTATCCCACCAAGGACGGTGACATTCTTATTGCTGCCAATCAGGACACTGTATTCAAACGTCTGGCAGCCGCGATGGGACGCCCGGAAATGGCGGAAAGCGAAGAGTATGCGACGCACCATGCGCGCGGCGCACGCCAAGAAGAACTGGACGATATGATTGCCGAATGGACCAAGGATTTCACCAGCGACGAAATGCAAAGCCTGATGGATGAGCACGGCGTGCCAGCGGGTAAAATCTTTAAAGCACCGGACATGCTTAAGGATCCGCAATATGAAGCCCGGGATGCGATTGTGAAGGTTGATCACCCGGAGTATGAAGAGCTTTATATGCAAAATGTGTTTCCAAAGCTTTCGGAAACACCGGGCGAGGTTCGCTGGGCCGGGCCTCATTCTCTTGGAGAACATAATGAAGAGGTCTATGCTGACCTTCTGGGCAAGTCGCCGGAAGAGTTGGCGCAGATGCGGGAAGCAGGGATTATCTGATGTCGGAAGACGGTCAGTCGCTTGAGGAAGATTATGCCCGGGCCGGCTTCGGCGGCACGCTGGGGTTTGGCAAAAAGCCTGCGCTTCTGGTGATCGACATGTGTATGGCTTATCTGGACCCGGCTGCGCCCTTATATGCAGGCATTGAGGCCGAGACAAAAAATGTTGGACGGTTGCTAGCAGCTTTTCGCGATGCGGGCCGGCCTATTGCACACACGCGGGTGGAATACACGCCAGGCGGTGCGGATGGCGGCTTGTTCTACAAGAAGATTTCTGCTCTCACGTGTTTTGATAAGGGCAACCCGTTTGCGGACCCGCCACCAAAGCTTGCTCCCCTTGATGGTGAGATAGTGGTTACCAAGCAATATGCGAGTGCCTATTTTGGCACATCGCTCGCCAGCACGCTGTCTGCGTTGGGATGTGATGCTGTTGTGGTTACAGGGGTCAGTACCTCGGGCTGTGTTCGCGCCAGTGCGCTCGACACTATCCAGAATGGCTTTATTCCGCTGGTTGTTGAAGACGCCTGCGGCGACCGCGACAAGCGTATTCACGAGGCCAATATGTTTGACCTGAGTGCCAAATATGCCGATCTGGTAACCACAGATCAGGTTGTCGAAAAACTGAAATCCGGCTGGCTGTAAGGCTTATTCTGCAGCTTCGTTTTTTTCGCTGGTCAGGTAGCTGTTCATGAACTTTCGCTGCGCGGCAATAATGTGCGTTTTCATCACAGATGCCGCCCAGGCTCCGTCCCGCGCCTCCAGCGCCAGAGCAATATCCCGATGGTGGTCGTTGCTATTCTGGAGTTCCTGCCGCGTGTACTGACGGGCGGTCTGGGCAATAAGCGGTGGTTGAACGATTTGGCCCAATGTATCGGCGAGTGTGCGGCTGTGGGTTGCGTCCATGAGGATCTGGTGAAAGCGTTTATTCTGATGCAGGAAAAATTCGATTTTGAGTATGTCGTTCTGATCAAGCATTGATTGAATGGCCTGCTGGATTTCCCGCAACTCTGCCAACTGATCATCGGTGATATGAGCGGCGGCCCGCTCGGCGACCATTGATTCGAGTATGGCGCGGAGTTCAAAGATATCCTTGATATCGTCAACCGACCACTCATTGACAAAAACTCCCTGATTGCGCCGCGTGACAACATAGCGGTCCGTAGCGAGTTGCCGCAAAGCATCCCTAACAGGGGTGCGGCTCACACCACAAAGATCCACAAGTTCACCCTCTTTGAGGTGCGCTCCCGGTAAAAATGCGCCGCTCAGGATGTTCTCCCGGATGAGCAAATATGCTTTTTCTGTCGCTTTCGACATCTGATTTGTATACTCCGTCGTAAGGAAATTATCTTTAATGTATACAATTATATTGAAGATGCAATATAATGACTTAGTTCAGAGTTACACTTGAAGGAGACGACGCGCGCGCTGGAGTGGGTGATGGAAGGTCACACCACAGGATACCAACAGCTAATAAGTATCGTGCGCTAATTGGAGGAGGGGACTATGAATTTACAGAAACACCGCAGGCGTTCGTTTGCGGGAGTATCCACTATAGCAGTTTTAGCGACAACCTTTCTAAGTGGGCCGTCAGCTGCACAGCAGGATGACGACGACAGCTTCGCACTTGACGAGATTGTTGTCACGGCACGTCGTCGTTCGGAAAACCTTAAGGACGTGCCGGGCACGGTTTCGGTCGTATCTGCAGCGACCATTCGTGATGCAGGTGTTGAGCGCGCCGAAGATTTCATTCAATTGACACCGGGTGTGACCATCGTGGATGCCGCTGAAGTTGGTGATACACAGGTTAATATCCGGGGTATTAACGGCGCCCGTGACGCGGAAAATAGCTTTGCTTTTGTCCTCGACGGCGTATTGATGACCAACCCTGCGGCTTTCAATAGAGAATTTACCAACCTTAGCCAGATCGAAATTTTTAAAGGTCCGCAAGGTGCAATTTATGGCCGCAACGCAGCAGCGGGCGCCATTATCGCGACCACAAGCAAGCCGGGCGACGAGTTCGGCCTGCAAGCTGAAGGCAGTTACGGCAATAACTCAAGCTACGATATTGCCGCCGCTGTTGAGGGGCCTCTTGTAGATGGCAAGATGGCGTTTCGTCTTGGCGGAGATTACAGGAAAACCGATGGCTTCTTCCGGAACAGTTTCCAGAATGATGATGCGATTGTTGATCGCTTTGAAGGATATAATGTTGACGGTCGATTGGTGTGGACGCCGACTGACAACCTCGAAATTGACAGTAAAATCCGCTACGGCGAAGTAGACGCAAGTTCGATCACATTTAACGCGACGTTCCATCTTCCGAACTTTGCAGCAGGTGCCAATGCCCCGCTTGCGAACGAAGATGTGAATGACCATGAATTCGTGTTTCAGCCCAATGTCGTTTCCGACAATAACCAGACGGCGTTCGAGTTTTCGAGCAAGTTTGATTATGATATGGACGGAATGACCCTTACCGGCTGGGTTTTATACAGTGACATAGAAAATGACCTGATCGCAGACGGTACATCAGCTGCCTTTGGTTTCTTTAACAACGATGCTGCATGTCAGGCTTCAACAGCAGATCTTAATGCGGCTGGTGTGACGCTTCCAGCGCCGCAGATTTTGGGTACAACGCCTGTCGGTGTCATCTTTACTCCTGATTTTTCCGGCTCGTTCTTTGGCCCTTACACACCAACCACATGTGACGGCATTCAGGAACAGGTCCGCAACCAGAAGGATTTGAGTTTTGAGCTTCGTCTGGCGTCAGACGACAGCCAGGACTTGCGCTGGATGGCTGGCCTGTACTTCCTGAATATTGATCGTGAGGTAGGCGTGTCCCTCAACCGTGATAGCGGAGAAGAGCCGATCCGGGGTCTTGTGCAGGCGTCTGGCCCGAACAAAACAGAAGCACTGGTGTATGATGATTTTGACAGCACGGTATACGCCGTGTTTGGTCAGATCCAGTATGACGTCAATGATGATATTGAGTTTTCAGCAGCGCTTCGCTACGACCGGGAAGAGCGGCAGGTATCAAATCTTGTGCCCACCGACCTTACCTCATCCGTGATTGACCTCAACTTTGATGGCATATTCAATGACCCCCTGAACCCGGGTCTGAGCAGTCTGGTTAATCCGTCCGGGGTGATTGCCGATCAGGAACGCACGTTTGAAGAGTTCCAGCCCAAACTGTCGCTGACGTGGGACGTGACAGACCAAACAACCTTGTTTGCAAGCTGGGGTGTTGGTTTCAAGGCGGGCGGTTTTAACAATGCCGGTAGCCAGGCCACTGTCGATATCTTCATCAATAGTTTCATCAACGATCAGATATCGGATTTTGCTGACCAGATTGGTGACACGCTGCCAACTGTTTCCGACCAATACGATAAAGAGACGTCCAGCGCGTTCGAGGCAGGCTTTAAGTCCCGTTTGTTCGATGGCCGCTTAACACTGGAAGGTGCAGCTTATTATACAGATGTCACCGACAGCCAGTTCTTCGAATTCTATGTCGGCACATTTGGCTTGCTGCGTGTGGTATCCAACATTGATGAATTGGAGCTCTACGGGTTTGAACTGGGCGCAAATGCGCGGGTTACCGAATGGTGGAACCTCTATGGTGGCGTAAGTGTTACCGAGAGTGAGATCAAGGCCAACAGTTCCAGACCTGACACGGTTGGTAACAAAGCGCCTTACACGCCTGACTACACCATGAATTTCGGGTCGCAGTTCGATTTTGACGTGAACGAAGACTATAGTTTCATGGCAAGGGCTGATGTTACCATCATTGGGCCGACATGGTTCCATACACAGCAAGGTGGTCAAAACGCGACAATCTTCAATCCTTTGTTTGCCTTGTCGATCTTTGGGCCAGACTCAGGTGGTTTGGGTATCGCAGATTTCAGCAACGCTCGCCGCGACAGCTATACCACGCTGGACGTGCGTGCGGGTATTCAGGGTGAGAACTGGTCCTTGATTGGGTTTGCCCGCAATCTGACCAACACGCGGTATCTTGAAGAGGTTATTCCAGCGCCGGAATTTGGTGGCTCGTTTAATGCTCCGGGTGCCCGTCGTTCTTATGGTGTTGAACTGGGCTTCAGGTTCTGATCAACGAAAAAGACTGAAAAAAAGGGCACCGATCAGGTGCCCTTTTTTGTATCTGATGCTCGCTCGCAGGCGTCTCAGTGCGGGAATCCTTATCGTATGTTTTTAACTTCTTCAGGATTTATAACCCGGTACAGCATCGCCGGGCGATGCGGGCCATTCGAGTATTTCTTACCCGTCGCCTCAATCACATCCAGTGAGAATATCCATTTTCTGAAATTGCGCTTGTCTCGCGGTTTATCGGTTGCTTTTTCGTACACATCCTGAAGATAGGACAGTGTGAACTCTTCCGGCATCAGTTTAAGACCGATGGTTGAATAGTCCATTTTGGCCGCAAGACGGCTTTTTGCGATATCGATAATGTTCAAATGATCAAATGACAACTCTGGCAGATCCTTCACGGCAAACCATTTTGCCTCAACGGCGTCGGTCCCGGCTTTCAGTTCAACATTCTCACCCGGTATCAACGCATAATAGGCAACACTGATAACACGTTCACGCGGATCACGATCCACGCTACCAAAGGTGTAGAGTTGTTCGAGATAAACATCAGAAATGCCTGCTTCTTCTTCAAGCTCCCGCATGGCGCAGGTGTCGATGCTCTCATCCATTTTGAGAAACCCGCCTGGTAATGCCCATTGCCCTTTAAAGGGCTCCATACCACGCTTTATTAATAGTACCTTTAATGCCCCATCCAACACCGTCAGAATCACAATATCTGTTGTTACGGCAGGATGAGGGTATTCATATGTATAAGCCATAAATTTTACCTAATACCCCCCAAAAAAAGCCTTCGTAAACATGAAGGCTTATTTTGCTGAAATCATGGCGCCCCCTGAGACACGATAGCGTCTCTCGCACGGGATTTCAGCAGAGGCAATCTTATTGTATTAGTACACTTATTGCCAATTTTTTTTTGTTCAGCGCGAAGTAACTATTGCTGGTGGAATAAAGCGTTACCTATCGTTGCAGTCAGTTTGTCTGACGACGCGCTGTTGCAAGTAAAGCAATATACTTTTGATAATATGTTTTCTCGGCCTGGGAGCAGTAGTTGTTCGTTGTGCTGCCAGCGGTTTCGATGACAGAATTTTGTTGTGCTACGCGATAACCATATTCAAAGGCATACAGATCGCCGGATATGTCCGTCATCAGTTCCGCTTGTTCCGCTTTGGAAAGCTTTTCCAGAACGGCGTAATCCGGTTCATCATAGTGAGCTATAATAATCTGCTGAAGGTGGCGATCTACCAGTTGGTTTATCGGTTCGAGATTTACATTTAAATCATGTCTCTTGCACAAATAGGAATAGGCACGGAACTCTGCCGCTTCATTGATGTAACTATACAATCGCTGGTTAGTACGACGAAACTTGAGCCAGAGGTCAAGAGAGACCAGGCGTAATTCTTCCGGATTGGTCGGTATGGGGATGTTACCCCGTGTGTTTTGAACAAACCGGGGGTCTCGTTCTCTTTCACGGGCGGCTTCGTCACTTTGCCCTGTTGCATCCTGAGCAAAGACATAAGAAGCCCCTGAGAGGGAGTAGAGAGCAAACAAAATCAGCACACGCAGTGTCATAGCCACAATCACCTGAAAAAACTGGAAGCGGAACTTTTTATTTATAAGGCATGTTTGTCAATATAAGATGAGGTAATGACCGAACGATTACAAACTAATAGAAGTCAAAGGGTTGCGGGAGCGCGTGCATTGTCCGGGATAGTAGCGTTTCTAATGCTTTTTTACGGCCAAAGCGGCGCTGAAGACTGTGTGAAAATCGAAACCACTGTGGCGGGTAGTTCCCTCGAAGGCAAGCTATGGCCTGGCCAGGAGATCACGGTGCTTGGTTTGGGGTGTGGGGTGCCGGCAAGGTATGACTATATAGTGTTCCGGGTGGATGATGCCCAGCCACAGGTCATCAAACAGCTTTGGGGTATGCCGGGCGACACACTGATAGTGCAGGAGAATGGAAAGTTCCAGTTGAACGGCGTTGAAGCCAGGACGCCGTTTGGGAAACCCTATGTTTTGCTAGGTTCCGCCAAAACGCGTTTGAAAAAACTGGAAGGACAGATCGATGGTTTTGTTGCGCTCGGGCATCCCGGCAGCGTCGATTCAGCCAGAGTCGGGTTGATCCAAAGGCGTAATATTCTCGGATACGTTCCCCAAAGCCAGTCGAATTAAGCACTCCGCTGCCCGACCCGCACCAGTCGTCCGGGCAATGCCCCGGTGAGTTGGTCATCCCGCACCACCACGGCCCCGTTTACGATGGTAGCCGCGTATCCGCGGGCTGCCTGCAATAGACGCTGCCCTCCCGCGGGCAGGTCCTGAACCATTTTTGGTGGTGTCAGACGCAGATTATTGTGATCAATAACATTGATATTAGCCTTCAGCCCTTTTTTCAGGCGGCCTCGGTCGCTGAAGCCAGCGAAATCTGCCAGTTCTGCGGTCAGTTTTTTGATAGCGGTTGCAAGTGGAATTGAACCCCGTTCCTTTCGATCGCGCGCCCAGTGAAGCAACAGATAACTGGGGAAACTTGCATCACAGATTGTGCCGACATGGGCCCCGCCATCAGAGAGCCCCATGATCGCCTGAGGATGCTTCATCATCTCATACACGGCATCGTAGTTCAGGTCAGTGTAATTATAGATCGGGAAATAGAGAAATTCTTCGCCATTTTTTTCGAGCAGAATGTCGTAAATTTTCTCCAGCGGTTTAATGCCCTCCGATTCCGCGGCCTTGTAAACAGACTGCTCAACCGATTGTTCATAGTCAGGGTTTTCACCCAACCTGAACATCTTGCATGAAATGAAGTCAATCTGCGCCAAAAGCATATCTGCAATTGGTGGAATAGGGGTGCCGTCGCCCGCAAGTTTTTCGGTGGTCTCACCGAGAAGTTGTTCTTTAAACCCGGGGGCCCGCATAAGCTTCACGCGTTCCTGAAGTGGCAGGTGGCTGATTTTTTTGTAGCTAGGAAAGCCAATGAATGGATGAAATGTGCATTGCAGTCCAAGGATCACGCCGATACCACGCGGGGCAACCTGCAGGCTTATATTAAGGCCACGCTTTTTCGCGTCTTCACTGCGGGCCAATATTTCACGCCATTGTTTGGGGGCAAAGTCACGTTGCATCAGGGACAGGGAAAACGGTCGATCACCTGCTGCACCGGCAAACTTCTCAAGAAGGTTCCACTCGCGGTCAAATGCCTTAGGGTCGCCGCGTTCCAGGTCAAAATCGTTGACGGCCTGCAGGATTCCGTGATCCAGACCCTCGAACGCCTCTGCAATGCCGGACAATTCCTCTGCGGTTGCTTCAGATGATGGTGTCCACTCACCGTCTGCCGAGCGGTGCACGTCAGAGCGACCTGTTGAGAAACCAACAGCACCGGCTTCGAGTGCGCTGCGGGTAAGATCCCGCATTTGCCGGATATCGTCATCTGTTGCGGTTTCATCAAAAACTGCGCGGTCGCCCATGACATAAACCCGCAAGGGATCGTGAACCACTTGCGCTGCGAAATCGACTGTGTGTGGGAAATCAATTGCATCCATATAGTCTTCGAAGCTTTCCCACTGCCAGGTAATGCCTTCTGACAGGGCGGTGCCGGGGATGTCTTCAACCCCTTCCATCAGCCGCACCAGCTTGTCGCGGTCTCCCGCATGAACCGGCGCAAAGCCAACGCCGCAGCTGCCCATGACAACGGTGGTTACACCGTGATAAACACTCGGTTCGAAGTTGGCATCCCAGGAGACCTGGCCATCATAATGTGTGTGCAGATCGATGAAGCCGGGCGTGACAATCTTGCCAGATGCGTCAATGGTTTCCGCTGCTTCGCCGTGGCAGGCACCAATTTCGGCAATCTCACCGTCTTTGACAGCAACATCTGCCTGAAAAGGTTCTCCTCCGTCTCCGTCGAAGACCAGTCCGTTTCTGATTACAAGATCATACGTCATCTCGGTATCCTTTAATCTGCAGTTGCCGTAGCGATACGACGGCGTTTGTCAAAAAATCTGAAGAAAGTGGCAAGCCCAAAACCGCCGATCAGGTGCCAGATGCTCCAGGTGCCGACCATCAAGGCAGCTTCTCCGTTGCCGCCAAGTTCTGCCATGACGATGATCAACCCAAGCCCGGCATTTTGTATACCGACTTCGAACACAAGTGCTCTGGATTTTTTGCGGTCTTTTAAAAGCAGGTATCCAACGAGCCCGCCCGTTAGGAAGGCCACGCCGTTATGCAGAACCACCAGCGGCAGTATGCGTGTGCTGTGGGTCGCAATGACGTCCGAATTGGTCATCAGGCCAGCAACAATAAGAGCCAATAATATCAGAAGCGACACCGGCATAAACCGCGCGTGTAAAACTGTGGCCAGTGCGGGACGAGACCATGAAAACCAAAGGCCTACTGCAAGTGGTATCACCAGAATGATGGTCGTGTTTCTGATGAAATCAGCACGGTCGATATCGATATCATCAATCAGCGCGCTCGCCGGGCCATGCATCGAAACCCAGAATAGTATGGCAATTGGCAGCATCACGGCCGAAAAAACAGAGGAGACCATCGTCAGCGAGACAGAGTAGGCTGCATCCCCACCGCCAATCTTGGTAATCAGATTCGACATGGCGCCGCCGGGGCAGCAGGCAACAATAATCATGCCGAGCGACATGCCCGCCGGAACTGCCAGAGACTTGATCATCAACAGTGTAATGATCGGAAGGGCGATGACCTGTGCACAAAAACCAACAAAGATTGATGTCGGATGGGTACGAACAAACCTGAAATCATTTGGCCTGATCCCCAGCGCAACCGTTAGCATGGTGAAGGCGAGAGACGCCGACAATAATAGCTGCGTGGCTGGATCAACCGCGATTGAAGCTGCGCTGGCAGCAGTTGCCGCATCGGACATTCTATTCTCCCCGATTACAGAATAGGCGATAATGATCTTCATTAGAAGTGGGCAGTTGGCTATATTTGAAGCTTGCGAGCAAATAGGCCATGCTTCATAGACTAGTGAACCAGGTCCGGCTATGTCGGATGACTGTTATATTTGTATCGCCCCATTTTGAGGTCATTGGCCATGCGCAAGCCCATCTTCATATCAGTTTTCCTTGCGGCCCTTTTTACAGCTTTCAGCGTAGGAGCACGAGAAAACCGGCAAACCGTCGATCTGATTGTTTACGGCGATTATGTGCTGACGATGCAAGAGAATAATCTGGTGATTGAAAATGGGGCAGTCGCGGTCAGGGATGGTGCAATCTTGGCTGTGGGCGGCGCTGAAGACATCAATGGCAGGTTCAGTGGCGCTCGCGCGGTTGATGGAAGCGGCAAGGTTCTCATGCCGGGCCTTGTCAATGGCCACACCCATTCTTCGATGGTCTTGTTTCGGGGTATGGCTGATGATCTGCCGCTAATGACATGGTTGCAGGACTATATCTTCCCCATGGAAGGTCAATATGTTGACGAGCAGCTGGTCGAAGCCGGCACGCGTCTGGCTTGTTGGGAAATGATCAAGAGTGGCACGACCAGTTTCGTGGACATGTATTTTTATCCTGATGTGATTTCCGAGGTGGTTGCGGAATGTGGCCTTCGTGCTGTTGTTGCCGCACCGATGATTGACTTCCCCAGCCCGGGATTTGAAGGCTGGGAAGACAGTTTCGATGCCGGGCTTGATTATGCCCGCCGATGGAAAAACAAACACCCGCGCATCACTCCTGCGCTGGCACCGCACGCACCCTACACCGTATCCAAAGATCATCTGAAAGCAGCCTTTGCAGCGGCACGTGCACTTGAAGTGCCGGTATCTATCCATGTGGCAGAAGACCGGGCCGAGGTGAAAACGATTACAGATCGTTATGCTATGTCGTCTGTCGAACTATTGGCCCAGATTGGCATGCTGGATCAGCCCACTGTCGCGGCCCATATGGTTTGGCCAACAGACAAGGACATCATCAAGTTGGCCGGTTCGCAGGTTGGTGCCATTCACAATCCGACATCAAACATGAAAACCGGTGCGGGGGTGTCACCAGTTGCCAGAATGCTGGCGGCAGGAGTCACCGTTGGCCTGGGCACAGACGGCGCGGCGTCCAACAATGATCTCAATCTATGGCAGGAAATGAGGTTTGCAGCTCTTATTCACAAGGGAATAGCTCAAGATCCAACGGTTGTTACTGCTGTTGAAGCTCTTGATATGGCAACGCGAATGGGCGCGCGTGCTGCCGGGTTTGGCAATAGTGTTGGTGCTCTCGAAGAAGGCCGCCGGGCAGATATGATACAGGTATCACTGTCCAGCCCACGCTTCGACCCCATGTACAATGTGATATCGCACCTGGTTTACGTTGCAACTGCATCTGACGTGGTGACCTCGATAGTAGAGGGCGATATCCTTATGGAAGAAGGCAAGGTATCAACGATAGATATAAAAGACACTCGCCGCAGGGTTGCAGCCATCGCCCAAAAGATTAGAGCGGGCCTGGAAAAGCGGTGATATCGGGGGTATTTCTGGGCAAGTCAGACAAATCTTATTATAGTATAATTAACGAATTTAAAATACTGTGCCAACGCGAAGATGGGGAAACGCGTGATTTTTAGAAACACTGGCAGCAGACGCAAACTTATACCTGCAGTTATGACGATCGTTATTGGTGGCTTCATGATGCCTGCTGGTGTTGTGGCGCAGGAAAGCCCTGTGGCTATTGTGCTGGATGGGCCGGCCAAAGACATAGAGCTCTATCTCGATGGTTTCTTTGATCGCTTTTCACAACTTTCCCAAACTCGGCGCGCTGGAACCAATAAACGTGCAATGATTCCGCTTTTGCGTCACGCCAGGGCAGGCTACGAGCGCAGCCCCGCCATTAATACCGGTTCTCGTGTCGGCAATTCAGCTGCTGGTCTGATATCGAAACTCTGGATGCATGGCCCCAAGTCCTGGACCATTACCGAACTGGATATGGTGGATGATTTCGCGTTTGCCAAAGTCTATTTTCGGTCAGTTGACGAAACCAGACCAGACCCGATTCCGTTTGGTTTCAAGTTCTGGAAGGTCGGATCAAGATGGAAGATCGGTGGCTATATCGATTTGCGTTCTTTAGCGGGAAACCACGACGGTTGGCATGATTTGATCGTGTCAGGTGATGAAAAAAGCCCCGAGGCCGTGTTTGCAGCTTACATGGATAAAATTGAACAATTTTATACACCTAAAAAGGCGAGGGAAAGCATGCAGTTAGCCCCGCAGGTTCAAGAGAAACTGTCGCCCATGTGGCTGCCAACCGAAGACGCTACGGCGTCTTTGTCAAAGGCAATGATGACCTTCTCACAACTGCAGCCACGAAACTGGCAATTCGTTTCGTCGGATTACATCGACGAGAATTCCGAGCTGGTTATTCAGGCAAGCGCTGGCAACCCGGTCATGAGGCGCAATCTGGGGATGGCTGCCATGATGGGTAGCGGCATGAAGTTTACACTGGAACGAATTGACGAAGAGTGGCTTTTAAAAAGCTACGGACGGGATCGTTCCAAGTCCAACTAATTCAACACCCTCAGCTTTCTTCCATTTTGTGGGCCCCGACCTTTACTCGTTTTTTTACCGGCGGTTCCAGCAGGTAGTTCTCGTCTCTGACAGTTGAGACAAATTCAAAGCTTGCTTCGACTTCTGTTTCAGAGATGTGCAATTCCACCCAGCCACGTCGATGGCTATTCAGAAACCTGAGTTCCGGACTTTTGGCCTTGATAGCATTTGCGACTATTTCCGGTTTCACCGGCAAATATTCTTCCATGCCAGGGGAAGAAACACCGGCTGTTGCAAACTCGACAGCTACAGCATTCCCGTTATCGTCCGCCAAATTGAATGCCCATGCATTGTGGGTGTCCCCGGCAAGCAGGACAGCGTTGTTAGCCTCGGTTTGGATACTGTCGAACAGCGCTTCGCGGGCCAGCGGGTACCCATCCCATGCATCAAGGTTTAGCGGCAGATCCATTGCTGCAAGCGCGCGGAACTCCGCTAGCTGACGAGGGGTGACGTAGCTGCTACTGTCCTGATCAATGTCCTCGTCCGAGATCACCGGGATACCGACTTTGCCCGTCAGCACCTGTTGCCCGACTATCTGCCAGGGTTTCCCGTCTTGTGCAGATTTTGAAAGTTCCTGTCCGAACCAGTTTTGCTGCTTTGCGCCCAGCATGCTGCGGCCTTTGGCTGGCAGGATATCTGTTTTGAACTTCTCAAGGTCAGGCAGGTAACTGATGCCCTTCGGCAACTTCTTTGGGTCCAGTGCCTGGATTTCAGACCAATCCAGAATTGGATCTGCACCTGTCGAGGTCAGCCTGAAAGGCACAGGAATGTCCTGTATCTGATCTCGTGTTTCTTCCGACGCGCGCAACTTCTTAAGTTCGGCAGGATCGGTTATCGCTAGGGGTTGCGTGTCCGGAAGCATCCTGAATGGTAGCGTTCTGAGCGGCAGGTCCTTGCCGTATGTGAGTGGTTGATCTCGCCCAACCAGGCGTGTGTCGAGCATGATAATTGATGCCAGGTCACCTATCTGGAAGCTTCGATAGATGATGCTTTGGTCACCTGCCGTGTTGTCGCGAATTGGTAGCCATTCATGATAAGCCTGCAGTGCTGCCTGCCGTCTGGTTTCAAACGGGCCTTCGTCACTGTTGTGGTTTTCGGCGCCGGTTTTCCAGGTGTCGTTTGCTATTTCGTGATCGTCCCAAACGCAGATAAAGGGATGTGCAGCATGTACTGCCTGCAAATCAGGGTCTGACCGGTACAGCCCGTAACGCATGCGATAATCCTCAAGCGCAATGACTTCCCCCTTGGGGGCAACGCTACGGCCAAACTCTTTTGTCATCAGGTCGTTACTGTAAACACCTTCGGGATACTCATAGATATAATCGCCCAAATGAAGAACGGCTGCATAGTCTCGTTTGGCGAGTTCAGCATACACATGGAAAAACCCTTGCGGGTAATTGGAACAAGACACAACAGCCAGTTTCACCGGGTCCAGGCCCGCGGCGGGTAACGTGTGTGTGCGCCCAGTCGCGCTGTCCACGCCCTCGGCAAAGAACCTGTAGTAGTAGGTTTGGTCCGGTTCAAGACCACCTGCGTCCACTTTGACGGTATAGTCAGACTTCGGACCTGTGCGCGCTTCCTCGGTTGACGTGATGTACTCGAAATCAGGGGAGGTTGATACCTGCCATGTTACACTGACCTTTCGCGCGCGACCGTCCGCGGGAACTGCTCTAGTCCAGATGATGACGCGGTCCTGCAATGGGTCTCCACTGGCGATGCCGTGCGTAAAAATAGTCCCGGAAGTGTCCTGTTGGGCCGAGGCTGGCTTGAACCCCCTAAGGAGGCCAAGGCTTAGAGCGCCCGTTGATCCGTGAAGAACAGCTCGCCTTGATATTGCGGCAGTACCGTTTCTGGGAGTAGTTTTCGTCACATCACTATCCAATCTGTCAATCTGTGGCCTGTTCATTTTGGCAGTGCCAAAACTGTTTCAGGTAAAATACCATTCCGGGTTTAATTATACCTTCACGGGTTGAATCTAACTTAAATCTACCAGAATCCAGTCAAATCTCGCCGTGATTTACCATTTAATAACCTAAAGGCACAAGAATATGACAGTGAAGCAAACTTTGACCTGAGACGATGGGGGGGTGATCCAGCGTGTTGGCTCTTGATGGCACGTGGGGGCACTGCAAATAATGGCAGTCAAGGTACCAAACAGGTTTTTAGGATACGCCTTTTGTGTAGGCGACCTGTTGCTTGAGCTGGATAGCGACTTCAACATCAGGAATGCTGATGGTGCGGTAAAAAATACGCTGGGTATTCTTTCCGGCGCTGATGGTGAAACCAACTTTCTCGAATTATTGGATCTGAAAGGCCGGGGCCTGTTCAAAAAGAACGTGGCAGCCTTGACCGGCGCAAACAGGCGCGGCCCGATCAAACTGAACCTGGGGAGTGATCCCGACGACAAAGAACTGTTCGGTGCATTTATTGCGAAGTTACCGTCTGAAGAGAATATGATTTATGTGGTCTTGTCCCGCCCCTCCCGACTTGGACTTGATGAAACATCACCAACGGCCACCATGTTGGTGGAAGAAAAGAAGCAGCAGTTTTTTAGTTCACTAGAGCAGCTTTTTGAAGATGAGCCGGGGATTGAAGAAAAAGTGCAGGTTACCGTCATCGAAGCAGCGACCGATGAACATCTGGATCCGGCACAGCAAAGTAATATCGAGCAATATCTCAATTCAGTTTCCTATGGCGGGCAAAATGCGTCCCGGGTTGGTGAAGACAAATTTGCACTCGTGCATGATAAAACCAATGAAAATGCTTCAGCTGAAGTCCTTCGGACGGCCATCAGCAAAACAACCGGCGTTAGCATCAGCACAGCCACGATAGACGCAGCAGCCAATAATCTGAGTGACAAGGACAGCATGAAGGCGATGGTGTTTAGCCTTCAGCAGTTCGCTGATGAAAGCGACGGGTTTGATGTCGATAGTATTGAAGAAAACTGTGGCCATCTGATCGGTGAAACAGCGGAACGCGTGCGCGCTTTCAGGCAGGTACTGAATGATGGGGCTTTTTCACTGGTGTATCAACCGATTGTCGACATGAAAAACATGACGACACATCATTTTGAAGCCCTGACCAGATTTGATTTGCCTGAGATTATGAAGAGCCAGTGGGAGATGATCAGGTTTGCCGAGGATGTTGGGTTGATCGACGACTTTGATCGCGCCGTTATAAACCGGGTTATTCGGAAAATTCGGGATCTGATGGGTCAGGGGCGCGCGCCGGGCATTGCGGTCAATGTATCCGGCAGGTCTCTCTCTGATCCGGAGTTCATCAACGACCTGATAAAGACGCTGGAGGCCAATGTGGATATCGCCGGATATCTGTCACTGGAAATTACGGAAAGCGCCAGAATACTGGATTTGAAGTCTCTTGGTGAAGTGGTTCAGCAAATCCGCGGGATCGGCTTTAAGGTCTATCTGGATGACTTTGGTGCCGGTGCCGCCGGTTTCCAGTATCTGAAAAGTTTGAAAGTGGATGCTGTCAAGATAGACGGCGCCTACATCAAGGACGCGGTGGAATCTGCTGAAGACCGTGCTTTCTTGCGTTCCATGGTGATGCTATGCAAGGACCTCGGCATCACCACGGTTGGTGAATGGATTGAAACAAAAGAGCACGCTGAACTCTTGAAAGACATCGGTGTTGACTATGGGCAAGGCTATTTCTATGGCAAGCCGACCAATGGCCTGATGTCTGCCCGTGTGGCGATGAGCGCGTAAACCCAAATACTTTCGTGATCTAAAGGTCAGTCAGCTTGGTGCCGCCAAGTGTTGTTGCAAAGTCCTGACCAAAAGCAAGTGATGGCGTCTGAAACCCTGCATCACCTTTTCCGTCCATCTTCAGCATGGCGCTTTTAACCGCAGATTCCGCTGTAAGAGTGTAGCCGTTTGGCGTTTCAAGGAGGCTGCGATAAAGCGTGCCGTCCTCATCGACTACTTCGGCAAGCAATACCGATGTGTCTCGCTCGCGTTCCTTTTCTGTCGGGCCTGCGGGCATCTTGTCAATTTGCCTTTTCAGGAAATTTTTCACTGTATTGGTGCCCATGATCGGTCCGAAAAAACGGCTGGCTGTTGTCATGGATTTGATAGGGCCGGCGTTGGGGAAATAGACCTCAATGTCATTGATGCCGGTGCTGTAGTAGGCGGTGGAGACATCACCCCATGAAACGCCGAGGAAAGGTTCGTCCCCTGCGCCGAGGTTGAAATTGCGCTGAAGTTTCCCGGCGCGAAACGGCATGATCACGCCGTCCTTGCGGGCCATTGTTCCGGTTCCCAGCGCTTCTACTGCTGTTTTTGCCGTACCCTGGGACGGGCCGCCCAGACCTTTGATCGCGATCCTGAGCGATACAGGTTTTTTCGCCCTTTTGGCAGTATGTGCTGCCAGACAGTCGCTGGGTACAACATCAAACCCAACACCCGGCAGCAAGGTCACACCTGCCGCTTTCGCCTGTTCGCCAATGGACGCCGCAAGTTCAAAAACCGCAATTTCACCGGTTACGTCCAGATAGTGCGTGCCGGTGGTGATGCAGGCGTTCATCATTTCTCTGGCGGTTGCTGAAAAAGGACCGGCAACCGAAAGGACGAGGGCGTGGTTTTTAAGAGCTGCCTTCGCTGCGTTTTCGTCATCCACAGAAAAGGCCGCCCAAGGAAGGTCGAGTTCTTCCGCCAGCTTTCGAACCTTATCCGGGTTGCGACCCGCAAGCGTTGGACGCTGGCCCAGTTGAAGCGCTTTCGCAGCAATCAGTTTGCCGGTGTAGCCGGTGGCGCCATAGATCATCCATTTGTTGTTCGCGGTCATTTGGTCACCATCTTGCGTGCGCTTTTCTTGAACTCGTCTTCGTCTTTTTCACCTTTCAGCACAGCGGTGATGTCATAGGGAACAACGATGCCTTTCTGTGCGGCCGGGCGTTCTGCAATCGCACCCATCCAGCGGCTCAGGTTATCGAGCCCGTCAATTGAAATTCCGGACCAGGAATGCGTGCGCACCCAGCACCAGTTCGCTATGTCGGCAATTGAATAGTCGCCAGCAAGATACTCGTTCTTGGCCAGATGCCCATCAAGGACTTCAAACAGTCGGCGCCCTTCGTTTTGGTATCGGCTGATCGCCGTCGGGATTTTCTCTTCCATATAGCGGAAAAACACGTTGGCTTGCCCCATCATCGGGCCAACACCACCCATCTGGAACATGACCCACTGGATAACATTCATCCGGCCTGCTATGTCAGACGGCATCAGTTTCCCTGACTTTTCCGCGAGATAAATCAGGATTGCACCGCTTTCAAAAACAGTCAGATTGTTGGCATCCCGGTCGACTATTGCCGGAATGCGCCCATTAGGGTTGAGAACGAGAAACTCCGGCTTTTTCTGATCACCGGACGAGAGATCAATCGCTTTCACCTCATAAGGCAAGCCCATTTCTTCAAGCGCGACAGAGGCCTTCCAGCCATTCGGGGTCGGCGATGTATAAAGCTCGATCATCAGAGGTTCTCCTTGGGGTCAACAGTCAGTTTTTTCATATTGGCAAATGCGGCCACAGCTTTGACATGCGGTGCGGCAAAGCTGTCACGGGTACCCACGCGCGCCATAAAGGCGGCAAGGTTGGGCCAGCGATCAGCCGATGGAATATATCCGGCGAACGACAGGTTCGCATATTGGACAGCCACCGATATATCAGCGACAGAAAACCCGGGGCCTGCCAGCCACTCGCGACCCTCAAGTGCTTGTTCCAGATAGTCGTTAATCGCTGGCAGCTTTGTGCGCACGACTTCCAGCGCTTTTTCTGTTTCAGGCTCGTTACCCTGCATCTGCGGGAAAACGATGCGCCGGAAAACGCCGAGGCCAAAGGTTGAAGCCATTTCGGTATCTGCGTATTCTTCAAACCACAGGGCGCGACCATAATCTGCAAGGTCTTCAGGCACGAGAGCGGGTTCCGGTATTTTCTTTTCCAGATAGTGAAAAATAGCGGTCGAATCCGGCAGCACCCAATCGTCACCATTGTCGCTGTCTTTCAGGACGGGAATGCGCCGCACCGGGTTGATTTTGGTGAACTCCTCACCTGCACCAAACGGGCTGAGTTGCTCAACATCGTAGTCCACGTCTTTTTCATTAAGCTGCGTGAGTATTTTGCGAAAGAAAGGTGACCCTATCAGGCCGCACACGGTCAGTGTCATAGCGGTGTCCCTGGTTGTAGAAATTTTCAGTTACTGAATAAAGTGGAGCGTTTACGTGTTTTTCAATCACAGTTCTGGCGAAATTATGCGCGGTCAGGACACAAACCCTGCAATGGTCAGTCGAGTTTGGATAGCGCTATGGAACCTTCGATCACAAAATTCAGAATATCGTCAAGAGACCGGACCGGTTTTTCGTCAAGACACCAGCGTTTCAGTGCCATGATTGCAAAGTCGAAAAGCACATACTGACGTGTTAGTCTTTCCTTCTCTGACATGTTGGCAAATTTTGCGTCCAGAAGATCATAGGTTTTCAGCATGCCAACAACGTTGAATTCTTCGATAACGCGTCTCAGCTCCCAGTTGGGCTGAGTGATGGCCTGACTGAGGAAATTCAGGTAGTTCGCACCTGCTGCTTTTTCCTTCATCAGCGCGCCAAGAGGCAAAATCAGCATTTCAAACAGTTGCCGCAAGGTGGGGTCATCGCCGACCTCAGCAAGCATCTTTTGCCGTTCGACATCAATCTGCGTTGTGCGCTCGTTGATGGTTGCGCTGATCAGACCCTTCTTGGAACCGAAATGGTACTGCAGAGCTGACTGGTTTCTCTGTCCGGCCTCCTGAAGGATCTCCCGGGTTGATACGTCGGCCAGACCTTTTTCCGCAATAAGCCGCTCCGCGGCTTCAATTAGCGCGGTTCGTGTTGCATCTGCTCTTTTAACTTTGCCACTGCTTTGAACGTTCAAGTTTTCCCCCCTGAACTTATTACTGCTCTCCCCAAGTCTGATAGTTAAGCATTTATCGCACCGATTAGTAAAGTTGTGTTCCTGTAGCCATGCATTGCAAAGTGGCTATGCCCACACTTCGGTATAGTTGATGCGGTTTATTCGGCGCTTCATCCGATGACTGACAAAGGCTGAAAGCCCATTTTCCTGCAAAATACTGTCAACTGCATTACGTGCTTCACCCGATAGCGCGTCATAACAGTCGTGTACTCTTTGCAGCATCCACAGAGAATAGTGCCGTGCACCCACAGGGATTTCCGTATCTCCAACTGGTATGGTGATCCGCCCCAGCACGCGGCGGTTGGTGTCGGTAATAACGGGGTCACCGGATTCGATATCAGGATTTTGATCCAGATACTGATTGACGAAACCCACGAGAGCGGCAACCTCCGGGCCGTAGCTTCCACCGACCAGTTTCAATACTGGCACAAGTGTCTCTGCTATGGCGTCGTCTGGTAGTGTACGGCGTTCCATATCTGGAAACTCGGGCATGTCGGGCCCTGGTGCGGTCATTCGTTCCACCCAGCGCCACACCCGATTGGCGGTTTGTTTCATCAGCATTTCTGGCGCGGGGTCGCGCGCCAGATGAGCATACATTGGCCCGTACAGACCAAAATCCGCCATGGTTGGTTTGCCGCCCAGCAGATATGGATACTTCAGGAAATGTGCGTTCAGCGCTGCCAGCAAGGCTTCATAGTCATGCTCAATTGCCGGAATGGTTTCATCGGTGATGCCCAGACCGGGCAGGTATTTTTGCATGGCGGCTTTTGGCATGGCTGCAAGCTGGTACGCTTCTTCGTCACTTGCGTCAGCTTTCATAAAGCGGCCAAATTCCATGGAAATAAAATAGTCGTTTTCTTCCGGGAAATTCCATCGGTAGTGCATGGCAGGGCGCAGCATCCCCTCGTCACCAAACATCTCCAGAATAAGCGATATGACTTTTTGCCGGGGGCCTTCCGGATACACAAGCAGGGGTGCCGGGTGCTGATCTTCCAGATAGTCGATGATCTCGGTTGTATCCTGTACAATGTCATCCCCGGTTTCCAGTACCGGGATAACGAAGCGTCCAACCTTTGGCAGAATACGTCCCGCATAGTCAGGGTGGCTTTGCAGCCGTTCTTCAAAGGGAATGCCTGCTTTGCGAAGATAGCTGCGAACCTTGCCTGAAAACAGGCTGGGCGGGCAGGCATAGAGGGTTACAGGCATCTGGGCTGACATTTTATGGTCCGATCAATTGACTAAGTAATGAATGCCATTACTATTGCGCGGCGTTGTACTGTCAAGGGATACGGTACGGCAACAAGATCAAGCCTGTGTGATCGGGAATAGGGGAAGCGATATAATGTCCATCAGAGCATGGCTGGTGCGCCGGCAAATCCGCAAAGTTTTTCGTCCGGACCTGTCCGGTGGTGCCGGTGCACCCAAGCAGGCCGACTTTGCAAGGGTCATGAAGGCGGCAGAAGCCGGTTTGCCGCAGCCGCCAAAATCAACCGAGATCCAGGCAGTGGAAGTCGAATACGGCGGGCATACCGTCCGCGGTGAATGGGTTGCAGAACCCGGTGTACGGAATGACCGGATTATTTTCTATTCTCATGGCGGTGCCTATATCTGGGGTGCGCCCCGGTTTTACCGTGACCTTGCGTGGCGTCTGTCAAAAGCCTGCGATGCACGCGTCTTTCTGTTTGACTATACGCTGGCACCAGTTGCTCAGTGCCCCACTCAAATCGACGAAGGTCTGGCTGCCTACGATTATGTGCTGTCACAAAATCCGGGCGCTTCAATCACGATGTCAGGGGACAGTGCGGGTGGTGGGCTAACCGCATCTCTCGCACTGGCAATTCGGGACAGTGGGCGTGCGGCGCCCGCGGCTCTGGCGCTGATATCGCCCTGGCTGGATTTAACCGGCTCGGGTGATAGCCTGCGATACAATGGCGACAAGGACGTGATGCTGCGCCCTGACGGGGTTAAAGAGGTGGCGCACCTTTATCACGGCGATATGGATGCAAACGACCCTCGTTGCTCTCCGCTTTTTGCCAGTCACGCCGGTTTGCCACCGACTTTGCTGCAAGTTGGCAGCGAAGAGATATTGCTCGACGATTCAAAACGTTTTCAAGCCAGTATGTCCAAAGCGGGCGGCGATGTAACACTGCGTGTCTGGCCGAAGATGCATCACGTTTGGCATATGAGTGCCAAGCTTGTCCCTGAAGGCCGCAAGGCGATCAAGGAAATTGCCGCCTTTTTTGAGCGGTACTGGTAACAAACGAACGAGAGGACACTTATGCAAACAGCATTCATTACGGGCGCAGGTTCAGGCATTGGCAGATCACTGGCTCACGCGCTTGCTGCCCAGGGGTGCGCCGTTTACATCACGGATATCAACGCTGAAAACCTTGCCAGCGTTGAGCAGGAATTACGATCAAAGCAGATCAATGTGCATGCACGTGTTCTGGATGTTTCCAACCGCGAAGATGTTTTTGCAGCCGTTGAGGACGCGACCGAAAAGCTTGGTCCGATAGATGGAATGTTCAATAATGCGGGCATTTCTTTCTCTGATATGGTTGCCAGCCACGACTATGCAGACTTCGAAAAAGTCATGGATGTGGACTTTTGGGGTGTGGTCCATGGCACAAAGGCTGTGCTTCCTAAAATGCTGGAACGCGGCACCGGCCACATCATAAATGTCTCCAGTATTTTTGGCATCATTGGTGTGCCAAGCCAGTCGGCATATTGCGCGGCCAAACATGCTGTCAAAGGCTTTAACGAGTCGTTGTTTTACGAGTTGAAAGACACCGGTGTTCAGGTTCACAGTGTTCATCCCGGCGGTGTTGATACCGGCATCGTCAAGCATGGTGTTCATAAGGCATCCATCTCCGGTACTATCGATAAAGACGAGATGGAGCAGCGGTTTAAAGAAAATGCCCGCACAACACCTGATGATGCGGCGAAAATCATTCTCAAAGGTATTGCCTCTTCGAAATACCGGATTCTCGTCGGTGGTGATGCGCGGTTTATTGATCGCCTGCAGCGTTGGTTCCCCAACGGCTGGCGCAGTTTGTTTCCGCGTTTGATGAAAAGCGCGTTTGGCGAAGATAACCCCTGACAATAGATAATCTATGTTGGCGCGCACCATGCGCCTGAGGTAAATTCCCGATCCTGATTAATGGGCAGTTTGGAGCACGCATCATGAAAATTCTCGATCAGCATTATATCAACGGCGCATGGGTGAAACCGGCAAGTGCCAACTTTCGGGATGTGGTCAATCCGGCGACGGAAGACGTTTCCGGTAAAATGATACTCGGCACCTCAGCCGATGTGGATGCAGCGGTTGCAGCCGCCAGGGAAGCGTTTGAGACATTTTCACAAACCACCCGCGACGAGCGGCTGGCAATCCTTGATCGTATCATCGAGGAATACAAAAAACGGATGCCTGAAATGGCGGACGTCATTACTCTGGAAATGGGCGCGCCCGCGTTTCTTGCCAACAAGGCGCATGCGCCGTCCGGCATCGGGCACCTGATGACCGCCCGCAAGGTGCTGGAAACATTCGCCTTCGAGGAAGACAGCGGCCCGACGCGGGTTGCCAGGGAACCCATCGGCGTCGTTGGCATGATCACGCCCTGGAACTGGCCAATCAACCAGATCGCCTGCAAGGTCGCGCCTGCAATAGCAACAGGCTGCACCATGGTGCTGAAGCCAAGCGAGGTAGCGCCCTACAGCTGCCAGCTCTTCACGGAAATAATGGAAGCGGCAGACGTGCCGGCAGGCGTTTATAATGTCGTGTACGGCGAAGGATCGACCGTTGGCGAAGCCATCTCGGGCCATCCCGACGTGGATATGGTGTCGGTCACGGGCTCTACGCGCATGGGCGCTGCAGTGCAGGCCAATGCAGCCAAAACCATCAAACGGGTCACGCAGGAGCTGGGCGGCAAGTCGGCCAACATCATCCTTGATGACGCGGATTTTGAGGAAGTGGTGACACGCGAAACACTCTCTGTGATGCGGAACACCGGCCAGACCTGCACCGCGCTCACGCGCATGCTGGTGCCCGTGGGCCGCATGGATGAAGCCGCTGCGATTGCGGCAAAAGCAGCAGAGACAGTAATCACCGGTGACCCGACGTCTGCCGACACCACCATGGGCCCGATCTCAAACGCCCAGCAATTTGAAAAAGTTGGTGTGCTGATTGAAAAAGGCATAGCAGAAGGCGCGCGTGCTGTTGCGGGCGGGCCCGGTCGGCCAGACGGCATCGACAAGGGGTATTTTGTGAAACCAACTGTGTTTGCGGACGTGACACCCGAAATGACCATCGCGCACGAGGAAATCTTCGGTCCGGTGCTGTCGATCATTGGCTACAAGGACGAGGACGAAGCCATCCGTATTGCCAATGACAGTCCATATGGCTTGTCGGGTGCTGTGCAATCCGCAGACGTTGACCGCGCACGGCGGGTCGCTTCAAAAATGCGCACAGGTATGGTTTATATCAACGGCGCTGCCGGTGACCTGAGCGCACCGTTTGGCGGGTACAAACAGTCTGGCAACGGCCGGGAATGGGGCGCACATGCCTTCCATGACTTCCTCGAGCTGAAGTCTGTGCTGGGTTACCACGCTGCTGAGTAGATCTCTCTGATTATCCGATACAAAAAGGCGCTCGATTGAGCGCCTTTTTTATGGCGGGTAAGGGCACTCATGCTTCGACACAGCGGTGCAGTTACTTTCCGCTCGGCGCATACAATATTGCCTCATTGAAGTTGCTATTGTATAACTTCCGGTTCTGGGAGGGATCGCGTGACGCGCCTTGGTATAACATCGCTGACGAATGGCAAAAAAGGCGTGTACCGCCTTTTGCTGGTTGCGTTGTTTGTTTCGGCGCAACTGCTGATCAATTTCCATCATGTGAGCGATGCACACGCAGCCGGCGATGATGCTGTTGTTGTTGAGTGTGATATCTGCACAGTCTCGTCCGGCATTTTCGATGCACCGGAAAAAACAGCCACGCCTGAAGCGCGGATCGTTGGGGAAATCAGAGTTTCTCCGGTTGTTGACGCCAGACCCACGGGCGTTCGCACGCATTCCGGCGAAGCGCGAGCGCCGCCTCAAACACACTAATCACTGAAAGAGCTGTCAGCAGTTGCTGGCCTGTTTAAGTGTCTCCTGCCTGTTTAGGGCAGCGAGCCTGTGTTTGGAATTACCCATGAATATTGAAACAGGGCGGCTGTCAGGCCGCCAGATACCCGTTACGAATACGGCGGCGCAGTCCGCACTGCCACCGCTCACCAAAAACCAGAAGATGATCTATAGCGCGCTCATAGGCCTGGGGCGCTCTGCCAAGGCCTATGAACTGCTTGATGATTTGCGACCCAATGGGGTGAAAGCTGCGCCCACCATTTACCGGGCGCTCCATGAGCTTGAAAGCAAGGGCCTGGTGCAGCATATCGTATCCTCGCGTACGTTTGTCGCGCTTTCCGAGCCGCAGTCAACGTCTGGCCAAAGGGTCATGCTGGTGTGCGATGACTGCGGTAAAACGCGGTCGATTGAGAGTAAGCCACTTTTGACTGCAGTTGCCGCGAATGCGAGCAATAGAGGCTTCTCGGTGCGGTCCAGTCATCTTGAGATATCGACGAGTTGCGGCATATGCAACCGTTGTAATCGGGAGGTCTCTTGACCGTGCAGGTGCGCTACCTTCCGGAACTGGATCGCTGCGGCATTGTCGCTGCGTCTGTTTGCTTGCTGCATTGCGCTCTCACCCCGTTCGCGGTGATGGCGGCGCCCGCAGTGGGCTTATATTTTCCTGACGGGGAGTGGTTGCATTTACCGCTCGTCCTCGTTGCCGTTTTTATCGGCGGTTATGCCATGTCTGCAGGGGTTGTCCGTCATCACCAGAAGCTGCCCGCGATAATAGCCGCCATTGGCGTGCTGTTGTTGTTGGCATCACTTGCGGAAAAACAGATGGGTGAATGGTCGGAATATCTGGCCGTCATCGGTGCAATCATTCTGGCCTATGGGCACATCAAAAACATGCGGGCAGCTTGCGAGTGCTGCCCGTGCTCGACTTTAAATTAGAAAAGGCCTGACAGCGCATGTCGCTGGAACAGGTCATTTTATCCACGGGGAGAGGATATTTATGGGAACTCACACAGTATCGCATTTTGCGATAGCCATTTGCCTTGCTGTTTTGCCATTGGCGACAGCAAAGGCGCAGGAAAGCGGTCAATCGGATGCAGGTCAATCGGATGCAGGCCAATCTGACGCAGGCCAGCCTGCACTGGTTGCCGGGCGTGAAAACGCTCAGGTTTATCAGCGGTCGTTTTTCGATCAGTTTACACCTCAAACGGCACAGGACATGATTGACCGTGTGCCCGGTTTTACGCTGGATGCAGGTGATGACCTGCGCGGCTTTGGCGGGGCAGCGGGTAATGTCCTGATTGACGGCGAGCGTCCGTCGTCCAAGGTGGGCGGTATCGAAGATGCTCTCGGGCGTATTCCGGCAAATCAGGTAGCACGGATCGAAGTAATCCGGGGGTCGGCAGGGTCCGGTGAAGCGGCGGGTCAGGCAGTTGTTGTCAATGTTATCAGGGTAAAACAGGGTGCAGCCGGCAGCTGGGAAGTGAAGCTGGAACGTGCTGCAGACGGCATTCTCTATCCCAGTGGTGAACTCACCGTCGTAAGGCAGGTTTCCGGCTGGAAGACATCCACGAAAATAAACGGGTTTTGGGAGAGATTTCCGCTCAAAGGTCCTCGCACTCAATTTGATGCCAATGGTGATTTATTGTCTTCCCAGCTTGAGGACCGGCCAAGCACTCTTACCGAAGCCTTTATCTCGTCTGAAGCGGAGCGCCCTGTTGGCGAGGGCATTTTAACCTTGACGGGCCGGTTCGGGCGCAGTGCTTTCCTGCCGGAAACCGAAAGGCTTGGGTTTGACGGACGCTTGCCTGACCAAAACCCTGATGACCGCTTTTTTATCGACCTGAACAGTGTGTTTTATGAGGGTGAATTTGGTGTCGACTGGAGCCGCAGACTGGACAATGCCTGGGTTCTGAAACTGCTATCCCTGTCTTCATTCCAGGATTGGGGGCAGGATCAACTGGTGTCAACCGAGCGGCCGGTGGGTACAACGGTCTCCGGTTCAACCTTCACACGCAAGCAGGATACATTTGAGACCGTTTTTCGCGGGTCACTCGCCAAGGCAGGCGCTGGCAGGTTCCGTCCGGAACTGGGCGCCGAGATTGCCTATAACAGTCTCGATAGCCAGTTATCACTCGAAACCCGAGATGCGAACGGCGTCAATGTTATCGACCTGCCAGCGGCAGATGTACTGGTGGAAGAACTGCGCGGAGAAGCTTACTCCAACCTTATCTGGCAGGCTGGAAACGGGTTGTCTGTAGAGACGGGAATTGCCGCCGAGATTTCCCAGATTACTGTTTCTGGTGATGCTGAAAGCAGACAGTCCTTTTTCTTTGTCAAACCATTTGCTACGGCAATTTATGATTTCCGCCCGGGACTTCAATTCAGGCTGGGCCTGCGCCGGACCGTTGGTCAGCTGGATTTTAGCGAGTTTGCCGCTTCTGCCTCGGCTGAAGATGACAGGTTGCTGGCAGGCAATCCGGATTTGGGCCCTGACCAGACGACGCGCGCTTCCTTTACGGTCGATCTACGATCCCGGAAACGGGGTGCGCTTAATGTCGAACTGTTTCATGAATGGCGGGATGACCTGATCGAGCAGGTGAGGTTGCCATCGGGAGGTTTTGGTGCCGCCAACGCAGGAAACGGCAGACTTTGGGGGGTGACCGCCAACGCAAGCGCGCCGCTCGGCCCGGTTATTCCGGGCGGCCTTCTTGAACTGGAGCTCGACATTCGTGAATCCAATTTCGCCGACCCTCTGTCTGGAACGAACAGGGATATCTCGGACGTATCGTCACCAACTCTACTCGCTGAATTTCGGCAGGACCTGCCTGAAAAGAAGCTGGCATGGGGATTTTCCTACAGGGCACCTTTGAAGCGGCGCTTTTTCTTTGCCAATGAAGAAAGCTTCACCCGAACAGGAGAACAATGGCGCATGTTCATCCAGTCCGCACACCTTAAGGGCTGGAGAACCACGCTTGAATTCCGCAGTGTGGGAGGCCGTAATTTCTTCCGCGAGCGCACGTTTTTTGAACCGAGTCGCGCGGGTGCTCTCTCAGGCTCCGAAGTCATTGACCGGGACAGAGGCGCTTTCGTTTCACTGACAATCGCGGGCCAGTTTTAAGGCAATGCCCTCATTACTGTGGTCGTCAGGACTTCAGGAACAAGAAAAAGTGCCCCACATTGTATATGGAGCACAACCGCTTGTATCATAAGCCTTGGTTAAGGGAGTTGCCGGCTAGTTTTCCTGCTTGCTAGGCGGCGCCAGGCTGCCTCAAGCGGGCCTTGTTTATAGCGCTTTAACCACAAACCGCTGCCAACTAGTTGGATCACCCACACTATGACAACCAGCATAAACAGGACGTCATGATCCAGAGTGTCAAAGCGGCCAGGCAGGGCTACGTGAAATAGAATCAGGAAGAAAACTGAATGAAATATGTAATTTGACAGAGCCATTTTTCCAACGGGTTCAATCATATTCTTCATACGTTCGGATACGGTTGGATAAACGAGATGCAACACTGCAAGCACTGTGAAGCTTGTGATAGCAGTTCCCGTTCGGAAAGTGATGTTTTGTAATGGCAGGTCTGCTGTGAAACCGAGGAACGGACCGACAGAGGGGTTTGCACCTATTCGAGCGAAAATACCATATGCCAACAAAGGTAACCCAATTGAGAAGCTAACCAGCGCCATCCTTTTGTAAAAATTCCTGCTGCGATTTCCCTGCAAAACCTGCGAGCGGAAAAGGGCCATGCCGATAAGCATGAAACCAAGTGCGTTCCATATCCTGAAATATGGCAGAGCTGTCCATTGCAGAAATTGATTTCGCCAGGCGTTGTATGTGAATAGGTCGGCGTAACTACCTGCATAAGCTGCCACCGCATTTGATGGTGCTTCGCCATAGTCCACCCACCATGAGAACAGCAGGCGTTCAATGGAGGCGGTATATAATTGTGGCCATTCGCCAAAGGCTAAATCCACTCCCTTTAAAAGAGTGCCAACACTCAGCAATAACCAGATGGGCGATCTAAAAAACAAGAGCAGCAGAGGGCCGCAAACTGCATAGGTTATAAGTATATCGCCCGGCCACAACAGATAAGTGTGTGCGATCCCAAACAGCAGCAGAATACTCATGCGGTGAAGGAAGTAACGATTGAATTCCCGGTTTGCCCCTCCCTTTCCTGCAAGAAGGTAAATGCTCGCTCCAAAAAGCATGCAGAAAAGCGGCATAAACCGCTGGTCAAAGATCAGGTACTGGCCAAGCCATGCAACAGTGCTCGAAAAATCCGCATCGTATATTCTCGACATTGAATTACCTGCATGCCACGGGATGTTGGCTACAAGCATGCCTAAAACTGCGACACCACGAATGAAATCCAAAGACTGTATACGCTCTTTTCGCCCGGGAGCTGTGTTAGTCATGTGCGTTTCCATTTGTTAAAAAATGTTGTGCGTCAGTGTTGGAGTGATGGCTTCACGAATCCGGGCATTCCCTTAAATCTGGGAATGCCCGGAGCGGGTACCAGGGGACGCGCTCAAGACTCCCGAATACGATTCTGGAGTCTGCCCAAATTATTGAGAGCGATGGCACCCAAAAGGATTGCGACGACGATCAGGAAACCAACCGGCAAGCCGACCTGCCCGAGAATGCCGCCTATCGACGGTTCTTGATGCCGGAATCTGGGTAAACCGTCATAGTCAGCCAGAGATAACCTTTCACCCGCCAACACCTTGACTTCAACGGCCTCTGCAACAGCCTGTTTGAAGTTCCGGACCGAACGCTCGAACGCCACGTGGCGATTAAGGTCAGTGCCGGCAGCCAGATTAAGCGACTGAAGCGTAAGCACTGCCGGGGACGCATACTGTAGCGCCGAAAGGAACTGCCTTCTTTCCGCCTGAACGTCGTCAAATCGTTGCAAAACAGGCACCACAGCCTCGTCGACGGTGCGTGTTACGAGGAAGGAGGTCCGGATATATTCTGGAATTGAATAGTTTTCCGCCGTCAGGTCCGGATGATCAAGAAGCATGCCCTGCATGATGTCAGCCTGTGATTTGTAGGCTTCAGCCGATGCTTCCCGGGCTTCACTGAGGAATGCCAGACGGGACGGTGTAGGATAAAGGCTTTCCGCGGCAGCCGACAGGCTCGCTGGTCCTACAAGGCCGTTAACGATCCAGAGGCCTGCAAGCAACAGAGCGGTAGTTTCACCTTTGAGGTTCAGGCTGATGGCCCAAACAATCACCGCCGCCCATAACAGAAAATAGGCACCTGCCACCAGCAGCCAAACAGCCAAAAAGGGCACGCGTGTTGCAAAGTCATCTCCGCCCAAGCCCGGTAACAGGCTGACAAGCAATGAGAGCAGCAAAATGGTAGCCACCGCGCCAAACCTTACCTTCAACCGGGTTGTTACCAGTTGCCGAACCGAGATGGGTTGCGACAGTATGAGCCCCAGCCGCCCAAGTTCTCGATCTTCAGAGAGCACGTCGTATGAAAGCGCAATCATCATAAGCGGCATGATGAAAATCACGACAAATGCGAGGTCGAAAGCCCCGGCCGCGGTATCGATCGGGCTCTGGATCTGATAGTTGCCAAACAGCCGATCAACACTGCGCCACAGGGAAACACGGGACGCAGCCGGTTTAACGTCTGAAACGCCTTGCGACAGGTCAGACAGGGGGCCGGGCGTGATGGTGGCCGGGAAGGATACGTCCATCGCCAATCCGGCCCACCGATCATCTTCAGGCGCGGTTGTGCCGGTTTCCACAGCCACCAGTCTGTCTCGCCAGGCTGTGTTGCGCTCGATTTGCGCTTCGGTGAAACTGGTTGTCATCTCCACCTGTGTCTGCCGATAAGCGCCCCCTTGCAGGACGGCATACAGGCACGCCAAAAGAAAGGCGACCAGTAATACAAGTTGCGTGGGATCTGTTTTCAGTGCGCGTTTTTCCTGCGCGGTAATTGCCTGAATGCTCATGCCATGGCCTCCTGCTTGAAGCTGAAGCGGACACTGCGCGAGGCGAGCTGGTAGGCAAGGAAGGCCCAGGCCAGCAATATAAGAATGTCAGCCCAGACATTCGACAGAACATCTCCAGCGGTCGGTGGTTGATAGTCAAAGTCCGGATTCTGCTGCCAGAAATCATTGTCGGACATATAGCCGTAGCCGTCCTCTCCGCCGTTTTCGATCATTTCTTCATTCAAAATGCGGACGAAATCCCTACGGAACAACTCTGCACTGTCGGCAAAATGCCGATGTGCCTGCATGTCGCTTCCAGCCAGGGCGCTTGAAATATTGCTGAGCGCAAGCGTTGGCGATACGAGCGAAAACAGTCGTACGATGTCGGCCTGGTCTTCATAGGCTCCCCAAAGTTCGTCATACATACGGTCAAAGACGCCGTTTGCGAATTCTTCGCTTTCCTGCAGGAGATAGCCGTCATAGTTGATCGGCAGGTCTGCAATATTGTCGACGCCATACTGTGCCAATACTTCTGTTTCAATGTCGGCGCGCCGTTGCTGTGCAGCTTCTGAACTGCCCCAGAACGGGGATGACGATTCGGATGACAGGCGTGCTTCAAAATCCGTGGCTTCTGGTGCTGGTGACAGCGTGGAACCCACGTCGGTCGCGAGGCGAGGGATAAACACCACAGACGCAGCCCAAAAACCAACCAGTATCACAAGGGCCGTTTTGGACTTTGCGACACGCGCCGATATGCCGATGGCTGCAAACGTGAATGCACCAATGTAAATTGCATACGCCAGCACGATGCCAGCAAGCCGCAGCCCCGCGCCAGGTAAACCCATTTCATCCTGAGTGTTGGCTGCCAGTGCAACCGCAGCAATAACGCTGGGCGCCAAAAGGGCGATGATGCACAGCGCAGCTATTGCCTTGCCAACAAACAGATGTTGCGGCGAAACGCCGGAACTCATCACCTGTCGCAGGGTGCCGCGCTCCCGCTCTGCCGCGATGCCTGCAAAAGCAAGCAGAATGGCTAGAAGCGGCGCAAAAACCTGCAGGATCCAGGCAGGTGTCAGCCGGGCGAACCGTTGAATTTCAACAGCGTCTTCAACTGCGCGCAGAGTTGCCGGGTCCCTGTAGTGAGCTTCGAGCCAGATGGCACTGCCCATGAAGTCCTTCAGGCCGGGGTCGAATACAGCAAGATTGGATGTGGGCTGAAACGCATAGCGTGAAAAGTGCGCCGCAGTGTGCGGGTTTTTCTTGCCTTGATTGTCCCACGTGTCCCGGTCGCTCTGCACGGCCGATTGCCGTTCGCGTTGCAGGGTTTCGACGGTTGACCAGCCATTGACGGCCGCCGCGAAACCAAGTGCGAGCGTGATCAGCAGAACCGACATGACGCGTCCGTCGCGTCGGTACTGCAACAATTCTTTCCATATGATGGCTTTGATCATGCCGCCTCTCCTGCGCTGACGCGCACATGATTGTCCCGCATGTGATTGAGATAAATGGCCTCGATTTCGATACTGTGCACGGACTTGGGGTCGAGTTCTTCAACCAGACGCCCCGCTTTCATGATGCCGATTGTAGAGGCAAGCTCGGTCGCCCGGAAAATATCGTGGGTCGCAATCAGGATCGCAGCACCGTCCTCCCGCAGTTGGTTCGCCAGAACGGCAAACTCGTTGGCGGCACTTGGGTCGAGACCCGAAAGTGGCTCGTCGAGCAAAAAGGCTTTCGCCTGTTTGGCAAGGGCGATGGCAATGCCGATTTTCTGGCGCATGCCTTTTGAATAGCCCGCAACCGGGCGGTCTGCTTGCGCTTTGCCAAGACCGGCACGATCGATACAGGTGTATAGTTCCGCGTCTGAATATTTGTCGTGTCCGGCAAGTGCTGCAAAAAACCTCAGGTTTTCAAGTCCGGTTAGCGACGGATACAGGGCCACCTGTTCCGGAATATAAGCAATGTCCTGTTTGGTTTCCACCGGTGCCATCGCGACGTTTCTGCCATTTACCAGTGCTTCGCCGGACGTGGGTTCAAGGAAACCAAGAAACAGATTAATGGTTGTTGTTTTGCCAGCGCCATTCGCACCCAGCAAACACAGGGTTTCTCCTGGCTTTACGGCAATGTTAAGTCCTTCGAGGGCCACAACCTCACCGAAGGTTTTACGCAGGTTAATGGTTTGCAATATGGCCATGCGGCCATTTTCGTTGGAATTGGTTGATGACATGATGTCCTCCACTTTTAGACAAGTTTAGCTGGGGGAAGACAGGCAGTGCTCGCCCGCGTCAGGGCATGCAGGACCCGCCTAAGCGCGCTCGGGCATAAGTGACGAAAATGAAATGACGACTTAATGAAGACCTCCGCGCCTGGCGGATGGTCTTCAAGGATTGTCAGATACAGTTTTCACCTGATGAGCGCGGCTGCTCAATTGCGTGGAGGCGCCCGGGCGGACGTGCTTTTGGCTGGAATGCCAGACGTAAATGGTGTGCTTTGGGGCAGCGCAGCAGTTGCTGTTGTTGCTGGCGCAGCGAGTACGGGAGCCGAGGTTGGTGTGTCGATATCGTCATCAAACGCGCCCGCGGAACAGACTACACAGTGATGGGAAGGCACATTAGCATGGCTAAGGTCGCCAGCGTGTGCAACCGTTTGGCCAAGCAGCATCAGCCAAGCCAGCAACGTGACCGCACGGGCGACTTTGTAACCGCTGTTTTGCCTTGTTCCCATTGTCTTCAAAATGCCCTTGCCCCAAGGCCTGCAGACGTATCAAAGCCTGTTAGCCCAACACCGTCATGCTACCCGAGAAAACTGGCGCACGCCAGACCCACCACATTAAACTGTCTACATTACCAAACGGTTCATCGCATTTTTGGCTGCGGTGAGTTGTTTCGATCAGATGTGCGGCAAAGGGCTGCTCAGGTCACATGGACAAGTGTGCTCAACAGGCTGAATTGGCAAACCTCCCGGATGGTGCGACAAATTATTGCGCTCACAAGGAAATTATTTTGTGATAGGGCTGCAGCCGGTCAGTGGAGATGAAATCATGAATGGAATGAAGGTCAGGCGGGTTGCGCTCTCGCTGCACAACTGGATGGGGCTTTTGGTTGGTATCCAGATTGTATTCTGGTTCGTTGGCGGGCTGGTGATGACCGTGCTGCCGCTTGATCTGGTGCGCGGTGAACGCAGCATGGCGGAGCAGGCCCCGGCATCTGCCACTTTGGAGCAGGTCGCATTGCTGGGTAGTCGGCAAGAGCTCAATAGTGTGCGCTCGATCACTGCGCGTCAGGTTGCCGGCATCCCTGTGCTGCAAGTCACTGATTTGAAGGCTAAAACCCTGATCTATCATGCTGAAACCGCGGCTCTCCTCTCGCCGATTGACGCGGGGCTCGCCGCTAAAGTTGCGCTGAACGACTTTTCCTACAGGGTGGCCGATGCAGATGTCGCGGTGCTTGCAACCGAGTGGCTCACGGAAGAACCGGGGGACTTTCGCCGCACACTGCCTGTGTGGCAGGTGACGCTTGATGACCCGGACGGCACGCGTCTCTATGTGTCGCCGGACACAGGCCGTGTGCTTGCGCGCCGCAACGACTATTGGCGGGTATTCGACTTTTTCTGGATGCTTCACATCATGGATTATGATGAACGCGAGGATTTCAACAACCCGCTTCTGATCGTCACAACTATCACGTCAACTCTGTTTGTGCTAACAGGTATCATATTGTTATATTTCAGGTTTTGGCCGCAGCGAAAAAAGCGCGGGGCGGCATGATCCTCAACCGGCCGCGCGCAGTTTTTCCATGAAGTGTTTGCGGCACAGCGCGATATAGCGGTCGTTGCCACCGATCTCGATGGAGGCGCCAACCTTCACGGCGTTGCCCTCTTCATCAATGCGAAGGTTCATGGTTGCCTTGCTGCCGCAGCGGCAAATGGTTTTCAGCTCCTGGATTTCGTCGGCGATTGCCAGAAGCCATTGGCTGCCTTCGAAGAGGTTTGCCTGAAAATCCGTTCTGAGCCCGTAACAAAGTACAGGGATAGACAATTCGTCCGCAACCGACGCCAGCTCAAAAACATGGTCACGCGTCAAAAACTGGGCTTCATCGATCAGGATGCAGTCGACTTTTCTTTTTTCGAGCTCTTTTCCCACTTTTTCTCGCAGATTTTTGCCTTTTTCGAACAAGTGCGCATCATTTTTGATGCCTAGGCGCGACGAAATGTTGCCGGTTTCATAACGATTGTCGATTGCGGCGGTGAACAGCATGGTTTGCATGCCGCGTTCTTCATAGTTGAAACTGGACTGCAGCAGGGTTGTCGACTTGCCCGCATTCATGGCGGAATAATAGAAATACAGCTTGGCCATAATGGAATTGCCCTATGTTCTTTTTTATTTGGCTCGGTTAGGCTGCCGAAGGGTGAGGCGAGCTCATGTTCAGGCGCTATCCGGCGTTGTTGACCGGGACCCTAAAAAAGACCGGTCTTGTTGGCAAGTGTGTCGGTAGGAAATGTGAGGATAAATTAATGCATAGACTTTTAGGCACACTGCTTGTGCTTGGATATTTGGTGTTTCCGGCTTCTGCGATGCAGGACCCGGACAGGCTGGCGCGTGTTGCTGGCGACGCACTTTATTGGCACATGAACAATGGCCGCACCCGCCCTGTATTTGAGGCCCTGCCAAAGGGCGGTGATATCCACAACCATCTTCGGGGCGCTATTTACGCGGAAACCTGGCTTGAATGGGCTGCAGAGGATGGACTGTGCGCGGACATGTATGTCCCGGCACTTCGTTTCGATGATGGCCGCGGTTGTGATGCCAACGGCTGGATTACCGCTGCAGATGCCTTGCGCGACGAGGGCAGTCGGCGTGCGCTGATCAATGCGCTGAGTACTCGAAGCTATGTTCCGACTAACGGCTGGTCTGGTCACAATCAGTTTTTCGCGACTTTTGCCCGCATCAATGCCAAGGCAGAACGTCTGGGTGATCAGTTGGCTGCTGTGGCGCAGCGCGCGGGCAAGCAGAATATTCTGTATCTTGAACTGATGGAAACAGTGGTGCTGCCGCAACTTTTCCCTCTTGTTAACGATGTTGAAATGACCGGCGATCCGATCAAGGATTATCAGGCTCTTCTTAATAGTCCTTTTGGCCAGCAACTCGATACGCTGACAGAGTATGTCCAAACGCAACTCCGGGAGGCCGAAGTTCGCAAGCGAGCCATACTCAATTGTGACACTGACCGACCGAAGGTTGGTTGCGATGTGACAATCCGATTCCTGCACCAGGTCGTGCGGGAATTCGAGCCTGCCGTTGTGTACGCGCAGATGATTCTGGGCTGGTCTGTAATGGAAACAACGCCTGAGGTGGTTGGGCTTAATCTGGTTGCGCCAGAAGATGGTTATATCGCGCTTAGGGACTACAGCCTGCATATGCGTATGCTTGACCAGCTTTATACAAATCGCAGCCACCAGAACATCAGCTTGCATGCCGGCGAGTTAACGCTCGGGATCGTAAGGCCCCGGCAACTGCGGTTTCATATACGAGAAGCCATCGAAATCGGTCACGCGAAACGCATCGGTCACGGCGTTGCGATCGACTATGAGGACAATCACCTGCAACTCCTTGAAAAGATGGTTGAGGATGGCATCCTCGTCGAAATCAACCTCACCAGTAACGATGTTATCCTCGGCGTTGCGGGTGCCAACCATCCGATCACGCTCTACCGGGACATGGAAGTGCCCTATACAATCAGTACGGATGATGAAGGTGTTTCACGCATAGACCTGACCCACGAATACATAAGGCTCGCGCAAACATATGATGTGCCATACTTCGAGCTTCGACATGTATCCAGAAATTCACTGACCTATAGTTTCCTTGATGGCGAAAGCCTTTGGGAGTCTGATGTATGTGTGAGTGACCTTGAAGGAACAACCGGGGCATCTGCTGCTTGTGAGGCGTTTCTGACCGAAAGCGAAAAGGCTACTCTTCAGTGGAAACTGGAACAGAAATTCAAGGATTTTGAAGCAACGCTCAAAATACCCGAGCAGCGCCGTAATTCGTTTAACTAAATATATTTGATAGAAAAATAACCCCGCGTGTGCGATAGGCGCAAAGGGGATAAGCCCAATACCGGGCGGGGGAGAAGTCAATGTCAGATCAGCCATCCGTGAACGCGTTTGCCGATGCAACACCGCCGGAATCGCAGATGTCTGCAGATATTAATGCGGGCTTCGCCTTCTTTCTCGATGTTGTTGTCAACATGTTCGTATTGGCGGGCATTCTGTTGGGGGCCTTCAGTTTCCCGGTAGAAATTGTTTTCGGGCGCATTATTCCGGGGGCCATTGCAGGCATCCTGTTTGGTAACGTAGTCTGCATCTGGTTTGCCAGAAAAACGGCACGCGAAACCGGGAACGAAGCCATTACCTCTATCCCTCTTGGGATTGATCTGCCAACTGTGTTTGGCATGTGTTTCTTTATTTTGGGGCCGGTTTACCTCGCGAACCTGGAGACACTCGGCGCCGTCGAGGCTGCTGAAAAAGCCTGGGTTATCGGGATGGCGAGCACTCTGTGGATGGCTGTTATAAAAATGGGCCTCTCATACTTTGCGCGCGCCATGCAGCATGAATTACCGCAGATGGCCCTGATTGGCGCAATGGCAGCAATCGCGACAGTCTGGCTGGGTGCTGAAGCAATATACGGTGTTTTTGAACTGCCTGAAGTGGGCATAGTGTCGCTGATCATCATGGCCTATGCCCTCATTGCAGGGCACAAACTGCCTTTCAATATGCCGGGCGCTGTTATCGCCATTCTTGGCGGCACGACCCTCTATTACATACTGGCGTTTGCAGGTGCCGGAGAGAGTTTTGTGGTGAAGGAAGCCCCGGAACTGGTCGCTGCTGTTCCCAAGCCCAGCGTCCTCGGGCTTTTCGCCATGTTCGGTGATGTTACCAACTACCTTGGCATTATCCTGCCCTTCGCTTTGCTGATTGCTGCAAGCAGCGTGAATGTCGTGGCGGGTGCCCGGGTAATCGGTGACACGTATGACGCAAGCAAAGTGGTGCGCATCGATTCGGTGGCAACAGCCGTTAGTGCGCTTTTTGGCGGCGTTGTACAGACGACGCCCTATTTTGGTCATGCGACCTACAAGCGGATGGGCGCACGCACAAACTACGCTATCGGAGCCGTGAGTGTCATTACAGTGGGCGGTTTTCTTGGGGTTATTGCGCTGGCATCTCAGATGATTCCGGCGGCTGTACTCAAACCGATTCTGGTTGTGGTTGCCTGTGATATCATGAGATTGGCTTTCACAGGCGGTGATGTTCGCCATGCGCCAGCCCTTTTATTTGCGATTGTGCCGGGTATCCTGAACTACACGTTCACCAAGGTGTCCGAGCTTTATGGCAAATTGGGTGTTGCGGTTCAGCAAACACTGGGGGCCGAATGGATCGCCGGATACAATCTGCTCGGTGCTATGTCCAAAGGGTATATCCTCACAAGCATTCTCTGGGGTGCCATGATAGTCTGGATCATTGACAACAGGCTTGTCCGGGCGGCAATGGCGGCCTTGGTGGCGGCGCTTTGCACCGAAGTCGGTATTATTCATTCCGTTGCACCGACAGGTGGCATGTATCTGCCTTGGGCAATCGGTGATCTTGGCGGCCTTGAGCTGTTGCCTCATCGTCTTGCTGCCGGGTATCTGATCGCGGGGCTGATGCTTTTTGGCTTCAATCTGAGCAAAAACAGCCCGGTAGAAGCAGACAAATCTTGACCAAAGGGTCAGTATTGAGGTTTAACCAGCTCAAACGCTGAATGAGGACGGGATATCGTGAGCGATATGTTGATAAATCAGGGCACTGCTTTTCATGCTGACTGGCTTGAAGGCATTCGCGTAAATAAAAGCGCCGTCGAGCGCCGCACGTCGTCGTTGGGTGGCAGGCGCGCCGTGAAGAAAGACAGCCAGATCGCTTTTATGCTCAAGGCGATCAGCTGCATTGATCTGACGACCCTCGCTGGTGATGATACGCCCGGGCGCGTGCGCCGGTTGTGCGGTAAAGCCCGCCGTCCGGTTCGGGCTGATATTCTTGAAGCCTTTGGTCTTGCCGACATGCAGCTGACCACCGGTGCGGTTTGCGTTTATCACGAAATGGTCGAAGAAGCGGTTGCAGCCCTTGATGGCTCCGGCGTACCAGTGGCTGCTGTTTCAACTGGCTTCCCGGCTGGCCTTGCGCCCATGGAAACACGCCTTGAAGAAATCAAACGATCAGTCGCAGCCGGGGCAGGCGAGATCGACATTGTTGTTACGCGGGCGCATGTACTAACCGGCAACTGGCAGGCACTCTATGATGAGGTGAAGACTTTCAAGGAAGCATGTGGCCCTGCATTGATGAAGTCCATCCTGGCGACCGGAGAGCACGGCAATCTGACGCAAGTCGGCAAAGCATCCATGGTAGCCATGATGGCAGGTTCTGATTTCATCAAAACTTCAACTGGCATGGAAGGTGTGAACGCAACCTTGCCGGTATCGTTGGTGATGATGCGCCAGATAAGGGATTTCCATGAGAAAACCGGCCAGAAAGTCGGGTATAAACCAGCAGGCGGCATCAAAACGGCAAAAGACGCAGTGCTGTATCTGGCGCTTGTCAAGGAAGAGCTTGGTCGCGACTGGCTTGAGCCGGAACTGTTCCGGTTTGGTGCGTCCAGCCTGCTCGGTGACCTCGAGCGGCAATTAGAGTATCATGCGACAGGTGCCTATTCTGTCGCTTATCGGCATCCGATGGGTTAGGGGGCTATCATGAGCGTTAGCGAAAAGTTTGAAACCATGGATTATGGGCCTGCCGTTGAGAGCCGTGCAAAAGCTGACGAGTGGCTGTCAAACCACGGCCACAGTTTTGGTTTGTTTATTGGCGGAGAGTGGGTAAAGCCGCCCGAGGCAGAAAATTTTGATACCTTTTCGCCGTCTTCTGGCGAGAAGTTGGCATCATTAACGTCAGCCCGTCAGGAAGATGTTGATGATGCGGTTGTGGCAGCTCGAAAGGCTCAGGGGGCTTGGGAGAAAATTGGCGGGCATGCGCGGGCCCGGTACCTCTATGCGCTGGCGCGGCTGGTTCAGAAACATTCCCGTATCCTGTCTGTTGTCGAATCGCTCGATAACGGCAAACCGATCCGGGAAAGCCGGGACATTGATATCCCCCTGGTTGCGCGCCACTTTTATCATCACGCTGGCTGGGCACAATTGCTGGAAGATGAATTCCCTGAACATGAAGCAGTAGGCGTTGCAGGGCAGGTAATCCCGTGGAATTTCCCGCTGCTGATGATGGCGTGGAAGATCGCTCCTGCGCTTGCGGCAGGCAATACAGTTGTGATGAAGCCAGCTGAGTTCACGTCGCTGACAGCACTGATGTTCGCCGAGCTTTGTGTTGAAGCCGGGCTGCCGAACGGTGTGGTGAATATCATCACGGGCAAGGGCGATGTCGGGGCCATGGTGGTGGACGCTGACGTGGATAAGGTTGCCTTCACCGGATCGACGGGTGTCGGCAAAACAATCCGCCGCTCTATCGCTGGTTCAGGGAAAAAACTGACCCTTGAGTTGGGTGGCAAGTCACCGTTTATTGTGTTTGAAGACGCGGATCTGGACGGTGCGGTGGAAGGCATTGTTGACGCAATCTGGTTTAATCAGGGCGAAGTATGCTGTGCCGGGTCGCGCCTGCTGGTTCAGGAAGGCATTGCAGACGCCTTTTTTGCCAAGCTGAAGGCGCGAATGGGCAAGCTTCGGATTGGTGATAGCCTTGACAAGTGCATTGATATTGGCGCCGTGGTCGATACGGTTCAAAAGGATCGCATTGAAGCCCTGGTTAAAAAAGGTGCCGACGAAGGCGCAGAGATTTTTCAGGCCAGCTGCCCCATGCCAGACAAGGGCTCTTTCTACCCGCCTACGCTGGTAACGGGTGTGGGCACTGACAACACATTGTTCAAAGAAGAAGTGTTCGGGCCGGTACTAACGGCCATTACCTTCCGAACGCAAAGCGAGGCGGTAGGATTAGCGAACAACACCCGGTATGGCCTTGCGGGCAGTATCTGGAGCGAAAGCATCAGCCGGGCGCTTGAGGTTGCCCCGGCATTGAAGGCAGGTGTTATCTGGATTAATGGCACCAACATGTTTGATGCTGCGGTAGGATTTGGCGGCTACCGGGAAAGCGGTTTTGGCCGCGAGGGTGGCCGCGAGGGGATGCTGGCGTACCTGAAACCAAAGTTCGAGAAAACACTAAAGGAATGGTCTCCGCTATTGGTGCCGGAGGCAAAAGCCGCAAAAGCGAAGACCGGTCTGCCCGGCGTTGATCAGACGGCGAAGATGTATATTGGCGGCAAGCAGGCGCGCCCGGATGGTGGAGACTCGACTACTGTTCTCTCAAGCAAAGGCGCATATGCGGGCCTTGTTGGCGCAGGCAATTACAAGGATATCAGGAACGCTGTAGAAGCTGCGGGCAAGGCGGCTGCTTGGGCTAAAACTGCCAGTCACTCAAAAGCGCAGATCCTGTATTTTATCGCCGAAAATCTTGGCTATCGGTCTGGCGAGTTTGAAAAACGCCTGATGGAGCTAACCGGCGCGTCGGCGAAGGCTGCATCGCGCGAAGTTGAGCTTTCGATTGAGCGACTGTTTGCGGCGGCGGCGATGGCGGACAAACATGATGGCCTAGTGCACAGCCCTCCGATGCGCGGCGTGGCGCTGGCGATGAATGAAGCGATTGGTACTGTTGGCATTGTGTGTCCTGATGAAGCGCCCTTGTTGGCGTTTGTAACGCTTGTCGCTTTTGCAATTGCGGCAGGCAACACGACTGTGGTGATACCCTCAGTGCGCTATCCATTGTTGGCAACAGATTTTTACCAGATACTGGAAACGTCGGACGTGCCCGGCGGTGTCGTTAACATTGTGACAGGCAGCCGCGATGAAATGGCGGCCCCGATGGCCAGGCATTACGGCGTTGATGCGCTGTGGTACTTCGGCAGCCGTGACGGTTCTGCCGCGATTGAACGCGAGGCTGCGGAAAACATGAAACGCACCTGGGTCAACTATGGTAAAGCCTATGACTTCACCAGTAACCAGCAGTTTGGAGCACGCACGATGATGGAACGTGCATCTGAAGTGAAAAACATATGGGTGCCATACGGTGATGCCAACGAAGGCGGCAAGAGCTATTAGTCACCTCCGGAAACCAAAAGTTTCGAACTATTTGCGTTCATTGCCGTCAGGCCAGGTTTGCCAGATGACATTGTAGATTTTCCAGTCGCCGTCGATTTTTGCCATATGAATATAGTCGATGCCCCAGACAGCCTCGATGCGCACGCTGGCTATCTTGTCGAGCTGATCCAGAATTTCGACTTTTCGATATGCATCCGCAGGTAGTTTCTCGCCTTCGGCATAGCCGGGAGCAAACTCTTTGGCGCTGTCTTTGGTCATATACCATGGGCCGTTGTATGCTCCTTCCGGTGCACGGCGGCCCCAGCCCAGTTTTTTGAGTTCTGGCGAAAGTGCCCGCTCAAGGCGCTCGGGCTTACCCTGATAAAAGCCAAGGATATAGTCCATGGCGGTAGCCTCAATCGAGGCCGTGTCCTCGCTGGACTGGGCATATGCTGGGGCGGAAGCCAGCAACAGGGCCAAGCCGAAACCGAGCGTTTTGGTGCGGGAAATCATGGTGTGCTCCTCTGCTGTCGGTAGGTGTTTATTTCAAGCAGCCTATCGCAATCAGAGCAGAAAGTCGATTTGACCCAAAACCCTTATGCGACACGTTCGATGAAGGCGCGCAGGAGCTTTTCCAGATTGACCGCTGCAATTGCCCCGAACTCCATGGTTTCATCATGGGTCAGTTCTTCACCTGTCATGCCGGCGGCATAGTTGGTGATCGAGCTGATGCCACATACGCGCATTCCCACATGGCGGGCTGCCAGACACTCCGGCACCGTAGACATGCCAACAGCGTCAGCCCCCATAACCCGAAACGCACCGATCTCTGCGGGTGTTTCGAAATTCGGGCCTTTTGCCATCAAATAGGTGCCTTCATGAAGCGTGATGTCCAGAGCTGTAGCGCATTGCTGCAGGTCTTTTGTAAGGCCTTTGTCCCAGGCACTGGTCATATCGGGGAAGCGCGGCCCGAACCGGTCATCATTGACACCGACCAGTGGATTGATGCCTGAAAAGTTGATGTGGTCTGTAATTGCAACCAGACTTCCGGGGCCTGCTTTTTCCATCAAACTGCCCGCAGCGTTGGTCAGGACCAGAATTTCCACTCCGAGTGCCCAGAGAACACGTGTTGCATAAGCCAGTTTTTCCGGCGCATGGCCCTCGTAGGCATGAGCGCGCCCCTGCATGCAGATAACAGGTTTGCCCTCGAGTTTTCCGATATGCATGTGACCCGCATGCCCTTCGACAGTTGGTTCCGGAAAACCGGGCAGGTCAAGGTAGGAGAAAACGGTGGCGTCCTCGATTGCATCAGCCATGCTGTTGAGCCCGCTACCCAACACCAATGCCATCTTTGGCATCTCGCCGTTGAAACGCTCGCGAATGTAGCTTGCGCAATTTTGAACGTCTTCGTAGCTCATGATTGTCCCCTACCTTTGAGATTAAATCTCGATTTCCGGCAAATTCAGTCCTTTGTGTTCACGGATTTCATCTTTTGTCATGTCAGAAAGCTCGTGTGGGAATACCAGCCAGTCGTCTGTTTCGTGACAATAGAAATCAGGCTCAAGGTTCGTTACATTGCGTGTTGGTTTGAAATATACCGTTGCGATTTTAATCACATCAGGCGTGTTGCGGCGGCACTTTTCTTTTAGATGGTCAATGGTCGCCGCAATAGAGCGTCCGCTGTCAAATACGTCGTCAACAATCAGAAGACTGTCTTCAGCATTGATGTTGTTTACGATGTATTCGAGGCCGTGAACCTTCACTTCTTTTTGTTGCTGCATGCCGATGTAGCTTGATGTCCTGATCGCAATATGATCGGTATCCACACCGTAATAATCCAGGATTTCCTGAACAGCGATTCCAGTTGGTGTTCCACCGCGCCAAACGCCAACAATGAATTTCGGCCTGAAGCCGCTTTTCAGAATTTTCACGCCCAGATCAAACGAATCGTCCAGTAATTCCTGAGCAGTTACATATTTTTTTGTTACAGACATAAAGCTTAGGCCCCCTTGGTTCCAAATAGTCTATCGCCCGCATCCCCCAAACCGGGAACAATATAGGCCTTGTCATTCAAATGATCGTCGATTGAGGCGGTCACTACCGGAACATCTGGGTGCGCCTTGGTAAAAGTTTCCACACCTTCGGGTGCAGCCAGCAAGCAAACGAACCTCAGGTCGTTTGCACCCGCATCCTTCATTTCCTGTACCGCCCGCACTGCCGAGTGGCCTGTTGCAAGCATGGGGTCGAGGACAACATTCAGGCGACTCGATATATCTTTCGGCACCTTGAAAAAATACTTGGTCGGTTGAAGGGTTTCCTCGTCCCGAGCGAGGCCAATTTGCCCCACGCGCGCAGATGGCACCAGCTCAAGCATCGGGCCCAGCAAGCCGTCACCCGCGCGAAGCACGGAAATGAAAGTGAGTTTCTTGCCAGCGAGCACGGGTGCCTCCGTTGCGCACACAGGCGTTTCAATCTGAATCTTGCCGATTGGCAGGTCCCTAAGCGCCTCATATCCGAGAAAAAGGCCGATTTCCCGCAGCAGTTTGCGAAATTCCGCCGTGCTGGCCTCTTTGCGGCGCAGCAACGTCAGCTTGTGCTGCACCAAAGGGTGGTCAACAACAGTTACCGATTTCGTCATCTAAACGCTCCCCCTCAAGAATGCACATCCTTGTGCAATGCGATGGCCTTCAATAGTCATTTTGACAGCGGCTGTCGACCCAATCCTGACCTATTTGTCAAAAATGGTTGACCTCCCCTAAATGCTCTGGTTCCCTTGCGCCCGCGCATGTGTTCGATGCATAAGGGATCATATGCATTTTTCCGCCAATAGGGAGCGAAAATTCGTGAAATATTTATTCGTGAGAGTGGTGGCACTTTTGGTTCTGGCCAGCACGCCGTCTACATTGGCGTTTGCACAGGATTTCAAGCCGGTCCTCTTGTATGATATTGGCGGCAAATTTGATAAATCATTTAACGAAGCTGCGTTTCGAGGCGCCGAGAAGTTTGCCACCGAAAGCGGCATCGATTTCCGGGATTTCGAGCCGAACAGTGAAACTCAGTATGAACAGGCTCTGAAGCGATTCGCGCGCCGCAAGGCAGATTTGATTGTAGCAGTGGGTGTAGGGTATTCCGTCGCTGTGAGAAACGTTGCGGAGCAATACCCCAACGTGAAGTTCACCGTGATTGACGCAATCATTGATCTGCCGAACGTGCAATCAATCACCTTTAAGGAAAACGAAGGATCTTTTCTCGTCGGCATGGCGGCAGCCATGGCGACAAAAAGTGGTAAGGTCGGTTTTATTGGTGGCATGGATATCCCCCTGATCCGCAGGTTTCAGGTTGGTTACGTACAGGGCGCTCAGTTCGTAAGAGATGATTTGGACTTTATCGAGAACTATGTGGGTACAACGCCGTCCGCGTGGAACGACCCGATCAAGGCATCTGAAATGGCGAAAAGCCAATACGCACGCGGTGTAGACGTTATTTTCTCAGCCGCGGGCCCTTCCGGGCTTGGGGTCATCAATGCAGCCAAAGACAGTGGCGCGCTTGCCATCGGTGTCGACAGCAATCAAAACCATGTGCAGCCTGGCTTTGTACTGACCAGTATGCTGAAACGGGTTGATCTTGCCGTGTCGCAGGCGATGCAGCAGGCGAATGCCGGTACCTGGAAATCGGGGCATCAGGTATTGGGCTTGCCGGAGGGCGGTGTTGACTATGCGATGGATGAACATAATGCGACCCTGATTACCGCAGAGATGCGTGAGCGCCTTGAAGACGCCCGTGCGAAAATCATTGCAGGCGAGATAACCGTTGATGACGTGGACGGTGGCAACTCGGGCCATTAAACGCGTGTGGCCGGGATCTCCTGACTATGGTTTGGTTGCAAGGAACAAATGAATGAGTCTGGCACCAGCCATTGAAACAAAAGACCTTTGCAAGCGCTTTGGCAATGTGCAGGCGAACGACAACATATCGCTTGTTGTCGAGCAGGGCACAGTGCATGGCATTGTGGGGGAAAACGGCGCTGGCAAGTCCACACTCCTGAAGATGCTGTTCGGGTTTTATCAACCCAATAGCGGAGACCTGATCGTAAACGGCGAAAAACTGTCTCTGGATAGTCCTTCCGAAGCGATGGCAGCAGGCATTGCGATGGTGCACCAGCACTTCATGCTGGTCGAGCCCTTTACCGTACTGGAAAATATTATCCTCGGCGCTGAGGGCCAGGGGCTGTTAAGGCATGCTGCTGCTGACGCAAAAGCAAAACTCAAAGGCCTGGAGCAGCAGTTTGGATTTGACTTGCCGCTGGACGCGCCTGTGAGCCAGCTTTCGGTGGGGGAACGGCAGCGCGTGGAAATTTTGAAGGCCCTTTTCCGCGGCGCAGACGTGTTGATCCTGGACGAACCTACAGCGGTTTTGACGCCACAGGAATGCGATCAGTTGTTTGATCTGGTCAGACTATTGAAAAGCCGAGGTAAAACGATCTTGTTCGTTACCCACAAGCTCCAAGAAATTATGGCGGTAACAGACACAGTGACGGTGATACGTGCAGGCAAAGTGATTGTCAGAACTGCAACCGCTGAAACAACACCTGATGCGCTGGCGGAAGCCATGGTAGGCGCAAAAATCAGTCGTGCAGTAGAGCGCCGCGATGGCAGCAAAGGCATGCCGCGCATGAAGCTTGAAAGTGTGTGTGCGCAGTCTGATCACGGGCATGAAGCGCTGAAGAACGTTTCGCTGGAAATATATGATGGTGAAGTTCTGGGGGTTGCCGGTGTGGCGGGCAATGGCCAGACAGAGCTTCTGGAAGTTCTGACAGGTTTGCGGCAGGTGACTAACGGTACTGTGAGTCTTTCAGGTAATGTGACAAACTCTCCCAACACTTTCACAGGCCCGATAGAACTGCGGGATTCCGGGCTTGCTCATGTGGCGGAAGACAGGCTTAAAACGGGGGTGGTCGAGACGATGACCGCGACTGAAAACGCCATTCTCGGTTATCAGCGTAGCGCTGATTTTTGTCGCAACGGCTTGCTCAGGCTGAAGGCTATTGCCGCAGCTGCGGCTCGCTATTTTGAAAGCCAGGATGTCAGGCCAAGAAATCCGGAGCTGCCAGTTGCTGCATTTTCGGGCGGCAATCAGCAGAAACTGGTTATCGCCCGTGAACTCGCCCGCGACCCACAGACCTTGATTGTTGGCCAGCCGACCCGCGGGGTCGATATTGGCGCAGTCACAAAAATTCATGATCAGATAACCGAGCTCAGAAATGCAGGAAAAGCTCTGTTGGTTGTCTCGGCGGACCTTGATGAGTTGATGACCATCAGTGATAGAATTGCGGTGATGTGTTGCGGTGTGCTTGAAGGCGTTGTTGCCATTGAAGATGCGGACGAACGTTCGATAGGACTGATGATGGCAGGATCGTCAGGGGAGCTTGCAACGCCATGAGTGCAGTACCTGCAAAATTGCCGACAGTTCTGGAATCGCTGTTGATGCCGTTTTTAAACATCCTTGTGGCATTGTTTGTTTCCGGTCTGGTCGTCTGGGGCCTTGGGGAGGACCCGTTTTTTGCGCTCGGCCTGTTGATTGAAGGGGCGTTCGGTTACGAAGAAGCCATCGGCTATACATTTTATTACGCGACAAATTTCATCTTTACCGGCCTCGCTGTTTCAGTTGCGTTTCATGCGGGTCATTTCAATATCGGCGGCGAAGGCCAGGCGATGCTTGGTGGGCTCGGACTCACGTTGGCGGTATTCTGGCTTGGAGACACGGCACCGCTGTTGTCAGTATTTGTCGCCGTCGCAGGGGCTGCGCTTTTTGGCGCAGGCTGGGCTTTTGTTCCGGCATGGCTACAGGCGAGACGTGGTAGCCACATCGTTATCACAACGATCATGTTCAACTTCATTGCTTCCGCTTTGCTGGCCTATCTTCTTGTTGGTCCACTGCAGCGCCCCGGCGGGCAAATGCCGGAAAGCAGTGACTTCCCCGACGGCGCGGGTTTGATGCAGTTTCATGAGGTCCTGGCCTATTTCGGCGTAAGCTTTGAGCAAAGCCCGCTCAACCTTTCCTTTCTGATCGCGCTTCTGGCGGCACTTGCAGTGTGGTTTCTTTTAAGCCGTACCCGATTTGGTTATGAGATGCGTGTTGCTGGCAAAAACGCTTCAGCTGCCGCTTTTGCCGGCGTTTCAGTGCCGCGGGTGACAATCATCGCACTGATGATGTCTGGTGCCTTGGCGGGGATGATGGGGCTCAACGAATTGCTTGGCGAACAATTGCGGCTGATTGGCAATTTTACTCTTGGCTATGGTTTTGTCGGGATTGCAGTTGCATTTATGGGGCGCAACCATCCACTTGGTATCGTTCTGGCGGCCATATTGTTCGGTGTGCTTTATCAGGGTGGTGCCGAATTGGCGTTTGAGATGCCAACTGTGACACGCGACCTTATTGTCGTCATTCAGGGGCTGGTGATTCTGTTTGCAGGCGCCATGCCCCATCTGTTGCGGCGGCCGGTTGCCGCCCTCTACGGCAGGTTTGCGGGCAGGGGGGCTGCCTGATGGAATTTTTGACTGATATTTTACTCTTGTCGGATTCCGCCATCCGCATTGCTGCGCCGCTTATACTGGCCGCGCTTGCGGGTTTGTGTGCGGAACGTGCCGGTATCGTGGATATCGGCCTTGAGGGCAAGATGCTGGCTGCGGCCTTCGCTGCTGCCAGTGCGGCTGCTATAACCGGGTCACCCTGGGCGGGATTGTTGTCCGGCATACTGGTCTCTGTAATGCTCGCGCTTCTCCATGGGTACGTTTCGATTAACCAGCGCGGCAACCAGATAGTTTCGGGCATGGCCATTAACATCATGGTTGCGGGTTTGGCGCCAACACTTGCAAATGCGTGGTTTTCACGTGGTGGTCAGACACCGCTACTTGATAGCGAGGCGCGTTTCAACGAGATCACCCTGCCGCTTGCAGACTTACTGCAAGACGTGCCGCTTGTGGGTGCGGTCTATAGCAATCTGTTGTCCGGCCATTCTTTCCTTACCTATCTTGCGTTCCTGATGGTGCCGGTGGTTGGCTGGATACTCTATCGAACCCGTTTCGGGCTTAGGTTGCGCGCTGTTGGAGAGAACCCGGAAGCAGTTGATACAGCGGGTATTTCCGTTACGCTGCTCAGGTATCAGGCGATGATTATTGCTGGAATACTCTGCGGTATGTCTGGCAGCGCGTTGTCGACGGCGCTTGGGGCCGGGTTTATTCGAGACATGTCTGCAGGCAAGGGTTTTCTGGCGTTGGCTGCCATGATATTCGGCAAGTGGAAGCCTGTTCCCACCCTGCTCGCCTGCCTGCTGTTTGCTTTCGTTGATGCACTGCAAGGCAGACTTCAGGGCGTTAGCCTGCCTCTTATCGGCGAAATCCCGGTTCAATTCACCATCATGCTGCCCTACGTACTGACAGTCGTCATTTTGGCTGGTTTTGTCGGTAAAATGGAAGCTCCAAAAGCAAGCGGTATACCGTATGAAAAAGATCGATAAAGCGTTGTTGACGGAAATGATTGATGCAGCGATCAAGGCTCGCGGTCAGTCCTACTCGCCTTATTCGGGCTTTGCTGTGGGTGCAGCACTGTTGAGCGACGATGGTTGTATCCACGCGGGGTGTAATGTTGAGAATGCCGCTTATCCGCTTGGATTTTGTGCGGAGGCCAACGCCATTGGCAACATGATTATCTCGGGTGGTCGTAGTATCAGGCATGTTGTTGTTGCCGGCCCCAATGAAGATGTATGCACGCCGTGCGGTGGTTGCCGTCAGCAGTTGCGGGAGTTTACACGCGCCGATGATTTACCGATTACCGTGTGCGATGTGGACGGCAACGTTCTGATGGAAACTACATTATTTACTTTGCTGCCAAATTCTTTCGGGCCTGAAACCGTTAATAGCGTTCGTGAACAGATAGAGAAGCCTGACCATGACTAGCTCTTTAATCCCCCAGGAGATCATTCGCCAAAAGCGCGATGGGCTCACCGTCAGTAACGACGATATTCGTCGGTTTGTTGAAGGCATTACTGATGGCCGGGTGACCGATAGCCAGATTTCTGCTTTTGCGATGGCAGTCTTTTTTAATGGGATGAGCGCTGAGGAGGGGGCTGCACTGACCCTTTCCATGCGCGATTCCGGCGATGTTATTAACTGGGTTAATCTCGGGTTTGATGCTGGTGCTCCGATCGTTGACAAGCATTCCACAGGTGGCGTGGGTGACAAGGTCAGCCTGATGTTGGCGCCGATTGTCGCTGCATGTGGCGGTCTGGTGCCCATGATTTCGGGCCGCGGCCTTGGCCACACCGGTGGCACGCTGGACAAATTTGAGGCGATACCGGGTTATGATCCGTATCCCAGCATTGATCGGTTTGCAGAGATCGTCCGAACGGTTGGCTGTTCCATTATCGGCCAAACCGGGGAGCTGGCACCTGCGGACAAGCGTTTCTATTCAGTGCGGGATGTCACCGCGACGGTCGAGAGCATTCCTTTGATCACGGCGTCAATTCTTTCAAAGAAATTGTCGGCTGGTTTGAATTCTCTTGTGATGGACGTGAAGTTCGGTTCCGGGGCATTCATGCCGTCATACGCTCAGGCAAAAGAATTGGCGGAGAACATTGTTCGGGTTGCAAGTGCCGCAGGTACACCGACCCGTGCGCTTTTAACCGACATGAACCAGGTCTTGGGCACCACCGCCGGTAATGCTGTCGAAGTTTATGAAGCAATCGAGTTTCTGAGCGACCCGTCGGCGGCGGACCTGCGTCTCTACGATGTGACTGTTGCCCTTGCGGCTCACATGCTTGCGCTTGCCGGCGTGTTTGACAGCATTGATGCGGCGACACAAGCTTCTGCGGACTCGCTTGCAAATGGTAAAGCGGCTGAAGTGTTTGAAAAAATGGTTGCGGCACAGGGCGGCGGCAACAATATCCTCTCTGAATATCAGTCCAGGGTAGATGTTGCCCCTTTTAAGCACGCCATTTTAAGTGATCGTTCAGGGTTCGTTACCAAGCAGGATACAAGAGCAATCGGGATGGCTGTTGTTGCTATGGGTGGCGGGCGAACCGATCCGAAAGCGACAATTGACCATGCCGTGGGGCTGACAGGAATTTGCCAGCTTGGCGATCGCATCGAAGAAGGCCAGCCACTTGCGACGGTTTGTGCACATGATGAAGCGGCTGCGACGCAAGCTGCATACGCTGTAAAAACTGCAATAGAGATTGGTGATACTGCCGTGGAGAGGTCTCCCGTTGTATCCGAAATAATTGAGGATTAGTCATGGCACGTGCGTTCATTCTGGTTTTGGACAGTTTTGGGATCGGTGCCGCACCAGACGCTGAAAAATTTGGCGACGTTGGGGCAGACACTTTTGGCCATATCGCCGAATGGTGCGCCGCGGGGAATATAGCTGAAGACAGACCTGTGGCCGGGCCGATAAGTATCCCGAATATGGTGAAACTAGGTTTGGGTAAAGCGGCCGAACTGGCAACCGGTAAAGTTCACGCCGGCACTGCGCTGGACGGCGAGGCAGAAGGCTTTTATGCCGCATGTGCGGAGCGTTCTTTTGGGAAAGATACGCCCTCGGGTCACTGGGAAATGGCAGGTTTGCCGGTGGAGTTCGACTGGGGATATTTTAAACCGGATTTTCCGAGTTTCCCGGATGAATTGATTTCCGCGCTGGTTGAAGAAACCGGGATACCGGGCGTGCTTGGCAACAAAGCAGCCTCAGGCACAGTTATTATTGAAGAGCTCGGGGACGAGCACGTGGCGTCCGGCAAACCGATTGTCTACACATCAGCTGATAGCGTATTTCAGATTGCTGCTCACGAGGAGACTTTTGGCCTGGATCGTCTCTACGAAGTGTGCGAGGTCGCCCGCCGCCTCGTGGACGATTACAACATTGGTCGGGTTATCGCGAGGCCGTTTGTTGGCGGATACGGGTCGTACGAAAGAACAGGCAACCGAAGAGACCTTGCGACGCCGCCGCATGCCGCTACGCTCCTTGATTACCTTGAGAAAGCAGGCCGGGAGGTTATCTCTGTCGGGAAAATTGCAGATATTTTCGCCCATCGTGGTTTGACAAAAAAGGTTAAAGCGAATGGACTTGAGGGTTTGTTTGACCTTAGCCTTGTGATGCAACAGCAGGCTGCCGAGGGGTCTCTGACATTTGTGAATTTTGTCGATTTTGACCAGTCTTTTGGCCATAGGCGGAATGTCGCCGGATATGCTGCGGCACTGGAGTATTTTGACCATCGTTTGCCTGAGTTTTTGTCCGAAATGAGGCCTGACGACCTGGTGGTGTTGACCGCAGATCATGGCTGTGACCCTACCTGGCCGGGCTCGGACCACACCAGAGAGTTTGTACCATTTGTGGCTTACGGCCCAACTTTCATCACTGGCAGCGGCGGTCAACGCGAAAGTTTCGCTGATATTGGTCAGACAATTGCCAAACACCTGGGAATTCAACCGCTTTCCGAAGGAAAAAGCGCTCAATGAGTGCACGAAAGCACCATGATGGGGAGAGACTTGTGAGATTTATTATCATTGCGTTGCTTGCGCTGAGTTGTTTCGGGGCGCCAGCACAAGCTTACGGTCCAACAGGCCACCGGGTTATTGCTGAACTTGCCTATGGTTACCTGACACCTGAGGCACGCGCTGCGGTTGACAGTATTCTGGAAGATGATTTTTTAGCTGAAGTTGCAACACTTCCTGACGAAATGCGTTCAAACCCCGACGAGTTTTGGCAAGTTGAAGCCAATCCATACCATTATATAAATGTACCGCCAGGCCAGACTTATGAAGAAAGCGAGAAAAATCCCGCTGGTGACGCTTTTGCGGCCCTTGAAAAATATTCAGCCGTATTGACCGACGATACAGCATCACTTGAAGACAGGAAGCGAGCTCTTTGGTTCGTGGTTCATATTGTTGGTGACTTGCATCAGCCACTTCATGTTGGCTATCCCGGAGACCGCGGTGGTAATTGGGTTGATGTCGTTTTCATGGAAGAACTTACAAACCTTCATCGGCTTTGGGATGAGCATCTTATAGATCATAGAGATTTGTCTTACACAGAATGGACTCGTTTCCTTGAACGCAAGATAAAACCGGAAATGATCACCGACTGGCAAAAGGCACAGCCCATTGATTGGGTTCATGAAGGCCTTGAGCTTAGAGATGATATTTATGCCAACAGCACCGGAATCCTGTCATGGGATTACGTATACAAATACATGCCACTGATCAAAAGCCAGCTTTCAAAAGGTGGGGTCAGGCTTGGCGGATATCTGAACAGCCTCTTCAAATAGTGCTCGAATGGCTAGATTCGCTAGTTTTGCGATTCTGAAGAATGCGTGGTTGCTGGCTATGTATTCGGTATAGCAATGGATACCATTTCACTATGGTCTGGGTCTCTTGTGTGCGCTTCCTGAGTGCACGGGAGGTCACTTGTGCAGGCCTCATGGCCAACAGGTTGCCTGAAGCGAATTTGATGTCGCATTTTAGCAACAGGTTATGACGTTCCGCTCCAAAATCAGTATTGCGCTTTGACGATTCTTGACAGTTTCGTCAAAAAACTGAAAAGAAACCCCACTACAACGATGCCGCAAGCAAGCATTTGTGCGGGTTTTCAGCCGGTATTGACCTTTCAGTCAGGATTTGGTCATTTATTGGTGGGTTTAGTGTGAAACTTAAAGTGAACCTCTTTATATGAGGTCAATTCTGGGGCAAGTCAGGGCGTCCTGTGTTCTGGCTGCAACCATTTAACGGAGCTAAGGGAATGAATCGCCTATTTAAGACTACATTGTGTAGTGGCGTTGCACTTGCTGCCATGGCAGCATCTGTTCCAGCCATTTCGCAGGAAATTACTTCGTCGATTCGTGGCACGGTAACAACACCAGCTGGTAATGCAGCAGCGGGTTATACAGTTGTTATTACCGATACACGAACCGGTTCTACTCAAACAACAACAACCAACTCCAACGGCGCCTTCAGCGTTCGCTCGTTGACTGTAGGTGGCCCATACACCATCCGCGTTTCCGGTGGGCAGTATGAAGATGTACTGGTGACCGATGTGTTTACCCAACTGGGTAACATATCAAGCTTCAACCTTGCTCTGTCGGAGTCGCAAGGCGGGATCGAGGAAATCGTAGTCGTAGCGTCGGCCGCATCGGTAACAAATCTCGCCATCGGCCCTGGTACAGCGTTTAACCTGGCGGACATTGAAAACGTTCCCTCAGTTAGCCGTCAAATCCGTGACGTTATCCGGATTGACCCGCGTGTAAATATTGGCCGTGGTTCTGGTGGCCAGGGCTTTGGTATTTCCTGTCTTGGTGGCAGCAACCGGGTCAACTCCTTCACCATTGATGGTGTTCGTGCCGCTGATCCGTTTGGATTGAATGCGTCTGGCAACCTCGCCCGTAACACTTTCCCGATTCCGTTTGATACTGTTTCCGCTACGTCGGTTGAGTTTTCTCCGGTTGATGTTGAATACGGTCAGTTTACCGGGTGTAACATCAACATTGTTACAAAGTCAGGAACCAATGAATTCACCGGTTCTGCATTCATGCTTTACTCGGGTGACAACTTCACTGGTGAAGACATTGAGGGCCAAAACCCGGTCACAGCAGATTTCGACAACTATAACTGGGGTGTTGAACTCGGCGGCCCCGTGATTGAAGACAAGATCTTCTTCTATGGATCTTACGAGGAAACAGACGCCGGTGGTGTTCAGGACGAAGGGCCAATTGGTGGCGGCTTCCTGAACGAAAGCGGACTGACCGTTGAAGAAGCTGAGCGCGTGCGTAACATCCTGATCAACCAGTATGGCCGTGACCCGGGCGGTATTGTGCGCTCTTTGCCACAAACCAGCCGTCGTTTCTTCGGGCGGATCGACTGGCAGATCAATGATCAGCACCGTTTTGAAACAACATATACCCGCCTGGAAGAAAACCAGGTTCTGGGTGATGATATTTCTGGTGGCCGCGGTGAGTTCACTTTCCAGGATAACTTCCAGGATCGTGGCTCTGTTTCCGATACATACTCTTTCCGTTTGTTCTCGAACTGGACCGAGAATTTCTCGACTGAAATTCGTGCATCCCGCAACACGATTGGTGATGTTCAGAGCCCGGTATTGGGTGGTGAAGCGCAAGATGCCAATCCAATTCCACGGATCGCAATTGGTCCGTTCGGGAACGAATTTTTCGGACAGGACTTTGCGTCTGGCCCTGGTGTTTTCCGGAGTGCCAACCAGCTGGATACAGAGATTGACCAGTTCAAATTCAAAGCTGACTATGTGACGGGTGACCACCTGATTACTGTAGGCTACGAGCTTGACAGCCTGGACGTGTTCAACCTGTTCATCATTAACGCGACAGGAACCATCCTGTTTGACGACATTGATGCATTGGAAGCAGGAACAGCTCGCGCGATCCGCGCAAACGGCTCGTTTACTGGCAACCCACGTGATGCAGCTGCTGAGTTCTCTCGTAATGTTCATACACTTTACATTCAGGACGAATGGCAAGTAACGGACACGTTCAACCTCGTTGGCGGCCTACGTTATGACTTCTATAAATCTGGTGATACCCCGAACGCTAACCCTGTGTTCCAGAACCGTTTTGGTTTCTCTAACCAGCAAGCTTTCGATGGCCTGGACGTGTTCCAGCCGCGTATTGGCTTCACATGGGAACTGCCTGAAGGCTTTGGTCAAACAACTCTGACAGGTGGCTTTGCCCGCTTCTCTGGTGGTGACCCAACCGTATGGTTCGCAAACTCGTTCCAGAACTTCGGTGGGGCGATCGGTTTCGGCGACGCAACATCTGGCGATACTGGTATTTGTACGGATGCAGACCTTCAGGTGCTGCCGGGTGGCACATTTAACGGTATTCCTGCATGTGTGTTTGCAGAAGCACAGGCTCAAGCCCAAGGAAACCTGGGTGATGTTGCCGCAACTGACCCGAACTTCAGACCACCAAGCCAGGATCGCTACAGCATCGGTATCTCACACTACACCGCTGATACCGGAGTTGACTTCTTCGACGACTGGCAAGTGAACGTTGACTTCATCTACGGCAAAAACCGTAATGCTGTCGATTTCGTTGATCTCAGTATTGCCAAGACTGGTGAGCTGGCACCTGATGGCCGGCCTATCTATGCTGCGATTGACCCGTTGGCTACAGGTTGTAATGCGACGCTCAGTGATGACTTCCGTAGTTACAATGGTGCTACGGCGGAATGTTTTGCGGGTCGCGGGTTTGGTCAGAATATTTTGATGACCAATGCTGCTGACGGTAGAAATGGTGACAATTATTCGTTGTCAGCACAGTTTGCCAAGACGTTTGACTTCTCGGATACTGCATCCTTGAATTTCCGTGCTGGTTATGCTTTCGCGGACGCAAATGTGGGCAACCCGGGCAACAGCTCAACCGCGGGTTCCAACTTTGAGGAAGTGACAAGGAGTGACTTCAACAATATTGCTGTTGCTAACTCTTCATTCACTAACAAACACAACATTGTTGTCGCAGCGACCTTCAAGGAAGATTTCTTTGATGATCTGACTACAACGCTTGGCGTGTTCTTCCGGGCTCGCTCCGGTCGTCCACTGTCCTTCGTGTTTGATGAAGATACATCAGAGGATACATTCGGTAGTTCAGATGATGAAGCAAACAGCCTGCTTTACATCCCAACTGGTCCGAACGATCCGCTGGTTGACTTCACCAACATCGATACGACTGCTTTCTTCAACTTCATTGAAGAAAACAACCTGAGCCAGTTTGCTGGTGGTATCGTGCCTCGGAACTCGTTTGAACAGCCGTGGACAGCTGATATTGATTTACGCTTCCAACAGGAACTGCCAGGTTTTGGCCTGACCGACAAAGACCAGTTCCTGCTGTTCATCGACTTCGAAAACGTACTGAACTTCATTGATAGCGGTGCAGGCGTTCAGCGTTTTGTTAATACCAGTAACAACGCTGAAGGTATTGATGTAATTGCTGCGGATATCGTTGATGGTCAGTTTGTGTATCGTGACTTTGACCCTGATGCGGTCAATATCGATATCGACTCTGGCGACACCTTGTGGCGTGTTCAGTTCGGTATCAAATACCGTTTCTAGGGTGTTGGACTAAAAAAGCATTAGCGCCCGGGTTTTGCCCGGGCGTTTTTTTTGCCTTTTTAAAGAAGATGTTTTTGCCGCAATATTTTATGGCGGCAGTAGCTTTGAGCGATCGAATATGGCACTAGAGAAATCAGGGCATTGAGGCCCATCCGAGGAACCAGGCAATGAACCATCCGGCAGATAATGAAGCAGCCCACAAGGCGGGCATCAGGCGTGAGAATGTTGCCAAAATTCTTGAGGCTGCAGAGAGCGTCTTTGCAGAAAAGGGGTTTAAGGGCGCAAGTGTTGGCCTGATTGCCGACAGAGCAAATGTGCCAAAGCCAAACGTCTATTACTATTTCGGCAACAAAGAAGAACTGTACAGACGGGTCATTGAAGACGTGTGTTCTATTTGGCTACATGCGGCTGATACGTTCGACGCTACGGACGACCCTGCGACAGCTATTAAAAAGTATGTCAGCTCAAAAATGGATCTGGCTCGTAAGCGACCCAACGGATCCAGGCTTTGGGCAATCGAAATGGCTTCTGGCGCGCCGTTTCTGCAGGATTATCTGGAAAATACCGTCAAGCCCTGGTTAATCAGCCGTGAAACAGTTCTGCAAAAATGGGTGGATGAGGGTCGATTGAAGCCCCTGAATACACGCTATTTTTTCTACATGATCTGGGCCACTACTCAAAACTATGCTGACTTCGAGGCACAGATTAATATCATGAACGGCGGAAAGCCCTTGTCTGATCAGCAGTTTGAAGAGGCGAAACAGAGTGTGACGGACATGGTTTTGAAAAGTGCGGGCATTTCCTGACTGCAGCGTTTTGTTTTTTGAATCACTCTCTGATCAATCGCAGTAGTTTTGCCGCAGCAGCATTAACCTCTGCTTCACTGGGGCTGTTTTCGCCCGCTACGGGCACCAGGTACCCATCATCATACAGGAAATCGATACGCGTATCTTTGCCTAGAACGGCAAAACTGTTTGGATAGTCATAGTCACAGCCAGCCAACACAATGGTCTCGTCACTTAATGAGGTGCTTGACGACAGCCCTGTGGCACCGGCAATCAAGGGCGCAATATCCAGATGCGACTTGACAGAGGCGGTCATGTCTCCGGTCCCTAATATTAAAAGCGGCACTTTCACCTGTTCGTCGTTGAGTTGGCTTGCGTGACCAACTTGTCCGTTTTCCAGAAAGTCCTCTCCGTGATCCGAGGTAACGATAACAAGAGTTTCTCTCTCATTTTCAATTGCTGACAGGGTTTTCAGGATGCTTCCAAGCAATTTATCGAACTGCTTTGTCGCCGCGATGTAGGCATCTCGTGTTGACGCCCCGGACGCACTAAAAGCCGAGCTGTATGGAAAGTGAGTGCCGACAAAATAGGCCAAGTGAGCTGTGGGAAAGTTGTTCTCCTGCCATGAGTTAATCATCGCGATTGTTCTTTCGGTGATTGCCAGGTCGTTGCTCGCGCCATCCTCACCTTCGGCTATCCATCGTTCTGTTGTTGCCGGAAGCAGGATGTCTGATACATCATACCAGTCCAATGTCGCAGACTCGGCTGTACTGATGCGATACCCTGATTGCGAAAGCGTCGCCAGGATGCCGTGTTTTTTTCCGCTGCGTCTTGCTTTGCCAAAGCTTGTTGCCAGTTTTCCGGTTAACAGGCTGTACATAGAAAAATGTGTGCAGTTTGACACACTATAGTGGTCAAGGCTGAGGAAGCCGCTCTCAGCTGCTGAATAGAGGCTTGGCATCAACTCGGGCGCCGCCTGTATATCCTTCGACCGCAAGCTGTCCGTTACGATTAATATAATATTTGGCGCCGTTGCGAGATCGACTGTGCCTGCTACTGCGGGGACCACCGGGAGTGATTGGTTGTTTTTGGCGGGCCGCGTGTCAACTTCTGAAATGGCGAAGGGGTTGGTTCCCCTTGGCCCAAAGATGACAGCGAGCAACTTGTTGCTTTGATAGGGATGCGGTGCCCAAAAGAAGGGTAGGGCCCGCCGCGCGGACATGATTTCTGACGCGCCAAAAAAATATGAAACCCCGTACGTTAGCTGCGTTAACCCGAGCGCAGCGACAGCCAAAATGGCGATCTTTCTGAACGGGACTGGGCGCTCCAGTCCAACGGTTTTTCTGCTGACTATCCAGAGGGCGGCTGTTAGGGCCAAAGTGATGACGATTATACTTGGTAAAGATACGCCGGTCTGCAGCCCGGACTGAGGCTCCAGGAACAGGCTTATGACGAACCAGTTTACATGAAGGCCTGTCAGAAACTGGATTGCGATTTCGGCGATCAGAATCGTGGCAAAAAAGCAAAAAACAAGGCGGCCAAGCGCGAAATGAAGCTTGCCAAACACAGCGCGCACGACAGCGAATACAAGAAATAGGGTAGACGCATGAAGGATAGCAACAATAAGCCCGGCTTCGCCAAAGGCAGCCCGTGCTGTCGCAGCAATCACAAGAGCGACAATGATGCCATGTTCAACCAGATGCGCGCGCATACGCTTCATTCGCTTGTATTATGAAGGGCGCCTAAGAATCTGTTTCTGCGGCAAAGTCCTTCGTTGCTTCTATATCTGCTGGCAATTTTTTGCCTGCAGCCCAAAACAGATACCCTTTAACGAAAGCGACGCATACACCTATTGTGAGTGCTGCCCGTAATCCATCGGCACCTGTCAGCGTCCCAATTCCGTCACTGATCATGCCGACGACCACGGGGCCACCGCCCAGTCCGATCATATTGAGGACAAAGAACAGAATAGCAGAGGTCATCGCACGCATTCGGGGCGATACAAGTCTGTGTGCAACAGCTATAGAGGGAGCCAGATACAGTGTGCCGAGCACAGCAAAAAAGAAGTAAACAATGAGCATGAGGCTGGTGTTATCGGTGTTGAATACAAAGATACCCAATGGAATGGCCGATACGGCTGTCACTCCCGGTAGCCACAGATACCATCGTGCGTCTTTTTTTCCGTATTTATCAGTTAGATAACCGCCCAGGAATGTACCGATAATCCCCCCCCCACCGCCAGTGATAGCAAGAAGAAATCCTATCTCTGTCAGGGGAACATCATGGTAGCGCACCATGTAGCTGGGCATAAAGTTGCTGGTGCCGTAGCTTACAAACGCCGACATCGCGCAGCCCACTGCGAACAATGGAAAAGACTTCAGGCTTTTCAAGTGACGGATCGTTTCCATGAAGGTTGGTGAATTTGCCCCGCCTATTTTGGCGTCTGTACGGGTAGGTTCCCTGACGGTTGCCGCCAAAATCAAGGCAAGTAAAATGCCAGGTGCGCCAACAATGAGGAAAGTTGTCCGCCAGCCGAAAACTTCACCGAAAAAGCCTCCGACTGAAAATCCAACAACAACGCCCAGGTATAGTCCGGCAGAGTAAATTGCCAGCGCCGTTGCCCGTTTGTGGGCTTTGAACATATCCGAAATCATTGAGTGTGCGGGCGGGCTGCCGCCAGCTTCCCCGATTCCGACGCCCATGCGCGCTAGTAGTAACTGGGCAAAATTTTGGGCATAGCCACAAACGATTGTCATGCCGCTCCAGACCGTCAGGGCAATCGCAATAATGTTCCGTCGGTTGCTTCGGTCTGCCAACCGCGCGATCGGGATACCAAGCACTGTATAGAGGAAGGCAAACGCGATACCGGATAACAGGCCAAGTTGCGTATCGCTCAGGTCAAGGTCTGCCTTGATCAGCGGCTGCAGGATAACCAGTATCTGACGATCAATGAAGTTGAATGCATAGACAATTGTGAGAATAAAGAGCGCATAATTCTTGGCGCGCGGACTCATGTGGCCAGCGCTTTGTGGCTTACTGATATCGCTCATATGTCTCCCCAGTGTTGTCGTAATGGCGCTCCTCTCCCCGGAGGCCTTTATCTGACGATAGTGCCGCCGTGCGCAAATACAAGAGATTTGCTGGTTTGATGAACTGCAATGCAATAAACCGGATTATAACGACAAAAAAAAGCCACCGGCTGGTGGCTTTTTGTCAGTTTTTTGAATTTATTGTGATGCAGCGTAAGCTTCTACAGTGCGCCAGACCCGAAGGGCATTTCCAGACAGAATCTTTTTAATGTCTTCTTCAGCGTAGCCGCGCTTCAACAATCCTTCGACAAGAGCGGGATAGCTTGAAACATCTTTCAGGCCAACAGGCAGGCTGTCTCCAACACCGTCGTAATCTGACCCGAGACCAACATGGTCAATCCCGGCAAGCTCGACGACCCGGTCAATATGGTCCAGCACATTGTCCAGTGTTGCGTATGGATATGGATTGGTCTGCTGGTAGTTTTCCATAAAAGCGTTTCTGACCTCGTCCGTGTCTTCAAGTCCCTGTTGCTCACGGTGCGCTGTATAGGCTGCTGCAAGGTTAGGCCGGTACTGGTTTGCTGCTTCCGTAACAAAAGAAGAACCATAGTTGATCATGACAACACTGCCATTGGTTGCCAGCGCTCTGATCATGTCGTCGTTCATGTTGCGTTCGAACCCTGGCGTGAAGTGACGTGCAGATGAATGCGAGGCAATTACCGGCGTTGCGGTTATTTTCATAACATCCCAGAAAGCATCGTCAGAGACATGGCTGATGTCTACCATGATGCCAAGCTCGTTCATTCGTCTTACAACCTGTTCGCCGAACTCGGAAAGGCCATCCCACTGGCGAGTTTCGTCATAGGACGAATCTGAAATCTTGTTGGACTTCGAGTGTGCCAGGGTGATGTAGCGAATGCCACGTTCGTGGAAATGATCCAGATTGGCGAGGTCTCCAAGAAGTGGGGAACCGTTTTCCATGCCCAGAGGCAGGGCTATTTTCCCTGTATTAAAAGCTGTTTCAACCTCATCAACAGTTTTAGTGATTGCGAACTTGTCGGGAGATTCTGCGACAATGCGTTCAACGATATCGATCATCCGGTCCGCATGCGCTTTAGCCTCTGGCGTGCCATCCAGATTCGCGGGTGTATAGATTGACATGAAGGGTGCATTCAATCCGCCCGAAACAGCCCGGGGATAATCGAAGTCACCCGTTTCAGTTGGGCCTGAAACGTCCTCCCACTCATCAGCCAGACGATACGGTACGTCAATGTGACCATCGACAATAATTGTTTCAGCTGCAATACGATTTGCCATCGATGCATAGTCTTGTGCCTGTTCCGGTTGCTCAGCGCATGCTGCAAGTGCAATAAACGAGATGCCAGTCAGAATATTTTTCACGAGTGTTCCCCCATTAGTAGTCACTGTCCAGACTTTGAAGCCGGGCTCAGTTCCATTGATCAGGTTGAGGCTAGCTCAAAAGATAGCTGGCAACCTGGTACGTTACGAATGAAGCACCGTAAGCAAGCACAAACAGGTACGCAACCATAAAGGCAGGCCATTTCCAGCCGCCGGTTTCACGGCGCGTAACCGCTATGGTGGACAAACATTGGGGCGCAAATATGAACCAGGCAAGGAAGGAAAGTGCAGTTGGTAATGACCAGGCAGAGTTCAGGACGCTAACCAGCCCGGCTTCAATCATTTCCTCGCTACCTGAAAGCGAATAAACTGTCCCGAGCGCTGCCACAGCTACTTCGCGGGCCGCCATGCCCGGCACTAGCGCGACAGATATCTCCCAATTAAATCCGATCGGCGCGAACACGACTTCAAGGGCGCTTCCAATGATTCCAACAAAACTATAGGCGATGTCTGGCTCAGTCGCCCCAATAGGGGCTGTGGGGTATATGGCCAGTAGCCACAAAATAACGGTTGAAACAAGAATGATTGTACCTGCCCGGCGCAGAAAAACTCTTGCCCGTTCGTAAAGGCCTATCAGGACAAAGCGAATGTTTGGAGACTGGTATTTCGGTAGCTCCAGCAGAAAGGTGTCTGCCTGGCCCTTGGCGACGGTTCTCTTTAGAACGGCAGCGACAACCAGCGCCGCCAGGATGCCTGCGATATAAAGGGTGAACATCACCAACCCCTGTAATCCTATGCCCCCGGTAACAACCTGATTGGGAATGAATGCGCTGATGATCACTGTGTAAACAGGCAAGCGGGCCGAGCATGTCATTAAAGGCGCGATCAGGATTGTGGTCAGACGGTCGCGTTCGTTGGCAATTGAACGTGCGGCCATTATCCCTGGCACAGCGCAGGCAAAACTGGACAGGAGAGGAATGAAGGCACGGCCGTTGAGGCCAACAGACGCCATCAGCCTGTCCATGATAAACGCGGCTCGTGCCATGTAACCCGTACTTTCAAGCACAAGAATAAACAGGAACAGAATCAATATCTGCGGCAGGAACACGACGACTGCGCCAACACCTGCGAGAATGCCATCGTTCAGGAAGCTGAGCAGTAAACCGGATGGCAGTGCATCCACAAAAAAGCTTTGCGTCAAACCAATTCCTGCCTCGAGCAGGCCTGTCGGTGTTTCTGCCCAGGAAAAAACCGCCTGAAACATCAGGAAGAGAATTCCGAACAATATTATTGGCCCGGCAATGGCGTTCAGCAAAACAGCATCAAGCTGGCGGGTCGTTCTGTGGCCGATACCCTCGCTAATTGTTGCCGCAGTTGCAATTTTTCGCGCAGCCTTTTGGCGATCCTTGACATTGGTTCCGAAATCCATTTTGGCGGGCGGCGGCGCAAGAATGGCTTTGACGAGTTCTTCCTTGAGCGTGTCGAGCCCTTTTTTCCTGACAGCTACCGTTTCAACAACGGGCAGGCCTAACTTTCTGGACAACAGGTCCACATCGATTGTAATCCGCTCCCGCGCTGCGAGATCCGACATATTGAGGGCGACAACCATGGGGGTGCCCAATTCACGCAGTTCAAGGACAAACCGCAGGTGCTGTGCCAGGTTGGTTGCGTCTAGAACACTTAGAATGACCTCTGGTTTCGCCTCGATATCATGGGTGCCGGTGACAACCTGACGGGTTACTTCCTCGTCCATACTTCTTGCAGTGAGGCTATATGCGCCGGGGAGGTCAACAAGTGTCAGATTGGTTGAGCTGGATAGTTCGCCTGACCGGCGTTCCACTGTTGCGCCCGGATAATTGGCTACTTTTTGACGAAGACCGGTGAGGGCATTGAACAACGCGGACTTGCCGCAATTGGGATTGCCAACAACTGCGACGACTGGCTGGCTGGAAACGCCTGCTGGCGACTGCCGCTCGTTCATGTGGCCTGCACCTGTACCAGAGTGGCTTCCTTGCGTCTCAGTGCAATGGTCATAACGCCAACGCGAACAGCGATAGGGTCTTTTCCAAACGGGTTTTGGTGAAGAACTTCAACGCTCAGACCCTCAGCAAACCCCATTTCCCGCATTTGATCAATTCGGCCATTGGTTTCACGGTCAGTGCTGGTTGTGAAACCTTCGATGGTGCCAGAGAATCCGGGTTTACAGTTTCCCAGAGAGACAGTTTGTATCGTTGACGACATAAGCGAACCCGCCAGTACTTGATAATAATTCTTAATAGGCGGGTAGTAGCACGTTGATTGCTCACCAGCAAGACCAGTAACAGCTAATTTAAGCAGAACAGGACACGGTTCTGTTACCGTGTCCTGTATGTGTTTTCAGTAGTGGCTTAGCGGCCCAGCATTGCGCCGAGCATCCATTGGGCTTTCTCGTGCACCGTCAACCTGTCAGTCAGCAGTCCAGCGGTAACATCGTCAGCAATATCCGCCGCTGCAGCTATGACAGGGCGAATACGTCTGGCAAGCGTTTCGTGCCCTTTTTTCAATGCTGCAACCATTTGTTCAGCTGAGGCATTTTCATCACCATCCTCAATTGAACCCAGGTCCATATATTTTTGCATTGTTGCAGGAGCTTTGTGTCCAAGGGCGCGGATGCGCTCGGCTATTTCGTCGATGGCCGGAGCAAGCTCCAGATACTGCTCTTCCGTCAGTGCGTGAACTGGCTGAAAGAGGGGGCCGGTTACATTCCAGTGTACATTTTGTGTTGCAACATACAGCTGAAAAGTTTCTGCAAGGATCGGTTTCAGAGAATCTGCTATCTGGTCACGCTCTTGTTGGTTGAAATCGTTAGGCATCTTGTGTCCTCCATATTTGTGTCTTGCAACCAATATAGGAGGGCATTGTTACATTGTGAAACGACATTAAATTGTTTGATTAATCGATTATGCCGATTAATTGGAAGTTGTGTTTTTTTCCTTGAGCCACAAGACCCAGGAATAACCAAGGGGGGCCAGTGCAGCGATTGCGATAACACCAACAGCAACGCTAGTCGCAAGGTTGCCCGGGATGAGGCTGCTGGTAACCAACATGATCAAACCGGTGCCGACGAAAAGTTTGCCACCCAGACGATGCGTTTTTCGCCACACCGCGTCACTCGACAGTGTCCAGGGCGTTCTCAGGCCGATCAGAAACGTTGAATGTAGTTTGCCGAAGTAGTTTCCGATGACCATGAACATTACACCCACCATGCCAAACACGAGGTTGGGGCTCATGCTGAAAAACTCTTTTGCAGTACCGTAGATGACAAACTGGACTGCGGTCAGCAAGGCGAATACTGCGGTTATTATGGCAACGACCGCTTTCCAGGACTTTTGCAGATTTTCGCCTCTTGGCTCGAGAAAATGGAGGTTGGAAAACACCAACAACATGACAATCTGGATTGCCGGCATGAAAAAGAAGGCGGGTATAGGCGATATATATCCATCGGCTTCGCCGTTGGAATCCCAATGAGTGGCAATCTGTTCGCCAGGACCAAACTGAGTGATCGCAAATAAGCCAATCAGGATCGATAGACCTGTAAGCCAGCTCGCTGCTTTGAATTTTTTTATCATTGTGTTTCCTTTGGTTCCGCCGCATCCGTTGAAAACATTGCGGCAACAAGACCAAGCAACTCTTCCACAACACTCAGGTTAAGGTGATAGGTGATCGTTGTTCCCTGCCGGGTTGTTGTTACAAGATCAGCGGCTTTCAGAACATTGAAATGTCCTGAAAGTGTTGACCGACCAACCGACAGCTGGTCCGCTATTTCTCCTGCTGTCATGTCCCGGGCTTTCAGGAGCGAGAGAATTTCTCTCCGGACGGGTGATGACATTGCATTAAATACGTCTGACATTTTTTTTTTCTTATTTCTGTATTTCGCTAATTACCGAAATAATGACTGAAACTCACAATGTCAAGCATGTGGATCTAGAATAATTTGAGTGCAATTGCACCTATGGCAATGAGCGTGATACCCAATAGCCTGAGTTGGGTGGGGGATTCGCGCAACCAGAATGCCCCGATCAAAGCAGCAAAAAAGATACTGGTTTCTCGCAGCGCGGCTATTTCGGCCAGGTTACCCAATCTGAAGGCAAATAATGCCATTGTGTAGCCGGTGTAGGCGATCACGGTCATCAGTAAGCCCCTCAGCCAGGAAGCTTCTAATCGTCCTGCCAGTGCTGGCCCGTTCGTCTGAAAAAGAAAGAGCATCATCGGGGGCATGATCAATATATTGGACCAAAAAATGAAAGTCAGAGGGCTCATTGTTTTCACTGCGCTGCCATCGACGAGCGTGTAAGAGCCGATAAGCAGCCCGACAAGGCCTGCCCAAAACAAGGCAGACGCTGGCGGTAATTGTAGTTTCTGTGCGCCAGCCAGACCAGCAAGCACGGCGCCTGTGATCAGAACAACGATTGCAAGTGTTTCCACGCCGTTCAATTGTTCGCCAAGAAAACCAAGCGATACCAGAACAACAACCAAGGGGCCAAGCCCTCTGGAAAGCGGATAAACCAAGGAATAGTCAGCAGTTGCCATCATGCGTGCCAGGCTGAGTTGATAAGCCAGATGAATGACGACGGACACAGCAATCCACCACCAGTCCATCCCTGACGGAGCCGGTACAAGCATTAGGAGGGGAAGGGATACCCCGGCCGCGGCCAGATTGAGAATGCCAATCATCGCGGTTCTGTCTGTACTTGATTTAAGTACAGCGTTCCAAACGGCGTGCAATACAGCTGAGGCCAGGATAAGCAGCGTTGCCGCTGCTGTATCCGTTATTTCCATCTTACTTCAGTTTTGCGCAGGCGTCCTGGATGCGTGCACATGCCTCGGTAAGGGCTTCGGTTGATGTTGCATAAGAAACCCTGAAGTGAGGGCTGAGGCCAAATGCTTCGCCATGAACTGCAGCTACGCCGTAATCTTCCAGAATGTAGGTGACGAAATCTTCGTCGGTTTCGATTAGCTTGCCATTTGGCGTACGCTTTCCAAGGCAGCCTGCGATCGAAGGATAAACGTAAAACGCACCTTCCGGCATTGGGCACGATATGCCGTCAGCCGCCCCGAGCATCTTGACAACAAGGTCGCGCCGTTCTTGAAAAACTGCCGCCCTGTCTGCAAGGAAATCCTGAGGCCCGGTAAGGGCGGTGACCGTTGCAGCCTGACTGATCGAGCACGGGTTTGAAGTGCTCTGCGATTGTACTTTTGCCATCGCTTTTATAAGAGCCGCATCGCCGCCAGCGTATCCAATTCGCCAGCCGGTCATCGCGTAGGCTTTGGCAACTCCGTTCATGGTCAGCACGCGGTGTGCGATTTCCGGTACCACCTGCGCCATGGTTTTGAAGGTGAAGCCTTCATAGATAACGTGCTCATAGATGTCATCGGCAAAAACCCATACGTTCTCATGACGCTTTAATACCTCACCCAATGCCTTTGTTTCAGCTTCGGTATAGGCAGCGCCAGAAGGGTTGGACGGAGAATTGAAGATCAGCCATTTGGTTTTCGGCGTAATTGCGGCTTCCAGCATTTCAGGCGTCATTTTGAAGCCGGTTTCAATTGTTGCATTGACGAAAACCGGAGTGCCGCCTGCCAGAAGTACGATGTCAGGGTAGCTGACCCAATAAGGCGCAGGAATGACCACTTCATCCCCCGGGTTGAGGGTGGCCATCATCGCGTTGTAGATGGTGTGTTTGCCGCCGCTGTTTACGGTAATCTGGTTGGCTTCAAACGAAAGCCCGTTTTCACGCTTGAACTTTTCTATAACGGCGGCTTTACAGGCAGGCGTTCCATCGACCTTCGTGTATTTTGTGTCGCCAGCCCGAATGGCTTCGATGGCAGCTTCTTTGATATGGTCTGGTGTGTCGAAATCCGGTTCGCCCGCGCCGAGGCCGATAACATCCTTGCCTGCTGCCTTCAGTTCAGCGGCTTTAGCGGTTACGGCCATGGTGGGGGATGGTTTGATGCGGTCAAGTGTCTTGGATAAAAAGGTCATGGGGAGCATCCTGCGTATCGAAATTGGTGCCGGTAAAAATGATGCCAGAACAGTAGGCCTGCGACTACACAAGGGCAATCAATAGTTGAGGATTTATAGAGGGTTTTCGCTTTTTTATGGGCCAACACGATCGAAGAATGGTGTTTTGGGGAATGAGCGCCATGGAAAAGGCATGCTGACGGTCTGGGGAGAGAGATCCGTTACGTCAGCATGCCATCTGTGCAGCCCTTAACATGGGAAGTGCGGGCTTGCTATTGGCTCGCCAGCACGTCGGGGAGAGAGAACCTCGGTGCCGGTTTGCCATCTGTGCAGCCCGACAATGGGAAAGTCGGGCCAGGGAAGATACTTAAAATCAGTCGTTATGTTTCGTATAGCGCCTCCTTAAAAACTTGCGGACAGCATGCCAATCACCCCAGCGTTACCAGAGCTGGTTTGTGAATTGGCTGTGTCGATGTAATTGACTGAGAGAGAGAGTTGTTTGAACGAATAATTGAGCCCCAGTAGCCAATCCCATTTGTCGGTTCCAAATGCACCGTCCTCGTAGGCAATATTGCCTGTCACGTAGAAGGGTGTTTTGCCAATGGGTGTGCTGGTGCTCAGATAGAGATAGATATTGTCCTGGTCGCCGGTGCCGTCTTGTTCGAAGGCATAGTTTGCCCCCAGTGACCAGCTCACGGTGTCAAGCGAGCCACCAACGGACCCATATACTTCATAGTAATCTGAATTGTCTGAAGCGCCGGGGTATGTGTAGGCCAGGAAACCAACGTTGGTGCTCAGGTTACCAATTGTTGTCGCGTAACCGCCGTAGATGTCCAGCTCGAGCTCTGCGCCGTTATAATCCTGTATCGAAGACCCCCAGGTGCTGAGATAAAAGCCGCTTTCATGGTTCACGTTAAAACCGGCCTGGATGGCGGTGTCTTTGTTTGAAAGTGAAATGCCGCGAAAGCGGTAATCTGTTACGAGTGCGGCGTTTCCGCTAAACGTAAACGCACTGCCGTCTTGTGCGGAAGCTGCTGGCGAAATTGCCGCAATTCCGAATACTGACGCACATCCGAGCAAACTGTTTTTGATTTGCCTTGTGCTTGGGGTTTTCATGCATTCCTCCAGAGAGTATCGAATTTTTTATAAATTTTTCAATCAACGCCCTCTAGTCAGCAAGGCATGTGCCAGAATCAAAAGTAAAATAAATCATTGAAATTAATAGATAAAAAAATAATTGCCCAGAATTTGGTCAATATAGCTGTACTAATAATGATTAAATAATAGTCACTGGTTAAAAAATAGACTACTGCATCGAAGATGCGACAGCCTTGATGCTTTGGATTTTGTTTTGGTGAAAAGGAACCGCTCAGTTAGCTCTGGGCGCTCGGCAAAAAAAAACAGATGCTTTTGGTGTCAATCGTGACACTTGAGCCTGCGCGAAACGGCATGTTTTCCGAATTGCACCTTGAAAACAAACCATGAACATTTATAGTGTGTGCATTAAAAACAAAAGAGCCGAAATGTCCGACCTTCCCGAGCAAAATCAACCAGTCGCAGCACCCTTTGTGCCTCATCGGCCCGCGAGGCCCGAAAAGTCCGAGGGCGGTGTCCCGTTTGAGGTTGTATCTGACTTTACACCATCCGGTGATCAGCCAACCGCTATTGCCGAACTGGTTTCAGGTATTAAGGCTGACGAACAGGATCAGGTGTTGCTCGGTGTCACCGGGTCAGGCAAGACATACACCATGGCGAAGATCATTGAGGCAACACAGCGGCCGGCATTGATCATGGCGCCAAACAAAACACTGGCAGCCCAGCTCTATGGTGAGTTCAAGGCATTTTTCCCCAACAACTCGGTCGAATATTTTGTCTCGTATTATGACTATTACCAGCCTGAGGCCTATGTGCCGCGAACGGATACGTTTGTGGAAAAAGAGGCTTCGATCAATGAGCAGATTGACCGGATGCGCCATTCCGCGACGAGAGCGATCCTCGAGCGCGATGATGTGATCATTGTTGCATCAGTATCATGCATATACGGTATCGGGTCGGTTGAAACCTATACCGCCATGACGTTTGGCCTGAAAGTTGGTCAGGAGGTAGATAACCGCGAGTTGCTTCGTCGACTTGTTGCGATGCAATACACACGCAATGATGCAGCTTTCCAGCGGGGCACGTTCCGTGTTCGGGGCGATGTGATCGATATTTTCCCCAGTCACCTTGAAGACCGTGCCTGGCGCTTGATGATGTTTGGTGATGAGATCGAGGAAATCGTCGAGTTCGATCCGCTCACAGGGGAGAAAATACGTATCCTTGAAGGCGTAAAGATATATGCCAACAGTCACTATGTAACGCCGCGCCCGACGCTTGATCAGGCGGTGAAGAAGATCAAACACGAATTGAATGGTCGCTTGAAAGAATATGAAGCAAGAGGCCGTATCCTCGAATTGCAAAGGCTGGAGCAGCGCACCACGTTTGACCTTGAAATGCTGGAAGCAACAGGCAGTTGTGCCGGGATTGAGAATTATTCCCGCTATCTCACAGGGCGCAACCCAGGCGAACCACCGCCCACACTTTTTGAATACATACCTGAAAACGCTTTGCTGTTTGTTGACGAAAGCCATGTCAGCGTCACTCAGGTTGGCGGCATGAGCCGCGGCGACTTCAAGCGCAAATCAGTTCTCGCAGACTTTGGATTCAGGCTTCCCAGTTGTGTGGACAACAGGCCTCTCAAGTTCGAGGAATGGAACGGCATGCGACCACAGACGGTCTATGTGTCGGCGACACCTGGCGACTGGGAAATGGAACAAACAGGGGGTGTTTTTGCCGAACAGATTATTCGCCCTACTGGCCTTGTTGACCCCGAGATAGATATCAGGCCTGTTGAAAGTCAGGTCGATGACCTGATGCATGAGGCCCGCATTATGGCCGAAAAGGGTTTGCGGGTTCTGGTAACGACGCTGACCAAGCGAATGGCCGAGGATCTAACGGAATATCTGCACGAAAATGGAATCAAGGTTCGCTACATGCATTCCGATATCGATACGCTGGAACGAATTGAGATTATCAGGGATTTGCGTTTAGGCGCGTTTGATGTGCTTGTGGGCATTAACCTTCTGCGCGAAGGGCTTGATATTCCTGAGTGCGGTCTGGTTGCGATTTTGGATGCCGACAAAGAAGGCTTTCTCCGATCCGAGAGGTCATTGGTACAGACCATTGGTCGTGCGGCTCGCAATGCAGATGGCCGGGTTATCTTGTACGCCGATAAAGTCACCGGTTCGATGGATAGGGCGATTGGCGAGACTAACCGTCGCCGTGAAAAACAGCAGGCTTACAACCTAAAGCACGGCATCACGCCAAAGACGGTTGCCAAGAATGTTGGCGACATCATGGGCCATGTTGCTTCCGGTGATCATGTTACTGTCGATATTGGCGAAGATGCCCAGCATATGGTGGGGTCTAACCTTAAAAAACATATTGAAGCGTTGTCTAAGAAAATGCGTGAGGCGGCGGAAAACCTCGAATTTGAGGAGGCTGCGCGCTTGCGTGACGAAATCCGCAAGCTGGAAGCGGGAGAACTTGGTATTGAAGATAAACGCCTGAAACCCAGAGGGCGTGCCACTGGTGGCCGCCCCGGAACACGCACGAAAAAAGCCAAATCTCATCGGAAGATGTATTGACTAGTATAGCGACAGGTCACCATGAACCGCGATGAATTCAATGCCTATTGCGCCACGCTTCCAAGTACGGAAAATGTTGTCCAGTGGGGCAATGCATCCGTGTGGAAAGTGGGCGGGAAAATCTTTGCCATTTGTTCTTATTGGGGTGAAGGCGAATTTCAGAAGATAAGCTTCAAGTGCTCAGACTTGAGCTACCAGATACTATGTGAGTTGGATGGGATCATCCCTGCACCGTATCTTGCGCGCGCCAAATGGGTGCAAATTCAGGATGAAGAGGCGATGAGCGATACCGACCTGGAAAGCTATCTGGACGACGCGCATACAATCATTGCAGCCAAACTCAGCAAGAGAAAACGAACTGAGCTTGGTATAGATTTGTGATCAAATACACATGCAGGTATCTCAGGTGCCCACTATGTTGCTGCGCCGTTCCATCAGAACAATGTTTTTCCACGTGCCATCCAGCGCACCGAGGCGCTCCCGCACACCGACTATCCGGAAGCCGCACTTTTCATGGAGTAGAATGGACGCACGGTTTTCTTCGAAAATACCTGCCTGCAGTGTCCATATGCCCAGTTGTTCCGAAACTACAATTAGCTGCTTTAACAGTTCTTTGCCAACACCTCTGCCGCGACCGTTTTCACCAACATAGACGCTGACTTCTGCTACACCGGCGTATGCGCAGCGGTCGGAGACGGGCCATAGTGTCGCCCACCCCAGAAGGTCTGTTACGGCCTCGCTTTGCGCGACGATGGCAGATTGGGTAACGCTATCGCTTTCCCAAGTGTCCTGCGACTTCGGTGTGGTTTCAAAGGTGGCTGTGCCGGTAGCGATGCCTTCAGTGTATATGCGCTTAACCTCGGGCCAGTCTGACGGCATGTAAGCGCGAACTTCAACCATGGTAACTCCTCTCATCTACCTATTATTCCTCCAGCTTTGGCGACAAAAAATCGCTGCTGATCAACGTATCGCGGTCTGAATTCCAGCCATGCATAAATTTGGGTTGGATATAGAGGCCTGTTTTAACTAGATTCTGCACATATTTTTTTGATGATTGAAGGAAAATTTATGTCTGACGCTTTAATGGGGCCTGTTCTCGCACAGGTGGGTCTAACACTGGTGACGTTGTTGGCACTCTATGCCACGCGGTTACCTCCCATGTTTGCCGCCAAACCGAGCAACGAGGCCATGCAGGACCCGCAGACTCGCCAGCTGTTACCCAAAACCGCTCGTTTCGCTGCCGAAAACTACAATCACCAATTTGAAGCACCCGTCCTGTTTTATGCAATGTGTATCGGCGCAATGGTTGCTGGCATCGGCAGTGAAACCACCCTTGGCCTTGCATGGATTTATGTGGGCCTGCGTGTCGTGCACTCTATCATCCACATCACATATAACCGGGTGATGCATCGTTTTACCGTGTTTTCGTTGAGCTCTTCTATTCTGATCGCGTTGTTCGTCAATCTGGCAATGCAATATTTCCAGGCAGGTTAGGTGCGGTTGCTTTAGATCCGCCGAGAACTGTCGGTACGCTTCAGGAAGCGTTTTATGAAACCCGGCATATGAGGTGTAAGGCCCCGTATTTTTTCGTTTAGGCGCGGAAATCGGGGCCGCGTTCGTTTTATCCAGCGCAAAACAAGCGGATTGAAGGCCGCGATCATCAGCCCGGCGACCATCAATATCAAACCGGTCGGCAGTGGCAATGGAAAGGTTATCGCTCCAATCAAAAAAATGATCAGGCCTACAGGCAGCGCAGTCCAGCGCAACAGGTTTTTGATCGGTCGTGGCAACGGAGCTCCTTTATTTAACCAGATAAGAATACCAATCTTTTGTGACCATATATTGTCAGGTGATTTCTGTTTCTACTTTTGGCAAGATACCAACCTGAGCAAACAACGGGCAGACGGAAACATCGCGAAAGCCCGACAACACCTGAAAGCGATCGAACATGGCCGATTTTTTTGATCATATTACCGATAAACATGCTGAGTTCATTGCCGAGCAGCCGATGTTCTTCACGGCAAGCGCTTGCGCGTCGGGGCGTATCAATCTTAGCCCCAAAGGAAATGATAGTTTCAGGGTTTTGTCGCCAAATCTTTGCGGCTACCTTGATCTTGGGGGCAGTGGCAACGAAACAGCTGCCCATATCAAGAACGATGGTCGTTTAACAATCATGTTCAATAGCTTCACCCGTAACCCATTGATATACAGGCTTTATGGTAAGGGGCGCGTGGTGAGGCCGCATCACCCCGACTACAAGATGTTACGAGAAAAATTTCCTGCGGATGTGATGGATCGCCAAATCGTACTGTTAGAGGTGGAAAGCACACAGACCAGTTGCGGTTATGCTGTTCCACTTGCCGACAATATGACGGATCGTGATACACTTAAAAAATGGGCTGACAAAAAAGGTGAAGAAGCGATTTTGGAGTATCAACAGAAGAACAACCTGGTGTCAATCGACGGCTTTGAAACAGGCCTGAATGACTAGCATCATGAGTGATGCTCAAGCCGACCTGGACAAACTTGTGATCATACGATCGGGCCTCGACGGGCATCAGGCTAATATGTTCAAGCTCAATCTGGAAGGGCAGGGCATTCCTACATTTCTGGCAAACGATAATGTCGGGTCCCTCAATTTTGTTAGCCATACTGACTTGTTTGTAAAGGCGAAAGACTGGCGGGCTGCAGAGCAGTTTTTATCAAAAGTGGATGTTTTACCGCAACGTCGGCGGATGCTTGATCCTGATGGAGAAGAACATGCCTGCCGGCATTGTGGCTCCAATCGGGTCCACTCTTTTGTGGGAGAGGTTCCTACGCTGGTACCTTTTGTCAGGCTGGAAGCCTCTGCCGATGGTGGATGGTTCCATTGCCTTGAGTGCGACAGCTATTTTCGCGAGGGCCGCCGGCAGTTTGCAGGGTTACCGATTGCCCTCGCGTGGAGCCTGTTTATGGGGGGGGCGGCTCTTGGCGTAGTCCTTCTGATTAATTGGTTGAAGTATTTATAGATTTTCACTGATCGGCAGCTCGCGAATACGTTTGCCGCTCGCTGCAAAAATAGCATTTGTAAGGGCAGGAATCACTGGAGGCAGGGACACTTCGCCAGTGCCTCGGGGCTCTTCATCACCAAAGTCGAGAAGATGTACATTGATTTCTGAAGGAGCTTCGTTAATCCGCATCTTTTGGTAGGTGTCGAAGTTGTTGGTGGTCACCAGTCCTTTATCCAAAATCCACTTTCCATACTTCGCCGCGCATAGGCCGTCCATGATGCCGCTTTCCACCTGAGCCCGAACCCCAAGGGGATTGACGACAAGCCCGCAATCAATTGCCGACGTTACCTTGTGCACCCTATAGTCTCGGTCGCCTGTCATTTGCACGTCAACCACATGGGCACAGACGCTGACAAAGGTATGATGTACGGCAATGCCTTGCCCCCATCCATCGGGCATTGATTTTCCAAAGCCCGCTTCTTCAGCCGCCTTGCGCAAAACCCCACGGAATCGGTCAAACGTTATGTCGCGGTTAGGCCAGTTGAGAGACTTGAGGGCCGTTTTTCGATCATAAAGAGACAGCAAAGCTTCCAACCGGTCCTGACCGGTTTCAACGGCTACTTCATCAAGAAAGCTCTGGATGACCCAGGCTATCACATTGTGATGTGGGCCCCGCCATGCGCCGCGCGTCACGCCGTTGGGGACACGCTCATATTCGGTTTTGTAGGTGTCAATCAATCGTGCCGGGAACTCTCTCGTCACAACGGCAGGTGTCGTGTCAGCGGCAGCTTTAAGGTGCCAAGCACTTATGGCGCCGTTTTGACCGACTGCGGCACGCAGTTTGTAAGCGGCCAGTTGGTTCACATAATCCTGTTCCATCTCGTCTTCACGGGTCCAGGTGACTTTGACGGCACGCCCTGTGGCTTTAGACAGGATAGCGGCTTCAATGATGAAATCATTCTCTGCTTTCCGGCCAAAGCCTGTGCCCATGCGATAGAAATTGGCTTTGACTTTCTCCGGCGCAATGCCTGTTGCATCTTTAACGCCGTTGATAGCGCTGTTCATAAATTGATGCCCAACCCAGATTTCAGCTTCATCATCTTTCACATGTGCAATGCAGCTGTGTGGTTCAATGCATGTGTGCGCCCAGTGTGGGTGAAAATAGGTAGCTTCTATTGAGTGGCTTGCCTCGGAAAACGCAGCATCAAGGTCACCTGCCTCAATTGAAGTTGTCATGCCGTCACCGTCCAGTGCAGCAAGACATTTTTCACGTAAAAGCCCGGTATCATCACCAGTGGAAACAGTTTCGTCCCACGTTACCTCAAGTGCTTCAGCGCCTTTTCTGGCCGCCCAGTAGCTTTCGGCAACGACCGCAAGACCGGCGGCAACAGACCTCCATTGGGCCGTGTCCTCGGGAATGCGATCAACCGGGATAATATCTATTACGCCCTGAATTTGCCGCGCAGCGGTGTCGTCGAAACTGATGACCCGGCCGTTCAGGTGAGGGCATCGCCTGATCGCGGCGTGCAGCATATCGGGTATTTCAGCGTCAATACCGAAAAGAGGCTTGCCTGTGACAATAGCGCGGCTATGAACATTACGGGCGTCGGCTCCAACTATAGTGCGTTCGTTGGCAGTTTTGGGCTTCATACCAGCTTCACTGATATCGCTAATACCGGCAGTGTGCGGCACAAGGTCCCCGTATGGTAGCGATTGGCCGCTGGCTGGGTTGAAGACCGCCCCTTCCCGGGCAACGAGCCCGGACCGTACAGTTTGCCACCGACGGGAGGCAGCTTCCAGCAGCAGTGCGCGTGCATAGGCTGCTGTGCCACGAATCTCGTGCCATATTCTCATTGTGGAGCCACTGCCGCCGCCGCCCTGATAGAAACGGCCAAATACAGCTCTTCCTCCATCATTTACCGTGCCCAGAAAAGGCATTAATTCAACCGAAACGTCATCAAGATTTACATTCAATTCATCGGCTATCATTTGGGCAGCAGTTGTTTCCATTCCCTGTCCCATGTCCGGGATTGGAACGCACAGCGTGATATTGCCGTCTGCATCAATGCGCAAGCAGGGCGTTACATGCCCGCCGCTGGATTGGCTGTCTTGAGCGATGACGAAAGGCGTTGCAGAAATGGCGACAGCGAGTGTCGCGGTTGCGGCGCTTGACTGTAAAAAAGCACGTCTGGACAATGCGGGCATTGTTTGCCTCCCGGATGCATATTTCGAATTAGAATGACAACAGGTGTAGTGAGATCGCCGCTAGGCAGATTGCATTGCCACTGCTGCTCGCTTTATTGCTTTCCGAATGCGATAATACGTGCCGCACCTACAGAGATTGGTTATCCCTGTGTTGATGTCTTCATCTGTTGGGTTTGGTGTGTCTTTGAGGAAAGCTACCGTGGCCATGATCTGGCCTGCCTGACAATAACCGCACTGCGGAACATCTTCTTCGATCCAGGCTTCCTGAACGGGATGCAGGGCATCATCTTCGGCGAGGCCTTCGATGGTGGTAATGTTTGCGCCATCCAATGAGGCCATGGGAACAGAGCAACTGCGAACTGCTTCACCATCAAGGTGAACGGTGCAGGCGCCACATTGTCCGATGCCGCAACCAAACTTGGTTCCTTTGAGGCCTGCTTCTTCTCGCAAATGCCATAGCAGTGGCATTTCTTCATCGCCGTCAAAAGACCGGCGTGTACCGTTTATGGTGAATGAAACTGACATAATTTCCCCGCTTCTTTTGGTGTCTTGGGGGTCGTCTGTCGACAATTTTCCCCATCTTACAGGCAAAAGAATACGTTACTTGATAACAAAAGTCAGTACCGCTCGTCTCACTCGGCGAACTGTTCGTCTTGTTTCCGGGAATGTTTATCAGTGCGGGTAGTGTTTAGTAGGAATAGTCACCAAAAATGCGGTTTACGTCGCCACCCCAGCGGCCATTCAGGTCTTCCAATATGCGGTCTGCCGGGGTCTTCCCGGTTTCGGCGCTTTCCCATAGCGCATTGAGAAAGCCTTGTTCAGTCTCACCGCTCGTAGAAAGGCGATTCCTGTTTTTCAACCCTTTATCAGCGATTTTCAAAACGCGTTTCGCCAACTCCTGGAACGATTGTCCCTGAATTTCTGTAGCAAGGCCCATTTTGGGCGCATTGTCACGCATGCTGGTCATCTCTTCGATTGACCACTCATCCACCAGCGCTTTGGCTTCAGCTTGTGCTTCATCATCATACAGCAGGCCGACCCACATCGCCGGTAGCGCGCAGAGACGCGACCAGGGCCCACCATCTGCTCCGCGCATTTCAAGGAACGTTTTGAGCCGCACCTCGGGGAACAGGGTTGTCATATGATCCTGCCAGTCTTCCATCGTTGGCAATTCGCCGGGAAGAGCGGGTAACTCCCCTTTCATGAAATCACGAAAAGACTGGCCTGCCGCGTTAATATATTTGCCTTCCCTGCGGACAAAATACATCGGCACATCAAGAACATGATCAACCCAACGTTCGAAACCCATGCCGTTTTCAAAGACAAATGGCAACATCCCGCACCGATCATCGTCGGTGTCCGTCCAGACATGGCTCCGAAGAGACCGCATGCCGTTCGGACGCCCTTCTTTCAGCGGAGAGTTCGCGAACAATGCGGTGGCAAGCGGTTGCAACGCCAGACTGATGCGAAATTTATCGACCATGTCCTGCTCGCTGGCAAAATCCAGATTGACCTGGACGGTGCAGGTTCGCAGCATCATATCGAGGCCCATGGTCCCGACAGTAGGCATATAGGCGCGCATAATTTCGTATCGCGCTTTCGGCATAATCGGTACATCTTCGCGCTTCAGAGTAGGGTGGAAGCCCAGCCCCAGAAAGCCGATATTCAGTTCTTCGCCGATTTCTTTTGCCATACGCAGGTGAGACGACGTCTCATTACATGTTTGATGTATGGTCTCTAGCGGTGCGCCAGAGAGTTCAAACTGACCACCGGGCTCAAGGGTGATTGAAGCGCCGTCCTGGACAGCAGCAATCACATACCCGTTTTCTTCTACCGGGGCCCAGCCACGGGCAACAAATGCCATGATGACATCATGAATACCTGGCTTTCCATTCTCGCCGTCGTAGGAAAGAGGGCCATGATTGTCACGGTGAAAAATGAATTTTTCGTGTTCAGAACCTATGCGCCAGGACGATCTGTCTGGTTTGCAGCCGGTCTCTAGAAACTCAACCAGCTGAGTTTTGCTGGCAATTACACTATTGTCGCTTGGCATAAATGCGAAGTCCCTGCTCTTCGATAAGGCTCGAAGGTAGGGTTAGACATCAATGCTTTCAAGCAAGTTAAAATAAGTTCACAGCTATGTGAGCTTAACCGGGGGTGTCTTCAGGCGCTGGAAACCTGGTTCTGGTACCACTTGTTCAGGCCTTCTGGCTCATCATCGAGATCCATGCCGTATATGTGCAAAGTGGTCGCAGGCGTCGTTGTAGGGTTGAAAATCCTGTGAATGCCGCAAGGATCCGGATCAACGGTCGCAACGGTGCCAGGGCCAGCAAGCAGCTTGCCCGTTGAAACAAGACACGGCGCTTCAGGTACGCACGGCTGAGTTTCACATGTTTTGTGTTCGAAGGTTTCGCAGCCCACTTCGCCTTCAAGAACACCAACACACCCCCAGGCATTATGTCCGTGGATAGGGGTGCAGGCACCAGGCATCCAGCGAATTAGCATAACGCTAAACCGACCATCAGGGTCTGCGTGTAGCATCTGACGGGCATAGCCGTGCTCATTGACGGTGCTATCAGCCGGCGGCATTGTATTCACGTGAGGCAAGGCAAGCCTTAGCAAGCTGGCGACTGCAGGTCTGTGGCTGCAATCTTCCAGTTCCCGCGTCAAGGCTGCGGTTTCATTAATCAACTTGGAAAGTTGTGTGCCGTTTCTGAAACAAAATGCTCCGTCCATATCGCTACGTAGTCCCATCAAGCTAATTTATGACAATAACTTGGATGAATATACCACGTTAAATCCGAAAATTGTTTTCAAAGTTCTGCTTGGGAGGTGTTTATTTGGAAGCTGCTGCTAACTACCGGCGTTAGTGTGCAAGAATATACCAAACGGCTTGATTCACTATTTACCAGTCGCCCAGAGCCGATTGCCAGAGGCTGATGGCAGCCATTGCAGCGGTGTCTGCGCGCAGAACCCGTGGGCCCAACGATACGACCGTGCAATTTGGGTGGCTCCTGATCAGGGTACGTTCGTGGTCATCAAAGCCACCTTCGGGACCAATCAGTATGGCCCAGGGCCCGGGTGATGCCTTTGATGCAGCTTCCGCCAGAGCCATTTGTGCCGGTTGACCCGAGAGGTCTTCATCGCAGAACATGATTCGTCTGTCGTGTGGCCAGTTTTCAAGCAGTTTATCCAGTTTGATGGCATCGGCTACCGTAGGCACTGTGAGCCGCTCGCACTGTTCTGCGGCTTCAATTGCATTGGCGATCATGCGGTCGGTTTTTACCCGGTCAACAATCGTTCGCCGCGTCATCATTGGAACGAGGCGGGATATGCCCAGTTCCGTCGCTTTTTGCGCGATGAAATCCAGCCTTGCTTTTTTAATCGGCGCGAAAGCGAGCCAAAGGTCAGGTTCCTCTTTATGCTCTTTCAGGCGTTCACCAATCGCCAGCAATACATGTCTTTTGCCCGTTTCAGCAATCGTCGCATTCCATTCGCCGTCCTGACCATTAAACACTGCGAGGTCTGCACCGACGTTCAATCGCATCACGTTAACCAGATAGTGTGACTGATCCTTAGGCAGTGGTATCGTTTTGAACGGCTCCAAAGGAGCATCGATGTACAGGCGAATGGACATTATGCCGCGAAACTCATGATTGGAATTGCGTGTTTATCTGCATACTGCGATATGTTGACAACGACAAACAGCTTTTGTGATGCAAATGAACAAAAATACCGAGCAAGCCATTGTGGAAACAGCCGACGCCGTTGAAGGCAGTTGGGTATACAGGCGTGCACCGAGGGCTATGCGGCCTTATCTGAAGCTTGCGAGGCTGGATCGCCCTGTTGGCACCTGGCTTCTTTTGTGGCCATGCTTGTGGTCAATGGGCTTGTCTATCTCGGGTTACAGCCTGGTTGAGCTTGGCTACATCGCACTGTTGTTTGCGGTTGGGTCGCTGGCGATGCGGGGCGCCGGTTGTACCTATAATGATATTGTCGACGCCGATATTGATCTCAAAGTAGAGCGTACGCGATCTCGCCCCATTCCGGCGGGGGAGGTTTCAGTAGTGCAGGCGTGGCTTTTTCTTATTGCGCAGTCACTTGTAGGGCTTGTGGTTCTGCTGCAGTTCAATGTGTTTACTATCTATCTGGGCATGGCATCGCTTTTGCTTGTTGCGGTCTATCCGTTCATGAAGCGGATTACCGGCTGGCCTCAGGCCTGGCTTGGTCTGACTTTCAATTGGGGCGCTCTGATGGGCTGGGCGGCTCTAGACGGCGCTTTGAGTATATCGGCAGTCGTCCTTTATTGCGCTTGCGTGTTCTGGACGCTTGGCTATGACACTATTTACGCCCTGCAGGACAAGGAAGACGATGCCTTGATCGGCATCGGCTCTACAGCATTGACGCTGGGTGATCACACCAAAGCAGCACTCTGGGTTTTTTATGTACTGTTTTTTGTTGGGGTTATCGCTGCGGGAATGCTTGCAAACCTTGGCTTAATCTTCTATGTCGGCATCGCTGCGGCAGGCACACAGCTTGTATCGCAGATTAAAGCGGTTGATTTGGATGATCCCGGGGTTTGTTTGTCGGTGTTTCGGTCCAATATCGAATTTGGCGGAATTGTGCTCTTGAGCATAATTGCTGGCCACATCTCCGTTTAACAGTGAATTGTATTATCAGCACCCATCAAGGAACAGATTGGTGAATATCAGTAAAATCTCCATTGGCGAGAACGCCCCCTGGGACGTTAATGTCATTATCGAAGTGCCGGTAGGCACAGAGCCTGTCAAATACGAGATGGACAAAGAGTCCGGCGCTTTGTTTGTCGACCGCATCATGCACACGAGCATGCGCTACCCGTGCAATTATGGTTTTATCCCGCATACGCTGGCAGATGACGGTGATCCGGTCGATGTATTGATCGCCAATCGCACACCCATTATGCCGGGTGCCGTAGTGCGCTGTCGTCCCCTGGGTGTGCTGATCATGGAAGATGAAGCAGGGATGGATGAAAAGCTGCTGATGGTGCCGGTTGACAAACTGCATCCGTTTTACAGTGGTGTCGAAAGCTACACAGAGCTCCCGCAAGTGTTTCTTGATCAGATTGCTCATTTCTTCCAGCATTATAAAGACTTGGAAGCTGGCAAGTGGGTGAAGATTATTGGTTGGGAGGGTCCCGAGAAGGCGGCAAGCCTGATCGAGGAAGCCATCAAGGCTGAAGAAGCTTCGGAGTAACGCTTTGTATCAGCGTACTGACGATGAAAACCCGGCTTCTGCCGGGTTTTTTGTTGGTGAGAGCCTCGTGCATGCAAGTCATACAAATAATTAACTTTTGCTGTGGCAGAGTTTCTCTTGCCGATTTGGGGAGAGGTGAAAGGCTACTTCCATGACCATATTTGACGAGATTGGCGGCGAGGCAGCAGTAAATGCTGCTGTGGATATCTTCTACCAAAAAGTTCTCGCTGATCCACTATTGATCCCTTTTTTCGCGAGTACTGACATGGAGGGGCAAAGTCGTAAACAGAAGGCATTTTTTACCATAATTTTCAAAGGCGATACTGCGGGAGCGGACGCTTATATGCGCCGGTCTCACAAAGGTCTGGTGGACGATCACGGGTTGTCGGACGCTCATTTTGATGCTGTTGCGTCTCATTTAAACAATACACTTGTCGATCTGGACGTGCCTGCCCCTCTAGTTACCAAGGTTATGAGCGCCGCTGCGGGCCTCAAAGATTCTGTCCTGAACCGTTAAACCAATCGAGAACGATCACAGACACGTGTGTCGTCTGTGGTTATCATTTGGACCGTAGCCAGCGACCATAAGTGAAGCGATGCCAGATATCCTCGACCGGGCCTTTTGTATGTGTACCGAACCAAACGGTGCTCAAGAATATTTGCACAGCCCAAACGGCAATAACGACAATGGCCGTTTGGTGCCTTTCCATCTGACCATAAAGCCCTCCGCCGAAACCATAGAAGATGGTTATGCAGGCAATAGTTTGAAACAAATAGTTGGACAGGGCTGCTCGACCTACGTTGCTTAAAGCTGCGAACCCGAAGCGAAATTTCGTTGCCGCAAGCAGCCAGCCGAATATCGCTACGTAACCAAGAGCGATAAAAAGTGACCCCCAGTAGTTCCATAGATTTCCGACAAAAAAGGAATAGGGGAACGACCAGTTGTGGTTTTCGTTTTCAATAAGCCCATGGGATGTGAGCGCAAAACCGATACCGAGTCCAATTGCAGCTATCAAGCCATATGTTTTGCTTTCAAGCTTGCCTGAAAGAAACCCCTGTCGGTAAAGCGCTAACCCAATCAGCATCATGCCGCCGACGCGCCATATTCCCCATGAAAGAAATATCTCGGTCTGAAAAGCAAACGAGTGATAAACCCGGAGAGCGAAATGTTCCGCGTATGCACCCCGGTGTGCAACCACCTCTGCATCAATTGCCGATTGTGGCGGTGCCCAGTATTCTTCAGCAAGGCTGGCCTGTATCTCTGCAAGTGCTTCGGAAATTGAATAGTAAGCTCCAAGGCTGGAAAGAGTGCCAAACAAGAGCATTCCAAGCCCGGCAACCGCTATTAGCTTCCAGCTCTTGTTTCTGAAAAGGAAGGGTATGAAACTTCCCATGGCGTAGGAAACCAGAATATCGCCGCTCCAAAGCAAATAGGCATGTATAAGGCCAATGATAAAAAGGCCGAAGATGCGTTTGGCGTAAGTGAAGGCGACAGGCTCCCCGCGCCTCGCCAATCCGTCACATATGATCGCTGTACTGGCACCAAACAGCATTGAGAAGATGGCCATGAACTTCTGGTCTGCGAAAAGGGCCTGAAAAGCCCACCAGATTTTGTTGAACCCTTCATGGGTGCCATAAACCATTGGATTAAAATAGGCTGCTGATGGCTCGGAGAACATTCTGATGTTCATCAGGAGGATGCCTAGTACTGCAGCACCTCTGACAATATCCAGGAGTACGATGCGGTCTTTTTTTTGCTGGTTCAAAACGCTGTTCCTGTTTTGTGTATCACTGGGCCCTCTGCAACCATATGAGTTGTCGCCATTTCCAGTCTTATGCAGATACACACCATACTCGGCATGATCAAATATACTTTTGGGACGAACAGCTTGCAGCAAGAGACAGATTGGATGAAAAACCATCAGATGCTCATTTGATTTAGAAAGTCCCGGATATTCATCTTGCAGGCATCACATGACTTGCCAAGACTTCGATCATCAAAAACAAAAAAGGCAAAAAAGATGAAACGAATCCAAAGGGTTTTGATAGCGAGCTTGTTACACAGCGCGATGGTGTTGGCTGGAGTATTTGGCCTGACGGCGGATGCGAGTGTTGACCTCAGCATACAGGACTTGTTGAAGAAAAATGATGTCCCGGGCCTTGCTCTGGCTGTCATACAGGAGGGCAGGGTCACTCGCACAGCAACCTATGGCTTCAGAGAGGTGGAAACCAAAACACCACTGGATGCAGATACAGTTATGTATGGCGCTTCACTAACAAAATTTGTATTTTCGGCGTTCGTGATGCAACTCGCCCACGAAGGTCATATAGATATCGATACCTCTATAGCCAACCTGTTGCCGAGGCCTTTGCCAGAATACGGGAGATACTCGGATCTGGCAGGTGATGAGCGGTGGCGCCTTCTGACACTTCGTTTGTTATTGTCGCACCAAAGTGGTTTCCCGAATTTCCGGTTTTTCCCGCCTGGAGGAGGGTATCATCCCGATGCCAAACTTGAGTTCATGTTTGACCCTGGTGCGCGCTTTGGCTATTCCGGCGAAGGCTATTACATCGCACAGCTGGTGGTTGAGGAAGCGTTAGGTCTGAAGACCGAGGCGGAGCTAAAGAAAAGATTTTTTGATCCGCTTGGCATGAACCGAACCAGCATGACCTGGAAAGAGAGTTTTCGGCCTAATTTTGCTCAGGGCTATACCGTTGGCGGTGTCAACGAAGGCCACAATATGCAATCCAATGCCCGTGCGGCCGGGTCAATGGATACAAGTGTGAATGATCTTTCGCGTTGGGTTGCTGCTTTCATGGCTGGTAATCTGATTGCCCCGGAAGCGCGAGATGCGCTCTATAGCCCCGGCATTGCGATCAAGTCGAAGGCCCAGTTTCCGCCGTGGGACCCCGCCGAAAACCCGCGGAACGCAGATGTTTCGCTCGCTGCCGGTGTGGGTGTGAAGACTTTCAGGGGGCCGCAGGGGCGAGGTTTCTTTCAGGGTGGTCACAATGACAAGACAGATAACATTCTGGTTTGTTTAATAGATAAAAAGCAATGTGTATTGCTGCTCATGAATACGGCAAAAGGTCATCAGGTTTTCCCGCAAATCGTTGAGCTGTTGATGGGGCGAACCGGGCTTCCATGGGCCTGGAGTTACTCCAGTCTGGCGGAGTAGCCTTGAAAGTAGAAAAACCCGGCATGACCGGGTTTTTCGTTCCTGTGGCCTTGACGGCGCCTGAATGCATGACTAGCCCGTTGGGAAATGGAAGAAATTTAGTTTGTTTCCATCAAGGTCGCGAAAATATGCAGCATAGAAATTGCTGTCATCACCGCCACGCAACCCCGGGCCTCCTTCGTCTGTAGCACCTAGCTCAATGGCTTTTTCATACAGTTTATCAACACTCGCGCGGTCAGGCGCAGCAATTGCCACCATAACGCCGTTACCCACAGTCGCGGTTTCCTGATTAAACGGCATGGTTACCGAAAACATTGACTGACCTCCATTGGACCATACCTTAAATGTATCCATATCCATGGCACGCTCAGCGCCCATCTCGCCGAGCAGAGCATCATAAAAAGCCGTTGCTTTTTCGAGGTCGTTGGTGCCGACAGTTACATATCCGATCATTTTTCATTCCTCTCTTTTGATCATTTCCGTTTATTGATGTGATTTATGCCGCACTGAGAATGGAACGCGCCGCCGGATACCACTTCTCGAGGCCGCGGTTCACATACGCAACAAGGTTAGGGCGCTTTGCCACCAGCTCAGTCAAAACTGTCGCGGGCGGCGCCGCGTAAAAGTTGGCCAGGAAGCCGAACAACGAGGCATCAAGATAGGTAGGTTCGTCGCTGAACAGCCAGTTTTTCTCACCCAGAAGCGCTGCAACGCTGTTGATGTCGGCTTCAAGAAGGCGGTTTTGCTGTTCCCGTGTATGACGACCAAATCCTTGTGCTTTAACGCCTTCGCTTACTTGTTCCCGCATGGCGGGTCCGACAGCTTTTCGTTCTTCCTGTGGCAGTTCGCCGAAAAACATCGGCTCGATAACCCGCCAGCCGCTATCATCAACCCATCGGCCCGTGACAAGGCCGAGAATGGTGCGCTCATCCAGCATTCGCATCATCGCATGCCCACTGGCGATTGCTGTGCCAGTCAACGTCCTATCCAGTGTTTTCCCGTGCTTTTCGGCAATATGAAGACGAATGAACTCACTGTCTTCAATAACGGCATCGCCATCTTTCATTACGGGTAGCTTGCCTTTGGAGAAAGACTTGTAGTCCTCGGGGATTTCAAGCTGGTAAGGCAAGCCAGCCATCTTCAACAGTATCTCAGCTTTGGTGCAATATGGGCTCATGTTGAAGCAGCCCTCGGGGGTTTCGAACGCATAAAGGGTGATTTTCGGGTTTGTCATGTTATTTCCTCGCATGTTATTTCCGTGTATCTGTCCGTGTCGTGCTCGGGACTGGTGACATCATACTGACATGCTACTGACAGGATATGTCAGTAGTGATATAGTAGACTGCGTAACGAATTGAAAACCGGAGCAAACTGTGCGCAGAGCCGACAGACTGTTTGAAATTATCGAAACCATGCGCTCCACCACCAAAGCTGTAACAGCAGCGGAGCTCTCCCATGAACTGGGCGTTTCTGAGCGGACTATTTACCGAGACATTTCAGGGCTTCAGGGGCAGGGCGTGCCAATTGAGGGAGAAGCGGGAATCGGATATGTGCTGCGCCCTGGTTTTCACATGCCGCCATTGATGTTCACTATCGAGGAGCTTGAAGCGATTGTCCTCGGCGCAAGACTGGCGGGTCAGCGTGCCGATAAAGACCTTCAAAAGGCGGCGGACCGAGTGCTTTCGAAGGTGAAATCAGTGATACCTGATCAAATGCAAAGCCGGATGGATCGTATTCCGTTGTATGCACCGCCAACTTATTGGCCAAGCCATAACGCAGGTGAAATGGCGTTGATCAGAGAATGTATTCGTAAAGAGATAAAAATATCGATCGACTATTCGGACCTGAAGGAAAATGTGACCACCAGAATCATTTGGCCCGTCGCCGTCGCCTTTTTTGCGGAAAGTACGTTACTGGCTGCGTGGTGTGAACTCCGAAACGATTTCCGTCACTTCAGAATCGATCGTATGCAACAGGTGCGCACGCTTGAGGAACGATTTAATGGCGGTGGTGGCAGACTGTTGCAATCCTGGGAGCGACAAGTCACGGGTAAAAACAGATAAGCACCAGTCCTGTTGACTACCAGTCCGGTTTGATTTCCGTTTCACGTAAAATTCGACGGTATGGATAAGGCATCCGATTGGTTGTTGCGCTCATCATCCGATCAAACACGCGAATTTTACGCCGCGCCCAGCGAACGGCACCCGCCGCCGAAGGTGTGGATGGAATCAGGAACAACAATCCAATGATGAAAAGAATAAGGCCAAAGGGTATCGGTGTCAGCATACCAAGTATGCCGAAAAAACAAAGCGCACTACCGAGTATCCGGCATATCAAGCGCGTCATAAGGGTCTCCTGAATCGCTGTCTTTTTTTATATTCTGTTAACATAAGCATGATTTGTGGCTGGTTCAAGGCACCCCGCTGAGCGACATTGGCAGATCAATTAGTTGCACCTGAAACTATATTGCGATATGCACCCACAAGACGGATCTTGGCTCGCAGGCATGTTGTGAGTTGAAAACGACTATCGACCTGCGATAACTCTTGATCGTGGCGTCCGCACGAACACTGAACGACGTCAGTGCGGAACTCCGTATCAATCTTATGAGGTTACCCTATGGATAAAATATATTCAGATGCAGACAAGGCGCTTGAAGGCCTGCTTTTTGATGGAATGACCATGATGGCTGGCGGCTTTGGCTTGTGCGGCATCCCGGAAAACCTCATTTCGGCTGTTCACAGCAGCGGCGTCAGGGACATCACAGTTGTTTCCAATAACTGCGGGGTAGATGGGTTTGGACTAGGTATTTTGCTGGATGCCAAGCAGATCAGAAAAATGATCAGTTCGTATGTCGGAGAGAACAAAGAGTTCGAACGGCAGTATCTGGAGGGTGAACTGGAGTTGGAGTTCAACCCTCAGGGAACTCTGGCAGAGCGTATCCGCGCCGGGGGTGCCGGGATACCTGGTTTTTATACGAAGACGGGTGTTGGAACACTTATTGCCGAAGGCAAAGATCACAGAGAGTTTGACGGTGAAACCTTCATTATGGAAACCGGGCTTGTCGCAGATGTCTCGCTTGTGAAGGCTTGGAAGGCTGATACAGAAGGCAATCTTGTTTACCGCAAAACTGCCCGAAACTTTAATCCGATGATGGCAACAGCGGGCAAGGTTACAATTGCTGAAGTGGAAGAGATTGTTGAAGCGGGAACACTTGATCCAGACCATATTCACACACCTGGAATATATGTCCAGCGCCTGATAAAGGGCGAACACGAGAAGCGGATCGAACAGAGAACCACACGCAGCCGGGAGGAAGTATAATGTCTTGGGACAGAAACCAGATGGCTGCCAGAGCAGCGCAGGAATTGCGCGACGGCTTTTATGTTAACCTTGGCATCGGAATCCCGACCCTGGTTGCAAACTATATTCCTGATGGCATGCACGTGACGCTCCAGTCAGAAAATGGCATGCTGGGGATGGGGCCTTTTCCTTTCGATGACGAAGTTGACGCAGACCTGATCAACGCTGGCAAGCAAACAATCACCGAGCTGGATACCAGCAGCTACTTTTCGAGCGCCGACAGTTTTGCCATGATCCGGGGAGGGCACATTGACCTTTCTATTCTTGGTGCAATGGAAGTTGCAGAGAATGGTGATCTGGCAAACTGGATGATCCCCGGCAAGATGGTTAAGGGTATGGGCGGTGCGATGGATCTGGTGGCAGGTGTGAAGCGAGTTGTGGTGATTATGGACCACACAAATAAAGCAGGCGAAGCCAAGCTGCTGCGCGAATGTACACTTCCGCTTACCGGGACCGGTGTGGTTGATCGGATCATTACCAATCTGGGTGTATTTGATGTGGCTGATGAAGGCTTAAAAGTTGTTGAGCTTGCGCCAGACGTAACTCTGGATGATGTCAAGGCTGCAACCGAGGCTGTGATAACAGGCTGATTTAGCCCTTGAACCAGTACATATTGCCAACCAGTCGAACAGTGTTTCCGCTATCGTCCGAGAGCGGCATCATTACTCCTGTCGCTCGCTTGACAACATGTTGCCGACTTAGATAGTTCAGGTGAAAAAAAACGGCGTTGTTTTTTTCCAATACCTTGTCATAGAGTTCGCGGATTACTTTTGAGGCGGGGTTTGCTTTCTCAACTTCAGAAATTGTCATCCCCGTCAGGTCGCCGCCAAAATGTGCAACATGAACGGTGCCGTAAAAACGAAAACGATAATCCTTGCCGCTATCCAGGACATCCATGATGACGGTGTAAGGCATCATTTCCGGATCAACAGCTCCAGGTTTTATGTTCGCATAGTGAGGTGTTTTTCCGGGCCATGAACGCCATAGCCTGTATAATATGGCAGGTTTTTCGAAATGGGGCGTAGCAAGTGCTGTATCAGTCGATACAACATCAAACTCACCAACCAGTTCCCGCAGCATCTCGCGAGGTATGCTGCTGCCATCAATGTCATCATGCTTTTGCATATGACCCCCAATAGTGGCCAGCAGGCCACAAAGGAGATCATAGAGTGGATTGGCGTATACGCAAACAAAATTCAATTTTTGCGTGTATTAACTAAACTGTATCTATTCAGTTGCGGGATTTAACAGTACTGGCGTACCAAAACCCAGTCCTTCGAGCCGCTCCAGTTGCGTTTCCGCATCACCAACGATCACATAGTGCATGGCATCAGGGCGAATATACTTGCTGGCCAAAGCCCGAATATCTTCGAGAGTTACCCGTTCCACATACTCTACGCGTTTCTGTGCGTAGTCGACTGGAAATCCATAGATGCTGATGTTTGATAGCATTCGCAGCTTAGCGCCGAGCGTTTCAAAGGCACGGGTCTGGCTTTTGCTCAGGAAACTTTTGGTGACATCAAGGTCTGCATCGCTAAAGGTCGAGGGGTAATCCTGCATTATGGACTTCACGAGGTCCACGGCTTCAAAGGTGATGTTGGAGCGGACACCGGAGCCAACACGGAAGTAACCCGAATGTTGCAACCCGACAAAACCTGATCCTATGCCATACGTATAACCTTTGCCCTCTCGCAACTGTTGGGTGAGGCGGGAGGCAAAACCGCCGCCTCCCAAAATATAATTCATGACAGTTGAGGGATAGTAGTCTTCATCATCAATCGCAGGCCCGGAGTAACCTAGCCGCAGGATTGACTGCTTGGCTCCCGGCATATTGTGGAAGGAAACGGTGGAATTTTCCGGTGCCGCAGGTGCAGAAATTGCAGGGATAGTGACTGCCTGTTGTTGCCATGCGGAGCCAAGCATCTTACTTGCGGTTTTTGCGTCGTCTTCCGTGACAGCACCCACCACATGTAACTTCGCCAATTGTGGCGTCAGGTTGTTACCAAAATAGGCTTTCAGATCGGAAAGAGTAATGGATGCGATGGAGCCCGGCGTGCCAAGGATGTTGCCAGATAAAATATGGTTTTCACCATAAACTTTTTTCCTGAAGGCTGCATCAGCAACTGCATTGGGGTTTGCCTGCTGGCGTTCGAGTTGGTCGGAGATGCGTATTTTTGCCAACGCAAATTCTTCTTCATCCCATCGTGGTTCCAAAAGTATCTCGGTCAATATACCCATAACGGTATCGAAATTCCGTGCGAGTGTCCGGCCGGTAACAATCAAGGATTCAGGGCCTGCCGCTGCCTCAATTGAGGCACCAAGTGCATTCAGCGTGTTCTCAAGCTCCGCTGTGGTCCGGTTTTTCGTACCCTTGTTCATCAACTCGGCAACGAAGTTGGCAACGCCCGGTTTATTGACCGTATCCAGGAGTTGTCCGCCACTGACCGTCAGGCTGAACTGAACCACAGGAATTTCGTTGGTTTCCACACCATAAACGGCCAAACCGTTTTCGTGAGTATGTGTCCATATTGCAGGGGTTGGAATGGTAGGTTCCTGACCGTATGGCGGTTCGACAGTTCGATCAAATGTCGACGGTGTTCGTTCGTATTCGGCGTTTATGTTCGGGTCAACATCATCTTCTGCACCAGCAATGATCTGCTCTTCCTCGATGGCTGCTATCGTCGCGCCCTCAAGCACCAGTTCCAATTGTCCTTTTGGAACAAAACTGGTGGCCACATAGGGCTGGTCTTTGATGTACTGATTGTAGACGCGCATTACGTCTTGTTTGGTGACCCCTTTGATACGTTCAAGATCAGTATCAATGTATCCGGCGTCCCCGGTGTAGACCTGATAGTTGGCCAGGTTGAAGCCTTTTCCCAGAACACTTTCTATCCCACCGTAAAAGCTTGCTTCCGCTTGCGTTTTAATGCGTTCCATATCCGCGTCGTCAATGCCTTCTGTCTCAAACAGTGTAAAAGCTTCATCGATCGCAGATTTTACATCATCCAGCTTTGTCCCGCTTACGGCGCGAACAGACAGGATCAACTGCCCGGCAATCTCTGACTCGTAAGGGAAAAGACCAACGCCGGTGGTTAGCTTTTTCTCGTCTATGAGCACCTTGTTGAAAGGGGCTTCTTTACTGTCTGTCAGCAGGCTGGTGAGAACAGCAAGTGGATAGCTGTCCGGGTCATAGACCGGGACGGTTGGCCAGGTAAGTTGCAGTTGGGGCTGCCTCGCAAAATTGTCTTCCCAATAGAAGTTCCTTATCTGGTCCAGCGACGCAGGCTGCTTGGGTTGGCGGGCAATATCTGGTCCCCGGGGAATCTCACCGAAGTATTTTTCGACCCATTCTCTGGCTTGTGCCGCGTCAAAGTCCCCCGAAATTGTTAGAATTACGTTGTTTGGAACATACCACTGGCGAAAGAACTCTTTTACATCGTCGAGCGTTGCCGCATCGAGATCGGACAATGAGCCAATGACCTGCCAGCTGTATGGATGTCCTTCGGGGTACAGCGCTTTGTCAGCTACATACTGGGCATGCCCGTAAGGGCGGTTGTCAACCCCTTGTCTTTTCTCGTTTTTAACAACTTGCTTTTCCTTCGCCAGAACAGGTTCGGTTACCGTACTGATGAACCAGCCAAGTTTGTCGGCCTCCGCCCACAGCATTTTTTCCAGAGCATTTTTGGGAACAGTCTGGAAATAGTTGGTGCGGTCACGGCTTGTGGAGCCGTTTGCACCCGAACCGCCAATGCGTGCGCTCAATTTATCAAGGCCACCTTTTCCAAGGTTTTCAGACTCGAGGAATAGCAAATGCTCGAATAAATGGGCAAAGCCTGTACGGCCGGTTTTTTCCCGGGCCGAGCCGACATGTGCGGTCAGGGCAACCGCGACAACAGGGTCTGATCTGTCAATATGAAGGATTGTCGTCAAGCCATTGTCCAGAGTAAAACTCTCGAACGGAACAAGGCCTTGTTTTTCAGTAACACGTTGATCGACGGTGTCATGTGCCTCATTTGAAGCATCACTGCATCCGATAAGGGCCAAAGACAGGCTTGCAACGATTGCAGGACGAATTGAATTCCGTATGAATCGATTGAATCTTTTGCGCGACATCGTGCCCTCCTGTATGAACCCAGTCGTTATGACTAAGATACTATGCGGGCTTTTAGCAATAAAAATTCAGCAACCACTTTGGTTTAGTTCGATGCAGGAAAGAGTGTTTGTGTACAAGCCGGTCGGGCAAATGAATGCAGCGGAGCACAGGTGTTTAACGCCGCAAGAAATTCAAACCAAAAGTTTATGTTTTGAAAAGAAGTAAATGGTGCCGGCACCAAGATTCGAACTCGGGGCCTGCGGATTGCAGTTCCCGATACAGGCAGCAAGTCTTTGGGTTAAAAGGAAATTGCCCAACGGCTCTTTTCGTCGTTTATGGCTGCCTCTGTTGTGAGGCTGTACACACCTAAAGAAGCATCCCGGCATGCTCTAAAATGCTGTTACAAACAGTTACCACGAGCTAAAAACCTGCCATCAAACCGAAGAGGTATTGGATTGCTATACGCTTCCGGTCTCATTGGATTGGGCAGGCTTTGTGCGTGTACATGCAGGTGAGGTTCTTCTGTGTTTCCGGAATTTCCCACCAATCCAATTTGGTCGCCAACATTCACGCTTTGGCCTTGTTTCACGAGAACAGACCCTTGCTTAAGGTGTGCAAGTACGACAATTGCATCGTGGCATTTGATACTGACGTGATTGGCTCCGCTTCGAACCCGGTACTGATCTCCAGCCAGGACATCAGGTTGGCCATTTTCCGATGATAAAATCTCTCCTGCGCAGGGAGAAAACACAGGCTGATTAAAAATTGCATAATGCGCTGGGTCTCGTGGCTTCGGGGCTATTGAATATGATGGCACGGTCCTGAAGCCGAACCGATTTTTGCGCGTGATATCAAGAGCGTGCATTTCAAAACGGTCTGCCTCACTTCCGGCAAATAAATAATGTAAGTTAAGTAGAAGAGAATCGCCCCCTGAGAGAACGCAAAAGTCTTGGCCTGGCTGGAGTGGTGGGGCCAGATCGACATAATGGCCCGTCGGCGGAGTTCTTCCCGAAACGCCTTGCCATAGGAGCAGACCGCCAGCAACAACCGAAGCTGCAGTCACGGCATAAGTTTTTTTGGGAGATTGTACTTTGTCAATTTTTGGTGATCGTCGGAGTCGGAAAAAAGAGGCTGTCCCAAAAAGCAAGAAATAGAAGGCCAGTCCATATGCTGGTGGATATATCCACACCCCTGTTGCTGCTATACCGGCAAGAAGTGCCGCGGCTCCTGCGATGGTAATAATTGAATTTCTTCGCGTTTTCACCGGTGAAAACGCCACCAATGCGATGATGGCGAACATGACTATATTTTGTGCGACGAGCGCATAAAACAGCATATTGTCTCCTATCTGATATTATCCCATTTATCGGGAGCTTCATAAATAGACTTGTTTTATGCAGCCATTGGAGTGCCCATGGCTAGTTTTTTGTGTTGGCGTTATGTTGCCGAGCGTCATAGTGGGCCGTTCGGAATTCTATCAGAGTCATACCGTGGGTTGCCTCTTGAGCCTCTTCGATTGTTTCAGAAATATACTGGTACAGCCAGTCATGTCTTACCGCACGTTTGGAGCGCTCCAATAGGCATTTTGCTGGGGTTTGTCGGGCGCAATGTATGGCTGTGCTTTTCAGCCTATCCTTCCAGCAAGTAAGTGATGTTTTTTCCGGGTCGTTACCCGATGGATTAACTTCCGGCTTGCGGCGCCATTCGATATCCCTGTCGAATGCCCGGATAATTCTACCAGCAAGAAATGAACATCGTTCTCAATTGCCAGAGAAGCACTTTTGCGCGTAGCGTTATAGATAATTGAAAGGCAAGGGAAAAATGGTGCCGGCACCAAGATTCGAACTCGGGGCCTGATGATTACAAATCAACTGCTCTACCAACTGAGCTATACCGGCACTTCATTTTCCAAAAGAACTGGAGTCTCTTGCGAGATCGGCATTCATATATATCCGTGTTATCCGCCTTGCAAGCAAAAAAGGCATTTTTATTTCGCAGGTTGCCGGGAGCCGAAATTGAAACATTTTCCAATAGGAATTGAAGTTGATTTTGTTGACAGAACCTGACCTCATGGCGGTTCAACATGTTTGAAGTGGAATAGGGCGAGGTGGCATCGTGAACGCAAAAGACCATAAATATCAAGCTACTTTGAACTGGACAGGAAACCTTGGGCAGGGGACCAAAGGATACAGGGATTATACGCGTGACTATAGCATTGAAATTGAAGGGAAACCTACAATTCATGGCTCGTCTGACCCTGCATTTCTCGGGGATCCAAAACGCCACAATCCGGAAGATCTTTTTTTAGCGTCGGTATCGGGGTGTCATATGCTCTGGTATCTGCATTTGTGCAGCGCCGCAGGTATTATTGTTACTGATTATAGTGACAACGCATCCGGTACCATGGTTGAAAATGCCAACGGGTCAGGCCAGTTCTCCTCTGTTTTACTGCAGCCACATGTAACAATCAAGGATGCCAGCCGAACGGCTGAAGCTGAACAATTGCACCACAAAGTCGGTGATCTGTGTTTCATTGCCAGGTCCATAAAAACGCCAATCCGGTATCAGGTTACCATCTCCATTGAGCCGGTTTAAATTAAGTTTTTGCTTTTGGGTTTGTGTCCTGTAGGCAGCGCTGGCTTATCTGGACCAGGCCGTGCAGCCAAACAGTCTTTCCACATTGCCGTTGTCCCCGGACAGGGGTAAAATAACTGTTCTGGCTTGATGATATTGCCTGCCGTCTTTGACAAAGCGCGTTCGCATGAAACGCGGTTGTTTCAAAGAATAGACCAGTCTTGCCAAACGCAGGCTTTCGGCAATGGACGCATCCAGTTTCATCGCTTTTGACAATAAATGACCAGTTGCCTCAATCCCGTAGCGCTGACTGATGGCAGTGCCGAACAGTCGCCACTTGAAATCGGGTTCCTGATTGTCTTCCAGCACCACGTCCAGAATAAAAAGAAAAGGTAGAATAGCAGAGCCGATTTCGGTGGGCGTCACGTTCTTATGGTGGGGAATATTTCCTGGCATGTTCTGCCATTTCGACAGGAGTGTGAATGTTAAAGCGAAACCGTCGTCCAGTAGGGCATCTGTTTCGGATATCTCTTCAGGGAAAGCTTCCATTCCTTTTTGATGAACGGCTGGTCCTTCAATGTAGGAGTCGAAGCTGGACACACGAGCCCTCCAATAAACTGAGTCGCTAAAATACGCTGAAACATACGCCATCCCGGCCCAAGGTGCCAGTTCGCTGGTGGGAGGATTTGGCCGTTGCCGCCTGACCTTTGCTTTCAGAGTGACTTGACTAGGCCGGATCGCTCCAGATAGCAGACCCGAACATCCTGACAATATTTCCTGCATCGTCAGCCAAAGGCATGATAACGAAACTGCCGTTTTTTACGCAAATAGCGCTTTTGAAGTATTCGCAAAACAGGAAACGCGCGCTTTTGGTGCTCCATGCAAGCTTGGTGATGTCAAATCCGCTGCCAGAGCCGGCATGGGACATTTGAGACAGGCGCCGACTGGTCCCTTCCTTGCCATAGTGGTCCGTGTTTGCTGTACCAAACAAACGAAACTGAAAGTCAACGTCTCCGGTGCTGTTGTCGCTCGCGTCTTCAGTGATGACGTCAAGAATGTACATCAACGGTAATTGTGCTGGTTCAAACAGGTGCGGCTTAATCAGGTTGTAGTGCGGCACATCACCGGGCAGCGAGCGCCATGTCGCATAAAGGCTAACCGGCCCGTCAAAGGATGGAATTTTGACAGCTTCTTCATAGGTCAACACTCGGGCGGTTTCGCTCAGTGCGTCTTCTACTACCGATTGATGTTCGTGGATCATAGGCGCCTTGTAATTTGTTGAGAACCAGAGACTACCACATCAAAAGATTACGTCGCGGTGCCTCCGACGGTCAAACCATCCACACGGAGAGTAGGTTGACCGACGCCTGCAGGGACAGTCTGGCCACCTTTGCCGCAAGTTCCGACACCGTTATCCAGTTTCAGATCGTTGCCAATCATCGACACGCGTTTCAGTACGTCAGGTCCATTGCCGATCAAGGTTGCCCCCTTGACCGGTGCCCCGATTTTGCCACCTTCGATACGATAGGCTTCGGTGCAACTGAAGACAAACTTACCTGAAGTGATGTCCACCTGACCACCACCGAAGTTGACCGCGTATAGTCCGTCGTTGACTGAGGCCAGAATTTCGGCCGGGTCTTTATCGCCAGCCAGCATGAATGTATTTGTCATGCGTGGCATTGGTGCATGAGCGAAACTTTGCCTGCGGCCATTGCCTGTTGCAGGCAGGCCCATAAGCCGCGCATTCAGTCTGTCCTGCATGTATCCTTTTAGAATGCCGTCTTCTATCAAAACAGTGCGCTCTGTCGGCGTACCTTCGTCGTCGACCGAAAGGGAACCCCGTTTTGCCTCCAGAGTACCATCATCGACAACTGTAATGCCTTTCGCAGCAACTTGTTCGCCCAGAAGTCCGGCAAATGCAGAGGTTTTCTTGCGATTGAAGTCGCCTTCCAGTCCGTGCCCCACGGCTTCGTGGAGTAAAACACCCGGCCAGCCCGGTCCTAATACGACCGTCATCTCCCCGGCCGGGGCGTCAACGCTTTCCAGATTGACCTCCGCTTGTCGAATAGCTTCCTGCACCTGAGCCTGCCAGGCGTTTTCATCGAACAGAAAATCATAGCCCTGACGGCCACCCTGGCCATCATAACCCATTTCCTGTCGGTCTCCATCACCCATGACAACAGAGACATTCAGGCGGACCAGAGGTCGTACATCGCGAACCCGGTGGCCGTCCGCGCGGATTATTTCGATTGATTGCCAGCTGCCGAGGATCGACGCACTCACCTGACGAATCCGATCATCTTGAGCGCGTGTGTAAGCGTCGATTTCCTGAAGCAGCGCTACTTTTTTATCAAAATCGACCCCTGTCAGAGGGTTCTCTGCACTATAGAGTTGTCGGTTGGTTCGAACAGGTGCTGCGCTTACTACATCACCCGCGCCAGATTTGATTGCACGGATGGTCGAGCCTGCTCTCTTAATGGCGTCATGCGAAAGCTCGTTCGAATGAGCAAAGCCGGTACTTTCACCGGAAACGCCTCGCAGTCCAAAACCTTGACTTGAATCGAAACTCGCTCCCTTCAAACGGCCATCGTCAAATGTGAATGATTCCGACTGTGTTGACTCCAGGTAGAGTTCACCGTCGTCCATGCCCTGCAGGTTCTCTTCCACCAGGGCAACGGTGGTGTTTTCATCAAGGTCGCTCTCGCTGAAGAAGAAATTGAGACTAGGGGTGGATTCGGCCATTTTAGATACTCCGGAAACGAAACTTGACGATAAAACGCCAGAAAAAATGCGGCCAATTGCCACATTTGGTCTGGGCATCACAATCGGTACATTGGGCGTTGAAGGCTAAAAACTCAAGTATTTGTGCGATAAAACATGCCGAATTGTGCAACTGAGACAACAAAAACGACAAGAAGACGTTACATAGGCTTGAGCCTTCTATTTCCTCTGGTATAAGAGGCACCAATTCATCAGGAGCTAGGCAGGTATTTTGCCTGCTGTTAAAGATTTCTGAAGGACTGGTCTTTAAGTCGAACAAGGACTGGGGTATTCCAAACCAAGGCGTGTCAGGCGCCAGGAAGCCCAATGTGCCGGTTTGGTGATGACCGAGAATTCAGGGCCAACGGGTCAAGAGATAAGGAAAGCATAGTTATGAACGTCAAAAGGCTTATCGCCGGATTGATAGCAGCGATCTCTGCTACTTTCGGTATGACGGCTGGCGCGATTGCTCAAGGGCGCATTGGACAGCCAACCGATAAAGGTCTGTGGCTGCAGGAAGCCGCCAGTGAACAAGCGCAGCGCATCGGTGATTTCAACGAATTGCTGCTTTGGATTATTGCCGTGATAACGGTTTTCGTTTTCGCGCTGATGTTTTATGTGATGTGGCGTTTTCGCGAGAAGGCCAATCCGGTTCCCTCGAAGGTTAGTCACAATACCTTTATCGAGATCGTATGGACTGTTGTTCCGATAATTATTCTGGTGGTGATTGGTGTTATTTCATTGCCACTTCTGTATTGGCAGGATCAGGTTCCTGAAACTGACATGGCTATCAATATTACCGGTAACCAGTGGAACTGGACGTACAGCTATCCTGATCATGGCGATGTTGAACTGACAGCCAACGTGATTCCTGATGCGACATTCACCAATGCTTCTGCACGTCAGGCCGCGGAAGCCGAGCTTTCCAGTTTCCTCGGGTGGCCGGCATCATTGAATTCGCGTTTACTTGATACAGACTATCGTCTGGTTTTGCCTGTTAACACCAAAATTAAAGTACAATTGACCGCTTCGGATGTACTGCACGCATGGACCGTACCGGCCTTCGGCGTGAAACTGGATGCTGTACCTGGTCGTTTGAACGAAACATGGTTTGAGGTCAATCAGACTGGCATATTCTACGGCCAGTGTTCTGAATTGTGCGGCAAGGACCATGCTTTCATGCCGATCGCGGTTGAAGTGGTCTCAAAACAAGATTTCGCCCGTTGGGTAGCGTTGCAAGGTGGTACAATGACCGCTGAAGCTGATGCCCAGTCGGTTGGTCGATAAGTAACGCAGGGAAAGGAAGAGCAGATGGCTCACGCAAACCCAACAGGTTGGAAACGCTGGTTATTCTCGACCAACCATAAAGACATCGGTGTCATGTATCTCTGGTTCGCCTTCATTGCGGGCATGATCGGCTTTGGTATGTCAGGTCTGATCCGTATGGAGCTGATGGAGCCTGGTATTCAGGTAATCCCGAGCGTATTCGGAATGACTGACGATCAGGCACGTCACATGTTTAACGTGCTGACAACGGGCCATGGCCTGATCATGGTTTTCTTCATGGTGATGCCAGCCCTGATTGGTGGGTTCGGTAACTATTTTGTGCCACTGATGATTGGGGCGCCCGACATGGCGTTCCCGCGCATGAATAACATTTCGTTTTGGTTGATGCCGCCAGCGTTCATTCTTTTGTTGCTTTCGACTTTTGTTGAAGGCCCATCTGGTATGAATGGCTTCGGTGGCGGCTGGACAGCCTATGCACCGCTTTCAACCAGCGGGCACCCTGGTCCGTCTATGGATCTGGCGATCTTTTCACTGCACGTAGCGGGTGCGTCCTCGATCATGGGTGCGATCAACTATATAACCACAATCTTCAACATGCGTGCCCCTGGCATGACCATTCACAAAATGCCACTCTTTAGCTGGTCAATTCTGATCACGGCATTCCTGCTGGTTCTGTCGTTGCCTGTTCTTGCCGGCGCAATCACCATGCTGCTGACAGATCGTAATTTTGGCACAACGTTCTTTGATCCTGCTGGCGGCGGCGACCCGATTCTGTTCCAGCATTTGTTCTGGTTCTTTGGCCACCCGGAAGTGTACATCATGATTTTGCCTGCGTTTGGTATCATCAGCCACATCGTGTCCACTTTTTCCAAGAAGCCGATATTTGGTTATCTCGGGATGGCCTATGCGATGGCGGCGATTGGTTTCATCGGTTTCGTTGTTTGGGCACACCACATGTATACCGTTGGTCTCGATGTTGATACCAAGGCATATTTCGTTGCTGCCACAATGGTTATTGCTGTGCCAACAGGGGTGAAAATCTTCTCCTGGATTGCGACAATGTGGGGCGGCTCAATTCGCTTCACCGTGCCCATGATGTATGCCATTGCTTTCATTCTTTTGTTCACTCTGGGCGGCGTGACTGGTGTTGTGCTTTCGAATGCGGGTGCTGATGTGGCGCTGCACGACACATACTATGTGGTCGCTCACTTCCACTATGTTTTGTCACTTGGTGCCGTGTTTGCGATTTTTGCAGGTCTCTACTACTGGATTGGCAAGATGTCCGGCAAAGAATACCCGGAATTTCTTGCGAAGGTGCAGTTCTGGATCACATTCATTGGCGTGAACATGATTTTCTTCCCGCAACACTTCCTGGGACTTCAGGGCATGCCGCGTCGCTATGTCGACTATCCAGACGCCTTTGCATACTGGAACTGGGTGTCCAGCTGGGGCTATCTGGTGACGCTGGTAGGCGTGGTGCTGTTTATCATCGTAATGGGCATTACGCTCATGCGTAAGAAGACAGTTGCAGATAACCAGTGGGGCGAAGGCGCGACGACACTTGAGTGGACGCTTTCATCACCTCCGCCATTCCACCAGTTCAATGAACTGCCACAGATCAAGTAAAACTTCTAACAGGCGGCCGGTTCATCCGGCCGCAACTGGGACAAGGTTTTGACAGATACAACGACACATATGGAACAAACCGTTCACCCATCTGTTCACTATGGGCAAAGTGCGGAGGCGGGTGATTTTATTGCGCTGTTGAAACCGCGCGTAATGTCGTTAGTGGTGTTCACTGCGTTTGTTGGTATGTTGGCGGCACCTGGAACCATGCATCCAGTTCTGGCACTTGCAGCTATTACATTGATCGCAATTGGGGCAGGTGCTTCAGGTGCCCTTAACATGTGGTACGACGCTGATATCGACGCGGAAATGGCCCGTACAGCGAACCGGCCAATTCCTGGTGGCCGTGTGACTGCTGGCGATGCTCTTGGCTTCGGGCTTACCCTTTCGGTCGCATCGGTTGTGTTGTTGGGGCTTGTTGCCAATGTAACGTCGGCTGCTCTTTTGGCGCTAACCATCTTTTTTTACGCCGTCGTTTACACAATGTGGCTAAAACGCCGGACGCCGCAAAATATTGTTATTGGCGGTGCAGCTGGCGCTTTCCCACCCATGATTGGTTGGGCCGTTGTAACCGACAGTGTTACAATTGAATCCATCGTATTGTTCGGGATTATTTTTCTGTGGACACCGCCTCATTTCTGGGCGCTGTCGCTCATGATCCAGAAAGACTACGAAAAAGTTAGTGTCCCCATGCTGCCTGTTGTTGCAGGCGCTCGTGAGACCAGAAAACAGATCTGGCTCTATAGCTTGTTAGTCGTGCCATGCGGTTTGGCGCCATATTTTATGGGGTTTGCCGGGCCGTTTTACGGCGCTGTTTCCGGTATTCTGGGAGCGGTGTTTCTTGTTCTTGCCTTTTACGTCTGGCGAGGAGAAGAAAAGGCTGATCGAAAGCTCTTTCTGTTTTCAATCTTGTATCTTTTTGCAGTTTTTGCCGCTCTTGGCCTGGAACGTATCATATCGGGGTTTCTCGCATGACTGATCAGCAACAACCTCAATCAAATCTCAGCCCTGAGGCGGAAGCGCGAATGAAAAAGCGCAACCGCGTTGTCGGTCTGTCGCTTGCTGTATTTGTTGTTGCTCTTGGCGTTATCAGTTATTTTCGCATTAAGGGGCTAACGCCTTGACCGCTATTGCTCAGAAAAATAACCGCATGGCAGGTATGGTCGTCGGGGTAGTCGTTGGCATGATTGCTCTCGCCTATGCTTCGGTGCCGCTCTACGATTTGTTCTGCAAAGTCACCGGCTATGGCGGGACGACGCAGCGAGCCGAGTTGTTCGATGCAAAGGCGATCAACAGGGATATGAAAGTCCGGTTTTCTGCCAACGTGCACCGTGACATGCCATGGGATTTTGTGCCGCAGCAGGTTTCACAAAAACTCAAGGTGGGAGAGCAAGGGCTCGCTTACTTTGAAGCGCACAATCCCACCAACCAGACAATAGTGGGGACTGCTACTTACAATGTGACCCCACATAAGGCTGGAACATATTTCGCCAAGATTGAGTGTTTCTGCTTTACAGAGCAGGTGTTGAAACCGGGGGAGACGGTTGTCATGCCCGTGGTTTATTTCATTGATCCGTTGATTGAAGAAGACCGGAACCTGAACGAAGTTAAAGAAATGACATTATCCTATACCTTTTTTGTGATGGATGATGCTGATACGACAACGGGTCGCTGACCCACAGAATTTTGAGGCAGCCGGAGGGGCCGGCGCTTTGATGAGGAGGAATAAATGGCAGGCGATGTAAAACACGACTACCATCTTGTAGACCCAAGCCCGTGGCCAGCGGTTGGATCATTGGCGATTTTTGTCATGTTGCTTGGTGCCGTTTTCACCATGAAACCAGATGCAACGATGTTTGGCATCGAAGGCAGTAGCTGGGGCCAGTGGGGTTTTGGTATTGGGTTTGCGCTCTTGATTTACACTGTGTTTGCATGGTGGAAAGACGTTGTGAAAGAAGCGGAGACTGGTGATCATACACCGGTTGTCGGCATCGGCCTCCGATATGGCATGATCTTGTTTATTGCCTCAGAGGTTATGTTTTTTGTTGCGTGGTTTTGGGCGTTTTTTAATGCGTCTCTTTATCCGATTGTTCCGACGTCCGGTGCAACGTTCTGGCAGCTTGTTGGAACAGAGGCTGTTTGGCCTCCGGTTGGCATTGAGACATTTGACCCCTGGCACCTGCCATTCATCAACACTCTTATCCTTTTGCTGTCCGGCACGACAGTAACATGGGCGCACCATGCAGTTCTCCATGGTGACAGAGAAGGCTTGAAAAACGGACTTTGGGTGACTGTTCTTTTGGGCGCAGCCTTTACCATGGTTCAGGCATACGAGTACGGTCATGCCGCCTTTGGCTTCTCGGGAAGCATTTACGGCGCGACCTTCTTCATGGCGACGGGTTTCCATGGTTTCCACGTGCTGGTTGGGACTATATTCCTCGCTGTATGTTTGGGACGGGTCTACAAGGGGCACTTTACACCGGATCATCACTTTGGTCTGGAAGCGGCCGCCTGGTATTGGCACTTTGTCGATGTGGTTTGGCTCTTCCTGTTCGTTGCGGTTTATATCTGGGGCGGCTGACCCTTGGCACAAGAACCGTTTTTGAGTGATAAAGAAACCGATCGGGTTCCCCGGTCGGTTTCGCCTTATAAGGCCGGCTTCAGGTGCGTGTGCCCGAATTGTGCGGCAGCACCCCTTTTCCACAATATACTTGAGGTTCACTCGGCTTGTCCGGCCTGCGGTTTTGATCTGAGCAATGCGGACCCTGGCGATGGTGCCCAGGTTTTCGTGATTTTAATTCTTGGTTTTGTAACGGCTCTGATGGGCTTTCTTCTCTACGGTGTGATGGGATTGCCAATCTGGGCGCTGGCCATCATTCTTGGCTTTGTGATTTTGGCTGGCAGCGTGTGGATGCTCAGGGTTATCAAAGCCACCTTGATTGCATTGCAGTTTCATCATGACGCTCATGAAGGGGCTTTGGACGAGAAAGACAAGCAATCATGACCGCATCTTTCAATCCCGGAAGGTTGTTAACGGCAGTTGTGGTTTTGGCAAGCGCTGTTCTTATTGGGTTGGGAACATGGCAGGCACAAAAAATTGGCCCCAAAACGAAACTGATTAACAGTATTGAGCAAGGGCTGTCTGCAGACCCAATGGTACTGCCTGTGCATATGGACGACCCTGAAGCCATGGCTTTCAGGCGAATGACATTTGAGGGTGAAGCGTTAGATCGTAGCCCGGTTCGTCTCTTCGGAACGAACTTGGCGGGCCAGCCCGGTTACTATCTATACAAACCGGTGGTCCGAGAGTTTGGCAGAGTGGTTCTGGTGAATTTTGGTTGGGTGCCAATGGATGCAAAGCGTCTGCCGCAGTTGCCCGTCGGCAAAGTGTCTTTGTCAGGGGTTCTGGTACCAAGTGCTACAGCGGGCAGTTTCACGCCCCCCAACAGCCCGGAAACAGATACATGGTTTACCGCCGATGTATTTGAACTGGCGACACACTTTGGCCTCGGGTCGAAGGACTTCTATCATGTCAGGTTTTTTAAAGACCATGTTGCCGATACGGGTTCATTGCCCCTTGGGGGGCAGGTACGGGTCAATATTCCCAATGATCATTTGGAGTATATGCTTACCTGGTATGGTATCGCAGCGGCTCTGGTGGGCGTCTATATTGTTTTTGGTCGAAAAAAAGCGCTGGAGCAAGCGTAACCCTTATGTCTGCCCTTGCATCTTGATGACGGGGCTTATAAGAGAGAGCCTCGAATTTGCGCAATAATCGGTTAGTTGAGTGGTGTCATTGTGAAATATGTTTCTACGCGTGGTCAGGCGGATGTACTGGATTTCGAAGGTGTAACACTGACCGGGTTGGCGCGGGATGGTGGTTTGTATGTGCCTGATACGTTGCCGCGTCTGAGCGAGCAGGGAATCAGCAACATGGCTGGTCAGTCCTATTCAGAAATAGCACTGGCGGTGATCAAGCCGTTTGTTGGAGAATCGGTCGATGATAGCAGCCTGAAGGCAATGCTGGACGAGACCTATGGGGCATCTGTGTTCAGGCATTCTGCCGTAGCCCCTTTGGTGCAACTGGGCCCAAACGATTGGGTGCTGGAGCTGTTTCATGGCCCGACCCTTGCCTTCAAAGACTTCGCATTGCAGCTGCTTGGTCGTTTTTTCGATCACTTTACGGCCAAGCGTAGTCAAAAGCTTACTATTCTTGGTGCAACATCGGGCGATACCGGCTCGGCGGCTATTGAAGCGTGTCGCGGGCGGGAAAATGTAACTATCTATATGCTGCACCCGAAGGGCAGAGTTTCAGATGTGCAGCGTTTGCAAATGACGACGGTGTTGGAGCCCAATGTCATTAATGTTGCGGTGGACGGTACGTTCGACGATTGCCAAGCCCTTGTAAAAACATGTTTTAATGACCTGGAGTTTCGAGATCAGGTTGGTCTGACTGCAGTGAATTCAATAAACTGGGCTCGTGTCATGGCTCAAATTGTCTATTATTTTGCTTCGGCGACAGCTTTGGGCGCGCCTGGCAGGAGAATTTCATACAGTGTTCCAACCGGAAACTTTGGTGATATATACGCTGGTTTTATAGCGCGCGAAATGGGCTTGCCGATTGATAAGCTGGTGATTGCAACCAATAGTAACGACATTCTGGCACGTACGCTTCAGACCGGCAGTTACTCAAGTGGTGATGTTCACGCAACAATTTCTCCCAGTATGGATATTCAGGTTTCGAGTAACTTCGAACGTATGATGTTTGACCTCAGTGGCCGTAACGGCCAGACGATCTCCGATTACATGCGGTCGTTTGCTGCAAAGGGCTCCATTTCCCTGTCCGATACAGAGATCGCGAAAGCCCGCGATATTTTTCTTGCAGAGCAGGTTGATGACGAAACGACCAGACAGGTCATGGCTGAGTTGAAAGACAGCACGGGTTATATTGCCGACCCCCATACAGCGGTAGGATTGAAAGCAAGTCGTCAGCTACCGGCAGGGGGGGCACCGAGAGTTACGCTTTCCACAGCACATCCTGTCAAGTTTGGCGCTGCTGTGGAAGAGGCTACAGGGTCTGTTCCGCGCCTGCCCGCCCATATGGCAGATTTATATGACCGTGAAGAGAGGTATGTGTCGCTTCCCAACGATGACCAACAATTGAAAGCCATGATCGTCAAGGGGCAAGCGGTTTGACCGTTAGAACGACAACTCTGGATAGCGGGCTGCGTATCGTTAGCGAAAGTCGCAGAACGGTTGAGACCGTGACAATTGGCGTATGGGTTGATGTTGGTGCGCGCTTCGAAACGCTGGAGCAAAATGGCCTGACACATTGCCTTGAGCATATGCTTTTTAAAGGCACGCAGTCTCGAAGCGCGCGGGATATTGCGTTTGAGATCGAATCTGTGGGTGGCCATATGAATGCCTACACATCCCGGGACAATACGACATACTATGCCCGCGTTCTGAAAGGGGATATTTCGCTGGCAATTGATTTGCTGGCCGATCTTGTAATCGACAGTGTTTGTGATGAAGAGGAACTGGAGCGCGAAAAAGACGTTATTTTGCAGGAGATCGGCCAAACGCTGGACACACCTGACGATATAGTCTTCGACCATTTGCAGCACGTCGCGTTTAAAGACCAGGCAATTGGCCGGACTATTTTGGGCGATGCCGAAACGGTCCGTAGCTTCAAACGCGATGATTTACTTGCGTTTCTTGAGACGCACTATCTAGCCAGCAATATCGTTGTTTCTGCGGTTGGAAATCTGGATCATGATGATCTTGTGGATATGGTGGCCGAGAAGTTTGCACGGCTTTCAACAGGTGTGCGCGAGAAACCGGAAACAGCGAAATATGTCGGCGGAATACATCTTCAGGATCGAAAGCTGGAACAGCTTCATTTGACCCTGGGCTGGCCCGGGGTCTCCTATTCGGACGACCGCTATTATGCCCACCAGATATACTCAACTGTTCTGGGTGGCGGTATGTCGTCTCGATTGTTTCAGGAAGTAAGGGAGCACCGCGGCCTTGCTTACTCCGTATATAGCTTTAGCAGTAGCCACGCTGACACGGGTCTTTTTGGCATATATGCAGGCACCAGTCCCGAACTGATCGATGAACTGGCACCTGTGTTGAAAGCCGAAATGGCAGCATTGGTCGAAGGATTGACCGAGCAAGAGTTTCTTGTTGCCAGTGCTCAGTTAAAAGCCGGACTCCTTATGGCCCTTGAGGCGACGACATCGCGGATGGAGCAGTTAGGGCGTCAGCTGCTAGTGTTCGACAGAGTGATACCGGTCGATGAAATGATTGGAAATGTCGAGAGTGTTGAGCCTTCGGATGTCGCTTCTGTTGCGCGAACAATGCTTGAGAGCGGGAAGACTTCGGTTGCCGCGGTTGGTGATAGTGGCGCTATGACACCTTTTTTAAGTGACTGAACCAATGAAGGCAAAATACGATCCCAAATCACTTTTATGGAGGGCGGTTTTCAGTGGTTGATGGATTTAGTTGAAAATGATACTAATCCCGCAGCTAGGGGTAGCTGTAGGGAAAACAATTGGGTCCGGAACTCTGCAATTTTTTAAATTACTGGCGCTCGCTTGGCGGGGGAGAGCATGTCCCGCAACGACGGTCTCTTGACCTGCGACGTCTTACATCGATCCTGCGTTGGATGTTTATCATGGAAATGGGGAGCGATGGTTCGCTGCGGTTCCGTCTGGCAGGCTCATCGCTTGAGGAAGCGATGGGCGTTGGGATGACGGATCGAAGTTACGCTGAAATTTTCGACTCTTCCAAGGATTCGGGTCTCGCAGAACAAATATATGCTTTGTCGATAGTGAGGGGGTGTGGACTTCTGCGTAAGGGCACGTTCACTTTCGATGGAACTTATTCGCAGGAATTTGAAGTTCTTGCGCTTCCGTTTGCCGACGAGCGCGCTATGGGCGGAACCGTTATGGTTTCCGTTGTAAGGCCGTTTATTGTCGAGAACCTTGGATTTGAGGATAGCCGCGAAGACCTCTGTCTGGATATTGAAGATATGTTTCTTTTGCCCTCACCAAACGTAATTATGCCAGATCAAATTGGACCAGAGTTGAAGGCATCTCTGTCTCTTCAGGGCTTGGATTTGAGGGTTTTGGACATGCAGCGACTTCTTGAGCTTAACGCAGCTGGTTTTCTGTCCTTAGATATGGCGCTGCCATCCGTTAATTTAGCCACTGCCGCGGCAACCATTTCTGATGTCGTGAACTGATAAGTCTGACTTTCGATATTATCCGTGTCCTGCCTCACTGGATAACATCGCGATATCAATTCCAAGCATGGCCATTGCGCGGGGCCATTTCAGGTCTAATTCCGTATTGAACAAAATCTCTTCATCTGGTTCAGCGATCATCCATACATTGTTCGCGACTTCTTCCTCGAGTTGGCTGGCACCCCAACCCGCATATCCCAACGCCAGAAGGTGATGAAGAGGGCCTTTGTTCTCTGCTAGGGCTTTCAAGATATCAACTGTTGCCGTCAGAGCCAGCGTCTGGCTCACGATCAGTGTGGAATCCTGAACAAAGTCAGCTGAATGCAAAACAAAACCTCGCCCTGGCTCTACGGGCCCTCCCGCATGAATCGCGATGTCAGAGACTTCCGCATCTGTCTTTATATCCAGTTGTTCCAGCAGCCCTGCGAAATTAAGTTGTTCTAGTGGACGGTTGACCACAAGCCCCATCGCACCTGACGCATCGTGGGAACACATGTAAATTACGCTGCGTTCAAAGCGCGGGTCTTGCATTGAAGGCATCGCAAGCAGCAGTTTGTTTTCAAAAAAAACGGAGGACGACATTACTTTCTCACTTTGTTTCCAGCTTAACTGTACTGACAAGCGGGCGCAATTGACAGGTGTTTGCTTTGGTGATTGGGGTATTGCTTTGGTTGACGGTATTGTGAAAGATCGGGATTGGTAAAAAAACCACGGACTTGCTACATAATCTCCAGTTAAGGAGTTATCGATGCGTAAATTTGTTTCAGTTTCAGGGATTGTATCCGCTTTAGTGATCATGGGTAGCACTAGCGCTTTCGCTCAAAGCCAAACCTCATGGCAAGATCATCAGGGCATGATCTCTACGCGGATTATAGCTGCATCCAGTGATGTAGCTAACGCATTTCCGGCTGTGATTGATACGCCAGACGAAAGCCAAACGCTGCTTGCCTGGGAAGCTACCCTGGCAGAAGGCTGGAAGACATATTGGCGCTCGCCAGGCGAAGCCGGTTTGCCCGTACGCGTTTTTCACAATGGTGCAGAACTCGATATTCTCTATCCGTTTCCAGAGCGTTTTGAGCTCTTCGGTCTTGAGACATTTGGATATAGTAAACAGGTTGCAATTCCTTTCCGAATTCCGGTGAAAACAGGGAAGGTTGAGCTGAAAGCGGATTTCATGGTTTGCAAAGATATTTGTGTGCCGTTTGAAGCGAGCTACCAGTTAACCTTGGGTGAAGGCGATGTTGGAACAATTGTTACCGATACAAGGGTTCGCAATTCGCTAAAAACGGTTCCAAACAGGTTTGGGCAGGCGCCTGATGGCATTGCCATAACATCAGTAAGGTATGCTGGTATGCCGGGCCACCAGAATTTGGTGGTGGAAGCCAGCGCAGATACGCCGCTCAGTCAGGCTGACCTGTTGGCGGAACTGGACGAGACCACGCAGTTTCATTCGCCAAAAACCCGATTACTGGCAGACGGGCGTTCCATTCGCTTTGTTTTGCCTGTTATGTCAACTCAGAAAGGCCTGAACCTGGCTGGTAAGAAGGTGCGATTGACACTGTCTGATGGACGCGGCAATGCCATTGATCGTTTTTTTGAATTGCCGTCACAATAACGCTTGTTCTGACCAATCGGCGGTGTAAGTTCTTGTTTGACGGGCGCAGTTGCCCGGAATCAGCAGTTTTGAATATGGAGCGCAAGATGACGATAGCAGTTGGCGACAAAATCCCCACAGCGACCCTGACGACGATGACAGCAGATGGTCCGGGTCCCGTTGTGACCGACGAGTTTTTCGCAGGAAAAAAAGTTGTTCTTTTCGCGGTACCCGGCGCGTTTACGCCAACATGTTCCGCAAAGCACTTGCCCGGGTTTATTGAACATGCAGATGATATCCTTTCCAAGGGTGTGGATGCTATTGCCTGTATGTCTGTCAATGATGTTTTTGTCATGCATGCATGGGGTAAAGACGCCGGTGTTGAAGACAAGGTCGTGATGCTTGCTGATGGCAATGGCGACTTCACAAAAGCTTTGGGCCTTGAGCTGGATGGCACAGGGTTTGGCATGGGAATTCGGTCGCAGCGTTTCGCAATGATTGTTGATAACGGCGTTTTGACCGAGCTGAATATCGAGGAGCCGGGAGCCTTTCAGGTTTCCAGTGCGAACCATATTATCGGTCAGCTTTAAAGCGATTAACAACTATCAGTTTTCTCAGGGCAGTTTCGACTGCCCTTTTTTTGCCCTTTGGAATCCCCATATATACATCTGGGGTATTCAATAATATAATTTGGGAGTTAGCTAAATGCCTGAAATGTCAATAGTTTTGGTCGCATTGGTCGTTCTTTTTGCAATTATTCTGGTTTTCTCGGCCGTTGTGACAGTGCGGCAGGGGTTTGAATATACAATTGAACGATTCGGTCGCTACACGACCACTATTCGTCCCGGATTACATCTTATCATTCCGTTCATTGACCGCATTGGCCAGAAAATGAACATGATGGAACAGGTACTTGATATCCCAACCCAGGAAGTAATCACTAAAGACAATGCAATGGTGGCTGCGGATGGTGTTGTCTTTTTTCAGGTGCTGGATGCATCACAAGCCAGTTATGAAGTCAATAACCTGACAATTGCTATTCTTAATTTAACAATGACGAACCTCCGGACGGTTATGGGGTCGATGGATTTGGACGAGCTGTTGTCCAAACGAGACGAGATCAATGCCAAGCTGATGAATGTTGTTGATGGGGCTACGCAGCCTTGGGGCGTGAAAATCACCCGTATCGAGATCAAGGACATAGCACCACCGAGGGATATCGTTGACGCGATGGCCCGGCAAATGAAGGCAGAGCGTGACAAACGTGCATCCATTTTGGAAGCGGAAGGGGAGAGAGCTGCCGAGATTCTCCGTGCGGAAGGTGACAAAAAGTCAGCTATTCTGGAGGCAGAGGGCCGACGCGAAGCAGCGTTCCGCGACGCTGAGGCGCGTGAACGTGAAGCCCAAGCCGAAGCGAAAGCGACGGAAATGGTGTCCAACGCGATCGCGGAAGGTGATCCTCAGGCAATCAATTACTTCGTCGCACAAAAGTATGTTGAAGCTCTGAGCGGGTTTGCATCCTCCAACAATGAAAAATTGGTATTTATGCCAATGGAAGCGTCCGGTGTTATCGGATCGTTGGGCGGAATATCAGAACTGTTTAAAGGCTTTGGTGGTGACAAGCCCGGCCACCGCCCCGGAGGTGTACCGCTAGTGGACTAAATATTGGGTGATCAGGTGTTGCTCATATGTGAAAGGCTGAAAAATGGAAGAAACCGGTATTTGGATGGTGGAAAACGCTCACTGGCTTTGGTGGTCAGTAGGGGTGCTTTTACTGGCAGGTGAAATGCTGATACCCGGGGTTTATCTGCTTTGGATAGGCTTGGCATCTATTGCGACCGGTGTTTTTGCGTGGCTTCTGCCTGAACTTGGTTTTGAAGGGCATGGTTTGCTGTTCGCTGTACTTTCAGCTGTTTCAATCTACACAGGAAACCGGTTCTTTTACCGCCGTGCGGCAACCATCTCAGATGCTGAGGTCAATACGAGTGGCAAAAGATTTGTTGGTAAAAACTTTGTGGTTGTCGAACAGATAAAAAATGGACAGGGTCATGTTCAGGTGGGGGATAGTCGCTGGCTGGCAAATGGCCCCGACCTGCCAAAAGGTGCCATGGCTCATGTTACTGCTGTTGAAGGCACGATTTTAGTGGTAGAAGCGGCTGAGGACTAACAACAAATATCTGTTAAATGAGCTTGGCCAACACCGTAAAAGCTAATGTTGCAAAGTGGCTGACCAGCCGAACTCGTGTTCGGCTTGGGCGCTTTGTTGCGGAATTGAAACGCCGTATCCGTCGCGGGCCGCATACTGTTTATTATTTCCATAGAGCTGATGACCCATACTGCCAGTTGATGGTGCAGGTGATGCCGGATATTGCGTCGCGTTTTGCCGTTGAGGTCAGACCCCTGGTCGTCGAGCGGCTCCCTGCAAATATGTATCCGGATCCTGTTCGGTATGAGGCGTATTCTATCATTGATGCAAGCCGTCTCGCTCGGCTCTATGGACTGGGGTTTTCGCTGGATGCAACGGTACCTGACCGTCTTGCTGTTGGTATGGCAAACAGGTTTCTCGCCAGCAAGCAGGATGATCCGTCTTTTTTTGCCTTGGCTGAAGAGGTCGGCGCAGCACTTTGGCGACGTGACCTGGCCTCCGTTCGTTCGCTATGCGGTAGCGCGGACCTCGGCGAGGCAACGCTGAAGCAAAACGAAACAACCCTTAAGACACTCGGCCACTATGCTAGCGCCAACCTGTATTACGAGGGCGAATTTTATGTTGGCCTTGACAGGCTCGATCATTTGGAGCGTCGCCTCAATGATCTGGGGCTTGGCGATGAACAAGTGGAGTTTGAAGTCCATCGATTGTGGCGGTATGGACTGAACCAGCTTGAACGGTCTCTTACCGGTGAAACAATTGACGTTTTTTTCTCTGTGCGCAGCCCCTACAGCTACGTTGGCCTGCAGCTTGTCTCGGATCTGGCAAGTAAAACAGGGGTGATCTTGAAGCTGAAACCGGTATTGCCAATGCTCATGCGAGGCATGAAGGTTCCCAAAGACAAATCACGTTATATATTGCTCGACACTGCGAGGGAGGCGCACCTGGAAGGTGTGGAGTTCGGGACCATAATTGACCCCCTTGGTGCAGCTACCTGGCGGGCGATGGCCATCGGCTTCGCGTTGATGAAGGAGGAAGAGGCGACGGGGCAATTCGGACAGTCATTTGATTTCTTCAAGGCTTTTACCAAAGGCGTTTGGGCTGAAGGAATAGATGGCTCTGCAGATAGAGGGCTTTCGAAAATTCTAGAAAAAGCAGGACTTGACAGATCCTGGATCGCCAAAGCGCTATCCAGAACCGAGACTGAAAAACTGGCGGATGCAAACCGGGAAGAAATGTTCCGATGTGGGAGCTGGGGCGTGCCGACCTTTAGGGCCGGGGATGAAACTTTCTGGGGGCAAGACAGAATGTGGGCAATTGTCGAGACGTTAAAGCAATAGCTGATCAGCTGTGTAGGCTTCAGGAAGCCAAACCTTGGTTTATTTGAATAAGCAATGAATTGACTGGCCGTCGCCTGATCTTATGGTGTTGGTCAAAATCAACTGCGAGATACAAGCACAACAAGTAACAAAAATAGGTGGATAATGAGGGCTAGATCTAAAATATACAGCATGCTGCGGTCAGCTGGGCTTACAGCTGTGATATTGATGGTAAGTGGTTGCGCCGGCGGGTCGAGAACTTCACTGGAAGGCGGCGCAACAAACGACCGCGACATGTTTAGTCCGAAACGCATCGAAGCTGACGTTACATTCCTGGCAGACGATCTTCTTCGTGGCCGGGATACAGGTTCAGAAGGACACCGAATTGCTGCAAACTATGTTGCTGCAGAGTTCGCCCGTTTGGGGCTCGCACCTGCAGGAGACAAGGACACTTACTTCCAGGAAGTGCCTATGCGTAAAGCAAAAGTGGACGTTGAAGCTGCCGCAATGACGATCAGAGTGGGCGACGAAGAACAGGCCTTGTCGTTAGGCGATGACTTTTTCATGAGTGGTAGCGTAAAGAACCCTAATGGTGACGTTACAGCTGACATCGTTTTTGTCGGTTTTGGTATTCATGCGCCAGAGTTGGGCCATGATGACCTCCAAGGGTTGGACCTTAGCGGTAAAATCGCTTTGTCTTTCTCAGGCGCGCCAGCGTCCTTCAACACGGAAATTCGGGCGCATCATGGATCGGCAACCACAAAACTGAAAGAAATACTCGGCCGCGGGGCCGTCGGTTATATTTCTGTTAGCACGGCGGCAGACGAGAATCGCAGGCCGTTCGCCCGGCTCAAGCGATTTTTGGGGCGTGAAAGCTTTGACTGGATCGAACCTGCGGGGGCTGCAAGTCAAAACGGCCGTTTACAGGCGGCCGCAACCGTTAGTCAGGGTGTGGCAAAAGAGCTATTCAAAGGCGCACCCAAGTCCTTCAACGATGTACTTTCCGAGGCAAAAAAGGGCGCGCCTTCAGGGTTTGTGCTTTTGGCTAACGCGACTATGAAACGCGAGAGCATTTTGACGGAACCTTTCAATAGCCCCAACGTGGTAGCGATACTTGAAGGTTCAGACCCTGCGCTCAAGGACGAGTATGTTGTGCTGTCGGCACACCTGGACCATATCGGCATCTCTGAGAATGCGAAAGGAGATGACAAGATCAATAACGGGGCGCTCGACAATGCAACTGGCGTTTCCACGTTGCTGGAAGTGGCACGTGCCTATACCCGCTCCGGCGAAAAGCCGCGCCGTTCAATATTGTTTGCAATTGTTACCGGCGAGGAGCGCGGTTTGTTGGGGGCAGAATATTTCGCTCATTATCCGACCGTCGAAAAGTCGGCAATGGTGGCCAATGTGAACCTTGATATGCCGCTATTGTTGTATGATTTTACCGATGTGGTTGCGTTTGGCGCCGAGCGCAGCAGCCTTGGACCAATTACCGAAGCCGCGCTTGCCAAGCTGAATGTTGCCCTGAGCCCTGACCCGATCCCGCAGGAAGGTATTTTTACCCGCAGTGATCACTACAGGTTTGTTCAACAGGGGATCCCTTCAGTGTTCTTGATGACGGGTTGGAACAAAGGGGTTAACGGCAAAGATGGCGGCAAGATTTTTCAGGAGTTCCTGAGCAAAACCTACCATTCGCCAGCCGATGACTTGTCGCAAAGTATCGACTACGATGCTGCTGCAAAATTTGCCTACGCCAACTGGCTGATTGCCAGCGATATCGCAAACGGCGACGAGAAACCAACATGGAATGAAGGTGACTTTTTCGGGGATACGTTCGCTGGAAAATAGGCGTTATGTAGCATGATGTGGAAAGCGGGTGTCTGGAAGTCAGGCGCTCGCTTTTTTCGTTCTGAGGACCACTTGCTTGGCATTCTGTGTTCCTTCATGTAACGCTAGGCGTGTGAGATTGAGAAGGGGGAGTCCATGACCACATCTGAAAACGACACCAGCAATGCCTATCATCATGTTGGAACAAACATGCCAGTGCATAGTCATCATGATGAGGAAGTGTTGAGCGAGCAAAAAGTTGCAGCTTACTGGCGCGCGAATATACGTTTGCTTCTCGGGTTGCTTGTGGTCTGGTTTCTGGTTTCTTTCGGTGCGGGTATTCTGTTTGCCGAAAGCCTGAATCAGTTTGAAATTGCCGGCTTCCCCCTCGGCTTTTGGTTTGCACAACAAGGCTCGATCTATGTTTTTGTCGTTCTGATCTTTGTTTATGTGCGCCGGATGCATGTTATCGAACGCGAATTTGGCGTCGACGACGACGCTGATGAAGCGGAGAACGGCGTATGAGTACCCAGCTACTCACCTACTTCGTGGTTGGCCTGTCGTTTGCGCTCTATATCGGGATTGCGATTTGGTCCAGAGCAGGGTCCACCAAAGATTTTTACGTGGCTGGCGGCGGTGTTCATCCGATTGCCAATGGCATGGCTACCGCGGCTGACTGGATGAGTGCTGCCAGTTTCATTTCGATGGCAGGTATCATTGCGTTCTCGGGCTATGACGGCTCCGTTTATCTCATGGGGTGGACGGGTGGTTATGTTCTGCTGGCGCTTCTACTCGCACCTTACTTAAGGAAATTCGGCCAGTACACGGTTCCTGATTTCATTGGTGAACGCTACTATTCCAAAACGGCAAGAGTTGTTGCTGTGATTTGTTTGATTGCAATTTCCTTCACCTATATTGCCGGACAGATGCGCGGCGTCGGCGTGGTATTTTCGCATTTTCTCAATATCCCGATCGCGATGGGTGTTTTGGTCGGCATGGCAGTGGTTTTTTTCTATGCGGTCCTCGGAGGAATGAAAGGCATCACTTACACTCAGGTGGCGCAATACTGTGTGTTGATTTTCGCCTATATGACGCCTGCTGTGTTTATTTCGTTGCTGATAACCGGTTCGCCGTTGCCTCAGGTGGGTTTGGGGTCTGAAGTGCTTGATGGTTCCGGGCTAACGGTTTTGCAAAAACTTGATGCCACCCTGGTTGACCTGGGATTCAGGCCTTACACGCAGCCCAATAAATCGATGACCGATATTTTCGCCATCACTATGGCGCTTATGGTTGGCACGGCAGGCTTGCCACACGTTATTGTTCGTTTTTTTACCGTACCAAAAGTGTCTGATGCCCGTCTTTCAGCAGGGTATGCCCTTGTTTTTATCGCGCTTCTTTACACTACGGCGCCAGCTGTTGGTGCTTTTGCACGGATTAATTTCATAGAGACGGTCAATGGCTCCACCTATGCCGAAACCGAAAAAGAAGGTGGAACGCCCCAATTCTTCAAGACTTTTGAAGATATCGGGCTTATCAGATGGCTCGATAAGAATGAAGATGGTGTTGTTCAATATTCCGCGGGCTCCCCTTTTAAGGGAGCTGCCGAATTCTCCGGCAAACGCGGAGCAAGCGGTGAGCGCCTTTTGAGTAACGAGCCCACTGCTAACGCAAATGAAGTTGACGTTGATCGTGATATTATGGTGCTGGCAAACCCGGAAATCGCAAAACTACCGCCCTGGGTTATTGCTCTTGTCGCGGCTGGTGGCATCGCTGCTGCGCTGTCTACCGCCGCAGGATTGCTACTTGTGATATCAGCATCGATCAGCCACGATTTGCTGAAGAAGACATTCATGCCTGACGTATCGGACCGCACCGAATTGATGGCTGCCAGAGGAGCTGCTGTCCTTGCAATTTCTGTTGCCGGATATCTAGGCATCAATCCACCCGGATTTGTCGCGCAAGTGGTGGCTCTGGCGTTTGGTCTTGCTGCCGCCAGCCTTTTCCCTGCCATCCTGATGGGGATATTTGTGAAAAGCATGAACCGGGAAGGGGCTATTGCCGGTATGGTGTCCGGACTATTGTTCACTGTCGGGTATATCGCTTACTTCAAATCATCCTGGTTTGACGCAGTGAACACAGCAGATCACTGGTTGATGGGGATTTCACCTGAGGGTATCGGCAGCATTGGCATGTTAATCAACTTCACGGTGGCATTTGCTGTTGCGCGCATGACAGACAGTCCTCCGGCTGACGTGCAGGCGCTTGTCGACGATATACGTATCCCGACGGGTGCGGGCGTGGCGCACAAGCACTAGGGCGTTGGCTGCAAAGCAGTGTGAAGGGCTGTTATGCCAAGGTCCATCAGGGCGGGAAAACCGTCTTCATGGTTGGTCATCAAGCCAATAGAGATGTCTTCTTCAGGGTCAACCAGAAGCAGGGCTGCTGCGCCCACGGACCCGCCACTATGCCATATCAAATGATCATGTACCGAGGTTTCGAAGTGCTGAAGACTGTTGCGGGATAGCCTGGAACGCAACTGTGTTGCCATCATCCACCCGACGCCGAAACCTGTTGGGTTCCCTCGGGCATCGATATGTTCCTTGAATAAAAGATCCAAAGTTTCCTGCCTCAAAAAACCATCGTCGGTATGGGCAAGGCCAAAGCGTGCCATATCACGGGCGGTCGTAATTAGTCCGCCACCGGCCCATTTGTAGCTGTTGTCGACTTCAGGAGAAGTTATGGTTTTGCGCAAGAAATTTTGTTCATGAAACTGGCTCAGGTTTGTGATGGGGTGAGATTTGTCCTCAGCCTGTGTTTCAACCATACCCAGTGGTTGGAAAACCTGACTTTGCATCAAGTGCAGATACGAATCGTTGCCGATACCCTCGAGCGCTGCGCTGATCAAATTCCATGCGTAGCTGGAGTATTGCCGGCGGCTATCAGGTTCGAATTCCAGAGGGTCGTTTGCAAAAAGGGAAATGCCATCCCTTACCGTCGGGAAATAGCGATTGAGACCAATTTCGTTGCCACGGTAGTGACGCACACCGCTGGTATGGGCCGCCAGTTGGCGAAGGGTTATTGTCCACCGTTTTTCAGGAAAGTAGGGTACATATCGTTGGACTGCCCCGTCGAGGTCCAGATTGTTATTCTCTATCATCTTGCCCATCAAAGCAGCCGTCATCACCTTCGAGACGCTGCCTGCGCGCATTTTTGTTGACGGTAAAACGGGTGCCTCACTTTTGATGCTGGCTACACCAAAGCCTTGAGTAAAAATGATTTCGCCGTTTCGTCCAACGGCCATGGTGATGCCGGTCACGGGTGTGCTGGAAACGATTTCCTGCCCCAAGGTCGCGAGGCGGGAACGCATTTCATCTGTGATAGCATCAGCACGGGCAGTTGGGCCCAGCTGTAAAAATAGTAACGATACCAGTGATGAAAGAAGGGTTTTCATCAATTCACCTCATCTTCGTTTTTCTACTTATATGTCGCCCTTGTAAAGCGCCATACCCTGATTGGCGAGAGCGTCGGCCCGCTCGTTGCCGGGATCGCCGGAATGTCCCTTGACCCAACGCCAGTCAATGGTGTGAGGCTTTACTGCTTCATCAAGCATTTTCCATAAATCGGAGTTTTTTACCGGTTTTTTGCTCGAGTTTTTCCAACCTTTGGCCTTCCAGCCTTCGATCCACTCCGTTATGCCTTTTTTCACATACGTGCTGTCGGTGTGCAAATGGACTTCGCAGGGGCGTTTCAGGGCGTTTAATGCCTGAATGGCCGCCATCAACTCCATTCGGTTGTTGGTGGTTTCAAACTCGCCGCCGGTCAGTTCTTTTTCGTTTTCACCATAGAGCATCAAGACGCCCCAGCCACCCGGACCGGGATTGCCGGAACAGGCACCGTCCGTGTAGATTTCCACGACGTCGTTATTGGCTCTAGACGACATATGAGGCTGTATCCTTAACTTGCTGGTGAAATTTCAGTCTGGCGAGATACTCAAGCGGGTTTTTAGGCCTTACCACGGCACCCTCCACAGGATTTAACCAATCATACAGGCGGGTAAGAAGAAACCTCATCGCAGCGCCGCGGCACAGGGTCGGCAGAGCTTCAACCTCGGCACCTGACATATGGCGCTCAGCGTCATACATTTCGATTAGGCGCTTGGCTTTTGCGGCAACAAATCGGTGATTTTCGTCAAAACACCAGGCATTAATGCATACAGCGAGATCGTATGCCAGCATGTCAGTACAGCCAAAATAGAAGTCAATAATGCCGGTGACCTGATGGCCCGTAAACAGAACATTGTCAGGAAACAGGTCGGCGTGGATGGTGCCTGTGGGCAGGTCTGACGGCCAATTGGCTTCAAGAAATGACATTTCGGTTGAGATAATATGGGCAAGCCCTTGTTGAACCGTATCGGCTTGATTGATTGTTTCTTCCGTCAGTCCCCGCCAACCCTGAACGGAAAGATCGTTTTCGCGTCTCTCGTTAAAGCCCAGAAGCGCCAGATGCATGCGAGCAAGCTTGGTCCCCAGCGCCGCGCAGTGAGTTTCGTCAGTGTCATCAACACTGACGCCGCTAAGGAAGCTGATCAGACATGCTGGTTTGCTTTTCAGAATTTGTAAAGCCTGCCCTGATTTGTCCCGGAGTGGCCGTGGTGCAGGAAGTCCGGCGTCTGCAAGGTGCTCCATCATATTCAGGAAATAGGGCAGGTCTGCAGGGTTGGCGCGTTTTTCATAAAGCGTCAGGATCGCTCGGGTTTTCTCTGTTTCCAGAAGGTAGTTTGAGTTTTCGACGCCCTCCGCAATACCTTTGAAACTGGTCGCTTCACCCAGATCGTAGCCATTCAGGAATGTCGCAAGAGTGCGATCATCTACATGAGTATAGACCGCCATTAAGCGATATCCTTCAGCACTGGTGGAACCTTGAATACAACGTTTTCCTCAGCAGTGGTGACAAGCTCTACACGCGCGGCATACCGCTCTTTTATCGCCTCGATGACTTCCTCGACAAGAATTTCGGGGGCGCTTGCTCCCGCTGTTATGCCAACGGTTTTTGCACCTGCAAGCCAATCCCAGTCCACATCCGCTCCGCGCTGGACCAGCTTGCCGGGACAGCCGCATTTTTCGCTGACTTCGACGAGCCTCATGCTGTTCGATGAGTTTGGCGCACCAATTACGATCACGCGGTCCGCTTGCTTGGCAATCTCTTTAACTGCGACCTGACGGTTTGTGGTCGCGTAACAGATATCTTCTTTCTTCGGGTTGTTGAGGTCCGGAAACCGGTTTTCCAGTGTTTTAACGATGTCGGCTGTGTCATCGACTGATAGAGTTGTTTGCGTCACATAGGCGAGTTTCCCCGGGTTTTCCGTGTCCAGCGCTTCAGCATCCTCCACGGTTTCCACAAGTGACATTGAGCCTTCGGGGACCTGCCCCATTGTGCCAACAACTTCAGGATGATCTGCATGTCCAATCATCAGAATATGCCGCCCTGCTGCCTGGTGACGTTCTACCGCCCGGTGCACCTTGGATACCAGCGGGCAGGTCGCATCCACATAAATCATATTGCGTTGTTCGGCTTCCGCAGGCACTGATTTTGGTACCCCGTGCGCGGAAAAAACAACGGGAGCATCACCAGGGACTTCGTTAAGCTCGTCCACAAACACGGCCCCAATAGCTTCGAGACCTTCTACGACATATCGATTGTGAACAATCTCGTGCCGGACATATACGGGCGCGCCAAACTTCTTTATAGACAATTCGACAATCTTGATCGCGCGATCAACCCCTGCGCAAAATCCACGTGGATTGGCCAGCAAAATGCGCAACTCGTCGTGGCCTTTTGAAGGGGTCTTGGAAATTGCGTTTGTCATGGCGTGCTTTCACTAAATATATTCATTGCTTCTTGCTACCTTTATGCTCGCAAGGGGTCAAGCAAGACCGCTGATCTGCGTCAATTTCGGTAAAACCCAATCGTGACACAGTGTTTTCTGTATTGATACGCGTGAAATTCGGAGGGGCGTGATGCGAAAACTGTTTAAATATTTGACCGGGTTACTACCCGCATTGTTGCTAATGACCCCACCTGTCTGGTCTCAGTCCAAAACCGAAGCAATATTTGTTTTGCAGGACATTCGAGGTTGGTTTCCAGGGATTTATGATACGGAGCCGCAGATATTTCTCGAAAATGCCTTTGGCGCCGGGGAAGGCGGTCCGCATGAACGTATGTATCTGAAAGTCAGTTCGACAGAACAGACGAGTTTGGGCCAGGCGGTGTTTTTGACCGAATGGCATGACGGCGCAAAAGCAGCGCCCGTCAAACGCCGTGAACTTTGGGCTTTTTCCGTGGATGAGAACCTTCGCGGTGTCACGATGAAGCGTTTTCCGGTGTCGCCGCGAGGCGACTTTTCCGTCGGCTCGGTAGCCGATATTTTGGTAAACAGTGAGATCGGCGAAGCATTGCCGTGCCCGGTTCTTTGGTTTCGGGGACAATCCGCAGTTCATGCTGAGCCCATCGACCTTGCATGCGATGGCAGCTTACACGAACTGACGTTGGGCGAAGAGGGGCTCTGGCTGCTGAACAAGGCCACGATAGCAGCTGGTTCTTTAGTCTCCGGGCGTACTGATCGCATACACACCAAGTTTTTTCGCGCTCGCGAGATGGAGTGTTTTATTAATATCGTTCACGAAGGCAAGCCCACCAGCGTTGGTATGGACGGCAGAACCTTGATCAACCCGGTTTATTTACATGACCGTGGAGACAGCTTTTCCTTTCAGACCAACGAAAGCGCCCCCAGAAAGTATGTCCTGATGTTGAGGAAGGCAATGTGGCCTTCCCGGTCCGGCCGTAATTTTGTGCCAATGCTGATGCTTTGGTTGTACCGGGATCAAATTTCGGTGGATACGATTGAAGGCAGCGCCTGGGCTTCTGCGGATAGCGGTAGAGTAGCCTTTGATGCGCGAGGCGTAGGGGCGCGTTGTAAAATTCCAACGAGGGCAAACTAAACCTGTACTTCACCTGTGCTTGTAACCACGCCACAATTTGGCCAGCTGAAGCCCCTATAGCCTTTAAATGAATTGGCGCGATTGCCTGCTTGCTCTTTGGTAGGCTTGACCCTATGATCGCGGCGTTTTTGGCCCATCATTTAAGGGCTTTGACATTAGCTTTGAAAGACTTGGTATGAATGTTCGTTTGCTTGGCGTTGCGATAATGACTTTAGCTCTGGCGGCCTGTGCCGACAATCCGCTTGAAGTTACCATCTCTCGCTGTCCCGCTGTTGCTATTGTCGGCGATACTGGAACCCTGACCCGCTTTGACGGAGAAGGGCGCACCGCAGACGATGTCATGTTTACCGCGTCAATCAGCGATGTTGGCGTGTCTTGCACCGAAGGCGACAGTGTGACTTCCGCAGTCAGCTTCTATGTGGGCGCGCAATCCGAGGGCAAGGTAATAAACGAGACTGTCACCCTGCCTTATTTTGTGGCCGTTCTGAAAGACAACAGTGAAGTTGTTACAAAACGGATTTTCGATGTGACGTTGCGATTTGACGAAAACGGTTACGCGTCATCTCGAGAGATATTGAGCCAGTTTGTACCTACTATTGAACAGGCGCGGCGCTATAACTATGAACTCCTGATCGGCTTTCAGTTGAGTGTCGATGACGTCGCATTCAACATGGAACGTTAAACGCGTCTGCTTTTGACCTCGGGCCTCCGTGAGTTGGCCTCTTTGAGCCGGGTCGGCGTTTTACGGTATTTTATCCTATCACACTTACATAAAGTCTTAAAACGACGGAAAATCGTGTTCTTTCAATGGTGTGTGCCTCCTTGTGTCATGGGGGTTGCAGCCGTTTTCTGCTGACATACTTGCAATTATTTCCCATAATATGTTAAGATTCAGCCAAGGAGTGACATTATGCAGTATAACATGACTCAAATTCCGTTTGCGATGCTGTACCGCGGCATGCACAAGGACATCAGTGAATATGTCGCCGCAAACGTTGAAAATGAAAAGCAGGCTGAGAAGTTGAGCAGGCAGGTATTCATACGTCTGCGAGAACATTATGGGCGCCCGACTTTCTATGTATTTGGCCACCTGTTGTGGATAGTAACCAACAGCCAGATGGCAAAAAGTAAACATGCGGGCCGGGCGAGGCGATTGTCGAAACGTGTTTGGCGTTTCTTGTTTGGTAGTATCGAAGAACATCGTCAGTACCGCCACTTGATTCAGATGATTGAAAAACGGCTGGATGCTGAAAAGCAAAGCGAGTTCAGCGAACAGCTCCCCCAACTTTCGAAAAAACAGAAACGTGTTCTGCAGCGGTATGTGCAGTTGGTGAATAGCACGGCAGATTGCGTGGCCGAATCAACAGCTGGCGATGCAAAATCCCAAAAGCAGCTTGTCGGAGCCGTTGAAGCTTTAAATCCCGAGACAGATCACGCCCTGCTTCGCGAAGCATGTCGGTGGCTCGTGGTGCTTGAAGAGGCAGGTGTGAAGGCGAGGGATTTGAAAGCATTTGACGCCTGGCTTCAACAGGACAAACAGCACAAGCAGGCTTTCAAGAGCCTGGAAACGACCTGGCTCAACATGAGTGCGGTGCTGCAATAGTATTTTGTTGTCTCTTTTTGCCTTTGAGTGTTGTTGTCGATTGACTCTCAGCATTGTCTCCGGCATACCAACTCCACGTTTAGGTCGTGCCGGAAACGTTGTTTCCGGCAGCCGTGCGCGGGAGAGATTGGCATACGCCGACGCCGAAGGAGCAACCGCCCCGGAAACTCTCAGGCAGAAGGACCGCGCATACGTTCGACACTCTGGAAAGTAGAGTCTGAGCCTGCTCAGTACTCTCACCGACGGGGTAAGCAAGGGCTTGGTACCTTGTGAATCTCTCAGGTTCCGCGACAGAGGGGGCGCATTAGCCAGGTTTCTGGCGGTTTTTGCGCGCGGAGTGTGCCATGTCGGACGACAATCTACTCAGAACTCCTCTATACGATCTTCATGTGGAAGCGGGCGGCAAGATGGTGCCGTTCGCAGGATACGCGATGCCGGTACAATATCCGCTGGGCATTATGAACGAACACCTTCACACCCGGGACAAAGCGGGTTTGTTCGATGTTTCCCACATGGGGCAGGCCTATATTCGCTCCAAAGATGGTAGCGACCCGGCCAAAATTATTGAAGAACTGATGCCAAGTGCCCTGTCCGTACTGAAAGCGGGCAAAATGCGCTATTCTGTTCTGCTCAATGATGATGGCGGTATTGAAGATGACCTGATGGTCACGCGCACATTTGAACCTGAAGGTACTTTGTATGTCGTTGTTAACGCCGCATGCAAAAACAAAGACTATGATATTCTCGAAGATAAGCTTGGGGACCGGCTCACTCTTGAGCCGCTTGAAGACCGCGCTCTTATTGCCCTGCAGGGACCAAAAGCAGAGGCAGTGCTGTCAGCGCTGGCACCTGAAGTCGCAGACCTTGCTTTTATGGAAGCAACAATGGTTACGCTTGAAGGCGTTGTGTGTTGGGTTTCCAGATCTGGTTATACAGGAGAGGACGGCTACGAAATCTCGGTTCCTTCCGATGAAGCTGAAGCCCTGTCGCGTCGCCTTCTCATAAGCGACGACGTCGAGTTGATTGGCTTGGGCGCAAGGGACAGTCTGAGGCTGGAAGCCGGGCTGTGTTTGTCTGGCCATGACTTTGACGCGAGCACGAGCCCGGTTGAGGCCAATGTTATTTTTGCGTTGGGTAAGAAACGCCGCGAAGACGGGGATTTTGTTGGCGCTGAGCGTATTCTTGGCGAGCTTGGCAATGGCGCAGCCAATGTCAGGGTCGGTATTGTGCCGTCTGGAAGGGCGCCCGCTCGTGAGGGTACTGAAATTGCCAGTGAAGATGGCGAAATTGTTGGAAAGATAACGTCGGGTGGCTTCGGGCCAACTTATGGTGGCCCGGTTGCCATGGGGTTTGTTCCGGCAAGCCTTTCTGAAAATGGTACCAAACTCAAACTGATGATCAGGGGCAAGGCCCATGAGGCAACGGTGACAGCTACACCGTTTGTTCCGCAACGATATAAACGTAAACAGTCATAGACCGTAAAGAGGGGAAACAGGCATGACCAAATACACCGAAGACCACGAATGGATTGAAATTGACGGCGATGTTGCAACCGTTGGGATTACAGATTATGCGCAAAAAGCACTAGGCGATGTTGTTTTCGTGGAGCTGCCCGAAGTTGGCGCCACATTCAGCGCAGGCGACGAGGTCGCGGTCGTTGAATCAGTTAAAGCAGCCAGCGAAGTCTATGCACCACTCACGGGTGATATTGTTGAAGTCAATGAAGACCTTGAGGGTGAACCCGCACTGGTAAATTCAGATTCAACTGGAAACGGCTGGTTCTTTAAAATCAAGTTGGCGAACGTTGCAGACCTTGACGATCTGATGGATGAAGCAGCTTACAACGCCCATGTTGCCGGTCTCGACTAGGCATTTTCGACTGTATGAAAGCGGCGAGGGGCCGTGTTGACGTGAATGAGCCATGCAGCGAGGCGCGTGGTGACTTGTGAGTAAAGGAGTGCGCATATGCGCTATCTGCCGCTAACCAGTGATGACCGCCAGGCTATGTTGGCGAAAATTGGCGTGCGTCACATTGACGATCTTTTTCGTGACGTTCCAAAATCTGATTTGAACCCGGAAATTGACCTCCCGCGACGACAGAGCGAAATGTCGGTAGAGCGCCATCTCTCTCGGCTGGCAGGCAAAAACACAGCGGCTGGTTCTGTGCCGTTTTTTGTGGGCACCGGCGCATACAAGCACCATGTGCCTTCGACAGTTGATCACATGATCCAACGTGGCGAGTTCCTCACTGCCTACACGCCCTACCAGCCGGAGATTGCACAGGGAACGCTTCAGTACCTGTTCGAGTTTCAGACCCAGGTCGCTCAATTGACGGGTATGGATGTGGCGAATGCCAGCATGTATGATGGCTCTACTGCAACCGCAGAAGCTGTTATGATGGCTCGTCGGGTGACGCGTAAGAAACGCGCTGTACTGGCAGGTAGCGTCCACGCTCATTATAGGGCAGTGGTGGAAACCACTACTCAGTTCACAGATGACGATATTGTGGTTCAAGCCCCTGTACCTGCCGACCCACAGGTAGAACTTCAGGCCGCAATTGACGCAATTGATGATAAGACAAGTTGTGTGGTGTTTCAAAACCCGGGTGTTTGTGGAAGTGTTCTGGATCTTGCTCCATTGGCGGAAGCGGCGCATGCACACAAAGCATTATTGATAGTTGTCGTGACAGAAGTAATGTCGCTTGGTTTGATCAAAAGCCCGGGTGAGATGGGAGCTGATATTGTTGTTGGTGAAGGCCAGTCGATTGGCAATGGCCTGAATTTCGGCGGCCCGTACCTTGGTCTGTTTGCCACCAATCAAAAATATGTCCGGCAGATGCCGGGCCGCCTGTGCGGAGAGACGACGGATAGCGATGGAAATCGGGGCTTTGTTCTTACGCTTTCGACGCGCGAACAACATATCCGGCGCGAAAAAGCAACTTCGAACATATGTACCAATTCCGGCCTCTGTTCCCTCGCTTTCACGGTGCATATGAGCCTGCTTGGTGAAAAAGGCCTGCGTCAGCTGGCGCGGGTAAACCACAAACGCGCATGTGACCTCAGGGATGCAATGTCGGCGATTGAAGGCGTTGAGGTTCTGAATTCCGCGTTTTTCAACGAAATCACCATCAGGGTTCCCGGTTCGGCAACTGCAATTGTTGACCAGCTTGCTGAAAGTGGTGTTTTGGCAGGAGTGCCGATGGAGCGCCTGTACCCGGGCGAAGGCATGGATGACCTGTTGATTATGGCGGCGACAGAAACTGTGACCGAAGAAGACATCGCTGATCTGTCCAGCAAACTAACGGAGGCGCTGTCATGAGCATGAATTCGCAAGGGCGGCCAACAATGCCGGCGGCAAGCAATGATACAGGTGAGATGACCCCTGTATTCGAGAGTTTCTCGGGTCATCAGGGATTAAGGCTTGCAGAGCCTCTGATCTTTGAACTTGGCACCACACAGACAACCGGCGTGGACATTGACGAGGCCGGTGATTTCGAAATGTCGATCGGAGGTCTGGAGCGCACTGGTGAAATCGGTTGCCCCGGCCTTGCCGAACCTGACACAGTGCGCCATTTCACGCGCCTTTCGCGCCGTAACTATGGCATCGATATGGGTGTGTTTCCGCTTGGTTCCTGCACAATGAAGCACAACCCCCGCCTGAATGAAAAGATGGCAAGGTTGCCGGGTTTCGGGGATTTGCATCCCCTTCAACCACTCTCCACAGTGCAAGGCGCACTTGAGCTGATGAATGAACTGAGCCACTGGATCACGACCCTTACCGGCATGCCTGCCGTTGCTTTGTCACCCAAGGCCGGTGCCCACGGTGAACTATGCGGCGTAATGGCGATCCGTGCGGCGCTTGAAGCACGTGGTGATGCCCGCGAAGTGGTTCTTTGCCCGGAAAGTGCCCATGGCACCAACCCGGCCACTGCGGCCTTCTGCGGGTATAAAGTGAAATCGATTCCAGCCAAGGAAAATGGTCGCGTCGACATTGATGCTTTGAAAGCGGCGCTTGACGATACCGTTGCTGCTGTGATGATAACGAACCCCAACACCTGTGGTTTGTTCGAGACTGAGGTAAAAGATATTTCTGCCGCTATCCACAAGGCTGGCGCGTTCTTTTATTGCGACGGAGCCAACTTCAACGCGATTATGGGTAAGGCGCGCCCCGGTGACCTCGGTGTTGATGCGATGCACCTCAACCTGCACAAAACCTTTTCCACGCCACATGGTGGTGGTGGCCCGGGTTCCGGGCCTGTTGTTCTGTCTGACGCCCTGAAAGACTTTGCGCCGATGCCTTATGTTGTATCCGGTAAAGATGGTTTCAATCTGGTTGAATATGGCGACGAAAAGTCTCTTGGCCGTCTGACGGCCTATCACGGCCAAATGGGCATGTATGTGCGTGCGCTTAGCTATATGCTGAGCCATGGGTCTGATGGACTGCGTCAGGCTTCCGAAGATGCTGTGCTCAATGCCAATTATGTGTTGGCCAGCCTTCAGGATATAATGTCAGCCTCCTTCGAAGGCCCATGTATGCACGAGGCCCTGTTCGATGATCGCTTCCTGAAAGACACAGGCGTCACTACACTTGATTTCGCCAAGGCCATGATTGACGAAGGTTATCATCCAATGACCATGTATTTCCCGCTGGTTGTGCACGGTGCCATGCTTGTAGAGCCAACAGAAACAGAGTCGAAATACAATATGGACCAGTTCATTCGGTCCATGCGTGGCTTGGCTGAGGCTGCAAGGGCCGGAGAGGTTGCCCGCTTTGAGGGGGCACCCTATTTCGCGCCCTGGAAACGTCTTGATGAAACGCAAGCGGCCCGCCAGCCTGTTCTGCGTTACACGGTGGCAGAAGCAGCAGAGTAAATAAGATATTAACCAATAGCAGCCTACTATTTGATCAACTTTGATTGAACGGTGGGCTGTGTCTCGCCGATTGCTAGGGAAGGATCTGGTGTGACCAAACGCATTTTGGCTGTAGATGATGCAGCACGTTTGCAGGGCACCCTGGCCGGATATCTGTCTGCGGCCGACTTCATGGTTGCGGGAGCTGCTGGCGGCGCACAAGCGCGGGATATCCTTAAGACAGAGCGTTTCGATGTGGTCGTCGCGACATATCAGATGATCGATTTCGATGGTTTGATGCTCATTGAAATGATCTCGGAACTTGATCGGCAGCCTTCCATCATATTGATTTGCGACAATGATCCGATGGTTCGGCAGAAAATCCGCGATCATGCGATGGCATATAGTGTTGATTTGCTCGGAACTCTTGGAAGCCCGCTGGATCGGGATCTTTTGAACGCGACGCTCACTGATGTTGCGAACCTTGGTGGCTCAGACAGTGAAGGTGCGCGCACAGGGCTGGCCGAAACCGAATTTATGCGAGGGCTGATGACCGACGGACTTGCTCCGGTGTTTCAGCCCAAAATAAACCTGAGAAATGGTAAAGTCGTTGGTGCTGAAGCTTTTGCGCGTTGGAGCGCCCCAGGCGGCGGGCTGCTCGGCGCCGGAGCAGTGATCAAGGTTGCTCGCGAAAAGGGCTACATGGACGTTCTGACATACCGGATGCTGGAACTCGCGCTTCAGCAGCAGGGAAAGTGGCGGCGGGAAGGCAAAGACGTGCCGCTGTCGATCAATACTTCCAGCGAAAACCTGCGAAAAACTGATTTTGCTGACGTGGTTTCAGGGCTGGCTGAACAGTTTGGTGTCGATCCTTCCATGGTGCGGCTTGAAGTCACCGAGGCAGATTTCGAGGTTGTCGAACGTATACCGCTTGAGAATATGGCACGATTGCATGCTCGCGGCTTTGGGCTGGGGTTGGATGACTTTGCTGCAGGTTTTGCACCGCTGATGCGCCTCAAGGCGATACCGTTTGACGAGATTGTAATTGACCGGGAGTTTCTGACAAGGGCAGGCGAAGACGAGACGGCGCGGATTATTTTTGAAAGCGCCGTTGATTTGGCTAAAAAACTCAAGTTGCAGGCAACAGTTGAAGGTGTTGAAACCGAAGCACAACTCAGACTGGCCAAAGAGCTTGGTGCTGAAGTGGCGCAAGGGTATCTGATCGGCAAGCCAATGTCGGCCAGTGAGTTCCTGATCTGGATTGAGGACTATGAGGATGGAGTGATTTCCATCCCCGGGATTGCTTAGTTCAGCACGGCTCGGGCACTACAATTTAGAAATTCTGCCGAACATAGTCGGATAGATGTTTCAGGCCTTCTTCGATGTGGCTTGTCGGGGCACCAATACCAAGCCGGATGAATTGATCCATGCCATAAACATCGCCAGGTAGTAGCATTATGCTGCGGTGTTCTCGCAATTTATGAACAAGTTCGGACGAATTGATGTCCATTGTATAACGCACAAAGGCCATGCCGCCCGCCTTAGGTAAAATACACGAGAACAGGTTTGCGTTGTTGTTGAGCCAGTTTGAAAGAATTGACACATTTTCGTTCAGGATGCGTCGGCTACGCGCCAATATCTCGTCGCGCTTCGCGGGCTGAACGACAATATCTGCAACATATTCGCTCACGGCACTTGCGGTTATCGATATGTAATCCTTGCTTTGCCATGTCTTGTAGATTTCAGGCTCAGGTCCCACGAGCCAGCCGATTCTGAGGCCGGGAAGAGCCAGCGCTTTCGAGAGACCCGATGTTACCATGGATTTCTCGTAAAGATCAGCAAAGCTGGGACCCTCATTTCCGTCAAGCTCGGAGCCTTTGTAGACCTCGTCAGCATGCAGCCATAGATCGTGATCCCGGGCAAACTGCACAAGAGCATCCATGCTTTTCCGTGGCAAGGTACTGCCTGTCGGGTTGTTGGGGTGGCAGATTGTAATCATCTTGGTGCGTTCTGTTACCATGGCTGCGAGCGCGCCAAGGTCAGGTTGCCAGCCCATGTCTTCTCTAAGCGGCAGTTCTTTCACAACAACACCAACGGCTTTGGCAAACCCCCAGATTTGCAAGTAGTTTGGCACGATAACAATCAGCTCGTCTCCCGCCTGAAGCATGGAGATTACCATGATAATGTTTGCTTCGGCAGAACCGTTGGTAATGATCACTTCGTCTGAGCTGCGGTCTTTATAAAGGTTGGCAACAGACTGACGGAGTTTGGGTTCGCCGTTGGTCCAGCCATACCCCAGTTCGACATCCAGAAGCTGGTTAATCTGTTTTTCGTTCAATAGTTCGCGCATCGTATATGGATGCACGCCGCTATCTGAAAGATTGTGGTCAACCGTATTTTCGTAAAGCGATTGAATGCGTTCCAGCGAAAATTCCTGAAGTCTCATGGCGTCCCTTTCCCTTTTGATAGCGTCGCTGTAGGAAGCATAACAAAAAAGGCGCGATCACCTAAGCAATCGCGCCTTAATTATTTTTTCAGTTTTCGGAATTTTTGCTTAGAAAGCTACCCTGAAGGAAGCCCTGATGTTCCTGCCTGGAAGCGGCGCAACATCTTTCAGGAAGCTCGTGTGCTGGCGCCCCGTACTGTCCGTCAGATTATTTGCACGAAGCTCAAGCGACAGGTTCTTATTGTCAAAGGGCCGAACCGTGACAAAGGCGTTCCAGAAAGCAAAGCTATCTGTTGGAAGTTCTGCCTCGGTTACATCAGAGACACTGCCGTACCCTTCAACCTCTGTGCGGATGTCAAACAGGTCGGATGTCGCCTCAATGCCGATCAGATAACTTGATGCAGGCAGGCGTGGCAGTTCGTCGTTGCCCCCACGGTCAAGGTCCGCTTCGATCAGGTCATATTGTCCATCAATATGGACGTCCACAGGGCCAACGCCGTCCCAGTTGTAGGTGCCTAAATGATACTCTGCTCTGGCTTCAAAGCCATAAATCTGGGCATCGTTTGCCCGGAATTCAAAAACCGGTAGTTCATCTTCTTCAGCGCCTGTCGCAACCTCATAGATGAAATCATCATAAGTCGTGAAATAGGCATTTGCGACAAAACTGAACGGGCCGGTTGCATAGGTGAAGGTCGCCTCAATTCCTGTCGCCGTTTCAAGGCCGAGGTCTACATTACCGACTTCAAATGCGTTGGTCGCCAGGTGCGGGCCATTTGAGAAGAGTTCTTCAGTTGAAGGGGCCCGCTCCGTACGGAATACGCTGACACCAGTAAACACGTTTTCGCCCAGGTTGTAGCCCGCGCCGAGGCTCGCACTAAATCCATCGAAAGACCGCTCTATATTTTGCCCTACTACATCGTAGGATGTGTGCTCATAGCGGCCACCGAAGTCAAATCGCCACTCACCCGTTGTATATTCCTTAACGGTGTAAATGCCGACCTGGGAGCTTTCAGTTGGCGGGACAAAAGCTTCAGCACCGATAGCGGAGAAATCACGTGATCTGATCTGAATGCCTGTTGAGCCCTTCCAGTTGTCGCCACCTTTCTCAACGAGGTCCAGACGTCCTTCCCAGCCTTCATTGGAGAATACAGTACCGACTTCATCACCTTCGAGCTCGGTATGCTCATAGTCAGAGTAGCCGAAGCGGAACTTGGCCTTGGAAAACCAGCCGAAATCACCGGAAAATTCACCGGTCAGGTCGTAACGGGTTTGCTTGAGGTCGATGCTAACGAGTTCCTCTTCCTCGCCGTGTTCGTCCTCGTCGTGCTCCTCGTCTTCGTCATGTTCCTCGCCTTCTTCCTCATGGCCATGTCCATGACCACCGGGTACCCCATACAGGCTGTCGAGTTGTCGGATATTGAAACCGATGAAGCCATTTTCGAACAGGAAGCTCAATCCACCAGAGCCGCCTTGAGTTTCGACAAAGCTATTCTCCAGGGTGCCGAAGGCTTCCTCTTCATCTTCATGCTCTTCACCCTCGTCATGCTCTTCTGCTTCCTCCAGGGCTCGTAGTCGGGCACTTTCCGCAAAGCCCGGGATGTCATAGTCCTCTGTGTCGCGGTAGAAATAGTCGCCGTGCAGCAGGATTTTCGTGCTGTCAAAGTCGCCGATGAGGGCGTTAAAAGCGGCGGTAGCCTCGTGTCCATCGTCCACGCTTGTAAACCCGTAGCGAACAGCCCCTTCAAATCCGCCTTCCGGGACTTTTGATGGGATGCGATTGTCAATGACGTTCACGACACCGCCTGCGGCAGAACTACCATACATCAGCATCGCCGAACCGCGCAGGATTTCAATGCGCTCAGCCAGGGCTGGCTCTACCGCAACTGCGTGATCCGGGCTGGTTGCCGAAGCATCAATTGATCCAATGCCGTTATCGAGTACCCGGATGCGATCGCCGGCCAGGCCGCGAATAATCGGCCGGCTGGCCCCCGCGCCAAAAAAGGTCGAGCTAATGCCGGGCTGGCTTCGCAGTGTTTCGCCAATGGTGCCGTTCAGGCGGCGCAGGATTTCATCCTGACTAAGGATGGTCGCGCCAAGAATGGTCTCGCCTAATTTGCGGCCTTCAAATGCACTTGAGACGATGATTTCTTCAAGTTGATCTTCCAGAGGAGGCGCGGCTACGGCGTTGCCGGGAGCTGATGCCGCAAGGAGCGCCACTACTGCAGTAGCGGTTAATGATGCCCGATTGATGGCTCGGCATTTGTTGGTTTTTGTCATGTCATACTATCCTAGATTGACAGGCGCAGTCACTCTCATCACGAGGGCGATTGCTTCAATTTGGTTGTTTGTCGTGGTGTAAACAGGCCGGAATGGCCGGTGAGCTAGGATAGGACGGGTGGCGCTCTTGCAAGCCGGGTGCTGCCATTGAAGCTGCTATAGAGAGCACTGGCAGCTGTTTCCTTCAGGACAGTATTATAAAGATGGTGATCAAGAACATGAGCACTGTTTGTGTTTGGCGCGGCGTCTCCGACGCTTTTGCAAACAACGCAGTCAATATGATCTGTATTGGCAGACTGATCGGCGACATGGTCAATCTGTATCGCCTGCACCCATAAAAAGGCACATAACGCAAACAGTTTGAAAAATGTTGGCCCGTTGGTCATTAGATCAGCTTGCTAATTTCGAATTGGCGAAATGTAATGATGTAACCTCGATGCGTCAAGACAACTTGAGATTATTCATTTGTTCTTGTTTTGTTCTTATGTTATGGTCTTACCATGACCAAGCAACAACAAAGGGCAGTTGTCAGCCCAAAAGTCTCGCCGTGGTTGGCTGGCAATCAAGCGACCAGGCGCTTTCTGCATGTGGAAAAGGGCAGGGGCGCAGTGTCCAATGTGACCGGCCGGTTTGAACCTTTGCGGCGCTCGGTTTTTTTTGATGGCTGGGACGAGCAGGAAGCGCCGGAAAAACTGCGTACTGACGTAACGGATGAGTTTCCTAAAACTATTATCTCGCGCAACCAGTCACCGGATGTGCCTTTTGATCAATCAATAAACCCCTATCGCGGATGCGAGCATGGCTGCGTCTATTGTTTTGCAAGGCCAACCCACGCCTATATGGGATTGTCTCCCGGGCTGGATTTCGAAAGCAGGTTGTTCGCCAAACCGGACGCAGCCAGTATTCTGGAGCGTCAGATTTCCAATCGAAATTATCAAGTCAAACCGATTGCACTTGGCACCAATACCGATCCCTATCAGCCGATTGAAAGGGAGCGACGTATTACACGCTCTGTTTTGCAGGTACTGGCCGCTCATGATCATCCCTTGACGATTTTGACGAAATCCAGGCTGGTTGTGAGAGATCTGGATATCCTGAGCCCCATGGCCCAAAAAGGGCTTGTTAAGGTTGCTTTGTCGGTGACCACGCTTGATCGCAAGCTTGCACGAACACTTGAACCAAGAGCAGCTATGCCGCAGCGCAGGCTTGATGCTATCAAGCTACTGTCTGATGCAGGCATTCCAACCGGTGTTGTTTTTGCGCCTGTAATTCCGGCGCTGAATGATCATGAAATGGAGCAGGTATTGGCCGCCGCCGCACACGCAGGTGCGCATGAGGCTGGTTACATACCGCTGCGTCTGCCAAGTGAAGTGGCGAGCCTTTTTGAAGAATGGCTTGAAACATACTTTCCAGATCGGAAAAGCAGGGTTTTAAGCCGTTTGAAAGGTCTTCGGGGTGGGCGTTTGAATGATCCTCGCTTCAAACACCGAATGAAAGGAAGTGGCTTTGAAGCGGATTTGATGAAACAGCGCTTTGTAAACCTTTGCCGACGGTTAAAGCTTAATCAGCAGCAGGTGCAGTTAAAGACAGACTTGTTCCGGCCGCCCGAAGGCGACCAGTTGGGTTTTGATTTTGGTGTTTCAGCGGCATAGCATTGCCAATGCAGAAATTGATCAGACAAGCTGGGTGAGCATCTCTTTTGTGTAGGACTGCAAATCCGAACCGCCATTGATTTTGACCTGGTTTGCCCAGTCAGGGTTGGCAATGAGTGCCCTGCCTACAGCAACAAGGTCAAACTCGTTTGCCGACAGGCGTTTTTCCAGTCCATCCAGGCTTACCGGCGAGGCTTCCGAAAATTCTTTCTGACCCTCTTCTGTGAAGGCAGAGTCAAGACCCACACTACCTACAGTGATAGTTGGCTTGCCGGTAACCTTCTTAACCCAGCCCGCTAGGTTCAGGTCACTGCCCTCAAATTCAGGCTCCCAGAAGCGGCGTGTTGAACAGTGGAAGATATCGACACCTGCGTCGACCAGGGGCTTGAGAAACTGTTCCAGTTCCTCGGGGTTGTTCGTCAGACGAGCGGTATATTCCTGCTGTTTCCACTGGGACCAACGCAGGATGATTGGGAAGTCGGGGCCAACTCTTTCCCGGATTGCCTTTACAATTTCAACAGCAAAGCGCGTGCGCTTGACAAGGTCACCGCCCCACTGGTCTGTGCGCTCGTTAAGTCCTTCCCAGAAAAATTGATCGATGATGTAACCATGCGCCCCGTGTACTTCGACACCATCAAAGCCAATTCGTTTTGCGTCTGCGGCGCCTTGAGCAAAGGCTTCAATAACCTCCGTAATATCTTCCTCTGTCATTTCATGACAGCGTTTTTTACCCCGAGAGACGAGGCCCGAGGGACCATAACCCGGTACATCCGGGTCAGGTTCACTGCCCTGGCGGCGCATGGAGCCGACGTGCCAGAGTTGAGGCACGATCTTCCCGCCTTCAGCGTGAACAGCTTCCGCAACCTTTCGCCAGCCCTCAAGGGCTTCATCGCCATAAAAGTAGGGGACGTTGGGGTAGCCGTTGGCGGCCTTGTGGTTTACGCAGGTGCCTTCGGTGATAATAAGGCTGACACCTCCTGCAGCCCGTCTGCGGTAATAGTCGATGTTTTTCTGATTTGGCGCATTGCCAGGAGAAAAACTACGCGTCATGGGTGCCATCACAATTCGGTTATCCAGATGCAGTGAGCCAGTATTGAATGGCTGGAAAAGGGCAGACTTTGTCACAAAAACCTCTCATTTCAGGCGGTTAGCCATATACATTCAGTTGCTACAGACCTAGTGCATGCAAACGTGATTTCAAGCCAGCACATCTGGTTTTCCAAACCAATGCTGGTATAGTCCCGTAACAGATTAAGGGTGCCGGGTGGGCGTCCGTTTTGGTATTAGGGAGTTTGGCCATGTTTTTGAAAAAGATCGCGTTGCTGGCTGCAGCAGCTCTGTTCGCAACCGGCGCGCATGCAGCGGGCGAGAAATCAGCTCATGATTTCACAGTTCAGTCTATTGATTATACAGATATGCCGATGGCCCAGTATGAGGGCAAAGCCGTGCTTTTGGTGAATACGGCGTCTTATTGCGGTTATACACCTCAGTACGAGGGGCTTCAGGCGCTTTGGAGCGAATACAAAGACAAAGGTCTTGTTGTTCTGGGAGTTCCGGCCAATGACTTTGGTGATCAGGAACCGGGCAACGAACGGAACATCAAGAATTTCTGCAAGGTTAACTTTCAGGTTGATTTCCCGATGACCAAAAAAATGGTTGTAAAAGGCGGCGAGGATAACGCTCCTATTTATAACTGGTTGGCAGCAGAGCTTGGTGAAGAGTCGCGCCCGCGTTGGAACTTCCACAAATATCTGGTTGGCCCGGATGGTAAGGCCGTTGCTTACTTTCCAAGTAAAGTGACCCCTGACTCTACGGAATTGCGTGCTGCGATTGACAGCGTTCTGCAATAGCTGTTGCAAGGAATATGATAAAAAAGGCCGCCGGTACTGGCGGCCTTTTTTAATGGAATCCGCGGAAAGGCATGTCGGCAGGCCGTTGTAGCCAGTTGTCCTCGGGATATCGGGTCGCGCCGTCAATCACATGCAGTGTATAGGCATGCCGGGATTTGCCGGAACGGTTTGCACAAGACATGTGCGGAAACAAACCTCCAAATGCCAGAACAGTGCCTTTGGGGGCTGGCAGAGGCAGCCGTTTCTCTTCCTCGTACGGTGTGTCATCAAGCACTTGCGTATGCGTGCTATTGCCCTCACGTATGAAAAGTGATTTGGGCATGTCTCCTTTGTGTCCACCCGGAATGCCCCACAGGCAGCCATTTTCTTCTGTTGCGTCTTCAAGCGCAATCCACAACCCCAGGCAACTGTTTGGCTCGGAGCGAATATAAGTGGCATCCTGATGGCATAGGACTTCCCCGCCAATTCTGGGTTGCTTGAAGATATACATGGACTGCGCCAATAAAGGTTTTTGCAGGCCAAGGCCGTGTGTCAGTTTGTCAAAAGCTGTTTGGCGCGAGAACGCATCAAAAACCGGATCCAGATCATGCATGGCATGACCCACCTTGTTAATCGACTGATCAAGCGCGTTCCTGAGCTTGCCCTTTTCGTCAAAGGCCTCTTCTTCAAAAAAGAACCGTGTTTGGCTACCGGACGTCAGAAAATACTCATCCTGTGCGTGACTTTGTTGGGTTGACGAAAAAACACTGGCATGTTCCGCTGCATCGAATGTTTCCATCGTCCCTGCCATGTGGTCTCGCAATTGATCACATTTTTCTGCCGAAACAAGGCCATCAAGTACAAGAACACCATCACGAGTGAAAGCTTCACTCATTTCAGGGGTGACACCGTTAAACTCTCGGGCGTCAAATCGAGGTATCATTGAAAGTCTCCAGGGTTTTGCCCGCCGATTAGGCGATTGCCTGACGGAGGTTGATTTAGGCAAATCCCAGCCACAATACTCAATCACAGCTCGGAGATAAGGTCAAGTATCGGTCAGATGGGTGATTGAAACCGCTGTCTGTTCTTGCCGTGTGCTGCCAAGCAGGTTAGTCAGGGAGAATGAAAACAGGGAGCTCCCGCGCGTGACAATGATTGAAACCATACTTGTTGCCGGACTTGGCCTTTTAACTATTCTGAGTGCGTTGGTTCTTGTCCGCCTGTCACAGGCTAGCAAGCGGTCTGAAGGTGACAATCAGGCAGACAAGCTGGTCGAGATACGAACGCGGCTTGATGTTCTCTCTCAGCAGTCGGATGAACGTGAAATCGGCATTCGTGGTGAACTGAAAGAAAACCGGGCCGAGATTGCAAAGGCTATCGGTGATCTTTCTGATACCCTGCGCAAGTTTGGTCAGCATCAGACAGATCAGCAGGAACAAATGCGCACCAAGCTCGATGAAAAAATGAACGAGCTTCGAACAGAAAATAGCCAGAAACTGGATGAAATGCGCAAGACGGTTGATGAAAAACTACAAACCACTCTGGAGCGTCGTTTGTCGGAAAGTTTTAAAACTGTGTCTGAGCGCCTTGAGGCCGTTCACAAAGGACTGGGTGACATGCAGTCTCTTGCAACCGGGGTAGGGGATTTGAAGCGGGTCCTTACCAACGTAAAGTCCCGTGGTACTTTCGGAGAGGTCCAGCTGGGTCTGTTGATCGAGGATGTGCTCACGCCCAATCAATATGTCGCCAATTATGATTGCGGCAAACCGACAGGCCAGCAACGCGTTGAATACGGTATTCGCATGCCGGGCGCCGACGAAGATGTGTTTCTTCCAGTGGATGCGAAGTTCCCGACCGAAGATTATGAGAAGCTGCTTGCCGCGGTTGAAGGCGGCGATGTCAATGGTATTGCGCTTGCTCAAAAAGCACTGGCTAGCCGCGTAAAGGCATTCGCGAAGGAGGTTGCCCAAAAATATATCAACCCTCCGCATACCACACCGTCTGCAATATTATTCCTGCCCACAGAGGGACTTTATGCCGAGATGCTCCGGTTGCCCGGTTTTGTCCAGGATATTCAACGGGAGATGAATGTCACCATTACCGGGCCAACAAATTTCCAGGTTCTTTTGAGCACATTTCGCATGGGTTTCCAGCAGATGGCGATGCAGGAGCATGCTACAGAGGTCTGGAAGGTACTGGGTGCAGTGAAACGCGAGTTTGGTAAATATGGAGACCAGATCAGCATGATGAGCAAGAATGTACGGGCAATGGAGGGGCACATCGAAAAACTGGAAACCCGCAAAAATGTAATGTTGCGCGCACTCAAGAGCGTGGACGAGGTTGAACAGGGTACAGCGGGTGCTATATTGCCTGACCCTGATACGGATGGCTGAAGTTATGCTCTTGTTTTGACAAACGTCAAACAAACCATCCGGCCATTCTCATATCCTGAGTCCATTGCACCAACTCAGGAGGGCGAGCATGAGCCATACACCTCATGAACTCAGGGAAGATTTCCCTGAATTTGAAGACCGTATTCATACGTTAAAAGAAAATGACCAGCATTTCCGTAATTTGTCGGAAGAGTACCACTCTTTAAACAGGGAAATTCATCGAATTGAAATTGGCGACGAGCATGTTTCCCAGTTTACTGAAGAAGACCTGCGTAAAAAACGTATGCGCCTTAAGGACGAAATATACACCATGCTAAAGTCAGCCTGAGGAATCAGGTTTGAGTAGAAGGGGCCGGAGGTCCCTTTTACTTTATCTTGACATGCAGCTATTTAACTGCATATATAAGCAGCTAAATAGCTGCATAAAGAAGAATTCGTATGGACATTGTTTTTAAAGCGCTGGCTGATCCGACGAGAAGACTTGTTCTCGACAGGCTACTCGAGGAACCGGGGCTGACGTTGAGCGACCTTGTTACCGGTACCGGTATGCGCCGGCAGTCCGCAAGCAAGCATATCCAGATTCTCGAAGACGCAGGCCTTGTGGTCGTGGAGCGTTCCGGGCGGGAAAAAAAACACTTTATCAATGTCTTGCCCATTCAGCAGATAAGCCGTCGCTGGGTTGACAAATTCTCGAAAGTTCGCGGCGACGCCATATTGAACCTTAAGGAAGCTTTGGAGGCCGGGGGTGGGGCAAAAAGGGAAGACAACTCACAGACTGCTGACCCGCAGCCAGCGGATCGTTTTGCGTTGACCGACGAAAAACAGGCCTCGGAACGTGGCCCGGAAGTCACCTCGTTTTTTACACCGCTTGAAGAATGACGGATGAAGGAAAATACAATGGATAGCCCCGAATTTTATTATGTGACACTGATTGACGCGCCTTGCGATCATGTTTGGCGCGCTTTGACAAATGGCGAGTTCACCAAACAATACTGGCACCAGACCGAAGTGGTCTCCACTTGGACAAAAGGCTCAAAAGTAGAGTTTTTGGTAAAGACTGAAGATGGCGTTGTAGTTGGCTGCGAAGGAGAAGTGCTCGAGATGGTTGAGCATGAACTATTGAGCTATAGCTGGCATTTCCCTCTAAACCCGAGTTGTGCGGGTGAAGCGCCGTCACGCGTTACGTTTGAATTGGCCAATATTGCTGGTGCGACCAAACTGACTGTGCGGCATGACAGATTTCCTCACGTGTCCAGTGCGACATATAAATTGGTCCGTGATGGTTGGCCTTTTGTTTTGGCCGGGCTCAAGACACTTTGTGAAACCGGTAGAACCAAGGATTTCTCGATGTTGGAAGTTGCCTGAAACCGATCGAATTTGAGTGCCAAACACAATGCAGGAAGGGTGAGCAGGGCAAAAACTTCTGCGTTTGCGGTGAAGCGTGCGCTAAATGAGGTGGGCGCTATTGAACTTGGCGACAGGCGTACCTAAATTAGCGGTGTAGCAACGAAACAGACCTGATAACAGGCAGTGCTGCAAAGCGAAAGAAAAACGACAGCCAGCGTTTGGTTAAATAAGGCATAAGCCAACACTCCAAACGCACATCATGAAGCGAGGACAAAAATGTTTACCAATTTGATTGCAAGCGCGACCCCGTCGAAGGGTTTGCCCGCCGTAAAAGAGCACGTCAATCGTGCAACGGCAAGATCCCGGCGCCATCGCCGCCGCCACGAGCGTGCTGGCCGTTATATGGCCGCTGCCTGATTAACCAGTTTGGGTCTGCAGTCGCCCTTAAGCTCCAGCTTATGACCTTATAGCCCTTACGCGATTGCAGATTCTGGCCGGGTTTCCGGTGCGGATCACGCCCCTGACCCTAGCCCCTAGTGCCCCACCGGGACCCGGCCAACCCCATTACCCTTGCGAACCTGCCCCCTGACCCTGGTTCGCGATATCGGTGTAAACCCCCTCCCAAGGATGTACACCAACCCAAGGCACTCTTCTCCCAAGAAGGGTGCCTTTTTTATGCCATTTTAACAAATGAGCAGTCACTGCCCCATTTCTGAACGGAAGTTAATCAGAACGCCATAATGCAGGGGAATTATTCATACTTTTGCCTCAGACTTGGGGGCACATCGTCACAATCAATTCCAACCTGTTTATTGAGGTCACTGGCAAGAGTCGTTGCCTGCAAGCCTTGAAGTGGCGGGCATTCGGTTCGCTATGGCGTTGTTTTGAGTAAATTCTTCAGGGTGGGGAGGCATTGATCAGATGTCGCCCAGTTTTTTGACCTGTTATTGTCGACCGGTTTGTGTGATAGCGCTAATAGTGCCATCACAGGTTTGGTCTGTGTCAGACTTTTAATGTGACGCAGGTTCTTTTTTGTCGAAAAGCTTGTCGCGTTAATGTACCATATTAGGACACGATATGGGGGTATTGTGATGGCTATAGAGTTTTTTCCTACAGTGGTGGTCGATCCGGCGACAGGTAAAACCTTTCGTCAGTCCAGAGCTGCCGACCTGGCTGGTATGAAAAAGTTCCGGCGCGCTCGAAGGCTGGTGCCGGGCATTTGGGTTACCTATCGAAATACATTTCACGACTTCCCGGGTGGCTATCGACCATTTGGCAAGGTACGGCAAAAGTCTGTCGTGTAAGCGACCGTTACGTATTCTTAAATTCTGAATTTGCTACTCTACCCGTGCTCGGGCTAGTCCGTGCGCAGTTCAGCCCGCTTTGCGCGTTTGGTGTTGTCATTGCGCATCGCCCTGATCTCGGCTGTGTTGTAGTTGGTTGCCCGCGTGAGCTGACCAATTTTGCCTTTCACGCCAATCAGCGCGAAGGGCAGCAATACCCAGGCGAGAACAATTATGATGCCGACAACCGCCACAGCTATGGCAATTGCCATATCAATGCCGCCCGCGGCCCACATTTTTTGCCCCCATGCAATCATGTCTTCCATGTCATTGTCCCCGATGACTTGTTTTCTTTCAATATGACAGAACCGGATGCGGCTCTGTTTTTCAGTATCCGAGCAGGTTCTGGCTTTGCATAATCAAACTGAAGGTTTGCTTCATTTGCCAGTGCGCTACTGAAACTCGTCGCTTTTTTAATAAACTTTGTTGGTATACCAAGCCTCTTCTTAACTGCTGGTAAAGAAGTGTGAAAATCCAGGCCGGTGATCGAGTGTCCAGGACATCTGTGCCGTATCCGCGTGCAAAGGCAGAAACTAGTGGGCCATCGCTGTGCAGGGGCACACTCGACAAACTGAAAGGAGAATTGATCGCCAGATACGTCAGAATACGAGCAGCATCCTCAAACACCGGGGCATGCCTTGCTCCCCACATGTCGATGCCTATTATACCCCGTTCGTCTGCCAGCACATTACTGGGCGTAAAGTCACCGTGCAGCAGCGCATGAGGTGATTGGCTTGATATCTCGCTCGCTTTCTTTTCGAAACTCTCGAAAGCAGTCGCCCAGTTCTTGTTCGTTTGCAGGGCGGCCGCAGCATCCTGGTTGTTCTTTGTTCGGGAATTCAGTTTCGCAAGAAGCTTGTTTCCTTCGAAAGACTCGTAAGAGATGCAGGAAAGGTCGTGGAATGCTCGAAGCCATGCACCGGACGCTTCGACGAGGTCCAGTCGTTTTGACCTGGAGAACCAAAGTTGCCATAGTCTTGAGTGAAGGTTTGGCGCTGCGAGCCAGTCCATCAAAATCGCTTTTTCGTCTTTGAGGAAGGCGTAAGGTGTGGGCGCGCGGAGCCTTGCACTGTTCTGCTGAGCCGATTGACAGCGCTCAAGAGCGCGAAATTGTATCTGCGGGGCTGTCTCGGACGCGATCGAGTTACGATAGATCTTCAGCGCGAGCATGAGGCCACTTTTTTCACTTTCAAGTTTGTAGATCGAACATTTGCGACCTCTTGCTAGCGGGCCGCTTGTTCGCCAACTGGTTTCCGGTTCGATCACATCAAGCGTGCCGGACAGTTTGGCGACCAGATCGTCAACAGAATGCAATAGACTGCCCTTTCATAGTGCCGCGAATGATAAACACTTGCTGTTATAGCGCTTTTCGGGCGCTATGACATTGCCTGATTTTATGTGTTATCCACTTTCGTTGACCAGTTTTTTTACTAGCGAGAACCTCATGGATTTGTTTGATGCAATGAAAGTTGAACTGCCGACCGGGCCGGACTTCTCTGCTGAAAAATCGCTGTGGCGAGAGCTTGGAAACCCGGCAGCAACTGTGGATACGTCGCGCAAGTTTCATATTTGCGGTGTTGACGAAGTTGGCCGTGGCCCTCTGGCAGGACCGGTCGTTGCGGCAGCGGTTATTCTTGACCCGATGAATGTCCCCCGAGGCCTTGATGACAGCAAGAAACTGACAGCTCGCAGGCGCGAGACCTTGTTTGATGCAGTTCAGGATACTGCTTTTGCGGTCAATATTGCGCAGGCCAGTGTTGATGAAATCGGCGAGTTGAATATCCTTGAAGCATCCATGCTGGCCATGCGCCGGGCGGTGGAAGGCTTGAGTGTGAAGCCAGATGGTGCGCTTGTGGATGGCAACCGTGACCCGGGTTTTGGTGATTTGCCGACCCGAACACTAGTCAAAGGGGATGGGCGGTCGCTCTCAATAGCGGCGGCTAGTGTGGTTGCAAAAGTTTTTCGTGACCGGTTGATGACAAAACTGGGCGAAAACTATCCCGAGTATGGGTGGGCTCAAAACGCAGGATATGGTGTGGCAAAACATCGCCGGGCACTAGAGCTTGTGGGTGTCAGTCCTCATCACCGCCGAACATTCGCTCCGATTCGAGATATATTAGATGAAGAATAGCCATTAAATCATTGATTCAAATTAAAGAATCACTTGACGTCGATTCGATTTCGACTCATGATTCACGTCATATTTGCACCAGAACAGAGCTAAAAACAGCGTCAAAAGACGCCTTTCTGGTCATCAGATCCGCATAGCGGGCCTAAAAAATGGGACGGAAATCGATGACAAAAACATCAAAAATGGCATCCAAAGCCACAAAAAGTGAACCGAACTCGAAGAAAAATGCGTCTGCGCTGAAAGGCAAGCTGAACAAGATTATTCAGGGCGACAGCATTGATGTTATGAACGCGCTGCCCGAAAAGTCCGTCGATGTGATTTTTGCGGACCCACCCTATAACATGCAATTGAAAGACACGCTTGCGCGGCCGGACAACAGCAAGGTTGATGGTGTTCATGACGCATGGGACAAATTTTCAAGCTTCAATGCCTATGACGAGTTTACATACAAATGGCTGCAGGCTGCCCGGCGTGTTTTGAAGGATACTGGCACCATTTGGGTGATTGGTTCCTACCATAATATTTTTCGTGTCGGCACGGCGTTGCAAAACCTTGAATACTGGGTATTGAACGACGTGATCTGGCGCAAGACCAACCCGATGCCAAACTTCCGCGGCACGCGGTTCACCAATGCACATGAAACCCTGATCTGGGCAGCAAAGTCAGCCGACAAAGGTGGCTATACGTTCAACTATGATGCCATGAAGGCAATGAATGAAGATACCCAGATGCGCTCTGACTGGAACCTGCCAATTTGCTCAGGCCGCGAACGCCTGAAGAACGGCGATAAAAAGGCCCACGCTACCCAGAAGCCGGAATCGCTTCTGTACCGGGTGTTGATGTCGTCAACGAAACCGGGCGATGTGGTTCTTGACCCGTTTTTCGGCACGGGCACAACAGGTGCAGTGGCCAAAAAACTCGGACGCAACTATATCGGTATCGAGCGCGAAACAGCCTACATCAAGGTTGCTCGCGAGCGGATTGCCGGTGTAACCGAACTGGATGCAGAAGCCCTTGGCTATACCGAGAGCAAAAGAAACGCGCCGCGTGTGCCGTTTGGCACCATTGTAGAGCGCGGCATGATAGAGCCCGGCACCACGCTGTATGATGCGCGTCGCCGTCATGCGGCGCAGGTGCGTACCGATGGTACACTTATCGCGGGTGCGGGCAAAGGTTCCATACACCAGGTTGGCGCCAGCGTGCAGGGCGCGCCCGCGTGCAATGGCTGGACCTTCTGGCACATCGAGAGCAAAGGCCAACTGGTGCCGATTGATGTGCTCAGGCAGCAGGTACGCGCTGAAATGCACTAAGCCCCCAACAGTTCCCAAGCCGCAGCCGCCCTGAATGTTATTGAGTATTGGCTGCGGTCTCCGTTGGCGCCCCGCTTTCCAGATTGCCCGATCTGGGCGGGGCGCCTTTTTCTTTGTGGCCATTGGTTTTGATGACCTGGTCGCAAGTAATGTGACGCTATAGATGCCGCTTCCGGTGTGCATCTTGTAATCTGTTTACAACAAAATCTTGGATGCGCGGTCAACAGTGGTTGACGCACTTTCTGCTTCTGCTAGATGTAAATTTCGGTGTTGCTCTAACACTTTTGGATTGTGGGGGATCGTCTGTTATGCCTGTTTCGTTTCGTGAAACTGGAACCGTTGGTATGGCCGCAACTGGCCGGTCTGACGACTATCAAACTTATCAGCAGGATATGGGGCTATCTGCCAAGCCCGGCGATCCTGTCGCCAAGGCCGATGGCAGCTCGCCAGTGACCGCGACGCAGGACGGTGAAACCATTGAAGGTACGGAAGCTGATGAGCGAATAGAAGGCACGGACCTTGGTGATACTATCATCAGTAACGGCGGGGCCGACACGCTTTTTGGCGGTGCTGGCCAGGATGTTTTCGTCATAACCGAAATTACCGGACTGACGGTGATTGAAGACTTTACTCCTGGCGAAGACATTATCGACCTTTCCCAAACCAACGTCGATTTGACAGACTTTCAATCGCTTATTGGCGTTTCTGTAAGGAGCACTTTCGAGAATTTTGTTTCTATTCAGGTTAGAACGGGAGAGCTTCTGCTAAGCGACGTGGATCCAAATCAAATCGCCTCCAGGGATTTTATTTTTGGCGCGGCAGCGCCTGCATTGGATGAAACAGGAACTAATAACAGCGATCGTTTGATCGGTGGTCGGCAGGACGACATCTTCGTCGGTCTGGATGGAGACGATACCCTTGACGGTCGCGGTGGCAGCGACACACTGATTGGCGGCGAGGGCAATGACGTATTGCTCGGTAATGGCGACCTTACGATATCAGAGTTCGCAGCAGGTGAGGACGTTCTGGATGGTGGCCCCGGAGACGATTTTTTGCGTGTTCGTGGTTACGGCGATTCAACACTGATTGGCGGTGTAGGCAACGATAGACTTACGGGCGTTTACGGCAATTTTGCTGTCTCAGGTGGCGACGGTGATGATGTGTTCACGATAAGCTCTGGTGATGGCAATTCTTCAACGATATCAGGGGGGCGCGGCGCAGATTCGTATCGTATTGATTTAGCCGAGACCGGGGTATTGTTGCCGAGCGGCGAAGTATTGAGTGATCAGTCTATTGGGGAAATTATAATAACGGATTTTGATCCGTTGGCTGGCGATACCATTCTGCTTCTGAATTTTTCGTCGCGGCAAATTACCAATATTTCAGATGTCCTTGGCCGGGCATTTCAAGTGGGCGCCAGCACCGTTATCGATTTTGGGGACGGTGACAGGATGATTCTGGAAAATATCGCTTTGTCAGACCTGACATCAGATGCATTTGTGCTCTCGGAAGGTTTTATCAACACGCTGGTTTCAAACGCTAACTCAGACTTTATAGTCGAGGGGACCGACCAAGGTGACTTAATTATTGGCAGAAATGAGAGCGATACACTTCGCGGTAGTGGCGGCGACGATGGTCTTCTGGGAGGCTCTTCAAATGACCCGGAGTTGGATGGGTCGGATCTGCTGGAGGGCGGCGCTGGTGACGATCAAATTGTTGGTTATGCTGGTAATGACACGATAAACGGTGGCGCAGGGACCGACTATGTTGTCTATTCCAATGGACTTGCAGGCATCAATGTGGACTTAGCAATCGGGACTGCCTCTGAAGACGGTTTTAGTGATACGGACACGCTTATCTCGATTGAGAATATTCGCTCAACTGAAGTATTTAATGACACAATTAGCGGTTCGTCTGCTGACAATATTTTCGAAATTTCAGGCGGAAACAATATTCTGAAAGGGCGTGCTGGCAATGACACGTTTTTTATCGGTGAGAAAGACTTGGGTGCTGATACCATAGATGGCGGAAGTGGTACTGATACTGTCGATTTTAGTGAATCTGCATCAGGTGTCACGGTAAATCTGGATACGGGTGTTTCTGCCAACAATGGTTCGATTAGTAATGTTGAAAACATTATCGCTTCCAGACAGACTGACAGTATATCTGGCGATGATGAAGGCAATTATATTTCTGCGGGAGAGAGCGACGATACCATAAACGGAGGTGGTGGTGATGACACGCTCGAGGGTAGTGATGACAATGACCTTGTTTGGGGCGGTGCTGGCAATGATCAGCTTATCGGCGACACATCGGGACTAAGCGACGATGTAGGCCTCGATACTCTTTTTGGTGGATCAGGCAGTGATCTGCTGGTCCTCGGGGGTGTTCGTGACAACGGTGATGACATCCTTGTGCTTTCGGAACTGTACACCGAAGTCATCGCGACAGGTGTTGAAAAAGCCTACGGCGAAGCCGGTAACGATACCCTGTATGGAGCAGACGGTGCAGACCTGCTTGATGGTGGCGAAAACCGCGATAACCTGAGAGGGTTTGCTGGCAACGACACCCTGATTGGTGGGTCGAGCGATGACACGCTAGGTGGCGGCGCCGGTGATGATTTCCTGCGAGCAGATACCGGTGATGATGTTGTCGCTGGCGGTGCTGGCAATGACAGGGCGTTCGCTGGCCCTGGCGACTTTGGCGCGGATACCATCGAAGGCAATGGTGGCAACGACCTGCTGGGCGGCGGTGCCGGCAATGACGTGATCGCTGGCGGCAACATGGGGTCTGACGCAAATGGCTCCAGTGCGGCGGGAAGCGATACGCTGTATGGTGGTTCTGGCAACGACGTGCTCGCAGGCGGGGACTATAATGCCCAGACAGGTGAAGCCATCACAACGGGCACCGGTGCCAATGCGCTTTGGGCGGGGTCGGGCAATGACACAGTCTGGGGAGACAACGGCGCTGACCAGATCGGTGGCGGCCTTGACGACGACAATCTTAGCGGTGCAGGCGGAAACGACACGATCTATGGTGGCCGGAGCACAGGCGCAGATGATTTGTCTGGCGGTGCTGGCAACGACCGGATGTTTGCAGCCGGCGGCTCTGATACCCTATCTGGTGGCTCCGGTGCGGATACATTGTTTGGCGGCGGCGGCAATGACCTTATTGATGGGGGCAGTGGCGACGACCTTATCTTTGGCGGCGGCGGCGATGATCAACTGGCGGGCGGTGCCGGTAATGATACATTCGGCTTCGTGAGCGGCTTTGGAAACGATACCCTGAGTGACTTTGGCACATCTAACGGCGATCGTGATGTTTTGGACTTCTCCGAAATTACCGGACTTAGCGTTCAAGATATCGTCTCGACAGCGACTTTCAATAGCGGGAACAGTGTTCTCACTATCGGTGATCATGGAACATTGATTCTTGCAGGTATCTCCGAAACAGAACTGCAAACACTGGCAGATAGCGGCCAGATACTGGTTTGAAGAAGCACTCCGGTTCAGCAAACAAACTTTTCAATTGGGGATAGAACATGACGGCGATTACCGGAACAATGGACGACGAAACCCTTGAGGGTACAAGCATAGATGACACCATTGATGGCGGTGGCGGCGATGATTTGCTGGATGGTGACGCTGGTAGGGACTTGCTTACAGGCGGTCTGGGCGACGATACCCTGATCGGTGATGTCGGCGACGACACATTGGACGGGGGGCTCGGTAATGACCTCCTCCAGGGCGATGCGGGTGACGACGACCTTGATGGCGGTGCGGGTGATGATGTTCTCGAGGGGAGTTCTGGAAATGACGTCCTTGATGGCGGCCTTGGCGACGACACAATTGATGGTGGTTCGAGTGACGATACCATCGTCGGAGGTCTGGGCGATGACCGTTTGCTTGGTGGCACCGGGATCGACATTATCGACGGCGGTGAAGGAGACGATTTTCTTTCTGGTGGCGTCGGCGAAAATACCCTTACAGGCGGCCTGGGCGAAGATACCTTGATAGGTGGCAGCAAACGCGATCAAATCACAGGCGGTGAAGGCGATGACGTCGTTGACGCCGGTAGCGGCGACGATTCTGTGACAGGAGATAGCGGCGACGACACTTTGGATGGGAACTTCGGTGAAGATACCCTGCGAGGTGGCAGTGGCGACGATGTTTTAAGAGGTAGCTTTAACGAGGATCTGATTACGGGCGGTTCCGGTGACGATACCATTGACGGTGGCAGGGACAGAGACTTTCTACGAGGTGACCAGGGAGATGATCTCGTCAAGGGGCGTGATGGCAATGACGTGATATTTGCTGGCCCCGGTGATACCGGTGACGACACTCTCTCGGGAGGTTCCGGAGATGATTTGCTTGGCGGCGGCGCTGGGGACGACTTTATCGTTGGGGGACAATTTGGTCCAACGGTTACGTCAAACAGCATCGGGTCCGCCGGTGATGATGTCATATATGGTGGTTCAGGAAACGACTTTCTTGCAGCCGGCGCCTACAATAGTGAAACGCAGACCTTCGTTAATATCGGATTTAGCCGCAACACCATCTTTGCCGGCACCGGTGAGGATACAGTGCTGGGCGATGCGGGCTCAGACCGGCTTGGTGGTGGGTTTGAAGGTGACCTCATTAATGGCCTGGGCGGTGACGACACCATTTGGGGGGGCAGTGATTTTGGCAACGATAATTTGAATGGTGGCGACGGGAACGACGAGATATTTGGTGGTCTTGGAGACGACACCGTTAGTGGTGACGCCGGTTCAGATACGCTTTTTGGTGGTGTTGGTGCCGATATCATTAATGGCGGCGACGACGAAGACCTCATTTATGGTGGCCGAAATGATGACACCATGACAGGCGGCGATGGCAATGACACATTTGCCTTCGTGCGCGGATTTGGTGCTGACACCATTAGTGATTTCGGCATTTCGGATGAGAACCGGGATGTGCTTGATTTTTCAGGAATATTCGGACTGACCGTCGATGAGATCGTTAGCGCGGCCAGTTTCAGCGATGGAAATACAACCCTCATAATTGATGATGACAGCAGTATTGTTTTGATCGGTATCACTGAAACCGGGCTGCAAACCATGGTGGACGAAGGCCAGATACTGGCTTGATGCTTATGGGCGTTTCGAGCGGGGGAAATGTATCCGCTTGAAATGACGTTCGGTAATCCGCAGGCGCTGGTTAAATCAGCAGTGTGAAAAAAAAGCGGCCGGTGAATGACACGTGTCATGTACCGGCCGTTGAGGTAACGGATTACAGGTTTGCGAGCTGCCTGATCCGTTTTCGTGGTTCCTAATTCGTCATTCGTGTTTCAGTGCCTGAACTGGGTTTGCCTGAGCGGTTCTGAAGGCGTGGCCCGCTATTGTCAGACAGGCGACCAGTAACGCCGTACCACCCGCTGCAACAAAATACCCAACGCCTATCTCGATGCGATACTGGAAGCCCTGCAACCAGTCGTTTGCAACAAACCACGCAGTTGGCCATGCGATCAGGTTGGCAAGCAGTACGGGGCGGGAAAACTGAAAAGTGAGCAGTGCTACAATGTCTGAGACCGATGCCCCCATCACTTTCCTGACGCCGATTTCCTTGATGCGCCGTTCTGCGGTGAACGAGGCAAGGCCATAAAGCCCCAGGCAGGAAATCAGCAGAGCCAGAAGGGAGAAACCGGCAAACACCTGGCCGCGTCGTTCGTCTGCCTGATAGTGCTGGTTATATCGGTTCTCGACGAAGTTTCGGTCAATCGGGAACTCAGGCACCAGACGAGACCATATGGCATCAATCTTGTTCAGGGCTTCTGCCTCAAAACCGGGCCTGACTTGAGCATTTAAAATCCAGAGCGGGGCGTCACGCACAACAAAGATCATGGGTTCAATTGTGTCGCGGGCCGATCGAAGCTGAATGTCACGGACCACACCGACGATTTTCGTTGAAACGATGCTGTCATCGGTTTGAGTGATATCAATGGTCTGGCCCAGTGCCTCCTGTGCCGACGAAAATCCGAGGCTTGCAACCGCAGTTTCATTGAGAATACCGCCCTGTGTTGCGTTAAGCCCGGGTGCCGACGGGTCATTCAATACGTCAGCGGAATAATCAGCGGAAAAGAAGCGACCTGCGACCAGTTTGGCGTCGAAAAATTCAAGCATGTTATGGTCACCGTGAACATGTTCGAGCCTCAGGCCTGTCTCCGTTGCTGCCGCTCCGACCACTTTGGCTGGAGAGTCCCATCTGCCTCTGATCGGGAAACTTCTGCTGGTAAATGATGTTGCTTCTACCTCAGGGAGCGCATTGATCTCTTGCTGGGCAACGTTCGCAACATCGCGTGCACTTTTGTAAGTCATATGAAAAAGCGACAGTTTGCCATCAGGGTCGAAGCCCAAGTCCATATTTTGCATATAGTTGATTTGACTATAGATAATGGCGGTAGAGATCATCAGGCTGATGGATATCGTAAATTGCAGCATGGTCAGCACCGCGCGGAGCCTCGAAGAACGATACGTGCCTGAACCGCCGGAATGCAACACTTCAGCAGGCTTGTAGGAAGACATATTCAGCGCTGGATGAGCACCGGCACTGATAGCCAGTACAAGAGCCAGACCAACGAGGCCAAGCTGCACAGCCGGGTCGGTGAAGTGCTCCATATCCAAAAGCTTCAACACAAGCTGGTTGAACCAGGGCAAAGTTATTTCAACAAGCGACAAGGCGACAACAAGCGCAATTGTTGTTGTCAGAAATGTTTCGCCCAGAAACTGAGTGATGATTTGACCGCGTGTAGCACCAACCGTTTTCCTGAGCGCAACTTCACGAGCCCGAAGCGATGACCGCGCAGTTGAAAGATTGGCAAAATTGATGACTGCAATAGTGAGGATCAGAAGGGCAATGGCGGAAAAACTATAAACAATGACGATGTCGCCGCCTGGTTTTTGTTGGCCGCGCCCTTTTGAATGCAGATGGATATCCGTGAGCGGCATGAATTCGATGGTCATTTGTTCGCTGGGCGAGAGGCCTTCGATATATCCCAGACCCGGAGAGCTTAGGGCGCGCTGGTCCAGCAGAGCCGGAATTGAGGCTTGCAGGTTAAGTGCGCTAGCGTTGTCGGGCAGCTTCAGATAAGTGAAGACATTGGCCGACATCCACCATTGCAGGAGATAGGGCTGCTGCTCATATCGTGCTTCATTAAGGTGAAGCAGGAAATCAACGTCAAGATGACTGTTGGCTGGCAGATCTTCCATTACAGCAACCACTCTTGCGGGCAAATCACCATTCTCCATAACAAGGATTTGCCCTAAAGCGGATTGATCGCCGAAATATTTCTGCGCAGCTTTCTCGCTGATGATCACCGACTGATAGTCACTGAAGAGCTGGTTGCGGTCACCGTCCTTAATTGGCAGGTCAAAGACATTGAAGAAACCGGTGTCTACAAGATTGACCGTCTCTTCAAGATTGAGGTCGTCGCGCCCTACCCAGAACTGGCGTCGCAATATTCTTGTGGCGCCAGTGATTAAATCAGGGTTTCTCTCTACCAGTTCGCCTTTAAGAGGCCCCGGTGCGAGCGCCCACTGCATAGCAGGTTTACCCGGTTCGTTTCTGGTGGTTTCAAGGCGGTATATGCTGTCAGCATCTGTTAGCCAGCTGTCGTAGGACAATTCGTTGCGGACGAATAAAAATATCATCAGACAGGCGGCGAGGCCAATGGCCAGGCCGCCAATGTTGATAAAGCTATATAATTTATGGCGCAGCAGGTTGCGTAACGCCGTTTTCATATAGTTCAGGAGCATTTTTGCACCACCGTTTTCCTCGCTCTAATGGCTCGGGTTGCTGTCATGTCCTTCATCAGCAAACAGTGGGCCAGTTTGATAAAGAAGAAAAAATCATTATATTTTAATAACTTGTGTATTTTCCTTCCGCTAAACTAAAGGTGATTGTTCGATTTTGAACACATGGCGAGATGGTAAGTGTTCGATTTCGATCACTGTTTTAGCGGCATTACCTGAACCACGTCGTCGGTTTGTCTAATGCCGGTTGATATCACACTGCATGCTGTGCAGAGTTCGTTACTCCGCATTACATGGTTACCTTTGGAACGCTGCGAACGAGGAGAGTTAGTATGATGAGGAAGATAATATATATTCTTCTGATTGTATCTTTTGGCTCAATTGCGGTGAGGGCGCAGACTGACGAGCCCAATCCCGCACTTATAGAAACCTATGAGCGTCAACTCAATCTGTTTGAAGAGACAGGGAACCTCGCAACAGCGTATCATGCTGCAAGATTTGCCATGAGGTTGGGGCGTGAGGGTGAGGCTGTGCATTTACTGTCCCGATTGCGGAACGGGGGGTGGAAACTGGGGCTGGACCCGGCGGACTTTTCCCTTGAAAGCAATAATCCGGCGTTGGCAACAGAGATCAGCCGCCTGCAGCAGGCCTTGGGGTCCAAACGCCCTCACAGTCGTGTTGTTTTTCAGTTCGATGATCCGCGCTTGTTTCCCGAGAGCATCGGCCTCAACCCGACATCGGGCGTTTTGTTCGCAGGAAGTCTTTTGAAGCCGCGGGTATCCTACCGCGTTGCGGCTCGTGAAACCATGCCCGATCAGGACATGAAACTGCCCGAACTGAACTGGGGGGTGATATATGGCATCAAATTTCATCCCGGACGCGACGAGCTTTGGGTGCTTCATAATCGCCAGACCGAAGAAGGCATGCTCGGCGGGCTGGCTGTGGTTAACGTCGATGGAGATTTGCAAAAGACCTATCGTGTCGCGGGTGCGCCTGCCTTGGAACTCAATGATCTCTGTTTCCGCGAGAACCAGGTATTTGTTACCGACAGTACCGCAGGTACTATTTATCGGGGCGACCTGAACGGCGAGTTGCTGTCTCCTTATTATCAAGACCCCGAAATCCGCTATCCGAACGGAATCGCGTGTGCCGATGACACTGAAGATATTTATGTTGCACATGCGTCAGGGCTTGCCGCCATTTCTTCTGGTGTGCCGCAAGCTCATCGATCGGTGGCTGCGCCTGAAGGTTACTCGCTTGGCGGGATTGACGGATTATATCTGTGGAGCGGCCATTTGGTGGGTGTTCAAAACTATCTGGGCGCGCCGAAAGTTCTGGTGGCTCACCTCTCAAGCGCAGACACCGCAGACCTGATAGATTTGCGGGATACTTTGCACCCCGAATATCACATTCCGACAACGGGGTTTATTGACGGCAATTGCTTCTATTATATCGCCAATTCATCCCTTGACTTGCTTCCAGCCAATGGTGCGGATGCAACGGCACAGCAGCCTGGAAGAGCAAGAGTTCTTGGCCTGTCTCTATCCCGGACGCCGGGTGCCTGTTCGTTCAACTGATCAAAGAGCCAACTTGACGATTTTGGCGAAAGCCGTTGGCAAGCCAACCTCTTCAAGGTTTGCTGCCGGGTGCCAAAAGCCGTTTTCAATGTTCAGTCGTTTGTCTGAATGGCCAACAGCAAGGCGGGTTTCAAGGTGAAAGTGCGTGAACGTATGCTTGGCGATCTCTTCACTCAATTGCCATGAAGCGCCATAAGGTGCATTTTGTTGCCACTCCGTCAAGCCCGGGAAATCAGACCGTTCGACCCAGGGTGTTGAAAACAAGCCGGGCATTCCGCCCAGCAACCCTTTTGGCTCCCGGCGTTCAAGCAAAACTTCATCCCTGTGAACCAGCCAGAAGCTGATGGCCCTTCGGGTCGGTTTGATTTTTTTCGGTGCCTTGACAGGGAAACGCTCCATGTCGCCCGCTTTTTGCGCCGCGCATCCCTGCTTGACAGGGCAAAGCAGGCACTTCGGGTTGCGCGGAGTACATGTGGTTGCTCCCAGGTCCATCATTGCCTGGGCAAAATCACCGGGACGCCTGGTTGGCGTAATCTTTGTTGTTGCGTCCTTGATCGGTTTTCTGGCGGCAGGTAACTGGTCTGTAATACGAAACATGCGAGAGACCACACGTTCGACGTTACCATCAACGACAACGGCCGGACGATCAAAGGCAATGGCGGCGATGGCTGAGGCTGTGTAATCGCCGATGCCCGGTAATTTGCGCAAATGTTCTTCGTTGTCGGGAAAAAGGCCTTTATGCTCATGTACAACAACTTGAGCACATTTATGCAGATTTCGGGCGCGGGCATAGTACCCAAGGCCTGCCCATTCTTTTAGCACAACGTCGAGCGGCGCTTGGGCCAAGGCATCCACCGTGGGCCAAAGTTTCAGAAATTTCTCGAAATAGGCTTTGACCGTCGCAACCGTGGTTTGCTGCAACATCACCTCGGAAAGCCAGACATGATAAGGGTCAGGGCGTGTTCCCGGGTGAGAGCGCCACGGCAAATCTCTGCGTTCGTCATCATACCATTTCAGCAATTCGGCGGCTATTTTCGCCATAGTGTCAGTACCATCATATTGACTATCAATCCCCAAACCCCGGCATGAACGCCCAAAGGTGTACTGAGGTCCAGTTCCGAGTATCCCGATATCTTCAAGGCCACCGCGCTTGCGCAGCCTGCAATCAAACCTGCCAGCACGGCCCGGCCGGATAGCGAAGGTGCGCGAACCCCCAGAATGATTGCTGGTGCTATCTGGATCAGCAATTCAAATTTAAAAATCATCAATGCCCATATGGTTTGCGGTAAAATGATTGCGAGCGTCGCCATCACTGCCATAAGGCCCCAGGATGTCAGGCGGCTGACCTTGTAAAGTGTTGCTTCATCGACAACACGTCCTGCCCGGCCGACAATATCTTTGGTAACCGTGGACCCCAGTGACAGCAACGCCGAATCGATCGTCGACATGATCGCGGCGATGGCAGCCCCCAGATATAATACCAGCAGCCAGGATACACCCGGATAGTTTCGGGTGATGGTTTCGACGGCGTACACAACAACGTTTTCACTTTGTTGTTCGCTCAGGCCGGGTAACCAGTCTGCTATCATCACCCCGACCAGGATCATTGGCACCGTGGTCAGCAAAGGCATGATCAGCAAAGCGGCATAAGAGCGCTTGAGGACTTGCGGATCACGAGCAATATAGACGCGCTGTATCGCCTGAGGATAAACGGCGGCCCCAATCCCGACAAGAACCACAACACTCAGGAAGCCGACTGTGTCAATTTGCTCACTGAAATAAACCACGAGGCGCTCCGAGAGGTTTACCGCACTTGCATTACTTCCTGATGGACTTAGTGACAAAATGGCAAAAAACAGGAGCAGGCAGCCGATAAACAAGAGTGAGCCCTGTATTATGTCGGTCCAGACCACGCCGCGCAGGCCGCCAAGGCTTTCGTATATCGCCATGATCAGTCCCAGCAGGACGATACCGGCAGCAAATGAAATGGCTCCACCGCTGGCACTTTCTAGGAGCAATCCGATTGCTTTGAAATTGCCGAGCGCATAGCTCACAAGCGTAATCACAGCAATGATATTGATCGCAATCAGCAACGCTTTGTGATCATATCGCCACTTGATGAAATCGCCGACAGAAACAAATCCATGATTTTTGGCCAGTGTGTTCAGGCGGCCTGCGAACGTTAGATAAACCAGCACTACTGACATGACAGCTGCGGCCACACTTAGGCCGATAAAACCATTCCTGTATGCGTTGCCGGGGATGGCGAACAGGGTATTGCCGCTGTATTGCGTGGCATATAGCGTGAAAAACAGACTGATGCTGCCAAGCGAGCTGCCAGCGAGATAATAGTCTTTAAGACTGTTTTCCTTTCGCGAGCGATTTGCCGCCCAGCCAATGCCAAGCAGAGATGCGAGATAGAGACCAATGAAGGCAATACCGGTCGGGCCCAGAATAGTATCTTGCATTTTTTCCCCGTGAAAAAGGCCTCGCGCCGTCGCTGACGAAAGGTCAATGAGGGCAGCTATGATGTGTATGGTGTCTTGGAGCGCTTTGAAACAAAAAAGATGTCCTTGAGATGATACGAGCGTTTCCGCAGCTCATGAGCGCGGGGCTCCTTTGTTCACAAGCGATTGATCACAATGGATTGTGCTTGCGGGCCTGTGGTGCACCTGATAGCAAAGTTGAGGAAACAGGGTGTACCCCGATCATTCGGTGGGAGACTTGGCTGGATGGCCTCAAAGGCAAATAAAACAGGGCTTGCAACTCGCGCCGCCGCAAAAGGGGGCGCGGGCAAACCCGCTGTGCGCCGTGGCCGCGTGGCGAAGGTTTCACGGGCTGCCTCAAGTCTTGTATCGAAAGCGATAAGGGCCAAGGGATTTGCCGAAGCCGAGGTTGTCACTCGTTGGGGCCAGATTGTTGGTCCCGATCTCGCGCGGGCGACGGTGCCGGTACGCCTGCAATTCCCCCGCGGTGAGCGGGTTGGTGCCACACTATACGTACGTACCGAGTCTGCCTTTGCCCCCATACTACAGCAGCGGACCCATCATGTAATTGAACTGGTGAACCGCTATCTTGGCTACGCTGCGGTAGCACGAATTGAAATGAAGCATGGTCCGTTGATGAAAGTCGAGATGCGCCAGCCTTTGGAAAAGCAGCCGCTGAAAATGGCCCAGAAAGAACAGCTTAACGGTCTCGTAGGTGACGGTGAACTCAGCCCGCTCAAATTGGCCCTTAAAAGCCTGGGCGAATATGTGTTGTCGGGCAGCGACGAGAAGAAGTGACGAGCCCGGAAGGGCAGAAAAAAAATCGGCCCCCGAGGCGCCCGGTAAGAGCGAGATGGAGCAGTAGGAAGACGATGAAGATAAACAGTTTTAAGCGGGCCGTTGCGCCCGGCCTGGTAGGCTCCGGGATATTGGCTTCTTGCCTCATTTTGGCTGCACAGCCAGTTTTGGCGCAATCGAGTAGCCCTGCAGCAAACAGCTCGCAGGCGAACACTGTGCCAGTTGAATCTGTCACGCCTTCACGACAAGGCGTTTGGGGCGATATTGTCTATGGCTCTGCCGAAGCACCGGTTGAGCTGATTGAGTATGGGTCTTTGACATGTCCGCATTGTGCGAGCTTTTCAAGCGATGTACTGCCGCGTTTGATGCAGGACTATATTAATGACGGGCAGCTAAGGTTCGTTTTCCGGAACTTTGTCCGGGATCGTTATGATCTGGCCGCCGCCGCCGCAAGCCGCTGCTTGCCGGACACCGATGCAACCAAACGCACTTTGGCAGCACTGTTTGCCGAACAGTCTGAATGGCTTCAGTCAAGTAACCCGTATCAGGCTATTGCAGATATTGTCGGCAGGGAGGGCCTGACCCAGGAAGCCATGGGGCAGTGCATTTCCGATCAGGAAGTGCGGGTACACATCGTGCAGATGACACAAAACGGTGCCGAGCAATTTGATATCAAATCCATACCGACACTGGTACTTAACGGTATTCCGATGGTTTTCCCGGGCTATGACACGCTGAAGCTCAGGATTGACGCGCAAATTACTGCAAGCGGCCTGACAGGCCAATAAGTCGGATTGCAATCAAACGGCTACGTGGCCGGTATCTGCAAACTCAAGAATCGAAAAAATGACTCGTAACGCGAAAAATATCGCGTTAAACACAATATCTAGTATGTGAGGTAACGATGAACTACCAGAAGTATATTCAGTTTTCGAAAAAGATAGCCGCAGGCTTGCTGTTGTTGGGCATGGCCGCTTGTAGTGGTGACACCAATGAAACCGCATCAACGGCTGACCCTGAAGAACTCGCAGCGCAAGAGGCTGCAGCAGCGTCCGAAGCGGCAGACCTGGCGTCTGCGGCTGGCGGTGAAGGCACTTGGGGGGACATCGTTTATGGTGACCCGAACGCGCCCGTGGAAATCATCGAGTATGCTTCCTTGACCTGCCCACACTGTGCAAGCTTTGCGGCGGAAGTGTTTCCCCGTATCAAGGAAAACTACATCGATACAGGCAAGGTGAAGTTTATCTACCGTAACTTTGTGATGAACCAGTACGATATGGTTGCCTCCATAGCTGCTCGCTGCAAGTCGCCGGAAGTGACCAAGCGACTGATGAAAGTGTTCTTTGATCGTCAGGCTGAATGGGTTGGCTCTGAGGATCGTGTTGGTGCTCTGGCAAATCTGGCGCGTCGCGCCGGTGGCCTCAGCCGTACGCAATTTGATCGGTGTATCGCGAACCGCGAGATGCAGCAGCACCTCGCCAAGATGACCCAGGACGGGGCTGTGCGTTATAATGTGAACGCAACGCCGACCATCATTGTCGACGGCTCGACTGTTGACATCACGTCATGGGAAAACATTGAAAAGGCAATTGAGGACGAATTGTCCTGAATGCCGCCGTTTGGTGGTTAAAGAGGGGTAACCGACTGCCCGTTTTGCTGGCAATTATGGGGATAGTTGTCAGCAGGCTTTCCAGGAAGCCGAATCAGGGAGCAGTCGATAGGGGAGTAAACAGAGCCGATGCGATTTTCGCGACTGCGACTATCAGGCTTTAAGTCTTTTGTGGATCCGACCGAGCTGTTGATCGAGCCGGGCCTTACCGGTGTGGTTGGGCCGAACGGCTGCGGCAAATCCAATTTGCTCGAGGCAATACGCTGGGTGATGGGTGAAAACCGCGCGAAGTCCTTGCGCGGTTCCGGTATGGACGATGTTATTTTCGCAGGCACGGACCGCAGACCAGCCAGAAATATGGCTGAAGTGACGCTGGTGATAGACAATCGGAACCGTACGGCGCCGGCCGACTATAATGATCAGGATTTGATAGAAGTCACCCGCCGGATCGAGCGGGAATCTGGCTCTGCGTATCGCATTAACGGAAAAGATGTTCGGCAGAAAGATGTGCAGCTGCTGTTTGCTGATGCAGCAACTGGTGCTCATTCGCCTGCGCTTGTAAGTCAGGGGCGGATCGGCAGCTTGATTAATGCGAAACCGCAGGACAGGCGCGCAATTCTTGAGGAAGCTGCGGGCATTTCAGGTTTACACACGCGCCGCAAGGAGGCGGAAAGCAGACTGCGTGGTGCTGAAAACAATCTGGTGCGTGTCCATGATGTCATTCAGGCGATGGAAAGCCAGATCAATAGCTTGAAGCGTCAGGCCCGTCAGGCTGTACGCTACCGCAATATCTCTGGTGATATCCGCAAAGCGGAAGCCAGCCTCATGTATTTGCGCTGGAAGCAGGCGTCTGAAGAAGTTATTTCGCTGGAAAGCAAACATCGGGATGCCGAGCGTGCGGTTGGTGATATCGAAGGCAAGGTTGCCGCAATCAGCAAAGCACAGGTCGAAGTCGCTGCAGCGTTACCCCCGCTGCGTGACAGAGATGTGGAGGCCGCGGCCGCGTTGCAACGCCTTTCAATCGCCCGGGAAAACCTGGATGCCGAGGCGGAACGCAGAAAACAAACAGCGATATCCCTTAGAGCTTCACTGGAACAAATCGCCGGCGACCGCGAGCGTGAGCAGGAAATCAACAATGACGCGAGCGCGGCGCTTGAGCGGCTGAACACCGAAAAAGCCCGTCTTGAAGCTGCGCGAGAAGCAGAAAAATCGGTCGAGGTTGAAGCGCGCGAGGCGTTGGAGACAGCGGTGCAGGCGGCGGGTGAAGCTGAGGCAGAGTTTGACCGGGTGAGTGAACAGTCTGCCGGCGCGCGGGCTCAGCGGTCAAGCCTGGAGAGTGACAGGCTTGCGATTAATCGACGGGCTGAGCAATTGGTTGCTGAAACGTCAAGGCTGGAAAGCGAACTTGCCGTTCTGATGCAGTCGGATGAAAGCCTTTCGTCACTAAAGGCAGCACAGGAAGCTGTCACATCTGAAGAAAAGCGCCTTGAAGCTGCGGGGTCTTCGCTTGAAGGTGCGGAAAAGGCCACGACCCTTGCAAGGGAGCGCCGCCAGGACGCGGAAGCCGCGCGCGCGGAGTTGACGGGCCATGTGAAGGCATTGGCCGCGGAAGCAGAAAGTCTGAAGCGTTTGCTGGCGTCTGACGATACGGAAGAAAGCAAACCGGTTTCAGACTTGCTGGCAGCCAGGCCCGGTTTTGAAAAAGCTGTTGGTGCGATGCTTGGTGACGACGCGGAAGCGGGCCTGGACCCGGCTTCTACCCGGTTTTGGGTAAAGCGCAATACTGTGCCGGATTTCAACTGGCCGGCTGGTGTCAGTTCGCTGACCGACTATGTTCAGGGTCCCACCGAACTTGATGTTCTGTTTGCCTCCACGGGGGTTGTTGAGAGCGACATTGAAGGCGACAAAGCTGCGCAGGCTCTTGAGCCGGGCCAGATTTTGGTCAGCAGGGAAGGTTCTCTCTGGCGATCAGACGGTTTTACTGCGCGGGCGCATGCACCAAGCCACGCCGCGTTGAGACTGGAGCAAAAAAATCGCCTTGCTGAACTTTTAGAAGAGATTTCGAAGGCCGAAACGCGTGTGTCTGATGCTGAGGCGGCCGCGAATGCGGCCTCTGAGGCACATACGGGCGCCCGCGAAGCAGAAAATACGCAGCGCCAGGTTAGACAGGATGCAGAAAAAGCGCTTGCCGAGGCGCGGCGCTCTCTTAATAGCGCAGAGCAAGAGGCCAGTAGCCGCGCAAGCAAAGTCAGCCTGCTGAAGGAAACCCAGGAGCGTATAACGGGCGAAGCCGATGAAACTGGCGAGCGGCTTGATGATATTGATAAACGCATCGCAGAGCTACCTGATTCGGCGGTCCTCGAAAGCGATATGGCAAAGGTTCGACAGACTGTTGACAGTTTGCGCAGTGACCTGAGCAGTAAGCGCGCCGCCTATGACAGCCTGCGGCGAGAAGCGGAAAGCCGTAATGACCGCCTGACTGCAATCGGAACAGAGAGCGGGGCGTGGCAATTAAGGGTCAGCAGTGCCCGCAAACAGCTGGTTTCGCTGGACGAGCGCGAGACCGCAGCAAAAGAACAGCTTGAAGCAGTAGAAGCCGGGCCGGATAACCTTGTTCGCCAGCGCGAAGCGCTGCTTGATCAGATCGGCGCTGCCGAATCCACCCGGCGGGAGACCAGCGATGCGCTGATGACTGCCGAGGCTGAACTCGCAGAAAAAGACAAGGCGCTGAAAGATATTCAGGAAGCTCAGGCCGGTGCTCGGGAGCGTCAGATCAGGGCTGATGCAGCCGTTGAAAATGCGGTTAGCCGCCGTAAAGACCTGGCTGCACAAATTGGCGAGCGATTTGAATGCGCGCCAACGCAGCTACTGGAAAAAGTTGAGCTGGAAGCATCGGATAGCCTGCCGGATCCCTCTGTTCTTGAAAGTAAGCTTGAGAAGCTCAAGCGCGAACGCGACAACATGGGAGCTGTGAACCTGCGCGCGGATGAGGAACTGAACGAGATTGACGAGCAGATGACACATCTGGTGCGTGAACGCACCGACCTTGAAGAAGCAATTGCGAGATTGCGTCAGGCGATTGGTAGCCTGAACAAAGAAGGCCGGGAACGGCTTTTGACAGCGTTTGATATCGTCAACAATCACTTTGGAGAACTCTTCAAGTCTCTGTTTGGCGGCGGTGAAGCACACCTGAAGCTGACGGAATCTGACGATCCTCTTGATGCCGGTCTGGAAATTTTTGCCAGCCCGCCTGGTAAACGCTTGCAGGCGCTTTCGCTACTATCCGGTGGTGAGCAAGCCCTGACCGCACTGTCGCTGATTTTTGCCGTGTTTATCACCAACCCCGCACCGATCTGCGTTCTTGATGAAGTGGATGCGCCGCTTGACGACGCAAACGTGGAGCGATTCTGCAATTTGCTCGATGAAATGATGGAGCGCACCGACACCCGGTTCCTGATTGTGACCCACAATGCCGTGAGTATGGCGCGAATGAAGCGTTTGTTCGGTGTGACGATGGCTGAACGCGGAATCTCGACCCTTGTATCTGTCGACCTTGAGCGGGCCGAAGCATTGCGTGATGCCAGCTGATCAAAAAATAAAAATAGATTATATAAATCAATAGGTTAACATATTTTTATTGGTTCTTGACACAGGGTAGGGGCTTCACTATGTTGCGCGTGCCTTTGGCAAAGCTCTGATTCCGGTTGGGGCGACCCCTTTTAAGTGCGCAGCAAAGGGCGGTTTTGATGGGTGATAACGCAAAAGACCCTGAAGACCTTTCGTTTGAAGAGCGGCTTAAACGTGCCCAGGCGAAGGCTGACGACGGCAGTTCTTTCGAAAATGCGGAAGACAAGCCGGTATCCCCGATGGGGATCGCCTTCAAAATGGGCATAGAACTGGTGGTTGGTAGCGGCGTGGGTGCCTTTATCGGTTACTGGTTCGACAAATGGTTTGGCACTGCACCGTTGTTTTTGATTGTGCTGCTGGTCCTGGGGTTCGCAAGCGGTATTCGCAATGTGGTTCGAGAAGCCACGCGGATGCAGGAAGCAGATGAAGCAGCCGAGAAGGCAAAGAAAGATTGACCGCGGCGCGCTTGGGAGTTTCCCGGAACGCTGCCGCTAACAAAAGAGACGATCTCGTGGCCACAAGTCCTATTGACCAGTTTAAAGTCAAGCCTATTGCTCAGTATGAAGTTGCGGGCATTGATGTGTCATTCACTAACAGTTCGCTTTGGATGCTTGTTGTTCTGACACTGGTTACCGTGTTCCTTGTAGGCGGTATGCGCCGCAGTTCGGTTGTTCCCGGTCGTTGGCAATCCATGGTCGAAATGGCCTATGGCTTTATCGCCGGCATGGTTCGAGACAACGTGGGTAAAGAAGGCAAGGCCTACTTCCCGTTCATCTTTACGCTATTCATGTTTATTCTGGGATCGAACCTTGCGGGTATGATCCCCGGTTCGTTTACAGTCACCAGTCATATTGCGGTAAACTTCGCGATGGCGATGTTTGTCTTTCTGGCGGTTACCGTCATCGGTTTTGTCAAGAACGGCGCCGGATACCTGAAACTGTTTGCGCCTTCTGGCGTACCAGGCTGGCTTTTGCCGCTGATCGTCCTGATTGAGATCATCTCCTATTGCACACGCCCGATTAGTCTGGCGGTTCGTTTGTTTGCCAACATGCTCGCTGGACACATCATGATGAAGGTGTTCGCCGGGTTTATCATCAGCCTTGGCGCTGCAGGGGTTGTAGGCGCTGTTGGCGCGATTGCACCGCTGGCAGTGACGGTTCTGCTGACTGGCCTTGAAATTCTTGTTGCCTGCCTGCAGGCATTTGTATTCACCATTTTGACCTGCATCTATCTGCATGATGCCATGCATCCGGCTCACTAGGCCACAGGATAGAAACAGCGACAAATACTCACTCGTTAACTTCATATACTGACACACGAAAAGGACTTTTAACATGGAAGCTGAAGCAGCAAAATTCATCGGTGCGGGTATCGCAACTCTTGCTCTTGCGGGCATTGGTATCGGCCTTGGTAATATTTTCGGTAGCTACCTTTCTGGCGCGCTCCGTAACCCATCTGCTGCGCCCAAGCAGTTCACGAACCTGCTGATTGGCTTTGCCCTGACTGAGGCAACTGGCCTGTTCGCACTCGTGATCGCGTTCCTGATCCTGTTCTCATAGGAACTGGTTCTGATGCCCGGTTTATTCGGGCATCTGCGCACAAATTGCGCAACGGCAGGGGATTGGTGCCATATGAAGGCGCCGTCCCTCGGTAATACTAAGCCACTGAGGTTACGTGATGGCACAAGCCACTACAGAAACTGTTGAACAGGATGCAGGCGGTCTGCCGCAGCTGACTGTTTTTGAAGACGGCACCTACACCAACCAGGTGGCTTGGCTGCTGCTGACATTTGTTCTTCTTTACATCGTTGTTTCACGCATGGTTGTACCGCGCGTGACATCAGTTCTGGAAGAACGTGAAGAGAAAATCGCCGGTGACCTTGATACAGCAGAGCGCCTTAGAGCCGAAGCTGAAGGCGTGCGCGAAGCGTATGAAGCATCAATTGCGGAAGCGCGGCTGAAAGCCCAGCAAACACTTGCTGACGCGAAGGATGCTGCACGTGCCGATATCGCCAGGGCGCAGGCGGAACTGGATGCCAAACTGATGGCGGACGCTAACGCGGCTGAAGAGCGTATTGCTGCAGCGAAGGCAGAAGCAATGGCAGGCCTTGAAAGCATCGCCACAGAGGTTGCTGCAGAGATGGTAGCGAAACTGGGGGCAAGCGACGTGTCATCCGAGGCAGTTGGCAAAGCAGTTAGTTCTGCAGCGAAGGAAGTCTAAATGATGGAACTTCTTGGAAATACTACTTTTTGGGTTGCTGTTGCTTTCTTTGGTTTCCTGGGGCTTGTGCTTTACGCTCGTGCCCACAAAACCATCGGTACAATGCTCGACGAGCGTTCTGCGTCTATCCAGGCCCAGATTGAGGAAGCCAAAAACCTTCGGGCCGAAGCAGAAAACCTGCTGATAGAGTATCAGCGCAAGCAGCGCGACGCTGAAAAAGAAGCCGAAGACATGGTCATACAGGCTTCGGAAGATGCCAAAATCATGGCTGATCAGGCTCGCGAAGAGCTGGAAGCCCTGATGCGTCGCCGGGAACGTGGTGCTGCCGAGAAAATCAGGCAGGCTGAGGCCAATGCAGTGAAGGAAGTCAAAGCAGCGGCTGTTGCAGTGGCGGTGGAAGCGGCCAGTGTTGTTCTGGCAGACTCCATGAAAGGCAAGGCTGGCAAGGCGTTGATCGATGACGCGATTGCAGAAGTCGAGACCAAGCTGCACTAGTCTGCCTGTTCACTGACAACTATAGTAGAAAGCGTCTGAGTTTCAGGCGCTTTTTTCATGTCTGATGTGCACAAATTCAGGGTGACAATCGCCTGTCGATTGGCGAGACTGGGCAGCATGAACGCAACCAATGACAAACCGGTGCCTATCGGCCGCGAAGCCGCCAACAGGTTGATGCAATGGGCAACCTATGCCTCGGTCTCTGTTGCGATTGTTCTGGTTCTTTTCAAGACACTTGTCTGGTGGCGATCAGAGTCTGTATCGATGCTGGGATCTCTGACTGATTCGGGGCTTGATTTTGCCGCTTCACTGATCACTCTTCTTGCGGTCCGCACAGCAATTATGCCACCCGACGATGCCCACCGCTTTGGACACGGCAAAGCAGAAGCCCTGTCTGCTCTGTTTCAGTCTGCGCTGATGACTGTGGCTGCGCTGTTTTTAATGCTGCATTCGCTGGAGCGGATATGGGCACCTTCGGCAATCATTGCTGTAAGGCAGATCATTGAGGTTTCCGTTTTTTCCATTGTGCTGTCACTGGCGCTGGTTGGGTTCCAGTCGTTTGTCGTCAGGAAAACCAGTTCGCTAGCGGTTGCCGGTGACCACCTGCATTATAAAGGCGACCTTTTGCTAAATCTCAGTGTCATTATCTCGGCTGTTTTTGCCAGCTATGACAATTTTCTGGCCGATGGGTTTATTGGCGCTGGCATTGCCGGTTTTATTTTATGGAGCGCGTACGGCGTGGCCCGCCCAGCAACCGATATGCTGATGGACCGGGAGTTTGATGACCCGGATAGAGAGCGCATTTTCAATTTGGTGCTGGAAAGTCCGCGTGTGCGCGGCCTGCATGAGCTGAAAACAAGAGCATCCGGCAGGGACAGGTTCATTCAGATGCATATTGAGGTGGACGGCAACCTGACGGTTCGAGAAGCACATTTTATTGCCGACGAAGTGGAAGCGACACTAGGCGAAGCTTTCCCGGACACCGAGATAATCATTCATATAGACCCACTGAGCGAGGCGTCAGTTGACCTGACACTGAAAGAGCTCCCGGATTTGCCAAACAAGAAGGAATAGACATGCTGACCATCTATGGCATTAAAAACTGCGATACGATCAAAAAGGCCCGTAAATGGCTTGAGGAATCAGGAGTTGAACATCGTTTCCATGACTACCGCGCTGATGGCATTGACGCTGAATTGCTGCAGGGTTTTAGTGATGTCCTGGGTTGGAGCTCTCTCCTCAACACACGCGGTACAACCTGGCGCAAGCTGGATGAGTCCGACAAACAGGATGTGAATGAGGCTAAGGCCATAGAACTGATGGCGGCCAATGACGCGCTGGTTAAACGACCGGTTTGGCAAAAAGACGGCGAATACCGTTTGGGTTTTGCCGCTAAAGATGCTGACGAGATCAAGGCATGGGTTCTTGCCGGGTAAGTCCTATGGTCACAATACCTATTTATCAGGTTGATGCGTTTACAAACCGCGCGTTTGGCGGTAATCCAGCGGCGGTATGCCTGCTTGACGTTTTTTTGGATGACAAAACGCTTCAATCCATTGCGCTTGAAAATAATCTTTCTGAAACTGCCTTCCTTGTGCCAACTACGGATGCAGACACAGAATATCACCTGCGTTGGTTCACACCGGGGGTTGAAGTCGCGCTTTGTGGTCATGCCACATTGGCAACTGCGCATGTGGTCTTTACCCATCTTCAAAGTGACCTTGAAACTGTTCGCTTCAAAACCCTGTCGGGGGTTCTTATGGTCAAACGAATGGCTGACATGTACCAGATGGATTTCCCCAATCTGCCGCCTGTACCGTTTGCTGCCCCATTGGGGTTGGGTAGCGCCATGGGGGCAGCGCCGATCGCGGTGCTGAAGAGCGAGAAGGCAGACCGTGATCTGCTGCTTGTTTACCCCAATCAGCAAACGGTTGCGGCGTTGCAGCCGGATATGGCAGCGCTCAAAGCCTTTGCACCCTACGGGTTTATTACGACCGCACCGGGTGAAGGTGACATTGATTTTGTCTCGCGCTGTTTTTTCCCCAACCATGGAATTGGCGAGGATCCGGTCACAGGATCTGCCCATTGTGTTTCGGCACCATACTGGGCCGGAAAATTGGGCAAGGATGAGTTGTTTGCACAGCAGGTATCTGCCCGGGGCGGTGACCTCTGGTTGCAGGTTGCGGGCGACCGCCTGTTGATATCCGGACAGGCAGTTGAAGTGATGCATGGTGTTCTGACTTTCGACGATTAGTGCACAAAAAATAAAGCTGAACCTTTTTACGCAAGCGCCCGTCTTAATACCCTGAGAAAGGGCGGCGAGCATATGGACAGAGCAAAAGAAGACTTTTTGGTATTGGCCGCCCAAGGCGGTGATATCCGTGCTTTCGATGCTTTGTTTCGTCTCTATGACTTGCCACTGCGTCGCTTTGCGTACCGCCTGTCAGGTGACAGGGAGCTGGCGATGGATGCGGTGCAGGATGCATGGATCACCCTTTCCAGAACACTGAGGAAGCTGAAGGACCCGCGCGGGTTCCGTATGTGGGCCTATAAAACGGTCCGTTGGCGGGTTACCGACAGGGCGAGGTCTTTGCCGAAAGTGGCCGTGAGCCTGGATGATTTGCCAGAACTTGCGGCCAGTAGCGATGAACCGGATGCAACACCCGAGCAACTCGCTGGGCATCTTGCTGTATTGCCAGATGTCGAGAGGCAGATACTGACACTGTTCTACACACAGGAGCTTCGATTGGTGGAGATTGCCGGGGTCCTTGACATACCAATTGGTACCGTCAAGTCCCGGCTGAACAGGGCAAGGGCCCGGTTACGACAGCAAATGACAAAATAGAAAATATCGACAGCAAACAACGAATGGAGACAGCTAATGTCTGAATTTGATCAACGAATAAAAAAGGAACTGGCGGGAGAAACCGCTGCTATTGACGAAATGCTCGCCAAAGAAGGCGGTTTGCCGGATCTCGTGTCTGCAGCATTTCATGGCAGCATGCGCAGATGGGTTGTGCTGATTGGTGTGATGACGGTGATCACTGGCGGCCTGATGATCTGGTGTGGCTATGAATTCTTCCGCGCTGCCACGGTTGATGACCGTGCTTATTGGGGTGTCTGGTTTCTGGCAGCAGGCATGGCCCAGATGGCGCTTAAGCAATGGCAGTGGATGGAGATGAACCGCGCCAGCCTGATGCGCGAGGTCAAGCGCCTTGAGCTGGCTGTCGCGACATTGGCAGAGCGCTCGAAATAGCCACGCGTCAGAAAATCTTATATCCTTGCGAACCTGAATGGGGTGTGCGGCGTTTTTATGCTGAATGCCCCAAGGGAAGCCGAACTTGAAAGTGGCAACCCGACTGTAGCGAGGACAGGCCTTTGGCTCCGGTTGACACGACAGCGATTGACATAAGAGCAAAAGAAGAGAAGCTTGTGCTTGCCGCGCAGGCTGGTAATGACCGCGCCTTTGAAGTGCTTTACCGTCTTTATCAGCCTTCGCTCCTCAGGTTTGCGTATCGCCTGTGTCAGGACGATACTCTGGCACGGGACGCTGTGCAGGATGCTTGGATGTTGACGCTCCGGGCCATGAAGCAGGCATTTCCGCCATCTGCGTTCAGGGCACGCGTTTTCAAGGCGGTTCGGTGGCGTACGCTCGATCATATCCGCCGCAGAGGCGCCGCCGCGGCTGAAGAACTGCATGAAGAACACATCACAGATGATATGCCAGAGGCCTGGGCAACGGCAGACCAGCTAAGAAGGCTGATCAGGGCGTTGCCTGCCGGTGAAGGCGAGGCACTGTATCTTTTTTATCTGGAAGACCTGAGCATAGCGGAGATTGCTCTGGTGCAGGATGTACCACAAGGGACAGTGAAGTCCAGGCTCTCGCGGGCCCGTGACCGCCTCAAAAAAGAAATCGAACCTGAAACTGAAGCCCATGATAACCCCCAAGGTGCTGGTAAAAACGGCCCGAGTCATGACAGAGTAAAACTGGAGATAGTCAGATGAGCAGTATTGACGAACGCATCAAGCGCGAGCTGGAGGCGGAAAGCCTCGACATATACAAGATAATTGGTGAAACCGGTGACCTAACGGAAATGTTTCATGCAACGCTGAAAGGCAGCACCGGCACGGAGGTCAAGATTGTTCTTGGCATCACCATGCTTGCGCTTGTTGGTCTTGTCGCATGTATCTGGCAGTTCTGGACCGCAACAGACATATCCGGCCAGATATTCTGGGGTGTCTGGTCCTTGTTGTCCGGTATAACAATGTTGAGTTTCGAAATATGGGCCTGGATGGAAATCAACCGTGCATCTACGATGAGGGCGATCACCCGGCTAGAGCTTGCCATCCGTGATAAAGGCGCTAGTTTGGATTGAAACCAGCTTTTCAGAACCAGTCGAGGTTGCCATGACCAACATTTATGATTTCAATGCCCCCCTGTTAAATGGCAAGGAGCAACCGCTTGCTGACTATAAGGGCAAGGTAATGCTTATCGTCAACACGGCTTCCAAATGTGGTTTTACACCTCAGTTTGAAGGGCTGGAGAAGCTGTATTCGGACTTGAAGGACAAGGGGCTGGTGATTGCAGGGTTTCCCTGCAACCAGTTTGGCAGCCAGGACCCGGGCACTAATGACGAGATCGGCGATTTTTGCCAGATAAATTACGGTGTCAGCTTCCCGATGTTTTCCAAAATCGACGTGAACGGCGCAAAGGCCGATCCAATCTACAAATACCTCAAGGCCGAAAAGCCGGGTCTGATGGGCAGCCAGCGTATCAAGTGGAATTTCACCAAATTCCTCGTTGATCGGGACGGCAATGTGGTGAAGCGTTTTGCGCCCACCGACACACCTGCCAGCATCCGAAAAGCGATTGAAAAACTCCTTTAGTTAGCAGTTTTTTCTGCGTCCTTTGCTGCCTGTACCATGGCGCGTACATCAGCGCGCATCATGACTGCATCATAAATTATGCCGTCCTTGATGGTGTATTTTACGCCACCGACGCGTTCGACTTCATTGGTCTCGTCATTGAGCCGCATGTGGCCTGTACCGTATAAAACCTTGAAGTTGTTGATCGGGTTTTCGTCCAGGATCACAAGGTCCGCCAGTTTACCGACCTCGATACTGCCAAGGTCCTTGTCCCTGCCAATAAGTTCCGCGCCGTTGATGGTCGCTGACTGCAGCACCTCAAGCGGATGAAAGCCAGCTTCCTGCAGCAGTTCGAGTTCGCGGATATAGTCGAAACCGAATAATTTGAAGATAAAGCCGCTGTCAGAACCCGCCGTCACCCGGCCTCCACGATTTTTGTATTCGTTTACGAAAGTCATCCACAGGTCAAAGTTACGCTTCCAGTCGATCTCGTCCTTTGTGGTCCAGTCAAAATGATAAGACCCGTGCAAAACTCTGTTCGGCTGGAAGAAACGCCAAACAGAGGGCAGGGTATAGTCATGGTGCCAGTCAGCATTGCGAGCCCGCATTACATCGCGATTGGCCTCATATATGGTAAAAGTAGGATCGAGTGTGAAATCAAGCGCCAGCAGCTCTTCCATCACGTCATTCCATTTTTTACTGCCAGGCTTTGCGGCTTGTTGCCAGAGGCGGCCAGCTTCGCCAAACCGGTCCTGTTCGTTGTTGTAATTATAGTCGTAAGGGTAATCCTGAATAATACGGTCATCAAATAGGGCTTCGGGCAGGCCATACCAGTGTTCCATGGAATTCAGGCCCCAGCGTGCCGATGTCAGTACATTTACCCGCGCGACAGATAGCTGAGCGTGATGGAATGCTGTGCGCAGCCCCTGCTTTTTGGCTTCGGCAAACGCCGCTTCCAGTACACTTGGGTGTCCGCCAAAAAACTTGATACCATCAGCACCCTTGCGCTTTATGGCGCGCACCCAGTCTTCTGCTTGCCTGGCCTCGGAAAATCCGGTGGGAAAACCACAATGCACAATCAGCCGCGGGGCGGTGATTTCATTTTTCTCGGAGCGTGTTTTTTCGCCGATTGTATAGTTTGCACCGAGGCCACACCCCACTTCGCGACTGGTTGTGATACCGTGGCCCATCCAGAGTTTGAATATATAATCCATCGGCGGCATGTCACCGGTCAGTCCCCATAGCGCGTTGCCAATATGGCTGTGTGCGTCAATAAGCCCGGGCAATACATAACTGCCATCTGCATCGATCTCATAGTCACCGGGTTCCGGGCGACGGTCAGGATTAATGGAAACCCCGGGGTTGCCGACACCGCGGATTTCCGTGATCCGATTGCCTTCAATCACAATGTCCATCGGACCAATGGGAGGAGAACCTGTGCCATCAACGACGGTTGCGCCTCTGATCACTAATCGTTTGAAGGGTCCTTGGGATAATCGACTTTCTCTGGGGCTTGCGACCAGCGGCAGCTTCGTTATCGACCGTGCGCGTTCTTCGCCGGGTTCGGCGTCTTGTGCCCCCGCAGCAAATGCCAAAAGAGTACATGCGACCGACGCAAAAATATGTCTGAGTTTCATAAACCAGCCCTCCCTTATCTCTTTGTAAACAAAGTCCCATCGTGCTCCAAGGGGATTATTCCGGAACACGCTTGCACCAGGCTGGCGAACACCTTAGGGCTAGAAGCGGATTGTGCACGAAACCTTGGGAGGGGTTATGACAACGGAAACTGGCTCAGGCACTCGCGGCCCGAGGTTTTCAAGCCGTTTGGCGTTCATTGTTGCGACAGCGGGTTCTGCCATCGGGCTTGGCAACGTGTGGAGCTTTACCTATGTCGCTGGTAAAAATGGCGGTGCAGGTTTCATGCTGGTGTATCTGCTGGCTCTGGCCTTTATCGCAATACCGGTTTTTATCGCGGAATTAGCGCTAGGTCGAATGGGGCGCGCCAACCCGGTAACGGCTCTAAAGGTCCTCTCCAAAGAGGCCGGGAGCCTCCTTCCGTGGCACTGGGTTGCATGGGTTGGCCTTTTGGCCACCATTATGGTCCTGAGTTTTTATTCGGTCATTGCCGGGCAGATCATGGCTTATGGCTATGGTGCGATTGCGGGCGGTATGACGGAATGGAGTGTTGATGCCATTCGTTCCTATGATGCCGGATTCAAATCAGAGCCGATGGGGCCGCTGGTATGGGCGGCATTTTTCTGCGCATTGACAGCCGCAATCGTGGCTTCGGGCGTGAGAGGCGGTATTGAGCGAGCCAGCAAACTGATGATGCCCGCACTGTTTATCATGCTTCTGGGCATGGTTGTGTATTCGGCAGTGACGGGCTCCTTTGGCAAGGCCGTTGATTTTCTGTTTGGTTTCAACCAAATGACCTTTGGGCCCAAACTGTTCATGGATGCTGTTGGGCAGGCGTTTTTTACCATTGGTGTTGGTGTAGGCGGCATTATGATCATGGGTTCCTATATGGGGCGTGATGTGCATTTGCCGCGCGCTGCAGGCTGGGTTGTTGTGATGGACCTCGCTGTCGCCCTGTTGGCGGGGCTTGCCATTTTCCCTCTGTTGTTCGCGGCAGGTATGGAGCCCGATGTCGGCCCGGGTCTGGTATTTGTGACGCTGCCCGTTGTATTTACCGAGATACCCGCCGGAGCAATTGTTGCGTTCGTGTTCTTTTTGCTTCTGACGTTTGCAGCCCTGACATCATCAATCGTGTTACTGTCCCCTACGACAGCAAAACTCGAAGAGTATGGCATGTCCCGACCGGTTGCTGCTTTTGTCATGGCTACTGTTGTGCTCGTTCTCAGTATGCTCACGATCCTGTCGTTCTCGTCATGGAAAGACTTTTACCCTCTCGCATTCATCGGACTGGATGGCCACACCTGGTTTGATCTGATCCGGGAAGGGGTGAATAATATTGTGTTGCCATTGGGCGGCTTGGCATTTGCCTTGATGGTGGGGTGGGGGCTGCCAAGGGAGAAGGTGCAAACCACCTTGTCGCTGGAAAACGGAGCGCTATTTCATACTCTATATGCATTGATACGATACGCGGTGCCGCTGGCAATTGCGGCACTGTTTTTGTCAGTGTTAATAGGCTTTTAGGGGAGATTGGCCGTGCTTGACTTTAAAAATCCGGAATATGTCGATAACGAAGGCGTCAAGCTGGCAGTTTATCGGGAAGGTCCGCTCCCAACCGAGACTGATAAACCTGCCGTTATATTCATGCACGGCTGGCCTGATGTGGCAATCACGTGGAACAACCAGCTGGATGCGCTTGCAGCGGCAGGATATCCGGCTATTACCTATGATGGTCGGGGCTATGGCCGGTCGGATGCACCCGAAGGTGTGGAAAATTACACAATGGCCAAACTGACCAGTGATATTGTCGCCGTTCAGGACCATTTCGGAATTGAAAAAGCTGTTCTCGTGGGTCACGACTGGGGGGCCATTGTACTGTGGCAAACGCCTTTCTATATTGGAGACAGGGTTCTCGGCTGCGCCGGCATGAATGTGCCGCTGATGCGTCATTTCCCAATAGACCCGGTTTCATTGTTCAGGCAGGCCTTGGGGGAAAGCATGTATATCGTGCGCTTCCAGACCCAAGGCGCGTGTGAACCAGTTCTGGAAGAAAACCTGCGCGAAACCTTCAACTTTTTCCTGCGCCGACCGACGGGTGGTCGCAGTGTGCGCAAGCCTGCCGATGAAAACCTGGCATTTGCGATTAAAAGCCTGGACCTTGTCAGTCTATTACAAGCTGGCGAAGAAGCCTGGGGCGGTGAATTGCTGCTGTCGAACGAGGAAATGGACTATTATGTCGACGCCTTTTCACGAAACGGCATGATGGGGCCTTTGCACTGGTATCGCAACATGGCTGGCAACTGGGAAGCCCAGAAACAATTTCTGGTCGACGGTGCGCTGCCGAAAGTTATGAAGCCATGCTTGATGTTTACAGCTGAACTGGATGGTGTTTGCCCGCCTAAACTGGCAGATGGCATGGAAGATCTGTGTGAACCATATGAACGCGTTGATTTCAAGGGCATCGGTCACTGGACGCAGCAGGAAAAAGCCGATGAGGTCAACATTGCGCTTATCGATTGGTTGGGACGTAACTTCTAGAAATAGCCCAATTTTGCCAGGACCATGGTGTAGCGATTGGCCCGGTTGGGGTAGCGCCAGAAAATCTGGCACATGCGATATCCGCGAAAATCGCGCAAGTTGCCAATATCTTCTGTTTCACTGTCAGGAAAAACGCCTCTCCAGCCGATTTGGGACCATTTTGGTTTCCAGCGTTTATTTTTGTCACGCGGCAGTTCGTAAGGTTCAAATTGGACATCCGAGAAACTTTTTTGCTTGTCACGAGAGCGGCAAAAAAGATCCCCCTGCCAATGTTCAGCGTCCGAGAGTTCTCGCGTGAATACTGTGACAACGAGTAGTGATACACCGTCGTGGGATTCCTCGAGCATCAACTTTCCATTTGAATCCGAGACAGCATGATAGGGCTGGCAGGAACGTCGGGGGCTTGTCAGAGCGGAGGTTGTTCGACGGAATCCTGCGGAACACTTTTTACCCGCAGCCCCTTCCCTGTGTTGACTGTAGGTGCACATGCCATCACCAACCATTGACATGAAGCCACCATTTTCCGAGGGCTCCAGTGTTGCCAAGCATGCTTCGTATGGTTTGCGTACTTTGTCGTTGTAGGCGATTACCTGTTCTTCATAACTCAGGCTGCTGGCACACCCACCGGATACCAGAGCCAGACCCGAAAGAACAATTTGTTTCAAAACCTTCACAAGTACCTCCGGAAAGCTCTTTGTATCCCTTGAATACCCTACGATTGCCCCGAAAATAAGGCATAGGTTGCTGCATAAGTAAAGGTTTCTTGAAGCGCCTGAAAAGGTGTGCGAATAGGGCCTTATGGCTATGCTGGTAACACTGCTGGAAGGTTTCGTAATCTCGATCGGACTGATCATGGCGATCGGGCCCCAAAATGCCTATGTGCTGCGACAGGGTATTCGCGGGCGGCATGCTGTGCCTGTTGCCAGTGTCTGTTTTGCGGCGGATGCAACATTGATCACACTGGGAGTTATGGGCGTTGGCCGTTTTATTGCGGGAAATGCCACATTATCAGTTTGGCTCGGCTGGGGCGGCGTGGTGTTCCTGACATGGTTTGCCGTCAAAAGCATCAAGGCTGCAATCAAACCCGAGGTACTGGATAGTCGCTCGATGGATGAAGCGGCGGGCGATGCTGCTGGGGCAGGTGTGCGCACAGCCATGCTGCATGCGGCTGCGTTCTCATTGCTGAACCCATGGGTTTACATGGACACAATGGTTCTTATCGGCGGCGTCAGTGTCCAATATGCAACGGACACAGAACGTATGGCGTTTTGGGCCGGTGCTATCATCGCCTCGGCAGTCTGGTTTTATGGTTTGGCATTCGGCGGCAAAAAAGCCGCGCCCCTGTTCCGGAAACCGATTACCTGGCGCTTGCTCGACAGCTTCATTGCGGTGGTAATGATTGTGGTTGCGATCAACCTTATACGCTTTCAATTGGCTGGTTAAAAGAGGCTGCATTTTGACTGGCGTCAAGGCGTTCTCGTGATGGCTGCGCTATGTCCGGCGCATTATGAGCAAAATATTGGTTCTATATTATTCACGTACGGGTACATCAGCGAAGGTTGCCCAATCACTGGCGAAGGCGCTTGATGCGACAGTCGAGCAAATTTCATGCGAAAAATACCGCGGAGTCCTGGGGTATGTTCGAGCCGCATATGACAGCTTGAAGCGGCGACTTCCTGTCATCGAACTACCCGATGATTATGCCCCGGATGACTATGACTGCCTCGTTATTGGCGGACCTATCTGGACCAGCTACCCTGCTGCGCCCCTGAGGGCTTTTCTGGATGATAACCAGCGATTGCCTCAAAAAATGGCACTTTTCCTGACATATGGCGGTCATTCGCCCCCGGAAAAAGCGCTGAAAGATATTGAGGTGTTGCTGGGAAGCCAATTGGAAGAGCATGTCTTCGTCCGTGAAAAGGATGTCGATGCCGGTTCATCACCAGAGGGTATGGCTGATTTTATTGACAGACTAAAAAAACGTTAGGAGTGTGCTTGCATCTGTGTCGTTAATTTGGGGGAATTATGAAACTGCGCGGTGTGCATCTCTCACCCTACTATGAACGCGCCTACATGGTGCTTGAAATCAAGGATGCTATCGACAAGGTAGAGCTTGCCGGGATGCCGGGTGGTTTTGGTTCGGAAGAACTGCTGGCCGAAAGTCCGCTAGGGAAAATTCCATATCTGTTGCTGGAAGATGGTACGTGCCTGCCTGAAGGACAGATTATTGCCGAATACTTCAACGCCATGTTTCCGGGGCCCGATCTTGAGCCCGGTAGCCCGCTGGATGCAGCCAGGGCCAGGCTTGTTGCCCGAATTGTCGACGTATATGTCGCGCCGCATACCGCGGCTCTTTCACGTCCCATGTTCGGGCGGGTTGCACCCGACGAGGTTGCCATAGAGACCGCGCTCACGAGCGGCTTGCCGTCTGCGTTCGACTTTCTGGAGAAGACTCTTTCTGGTGGCCCATTTGCTGTGGGGAATTCACTTTCATTCGCAGACATTGCGTTGATACCGCATATGTTTTTCCTTGAGCATTTCCTGTCGAAATACGATCTGCGCCCAATGGACGGCCGCCCGGGATTTGCGGTGTGGTGGAATACGCAGAAATACAGTGATCTTGCGATCAATTCCCATGCTCGCATCCAATCTTCACTTGATGTGGTGATGGCTTCGATGAAATAGTAATTTGCCGATTGGCAAGACACCTGAAGAGGATTGGTTATGAAGTTATGTGGACACAGCGTATCTCCCTATGTTGAGCGAGTACTGATTGCACTGGAGATGAAGGGAAAGCCAGACGCTGTAACGCTATCGGATGTGCCCGGAGGGTTTAAGTCTGACGAGCATTTCAACCATCATCCGCTTGGTAAAATTCCGTTTCTGCTTCTTGAGGACGGCACGTCGCTGACCGAAAGTCAGGTTATTGTCGAGTATCTTGACGCGGTGGCTGGTGGCACGTCGCTTACGCTTGCCGATCCGCTGGCAGCAGCCCGGACCAGCCGGATCGTAAGGGTGCTGGATGTTTATTACACCAACGCTATTGGGCCGGTGGGACGCGTAGCCTTCGGCGGCTCGGCCACAGATGAAGAGCTTGCGGCAGCCAAGGATACAAACATTCCGGCGGCGCTTGGGTATCTGGAAACAATCCTCGGGGATCATGGTTTTGCCGTTGGCAGCAGTTACACACACGCTGACGCTGCATTGATGTCCCAGTTCTATTGGTTTGATCGTCTGATGCCACAATTTGGTGTCAATGGTTTCGAAGGGTGCCCGAAGCTTGAGGCCTATTGGGAAAAAACGACTGCCAGCGACCTGTATCAGGCGAGCAAAGCGCGAGCCGATGCCTCATTCAATAAATTTTTTGCGAAGAAAGACTGATGAGTTTCGAGCCGGACCATGCAGGCAAATGTTTATGCGGTAGTGTAAAACTTGAAGTGCTGGGTGATCCGCTGTGGGTCGGCCACTGTCATTGCCCTAGCTGCCAGAAAGCAACCAGCGCCGCTTTTGCGACATACGCAGGTTTCAATAAATCTTCAGTGCGGATTACAGGGGAAGAGCTGACAATGTTCCGGTCCAGCCCCGGCGTAACCCGACGGTTTTGTAATAAATGTGGCAGCGCTGTTTCGTTTGAAGGCGAAGCATGGCCGGATGAAATTCACCTGCATCTGGTTTTACTGGACCGCGCCGCGGAGTTCGAGCCCCAGGCCCATACTTATGTCAAAACAAAGTTGCCGTGGCTGCATATGCAGGATGGCTTGCCTTCGCATCGCACGTTTAGTTCGGATGACGGTTAATTTCAGTCGAGAAACTGGCGAATCCGGCTTGTTCCACTTCGTTTTCTGCGCTAATTGAAGCCCAATTCATTCAAATTCTTTGAGGTCCCAAATCCATGGCTGCCTATCAGTACGTCTACCAGATGCAGAAACTGTCCAAAACCTACCCGGGTGGCAAGCAGGTTCTGAACGGCATTTCCCTGAACTTTCTGCCTGATGCGAAAATCGCGATTATCGGTCAAAACGGTGCCGGTAAATCAACGTTGATGAAAATCATGGCAGGCTATGACACCGAGTTTGGCGGTGAAGCGTGGGCCGCAGACGGTATCCGTGTCGGGTATTTGCCACAGGAACCGCAGCTTGACGATAGCAAGGATGTGCTGGGCAACGTGATGGAGGGCATGGCCGCCACACAGGCACTGGTCGATGAGTTCAATGCCGTTGCCATGGCGTACGGCGAAGACCCGGAAAACATGGATTTGCTCGCAAAAATGGGTGAACTTCAGGAACAGGTCGACGCGGCAGATGCCTGGGACCTGCAAAGTCAGGCAGAAGTTGCGATGGATGCATTGTGTTGTCCGCCCAATGACTGGTCCGTTGACAGGCTTTCCGGCGGTGAAAAACGCCGGGTTGCTTTGTGTAAACTGTTGCTGGAAAAGCCGGAAATTTTGCTACTGGATGAGCCAACCAACCATCTGGACGCCGAAACGGTCGCGTGGCTGGAGCGTTATTTGCAGGATTACAAAGGTTGTGTGATCCTCGTGACCCACGATCGCTATTTCCTTGATAATGTTGTTGGCTGGGTGCTTGAGCTGGACCGGGGGCAGGGTATCCCTTTTGAAGGCAACTATACCGCATGGCTGGAGATGAAAACCAAACGGATGGCTCAGGAAGAGCGTACGGACAAGGCTCGTCAGAAAGCCATGAACGACGAACTGGAGTGGATCAGGCAAAGCCCGAAAGCGCGCCAGGCCAAATCAAAAGCCCGGATCAAGGCCTACGATGAGATGCTCAAGGACCAGCAGGATCGTGTTTCCGGCCCGGCACAGATCAAGATTCAGCCACCGGCACGCCTTGGCAACAAGGTGATTGAGGCCAAGGGGCTCACCAAAGCGTTTGGTGACAAATTGTTGTTCGAAAATTTGGAATTCTCTCTGCCACCGGGCGGTATCGTTGGTATCATTGGTGCGAACGGCGCAGGTAAAACCACATTGTTCCGCATGATCACTGGCGCCGAAAAGCCTGATGCTGGCGAGATTGAACTGGGTGAAACTGTGGAGCTTGGTTATGTGGATCAATCTCGTGATGCATTAGACCCCAACAAGAATGTTTGGGAAGAGATATCCGGCGGCCACGATATTTTTACTTTCGGCAAGGCGGAGGTGAGTACACGGGCCTACGTTGGGGCCTTCAATTTCAAGGGTGGCGACCAGCAGAAGAAAGTCGGCCTGTTGTCCGGCGGTGAGCGGAACCGGGTACATTTAGCAAAAATGCTCAAGGGGGGGGGCAATGTGTTGCTGCTTGATGAGCCGACCAATGACCTTGATACAGAAACGCTTGCAGCGCTTGAAGAGGCCCTGGAAAATTTCGCGGGCTGTGCGGTGGTGATCAGCCACGATCGCTTCTTCCTTGATCGTATCGCGACACATATGCTGGCCTTCGAAGGCGATAGCCATGTGGAGTGGTTCGAAGGGAACTTCCAGGCCTACGAAGAGGACAAGAAACGGCGTTTGGGCGCGGATGCAACACAACCGCACCGGATCAAATACCGTAAATTTGCCCGCTAAGATTTCGCTAATATCTAGCTGCTAGAGTTTGCTGTCTGACGTTTTGTGTTCTTGCGTTGCTTGCGACACAAGCGTCGCAGCAATTGCTTGGAAGGGGGGGGAGGTTTGCGACGTTACAAGCTTATTCTGGCTTTCCTGATATCGGTTACTGGTGCTTTGGGAATGCGCGCTAGTGCGTCGCCCACATACAGCATTGTAGACTGGTTCCCTTATGGCTGGATGGAAGACGGACAACCGAGAGGTATGCTTGTTGAGATTGCCCGGGCCGCTGACCGGGCTCTGGGCATTACCAATCAATATACTATCGCCCCGGTTTCGCGTGTGCTGCGCTCTTTGAAAACAGGCGAATATGATTTTAGCATTATCTATCGCGGCGAAAAATTAAACAGCGAAGTGGATCACTTGCTGGATGTCGGCTGCATTAGCACAGCAGTCATGTCGCTGAAGACTGCGCCTGTTCTGAAACTTGCTGATATGAACAAAAAACGCGTTGCATATTCGGGTAATGGTTATTTTCATGATCGTTATTTGCCAACACTCAACGCGACCGGCATGCAGATTGCCAACACGGATATCATGTTCCGCATGATGTTTCGTGGGCGGGTGGACGCTTTCGTTATCGATGACGCAGTTTTGCAAGGGTACCGCAACAATCTGCATCCCAGCTACAAAATTCCAGAAGGTGATTGGGACCGTTTTGCCGCGCCGTTTTATCTCGATTCTCTGCGCCTCGCACTTTCCACGTCCTATAGCCCAAGATACGCTGCAATGAAGGCACGCATGCGTGACCTGATGTATCAGGATGAATTCCTTGAGGAGCTGCAAGTCATATATCTAAAGTATGGCTTGCCCGGCGGCACTGCCTGTTTGCATCTCAGCAATTAGGCAGTAGAGACCGGATTAGTTTCCACCTGTGCCTTCGCTATCTTCCAGTTCTTCATAATCCTCCAACTCGTCGAAGAAGTCTTCTTCTGCTTCGTCTGCCGGCGGATTACCGTCGTAAATTTCGTACCTGCGTGTCTGGAAGTACAGTGATCGCATGACGACATACGGGTCGTCTTCCTTGTAAAGTTCATCGATAGCATCGTGAAGCCGCACGCGTGCGTCCAGGGCGTCTACACCCGCCCTTAGCAAGGCCAGCCCGCCCTCATTCTCATTATTGAGCGCGATATTGACCGGGTCGAGAAAGAAATACCCCGCAAAGCCGACAAAGTCCCGATTGGTGGACGGGCCAACAAACGGAATGACGAAATAGGGGCTTTCTTCAATTCCCCAGACAGCCAGCGTCTGACCAAGATCTTCAGAGTGATAGGGAACCCCCATGCCGTCAGAAACTCTAAACAGCCCGGCGAGGCCAACCGTTGTATTCAACGTGAAGCGTGTGAGTGTGGTCAGGGCTCTTTTAAATTTTAGCTGCAGGATATCATTTACGAAAACCCAGGGTTCCCTCAGGTTGCGCATCGCATTGCTGACACCGTCTTGCGCCGGTTTTGGCATGATGAATTTGTATGCTGTCGAAATCGGTCGCAAAATCTGTCGATCGAACGAACGGTTGAATTCGAAAATTTTCCGGTTCATCTCCTCGTAAGGGTCATTAACGCCGGTTTCCACATTGGCTGAATTTGACGCACACGCAGCTGTTAGAAAAATCAGAGAAACCACTAGTCCCCAACGGGTCGAATTTAAAAAAGTCATATAGATCTCAAAAAAATACCAGACAGATAGTCGTTTGCTTCGGCTCGATGCCTCTGAAATATGGCTTTATCAAGATAAAAGCTTCAGCGACAGCACCAATAGATCACAATTTCATGAAACGTCGCATATCCAAAACAAGCTTTACTTATATAAAGAAATCTTTATATAGAATTTCAACTAAGTTCGAGGCAACCATGAACCAACTTTTAACAGCATTACGCGGAGCGGGCGAAGCAACCCGGTTGCGCATTATCGCCTTACTTTCCAAAGGCGAGTTAACGGTTGGCGAGTTGGTGCAAATTCTGGATCAAAGTCAGCCACGTGTATCCAGACACCTGAAATTGATGGGAGAGTCCGGCTTGCTCAACCGTTTTCAGGAGGGAACACAAGTATTTTATCGTCTGGCTTCAAGCGGTGTATCTGGTCACCTCAACTCGGCGCTGGTTGCTCTACTGGACCGGGAGGACGATGCTTTCGCGGATGATCTGGGTCGTTTGTCGGCGATTCGCGTTGAGCGGATTGAACGCGCTCAGGCGTATTTTCAGGCAAATGCAAAAGACTGGGACCAGCTTCGGTCCATGCACGTTTCAGAGGAACAGGTTGAGCAGGAGCTTCTAGCCCAACAGGGCGGGAAAAAGATACGCACTTTGCTTGATATCGGCACGGGAACCGGCAGGATGCTGGAGTTGTTTGCGCCGCTGTCAGAAACAGCGCTGGGTATTGATGTGTCCCGTGCCATGCTGGCGATTGCGCGGGCACAGCTGGATGCGCAGGAAGTTGGGCGCGCACAGGTTCGGCTCGGCGACATGTATGATCTGGGTGTTGAGCCCGAAAGCCAGAACCTGATCTTGTTTCACCAGGTGCTCCACTTTGCTGAAGAGCCGGCAAAAGCTATTGCTGAAGCCTCACGAGTTTTGGCGCCGGACGGCATGGTCCTGATCGCTGATTTTGCTCCTCATGAACAAGAGTTTCTACGAGATGAGCACGCGCACCGGCGGCTTGGTTTTGCTGACGAAGAAATAGAAAACTGGGGCCGCGCGGTTGGGCTGTCCTTGAACACCCTTAAACACCTTGATGGCGGAGAACTGCGCGTGACCATCTGGAATTTTGGTAAGAGAGTTTGATCCGATGAACGATAACAATGATGCGCTTGCCCGGTCTGGGTCACTGTTCGCGGCACCGGTGAATGATGCCAATATCTCCTTCGAGTTTTTCCCGCCGAAAACGCCCAAGATGGAAGAAACCTTGTGGGCTTCGATCACCAGGCTGGAAGCGTTAAACCCTTCTTTTGTTTCTGTGACCTATGGTGCTGGTGGTTCTACACGCCAAAGAACCCACAATACCGTTAAGCGCATTCTGGAGGAGACAAGCCTCAAGCCCGCCGCGCATTTAACATGCGTTGGTGCAGGCAAGAACGAAGTGGATGAGGTGATCCGTGATTATCATGCGGCGGGGGTGCGAAGTATAGTAGCGCTGCGCGGGGATCCGCCAGAGGGTGCCAGCCGGTACGAACCACACCCGGAAGGGTATCAGAATGCGACAGAGCTTGTCGCAGGTATTCGCTCTATTGGCGATTTCGACATTTCCGTTGCTGCGTACCCTGAAATTCATCCGGATAGTCCGAATTTGGCTGCTGATCTTGATAATCTGAAACGAAAGATTGATGCGGGCGCTAACCGGGCCATTACCCAGTTCTTTTTTGAAACGGATCAATATTTCCGTTTTCTGGATCATTGCCAGTCTTATGGCATTGATGTTCCGATTGTTCCGGGCATCCTGCCGGTGTCAAATTTTAGAACGCTGAAGAACTTCGCCGGGTCAACCGGGGCCTCTGTGCCTCAGTGGCTGGGCAACCTGTTTGATGGCCTTGATGACCGGCCGGAAACCCGGTCGTTGGTGGCAGCCACAGTGGCGGGTGAAATGTGCCGGAAACTGTATGCTGGCGGCGTGAAGGATTTTCATTTCTACACACTTAACCGGGCGGATTTGACGTTTGCTGTCTGCCATATGCTCGGTCACCGCGCCCCGGTGTCGGAGGAAAAAGAATGACAATAGCCGAAAAAACAGACGTTGCAGACCAGTTGGCGTTGCTGGCAGACGAGCGCATTCTGATCATGGATGGCGCCATGGGCACCATGATCCAGAAAGAAGGCCTTGTTGAAGCAGATTATCGGGGTGACCGATTTGCAGACTGGCATAAGGACCTGCGCGGCAATAATGACCTGCTGGTGCTAACCAAACCGGAAGTGATTACCGGTGTTCATGAAGCGTTTCTTGCGGCAGGCGCTGACATCATCGAGACCGATACGTTCAATGCGACGCGTGTATCTATGGCAGACTATGACATGCAGGAATATGCGCGCGAAATGAATGTGGAGGGAGCAAGGCTTGCACGTCGGGCGGCTGACGCATGGACGCGCAAAAACCCCGAGAAGCCAAGGTTTGTGGCTGGCTCAATTGGACCAATGAACCAGTCTTTGTCGGTCTCGCCCGATGTTGATAACCCCGGTTACCGGTCCGTGACGTTCGATGAGGTTATGGCGTCCTATAAAGAGCAGGTCGAAGGACTGATCGAAGGCGGCGTGGACATCATTCTGATCGAGACCATTTTCGATACCCTGAATGCGAAGGCTGCGATATTTGCCACCGAAGAGGTTTTTGAAGAGCAGGGCGCTCGCTTGCCTGTGTTTATGTCCTGTACCATCACTGACATGTCCGGCCGCAACCTGTCTGGGCAGACAATTGAGGCGTTCTGGCATAGCGTTGCGCATGTGAAACCCTTCGCTGTGGGTCTGAACTGCGCGTTTGGTGCCGAACTTTTGCGCCCTCACGCTGTGACAATATCCGCCATTGCTGACACACGTGTATGCGTATACCCAAACGCCGGTCTGCCCAACGAAATGGGCGAATATGACGAAACGCCTGAAGTGACGGCAGGTCTTCTCAAAGGTTGGGCAGACGAGGGCATTTTGAACATTGTCGGCGGGTGCTGTGGGACAACGCCTGATCATATCAGGGCCATTGCAGAGGCTGTTGCCGACAACAAACCGCGCCAGATACCACACACAGAGCCCGTTATGCGGCTGTCGGGCATTGACCCCGTTAACATTGCTGTTGTTACACCAGTTGAGTTGAGTTCATGAACACACCCATTGCGCAGTTTATCAATGTTGGCGAACGCACCAACGTTGCTGGTTCAGCCCGTTTCAAAAAGTTGATTTTTGAGAACGATTACGAGACCGCAGTAGAGGTTGCCAGACATCAGGTGGAAGGCGGCGCACAGATTATCGACATCAACATGGATGACGCGATGCTGGACGCGGAAGATGCGATGGTTAAATTCCTGAACCGTATTGCGGCAGAGCCTGACATCGCCCGTGTGCCTGTGATGATCGATAGTTCGAAATGGTCTGTCATCGAAGCGGGTCTCAAGTGTGTGCAGGGCAAGGCTGTCGTCAATTCCATCAGCATGAAGGAAGGCAAAGACCCGTTCATTTTTCAGGCCAGGCGTATCATGCGTTACGGTGCAGCTGTTGTTGTTATGGCCTTTGACGAAGATGGCCAGGCCGACAGCATTGACCGGAAGTTCAATATCTGCAAACGCTCATACGATATACTGGTCAACGAAGTCGGGTTTCCGCCCGAGGATATCATCTTTGACCCCAATATTTTTGCGGTCGCGACGGGTATTGAGGAACACAATAACTACGGTGTTGATTTCATCGAAGCTACCCGCCTGATCAAAACCCATTTGCCGCATGCAAAGGTTTCGGGAGGTGTGTCTAATGTGTCTTTCTCTTTCCGCGGCAATAACCCCGTTCGAGAGGCAATGCACAGCGTGTTCCTGTATCACGCTATCCGTGCGGGAATGGACATGGGCATCGTCAATGCAGGTCAGTTGACGGTCTATTCAGATATACCCCCGGACCTCAAAGAGAGGGTTGAGGATGTTATCCTGAACCGACGTGACGATGCGACCGAGCGATTGCTTGATATCGCTGACGAATACCGTGGGCAGGGCGGCAAAAAGAAGGTCGAGGACCTGAGTTGGCGCGAAGCCCCTGTTGAAAAACGGATGGAATATGCGTTGGTGAAAGGCATCGCAGACTATATCCAAGAAGATGCAGAGGCAGCTCGCCAGCAGTTTGAGCGACCCATTCAGGTCATTGAAGGCCCGTTAATGGACGGGATGAATGTGGTTGGTGATTTGTTTGGTGCAGGCGAGATGTTCCTGCCGCAAGTGGTGAAGTCTGCCAGGGTAATGAAGCAGGCGGTGAACTATCTTCAGCCCTTTATCGAAGCGGAAAAGGAAGAGGGTTCGCGGGCCAAAGGCAAGATCATTATGGCAACGGTGAAAGGCGATGTGCATGACATCGGTAAAAACATCGTTGGTGTCGTATTGCAGTGCAACAATTATGAAGTCATCGATATGGGTGTGATGGTGCCTTGGGCGGATATCCTCAAGGCTGCGAACGATCACAACGCCGATATTATCGGCCTTTCCGGTCTCATTACGCCGTCACTGGACGAGATGGTGACAGTGGCTGCCGAAATGGAACGCGCGAACTTTACCGTGCCGTTGCTTATTGGCGGGGCGACGACAAGCCGGGTGCATACAGCGGTAAAAATCGCACCGCAATATCCTGGCCCTGTTGTTCATGTGCTGGACGCTTCAAGAGCTGTTGGTGTTGCCAGTAACCTGATGTCTGAAGAGCTTCGTGAAGACTATGTGACGCGCGTAAAAGTCGAATATAATGATATTCGCGAAAAACGCCTTGCCAAGCCAAAAGTGGATCGTCTCGTCGGCCTTGATGCCGCGAGACAAAATGCTTCGAAGGCCTCTTTCGAAACATATACACCTGTCAAACCTCAATTCACTGGAACCCGGGTGTTCGACGACTACCCGCTTGAGGAACTGGTTGGGTGTATTGACTGGACACCCTTTTTCCGCACATGGGAGCTGGCGGGGACATATCCATCGATCTTGAATGATAAGGTCGTGGGCGAAAGTGCGCGTAGCCTGTTTGAAGATGCACAGGCAATGCTCAAACAGATCGTTGACGAGAAATGGCTGACGGCAAAAGGTGTGGTGGGTTTCTGGCCGGCCCAGCGAGACGGCGATGATGTCAGGCTTTTTGGCGACGAGAACCGCGATAGTCAGTGGTCTACGGTTCATTTTCTACGCCAGCAAGTCCAGAAGCGTGCAGGTCGTGCCAACGATTGTTTGGCCGACTTCATAGCACCGAAAGGCGGCCCGGATGATTGGCTTGGTGGCTTTGTTGTAACGGCAGGTCATGGCATCGACGAGCACGTGGAACGCTATAAGGCCGCACATGATGACTATAACGAAATCCTGTTGAAAGCGCTGGCGGACAGGCTGGCTGAAGCGTTTGCAGAGCGCATGCATCAACGGGTCCGTACCGAGCTATGGGGGTTTGCCAAAGATGAAAACCTTAGCAACGAGCAGCTGATTAAAGAACGATATCAAGGCATCCGACCAGCTCCGGGGTATCCCGCGTGTCCGGATCATTCGGAAAAAGTGGAGTTGTTCCGTCTGTTGGACGCGACGGAACAGGTGGGCGTTTCACTGACCAACAGTTATGCAATGCTGCCCACAGCAGCAGTGTCAGGCTATTATTTCGCTCACCCGGAAGCGCACTATTTTGGTGTGGGGAAAATCAACAGAGACCAGCTCGAAGACTATGCCGCACGCCGGAACGTCTCGATTGAAACGGCAGAGCGTTGGCTCAGGCCAAATCTTGCGGACTAGCGGTCACCTGAAATACCGGGCTTTAGCGTGACGGTGGTTCCGTCACCATCACGCTTTGGCCGGGCTGCAAGCGCTCTGCGCCCCTGATAACCACTCTGTCACCTGCTGAGACACCGTTCTTGACCGGAACCCATAACCCGATTGCATTTCTGAGGTCGGCAGTGATGCGTTCGGCGGTATTGTCACTTTTCACCTTGAAGAAAAACATTGAGCCCCCCTTCAGGACAACGGCATCTCGAGGAACTGCGATGCCGGTGCTTGCGGTTGCGCGTGGCAGACTGACTGTTACCGGTGTACCGATGATCCAGGGCGTATTGGATGCTGTTAGTCGTACTTCAACCATACGGGAAACCATGTCGCCCACAGGCACAACGGTTCTGATCGGCAGGTTGTTTACCTCTTCGCCGGAACGAACCGAGACCTCAGCCCCTTCTTTCAGGTAAGACAGAATAGCGATTGGTGCTGGCATTGCGATCTCAAGGTGTTCTGTGTCCACCAAACGCACCACGTCGGCACCTATGTTGAGATATTCGCCTGCGTTCGCGAGCCGTTCAACCACCATTCCCGGGAAAGGGGCTCTGATCCTGGTAAGTGCGAGGTCACCCTCTGCGCGTTCTACGCGTGCGCGTGCATCTTCAATGTCCTGTTCCACCATCGCTCGCTGCGCAATAACTTCCTGTAACCGGGACTGGGAGGCGTTGTTTTTGTCGGCGAGGTCCTGAAAGCGTTTTACTTCTTCAGTGCGGAAGATCATGTCTGCTTCAAGGCGTTTCAGGGCAGCTTTCGCCTGTCTCAGTGCAACTGCAAGCAAACGATCATCTATGGTTGCTATGACGTCGTTCGTTTTCACCAGGGTGCCAACGTTTGCAATGGATGTAAGTTTGCCCTCTACTTCAGTTGCAATACTGCTGTCATTCAAGCTGATAACAGTTCCGGTAACGTCTATCACCGGTGCCATCAGACGCTCTTCGGCAAGTGCAATTTGCACCTGTGCCGGCGGCATCTCAGGTTGCTGTGCTGCGACGGCGCAGGTCAGCAGAATCGGCATGAGCGCAGGTAAGATACATCGCGCTGGTTTTATAGAAAATAATCGCATGTCGTTGTTCTTTTTTGTCTTTTTAATGAATCAAATAAAATACCGAAAGCTCGCCTGCTATTCTGCCGCTTGAGGGTTTGTGGTCATACGAGCTTGCTCAGCCCGCTTTTTAGCGCTGACGGTCAGTTGTAGCAAGCTTGGTAGTAGAACTAGCGTGAACAAAGTGGAAACGCTCATGCCGCCGACGATTGCTGCTGCCATGCCGCGATAGATTTCGCTACCTGCACCAGGGAAAATCAAGAGTGGTAGCATGCCAAACAGGCTTGTTAGGGTGCTCATGAAGATGGGGCGCAATCGCAAGCGAAGTGCCTGACGCACGGCTTTTTCCCTTGTCATGCCCCTGCTTTCTGCAATTCGGGTTTGCGCTACCAGCAGGATTGCGTTGTTTACCACCAAACCAAGCAGAATGATGAAGCCAATCATGCCTAACAGGTCAAGTGGCTGGAAGTTGATCAGGTTTAGAAGGTTTAGAGCAAGCACGCCTCCAACACCTGCAAGCGGGATGGATACGATTACGAGAATCGATGCTTTCAGCGATTTGAAAAGCGCAGCCATGATAAGCACCAGAAGCAGCAGTGCCATCAGGAAGTTTCCGCTCAGCGTACCAATGGCGCGCTCCAGGTCTTCTGCACTTCCAGCATATACAATTGACCCGTCTCTGGGCAGCAGTGCTCTGATCGCAGGCTCAACCTTGGTTTGCAGCTCCGATATGAGCACCTCAAGCGACATACCCGGAGGTGGGTTTACCGAGAGACTGTAACCCCGCACACGGTCAAACCGCACAATGGCGTTGGGGCCGAGTGTTGCCGAAATATCTGCAAGTTCGCCGAGGGGAACAACGCCCCCCAAAGGTGTTTGCACGGGTACTGCAGATATCTTCTCGGGCGTATCGAACCGTTCCGACTTGAGGTAAATGTCTAATCGTTCGGTGCCGTCAAAATATTCTCCAAGCCAGGATCCCTGACCAAGTTGCAGAATAACGTTCGTGAGGTCCTGTCGGTTCCAGCCAACTTCGGCCAGTCGAACATCATTGGGTTCAAAACGTAGCTCGGTTGCCTCCGCAAACGGATCAGGCTGCGGGTTTGCGGTGGAGCCAGGGATAGTACCCATAACAATGCCCATACCCTGCATCGCCGCATTTTTGACCGCCTCAAGGTCTGTCGACATCAGGCGCATTTCAACTGAGTTTGCGTCATCGAAGCCGCCAAAGAGGCTGCGCCTGAGTGTAAAGCCAAACATATCGGGAATACCCGCGATGATTTCGTTTTGCACAACGTTCTGAAGCTCGTCCAGACGACTTCCATCCTCGCCATTGAGGGCAAGCCACCCGCCTGTAGCGCCCGGGAAAGACCACAGAAAATAGTCGCGAACTTTTGGTTCTTTTTCACCGTTCAGATAAGGCTGGATGCGCGCTTCAATAACCTGTGCTATCTCCACATCGGCGGTTTCAACATTGGTACCGGGCGGGAAAAACAGAAAGCTGTCAACTGTGTCGCGCTTGACCGGTGGCAGGTAATTGCTTTGCGGCCATAGAAATATGGTTAGTGCGATTGAGCCAATCATCAGCCCGCCTATCCAGAGGGACTGCTTGGTTTTGCTATTGGTAAGCCTCATCAGGCTGTCACTCATCCGGTCCCAGACAGTTTCACCTTGTTCCGGGTCGGGCAGTTCCCGCATCCAGAAGCGGGCCATGGTTGGCAGGATGGTCACAGCAACCAGCAGGGACATGCTGACACCAATCGCTATCGTCAGCGCCAGGTCTGCAAACATCTGGCCCTCGGCATCTTTGAGAAACATGATCGGGATGAAGATGGCGACAGTGGTTGTGGTTGAGGCCAGAAGTGCTCCCCAAACCTGGGAAACCCCCAAGTCACTGGCGTCTTTCGGTTTTTCACCACGTTCGCGCAGGCGCACAATATTTTCAAGTACAACGATGGCTGCGTCCAGAACCATGCCTGTTGCAAAAGCGAGTCCCGCCAGTGAAATGACGTTCAGTGTCCGGCCCGTCAGGTTCAGGATTACAAATGTTGCAAGAAGGGAGACCGGGATCGCGATCGCAATCAGCATGGTGGCACGCCACTGCCTCAAAAACAGCCACAAGACAATAATAGCGAACATCATGCCGATAATCAGGTTGCTGCCCAGGAGGCTGATTGAGCGATCAATATAGAGACCCGGATCGAAACTATATTGGGCAACAAGGCCGCGCTCGGCAAACTCCCCGTCATTTAACTCGTCCATGCGGGCCTTGACGCCGGCCAGAGCTTCCAGAACATTTGCGTCATTGGTTTTTGATATGCCCAGCCTGTAGGCTCGATTGCCATTTTGATAGATGAAACCGTCAGCCCGGCCCGGCCCGATTTCGATACGGGCAATATCACCAAGTTTGATCGGCAGCCCGTTGCGCCATTCAAGGATGAGGCCCGCGAGCTCATCGGCGTCGTAACGGCCTTCAAATCTCACGGTGTATTGGCGTCGGCCCACATCGACCGTACCGCTTGATATGTCTGCAGAACGTCCAATACGTGCAGGGACACGGGCAATGTCGATGCCCAGTTCGGCAGCACGGTAGGGGTCAAAAATTATCTGCAGCTGATCTCCTGCACCGCCAGTGCCATCATCATACTGGATTTCCGATACGCCGTAGAGCGATTGCAGCTCCGGCTTTATCACATCGCGAAGGTACTTTGCGTTTTCCGCTGTCCGGTCTTCGGTACCGGGGGTTTGCTGGACATAATACTCGATCAATTGATCGTTTGCATCGCCCCATTCGCCCATCATGACCTGTGGTTTTTCTGCATTGGCCGGCAGCGGACGCAGGCGGTTTAGCCGGCTAATGATGTCAATCAACGCTCGCGTCATGTCAGTTTCGATGGCGAATTCAAGCTGCATGAAGCCGAAATTGGCCATGTTCCAGCTGACCATCTCTGTCATACCCGGCGTACCTTGCAGGACTTCTTCAACCGGGACGGAAATTTCGCTTTCAATCTCGGCGGGCGAAGCGCCAGGCCAGGAGTTTACCACCGAAATGATAGGTTTCTGGATCTGAGGCAGCAGTTGGGCTGGCAGGCTGAAGATGGATGCAATACCCATCAACATTATGATCGAGGCGACGACAGCAACGGCTGCAGGGTTATCTAGGCTTTGGCGTGTTAGTTTCACTGTCGGTCTCTTTCAATAGTCTTTCTGTCGCTGCTCGGTTTTCTACCGCAGCACTATATATTCAACCATTTAGTTGAATATATGAAAATTATGTTATTTTTGCTCTGATGCGGACGCTTTTAGCGAAAAGTGATGCAGTTTTACACCATAATATGCTGTAAAACTATCACACTTTCCCAGAGACAAACTATCCGCATCGACGAAAATAGGCATCTAAAAGCGACAAATGGCTCTGCTCATGGGATCAATGGATGCGTCGATCATCAACGGGACTGATAGTGACAGGTTCTTTGTTGGTGGCCTTAACGATAGTCTTTTAGAACTTCGTCCAGCCAGCCTGATTTTGTAAGATACTCCAGCCTGTCGCGCAGATGTTGCCGGAAGTTTGCAGTTCGCGCGTTTTCGAAACAGGCAAATCCATCATTCATCTGCTCCAGGCGAATGGTTGCTTTTTTGAGCTGATGGCTGATCCCTTGCTTTTTTGATAGAAAGTCGAGATCGAAATCGAAACCAACCAGAGCATCAACCCGTTTGGCGACCAACATCTCGAGCATCTGAATTTGACTTTGAAGCGAGAAATCCTCTTGAATTCCGACCGAATTGATTAGGGTCACCAGATTGACATCAGAAGCAACTTTTAGGCCCTTTAACTGCTCCACATCGCGGATGTCGGGTGCCTCTTCATTAAGATAGACTACGACAGAAACAGTGTTGACCGGACCAATAAAGTCCAGAGATTCCTCAGGTTCTCCTTCAATGGCCGGAGCGCTGATATTCTCGGTGGCGATATAGACACAATCCGTTTCACGTCGTCGAAGGGCTCTGTTCAGTCGATTGGAGGGAAAGAATGTGACTTCAACAGCCCCTTCATATCCTTCCAGCATTTTGTCATAAATCTGGTTATAAACGCCAGCACCGTTTTGTTCATAGGCATAAGGGATGCTCATGCTGGCAACAGAAACTGCCGCAGCGGGTGCATCTTCCGCTAACGCCGGGCAAAAGGTAAACACTCCTCCAAGCAGGATCGAAGCGTTCAGTTTCTGTAATAAACCATTCAGCACTAATTTTATTTCCCTCAACAAAATATAGCCGCGGATTTTCTTATGTCGACAAGAAATGCGTCGATAATTGAAGGGGTAACTCCGACCATGTCCGCCCGCGGTCTAAGCGCTTTCGAGCGCGCAGTTTTGGTTTACATGGCTTTGAGTATTATTATGTTATAATATAGTTTACGTGAATCTGGACTTGGGAGAGAAAACATGTCCGTAGGGGGGATAGCGAAATCTTTTTGGGCTGGGTGTACCTTCGGTTTACTGGCACTTTTGCCTGCGGCCGGAGAGGACCATGTTGGTGACGCGGTGGTGTTCTCTTCGGCTGATGGACTGGATATCTCGGCTTACTGGCGCGAGGCTGACGTTTCAGAAACCGAGGCGGCAACAAAGCCGACAGCTACAATAATGTTGTTTCACATGGCGGGATCTTCAGCAATTGGTGAATACAGTGAGATCGCGCCGAGGTTTAATGCAGCAGGATACAATACGCTGGCTGTAGATCTTCGTTCTGGTGGCGCGAGATTGGGGGCTCCCAACAAAACCGCGGAGCGGGTCGAAAATGCCGATGTTTCTTATTGTGACGCTTATGCAGATATGGTGGCGGCGCTTGATTGGGTAACCGCAAGGTCTGGTACAGGTAAGGTCTTTGCTCTGGGAAGCAGCTATAGTGCAGGCCTTGTCATCAAGCTGGCGGGCGATCATAGCGAAAGCCTTTCCGGTGTAATGGCTTTCTCGCCAGCATCAGGTGCTCCCATGGCAGATTGTAGGCCTGATGCTTATTTAACGGAACTCGCTGTTCCTCTTATTGCGTTTCGGCCCGACAGCGAGATGGACGTGCCCAGCGTGCAGGCTCAAGCGGCTTTGTTTCGCGAAAAAGATATTCCGTATCTGGAAATTGAGAACGGTAAGCATGGATCGCTAATGCTGCGGTCGTCTCAAACAGGTTTCAATATGGAACATGCCTGGCAACCTGTTATGGAGTTCCTGAATCAAATCGTTGGAAAAAACTGATCTTCGTCCGCTAGCCAATAGAAAGTTCATGCGTTAATCTTCCTCGTTGTGAGGAAGGGGTATACCTCTGTATAACATGGGTTCGAATGCCGCAGATTGATGAGTAGCCCGGTTTGGCCGGACATTCTGGCGCGTGTTCAGGTTGATTGGGGTAAAAAGTGTCGGTAAACGCTTGCCATAGTGTAGAGGATTTTCGAAAGAGGGCGAAGCGGGCACTTCCTGCTCCCATATATCATTATCTTGCAGGGGGTGCAGATGGTGAATGGTCTCTGTCTAACAATGAAGAGGCTTTTGCACTTTACCAGCTTCTGCCCGAATACCTGAAGAACATCAGTGAAATTTCGACCCGCACACAAGTGTTGGGAGCCGAGTTGGAGGCTCCAATTATACTTTCGCCAACAGGCATGTCCCGCCTTTTTCATCATCATAAAGAACCTGCAGTTGCGCGCGCCGCTGCTAAAGCGGGCTTGATGTACAGCCTGTCCACGATGGCGACGACAAGCATCGAAGATGTCGCCAAGGCGTCGACCGGATGTAAGATGTTCCAGATTTACATCCACAAAGACCGGTCGCTTACCAAAGAGTTTGTCGACCGTGCGAAAGCTTCCGGATACCAGGCGCTTTGCCTGACAGTTGATACGCCTCTTGCCGGCAATAGAGAGCGTGATCGGCGATCAGGGTTTGAAATGCCACCAAGGCTGACACTCGGAAGTTTGGCCAGTTTTCTTGGTCATCCCGGCTGGACCCTGAATTTTCTGCTTCAGCCGGGTTTTGGCCTTGCGAATCTTGTGGGTCATGGTGATGCTTTTGTTGGCGGTACAATGGGGGTTATCGATTACGTTAACGATCAGTTTGATAGAACCGTGACTTGGGATGATGCAGCCATGATCATAGAGAGGTGGGGAGGACCATTTGCCATTAAAGGCCTGCAAACCCCCGATGACGCCGAGCGTGCCGCCGATATTGGTGCTAGCGCGATCATGATCTCTAACCATGGAGGTAGGCAGCTGGATTTTGCTCCAGCGCCGATAGACTGCGTGCGCCCCATACGCGATAGAATAGGGGACGCATTGGAACTGGTTGTTGATGGCGGGGTGCGCAGGGGTACTGATATCGTTAAGGCTTTGGCATTGGGGGCTAACGCCGTTTCTTTTGGCCGACCATATTTGTTCGCTTTGGCGGCAGGCGGCGAGGCCGGGGTTGATCGATTGCTGGCTATTATGAAAGAGGAGCTTACCCGCAATATGGCTCTTTTGGGCACGCGTAGCGTTGATGAGATATCTGAACGCCATAGTATGCGAGTTTTGGGTGTTGACCAGGCGGTGGAGGAATAAACATGTCATGGATAAAGGATCACATCAGGAATGTGCCTGACTATCCTCTTAAGGGGATAATGTTTCGGGACATGACGACACTCTTTCAGGAAGCGTCGGCATTTCAGCGAATGATTGATGAGCTGGTAGGGCATTACAAAGGTCGGACGTTTGACAAGGTCGTGGGTATAGAAGCCCGAGGCTTCGTCATGGGCGGCGTTTTGGCTTTTCAGATGAATGCGGGTTTTGTGCCTGTTCGGAAAGCAGAAAAACTACCCTATAAAACGCGCACTCAGGGATACAGAAAAGAATATGGAACAGACTTTCTCGAGCTGCATGTTGACGGCGTCCAACCCGGAGAAAAAATATTGCTTGTAGATGACCTTGTGGCAACCGGAGGTACAGCGGAAGCCGCTATCTCTCTTGTGCGGGCAGGAGGCGCTATCGTTGAAGATGCGTGCTTTGTTGTCGATTTGCCGGACCTTGGTGGCAGTAAATTGGTGCGTTCTCTTGGCTGCCAGGTTGTTTCGCTCACCGAGTTTACGGGCGATTGATCCCGTGTGTGTATAGTCGCGGTCCGGGCCAGCCCAGTTGTCACACATTCATACTATTTTATTACTGCCCTCCGACAGAATGTATCAATTTGTATCAGTTTGTATTGAACTGTCTCAGGTCCTTGTTGGCAAAGCAGAGGCTGATTTAGTCTGTTGGTAGTTGGTAGTGTTGATTGGCACGAACTGGCTTTTCGAAAAAATGGGGTCGAACCAATAAAGATGTGATTGCGTAGCCTGCGGCTGGAGAACGCTGCGGGGTGGTCAAGTCAACAGGTGTTAGGCTAACGACATGGAACAAGTGCCTTTTGTAATGCTCACACTGATATTTATCGGTGCAGCATTCAGCGCGATATTCTTTATGGCTTGGTGGACCTTCGGGCGCATGCCACATGCGCTGACCTGGTCAGTCATGTTCGTGATTACAACAGCTCTCTGGACACTGAACCTCGCCCAAGCCTACGACGTGGTTTTCAGTAACGTGTTTTACAATATCGTCACAAGCCTGTTTGGTCCTGCAATAGCGCTACTGGGGATGGCTGGTTACCTTCAAAGAGCCAAGCGACAGATAAATGTGACAGTTATCGCAGGGCTGTTGTTACTGGCATGGGGTGCACGTGTTTGGCTTGTTTACGTGCAGCCTCATGTTGGTCTGCACGACGCGTTTCTCCCTTTCGTTATTGTGACGGCCAGCTTCTGGAACATGTGGATTTTGTATGCCGAACCCAGAAAGAAGCGTGTTGTCGAATGGTCGGTTATCATGTGTTATGCGCTGTTTGCAGTGTCTCAGATGGTGGTCGGTGCCATTGGCTTAAGCCAGGGTCCGGAGCGTGTCGAAGATATCTGGCTTCTGTATGTGACAATCCAGTTCTTGACCCTCCCTGTATTCACGACGTTGCTTGGCATGTTTGGCTTGTCATTGATTGCTTCGGATATTTCGACACGCGCAGAGGTTTTGGCTGAGTATCAAAAGAGGAAGCGTCAGGAAGAAGCCGAAAGAAGCTGGGGAACAGTGCAGGATGCCATTGAAGCCATTCCAGATTTGATTGCCATTGATGATGGCAAGGGTAATTTTCTGACATGTAACGAAGCACTCGCCAGATTTTTAGACAAAGACAAAAGCGAACTTCAACGGATGCGATCCCTTGAAATTGTCGATTTATACAGGGAGAGGTTTGCTTCAATAAACCGAGAACCTGTACGCACAAGTGAAGATGTGATGCAAAAACTCTGGCATGCGCTGACAACAGGAACCCGACTAAATGTCGTTACCAGTGATGAGCGGAGTTTTATCGTCGACTGCGGTTATTTGCGCGCTGGCGGACAAATACTGGTTGCACGTGATGTGACACAACTTTATCGCACCCGTGCGCGACTGGAATCTGCAATCAGTTCCATGCCGATCGCCTTCGCCCTGTTTGACAAAGACAGACAAATGGTAGCTTGCAACAAGTCTTATGAAAATATTTTGCAGCACGATCAGGAGTGGATCAGCAGGCAGGCTTTGCCAACACTGGTGTCTACTTTTCTGCGGCGCTTGAAGGCCGCGAAAAACGCGAGCCTTGTCCAGCGCAGCGAGTGGCATCATGAGTGGATGGACGTTGTGGAAAAAGGCAAACATCAGAGTGCAACGGTTATGCTCGACGATGATAGTTGGATTGATGTTGCCATTCGCCCTGTTCCTGGCGAGGGTTTTGTGACGATCGCCAATGACGTGACCCAGCGACGCCTGTTGGAAATTGATCTGGAAAAAAATGAAGCACAGTTGAGGCAGATCCTGGGTGGGCAACCGTTCCCTGTAATGCTGGTCCGCAATTCCGATAATAAGATTTTATTTGCCAGTAATGCAGCGCTTGAGGCGCTGGAGCTAACGAAAAAAAATGTAACAGAAAAGCCAGCGGAGACCTATCTGGGAACGCTTGCTGTGCCGACCCACGATACTATGGAGGAGGGCACTCAGGCTTCGCACCCATTGCGGGAAACTCTATTGAAACGTGCTTCGGGGGATACTTTCACTGCTTTGTTTTCGGCCCATGACATCTCGTATGCCGGTACAGGCGCCCGTGTCATCAGTTTCATTGATATATCCAACTTGAAAGAACTGCAGTCCGAGCTTGCCACTCAAAGAGAGGCATTGTTCCAGAGTGAGAAACTGAATGCTCTTGGCACGCTGCTCGCCGGCGTTGCTCATGAACTCAACAACCCTTTAACGGTTGTTGTCGCCAACGCGCATGTATTGGCTCTGACGACAGAAGACAAAGCGGCAAAAGAAAGAATTGAGAAGATCACCGATGCAGCTGATCGCTGCGCAAAAATTATCAGATCATTTCTGGACATGGCAAGAAAAAGCCCGGGGGAGCGGGTTGAATTCGATGCTGTAAAGTGCGTTGAACAGGCGCTGAGCCTTTCACTCTATGGATTACAGGAAGACAGGATCAGGGTGGACGTTGACATGCCGGCTGAATTGCCTTCAGTTCAGGGCGATCCGGACCAGTTTGCCCAGGTCGTTCTCAACCTGATTATCAATGCAAAACAAGCGCTTGCCGGTCAGGGTACTGACAAAAGAATTGATGTTCACATGTCTCTCGACATCACAGGCGAGATGATAGAATTACATGTGAAAGACAATGGGCGAGGCGTTCCCGAGAATATTCAGGACAGCATTTTTGATCCGTTTTTCACCACAAAAAAACTGGGTGAAGGGACAGGTATGGGGCTTGCCTTGGTCCGTGGAATTGTTAAATCGCATGGCGGCACAATTGAATTGATACAAAAGGACACACCCGGTGGATATTTTCGTGTGTCAATTCCTCATACTGGCCACTTGCTGGCGACGGATAAAGGTATTTCTGACTCACCAGAGGAGAGAAACACGCAGCGCATTCTGATTGTGGACGACGAACCCGACGTTTTAGATGCACTGGAGGATATTTTGGTTTTGCAGGGTCATCATGTTTTTGCTGTCGGCTCTGGACAAGAAGCGCTTGAAGCCCTCGGTAATAATAGCTTCGATGGTGTTCTGAGCGACGTCCGAATGCCGGAGATGGACGGCGAGCAGTTGCTGGCAGCGATTCAAAAACAGTATCCGGCCATGGTGGGGCAAGTAGCCTTTATCACCGGAAATGACCTTTCCGACCAGACGAGAGTGTTCCTTGAGACCTGCAACAGGCCGCATCTGGGCAAGCCATTTGTTCCCCATGAAGTGGCCGAGCTGTTGCAAGGGCTAAACGATGCGACAGCAAGTACTTGATTTACCGAAGTCAGGTTAGCTGTCGCAGCTCAGTGCGTAGCCACCGCCCCAGTGCGTTTTCAATAGCTTGGGCTCGCCAGGGTTTGCCTCGATTTTTTTACGAATGCGGCTCACATAATTATCGATACTACGATCAAACGCATTGGCTTGCCGTCCTTGCGTCATTTCAAGCAACTGATCACGTGTCAGGACCACGTTTGGATGATTGATGAATACCTGAAGAAGTCTTGCTTCGCCGGTGCTGAGCGCCTGTCTGGTTCCATCTTTTGCAATAACTTCCTGATTTGGGACATCCAGTGTCCATCCGCCAAAGGTTGGCTGAGCAGCAGCTTGTGGCGGTTGCACAGACTCCTCAGCCTTGAAGCGTCTTAGCACTGAACGAATGCGTGCCAACAGTTCTCTAGGGTTGAACGGCTTGATGACATAGTCGTCGGCCCCCAGTTCAAGCCCGATAATCCTCTCTGTTTCTTCGGTGCGGCCCGACAGGAAAATAACCGGGACATCGGATACCTTACGAATTTCGCGACAAAGTGAGAACCCATCGTCTTCACCAAGCATGACGTCAAGTACTGCCATGTCACAATCACCATTGTTCACGACAGCCAATGCCTCTGACGCATTGCTGGCCAAACTTACCTCGAAACCCTGTGACTCCAGATAGTAGCCGACCGGTTCTCGGATGGCTTCTTCATCATCAACAATCAATATACGTTTATTGCTGGACACTTCAGACCCCCACGATCGTTCCAAGCATTGACAAAGCGCCGCTTTGATAGCGGCGATATCTTTATACTGCACCAAAACCACGCTTTTTCCACTTTTTTTGTTAGAAAAAACAGGCACACGATCGTCGAAAATTGATACAATTTGCGACAAATTTAAACAACGTTGGCAAATTTTCCACGTTTGAGCGTGATATCCCAGAAACCGTAATCAGGAGATGCGGCCAAGTGTTCGAGTGAGCACTTGCGTCTGTTTTCTTGTGTGTTTGTTGTTTATTGACGATTGGGGTTTGGGGTGAAAATCGATCATTCAGATGTCGTGTGGACGTATGGTCCTGCGGGTGGTTACAAAACTCGTCAGGTAGAGAGCCGTAAATCATGGGGACGGCGTGTTTTCACCGGTGTTTTATTGTTCCTGGTGCTAATTTTGACCGCAATACTGGATGCACGGGTTTCCGGTGCGCAAGATCAGCCGCCAGTTTTGCCAGACCCATCGAAGCTTGAAGAGCAGTTTGACGAGCGCAGGCTTCCAAGTTCCAGTATCATCATTCGAGAGGGCTTGACTGATCAGCAGGAACTTGCCCCCGAAGACGATATAAGGTTTACGCTCCAAAGTCTTACCGTCAGGGATTCCAGTGTTTTTAGCGATGCTGATTTCCGACCTTTTTACGCCCGGTACCTGGGAACAGAAATCTCGGTTGGGCAACTGTTTGATATCGCTGAGCGTATGTCAGTGCATTATCGAAATAAGGGTTACATTCTCTCTCGGGTTACGGTGCCTGCTCAGGAAATTACCGATGGCCATGTGGAGGTTTTGGCCGTTGAGGGATACATCCACAAGGTTTCAGTCGAAGGAGATATGATTGTCTCTGGCGCTAAACTGGCACGCCTTGGAGAGAAAATCACGCAGTCCCGACCATTGCGCGCCAAGGACCTGGAGCGATACATATTGCTCGCCAACGACATCCCTGGTGTAGTTGCCAGTGCAGTTTTGCAGGCTTCCGAAGTGCCCGGTGCGACGGATCTTACGATCGTTGTTTCACAAGACAGGGCGAGATTTTATTCATCATTGAATAACAGGGGTTCCCGTTTCAACGGGCCGGTTCAGGGACAGATCGGTGGCAATATTCACTCGTTGTTCGGTGGAGCTTCCAGTACCGGCGCAAGGATAGTGAACTCAGCTCAAACGTCAGAGTTTACCTTGCTGGAATTGTCACATCAGCAAATCCTGAACTCTGAGGGAACCAGTCTTCACTTCATTGGTAGGCAGACTTTCTCCAAACCGGGCGGCTCACTGAGTGATCTTGAGATTGATGCAGAGTCAATCTCCGGCCGGGTGGTGTTACAGCATCCGCTGGTTCGGACCCGTGCCAAAAGTGTTTTCGTGCGCGCGGCGCTCGATATCCGAAACACGAAAACTGACATTCTTGGCGAAGCCTTCACGGAAGACCGCGTGCGTGTTGCACGCGTCGGTGCGGCCATTGATTTCGTTGACCGTTTGGATGGTATCAATTTGCTGGATGTTGAGGTTTCGAGAGGGTTGGATATTTTTAATGCGACCCGGACACGAAATCCTTTTCAGTCCAGAGCCGACGCGGAAACAAAGTTTCTGAAAGTTGCAGCTTCGGCGACACGCCTTCAGCGGATTGCTCCCAAAGTAAGCCTCTTACTTGATGTGGCTGGCCAGTTCACCAGCGATGGCTTGGTGGCCTCTGAAGAATTTGCTATCGGAGGGATACAGTTCGGGCGCGCATTTGATCCAGCCGAAATTACAGGCGACCGCGCTTTTGCAGGCCGCGCTGAACTCAGGTTTGACGACACGGCCAACAGCCCGTTGCTAAGGCGTTACCAACTCTACATTTTTGGCGATTACGGCATTGTCTGGAACCAGGTTTCCGCGTCCTATCAATCTGTTGACCTCGGGTCCGTTGGCGCTGGTATGCGCCTGACGTTGAATGACAATATTTCCGCCTTCGCCGAATTGGCGGTTCCGATTGAAAAAACAGCCGATTTCAATGAGCGCTGGGGTAATTCCGTTCGTGGGTTTGCCGGCATCAGTTTGAGATTTTAAGGGCCATATCATGAACAATAACACGTATAAGACACCCTCCAAGATTTCCGGCGATCTGCCGCTTTTAACGCATGATGCCGCTTTATCTTCAAGCCTTCGTTCCAAACTGTTGGCGTCAACGTCCCTTGTTGGAAAAGCGGTTCTTGCAACGCTTGTTGGCGTTGTACCCTTTGCACCCGCGGGAGCTGGCCCCGATGACGGAAATGTTGTTGCAGGTGATGTGGTCATCAGCCGCCCCAGTGAATTGACAACAGACATTTTTCAGGACACGGAAAAAGCGATCATCAATTGGCGGGATTTCTCAGTTGGAGAACAGGAAACCGTCACGTTTTATCAACCCGGTGCTACATCACTGACTTTGAACCGTGTCATTGGAGATGCCAGTTCGGAGATCCTTGGGCAACTGAATGCAAACGGGCGTGTGCTATTGATCAACCCTAACGGTATATTGTTTGGCCGCGGCGCCAGCGTTGATGTTGCCGGACTTATTGCGACAACGTCAGATATTGCGGACGCTGATTTCATGTCCGGCCGCTTCAACTTTGAGCAGTCTGTGGCGTCATCTGCTTACGTTATCAACGAAGGAAGCATTACTGCACGGGATAATGGCCTTGTTGCACTTGTTGCGCCCAACGTAGAAAATAGCGGGGTCATTAACGCGAACTTTGGCCGGGTTTCGCTTGCTGCGGGAGACCGCTTTACCCTTGATCTTTATGGCGACCAGCTGATCCAGTTTGCCCTTGGTGACGATTTAGCCCGACAAGGGTTCATCGTTGAAAACTCAGGCGAAATATACGCCAGCGCAGGTGTCGTAGCAATACAGGCACAGGATGCAGCCGGGGTTGTGGATAGTGTTGTCAACATGACAGGCGTTATCCAGGCGCACTCTGTCTCAGAAGTGGCTGGCCGTATTTTCATCCAGAGTGGTCCCACAGGCAGCATCAACATTGCAGGTGATCTGAGCGTTGACCAAGTCGCGAACTCGGGCGACGGCGGTGCCATTAACGTAACTGGTGGCGTCATCGCCGTCAGTGAAGACGCGCATCTTTCTGCAAATGCCAATCGCTCTGGTGATGGCGGAGATATCATTGTTTTTGCTGACGACAGCCTTTCTTTCGCAGCTTCGGCGGACGCTCTTGGGGGTCGCGCCGCAGGAGACGGCGGTTTCGTCGAAACGTCGGGGTCAACTTTGATGATCGGCGAAACCGCTCGTGTAGACACCAGTGCGCTGCACGGTGACTATGGCTTGTGGTTGCTGGACCCTGACGACTTGGAGGTGGTTGAAACCGCTGATGGAACAGAAAGCCAGGTTTCGGCCTCCACAATCGTCACCAATCTGGAAACGTCGGACGTGGAGTTGATGGCGAACAATTCCATTACCGTTAGTGCGGATATCGATAGCGCGAGCCAGACGAGCGCAACAACTCTGTCACTTGTGGACCAGAACAGTGACGGCAGCCTGACGATCAACCTGAATGCGAGCATTTCTCTGGGCAGCAATCAGACACTGACAGGCGAGGGCAGTGTCGTGAATGTCGCAGACGGAGCATTGATCCAGAATGGTGTTGATGTATCCGTTTCGGGGGCGACACTGAACATCGCCGCAGGCACGTATGCAGAAAATGTAGAGATTGATATCAGCAACTTAACTGTTGCGGGTGCGCAAGCTGGTGAAGCGGCAAGCGAGCGTAGCGGCAGCGAGAGCGTGTTGACGGGCAGTATCCATCTGACGGGGGCTTCGGACGGGACCATAATAGATGGTCTTACAGTTTCGGAAGGGGCCAGCGTCCAGGGGTCGAACGCAGGTATTTATATCGACCGCAATGCAACAGACATCACGATTGAGAACACTGCTTTTGAGCGATCCGGAACGGTGGACGGCGACACCTACCGCGGAATCGTGACAGTTTCCGGCGGTGATCAAACGGGCCTGGTTATCCAGAACAACAGCTTCCTTGGTTGGGCAACAGGTGTTTTCCTGAATCCTGGCGCTAGCGGCGCCGAGGTGAAAAATAACGACTTTGACGGCAACTATGTTGGAATGTCCGTTGATGGCCCCGAAGGTACCATTGTTACCGGCAACAGCTTCACCAATAATGAATTTGAAGGCCTTGGTATCGGGCCAGGCGCAAGCAGCCCTGCCGCAACGATTGAAGGCAATGATTTTACCGGCAATGTTATGCATATTGGCCTTTATACCGGCAGTGGCACCGAGTTTGATTTCAGTGCCAACAGTTTTGGGGGTATCGATGCCAGCGACTTGACTTCAGGCGAGTTGGTGGCTGCAGAGGCGTTGATCGGCCATGGTGTTGATGCCAGCGGTGGTTACTCGGGCTTCGCATCATTACGTGATGGGTATGTCATCATCACCGTTGGTAATGATGTCGAGGCAGGCATTGATCTTGCGGCTGACGGCGGTACTGTTCTTCTTGGCGATGGAACCCACACGTTTGCGTCCACCCTCGACGTTGGCAAAAGTATTACTCTGATGGGTGAAAGCGAAGGAGGCACCATCATCGACACGTCGGCTGCCAGTAGCTATGGCATACATGTGGATGCAGATGACGTTACTCTAAGCGACTTTACCCTTCGTGGCCCAGCTGATGCAAACGGCGGAACCTATGGCATTAAGGTAGATCCGGATACGGGCGCCAGCGACGACCGTCTACTTAACTTCACTATCTCCGACGTTACGATCCGAGGTTCCGGGCGTGCGGAGCTGGACTTCAATGGTGTCAATGGTGCGACCGTTACCAACGTAACCGCAGACGGGCGTGATCTGGCAGACGATAGTTTGGAAACCGCAGGCGCCGGAATTCAAATCACGGATAGTGCGAACGTAACACTCACCGGCGTCGAGACACTGGGCAATGCTTGGGGTAGTGTAGCGATCTATCAGGCCAACCGGTCTTACGATCAACAGACCTCCGGGATTAATATTGAAGCGACCACAAACACGTTCAACGAGTCTGGTGGTTTGTTTTCGCAAGACTCTTCTGACACCCTGGACTTTGGAACGCTCAATCTCTCCGGATTTACCCATACAGTGGAAAATACCGACTTCCGTAGCGCGACTGGTGGCACTGACAGCGAGCAGTTTGTCTTTTACCGCACATCTGAACAGGATGCGATCGACTTTGCCGCACTTCTGGACAGCCCGGAAGCCAGCTATATCCAGGGCTGGACAGGTACCGCAGCAGATAGCGAATTTACCGTTGGTACGGCAACCGATGGTACAGCATTGAGCATTCAGGCCGCAGTTAACGCGGCGCAAAATGGCAACACAATCAATATTCTTGCTGGCACCTACGATGGAGGTGTTAACATTGGTGGCGATAACCTTACACTTGCAGGCCATCAGGGTGCTGTGGTGAGCGTTGACCCCGGCGCGACCGGGATCACTATTTCCGGGGACGGTATCTCTATCGACGACCTGTCGTTTGATATTGGCAATTCCAGAGCCACCGGCATCAGTATAGCCGGGGATAACGCCACGCTCAGCAATCTTGTGCTCACCGGTACCTTCAGTGATAATTTTGCCGTTGTGGATTGGGATGCCACCGACAACCACTCAACTGCGATATCTGTGGGATCTGTCAGCGGTTATCAGATAAATAACAGTACAATTACCGATGTGCGGAGCGGTATTTTGGTTGGTAGTGGCAGCACTGGCGAAATTACTAACAACCTGATCGACAACACCAAGGGCTCAATTCTGCTGCGGACCGATACTGCGACCGTTAGTGGAAACTCGATCGGTGAAAATGGTAGCGAGTGGGATATCGTCATTTTCGATAGTGTCAGTGAAGGGGCGTTTGCAACGTCACCGCTCGCTGGAGATGCAGCCAAAAACACATACTATTCTGATCTGATGGCTATATCGACGGCCAATGGCGGTATGAGTGTGCTTGATCGTCGCTATGGTCCGGATGAACGCTCAGGCGGCGACGGAGGTACACCGGACATTGCCAACCGGACCCACGCTTATGTTAACAACGAAACCAGTTTTACGTCGGCCGACGATTTTACCATTGGTAACGGCCTTGGTAATGCGCGCCAGCCACTTGGCAGCATAAATGATGCGCGCGGTGCGGTGGTGACTGGTGGCACTATCATTGTCGAAAATGGCCCGGGCAGCACTGTTTACTCAGATGATCTGGTGCTTTCTGGAACGCACCAGTTTATATTCAATGGTGTAACGCTGAGCAGTGTTACCGCGAACTCCGGCGTCAGCCCGTCCCTGGGCGGCTCGGGCGTGAACGTAACGGACTTCACTGCAGTTGACGGCGTTACATTGATTGATAATCTTGTGATTAACGCCACCAATGCCATAACTCTTGGAAGTGTTAGCGGCAGCTTCGGACTGGATCTTTCGGCTACGTCTATCAGCTTGGGCGGCGTCTATACCCCGGCTTCCTTTAGTGCTTCCGGTAGCGTTTTGCTGCTTGCAGATACAGAGATTAATACCAGCGGAGCAGGTGGTGATATTGTGTTTGTTGGTGATATCAAGGGAACGACTGCTTCTGAAGACGATTTGACCCTTAACGCCGGAACCGGTGACGTTAGGCACGGTAACATTGGTGAAGAAATCCTGCGAATTGGTGACATGGACGTAACCGCGAACATCTATGATGGCTCGGCGGGTACAACGTATGTTGTCAACATGGATTTGACCACTACGGGGGATATAGAGCTTGGTAACAATACACTCAACGCTGTGGGTCGGGTTGATATCGAAGGAGGGGCGGTCAAAGGCCGCATTCTTGCCGACGGTGATGTAACAGTTGATGCTACCTCGGTGGAAGCCGCGATTTCCGGTGAGGATGTAACCGTTACTGCGACTGAAAGCGTGGGGTCCGATACCGAGACTGTACAGATTGTTGCGACAGGGACAGCGTCTGTCACTGCGGGTAATGATATCAAAAGCTCTGTTGAGGGGGCAGACGTATCTGTCGAAGCCACCGGAGGCAGTATTACGGCACCTATCGTTGCCACTACTGGCGATGCAGACGTTAGTGCAGGTGAAGATGTATCTGGGTCTGTTACAGCGAGTGCCGGAACGGCTGACGTATCTGCCGGGGAAGACGTATCAGGTGATGTTAGTGCTGCCACTACATCGGTTGAAGCGACGAATGGCTCCGTACAGGCAGACGTAACGGCAACAACAGGTGATGCGTCGGTAACGGCCGGAAGTAATGTCACGGGGTCAGTAGAAGGTGCAAACGTTACCGTTGATGCAGGTGAGACTGTTGAAGCTACAGTGACCGCGACCAAGACAGCCTCTGTTGACGCGACAGATGTAACAAATACCTCCATTACTGCAGAAGATGTGACTGTTACCGCAGAGAAAGACGTCACCAATATTGATATTGATGCAACCAACGACGCCTCTGTGGTCGCTGACGTTGTCGAAGGTGATATTACTGCTGAAACAGCAAACGTTGATGCGGCAGAAACTGCTGATATTCAGGTTGACGTGGAAGAATTGACGATATCTGCGGAAGATGGTGCAACGGTTGATGGTAACGTTGATGACGTCATCGTGGATGGCGGCGCTGATATTGACGTAAACGGAGAGACAGTCGAAGCTCCAGAACCTGAGCCAGAACCCGAACCTGAGCCCGAACCAGAGCCCGAACCAGAACCCGAGCCCGAGCCGGAACCTGAGCCCGAGCCGGAACCTGAGCCCGAGCCGGAACCCGAGCCTGAGCCGGAACCCGAGCCAGAACCAGAACCCGAGCCAGAACCTGAACCCGAGCCAGAACCCGAGCCAGAGCCGGAACCCGAACCTGAGCCTGAGCCTGAGCCTGAGCCAGAACCAGAACCCGAGCCCGCGGAAGAAATCTCTGCTGTTGTTGTGGCACCGGATGTGGCTACCCCGGCAGTGGTTGTTGCAGACCCCGTGACAACAACACCGGTAGGTGCTGCAGTCAGCCAGGAAGCAGTAGGCGATGTGTTTGAGGGTGACTTTGCCCTTGGCGTCGTCATTGACGAGATCGCACCTGCCGCAGGGCCTGATGGTGAAGGCGAGGAAAAAGCAAAGAAAAAGAAAAATCCACTTTCCGATTTTTTAAGAGGGATGTGGGATACGCTCGCGGGTAAGGATACCAATACTCAGGATGGATCAGCGTCCGAATAGCACTCGCCTTATTTATAATACAATTGGTCGTTAACGTCAGATACACTGTCACATACCGCATTCTATTTGCGGTATGTGTGCGTCTGTTCACGTTGAGCTGGAAACACGACAATGATTGAGAAATCGCTTAATTCTCTGGTTGTAATTGAAGAGAGGGTAGAGGCTAACATCTCGAAACCAACCGGTGTTGAGAAATCAAGCTTGTCAATGCAGCAACAGGCGGCGATTTTCCTGGCGATTTTTGTTCTTACCATCAGTGCTGCCCTGAGTTACGTCTTTTACCAGTCTACCAACCAGATGCTTATGGACGAGCTCCAGAAGCGGGCTTTGGCTGTCGCGGGCAGTATATCGGAAAGCTCCGCGTTTGGTGTTTTGCTGAAAGATGTCGTGGTGCTGATTGATGTGATGTCTCCTTTCATCGATGAAGAAGACGTAGCTTATATTTCAGTGCGTGAGATCACGGGTGAAACCATCGTGAGTGCCCCAGTGAAAACGGGCGGAGAGCTTGGCCCAGCAGGCATGTTCGAAGGCGTTGTCGAAACCAGGGATACGGTGTCGAGATTTTCTCCGATTTTAGGCATGGAAAATATTGCCGAAGGGGACGACGGTTATCATGTCGCGGTTCCTGTCTGGCGTGACCTTGCGCCGGGCCTCGCGCTACGAGACTATGATGAAATAGCAGGCCCGGAAACAGGGCAGCCGCCGCCCAGGGAGTTGATTGGGATTGTTCAGGTCGGCTTTTCCACCCAGCGGATCAGCGATCAGTCTACCCTGGTAATGTACCGGGCAGGTTTTGTCGTTGTGGGTATCGCTTTTGTAGGCATGATGATTGCGGCAGCTCTTTTACATCGATGGCTGGAGCCGTTGCAGCTTGTCACCTCTCTTGCGCAGCGAATTCGTGTCCATGGCCACACTGGTGGCCTGGGGGGTGAAAGCGACCCCCGGAACTCTTCAATTGAGTACAGTTATGACCAGGGCCGACGGCGCGATGAAATTGGTCAGTTGCATCAGACTTTTATGGAGATGGTGGGGGAGTTGGGCGCTCATGACCGCCGACTTAGAGAGCAAAAAGATCACTTGCAGAAAATGGTTGCAGAGCGAACGAACGAACTGTCGCTGGCCAAAGAAGAGGCAGAAGCTGCCAGCAAGGCAAAATCAACTTTTTTGGCGTCTATGAGCCACGAAATAAGAACACCTCTGAACGCTGTGATTGGTTTTACCGAAATGTTACAGGAAAACCTGGCGAAAACCCCGGAAAAAAGAGAGGAATACCTGGAGATCATTCACAGTAGTAGCCAGCATTTGTTGTCGCTTATCAATGATATTCTTGACCTTTCGAAGCTCGAAGCAGAGCGATTTGATATGGTTATTTCCGAGTTCAGTATCGGCAGCTGCGTGGACCAGGCGATTGCTTTTAACAAACCAAAGATCAAGCAAAAACGGTTGGAAGTGAAGACTGACTGCGGTGACGTTCATGCGCGCGCTGATGAGCGTATGATGACCCAGATATTGACCAACCTGATTACAAATGCCGTGAAATTTACCGACGAAAGCGGCGTGATCGAAGTGAGTGCGAGGGATCATGATAGTAATGTTGTTATTGCAGTCGCAGATGACGGGATAGGAATGACTGACGAACAGGTTGCACAGGCTGTTAAGCCGTTTGTTCAAATTACTGATGAAAATCATGTGAATTACCAGGAAGGAACTGGCCTGGGGCTCTCACTCGTACAACGGTTTACAGAACGAATGGGTGGTAATCTTCATATTCTATCCGAGCCGGGCGAGGGGACAGTTGTACGAGTTGTCATACCAAAGGCGGGTTGCCGGGATTGGCAAACCCTTGACACTGTATAGTTTGTAATAGTGATGTGCGTTTGCATGTTTTCAACTAGAGCTGACGTCGACAGTAAGAGCATACCCTCCACCCCAATAGGTTTTGATCAGTTTTGGTGACTTTGGCTCAACTTCAAGTTTTTTTCTCAGTCGAGAGATCAGATTGTCGACGCTACGATCAAAAGAACCCGTGCGCTTGCTTTGAGTGACGTCCAGCAGGGTATCGCGGCTCAGAATTTTATGGGGGTTGCTCAAGAAAGCCATTAGCAACTTTCTCTCACCTTTGCTGAGTACAACAGTTTGGCCACGGGCATTAGTCAATTCGTGGGTCAGGGAATGGAAAGAACATTCACCGAAGCGTATTTCAGTGCCAGGCAAGCCCGATTTGTTTTTTCGTTCGGATTTCTTCGATCGTCTGAGTACTGCTTTTATCCGGGCCGACAATTCCCGAGGATTAAAGGGTTTGGTAATATAGTCGTCAGCACCGATTTCCAGTCCAATAATGCGCTCTGTGTCTTCGGACTTTCCTGAAAGGAAGATTGCCGGAATATCGGAGGTGCGGCGAATTTCCTGAAACAAGGTCATGCCATCACCGTCTTCCAGTATGATGTCCAGCAAGGCAATGTCAGGTGAGTGAGTTTTCAGTTTCTCCAATGCCTCTGTTTGACCAGATGCTGCGACAATGTCAAACCCCTGAGCCGTCAGGTATTCTGTTAAGGCGTGCCTGACAGAAATATTGTCTTCGACGATAAGTATTTTTGATTTCGACTGCAGGATATGCCTCCGATACTACTGTACAATGGTTCCGGGCGGCAATGCTTGCCGCCCGCGCATACCAATATGTCGGCGCGCCCAAAGCGAGCAACAGATCGATACAATTTGATACAAAGTGAGACATTTTCGACAGGTCTTGTGGTGGCCTGTTACCTCTATTGGCAAGAATGGGGATTTATGGATTTTGTTATACTGATAAGGGACTTATCCAGTTTGGGCAGGATACTGCCCGTTGACGATATTGCATTATGCGATGAGTGGTTTTGACAGGAAAAAGAGTATGGATGTTCGCGCGGCGCCATGCCTGGGATTCAGGGCTTTTTGTGCTTTATGTTGGTCAGGGAGAGCGCGAAAATCAACCTCTCGAAGGTTTGCCTCGCGTTTTGGCTTCCGTAATCACGTCATGGATATAGGGTAGTATTTTGGCTACCTGATCCTTGTTTGCTATGAGACTCATATGATTGGCGGTATCGATTTCCACATGTCGTCCATTGCTGGACAGGGCGGCGATCTCTTTGTGCAGGTTGGCAAAAATTTGGACCAAGTTGTCCGGGAAACCATCCGGTTTTTGCTCATCCGGAATAGGTTGGGTTGCTGAAATGGCGACAACTGGCCGGTTCCCCAAACTTGTGTTTCTGGCGGCTTGTTGGGCGGCAATGTCAAAACTTCCACCTTCGAGAGGGGCGGCTTCAAAATATCGTATCAGGGTGCTGACATAATCTGCTTGTTCCTGAATGTTTTCCGGCAAGCCGGCAAAGTCAGGCGCTGATGCCGTCATGGGATTGTAGATCTCTGTAATGCCGAGGTTGATCATTAATTTGACCGCAGCAAGCTGGGCCTCAAGTGTCTCCGCCTGTTCCTCCATGGCGTCCTCATCCAGACCGAAAGCGGCTACCTGACCTGGATGGCTTGCATCCAGAAATATCAGCCCGGCAACATCGTCAGGGTACTGTTCCACATATTGACGCGTGTAAAGGCCGGCGATGGAATGGCCGGCGAAAACGAACGGTCGCTTGATACCAGCTTCATCCAGCAAAGTGTGTAACGCCGTCGCAATCGTCTGACTATCGCGCGGTAATCCGCTCTCCTCACTCCAGGCGAGGCCCGCTCGATCGTAAACACATGTTTTGGTCGTTTCAGCTACCCCTTGCTGTAGCCAGTGATAGGTTGGGGATGGAGTGCCAGCACCAGTTTCTATGATGACTGTTGGAAGGTCGTTGCTACCGTTCTTGGGTTCAACACAGTTGATATGCAGCCTGTATCCGCCAACGTCATAAAGCTCTCCGGGCGGCGGTACATCCGTCGCGACCAGTTTCAGGAATTGACCTAAAATCAAAGGGGTGCCGATTAATACCAGCAACCCTATCCCGATAATTTTCAGGATTTTCTTCAATCTGTTTCTCCTAAGCTACGGCTTCCAGGCCAAAACTGGAAATCAACTCCTCAACAATGGGCGCTGACCCATAACGAATAGGGTCAACGCAGGGCAGTCCCAAGTCTTGAGACAGGCCTGACAAATACCTGCCGGCTTCTTCCTCGTTCATGCGGGAGCTGTTCACACTAACCCCGACACACCGGATGTCCGGATTGGTTTGCCGTCCTATGTCAGTGGTTCGGTCGATCACCTCGGAAATCGAAGGCAACTTGAAACCTGGCCAGCCAGAAATGCGAGTGCGCCGCGCTTCATGACAGACGACAAAAGCATCCGGCTGAGAACCAACAAGCAAGCCGTAACTGACGGCCCCATAACCCGGATGAAAAATCCCGCCCTGACCTTCGATGACATCCCAGTGATCGACGCTATTGTCAGGTGACAAAAGTTCAGCGGCGCCAGATACAAAATCAGAAATTACAGCATCGATCGGGATGCCCTTGCCGGCTATCATTATACCTGTCTGGCCACTGGCCCTGAATTCTGCGTTGAGACCGGCTGCCTTCATGTCACGCTCAAGCGCCAACGCCGTGTATTTTTTGCCAACGGCGCAATCGGTACCAACCATCAGCACCCGTTTGCCCGTGCGCTTGGTTCCCTTAGCCACAGGTAGACCGTCGGGTGCAACACGAACATCCACCAGATTGGCGCCGGATTGTTTTGCAGCTTGTTTCAACCGTTCAATGTCGTTCAGACGCGTGTGAACACCTCCAACGACATCCAAACCCTGTTGTACTGCCGTTTCAAGGACATCAACCCACTCGTCAGGGATGGCACCCCCGACGGATGCGGTGCCTATAATCAGGGATTTTATACCGCTTCGTACAGCTTCCTCGATAGTCAGGAAGGGCAGCCCGAGATCAATGGTGCCTCCCGGTAACCTGATCTGGCCCTGACAGAGTTCCTTGCGCCATTCCAACAAGCCAAGGCCGGTTTTCGCATAGGTACTGTCCGTCGCTTCACCTGTAAAAATCAGGTAGGGGCTTTGTATTTCTATTGTTCTCATCACCAGTCCTAGTGTTTAAAGCGTAGTTGTCTTGTGGTTCAGGCATTCAGTGTTCATGTATTTCCGGCCGGTGCTTGGTTTTTCAGAATTTTCCATACGCCAACTGTCAACAGTGGCACTATAAACACCGCAATAAAAGCAAGTGTCAGCGCCCCATACCCGCTTGCGATCAGGTCGACAATGCCGAACTTCTGGCCTGCAAAAATCGCGATTGCAAGCAAAGTAACCGCGACAACAGGTCGTGCTGCCCTTGGTAGAGTTTGGCCCCGCTCTTTAAACGACACCTCCAGGCGTTGGTTTACTGCATGCAGTAGGGCGGCTCCTGTCTCGACAAAAGTACCGAATACGACGATTTGGAAAGCAAGGTTGAGCCAGCCGCCGTCAAGAGACGCCATCAGGAAACTGGCTGGCACCGGCTCGTCGCCTATTTCGGGGTATTTCCCCATCATCGCAACAAAGAACAAGGCCGCGGGGATGATGGCAATAGCCCCTCCCATCAAGCCTGCGCCAATAGTTTCGCGTCTTCGGCGATGTTCGGAAACAACAAATAAGACCGCTGGCACGACAGCAACGTTGTAGCCGGAATAAAGTATACCGCTCTTCAGCCAGCCACCTTCCACCGAAGATTGCTGGTATGTGTCGATGATGTTCGACCCGAACACCTTGAAGGCAAGTACAAACAACAGCAAATACACTGCATATAGAAGGATCGACCAGCCTGCCAGAACTCGCTTGATTAGGTGAGATCCGTTGAAAGTTAGAATACCCACTAAGGCCATCATCCCCAGTGTGCCTACCAGAGGAGGCATCGCGAACGTGGTGGCTGTCAGCTCACCTGCAGCCGCACCGATAACTGCCAGGATCAGGAGCAGGAGAATGAGGTAACAGATTTCGAACAGAAACCACCCTCGCCCCAGCAGGGCTCCGCAGAACCGGCGATAGTCATATAGCTTCGTCACTCTGGCCAGTTCGAAGCTCAAGGCCAGCACCAGACCAAAAACCAAACCGGAGGTAACCAAACCCAGAAGGCCGCCAATTGGGCCAGAACGGAAAAAAAATTCTATCAATTCGCGCCCGGTCGCATAACCGCCACCGATAACGACAGACTGGAAAATGAACCCCGGCAGGATGTATGTGCGGAAGAACTGAATTGGATGTTTCCTGACTTCTTGTTTTGGTTCCGGTTGGCTACTGTATGGTATTTCTTATGGGCTTGCCCGGCATGACGTCTGTGCGCAATTCTCCGTCTGCAACCAGAATTGTGCCATTCACAATGACGTGGCGTATGCCGTCTGACGTTTGGGCCGGCCTGGCAAAAGTTGCGCGATCCGTCAAAGTGTTCAGGTCAAAAACAACAACATCTGCGTCTGTTCCTGGCTGGAGGCGTCCTTTGTAGCGCATTTGTGGAACTGCTGATTGAAGTATTTGGGCAGGCCCAAAACTGACGCGCTCGATGGCATCCAGCAGCGACAGGCTTTCAGATTCCCTGACATACAGGCGCAGAAAACGCGCGAATGTGCCGGCAGCGCGTGGATGCGACCATGCATTTTCGGGAATGGGCCATACCGATGCGTCAAGCGGAACACCATCAACCATCCATGCCTCACCGTCTGAGGCAACTACACCACCGGGCATCAGCATTGAGGTCTCAAGTTTTTTCCGGTGATCTGGATTATCCTCGTCCAGAAAATGGACGATGGTTAGTGTTTCAGGTTTTTCCGCCTGCAAATATGCAAACTCTTCTTCGGACAAACGCTTTCCGCCAACGTCAAAATTATGCGCCACTATTCCGCCCGTGCGCGCCCTCCAGTCAGGGCCGCGAAACATGGCTGCACCGATACCTGTTGCGCCCGCACCGTATGGATAGGCTTCGGTGGTTATTCTGAGGCCTCGTTGTTGCGCCCCCGAAATCATCGGCCGAATCACATCAATATCTGTGATGCTGATGGAATTGAGATGCACGATATGAGCCTGGACATTTGTGCTCGCTGCTACCGAAATGATTTCAGCGATACCTTCAAAAGAGCTTTCGGGTTCCAGCACTGAAAGGAACCGGGCGTGCGTGAATGTGGGCATGCCTATGTCAGCGGCAAGTTTTGATATCCGGTAATATTCCTTGCGGCCTGTTCCCGGCGCGTAGCCCAGGAGGAAACCGACGCCCAGCCCGCCTTGGTTTAGGCCTTCTTCGACACGATTTAAAATGCCGATAAGTTGTTGGGTTGTAGAAATCTCATTTTGCCACTGAGGCTCGTCGAATTTGTCCAGGAACCAGGTGAGTTCGTGGTCGGGTTCAATGCCCAGATGTTCGGAAATTCTGGCCGCCGCCCAGTTCACTGATACACCATAATTTATGGGCCTGCCTTCACGCCCCAGGTCGTCATAGTATTTGTCGATAGGCAGTGCGCCAGCTTCGAGGTCGAGGGCGGTAGTCACACCGTCCATCGCTTGCATGCGCGCCGCCGGAATGGTTTGGCCGTGTGCGTGCATGTCGATAAACCCGGGGCTTACAACAAGGCCCGATGCATCAATGACATTCGATGCCTCTATGGGTCTGGTTGTCACAACCTGGATTTTGCCATCCCTGATACCGACGTTGCGTAGACCGTCCAGACCGGTCTCGGGGTCAATGACCCTGCCGCCAAGTATCGCGATATCATACTCGTCAGCAGTCAGATGACCTGTCGATACAAATGTCAGCAGAATAACTGCGCACAAAAACTGTTCAAATTGTTTCATCGTTCCATCCCAGTTTCTGCGGTTTACCAGTAATTAAAGCCGATCATGTTCCAGTTATTGAACTGAAGCATCAGGTTTACGAATACGAGCGTGAGCAAGACATAGTGTGTTTTACGCCAGACGTTCAGGTCGCTTTTGGTGAACGCTGGCACCAGACCAGCCAGCAATGCGAGAGTGAACAGCAATTGAATAATGATGAGCGCCAAAAGCAGGGTGAGGCTGTTCATTGGCCAGGCGAAAATAACGTTTCTGCCAAGAGAGCTCATTTCCGCTATCACGAACAACAGGGCCAGCAAAACCGCTGTTATGCTGACGGCGGCCAATAGCGTCAGTCTGGAAAGTCGAAGCGTCCAGAAATTACCGGATTTTCCCTCCGACCGCTGACGCCAGGCCGATATGAATTGCAGAATGGCCACTATACTGGCGAGCGCCAGTGCCGCGAATAGCGCCTGAGGATTGGTATCAGCCGGTGTACGACGCATGGTTGTATGCCCATAACCAACTGTGTACTGGGTTGCCCGGCCATCTTCTCCCAGTGTGAAGGAGACAACCTCGCCTGATTTGGGCGACCGAAACGCGTTGTTGCCTATGGGGAAATACTCGTCCGGTCCGCCCGCGTTGATGATAAGTCCATTGTTGGGCGACAATGAAACGCTGCCAGCGCCAGCAAAAGCGCTGAGTATTTTGATGAGCCCGCTATAGCCGCGCCGTGTTGTCATGTATGAGCCAAGGAATGGTTCGGCGCTTGCCGCTGAAAAAGCTATAAATTCAGGTCTGCCTTTGCTTCTGCCACCAATGATCTTTTTCACAATCTGACGTGCCATAATCTGCGGCGCAGTGGCGAGGCCGGCGCCGTTTGTTGTGATGAAAACGCCAATGCCCAGTTCGGGGATCATGATCATGGAAGAGAAAGAAGTGCCGGTTGCACCGCCATGTTCGAAAGTGCTGTACCCGAGCAGGTTTTCTGTCCGGAATCCGTGCGCGTAGTCTGCTGACGGACGCCCTGGGTACGGCCTCTCCTGCATGGTGCGCGCCGTTTCAGCTCGCAAAATCTCCACATCGCCTAACGTTCCATACCCCAAATGAGCGCTCATGTAGCGCGCCATATCGGCAGCAGTTGACGATATGGACCCCGCTGGTGCGCCGACAATCAATTCGAAATCCGCAGGCTCGAGGTAACCGGTGCCAGTCGCATATACGCCTGCGACATTTGCTGCTTGTGCTTCGGGCATTGCCTGCGGGCCACCCGCGGGCAGGAGTTGTTTTGCCGTTGTTGATGACATGCCGAGCGGATTGAGGATTTTCTGTTCTAGCTGATCTTCATAAAGCGTTCCCGAGACTTCCTGAACAATGTAACCAGCCAGAGCCGCACCGTAGTTGGAATAGCTGGTTGTTTCTCCCGGGGGAAACACGCGCGCAGGAATATTGTTCGCCAGCCACTTCTCCAGTGTGTGGAATTTTTCAGGACTATCGACAAAAAGGTTCCGGTAGGCTTCTTCGAAGCCGGGGCGGTGTGACAGCAGATCACGTACAAGAACAGGCTTGCCAAACGCAGGTGGAATCTTGAAAGCACTGAGGTAATCATTCACGTCAGCGTCAAGGGATACTTGCCCCTCTCCAACAAGTTGCATCAACAGTGTGAAAGTGAATGTTTTTGTGATTGAGCCAATGCGGAACATGTGACGCGACGGGTTCACGGGCTGTTGTTGCGCAATATCTGCATATCCATATCCTTTCAATATCTTCAGGACATCGTCCTGAACGACGGATATGGCAGCTCCCGCCATATTATGCTGTTCCATATTGGCCGTCAAAATACCGTCAATGAAAGATATGAGTTCTCTGTCCGCTTCCGAAGCAGCTGTCTGGCCGATATAAGCGTGATCAACGGGCTGGCTCTGGTTATTCAATGCATTTGCGGCCCGAGGTGTCGTCAAGGGGCATAGGACCAGTGCCACAAAAAATGCAATTGCCTTGGGCATGATGAATTTTGAAATCATTCGTATTCCCCTTTTGCTGATCGCCAACCCTTTAAGGAGGGTTATTACAGTCTGTATCAGCTCTGAAATCTCGTGTGTGCCGGACAAGCTACTTGATAAGGAAAAAAACCAAAATAAACAAGCCTTGATTATAGATAATTAAGTTTTAATAATATAATAAATAAAATAAACAATAATTCTGGTGCGTGATGCTCACTATTTTAACGGTTGAGCTTTTGTCGCTTCAGTATGCATCAGAGGCGTGAGTGATGGTGAATTGCAAAAGCGAGGTGATTGTTGTCGGTGGAGGTGTCGTTGGTGTTTCGACCTTCTATGAGTTGGCCCGGCGAGGCTTGACGCCTATTCTTCTGGAAGCGTCGGAAGGTTTGGCGACTGTCACCAGTTTTGCAAATGGCGGTATTTTAACGCCGTCAATGCCGGAACCCTGGAATGGGCCGGGTGTTGGCAAGCATTTGTTTTCGTCGCTTTTTGATGCGGCGTCACCAATGAAAGTCCGATTGGCTTCTTTGCCTGCCATGGTGCCCTGGGGCTTGCGGTTTTTAGGGCATTCTTCGAGAAAACATCATCAGCAAGCCACAAGCAACAACTTTAAATTGGCGCACAGGTCAGCCCGTATTACACAGGAAGCAGTTCAAAAACACATGATAAGCTGCGACTTTGCATGCTCTGGTGCAATGAAGGTTTTTTCTTCAAACAAAGCAATGCAGGCAACCATAGACAGTGCGGAAACACTAGAACCCCTCGGACTTGGATGTGAGACTCTATCTGCGGAGGAAGCTATAAGCATCGAACCGGAACTGGACGCGATACGAGGCAGAATATCCTGCGCGATTTATTATCGCGGCGACAGTGTGGGAGATGCATACAAATATGCATGTGGTCTTTCTGACGTGGGGCTTAAGCTTGGCGGCGAGATCCGAACCGAAACCAGAGTTAAAAGTATTAAAACAGATAACGGCATCGTTGTTGGTGTTGAAACAGACAATGGTTTTGTTGCCGCGTCAGATGTCATTGTTGCTGCGGGTAATGCTACATCTTCCCTGGTGCGCCCGCATGGTGCTCGATTGCATATTAAGCCGGCAAAGGGATACTCGGTTACACTGGCCGCAAATAATTGGACATCAAAGCCTCGGACGCCTGTTATTGATGACAGCATGCATGCTGCTGTCACCCCAATAGGTGACAGGGTCAGAATAGCCGGTACGGCTGAATTTGCAGGCAATAATTTGAAACTGGATACTCGGCGGGTTCAGAATCTTCATGCTATTTTTGCCGATATCTATCCCCACCTTGCAACTCAAGTTGATCACACCCTCACATCAGCATGGACCGGGCTTCGTCCCATGAGCGCAGACGGCTTGCCGTTTATTGGCAGGGCCGGCCCTCAAGGCTTGTGGGTGAATGCCGGACATGGTCATTTGGGGTGGACAATGGCCATGGGGTCCGCTGAGATGATTGGTCACTTGATCATGGGTGAAACGCCAGCGATAGACCCATTTCCGTTTAGGGTTGGGCGATAGGGCGTGGAACCTGGGCAATATCGCGGCGGGTCAGGATGATTGGGTTGCCAGTTCGCTTTATTGTCGCAGTATATTTAACAGCCCGCTGTACGCGTATTGCATCTTCAATCCAATACAACGAACCTAACTGACACAGGAGTTCAAAATGGCCATCACACGATTGCACCCCAACGGTATGTTTTCAAAAATCGTTATACATAACGACACCATATATTCTGCGGGTATTGTCTCTGCTGAGTGGCGCGGGGACGTGCGGTTTCAGACGACATCAATCCTGGAACAGATCGATAGTCTACTTGCCGAAGTCGGCACCGACAAAAGCAAGCTGTTGACTACAAACTGCTGGCTTAGAGACATGGCCGATTTTTCGGTCTTTAACGAGGTTTTCAAGAGCTGGGTTGACCCCGACAACCAGCCCACACGAGCAACTGTGCGGGCAGACCTTGCCGACCCGGCATTGTTGGTCGAGATAGCTTTTCAGGCTGCGCGTTAGCCCGGCACCATCATATCTTGAGGTCCTGCGTGTAGAACTGAGGATGAGAAAACACCGTTGTCATCACTCTATCTTCGGTTTGTGAAATCATGTCATGGACCATAGCCTTGATGCGTGCAGGTTCTTTACTCATGATCACATCATATGTGGCCGCTTGCTGTTCGGCAGAGTATGGGAAGCTTTTGTTGGTTTTTACGTAGAGCCAGTATATCCGCATCGCTGTGTCTTCAAGTTGATTAATCCAGTCCAGCATCAGCGGATAGCCGGCTTCCGAGCATAGAAGCATGTTCAGCTGCTTGTTTTTTTGAAGAAATGCCAGCGCGGATACATCACCTTCCACAGGTAACAGTTTCTGTATGTCTGCGTTGACGGAATTCACTGTATCAAAGTCAGTTTTTGCCGCAGCAAGTGACATGACTTCCGGTAGCAACATTTTCCTCAGCATAAAGTTCTGCTTTATTTCAAGAAGCGTGAGGGGTGCCACCTGTGTGACGCGCGGAGATATCGAAACGAGAAACTGTTTGGCGATCAGCCGCTCAATCAGGTTTCTGGAAATCGCCCGGCTAATGCCGAACATATCGCTGATAATATTTTCCGACACTTTCTGGCTTGGCGCGAGTTTCTGAGTAACGATCGCATTTATAACTACGCGGTACGCGTCGGTAGTATCATCGCTAGTTTTTTCCTGCATTACGGACCCTCAAATCAGCCAATGTCTCTTTCCGTTCTTAAACAGGTCGGGTTGGACACGCAAGCGATCATCTCGACCTCTACGGGTAATATAACAGAATTATACACGCACAAACATTCTAAAAATAAAATAAGACTGTACAAAAATAACAAAAAGGCATAATAAAGCAGAATAAATATTAATCAGGTCAGCAAAATGGCTTGAGCGTGCAGCGGTATTGCTTGTGTATTTGTGAAAAATTCGGGGAGGAATTTATGACACGAACTATTAGGAGCAGGTGTTTTGCATCCACATGTATTTCTGCGATCGCTCTCTCGGGCGGTGTATTGGCGCAGGATCAAAGCAACGATAGCGAAGAGCTTGAACTGGAAGAGATCATTGTAACTGCCGGGCGCCGCAGCCAATCGCTGCAAGATGTGCCTGCAGCCGTGGTTGCTATATCGCCGGACGATTACAAATTTAAGGGCCTTCAACAGTTGGAAGATGTTCTGAACTACGTTCCTGGCATCGAATATACAGAGGATGGATCACCTGGTCGCGGTACGATTGCCGCTCGGGGTGTCCCGCAGTCATCGGCCACACCCGTTTTTGGTGTTTATGTGGATGATACGCCCCTTACCTCCAATACCAACTTTGGTAACGGCGCTTCGATATTGCTGGATGGCCTGCTTCTGGATATTGAGCGCATTGAAGTCATTAAGGGACCACAAGGAACTCTGTTTGGGGCAACCTCTGTTGGCGGGCTATTGCGTTACATTTCCCGAGATCCGGCTTTGGAAGAGTTCCGTGCATCATTCAGTGCGGATGTATCGAGCGTAAAAAGTGGCGAATGGGGCGAAACATTCAGTGGCAAAGTGAGTGTTCCGCTCATTAAAAACAAGCTGGGCATCACAGTGGCCGGTTACTACCAGCACCAGGCCGGGTTTGTTGACTCTGTCGATCCCACCGACGGTAAGGTTTTATTTGAAGATATCAATGGTGGTGAATCGATCGGCTATTCGGGCGATCTTCTTTTTACGCCGACCAATGAGTTGGAAATACGCCTCAAATATGTGAAGCAGGAGAATGACAGCGATTTCCTTTCGAATGTTAACCTTGCTGGGCCGGACACTGAAGAGGGTTTGTTCGGCGACTATGCCAGTGTGGATGCGCCCGGACCAACAGACCTGAATTTTGAAATATACTCGGGCACACTCAATTACGACTTTGGACCCTTCTCGCTGACATCCACAACAAGTCATGCAGAATATGATACCTCGTCCACGATCGACTTTACTGCCGCCTTTGCCGGGCTTGCTGATTTGCTGTCTGGCAACCCGCCCGGCACAACCACTGGCGTGAATTTTGTGGGATCGAGCGGTTCAAAGAAAACCGTACAGGAAGTGCGCCTGACATCCGCAGACAGTGATACCTTTGAATGGATTGCCGGATTCTATTACACCAATGAAGAGACGTTCAATATTCAGGACGTGAACGCGACACCAGCGTTTAATCTGCTGTTCGCTGATTTCCCGTCAGAATACACTGAATATGCAGGATTTGCGAACGCGACATACTATTTCAACAAAAACTTCGATATCTCTGGCGGCATCCGTATCAGCAAAAACGAGATATCCTTGGACTTCAATACTTCAGGGCCACTTGCGGGCGAATCTGCCATTGTTGGGGAAGTGCTTGAGGATACGGTTGACACCTATCTTTTTGCCGCGCGCTACAGGGTTGATGAAGACTTGTCATTGTACGCACGTGTCGCCAGTGGTTATCGGCCCGCACAGGCGAACATACCGATTATCGACCCGTTTACAGGCGAAGATATCGCGCCGCCGGTCGTACAAGCAGACCAGGCATGGAGCTATGAAGTTGGCGCCAAAGGCACAGTCGCCGATGGCAAGGTAGACTATGATGTCGCCTTGTGGAGAATTAGCTGGGACAACTTTCAGGCTCGCATAGCCGCCAATGGCGTGACAACGGGTGGCAATGCTGTGGGAGGAATAACTGCCTACGGGTTTGAAAGCGTTCTGACAGTGCGTCCAATTGATAACCTGAGCATTACCGGCAACCTTGGTTATACTTCCAGTACCCTGGATGAAGACGAGCCCGGTATACAGGGATCGGAAGGTGAGAATTTTCCAAATCTGCCCAACTGGAAGGGTTCACTTCAGTGGAACTATGTGTTTGATGTGTCGGGTGACTGGTCAGGAACCTTTGGTGGTGGCGTCCGTTATATCGGTGGTTTCGATTCCGCATTCAGGGAGTCCGTGACACAACTGAGCGTACCCATCGACGGCAGAACGTTTGCGGACATCAATGTAGGCGTGTCGAACGGGACAGTTCATATTGGCCTATATGCGACCAATTTGTTCGACAACAGAGCACTTTTAAGCAGGGACAATTCAATTCTTGGTGGTTCTGTTCCCACGCCAACGGGTATCTTTGAACGCCCGAGAACTATCGGTGCTAACATCAGGATCGACTACTAACGTCGGCTACTCTCTCGGGAAAACCCTCGGCAGGTGTATTCAGTCACCACAGTCCGAGGGGCTCCGGAGGAAATGAATTCGGTGTGTACGACAAAAATGTGCTGGCAACCATTGTCGTTGCCAAGATTGAGAGCGGACAAAATGATGCTTTTGCGTAGCGTGCTCAGCGCTTTTTTAATCATGTTCCTGTTGGCGGGCTTTGCGCCCGCTTTGGCAGAGAGCGGCCATGATATTGTGATAAGAGGCGCGCGAGTGCTTGATGGTGCCGGCAATCCCTGGGTGCATGCCGACATTGCAATTCAGGACGGCAAAATTGTCAAAATCGGGCGCGTAACCGGCTCAGGGCTCCGCGAAATAGATGCGTCCGGCAAATATGTGTCCCCAGGCTGGATTGACATGATGGACCAATCAGGGCGGGCGCTTCGGGAGGTCGGCTTTGCCCCCAACAAGATCAACATGGGTGTAACAACCCTGATTGGTGGTGAGGGGGGTACTGTTGTTCCAGCTGCCGAAATCGATGCTTATTTTACAGAGCTGGACAACAAGGGCATCTCGGTCAACTTTGGCACCTACTATAGCGCGACACAGGCGCGGGTCGCTGTATTGGGCGATTCAGCAACTGACCCAACGCCGGGTCAGCTGGAGGAAATGAAGTCGCTTGTTGCTCAGGCGATGGAAGCGGGCGCGATGGGAATTACCACGGCGCTCATTTACCCGCCGTCTGCCTATCACAAAACCGAAAACCTGATCGAGTTGGCGAAAGTGGCGGCAGAGTATGATGGCATTTATGCAAGCCACATTCGGGATGAAAGCTCAATGTTCCTCGAAGCCGTCGCTGAAGCCATCCGCATTGGCGAAGAGAGCGGGGCAGGGGTTGAAATTTTTCACTTGAAGGCTGCCTTCTATCCTAACTGGGGCAAGGATATGCCTAAGGCGCTCGAATTGATGGCGGCCGCCCGGCAAAGAGGTGTCAATGTTGGCGCTGATGTCTATCCCTATGTGGCAGGGGGCACCGGACTTGAGATAACTGCACCCAACTGGGTGTATGCGGAAGGTGTCGAGCAGGCCGTGGCGTGGTTCCAGGACCCTGACATGCGCACGCGGATGAAGCAGGAACTGGCAGCCGGCCCGGCGCCGGAGTGGACGAATCTGGTCTATTCTTCTGGCGGCTGGAAAAATGTGGTTTTGGCAAATTCTTACCTCGAAGCCTACACTCAGTTTCATGGCAAAAACTTTCAGGAGATTGGAGAGGTGCTAGGGCGTGACCCAGCTGATATCGCCTGGGATATCTTGCTGGAGGCTCAGCCCAACAGGCCACTCGCGCTCTTTTTCATGATGAGCGAAGAAGACGTGCGCCTGGCTCTCCAGAGCCCGTTTGTCAGTATCGGTAGTGACGCCGCCTCTGCCCTGAAGGAGGGGGACCTCGATGACCTGGGACTTCCACATCCGCGTAGCTATGGCACTTTCCCCAAGATCATCGCAAACTATGTGCGGGACCAAAAAGTATTGTCTCTGCCTGAGGCCATCCGCAAAATGACGTCGTGGCCAGCAACCCGCATGGGGTTGTCGGACCGAGGCCTTTTACGGGAGGGGCTGGCTGCTGATATTGTCGTCTTTGATCTGGAGATCATAGAAGACACAGCGACATGGGCGGAGCCGACCGCCAAGCCTACCGGTATCGAGTATGTCATCGTCAACGGCGAGTTGGTTCTTGATGATGGTATTCACACCGGTGCGACGCCCGGCGTCGTGCTGCGCGGGCCAGGCTATAGCAGGTAACGTCGTCCATGCTCTTTGAAAAGGACAACCGGATGCAGTTTGAGCTGAAAATCGAAACAGTTTCGTATCCTTACACCGTACCGTTTTCTATCACGGGCCACACTTTCACGGCCTCTGACGCGGTGCAGGTGACCCTGACAAAAGGCGGTGTTTCCGGCCGGGGTGAAGCCATTGGCGTCTACTATACCGGTGAAACTGCGGAGACTATTGTGGAGCAGCTTGAGTCTGTTGCTCCTCAGGTCAATGACTTTGTCAGCCCCGTAGAGTTGCAGGAGTTGTTGCCGCCCGGTGGGGCACGAAACGCGCTGGATTGCGCAATGTGGGATCTGCTTTGCAAGCTCAATCGCACCAGTATTTGGGAGGAGCTTGGCATTTCTCCCTATCAGCTCACAACTGTAGCGACCGTGGGGATTGGATCGCCGGCCGAGATGGCGGAACAGGCATCACGGTATGCCAAATACCAGAATCTCAAGATCAAGCTCGACGGAGACCGTCCGATTGAGCGACTGGAAGCCATCCAGAAAGCGCGGCCGGACGCCCGGTTGGTTGTCGATGTCAACCAGGGCTGGAGCTTTGCTGAGTTGAAGGAATATGTGCCCTACACCGAGAAGCTTGGCGTAGCCATGATTGAGCAACCTTTGAAGCGTGGCGGTGACGAAGAGCTTGAGGGGTACAGCTCACCGATTCCGTTGGGGGCGGACGAGTCCTGTCTGGATCTTTCTGAATATGCGACAGCGGCAAAGCGGTATGATGTCATTAACATCAAGCTCGATAAATGTGGTGGACTTACCGAAGGGCTGCAAATCGTCCGACAGGCGCAGGCGGATGGAAAAGGCCTGATGGTGGGCAACATGATGGGCACGTCGCTTTCCATGGCACCATCCTATGTAATTGGTCAATTTTGCACATTTGTTGACATCGATGGTCCGTTGTTGATGCAGCAGGATATCGAAAACGGGTTGGAATATAAGGATAGAGGGGTGGTCGGCTTGCCGGCGCCCCTGCTTTGGGGATAAAACCGGGGAGAAAAGCTGTGACTAAGATAATGAGGACCGCTCTGGCGGCAGTATTAAGCCTGTTGGTTTTGTTTTTTGTGGCTGTTGGTGGCGCTGGTTCCAAAATCGCACAAGCTCAAGACCTTGAAAATGAGGCGGCCGCGCCGGAACCTTACCCTGACCTTTCGGCCTTTGTTGATGGTATGATGGAGACGCAGTTCAAACTGCTCGACATTTCGGCAATGACCGTTTCCATCGTGAAAGATGGCCAGGTCATATTGGCGAGAGGGTATGGCATGCAAAACCGGGAGAAGGACATTCCGGTTACTGCTGACAAATCCCTGTTTCGTATCGGTTCCACCTCAAAACTGTTCACATGGACCGCAATCATGCAGCAGCTGGAGCAGGGTAATCTGGACCTCGATACAGATGTGAATGAGTATCTGAAGGATTTTCAGATTCCTGACACATTTGATGAGCCAATTACCCTCAAGCACGTGCTGACGCATACTGCTGGATTTGAAGAAGGTGGGCTGGGCTACCTCATAAATTACGACCCGGATAAAGACGCGAGTATTGCCAAGTTCATGGCGAAATATGTTCCTGAACGCGTAAACGTACCCGGCGCCTACGGCTCCTATTCCAACTATGCAACGGTATTGGCAGGCCTGATCGTGCAGAATGTTTCAGGTGTTCCATTCGACGATTATGTCGAACAAAACATATTTGAACCACTCGGTATGAATAATACCACTTTCCGCGAGCCGCTCCCGGAAAGCATCAGGGATGACATGACCATTGGCTATAAGCGTGAAGCAGGCGTTTATGAGCCTCAACCGTATGAAATTCTGGGCGGGTTCCGCCCGGCCGGATCGGTCGCATCAACATCCGCTGATATGGCCAAATTCATGATGGCGCACTTGAATGGCGGTTCCTTGGGAGATGCGCAAATATTAAGGCCGGAAACAGCAAGGCTGATGCATTCGGTCCTGTTCCAGCCCGACGATCGTCTGGGTGGTATGGCGCATGGTTTTTATGAAGAATACATCAATGGCCACCGGCTAATCGGTCATGGTGGCGATACGTTCCAGTATCACACGGACATGATGATCGATCAAAGCGAAAACCTCGGCATTTTTGTTTCCTACCAGACCATCACAGGCGCCAAAGGTCGCACTGAGTTTATCAGAACTTTCTACGATCAATATTATCCGGAGCAGCTGCAAGAGATCACACCGCCAGGTGATTTTAACGAGCGTGCCGACAAGTATGCCGGGACCTATATTTTCTGGCGCCGGAACTTCAGTACCATTGAGAAAGCAATGGGGCTCGCAAGCGGTGGTTTTACCGTGGCACCATCCGGTGACAACACGCTCATTCTGAGTGCGTTCGAGGAACCTGTGCAACTGGTCGAGATTGGTGACAACCTGTTTCGTCAGGTAGATGGCAGGATGAAAGTTGCCTTCGGTGAAAATGCTGACGGGGAAATCCATGACATGTACATTGATTTCATACCGTTCATGGGCTTGAGCCGTGCACCGGCTTTTGAATCAACGGTTTTCAAGATGCTCCTGCCTCTGGTTTCCATCATCCTGTTCTTTACTGTTTGGACCGGGTGGCTCTATCGCCGCAAGGACTATAAAACCATGCAGGCGGGCGAGCGCAATGCCATCAGGTTGTCGATGGCCACAAGTGGCGTCAATGTTGTGTTTATTCTCTTATTTGTTGGCATCTTTGCCACCTATCAGGTCGAGCTTTACGAGAGTATCCCAACCATCCTGAAGGTTAGCCTGATCATGCCGGTCCTCCTGGTTCCAGCCACGATTGGCATGTTGTATTTCGCCGTAACTTCCTGGCGGGAAGACTTCTGGCGGGTAGGGCGCAGGGTTCACTATTCGCTGGTGACGGCGTCAGCCGTGTTCATGCTCATTTTCTACAACTATTGGAACATAATCGGCTGGCAATACCACTAGTCTCCCAAACACGGAAAAACGCGGTGCCTGACTCTGTGCCCCGCGACGACGGGAAAAGAGGAAACCAAAGTGAAAAACTCGAACAGATTTCTGATGTTGAAAAAATTGGCTGTGGCGTTGGCTGGCCTTGCCGTCATGGTCAACTCCGCAGCCAGCTTCGCGCAGGTTCCAGATGTGACCAACCCGGCGATTGTAGAAGCATTTGTTGATGGCGCCGTCAAGCCGTTGATGAAGGCGAACCACAGTCCATCAGGCGTGGTTGCCGTTATGAAGGATGGTGAACTGATTTTCGCCAAAGGGTATGGGTATATCGACGTGGAAAATCGAACTCCCGTTGACCCTGAGACCAGCCTGTTCCGGCCTGGTTCAATATCGAAACTGTTCACCTGGATTTCTGTGATGCAGCTTGTTGAGCAGGGGCAGCTAGACCTTGATGCAGATGTTAATCAATATCTGAAAACTTTCGAGGTTAAGGACACCTGGCCAGGCCAGCCTGTAACGCTGCGTCATATCATGACGCATACTGGCGGGTTTGAAGATGGTTTTCTGGGCTATTTGATTATCGATGACCCTGACAGGATTATTCCCTTGCATGAAGCGCTCGCCAAATATCAACCAGACCGCATCAACCCTCCGGGCCGTCACACTTCATACTCCAATTGGGGGACGGCTCTTGCAGGGCTGATTGTCGCTAACATTTCTGGCGTTGATTTTAACACCTATGTGCAGACAAATATATTTGATGTGCTGGGCATGAAAAACGCCAGCTTCGTTGAACCGTTGCCACCAGAACTTGATGCCAATATGGCCAAAGCCTATCGGTATGAGAACGGAGGCTATGTCGAGATAAACTATGAGATTATCTCCAATTTTGGCCCTGCCGGAGCGTTGGCGGCCAGTGCCCATGATATGGCCATTTTTGCGCGCGCGCTGTTGGGGGACGGTGAATACAACGGCAAGCGCATCCTGCAGGCAGACAACTTGCAGCAAATGGTGGATGAAGGGTTTGCTCATGATGACCGGGTTAACGGCATGGGGCTTGGCTTCATCAAAAGAAATTTTGGGGCAGAAGGACTTGATGTCTATGGCCACGATGGCGGTACGACCGTGTTCATTTCCCATTTCGGGCTGTCGAAGCAGGAAGACTTCATGCTGTATTCTTCCTTCAGCGGTCCGGGTGCAGGCCCGACGCATACCGCCTTTGTTCAGGGCTTCTACGACGAATTCTTCCCGCGTGACGTGCCCTATATCGAGCCGCCAGCTGATTTTGCCGAACGTGCAGCCAGATACGCAGGTATTTACAATTCATGGCGAAACAATTTTGGTGGCATTGAGGCCATATTGAGAGCCTTGACAGGTACAACTGTTAAAGCGATGCCGGATAACACTCTGATGATCGGGGATACCCGCTATGTTGAAGTGGATACTAACCTGTTCCGGGCTGTTGATGACTACACGCAGATTGCATTTCAGGAGAATGCTGATGGTGCAATAACCGGATTTGTGATTGATGGCCTCGGTGTGATGCAGCTGTTTCCTGCGCCATTTTATGAAACAGCGTCCTTCACATTCATAATGCTTGGGTTGTCCGTAGTGATGTTTGCCGCAGTTTTCATACGCATGGCTTATCAATGGCATGCCTTCAAGGCTTCTCAAGGGATAGAAAAGAGGGCCCGCCTTGCCTCGATTGCAGTTGCTTCAGCGAACCTTCTGTTTTTTATCGTTGTCCTTGTCACGGCCAGCGGCGGCATACAGCCACTGATGTATGAAATCCCGACAATTTTCAAAGTCGGCCTTGTACTGCCGCTGATCGCAACACTCGCCGCTTTCTGTCAAGCCTATCTGTCGGTGGAGATCTGGCGTGGTGGTTTGCTCACCAGCGTCTGGGCTCGGGTGCGCAACAGTGTCGTCGCTTTCATGGGCCTCTTTATGGTCTGGTTTTACTTCTATTGGAACTTGCTTGGATTCCAATATCACACCTGACGACTTGGGAACGGTACGGCCCAACAGCAATTATTCAGGTTGTTTGGCCTCTTGAGGGCTGAATGACCGCTAAAATGACGGAGGATAGCAATGAAAAATCAAACACGCAGACGGTTTCTGAAAGGCGCCACAACGGCAGCAATAGCATTTCCAATGATTAATATGGGCAGTTACCGAGTGTTCGCGCAGTCTGCGGCGACCTACAGTGCCCGTGCTATCGACCTTGTGAACAGCAATCTCGTGATTGATATGTTGTCTGTGCTCGCGCCGCTGGGGCCGATGATGCTCGCGGCATTTGGTCAGGAGCCAAAACGGGCTGATGGCATGGTGCTGGATGAAGACCATGTGGCGAAACTACTTTCGATGGGTATCGATGTTTTCCACCCGGCCATCGGTGTTGGTACCAGGGATGAAGCCTTTTCAATAATGGCGCGGTATAATGGCTATGCAAGCGAGCATCCGGGTTTGCTCGTTCGGGTTGACAGCATCGCGGATTTTGAAAAAGTACGTGCCAAAGACAAGATCGGATTCATCCTTGGCCTGCAGACAGCCGACCATTTTCAGGAGCTGGATGACATCGACCTGTTCTACAACCTTGGTCAACGGGTCTGCCAACTGACCTACAACAGCCGCAACCTGATTGGTACAGGCGCCACGGATCGCTCGGATGGTGGCCTCAGTTCATACGGTGTGCAGGTGGTTGAACGGATGAATGAAGTTGGTATGGTCGTCGACGTCTCGCACTGTGGTGACCAGACAACACTGGATGCGTTTGAGTTTTCCAAAAAACCGGTTTTGATCACCCATTCGAATTGTCGTGCGTTGGTGCCGGGGCACCCGCGTTGCAAAACGGACGAAGCAATCAGGGCCGCTGCCAAATCCGGCGGGGTTGTGGGGATCACTGGGGTGCGGAATTTCATCCGGAACCAGGAACCGACCACCATCGAACATATGCTTGACCATTATGACCATGTTGCCCGCCTGGTGGGCGTGGAACACTTGGGCGTCGGATCTGACATGGACCCGGACGGCTACGACGATATTCCGGAACCGGCCTACAGCGCGTTAAAGAGCGGCTACAAAGATAGTTACAGCTTCAGGGACAAGATCGATACCGATGGTTTCGACCACCCCAAGCGCATGTATGACCTCACTGAAGGGCTGATCCGCAGGGGGTATTCCAACGAGGATATAGGCCTGATCCTTGGCGGCAATTTCAAGCGTGCTCTTGCCGATGTATGGTCTGCCTGATCCAGCGGCAGACAATGGCATTGGACAAGCCAGTACCACGCAGCATTCGTACCCGAATTAGTAGGTTCATCTTCATCGGATTGAGTGTTGGTTATTGAGACTCGGTGTAATATCTGAAGATGGACCTGAACGTACCGGGAATTCCTGTTGCCTTCTAGATTTGCGCCTTTGCACCGGCTTATGTAAATGGAATGTTATTCAAGTTTTGTATGCCATCACAATCTTCTGTGACCTCTGTTACATGCTGAAGTCCTGGCAGCTTTGAATGAGGCTGCGTTTGCTTTTAACCAAAGCGGAACAGGGGATACTCGCAAATGCGCTCTAGGCACAGTGCAACTATAAGCACGAAGGCGATCCTGTTTAGGTGCGCTTGCTGCATAGTATCCATGATGTCGCTGTTGTAACGGTATTATGTGGCAGTCACACCTAAAACAGCCAGCAATTAACGCCTGCTATTCTACTCTGTTGGCTCATAGCACTCGAGGGCAACTCAGTGACAGAAGAGGGCTATTGGTTCTCTAAACAAAAAGGCGTGCCCATGAACGTTCTTGATTGTCAGGTTATGAGTAGGTGCGTACTCAGCGCTTGCTCGTTGCTTATTTTGAGCTATCAGCATTGATTTGACCTAGTGCAGGTTGCTATGACACATAGTGCTTGATACCTTGAAAAACCCTAACGGATAGAAAGGCTCGCGTTCGATGAAATTCGCTACACTCGCGAACGGTCGAGCTGTTCGCCTGACTATACCCGTGCTCATAATTGCTATCCTTTTGCAATTTCTACACTTTTATTTTTACTTCGATCGGTCCGTTGGAGAATCCCTGCTGTGGTCTGGCATTGATTGGACCATCTGGTTTCTCTTTATGGGTTCGGTCTATTCAAAAGCTAGCCCCGTTGTCCGATCATTGGAGGGATGGCACCGAATTACCTTCCTGATGCTTATCGTTATCCTTGCCGGCCCTTGCCAAATTATTTTGTCATCCTTGGTTTACGTGCCTTTTGCGCCACCAAGTGAAGGCTTGATCGCAGAATGGTTATACCTTTTCGATAAAAGGTGGTTTCAGCATCTTTTATATGCCTTTGCGCTATGGCATTTTTTTAGAAACGTTCATGCTTCAGCCCTTCCTTCTAATTCTGACAGGCACGAAGCAACTATTGAGATACGTGATGGCCGCGCGCACTATTGGCTTAAGGCCTCAGAAGTCACGCACATCCTAGCTGAAGGAAACTATGTCACCGTCAATACGACCTCGCGTAGTTTGCTGGTGAGAGATACGCTGAAAAAGTTTGAAGAACGTTTGATCGGTACGGACTTTGTTCGTGTCAGCCGATCCGTCATTGTCAATCCAGCATTTTTGGAAGCTGTCGAACCCTACAGTAGGCATAGCAAACGAGTGAGGTTAACCACAGGTGCCCATCTCAATGTCGGTAGAACCTATGCCACAGACCTTGCCGATAAGCTGGCAACCCGGCGTCAATCTCATGCTTAAAGTTATCAAGGCGACATCCGCCCCTGAAGCGATGACACCCGTCACATTGCTCTTTTAACGAGGGTTTTCAACGCCCAAAACATCGCTTCCTGATTACGGAGAAGACGATGAACAGACGGGATTTCATAAAGACGGTATCTTGCGCGGCTGGCCTCTCGGCAGCTGCCAGCCTTCCAGCGCAAAGCCACACACAGACATCCAAAAAGATATTGTTTCTGGGTGGTCGCTTGTATGCAGGACCATACATGGTCCGGGCCTTGATTGCTGCTGGCCATGAGGTGACGATCAGCAATCGCGGAATTACCAACCCACATCTCTTTCCTGAACTTTCTTATGTATGGTGTGACAGAGAGCAGGATCCTGCGACCGGCCTGGCGGCACTATTGGAGAGAGTAAAGCTGGAAAAATTCGACTGGGTGGTGGATACTTGGCAAAAGCATCCGGCTGCGGTGCTTGATACAGCCCGACTTCTAAGCCATTATATCCCCTTCTATCACTATGTTTCGACTATCTCCGTCTACCGCGACTGGAATAAGGTCGGTATTTCCGAGAACTATCCCATAAATGACCTGAGCGCCGTATCCTTCGATCGTTCCGAGCAACACCGGTACGCAATCCGTAAAGCGCTTGGTGAGGCCGCCGTCCGACAGCACTACCCTAAAAATCATGTCCTGTTTCGTTCTCACGGGATGCGGGCGTATCATCAGGACGCCCCCATCTATGAAGCCTATTGGCCAGTAAGACTGATGCGCGGTGGCGAAGTGATTATTCCTGACACAGCTGATCATTATGCTCAGGTGACTGATATCAAGTCGCTAGCCTCTTTTATGGTTCATTGCGGCGAGACAGGTAGAACCGGACCTTTCAATGTCGCTTACAGCCCTTTTCAGTTTAGAGACTATCTACAACAGGCTGAGAAGGTTCTTAGTCCCGAAGTGACATATGTACCCATGGATCCCCAGACTCTCGACTATTATAAAGTAGAACCATATCGGAACATGCCTTTATGGCGCCCTGAGCCGGCGGGAGCCTATCGTTTTGACGTTTCTCGGGCCATGAACGCCGGGCTTGTGAACCGCCCACTTACCCAGTTGATTTCGGATCAGGTCGCCGGTTATCGGGATCGGCACCCGGATGATGGCTTTCACTTTACCTATGGGCCCTTAAATACGGAGCGTGAAGCAGAAATCATCGCAGACTTTAAACGTCGTAACGGGGACGGTTAGAAGGTTAGCCTTAATGCCCGTACCCTATTGCTATGCACCGTGGAGGAAATCTGTTCATTGCGCAGGCTTTCCAGCACGGTGCATACCTTTTTTCAGCGCCGTAACTGCCTCTTTAATGCTTGGCAAGCATAGGCAAAAATACGAATCCTGTTTAGATGTGCCTGCCACATAATAGCGAATCTGCTAACGATACAGCGCTGGTGTAACACACACCTACAACACTTCAGGCGTAACTCAGACAAGCTCACCGAAAATTAAAATCATTTTAAATCAATCGATTAAGAAGAATTTATTCACTGATTGTCATTTTTTTCTTGTGCTCACAGAAGTGGTGTACTACATAACTAATACACCGGCACGATAGAACGCCCGAACAGAAGTCGAAAAGGCTCAGGAAAAGGGCAAGCGAGGAAAAGCCGGAAACGACCGGGACCAAAATATAAAAGCACGGCCCGAGCACGACGCGAGATAATAAAAGAGCCAGAAACTGGCCAACACAGCGAGGAGAAGAGAGGGGCCGGAGACCGGCACGACGGAAAACCGGCCCCCTCCCTAAAAAAGGGCAAAGCCCGAGAGACGACAGCAACAACAAGGCTCGACAATAATCAGAACCGTGAGCCGCATAACAGAGTCCTGAACCACAAAAAGGGCCACCCAGCGAGGAGAAAGTAAATGACTACCCGCAGTTACCAAACAACCAAGAGAAACGTTCGTCGCAGCCGCCGCATTGCCCGCACTACTGACGTGCTGGCTGGCGGCAGCCGCACCGTTACAAACGGTGCTCTTGTTAACCGCATCAGCTTTGCTGCTTAAGCGGAGGGAGGAAGTATGACGCCGGATTGGACGGAAGACCAGCCGATCTACCGGCAACTGAAGGACAAGGTAGTTGCAGCGATTGTGGAGGGGTCCTTGCGTGAAGGCGAGGCCCTGCCATCTGTTAGAAATGTCGCTGTAGATTTGCAAATAAATCCTATCACTGCCTCTAAAGCCTATCAGGAGCTCGTAATGGACGGTTTGGTTGAAAAGAAACGCGGACTGGGAATGTTCGTGGTGGAAGGTGCGCGCTCTAAGCTCGTAGAAGCTGAGCGCGACCGTTTTATTAATGAAGAATGGCCCCGGGTGATGGAAACCATCCGCCGACTGGGGTTGGACGCAGAAACGCTGTTGAAAAACAGCACTGCTAATTAGGAGGCCGGTTATGACAGATAATGTTATTGAAGCCCGCGGCCTCGCAAAATCTTACGGTGATTTTCAGGCATTGAAGCCTTCCAGTTTTTCGGTGCCTCTTGGCCGAATATTGGGCGTTATTGGTGCAAACGGTGCCGGTAAAACCACAATGCTGAACGCAGTTCTCGGCCTTATGTCCTATGAGGGTGAGCTCTCGGTTATGGGTTGCAACCCATCCAGCGAGCGTGGAAAACTGATGCAGGATGTCTGCTTTATTGCCGATGTCGCCACTCTGCCAAAGTGGATGAAAGTCAGCGAAGTGCTGGACTATGTTGAAGGGGTGCACCCCCGCTTTAGTCGCGACAAAGCCATGGACTTCCTGAGCCGCACGAAGGTGCCTCTTGACCGTAAAGTAAGGGCACTTTCGAAAGGCATGACCGTACAGGTGCATCTGGCGGTAGTAATGGCGATCGACGCTAAACTGCTGGTGCTTGATGAGCCCACCCTTGGCCTCGACATCATCTTCCGTAAACAGTTCTATGCCAGTCTCCTTGAAGAATATTTCGATGAAAATCGCACCGTGATTGTTACCACGCATCAGGTCGAGGAGATCGAACATATTCTGTCTGATGTGATGTTCATCAAGGACGGCGAGGTGGTGCTGGAAGCCGATATGGATGAGCTCACCCAGCAGTTTATTGAAGTGATGGTTACACCCGGCAAGGAAGAGGAGGCTCAGAAGCTTGGGCCGATCTCCAAGGGGGTAACCTTCGGTAAAACGACGTGTATCTATAAAAACATCGATCGCGAAAAGCTGGCCGGATTGGGCGAAACACGCCGCCTGGGCCTTGCTGACATATTCGTGGCGACCATGACAGGAGAGGGCCAATGAATACCTACATCGCCCTTGTAAAACGGGAAATCCTTGACGGCAAAAACGGCTACATCAGGGTGCCAGCCATTCTTGCTGCTATTACCATCGTGTTGGTGGTTTTGTCGGCATCCGGCCTTGGAGAGCTTAATCTCGTTGAAGACTTTGACAGGCATGAAATCGAAAATATCGGTGATGCTCTGGCAATGGCAAAAGAAAGAGAAGGCGCCGAGCTTCCTGCTGCCGTAACAGTAGGTTACTGGATGCTCAGTGTTCTGACATGGATGGCGTTTCCCTTTGTGATTTTCTTTTCACTGCTCGGATCGCTTTATGAAGAACGCCGTGACCGCTCGATCCTGTTCTGGAAATCAATGCCTGTAGACGACTGGCAGGAAGTGCTGGTCAAGCTGTTTACAACCGTGTTGATTGCGCCTTTGATTTTTCTGGCTGTCACGATCGCCGCACAGCTGATCATCGCCTTTTTCCTCAGCATCGTTGTGCTGTTCCAGGGCGGTCCGGTGATGTCGCTTTGGCCTTTGGGGTTGATGATTTCCAGCTGGTTTAGTGCAATCGGGCACTATGTGATCTGGGCTTTGTGGGCGCTGCCAGCACTTGCCTGGGTGCTGTTTGTCTCAGCCTATGCAAGCAGGCTTCCTTTCATGTGGGCTGTCTTGGTGCCCATCGTGATCATTGCCGCGGAAGGTATGTTTTTCGAGACATATGAAGTTGCTCGGTGGATTGCGATCCAGCTTGGTGCCTGGCAGGACTTTGCTTTCCAGGGCGTTCACCCGAATATTGAGGGTCCCCGTGATGTGCTGGGGCTTGTCTTCGGCAGAGCGCAGTGGGAAGCATTTACCTACAGCGTTACGAGCGGCCGCTTCTGGTTTGGCCTTGTGATTGCTGCGGGCTTCGTTTTCGGTGCCATTGAGCTTCGGAAACGCGCTACCTAATCAAAGAAGGTCGCCGCGATGCACGGCGTCCCACAGTGGGCCCCAACAGTCCATGACAGCGAGGCCGCTCCACTCCCGGAGCGGCCTTTTTTTGAGGGGCGATCAGGAACAAGTGTTAGGGCTAGCTTGCCCCGGATGTGCTGTTGAGCTGGCTTTGCAAGTGCTCCGGCTCACTCTTCACCTTCCAGTTCATATGTCTCGAACAAAAAACCCGGGCTTACTGCGCAACTGACAAGCGTCCAGGGCCCTCCACTGATGGCGCGTTGCCATGTGCTGGCAGGAGCCAATAGTTGAAGCTGTTGGCCTTCTGAAACAAGTGGCCCAAGCGTTTGGGTGTATATGCTCCCGTCTTCTTTTCTGGTTTCCAGCGTCAGTGGTCCACCGCCATGCCAGAACCAGAGTTCATCGCCGTCAACGCGATGCCAACGGCTGTATTCCGGCATTTGTAGATAGTAAATAGAGGAAGCGTGCCCACGATGTTCTCCTGAAGGGCCGGAAGGGCCGCGTGTATTGCGGTAGGTACGGCGATAAAATCCGCCTTCCGGGTGTGGCTCCAGATCCAGTGTCCTTACAATATCGTCAATCGATTCCATCATGGTTTGCGCCTTTACAACTTCTAACGAAGTTCACATGCCATGAGGCGGCGGGTTCTGCAATCTTACAGTAGATTAATCCCTCTGTCGCCGCAGTCAGCCATGACAATAATGCCTTTAAAAAAGGCAACGTCTGCATCGTTATTGATAGCTTTTTCGCGTTTCTACAAAAAAAGGTTGATCCGTAGCATTTGCTGGGGAATGGTGCGCGCCAATGCCTGTATATTTCACGCGAAGGTAGTCTGGTGGATATTGAATCTGTTGCTCGTCATGTGGACGGCTTGCCGTACATGACGCTAAAAAAAGCTAAGCTTCTAAAAAAGGTTTTGACAAAATTCGACTGTAAGCAAGCGCTTGAGCTCGGTTTTTTTCACGGCGTTTCGTCGGTTTATACCGCAGCCATTCTTCAGGATTTGGGCGCAGACAGACGGCTTACGACAATAGACTTGCAGTCCGCACGTACACGGAAACCCAACATTGACAAGCTAGCTTCAGACTTGGGGTTAACCGGCCTGATCGACGTGTTTTATGAAGAGCGTTCATACCTTTGGCGTTTGATGAAGTTCATCGAGGAAGGCAGGAAGTTCGATTTCTGTTATCTTGACGGCGGGCATAACTGGGATAATACAGGTTTTGCCTTTTTCCTCGTCGACAAGTTGCTGGTTGATGGCGGCGTAATTTTGTTTGATGACTTCAATTGGACTCATGAGGCGTCCGGGCGTTCACATGAACTGCCGGACGAGGAAAGAAGAACATCTGCTGTAGAGCGCACATGGACATTGCTTGTTGAGCCGCACCCGCATTACAAGCCGGTTTGGGTGAAAAGTAATTGGGCTTTGGCGCGCAAAAAGCGCAAATTGCCCTTGTTGCCGATCCGCTATTGAGTGGGAAATAGCCTGTGTCGTTACTGGGTGTGCTTCATGCCTTCACCAGCCCAAAAGCGGCAAAACCTATGAGAACCAGTATCAACAGGGCGCTAAGGGTGAATAGTTTTCGACGCAAAGGAACAAAGTTTGAGCCGATGTGAACCGCAGCATGTGCGACCCGCGCGAGAAGGAACAGCCAGGCCACCGACAATGCGATGATATCCACTGATCCGATTTGCGATAACACTATGACCAGGACGTAGAAGAGTATTGGGATTTCGAACTGGTTTCTAATGCAGTTGTTTACCTGAACAACGGTATCCGGCCAGGCGTCGTCAAAAAGACCACGTCGTTCTTCATCAATATTTCCCGCTGCAAGTGCAGCGTTTTTTCTTTTCGCCAGGACAAAATACAAGCCGATTGTCAGTACGATTTGGCCTAGAGCAGGCCATATGATTAGGTGGCTTTGCATGTCTTGTGTCCTGTCTGTTGGTTGTGTGATCGGTTTATTGTGATAGTTCGTAAAGTGCGATTGCTGCGGCGTTGGAGACATTCAGGCTTTCCACCGCACCCGTCATGGGTATTTTAGCGATCAGGTCGCAGTGTTTGCGGACAAGAGGGCGCAAGCCTTTGCCCTCTGACCCCATAACAATAACAATGTTGTTGCCCATGTCTGCCGATTTGAGTGAAGCATCAGTATGACCGTCAAGGCCAATATGCCAGTAGCCCATGTCTTTCAGGGTCTCCAGTGCCTGAGCCAGATTTGCTGCACGCACCCATGGTGTGATTTCCAATCCACCAGCCGAAGCGCGAGCAAGCGCACCGGACTCGGAAGGGCTGTTTCGATCCTGGGTTACGAGCGCGCGGGCCCCGAATGCTGCCGCAGACCTCAGGCAGGCGCCAACATTTTGCGGATCGGTCACCTGATCCAGCATCAGGATAATATTTTTTTGGCCTTCTGCGGGGTTCAAGTCTTCCAATGCGCACCCCGGCAGAGGTCGGGTCTCCAGAAAAATACCCTGATGAGGAGCGTCTCTGGGTACGCAGGTCAAAATATTCTCCAAATCAGAAATCGTCTCAACGGGTATCGGGACAGAGGTCTTGCAGTCCAGGCTCTCCAGGGCTTTTCCTGTGCCAATGAGGCGCAGATTTTCACGGTCTTCATTCAATAGCGCCGCTTTAACGGCGTTCCGGCCATACAATAAATAGCTATCTGCGGTTTTAAGGCGAAAGCCTTTGATCACGTTTTTACCGGACATTCTGTTAGGGGCTGGTGCTCGTTGTGACCGGTCTCGTCGCTGGTCTCCATGGGGTTTTCTGCCTGAGGTCTTTTTGGTGTTGGATTGCGCAGATTTGTTTCGCTTGATCGGCATTTAAAAATATGTCCTTCTCAGCCCCATTGTGCAGACGGTTTTTCCAGCCTGCTTGTTGGCGTTCAAAAAAGTGCTTAGCGGTTATAAGTTGGTGTTGACAAGGTCTAAGATATGGGCATATTGCGGCCTCACTGTCGCACCTAGGGTTTCAGGTGCGTTTTACGGAGGGGTGGCCGAGCGGTTAAAGGCACCAGACTGTAAATCTGGCCTCGTATGAGTACACAGGTTCGAATCCTGTCCCCTCCACCACTTAGCTTCCTGGACATGCATGTGTCCAAGGAGGCTGTTTGTGTTCGAGAGAGTGGCTTGATCTTGTGCGGGTGTAGCTCAATGGTAGAGCAGAAGCCTTCCAAGCTTACGACGAGGGTTCGATTCCCTTCACCCGCTCCAATCAAGTCCCTCTCGGGCGACACTTAGCGTAGCGGTCCAGGGTGGGCCTCTGCAGGGTTAACTGAAATGTTCGCCCACGAGCAGTCGAAGGCTATATGGCTGTGCGGGGCGTATTGCTTGCAAGGATAGACGGGCAATGGCTAAAGAGAAGTTTGAGCGTAATAAGCCACACTGTAACGTTGGCACGATTGGTCACGTTGACCATGGTAAGACAACGTTGACGGCGGCGATTACGAAGGTACTTGCAGAAGTTAGCGGCGGCGAAGCTGTTGATTTTGCGAACATTGACAAGGCCCCTGAGGAGCGTGAGCGTGGTATCACGATTTCGACGGCGCACGTTGAGTATGAAACAGAGAACCGCCACTATGCGCACGTTGACTGCCCTGGTCACGCTGATTATGTGAAGAACATGATCACGGGTGCTGCACAGATGGATGGTGGTATTCTTGTTGTGAACGCAGCAGATGGTCCTATGCCGCAGACCCGTGAGCACATCCTGCTTGCGCGTCAGGTTGGTGTGCCGGCCCTTGTTGTTTTCATGAACAAGGTTGATCAGGTTGACGACGAAGAGCTTCTTGAGCTTGTCGAGATGGAAATCCGCGAGCTTTTGAGCGAATACGACTTCCCTGGTGACGATATTCCGATCATTGCCGGTTCTGCTCTTGCAGCGCTTGAAGGCCGTGACGACAACATCGGTAAAGAGAAGATCCTTGAGCTGATGGCTGCTGTTGACGAGTACATCCCGATGCCTGAGCGTGCGATTGACGGTGCGTTCCTGATGCCTGTTGAGGATGTGTTCTCTATCTCTGGCCGTGGTACTGTTGCGACGGGTCGTGTTGAGCGCGGTATCGTCAAGGTTGGTGAAGAGATCGAGATTGTTGGTATCAAGGATACAACGAAAACGACGATCACGGGTGTTGAGATGTTCCGCAAGCTTCTGGACGAAGGTCGTGCTGGCGATAACATTGGTGCACTGCTGCGTGGTGTTGCGCGTGACGATATCGAGCGTGGTCAGGTTCTGGCACACACTGGTTCGATCACACCGCACACGAAGTTCACAGCAGAGACTTACATCCTGACCAAGGAAGAGGGTGGCCGTCACACGCCGTTCTTTGCGAACTACCGTCCTCAGTTCTACTTCCGTACAACGGATGTTACCGGCAATGTTGAGCTGCCTTCCGGCACAGAGATGGTTATGCCTGGTGACAATGTGAACCTGACGGTTGAGCTGATTGCTCCGATCGCCATGGACGAGGGCCTGCGCTTCGCTATCCGCGAAGGTGGGCGTACCGTCGGCGCCGGCGTCGTCGCTAAAATCATCGAATAGACAGATATCAAAAAATTAAAACCGGGCGGAAGCATTCTGTCCGGTTTTTTGCGCCAGCTTTGGCCGAGAATCCGAGTTGGGGCTAAGCCATTTCAATAATGGTAAAAAAAGTACTTGCATGGCGGGGTGTTGGCCTGTAAACCGCACCCCTCATGAACATGACCGATCCGGCTTTAGGGGCGTAGCTCAGTTGGTAGAGCACCGGTCTCCAAAACCGGGTGCCGTGGGTTCGAGTCCCTCCGCCCCTGCCAGGACATGGGTCATGTGTCGTCAAGGCGACGAAGAGAGTTAAATGATTGTTTAGCCTGCGGTTTTTTATTGTGGCCGCGGGCTTGTTGAGCGGTTAGAGGATAAAAGCTATGGCAAAAACCACCCCAGGTGAGTTTACCCGGCAGGTGCGTCAGGAGGGCTCCAAGGTCACTTGGCCGACGCCTCGTGAGGCGGGAATCACCTCTGTAATGGTATTCATCATGGTGGTGATTATGGCTGTTTTCTTCCTTGGTATTGATTTTTTGCTGAACGCTGGCGTTCAAACGCTACTCGGTTTCGGAGAATAATGTGAGCAAGTCTCGCTGGTATATTATCCACGCCTATTCAGGTTTTGAGAACAAGGTCGCGAACGCGATCAAGGATCAGGCTGTACAGCAAGGTCTCGATGCGCTCGTTGATGAAGTGATCGTGCCGACTGAAGAGGTGATTGAGGTCCGCAAGGGAAAGAAAGTCTCTTCGGAGAAAAAATTCTTCCCCGGCTATGTTCTGATCAAGATGGTGTTGACAGATGACACCTATCACCTTGCGAACAGTCATGCGAAAGTCACCGGCTTTTTGGGCCCTCAGGGCAAGCCTAGCCCGATTTCCGACGCAGAAGCAGCTCGCATCCTCAATCAGGTTGAGGAAGGCGTCGAGCGCCCGCGTCCCAACATTGTTTACGAGATTGGCGAAGAGGTTCAGGTTACGGACGGACCGTTCTCCAGCTTTAACGGTACGGTTGAGGATGTCGACGAGGACCGCGCTCGCCTGAAAGTTTCTGTATCGATCTTCGGCAGGGCAACGCCTGTTGAGCTCGAATACACGCAGGTTGAAAAGATTACATAGAGATTTGGGGCGATGCCCCGGATAAACCCGTGCGGGAGGCCCGCCATTGGCCGCACCGCGCACCCTGAAATTGGGCATGAGCCCAGAGAGTTTTTTTGAAAGGGATATAAAATGGCAAAGAAGATTGATGGTTACCTGAAGCTTCAGGTGCCGGCTGGCCAGGCCAACCCGTCACCGCCTATTGGCCCTGCGCTCGGTCAGCGCGGCGTTAATATTATGGAGTTTTGTAAAGCGTTTAACGCCAAGACACAGAAAATGGATCCGGGCATGCCCATTCCTACTATTCTGACTGTCTATGCGGACAAGTCCTTTACGTTCGAAACCAAGACACCTCCGGCAAGCTATTATCTGAAAAAAGCAGCTGGTCTTAAATCTGGTGGTTCCGAGCCCGGCCGTGCAACGGCTGGTTCTGTGACCAAAGCCCAGATTAAAGAAATTGCCGAGGCAAAAATGGTAGACCTGAGTGCGAATGACATTGATGCGGCTATGCTGATCATCGAAGGTTCAGCTCGCTCGATGGGTTTTGAGGTGAAAGGCTAATCTGATGGCAAAACTTGCAAAACGTATGAAAAAAGCCACCGATGGTCTGGACCGCGAAAAGCTCTACACCATTGAAGATGCTTCAAAAGAGTTGAAAGCACGCTCTAGCGTCAAGTTTGACGAGACGATCGAAGTGTCCATGAATTTGGGTGTTGACCCGCGTCACGCAGACCAGATGGTTCGCGGCGTTGTATCGCTGCCGCACGGCACAGGCAAAACACTTCGTGTTGCTGTGTTTGCCCGTGGCCCAAAGGCTGAAGAGGCAACGGCTGCAGGCGCAGACATTGTTGGTGCTGAAGACCTGATGGAAGATATCCAGAAGGGCAATATGAACTTTGACCGCGTGATCGCGACACCTGACATGATGGGTGTTGTTGGCCGTCTGGGTAAAGTACTGGGTCCAAAAGGCCTGATGCCAAACCCGAAGCTTGGTACCGTGACTATGGACGTCAAGGGTGCTGTTGAAGCGGCGAAAGCCGGTCAGGTGGAGTACCGGGTCGAGAAAGCCGGTATCGTTCATGGCGGTGTAGGTAAGGCAAGCTTCAAGGAAGAGCAGATCGCTGAAAATGTGTCTGCCTTTGTGAATGCGGTTATCAAAGCCAAGCCATCTGGCGCCAAGGGTGCTTATGTGAAGAAGATCGCCGTATCTTCTACCATGGGTCCTGGCCTGAAGATTGACGTCGCTTCGGTTGAAGCTGGCTAGAGAAGAATTTGCGTCGACGACCCGTCGGCGCAATCACCGAGGCGGTTGTTTTGCCTGGGTGTTAGTAGCTGTCCGAGATTGCAGGTGTTACGGCGTGTGTCGCTAGTATTTGACCGTCGTAGTTTAAAAGAATTGGCCGTCGCGTAGTCATGGCCTGCATGAGATGGGGTAACGGAATTATTGCCAAAGAGGCCTTGTGCCCCCACGGCGATAGACGCGATTCCAACGGGACTGGATTGTATCCATCCTGCACCCCGGACAGGGGAGTGTGCTCGCCGATATATTGGTGAGTACGCGGCTCAATTAAACGAAGATTGGAGGCCCCGTTTTTTCGGGTCGAAGATTTTCAAAGTCGGAGACGAGAAAAGTGGAAAGAGCCGAGAAGCAGGAACTGGTTACGTCCTTGCACGAGGTTTTCTCTGATGCAGCAGCGGTTGTCGTGGTTCACTATGACGGCCTGAGCGTATCCGAGATTACCGAACTGCGTTCGCAAATGCGTGAAGTAGGCGCAAGCCTGAAGGTAACCAAAAACCGGCTGACTCGTCTTGCGCTTAAAGGCACCGACTACGAAGGCATATCGGATCTGTTTACCGGACCGACGGCAATAGGTTACGCCGACGACCCTGTTTCAGCAGCCAAAGCCCTCTCCAAATTCGCCAAAGGCAACGAAAAACTTCGTTTGCTTGGCGGTGGAATGGGCGCGACTGTTCTGGATCAGACAGGTGTCAAGGCATTGGCTGAACTGCCATCGCTCGACGAACTTCGCGGCAAGCTTGTGGGTCTCCTGCAAGCGCCTGCCCAGAAGGTCGCATCGGTTACACAGGCTCCTGCGGGTCAACTGGCCCGTGTCTTTGGTGCTTACGGAAGCCAAGACGCAGCTTAACCAATTCTCTGGTCGCCATGGTGGCGGCTTGAGAGCAAATGCAATGTGAAACGTGGTTCCCCAAGTTGGAATCGTTCTATTTGGAGTAAATGAAAATGGCTGACCTCGATAAGTTGGTTGAAGACCTGTCTGCCCTGACTGTTATGGAAGCTGCTGAGCTTTCAAAGCTTCTTGAAGAGAAGTGGGGCGTATCTGCTGCTGCACCTGTTGCTGTTGCCGCTGCTGGCGGTGCTGCTGCTGGTGAAGCTGCTGCAGAAGAGAAAGACGAGTTTGACGTTGTTCTGACCGCCGCTGGCGACAAGAAAATCAACGTGATTAAAGAAGTACGTGCCATCACTGGCCTGGGCCTCAAAGAAGCCAAGGACATGGTTGAAGGCGCGCCTAAGACAGTTAAAGAAGCTGCACCGAAAGCCGAAGCAGAAGAGCTTAAAGCTAAGCTCGAAGCTGCTGGCGCTTCAGTTGAGCTCAAGTAATTTCTTGAGCCAAACGAACCGTAGGTCGGGCACGTATTGCGTGCCCGGCCTTTCGGCGTCCTTGGGGTAGGGGACATTAAACCACTGCTTTGTGCCATGCCTCAGGCGCACTTTTTTGAGGCAAGAATTGAATTTCAGAGGTTCAGGTTGAGAAATCTGGGCTTTGGTTGGTCGCCGGAGCTGCTGGTAACAAAAGCAGAACCGGGCAATTATAGAGAGACGAGGGCGAAGTATGGCGACTTCATTCACCGGTCGTAAGCGCGTACGTAAGGATTTTGGTCACATTACGGAAGTGAGCCAGATGCCGAACCTGATTGAGGTTCAGCGTCAATCCTACGATCAATTCTTCAAGGCGGGAGCCACGGAAGAAGAGCGGTTGAGTTCTGGCCTTGAAAAAGTACTGAAATCGGTTTTCCCGATTCAGGATTTTTCGGCGACTTCATCGCTAGAGTACGTCAAGTACGAGCTTGAAGATCCGAAGTATGATGTGGAAGAGTGCCAGCAGCGTGACATGACTTACGCAGCGCCTCTGCGCGTGACGTTACGCCTCATTGTTTTTGAAGTTGACCCTGAAACGGAAGCCAAGTCTGTCCTCGATATCAAAGAGCAAGATGTCTATATGGGCGACCTGCCGATGATGACAGACAATGGTACCTTTGTGATCAATGGTACCGAACGGGTGATTGTCAGCCAGATGCACCGGTCGCCAGGTGTATTCTTTGACCATGACCGCGGCAAGACGCATACGTCTGGTAAATTCCTGTTTGCGGCACGCGTGATACCATACCGTGGTTCCTGGCTCGATTTTGAATTTGATGCGAAAGACATCGTGAATGTTCGGATTGACCGTCGCCGCAAATTGCCAGCGACGTCCCTGTTGTATGCCCTTGGCATGACGGCTGAAGATATCCTTGATTACTTCTACGAAACCGTTTCTTTCCGCCGCGCTGAAGGTGGATGGCGCATGCCATTCCGCGCTGAAAACTGGCGTGGTCAGAAACCAACTTTTGACCTCGTTGATGCTGACAGTGGTGAAGTTGTTGTTGAAGCCGGCAAAAAAATCACCCCGCGTCTTGGTAAAAAGCTGGAGTCCGGCGGTGTTGAAGCCATTCTGGTGCCTGACGATCAAATCCTTGGTCGTTATGCTGCCAAAGATGTAATCAACGAGAAAACCGGTGCCATCTATGTTGAAGCTGGTCAGGAACTGACGGAAGAAATCGTTGAAGCGCTGTCTGCAGCAGGTAGTGACGAAGTTGAAGTTCTCGACATCGATGATGTTTCTGTTGGCCCTTACATCCGCAACACATTGATGGCGGACAAGGTTGAGAGCCACGACGGTGCGCTTGCCGAGATTTACAAGGTAATGCGCCCGGGTGAACCGCCAACCAAAGAAACAGCGGATGGTCTGTTTTACGGCCTATTCTTCGACCCTGAGCGTTACGACCTCTCTGACGTTGGCCGGGTGAAGATGAACGTTCGCCTGAATGTTGAGTGTGAAGACACAGTCGGCACCTTGCGCCGTGAAGACATACTGCAAACTGTTAAAACGCTGGTTAACCTGAAAGACGGTCGCGGTGATATCGATGATATTGACCATCTTGGCAACCGTCGTGTTCGCTCGGTTGGTGAGTTGATGGAAAACCAGTATCGTATTGGTCTTCTTCGCATGGAGCGCGCGATTCGTGAACGTATGTCCTCTGTGGACATCGACACTGTTATGCCGCATGACCTTATCAATGCGAAACCAGTTGTTGCATCTGTTCGTGAATTTTTTGGTTCATCGCAGCTGTCGCAGTTTATGGATCAAACGAACCCGCTTTCAGAAATTACACACAAACGCCGCATGTCAGCGCTTGGCCCTGGTGGTCTGACGCGTGAGCGTGCAGGTTTTGAAGTTCGTGACGTTCACCCAACGCATTACGGCCGTATTTGCCCGATTGAGACGCCTGAGGGACCAAACATTGGTTTGATCAACTCACTCGCGACGTATGCGCAGGTGAACAAGTATGGCTTTATCGAAAGCCCATATCGCACAGTGAAAGACGGCCTGGTTTCAGACGAAGTAATCTATCTTTCAGCGATGGAAGAAGCGAAATACACTGTTGCGCAGGCTAATGCTGCCCTGAACGACGATGGTACGTTTGCGAATGACCTTGTTTCATGTCGCCAGAACGGTGAATTTGTAATGACACAGCCTGGTCAGATTGACCTCATGGATGTGTCGCCGAAGCAGCTCGTGTCCGTTGCCGCATCGCTTATCCCGTTCCTTGAGAACGATGATGCGAACCGCGCATTGATGGGATCAAACATGCAACGTCAGGCAGTGCCTCTGGTGCGTGCGGAAGCGCCGTATGTTGGTACGGGTATGGAAGCCGTTGTTGCTCGCGATAGTGGTGCAGCAATTGCCGCACGCCGTACAGGCGTTGTTGAGCAAGTGGATGCGACACGGATCGTGATCCGGGCAACAGAAGAAGTTGATCCGGGCAAGTCGGGCGTTGACATATACACGTTGCAGAAATTCCAGCGTTCGAACCAGAACACCTGCATCAACCAGCGTCCGCTGGTTAAAGTGGGCGACCTGATCAAGCAGGGCGATATCGTATGTGATGGTCCGTCTACAGAGCTTGGTGAGCTTGCGCTTGGCCGGAACGCCCTTGTGGCCTTCATGCCATGGAATGGTTACAACTTTGAGGATTCGATCCTCATCTCCGAGCGGATTGTTAAAGAAGACGTGTTCACATCCATTCACATCGAGGAATTCGAAGTGATGGCTCGCGATACCAAGCTTGGCCCTGAGGAAATCACTCGTGATATTCCAAACGTGGGTGAAGAAGGTTTGAAGAGCCTGGATGAAGCCGGAATTGTTTACATCGGTGCTGAAGTTCACCCGGGCGATATCCTCGTAGGCAAGATCACGCCAAAAGGCGAAAGCCCGATGACGCCGGAAGAAAAACTTCTGCGCGCCATCTTTGGTGAAAAGGCATCGGATGTTCGCGATACATCCATGCGTTTGCCGCCGGGTGTTGCGGGTACAGTTGTTGAAGTACGTGTCTTTAACCGCCACGGCGTCGACAAGGACGAGCGTGCACTGACAATCGAACGCGAAGAAATTGACCGCCTGACAAAAGACCGTGAGGATGAGCGCACAATTCTCGAGCGCAGTATCTATGGTCGTTTGCAGCCGTGGCTTGTTGGCAAGACTGTTTCGTCTGGCAACAAAGACATGAAAAAAGGCACCAAAATCACTGAAGAAGGCCTGGCAGAATTACCTCGCATTCAGTGGTGGGACCTTGCTGTTGATGATGACGATACCATGAGCAACATCGAGGCGCTGCGTAAGCAGTTTGATGAGAGCCGTGCTCAACTTCAAAGCCGTTTCGACGAGAAAATCGAGAAACTGCAACGAGGCGACGAACTGCCACCTGGCGTTCTGAAAATGGTTAAGGTTTTCGTGGCTGTGAAACGCAAGCTTCAGCCCGGTGACAAGATGGCTGGTCGTCACGGCAACAAAGGTGTGATTTCTCGCATTCTGCCACAGGAAGACATGCCACACCTTGAAGACGGCACGCCAGTAGATGTGGTTCTGAACCCGCTCGGTGTTCCATCACGGATGAACGTGGGGCAGATTCTGGAAACTCACCTTGGCTGGGCTTCTCGTGGTCTGGGGCGCCAGATTGACTCGATGCTTGAAAATTACCGTCACGGGCAGGCAAAAATCGATGAGTTCCGCACCAAGTTTAAAGATATCTATGGTGCCGATCAGTTTGGTACCGATATTGAGGAACTGGACGATGACCAGATTCTGGAACTTGCCGGCAACCTGACAAACGGTGTTCCCATGGGCACGCCGGTGTTTGACGGCGCTGTCGAAGCCGACATTGTTACCATGCTTGATAAAGCAGGGCTTGACAGTTCTGGTCAGGTCACCCTTTGGGATGGTCGTACAGGCGAGAAATTCGACCGTAAAGTGACAGTGGGCTATATTTACATGCTCAAACTGCACCACCTGGTCGATGATAAAATCCACGCACGCTCGATTGGCCCCTACAGCCTTGTTACCCAGCAGCCGCTTGGTGGTAAGGCGCAGTTTGGTGGGCAGCGCTTCGGTGAGATGGAAGTGTGGGCACTTCAGGCTTATGGTGCTGCCTATACTCTGCAGGAAATGCTGACAGTTAAGTCGGATGACGTGCAGGGCCGGACCAAAGTGTATGAAGCGATTGTACGCGGTGACGACACATTTGAAGCGGGCATCCCTGAGTCCTTCAACGTTCTTGTGAAGGAAATGAGATCTCTGTGTTTGAATGTGGAATTGATCGCGGGAACTGACGACTAGGGTATTGGCCCTTTAGCCGGGCGATGAGCTTGCTTATCGCCCCGCCTGCTTGGCGGCAGGCACTGACATTCAGGATGGCGGTTACTTTACAGCCGCAGTTTGAAGAAAGACGCCGGACATGAACCAAGAAGTGATGAAATACTTCAACCCGAACCAGAAACCAGAGACGTTTGACCAGATTCAAATCTCGGTCGCGTCACCAGAGCGTATTCGTTCATGGTCTTTTGGTGAGATTAAAAAGCCGGAAACTATTAATTACCGGACTTTCAAGCCTGAGAAGGACGGCCTTTTCTGCGCACGTATCTTTGGCCCGGTAAAAGATTACGAATGCTTGTGTGGTAAATACAAGCGCATGAAGTATCGCGGTATTATCTGCGAGAAGTGTGGTGTTGAGGTAACCCTCTCGAAAGTTCGCCGTGAGCGCATGGGTCATATTGATCTTGCTGCACCGGTTGCCCACATCTGGTTCCTGAAATCCCTTCCAAGCCGGATTGGTCTTCTGCTCGATATGACGCTGAAGGATCTGGAGCGGGTTCTCTATTTCGAATATTATGTAGTTGTCGAACCTGGTTTGACACCGCTGAAGCAGTTCCAGCTTCTGAACGAGGAAGACTATTACCGCGCTCAGGACGAGTATGGTGAAGACAGTTTTACAGCTGGCATCGGTGCCGAAGCTATCCGCAAGCTTCTGGAAGCGGTTGACCTTGAAGGTGAGCGCGAAAAGCTTTTGGTGGAACTTGCTGAAACCAAATCCGAGCTGAAACCAAAGAAGATTGTAAAGCGCCTGAAGGTTATTGAAGCCTTCCTCGAAAGCGGCAACCGCCCCGAGTGGATGATTTTGCAGGTTGTGCCTGTGATCCCGCCAGAGCTGCGCCCGCTGGTGCCGCTTGATGGTGGTCGTTTTGCAACGTCTGACCTGAACGATCTGTATCGCCGTGTAATTAACCGGAACAACCGTTTGAAGCGCCTGATCGAGCTGCGTGCACCTGACATCATCATCCGGAACGAGAAGCGTATGCTTCAGGAGTCTGTTGATGCACTGTTCGACAATGGTCGTCGCGGTCGCACGATCACAGGTGCCAACAAGCGCCCTCTGAAGTCGCTCTCCGACATGCTTAAAGGCAAGCAGGGCCGGTTCCGTCAGAACCTGCTTGGTAAGCGTGTTGATTACTCTGGCCGTTCAGTGATTGTGGTTGGTCCCGAGCTGAAACTGCACCAGTGTGGTCTGCCGAAGAAGATGGCGCTTGAATTGTTCAAGCCGTTTATCTATTCGCGCCTCGATAAAAAGGGCATCGCGACGACGATTAAAGCTGCCAAGAAACTGGTGGAAAAAGAACGCCGTGAAGTCTGGGATATCCTTGACGAGGTGATCCGCGAACACCCTGTGATGCTGAACCGGGCACCAACGTTGCACCGTCTTGGTATTCAGGCGTTTGAGCCAGTGTTGATTGAAGGCAAAGCCATTCAGTTGCACCCGCTTGTTTGTGCAGCGTTTAACGCTGACTTTGATGGTGACCAGATGGCCGTTCACGTGCCACTGTCTATCGAAGCCCAGCTTGAAGCACGCGTTCTGATGATGTCTACAAACAACATCCTTTCGCCTGCTAACGGCAAGCCGATCATCGTGCCATCACAGGATATCGTTCTTGGTCTTTATTACATGACCATGCAACGTGAAGGTGATGTGGGCGAGGGCAAAGCCTACGCTGATTTTGACGAAGTTCAGTTTGCCCTGGATGGCGGTGCGATTACATTGCACTCGAAAATTACGGCACGTATCCCGTCAGTTGACAGCGAAGGCAACGAGATTGCCCTGCGCGTGGAGACAACGCCGGGCCGCATGCTTCTTGGGCGTCACTTACCGGTACACCCGAAAGTGCCATACAGCCTGATTAACCGCCAGCTGACCAAGAAAGAGATCACGGAAGTGATTGACGTGGTCTATCGCCATTGTGGCCAGAAGACGACGGTTCTGTTTGCTGATGGTATTATGGGCGAAGGCTTCAAGCGAGCTTGTGCTGCGGGTATTTCCTTCGGTAAAGACGATATGATCATCCCTGAAGCCAAGATCAAGCTGGTTGATGAAACCCGTGGTTTGGTGAAAGAGTATGAAGAGCAATATCAAGACGGTTTGATCACCCAAGGCGAGAAATACAACAAAGTTGTAGATGCCTGGGCGCAATGTACCGACAAAGTCGCGGATGCGATGATGAAGGAAATGGAGCGCACAGAAATCGACGACAATGGTCGCCAGACAGATTTGAACTCGGTCTTCATGATGGCGCACTCGGGTGCGCGGGGTTCTGCCGCACAGATGAAACAGCTGGCCGGTATGCGGGGCCTGATGGCCAAGCCTTCCGGTGAAATCATTGAGACACCGATTATCTCGAACTTTAAAGAAGGCCTTTCGGTTCTTGAGTATTTCAACAGCTCGCACGGTGCTCGTAAAGGTCTTGCCGATACAGCATTGAAAACCGCGAACTCCGGTTACCTGACACGCCGTCTGGTTGACGTGTCTCAGGACTGTGTGATTGTTGAAGAAGATTGCGGCACCGAAAAAGGTATTACTATCACAGAGGTTTCTGAAGGCGGCGATATCCTCGTGCCTCTCAGCGAACGTATCCTTGGCCGTAGCCTTGCGGTAGCGGTGAATGATCCGATTTCCGGTGATGTGATGTTTGAAGCTGCAACGCTTCTTGACGAGGTCAAGGCAGACGCTATCGAAACTGCCGGGTTTGCCGAAGTCAAAATTCGCTCTGTACTTACCTGTGAAACCAAAGGCGGCGTTTGCGGTGCCTGTTATGGTCGTGACCTTGCACGCGGTACCCCAGTAAACATGGGTGAGGCTGTCGGTGTTATTGCCGCACAGTCAATCGGTGAGCCTGGTACACAGCTGACCATGCGTACATTCCACATCGGTGGTGCGGCAACGGTGAACGCTGAATCTGCAATTGAATCGTCAGCCGACGGTAAAGTCCGGATCGACAATCGCAACGTGATTGAAGACAGCAAGGGCCGCAAGGTTGTCATGAGCCGTAACATGGAAGTTGTGGTTCTGGACGATGAGGGCCGCGAGCGTGCCAAGCACCGCCTCGCTTATGGTTCGCATCTGATGAAAGATGAAGGTGACGAGGTTGTTAAAGGCGAAAAGCTTGCCGAATGGGACCCGTACACTGTGCCGATCATCACCGAACAGTCCGGTGTTGTTCGTTACGTTGACCTTGTGGAAGGCGTTTCTGTTAAGGAGGTAGTCGACGAAGGTACCGGTATTGCGTCCAAGGTTGTTATGGACTGGCGTTCTGGCACCAAAGGCACCGACTTGCGTCCGCGTATTACCCTTCGGGATGACAAGGACAATGTAATTGAACTGGCGAATGGTACTGAAGCTCGCTACTTCCTGTCGGTGGAAGCCATTCTCTCGGTTGAAGATGGTCGTCACGTATCAGCTGGTGATGTGATTGCGCGTATTCCACGCGAGGCCGCGAAAACCAAGGATATTACTGGTGGTCTGCCACGGGTTGCGGAACTGTTTGAAGCCCGTCGTCCGAAGGATCACGCGGTTATCGCCGAGATCGACGGTATCGTTGAATTTGGTCGCGACTATAAAAACAAACGTCGCATCAGCATTCGTCCGCGTGACGAGGATGGTGAACCGGTCGAATATCTGGTGCCTAAAGGAAAGCACATTGCTGTTCAGGAAGGCGACTTCATTCAGCAGGGTGAGTACCTGATTGATGGCAACCCGGCACCGCACGATATTTTGCATGTTTCGGGTGTTGAAGCGCTTGCGAACTACCTGGTAAAGGAAGTTCAGGATGTTTACCGCCTGCAAGGTGTGAAGATCAACGACAAGCACATTGAGGTGATTGTTCGCCAGATGCTGCAGAAAGTTGAAATCACTGCCAGCGGTGACAGCACGATGCTTCTTGGTGAGCAGGTTGACCGCGAAGAGTTCGAAGAAGCCAATGCTAAGCTTGAGGCCGAAGGCCGCTTGCCCGCGAAAGGTCATCCGATCCTTCTTGGTATCACAAAAGCAAGTCTGCAGACACGCAGCTTCATCTCTGCGGCGTCCTTCCAGGAAACGACGCGCGTTCTGACCGAAGCATCGGTTGCAGGCAAGAAAGACAAGCTGGTCGGCCTGAAAGAGAATGTGATCGTTGGCCGTTTGATCCCGGCAGGTACGGGTTCGGTTGTCAACAAACTGCGCCATGAAGCGCTGAAGCGTGATCAGATTGCCGCAGAAGCACAGGCGGAGGCGCAAGATCCAATGGCCTCGGCAGAAGCTGAGTTCGCTGCTGCAACGTCTGGCGATAGTGAGAGCGCAGAAGCCTAGACTTTCGCAGCATGTTAAAGATCAAAAAGGTTCGCTTCGGCGGGCCTTTTTTGTTTTACTGAAGCCGGGGGTAAACACAGGGTGCAGTTCGTGGATAAAATTGATCTTTCAATCGTGGTTCCTTTGTACAATGAAGAAGGCAATATTGATCTGCTTCTTGAAAAAGTGACAGCTGCAGCAAACGAAATCGATGGTACCTACGAAGTTATTCTGGTTGACGATGGCAGTGCTGATAAAACCTGGGAACAGGTTCAGGCCGCGTCAAAAACGATGCCTCAGTTGAGAGGGTGTCGTTTTTCAAGGAATTTTGGCCACCAACGCGCATTGCTTGCAGGACTGGGGCTGGCCCGAGGCGATGCAATCCTCTCTATGGACGGAGATTTGCAGCACCCGCCGGAACTTATACCTGTGCTGTTCGACCACTGGCGAAACGGCTTTGACGTTGTAGCTACCAAGCGAAATGACGGCGAGGTGGCGGGCTTTTTCAAAAGGTTAACGTCTCGACTGTTCTATCGATTGTTCTCCTGGCTCGCCGGTATATCAATGAAAGCAGGTGCGTCGGATTTTCGTTTGATTGACAAGCGGGTCAGGGACGAGCTTCTGAAGTTTCGCGACGTCGATCTTTTTATCAGGGGGGCGGTTGAATGGCTGGGTTACAAAACCGTCACCGTAGAGTTTGAGGCCGCGGAACGTCACGCCGGTCAGACCAAATACAGCCTTAAGAAGATGATCAAATTCGCCAGTGGGGCAATTGTATCATTCTCCGTGAAGCCACTGAAATTCAGTGTCTGGCTTGGTTTTCTAACCTCATTTGCTGCTTTCATAGAACTGGCGTACATTCTTTGGGCTTATACACAGGGTATAACAGTTCCAGGCTGGGCTTCCATGCTGGGTGTTACGTCTCTGTTGTTTGGTATCCTGTTTATATTACTTGGCATCATCGGGTCTTACATCACACGCCTGCATGTTGGCGCGCAGGGACGGCCGCCCTTCGTGATTGCCGAGCAGGTTAATGATAAATGATATCGGCCTTGCCGGACCGGTTGAACACTAGGGGCTTGCTATCTCTGTATTTGTGAAGTTTTGCCTTGTAGGGATTAGCAATACGCTGTTGTCGTATGCTGTTTTGATGCTGGCGCTTACGCTTTTGCCGGAGTTTGTGGTCAAAGCCTTCGTAGCCCAGTCAGTAAGCTATCTTACCGGCATAGGCTGGAGTTTCATCCTCAACAGTCGGTTCACTTTTGACCAAAAAGGGTTGCATGGGCCAACGTTCGTAAAGTTTATTCTGCTTCAGGGCACTCTGATGATCATGACCGCACTGGCATTCCAATGGTCTGCCACAGCAGGGTTTCACACGTCTTTTAGCTGGCTCGTCATCGTTGTTATCGCAACGCTGGTAAATTTCATTCTATCCAAAATCTGGGTTTTCAAAAACAACGACCAGGATTATGCCGGGGGGCGCTCCGATGCGGGATGATTTCTCTGGCCGGCAGATTTTATTGCTTGCGTTGCTGTTGTTGTTAGGGAGCTTTGTGCCGCTTCTTCTCGTTGATATGGCACCTATTGCCGATCTTCCTAATCACCTGGCGCGGGCGCATATCCTCAGGTCTAACGGCGCTGATGCAACCTTGAACCAATATTATGAGGTGGCCTGGGGTGTTTTACCCAACCTTGTGATGGACTGGTTTCTGGTCGGACTCGATTGGTTTTCGCTCTATGCTGCAGGCAGTTTGCTGGTAGGCCTGTCTTTTCTGGCAATTCTCGCTGGCGTATTGTTCTTGCGCTACACTCTATACGGAAGTCTCAGCATCCTTGCCCTGTTGGCTGTTTTGTTGTTTTACAACCGGATCATGTTGTGGGGCATGGTCAACTATATGCTGGCGACGGGCGTGATGCTTGTGGCGCTCGCGGTTTGGATCAGATTGCGGGAGGCTCCAGCCCCCAAACGTGTAGTGATTTCCAGTGCAATGGCTTTGCTGGTGTTCTTTTGTCACCTGTTTCCGTTTGGAATTTATGCACTTGCTGTTGGCGCCTACGAACTGCAGTCTTTGTTGAAGCCTGAGAATCGTTGCTGGCCAGTGTGGCGGCGAACCATGCTGGTTGGTGGGGTTCAGTTTATTGCACCGGTTGTATGTTTTCTTTTCCTCTCACCGACGGCGGAGTATGCCGTCAGCCGACTCGCTTTCGGGGACTTTAGCCGGAAACTTTTTACCGTTCCGTTCATGACGTTCAATAATTACTCGTTGCCACTGGACATCTTCACATTTGGTCTCGTGGCGGGGCTGGTTCTTGCTCTTTTGGTTCTAAGGGCAATCACCATTAAAAAGGATATGTTGGGTGTGTTGGTGCTTTTGACCGTGACACACTTTGCCATGCCGCAATATCTCATGAGTAGCCCGGGCGCCGACTTGCGTACATTTTTTCCTCTCCTGTTCATCGCTATTGCATCGGTTGATCTTGTTAAGGGTAGCCGCACCGTAGTTGTCAGCCTGACCGGCGCTCTCATTGTTTTGTTTGCGGTCCGTATTGGGGTTGTGACAGAAAACTGGGTGAGGGCGGACCGGGATGTGTTGCCGGAATATAAGGCTGCTATCGGGCATTTACCTCGTGGTGCCCGGCTGGGCACCTACTTTTACCTTCAGTCCGACCGATGGTTCGCTAACCCGCCGCATCAGCACTATTCTACCCTCGCCATTATCGAGAAAGCAGCCTTCGTTCCCAATCTGTTTGCGCACCCCGGGCAACAGCCGATAAAATTTGTTGAAGCATACCGGACACTAGCGGAACGTGCGCCGTCTATTATGGTGCCCCCGGCGCAAGCCGCCGAAAAGCCAGATCCGTTGGAAAAAGAAAATTTGTACTGGATGTGCCGGTTTGCGGACATTGACTATCTGATGGTGTCAAATGCGGGTTCTGAAAGTCTGGTTTTGCCGCTTTTTTTATTGCCGGTTTTTCAAGGGAAAAATGTCTCGGTTTTCGAGGTTGATCTTGATGACGAGGCGATGGCTTCCGGTGCCTCGTGCGATCAAAATTAAAGTCGATTTGGTTGTGTCATACACTTTCGATCAGGATGACCAATTGAGCGGGCATTGATTACGTGAAAATTAAACCGCGCTTTTTGATTGACGTTTCTCAAGTTTCGCTGTAGTAAGCGCACCTCGCCAGAGCTCAGGTGGTAGGCCAAATCGGCCTAGACGCTGGGGTTTGCTGGCTAAGAGAGTAAATTTAGAATCGATCCGGATAACCTGATTGGAGCAAAAAAGCTGCCGATTGAGGTTGTTTTTGCTGCATGCAAAACAGGTTGTCTGGAGTGATGGTGACAGAGAAAAACGGCAAGGAACAAAAATGCCTACCATTAACCAACTTGTGCGCAAATCGCGCAAAAGCAAGCCAGTGCACAATAAAGTGCCCGCGCTTGAAGCATGCCCGCAAAAGCGCGGTGTTTGCACACGTGTTTATACAACGACTCCAAAGAAGCCTAACTCGGCGCTGCGTAAAGTAGCTCGTGTTCGCCTTTCTAACGGTCACGAAGTGACATCTTACATCCCTGGTGAGGGTCACAACCTGCAAGAACACTCTGTTGTTCTTATTCGCGGTGGTCGTGTCAAGGATTTGCCTGGTGTTCGCTACCACACTCTTCGTGGTGTGCTTGATACCCAGGGCGTCTCTGATCGTCGCCAAGCTCGTTCCAAATACGGCACCAAGCGTCCAAAGTAAGATTGAAGAAGGAATTAACGCATGTCTCGTCGTCATAGCGCAGAAAAACGCGATGTCCTGCCCGATCCGAAATTCGGTGACGTGGTACTGACTAAATTTATGAACAGCCTGATGCTTGATGGTAAAAAATCTACCGCCGAGCGTATTGTCTATGGTGCCTTCGATAAAATGGAAGAGCGGGTAAAAGCTGATGCTTTGCCTGTGTTCCATGAAGCCCTTGATAACGTGAAGCCTGCAATTGAGGTTCGCTCCCGCCGTGTCGGTGGTGCGACATACCAGGTGCCTGTAGAGGTTCGCTCCGAGCGTGCTCAGGCTTTGGCAATTCGCTGGTTGATCGCTGCAGCACGCAAGCGCAACGAAACCACAATGGTTGATCGCCTGTCAGGCGAGTTGATGGATGCATCAAACAACCGTGGCGCTGCTGTTAAAAAGCGGGAAGACACTCACAAGATGGCAGAGGCTAACAAGGCCTTCTCTCACTACCGTTGGTAAGATAGTTAGTCAGGATCAGGATCATGGCACGCAGAACGCCACTTAGCGATTATCGCAACATCGGCATCATGGCACACATCGATGCGGGTAAAACAACGACAACAGAACGTGTCCTCTATTACACAGGCCGTAGCCACAAAATCGGCGAAGTGCACGATGGCGGCGCGACTATGGACTGGATGGAGCAGGAGCAGGAGCGGGGTATTACGATTACTTCTGCTGCGACAACATGTTTCTGGAATGACCACCGCATTAACATCATTGATACGCCTGGCCACGTTGACTTCACGATTGAAGTTGAGCGGAGCTTGCGTGTGCTTGATGGTGCTGTTGCTGTATTCGACTCGGTTGCCGGTGTTGAGCCTCAGTCCGAGACTGTTTGGCGTCAGGCTGACAAGTACGGCGTTCCACGCATGTGCTTTGTCAACAAGATGGACCGCATGGGTGCGAACTTCGAACGCTGTGTTGACATGATCAAAGATCGCCTTGGTGCTCGTGCGCTCGTTATTCAGCTGCCAATCGGTGCGGAAGCACAGTACGAGGGCCTGATCGACCTTGTGAAGAACAAGGAAGTTCTCTGGAAGGGTGAAGATCTTGGCGCGTCATACGAATATGTAGACATCCGCCCGGAACTTGCCGATGCCGCCGAAGCTGCTCGCATGGAAATGATCGAAACCGCTGTAGAAGCTGATGAAGACCTGATGGAAAAATATCTTGAGGGTGAGGACATTAGCGAAGACGAGCTGAAGTCTGCTATCCGCAAAGGTACAATTGCTGGTGAGTTTGTTCCGGTTCTCAATGGTACGGCGTTCAAGAACAAAGGTGTTCAGCCACTTCTTGATGCTGTGGTTGATTTCATGCCTGCGCCGACTGACGTTGCTGCGATCAACGGTGTTGATGCGCACGATACAGGCAAAGAGATCGTTCGTAAGTCTGATGATGACGAGCCATTTTCTGCTCTTGCCTTCAAGATCATGAACGATCCGTTTGTGGGTACGTTGACATTTGCGCGCATTTATTCTGGTGTTCTGGAAACTGGTACGCAGGTAATGAACTCTGTGAAGCAGCGGAAAGAAAAAGTTGGCCGTATGCTTGAGATGCACGCGAACAACCGTGAAGACCTCAAAGAAGCACGTGCCGGTGACATCATCGCGCTTGCAGGTCTTAAGTCGACAACTACAGGTGATACTCTTTGCGCCAACAACAGCCAGGTTATTCTGGAGCGCATGGAATTCCCTGATCCGGTTATTTCCGTTGCGGTTGAGCCTAAAACCAAAGCTGACCAGGAGAAGATGGGTATTGCCCTGAATCGTTTGGCGGCAGAGGATCCAAGTTTCCGCGTTGCCTCTGATGAGGAAAGTGGCCAGACCGTTATCTCCGGCATGGGCGAGCTGCATCTCGACATTCTTGTTGATCGCATGAAGCGCGAGTTCAAGGTCGAGTGTAGCGTTGGTGCGCCTCAGGTTGCGTACCGCGAGAGCTTCGCCAAAGAAGTAGATATTGATTACACGCACAAGAAGCAGTCTGGTGGTTCCGGGCAGTTTGGTCGCGTGAAGATGGTTGTCACACCGGGTGAGCGTGGTTCCGGCTTTGAATTCATTGATGAAATCAAGGGCGGTAATATTCCGAAGGAATACATCCCTGGCGTTGAAAAAGGCATCAAGGATATTGCCGAGAGCGGCGCGCTGATCGGCTTCCCGATCATCGATTTCTCGGTACGTCTTTATGACGGTAGCTATCACGACGTGGATTCAAGCGTTCTTGCGTTTGAAATTGCCGGTCGGGGTGCGACCCGGGAAGCGGCGGCGCAGGCTGGTATCAAACTTCTTGAGCCGATCATGAAGGTCGAGGTTGTGACCCCTGAAGATTACATGGGTGACGTAATTGGCGACCTGAACAAACGTCGTGGTCAGATCCAGGGTTCGGAAACCCGCGGTCCGAACACGGTTATCAATGCAATGGTTCCACTGGCGAACATGTTTGGTTACGTGAATGAGCTTCGCTCTTTCTCGCAGGGCCGGGCAACGTTCTCTATGCAGTTTGACCATTACGACGGAGTACCACAAGCCGTAGCTGAAGAAGTTAAAGCGAAGCTTGCTGGTTAAGGACTAACAACAAAAAAGCGTTATGGACCCCTTGGGAATACAAGGGCCGATAGAAAGGTAGACTACAATGGCTAAAGAGAAGTTTGAGCGTAATAAGCCACACTGTAACGTTGGCACGATTGGTCACGTTGACCATGGTAAGACAACGTTGACGGCGGCGATTACGAAGGTACTTGCAGAAGTTGGCGGCGGCGAAGCTGTTGATTTTGCGAACATTGACAAGGCCCCTGAGGAGCGTGAGCGTGGTATCACGATTTCGACGGCGCACGTTGAGTATGAAACAGAGAACCGCCACTATGCGCACGTTGACTGCCCTGGTCACGCTGATTATGTGAAGAACATGATCACGGGTGCTGCACAGATGGATGGTGGTATTCTTGTTGTGAACGCAGCAGATGGTCCTATGCCGCAGACCCGTGAGCACATCCTGCTTGCGCGTCAGGTTGGTGTGCCGGCCCTTGTTGTTTTCATGAACAAGGTTGATCAGGTTGACGACGAAGAGCTTCTTGAGCTTGTCGAGATGGAAATCCGCGAGCTTTTGAGCGAATACGACTTCCCTGGTGACGATATTCCGATCATTGCCGGTTCTGCTCTTGCAGCGCTTGAAGGCCGTGACGACAACATTGGTAAAGAGAAGATCCTTGAGCTGATGGCTGCTGTTGACGAGTACATCCCGATGCCTGAGCGTGCGATTGATGGTGCGTTCCTGATGCCTGTTGAGGATGTGTTCTCTATCTCTGGCCGTGGTACTGTTGCGACGGGTCGTGTTGAGCGCGGTATCGTCAAGGTTGGTGAAGAGATCGAGATTGTTGGTATCAAGGATACAACGAAAACGACGATCACGGGTGTTGAGATGTTCCGCAAGCTTCTGGACGAAGGTCGTGCTGGCGATAACATTGGTGCACTGCTGCGTGGTGTTGCGCGTGACGATATCGAGCGTGGTCAGGTTCTGGCACACACTGGTTCGATCACACCGCACACGAAGTTCACAGCAGAGACTTACATCCTGACCAAGGAAGAGGGTGGCCGTCACACGCCGTTCTTTGCGAACTACCGTCCTCAGTTCTACTTCCGTACAACGGATGTTACCGGCAACGTTGAGCTGCCTTCCGGCACAGAGATGGTTATGCCTGGTGACAATGTGAACCTGACGGTTGAGCTGATTGCTCCGATCGCCATGGACGAGGGCCTGCGCTTCGCTATCCGCGAAGGTGGGCGTACCGTCGGCGCCGGCGTCGTCGCTAAAATCATCGAATAGTGGAATTCAGGCACCGGTCTTCGTACCGGTGCCTCGTTTATTAAGGTAGTAGAACAATGGAAGCGCAAAATATTCGCATCCGCCTGAAGGCATTTGACCACCGTGTGCTTGATCAAGCCACTGGTGAAATCGCCAACACGGCAAAGCGTACGGGCGCACTGGTTCGCGGGCCTATCCCGATGCCAACCAGAATCGAAAAGTTCACCGTTCTGCGTTCACCACATGTGAACAAGAAATCTCGTGAACAATTCGAAATGCGTACGCACAAACGTTTGCTCGATATCGTTGACCCAACACCACAGACTGTAGACGCGCTGATGAAGCTCGATCTGTCTGCCGGTGTTGACGTTGAAATCAAACTGCAAGGATAAGACCCATGCGTACAGGTTTGATTGCAAAGAAATTGGGTATGACTCGTGTCTTTAACGAGCGCGGTCATCACGTACCGGTAACAGTTCTGCAGCTGGAAGGCTGTCAGGTTGTTGCTCAGCGTACGACAGAAAAAGATGGTTACACAGCTCTCCAACTGGGCGCTGGAAACCGCAAGGTAAAGAATGTGTCCAAAGCTCAGCGCGGCCACTTCGCCAAAGCAGAAGTTGAGCCCAAAGCAAAAGTGGCTGAGTTTCGTGTAAGTGAAGACGCTCTTGTTGAGGTTGGCGCAGAACTGACGGCAGATCACTTTGTTCCCGGCCAGTATGTTGATGTGGTTGGCACAAGCAAAGGTAAAGGTTTTGCTGGAGCGATGAAGCGCCACAACTTTGGTGGTCTTCGTGCGTCACACGGTGTCTCTATCTCTCACCGTTCACATGGTTCTACCGGTCAGTGTCAAGACCCGGGCCGCGTGTTCAAGGGTAAGAAGATGGCTGGTCACATGGGTGATGCCCGTTCAACTGTTCAGAACCTTGAAATTGTAGAGGCACGTGTTGACGACGGACTGCTCCTTGTAAAAGGCGGTCTGCCAGGCTCGAAAGAGGGTTGGGTTCTCGTTTCAGACGCTGCCAAGAAAGCTGCTCCGGCAGATCTGCCAATGCCTGCTGCGTTCCGTATGCCAGGTAAAGCTGAAGAAGTTGCTGAAGAAGCACCTGCTGAAGCACCGGCAGAAGCTGCTGATGCAGCCGAAGCAGGCGAGGAATAAGTCAATGAAGACGAACGTCCTTACATTAGACGCCAAGAAAGCCGGCGATATCGATCTAGATGAGGCGATCTTTGGTGTATCAGCGCGTGCAGACATTCTGCACCGCGTTGTCAACTGGCAGCTGGCAAAGCGCCGCGCAGGAACGCACGCAGTGCAGTTCCGTTCCGATGTGTCTCGCACCGGTGCACGGTTTGGCCGTCAAAAAGGTGGCGGTACAGCCCGTCACGGTTCGCGCCGCTCCAACATCTTTGTTGGTGGTGGTCGTGCTTTTGGCCCTATCCCTCGGGATCATGGCTTCAGCCTGCCGAAAAAAGTTCGCAAACTTGGTCTAAAGAGCGCGCTCTCTGCCAAGCAAGCGGAAGGTAAACTCATTGTTGTTGATGCTGCAGAGCTCAAAGACGGTAAAACAAAAGATCTTCAGGCGAAGCTTGAGAAACTTGGTTTGACCAACGCTCTGTTTGTTGATGGTGCAGAAGTGAATGAAAATTTCCTCCGTGCCGCTCAGAACATCCCAAATGTCGACGTACTGCCAGCGCAGGGCGCCAACGTTTACGACATTCTTCGTCGTAACACACTGGTTCTCACCAAGGCTGCCGTTGAGAAGCTCGGGGAGAGGCTCAAATGACAAGTAACGTAAAGCATTATGACGTTATCAAGAGCCCGGTTATCACCGAGAAGGCGACACTTGGTTCTGAAAACAACCAGGTTACTTTCAAAGTAGCGATTGATGCGACCAAGCCTGAAATCAAGAAGGCTGTCGAAGCATTGTTCGACGTGAAAGTTACCAAGGTCAACACGCTGCGCCAAGAAGGCAAGATCAAACGTTTCCGTGGTGTTAAAGGCAAACGCGCCGAATACAAAAAAGCCATGGTCACGCTTGCTGAAGGTAACAGCATTGATGTGACGACGGGAGTTTAACCGATGGCATTGAAGCAATATAAACCGGTTACTCCATCTCAGCGTGGCCTCGTTCTTGTTGACCGTGAAGGTCTTCACAAGGGCAAGCCTGTCAAAGCGCTGACAGAAGGTTTGACCAAATCCGGTGGCCGCAATAACACGGGCCGCATCACTGCACGTCGCATTGGTGGTGGTCACAAGCGTACCTACCGGAAAATCGATTTCAAACGCACTAAATGGAATATGGCTGCGACTGTGGAGCGTCTTGAGTACGATCCAAACCGCACCGCATTCATCGCGTTGATCAAATACGAAGACGGTGAGCTTGCATACATCCTTGCACCTCAGCGGTTGGCTCCGGGCGATACAGTAATCGCTGCAGAAAAAACCGACGTAAAGCCAGGTAATGTTATGCGTCTTTCCAACATGCCTGTTGGCACCATCATCCACAATGTGGAGATGAAAGCAGGCAAGGGCGGTCAGATCGCTCGCTCAGCTGGCACCTATGCCCAGTTGATCGGTCGTGACCGTGGTTACGCACAGCTCCGCCTGAGTTCAGGCGAAGTTCGCGTCGTTCGCGGCGAGTGCGTTGCAACTGTTGGCGCTGTTTCGAACCCAGACAACCAAAACATCAAGCTCGCTAAAGCGGGTCGGAACCGCTGGTTGGGTAAACGTCCAAGTGTTCGTGGTGTTGCCATGAACCCTGTGGATCACCCACACGGTGGTGGTGAAGGTCGGACCTCTGGTGGTCGTCACCCTGTGACGCCCTGGGGCAAGCCAACTAAAGGTAAGCGTACTCGCTCTAATAAAGCGACAGACAAGCTTATCATCCGGTCGCGCCACGAGCGCAAGAAACGTTAAGGAGGCCTGAATTATGGCACGCTCTGTATGGAAAGGCCCTTTCGTTGATATGCATCTTCTCAAGAAGGTGGAAGCAGCTCAAGAAAGTGGCAAATCGGCGGCAGTTATCCAGACCTGGTCCCGCCGGTCGACAATTTTGCCGGACTTCGTAGGCATTACGTTCAATGTCTATAACGGCAAGAAGTTCATCCCTGTGTATGTAACCGAAGATATGGTCGGTCACAAACTGGGTGAATTCGCACCAACGCGGACTTACTACGGTCACGCTGCGGACAAGAAAGCGAAGAGGAAGTAATCGTGGGTAAGCAATCAGCAAAACGCCGTTTGGCGGATAATGAAGCTGTCGCAACTGCGACCATGCTTCGTGGCTCGCCCCAGAAACTGAACCTGGTCGCAGCCTCAATCCGCGGTATGAAAGTGGAAAAAGCTCTGAACTCTCTGAGTTTCAACCGCCGTCGTAACGCCGTTGACGTGAAAAACGTTCTGCAGTCCGCAATTGCGAACGCAGAAAACAACCACAATCTTGATGTGGACAGCCTGATCGTGGCGGAAGCAACTGTAGGTAAAGCACTGACCATGAAACGGTTTCGTGCTCGTGCCCGTGGTCGTGCAGCCAAGATTGTCAAGCCGTTCAGTCGTCTGCGCATTGTCGTGCGTGAAGTAGAGGAGACTGCATAATGGGTCAGAAAGTAAGCCCAGTAGGTCTGCGCCTCGGTGTCAACCGCACCTGGGACTCGCGCTGGTATGCCGAAGGCGATGACTACGGCACCATGCTCCACGAAGACCTTCAAATCCGTGAGTTCATCGAAAAAGAGCTGTCACAAGCTGGCATCTCGAAAGTGGTGATCGAACGACCTGCCAAGAAATGTCGTGTGACGATCTATTCGGCTCGTCCGGGTGTGATCATTGGTAAAAAAGGCGCTGACATCGAAAAACTGCGTCAGAAAATTGCGCGGAAAACCGATGCGGAAGTGAGCCTCAACATTGTTGAAGTTCGTAAGCCTGAGATTGACGCCAAGTTGATCGCAGACGGCATTGCACAGCAGCTTGAGCGCCGTGTGGCTTTCCGCCGCGCGATGAAGCGTTCGGTTCAAAGCGCGATGCGCCTTGGTGCTGGCGGTATTCGTATCAATTGTGCTGGCCGTCTTGGTGGTGCTGAAATCGCTCGTACCGAATGGTACCGCGAAGGTCGCGTGCCACTCCATACCCTGCGTGCTGACATCGATTACGGTGTAGCCGAAGCTCTGACTGCTTATGGCATCTCGGGCATCAAGGTGTGGGTCTACAAAGGCGACATCATGGAACACGATCCAATGGCTCACGAGCGTCGTGCAAACGAAGTTCAAAGCCAGGGTGGCCCATCCCGCCGTTAGGCCGGGATGGTTAGTCGAAGGAAGCACAGACAATGTTGCAACCGAAACGTACAAAGTTCCGCAAGGCTCACAAGGGCCGTATCCACGGCAATGCCAAGGGCGGAACAGATTTGAACTTTGGTCAGTTTGGTTTGAAAGCAACCCAAGCCGGCCGCGTAACAGCTCGTCAGATTGAGGCGGCTCGCCGTGCCATCAACCGTCACATGAAACGGTCTGGTAAGGTCTGGATCAGGATTTTCCCTGATGTTCCAGTGACAGCGAAGCCTACCGAAGTTCGGATGGGTAAAGGTAAGGGTTCCGTCGATCGTTGGGTGGCCAAGGTTAAACCTGGTCGCATCATGTTCGAGATTGACGGTGTCTCAGACGAAATCGCGCGCGGTGCGTTTGAACGGGCAGCTGCAAAGCTTTCTGTTGCAAGCCGTATCGTCGAGCGCATGCATTAATCGAAACGGAGACTAAAGATGAAGGCAGCAGATCTTCGTGCCAAGTCGCAAGACGAGCTCCGTGACGAGCTTGTCAGCCTGAAGAAAGAGCAGTTCAACCTGCGCTTTCAGGCTGCGTCTGGCCAATTGGAAAACACAGCACGGGTCAAACAGGTGCGCCGCGATGTAGCGCGCATCCAGACGATCCTGGCTGAGCAAGCAGAGGCGTAAGGAGAAACCAATGCCAAAGCGTATTCTGCAAGGTGTGGTCGTAAGCGACAAAGGTACAAACACCGTTGTTGTGAAAGTAGAACGTCGGATCAAGCATCCATTGCTTGACAAAATTATTCGACGCTCTAAGAAGTACCACGCTCACGATGAGAGCAACGAAATTCAGGTCGGCGAGACTGTTCGTATTGAAGAGTGTCGTCCTATCTCGAAACTGAAGACTTGGCGCGTAGTTGGCGGTGAGGCGTAAGCCTCAGCCGTCAGTTGTGTGTTCGAGTCATTAATTGAAGAAAAGGGTGTAACCCATGATTCAAATGCAAACCAACCTCGACGTGGCCGATAACTCCGGGGCCAAGAGGGTGCAGTGCATAAAGGTCCTTGGTGGATCTAAACGTAAGACAGCTGGAGTGGGCGACATTATTGTTGTCTCAGTCAAAGAAGCGATCCCGCGGGGTCGTGTGAAGAAAGGTGACGTGCATCGCGCCGTTATCGTTCGCACAGCGAAAGAAGTTCGTCGCAACGATGGTACTACCATCCGTTTCGATAACAACGCTGCTGTGCTTGTGAACAAGAACCATGAGCCAATCGGTACGCGTATTTTCGGACCGGTTGTGCGTGAACTGCGTGCGAAGAAGCATATGAAAATTATCTCGCTTGCACCGGAGGTGTTGTAATGGCCGCTAAATTGAAAAAAGGCGATAAGGTCGTTGTGATTGCCGGTAAAGACAAAGGCAAGCGCGGCGAAATTCTTTCAGTTCTGCCAAGTGAAGGCCGGGCCGTTGTGCAGGGTGTAAACCTTGTTAAGCGTCACAGCCGTCCAACGCAGACAAGCGCGGGTGGTATTAATACCAAGGAAGCTCCTATCCAGCTCTCCAATCTGATGATTGAAGATCCGAAAGATGGCGCACCTTCCCGTGTTGGTTTCAAAGTTTCCGACGATGGTAAAAAAGTTCGTTTTGCCAAGAAGTCTGGGGAGGTGATCAATGGCTGATAAGCAAATGCCACGCCTTCGTACGAAGTATGAAGATCAGGTCCGTGCGTCTCTTTTGGAGAAGTTCGGCTATAAAAACCCAATGCAGGTTCCAAAACTGGACAAGATCGTAATCAACATGGGTGTTGGTCGCGACGGCGTTCAGGACAAGAAGAAGGTTGCCAAGGCCGCAGAAGAAATTGCTGTGATCGCTGGTCAGAAACCTGTTGTTACACGTGCACGCAAATCTATCGCGGGCTTCAAGCTCCGTGAAGGTATGCCAATCGGTGCGAAAGTTACTTTGCGGTCCGAGCGCATGTACGAATTTCTTGATCGCCTGATCACTATCGCAATGCCGCGTATCCGTGACTTCCAGGGTGTAAACCCCAAGTCGTTTGACGGTAACGGCAACTATGCGATGGGTCTTAAGGAACAGCTTGTATTCCCGGAAATCAGCTACGACAACGTAGACCAGGTTCGCGGGATGGACATTATTATCTGCACCACGGCTCAGACCGACGACGAAGCACGTGAGCTTCTCGCTGGTTTCGATATGCCGTTTAAAGCTTAGGTAGCAGGAGGGTTTTATTATGGCTAAAAAGAGCGCCATTAACAAAAACAAGCGTCGTGAGAAGACTGTTGCCAAGTTCGCTGTAAAGCGTGCTGAACTGAAGGCAAAGGTTTACGACAAGAGCTTGTCTGAAGACGAGCGTTGGCTCGCTGCATTGCAGCTTGCTGCGCTTCCACGTGACGGTGCTGCAACCCGTCTTCGCAATCGTTGCGAAGTGACTGGTCGCCCGCGCGGTTACTATCGTAAATTCAAGATGTCTCGTATTGCGCTGCGTGAGCTCGGCTCTGCTGCCAAAGTACCAGGCCTCGTTAAATCAAGTTGGTAAGGGGATAGCTGATGTCGATGACCGATCCAATCGCTGATATGCTGACCCGAATTCGCAACGGCCTGATGGCAGGTAAAACTGTTGTGTCTTCCCCAGCATCAAAAACGCGCCAGCGCATTCTCGATGTGCTTGAGCGCGAAGGTTACATTCGCGGTTATTCGCGGACAGAAGGTGAAGCAAACAAAGCTGAACTTTCTATCGAGCTGAAATATATGGAAGGTGAGCCGGTAATTCGCACGATTAATCGTGTGTCGAAGCCAGGTCGCCGCGTATACAGCTCTGTTCGTGATTTGCCACGTGTTCATAACGGCCTAGGAATTTCGATCGTTTCCACACCGAAAGGTGTTCTCTCGGACGCAGAAGCGCGTGAGAACAATGTGGGCGGCGAAGTTCTCTGCACCGTATTCTAAGGAAGGGTAACGAGAATGTCCCGTATCGGAAAACAGCCAGTGGCTATCCCGTCCGGCGTGACCGTTGCTCTTAACGGTACCGACCTGTCGGTTAAAGGCCCTAAAGGTGAACTGGCGATGTCGTTTGTTCCTGAAGTGACAGTGTCACATGAGGACGACAAAATCGTCGTGAAGCCCACCAGTGATACCAAACGTGCCCGCTCTATGTGGGGAATGCAGCGTTCCATGATTTCCAACCTGATTGAAGGTGTTACGGACGGTTTCGTTAAGAAACTGGCTCTTCAGGGTGTTGGTTACAGGGCGCAGATGAAAGGCTCCGCGCTGAATCTTCAGCTTGGTTTCAGCCATGACATCAATTTCCCGGTGCCAGCCGGCATTAAAATTGAAACGCCTGATCAGACGACTGTCGTGGTTTCTGGCATCGACAAGCAGCTTGTCGGTGAAACAGCAGCCAAGATCCGCGAATATCGCAAACCTGAGCCCTACAAAGGCAAGGGTGTTCGTTATGACGGCGAATATGTCTTCCGCAAAGAAGGTAAGAAGAAGTAATAGGTGGCATCAATGGCAAATAGCACAAGTAATTTTGAACGACGCCGCCAGCGCAACCGGGCTCAGCTTAGTAAAACAAGCACCGGGCGGCCGCGTCTTTCTGTCCACCGGACAAACCAGCATATTTATGCGCAGGTTATCGACGATGTTAAAGGAGCGACACTTGCCGCTGCTTCAACTCTCGACGCTGGCCTGAAGGGCGATGCAACATCGAATGTTGAAGCTGCATCAAAAGTTGGAAAATTGATTGCCGAGCGAGCAAAGGCCGCGGGCGTTGAATCAGTGGTCTTCGACCGTGGTGGTTTTCTCTACCATGGCCGGGTTAAGGCTCTTGCTGAAGCAGCGCGCGAAGGCGGCTTGAATTTCTAGGCTGAGATAAGGAAAAGGATGTCCCATGGCACGCCCAGAACGTAATCGCCAGGAACGCGGTAATCGCGAAGAAAGCGAATTGATTGAGAAGCTGGTTCACATTAACCGTGTGGCCAAAGTGGTAAAAGGTGGTCGTCGTTTCGGTTTTGCAGCCCTCGTGGTTGTTGGTGACCAACGCGGTCGCGCCGGTTTCGGTAAAGGTAAGGCTCGGGAAGTTCCTGAAGCCATCCGCAAAGCAACTGAAGCCGCCAAGAAAAACATGATCCGTGTACCGCTCAAGGAAGGCCGTACGCTGCACCATGATATCCGGGGCCGTCACGGCGCTGGTAAAGTGCTGCTGCGTACGACTGTTGCCGGTACCGGTATCATTGCTGGTGGTCCGATGCGTGCGGTGTTTGAAGCGCTCGGCGTACAGGATGTTGTGACCAAATCGCAAGGGTCTTCAAACCCTTACAACATGGTTCGCGCAACGTTCAATGCGTTGACGCTGCAGAACTCGCCTCGTCAGATCGCTGCGAAACGCGGTAAAAAAGTAGCTGATATCGTAGCGCGTCGCGGTGACGTAAAAGCCGCCGCTGCCAACGACGAAGAGGCTGCTGTCGAAACTGCAGAAGCGGAGTAATCACCGATGGCTGCTAAGAAAAAAACAGTAAAAGTGACCCAGATCGGTAGCCCGATCCGTCGCCGCGAAGACCAGCGCCAAACGCTTGTTGGCCTGGGCCTTAACAAAATGAACAAGACGCGCGAGCTGGAAGATACGCCAGCTGTTCGCGGCATGATCAACAAGGTGCACCACCTGGTGCGCGTTGAAGATTAAGCCGGCGTTTGGAGAGTAAACATGAAACTCAACCAACTCAGTGACAATGCAGGCGCTCGCAAATCAGCGATGCGCGTGGGTCGCGGTATCGGTTCCGGCAAAGGTAAAACTGCCGGTTCTGGTCACAAAGGTCAGAAAGCACGCTCCGGTGTTGCTATTAACGGCTTTGAGGGTGGCCAAATGCCACTTTATCAACGCCTGCCAAAGCGTGGTTTCAATAGCCGCAACAAGAAAGATTTCCAGGTTCTGAACATTGGACGTCTTCAGGCGGCAATTGATGCTGGTAAACTGGATGCCAAGTCCCCAATTACTATCGATGGTCTCGTACAAGCGGGCGTTGTTGGTAAGGTTGCGGACGGTGTTCGCCTGTTGGCGAAGGGTGAATTGAAAGCCAAAGTTGATATCACGGTAACCGGTGCGTCTAAAGGCGCTGTGGAAGCTGTTGAGAAAGCTGGCGGCAAAGTCACCGTTGCTGAATAAAAACTAAGCCGAGATAACTTTTAGGGCTGGAGAAGGCGTTTATGGCATCTGCTGCAGAACAACTTGCGTCCAATATCAGTTGGTCTGCCTTTTCGAAGGCAGACGAGCTGAAAAAAAGGATTCTGTTCGCTCTTGGTGCGCTGATTGTGTTCAGACTGTGCAGTTATATCCCAATTCCAGGGATTGACGCTGCTGCAGTCGAGCGCATGTTTGCGAATTTGGGTGGCGGTTTTGTTGATATCGTCAACACCTTTTCAGGTGGGGCATTGCAGCGGACGTCGATCATCATGCTGGGCATTATGCCCTATATCTCGGCTTCGATTATCATGCAGCTCCTGACCACCATGAATTCCACACTGGCACAGTGGAAAAAAGAGGGTGAGCAGGGTCGTAAGAAAATCAACCAGTACACTCGATACGGCACTGTGTTGCTGACGGTTGTTCAGGGCTGGGCGATTGCTGCCGGTCTTGAAAGCCAGCCTGGTGTTGTTGTGGACCCGGGGCTGTTCTTCCGCTTTACAGCTGTTGTGACACTCCTTGGTGGTACCATGTTCCTGATGTGGCTTGGTGAGCAGATCACCCAGCGTGGCATTGGTAACGGTATTTCCCTTATTATTTTCGCCGGTATCGTTGCTGAACTACCCGGAACGCTTGCGCAGGCATTCAACCTCAGCCGTCAGGGCACTTTGTCAGTGCCATTGCTGCTGGCCATGCTGATTGGGGCTGCGGCTCTCGTTTGGTTCATCGTATTCTGCGAGCGCGCCCAGCGCCGCATTGTGATCCAGTATCCCAAGCGCCAGCAACGTGGTGGCGGTATGCAGGCGGACCAGTCGCATCTGCCGATGAAATTGAACGTTGCAGGTGTTATTCCGCCCATCTTTGCGAGTTCGCTTCTTCTGATGCCGCTGACAGTGGCTGGCATGTCTGCTGCTGGTGGAAACGAGTTCCTTGGCTCGGTGACCGCTATTCTGGCACCCGGACAGCCAATTTATATCGCGCTTTATATCGCGCTGATCGTTTTCTTCTGCTTTTTCTACACGGCTATTCAGTTCAATCCGGAAGATACAGCCGACAACCTGAAGAAAAACGGTGGTTTCGTACCGGGTATCCGTCCGGGCAAAAGAACAGCCGAATATCTGGACTATGTTCTTACGCGCCTGACCGTCATCGGTTCAGCGTACCTGTCAGTTGTGTGTGCGATCCCCGAGTTTTTGATCAGTTCCGCCTCAATCCCTTTTTACCTTGGCGGCACGAGCTTGCTGATTGTCGTGAATGTAACCATGGATACGGTTAGCCAGATTCATTCGCACCTGATGGCACAGCAATACGAGGGTCTTCTCAAGAAGGCTCGGCTCAAAGGGGGGCGTGGCAGATGATTATCATTTTGTTTGGCCCTCCCGGTGCAGGTAAAGGCACCCAGGCGCAGCGTATCGAGAAGAAACATGGCCTTGTGCAGCTTTCAACGGGCGACATGCTCCGCGCTGCCGTCGCTGCGGAAACGCATTATGGCCAGAAGGCTAAGGAAAAGATGGCAGCCGGCCAGCTGGTTTCAGACGATATTGTTATTGGCATTATCGCTGACCGTATTAAAGAAGATGATTGCAAGAACGGTTTTATCCTTGATGGTTTTCCTCGCAATGTCGCGCAAGCAAAGGCGTTGGACGTGATGCTTGAGGAAGAGGGCGTAAAGCTGAATGCCGTTATTCAAATGAAGGTTGATGACGAAGCCCTTGTGGATCGCGTCTCAGGTCGTTATACCTGCGCAACTTGTAATGAAGGTTACCATGATCAAAACCTGAAACCGAAGGTGGATGGTGTTTGTGACAACTGTGGTGGTACCGAGTTCAAGCGCCGCGCGGATGACAACGCAGAGACTGTCGCAAAGCGGCTTAAGGAATATTATGCACAGACGGCGCCGGTGCTGCCGTACTATGCGGACAAAGGAATTTTGCAGCAGGTGGATGGCATGGCAGCCATCAATGACGTGACTGCACAAATAGACGCGGTTTTGGCCGGGTAAAAAACTGTCACAGGACAGTTGACGTACCGGGGTTTGTTCATATAATCCCCGGCTTCAACACGTCTTGCGGCTTTAGTGTACTTGAACGTGAATATTTTTTGATCAGGAGAATGGTCGTGGCGCGTATTGCAGGCGTTAACATTCCGACCAACAAGCGAGTGGAAATCGCTCTGACTTATATCCATGGTATCGGCCGTACGGCTGCTGTGGACATTTGTGAGAAACTTAATTTTCCACGTGAGCGTCGTGTGGCGGAATTGACGGATGCTGAAGTAATTCAGATTCGTGAAATGATTGACAGTGACTATATCGTTGAAGGTGATCTTCGTCGTGAAGTTGCAATGAATATTAAGCGGTTGATGGACCTCAAGACATATCGTGGTCTTCGTCACCGTGCGAAACTGCCGACCCGTGGTCAGCGCACGAGCACAAATGCTCGTACCCGCAAGGGTAAAGCTGTCGCGATTGCCGGCAAGAAAAAATAATTGGGTAACGCTGTTTAGGGCTCCCCCCGTAAATTATAGGGTCTGATAGAGATGGCTACAAAAGACACAGGACGCGTGAAAAAACGCGAGCGTAAAAACATCACAAATGGTGTTGCTCACGTAAATGCGTCATTCAACAATACAATGATCACCATTACAGATGTGCAAGGAAACGCGATTTCCTGGTCATCTGCCGGCATGATGGGTTTTAAAGGTTCTCGTAAATCTACGCCTTACGCTGCACAGGTTGCTGCGGAAGACGCAGGTAAAAAAGCGCAGGATCACGGCGTAAAATCCCTTGAAGTGGAAGTAAAAGGTCCGGGTGCAGGTCGCGAGAGCGCACTGCGCGCGCTGCAGGCCATTGGCTTTACGATCACATCTATTCGTGACGTAACTCCCATTCCACACAATGGTTGCCGTCCACCTAAACGCCGCCGCGTTTAACGCACGATGTAATTGGCTAAGTATTAGAGTATTGGCGCGAATCCCTTGGCACTCACTTTTTCAGAGATGTCATGCAACAAGAGGGTTACACTGTGATCCAGAAAAACTGGCAAGAACTTATTAAACCAAACGGCTTGACGATTGAACCGGGAGCCGACCCGCTTCGTAAAGCCAAACTTGTAGTTGAACCACTTGAGCGTGGCTACGGCATGACGCTGGGCAACGGCCTTCGCCGTGTGCTTCTGTCATCGCTTCAGGGCGGCGCTGTTACCAGCATTCAAGTTGAAGGTGTTTTGCACGAATTCTCTTCCGTACCGGGTGTGCGGGAAGACGTGACAGATATGGTGCTGAACATCAAGCAACTGCCTGTGCGGGTAACATCCGACGGTACCAAGCGTTTGCACCTTACGGCAACGGGACCTGGCGAAGTGAAAGCATCGCAGATCAGTGAAGTCGCGGATGTTGACATCCTGGATAAAGACCTCGTTCTTTGCCATCTGGATGAAGGCGCAACGCTGAATATGGAACTGATGGTTGCTTCCGGTAAAGGGTATGTTCCGGCTGAACATAACCGCCCTGAAGACGCTCCGATCGGTCTTATTCCGGTTGATGCTCTCTACAGCCCGGTTAAGAAGGTTTCCTACAAAGTCGAGAACACCCGTGAGGGCCAGGTTCTCGATTATGACAAGCTGTCCATGGAAATTGAGACAGATGGTACAGTTACCCCTGAAGATGCCATCGCTTTTGCGGCGCGTATTCTGCAGGATCAACTGTCTATCTTCGTGAGCTTTGATGAACCTGAGGAAACTCAGAAAGTTGAAGACGATGAAGAGCCGGCGTTCAACCGCCAGCTTCTCAGGAAGGTTGACGAGCTTGAACTGTCTGTTCGCTCGGCCAATTGCCTGAAGAACGACAATATCGTTTACATCGGCGACCTAGTGCAAAAAACCGAAGCAGAAATGCTCCGCACGCCAAACTTTGGCCGCAAGTCACTGAACGAAATCAAGGAAGTTCTGTCTACCATGGGCTTGCGCCTTGGTATGGAACTGCCGGCTTGGCCGCCTGAGAACATCGAAGAGATGGCCAAGAAACTTGAGAATGACTACTAGAAACCTCCCCGTGTAATGGGGCCACCTGCCGGTACTAGGCGATGCCAGACGTCGCCCAAGGCCGATCAGGCAACAAGGAGTAAAAACCATGCGTCACAGAAAAGCTGGCCGCAAACTGAACCGGACCGCTAGCCATCGTAAGGCTATGTTCATGAACCTTAGCCAGGCGCTGTTGAAGCACGAACAAATTGTTACGACGCTGCCAAAAGCCAAAGACCTTGCGCCAATCGTTGAGAAGCTGATTACGCTCGGTAAAAAAGGTGGCTTGGCTAACCGTCGCCTGGCGATTTCACGTCTTCAAAACGAAGACCTGGTACGCAAAGTGTTTGATGACCTCGCAGAACGCTACAAAGAGCGCTCTGGTGGTTATACTCGTGTTCTCAAAGCTGGTTTTCGCACAGGCGACAATGCGCCTATGGCGGTTATCGAGCTGGTTGACCGTGACGAAGACGCCAAAGGCCAGGATAGTGGCCCAACAGCGGACGTCGAGGAAACTGAAGGCGATGCCGAGTAAGCACATCGCCCTCATGGACAAATAAAAAAGGCGCTCTGGACAGGGCGCCTTTTTTTGTGAAACCATTTCCTGTTCAAGGGAATGTTAATGGTTTTGCAGCAAACTCAAAATTCACATAGTGAACATATTGCGAAAACCATGACTAAAGCAGAATGCTTGGCGATTAAAGTGGCGATGGTACTGGCGTGCTTGGCGGAGAGTGCTGCTCACGCTATAGAAGACACGGCACCACAACTTACATTGCTGGTGGAAAATAACTTCCCGCATGCGACAAGAAACCCGGTTACCAATGCGATCGAAGGCATCGAAGTCGAGATCATTACATCTCTAATGAAATCGTCGGGCATCAGCTTTTCCATGACAATGTTACCCTGGAACAGGGCCTTTCGCCGCACATTGGCCGAACCGGATACGTGCCTGTTCCCAATCAATCACACAGAGAAACGCGAGCATCTTTTTCAATGGGTTAGCCCGACACAACGCGGGGGTTGGGCAATCTTCAAACGCGCAGACAGCGAGATTCGTTTGGGCAAGATAGAAGATGTTGCTGGATACAGGCTTGTCGCGAAAATGGGCGTCCAGGCCATTGGTGAAATCAAGGCTGCAACCGGTACGTCTGTAATGCCTGCTGCAACCGACATGGCCGCAGCGCAGCTTCTGCATAGAGGCAGGGCAGACTTGCTGGTAAGCGGCTTCAAAGATGGCCGTCTTGCCAATGAACAGGCAGGCTTTCCTGGGCTCAAGGTTGCCCTTTTCTGGAAGCCAGCCTATTTCGGACTAGCGTGCAATCCCGGAACAGATGCAAGGCTCGTGGAGAAGCTAAGGGCAGCAAACCTTCACCGACTTGTCACCGAAGATTATTGAGACAGACGTGGTTTCAATCTGTTGAATAGATACGCCCGCAGCAAATAGCAAGCGCGCACTGTAGAAACATGTGCGCGCCTGGTTAATTCCAAAGATGCTTTGTCGGGCCTGTTAACTAGGCTTGGCTAAGGCCAGTCCGCTTTTGTTTGCGGCGATGGCGGCGGCCAACATACACAAGTGCCGGCAGCAACAGCAGAGCACTTGAAGGCTCGGGCACTGTGAAGGAAATTGTATCGTTGTCATTTGTTGGGCCAGTAATAAATCCGACATCACCGCCTGTAAGAGAGATTGTCGGAGCGGCAGAAATGCTCAGCGTCGCAATATAGGTGCCAGCAGAATTGATGAAATCACTTACGCCACCTGAGGCCAGCACTAAAGTCGGTCCTGACAAAACAGTCACCGCACCGCTGCTAACTTGAGCGATGAACCAGGTGAATGTGATTTCACTTACCGTTGGCGCATCACAGAGGTTGTATGTGCTTATCGGGAAAGCGCCATCAAAGACCGATTGGCAGGCGGAAAGAGTGACATCCTCACCGATGGCGAAAGGTTCATATGAACCTGCATCCGCGCTAAGCGAACCAAACACGGTTGCGGCATGCGCCTGACCAACTGATGCTGTCATAAATCCAAAAGAAACTACAGCGCTAGCGAACAAGCTTCTAAGAGAAACCATCTTAAAACTCCTTGCTCGACCCCATTACCTGTTTACTAGAGTGTTGTCGTTCATACAATAGCCTAATTGTAATTTTGGTTAAAATCTGTTAACCGACTTTCACTTTATCAAATCTGCTGCATTCCGCACGGGTTGATTATGCTGTTATGGCAGCATTGTCAGTGCGCAAAATCTGATGAAAAGGCATGTTATGAGTCGACTTACCCGTTTCCGTTCAGCAGTCATATTGTGCTTTCTATTCATATCTGCATGCGACACGTCAAATCAAAACACCGATGCAGAAGCGACAGCCGAAAAGCTGCGCGCCTACAGCCTTGCTGCACTGGAAGTGCTTTTCGATGAAGGGCAGTGGGAAGAGGCGACGACAGCAATTGAAGGACGAGGCAAGCTGGGACTGGCTTCAATAGGCGAATACCGGTTGCTGGCTGATGTTCATTTGTCGCGCGGCAATCCTGTCAGTGCCGAGGCCGCGCTTGACGAAGCCCGGTCTATGGGAGCTACACCCCGGTTCCTTGCGCTTCAAACAGCAAAAATCCACATGCTAAGCCGAAGATTTGAGTCGGCTCTTTCCACACTGAGGCTGGTGCCACTTGAAGGCGAAGAAGGCTTCGAATCACTTATGTTGCTTGCTCAAATCGCCGTTGCGCAGGACGACGTCGCGCGCGCCAGGCAGTATTATGACCTTGCCAATGAGGTGTCGAATGGCGATTCGAGAGTAGATGCAGCTCTTTCATTTTTTGAACTGGTCCTGGGTAATGTTGAAGAGGCGCAACGTCAGGCACTGCAAGCTCTGGAAAAAAGTGCTGGTGGGGAAGACCCGCTGCCGTATTTTGTGCTGGGCTCAATTGCCCGCCTGCAGGGTAATGCCGGTTCCGCAATTGCACATCTTGAAAATGCACTGACCGCTGAACCAAATCATGTGTTGGCAAGGTTGGAGATGATTGGTGCCTATGTTGACACGGGTGAGCCGGAGAGAGCACAAGAGATGCTCGACGTTGTGTTGCAGTCTGATCCGAACAATGAAATCGCAAGGTTTTATGTGGCCTATCTTCTGAATGAAGAAGGGCAGTTTGCGCAGGCCAATGACATTCTTGTCCGGCTGGGTTCTACGCTTAAGACCTATCTGCCTGCCAAGCGGTTATATGGGCACGTTGCTTTCGAGCTTGGTTCCCACGCGTTGGCACAGGAATATCTTGAACAATATCTGACGTCGGTACCCTGGGACGTTGAAACCAGAATGGTTTTGTCTGAAGCTTACAGACAGACGAATGATCCGGAAAAGGCGCTTGTTGCGCTTCAGGGCCAGGCGCCTTTGCAAGGCAATCAGGCCTCGATTGCCGCTGATGCCCAGACCGGCGCACTTGAATTTGCTCAGGGCAATTTCGCGCAGGCCAAAGAGAGCTACGAGTTGGCGATAGAAAAGGCCAATGATTACTCAGTTGAAGACAAGGGTGTTTTGGCATCTCTATATGCAGGGAATGCCAGCTCTGAATTTGCCTTGGGTAACCGTGAAAATGCAGTCAAACTGCTGACAAAAGCGGTTGAGCTGGATCCGGGCCAGAAGCAGTATCTCTCAACGCTCGCCAACATGCAGATGGACATGGCAGACCTTAAAGGGGCTTTGGAAACATTGAGCCTGTTGAAAACCAGTCATCCGGATGAACCTGTTGCCCATAACCTTGAAGGAGCGATAGAATACCGTTTGGGCAATTACGGGCGTGCTGTGCGGGCGCTTACACGTGCGCTTGAATTGAATACGGATTACCCGTCGGCTCTTAAAAACCGCGCTGCCGCATATATCCAGCAAGGCGAACTTGAGCTGGCAAAATCGGATCTGTTGAAAGTACTGCCGGAAGCTGAAGGCGACAGTGAGTTTTTTGGTATGCTCGGTAGTATTTACCTGACGCAGGATGATTTCACGGCTGCTGTGGAATATTACGGTATCGCTTATGAACTGGTTCCGGATTCATCTATTTTCGCCGCGAATTACGCGCTGGCTCTTGGCGGCGAGGAGCGATACGCAGACGCGATTGAGGCTGCCAGAGCGGCTCTTGAATTGGTGCCTGAAGAAAACAAGCCTATGTCTGACCGTCTTGAAAGCATGATCAAGGACTACAGCGCAGCTTTGGCCAGGCGCTAGAACCCAATTACTCCGACAAGGCATTTTTCTTGTTTTCAGAGCACGGCAGTGTGGCGCCCATACGCTCTTGTCCGCACATTGTTGCCGTAATTACCTGACACTAAACACAGGTTACCGCATAAATAGCCCAAAACAGCGCGCTGCCCCTTGCGTGCGGCATGCGCCTACTCCATATAGTTGGGCGGGTTAAGCGACAAGGAGTATCGCCCGGATGAAAGTTCGTCTGACCATTGCCGTTATTGGCCTTTTCACAGTTTTTTTCTCGGGGTTGTCTGGCTTGCAGGCGCAAGGCCTTCAAACCGAGAGAATGGTTCCTGAATCAGCGACACAGGTAAAACTGTCATACGCTCCTCTGGTGGCCGACAGTGCGCCAGCGGTTGTGAATATCTATACTCGCAAAGTTGTTCGCAACAGGTCTGCGATGTTCGATGACAGCCTGTTCAAACGCTTCTTCGGTGACCAATTCAGTTTCGGCATGCCGAAGGAGCGTGTGCGCGGCTCACTGGGTTCGGGTGTAATTGTCCGGCCTGACGGTATTATTGTTACCAATAACCATGTGATTGAAGGTGCGGACGAAGTGACGGTTGTTCTGGCGGACAGGCGGGAATTCGATGCCGAAATCATACTGGCAGACCCTCGAACAGACCTTGCTATCCTGCAGATCGACTCTGGTGAAGAACCTTTGCCGGTTCTGCGCCTCGCAGACAGTGATAATGTGCTGGTTGGTGATATCGTGCTTGCCATCGGCAATCCCTTTGGCATTGGCCAAACAGTCACAGGCGGTATCGTGTCGGCAACTGCACGCACACAGCAGGGTATTTCGGATTTCGGTTTCTTTATCCAGACGGATGCGGCCGTAAACCCGGGCAACTCCGGTGGGGCCCTGATCGGCATTGACGGAGAGCTTTTAGGCATCAATACAGCAATTTACAGCCGAACCGGTGCGTCAAACGGTATCGGTTTTGCTGTCCCGGCCAATATGGTCAAGTCTGTCCTGCGCGCAGCCCTTAACGAAGGGCAGCTGGTTCGGCCATGGCTTGGCGTCCGCGGCCAATCGGTAACAAATGACCTTGCAGCCGGTCTGGGGCTGGATCGTGCTGGCGGTGTGCTGGTGGATGAAGTTTATGCTGACGGACCCGCTGCAGAAGCCGGTATTGGTACAGGCGATGTGATCATGGCGGTTGGCGGCAAGGAAATTATCGACGAACCCGGCCTGAACTTCCGCATTGCAACAATGCAGGAAGGGGATGAAATCCCGCTGGCAGTCCTGAGCGATGGTTTCATTCAGGAGCGCATTGTTGCCCTTGAACTGCCACCTGAAGATCCTCCGCGCAACCTTTCGAAGCTGGATGGTCGTCATCCGTTCCAGGGCGTTACTGTCGGCAATATGTCTCCGCGCTTTAATGAAGAGCTGCAGATCAACAGCTTTCTGAAAGGTGTAATTGTCCTTGAAGTGGAACGCAGGTCTCCTGCCGCACGCTATCAGTTCCTCGTCCCTGGTGATGTTGTAATGGCGATTAATGGTGTCCGCGTCGATCAGGTACAGGAATTGAATGACGTGATCGACGAAAATGCAGAGCAATTTGTCTATCAGATTCGCCGCAGGGGCAGGGTGCAGGAGTGTACGATCGTGCCAAACCGGTCTTTCCGCTGTAGCACCCTTCGATAGGCGCCATGGCAGACCTGTTCGCATCTGCAGCAAACGACCAGGGGCTTCGGCCACTGGCTGACCGGTTGCGCCCGGCCACCATCGATTCGGTTGTGGGGCAGGATCACCTTCTTGGCCCGGATGGCCCTCTTGGGCGCATGATCGCAACAGGTAAGCTGTCCAGTCTTATTTTATGGGGCCCACCCGGCACCGGCAAAACCACGATTGCCCGACTGCTGGCAAATCATGCTGATCTGGCATTCGAGCAGATATCAGCAATATTTTCCGGTGTCGCCGACCTGAAAAAAGTATTTGAAGCCGCGAAGATGCGGCGCATGGATGGTCGCGGTACCTTGTTGTTTGTTGATGAGATTCATCGGTTTAACCGGTCGCAGCAGGATGGCTTCCTGCCGTATGTCGAAAACGGGACCGTCACGCTTGTTGGAGCAACAACGGAAAATCCCTCGTTTGAGATCAATGGCGCTCTTCTGTCCAGAATGCAGGTTATGGTGCTTAACAGGCACGGCGACGCTGCGCTGGACGAGCTAATTATCCGGGCTGAAGCAGACCTTGGCAAACGACTGCCGCTGACGGACGATGCGCGCCAAAGCCTGAAAGCCATGGCAGATGGCGATGGCCGTTTCCTGCTCAATTGCATTGAAACGCTTTTCGATACAGCGGGCGAGGAAACCATTAATGCCAAGCGGCTGACCACGTTTTTGCAGCAACGGGCACCTATCTACGACAAAGACAGGGACGGGCACTACAACCTGATTTCAGCGTTGCACAAGTCCCTCCGCGGTTCTGACCCTGATGCAGCGCTTTATTGGGCGGCGCGCATGCTGGTTGCAGGCGAGGACCCCTTGTATGTTGTCAGGCGGCTGGTGCGCTTTGCAAGCGAAGATATTGGCCTGGCGGACCCCCAGGCAATTCATCAGGCGCTGGCCGCGAAAGATGCGTACGAGTTTCTCGGGAGCCCGGAAGGCGAACTCCAGATCGCTCAGGCGGTACTGTATTTGGCAACCGCGCCCAAGTCCAATGCGGCTTACAGGGCAGAAAAAGCAGCCAAAAGAGTGGCGAAATCAACCGGCAGTCTTATGCCGCCCGCCCATATCCTGAATGCGCCGACGCAGTTGATGAAAGATATCGGCTACGGCAAAGACTATGCCTATGACCACGATACGAAGGCCGGTGTTTCCGGCCAGAATTATTTCCCGGACGATATGGCGCGCCAGCAGTTTTACACGCCAGTAGAACGTGGATTTGAGCGCGAAGTTCAGAAGCGTCTGGCCTACTTTCAGAAAATCCGCGGTACAGCAGACGACGAAGACACCGGCGATTGATTTTGCCTGCCTGTTTACCGGCGGGTTCAGTATTCACTCATCTCTGGACAAGGCGTCCGGTCGTGGTTGATGTATCCGGGCCAATGGAGCTTTTGCCAGAGAAGTTTTCCAACATCCACGTTTTCAGGTCGAAATTTTTACCATCTTTTTGTGCCGCGGCCGCGACATCTGAAGGTGCCAGTAGAATTCGGTCAGCGCAATTGTTCCAGGCTTCGTCTTTTTCACAAATACCCCAGTCGTATTCGTCGACAGGACCACCCGCTGCTACGTAGGAGTTGGCGAAAACCCAAACAGGCCTGTCATCATTTTCAATGACGTTGCCCTGTAAGGTTTTTACTTCATGTATGGTAGCTTTGTCTCCCAAGGCTGCGCCGGAATATGTAATTTTCATTCCGGCGGTATGAGGCCACCTGCCAGCACCAGGTTTCCCCAGCCCGTTAGCCAGATTGGAATGAAGCACTGCGCCCGTTGTGCAAGCCGCAATGATTGGCGTGCTATATGTGAACAATTCAGCTATTTCCCGGCGTTGAACCTGATAGTTTTCGGGCAAGTCGAAGTTCAGTCTCAATCCACCAGACCCAATAAGAGCCACTTTCGGTGTCGCTGTGGAATTGCATTTGCCAATATCGGGAACAGTGGTTTTCAGCAATTGATCCGCAAACCAGTTGCCAATAACGGTTTCCTGTTCACGGTTTTTGACCTCTTCCAGCTCCCACGGCACAAGCGTCATGCCTAAAGCCTCGTCCAGACACTTGTCGAGCAGTCCTTCTTTTTTGCAGTAAGCTTCTTCGTGTCTCTTCAGCCACGCGTCAACAGAACGCTGTATAGTTGGATCAGCAGCGCTGCCTGCCAGTGGCACCGATTCGTAGCTGTAGGTGACCACGGCATCTTTTTTGTTGAATTTAAATACGCCTATGTCTCGGGCATCGGCGGTTTGTTTGTAATAACTTCTCCCGTTCGCGGAGTGATATTCCATTTTAACATGGTCGTGACCTCCGACAATGAGATCAGGACCCTGCTCCCCGAGTGTGTCGAGGATCATTTTATCGTCTGTCTTATTCAGATGAGTAACCGCTATCACAAACTCCGCCCCGTCAGCTTTCAGCGATGCGGTCATTTGGCGGGCAAACTCCGTATAGTCATCTTTGGCTGCGTCCAGCAGGTCAGCATAAGAACTTTCTTCAATCGTTATGCCAAACAGGCCGAAAGTGATGCCGCCTGCTTTAAAAACGCGACTATCAATCACGTTTGCGGCGTTCTCGACACCATCGAAGCCAGCACCACCTGTATCAGCGCATTTGTCAAAATCCAGGTTGCTGGCCAGCCAGTAAAATTGTGATTCTTCAACTCTCTTGATCAGTGCGTCAGGTTTCACGCAACTTGAACTGTCAAATTCATGATTGCCGAAAGTCACATACATTTGGTCCAGCGATCCGGGGCGATCTTCGCCGTCGAGCAAGTTCATGATATCAATCATTTGCTTGCCTTTATACATCTCGCTCAACAACGATGGCGCCAGAAGGTCTCCAGCGTGAAGCACAATGATTTCATAACCAGCCTTTGCCAGAGAGTTTCTTATGTTAGCCAAACGTGCCATGCCACCCTCTGCACCCCGTCGCACGCCATTGATCCGATATACGTCGTTGAGACTGACAAATGCTACTCGGGATTCCGCTTTATTCGGTTTTTCGATCGGTTCGAGCGTCTCTCTCATACCCAGATATGCCAAAAGCGCGATTATCAATAGCGTTATGACCAACATGAGCCACCTGTTGGTTTTGTATGGGTTTGGTGCTAAATCGCGCATTTGATGCGTTCCCTTGGTTCTTTTGAGGTGCCGCCAATTATATTCGTATTTAACAAATAATGACTAACAATACTCCGGAGTTTTTGATGTGACCAGCATCACACATTTTGTTGGTATCGATTGGACTGGCGCAAAGGGCAGGCGGCATCCAGGGTTGAAGGTCGCGGTTTGCGAACAAGGGACTGGTGCGCCCGCGTTGGTGGCGCCACCAAGCGGGCTTAAAAACTGGAGCAGGGCCGAATGTTCGCGTTGGATTGCAGATGGCCTTGGTTTACCGAAGAACGCGCGCGCGCTTGTCGGTATTGATGCTGCGTTCGGATATCCTTTTGATGCTCAGGTCGGTTACTTGAGGGGGGACAGCAACTCGAAGTGTGCGCCAGACCTATGGCAGGAGATTGGCGCCGAGTGTGAAGCAGCGGAGGACCTGTTTGGAGGGCCGTTCATTGAAAGACACACCCGCCATTACAGGCATCAACAGTACAACAAAGTGCAAGGGGCTTTTGACACAATTGTTGACAACGCTTTTTTCCAACCTGTGTTGCGCGAAGCAGAAAAAATCTGCATCAGCGAAAAATATGGACCATGTGAAAGCGTGTTTAACCTGATTGGCGCCAGTCAGGTTGGTAAGTCCGCGCTGTCCACGATGATCATGCTTAATCAGTTAAGAAGGGAACCGGCAATCGGCATATGGCCATTTGACGAGATTACCGGGCAGTCTGTGGTGCTGGTCGAGATCTATGCAGCTGTGTTCTCAAAGCTGGGCGGCAGCAAAGGCAAAGTCAGGGACATCGATGATTTGAACCAGACGCTTGAGGGGCTTGGCTCGAAACCATATTGTGAGCCATTACCTGTTGGCGGCACGGTTGATGATGTCACAGACGCCCTCATGACGGCAGCGGGATTGCGCCATATCGCATATGATCGCAAACACTGGCATCCCCGGGAACTATCGACTATGGTGCGCCGCACAGAAGGCTGGATATTCGGCGTTATATAGGGAAACCAGGCGTGCAGGCACTTGTTGCGATAGCATTCGGCGGCGCTTTCGGCGCATTGATGCGCCATTTCGTTTCAGGTGGTGTTAGCAAACTTGCCGGAATTGGGTTCCCGTTGGGCACGTTTACCGTTAATATCGTTGGCAGCCTGCTGATGGGTTTTCTGATCACGGCTTTCGCGCATAAAATGACAGTCACGCCCGGCATGAGAGAGTTTCTCGCTGTAGGTTTTCTGGGCAGTTTTACAACATTTTCCACCTATTCGATGGAAACTGTTTTGCTGGTTGAGCGCGGCGAATGGCTAAGCGCAGCAGTGTATGCTGGCGGGTCGCTGATAGTTGGAGTGCTGGCGCTTTTGGCAGGCATGTGGATGGGAAGGTTTTTGGCGTGAGTGGTGTTCAAAATATTGAAGTGCAACCGGACGATGACGGATCACGCATTGATCGCTGGTTTAAGCGCCACTTCCCCGATGTTGCATTTGGTCAGTTGCAAAAGATAATGCGCAAAGGCGAGGTGCGCCTTGATGGCAAGCGAGTTAAAGGCAAGGAGCGCGTCGAGGCAGGCCAAATCATCCGTGTCCCCCCTCTCGCGACGTACCCTTCCACAAGCGTGGTAAAAACGAACCGTCCGAAAGTCAGCGATGCTGATGCGACCGCAATTCAGAACTGTGTGATCTACAAGGATGACGCAGTGATCGCGCTCAATAAACCAGCGGGTTTGCCGACGCAGGGCGGGACGGGGCAGACACGGCATGTGGACGGCATGCTGGATGCACTTCGCTTTGGCTCGGAGCATCGGCCGCGTCTTGTGCACCGGCTTGATAAAGATACATCCGGTACTTTGTTGCTCGCACGCTCTGCCAAAGTGGCGGTTGTGCTGACCAAGGCCTTTCAGTCACGCGACACGGACAAACGCTATTGGGCGCTGGTGGCGGGGACCCCGAAAAACCGCGATGGCCGCATAAGTGTGCGTATGGACAAAATCAATATGAAAGGCAACGAACGCATGGTCGTGTCTGCAGAGGGCAAGCTGTCTGTGACCGATTTCAGCGTTGTTGAAAATGCTGGTCAGATGGCGTCTTGGCTTGCCTTGAAACCACACACCGGCCGCACACACCAACTTCGCTTGCACTGCGCGGAAATGGGGCACCCAATTGTAGGCGATGGCAAATATGGTGGTCAGGCGGCCTTCCTGACCGGCGCTATCTCTCGAAAACTACATCTTCACAGTCGTTTTATTACCTTCCCGCACCCTGATGGCGGTACAGTGACCGTTACAGCGCCGCTGCCAGAGCATATGCAGGCCAGTTTCGACTTTCTGGGGCTTTCGGTTGGCGACTATGAAGATCCGGATTTCGAATAAGAGCCGCATAGATGAGTGAAACCAACAAACTGGTGATTTTTGACTGTGACGGCACCTTGGTGGACAGCCAGCACATTATCATTGAAGCCATGCAGGCGACCTTCGACAAAGTGGGTTTGCCGCGATTGGAGGATATGCGTATCCGTTCGACGGTTGGCCTGAGCGTTTTGGAAGCTATCACTATGCTGCGGCCTGATGATGATGCCAAAGCGATTGAAGAAATGAGCGATGTTTTCAAGCGCGAGTTTTACCGTATGAGGGTGGAAGAAGCGGCACAGCCCGACCCCTTGTATCCCGGTACACGCGAGGCAATTCGATCTCTGCAGGATGCAGGATACTTGCTGGGCGTCGCAACGGGTAACTCACAGCGCGGGCTTGCACGTGTGATCCACGAGCATGATCTGGACGGTGTGTTTGTGACCTTGCAAACGGCGGATGGGCATCCGTCAAAACCTCATCCTTCGATGATTCATACTGCGGTGGCAGAAGCAGGTGCCGATATCACCTCGACAATTATGGTTGGCGATACCAGCTATGATATGATGATGGCCCGCTCGGCAGGCAGCCATGCGGTCGGTGTGAAATGGGGATACCATAGCGAGAGCGAGCTACTGGAGGGAGGAGCTCATCATTTGCTTGAAGCCTATTCAGAGCTGCCACCGATAGCTGAATTGCTTGGAGGCAATACATGACGCAACCTGATGACGATTTTTTGACGGAAATGCAGAAGCCCAGGATCGGCTTTTTGATTTCCTCTGCCATCGCGGCATTTCTGGCGGCTGCCGCCTATATTTTTGAAGATGATATCGTGAACGCGAACCCGGACGATTCCGGCGTTACCTTTGCGCTTCTCCTCATCGTTCTGGTGCTGGCCGCGATGTTTATGCTCTTGTGTTACCGTGTTCCAAGCATTGGCAACCGCCTGCTTGGATATCACAAGCTTACCGGGGGCGCCAAAAACACCATCAAATCTGATGTGCAATACACAGCGGGCCTGAAAACCGAAGGGGCCGTTGAAGCCAAGCAAATGAGCAGCAGGCGCAAGCAGGCCCGACACTCGCGCAAGAAGCTGGCGGCGATTACGCGAGAAATGAAGCAGCAGGCTGACAAAACGAAAGCCGATAACACTGCAGAAGACGACACCAACAACTAAATCAGGTTCAGGCAAAAGGTCTCTATCGAGTAAGGTTTCTTTCCAGTGAAAAAATTCTACCAAACTGTTGCCGTCGCGGCAGAGAGTGATAGTTATACTGTCACTCTTGATGGGCGAACCATCAAAACACCGGACAAAAACACGCTGAATGTGCCCACAAGCAAGCTCGCACAGGCAGTGGCTGACGAATGGCAGAAACAGGGAGACGAGGTCGACCCATCCGGCATGCCGATGACACGGCTGGTCAATACTGCCATTGACCGGGTCGTGCCGCGCCGGGATGTGATCATTGATGAACTGGTTGCCTATGCACACACCGACGTTTTGTGCTACCGCGCCGACGAACCTGACGACCTTGTCAAGGCGCAGACTGATGCGTGGGACCCTTACCTGAGCTGGCTGAAGAGTGAAATGGGCGTGGAACTAATGGTCACAAGCGGGATATTGCCCATTAGCCAGCCTGAAAGCATCACCGAACGTCTTGCAGGCGAGATCGACAGACTGGACGGTTTTGCGCTGACGGCGTTTCATGCTTTTGTATCCGGGCTTGGGTCTGTGGTGCTTGCACTGGCGGCAGCCAAGGGCTTCAGAGACTTCGAGCAGTGCTGGCAGGACAGCATTCTGGAGCAGACGCACCAGGAAAGCCTGTGGGGTCTGGACCTCGAAGTTGAAGAGAAGCGGGCACGGTTACATGCCGAGATGCTGGCGGGCCTTGATTTATGGCATTTCGCAAGGTCCTAAAATACTGGAAAACAAACCAGATTACCTATATGTAAACGCTATCACTGGCACGGTCGCGTGCACAGGTTCTGCTATGGTTGGGGATGTATGACGCATGAAGCAAATTCTTGAAAAACTCGAAGACAAACGCAACCAGGCACGGCTTGGCGGCGGCGAGAAACGCATTGAAGCGCAGCATGCCCGCGGCAAGCTGACGGCGCGGGAGCGTATTGACCTTCTGCTGGACAGTGACAGTTTCGAAGAATACGACATGTTCGTGGAGCATCGCTGCGCCGATTTTGGCATGGATGACCAGAAGTTTGCCGGCGATGGAGTTGTGACAGGTTCCGGCACCATCAATGGCCGTCTTGTATATCTCTACAGTCAGGATTTCACGGTCTTCGGTGGTTCCCTTTCTGCGACACACGCGCAAAAGATCATCAAGGTTATGGACATGGCAATGAAAGTTGGCGCGCCGGTCATTGGCCTGAATGACAGCGGCGGTGCCCGCATTCAGGAAGGTGTTGCGGCGCTCGGCGGTTACGCGGACGTGTTCCAGAAGAATGTTCTGGCGTCTGGTGTTGTCCCTCAGATTTCCATGATCATGGGCCCTTGCGCCGGCGGGGCCGTTTACAGCCCCGCGATGACAGATTTCATCTTCATGGTGGAAGACAGCAGCTATATGTTCGTTACAGGCCCTGATGTGGTGAAAACTGTAACCAACGAGGTCGTGACACAGGAAGAGCTTGGCGGGGCGTCCACGCACACAACAAAATCGGGCGTTGCGGACAAATCCTTCGCCAACGATGTGGAAGCGCTGGCGCAGATGCGTCGCTTTTTCGACTTTTTGCCTCTGAATAACCGGGAAAAAGCGCCAAACAGGCCCACTTTTGACAAGGCAGACCGGGTCGAAAGCTCGCTTGATACCGTTATCCCTTCGAACCCCAATAAACCATATGACATGCACGAAGTGATCAACAAGGTAGTTGATGAAGGTGACTTTTTCGAACTGCAGCCGCGCCATGCCGGCAATATCATCATTGGTCTCGCGCGCATGGACGGCGAAACGGTCGGTATTGTTGCCAACCAGCCGATGGTGCTGGCAGGGTGTCTCGATATCGACAGCAGCAAGAAAGCGGCCCGTTTCGTGCGGTTCTGCGATTGTTTCAATATCCCGATAGTTACGCTGGTTGATGTGCCCGGTTTCCTGCCCGGTACAGCGCAGGAGTATGGCGGTATTATCAAACACGGTGCCAAGCTGCTGTTTGCCTACGGTGAAGCGACGGTGCCAAAAATTACCGTTATTACCCGCAAGGCGTACGGCGGCGCTTATGATGTGATGGCATCCAAGCATCTGCGCGGTGATTTGAACTATGCCTGGCCAACAGCCGAAATTGCGGTCATGGGGGCGAAAGGCGCCGTTGAAATCCTGTACCGCAAGGAAAAGGATGATCCGGAAAAAATCGCAGCACGCACCAAAGACTATGAGGATTTGTTTGCCAATCCGTTTGTCGCGGCGCAGCGCGGGTTCATTGATGATGTAATCATGCCGCACAATACGCGGAGCCGCATCGTACGCGGCCTGAAAAAGCTTGCGAACAAGGACCTCGAAAACCCTTGGAAGAAACACGATAACATTCCGTTATAGGGGGGCGACATGGGTGAATTCCTGAGTAAACACCAGCGCAGTATTGGCATTCTGTTCATTGGAGTGGCGATTGTCATTTTTGCCGACAAGGCGCTTGATCTCGGGTATGAGGCCATGCCGCTTCTGGGCCAGATCATGATCGCGGTGATCCTGTTCACTATCGGGTACGCTTTTGTGGTTCATCCGGGCCGCGTTCAAAAGCGAAAAGATACCGAAACCAAGCAAGACTGAAGGAGCTGAGGTAGTGGCACGTCCTTTACCAAAAGACCTGGAAATGCGTATCGCTGGCGTTGCAAAACGGTCGGAGCTACGGTCGGTTGCTGCGATGGGCTTTATTCTGGGGACGGCTGTCGGCATTGGTCTGGGTGCATCTTTTGTTTCCGCCGAGAGCGGATCGATTTTTTTCATTATTGGCGCAGGCAGTCTGGCCGCGCTTTGGTTTCTCGCCGGTCGGCGGCGCAAAGAAAAGTAGGAGCATTTGCCTGTGTTCAATAAAATCCTGATCGCCAACCGTGGCGAAATTGCCTGCCGGGTGATTAAAACAGCCCGCAAGATGGGCGTGAAAACGGTTGCTGTCTATTCTGATGCCGATGCAGATGCCTTGCATGTGGAAATGGCCGACGAAGCCATACACATAGGCCCTCCCGCGGCTGCCGAAAGCTATTTGCTTGCTGATAAAATCCTGCAGGCTGCGAAGGACACCGGGGCAGAAGCCATCCATCCGGGTTATGGTTTCCTGTCGGAACGGGCATCATTTGTTGAAGCTGTGCAAAAAGCAGGGCTGGCCTTTATTGGTCCGGACCCGAAAGCCATTGATGCGATGGGCGACAAGATCACGTCCAAAAAACTGGCGGCGGAAGCGGGCGTTTCCACCGTACCCGGGCATATGGGTATCATCGAAGACGCAGAAGAAGCCGCAAGGATATCGGCGGAAATTGGTTATCCGGTGATGCTGAAGGCATCAGCAGGCGGCGGCGGTAAGGGTATGCGTATAGCCTATAGCGATGAGGAAGCCCGAGAAGGCTTCATCTCGGCGCAAAACGAGGCAAAATCAAGCTTTGGCGATGATCGTGTATTCATCGAAAAATTTGTCGAAGAACCCCGCCATATTGAAATTCAGGTGCTGGGTGACAAGCACGGTAACGTTATCTACCTGGGCGAGCGGGAATGCTCTATCCAGCGTCGCCACCAAAAAGTGGTGGAAGAAGCGCCAAGCCCGTTTCTGGATGACGCGACCCGAAAAGCCATGGGGGATCAAGCGGTTGCCCTGTCAAAAGCGGTGGATTATTGCAGTGCCGGCACCGTGGAATTTATTGTTGATAAAAATAAAAACTTCTATTTCCTCGAGATGAACACACGCCTGCAGGTGGAACATCCGGTAACTGAATACGTTACAGGCGTCGATCTTGTGGAGCAGATGCTGCGGGTGGCAAACGGCGAGAAACTGTCCCTAACGCAGGAAGACATCAAGTTAACCGGTTGGGCAGTCGAGAACCGCGTTTATGCAGAAGACCCGATCCGGGGTTTCCTGCCGTCGATTGGCCGGCTGACGCGTTATCGCCCCCCGGCTGAAAGCGAAACGGTGCGTGTGGATACCGGTGTCTATGAAGGTGCCGAGATATCCATGTTCTATGATCCGATGATCGCCAAACTGGTGACCTACGGTGAAACAAGGGACGAAGCGATCGCGGCACAGCGCACAGCTCTTGATAAGTTTTATATCCGCGGCATTGCCCATAATATCCCGTTTCTTTCTGCCCTGATGGCGCATCCGCGTTTTCAGTCTGGCAACATCACAACAGCTTTCATTGCCGAGGAGTACCCTGACGGTTTCAGTGGTGGTGCGTTATCTGACGAAGTCCGCGATGCGCTGGTTGTGGCAGCCACCTTCATCAATGCGGTAGAGCAATCACGCGCCACGCAGATAGAAGGCCAGATCATGCAGCCACCGGGGCCTCAGGAACGTCAGTGGGTTATTGGTATCGACGATGTCGAAGTTGCGACAATGATTGTACCCCTGAAGGATCATGCTGAAGTCGCATTTGATGATAAGAGCATTGATATAAAAAGTGCATGGATACCCGGCACGCCTGTGATGGTTGCCGAGATCGCTGGCAAGGAAATAGCCATTGAAGTTGACAGAAACAGCCTTGGCTGGACACTGACAACTGACGGCGTTTCCAAACATGTTCGGGTCATGTCCAAACGCGCTGCTGAATTGCTGGCGCTGATGCCTGAAAAAGAGGCACCTGATACCTCGAAATTCCTGTTGTGCCCGATGCCCGGCCTTGTTGTGTCATTGTCAGTGAACGAAGGTGACGAGGTTAAAGCGGGGCAAGCACTGGCCGTTGTTGAAGCCATGAAGATGGAGAATATTCTACGGGCGGAAAAAGACGGTGTGGTCAAAAAAGTTGCCGCTGCTGCTGGTGACAGTCTTGCTGTTGATGCGGTTATCATGGAATTTGAATGAGCGCTCAGAGGCCGGAAATAGATGACATATTGAGTATTCTGGGCGAACTGATCGCCTTCGATACGACCAGCCATCGTTCAAACCTTGATTTAATCAACCATGTTGCAGCCTTTCTGGAAGGCCATGGGGTTGAAGCCAGGGTGCTGCACGCCAACGGCCAGCCCAAGGCAAACCTTGTCGCCACTATCGGCGCCAATGTGCCTGGCGGTGTCGTTTTATCCGGCCATACCGATGTTGTGCCAATCGAAGGGCAGGACTGGACTTTTCCCGCCTTCGACCTGTCACAAGCAGGCGGTAAACTATACGGGCGCGGTACATCGGATATGAAGGGCTTTATTGCGGTTGCACTTGCGCATGTCCCGTCTTTTAAGGCCGCAGCCCTTAAAAAGCCGATCCATCTGGTTTTTTCGTTTGACGAGGAAGTTGGCTGCACCGGCGTGCAAGAGATGCTGCCATTTGTAAAAGAGCATATTGCCTTGCCAAGGCTTGTGGTGGTTGGTGAACCTACAAGTATGCAGGTCGCAACGGCACACAAAGGCCAATATGTTGCCAAAACCCGCATTACAGGCCGCGAAGCCCATTCCAGTCGCCCTGATGATGGGGTCAACGCCGTTGTGGTTGCCTCTGAGCTTATCCGGTACATCGATGATATGGCTGTGCGTACACGCGAGCAGGGACCATTTGACGATGCCTTTTCACCGCCATATACAACCTTTAATATTGGTCCAATAGCTGGGGGAAGTGCGTTCAATATTATCTCAAATCGTTGCGAATTCGACTGGGAGTTTCGTTTTTTGCCAGATGAAGATGGACCGGCAATAACCAGGCAATATCTGGATTATATTGAAACCGATGTGTTGCCGTCACTGAAGGCAAAATTTCCCGAGTGTGATATCACCAACGAAGTTTGGGCCTACCTGCCGCCTCTCAAGGCAGAACCAGGGTCTGACGGCGAGAGTTTTGCAATGTCGCTGGCGCAGCGCAACGCGTCCACTGTGCTGGCATTTGGCACTGAAGGCGGGCATTTTCAGGGGCTTGATTTCCCTACCGTTGTTTGTGGCCCCGGCGATATCGCGCAGGCCCACAAACCAGACGAGTTTATTGAGATCACAGAGCTCGAAGCATGTTCGCGTTTCATGGCGCGCCTGACAGAAGCGATGGCATCATGAGCGAAAAGCCAGATATGGACCGGTTAGATACCGACCAGCCAGATTTCAAGGCCGTGCGTGCACGGATATTTGGTAAGGTACAGGGTGTGTGGTACAGGGGCTGGGTTCAAACCAAAGCAGCTCGCCTCGGGCTTTATGGCTGGGTCAGAAACCGTGAAGACGGGACAGTGGAAGCGTTGGTGTGTGGAACGCCCAATGTCGTTGACCGCATGTTGGCGCTATTGATGCGCGGGCCCGAGCTTGCGCGGGTTGACCGCATCGAAACCGAGCCCGCACAAGGTCTTACACCCAAGCGGTTTGAAGTAAAACCAACAGTTTAGCTCTTCACGCTAACGACTTTCTTCCGGTGTTTCCGCATAAACACCTGTTCGCTGGTTTTTCTGAGCATTCAGGTCTTTTGCCCATTCTACCAGCTGGCCGGATATGCGGTCATCCCAAACACCGCTTTCACCTTTGAATGAGGCTTCCATTGAAGGTTGAATGGTGTCGAAATGGTCGAGCCCCGGGTACTTCAGAAGTTCTACATTTGTGTTTCCGGCGCGCTGCAGCGCATCAACGATCATATCATTGTCTGCCTCTGACATGATCCAGTCACTGGTGCCCCATCGAATGCGGGCCGGTACAGCAAGCCGATGCCAGTTGCCGGCGACGTCAAAGTCCTGCAATTGATGATAGAAACTGACTGGCCGACCATACATGTGGCCACCGTCATGATAATTATAGTCCGCAAGAAGGGGCGAGCGCTCGACAACCGCCTGATAGCTCATTTTCTCGATTAACATACCATAATACAAAGGGATGTAGGCCTGGTTCATCATTCCGTTGACGGTACTTTCATCGTTGCCTTCCATGGCTTTGATGCGGCGCTCGATCTCAAGCATGTGTTCGAACCATGTACGGTAATAGGTGCCATCGGAAATTACGCCGTTAAGCTGGTATTTGTTGGCAAAATAGGGAGCGAGGGCGCTGCCCATACTGCTGCCAAAAACAACGATGCGTTCCGGATCGACATAAGGCAGGCTTTTGAGTTTCTTGAGTGCGGTTTCATAGCCGTTCAGTTCGGTTCTGAAGTCGGTGGCCGAGCAATCGCCTTCGCTGTCACCAAGCCCCGGTTTTTCGGTGCGCATGACAACCATACCGGACTGATTAATCAGATCCTGTATAGACCGGACGAAATTCGACCGCCGGCCGGCCCAGTTTTCAATGCTTGAGCAACTCAGGCCCTGTAAAACGAAAATCGCCGGCTGCGGCGAAGCCGTTCCTTCCGGATGCGTAATGATGACCCGTTGGCGGATGCCAAAGTCACTGACGATATGATCATAAATTGTGGTAATTCCTTCATGGGTTTCGAAGGGCAGCGGGTCAAACACCGCGCTGGTTTCACCGTATTGGGTGCCTCGGCGGTACCGAATGCGGTACTCGCGGCCGGCAACAAGCGCATCTGTCATATCATCCCAAGCCGCAGCAGAGGTTATGCTTGCGCCGTTGATGTTCAAAAGGACATCACCTTCCACGATTCCGGCGCGCGCCAACCCGGAGTTTTCCTGGAGAGTTCGGACCCTAACGCCAGCTTCCGGCAAGCGTTCAAATCTGGCTTGCCACTGAGCGCGACGGGCGAGCTCTTCCTGACCAAAAACAGCAGGCGGTATAACTGCAGAGCAAAAAAGAATGGTCAATATGCACAGGGTGCGGCTGGCAAATATCATGGTGTTTCGTTCCTTCAAATCGTTGGGCTTCTCCATCCATGGAGAGCAAGCGGTCCACGGAGAGAAAGCAGATTGCGAGTACGCATGTGCAGTGACTCGTGATTTAAGGTTGACGAAGACGTGCCTGTGAAAACAGACTGATTTATATCAGGATGGCTGAAATTTACTCCAACGATGGAATTAGCAGGATGACGGAAACGCAAGAGACAGGCGTTAAGACACGGTTTTACCTTTTTGGTTCCCGTCCATTGACCCATATCGTCTTCTGGCTCGGCTACTATATTCTGTTTAGCCTGATATGGATGACACCCGAGAGGGGCTACTTCGCGTCTTTCTATCTGGAATTTGTTTTGCTGCCACCGCGGGTTTTGGCGGTTTACGGGATGATTTATATCCTGATGCCCAGATACTTGCTGACCGAGAGATATGGTGCGTTTTTTGGCCTGTACGCTACGCTCATTCTTGCGGCGGCCACTATACAGCGTTTGTCCGGTTATTTCTTTTATGATTATTTGTTGTTCGGCGGCGGGGATGGGCTTGCGGACTTCGGCGCGCTGGTACGGAGTGCCGTGCTGGTAAACACCACAGTTGTGGTGGTGGCGGCCGTTAAGATGTATCAGTTTTACCTATATGAGAAAGACAGGAACAAGCTTGCAGAAGCAGCAACGCCGATTGCGGTTAAGGCAAACCGGCGCACGCATTTGCTGCGGCCGGATGAAATTCTCTACATTGAAGGCATGGGCAACTATGTGACCTATTATCTGGAGAGCGGTGAAAAACTGGTTGTCTACAGTTCTATCAAAGCCGCGCTCGAAGGGCTTCCAGACCAGTTTTTCCGATTGCACCGTTCCTACATCCTGAACCGGAGACATGTTCAGTCTTTCAGTGCGGAAAACGTTATTGTCGGGGACCGTGAAATACCGCGCGGCAAGGATATTCCCGACGAATTGCTGGCAGGTGCACCGGCTTTGGCAAAGGCCTGACTATATCTGAAAAACGGGGTGTGTGCTCTCGATAGGCTCGCCCTGTTCTTCAGTGATGTTGTCTTCCGTCGGCATCGCCTCATACGGCAGTGCAGATGTTTTTTCAGGTGCGTCTTTGGGTGCTTCGTACTCAACATCCATCTTGCGGGGTACAAGTCCGAACACCTCGTCAAAAACGGTTTTCAGCACCACGTCCAGATCATCCATGGTGATTGGCAGGCCAAGGTCTGCCATGCTTGTAACGCCGTGTTCTGCAATGCCGCACGGCACAATGCCTTCGAAATGGCCAAGGTCCGGTTCGACATTGATTGAGATGCCGTGGTAGGTGACCCATTGGCGCACCCGAACACCAATGGCGGCAACTTTTTCTTCACGTCCGTCTTCGCGGGTAACCCAAACGCCGACGCGGCCATGGCGACGCTCTGCGGTAACACCAAAGGCGGCAAGGGCCCTGACGATCACTTCTTCGAGGCTAAACACAAACTGGCGGACGTCTCTGCCGCGTTTCTTGAGATCCAGCAGGAAGTAACCCACGCGCTGGCCGGGGCCATGGTAGGTATACTGACCACCACGGCCAGCATCATACACCGGGAAACGGTCAGGATCGACAAGGTCGGAAATGTCAGCGCTGGTTCCGGCGGTATAGAGGGGAGGGTGCTCCAGTAGCCAAACAAGTTCCGGTGCCTCGCCAGCCCGGATTTCCCGGACGCGCTCTTCCATTTCTTCGAGTGCAGATGGATAGTCGATAAGGCCATCGCTGATCCGCCACTCAAGTGCTGCGTCGTTTTCCATTTTTTGGCCCTTTCACGCCTTTTCCGGCGAGTTTACTTCCTTTTTCCGGCGGTTTATCGTTTTTTTTCGGGCACGCCAAGTGCTCTTGTATCGATTTTTCGCCCGGAAAGGGTATTATGGTTAACGAAATAATAAGAGTTGGGCGTCATGGTGGTGGTTGAAATTTCACCTGCTATAGAGAAAAACGCATGAACGTACAAGCCGTTGGCAGAGTTACCGTCGAGATCACCGTTGTGCTGGGGCGCACTTCCATGCCGGTACGCCAGCTTCTTAAAATGGGCCGGGGCGCGGTGATTGACCTGGACGCCAAACACGAGGATGAGTGCTGGATCTACGCGAACGGCGAGCTTGTCGCCCGTGGTGAAATCATGATCGTTGGTGAAAAAATTGGCGTCTCCATCACCCGCATGATGAGCCAGCTCCAAGTTTGAATGTAGCAACCCTGTATCGGCGCTTTCCAAAGCTCGTATTTCTTTCACTATTGCAACTTTTTTGCCTTGCAGCACTTTCTCTTAGCTGATACTAAGTCGCCCGTTCAGCGGACGTGGCGGAATTGGTAGACGCGCAGCGTTGAGGTCGCTGTGGCTTTAATTAGCCGTGGAAGTTCGAGTCTTCTCGTCCGCACCAAATTCTCTTTTGGGGAATTTTAGAAAAAGGCAATCCATTCTGTGGGTTGTCTTTTTTTCTTTAGTTGTTCGTGAGCAGTTTCCACCTGGATGGAGACCAAAGCTCGATAACAGGCCGCATTTTCCCTTTTATACAATGCTCTCAATGTTTGCGTTGACATGGATTTAGGTCCGGGCGGTCACTGTAATAGAAATCGCCCCTAGCATCGCTCGTTGCTTTCTTTTATCAATTGTAGGCAAGTCATGTTCACGCGTGGGCTTTCGCAATGGCTAGGGGACGGCGTTGACACAAAACAAACATCACAGCGACGATCAGAGTGACCAGGCTCTGGAGCAGACCGTAACGGGTCAGTCTCTCGAAGACCTGTCGGAAGTGCCACAAACCGATGTGCATCTTAGCCGGCCTTTCATTGATGATCTTCAGGATGCATTGAAAGCGGAGGCCCGCGAACCTGTTCTGGAGATGTTCAGGGAGCTGCACGCGGCAGATGTGGCCGACATCCTCGAAGTCTTACCTTCCGGGCGCCGCCTTAAACTGATTGAGCTTCTGGGTGACAAGATCAACCCTGATGTGCTGTCCGAGGTCGAGGGTGAAGCGCAAGACGAGCTTTATGAACATCTGCCCAATGATCAGATTGCCAACGCAGTCACCGAGTTGGATATTGATGACGCGGTATATGTCATCGAAGAATTGGAAGAGGGTGACCGTGAAGAGGTCATGCAGGCTCTTGCCAGCGACGATCGTGCCGCCATTGAAGAAAACCTAAGCTACCCGGAAGATTCAGCTGGCCGCCTAATGCAACGGGACCTTGTCGCGTTGCCCCAGTTCTGGACTGTTGGCCAGACAATCGATTTTCTGAGGTCGGAGAACGATTCCATCCCAAAGGATTTCTATGATATTTTTGTCGTGGACCCCGGGCACCACCCGGTAGGAACACTGCCTGTGTCCCGGCTGATGCGAATGCAGCGTCAGTCTGTTATCGCAGAGATAATGGATGAAGAGCCATTCCTGATTGATGTGGAGATGGATCAGGAAGAAGCCGCTTACCAGTTCACCAAATATCACCTGATTTCTTCCGGCGTAGTAGACCGTGATGGCAGGCTTGTGGGCGTGATAACCGTTGATGATGTTGTTGATGTGATCGAAGAAGAAGCGGAAGAGGATATTCTTGCGCTGGCGGGCGTGGGCGAAGAATCCGGTTTGAACGAAAATTTCATTGAAATTACGCGCAGCCGTTTCGTCTGGCTTTTGGTCAATCTGGGTACTGCGGTTCTGGCATCAACGGTTATCGGTATGTTTGATGCAACGATTGAACAAATGGTGGCACTGGCTGTTCTGATGCCGATTGTTGCATCCATGGGGGGCAATGCCGGAACTCAGACCATGACAGTTGCAGTACGTGCAATAGCGACAAAGGAACTGAGTTCCACGAATGCGCTGCGGGTGACATTGCGAGAGTTGACGGCCGCAAGTATGAACGGATTTGTTCTTGCAATAGTGTCAGGTTTTGTCGCCTATTTCTGGTTTGGTGGGGTGGCGCTTGCGTTCGTTTTTGCGGTGGCCATGATCGTCAATATTTTTGTCGCAGGTTTTTCGGGCATGGCTGTGCCGATGGTGCTGCACAAAATGAGTATTGACCCCGCTATTGCTTCAAGTGTGTTTGTCACAACCATAACTGATGTTATTGGGTTTTTTGCCTTTTTGGGGCTTGCTGCGCTGGTTTTGTTGTAGGCAAAGGGGTATGCGCAAAGGGCCAATTCTTCTTGTAGACGATGAACCTGTAGTGTTGCAGGTGCACGCGGCTGCCGTTAAACATTTCGGTTTCGAAACAATCATTGCTGAAAATGCCGAGGAAGCGATCGGGCACGTAAGGGCCTACAGGCCTGCGATGATCATCAGTGATGTTCAGATGCCCGGGAATGGCGGGTTTGACTTTGTCGGAAGCCTGGACCGTTCCGGTTTGAAGGCTATGCCAGTCGTTTTCCTGACCGGTTATAACGATATTGATATCATTCGTGGTGGGCTGAAGGCTGGTGGCGACGATTTTATCATCAAAGGTGGTTCCATTGAGCGCCTGCGCAACCGTATTGCCTTCTGGATGGCTGGCGGCTTTACCGAGCTGCCCTCTGAGGTTCGCCGCCGCGCCCTTCTTGAGGCCAACGCCGAAATTGGTGATGAAATCCAGAATGTTGAACAACACCTGGAGCTTAGCCAATCGACACTCGAGCAAGTCCTCGAACGACTGCAAGTGGAACTGGAAGCGATGCCTTCCATATATGGCAAGCGGCTGGTTGAACGTATTTGTTTTCTGGGACGTCTGTCAAAGCTGATTTTGGAAGAAAGCAGGGGGTTTGGTGATCTGATCCGCTTTCCGGATTATGTGATAAAGATCAGTCAGGCACTCGATTTGCCGTGGTCCAAAGACATCTGGCCGCTTTTAAAGCGCTTTGACGACTGGTCGTGTGATACACGATTCGTCCTGTCAGGGATGGAGCCACTGAAGCAGTTTTTTGACTATGAATGGTATACAGAGGGTTTGGAATAAACCCCTCCGTGACAAGGGTTGGGATATAACAAGAAAAGGAATCAGGGATGAAGAGGATTGTGAAGTCGGCGCTGGTGGCCGCTGCGCTGGCGCTGCCCGTCGGTGCGGAAGAACCGGTTGATCTAGACGTTGTGAACCGGATCAGGGATGAAGGTTTTAACCGGTCTCAGGTGATGGATGTCATGCGTCATTTGACTGACGGGATTGGCCCGCGCCTAACCGGTACCCCCGCTATGCTTGAAGCCAACAACTGGACCAGAGACAAGCTGACGGAGTGGGGCCTTGAGGATAGTCGTCTGGAGGGTTTCGAGTTCGGTTACGGCTGGACAGGTGAGCGCTCGGAAGTCTTTATGACCTCACCGCGCAGAACTCAGTTGTATGCCTTGCCACTGGCCTGGCACCCGGGAACCGAGGGCGTGATTGAAGGTGAAGTCGTACACGCACCCATCCGTTCCAAAAAAGATTTCAAAAAATGGGAAGGCAAACTTGAAGGCAAAATTGTTTTTGTCAGCCGCGTTCCGTCCCAGAAACCACCTGCCAACGAAGTGTTCATTCGCCGTGATGATGAGAGCCTGGCCAAGACAGAAACTTTCAGTGTGCCTGAAGGTGATCCGGACCAGCGCGGGTTTGACGGTTGGGTCAGGTACAAGAGTTTCTTCTATGAGTTGGAACAATTCCTGAGCGAGCAAGGCGCCATCGCGATGGTTCGCCGGTCGCCGCGCAAGGCAATGCTGATTGAAGCGACCTCCTACCAGTATAAAGAAGGCGAAAGTGCCAAAATTCCGGGTATCGGGCTTTCACACGAACATTACGTACGTGCGGTGCGCGTGATGGATGAGGGCGACGCGGTACGCATGAGCATTGATGTGGACGCAACCTTCTACACTGAAGACACCAAAAGCTACTCCACGCTTGCCGACATTCCAGGCAAGGGCCGTCGTCCCGGCGTCGTACTTGCGGGGGCACATCTTGATAGCTGGTATGTTGGTGATGGAGCGGCTGACAATGCGGCTGGTGTGGCTGTTGTGATGGAGGCTGTGCGTATCCTGAAGGCAATTGGTGTTGAACCCGAAAGAACCATTCGTGTTGGTCTTTGGGGCGGCGAAGAACAGGGGTATTATGGCTCGCAGCAATATGTGCTCGACCATCTGGTAGAACGCCCCGAGAACACGGATGAGAAGCTGAAATACATGAGCTCTTACGAAAAGCACTACAATCAGTTTCCGATGACATTGAAACCGGAGTTCGACCGTTTTTCGGCCTATTTCAACCTAGATAATGGCTCAGGTAAAATCCGCGGGGTTTATGCAGAACGAAATTCTGCGGTTGTGCCTATTTTCAACGCTTGGCTGAAGCCGTTTCATGACCTTGGTGCTAAAACAGTGACCTTGAATACCACAGGCGGTACCGACCATGAGGTGTTCGATGACGTTGGCCTGCCGGGGTTTCAGTTCATTCAGGACCCGCTTGATTATGGCACGCAATTGCATCACAGCCAGATAGATACTCTGGGGCACACATATGAAAAAGACCTGAAGCAAGCGGCTGTTATTATGGCCAGTTTCCTTTATCACGCTGCAATGCGTGACGAGAACCTGCCACGCAAGCCGTCGCCAACGGCTCGCCCGGATGAAGAAGAAGCGGCAGAGGACGAGTAAGGCTGAAATCGTTAGAGTGAGGCGCGCGGTCTAAGTATCGGGTGCCTCAATAGCCATGTTGTCCAAAAGGCGTACGCTTTCAAGCCGCGCTACAGCGAGCACGCGGGCAGCACTTTCAAAGGTGCCGAGCGGCTGCAGCGAAACCGGGTCAACCACCGATACATAGTCTACCGTTTCGAAACCCGCCGCGAGAAGGGATTGTGTTGCTTCAAACTCTGCGGTGCGTACATCGACCCCTGACAGGACACTTTTAACCAGCGCACGGAGAACAAGGTTGAATTTCCCTGCAACTTTTCGGGCTTCGGGGCTGAGGTAAACATTTCGGGAAGATGCCGCCAAACCATCGTTTTCCCGAACAATAGGGGCCCCCAGGATGCTGCACGGTATACCAAGATCGCGCACAAACTGACGTATTACAGCAAGTTGCTGATAGTCTTTTTCCCCAAAAACTGCGGCATCCGGCAGACATTGGAGTAACAGTTTGCTGACAACCGTGGCGACGCCGTCGAAATGGCCGGGCCTTGCTGCTCCCTCATATTTCTCTGATATGCCTTGAACCGATACCTTGGTGGAGTCGCCGGGTGGATACATTTCTTCAACCCCAGGCGCATAGACCAGCCGTGCGTTGGTGGTGGCCAGTTTTTCAAGGTCTGCCTGCTCGTTGCGCGGGTATGTCTCGAAGTCTTCGCCTTCCCCAAACTGGCTCGGATTGACGAATATGGAGACTATCGGCACATCCACATGCCCGGATATATGGTCAACAAGAGACAGATGTCCATGATGCAGGGCGCCCATAGTGGGCACAAGTCCGATGCGTTTTCCTTTCGCACGTTCATTTTCGACAAAAGTGCGCAGGTCTTTTACAGTTCGAACAACTGAGGGGGGCGTTCGCATGTCAGCGGCTTTCCTGCAGGTCGTTCAGTAACTGGGCGCTATCGAGGCCGTCAAGGTCGTTGAAATCGATGATGGAGAGAATGTCCCCCACATAATCGGCGCCTCGTTCAGAATAATCCACAAGTGAAGGGGCAAGGGCAGGGCCTGTAACAACCAGATTGTGGTCGCGAAGTTCTGCACGCCTGTCTCTCAGGTCACGGTAGCTTCGATGCCGGTTCAAGTTGGTCATATAGCTGCGCACACTATCAAGAAGATACTCGAAGCTTTTGATTTTATGGGTTTTTCCGTCTTCTCGTCCTCGTGGTAAAATACCTTCTTCCTGATTCCAGGTCCATTCGCCAAACAGCGCGTTACCTTCCTGGGCAAAATAGCTGGTGCCCCAACCTGATTCCATTGCAGCCTGGGCCAGAGCGAGCGAAGGGGGAATAACATCAACCCTGAACAACAAGGCATCAATCTGCTCAGGCGTTGCCGGACTGGAGAGTTTGACGCGGTGTGAACGGGCTATACCCTCCAGCCATGCGCGTTGGCGTTTTCCTGCGGCACCTTCCTCTATAATGCGTTGGCGTATCTGTAGAAGCCGGCCTCTATCGGCAATGATCAGTTCGTTTGCCCGCAGGATAATAGGCAACATGGTTGACACAAATTGCTGTTTTCGCTTCTTGGCGTCCTCGATCTCAGTAAGTGTTTCAGGCAGACGGGCTAGAAATGTGCGTGGTACGGCATCCACTTTCTGCATGTCTTCTTCAAGAAGGCGGGCAAGGCGCGGCGTCATTTCGGCATCGGCGGAGGGTGGATACTGGTGCGAGAGATAATTGGGCCGGTCGTCAACAAACGCATCTTCGCGCGATTCGCTAAGTAGGTGACGGGCAATACCAATGGGCACAACGGCCAACAGTGCCAGCAAAAGCAGGAATCCAGCATATTTACGGATTTGGTCACGCACTGGTACAGTTACTTCCCTGAAGTTTGAAACTCAATCTTCTCTAGGCTTTCTGCCGCATCTGTTCGGGCCGACAATCCACAAGGCCTGTTCGTTGATGATTTTGCTACATATCAGGCTATTATAAAACTGTTCAATGGCGTAAGACGAGGTTATTGGTGCGGCAGTTTTTAAATCTGTTGTTTTCAAGCACCATGATTGCGCGGGCCAATGTTTGGAATTTATGGAGTTCAGGGTGCCAGACAGTGATATCAATCAAACACGCGGGGTGCCTGAAAGGCCCTACCTGATTGTGCTGGGTAATGAAAAAGGCGGATCCGGAAAGTCGACAACCGCGATGCATATTGTTGTTTCGCTGCTTTCCGAAGGCTACAAGGTTGGAACAATCGATCTGGATGCCCGACAAAAAAGCTTAACCCGCTACATCGAAAACCGGCGAAAATATTGCTCCGATAATGGCCTGTCCCTGCCAATGCCACAGGAACTGGTTGTGCCGCGCTCCGAGCTTCGGTCCGCGGACGCTGCAGAGGCGGACGAAAAACAACGATTTGAAGAAGCCTATCTTACGCTCGCGGGGAATGTGGATGTTGTGGTAGTCGATTGCCCCGGCAGTGATACATATTTGTCGAGGCTGGCGCATACCGCGGCTGATACCCTTGTAACGCCGGTTAACGATAGTTTTGTTGATCTTGACCTGCTGGCGAGAATTGACCCTGAAACCTATCGGGTACAGGGCCCCAGTCTTTATTCGGAAATGGTCTGGAAGGCCCGCCAGCGCCGGGCTGTAGCCGATGGTGGTTCAATTGACTGGGTGGTGCTCAGAAACCGGGTAGGGTCACTGCATGCCAAAAACAAAGAGCGGGTTGAGGCCGTGCTTTCGGAACTGAGCAAACGGGTAGGTGTTCGGTATGTTTCGGGGCTTGGTGAGCGCGTTATTTACCGCGAACTCTTTCTACGAGGCCTGACACTGATCGACCTTAAACGCGAAGGCGGGCTTGATGGCCAGGGCCTTTCGATGTCTCACGTTGCAGCGCGGCAGGAACTTCGGGCGCTGCTGAAGGCGCTTGATTTGCCTTTCCGGCGTGCTGCGGTTCATTAAGTCATGGCGTATTTTCTTTTTGGTGTTGTCCTTGCTGGCTTCCTGCTTTTGCTGATGCAATGGTGGGCGAATGCCGAGGTTGCATCAGCCAAACGCACCCTGACTTGGGCAATTGCAGGCGTTTGCCTTCTGCTGGGTTTGATCTTGCTTGCGACAGGTAAAGCATTTCTGGCAGCTGTACCTGCTGGTTATGCCGTCCTTCGGATGGTTGGGCCCTTGGCTGCAGGAAAGCTTTTTCAATATTTCAGGGCAGGCCGCGCGGGGAAAAACCAGGCATCGCAAAGCAATAACCAGATGAGTAAAAGTGAAGCACTGGAGATACTTGGTCTTGAGAACGGTGCCAGCACTTCCGAGATTAATGAAGCCTACAGACGTTTGATGTCACAGGTTCACCCTGACAAGGGTGGCTCGGACTGGATGGCTGTAAAACTGAATGCTGCACGAAAGACGCTGCTTGGCAAATGAAGCAGAATTTTTTTGGGGGCTGTGAATGAACCTTGGGCGCATTTGGCACCAGTACCGGGTGAAGCGGTTACCAGGCATTGCCGCTTGACGTGTTATACCCTGACTGACAATTTAAAGTCTCACAATGATTATGCACTTTTAACAATGGATTGGCTGCAATGACCGCACATGATTTTCACTCCACCGTGCTCAGGGAATATGATGTTAGAGGGATCGTCGATGAAACCATTGGCGTGGCCGACGCTTTGGCCCTTGGGCGGTCAATCGGTACAACTGTCAGGCGGTCTGGTGGCAGCCGGATATGTGTGGGCTATGATGGTCGGCTGTCTTCACCAAGCCTTGCTGAGGCTCTGACCGAAGGCTTGATGAGCACTGGTGTCAACGTTGAGATGATCGGCCTTGGGCCGACGCCCATGTTGTATTATTCGGTTTTTGAGCTCGATGCAGATGGCGGTGTGATGGTAACTGGCTCGCACAATCCACCAAATTATAACGGTTTCAAGATCATGCTTGGCAAGAAGCCATGTTTTGGTGCTGCAATACAGAAACTGGGAGAGCTTGCCGGAAACGCGGATTTCGAGCGCGGAGATGGTCAGCGTGTGGATATCGATATCTTCGATCGCTATCTCGACCGTTTGATGCGGGATGTGGACTTCGGAGAGTTCAAAGTTGTCTGGGATCCCGCCAACGGCGCAGCTGGTGATGTTATTGAAACGCTGGCCAAACGTTGGCCGGGTGAACATATCGTCATCAATGGTGAGATTGACGGTACTTTCCCGAACCATCATGCCGACCCGACGGTTGAAGCGAATCTGGAACAACTGAAAGAAGCAGTTGCCCGTCACGGAGCAGATATTGGTTTGTCATTCGATGGTGATGGTGACCGTATCGGTGCGGTTGATAGTCAGGGCAGGGTTGTTTGGGGTGACCAGATGTTGGCGATCATGGCTGGCGATCTGCTGAAAACACTTCCCGGAGCACCGGTCATTGCGGATGTTAAGGCGAGTCAGGTGTTGTTTGACCGTATTGAAGAGCTGGGTGGCCAACCGGTTATGTGGAAAACGGGCCATTCGCTAATCAAGGAAAAGATGGTCGAGCTCTCGGCCCCGCTTGCGGGCGAGATGTCCGGCCATATTTTCTACAAGCATAATTTTTATGGTCACGACGACGCAATTTATGCCGGTATTCGTTTCCTGAACGCGATTACTGTTCAGGGTGGCAACCTGGACGCCCTGAAAGATGACCTGCCTGCCGCTGTAAACACCCCTGAGCTCAGGTTTGATTGCGGGGAAGTGCGTAAATTCGAGGTTGTTGAAGAAGTAAAAGAACGCCTTCAGGAAGCTGATGCCAATATGCAAACCATTGATGGTGTACGAGTGTTAACTGATGATGGCTGGTGGTTGCTGCGTGCGTCGAATACGCAGGCAGTTTTGGTGGCACGCTGCGAAGCGGCGGATGATGCCGGGCTTGCCCGGTTGAAGCAGGCGCTTGTTGACCAGCTGGCTCAATCTGGTGTCGCAGCCCCCGCTGACCTTTAGAAATTGTATGGGAATTCAGCCTTGCACACAGGCCGTCATGGAAAATAATTCGTTTAACAAGCGATTTTTACTCTTTTAGTCGGCGAGATACGTATTACATTGGGAGTGTAAAGCGTTTCGGAGATACGATGTCTGATAAGGACAAAGAAGATCAGGGTGGCGGTACTGGAACTGGCATTCTGACCAAACCAGAGACCAAAACCAAAAAACCGTCGATGTATAAAGTCTTGTTGTTGAACGATGACTTTACGCCGATGGAATTTGTCGTGCACATCTTGCAAAGATATTTTCGAATGACCATCGAGCAAGCCACTGAAGTGATGCTGCATGTGCATCAAAAAGGCGTAGGCGTGTGCGGCGTGTTTACTTACGAAGTAGCTGAAACCAAGGTCAATCAGGTTCTTTCGTTCGCCAAGCAGAATGAGCATCCGCTTCAATGCACCCTGGAGAAAGAGTAAGCAGTGAGGACCGCTTTGCTCTTTTGACCATCCAGTGGCACAATGTTCCTCTGCAAGGGACAAACCTTGATAGATAGTGATAAGGACACCTTAGTTTGCCAAGTTTTTCGCCCCATCTAGAAGAAACACTGCATCGAGCACTCGGTGAAGCCAATAAGCGCACTCACGAGTATGCAACACTGGAACACCTGTTGCTTTCGTTGCTTGATGATCCTGACGCTATTGCTGTTCTCAAAGCCTGCGACGTCGATACGTCGGTCTTGCGCTCTGATGTTACAGACTATCTGGATAGCGAAATGGACGGTTTAGCCGTTCAAACTGATGGTGTTGAAGCAACGCCGACGGCCGGTTTTCAGCGCGTGGTGCAGCGAGCCCTGTTGCATGTGCAATCATCCGGGCGTGAGGAAATGACCGGAGCTAACCTGTTAGTTGCCCTGTTTTCCGAGCGTGAAAGTCACGCCGTATATTTCCTGCAGAGTCAGGACATGACACGCCTTGATGCTGTAAGTTACATCTCGCACGGCATCGCGAAAGTACCAGAACTGGGTGAAAACCGAACGGTACGCGGTGCCGAGGAGGAAACAACTGGTGCTGAGACTGCCGATGCAGAAGCTGCGGACAAGGCCAAAAACAGCGCGCTTGCCAACTATTGTGTGGATTTGAACGAAAAAGCCAGGGCGGGCAAAATTGATCCTTTGATTGGTCGTGCTGCCGAGCTGGAGCGTGCCGTTCAGATATTGTGCAGGCGCTCGAAAAACAATCCATTGTTGGTTGGTGACCCCGGTGTTGGCAAAACTGCGATTGCGGAAGGTCTGGCGCGATTGATTACTGAATCCGATGTGCCTGATGTTTTGCTGACATCGACGATATATTCTCTCGATATGGGCGCACTTCTCGCCGGCACTCGTTACCGTGGTGATTTTGAGGAGCGGCTGAAAGCTGTTGTTAACGAGCTGGAAGAAATCGAAGGTGCCGTTCTGTTCATCGATGAAATTCATACCGTGATTGGCGCAGGTGCGACATCTGGCGGCGCAATGGATGCGTCCAACTTATTGAAACCTGCTTTGGCGTCAGGGACAATTCGTTGCATGGGTTCTACTACATACAAGGAATTCCGCAGCCATTTCGAAAAAGACCGGGCGTTGCTGCGTCGGTTCCAGAAAATTGATGTGAATGAACCGTCTGTAGACGACACTGTCAAAATTTTAAAGGGCCTGAAGCCATATTTTGAAGATCATCATAATGTTCGATACACGCTGGACGCCATAAAAACGGCTGTGGAACTTTCAGACCGGTACATAACGGATCGAAAGCTGCCAGACAAAGCGATTGATGTGATTGACGAAACCGGGGCTGCGCAGATGCTTGTCCCCGCATCGAAGCGCAAGAAAACGATCAGTGTTAAAGACATTGAAGCTGTGGTCGCGAAAATTGCCCGCATTCCACCCAAAACTGTTACTCGCGACGAAAGCCGGGTCATGCTGACGCTTGAAGACGACCTTAAGCGGGTAGTGTTCGGACAGAACGCGGCTATTGAGGCACTAACGGCCTCGATCAAACTCTCGAGAGCAGGCCTGAGGCAACCGAACAAGCCAATTGGTTCTTATCTGTTTGCCGGGCCAACCGGCGTCGGTAAAACCGAGGTGGCGCGCCAGCTTTCACATCTGCTGGGAGTTGAGCTGCACAGATTTGATATGTCCGAATATATGGAGCGGCACTCGATTTCACGCCTGATTGGTGCCCCTCCAGGCTATGTTGGTTTTGATCAGGGTGGTTTGCTCACCGATGCAGTGGATCAGCATCCGCACTGCGTTTTGTTGCTGGACGAAATTGAAAAAGCGCATCCCGATTTATTTAATGTGCTTTTACAGGTGATGGATAATGGCACACTTACGGATCACAACGGCAAGAAGATCGATTTCCGTAACGTGATCCTGATAATGACTACCAATGCAGGTGCTAAAGAACTTTCGAAATCCGCAATCGGATTCGGTCGCGATACCAATGATGGTGCCAGCGACGAGGCGATCAAGCAGATGTTCAGTCCTGAGTTCCGCAACCGCCTGGATTCGACTATCAACTTCAACTTCCTGCCACCAGAAGTGGTTTCGAAAGTGGTTGAGAAGTTCGTATTGCAGCTTGAACTGCAGCTTGCGGACCGTAACGTTGAGATTACGCTCGAAGAAGGCGCCAAGGCATGGCTCGCCGAAAAAGGTTATGATCGTTATTACGGCGCCAGACCTCTGGAAAGGGTTATTCAGGAGACGATCAAGACACCGCTCGCTGACGAACTGTTGTTTGGCAAGCTGGCCAAGGGCGGTGAAGTTGTGGTTAAACTTAAGGACGGCAAGCTGTCTTTTGAAATTACTCCACATGCCCCGAAACCGGCTCGGAAAACCAAGCCAGGTAAAAAACCAGACGCCGCCAAGGCTCCAGAAAGTGGCAAAAAGAAAGCTGGCCCGAGGAAAGACAAACCAAAAGAGCCTGTGAAATAAGAGCCCGGAATGCTTCAAACGAAAAGGTTGCGGTTGCGGGCATGGCTTGAAAGTGATGTTGAGCCGTTCGCCAATTTGAACGCAGACCCGGATGTTATGCGTTATTTTGATCGGCCTTTTTCCCCAGAGGAAACTGCCGCCTCTGTGAAGCGGTTTCAGAGCCATATTGATCAGCATGGCTTCGGCTTCTGGGCTGCCGAGCACGCGGAAAGCGGTGATTTCATTGGTTTTGTCGGCATGCAACATGTGCCGTCAGACATGACTTGTGCTCCGGCTGTTGAAATCGGTTGGCGGTTAGACAAAAGTGTTTGGGGGCAGGGGCTTGCACCAGAAGGAGCGCGGGCCTGTCTGGCTTATGCGTTTTCCAGGTTGGCGCTTGATGAGGTCATTTCCTTTACGGCCACACAGAACAAGTCTTCACGGCGCGTAATGGAAAAAATTGGTATGGCGCATGATCTATCACGCGACTTTGACCACCCAAAGGTTTCGGATGAGAGCTCTTTAAAACGCCACGTATTGTACGCTATTCGTTCCGACCAGCAGATTTTTGCCTAGCCGGATTTCTTAAAAGGTGTTCGTTTTGTCAGGTATTCGATCTCGGCTGAAACGCCAGAACGTTCCTGTGTCAAATAGTGGTCAACGGCATCCCTGAATGAGGGGTTGGCGATATAGTGTGCACTGGTTGTTTGAACGGGAACATAGCCGCGTGCCAGTTTATGAGGGCCTTGTGCCCCGGCCTCCAACGTTTTCAGACCATTAGCGATGGCATATTCGATGGCTTGATAGTAACACGCCTCGAAATGCAAACAGGGGTGATCTTCGATGCAGCCCCATTGACGGCCATACAGCGTGTTTTTTCCAACAAAGTTCAGTGCGCCAGCTATCGCGCGGCCTTCGCGGCTGCACATAATCAATACAATTCTCTCACTCATGGTTTGACCTATTTCGTCAAAGAACGCTCTGGTTAGATATGGCTGCCCCCATTTCCGGGCGCCGGTGTCGACATAAAACTGATAGAAACTATCCCAATGGTGGTGTTTGATGCTGTCACCCGAGATTAATTCAATTTCAATGTCGCTATCAGCAACGGTGCGGCGCTCTTTTCGAATTTGTTTGCGTTTCCGCGAAGAAAGGGCGTCAAGGAAATCATCGAAGGTCTCGAAATCTGCATTTTGCCAATGAAATTGCTGATCGTGGCGCAGCAGAAAACCCTGACTTTCGGCAAGCACGGCTTCCTCATTTTCCAGAAAGGTTACATGAGCCGACGAGCTGCCAAGTTTGTCGGTAATCTGGCGCAATCCATCAAGTAAAGCAGCCTGTAGCAGCGGGCGTTGTTCCGGCAGTGTGCCGTCATGGACCAATAGACGAGGCCCTGTCGCCGGTGTGAAGGGTATGCTGGCTTGTAGTTTGGGATAGTAGCTTCCACCTGCGCGCTCGAAGGCGTCTGCCCAGCCATGGTCAAAAACATATTCACCGTAGGAGTGGCTTTTTACATACAGCGGCATACATGCCCTGATCGGTGTCGGTTCTTTGTCTTGGTCACCTGATCGGATGACCATATGATACGGCAACCAACCTGTGTCATCTCCAACACTGCCAGAGCGTTCCAGCGAGGCCAGGAACGCATGCGAAACAAAAGGATTATCCAATCCGGCGCAAGCATTCCAGTCTTCTGCGTCGATAGTGTCCAGGGATTGAATAAAACTGATGGTTAGCGGCTCGTTTGGCACGCACGGCTCCGTTGCAACAGATGGCAAACCTAGTCCGTGCCGATAACGGCCGGACGCTCGAAAATCAGGGCATCGGCATGTTCACGCGCGATACTCTCCATTGTCTTATCTTTTACGGTCCAGGTCAGTAACGGTTTACCGGATTTTCGCCACCGCATACTGAAGGAGTTAGGCAGGAGGTTAATATCGCATGCAACGAAGTCGGGTTTTGTGCGTCTCAACCAGAAACCCAGAGAGGCCCGGTTGCGCCAGCTGAGCAGAAATTCGCGGCCGACAATCATGCCTCTGGCATATCGAGGCATATATTTCTTGAACCAGCCAACAACTCTTGGGTCGAAACTCATTACAGCAATTGGACCGCCATACCCTTCAAAGCAATGGCGCACACCAGCACAAACAATCTGAATGTCTGTATCTTTGGAAGACTTGATTTCAACAAATATCGGGCGTCGTTCATCTACTGCCTCCAGCACGTCCGGAAGACTGGGCGCAGGTGCGCCTGAGTTGCCAACTTTATAGTTTGACAGCTGTGCGAAGCCGAGTGCACGTACCGAACCCTTACCGTCAGTCATTCGATCAAGCGTATCGTCATGAAAAACTACGATAATGCCGTCCACAGTGGCCCGAACATCGACCTCCACCGCAAATCCTGCCTTAATCGCGGCTTCGATAGCCGGAAGCGTATTTTCTTCCTCACGGGTTCCCGGTTTGAACAGGCCGCGATGAGCAATATTATGTTCCGCTAGCCACGGAAAATCCCGATTTCCCGTATCTTTGTCTATTTGGCCCATAGCTTATGCGATCTCGACGAGTGCATCTATCTCAACAGGCACATTGAGGGGCAGCCCGTTAACGCCGACCGCTGACCGGCTATGGCGGCCTTTATCGCCGAAAACATCTACCATCAAATCGCTTGCGGCATTGATGACCTGTGGTTGTTGTGCGAAGCCATTTATTCCATTCACAAAACCGCCCAGCTTCACCACGCGCTGAACACGATCCAGATTGCCGTCACAGACGGCTTTCATCTGCGCAATCAGATTGATTGCACAAAGGCGTGCAGCGCTGCACGCATCCTCTAGGCTGACGTCCGCCCCGACAATGCCAAGGAATGCCGGTTTGCCGTTTTCGATCGGAATTTGCCCGGATATACTTACGAGATCAGCATACTGTACAAATGGAACATAGTTCGCAACCGGGGCGGCTGGCTCCGGCAGTGTGATGCCAAGTTCGGCAAGGCGTTTCTCGATTTGCATGTAGGCCCCTTGTTGCTTTGCTGACGTCCACCTAGGTCGATCAAACGCCAAAATGCCATCTTGGGCAATAAAAAAGAGGCTTTAAGCCTCTTTTTCTCAACAGTTACACGTTTTCGGGTAGTTATGCGGTTTTCACCAACGCGGTGTGGCGTTGTTGTTTGTTGCGATACATCGATTTGTCTGCGTCATCAAACATATCACTGGGGTCACTTTTGCCATCAAAAGCCGTGCACCCCACCGAGCAGGATACCTCAATTTCTACACCGGCATGAGTAACGATACTGCCGTTAATATCCTGTTGCAGTCGTTTGATGCGTTTCTTGCCCTGATCAAAATCACACCGGGTGAGAACGACAGCAAATTCGTCTCCGGCGATGCGGGCAACCGTATCAGTAGGGCGAACCAGCGCCTTTAGCTTTTTGGCAACAAAACGCAGCACCGCGTCTCCAGCCATGTGTCCGTGTATATCATTGATTTCTTTAAAGGAATCAAGATCGATGAACCCGAGAGTGCCTGTCTCACGATGACGCGCCGATGCAGCGAGAATTTGACCAAGGGATATCCGTAGCCCTCGCCTGTTTGGTATGCCGGTCAATTCGTCTGTTACAGACAGTTGCTCAAGGAAGGAAATCCGGTCATCCTGTTCGGACATGCGCTGTTCAGCCGCGGCAGCATAGCTTAGCACCTCGGTGATAAGCTCCCAGCCCGTACTGTCGAATTTCAACTCTGCGTCCGCCGCAGTTCGCATCAACTTGCTTGCAAGAGTGCTGACATAAGGGTTTATGTCTGCACGGTTATTTTTAACGCTGGCTGCCTGTTCAATCATGTCAGTCTCCGGTTACGTGTAGCGGAGTAGAAGCAACGAATGTGCCATTTGGTATTGCCTGTATAATTCTGTTTTTCCGCGAATTTTCCCGGCAATCCCTGCCTATAAGCAAAAACAGCTAGGCATCTTTTTCCCTTTGTCTGGGGTTTTTGAGTGTTTTTTTGATCGACCGGCCTTTGGAAATCGTTTTCCCGCCAAACCGGCCTTTCAAGGCGTCCATGGCCCTTTCCACGTTGGCGCGTTTGGTGCGCACGGGTTCTATCAGATCAGGCTGATCGGCTTCGGAGACGGGCCTGAATTGGCTTACGCCAATCCCGATCAAACGGTACGGAGTACCGTCTGTTAGTGGCCTGAGAAGGTCACAACCGACTTCAAAAAGTGTATCGGCAAGCTGGGTGGGTGCATCAAGAGTGCGAGAGCGAGTGACAATCCGATGCATGCTTGTTTTGAGTTTCACTGTGATCGTCAGGCCTGCAAGGGATTTGCGTTTCAGGTCTGTGGCAACGGTCTCCGATATGCTCCAGAGTTTGTCTTCAAGGGCCGCGTAGTCGGCCAGGTCCTTGTTAAGTGTGCGTTCGCTTGAAACGCTTTTTGCACCGGTTGACACGTGTACACTGCGTGTATCAATGCCACGTGACAGGCGATAAAGCCTTTGGCCAATCTCCCCGTACCGGCGCATCAATGTCGCTTCTTCCATTGTCTGGAGCTGTGCAATGCTGGTGAGACCATCTTTCTTCAGGCGCTGAGCTGTTTTTGCGCCAATGCCGTATATTCGGGTGATGGGTAACTCGGCCAATATTGAGGTTTTGTCTGCCTCTCCAATGACGGTGAAACCACGCGGTTTGTTCATATCCGACGCCAGTTTTGCCAGAAATTTATTTGGCGCCAGCCCTATGGACACAGTGATACCGATTTCGTCTTCGATTTCAGATGCCAGTTGCGCCAGCAGTACTGCAGGTGCTTTGCCATGCAGCCGCTGCGTCCCTTCGAGGTCAAGAAAGGCTTCGTCAATAGACAGAGGCTGGACTAGGGGGGTAAGGTCTCTGAACTTAGCGCGTATCTGTTGTCCGACCTGTTGATACACCTTCATTCTGGGGCGAATTATGACAGCATCCGGGCAGAGTTTCTTGGCTTTGAACATCGGCATTGCCGACCTCACTCCATTCATGCGCGCGATGTAGCATGCTGTTGAAACAACACCCCTGTGTTCACCGCCAATAATGACAGGTTTACTAATCAGATCGGGATTGTCTCTTTTTTCGACCGCTGCATAAAACGCGTCGCAATCAATGTGAGCTACATGTAATTCCAGTAGTTCCGGATGTCGGGTGATCCGGTTTCGTCCACAGTTTGGACAGGTAGCGTGTTTGAGGGTCGCAACCAGGGAAAACTGTTCGTTACAGGACCTGCACAAGGCTTGATGCTGGGCTGGTTCAATATCTTGCTGAGACGGTTGTGTGGGTGAATTGGACATACCATGCAGGCTACATCATTACCCGCTCGTGAAGGTGCTGGCCAAGTTTGAGCCAGTCGTCAATGCGCACATGGGCATCAGGGGCTTTGTCGATCATTCTGGCGAGGCGGGGGTCTGCAACGAAGTGGACACGGTGTACGTGCGGCGCATGGCTTGCTACTGATGCCAGCTGAGGCGGCAGGTCGTCAACAAACACGGCTGGTTTGCCCGCGCTGGACTGGAGCAGGGAAACAGAAGGCCCTTTTTCGCCGGCATTGGATATCACAGGATAATCAAAGCCCATGTCATGCAGAGCACGCTCACGACGGCTCCGGCAGTGGTGTGGTACATTTGTCAGGATCGTGATCTGATATTGTTCCCTGAGAGACTGTAGGGCATTCGCTGCGCCCTCAACGGCAGGAACGCTGTCAACCCGTTGGTCAAAGAAGGCACCAATCAGGTCTTTCACAACAGAGCCTTTCGCGATCCGATCGGTATCCTTGTGATAGATGTTACCGTTCAATTGAAAGCTGGTTAACCTAAGTTCGAATCCCTCGTCCGAGAAAAAATGTTCAAGATGCTCTACGAACCTTAGTAATACTTCATCCGCATCCAGAATCAGGACTGGCTTGTCAGCCGTCAGGCTTGCGGCAACTGTTTCAATGTTTGTCATTCCTGCATTCTCACCATTCCTGGCCTTTGCCGCCCCCAAGCGCGCGCCAGGCCTTTACCAACTCTTCGGGGGGTAAACCCTGCGCCGCCGCCGCATCAATCAGGTCCGGTTCAAAGGATATCAAAAAATCAAGCGCACTTGCCAGTGTTTCATGATTATCAATGCCCGAACGAAGATTATCTGCATCAAGACCCGTAAGTGCCATGAAACGATCCCGCAAATCATCGTGTGCCAGAATATGGGCAACGGCATTAAGGGCAATGATTTCATGGGCTTCTGTTGTCATTTTTTGCCTGTTTTTCAGTGGTTTCTGTCGGCTATGTACAAAACGTTGTATTGTCTTGTTACGTTATCATTGATGCTAATCGGAAATCTCTCAACTGTTTGTTAGGGAAATTTTGATTTACTCTTTGACGAAGCTTGTTTTTTCGGCCAAAGCACGAGTATTATCTGCAGCGGGGTGGGTGAAGGACGTGTCCTTGTGACTAGAATCTGTGGGGCTACATGAGCAAAAAGATCCTGATTGTCGAAGACAATGAGCTGAACATGAAATTGTTTTGCGATCTATTGGAAGCACACAATTACGAAACCATCCAAACCCGGGACGGTATGGCTGCGCTTGATTTGGCGCGTGTTCATGAGCCGGATCTGATTTTGATGGATATCCAGTTGCCGGAGGTTTCCGGTCTGGAGGTCACAAAATGGCTGAAAGAAGACGAAGACCTGCAGAAAATTCCCGTCATCGCCGTAACGGCCTTTGCCATGAAAGGCGATGAGGAAAAAATTCGCGAAGGCGGGTGTGAAGCCTATATCGCCAAGCCTATTTCTGTCCGGCACTTTCTGGACACTGTGAAACAATTTGCAGGATAAGTTCCGATGACCGCGCGCGTATTGGTCGTGGATGATGTTCCTCCAAACGTCAAACTGCTAGAGGCCAAGTTAACCAGCGAGTATTTCGACGTTTTGACCGCGCACAGCGGACCTGAAGCGTTGGAAGTGATCGCCCGGGAACACCCCGATATTATCCTGCTTGACGTTATGATGCCGGGGATGGACGGTTTTGAGGTCTGCAGGCGTATCAAGGCAGACCCGGCTACCGCTCATATTCCCGTTGTAATGGTGACAGCTCTTGATCAACCCTCTGACCGGGTAACCGGGCTTGAGGCCGGGGCTGATGACTTTCTGACAAAACCTGTACAAGACCTTGCGTTGTTTGCGCGCGTTCGTTCGCTGGTGCGCCTGAAGGTCATGATGGATGAACTTCGCAACAGGAAGACCACAGGTACATCCCTTGGCTGGGAAGAAGAAGAATCTGTTGTTTTTGACACGAGTGCCCCAACGGACGGTGCTATTCTGATTGTTGACGAACAAGAACGGGTTGTGGAGCGGATTGCAAAAGCCCTTGAGGGTGTTGGCGAGCTTTCCTTCATGGCAGGGGGCGAAGATGCAGCGGAACGCGCACGAGAGAAGAACTATGACCTGATTATAGTGTCGCTCACGATGCGCGATACTGATGGTCTACGTGTGTGTTCGAAGTTGCGGTCGTTTGAAGAGACGCGACACGTGCCGATTCTGGTGATGGTCGACGATGGTAACACCAAGTTGTTGGTCCGCGCCCTTGAAATGGGTGTTAACGACTATGTTGTGAGGCCGGTTGACAAGCAGGAGTTTCTTGCGCGGGTTAAAACCCAGCTCAAGCGGAAACGTTTCGCGGACAAACTCTGGGAAAACTTCCATCTTTCCATGCAACTTGCGACGACTGACGCTGTAACGGGCCTTTATAACCGGCACTATCTGACCAGCCATATGGATACTCGCATGGCTGCTGCCCAAAATCAGGGCAAAGACCTTTCGATAATGATGATGGATATTGATCACTTCAAACTGGTGAACGATACATATGGCCACGCGGTTGGCGACAAGGTTCTTAAAGAGTTCGCTACCCGAATTGGTCGCAATATTCGCGGTGTTGACCTGGCCGCCCGATACGGCGGTGAGGAATTTGTCGTGATGATGCCGGAAACTCCTACCGACTGGGCATTTATGATCGGAAATCGTTTGCGCGAGGAAGTAGCGGAAAACCCGTTCGATTTTGACCTGCCTGAAGGTCCGATCACCATCACTGTTTCGATTGGGGTTGCGACCAGTCAAGATGGACAAACGCCTTCTCAACTGCTTGAGGAAGCCGACAAGGCTCTTTATGAAGCTAAAGCAAGCGGTCGAAACAAGGTGATTGTTGCAGCTTGACGGTTCTTAACCATTGATGTGACAACATAAAAAAACGCCGCTGCCAATATGGCGCGGCGTTTTTTGCGATCAATCAGCAAACCAGATTATTTAATCTTGGCTTCCTTGAACTCTACGTGCTTGCGGACAACCGGGTCATACTTGCGCTTGACCATTTTCTCAGTCAAAGTCCGCGGATTCTTTTTGGTCACGTAGTAGTAGCCGGTATCCGCTGTGCTCACCAGCTTGATCTTGATGCTGGACGGCTTTGCCATCTTATTCACTCCAAGAAAACAGTTATCCTGACCACACAATGTGGTCACGTTGAGGGCGCAAAATACCCATGGATGCAGTGAAGTCAAGCGGAGTCTGCGCTTTTTCTCGCAAAACGGTTTTTTTTATGAGAATTCGCGGTTGCTAACAAACGAGTAACCATTTGTGTGGCATGACAGATTGTCAATACGGGTAACAGTTTCAGGAAATTTTACGACCATGATGCAACAGGACATAATGGAAGAGCTGAGAACGGAAGCGATCGACTCTGCGGAAGATCGTATGAAAAACCTGCAGGAAGCGGTTCAGGATTTTCTGAACGGTTATGTCAAGGCAGGAGACGCCCTGGCAGCGGTGCGGCTGGAAGCCCACTCCCTGAAAAGTGTGGCTGCCTCCTTCGAGATGAAGGCGCTGAAAGCCATGTGCCACAGGTTTGAAGACTATTTCTTCAATGTCCGGGAACTGACACCTGAAATATGCAAAGACATCCAGTTTTATTGTGACCGCATGGCAGAATGCCTTGATGGCTTCGTTCACGGCAAGGAAATTGAAATTTCTTCGCTCATGCGAAAACTGCCTAACAAGGCGGGTTTCGACGTTTCAGATATCACTGTGGCTGACATTGAAGTTATGTTGGTGATGGCGCCCGGGACAGCCACAAAAATTGTAACACGGGAGCTGCTTGAATGCGGATACCGGATGGTAAATGTGGCCTCGACCATGGATGCATTTCAGCTCATCCCCGTTATGAAGCCCGACGCAGTGATTATATCCCGCGTTATGCCGGAACTCTCTGGCATTGATCTCGCTTGTGCATTGAAGGCCATGCCTGCAACAAAACACATGCCGGTCGCTCTTCTTGCTACCGAGAGCGGTTCTTTGAAAGACCTGCCGGAATCTGTACCAGTTTTGAGAAAAGGTTCAAATTTCGCTGACGATGTCGCAGACGTGTTCATGAAGCTTGGAATTCTCTAGGTCACCAGCTTATCGCCGTTTACCTTTTGATTTTCCGGGAGAAGGCCTGCGTGCGCGACGGTTTGCGTACTTTATGTCGCGAACCCTCGGCCCGTTTTTTTTGCCAGCCAGTTCCAGCTTTAGTCCGCCTGTCAACCGGTTGGCTTCGGTAAGCCTTACATCGAGTTTGTCACCCAGCTTATATGTTTCGCCGGTTTTTTCCCCTACGAGGGCGTGTTTTGCTTCATCGTGGTAATAATAGTCGTTGCCAATCTCTGAAATGGGGATCAACCCATCGCCGCCCGATGGCTCCAGTTCTACAAACAACCCGAACCTTGTTACACCCGTAACACGCCCGATGAACTGGTCACCAACATGGTCGGCGAGATAGGAAGCCATGTAGCGATCAGTTGAGTCTCGCTCGGCGGCCATTGCCCGTCGTTCGGTTCCGGAAATCTGTTCGCCGATTGTATCCATATCTTCAACTTCGGCGTCGGTAAGGCCGTCCTCTCCCAGCCTTAACGCCCGAACGAGGCCGCGGTGAACCAGCAAATCAGAATAGCGACGGATCGGTGAGGTAAAGTGTGCGTATTTGGATAACGCGAGGCCAAAGTGCCCCTGGTTTTCGGGCGAGTAGTATGCTTGAGTTTGCGAACGAAGGACCACCTGGTTGACCATTTGCTCATGGGCAGTCTCTCTAACCTTGGACAAGATGCCGTTAAAAAGGCGCGGCATCATCACAGTACCTTTGGTCAGTTTCATGTCCAGCGTGGACAAAAATTCCCTGAGATTCTCGAGTTTATCCAGTGGCGGCTCTTCATGAACGCGGTACATGGCTGGTGTGCGCTTTTGTTCCAGTTCTTCCGCTGCAGCCACGTTTGCTGCGATCATGAACTCTTCAACAATCCTGTGCGCGTCATACCGTTCGCGAAGCGCTATGCCCCGGACATGGCCTTCCTGGTCTAGCTCTATCTTGCGTTCGGGCAGGTCCAGGTCAAGGGGCTCACGCTTCTCCCTTGCGGTCATCAAGGCTTTGAATGTGCCGTATAGTGGTTTCAGTACCGGTTCCAGCAGCGGGGCTGCTTCGTCGTCTGGCTGGCCGTCCAATGCGGACTGAACACGCGCGTAGGTGATATTAGCGTGGCTTTTCATAAGCCCACGCACAAATTTATGCCGGATTTTATTGCCTGTCGCGTCAAACCAGAGATGAACTGCCATACAGGCACGATCCTCGCCGGGCTTGAGGCTGCATAGCCCGGCAGAAAGCGCCTCTGGCAGCATAGGCACTACGCGGTCGGGAAAGTAACAGCTATTGCCCCTTTTGACGGCTTCACGGTCCAGCGGGCTGTCGGGGCGTACGTAATGAGCGACATCAGCGATCGCGACAATGGCGTGCCACCCGCCCGGGTTCTTGGGGTCAGAATCTGGTTCTGCCCAGATCGCATCATCATGGTCGCGGGCGTCCACAGGGTCGATGGTAATGAGAGGGATATCTCGCAGATCAACCCGGCCTTCAAGGGTCACTGGCTTTGCACCATCCGCGGCTTGCAGAACCTCTTCCGGGAACTCGTATGGTATATCATGTGCATGGATCGCTATCATGCTGATTGAACGTGCATCGCTTACGTCACCAAGGCGTTCTCGTACACGTGCTCTCTTGGGGCCGCTGTCCCTGCGCCGGCGTAGAACAGGTTCCGCAGTAACAAGCTCTCCTTCAACAGCGCCGCGAACGTCGTCGCGGTCCACCCAGTAGTCATCACGATTTTTTTTGTCGATCGAATGAATACGGCCACCATTTTCCCCGCCATGAAACACGCCGAGAATGCTGCGCGGTGATGCTTTGAGCAGTTTTAGAATTTGCGCGCGGTAGGTTGGAGGAGAGTCTTTTATCGGGATAAGACGAGCCAGCGCCCGGTCTCCCGGGCCGAGGGCAGGGTGCTTTTTACGTTTATCTTCCGAGAGATAGATAATCGGCATTTCTGCTTTCCGGTCCCACTTGACCGGGCGCATTAATGCGTCGCCATGCTTGTCGAGGCCTGCAAACTCGAGCACCTGAACACCCGGTAGGCGGTCAGCAGGGCGCAGGGCGCGACCTGCATCCTGCGCTATCAGCCCATCATTCAACATCTCTCGCAGCAGTTTTTTTAATTGTACCTTGTCAGGGCCCTTGATGTGAAAGGCACGAGCGAGCTCGCGTTTGGTTATTTTGCTGCCGCTTTCGCGCAAGAACGCAAGAATATCATCGCTGGTTGGAAACCGGTCGATCTTGTTTTGGTGCGCCAAGTACTTTCACCCTGTCGCCGAAAAGGCTGGTTTAAGAAGCCTTTTTACGGCTGGTTGTTTTCTTTTTCGCTGATGCTTTTTTCTTTACGGGCGTCTTTTTCTTGGATGCTTTTGCTGCAATCCATTCAAGCGCCTGTTCCATCGTTACTGCGGTTGGCTCTGTACCTTTGGGCAAGGTTGCGTTGGTTTTGTTGTGCTTGACGTATGGGCCGTACCTCCCATCAAGGACCTGAATTAAGCCCCCTTCTTCGGGGTGTTCGCCCAACTCTTTCAAAACTGTTTTGGCCCCGCCTTTTTTGGCAGCGGCATCAGCGATTGCGGCAACAGCACGGTTAATGCCAACGCTGAATACCTCGTCTGTCGACGCAAGCTTCCCATATACGCCTTCATGCAAGACATATGGGCCATAGCGGCCAATAGCAGCAGTAATGGGTTTGCCAGTTTCCGGATGTTTTCCGACTTCGCGCGGCAAGGAAAGCAATTGCAGTGCTTTTTCGAGGTCGATGGTGCTCAATTCAAGGTCTTTGGGAATTGTGGCGCGTTTCGGCTTTTCGCCCTTCTTGGCTTCACCAAGCTGGATGTACATACCAAAACGACCATTTTTGATTGCAACTTCCTCTTCGGTTCCGGGATCGACGCCCAAAACGCCGGCACCGTCTTCCGCCGCGTCGTTTTCGTTGTCAGCCTTCTGGCCGAAAGGCCGCGTATAGTTACATTCCGGATAATTGGAACACCCGACAAATGCACCATAACGACTGGTTTTTAGTCCCAGTCGACCATCTTCGCAATTTGGGCATTTTCGCGGATTTTCGCCTTCCTTGGCGATCTCGAACATCATGGGTTCCAGGAATTCATCCAGCGCATCAATCACTACTGCGTTGCGAACTCCCAGAATTTCTTCCGTTTTGGGTTTGAACTCGCTCCAGAAATCACGGAGAACTTTCTTCCACTCCTCTTTACCATCAGAGACATGATCAAGCCGTGCTTCCAGGTTCGCAGTGAAGTCGAACTCAACATAGCGTTCAAAGAATTTCTCCAGAAACGCCGTTACGAGGCGGCCTTTGTCTTCTGGCACAAACCGGTTGCGGTCCATCACGACATAGCTGCGATCGCGCAGCACAGTCAGGATGGAGGCATAAGTTGACGGGCGACCGATACCCAGTTCTTCCATGCGCTTAACAAGGCTTGCTTCAGTAAAGCGGGGAGGGGCTTCCGTAAAGTGCTGGCGCGGCGTTACATCTTTCAGGGCAATATTCTCGCCCTCTGCCAAATTCGGCAGTAATTTTTCATCCTCATCTTTTTCGTCATCCTTGCCTTCCTGATAAACGGAAAGAAAGCCGTCAAACTGGATGATTGTGCCCGTGGACCGCAGTTCAGCGGACTTATCTGCATTCAGTATTGTGATAGTTGTTCGTTCAAGGCGTGCACTTTCCATCTGGCTGGCAATGGTCCTGCGCCAAATCAGTTCATACAGCTTTAATTCATCACTATCCAAAGCATGAGCGACATCTGTAGGGCGCCTCATCGGATCAGTAGGGCGGACTGCTTCGTGTGCTTCCTGGGCATTCTTCGCCTTGGTTTTGTATACTTTGGGCTTGGATGGCAGGAAACGTTCCCCATACCGTTCGGTGATCATTTGCCGGGTTGCGTTCAATGCTTCCTGTGCGATGCCTACGCCGTCGGTCCGCATATAAGTGATCAAACCTGTAACTTCACCATCCAGTTTTTTACCCTCATAGAGAGATTGAGCCACCCGCATAGTGCGGTTTGCCGCGAACCCAAGTTTGCGGGCTGCTTCCTGTTGCAACGTGGACGTTGTGAAGGGCGGTTGTGGATGGCGTTGTGCGGGTTTCCGCTCGACCGAACTGACGGTCAGAGGCTCATTGCGCACGAGCGCCGCCGCTGCACTCGCTGCTACCTCGTCTTTAAGGTCATACTTGTCGAGTTTGGTACCGTTTGTCGCGAACAGACGCGCAGAGAACTTTTTGTCTGATGCCGAATCCAGCGCGGCTTCCACAGACCAGTATTCCCGGGCAATAAACCGTTCAATTTCCGCTTCCCGATCACAGACAAGACGCAGGGCAACAGACTGGACGCGGCCTGCCGAACGAGCACCGGGGAGCTTGCGCCAAAGAACGGGTGACAGCGTAAAGCCAACCAGATAATCAAGGGCGCGCCGTGCAAGATAAGCATTGACTAGCTCATCATCCAGATCGCGAGGTTCGGCCATCGCCTTCAGGATCGCGGACTTTGTGATCTCGTTGAAGACAACTCGCTTTACGTCAACGTCTTTGAGAGCCTTTTTCTTTCTAAGAACTTCAAGCACATGCCAACTGATCGCTTCACCTTCGCGGTCGGGGTCAGTTGCGAGATAAAGGCGGTCGGCGCCTTTAACTGCATTCGCAATTTCCGTCAGGCGTTTGCTTGAGTCGCGGTCAACAGCCCATTCCATTTCAAAGTCTTTTTCGGGCAAAACAGATCCATCCTTGGCTGGTAAGTCCCGAACATGGCCAAAGCTCGCTAAGACATTGTAATCTTTACCGAGATATTTGTTGATCGTTTTCGCCTTTGAGGGCGATTCCACAATAACAACGTTCATAAGGCTATGTCTCTCCGTGCCGTCGGTTACGCCAGGTTCTGGCGAATAATATATTGCCGCTATTTGTCCTCACCTAGAGGCAAGCGTCTCTTATTGCAATGGGATTATGTAATTTTCACTCAATTCGACTAAAGCGACCGCCACTGTGACGAGTGATCTTTCCGTCCAGTTCCAGCATCTGCAGTTCCGTAGCTATGCGCTCCGCGGATAGGCCGGACAGTACAATGATTTCATCCATATGCGTTGGGTTTGGGTTCAATAATGCCAATAAATCACCAGCCTTAATTGCGGGCGTGCTAGCGTGCTGCTCTTGCGAGGTGCTTTGTATTGGTTCGTTTATTGTTGTCTGCTGATGAAAGAGTGGCATCTCGGCTCCCAGCTCGGCAAGAACATCGTCCGCGTTTCTTGTCAAAATCGCACCGTCTTTTATCAGTCTGTTACCGCCCGCCGATCTGGGGTCCAGTGGCGAACCGGGTACGGCGAAGATATCCCGTCCCTGCTCAGCGGCGAAACGTGCTGTGATCAGCGAACCGGATTTGGCAGCGGCTTCAATGATGATGACGCCGTCTGAAAGGCCACTGATGATCCGGTTTCGGCGGGGAAAATGACGAGCCTGCGGTTTTGTGCCAGGCGGCATCTCGCTTACAAGCAGACCTGTATCCATGATTTGCAGATACAACCCTTTGTTTTCCTGCGGATAGACCACGTCCAATCCCCCCGCCAAACAAGCAATTGTACCAAAGGGAACGGACGCTGTATGAGCAGCTGTATCAATTCCACGGGCCAGACCCGATACGGTGGTTACACCAGCTTCCCCCAGTGCACAGGCAAGTGTGCGAGTGATTTTCAGTCCCGCAGCGCTGGCATTTCGAGCGCCCACAATCGCTGCTGTTCGCGCGTTCAGAAGCTCTCGCTGCCCTTTGACATAAAGTAGGGGAGGAGCACCGGGAATAGCCGCAAGGCGCGCTGGATAATCATCAAACCCAAGGCACAGCGTTGAGGCACCAAAGTCTTCAGCGGCACTTAACTCAATGTCGGCAACGGATTCTGAGCAAACCTTTTTAGATTGTGGCCCATCCATAAGAGCATCCAGCGCGTTTGATGCGCTGCCATGCATTTCAATCAGTTTTTGAAACGCAACCGGCCCGATTGATTGGCTGCGGGCCAAACGAATGTGATCAAGCTTTTGACGTTCTGTCGCTTTCATCAACTCTTCTTTGGTTTCTTGCCAATTCTGGATTCTGTGCCAGCGAGAATTCGACCAATATTCTCGCGGTGGCGAATAAAGATAACGGCGGTCATGGCCGCTAGAAACATCCATGTATCAGTGCCAGTCAGGTAGTAACTGATGATCGGTGCTGCCGCAGCAGTTGCGAGCCCGGCCAGCGACGACATACGAAAAACAAGTGCCACCAATAGCCAGACGCCGCCGCTTGCCAGGCCAAGATAAACCGAAATGGCGAAGATAGTACCGAAGAAGGTTGCTACACCTTTGCCACCATTGAACTTCAGGAACACCGGGAAACAATGCCCGATGAATGCAGCCATGCCTGCGGCGGCTGCCAGTTCTGGCAGTTCGAGCCAATAGGCCGTCGTCAAAACAGCAATTGCGCCCTTGCCTGCATCCAATAACAGTGTGGCAAGTGCCAGGTCTTTTCTGCCAGTCCGCAGAACATTGGTGGCACCAATGTTGCCAGAGCCGATTTCCCTGATATCGCCAAGGCCTCCCAGGCGTGTAATGACAAGGCCAAAAGGTACAGAGCCAAGGAGATAGCTGAGCAGCAAAACGAGAATGATTGTTATTGTCTGATCCATAGTTTCAGCTTCTCTCGAAAACGCGCACACCGTCAGCGACAGTTTTGAGAACCTGACCTTGCACAGGAAGTGTGTCAAACGGGGTGTTTTTGGCACTTGATATCAGTTTGTCCGCATCTATTCGCCAGGGTTTATTCAGGTCGAATATGACGAAGTCCGCGAATGAACCGGGTGATAGGTTTCCAGTAGGCAAGCCCAACAGTTTTGCCGGGTTGACGGTTAGTGCTTTGATCAGTGCTGATAGTTCCAGTTTGCCTGTATGAACCGGCGCCAGTGCCAGTGCCAGCATTGTTTCGAAACCAACCACACCGTAGGCAGCCTGCGCAAAGGGTAGACGTTTAACATCCGCGCTCTTGGGGCAATGGTCGCTTACCAGTGTATCAATGGTGCCATCTGCAAGTCCTTCGATGAGGGCAAGTCTGTCGTCTTCCCCCCTGAGCGGTGGCCGGACTTTGGCAAATGTTCTATATCCTTCAAGTGCGTTATCGTTCAGATGCAGATAGTGCGGTGCTGTAGAACAACTGACTTTGATGCCTTTGGATTTGGCTTCTCTCACTGCCTCCACACCTTCGCGGGAAGACACCAGTGCAAAATGCACGCGGGAATTGGTTAGTTTCGCCAGTCGGGCGTCACGTTCAATCTGGATTGCTTCCGCTGCGGCCGGAACACCAGCCAAACCCATGCGGGTTGCAGTTTCGCCTTCGTGAGCCACCGCGCCGGCAGCAAGTTCAGGGTTTTCGGCAAATTGCACAACCAGAGCATCAAAATGACCCGCATATTCCAGCAGCCGCCTCATAACCTGTGCATCGTCTACCGCCTTGGTGCAGTCGGTGAAGGCAACCGCGCCTGATTCCTGCATCTGGCCAATCTCTGCGATTTGCTCGCCCCGCATGCCCTGCGTGGCAGCGCCCATTGGATATACGCTCACAATCTGGCTATCAACCGAGCGATGGCGGATGCGTTCAACGACGGCATCCGTATCAATAATGGTCGTTTGATCGGGCTGGAGAATGATGGTGGTTATGCCGCCTGCCAGAGCTGCGTCAGGGTCCACGGCATGTGCCCGCATATCGATGAAGCCGGGGCACAGGACTTTGCCATTACAGTCAATGATCTCGTCTGCGGTGTCAGGTGAAAGGCTGCTTCCACATGCCTCAATCAGGTTACCGTCCACGATAAGGGTGCCCACGTCATCAAAACCGTTTGCCGGGTCAATTATCCGGGCGTTGGTGTAAGCGGTCTTCATGAAGCATCTCCGCTGCGCAAGTCTTTGGTCAGCACGTCAATGCAAGCCATCCTGACAGCAACGCCCATTTCCACTTGTTCTTCAATAGCGGAACGGTCCAGATCGTCTGCCACGTCGGAGGCTATTTCTACACCGCGGTTCATGGGCCCGGGGTGCATCACCAGCACATCGTCTTTTGCGACAGTCAGTTTTTCACGTGTTAAGCCCCAAAACCGGTAGTATTCCCGCAGCGAAGGTAGAAATGCACCCTGCATGCGTTCGTTCTGGAGCCGCAGCATCATGACCACGTCTGCCCCTTCAAGGCCGTCCTCCATTCGGTGAAAGACCTCGACCCCCAGCCGGTCAACGTCGCAGGGCAGAAGAGTGGGGGGAGCAACCAGTCGTACTCGTGCTCCCATAGCGTTCAGCAAATAGATGTTGGATCTGGCGACACGGCTGTGAGCGACGTCGCCTGAAATAACAATGGTTTGACCGTGGATTGAACCTTTGCGCCTGCGGATTGTGAGTGCGTCCAGAAGTGCCTGTGTAGGATGCTCAGAACGACCATCACCAGCGTTTATAACGGCACAGTCCATTTTCTCTGACAAGAGTTTCACTGCGCCGCTGTCGCCGTGCCGCATTACCAGCACATCAGGATGCATGGCGTTTAGCGTTGCAGCCGTGTCCAGCATGGTTTCGCCCTTCTTAATTGAAGACGTCCCTGTGGACATTGAAATCGTGTCCAGTCCCAGGCGTTTGCCGGCGATTTCAAAACTCATCAGTGTGCGGGTAGAGTTTTCAAAGAACAGATTGATCTGGGTCAGGCCATTACAAATCGCGGTTGATTTTTTTGCTTGTCTGTTTTGCTCTACGTACCCGTCCGCGGTATCGAGCAAATGCTTGATGGCTGTGGGATCAAGTCCCCAGATGCCAAGCAGGTGTTTGTATGGAAAAAGCTGTCCGGAGGGCGGATCAACGTCCGCGCGCGGATAAGAAGACTGTTCGGTCGAATGCGTGCTCATTAAGCCCGCCTTATAAGGGCAATTGCGCGGCGCTGCAAGCTGGATAACGCGTGGGTATAAAATTGATGCGAGGCGGGGCTATCAACTTTAACCGCACAGCTCTTCCCTAGAGCGCGTGCAATGCGCCTTGAAGGATGTAGGAAGCGGCCATTTTGTCGACAAGTTCCTTGCGTCGCGCACGGCTTCGGTCTGCTTCGATCAAGGTGCGCTCTACGGCGGAGGTAGATAATCGCTCGTCCCACAAGGCCTGCGGAAGCGCAATTTTTTCCGCCAGATTTCTTGAAAAAGCCATGGTTGACTGACAGCGCGGGCCCTCGCTTCCATCCATGTTCACGGGCCAGCCAAGTACAAAACCACCAACGTCTTGCGCTGAAACTATTTCCTGCAAGCGAGCCACATCATTTTTGAACTTGGTGCGCCTGATCGTTTCCATCGGTGTTGCGATCGTCAGTGTTGTATCTGAAAGGGCAAGGCCGATGGTTTTACTGCCGATATCGAGGCCCAGAAGACGCTGACCTGTTTTCAGGCCAGCTTTTAGCTCCTGGATTGGCAGCACTGTGTTGGTCAACGGTTTGCAGCCTTCCATGCGGCAACCCGTGCGACTGCATTCTCCCGGACGTTGGCATAAAACATGTGGTAATCGTACACGTGATAATTCTCGCCAGCCATTTTGAAGTGCTGCCAGGGTTCGCCTGGTTCGCTCTCAAGGTAAAGGAAGCCATTTTCGCGGCACTGCGCACCATTGAAACCAGCAACAGGTGCTCCTAAAGGATCATCATCACCTACGCGCTCCTGAGCGCCTTTGTTCGCGTCGGCACCTGCGATACCGTCAATGGTCCAGGTGAGAGGGTTGGTGCACAGCATTTTTGTACCGACCCGTGGCAAGCCCCCCAGGCCAACCGTTGTCTGGAAATAACCGTCCACACCGCTGGTGTCTCCCGCGGGCCCAAATGTCTGATAGGACACAACGCATTGTGTATCGAGAGAATTTTCACACGCATCTATGCCTTCCAGCGCGCCCAGGTCCGCTTCAACGCTCACAGGCCAGCCGACAATGTAAGCGGCGACCATGCGTTCCACGAGCGGCGTTCCAGCAACCCGCTGCTGCATGAGTGGCAGCAAATGCAGGGAACCCTGGCTGTGTCCTGCCAGAATGAACGGGCGGTTGTTGTTTCTTTCCGCGATAAACTGATCAAAGGCGGATTGCACGTCCTGATAAGCATATATCAGGGCTTGAAGGCCATCGCCTTCCTGATCAAAGAAAGCGCCGAACGTGGCCTGACGATACCGCGGTGCGTATATCTGTCCCGCGAGGTTGAGAGCGCTGGCCTGCAGTTTGAGCACGCGTTTTTCAATGCCTGTGTTTGCATTTTCATCGTCAAGCGGCGCGTTCCAGCTGTCACGGCTCAGGTAGGTTGTCGGGTGAACAAAAAACACATCTACATCAGGCTGCACAGCAACACTGACTTCGCCCTTGGGGGTTGTGTTTGCATAGCTATCCATGCCCGGGAGAGCTGCCCAATTGGCGTCGTCGCTGTAATCCAGTGGTTGATCACTGATCGGCGCGAAACTGTCAGAAGGCGTGAACGCAATCCGTAGTGCACGCACCGGATCTGACTGGACCCATAGGAAACCAGCAATCACAAGCACAATTATGCCTGCGAAGACTGCTAGAAATATACCTGCCGGTTTGCTTTTTAATGCCATTGCTTCGCCTTCAAATCCATTTCAACGTTTGATGAATTTGGCCAATATGCCATTAAAATGTCATCAACGAAACGGTTATTATCATAGCGTACTGCCCCACGACGAGTCCCTTCAATCTCAAACCCCAAGCTTTCGTACAATCGCATTGCGGGCGAATTGTCGGCATGAACATGAAGCTCGATTTTTGATAGCCGCGGATTTTGGTCCACCCAATCTATGAAAGTGGACAGCAGCCGGGTACCAATGCCCTGCTTGCGCCAGTTGCGGTGCACCGACATCGAAAAGGTTGTAACGTGCGAAACACGAGCTCGTCGGTCGGTCCAGCTGTCCAGCATGCCTATAGTGTTGGTGCCCTCGGTCGCAAGCAGGCATGTCTCATAGGGGTTGGCGTTTTTGCCGGCAATCCAGAATCGTTGCCTGAACGCGCTGGTACGGAACTCGGATGGCAATGTGATCAGATGTTCGCTGGTTGCATAGATGTCCCGAACATAGGCATTCATTTGCCTGGCATCGGCCGGTTTGGCGTTGCGAACCGTTATTTTTGGCCCATTCATAACGATTTCCTTGTTTAGCCTCTGATTCCATGCTTGCGACAATGCGCTACTGGCGCTAAGTTCCGCGCTAATTTCAGCAGGTTTTTGGATTGAAGCCCATAATTTTTTGGCTCAGTCATGAATTTCATGCCTAACAGGAATTTTTCATGTCCAATATCGATAAGGCAACAGTTGCCAAAATCGCGCGTTTGGCGCGGATAAAAATTGAAGAAGACAAGCTTGAGCCGCTCGCGGGCGAGCTTAATAACATTCTGGACTGGGTAGAGCAGCTTTCCGAAGTGAATACGGATAATATCGAACCCATGTCGAGCGTTGTTGACGCGAAATTGCGCTGGCGCGAGGATACGGTCGATGACGGCGACAAACAGGACAGCGTGCTGAAGAATGCGCCGAACGCCGAGTATGGCTTTTTTGCTGTTCCAAAAGTTATCGAGTAGGGCCATATGATGACTGATCTTACGAAACTGAAAATCGCGGACGCTCGGGACCTCCTCAAAAAAGGCGAGTTTACCTCCCGTGAACTGACGGAAGCGCACATTGCAGCGGTTGAGGCATCAGGCACGCTGAATGCCTACATTGAAAAGACACCGGATATCGCTCTGGCGCAAGCAGACGCAGCGGATGCTGTAATCAGGGCTGGCGGCTCGAAAAGCATGACGGGCATTCCTGTTGGTATCAAGGACCTGTTCGCAACCAAAGGGGTTCACACTCAGGCGTGTTCCCATATCCTTGATGGCTTCAAACCAGAATATGAAAGCAGCGTGACCCAAAACCTTTGGGATGACGGCGCTGTTATGCTCGGGAAGCTGAACATGGACGAGTTCGCGATGGGCTCATCCAACGAAACCAGCTATTATGGTGCGGTCAAGAACCCATGGCGAGCCGAGGGCAGTAACAACAACTATGTCCCTGGTGGTTCTTCGGGGGGGTCGGTTGCTTCTGTTGCAGGTTATGCGGCTATGGGTGCAACCGCTTCAGATACCGGCGGTTCTATCCGCCAGCCAGCCGCTTTTACCGGTACATTCGGGATGAAGCCAACCTATGGTCGGTGCAGCCGTTATGGCATGGTTGCTTTCGCAAGCTCTCTTGATCAGGCAGGTCCGATCACACGCGATGTTCGTGACGGTGCTATCATGCTTGGGAGTATGGCAGGTTATGATGTCAAAGACAGCACGTCTGTTGATATTCCAGTGCCGAATTTTGAAGCAGCGCTTACGGGCGATATTCGCGGTATGAAGATTGGAATCCCGCAGGAATATCATCTGGCGGGCATGCCCGGCGAGATTGAAGCGCTGTGGCACAAAGGCATTGAGTGGATGAAGGCTGCGGGTGCTGAAGTGGTGGATATTAACCTGCCACATACCAGGTATGCGTTGCCCACCTACTATATTGTTGCGCCGGCTGAGGCGTCTTCAAATCTGGCACGGTACGATGGCGTTAAATATGGCCTGCGCAATGTGCCTGATGGCGGCAATCTTGACGACATGTACTACACTACGCGCGGTGAAGGTTTCGGTGAGGAAGTCAAGCGCCGGATAATGATTGGTACCTATGTGCTGTCGGCCGGCTACTATGACGCTTACTATCTGAAAGCTCAGAAGGTCAGGCGATTGATTGCAGACGATTTCAAACGTGCTTTTGAAAAGGTTGACGCGATCCTGACACCGACTGCACCAAGCGCGGCGTTCGCGTTCGGTGAGAAATCAAATGATCCCTTGGCGATGTATTTGAATGATGTCTTCACCGTGCCTGCTTCTCTTGCAGGGCTCCCGGGTTCAAGTGTGCCTGCAGGTTTGAGCGAAAATGGTTTGCCCCTCGGCCTTCAGGTTCTCGGCAAGGCGTGGGATGAGGAAACTGTGTTCAGGGTTTCCGGTGTAATTGAAGAAGCTGCAGCATTCTCGGCGCAGCCTGAAATGTGGTGGAGATAAGGTCATGAGTGATTATCGCATACAGGGCGCTAAGGGTGACTGGGAAGTTGTGGTTGGCCTTGAGGTGCATGCCCAGGTGATTTCAAACGCTAAGCTCTTTTCCGGCGCTTCAACAGAATTTGGTGCAGAGCCGAATGCGCAAGTGTCGTTGGTTGATGCGGCGATGCCGGGTATGCTGCCAACCATCAACGGCGAGTGTGTTCGTCAGGCTGTTCGTACGGGGCTGGCACTCGGCGCGCAGATCAACAAATTCTCTGTGTTTGACCGCAAGAACTATTTCTATGCTGACTTGCCGCAAGGCTACCAGATCAGCCAGTTCAAACACCCGGTTGTTGGTGAAGGAATCGTATTGCTGGATCTGGGTGAAGGTAAAACCAAGGAAGTCGGTGTCGAGCGTATTCACCTTGAGCAGGATGCAGGCAAATCAATGCATGATCAGCATCCGCAATTCACCTATGTGGACCTCAACAGGTCTGGCGTGGCCCTGATGGAAATTGTTTCCATGCCAGACATGCGCAGCCCGGATGAAGCAGGCGCTTATCTGACCAAGTTGCGCTCAATCGTGCGGTATATTGGTTCTTGCGACGGCAATATGGAACAGGGCAGCATGCGTGCGGATGTGAACGTTTCTGTCCGCAAGCCGGGTGATGAACTCGGTACACGTTGTGAGATCAAGAATGTAAACTCTATCCGTTTTGTCCGGCAGGCCATTGAAGTAGAGGCGCGTCGTCAGGTCGATATAATTGAGGCTGGCGGTACCATTGATCAGGAAACAAGGTTGTTTGACCCGAACAAGGGCGAAACCCGCTCCATGAGGTCAAAGGAAGAAGCGCATGATTATCGTTACTTCCCTGACCCGGATCTTCTGCCACTTGAATTTGACGATGCCTTTATTGAGGCCGCTCAAGACAGCTTGCCCGAGTTGCCAGATGTCAAAAAAGCCCGCTTCATGAGTGCGCTGGGCCTCAATGACTATAACGCTGGCGTTCTGGTCGCCGAGAAGGAACAGGCGGACTATTTTGAAACACTGGTGGCAGCTCTGGCAAAAGCCGCCAAAAAAGATGAAGCGGCAGTTGCTGTTAAGGCCTCTAACTGGCTAACCGGCGATTTGTTTGGTGCGCTTAACAAGGCAGGGAAAACCATTGCGAATTCGCCTGTAACAGCTGAGCAGGGCGCAGACCTGTTGGTGTTGATTGAAGATGGCACAATTTCTGGCCGTATCGCGAAGGATGTTTTCGAAATAATGTTCGAAACCGGCAAAGACGCGGCGGCAATTGTTGAAGAAAAGGGCCTGAAACAGGTTTCCGACACAGGTGCGATCGAAAAGATCATCGACGAAGTGATCGCGGCGAACCCGGGTCAACTTGAGCAATATCGGGCGGGCAAGGACAAATTGCTCGGTTTCTTTGTTGGTCAGGTTATGAAGGCGACCCAGGGAAAAGCTAATCCTGGCATGGTGAACCAGCTTTTGAAACCCAAGCTGGACGGATAGAGAAGCCAAGCTTTCAATAACCGGCATTACAGGCTCGCCAATGGCGAGCCTTTTTTGTTGTTTGCGACAAATTGTTATACTATTGCGACTAGCGGTGGCGACGAATTCCGGCATGTACAGTATGATTTCCTCTCAAATGGAGGAGACTGTCATGACTGTTGCCGCCCTAGATCGCCGTTCTGTAATGAAACTTATGGCCGCTGCGGGTGCGGTGACTTTTATGGTTCCCAAGGCTGTTTTCGCGGCTGGGCGAGCTGTTCTCGACGCTGATGGCATGACAGTTCCATTGGTCACGATAAACCGTGACAACTCGATCATTATTCACAACCCGAAGGCTGAAATGGGCCAGGGCACGTCTACCGGTGTGCCCATGCTCCTCGCGGAAGAACTCGATGCTGACTGGTCAAATGTGACGGTGAAACAGCTTCCATTACGCCGCAAACGCAACGCGAAAGGCGAACTGGAATACTTGTTTGTTCGTCAAAGTACTGGAGGAAGCAATAGCATACGGTCCATGTGGCACCCCATGAGAGAATTCGGTGCTCAAGGGCGTGAAATGCTGAAGATGGCTGCGGCAAAGCTGTGGAACGTTAGTTCCGAAGGTCTGGAAACGAAGAACAGCTATGTGACTAATCCTGCGACCGGAGAGCGCGTTGCGTACGGCGACCTCATTGATGAGGTGGTTGGAATGCCCGTACCCGGACAGGGTGTGACACTTAAGAAAACCAGTGAATTCGGGCTTATCGGGCGGCCAACAAAAAGTAAAACTGCGATAGATATCGTGACAGGCAAGCCAGTTTTCGGGATTGACCAGGCTATGCCCGGGATGTTGCATGCGGTTATCGCCCGCAGCCCTCATTTCAGGGGCGCGGTTCGCTCGGTAGACGCTGCTGCAGCTCTTGGTGTTCCCGGCGTTGTTGATATTCTGACAATTGAACGCCCATCAAACAGCAGCCCGCTTGCGCCGCATCTTGCCGCTGGTGTTGCGGTGATTGCAGAGAGTTTTTGGGCCGCAAAAAAAGGGCGCTCACTACTTGAAGTCGAATGGGATGAGGGTCCGTTTGAGGGCTACAATTCTCTGGATGTTGAGGCGGAAAGTCTTGAAGACCTGGAAACCGGAGACTTCAATCCGCACAGAGCGGAGGGGAATTTCGATACCGCCTATCGTTCAGCAGCAACGGTGCATGACGCAAAATACGTCGTACCACATGTTGGCCACGCACTTATGGAACCCCATTCAGCGATCGCCGATGTCCGCCCCGACCGTGTTTACATGAGCGTGCCTTGCCAACATCCCTACCGTGTTCAGGACGTTGCTCATACAATCACTGGCGTTGATCAGGACAATATTGAAGTGGATGTGTCGCGCTCTGGCGGTGCTTTTGGTCGTCGCTGGGATAAAGACTTTCCCGCAGAAGCTGCATACATTTCCAAAGCTATTGGTAAGCCTGTAAAGGTCAGCTGGACAAGGGAAGACGAGCTTACACAGTGCAGATATCGCAACGCAAATCAGTATAGAATGACAGGGGCTGTTGACGAGGGTGGTAAACTGACAGCCATGCGACACCGCCAGTCTTCTGGCTACCCAAGCCTGGACCCCGATACGCTTCCGGAAATAGGATGGATACATGAAGACTTGATGATGGATCACTTTGCGCCAGGCATGGTTGACAACACTGAGTTTGCGCAGAATTTTGTTCCCAGCCCAGTCCCGAGGGGGCCATGGCGCGCACCGGGTAGTGTCAATTCCGCTTTCGCCCAAATGAGTTTTCTCGACGAAATGGCGCGAGCGGCAGGGATCGACCCTCTGGAGTTCCAACTCAGCGTGCTTGGGTCGCCTAAAAAACTTGATGTTGGCAGCAGGCGTTATTTCATGGAAACTGAACGAATGGCTCAGTGTTTTCGCAGGGCCGCGCTAGAGGCTGGCTGGGGTGAAAAGCTGCCACAGGGCTGGGGGCGGGGCATTGCGGGCTATTACTCGCATTTGTCATATGTTGCTCATGTTATTGATGTGTCCGTGCGGAATGGTGACGTAACTGTTGAGCGTGTGACAACAGCTGCGGATTGTGGTCTGATCGTCAACCCGCTTGGCGTAGAGGCTCAGATAGAAGGTGCTATCCACGACGGTCTTTCTGTCGCGTTGGGACAGGAAATTATTGTCGAAAACGCAGCCGTTAAGCAGCAGAATTTTGACACCTATTCGATGTCCAGAATAGATAAATCACCTAGGGTAATTGATATTCATCTGATCGAAAGCAAGGAAGACCCCACTGGCATGGGTGAACCGGCTATCCCGCCACTGGCCCCTGCCTTGATGAATGCCATACACGATGCTACGGGCATGCGGGTAAGGCGTTTGCCATTGGCGAACCAGTTATCAACCTAATCCACGACCGTTCTATCTCTGTCGGCTTTCTGCCGCCCCAATTTTGCCATCTGCATCGGTCACTCTTTGTTGATCGGCATTGCGGTGTTACCATCGCATGCCCAAGTAACGTGAAGAGGGGGTTCATGTTGCGTTCAGTTGACCTCGGTATGCTGTCCGCAACAATCGTTGGAGAGTAATATGTTTAAAAAGTCTCTGTTGCTGCTGACTGCTACGGCTGTCATGCTTCCCCTGACCACAGTGAGCGCCGATGATCGCAAGGACCGCAAAGAGCGTGTTCGGGCGGAAAAAGCGCAAAATGCTCCTCCTCGCCAGCGTGTTAATCGATCCCGAGTTCAGCAACGTCAGGCGCGAGCCCCCCGTGGCCAGCGTTCCCAACAACGACAGCCCGGGGCGCAAAGACCAGAACGTTCGGACCAGATAAGCCGCGCGCAAGCACCAAGGCAGGTTCGCGATCAATCACTGAGCAACAGGGAAATTAATGCCCGAACCGAAGCGCGTGCCAACCAGCAAGCGCGCCAGAATACGCGTCAGGATACGCGCCGCACGGCGCGCCCGGCTGACCGTCAACTGACCCGGCAACAGGTTCGCCAAGATAGCCGCCAGACCGCTCGGCAAAATCCGAACCGTGGTTCCCGGCAGGTGTCGAGAGCGCAGGTTCGTCAGGATGCTCGCCAACAAACACGCGAGCGGGCACGCCAGACCCAGCGCCAAAACCAAAGACAGGCAACCCGCACCAATAGTCGTGGTGCTGGTCGCTACGATTACAACGATGCAGCTCGCTATGATGGCACAAGAGCAAGGGCATCTGCACGTAACGCACGCGTGGATCGTTATCGTGACCGGGGCAGCTACCGTTACCGCGACACACACCGCCGTGCTGACCCTTATCAGCCGCGTGTGAGGCGCAACGTCTATAGGAACTATTTTTATCCCCGCTTTGGAAACAGTGTTTTCTTCGGTTTTGGCGGTTTCTATACCGGTCCGCGCTATTCACTGGGCTTTTATGACCCGTTCTGGCCGTACTTTGGTTCCTATTACAACGCCTATAACTATTATGACTATTATAGCCACTGGCCGTTTGCTCGCGGTTTCTATGGCCACAGGGCGTCATGGGGCTGGGCACACCGCCACAACCATTATCACTATGGTGACTATTGCCCCGGCTTCCATCATGACGATGGCCATCACTATGGCCACAGCAACTATCGTTATACCAATGGTAGTGGTGACAATGTTGCTGGCACGTTGCTGGGCGCTGTTGTTGGAGGCATTATTGGTGCCGAGATAGATGGCGGCCGCAATCGTACTGCCGGGGCTGTTGCTGGCGCAGTTGTAGGTGCAACAATCGGTAACGCGGCAACCAGGAACAATGCTAACCACCATCCGGCGCCGTCGACTGGGTACAGGCAACCTTATTCTTCAGGTGCGCGTTTTGACGAGAATGGCAGGCACATATACGAGACAAGGCCGTACCAGCCTCCTGAGGAGGTCCGTACCTGTATGAGGTATGATTATCGAGGTGATAGCTATACCTGCACGAAGTGGACAGTTGAATATGTTTACGACGAGGATCAGCCCGCTGGTGATCGTTAGCTTGGAATAGATGGCGGTTTCTTCGGAGGCCGCCAGGCTTTTGCCAGAGGTATGTGTTAAAATGGTTTAACCGCGCCAATGTATCCGATCACGAAAAGCAATCCGTAAATAGTTAGAACCCACTTTCGTGTTTTGTTCTGGATAGAAAGTACAAAAGCTTCAGCTTCTGCATTGGTTTCGTCTGCAATCAATTTTTGCAGGGCCGGGCCGATTGGTCGATAAGACAAATCGATCATGATTGCGGTGACGAAAATCAAAGCATACAACATGGTCTTTGCAGCGAGCCATGTATCGGCGATCGGGCCGTTTCCCGTTAGCGATGAAACTGCAACGCTCCCATAGAATATCGCCATGGCGATCTGAAGCCAGAAGTCGACTTTTTTGGCGATTGCAGCTTTGGCGGAGCCATGATTTATGAAGCCTGTCCAGGCAGCGACAAGTAACGTTGCACCAACAAACCATCCGCCCCACAGCATCGGTGCAGGGACAGCCCACCATCCGCCTGCGCTCGCGACAGTTAGTGAAACCGGTACCATGAGCGCGATGCAAGTGCGGGGTGCCATGTCAACCATGGTCAATATTTTTAGAATTGTCATACGTTCGGTCAGGGAATAGACGTCAGATCGTCGGGATTGTTGCCCCAGGATAAATACCCCTACATCTCCGCCAAGCCAGAAGACAAACAGTAAAAGATGCAGGAAGACGATATTCTCATAGATCATGGCTTGGCGGTCTCCGTAAACAAAATAGAGAACAGCCTGACTAACGCTCAGGGCAAGTAACATCCATGATTTGGCTCAATTGCTACACTGAGCTCAAATGTCTGGTTTAAATCAAAGAGCCCTGGCGATTGCCAGGGCCTGTAAGCGAAACATCAGGAAAACTGTTAGTTCAGCTAACCGCCGGCCTGAGGTTTATATTCTCCATTTTCACCCTCTACGGGCGGGGGTGCATTTTCATATGGCTGTCCTTGGTAACGCGGTGCGTTGTGGTCGAAAACCACCCGGCTTTGGCTGCCGCTAAACATGATGACAACCGGTGCACCTTCAGGTAGGGGACTTGTATCCTGCTGTACCAGGCTAACGAGTGCACCGCTTTCGGTGCGGATAAGGTATTCAAACCCGCCTTTTTTGCTACCCGACTTTTCAATGCTGTTGCCGATGAGTCCGCCAAGCAGTGCCCCACCTATTGCGCCGATAACGTTTTCAGCGCCACGGCCACGGCCACTGCCTATTGTGGAACCTGCAGCAGCACCAATTCCGGCGCCCGCAACTGTGCCGACGCCTGAATTGCGTCGTTCAATCTGTACCCAGCGATAGCTTTCGATAGTGCCACGTTCAACACGGTTGACCTGCCCAACAGCCCGACTGTCATATGAATTGGGGGATTGGTTGGTGCTGCACGCGCCAATCATCAGGGCTGCGGGTATAGCTATCAACAAGCCAGTTTTTTTAAAGGTCATTTCACGCTCCTGTAACGCTTTGTTTGCTTTTGTGATCATCGACATCAATCAAGGCAGCAAGATGGTGATATTCTGTTTATGTGCAGGCATGCTGACAGAAGTGTGCTGAACGATAGATGAATGGTTAACACTTCTGAATTATGAAGATTTCTTCCTCGGAATTTGGGGTCAAATCTGTTATGACTTAAAAGGTGGATACAGAAACGAGTGTCTACTTTTGTCCGCTTCCGTCTGCCGATCATTTCGGCCTTGCTCAGTGCGTAAGTAGCTTGCGCGATGTAGTGCTTTTTGCACTTTAATGGGTAAGGAAAGGGGCCACTTCATGTCGGTCATAGCAAATCATGTTTCGGACGTTGAAGTTTTTGCAACATCCGATATTTCGGAAACCAGATTGGCCAGAGCGCTTTATGAACTGGGGTTGACTTATGCGACGGGACACGGCGTGGAACCAAGTTTAGTGGAAGCACATAAATGGTTTAATCTGGCGACAATCCATGGAAACCACGCTGCAGAAGTGGATAGAGAGGAGGTTGCCAGAGAGCTGAGCGCCCGGGAAATTCGCGAAGCCCTGAAACTTGCACGTGAGTGGAATGCCACTCACTAAGCAAACAAAAAGCGTTTCATGGCTGAATGTCGCTATAGACCTCATCCATAGGCCGTTTAGCCTTTATGAACCTCAAGAGCTTTGTCGATCAGAAACGCGATGTGATCCCTGTGTGCCCGTGTTGCAGCGTTACCGCGCCACCGCGCCATACTGTTGCGGATCAACCGCAAATTCGAATACGCATTTGAGCGAGACACATAGTCATACTGAGGCATGTTCATAATATTGACCAGCCCCTTCACATACATGATCTGCAATACCTGCCGGCGACTGTTAACGGCTGTCCTGCTGTCATCTTCGAAAATTGCACTGGTAAGATCGCCTAGAACTTCGGTGACAGAATAGTCGTTTCCATACAGGCTGCTATCCGTCATGCGCTGCATCGTTGCGGGGTGCAGGATGTGATTGAGGATATCCGCCTGAATGGCGGCAATACGCCCGTGTATTTTGGGGTCTTCCGTCCTGCCACCATGAAGGAAACCGCGGTGCTGAATTGCCAGGTGCTGAAGTAGTTGCGGGTCTGCAGAAAATGCATCCGGCCCCAAGATATGTTCTCGCAACAAGCTCATGGCCTGTTTCTGTTTTTGCTTCTCAACCGGTGTGTACGGCGCATTTGCACCATCCTGGCCAGCTCTTGCGGGGTCTACATAGACACCACCGATGTAACGGGATGCAACGCGGCCCTGCCACAACATGTCGGCTGTGAGAATGAGATAAGCGTTTCGCAGTTCCTGATAACTTTGGCCATCCTTGATAAACTTCTTGCGCAAGTCGCCCATCGCGGCTTTTGCCAGCTCAAGGCGGTCTTCAGCAAACTGCACGGCATCATCCGTCATATCAAAGACGTTAACTCTCGGATCGATGCCGCGGCCCGGCGCACGCATATCGTCGGCGTCGTTAGCGAAACCAAGTCCCTTTTCCGTCGATCGTTCCAGATGGGCCGCTCGCACTTGAGGGTCTTCCATCGCCGGGTCATACCCAAACTGAATGGCCCACATGTCATAAGGACCTGGCTTTACAGGGTAGAAATACGCCTGTTCTTCCCCTGCAGGAGCGAAATTGATTGAAGGGTAATCCATGACAGAGCCTGCGAGGCCGTCATCCTGAGCTGATTTGTCATGAGCCGTTTCATAAGAACGTGCAAATGTGCCCTTCATATTGTGGTTGAGTCCCAGCGTGTGACCAACTTCGTGAAGGATCAGGTAGTAGAGCGATTCTTCTACCATCGTGCTCGTCAGTTCCGTACTATGGTTCGCGACTGCAGCGAGTGTCTTGCCAAGCATGGTGTTCAACTGTAGGTGAGCCCCTACGTTGCAGTTGTTGCTGTGGCGCTTGAGCCGTTCCATCAACCCTTCCGCAGCATTGGCGTCGCCGTTTGATACAGGCGCAATTTCGCCGGAGATGTTGGCGTTGGGCAGGGCGGCGGTTTCAAAAATATTGCTCTGGTTCAACCTGTTTGTCAGGAAGGAATACTCGAGCATGATATCTGCCGCCAGAATTTGGCCAGTGCGCGGGTTCGAGAAGCTCGGCCCATAGCCACCAAAAGGCGGTTGCGGGCTTGAAGTCCACCGCAGGACATTGTAGCGGATGTCACCTGCGTCCCATGTTGCATCGTCAGGCTGAATTTTCACAACGACAGCATTACGAAACCCGGCCGTCTCAAATGCAGGGTTCCATGCTTCTGCAGCGCGTTTGATAATGGGGCGCAGTTCTTCCGGCGTGGTGTTTTCAATCCACCATGTGATTGGCTCTACTGGTTCTGACACGTCGGCGGAGGGATCCTTTTTCACCAGATGCCAACGGTTGATCATGTCGCGCCATGGTGTTGCAGACTGGCTGGTCTGGTCATTTACATAATCAAGAAAATAGCCGACGCGACTGTCATCGAAACGAGGTATGTAGTCGTTTTCCGGCATGGCAACCAAAGTATGTTGAACGCCAACTGTTACGTTGCGGGCATCAGTAATATCAAACCAGTTGCCCCGGTTGACGGGCGCTGGATTGCTGTAAACATATTCTACTGTCACAGCTGTATTTTCAGGATAGTTGCGAACACCTGTCACGTGTGTTTTACCACGTGAGAGCTTTCCCAGATTGAAACGCTGACCTGGCTGCAGGCCAGGCTGGTTGCTCGGACGGATTTGATCAAAAGTCTCGTTTCTAAACAGTCCATCAGCGTTGATCAGATATGTTGTTTCTTCTTCGTTTGTCGCCCGGATCTTATTGATGGAGATAACCGCATCAGAGATGTTGGCTTGCCCTGCTTTCGCCAGATTATTCTCCGGGTTAAAATAGAAGAAAGGGTTTTTCTCAACAAACGCCAGCTTGTCGAACCTTTTTTCTATGGTGAAGATTTTCTGGCTTCTGAATTGCCCGCGAAAATGACCGCCTTCGACAACTCCGTCAGCAATGTGGGAATAGTAGATGAACTCTTTGCCGATCTGATCTTCACGCACTTCCAAATGTAAAATACCGTTTTCAGGGTCTCGGTAAACCGTGAACAGGCCGTCCATATAGTCGTAGTCTTCAACAATATCATCGATCAGTTTCTTGTTTTTCTTTTTTTCTTTCTTTTCATCTTCGTCTTCAGGTTGGTCCTCGTCTTCTTTTGGGTCATCCTTTTCTTTTTCTTCAGGTTCTTCCTGTTTTTTCGTTGTGGCAGGCTTCTCAGGTTCTTCAGAGGGTTTGGATTGATCACCGGCTACCGCAGACAGTGCGACGGCGCTTAGCATTGTCGCTGCCAAGAGCCTTTTGATTGTTGCCTCAATATCCATAACCCGCATACTCCTTGAATACCCACTAAGTATTTATTGATGCCTGAAACTTCGGGACTGGCGCAGGCGACCATTATTTTCGATGACTGACCGAAGAGGTCAATAGCTGAAGACTTCCACTAGTCTCTGCGCAGCCTCAATTGGTCTCATTTAACAATGTACTTACTGAATGCTTGCCCGCGCTCTGTTGAAAACTGCACGAAAGTCAGAGCATCCACCTGACGGTTCCTTCACGGAGAAGGCGTCCAGATTGTTTTTGAATTCCAGGCGAGCCAATACCTTTTCGTATTCGTCTTTTGCCAGAAGTGAGAGTCTCGCTTCGGCTTTGCTGATAAACTCCTCAACTTCATCCGGGTCAAATTTGCAAAATCGCCCGCCACCGGCCAAAATAGCGCTGTCGCGGGCAATCATCATTATTCTTTGTTCCTGAGCGGCAGCCGGGCAGGCGGCCGTAGATAGTTGGAAAAGAGCGGTCAGCAAGGCCGCAACAGTGATTTTTTTTCGTATCATTCCGTTCTTCCGTTTCGTCAACATTAGCGATAGCATAGTTGTCAAACAAGTCACGATGGTGTCAAAATTTGAAGTGTAGCGGGCCTGTATCCAGCATTATGTCACCGCCGCGCCGGTTTCCCCCGACTGCAGCCAGTACCGAGTTCACCTGACCCGGAAGTTCCTCCAGAAAAATGGTGTTCATTATATCAATGCTGACTGGCCTTTCTGCCCAGTCTTGTTCCAGGTAGGCAATGACTGTTTGGCCGTCTGTCTCGATCCCGAGAAAAATCAGGTCTACAGGCCTGTCATCAAGTACAAGTGATATGTTTGCTTTGATAAAGTCGCCGGTGGCAGTTTCCAGCATTTTAAAGTCATCGTCTTCAAGAAAACTCAAGCGCTGATCAAGTAACAGAGAAAGCTTTGTCTCCAACTCATGGCTGTGAATTTGTAGAACAAGTTCAATCGAATTATCGGCAGCATTCCAGTCGATTTGAGTGAAGCTGCTATATACATTGTGAGCTTGTACATTTGGAGAAGTGTCAAGACCGGCTAATCCAAAGATCATTCCGATTGTTAGCAGCCGGCGCGTCAACCAGTTCATTATTCGTATCCAACCACTCTGTTACGTCCATATGCCTTTGCACTGTACAGAGCTTTGTCCGAACGATCCAGCGCCGGTTCAATGCTTGTTTCTCCCTTCATCCAGGGAGCAATACCAATGCTTGTGGTGAATCGGAAAACCTCGGCACCGCATTTTGTCTGTATTTCGGTGGTGGTGCTGCGAATTTTCTCCGCAATTCGATACGCTTCATCTACGGGGCAATCTTTAAGGATTGCGGCAAACTCCTCGCCGCCCAGTCTGCCCACACACCCGGCATCGCCCACGCAGCTACTTATTGTGTTGGAAAAATCCCTGATTGCAACATCGCCTGCAGCATGGCCATAAGTATCGTTTACGCGTTTGAAGTGATCTATATCCATCATGATGACCCAGAGCGACTGCCCGGTGCCGGAGGCTTTGATAGCCTCTTCAGCCAGGCTTAAAAAACGGCGTCTGTTCCAAAGCCCTGTCATGGGATCGGTGTTGGCAAGCTTGGTCAGTTCCGTCTGTTTCTTCTCCAACTCAGCCTTTGCGTGAAACAGTTGCTCGGCAAGCTCTGCCGTCCGGGCTGCGTCTTCCTCCACCATTGTTTGGTGCATTGCGCTGTCGTTGTTGGCGACTATTGCCTGAGTAACATCTCTCAGCATCCAGATACGCTCGCTGCTCCCTGCAATTGTACGAGTGGTGCGCTCTATTACGCGCCCGTCATTCAGGTTCAGGCGGTCCGTGAAGTTGATCTCCGGGGCGGACAGCACTGCATTGACAACCTCATCTGCAGTTTGGCGGTCAAGCGATTGACTATGAAGAGGCTCCATAATGTCTGAGAGGGTTCCAGCAAGTGCAGCATAGGGTAACAATTCTTCCCAGGCTTTGTTGATCCCTTTGATCGTGCCGTTCACATCTGTCACCAAAACGGCGTCTGTCAAAGCGTCAGCTTCAATTCGCCAGTTTCCTGACGTTTCCTCGGATTTTGAGCCCTGGTTCTGAACAAAAAAAGCGGACGCTAAAATAGATGTTATCGCCAGCAGAACCAGAGCTGTTGGCACGGTAGAAAAAGGCCAGTTACCAACGACAATCGCAGCGACCAGCAGGATGATAGCCAGCGTATTGAGAATCAGAGCTTTTTGTGTCTTTGATGCCATCGCTTTTTGTAGGTACCTGATCGGCCTTTAAGTTAAGATTAACGACGCTCAAAAAAACACAGAATGCCTGACGCATTCCTTATGCTCCGACGCGTCGTTTAACGCGACAAACCTTCTGGTTAATGGATACACTGGAATTTGGTACTTCTTTAGAGAAGCTGAGGGCTCGAAGGCCCCCATGGTGTCGCCAATTGACAATTGAAACCTTACTGAGTTCCGCTCTCTGCTTCCTTGCCGTTTTCTGTTTTTTGCCCATCCATGGCTTCTCGCATGAGATTCCGCGAAGGACTGCTTTTAAAGAGTTCAACACGACTTGTAGCAACTTGCGCCGGCCACATATTGTTCGATGTGTCGGTATCGGCAATTTCGAGGTACGGATCGAGTGTTATCGATTTGATTTTCTTCTTACGTACCAGAAGCTTGGTGACCTCTTTGGCATTTGAACGCCAAATCTCAGCTGTGATGCGAACGTCTTCGCTGCTGCCGTCTTCATAGTCAACCTTGAGTACCATAGGCATGACGAGGCCGCCATGGTTTTTGAAGTCAATGAAGTACAGTTCATGGCCGAACTTGAGTAGTTCTTTCTCCCAGCCTTTCAAGCCTTTCAGTTTCCCCTGATAGGCTTTCCGTTGCTTTTCCGTTACGATGTGATCATCATTTTCATTATAAAAATCAACCAGTTCCGGGAAGCGATCAATGCGACGCACCATGCCATCGGCTTTGTTGCGTGTTTCAGCCACATAGACTTTTTCTTTTTCGGCCTCTTTGCGGTCAAGCCGGTTTTCAACTTCCGGATCACCGGTGTTAATGCGCGCATGAGTGACGCCGCTGATACCGATATCAACATGGTCGGTCGTGTAGAACCAGCCGCGCCAGAACCAGTCGAGGTCTTTTGCCGATGCATCTTCCATAGTACGGAAAAAATCTGCCGGGTAGGGGCGTTTGAACTTCCAGCGCCGTGAAAACTCTTTGAAGGCGAAATCAAACAGTTCCCTGCCCATAACGGTTTCACGCAGGATATTCAGCGCGACTGCCGGCTTGATATATGCATTGGGAAAGTAACCAAGGATGCTGTCGGCTTGGGTCATGATAGGTGTCTGGTTTGGGCTTTTCATGTAAGGAATAGCCCTTGCAGGGTGCCCGTAACGACTTGGGTAGTAGGCTTCCCATTCACGCTCGGACATGCTTTGCAGGAAGCTGTTCAGTCCTTCATCCATCCACGCCCAATTGCGTTCATCGGAGTTCACAACCATCGGGAAATAGATATGCCCGATCTCATGGATCACGACCGAAATGAGGCCATATTTTGCACGTTTGGTATAGGTGCGAATTTCCTGGCCATCTTTCTCTTCGATTACCGGCTTTGGACCGTTTGATGTGATCATGGGGTATTCCATGCCGCCACCGATCGGGCCATTCACAGACCATGCAACAGGATAAGGATACTCAAACGAATAGCGGCTATAGGTATCAAGCGTGTGCGCAATCGCGTGTGTTGAGTATTTGTCCCACAATGGCATTGCCTCGTCCGGATAGAGCGACATCGCCATAACCGTACGACCGCTTTCCGGCATTTTGACTCCGAGCGCATCCCAAACAAATTTACGAGATGAACCAAAGGCAAAGTCGCGCACATTTTCTGCGGAGAAAACCCATGTTTTAGTGTCTTCAGAGCGCTCCTTTTCGTTCTCCAGAGCCTCTTCCTGCGTAACGATGAATACGGGCCGGTCTGACGTGCGTGCCGTTTCAAGCCTGTCACGCTGTTCCCGGGTCAGGACATCTCGAGCATTTTGCAGTTCGCCGGTAGAGCCAACAATATGATCTGCAGGTACAGTGATCTCCACGTCATAGTCGCCGAACTCAAGCGTGAATTCGCCGGTGCCTATGAACTGTTTGTGCTCCCACCCCTTCAGGTCTGTATAGGCTGCAAGCCTTGGAAACCACTGAGAGATAAAGAAAATATCATTGCCGTCGCGCTCATATGGCTCATAGCCGCCACGGGCCCCCATAATCTTTGCTTCCACAATGTTGAACCACCAGTCGATATCAAATGTGAAGCTGTCCCCTGGTGCGAGCGGTTTGGGTACGTCGATACGCATCATAGTGTCATTGATGGTGTAGTTGAGATCGTCGCCGCCTGATTGCACGCGAGTGAGATTGAAACCCCAGTCCTGCATTTCAGTGCGCGCCAGGTACTCAAGTGTTGAATACCCCATGCGGTTTCGTGCGCCTTTGCTTTGGCGCATTGCAGCGACAGCATCCGAGTGTTTTGAGAAACGGTTTTGGTCCAGCTGAAGCCACAAGTAGTTCAGGGTATCTGGAGAGTTGTTTTTGTAAACAACGCGCTGAGTGCCGCGAATAACTCGCTCATTTTCATTCAATGTAACTTTGATGTCATAATCGACCTTCTGCTGCCAATACTGATGGCCGGGCGCCCCCGATCCGGTTCTGTAGACATTTGGTGTCGGCAGATGCTCTTCAAGCTGCCGGAATTTGTCTTCAAATGATCCTTTGGTTTGCTTGATCGGATCAGCGACCGCCGAAGTTGTGAATATAAATGCCAAAGCAATAGCAAAAAAACGCATTATGAAACCTTCCCCTGTACAGCGGCCAGAATAGTTGCCCAATCGAAATGCCCGCTGCTGCTTTTGTCCGTAATTTCAACAGAACCTATGGCAAATGCGGTGAACCGACAAGAAAATAGCGATGAGATGCAGGGATGGGCGAAGGGTTTGCTGGAACCCAGCGTATCAGAACTGAAGAAAGGTGCTGGATGTTTGGTCTACTCCTTAATTCGAACAGACAAAATGACCACAGGAATTATAAAAATGAAAACACCAACGATAGCAGTTTCACTGATGGTGCTGGTTGCAACATCGGTTGGCGCTCAGGAAGCTCTGAAGCGAGACTTCAAGGCATATGCCAAAGAAAGATTTCAGGAACTAGATGTAAACCGGGACGGTGCGATCACCCACGACGAACTTATGCAACAAGCCAGACAAAAGTTCTCCGAGTTTGACCAGGATGGCAACGGGATTGTGCTGCTGGAAGAACTTCCTGAAAAAATGCCGCTGTCTGCGAAAGCCCAGCGCCGCATGGAGCGGATGCAAGAGCGACGGGAAGCCCGCCAGGAAGAGGGTAAACGTGCCCCGGCGCGATCATTGGAGGCATTTGCCGAGAAACATCAGCCGTCACGCATTAAATTCATGGCACGCTTCGATAAAAATGGCGATGAGCAGCTCGTTGTCGAGGAATTCGCCGCTCCCATGATCAAGCGACATAAGAAGATTGATGTTAACGGTGATGGCACCGTGACCGAGATGGAACTTGACGAAGCGCTTGAGCGCGGCATGCGTCACAAGCGGCGCGGTAACAACCGAAATATGAGGTGATAGAACAGCCAACTCCAGAGACTACCCCTCCCTGAACCTCGCAACTGGCCATCCTGCGCTTGCCCTTTTCCGGGGCTGGCGTTAGGGTGCGCCAGATTTTTTTAACTCTGGAAGAGGCAAAGGCCATGTTTAAAGGGTCTATACCGGCGCTCATCACGCCTTTTACCGAAGATTGTACCGTAGATGCTGATCGGTTCCAGAAAATGGTCGAATGGCAGATAGCTGAAGGGTCGAGTGGTCTCGTCCCTGTAGGTACCACAGGCGAGTCTCCGACACTAAGCCATGAAGAACATGGTCAGGTTGTTGAGCTCTGTGTGGAAGCTGCTGCTGGCAGAATACCTGTGATCGCCGGGACGGGTTCAAACAACACGGCCGAGGCTATAGCCCTTACCCGCCACGCCCAGGTGGCTGGCGCCGACGGCGCGCTGGTTGTGACCCCATATTATAACAAGCCAAGCCAGGAGGGTTTGTTCCAGCACTTTAAAGCCATTCATGATGCGTCACAATTGCCCATCATCATTTACAATATTCCCGGCCGCTCCGTTGTCGACATGTCCGTCCAGACCATGACGCGTTTATTCGAGTTGGAGCGCATCGTTGGCGTAAAGGATGCCACGGGTGACCTTGATCGCTGTGCCAGTCAACGCGCAGCCATGGGTCCTGAATTCATTCAGCTGTCAGGCGAGGATGCAACCGCTGTGGGTTTTAATGCGATGGGCGGCACGGGCTGTATTTCTGTCACTGCCAACGTGGCACCGAAGCTTTGCGCTGAAATGCAGCAAGCATGTGCGCATGGTGATTTCACCAAAGCACTCAATATTCATGATAAACTTTTGCCTTTGCACCGTGCAATGTTCCTGGAGCCCAGCCCTGCGCCAGCCAAGTATGCAGGCAGCTTGTTGGGTATTTGTGGCGAGACTGTCCGGTTACCGATATTGCCGACCAGCGAGAGCACGCGCTCAATTATTGCATCTGCCATTTATCATGCGGGGTTGAGCCCCAGTGGACTCTGACAATTCAATGGCCCCAAAGAAAAAAGAAAAGACGCCGCCTTCAAGAGTGGTCGCCGACAACCGTAAAGCCCGACACGAGTTTTTCATTGAGGACGAGTTCGAGGCCGGTTTGGTGCTGACAGGCACCGAGGTTAAATCACTGCGCGACGGACAGGCCAATATCAAAGAAAGCTATGCCGAAGAAAAGGATGGCGAGTTATGGCTTGTCAACGCCTACGTACCGGAGTTTTCCCATGGTAATCGGTTTAATCATCAACCTCGTCGCCCCCGGAAATTGCTGATGCATAAACGCGAGATTGCCAGATTGGGTGGTGCCGTTCAGCGCGGTGGCATGACCCTGGTGCCATTGAAAATCTACTTCAATGATCAGGGTAGGGCTAAAGTCGCCTTGGGTTTGGGGAAAGGCAAAAAGCTGCACGACAAGCGCGAAACCGCTAAACAACGAGACTGGGATCGTCAAAAGGCCCGTCTTATGAAAGACCATGGCTAGGCACACGACCTATGCTGGTTGGCAGACATACCCCATACCAATAAAAAGCTTACAGGTGTCACCGCTGGTCGCATGTTGCAAAATTGCTACGGTAACTGAGCAATCGCAATAATTCCTGAATATCCAGTTAAGAATGATTTGCGTTATTAAAGGCATGTCGTTACTTCGTTCCTGCAGCTATTATTAATAATCATTCTTAACAAGAGACACCAATGAGAAACATTTTACGTGCAAGTTCCGTCATTGCTTTATTGGCAGGCTCTACGGCAGCAGTATCAGCCGCTGAAGTCGCAGCTGACGCAGACCTTGAAGAGATCATCGTGACAGGTAAAGTCCTGTATTCGGATCAGGTCAACTCGCTTAAGGCACCGACCCCCATTATTGACGTACCCCAGAGTTTGTCTCTTTATTCGGCCGATGAGATATTGCAACGCGGTTTCACAAGTGTCGCAGAAATCATTAATTACACGCCTGGCGTCAACAACTCTCAGGGGGAAGGGCACCGCGACTCCATCGTATTCCGCGGAGTTCGGTCTACTGCCGACTTCTTCATCGATGGTGCGCGTGATGACGTTCAGTATTATCGGCCTTTGTACAACCTCGAGCAGGTGGAAATCCTGCGCGGCCCGAATGCATTGTTGTTTGGCCGGGGGGGCACTGGTGGAGTTTTGAACAGGGTTACCAAAAAAGGCGTGATTGAAGAAAGCTTTACAACTGCGCAGGCTGCTGTTGATACTTTCGGTGAATTCGGCTTTCAGATCGATAGCAATTTCGACGCCGGTGAGAGAGCGGCATTCCGTATTAATGCCATGTACGAAAGCCTGAATAACCACAGAGACTTTTTTGATGGCGAGCGCATCGGTATTAACCCAACCGGCAAATTTCTGCTGAGCGAGGCCACGACTGTTGACCTGTCCTACGAGTATATCGATCACGAACGCTTCATTGATCGCGGTATTCCGACCGGCGCAGATGGACGACCGGTCGAAGACTTTGAAGACATTGTCTTTGGCGACCCGGAAGTGAACACTACGACGCTGAAAGCCCATTTGTTTCGGGCAGCTATTCAGCACGATTTCTCCGATAACCTGAAAGCCAACGTTAGCGCCTTCTACGGTAACTATGACAAGTTTTACGGTAATTTCTACGCTTCAAGCTACGATCAGGCAAATACCCCAAACCAGGTAACGCTTGATGGTTACGAGGATACGACTGAGCGCGAAAACCTCGTGCTGTCTGGAAATCTGGTTGCTGAAGCAACAACCGGTTCTATCGGCCATACGATCATCGGCGGTGTTGAATACATCAATACGTCATCAGATCAGTTCCGTTTCAACTCGTTCTGGGACACGACGTCAGACGACAATGAAATCTTCACTATCGCGCGCCCATTGAATTTGCGGAATGGTGTTGGTGTCAATGCATCAGGCGTTACGGCCACGAATGACTTCACAGCCGATTTGAACGACGATACCAGGGTGAAGATTGATGTTTTCTCGGCCTATATTCAGGACCAGATTGAATTGGCAGATTGGGCAGACTTGGTTGTTGGCGCACGATATGACCGCTTTGACATTGAAGTATTTAACTTGCCGGCTAACGATACACGTACCCGCGCTGACGACCGCGTTTCACCAAGATTCGGTCTTATCCTGAAGCCGCAGGAAAATATCTCAATTTATGCAAGTTACAGCGAGTCCTTCCTGCCGCGGAGCGGCGAGCAGTTTGCTAACATCAATGGCACCAATAACCAACTGGACCCAAATATATTCACCAATCTTGAAGCAGGTATTAAATGGGACTTTGCGCAAGGCCTGAGCCTTACAGCTGCTATATTCGAGATTGAGCAGAGTTCACCGCAGGTTGCCGACAATGATCCGGAAACGCTGGATGTGATCGACTCTACCATCGAAGGTTTCGAAATCCAGCTGTTGGGGCAGGTCACGGAGCGATGGTTTATCTCAGCCGGTTATAGTTACCTGGACGGTGAGCAGGTTAACAGGTCTGGTAACACTGGACTGCGCCCGCGCGAACTTCCGGAGCACATGTTCTCAGTGTGGAACAACTTCCAGGTAACAGACAGATTCGGTGTGGGGCTGGGGATAACATTCCAGGACGAGAGTTTCATTGACAACGGCAACACAGCTGTGCTGCCGAGCTATACCCGGTTTGATGCTGCGGCATACTACGATGTGTCGGAGGATATCCGTATTCAAGTCAACGTGGAAAACCTGACCGACGAGTTATACTTCCCGAATTCGCATGCGACACATCAGGCGACCGTTGCTCCTCCACTTAATGCACGATTTGCAGTAAATGCTCGTTTCTAGGTGGTTTTGATCAGGATACAAAAAAAGGGAGCTTCGGCTCCCTTTTTTTGTTGTGGAATGCCAGCCTGTTTAACTGATTTCATGTTTCACGAGACGAAGCGCGCCTAGAAACATTTCTTCGGTAAGGCGGCCAGTATTCACGTTGTAACGAGAGCAATGATAGCTATCTACGAGCGTCAAGCCATTGGGCAGGTGATGTACTGCCTCATGAGCGAACTTGTAGGCCGACTGTTTGAGGCCAAAGGTCCGGATCGTTGTGTCATGAGCGATTTTGCCGAGTGCCAGCAGCACCTTAAGGTTTGGCAAAGAAGCCATGCGGGAAATTAGAAAAGGGCGGCAGTTATTGACTTCGGCGCCAATTGGTTTGTTCTGCGGCGGTACACAGCGTACGGCGTTTGTGATCATAACATCCGAAAGCGTAAAGCCGTCATCAGGTCGTTTGTCATACTCACCGGATGCCCAGCCCATAGTCTTGAGACATTTGTACAGAAGGTCCCCCGCATAATCACCCGTGAAGGGCCTGCCTGTCTGGTTCGCCCCCTTTAAACCTGGTGCGAGGCCAACGACCAGAAACTTGGCACATTCATCGCCAAAACTGGGTACCGCGCCGTTGAAAAAAGTTGGATAGGTTGCTTGATTGGCATGTCGGAAATCCACAAGCCTCGGACAGAGTGTGCAGTCTGCTGCGGGTTCTGGCGGCGCGTCGATCGGTTCTTGAAAAAGTGCCATGTAAATCTGCGTCCATTTTGGGTCATCAGAGCCCCGGACAACATCACGCCAGTTTCGCCGCGTCAAGTCTGGTCATTCAGACACAGCCAGAAATCTACATGATCTGGCTTTCCAGTTGTTCCTCGAACGCAACATCGATCGGCGGCACGGAAGCAGCGGTGCGTGTGGCGGGACGGGCAAATATATCACGCATCTCTTCAAGGTCCATGAACTGGTCTGCCTGGCGGCGGAGTTCATCTGCAATCATTGATGGTTGCGTACGATTGGAGCTGACAACCGTGGCTCTGACGCCCCTGCGCTGCACAGCCTCCAGAAGACGCCTGAAGTCGCCGTCGCCTGAGAAGAGGATAACATGATCAAGCTGATCCGATATGTTCAGCATATCAACGGCAATTTCGATATCCATGTTGCCTTTGATCTTGCGGCGTCCCTGGTCATCGGTGAACTCCTTTACCGGTTTTGTGACCAAAGTGAATCCGTTATAATCCAGCCAGTCAACCAGCGGGCGCAGAGGGCTGTATTCTTGGTCTTCCAAAATGGCGGTGTAATAAAAGGACCGCAAAAGCCGACCGTGTTTTGCGAAATAGGATCGAAGGCTTTTGTAATCAATTTCGATATCCAGAGCACGTGCTGTGGCATATAAATTGGCACCATCTATGAAAAGGGCCGTACGTTCTTCAGGATAAAAAAGCATAAACAATCCGATACTAATTCAACAAAACAACTTTCTCTCCTTAACATTGGGGGCTAAAAACACTGCCTTCAATGGGGTAGTTGTGCGCCGTTTGATAAGAATTACCTATCGATAGCCGCGAAAGTAAAAGTATGGCAATTGCTGTTCAAAAAAATTGTTTACTGTCTCTTGGTAGCAATGTGCCTTGCCGTGGGATGGAGCCGTCAGACATTATTGAGGCCGCAATAATAGCCATCAGAACTTCGGGAGTTGACGAAATTGAGGTTTCGAAATTTTACGAGACGGAACCCGTGCCGAAATCCGAACAACCCAATTTCATCAATTGTGTTGTTGCAGGAGTAACAGAAAAAGATGCGCAGGATTTGTTGGCAATCTGCCAGACTATTGAACTCTCCTTCGATAGAGAGCGATCAACACGCTGGGGCCCGCGTACGCTCGATATTGATATCATAGATTATGATAGTCAGGTTTACCCTAACGATCGGACCTGGCGATCAGTTGCCGGGGAGGCGAACCCGCATGCGGACATTCCGGAACTAATCCTGCCACACCCGCGTCTGCATCAAAGAGCTTTTGTGCTGAAGCCGCTATGTGATCTGGCTGCGTCCTGGATGCACCCTGTCTATGCAAAAAGCTGCCGGGATCTCCTGATGGCCCTGCCGGACCTCAGCAGGGCAGGCGTTGTCCCTGTCGATGTGAAATAAAGGCGATTCACCTCTTTACACCGTCGACCGGGGTTATTATAAGCGTCGGCTAGACCGAAGAGGGCTCAAACGCCCCAGTTTGTTTGTGGAGAATTTGCATGGCTCGCGTTACCGTCGAGGATTGCGTCGATAAAGTTACCAACCGCTTTGACCTTGTGCTTGTAGCCGCTCAGCGTGCCCGTCAGATTTCTGCCGGAGCGCCGCTCGAGGTAGAGCGTGACAACGACAAGAATGCGGTTGTGTCCCTTCGGGAAATTGCCGAAGAGAAAATGTTCGAAGACGATTTGAAAGAGTCGATCATTCATTCGATGCGTAAAGTTGTGGAGTCGGATGAACCTGAAGAAGTCGATATGTCGATTTTGATGGCAGGGATGGACAACCCGGCTGAAGTTGCTGAAGCCCCCGCTGCTGAAGCTGTCGCTGAAGAGAAGCCTGCCGAAGAATAGAATCTCGGGATTCTTTGTTCTTCAGAGTTTTTAAACCCGGCCTTTGAGGTCGGGTTTTTTGCTAGTGATCGATATCTATCAGGATTTTACCGCGTGCACGCCATGTCTGGCTCCGCTCGAAAGCAAGTTCAATGTCATCCAGAGCAAACCTGCTGTCGATGACGGTTTTCATTTTCCCGGAAGTAATCAGGTCTGCCATTGAAAGCATGTCGCGGGGTACGGGCTTCACCAGTATCAGGTGTGTCGATTTGCGTTCACCCGGTAAAAATGTACACCCAAGCCAGCTGAGACCAGCAGCAACGAGTGTATCTAGGCCGGGAATGGTGGTGATGTATCGCCCGCCACGCTTCATTGTCATGGCTGCCTTCTTTGGGCCCGAGCGCCCGATTACATCATAGACGACATCAAATTCTGCTGCGCGTTGTTCAAAGTTTTCTTCTCGATAGTTGACGACCTCGTCCGCACCCAGAGATGTACATAAATCGAGGTTGTCTGGCCCGCAAACAGCGACCACGCGGGCACCAATCGCTTTGGCAATTTGAATGGCATATACGCCGACCCCGCCCGAGGCACCGTTGATCAGGATCGTCTCGCCGGGCTCGACTTTGGCAATGTCGTGAAGCGTTTGGTAACTTGTCAGTCCTGCGCAGGGCATGGCAGCGGCATCGGAATCTGTGATAACTTCGGGACGGGAGGCAATGGCTGATTCTGTCACTTTGACGTATTCGGCGAATGCACCAAACTTGCCTTTTAAAGGTTGCATCCCAAAGACGTGGTCACCTGATTTGAATTTTGTCACCGAAGGCCCGACTTCCACGATTTCACCTGAAAAGTCACTCCCGAGCGTAATGGGCAATGGCTCAACTGTTTTGCGCGCCTGATAGATGCCGCGCATGGTCAGCCAGTCACGCGGGTTTAACGACGCAACCTTGACTTTTACCAGAACTTCTTTCGGCCCAGGCACGGGTTTTCTGATTTGCTCGACCTTCAGAACACCATTGCGGCCATACTCGTGAATAACCGCTGCTTTCATTTGTTTTGCCATCTTTACCAAGACCCTGAAGAAAAATAACACTTTAATGAACAAATGGGCTGAAATTCTGAGTTGGAAAGAGTATCTGTTGGCATATACCTTTAACGTCGCCATCAAAGATTGAAAGTTGCTGTCCTTTGATCCGCCAATTTGAACTTGTTGATCGTGTTCGAGCCTATGACAAAAATGTCGATGAGGCTCTTTTGAACCGCGCCTATGTGTTTGCGATGCAGGCACATGGAACACAAACAAGAGCCTCAGGGGATCCATATTTTTCTCACCCGCTTGAAGTGGCGGGTATCCTGACCGATATGAAGCTGGACAGCGATACAATCGCAACGGCCTTGTTACACGATGTTGTCGAAGACACCGTGGCGACCATCGAACAGATCGATGATCTTTTTGGCCAGAAAATCGCCGAACTTGTTGATGGTGTGACTAAATTATCCAAAATCGAGTTGCAGGCGGAAAGTGTTCGGCAGGCAGAGAACTTTCGGAAATTTCTGCTCGCTATGTCCAACGACATTCGAGTGTTGCTCGTAAAGCTGGCCGACCGTCTGCACAATATGCGCACACTGCATCACATAAAGAAGCCGGAAAAACGCAAGCGTATCTCTTTGGAAACACTGGAAATATATGCACCTCTGGCCGAGCGGCTCGGCATGAACGTTTTGAAAGACGAGCTTGAGCACCTGTCATTCGGAAACCTTGACGCAGAAGCAATGGAGTCTATCACAGCGCGGCTGAACTTTCTGATTGAGGAGAGTCCCGAGCTGGAGCGCGAAATGGTTGCTGCGCTACAAGAATTGATGGATATCTCTGATATCAAAGCATCTGTAAGCGGTCGGATTAAACGCCCATATTCTATCTGGCGTAAGATGGAACGACAAAATATCAGTTTTGAACAATTGTCGGATGTGATGGCATTTCGCGTGGTGGTGAAAAGCGTGGATGATTGTTACCGCGTGCTTGGTATTATTCATGGCCAGTATTCGACGATACCTGGCCGGTTCAAGGACTATATTTCAACGCCCAAACGCAACTATTACCGTTCCCTTCATACCGCAGTTATAGGCCCTAAAAACAGGCGGCTTGAAATTCAAATCCGAACCCGCGAAATGCATGCGGAGGCCGAAATGGGCGTTGCCGCTCACTGGCAGTACAAGCAGCAGAGCGACAAGGTCGAGGGGTCTCAATATGTCTGGGTGCGAGAACTTCTTGAAATTCTTGAACATGAACATGACCCTGAGGAATTTCTGGAGAATACGAAACTCGCTATGTTTCAGGACAAGGTGTTCTGTTTCACCCCCAAAGGCGAATTAATCTCGTTGCCGCGCGGGTCATCCACGGTAGATTTTGCTTACGCAGTACACACCGAGGTGGGCGACCATTGTGTCGGCGCTAAAGTCAATGGACGCATGGTACCTTTGAGGCACCAGCTCGAGAATGGTGATCAGGTTCAGATTCTGACGTCAGAAGCGCAGGAGCCGTCAACGCGATGGGAGACTTTTGTCGTAACGGGCAAAGCCCGTTCTGCGATAAAGCGACACATTCGACAGGCACGCTACAGCGAATTTCTCAGCCTTGGCCGAACACTCCTTGAGAAATCTGCACAGCGCAGAGGTTTGGACCTGACGCCAGCTGTTTTGGTTGAAGCGTCAAAGATTCTCAATTTGGAAAACGAGGATGCGCTGTTCGTTTCGGTGGGTGAAGGCTCTGTTTCAGAAGAGATGGTTTTGGAGGCAGGGTTTCCAGGAGTTGAAGTTGAAGTGGGGACCGACAAACTGCCGACTGTCCATGAAAACTGGGAAGAAGTTGCAAAGGGGGCAGGGCCAATCTCCGGCATCGACAATACGGCGATAATCCACATGGCTGATTGTTGTCATCCTGTCAGGGGGGATCGTATCATTGGTATCAAAGTCGTTGCTAAGGGAATTGATATTCATACGATTGACTGTCCAACACTTGCCGAATTCGACGATAAACCTGATATATGGCTCGATCTTGGTTGGCGCGACAGCAAAGACGATGAAAGCTATTATGTTGGAAGGCTTCAGCTGGAGGTGATAAACGAGCGCGGGGCTCTTGCGTCCATTGCGTCGGTCGTTGCCAAGGCGGGCGGAAACATATCGAATTTGGAGATTGTTGATCGAGACCCTGAATTTGTGGTGATGATGATCGATGTCGATGTGCGCGACGTAAAACACTTGAACGATGTAAGCAGGGCGCTGAGGGTAAGTCGGGTGATAAGCCGCGTAGACAGAAATTCGGGCTAGTACCACGTCCCGTTTGCTGGAAAACCACTTCATATAGGCCAGTAAAAACCGGAACTCTGTCGATTATGTCTTGACGGAGCCGGGTATTCCACTTTAACCGCGGGCACAACCGTTGTTTTCAGGAGGCAATCTTTGGACCAAGATCAAGTATTGGACGAATTTCGAGACGCTGGAGCGTTGCTGGAAGGCCATTTCAAATTGTCGTCAGGGCTTCATAGCCCGGTGTATCTCCAGTCTGCACGAGTTCTCATGGACCCGGCGCGGGCTGAAAAACTGTGTAATGCGTTTGCTCAAATACTGCGAGCCAAAGGCGTGGACGTTGACCTCGTTGTCAGTCCCGCGATGGGGGGTGTAATTGTGGGATATGAAGTTGCGCGGCAAATAGGCGTCCCGGGCATTTTCACAGAACGTGTTGATGGTGAATTTGCTTTGCGGCGAGGATTTGAAATCCCGCAAGGGGCGCGTATCCTCATGATGGAAGATATAATAACGACAGGGCTTTCATCACGCGAATGCATTAAAACCATCACAGAATGGGGCGGTAATGTTGTTGCGGCGGGATGTCTAATCAACCGGTCAGGCGGGCGCGCGGAAGTTGGTGCTCCTGTCATAGCTTTGGCGACGATTGACGCACCGACTTACAAACCTGAAGAGGTTCCAGAGAGCCTGAAGGCAATTCCTGCGATCAAGCCTGGAAGTCGCGGCCTGAAATCCTGATAAGCGAGTGTTGAACCTAAACCATGTTATTTCGGCGCAGACATAAACCCGGTTTTTTATCCAACCTGCGAAGTTGGGTTTGGCCGCGGTCGGGCTGGAAGCGGGCGGGCCTTTACGTATGGCACCGTCTCGCCAGGTTGCCGGGAACGCCGCACAGCATTGCCGCAGGGTTTGCCTCCGGGGTTGCGATCTCTTTCACTCCTTTTTTGGGGCTTCATATTTTGATGGCCTGCGCCATCGCCTACATCGCGCGGGGCAACTATCTCGCAGCGGTAATTGGTACGGTCGTTGGAAACCCCTGGACTTTTCCCTTGTTTTTTGCGCTGACGGGAGCCGTTGGTTCGGCATTCATCGGGGGAGATGCTGTTTCTGAAATTCCGGTTTGGGACTGGGATGCCATTTTTATGTCGCCGGTCGATTATTTTTCGAAATTCTTGCCGGTTGTGTTTCCATTGATCGTCGGCGGTATCCCTGTTGCGACTATCGTCTGGTTTTTGGTTTATTTGGTTTTCAAGAAATTGGTTACCCGGTATCGTGCCGGCCGTAGACAGAATGATTCGGTAAGCATTAGGCTGGGAGAAAGCCCCAATGACTCCAATTAGTACATCTGCAACGAATGGCCTGACACGCCTCAGGTTGGGCGTTAACATTGATCATGTAGCTACCATTCGCAATGCGCGTGGCATACGCCACCCTGATCCTGTGCGTGCGGCAGGCTTGGCGGTGCGTGCGGGCGCAGATGGCATAACGGCACATTTGCGTGAAGACAGACGGCATATATCTGATGAAGATATAGCTGCTTTGTCAGATGTGCTTGCGGTGCCGCTCAATCTCGAGATGGCGGCGACAGATGAAATGCTCGAGATCGCTTTGCGTCACAAGCCTCATGCCTGTTGTATTGTTCCCGAGAAACGTCAGGAGCTGACAACGGAAGGTGGACTGGACGTTGCGGGCCAGCATCACCGGTTGGAACACTATGTGGAAGAACTTGTCCGAGCCGGGATCAGGGTGAGTTTGTTCATTGACCCTGATCGTGAGCAACTGGATGCTGCTGTGTCGCTGGGAGCTCCCGTGACAGAGTTGCACACAGGTTTGTACTGCGAGTTATCTGGTCAGCCTCAAGGGGACGAACTGGAGCGCATCCGCGAAGCAAGTCGATATGGAGCAAGTCTGGGGTTGGAGATGCATGCGGGTCATGGATTGTCGTATGAAACGGTAGCGCCAATAGCAGCAATCCCCGAACTTCGTGAATTGAATATTGGTCATTTCCTGATTGGCGAGGCCATTTTTCACGGTATTGAAACCTCGATAGTGGAAATGCGGCGCCTCATGGATGAGGCTAGGGATTAACTGTGGCAAAGGCAGGGAAAACCAAATCGCAAGCTATTGACACTATGATCGCAGGATATTGTTTTTCCTCTGTTAGTTTACTTGACGAAGCCCTGACGCACCCCTCCCTCTCTGGCAGCTACAACTATCAGAGATTTGAGTTTTTGGGCGACCGGGTTTTGGGTCTTGTAATTGCGACCTGGCTTCTTGAGGTCTATCCGAAAGAAGCCGAGGGCAAGCTGAATCGTCGTTTTACGACCTTGGTTCGTAGGGAGACGCTGGCTGAAATGGCGAAAAACCTGGGTATCGTTGATCGACTAAAACTAACACCGGGTGCAGAGGCAGAAGACACTCGCCAGAAAGAGGCTATTCAGTCTGATGTATGCGAGTCGATCATCGGGGCTATATACTTGGATGGTGGGTTTGACGCGGCGAATGCTTTCATTCGCAAACACTGGAAACCTTTGCTGGGTAGTGGGTTGACAGCTCACAAGGATAATAAAACCCAGTTGCAGGAATGGTGTCAGGCACGAGCGGTGGCATTGCCGGAATACATTGAAGTAAGCCGAACTGGCCCTGACCATGATCCTGTTTTTACTATTGACGTGATTGTTAAAGAGTATGGTAGCGCGCGCGCTGAAGGTTCTGCTAAACGGCTTGCGGAACAATTGGCCGCAGAGCGCCTGTATAATCAATTGACTGGAGAAAAGTAATGGCCGCAGGCCAGGAAAAAATAACTGACAGTGACCAGTCGCAAACGAATGGCACCAGGTGCGGCTTTGTCGCGCTGATCGGTGCGCCCAATGCCGGTAAATCGACGCTATTGAACCAGCTTGTTGGTGCCAAAGTGGCTATAGTTACGCATAAGGTGCAAACCACTCGCACCCGGGTGACGGGCATAGGGCTGGAAGGCGACACACAACTGGTATTTATTGACACACCCGGTATTTTTGCGCCCAAGCGGCGGCTTGATCGAGCCATGGTGAGTGCAGCCTGGAAGGGGTCTGAGGACGCAGAGACCACTGTTCTGGTTGTAGACGCAAAGAAACGTGTCGATGAGGACATAAAGCGTATATTGACGGGGCTGAAAGATGCCGGACGCAAGGTAGTTCTCGCGATCAATAAGATCGACACAGTGAAACGCGAAAAGCTGCTGGGCCTTGCTCAGGAATTGAACGGAACCCGGCTGTTCAGCGAGATATTTATGATTTCTGCCCTCTCGGGTGATGGCGTTCCGGACTTGAAAGCATATCTGGCTGGGTTGGCTCCTGAAGGGCCATGGATGTACCCGGAAGATCAGATATCCGATATTACAATGCGTCTCCTTGCAGCAGAAATTACTCGGGAAAAGGTCTATCTTCGTCTGCATGAAGAGCTGCCGTATGCCATTACTGTCGAGACAGAAAACTGGGAAGACAGGCCTGACGGATCGGTTCGTATTGAACAGGTTATCCATGTTGAGCGAGACAGCCAAAAGGGCATCGTCATTGGCAAAGGTGGAAAAATGCTGAAACTTCTCGGGCAGCTCGCACGGGAAGAGATGAACGAGAACTTTGACCGGAAGGTTCATTTATTCCTGCATGTTCGGGTCACTGAAAGATGGGCTGACGATAAGACGGTCTATAAAGACATGGGCCTGGATTTTGTAGACTGATCTATTTCTCCAACTGTTTCCCGGGGTAGCGAATGGAGTGGCAGGACGACGGTATTGTACTTTCCGCCCAGCGTTTTGGAGAGCATGACGCTATTGTTGAAGCGATGACTCCATCGCATGGCCGTGCACGAGGTTTTGTCAAAGCCGGGATGAGTCGAAGGAGCAAAGCTTCTTTGCAACCCGGAAACACGCTAAGGTTGGTGTGGCGTTCCAGGCTTGAACACAATCTTGGGCGCTTTCAACTTGAATTGGTTCACAGCCCGCTCGGATCCATTATATCAGATGGCAGGCGCATGGCGGCTTTGGCCGCTGTGTGTGCGGTTGTCAGCAGTACGATGCCGGAACGGGAAAGGCACCTCTCTGTATTCAATGCTCTATCTGGCTTCGTTGCCATGCTGGAGGCAGAGGATGGTGGCGCCGGTTTATGGGCTGCCGCGTTGGCGCGCATTGAACTCGGTATCCTGTCCGAACTTGGTTATGGGTTGGACTTGGAAACGTGCGTTGCAACTGGGTCTACCAAAGAGCTGGTTTACGTTTCACCAAAGTCCGGGCGGGCAGTATCTGCTGCCGCGGGCGAGCCTTACAAAGACAGACTGCTGCCCTTACCTTTCTTTCTTGTAAGTGGTTCGGGACAACTTCCAGATTGCGAAGGTGCGCTGGCTGGCCTTCGCCTCACGGGTTATTTTCTGGAGCAGAATGTTTGGGTGGTTGCTGGTAAAGGGCAACCTGATGCCCGCGAACGGCTATACGAATCCCTTGCCCGAAATCAATAATTGAACCAACCCAGGTTCTCGACGGCTCCCGTTTTGGTTGCTCTTATTCTACCATTCCATGTGTAAAGTTTAAATCTAATTTAAGATATCAGAGGTAGTATTTTCTAATAGGAGAAACGTCAACTTCAGGGGGTGCAATCCAATGCTTAGTAAACTATTTCGTTCTCCGCGACAGTCTTACAAGCCGATAGTTGACGCGATCAGTAAATCTCAAGCTGTGATCGAGTTTAAGTTGGATGGAACGATCATCACCGCTAACGAAAATTTCCTGAATACAATGGGTTACTCTTTGTCTGAGATACAGGGTGGGAAACACAGTATATTTGTCGATCCCGAGTACGCGAGAAGCGAGGAATACATCAGTTTTTGGGCCTCTTTGCGAAATGGGGAGTACAAATCGGCGGAATTCAAACGATTTGCCAAGGACGGGAGAGAAGTGTGGATTCAGGCAAGTTACAACCCTGTTTTTGATGGGGCTGGCAAGCCGATTAAGATTATTAAGTTTGCGACAGATGTAACCGAAGAAAAGCTTAGAAGAGCGAACTATGAAGGCCAGGTCAGCGCCATTCACAAGTCTCAGGCAGTCATTGAGTTTGACCTGGACGGAAATATAATATCCGCCAATGAAAATTTCCTGACCGTGATGGGGTATTCACTTGTCGAAGTGCAAGGCAGGCATCACAGCATATTTGTCGACGCGGAGCACGCCAATACAAATGAATACACCGCATTCTGGAACGGCTTGAAGGCCGGTGAATTCAAATCTGGCGAGTTTAAGAGACTGGACAAACGTGGCAACGAGGTTTGGATCCAGGCAACGTATAATCCGATTATTGACGCAAGCGGCAAACCCCTGAAGGTAGTTAAATTTGCATCTGATGTAACGGTGGAAAAGGCTAGGAATGCTAACTTTGAGGGGCAATTGACAGCGCTGAGCAAGTCTCAGGCGATAATCGAGTTTGAGCTTGATGGTTCGATCATGACAGCCAATACAAACTTCCTGAAAGCAATGGGGTATTCACTTGCTGAGGTGCGAGGTCGACACCATAGTATCTTTGTCACTCCCGAACATTCAGCCAGTACTGAATATCGGGATTTCTGGGCTTCTTTGGCAAAAGGCGAATACAAGTCGGCTGAATTCAAGCGAGTGGCAAAAGATGGCAGTGATATTTGGATACAGGCTTCCTACAACCCAATTGCGGATGCTAGCGGCAATGTGTTCAAGGTGGTCAAATTTGCAACTGATGTCACTGCGCAGGTTAAACGCCGGAATGAAATAGAGCATATCGGCAAAGAGGTTGACGCCAGCTTGGGTAAAATAGTTGAGTCTGTCAGCACTGCCAACGAGAAGGCAGCCGCCGCAACCTACGCGTCCGAAGATGCGTCATCTACAGTACAGGCAGTTGCTGCAGCAGCACAAGAGTTCCATGCGTCAGCGAACGAAATTGCCCAGAGCGTAACCGGAACTAACACTTCTGTTGAGCGAGCGGCAAATGAGGCAGCAACAGCAGACCAGGCAACAAAAGAACTGACCGAAGCAGCTGATTCCATGTCAGGTATTGTTGAAATTATCCAAGGTATAGCGGAACAGATCAACTTACTGGCATTGAACGCTACAATTGAATCGGCGCGGGCAGGCGATGCAGGCAAAGGTTTTGCCGTCGTCGCAAGCGAGGTTAAAGCTCTGGCCAATCAGGTTGCTTCCGCCACATCTCAGATTGGCGGGGAAATAACCAATGTGCAGCAGGTTTCGGAGCGCGTGGTCAGCAGTCTGTCACGTATCGGTGATGAAGTTAAAAGTGTCCAGGAGAGTTTTATTGTTGTTTCCAGCGCTGTTGAAGAGCAGAGCGTTACGTCGCAAGAAATCACCAGCAACATGCAGAATGCAACAACTGCTGTCTCCAGCATAACGGTCGCACTGCAGGATATTTCTTCGGAAGTCCAAACATCCACCGAATGCGCCGAACAGGGCATGAAGTTGTCCCGTAAACTCACGACCGATACAATGGGCACCGAGGCCTATCATGCGATAGCGGCAGAATAGTATTTAGGCCTGATTAAATGCGCCCGGCATTGTCGGAGCAGTTTCTCCAAATTTTCTGTGGAAAACCACAACATCTTGTAGCGTTCGGCGTGGCCGGTGCTATAAATGGCGCATGACTGAACTTGCTCCAGAATCGATTGTCGAGGCTCCGTTTGCGGAAGCCCTGAGCGAACGCTATTTAGCCTACGCTTTATCCACCATCATGTCCCGTTCGCTGCCAGATGTGCGCGACGGTCTTAAGCCCGTTCACAGGCGGTTGTTGTATGCCATGCGCATGCTGAAGCTGGACCCGAAAACCGGTTACAAGAAATGTGCGAGAGTTGTGGGTGACGTGATTGGTAAATACCACCCGCATGGTGACCAGTCGGTCTATGACGCACTGGTGCGGTTGGCACAGGATTTCTCGGTCCGTTATCCATTGGTAGATGGCCAGGGCAACTTCGGTAACATTGACGGCGATAACGCCGCCGCCATGCGGTACACGGAAGCTCGCATGACCGAGGTCGCAGCGCTATTGATGGAGGGGCTGGACGAAGATGCCGTTGATTTTCGCGCCACCTATGACGGTGAGGAAGAAGAGCCCGTTGTTTTTCCTGGGGCTTTTCCAAACCTGCTGGCGAACGGATCAAGCGGTATCGCCGTCGGTATGGCTACAAACATCCCGCCGCACAATGTTGGCGAACTGATGGATGGGCTTCAACTGCTCATTGAAGCACGACGTGATCCGAGCCTCGAAATTACAACACAGCAGTTGATTGACCGCATTCCTGGCCCCGATTTCCCGACAGGCGGCCAAATAGTTGAGCCTCGTGAAAACATTGTGCAGGCATATGAAACCGGAAGGGGTGCTTTCCGCGTTCGGGCCAAATGGGAAAAAGAGGAGTTGCCCCGCGGGCTCTATAACATCGTGATTACGGAAATTCCGTTTCAGGTGCAGAAGTCGAAATTGATCGAGAAGATTGCAGAACTGATTTCGGACAAAAAGCTACCCATTCTGACTGATGTGCGCGATGAGTCTGCTGAAGATATGCGCATTGTGCTGGAACCCAAAAATCGCACGGTGGATGAAAAAGTCCTTATGGAAAGCTTGTTCAAGCTGACCGACCTGGAAACACGTTTTTCTCTGAACCTGAACGTGATCGCGTCCGATAACCGGCCTCGGGTTCTTTCGCTAAAAGAAACGCTTGATAGCTTCCTCGATCATCAGGTCGACGTGCTGTTAAGGCGCAGCAATTTCAAACTCAATAAAATCGAACGCCGCCTTGAGATTTTGTCAGGGTATTTGATTGCATACCTTAATCTCGATGAGGTAATTCGCATCATTCGCGAAGAAGATGACGCCAAAGCGGAAATGATGCGTGCCTTCAAACTCACCGACAATCAGGCTGAAGCAATCCTGAATATGCGGTTGCGCGCTTTGCGGAAACTGGAAGAGATCGAAATCAAGAGCGAGCACGATAAGCTTGAGGATCAAAAATCGAAATTGATGGCATTGATTGCGTCCCCGAAGCTTCAATGGATTGAGCTGGGTGACAAGTTCGCTGACGTAAAAAAACGCTTTGGCCAGGATACGGAGCTTGGCAAGCGTCGCACGCGCTTCGGAGAGGCGCCGGTTGCGGAAGTTATGCCGATTGAAGCGATGATTGAAAAGGAACCGATTACGGTCGTTTGCTCCAAAAGAGGGTGGATTAGGGCGCTCAAGGGTCACACAAAGCCGGAAGAAGTGTTGAAATATAAGGAAGGTGACGAGGAGAAGTTCCGTTTCCATGCCTACACCACCGACAAGGTCTTCCTGTTTGCCTCCAACGGCAAGATTTTCACGGTTGGCGGAGATAAGTTGCCCGGCGGTCGCGGTAACGGTGAACCAGTTCGTTTGATGGTGGATATGGATGCCAATGATGAAGTGATCTCTTTGTTGCCCTATATGCCGGGCGGCAAGATGCTGGTGGCCAGTTCTATCGGTAAAGGCTTTGTTGTAGAGGCGGATAATGCTGTTGCCATGACCAAAGGTGGCAAGCAAATTCTCAATTTACCGGGAGACGCGGTTGCAACCCATTGTATCCCTGTTGACGGCGACAGTGTTGCCGTAATTGGCGACAATAGGAAGCTTTTGGTGTTCGGTCTGGATGAATTGCCAACGATGAACAGGGGACAGGGCGTTGCACTACAGCGCTACAAGGACGGAGGGCTCAGTGACTTGATCACTTTCCACCGAGATGAAGGGCTGACATGGCCGATGGGCGGCGCAAGCGAGCGTTGGCGTACTGAAACAGACCTTGGGCCCTGGACCGGAAAACGTGGCAATGCTGGCCGTCTGCCGCCGATGGGGTTCCCACGCAATAAAAAGTTCCGCTGAAGCGTTTGAAACTTGTTTCGTTGGAATTAACTTAGAAAAAGGCACCTGATTATGGTGCCTTTTTTTGGGAGAGAATGCATGAGCAAAGAAAACCTTCAGCGTTGGTATGATTTTGTCGAAAATCATGATCAGCAGGCGCTTGCGGACATGTTGGCAGATGACGTTGTGTTTCACTCCCCTGTCGTTCACACCCCGCAGGAAGGTAAAGCGATCACATTTGCTTACCTGTCAGCGGCGGGTAATGTACTTGGAGGTGACCATTTCAGTTACGTTGGTGAATGGGTCTCTGAGAGCGGAGCCGTGATTGAATTTGTTACTGAGATTGACGGCATCAAAATTGATGGCATCGACATGATTACCTGGAATGCTGACGGGAAGATTGTCGAGTTCAGGGTGATGGTTCGGCCTTTGAAAGCAGTCAACAAGGTCCATGAGATGATGGGTCTTATGTTGGATAAGATGAAAAAACGCGCCTAAGAAGCTTCCTCATAACGAAAAAAGGCGGTCAGGAGGCCGCCTTTAGTTGTTGGGAAGATATCATTTTCGCTTTATTGGGGTCTACGCCGGACCCATATAGAAGGCGTTTAGTTTGTTGCCATCCAGATCACGAAAATAGGCAGCATAGAAGGTGCTGTCGTCACCGCCGCGCAGGCCTGGTTCGCCCTCATCAGTTGCGCCCAGTGAAATTGCCTTATCGTATATTTTGTCGACGGTTGCTCGATCCGGCGCTGCAATTGCGGCCATTACGCCGTTGCCAACCGTTGCCGGTTCCCCGTCATAAGGTTTGGTGACACTGATACCTCCCCCGGTTGGTGAGTTGCTCCAGGCGACAAAACTGTCGCTGTCCCAAACCCGCTTTGCACCAACGGTTTTCGCTAGTTCATCATAGAAAGCGGTAGCCTTGGCCATATCGTTCGTACCCAGTGATACATATCCTAACATCTGTCCCTCCTCAGTGTGATCAGATTGTCCTTCAATATATCGAGATATGGGCGCCACGCCCATTCTTTCAAAGGCGCACAGGTGTATAGGCACCCTTCAAAAATGAATGGGCTTTAAACATGTGAGGGCACCGATAACTCTAAACGCCATTTGAGCGCAGGAAGGCTTCGATTTTTTCCGGCGTTACCAAGCCGGCCTCGCGAGCAACTTCGCGACCTTGATTGTAGAGAACCATCGTGCCCGTGTATCTAAAGGCATACTTCTGCACAAAATCAGTGTCACGCTCAAAGTCTACCCGGATGGCGCGTACCGATGGCCCACGCCCTTCATTGTGAAGCGTCTCAAGAGCTCTGTGCTGCAACAGGCAGGTCGGGCACCAGGAGGCATAGACTTCCACGAGCACTGGCTCCCCGCGTTGCATTAGTTCTTCGAAGCGAGTTGTCGAATACTCTTCCCACCCCGGTAAAATCGGATCGGAGGGACGCAGGTTCATGTAGATCAGGTTGCCCCACAAGATGATGGCAATAAGTCCGATGACCCCAATTTGAGCCCAGATCTTTTTTGCCATTGATATCGCAGGCTTTTGTATTGTTTTTTTCATGAAGCGTTGCGTATCAGCCGCCGGGTTTGTGAGCAACGATTACTCGATAAACTTTCCGTCAGAAGCTGTTCTAGTCTTTGAACAACAAGTCCGGCAACCACGTAACAAGCTCAGGCTTTATGGAGATCAGCAGCAGTGCGAATATCTGGATTGCCACGAAGGGCAGAACTCCTTTGTAGATAGCGGTTGTCGGTATGGTCTCGGGCACAACACCTCGCAGGTAGAAAAGTGCGAAACCGAAAGGTGGCGTCAGGAAGCTTGTTTGAAGGTTCATCGCCATCAAAACGCCGAGCCAAATAGGCCCGTATGTGCCATCCATCGCGAGCAGAGCAGGGGCAACGACAGGTACTACAACAAAAGTGATTTCGATAAAGTCCAGGAAGAAGCCCAAAACAAACATCAGAACCATCACCAGCAGAATTGCTGTAAACTGACCGCCGGGAAGGTTATGGAGCATATTCTCGATTATTTCGTCACCGCCTATCCCTCGGAATGTCAGAGAAAAAAGGGAAGCCCCGATAAGGATTGCATAAATCATCGTGCTGATCCGAAGCGTTGATCTCATCACTTCACCAAGCACGCCGGTTTGTCGTATTCGCCAAAGTGACACTCCAAGCCCTACGGCGAAAAGCCCGGTAAGGACGATTGCCGCCCAATAGGCCACCTGATCACTTGTCGGCACGACATCGCGGTGCATGCGCAGATCAAAGGAACTCGACACAACGAGTAGGAGGCTGATGGCAGCAATGGATATGAGCACGATACGAAGCATAGCGCTGCTGAGCCGTGATGCGCCCAGAAGGATCGCACCTACCGCGCCTACTGCAGCGGCTTCTGTCGGTGTTGCGATACCTGTAAGTATAGATCCCAAAACCGCTACAATGAGAAACAATGGTGGCAGCAAAGCGGTAAACAGGCGTCGATAGATTTTGTGGTCAGGCTCTCTATCATCGTTCTTGATCGCCGGGCTGGTTTCCGGTCGGAATATTGCCATGCTGATTTGATACAGGATATACAGCCCCACCAGAATCAGGCCGGGTATCAGGGCGCCTGCAAAAAGCTCACCCGCACTCATAGGGACAGGGGAGAACATTCCTTTGTTCAATTGAGCCTGTTGCCAGGCATTTGACATAACGTCAGCCAGTAAGATTAAAACAATAGACGGTGGTATGATTTGCCCCAGAGTTCCGGCCGCCGCGATGGACCCTGTTGCCAGAGACGTATCATAGCCGCGCCGCATCATGGTTGGTAGCGATAGCAGCCCCATCGTTACAACTGTTGCGCCAACAATCCCTGTGGATGCCGCGAGAAGGGCACCGACAATCGTGACTGAAATGCCAAGGCCACCTCTGAGGGGGCCAAATAGCTTGCCCATGCTTTCGAGCAGTTCCTCGGCGACGTTCGATTTTTCGAGCATAACACCCATGGAAACGAACAAGGGAACAGCAAACAGGAGTTCGTTGCGGATCACGCTGCCAAACAGGCGATTGGGCAGGATTTCCAGAAAGGTAAAATCCATCAGACCGGTCGCAATACCAAACCCACCAAACAGGAGGCCTGTGCCAGCAAGCGTGAATGCGACGGGGAAACCGGACATAAGCAAGCCAACCAGCGTGGCAAACATCGCCAGCGTTAAAAAAACCGACATGTCCATCAGTTTTTGTCCCCAAAAAGCTTCTGGCCGTGGCGTAACAGGTCTGCCAGCGCGCTAAGCGACATGGATAAGGCAAAAAGAAGCAGAGTTGATTTCAGGATATAGATGAATGGCAGACCACTGGCCTCAACACTGGATTCCATGATTGCCCAGCTGTCAGTTACGTAAGGGACACTGGCATGCCAGAAAAGAACCAGAAATGGCACAAGCAGAAACAAGGTGCCGAAGAAGTTGACTCTGGCTCTTCCACGCTCGCCGAGCTTGCAATAGAAGAGGTCAACCCTGACGTGATCGTCTTTGAATGCCGTATATCCAGCGGCTCCCAAAAACATCATCGCATTGATGTACTGCAGGCTTTCCTGCATCTGAATACTGCCGGTATTGAAGATATACACCAGCAGGACGACACCAAATTGAACGAGAACGAGTAACAACGGCAAAACCGAGAGTACATCTCCGGTTTTGGCAGCAAAAGTATCAAGCCGACTAACAATGGTATCAATCATCGTCGGCCTATTCTACGGAGAGGTTTCTTGCATCCATAAACGCTTTTTCCGCAATCTCGCCCCAGCGCATGCTACCGGTTCTGGCAGTGCTGTAGCTTTCAAAAATTCTACGGGCCAAATCATCATGGTTTGCGGCTTCCGCAACAACTTCGGCTGATACTTCGCCGAGGCGCCGCAGGATATCGTCATTGAATTTACGTAAGACCACATCGTGTTCGTTGATCAGTGTATCTAGAGCGCGGGCGTTGTTCGCGTTGAACTCTGCCAGCATGATGTCATTTTCTGCTGCCGCAGCAGCTTCTATCCACGTTTTTTCCGCAGCACTCATATCGTTCCAGACATCAAGACTTAAGCCGAGCGCTAGCGCGGTTCCGGGTTCATGGATGCCAGGGTAATAATAGTTTTTGACGATGGAATAGAAACCGAATGCGAGATCATTCCAGGGTCCAACCCATTCGGTTGCATCGATGTTACCCTGACTGAGAGCCTGGAATATTTCGCCGCCCGCTTTTGTAACAGGCGTGGCACCCACGCGTTCCATCACTTCGCCGCCAAGGCCGGGCATGCGAATGCGTAAGCCTTGAAAGTCCTCGATAGAATTCATTTCCTTGGCAAACCACCCCCCCATTTGAGTGCCGGAGTTTCCAGCGAGGAAGGCTTTCACATTAAATTGTGCAGACAATTCATCCCAAAGCTCCTGACCGCCACCAAATCGCACCCATGAGGTGATCTCTGGGGCAGTCATACCCATTGGAACCGCACAGAAGAAGTTGAATGCGGGTGACTTGCCTTGCCAGTAGTATTCGCCGCCGTGATACATATCGGCCTTGCCCTGGGAGACGGCGTCAAAAGCTTCAAGTGCGCCTACAAGTTCACCGCCAGCATATACTTTGATCGTTATGTTTCCGTCCGAAAGTGCCTCAATGCGGCGCGCCAGACGCTCTGCACCTGTTCCAAGGCCCGGGAAATTCTTGGGCCATGTAGTCACCATTTTGAGGTCTCGTTTCTTGCTGACAATGGCCGGGCCACCAGCTTGTTGCCCCTGATCGCCATTGCTGTCACAGGCAGCTAAAACTGTTGCCGCGCCTACCATGCCGGCGCCGCGTAATATCTTCCTGCGATTTGGTACATTGGTATTTTTTATATCTACCAGTGTACCATTTTTTGCTGTGACTTTAACTTTACTTGGCACGATGCTGCCCCCACATCTTGCACAAGGCCCTATATGGTGCCGTGCACCAGACCATAATGTGCGAACTCTACCAGAATATCCAACGCCTTGGGCGCAGATTTAATTGGTTGCCAGTATAGAAGCGAAACACGAGGTAGCAAGCAAAGAGCGCGCAATTTGCGCTAAACAGCGTCTGCATCGCGGTCAAAGGGATACCAGCCGTTTGGGCCGAGCCTTTCAAGGGGTTTGAAGCGCGCCTTGTAGTTCATTTTCGGGCTGTCCTGAACATAGTAGCCAAGATAAACATAGGGCTGATTCGCGTAGCGCGTGCGCTCAATATGATCGTGGATGAGGTAGGTTCCTATCGAACGTTTTTCATACGCTGGATCGAAATAACTGTAAACCATCGACAAGCCGTCCGACAGTTCGTCGGTCAGGGCGACGGCGACAAGCTCGTTGGTCATAACTTTCCGATACTCAATGGAAACGGTCTGAACCGGGCTGGATTCAACCATCTCTTCGAATTCTTCCATGGTCATGCCGGCCATGGAGCCGTCAGCATGACGGGCGGAAAGATACTGGGTCAATAGATCAAAGTGTTCTTGAGTGGCAGTAGAAGGCCGGACTTCAGACTTCAAATCACTGTTTTGTCTGGCGATACGCCTCTGTGAACGGCTGGGTGTGTACTCCTGTGCCATAACGCGAACAGAAACACATTCTGAACAGTTTTCACAGGCGGGGCGATAAACGACGGTCTGACTGCGTCGGAATCCAACTTTCCCCAGTGCTTCATTCAAGGCGATGGCTTCAGGGCCCCGCAGTTCAGTGAATACTTTTCGTTCCTCGTTTCCCTCAATATAAGGACAGGGCGACGAAGCGGTCACATAAAACTTGGGGAACTGGATGCCTTGATCGGTCATGGCTTGCAATCTAACGGGATCATTGTGGTTTAAGTGTCAAAGTAAACCATAATACCAAGGCACAAACAAAGTGAATGTGATCCACATAATAATTATCAGTGGTGTACCAACACGAAGAAAATCGCTGAATCGGTAGTGCCCGGGTGCCATGACCAGTAGATTGGTCTGATAGCTCATCGGCGTCGCAAAACTACAATTTGCGCCAAAAATGACGGCGAGCAAGAATGGCATTGGGTCAACTTGCAGTTCAAGAGCGATGGAAACAGCGATTGGCGTGAAGAGCACGGCAGTGGCATTGTTTGACAGCACATTGGTTAATAGTGCAACGAGCAGGAAAAAGCCCGACAACAGCACCCAGATCGGAGCTCCTGTCATCAGTTCAATCGAACTATGAGCAAGCCATGTAGCGCCGCCAGTGCCCTGCATCGCGGCGCCCAGCGCCAGTGCGGCCCCTACAATCGTGAAGACACGCCTGTCAATGGCGCGACTTGCCTGACGCACGTTCAAGCAGCGTAAAACCATCATCATTGTTGCGCCGAGCATGGCGGACAGGACAATGGGCATGATCTCCAGCGCTGCTGTGAAAACAACGCCAGCAAAAACCATCAACGCTCTGACGGCGTATTCTTTCATGGGAACATCGGACGCTGACGATTCCATAAGCAAAACGTCCTGGTTCGTTCGTAAATCAAGCACGTTGTTGCGCTCGCCCATCACCAGCAAAACGTCGCCGGCCTCAAGACGCAATTGCGATAGCGCCGCCCGGATCATTCTGCTGCGGCGCTGGACACCTAAAACGGAACAACCTGTTTCAGCACGGAAACCGGATTGAGACAGAGTACGCCCGTCAAGCCGTGAAGCAGGCGCTATTACTGCCTCCGCGATGACCCTGCGTTGCCCCGCTTGTTCGTCCGGACCTTCGTCCCCCTCCGCATCGGCAACAAGGTCTGGCGATGCATTCAATAGTTCCGTCATGACGCTGCGGGTGGCAGCAACCATCACAATATCGCCTACACTCAGGGTAATGTCATCATAGGGAGGGAGAAGCTTGAGGTGCCCTCGCTGGATCATGCGAACAGTCACATCTTTCAGCCCCGGAAACATACCTGCAACCGCCTTTTGCCCGACAAGGCCATTATCTGGCGCGAGTTCCATCTGAAAGAGAAACTGTTTGCCGCCACTACGTGCCAGCCTTTTGGCAATGCCGCTACGGTCGACAAGAAGTTTTGGGGCGATAAAGATCACGTAAAGGAAGCCGACGAGAGCAAGTGCTGCGCCGGGAACGGTAAAGTCAAAAAACGCGATAGTGCCGCCATGCGATTGCTCATAAGCGCCTGCGGCAAGAAGGTTGGTGCTTGAGCCGATTTTGGTCATATTGCCACCGAGGATCGCTGCGAAGCTGAGCGGCATCATGACTTGTGCGGACTGGATGCCGAGCTTTTCCGCTAGGGCCGCCAAAATAGGTATGAAAATCACCACAACGGGCGTGTTGTTCATTATGGCCGAAATCAGCATTACCACCAGAAGGCATGCAAGCAGCACCAGATTGGGATGGGTTTTGCCCCAACCAACAAGCATCCTTGCGGGCCCGTTCAGAGCACCGGTCTGAACCAGTCCCTGGCCGACAACCAAAAGCGCCATGATTGTGATTAAAGATGGGTCCGCGAATCCCCGTAGAATGGTTCGGGCATCCAGTACCTTGGCACCGCTATCGTCATAAAGGGGCATGACGTGGAACAGGAACAGGAGCAGGGCCACCGTCGCGATTGAAGACAATTCAAGGGGGATACGGTCATAGGAATATGCAACAATCGCACCCACGACGATGGCAAAGGTTAGCCACATTTGAAGAGTTGGTTCTACAAGTTCCACTAGAAGGCGCGCCTGACCACTATTCTATCACAAACCTTATTGTTAACGACAGCCATGGACGTGAACAAGCATAAAGCAAACGGGAATGGGCAGACGTGTTAGTTGCCGCCGGTCAGGTTTGGCGGAACAACTGGTGCCTCGCGTAAAATCAGGACCGTAATCCGTCGGTTTTCGCTCCGGGTTGGATTGTCAGGATATAGTGGGTCTGTGCCGGCCTTGCCGGTTACTTCAAAGAAACGGTCGCCGGTAACACCGGATTCATCCAATACCCGGCGGGCGGAGTTGGCCCGGTCTGCACTGAGCTCCCAGTTTCCTTCACCGCGATTGTCTGTGAAATTGCCGCCATCCGTGTGCCCCTGGACTGTGATCCGGTTGGGCAGAAACTGCACGGATTCGCCAATCTCCAGCAACATGTCCTTGGCGTAGTTGTAGAGCTCATCAGTGCCTTGGCGAAACATGGCGCGGCGATCTTTATCGATCAGCTGGATCTTCATACCATCTTCGGTGATTTCCATGATCAACTGGTCAGACATGTCGGAAAGGGTTGGGGATTGCTGGATTGCCAGCCTGATTTGTTCCTGCATCCGTTCAAACGAGAGGTCTTCTTGCTGCTGAATGCGGTTGGCTGCTTCCATAATATCGCGGATGTCCGGATCACTACCACCTTCGCCGTCAGCTCCGTCGCCGTCACCTGACGTTGGTCCCGACTGAGGCGGGCCGGGGGTGGCAATAACGACAGCGGGTGAAGGGTTAGACCCCATGGAGTCTTCCGACGGCGGGTTGATCGCATCAACGCCTGAACGGCCGGAAACGGCAGCTGTTGTTGGCGAAAAATAGTCCGCCAACCCAGCGAGTGTTTCCGGTGGCGCAACGTTCAGAAGCCAGAGTAGCATAAAAAATGCCATCATAGCCGTTGTGAAGTCGGCATAGGCAACTTTCCACGCACCACCGTGATGGCCGCCACCTTCAACCTTTTTGACCTTCTTGATGATCGGTCTTAATGCATCGTCGTCACCAGCCAAGGGGCACCTGTCTTCGAGTTAACGCTATGAAGTTGCCTCACTATCGCAATAGATGGTTAACAACTCGTTCACGCTAACCGATCAGATTTGCCGATGGCCTTATTATTGTTGACCCGGCACCAGCGTTAAAATCCCTACAGCGTCATCCGGAACAGGTTTTGTTGTCGGAATCGTGAAATATTCCACGTCGCGCCACGTTTCGAACAAGTCTGCATAGTGGTCCGAAAACGGATTGCCCGATTGGCCGGTAGGCTGCACGTAAAGCGATTTTTCCAAGTCAGAAAGGTCAAAAATACCCCGGTAACTTGGGCCAAATGTCGATTGGTTAAGTGCGCCGGGATTGGTGCTGACACCAGCGACGTTGACCGTGAAACGCCCGCCCCCAATCGGTGCATTCAGTCCAAATATGTCTTTCAGGACTGGTATTTGGCTCATGGGGCGGTGAGTTTGCTGCACGACGTGAGTGGTGCCCCATTTCCAGCCTTGCCAGTCTTCACCGTAAGCCACCGATAGTTCATTGATAGTTTCCGCCATTGCCCGATTTGCCAGCGCACCGCATGTCTCCTGTTTTTCTTCCGTGGTGACATCGTCACACCATTCGAGAGATGCACTTTGGCCCAGCACAGGAAGAGCGTAATAGCCTGTATTCCATGCATCGCTTTTTGGGGTTGACGCCCAATAAAGGCTGGATTTCAGAAGCCTTGGTCGTTGACGGCGGAAGCTCGAATACAATTCACCCAGTTCGTCTGCCATCAGAAAGGCCTGGTAATGCCGCAACCAGGTGTAAAAGATGAGCGGTTCTGGCTGGTCTGCTGCCATTTCGCCGTCCCATGAAGCCAGTCGGGCTTTCAGAGGTGTCTCTTCAAGGTGGACCAGCATCCACGGCAGAATGTCCCGTGCCATGTCTGACACAACATCTGAATGAAGTTTTCCAAAGGTATCCGTGGTGTGTTCTGCTACCGCGTGTAGTGCTGCACGTATGCGATTGCCACGATAAGGTAAAGCCCAGTCGTGTGTTATATAGTGTGGATAGCTGTCATCGATAATTTTCTCGTTGGCCGTTGCGATAACGCCATTGGACGGATTGAACCGGGTCGGCAACTGATCGTAGGGTAAAAATCCCTGCCAGTCGTATTTTTCATCCCAGCCAGGGGATGGCAGTAAGCCATTGATTTCATTGTCTACTCGGCGAACGGGCACAATTGCAGGTGCGTAGTAACCAATATTACCCTCGGTATCAGCGTAAATCATGTTTTGTTGAGGGCCGCCGTAAAAAGAACCAGCCTCTCTGAACTCGTCAAAGTTCTTCGCCGACCCGAGTTTCGAGAGTGCAATCACACCACTGTCATTGGGCAAAAGGGCTGTCCATTGCAGAGCTATAACGTGCCCTTCGTTTACGAATTCTTCGGTACCATCATAAATGTCGGAAACGACAGGGCCGTGGCGTGTTTCCCTTACGTTCATCACGATATCTTCACCACCTCGTACTTTGATCGTCTCTTTCCGGACGCCGAAACGAGACGGCCCGTTAGGGGTCAGGTATCTGTCTTCGTCGACCAGCTTTTCAATGAAAAGGTCCATAATGTCTGGTGCTGTGTTCGTGAACCCCCACGCGATGTGATTGTTTCGCCCGAGCACGATACCCGGCGCGCCAGGAAAGCTGACACCCACAATGTTGCTGCCATCCGTGCGATTATGGAGGCGCGCCAGATACCAGATGGATGGTGTTGTCAAGCCCAGATGCGGGTCGTTTGCAAGCAGCGGCAATCCGGAAGCTGTTTTTTCACCTGAAACCACCCAGTTGTTTGAGCCATAGCCCGCAGGCTTTTCGGGGCCTATGGCCTTAGCTACTGCCATGATAGGAGCTTTTTCGTATAGGCTGGCCATGTCCGGGAGGTCTCTCGGCGCTTCCCCGGGGTAAACGGGGTACAGTGTTGCAACCTGTTCCGGGCTCAGCTTTGTAAGAAGGCGCGCACGCGCAACTTCGTGTCTTGCATTGCCAGACAAGTCCAGCCACATCATTTTTTGCCAAACCAGTGAATCTATTGGTGACCATGGTTCCGGATCGACGCCTGTAATTACAAATTCCGGTGGCAGCGCACCAGCATGATCGGAAACATAAGCGTTCACTCCCCTTGCATACATCTCCAACATCTCAACTGCGTCCGCGGGCAGGGCCGCAAGCGCTGTTTTCGCTCGAGACGTAAAGCCGAGCGTTCTAAAGTAGCGGTCAAAAGCAAGCCCGGATGAGCCAAGTACCTCTGCAACGCGTCCAGAGCCAATGCGGCGGTTCATTTCCATTTGCCACAAGCGGTCCTGGGCGTGGGTATAACCAAGGCCAAACGCTAGGTCATTTTCGCTCGCTGCATCTATGTGCGGTACACCGTTTGCGTCGCGCGCAATGGTGATGGTGTCGCCGGGGCCTTCAACCATGAAGGTACCACTAACCGGAGGGAGGCTGCTTTTTAGCCAACCATAACCGATACCAACAAATGCAAGCATCATAACGCCTGCAAAAATTAGCCAGAATTTCCATGATTTCATTATGTATATGTCCCTAGTTTTGCCGACCGTACCAGCCGTAACTATATGGCGTTTCACTCTTTTGCCAACACCTGAATAAAGTGTACCGGGCCGATTTGCACAATCACTCACGGCTTGCTCACCCATAGGTGTTTTAACGTTAAGTGCAATCCACTGCGGCGGGCCATACTTTTTGCCTAACGGACAGGGCAAAAAGGAAAGAGATTTCAAGTGAGCAAGTTGATTAAAACCGGACTGGTTATTATAGCGATTACTACAACGCCTGTGGCAGCAACAGCTCATCATGAGAGTTTGTTGACTGCAGGTGTTGCTCTTCACCAAGCCGTAGACACTAAAAACCTGCCTCTCGCGATAGGCGGATATGATCCAACACTATATTTTGCGGGCGGGCTACCCCAGCCGGGCAACGCATCCATCAGCTACCCTTATGAAGGGCAGCTCTATTATTTTGCCAATTATAGCAGTCGCCAGTCTTTCATGGAAAATCCAATCGCTTACGCACCTCAGTATGCTGGACATTGCGCTTTTGCGATGTCGGAACACCGTACGGTGAGCGCAGACCCTTCCGTTTTTTCCGTTGAGGATGGAAAACTGTTTTTATTTGAAAACGAGATGAAACTGGAAATGTGGAAAACCAACAGCCTCAAGTTTCGTGTTGTCGCGGATAAACGCTGGGAAGTGGAAGCAAAGAATTTTTCAAATTTCAAAGCCAAATTCTGATCTTTTCTGATTAATTCAGTCAAAGGGAATTTACGCCAACCCGCCTGCTGGACATTGAGCGCGGTGTCCCCTAAGCAGGGGCATGTTCATCATTCGATCTGGAGGGTTACATGGCAAAACTGGCATTTATCGGTCTTGGGGTGATGGGATACCCTATGGCAGGCCATCTGGCACGCGCTGGTCATAGTGTTACGGTTTATAACCGAACCGCAAGCAAGGCTGAAGACTGGATAGATGAATATTCGGAACAAACAGATGCCGAGCTGTTCGCTGCCCCGACACCGGCAGGTGCCGCGGCAGACGCGGATATCGTTTTTGCCTGTGTGGGCGCAGACAGGGATGTTGAGTCGATTTGCATCGGTGACAACGGCGTATTTGATGCGATGCAACAGGATACAGTGTTTGTTGATCACACCACCGCATCAGCAGATTGTGCCCGCACGATGGCAGCTGCTGCGGAAAAGCGCGGTGTAGGGTTCGTCGACGCGCCGGTCTCCGGTGGAGAGGCTGGTGCCGTGAACGGAGCGCTGACAGTGATGTGTGGTGGAGGGCAGGGCCATTTCGACAAGGCAGCGGACATAATGACCGCATACGGAAAATCTGTCAGGCTACTGGGCGATGCTGGCGCCGGGCAACTGGCCAAGATGGTCAACCAGATTTGCATCGCCGGGGTAGTGCAGGGGCTTGCAGAAGCTCTGCATTTTGCGATGGAAGCGGGACTGGACGCCAAAGCAGTTGTTGATGTGATCAGCAAGGGCGCGGCGCAAAGCTGGCAGATGGAAAACCGCGCATCAACAATGATAGACGGTGAATTTGACTTTGGCTTTGCCGTTAACTGGATGCGCAAGGATCTGGGCATCGTACTTGATGAAGCGTCACGCATGCAGGTTTCACTGCCTCTGACGGCATTGGTTGATCAGTTCTACACAGACGTGCAGAAAATGGGTGGCAGCCGGAATGACACGTCCAGCCTTATCCGCCGTTTCCGGGGATGAGCGAACGGGACAAAAGGCGTCTGTTGCTGTGTTTTGGATAACAGCCGCCCTACGATTGTGAGGATGCTGCCGCGTTTGTATCCTTTCTGGGAGTCAAACTATTCGACTGGCTAAATTCCTCTCATACTCTTGAAATTTCTGTGATCGAAATTATACTATAGGGGGTATAGTATTTGGAGATCATTATGATCAACGAAAAAGACCGCACAGCAATGCTGAACAGGCTGGCACGCATTGAAGGGCAGCTGCGTGGAATTCAAAAGATGATGGCTGTTGACGAGCCTGATTGCGAACGGGTCGCCCAGCAAATGAGCGCCGCCCGCAAAGCGCTCGAGAAGGCCAATCATACTATGCTTGCCTGTATGATTGAAGAACACATCAAGTCGGGAGAGACCGATCAGGCCATCGAGCTTGGAAAGTTGATCTCAAAGTACGCGTAAAGGAGTAAGTCAGTGAAAGTTCAAACTATTTCGGTCGAAGCGTTCGGCAAGGTGCGCAACCTGCACCCAAACCTGTTTATGATTGACGTGCGTACCCCTGCAGAGCACGCAACCTGCCATGTAGATGGTGTCAGGCTGTTTCCACTGCAAGGCTTCGATACCGATACGGTAATTGCGGCGGCGGATGGCACCGACCAGATTTTCATCCTGTGTAAAAGTGGCGGTCGTGCCATGAAGGCGGCCGAGCAACTGGCCCGGGCAACCGACAAGAGCATCTTTGTGGTTGAAGGTGGCACTGATGCCTGCGATGCTTCCGGCATGCCGGTTAACCGCGGCAGGGAAACCATGTCGCTTGAGCGGCAGGTGCGCATTGCTGCCGGTTCTCTCGTGCTGCTCGGTGTTGTTCTGGGCGCACTGGTACACCCTTGGTTCGTCGGCCTGTCGGCTTTTGTTGGGGCAGGGCTGGTGTTTGCCGGGCTGACAGACACATGTGCCATGGGTATGATGCTGGCCCGCATGCCGTGGAACAACACAGGTGGTACTAATCCGGGTGCCAATGCAACACAGGAGGCAAATTGATGATCTTCCGGCAACTTTTTGACCATGCAACATGGACGTATACCTATCTGCTCGGGGATGAAGACAGCCGGGAAGCGGTGATGATCGACCCGGTTGTGGAGCAGATGCCGCTTTATGTCCGGTTGCTCAAGGAGTTGGGCCTGACCCTTAAGTACGGTATCGACACACATGTGCACGCCGACCATGTCACGGGGCTTGGGGCTTTGCGCGAGACATTTGGTGCGCTCAGTATCCATGGTGCAGGCTCAAGTGCCTCCGGCATTGATCGTTTCGTTAAGGACGGCGAGGAGATCACATTCGGCAACCATGCGCTGAAGGCCATCGCAACACCGGGCCACACCGACGACAGCTTCAGCTATTTGCTGGAAACAGATGGAAGGTCGATGGTGTTCACAGGCGACACGCTTTTAATCAGGGGCAGTGGTCGCACCGATTTCCAGAACGGGGACGCGGGCGCGCAGTATGACAGCATTTTCCGGAAACTGCTTACCCTGCCGGATGACACGGTCGTGTATCCCGGCCATGATTACCGCGGTGTGCACGAAAGCCGTATCGCGGAGGAGCGCGAGTTCAACCCGCGTCTTCAGGTGAAAACCAAGGAGCAATATGTGGAACTGATGGGCAACCTGAAGCTCCCGAACCCAAAGTTCATGGATGTGGCTGTGCCTGCAAACCTGACCGGCGGCGTGACCTACACTGCCGAATATCAGATTTAAAGCGCAATAAAGCACCGGAAATACAACTTTTCCGTTGACACTGGCCCCCTGCACCTATATCCACCGCCCGTTAATGAATGGTCAGGGCAATAGTGATCCTGTCCGCACGAGCAATATAGTGCCTTATCGAATTCGGACTGCACACGCTCGTGGCGCTTAGAAAAAGGAGCGATTCGCATGTCCAAGCGTATCCAAGCGAAGTACAAAATTGATCGCCGTATGGGCGAAAACATCTGGGGCCGTGCCAAGTCCCCGGTAAACCGTCGTGATTATGGCCCGGGCCAGCACGGTCAGCGCCGCAAAGGCAAGCTGTCTGACTTTGGTATCCAGCTGCGTGCCAAGCAGAAGCTGAAAGGCTACTACGGCAACATCACCGAGAAACAGTTCCGCCGTTATTACGATGAAGCTGTACGCCGCAAGGGCGACACAGGCGAAAACCTGGTAGGTATCCTTGAGTGCCGTCTGGACGCACTTGTATACCGCGCCAAGTTCGTACCAACTGTGTTTGGTGCCCGTCAGTTCGTCAGCCACGGTCATGTTCTGGTTAACGGCAAGCGCTGTAACATTCCTTCTCGCCTCCTGAAAGCTGGCGATGTTGTGGAAGTTCGCGAAAAAGCCCGTGCCATTCCAATGGTGATCGAAGCAAGCCAGAGCCCTGAGCGTGAATACCCAGAGTATGTCAGCGTTGAAGGCTTCAAAGCCACGTACGTGCGCGTACCAACGCTTGATGAAGTACCATATCCGGTGATCATGGAGCCGAACCTGGTGGTGGAATTTTACTCTCGTTAATCACGAGACCACATTCAGAATTTTGGGGCTGCCTTTCGGGGCGGCCCTTTTTCGTTTGTTATCCTTTTTGTTTGTTATTCAGGGCTTCGGTGCGCTAGGGAAACATGATGGCTGTTTATGTCGATAACGCGATGATCCCGTTTCACGGGCTGCATATGAACCACATGCTGGCCGACAGCCTTGAGGAACTGCTGGCGATGGCAACCATGCTGGGCATCGACCACAAGTGGCTGCAATATGAAGGCACCCACCGCGTGCATTTCGATATCAGTGCCGAGCGCCGCGCGCTTGCGCTCAGCTTCGGCGCGGTTTCCATAACCTACCGCGAAAGCGGCCGCATTACCTACCGCAGAAGGCAGGTAATGCTGCGCGCTGCGGAGTAGGTTTGCCGCTGACCCTCAATAATGTGGTGGGTTAGTCGTCACCATTTATTCCAGATACAAAGAGCGGCATGATTGACTTGCCAACAGGAGGGTAAGCAATGAATGCGACTGAGTTTCTGGAAGGGACACTGCGCCCAACACTCTTGAAGATGGACATGCAAAGCCCTTCGGCAGAAAAACTACTGCTGATGACAGCGTGTCACGAATCCGGAGGCTTCAAGTATGATCGGCAGGTGGATGGTGGTCCTGCCCTTTCTTATTATCAGATCGAGCCGGAAACACTGGAAGACCTGTATTTGAACTTTCTGGAATACAGGCCGCGCCGCAAGGCGCTTCTCAATGGCTTCGAGCCATCTGCAAATTGCACACCTGAAGAAGCTTTGATGGACCCCGTTTATGCAACAGCAGCGGGCAGGCTAATCTATTCACGTGTGCTTCAGCCGCTGCCTGCTGTGGACAATGATAATGGCCTGGCTGACTACTGGAAAGCCCATTGGAATACGCCACTGGGCAAAGGCACTGTGGACGAGTTTCTGAAAGACTGGAGACACTGTAAACCCGCTGGATTTTCGTGATCTTCATTTATTTCGGCACCCGTTGCCGTGACCAACTGATTCAACGACCAGACTAAACAAACAATGAAACGGGCGTTCACCTGGCTGTGCATCTGCGCAGTGCTTCTGTTTGCCCTCATTCGACACATCCATAAAAAGGATGAGTGAACGTGACTGATGTTCCAGTTCCCGAAAAGTGGGTTATTCGCAGGGCCGTGCTGATCGGTCTTTGTGTTTACTGCTGTTACCTGACTTGGGAAATCAAAGACCTTGAAACGGTCACTGCGAGAACGCTTTCAGACTATTCGCTATGGGCGGCTCTTTGGTGCGGTGGCATTTATGCGCTCGGAGTTCCTGCCGAGCAGCTTCTGATGTTCGTGAAAACATGGAGGAACGGACAACAATCGAATGAGCGAGCGCCGCCCGACAATGAAGGGGAACTTGATGCTTGCCAAAATAAGATTTGGCGCTGCCGGGTTGGGCTTAGTCGTGGCAGGTATTTTCTATTGGCAGTTCAGGCGGAACTGGACTGCCTTAGCAACCATCATCACGCGGTTCTATTCCATTTATCCTATATGGATTCAATACTACTAGTCCTGCAGTATTGGTAACGCTGAAAAAATAGTTGTAATAAAATGCGCGTTTTGCTCTGGGCGAATCTGATAGATTTCTTACTTCATTAAAGCAGTTACGTAAATTATTTAGAATCAACTGAACTTCAGGCCAGTATTTAGTAAACCTTTCGTCTTCAAGACCTTTCAAATAATCGGACCCAAGTATTATAATCGAGACATAGTCTTTATGAGTTCGATTCAAAGCTTTCCACACTGTTTCGAGATCGGCTGGATCATTCTGTGAAGTTTGATAACTGCTCACCTCTAACGGGAGGACTTCTGTTTCGGGCATATACATGCAGGGCCCATCTCGCACGCCATCAGCAACAGCCTCTGCCGAAAGAAAGTAGTCAGGTCGATCAATGCGACCAGGCCTATCCACGGGTACTGAGACATCCAGGTAATACACCTTAAACGCTTTAGCGCCCGAGAGCATGTCACAGTAATCTTGGTTGAGATTAGCGCCGAAAGCATTTCTTATTGCCTTGGCACCGTGTGAGGTAAGATTAGCATTTGGGTTGGGACTCTCGTCGGGTCTAAAGTCTATGCCGTGGCGCATAAAAATGACATTTTGTGCCTGAACCGAAAGGGTCCCGAAAACAACACACAAAGTTAACAAAGAAATTTTGATCATTGTATTCTGCATAGTTAATGCCTTCCCTCTGGCTTGTATTCCGTCTTATTATTTGGCGCACGAGTGAAAAGAGTTATTGAATATCAATCGTCAGCACGACCGGCCTATGGTCGGTTCCGCCCTGTGTTTCAGCATCGCAGTATGCTTGCGAAGTCTTCAAGACCTCGGCTTGCGGGTTCCACGCTGCAACGCCAGCCGAATGGAAGCGCAGATCCAGCATAGTATTATAGCGGGGGCTGCATTCCGCCAATTCGTGTTCTCGTCAGACTCAGCGTTTTATATATGGCTATCGCAATTTTGCGTGTCTGGGCAGCAAATGAAAAGGTTGGGCACAAAACCAATATTGGGAGGCACCATGATTTCCCCCACAGATGGAACCGCAATATTTACAACTATTGCGCGATATTGATACACTTTATACGACTTTGTCAATGTAAAGGTGGACACATAGTTTTTATTCGATCCGGATCATTGTATCCACATGTACCGGGGCGCTGTCGATCGCCGGAAAGCCGGGATCCTGTCGGTCCACTGCATGAAAACTCGGAAGTTTAAGATAGATCGTCAGTCTAGTATTCTTCTGACGGCTCTTTGCAGACCACAAACACTTTGACTGTTGCTTGATATTGCTGTCGCTTGCTGTCTTGAACCGTAACTGATGCAGTGTATTCGGACGCTCCGAACTTCAAGCATTGAAGATCGTAAACAAGTTCACTTTCTTTCGTTGCCTTCATCGAGCTTACGCTTGAGTTTTTAGACGGACGAAAGTCCAGTATCGTTACGATATCGGGAAATTCTGACTTGAAGTTAACAGTGTGTATACCCGAACCAACTTCGTGTTCTTCGAAAATTGTCCGGTTTCTACCAGTCTTGATTTCCTCGGTATCGCGTTTGAGGTCGTTGTATAACTCCATGAAGCCCATCAAGAGCAACATAATAAGCATTAACACAATTGCCCAGGTTATCGTCGCTTTAGTCATGATGTTCCTCGCTGGCTCATGAATTCTCAAATCAGACAAACATGACTGGAGATTAATATCAACAGTTTGCCAGTCCTCCTAAACCCGGTCCGTAACAGAAGCCTCGAAAATCGCATCCACATGAATGAGCGCGCTGTCGAGCACGCGGTAGCCGGGGCTTTGCCCGTCAAACGCAAGGCACAGGTCGGTACCCGCCAGAATGACGGCATCAGCGCCCCGGTCGATAAGTTTTTGGCCTTCAGTAAAGAAAAAAGCACGCTGCTCGTCGGTACAGGCGCCAGCACGGGCAATGGCGAAATATTCTTCGCTGACGTTCTCAAACGTATCGCCCGCAGGCACCAGCACTTCAGCGCTTTTGATGCCGCCATAAAATTTGCTGGCCATCACGCCGTTGGTGCCCAGCAGGCCGATGCGCCTGATGCCGTCTGCGCTGAAGCGGGCGTCAATCGCGGGTACGGCGTTCAGCACGGGCAGGGGAGAGATTGCGGTCAATTCCTCGATACAGAAATGTCCGGCCATGGAGGTTACAGCCACTGCGTCGCAACCTGCCGCCTGCAGCCGTTCGGTGAACTTCAGGAAAATGTTGGCCTGTTCCTGGTTTGCGCCTTTTTTGAAGTTTTCGATCATCTCGATTGTGTCGGCATGCACAATGGTCAGTTCCATGATGCGGTCGGCATCATTGTGCTTTTTTACCAGGTTCCGATAATAAAATTCGGTCGCGGCGGGGCCAATGCCGCCAATCATTCCAATATGCATCATGCTTCCCTCTTGATGCTTCCCTCTTGAAAATCCACCACCAATGATTGGTACGAGAGGGTGTTTGTGCAAGCGAAACTATCTTGACAGGTTGATTAGCTGGAGTGCGGGTGAAGCGCTATTTTTTCAGGCGTACGCCGGGTCCGTCGCCGTTTTCGTGAATGAATATAACGCCGCCTGTTTCCAGTGCCACACGCATAGCGTCGATCGAGCGTGATTGCAGACCCTTGCCACCTTCAAATCGCGTTACTGTTGCGGGCGCTACATCGGCTGCTTTCGCAAGATCACGGACACCCCACCCCAGGGCGGTTCGTGCCATTTTACATTGAATCGGCTTCATAATAGCACCATGATATAATTAATTAGCACAGTGTGCTCATTTAAGCTTGACTAGTGTTATCATTCTTAGCACAATGTATTTTGTTTTGAGCACGATGCAAGCAATGTGCGTTTGTGCTGAAAACCTCATAACGACCCGGCAAGGTGCTGTAACACCTCACCGGGCCTAACCACAACCAACCTTTAGAGGAGGTCGGCATGGCTGATCACACGTCTAGCACACAAGAAACACCACAACCAACCGTAGAAACACCCGAACAATCACCTACAGCAGCATCGGATGAACCGCGCCGCCTGAACCGGGAAGAACGGCGCGAGGTGAACCTGCGGCACATGCGCGAAACCATCCTTGAAACATTTGCCGCGCACGACAACCGCATGCGCGCGCTGTCCCGCAAGCCACCGCGCACGCGGCGCATCTGCCAGATTATTCTGCACGGGCCGCACAGCGATGTGGGCGCGATGGTGGCCCGCGACGAGCCCTATACGCTGATTGTCACCAGCAACCGTATCCCGGCAAAAGCAGAGGAATGGCGCGCAGGCACCATGGCCACCCTGACCGAACGGCTTGGTATGCCCGTGCATATTACCCTGATGAAGCAGGGGCGCTTCCTCGCTCACGTCAAAGCGGTCAGTCCCTTTTATGAAGCGCTGAGCATCAATCATGAAACGCTGTATCCGCCGCCGGAACACAGCATCAAGACCCGGACCCGGTAGAGGACGAAGGGCCGCAAGCCTCTGCCCAAGCCTTTGCCGAGGGAACAGAACCAGCCTCAAAAGAACCGGCCCCAAAAGAACCAACAATCAAAAACAGCAACTGGTGGGACGCACCCGAGCTATGGGTCTATAAGGCCATGCACCAGCGCACAGAAGGCACGCTTTCGCGGGACCAAGCGCATATGGAAATGGAAGAGCCGCTGGCGCGCCTGATGGGCAACACGGTTTTGCTGCGTGATCTGGCCAGTGGCGGCTTGCGCGGTGACGACCCGCAGGCGGTAGGGCTGTATTCCCTTGCTTTCAGCATGTGCCAGCAGGCCGACATGCTGTACCGGCTGTTTCACGGCAGAGGCTCTGAAACCTATCGCTGATGGAACCATGTGAACCCCGTGGCCGCAAAAGCGTTGGCCACGGGGTAAAGGCTTATGGCTGCGCTGTTATTCCGGCTTGCGGAATTTGACGATAAACCGTTGGCTGCTGTCGCGGCCCGATGATAGCTCGCGGAAATGTGCGTTTTGCGGGTCATCGGGGTTGGCCAGAATGTCTGAAGTGCCAACGAACTCGAAGCCTGCGGATGTCAGGTCATTGATCGCATTTGCCAGTGTTGCCCGGTGCCATGCCGCACTTTGCGCCCGCGGTGTGCCGTCAGGGGCCTGATGCTCGATAATCACATAGGTGCCGCCGGGTTTCAAAAGCTCCAATGCCTTGGCAAAAAAGGCTTTTGAGGCGTCTGGCGTGTCGTTGCCGGTGTTTTCATTATAGTGCATATGGTGATAGATCAGGCCGGTGAAGACCATGTCAAACGTGCCGTCTTCGCCTTCAAATTCACTGATCTGGCCAATGAAGGGCGTGACGTTACCCATGGCTTCATAACGCGGGGCAAGCCCGTCCTTCAGCCGCTCCCAGCCCGCAGGCCTGTTCTGGGCGTATACCATGCCTTCCGGGCCAACGGCGTCCGAGAAAATAGCGGCATAATAACCGGTTGAAGAGGCGTGATCCCAGATTTTCATGCCGGGCCTGACGTCAAGATAGGCCAGAACCTGCTTGGGCTTGCGCCCTGCATCGCGTGCAATTTCCGCTGCCGGGCGGTCCGGCATTGCGGTCTCGCCTTCGGCGTTCTGGTTTGCTTGCGCCGCGAAGCCCAGCGTCATGGCTGCTGCAATAGCGGCGAATGTTTTTGAACCTGTTTTGAGATGGTGGATCATGTTTCCCTCCAGTTCCCCAGTGTGTGGATAGACAGTATAAAACCGCACTGTCAGCTAACCGTGACCATAAGATGGCGGCAAGTCCAACATTTGTTATAATGGGTTGCGCGCTGGTGGAACCCATGATCAGCGAACCTGTTGGTACGCGGCGTTTTCAGGGGGTATGATAGCGAAATGAAACCATTTCGTTCACACAATCGTGTTCACGTGGCGGCGCCCTGAACACCAACCATGAGAGGCAAAATACATGAACGTTCGCCCTGTCAGAAACAAGGACGCACCCAGGCTTGTTGACCTGCTGTCGCGCTGTTTCAGCGAGTATCCCGGTGTGGTTGTTGAGCCTGATGGTGTCGACAGTGACCTGAATACTTATGCAACGGCGCTCGAAAACCTGGGGGGTGAAGGGTATGTGCTTGATGAGGGCGACCGGATTGTTGCGCTGGTGTCGGGTGCGCCGCTGACCGAAACAACTTATCAACTAAAGCGGATATATCTTGATGCATCCTTGCGCGGGACTGGTGCTGCAAGCCGCCTGCTTGACCTGATTGAAGGGCGCGCCCGGGCGTTGGGGGCGAAGCAGGTTGAACTTTGGTCAGACACGCGCTTTGCCCGCGCGCACCGGTTTTATGAACGGGAAGGGTATGCCCGCACTGCCGAGACGCGGTTGTTGAATGATGCGTCCAATACTGAAGAGTGTCAGTTTATCAAGGCGTTCGGGAAAATGCGCTGACCCTGAAAATCCCCACCAGAGCGTTTTCCCCCGCATGCTCTAATTAAAACTCATCACCATTATGTCGCCGGAACCACCGGATTGCGGGCGCCCGGTAAAATAAATCGCCTTACTGTCGGGTCCCCATGCTGGATGAGTGACGTTCAGGCCCGGTTCTGACAATCGGCGCTGGCTGGTGCCATCTGTTCTCATAACATAAAGCGCAGGCGAGCCTTCCCGGCGTGATGAGAACGCAATGAAGGCGCCGTCAGGCGAGGGTGATGGCACAAAATCATGGTCATGTGCGTCGGTAAGGCGGGTAATATGCCAGGTACCAACGTTCATATGGTAAATATCATCCGCTTCACCTTCCGTGTCCCGGCGGGAAAAAAAGACGATACCGTTGCCCGAGCTGTCAAATCGTGACCACAGATCATTTTCCGGGTGGCTGGTCAGGCGTGTGATCGTTCTTGTTTCGAAGGCAGCGATATAGAGGTCAAGTCCAGCGTTTTCCCCGGTTCCGGCGAGTGTGAAAGTAACTGTTTTTCCGTCCGGTGAGATATCGGGAAACATCTGGCGGCCCTGAATACCTGCGTTTGGGAACAGGGGCCCGGAGAGCGTAGCCGTTGTAATATCATATGAACGAAGTGTTGCCGGTGCATCGCCTGATGCGGCTGCGATGATCAATTGCTTGCTGTCCGGGGTCCATGCAGGCGGGCTTTGAATGTTCATGTCGGTCAATAAAGCGCGGTGAGCACCCGATTGCAGGCCAATGAGCCAAAGCTCGTTGGAGCGGTCACCCTTACGGTCACTCAGATAGGCCAGCCATTTTCCGTCTGGTGATACAGCGGGTTCCCGGTCCTCCCCTTCAAATGTTGTGAGGCTCCTGACGGTATCGGCGTACGCAAGTTCTGCTCCAGAGGAGAAAATCGCGAACAGTGCGCAAAGGGTAAGGGCGGTACGCTTCATGGCCGCAAGCATATCCCATTCAGGCGCTGCGTGCCTACCGGTCATTGGTTTAGTCCGTGATAGCCGCCAAATCGTTGATCAGGTTTCTTTTACCTTCACGACAACCGGTAAATGATCGCTGTAGCCCTCCTCGTCAAAGTCCTTCTTGGCGGGCCGCGAAAACCGGCGTGGTTTTTTGTTTTTGAAGATAAAGTCCGGTGCGAACGTATCAAAAGACCCGTCAATCAACCTGAATTTGGCATCTGTTCTGACCAGCGGGCGGTTGACCATAATCTGATCCAGAACACCCCAGTGATTGTAGTAGTGGGTGCCGCGGTCTTCGCCGTATAGTCCCCAACTGAGGTTATAGAGATATGGCTTTTTCGAGCGTTTCGATGCGACTTTCGATTTATCGCGAACTGCGAGCGCATAGTCAGTGACAGAGCGGTCAAATGCATCGTCGTTAAAGTCTCCCATGACGATAACAGGAGCTTCAAAACCCATTTTTTCCGGAATGCGGTCAAGCCAGTAACTCAATGTTTCTGCCGCCAGAATCCGGTAAGGTTCGCTTTCGAAGCGTCCTCCCAGACGAGACGGCCAGTGGTTGCCAATCAGGATCAGGTCGTTGCCGCTGCCGACGCTTTTGAAGTTCACCTGCACCAGATCACGGGTCGCATTTCGCTTCAGGATGACGCGGTCAAACAGATCGCCCGCCTCGAAAACATTGCGGTCATAAATGAAGGCAACATCAATGCCGCGGGCGTCCGATGTATCATGGTGCTTAACACCGTAGTCCCGGCCGGCAATTGTTAGCTTGCCAACCAGTTTTTGCAGAACCGCTTCTGATTCCACTTCGCAGACACCAAGAATGTCCGGGCCGTTGCCATCATTCATTGCGTTGATGACCTGCGCTAGCTGGCTGCATTTTTTGTTCAGCACAGCTGCGGTCCAGCCTTTTAACTCCGATTGCAGTTTTTTCTGCAGCCATGCCGGCCGGGTAGGGCTGTTGACCCTGTCAAACAGGTTTTCGACATTCCACCAGGCAATATAATGTTCCGTCATTTCCTTCCCCCTAATTCACTTTTCCGGGTGTATAATACACCAAATGGGAGAGTTGTGGGTGAAGCTTTTTATTGTCGGCAGTTGCTGTCCAGCCAGTTCACCACGGTCTCCATCAGCGCAAAGCGCGTCCAGGAAAAGGAATGGTCTCCGTCAAGCACTGTGTGCGTAAGTTTGATGCCTTGCTCTGCTGCATAGGCTTTCACCAGCGGCTCGTGGAACATGGCAGGGGGCAACACGGTGTCTTTCTCGCCCGCGATCAAAAGCACGGCCTTTCCTGACAGCTTGTTACCGAGTTTGGCGGTATTGAATGCGGCGCGGTTCGCTTCCATGTCCGCAACAATGGCGTTACCGGCGCCGCCGCCGTTGTTTCTGATCGAACCAAGTGTGTCCGAGTATGCGGCAAAGCCCTTGAGCGCTTCTTCGTTATTGAAGGACGGGTCCACATTGCCAAGATTTGCTGGCGCAATACCTGCAACGCAGGAAACAGCGGGGTCGTTCGCCGCGCCCATAAGGGCCGCGAACCCGCCCATTGAGTGGCCGACAAGGCTGATACGCTCTGGATCCACGCGGTAAGCGGTTTGGCCTTTTTCGCTACGCAGTTCCGCAATGGCAGACGCCACATCTGCAATCACATTACTGAAGGTGAAGTCGCCTTCGCTGCCCCATGATCCGCGATAATGGAAAAACAGAACGTTAAACCCCGCGCGGCGTATCGACTGGGCCAGATCAAGGTTCTTTTCGTTGCCTGGGAAGCCATGCAGTAAAACAACTGTGGGGTGTGGGCCCGCGCCGTTCGCCAGATACATATGACCGTTCAGCTTGGCGCCGGAGCTGATGAACGAAAGTTCTGCCAGCGCTGGTGGGTGTGCAGCATCAATCGTGGCCGGGTCGCTTGTTAGAGGGTTTGGGGTTTCCGCTGTTGCCCCCATGCCCCATGCGGCAATTGCCACGCCTGCCACCAGCCAGTTTTGCCACATCTTCACGCCAAATCCCCTTCATTTACCTAAGGGTGCAACAGAAGCGCACCGCGCGGGCTTTGGCAACCATTTGTTGCGCCGAAAATGCTTGCGCGTGTGCCCTGCCGCGCGTAGGCTTCCGGCTTCAACTTAACCGTTCCGAGGGGAGCCTTTGTTTGCCGGACCAGGCTGGTTTAAGCAGGCAAGGCTGAGAGTTTGTAAGGGCGATGGGACGCCCGAGCAATGACCCTTAGAACCTGATCTGGTTCACGCCAGCGTAGGGACAGGAGCATACCCATGCCTGATACAGCTAATACTGATTTTTCCATCACCACCGGCGAACTGCCGGGATCCAAAAAGATTTACGTTCGATCCGAAAACCGGGACGATGTACGCGTGCCGATGCGGGAAATTCACCTGCATCCGTCTGCAAACGAAGTGCCGGTCAGGGTGTATGACACCTCTGGCCCCTATTCGGAACCAAGCGCCGACATCGATATTTATGAAGGCCTGCCGGAATTGCGCAAGCAATGGATTCTGGAGCGTGAGGATGTCGAGGCCTATGATGGCCGCGAGATCAAGCCCGAAGACAACGGCAACGCGGGCGAGAAATATCTCGCACCTGAGTTTCCGGTGAAAAAGCGCCCGCTAAAAGCCAAACCGGGCATGAACGTAACGCAGCTTCATTATGCCCGCAAAGGCATCATCACGCCCGAGATGGAATTTGTTGCCGTTCGTGAAAATATCGGCCGAAAGCAACAGGCTGAAGCCAAAGCCCGTGACGGCGAAAGTTTCGGCGCTGAAATCCCTGATTACATCACGGCTGAATTTGTGCGCAGCGAAATCGCCCGTGGCCGCGCGGTATTGGTGAATAACGTAAACCACCCTGAAAGCGAGCCGATGATCATTGGCCGCAACTTCCTGGTGAAAATCAATGCCAATATCGGTAATTCTGCTGTCACCAGCTCTATTGCTGAAGAAGTTGACAAAATGGTGTGGGCAACCCGTTGGGGGGCTGACACAGTTATGGACCTTTCAACCGGCCGTAACATCCACAACACCCGCGAATGGATCATCCGCAATTCGCCTGTGCCCATCGGTACCGTGCCGATCTATCAGGCGCTGGAGAAGGTAGACGGCGTCGCCGAAGACCTGACATGGGAAGTGTACCGCGATACGCTCATCGAGCAGTGCGAGCAGGGCGTAGACTATTTCACCATCCATGCCGGTGTGCGCCTACCGTTCATTCACCTGACCGCCAAGCGTGTAACAGGCATTGTATCGCGTGGTGGCAGCATCATGGCGAAATGGTGCCTTGCGCACCACAAGGAAAGCTTCCTCTACACGCACTTTGAGGAAATCTGCGAAATCCTGAAGCAGTATGACGTGGCCTTCAGCCTTGGCGACGGGTTCCGCCCCGGCTCTATCGCTGATGCGAACGACGAAGCCCAGTTTGCGGAACTGCGCACCCTTGGCGAACTGACCAAAATCGCCTGGAAGCACGATGTGCAGGTCTTTATCGAAGGGCCGGGCCATGTGCCGATGCACAAGATCAAGGTGAATATGGAAGAGCAGCTCAAGCACTGCGACGAAGCTCCTTTCTACACGCTTGGGCCCCTAACCACAGATATCGCACCGGGCTACGACCATATCACGTCCGCCATCGGCGCGGCGCAGATCGGCTGGTACGGCACCGCGATGCTGTGTTACGTGACGCCGAAGGAGCACCTCGGCCTGCCTGACAGGAACGATGTGAAAGAAGGCGTGATCACCTACAAGCTGGCGGCGCACGCGGCTGACCTTGCCAAGGGCCACCCTGCATCACAGCTGCGGGATGATGCGCTTTCCCGTGCGCGGTACGAGTTCCGCTGGGAAGACCAGTTTAACCTGAGCCTCGACCCGGAGCGCGCGCGTGATTTCCATGACCAGACCCTGCCCAAGGAAGCGCACAAGGTGGCGCATTTCTGTTCCATGTGCGGGCCGAAGTTCTGCTCAATGAAAATCACCGCCGAGGTGCGCGAATATGCCGCCAAGAAGGAAGAGGCAGAAACAGGCATGAAACGCATGAGCGAAGAGTTCAAAAAACGTGGCTCGGAGCTTTACCTGCCTGCTGATGAAGTGAAAGAGGACGATATCCAGGCGGCAGAATAAGCTTTAACGGACATGTCAGAAACACCAAAGGCCGGGGTTCGCTCCGGCCTTTTTGTTAACTGGTTTTGCGAATTGCCTGAAGGCTAAAGGTCATACTCGCCAATTACCGGCTCGACGGCGCGCGGCGACAGCGTAAACCTGTCTGCAAGCAATGCTATCCTAAGGGTCTGGTTGTTGTCTGCCGATGAAAGCTGGCAGCTTGCCGTGCCGGTTATTTGTGCGCCATCCAACGTGAAAGCAACCTGCCAGTCGGTGCCGGCACCGCCGGGGAAGCTGTATTTCCGGTTCAGGGTTGTCAATGTGTCGGGCAGGGACGGGTCCTTGATCATCTGGCGCACAGTGCCATCAACCGTAACCGACAAGGTCACATCCTTGATTGTTTTGCCGCAGTTGTTTCTGATCGAAACATACCCCGTTAGGTCTGGCATCGTGTCTTTCCTGTCATGGTGTTGCCCGGACAAACGCCAAGCCTTAGCCAAGCACTATCTACTAAAAAACCGGCGTTCGATAGCCTGAATATTACCATTGCGCGCATTATTTTCTGCCCGGCGGCAAGAGGCGGAAGCCGGTGTGACACGGATGAATAAGGTGCTCAATAAAGCACGGCATAGCAGAAGCAGGCCGGGCTTCATCTGTATGCCAATGAAGTGGCCGGAGAGGTCATGATGACGGGGTAGTTGCACAAAACACAATAAGGTTGCTTGATTGGAGCTGGGGCTAGATGCCTCGAAATCGGTTGTAATCCTAAGTCAACATTTCCAATGTTCGTTTGTCCTATCGAACATCTGCCGTTTCTGATAGTGGCTTATTCACCCAGTTTGGCCTCGCACGCCTGTTTGACGGCGGCTTCGAGGGTGCGGGTGTGGTGCGTGAGCCAGTCCAGCTGATCTTTTGTCACGTCAAACTTGGGGGAATAGCGGGCGTCTATGTAGGCGCGCTTTAGAAGTTCGAAGGCGGCGCGGTCGCGCTTGCTGGCGCGGGGCCAAGCGTCGATCAGGCTTGCGTCTATGTCTTCAGCGAGCGAGCGCAGGAACTTGATGTTGTGGCTTGGCGGGCTGTAGAGCGTGTGGGTGAGCAGGAAGCAATTGTAGGCGCTTTCGACCGCCTGATGGAGTTCAAAAGCTGCCTTCTCATAGCTTTTCCTGTCGATACATGCCTGCGCATCTATGCAAAATTCTTCAATCTTGGGGAACCAGAATTCAAAATACTCTTTAGCCTTTTCTTTGGCCTCGGCTTCATTCACTTCCGCCGGATCGATGAGGCGCTTGTCACGCGACAGCTCATAAAGAGGGATGCCCTCGCGGCGGATATCCGAGAAGAAATACTGGCCTTCCGCCAGCCGGGTGTTCACCTCTGACAGGGGGTGCACAATGAAGTTCACTTCGCGGCCGATTTTCGGGTCGCGCAGGATGCGCTCCTCGGCTTTGTACCAGTAAGTGCTATAGTCGGTTGCGAACTCGCTGCTGACAACAATCAGCAGGTCATAATCAGACATATAGCCGCTTTTGTGGTCTTCAACCCAAGTGCCACGTGCGAACGAGCCAAACAGCAGCACATGCAGGATGCGGGCGAGCTTTTTGGGCGCAGTGGTGGCAACAGCGCGCACGTCTTCAAATTCCTCAAACAGGATGTGCAGCGCCCGCGCAAGCTCGGCCTGTTTGTCGGCGGGCAGGTGCGCCAGCGCATCGGAAAAATCAAACATGGGTCTGGTGGTATCGGTCATGGGCAATACCCTATCACCCCGGCGAGCAAAGACAATTGTTGATTGCATGAAGAGGGGATATGCTGGGCCAAATGGAACAGGGGAGCAGGCTATGCACAATGTGTTTTTTGGGATGAAACTGGTTGCTAGAGGCGGAGCCGGATGGCTGGCAGCCTGCTTTATGCTGGCGATTGGCACGCCTGCGTTTGCCGGGCCGCTGTGCGCTGAAGGTACACTTGCATGGACGGAAACGCGGCTGTTTTTCGGGCGGGATATCGGCGATGGCGGCGAGGTGACAGACGAAGGGTGGCGCGACTTTACCATAGAGGAAATTATTCCAAAGTTCAGCAAGGGATTTACCATCATTGATGGTGCGGGTTACTGGCAGGGCGAAAGCTGCCAAGCAGGCAATGTGGCCCTTGAAGGCGGCTGCGAAAAAACCAAAATACTGATGATACAGTATGCGCCAAGTTTGGAAGCGGAAACCAAGCTGCAGGCGATTGCGCAGGCCTATATCAAACGTTTTGATCAGGAAGCTGTCATGCGCTCTGATGCGCCGGTGTGCACACAGTTTATTACGCCCGCAAAACCCTAGCGCGTTTGCTGTGTGCCAGCCTGCCGCAGCCGCCGTTTGTTCCACAGGTAAATCAGCCGGGCGGCGACATGCTCGTAGAAAAACGCACTGACGGGGCGGATAACCGGCCATGTGAACAGCTTTGCAGCCCATATAAGGCCGGGCAGGCGTGCCCAGATGGCAATGAAGGCATCAAGGCCCAGCAGTGGTTCACCGGCCCCGTCCACCACTGCCGTCATGCGGCGATAGGCATCATCACAGCTCAGGCCGTAGGGCGCCAGCACGCGTGCATTTTCCTGCAGTGATACATCAATCCACTCAAGCGGTGCGCCAGTGGCCACAGCGGCCCGCCTGTAGCGCCCGACCTCGAACGCACAAACAGGGCAGGAGCCGTTATAATAAACTTTAGCCTTCGCCAGCCTGTTCTGTGACCTGTTATCTTTAAGAGAGCGTGTCATGTACTGGTTCCGGGTTCCGTTGAAGCGTTTGTTTATCTTACGTTGTATCCGTTGTATCGGTTTGCCTGTGCGCCGTTTGTCGCACCGGAAGCGCAAATGAAATTTTCTGGACGTTTTCGGGTGTGCGCTCCATGATCGGGCTGCATCATAAAATTCCACGCCAAAGCCGCAGGACAGCATGACAGAAGAACCAAACCCCGAAACACCACCTGAAAACGATTCTGCAAAGGCCGGCCTTCGATTGACTGGCCCCATCGCCGCCAGTGTGGCAATTGCTGTGGCTCTTGGCCTCGCGCTTGATAACTGGTTGCTGGGTATTGCACTGGGGATGGGTGTTGGCGTCGCCGGCCATGCTGCGGGCTCAAAAAAGACCAAAGAACCTGATGATGCCAGCGGGGGTGGCGCACCATGATTATTGTGACAGGCTCCGTTATCACAACGCCGGAAACACACGATGAAATTCTGGGTCTGAGCCTTGAACACTGTGCCCGGTCGCGCGGCGAACCCGGCTGCATCGCTCACAATGTGCATGTGGATTGTGAAGCACCGAACAAGCTGGTGTTTCTGGAATACTGGGTTGATATGGCGGCGCTGAAAGCGCATTTTTCTGTGCCGGAATCGCGGGCATTTGCCGGTGCACTGCGCACACTTTCGCCCGAAGCGCCGGACATGCAGATTTATGCGGCTGAAAGCCAGATGCCGACTTAGCGGTTTGGGCTGCCTTTTTTGAGCTGACGGCCCCTGACTGTTTTTACATGATCTGCGCCGGTTTCTTCTTGTCTTTTATATTTATGATATATCATATCATTTGATGCCGGCTGATTGCTGGTGTTATGCAATAAGCAAACGGGGATTAGTGGGATGAAATTTGCGCAACTGACAGGCTTTTGCCTTGTGATGGCGGGTGTTTTTTGTGATGGGATTATGGCTCAGGACCGCCCGGACCCTGTGGTTCGAACCCATCAGGTTACCGACAATGTCTATGTGCTGTATGGCGGTAACGGCGCGGGCGCCAGTGTCGGCGTGATTGTCGGCGAAGACGGCCTTGTTCTGGTGGATGCGATGCGACAGCGCACACGCACCCAGTTGTTGGATGCGATTGGGGCAATTTCGGACAAGCCTGTAACATATGTTTTCAACACCCACAGTGATGAAGACCATGCAGACGGCAATGCCATTTTCACGGCTACGGGTGCTGCAGTTATTGCGCAGGAAAATGCGCTCTTTCGTGCATACCCCGGTACGGTTCATTTCAGGGAAAAACTGACCCTGATGGCAGCTGGCGAGGAAATTCAGGCGTTCGCCACCAGCTCGCACACGCCAGAGGATGCGCTGATCTATCTGGCAACCAGCAACACTCTGTTCATGGGCGATACCTTCACGACAAACTGGCATCCGACGACCTTCGCACGCGGCATTGAAGGCCATCGGGCGACCATGGCACTGGCGCTATCGATCGCGGATGAAAACACTGTTATTGTGCCGGGGCACGGTGCGGTTTCAAACCGGCAGGGCCTTAAGGACTATGCCAAAAACACTGTTACGATGCACAGCCGGGTTATCGAGCTGGCCAAAGCAGGCAAAAACGCCGAGGAAATTGCCGGGGATAAGCGGTTGAACACGATCAAACAGCTGTTTAACGGTGAAAACAGGACAAATTTCATTCCGCCCAACCGCATGCGCCGCTTCGTCGACCGTATTTTGTCAACCGATATGGTTACAACGATGCCGATGAGCGGCACCAAACTGAATGCCTATATCGGCACCTATGTGTTTGAAGGAGGGGCGGCTGTCACTGTTTCAAGCGGAGACCGCGGGCTGATTGCACAGCGAAAAGGTGAGTTTATGGTTGAGCTGCTGCCGTTGTCGGCAACACAGTTTCATCCACGCGGCTGGCTGGACCACGAGCTTCAGGTCAGGTTTGAAATGACAGGCGACACACCGACTGCCATGATGCTGACCGAGGGTGAAACCACCACGACAGGCCAAAAGAATTAAGCCGGGTTATTCGCTCGCATCAGGGGCTTCAGGAGCTTCAGGACTTATGCGGCCCGCGATCAATGGCACCAGCAACAGCACTGTAATGGCAATGCCAGGTTCGAAAGCCCTGTGAATGATATCCGGCAGTTTGATTGCCTCGAAATTGGGGGCGATGAAAGTGACAAAAAAGACCGAAAGTCCCGCCATCGTCAATAAAACGGGCAACAGCAGGATTGCCGCGACGCGGGCAGCGCCTGTCAGTTTCCCCGCCAGCCATCTGGCGGTATAGAAAGGGATGATTGCCGTTAACGTAACCAGAATAAGTACGCTGACGAGGTAACCGACCGAGAAGCCGGTGAAGCCGGCAACGAAATATTTTGCCGCAAAATAATATATCAGGAACAGTCCCCATCCGATGATTTGAATACGCCGTGCTGTCATGACTGCCTCCCCGCAGTTTTATGTGTGAAGGGATATCCTTGCGAATGAAGGTAACCCGGTCAAACGACGTGCCCGCGAATTGACGCTTCGTTGAGACGAGTCGATTGTTTTCACTTTTCATTGCCTGCTGGCTGACTTTAGACTGCACGCCTGTTTGTTTAATTGGGGAGTAGGTCATGACGGAAATCTGGAAAAAAGGTGCACTTGAAATTGTGGCGGCCATTCGCGGAGGCGAGATTTCCTGCCGCGAGGCTGTGCAGGCACACCTTGATCGCATTGACACCGTGAATAGCACGATTAACGCTGTGGTCCGGCGCTATGATGACGCAGCGCTAAAGGCGGCTGACGAGGCCGATGCAGCTCTTGCGGCTGGCCGGGGCCACCAGAACGCCGGGAAACTGGGCCCTCTTCACGGGCTTCCGGTCACGCTGAAGGAAAATGTCGATATGGCAGGCGAGCCAACCACACAGGGCATGCCGGCGCTGCTGAACCGGATTGCCGAGGCGGACGAACCAGCGGTAGCCCGTTTGCGAGCGGCTGGCGCGATTGTAATTGGCCGTACCAACCTGCCGGATATGGGCCTGCGGCTGCACACCGATAGTGGACTTTATGGCCCAACGGTCAACCCATGGGACAGCACACGAACACCGGGCGGCTCTTCGGGCGGCGAAGCGGCTGCACTATCCACTGGCATGTCCCCACTTGGGCTTGGTAACGATTATTGTGGTTCGCTCCGCTGGCCGAGTCAGGCATGCGGTGTGGCGACTCTGAAGCCCACACTGGGCGCTATTCCGCGCGGGGCGCTTGCAGTGACACTCGCAAGTATTGATTTGATGATGGTGCACGGGCCCATGGCCCGGCATGTTCAGGATTTGCGTGTAGCGTACGGTGTTATGGCAGGCCCGGACCCTGTCGACCCCTGGACGAGCCCGGTTTTACCTGAGGGCGCAGTGCACCCGCACCTGCCGAAAGGCAAAGTTGCCGTATCGACCAACCCGGGCGGGGAGCGTGCGCACAGCCAGGTGGTGTCGGGTATTGAGAAAGCAGCGGCGGCACTGGAAGCGGCTGGTTATGAGGTTTCGGAAGGCGAGCCGCCAAACTTTCAGGATGCTGTCCGGCTATGGAGCGAAATCAATAAAGCTGTGCCTCTTGGTATGTCTGGCGACATGATCCGAGCATTGTTCAGCGAAGACGCGTTGAAAACCATGGGACTGTGGGGAGCGGCACTGGATGTTGAGGCAGGGCCCGAGACGCTGGGTGCATCGCTCGCACGGCGCACTGAATTGCTGCGCGAATGGGGCGCATGGTTCAATGAAAACGGCCTTTGGCTAACGGCTACCGCGACGGATATTCCCTTCAAGATAGGGGATGACCTTTCGACGCCGGAGCGCATGGGTGAAATTCTGAGGGGACACAGGGTGATAATGGCGACCAATGCGCTATGTCTGCCTTCAACGGTGGTCCCGGTGGGGCACGAGGGTGGCTTGCCACAGTCTGTCCAGATTATCGGCCCCAGATTTTCAGAGTATCAATGCCTTGATGCCGCTGAGGCTGTTGAGCAGGTAGCTGGCATGACCATGCCGATTGACCCGAAATAGCGGTGACATAATGGCTTATGATGAAGATCTGGTATCCCGCGTTCGAATGACGCTTCTGACGCAGGACCGTACCTTTGAAGAACGAAAAATGTTTGGCGGCTTGTGCTTTATGGTCAAGGGCCATATGGCGGTTGGCGTGTCTGGTGATAACCAGGGAAACGAGCTTATGGTGCGGTGCGGAGAGGTGCGGGCTGCTGCTGCGCTCGGTAAACCTCATGTGCGTTTGTGTGGCTTTACCGGGCGGGTGATGAAATCAATTATGCTGATAGAACCAGAGGGCTTTCAGACCGACAGCCAACTTTCCGACTGGGTATCTCTCGCGCTCGACTTTATAGATACCGAACCACCAAAGAAGCCAAAGAAAAAGAAACCTTCGATACCGAAACGCGCCATTTAAATTCCAAATCCGAAATTCCAGAGGGACCTTAGAATGTCGAGTGCATCATCTACTGCAGCATCATTTCACATAGCTCAGCTCAACATAGCCAATTTCCTGACGTCTCGTGATGCGCCTGAGGTCAAGGGTTTTATGGATGCACTTGATGAAATCAACGCGTTGGCTGAACAGTCAAGAGGTTTTGTCTGGCGACTGCAAGACGAAGCGGGTGATGCGACAGGTTTTAATCCATATGGAGATGGCACCATTGTTAACATGTCGGTTTGGCAAGATATAAAAAGCCTGCATGATTTCACGTACCGCACGGCACATGCGAAAATCATGGCACGCCGAAAAGAATGGTTCCACATGCCGGATTCAAATCATCTGGTTCTTTGGTGGGTGCCTGCCGGGCATCAACCGTCTATCGAGGAGGCTGTTGATCGCCTTGAGGCTCTCCAGACTGATGGTGCGTCTCCCTTGGCCTTTACCTTCAAGCAATCGTTTGAACCCAATGGGCTGCTGATTGGGCCCTAAGCTTGACATTTCAGTGCCAGATTCGACACTATAATTTCGCCTGACGCGCATGAGCACGAGACTTAATCACGGGGGAGTGAAATGGCGACACATACAGAATATACGGTCTGGGATCGTACGACGCGGATATTTCACTGGGTCAATATTCTAGCAATGCTGGTGCTGATAGCCTGCGGGGTTGCTTTGTTAAACGCGGGCGCGCTGGGGGCAACAAATGATGGCAAAATTCTTTTGAAAACAGTTCATGTTTATGCGGGCTATGTTTTTGCAGCGAATTTGGCTTGGCGTCTGGTCTGGGCTTTCGTTGGCGGGCCTTTTGCGCGGTGGCGTGCATTTTTGCCTTTTGGGAATGGATATGTCCCCGCCCTCAAAGCCTATGTATCAGGCGAAAAGACAAGTTACAAAGGCCATAACCCCCTGGGCAGGTTAGCGGTGACTGCACTATTGATCGCGTTGATAGTTCAGGCATCAACTGGTCTCGTATTGGCAGGAACCGATATCTATTACCCGCCATTTGGTACGATGATCGCCGAATGGGTCGCGGCTCCCGGGGTTAACCCGGAAGATATTCTACCTTATGATCGTAGTTTGGTGGACCCGGATGCCTATCAGGAAATGAGAGATTTTCGAAGCCTGTTCCTGTCTCCACACGTTACCAATTTTTACATTCTTCTTGGCCTTGTTGTCTTGCATATTGTAGCAGTTGTCTGGACAGACAATCGTCATGGCGGCGGGATCATCTCGGCAATGTTTACGGGCCGAAAGACCTTGAAGGGCAAACCCGAAGATGGTGAAAAATAAGTACTATTGAAAGTGCTCTATCCCCATTTTGTCTTCGGCTCCTGCAGCCCAAATCAAAGTGTGTAGAATCAATACTTCATCTTCTTTTTGTAGGCTATTTTTTCCAAAAAAATCGCTATTTTTTATATTGTTATAGAGCGTTCTTCGATTAAAATATCGCCAGCATTCGTGATTGATGGGAAGGGCGTTTATCAGCGCTTCAAACTCTCCGTTGATACGTTGCAATCTTGCCGACGTTAATAATTCAGTATTTGTTTTGTTTGATGGATCAGCGGGTTTCTTTGGATTGAGGAAGATCGCTTTCTCCGGTTTGTTCAATCGTTTCGCTAGTTGCTGGCGAATTGCTTTGGACGATGCAAAGCCGGTAAAGGGTTGCTCGAATATGCGTGCTCCACCCAATTTCTCAAGCAGGTCAAGAATGAAAGAACCTTTCTGTAAACCGACCTGATCAGCAACCGCTGCACATTCCAAAAGAACGGGATCTGCAAATATGGAATAATAACCATGACTGCAATTTAGGATACGGCTTGTAAGGCCAAGGTTGCGGCACATGTTTGTGTTTAGATATGCCTCAACAGGCGTTGTTTTCGTGTCCATTAAATTTTGCTGCAGCTGTGCTAAAATCTCGCGCGTGCTTGACCGTATGAAATCCCGCCTGAAGAGACTGTGGATACGATGACGACTATTGCAGATTACATATGCCGAACGGGCAATGCCACGTTTCTGGCGGTCAAAGGTGCCGCTTAGAAGGGCTTTCAAACAAACACTGTAGACCGGGTCGCTATTGGATATCTTGGCTATGTGTTGCAGGGGCGACCTCCAAAACAGGTTTCCCTTATTGGACTGCATCCCTGGCAGACCCAAAAGTTCAATACCTTGGGCGCTTAACATGGAAAAATTCTGAAACCGCGCATTTGTGCGTGCAGTCATGGGAGCGCCCCCCAGGCCTTGCTGGAGAAAGACATCTTGGCGCATTGCTGCCAACAGATCAGTATTTTTGTCTTTTGAGGATATGGACGACTTGGCAGGGTGGATACCAAATTGCGCGGCAAGCTGAACAGCTATTTGTTCAGTCTCTGCATTTAGAGAGTCACTGCACTGAACCTTGATATTTCTCACGCCAGACGCAACCACAGCTGCGAGGACGAGGCGCGAGCCAAAACCACCCGAAATGTTCAAAGACAGTTCCTGATCCCGCGTCGATTTCGCGATTGCGGCTACAGAATTGGAAATTCTTGTCGCAGCGCGATTTAGGGCTTCGGGGTAGTCATTGATGTCTGCAGGCTTGGGCTGTGCTTTCGATACAAATCGCCAGTTTGGGCCAATGCCAGCGATTTGTTGGCCTGCAGGCAGCAAGGCGATCTCACGAAAACCAGTGCGCTCTTTTGCCCCGCCGCTGTATAGCGTTTGGTAGATGCCGGCTTTTGAGCTACGGGTCAGGTGCAGGCCCATGGCAGTGACGACGGACTGGATGACATAAATATTGTTGCTTGCAATCAGTGTATCGCCGAAGCCACAAACGAAGACCGGGTATAGAGACAACGGATCGGTTACAACATTGAAGGCTTTGGTATGCGGGTTGAACCGCATGAAGCAAAAACTGCCGCGCAGGTCTGCACTGCTGAATTTGTCGAGGCAATCATCAATATAACGAACTGCCTCGGATATAAGCGGCGCTGATCCATTTCCGCTGGAGTACGCTCGGGCATCGCTAATGGCCGCGCCGTCAAACCCGACTGTGCAGACGTCATTAGATTGATGACCATTGGCTGCCACCATGAGGCTGCCCATGTCATAGAAGCCAAACGGACCATCAACAGGAGCCAGCATAGGCGCCGCCATAATTGCTTTGCGCAGCGAGGGCTTATGTTCCTCCAGGTCTGGTGATGATATGATGATGAATTCCATAAATCAGCATATCATCGCGAGTTATCGAGCGTTTGGTACAGGAAAAAAACCTTCCACAACATAACATTACCATCCAATACAACCTGTTTCGCGTATACCACGATATGAATATATCCAAAACTAATGTTGCGGTTGTTTGGGGCGCTGGCGGCATCGGCCGCGCGATGGCAGAGCTGTTGGCAGAGCAGAAAAAATTCTCACGGGTGATTTTGGTTTCCCGCGAGGTGCCCCAAAGTATTGATGGTTCCGTTCAGCAAATGCAGGCCGATATGCTCAACGAAGTCTCGATACAAAGTGCCGTTGGCAGGATCGCCGGGTTAGGGGATGTGCAATTGGTGGTGGTGGCGGCAGGAATGTTGCACGACGGTGAGCTGCAACCAGAAAAAACCATGCGCCAGCTATCCCCCGATGCCATGCAACGCATATTTGAGATTAACTCGATCGGGCCGGCCTTGCTAGCTAAACATTTTTTTCCTGTCATGCCCCGCAAGAGCAGGGCAGTTTTCGCTGCGATGTCCGCCCGAGTTGGCAGCATATCTGATAATCGTCTTGGTGGCTGGTACGCTTATCGCGCGTCGAAAGCCGCCCTGAATATGCTTTTGAAAACGCTGTCCATCGAATGGAAGCGCCGGAACCCTTTGTCCATTTGCGTAGGGCTTCATCCCGGCACAGTAGATACAGGTCTATCGAAACCCTTTCAGCGTGGCGTTGCAAAGGAAAACCTTTTTTCGCCGTCACAGTCTGCAGCCAGGCTTGTTAATGTTCTCGCTGGACTGAAGCCTGATGACAGCGGCCATGTATTCGCTTATGACGGTACTAGGATTCCAGAGTGATGACAGGAAATTGAAAATAGCGTCGTTTACCGATTTCTGTCATTTTTATAAGATATGGGCTGGAGCCAGAGATAGACTGTTTACGTGTTTGAAATGATCAGGAGGGCTAGATGATCACAACTATTCGCGCTGTTGGGCGCGTTCTCTTTTCTTCGCTACTCATTACGGCGGTTTGGGCACCCTTGGCATCAGCAAGGGACCTTGGCGCTGATGACATGGAAAAGCTGGATGTCGTGTTGGCTGAGCAGCCAGACGCAGTAAAAGCGCGTTATCAATATCGGCACCCAAAGGAAACACTTGCATTCCTTGGGATAAAGCCTGGTATGACCGTTGCCGACACCTTGGCGGGAAGCTACTACAGTAACATCCTGCTTCCATATCTTGGTGACAATGGCAAGTTGATCGGTGTTAGCTATTCGCTTGCCCATCGTGAGCTTGACTATGGTGACCGTCCAGACCGTATGACCCGCTTCAAAGAATGGCCGGATACTTATGTTGAAGAAGCTAAGGGCTGGCGCGGTGACGGCAAAACCGAAGTCGGCGCTTTCCTGTTTGGCGCAATGCCTGAGGATACCCGGGGTACCGTGGATGCGTTTTTACTGTTTCGTGCCATGCATCACCTGAACAAATTCGAGGATCGAATTGGAACTCGTACTCAGGCATTTGCCGAAATATACGAAGCCCTTAAGCCGGGTGGTATTGTCGGTATTGTTCAACATAGGTCACCAGCTGGCAACAGCGATGAATGGGCTAAAGGTTTCAACGGTTACATTAAACAAGAGCCTCTGATAGCCAATATGGTGGCAGCAGGTTTTGAATTTGTCGGGTCCAGCGAGATCAACGCAAATCCCAAAGATCAACCAACCGAAGATGATTATGTTTGGCGTTTGCTGCCACGGCTTGCCGGCAGCGACGATGATCCTGAAAAGCGTGCACGCCTTGAGGCTATTGGCGAATCTGACCGCATGACACTCAAGTTTCGCAAGCCTGAGTAAAGTCTGAAAAATCAGAAAAGGGCGGCCAATAAATATGGCCGCCCTTTTCTATTATATCCAACGCCGTACGCTCTGTTTATAGCTATCGAAACCATCACCAAAAACAGCATGCATTTTTGTCTCTTCAAACGGAATGTACCACCAGTTTGCAACAGCGAAAAACAACGCTACAAATGCAAGGCTTTCGTAGTTACCCAGTCGAACGGCGACCCCTGATATCACGAGGAGCATTCCAAGATACATGGGGTTTCGTGAAAAGCGGAACGGCCCCTCGGTAACCATTTTTTCCGGGCTTTTGTATGGGATGATGTTTGTTTCTACACGCCGGAATATCAATGCGCTCCATGCAGGCAAGGCGATTCCAACGATGATAAGAAAATAGCCGATATTTACAGCTGTGCCGCTGACTGCGGTGGTCGGCGAGCCGAACCGGTCGTAAGCAATCATTCCCAGTATGCACAACAGCATCATCAGCGGGGGAACCAGTATTTTTCGCACACAGTCTCTCCATCGGATTACGAAATTTTAGTCAGGACAGGAGACTAGAGCATTTTGACCATGAAGTCGAAACCATACCTTTGCGAGGTCCTTTGGTCCCAATTTCGTTACTGGACAGCTTTAGCAGGGCTAGTATGCTCATTTTGGAAGGTGCGGTGGATGAGGCGTGCCTTAAACTAGTGGGGATAAACATCATGAAAATTGATAGAAAATCTAAATGGACAGGCACTATTATCGGTGCGTCATTTGCTCTTGGTGCCGTTTTAGGACAGGCAGCAAGCGCGGATCACCATGGCGGGATCATGGCAGCTTTGGCGAACCCGGACCGGCCCGAGCAGGACCGGGCGCGGGATGCCAACCGTAAACCTGTCGACGTGCTATTGTTTGCTGGCGTTAAGCCGGGCATGACCGTTCTGGACCTGAACTCGGGCGGTGGATATTACAGCGAGATTCTGTCGCATGTAGTTGGTGATGAAGGCAAAGTCTACGCTCACAACGGGGCCGTGTATTGGGCTTTCATGCAGAAAACTGTTCCAGCCCGTTTTGCTGAACGCCTGCCAAACATTGTACCTGTCAATGTTGAAAGCGAAGAAGTAGACCTTCCCGCAGGGACTGTGGATGTGGTTATGTCGGTTCTTGCATACCATGATTATTTCATGAAGCATGAGGCACGTACTGAACCAGAGGATATGACCGCAATTCTGGGTTCCATATACAAGTCTCTGAAGCCAGGGGGGAGTTTTGTCGTAATTGACCACGAGGCCCCGACAGGCACAGGTAGCGAGATGGGAGACAAGCTTCACAGGATCAATTCCGAGTTCGTTAAAAAACAGGTAACGGAAGCTGGTTTCACTTTCGCTGGTGAGAGCGAAATCCTGGCAAATTCTGAAGACGACCCTTCGCAGTCACCCTTCAGGCCTGATTTTCGCGGCAAAACTGACCGTTTTGTCATGAAATTCACAAAATAGTCTGCGAGTTAACACTTTGCATCCGCACATTCTGTCCGGAGTGTGCGGATTTTTGGTTTAATATGGGACACATGGTGATCAGGTTGATGCGAGCGTTATTGATCACTATTGGTGACTTGATTTTGTCTGCATGTGCGGCAACACAGAAGACTGTTGAACCTGGTGTGCTCTATAATCGTGCTGCGGTAACAGACCGACCTGACCGGAACCCGGTTATTGTCATCCCGGGCATTCTGGGCTCCCGCCTGAAAGATACTGAAACAGGCACAACAGTCTGGCGCGCGCAGATACCCAAAACGCTGAAGGCGCAAGGACGATATTGCTTCCTATTGCTGGACGCTCCGTCAGCTGACGCAACGCTGCCCGTTAACTTGAAGTAGAGCCAAAATGACTACGCCTTTAAGTGGCAATATTCGCGCTAGAACAGAATGTTATTGCGCAACCAATTGACTTAGGAACCCAGCGTAGAATCTATCTTGTACGTCAAATGAGAAAATGATGTACTGCAACAGCTTATGTATGACTTTCCCAGCTTTTTTTTTCAAGAATTCGTGCTGGTGAGTCGAACCGGGAAACTTGTTAACTATTTGAAATACAGTTATTAATTTTCCTGCGTTTGCGTCAGGTTTATTTTTAGTGGCAGCATGAATGTGCTGTCATAAAAGTTTAACACAACCGAAAACGGTTTTCTGGTCTATAGAGGTCGCCTCACGCGGGAGCGGGAGAGTTGGTGGGTGTTGAGGAACAAACAGGGGATGTTCTGCAGTGGCTGGCATTGAGATTTTTGGGGTCATTGGTTTTATTCTGGCAGCATACTCCATTGTTGCCAACGATGCCATTCAGACACTGGGTACGTTCCTGTCTTCAAATTCGCACCGGCCGTGGACAACGCTGTGGGCCTTTGCTTGCACGATTATTCTCGTTGTTTTGATCTATGGATACTTCGGAAACAACGGAGACATTGCATACGGTCGCCTCAACCAGATTCCTTATCAGGACGGTATTCAGTGGTGGCATGCAGTGCCACCGATATTTCTGTTGATCCTGACACGTTACGGCGTCCCGGTTTCTACAACATTTCTGGTTCTCACAATATTCACGCTCTCCGGTGGTGAAGCCACCGAGGCTGTGCTGGGCAAAATGCTTGTAAAAAGTGGTTCTGGCTATGTTGTTGCAGCTGTTTCCGGTCTTGTGGTTTACATGCTGGTAGCAAGGTCGTTTGAACGTTGGATATCTGAGACGCCGCGCGCCAGCCATGACTTGAAATGGACAGTTGTACAGTGGGCTTCAACGGCTTTCCTTTGGTCTCAGTGGTTGATCCAGGATCTGGCAAATATCTTCGTTTTCCTGCCTCGTGAAACGGTCACCCATCCAGATGGCAGCATCAGTGTAACTTTCTCTTTTGAGCTTTTGGTATTCGCGACGATTGTAATGCTTGTTCTGCACGCTGTTATCTTTGCACGGCGTGGCGGCAAAATTCAGGAAATCGTTCTTTCGAAAACGAATACTTCTGATGTGCGGGGCGCCGCGCTCGTCAATATCATCTATGGACTGATCCTGATCTTCTTCAAAGAGATCAACGATGTTCCTATGAGTACGACATGGGTTTTCCTTGGTCTGCTTGCGGGCCGTGAAATTGCGGTCAGTTATGTTGGTGGTCTCCGGAACCGGCGGGAAGCCTTTCAGGATATCCTGTCAGATATAGGTCGCGCGCTGATCGGCCTGATTGTCAGTGTCATTCTGGCGATTGGCTTGCCTGCCCTGGCAGTGGGCCAACTGCCTACCTTCCTTCAATAGTAATTTCAAAGCCGAAGGGGCCATGGTCCTGACGAACCTGTGATCGCATTTGTTTGTCTTTCTCCGGGCGACCCCGTTAGGGTTGCCGCAAAGGAGACAGTGCAATGCGGCGATTGGTTCTTATAGCTTTTTCTTTTGTTTTTGCGGTTTCCAGTGGTGTTGGCGCCGAGCGTCCGCAAGCCAGTGCCGACACGCAAAGCCTCCTGAAGCTTCTAATAGAAAGCCCCGAAAGGCCCGGACGACATGTTGCACGCGATCAATATCGACATCCGCTCGAGACGCTGACATTCATGGGCTTTGATCCCACGGAGGCGGTTGTTGAAATCTTCCCTGGCGGGCCGGGTGGCTGGTACAGACGTCTTATTGAGCCGCTTACTGTGGCGGGGGGCGGGCGCTATTTTCATGTTGCCGGTCGTTCAGGGTGGCCTGGTTCAGAGGCACAGGACATTCCTTACGGCGCCATCGATATGGTCTATGTATTTCGGGTGCACGGCTTCCTGATTTACGGAGCACCGGCGGAAGATCATCTTGCAGATATATACCGGATGCTAAAGCCGGGCGGTTATCTCGGGGTTGTTGATCATGCGGGTGACGAAGAAATCGAGCAGGACCCCGTCAGCCAAAATGGATATGTTAACGAAAGCTATTTCCGAACGACGGCTGAAAATACCGGTTTTGAGCTCGTTCGGACCTCAGATGTAAACCGAAACCCCGCAGACAACAAAGACCACCCGATGGGAGTATATTCACTGCCGCCGTCGTTGCGTGGCCCCAATAAAGAAGCCCATCGTGCCATTGGTGAAAGTGACCGGTTTACCCATTTGTACCGGAAGCCCCGGTAATCCACCTTACCAGTTAAGGGCAGGGCATAGGGTGCTGCGTTTCGATAGCGTTGATTTCTTTGATCACCTCTTTTGGTAACACAATGTCATGCGTTTCAAGCGCAGTTTTGAGCTGCTCCATTGTTGTGGCACCGATGATATTTGATGTCAGGAACGGTTGCATATTGACAAAAGCGTTAGCCATTTGCGCAGGGTCCAGGCCGTTGTCGCGCGCAAGTGTTACATATTTTTCCATAGCGGCTTCACCGCCCTCGTTCAGGTATCTTCCAAAGGTGCCTGAAAAAAGTGTAAACCTCGCGCCTTCAGGGCGCGCGCCGTTCATATATTTACCGGTTAAAAAACCGGATGCCAGCGGAGAATAGGCCAGTAAGCCGCAGTCTTCCTGCAAGCTGATTTCCGCAAGCCCAACCTCGTAGGATCTGTTCAGCAGATTATAAGGGTTTTGAACACTTGCCACGCGGGGGAGTTGCTTTGTCTCGGACAAAGTGAGTGCATGCGAAACCCCCCAAGGTGACTCGTTCGATAAACCGATAGCCCGAACCTTGCCTGCGTCGACCAGTTCCTGCATTGCGGAAAGCGTTTCCTCAAGCGGCACAGAGTTGTCCTCTGGCGCTGGCCGGTAGCGTAGCACACCAAAGAAATTGGTTCGCCGACTTGGCCAGTGAACCTGATAAAGGTCCAGATAGTCTGTTCCCAATCGCTTAAGGCTGGCATCACAGGCTTCTATAACTGACTTGCGGTCAAGGTCATTGTGTCCATCGCGGTGCAATTGGGGGCGTATGTGTTTCAATGTTGGCATCGGCCCGGCTACCTTGCTGGCAATCACCACATCTTTGCGCTTGCCAGACTTCTTTAGCCAACTGCCAATAATTTCTTCGGTTCGGCCATATGTTTCTGCCCGTGCGGGGACAGAATACATTTCCGCGGTATCAAGGAAGTTTACGCCGTACTCAAGCGCCATTTCGATCTGTTCATGACCTTCTTGTTCGGTATTTTGCTGGCCCCAAGTCATGGTGCCGAGACAGATCTTGCTGACATGAATGTCGCTGCGTCCAAGACGGCGCATTTCCATAATCGATATCCTTAAAGCCTAACTGTTAGCTTGTCGGTTCTATTGCTTAACCAGACCTTTGTCGGAGAACATTTGCTGCAATTCACCGGTTTCGAACATTTCTTTTATAATGTCACAGCCACCAACAAATTCGCCCTTTACGTAGAGCTGAGGAATTGTTGGCCAATCTGAATAGGCTTTGATGCCTTCGCGGATGTCCATGTCTTCCAGCACGTTATAGCTTTCATAGTCGACACCCACGTGCTGCAAAACTTGTGAGACGACGCTTGAAAAACCACACTGAGGAAAAATTGGCGTACCCTTCATAAACAGCACGACATCGTCTTTGCTGACATAGTCTTTTATACGATCGAAAACGGGGTTATCACTCATTAGATTGGTCCTGTATTTGGGGAAGTTGGCTAATAAATAGGGTGCTATCTCAGGCCTGCCAAGTGTAATCCACATAAATATGACAAAATTTGTCGGATTAGTGAGGTTTAACTGACAGGCAAATCAGTTCGTTTCAAAACGGAAAGGGAGCGACGGTAATGCTATCTGCGATAGATTGCCTTAGTCAGGCAGACCGGTCTGGAGAGCCAGTGCATGCAGTTCGCCGCCCATCCGGCCTTTCAGGCTCTTATAGACCATCTGGTGCTGCTGGATGCGAGATTTGCCACGAAACCCCTCATAGATGACATGTGCTGCATAATGGTCGCCGTCTCCGCGCAAGTCTTCAATGCGTACATCAGCACCAGGCAAATCCTCTTTGATGAGCTTTTCGATTTCATCCGCGATCATTGCCATATGGGTCTCCAGTCAAGCTTTTAAATACAACATTTGTGAGCTCACCAGCTCTGTGCCCATTATCCATCATATATGCTTCCAGCTCAACTTTATTCATCGGATTTATCATAACATGTAACCGCGACTGTGGCGCTGAGAGGTTTTGGCGGGAACCGCGAAGCGTTGCTTTTTTTTGAGAGCTTGCCTAGGTTGTGTTTGGGGCCGAAGAGGATATTTGAAATATGCTATCAGCTTCGAATTTCGTAGAACACCGGTCACAATGGCAAGCGATGAAATGGCTTTATCATCGGGTCGACAACTTCATGCTGGATTCTTGAAATGATGCAGGGGCGTTGCCTTATTGTTACTACCCACTATCTCCCGTTGGTAGGGGGTGCACCATCTGTCTATGACGCGATGGCCCGTTGTTTCCCGGAACGATTTCACATTCTGACCGGTGCGCGGGACTATACGACCGGCGCGCTGGTGAGTGGTCTTTCGGGTTTTGACCAGTTTGCACCCTACAAAATCACGCGTCTGGATCGCGTACGACCCAATCTCGCATCGGGGAAACTCGGAGTCGGGGCAAAATTAAAGGCATATTTAGACTCGTGGCGGATAAATCGGGTTCTGGTCCAAAAGATACAGGAGATCTGCCACAACGAGGGCATCAGTACGATTTGTATTGGCGCAGCTGAGGCTTTTACCTGGCTTCCCGGCACTCTCAAGAGGTGTACGAACCAGCGCATTGTGTACTACACCCATGGCGAGGAGTTTTCACAAAAAGCGCATTCGGCAAGAGCAGAGGAAAACCGGAAAAAAGCAATTGCCGCCTCGGATGGCATTATTACTGTCAGTAACTTCACGCTAAATTTGCTTGTCGAGCGTTATGCGGCCCGACCTGAGCGCATCAAGCTTCTGCACAACGGCGTTGATTTTGAGAAGTTTGCGACCCCCGTCAGGGTAGGCTTGTCCTTGGGGATAGACCTATCCAAATTCAAGGTCGTAGTTGCTGCCGGCAGAATGGTCGCCAGAAAGGGCTTTGACAAGTTGATCGACGCCTGGCCTGATATTGTTGCTCAGGTCCCTGACGCACAGCTTCTGCTGTGTGGTACCGGACCAATGAGTGAACCTTTGCACGACCGGATAGCTGAATTGGGATTGGAAGGCAGCGTTCATCAGCTTGGCTATGTTCCTGACGAGGAGCTAATTGCTGTGTATCAGGCAGCAGATTTGTTTGTTATGCCCAATCGTACGATGCCTGACGGTGACACCGAAGGTTTTGGTCTTGTGTTTCTGGAAGCTGCGGCAGCTGGTGTTTCGTCTGTCGGAGGCAGGGCCGGTGGTGCTGTGGATGCCATTCTGGATGGAGATACGGGTTTGCTTGTGAACGGCGAAGACACAGATGATATCGCAAGCGCGGTTTCAGGCTTGTTGAAAGACGATGACCGGCGTTTACAGATGGGGCAGTCGGCGCGCAGCCATGCACAAAAAAACGACTGGAACAACAAGGCAAAGGAATTGTTAGAGTTTTTTGATGAGTTGTGATGGACGGTAGGGTAGTTTCCCTTTCGGGGGCGGAACGGAGGCTGGTTTGCCTGAAAGCAATACCGACAGAATTTTGAGAAATTTTATGCCATATCCGCGGTTAACCCGTGCAATGGTGTTTTTTACGTCAGTTTTCAGGTCTACAGTAGAGTTACCCGAGTATGTAGCTTCTAACGAGCCGTTTACCGACCGCCCGCTTGGGCCCGAACAGGGAAACGGGCCAATATTTGTTTCCGCCCGTTTTCGATCCGGGTCCACCTTGGTGTGGCAGATATTCAATATGTTACCCGATTTCACAGCCTACTATGAACCATTCAATGAGCGGCGCTGGTTTGATCCTGACGCTCGGGGAAACTTGGTAGATTCAACTCATCGCGGTGTTAGCGACTATGCAGCGAACTATCAGAACCTTAAGGGCCTGGACCAATATTTCGATACCCTGTGGGCCAGCAAAAAGCTTGCCATGGGTCAAGGTGCGACAGATGCAAATATGGTCGCATTTCTTGAACAACTCATAAGGACTGCCCCGAAAAGGCCACTACTTCAATTTAACAGGGTGGATTTTCGCCTGGCATTTTTGAAAGAGGTTTTCCCCCGGGCTTGCATTGTTCATTTGCGGCGCAATCCAAGAGACTGTTGGCGTTCTACCTTGCGAGAACATGACAACGACCCTAATTGGAACCTGTTAACATTTCAGCCATTTTGCAATTTCTACCTACTGCCCTGGTACCGTGACCTGTCGATAGTGTTTCCTGAAATGTTACGCCCGGCTGCCCAAACCCACCCGTATGAAATCTATTATCTGATTCACCGGCTATCAGAATTGTTTGCCCGCAGAGACGCAAACTTTTTCATCAGTTACGAGCAATTGAATACCAGTTTTGTCAAAGAAGCTGGTCTGCTGCTCGAAAAAGTACGTGCATCATCGATGCTTTCCAAAGAAGTAGAGGCACTCTACGCGCCGCGGCAGTCACAGTATGATCATTCTGCGGATATGGACTTGTATTCCGGCATCGAAGCGAAGGTCGAGCAGGCCCTCAAGGCGTGGTTGGCAAGCAAATGACCAATGAACAACAGTCAAAACAAGATAAGTCTCTTAGCCGGCGCTCGGTAGAGGGTACCGCAATCCTGATTGGTACTCGTTTTTTGGTGCGAATGATCGGGTTTATCTCCGTATCGATTACAGCGAGGCTTTTGACCCCCGAGGACTTTGGTCTTGTGGGTGCCGCAAGCCTTGTCCTGGTATTATTCGAGGTTTTAAACCAGATCGGTCTGCGGGAATATATTATTCGCACGCAGAAAATCGATATCGATGAATTGCATACCCTCTGGACGCTTCGGCTGATTATATCGACGGGTATAGCCGCTGTAATATACCTTACTGCGCCTTGGGCTGCTTTATTGCTTCAGGAAGAAAGGCTTGTGGAAGTCTTGCAGGTTCTTTGTGTTGTTTCAGTTCTTGGGGCGCTTCGTAGCCCGGCAACGGAGTTTTTTAATCGGGATTTACAGTATGGAAAAGATCTGGTCCTCAAGTCTGCAGACAAGATAGTCGCTGTCACCGTCACAATTGGCTGTGCTTACTATTTTCGCACATACTGGGCATTGGTTTGGGGACAGCTGGCTGGTGCTTCATTTGCGATTATTTCCTCACAGGTTGCCCGGTCGTTCAGACCGAAACTAACATTTGCCAAAGCCGCGAATGTCAGGAGTTTCGCTTTCTGGACCTTTGTCGTTGGTTTGAACTCATACGGAATCCGGCATGTCGACGAGTGGATTGCCAAGCGCTCAAGTGATTCTGCAGGTTTTGGTGCATATCATATTTCTCGAGACCTATGTCGCTTGTTCGTTGCAGAGTTAATCGCGCCGGCAGGGCAGGTATTTTTTCCCGGCGCCGCAAAAGTTCAGGCCGATCCCGTTAAACTGAGTGAGGTAGTCAGCCGGTTTGCAGGCGCAGCATTCATTGCCTCTTTTGCCGTTGCTGCCGGCATTTCTTCAGTCTCTGAGGAATTGGTTTATCTGCTTTTGGGCTATCAGTGGGAACAGGCAATCCAGTATATGCCATATGTTGCCTTCGCCACGGCGGCTGTAGTTCTGGGCGATCTATTTTCAGGTTTGTATGTGATTGCTGACAGACAACAAGTTTCGGCCCGATTTCGGACGGGGCGATTAGGCCTGATTCTCATCGGGTCCGGCGTTGCTGCGTACTTCTTTAAAGACCTATTGGCTATAGCGATGGCATTGGCGGCAATGTCGGTGTTGTCGGTGGCTATTGAGTTGGCTTGGTTGTTTGCAAAATCGCGCTTCAACGTGTCTTTGCTCGGGATAGTCTGGCGACCAGCAATTGCAGCATCAGTTATGTTTGCTGCGGTTGATGCGGTTGGACTGTCAGCCGACTGGTCGCTGGTCATCGTTGCTGCGGCCAAGGTTTTTACGGGCGCTGCTGTATACTGCCTTACGCTCTTTTTACTGTGGCGACTGTCCGGTACCCCTGAAGGCGGTGAAACAGAGTTTCTCAACCGGATCAGGGAGTACTTCTAGTGGATGTGGCGGTTGCGCTAAAAAATGTAGGGTACCAGCCAGGCACTTGATTTCCGATAGCTGGCGAACTTTTCATACCTTGACAGAGACTTGTCTTTCCTAAGCATGTTGGGTACCCAAACTGCCACGATCATTGCAGCGAGCCATACCACAGGAAACCAGTGCCATGCGAGGCTTGTGAAGCCGAGATAAATGAGTAGTTCACCGAAATAGTTGGGGTTACGGCTTCTTTTCCATATGCCGTCGGTTATCAGCTCCCTGGGGCGCAACGTCAGCGCAATGTGTTTCTGCATATCAGCTGTGAAATGAAAGAATATACCAATGGCGTAGATAAATATGGCAACTCCCAGAAACCATGCCGGTGCTTCAAAATTGGTTGTTAAGATCAAATAGGGTGCAGACCAATAACCCGTTAAAGCGATCCATATAACCAAACCGTATGCAGGGCCGGTTTTTTGGTTCCATTGCTTGTCGCCAAATATGCGGCTTTTCATCATCCACATAACGCCATAAGCCCCGTGTAGACCAAAATATACCCAAGCAGTTGTGTTGGACCAATTCTCAGTCCACGCCATCAATCCCAAAACCGCAAATGCAGTCGCAACTTTGTGGCTATCGATAAAGTGTTTTTGCTTCAGCATGATGCCCCCTTTTTAGCCCCCAACTCACTATAGCGGTTGTCGCTGCCATACCAAATCAATGCTTGAACCGCCCCGTTCCGAAGCTAGTTCTATCACCAGAGGGAATTTTATGAGCGAATGGCAACATCTGGTCTCCAGCAACGGCACAGATATTCCTGTCTTTTTGACGGAGCCCATGGATGAGCACAACAGCACATTGATGATCCTGCCTGCATTGGGTGTGAGGGGCTCATTCTATCGAAAATTGGCCGACGGGTTGGCCGAGCAGGGTATCGCAACCATTGTTCTTGAACAGCGGGGCAATGGGGAAAGTCTGTACCGTCCGGGTGATGGATCAGGCTTCGACCTGAATGCCTATCTCGAAGATGACGTTGCTTGTGTGACACAATGGGCAAAAAGCCGTTTCAGTGATGCCCCGCTTTACATCGGGGGTCATAGCCTCGGTGGCCATGTGGCGAGTTTGGCCGTTGCCTCAAGGCAAAAAACATATTCAGGGGTCGTCCACCTTGCCTGCGGGTTTCCTTACCATGGTGATTTTCCAAATCCCGCGTCCATGTTCGTAAAGTTTCTCATCATATTTCTACCGGCTCTGACAAAGGTATTAGGTTATTTTCCGGGTCAATGGTTCGGCTTTGGTGGGCGGGAATATCGAGGCCTGATGCTTGACTGGCGTCTATGGGCGCGATCCGGCAACTACAATATTGCAGGCTTTGAGGGTGTGGAACGTAGCCTGAGTTCTTACCCGGGTAGGGTTATCTCGGTAGCGTTTGAAGAGGATACTATGGCGACCACAAAAGCCATAGACCGATCATGTGCTGTTTATAAACGCGCCCGGCTAACGCGTGTCAAACTAGGCGCGGAAGAGCAGGGAGAGTATCTGGGGCATGTGAATTGGGGTAAAAAACCATCCGGCGTTGTTAAAACACTCGCCGGATGGTTAAAAGTTGGATAAAGGCTACCGGGTTTCCATCGATTTCAGCACATCGGCGGCGAACTCATGCATCTGAAACCCTGGCCCGCCAGCGATATCGTATCCCCTGCGTACGAGAACGAGGTTTTTTGAAGGTATAATCATCAGTATCTGCCCACGATTGCCGCGTGCGGCATAAGTATCTGCAGGTAGTTCAGGGAAGTCCCGGTAGAGCCACCACTGCGCGCCGTACCCAACCGTAGGGTTTCCATCAGGCCGCTTCTGAGGCTGCGCGGGTGCGGGCGTTGCAACATATTGTGCCCATCCTGCGGGGAATATGCGTTCACCGTTCCAAACGCCGTCATTCAGGTGCAAAAGTCCCAAACGCGCAAGATCACGCGATGTCGTCCAGACCTGGCTGGACAGGATGAAATTACCTTCCCAGTCAGTCTCCAGATAAGTATGGGTCATACCAATCTTGTGCAGTAAAGACGTGAACGGGAAGTCAAGATAGGCAGCGTCATCATCCATGGCCGCGCGCAAATGCCTGATAGCCAATAGAGTATCATTGTTCGCATATTTCCAGCGCGTTCCGGGTATCGCTTCAAGGGCATTTCGGCTGGATGTATCTGTTACAAGGCCTCCGCCAAGATAGAGCCTGTCGGTACGGTTGCCGGCCCGATTGCTGTCAAGGCCGGATGCCATATGCAGCAGGTTCTCAAGAGTGATCGTGCTCCTCGGATCCAGTGGTCTCGACCATTCCGGCATGATTGCTGTTTTTTTGACATCAACCATACCCTGCTGGACGGCAGCACCAACGACGGAAGCGGCAATGCTTTTTGCAACCGACCAGGTTCGCTGGGATGTTGTTGGGGTGAAGCCATTAATGTAGTTTTCTGCGATGACTTGCTGTGGTGACGCAATCAATATCGCTGTTGTTCTGGCGTTGGCACCATATTCCCCACGGACAAAGGCGCGCCTGATGGCTTCATCCAGCTGCGTGTTCCCGGTTTTCGCATTCACAGCGTTTCGTTTGGTCCACGGAGCGCCATCATCGCTACTGGCATCTATTTGATTCACACCGGTCGTTTGGGGCAGGTCGCTGAATGAATACTCTGAAGTTCCCACCGGCAGTTGCACGCATCCGAGATGAGGCCGCCACTGGGAAATGCGCGGTGGCATGGTCTCGCTGTAGCTCACACTCACCCGCTTGGCCTCGGTATCGATCTCTGCGGTCAGCCTGGTTACCTGTTCCTGGACCAGATCATAAATTCCAGTAAATTCATGCTCATCAATGGCAGATTGTTTCTTTCCCGCGTTGAAAACAGCACTGCAGGTGAATGCTGCTTTGTAGCCTGCGGCGTAGGCTGCAACAGTTGCTTCATCTTCCTGCCCGGAAACGGCTGTGTTTAATGCCAGAAGGCTGACAGCCGTGCCAATAGTGCGCGCAAAATACCTCATTTGGACCCTCCCTAATTATGACGCCCGCACCATACGAGAGGACGCAGAGAATTCCCAATGAGAAAAATGTGAAAAGCTGGCATTTGGATACTTTGGCGGGCTGATCAACGAAGGGTGAATTGCACATTTGCGCCATAAACGGTATACTTTAACTCTTATGCATCAAAGGATAGTATCAGCCTTTCTCTCAATTTTGGTAGCAGTCTCTGGCACGCAGTCGGCTTCAGCACTGGGTTTGCCGAAGCCTTTTGCTTCCATGAAGCTGATGCGGGATATACGCGGCCCTGTTAAAGTCAGAACCAGGTCTACTGAAGGCGTACCCTTGCGGGTTTTGTTTGATACTGCGGCTGCGAATTCCATCCTGTTTGACCATGCTGGGACTATGGGGGTGGGGCGAAGACTTGAAAAAGACTATTATGTCTACTTCCCTTTCACTGACAAACTGATCGACTTTCGCTTGCTTGACTGGTTTACCTTAAGGTTTGGCGATCACGAGTTCACAAGCAACAACTGGGTTTACGGGCCATGGAAATCAACGGGTCTGTTCCCCGGACGAGAAGCACCAAACTATGACATAATTGCGGGAAGGGACGTGTTCGCCAATTTTGCGATCGCGGTCAACCCGGACAAGCAACGGGTTAGTTTGTTTCCGAGCGGCACAAACTTTTCAGGCACGTACGATACTATGGTTGATCTCATCGACCTTAACCCGCTTATAGCGGTTCGAACCAAGGTCCGTCGGGCAGAATCTCTGGAGATAGAAGAGAAACTGATGATCATTGACACTGGTTTTCACGGCGTTCTTCTTTTCGCAAATCAGGCTGAACTGGAAGAGTTGCAAGCGGACGAAACAACCGCACCTGCAGACACGCTGGGTAACGCGCTTATTGCCAAAAGTCAGTTTTCCATCGGGGCAATGCATGCTGTGGATCACGCAGCCCTTATTGTCAGTAAGGGCACGTTTGAAGCTGACGGCGTTATAGGCACTGCTTTTCTGAATGACTTCAGCTATGCCTTTGATGTTGCGGAAAGAAAGCTCTATCTGTCGGCGTTGAAGAGATAGCAGTTTGAAAAGGCACCGAAGGAGTACCTTTTCAATTGTCTATGCCGTTATATCATTTGGCTAAATTCAGCACATCTTCGAATGTCAGACCATCAAGTTTGTCGCCTAACGTTTCATAGACCGTTTCTTCCATAGACTTGCCGGAAGCGAGATTTTTAGCGGCCCCCATCAGGCCGCCTTTTTCTCCTGCAGAGTTCTTTGCAAGCGAACCCAGTGCGCTGGTCAACTGGCCCACCTGATCATCATTGAGCGAGCCTTTCATTGCGGTAAGACTGGACTGGAAACTTTCAAGCGAACTGGTATCAAGCTTCAGGGCTTCTGCAACTTCTGCAGCTTTTTCAGCGGCGGTAGAAGCAATTGCCTGCGCCTGTTCCATCATACTATCTTCTGCTGGGGCCGTTTCAGTAGTTGCGGCCGCGGCCTGTTCGTCAGCTTGTTGTGAAGTGTTATTGTCGTCACTGCCGCAGGCAGCAAGGGCCAGCGCGGCCGTTAGAGTGGTTATTTTTGCTAGAGTTTTCATGGGTTTCTCCCTAAATCCATTTCAGCCCCAACCTTAAGCGAAAGTTGTAGCATAATTATGGCAACGCTGTCTCTATGTGAAATCATGAACTACCGGTTCTCGCAGTCACGGCAGATTCCGCTATCAATCCGACTAAAACTTCATATCTGCTTTTTATGCATCGTATGTTTTTTGGACAATGTAGGCGTCATGGCGATGGCCAGTTCTACAGATACTGCGAGAGACAACTCTCAAATCCGATGGTAGCAGTTCAGACTCCAGAAAATTTCGCAGAACAAAGGTTAAGCCCCATTGAGCAGTAGAGCCGTCCACGATTTGCCCGACATCACCCTGATGACTTACAGATTTATAAGGGAAAAAGGCAAAACCATTGTGATCCAGTCGTTTTATCGCTTCGGTGAGAAATAGGCCTTTATTCCATTTCTGGTGACCATCAAACCTCTCGTATCGTGGGTTCGGAAAATTGTGGACAATTCTTGAAGCAATATCGTGTGGCCCGTGCGTCGAGAAAAAGAAATAGCCTCCGGGACGAAGTACACGAGCTATTTCTTTAAACCATGCAGCAGCTGCGGTAGCGCCAAAATGAGTCCAGACACTCTTGGCAATAACGAAGTCGAGCGTATTGCTTTCCATATTCAACGGAGGCATCTGCTGATTAACCGAGAAAGAAACTTCGGGCATCGCTTGCCGGGCCCAAGCGATTGATGATGGAACAGGGTCAACACCGAACAAAATCAAATCGGACTGATAGACCTCTTGTAACGTTGCAAGATTCCGCCCTGAACTGCAGCCAAAATCAAGCAGTTTACCTTTGAGGTCAATTTTGTTGGAGTAGAACTCGTCAATAACGATATCTGTATTCCGGAAATCATAAAAAATGCCGGTTTCTCCGGCAATAAAATGAACACCTTCCGGAGGGGGCTGCTGATCAAGGTTACAGGTCTTGCGAATATCGACAGGCTGAGCCTCCAACCAGGCAGAAAACCTTTGAGACAACGAGTCCACAGGGTCCACTGGAGGTAGATCAACCGGAAGGTTTTTTAAACTCAATCGATCCAGTAGAGCTTTGGTTCCAGTGGCATTCATAACGCATGACTGATGCGCAACTGTTCCTTGCTTTGTCCAGAAAATGTCGTCCCGGTAGCGACTAAGAAAATCAGTAAATAAAGGGTTTATTGTTTTTTCCAGACTCGTGTGGGTTATGTTTTTGCCATGAACTTCGGCATCCAGTCAGCGTGGGCGCGTGCGAGTTCGCTCATCGGAATGTCGACCGCATCGTTGTTCACGCGCAGGCGCTTGCCGCCCGTCGCACCAATGACGGCGACCGGGATTCCTGCATCTTTAGCTTCCTTGCGGATCGTTTCCGCTGTCTCGGTGTCTGCCGAGATCAGATAGCGGGCCTGTGTTTCTGAAAACAGAGCTGCATGCAGTGGTAGTTCGCCGTCAACCGCCACGCTTGCACCTATACCACCCGCGATCGCCATGTCTGCCAGTGCGGCAATCAGGCCGCCATCCGACAGGTCGTGACACGTGGTGACCTGGCCGTTTTCGATAAGGGCTCTTACAAAGTCACCGTTGCGACGTTCAAGCGCAAGGTCCACATGTGGCGGCGCGCCGGCGTCCTTACCGAGGACTTCGCGCTGATACAGGCTTGCGCCGAGTTCGTTTTTTGTTTTACCAATTAAAACAATGGCTTCACCTTCATTTTTGAAGCTGATTGTCGCCATTTTGTCGCTGTCTTTCATCACCCCAATACCGCCGATTGCGGGGGTTGGCAGGATACCGGAACCGTTGGTTTCGTTGTAGAGCGACACATTGCCCGATACGATCGGGTAGTCAAGCGCGCGACAGGCTTCGCCCATGCCTTCAAGGCAGCCGACAAACTGGCCCATGATGTCTTTGCGTTCCGGGTTGCCGAAATTGAGGCAGTTAGTGATCGCCAGCGGTGTGCCGCCAACTGCAGTGATATTACGCCACGTTTCAGCAACAGCCTGACGGCCACCTTCAACCGGGTCAGCATGACAGTAACGCGGTGTTACATCGGTGCTGATCGCCAGCGCTTTCCCGGTGCCATGCACACGTATAACGGCAGCGTCACCGCCTGGGCGCTGGATGGTGTCGCCCATAACCATATGGTCATACTGTTCCCATATCCAGCGGCGGGAGCAAAGGTTTGGCCCGCCGATGAGGTCAAGCACGGCCTTGTTTAGGTCATTGACAGCCGCGACGTCCACTGCTTCACGCTTTGGTGTCGGCACATAGGGGCGCTCATACTCTGGTGCGTCTTCAACAAGGCTGTTGATCGGCATATCGCCTACCACTTCACCGCCAAATGTCAGTGTGAGTTTGCCAGTATCGGTGATTTCGCCAATAACAGCAAAATCGAGTTCCCATTTTTCGAAGATCGCTTTTGCCATGTCCTCACGGCCAGGCTTGAGAACCATAAGCATGCGTTCCTGGCTTTCCGACAGACACATTTCGTAGGGTGTCATGTTTTCTTCGCGTTGGGGCACCTTATCCAGATTCAACTCAAAGCCGACACCGCCTTTTGACGCCATTTCTACGCTGGAACTGGTTAGCCCTGCGGCGCCCATGTCCTGAATGGCTATGATGGCATCTGTTGCCATCAGCTCAAGGCAGGCTTCGATAAGCAATTTCTCGGTGAAAGGGTCTCCAACCTGAACGGTCGGGCGCTTTTCTTCGCTGTCTTCGGTAAATTCTGCAGACGCCATGGTAGCGCCGTGGATGCCGTCGCGGCCTGTTTTACTGCCCACATACACAACCGGGTTACCAACACCTGCCGCGGCACAGTAGAAGATCTTGTCCGTGTCCGCGAGGCCAACGGTCATCGCGTTTACAAGGATATTGCCATTGTAAGATGGGTCGAAGTTAGTCTCACCACCCACGGTGGGCACGCCCACGCAGTTGCCGTATCCGCCGATGCCTTCTACAACACCCGCCAGCAGGTGACGGGTTTTAGGGTGATCAGGCTCGCCGAACCGCAGTGCGTTCATGTTTGCTACAGGGCGCGCACCCATGGTGAATACGTCGCGCAAAATGCCGCCAACACCGGTCGCCGCACCCTGATATGGCTCGATATAGGATGGGTGATTATGGCTTTCCATTTTGAAGATAGCCGCCTGTCCATCACCGATATCAATAACACCTGCGTTTTCGCCGGGCCCCTGAATGACCCAGGGTGCTTCTGTCGGCAGTTTTTTCAGGTGGAAGCGAGAAGACTTGTAAGAGCAATGCTCGGACCACATCACGCTATAAATGCCAAGTTCCGTATAATTGGGTTCGCGCCCCATCGCAGATACAATACGTTGGTATTCTTCTTCGGTCAGGCCATGTTCTTTGACGATTTCCGGGGTGATTTTGATGTCATTTATGTTTGGCACATTTGTCATCCTGTTTCCCCTTACCCGAGCCGGTTCATAATCGACGTGAACAGTTTGCGTCCATGGCTTCCACCAAGGGCTGGTTCAATCATGCGTTCCGGGTGGGGCATCATCCCCAGGACATTGCCTTTGGCGTTGGTGATGCCGGCAATCCCACGCTGTGAGCCATTAACGTCTGCACAATAGCGGAACGCCACGCGTCCTTCGGCTTCCAGCTCATCGAGCGTATCATCGTCAGCAAAATAGTTGCCGTCATGGTGGGCAACCGGAATTAGTATCTCTTCACCTTCCATGTAATCCTGAGTGAACAGGGTATCGGCATTTTCGACTGACAGTTTTACATCCCTGCATACGAAATGCAGGTCAGCGTTTCGCATCAGCGCGCCAGGCAATAGCCCTGTTTCGGTAAGGATTTGAAAGCCGTTGCAGATACCGAGCGTCGGTACACCGTCTTCTGCTCGCCTTACTACCTCTTTCATTACATGGCTGCGGGCACTCATGGCACCGCAACGCAGGTAGTCGCCATAGGAAAAGCCGCCGGGTAGGGCGATGAAATCAACAGTGTCAAAGTCATGATCCTGATGCCAGACCATTTGAGGTTTGTGACCGGTGACCTTTTCCAGAGCAACAGCCATGTCCCGGTCACAGTTTGAGCCAGGGAAAACAATAACAGCGGATTTCATGTCCGTTACTCCAGCTCGATGCTGTAGTTTTCAATAACGGTATTTGCCAGCAACTTGCGGCACATCTCGTCGACCATTGTCTCTGCTTTGTCGCGGTCGGTCTCGGACAGGTCCAGTTCGATGAATTTACCCTGTCGGGCCTGGTTTATGCCATCAAAGCCCATATTACCGAGCGCATGCTCTATCGCTTTGCCTTGCGGGTCCAGGACCCCGTTTTTAAGGGTGACATGGATGCGAGCTTTCATCGTCGGCTTTCCTCTGAATTGATGGTGTTTACTTAACTGCGTTTCTTGTTTTTGTGATCTGCGATTTCGGTAACGTCTGCAGATGGCAGGATACCCAGTCGCTTCGCCACTTCGAGATAGGCTTCCATCTCTCCGCCAAGGTCGCGGCGGAAGCGGTCTTTGTCGAGTTTCTTGCCGGTTTTGATATCCCACAGACGGCAGCCGTCAGGGCTGATCTCATCGGCCAAAATAGTGATGCAGTCGTCGCCTTCGTAAAGGCGGCCAAATTCCAGTTTAAAATCGACCAGTTTGATTCCGATGCCTGCAAACATCCCTGACAGAAAGTCATTTACCCTAAGCGCATAGAACATCATCTCATCGATTTCCTGTTCTTCGGCCCAGCCAAATGTCAGGATGTGTTCTTCCGCAATCAACGGGTCGCCCAGTTCATCTGACTTGTAGCAGAATTCCACCAGTGGATTTGGTAGTGGCGTGCCTTCTTCAATACCAAGTCTTTTGGACATGCTGCCTGCGGCAACATTACGGACAATGATCTCAACAGGAATGATCTCAACGGCCTTCACCAGTTGCTCGCGCATCGAGAGGCGTTCGATAAAGTGGTTGGGGATACCGATGTCATCCAGTGCCTTGAACAGATATTCCGAAATATGGTTGTTGACGACGCCCTTACCAGAAAGTGTGCCTTTCTTTTCTGCATTGAATGCAGTCGCATCGTCTTTGAAATACTGGATAATCGTGCCGGGCTCCGGTCCTTCAAAAAGGACTTTGGCCTTGCCTTCATAAAGCTTGTTACGGCGGGACATAGTTGTGTTTCCCTTGTTGGCCTGAGTGCGCTGAAGGAGGTATCAAAATTTGGCCGGACCATAGCCGAAGAGACAGCCCGCGACAATGTTTGTGGAAAGGAATTTGTAATATTTCGCATTTACTGTTGAAATTGCTATGAAATGAAGCCTAGAAACACCGGGCACGGGTTGAAAACGATACTCGTTTTACCTATTTCCAAAAAAGAATCGGACAAAAGGACCTTTTTCTCATGACCACTTTTGACAGCCGCGAGAAAGCATTCGAAGACAAATTTGCCCATGATGCGGATCTCATGTTTCGGGCGCGGGCGCGTCGTAACCGACTGTTTGGTGAATGGCTTGCCGGAGAGATGGGCATGAGCGGCGACGAAGTAAAAGACTATGCTGGTTCCGTTGTTGCCGCAGACCTTGAGGAAGAGGGCGATGATGACGTAATTCGCAAGGTTAAAGCCGATCTCGAAAAAAGTGCCAAGAGCATGAGTGATGAAGATATTGCGAAGAAACTGCAGTCTTTTATGGATGAAGCCAAAAGTCAGGTGATGGCTGAGTCTTAGAAGCAAGAAATTTCACGAGTAAATTGGGGTCGTAAGGCCCCTTTTTTGTACCTGCATTTTGCGTCGAATCGTTCGGTTTTCCCGCCTAGCGGTCTTTCCGCCAGCTTCAATATCCCATAATGTTACATTATAGCGGATAAGGGAAGGGCTGGAATAGTGGAAGACGACAGGATTACGGGTATTGATCGCCGCAATTTTATCAGGGTTTTATTGGGTGGAGGTGCTTTTGTTGTGGCAAACGGCACCCTTGCTGCCAAAGCGGCGCAAAGTGCAGACACAAAACTCCTGCTGAACTTCAGGGGCGAAGTCGGCCCGTTTATCACCATTCAGCCGGACAACAGCATCATTGTTGGTTGCCCGTCGCCAGAAATCGGTACTGGCATGCATACGACAGCGGCAATGTTGGTGGCGGAAGAAGTGGGGGCAGACTTCGAAACAATAAGTGTGCGACAATTGCCCGTTACACTCAGAAAGAACGCTGAAGGCCAGTCCAGTTGGGCGTTCGGGCCGCAGGGCGGGGGAGGCAGTTTCACTACTAGACGCACCTGGCGTCCGATCCGGCAGGTTGCAGCGTTGACACGCGACCTCCTTTTAAGGGCGGCAGCCGAGCAGCTGGGCCTGTCCATGTCCCGGTTATCTACATCGGCCTCCCATATTCAGGTTTCAGGCAGTGGTGAGCGGTTCCCTTTTTCTGACTTTGCGACGCTGGCTGCAACCATGCCGTTTCCCGAGTTGGACAATCTCGCTGAAGTGGCTCTTAAGGATGTCGAGAATTTTGACCTGATTGGCTCGGATCAAAAAAGTAAAGGGGTTACCGAGGTTGTAACCGGAGATGCTGTATTCGGGATTGACGCCGAGATGCCTGATATGCTCCATGCGTCTATCTTGCATGCGCCTACGCGCACAGCGACGATTGGATCAATCGAAGCAGATGCTGCAATGAATGTTTCCGGTGTGACAAACATTGTGCGCCTTGAAGAACCAACCGACAATCACTATCAGAAAGTAGCGATTGCGGTGGTCGCCGAGACATATTGGGCCGCGCAACGGGGCTTGAAGGCTCTGAAGGTCGATTGGGTCGACGATAATACCGACAGCACCAAAGCGCTTCATCTGCGTTTAGATGAACTGGTTTCAGAGAAGGGTGCGCCTGTTTTAAAAGACGGGCAAGGCGCCGATGCTATTTCTGGCGCGCATAAAATCCTGGATGTCAAATATGTGCTGCCTTCCATCGCACATGGCACAATGGAGCCAATGAACTGTATTGTTCATGCAAAACTGGATGAAGTTGTAATAATCGAACCCGGGCATAACACAGGAACAACCTTGTCACACATTGCCCGCCGCTCGGGTCTCGATATGGATGCCATTCATTGCGAACTTACGCGCACCGGCGGCAGTTTTGGCAGGCGATTATGGTCTGACTATGTGGTGGAAGCCTATGAAATATCCAAAAAGGTAGGTAGACCTGTCAAACTGGTTTGGAGCCGGGAGAGTGATCTTTCCGTTGATGGATATCGAGTGACCTCATGCCAGCGTTTGCGCGCAGGCCTTGACGCGCAAGGCAAAATAGTTGGTTGGCACCATACCAGCGCCCATGCGACGACAACAGATGGTGGCAGGCCTCCCGCTGACCAACTCTATTTGGAAACAGTGTGGGAAGGAAATTTTCCTCGTAATCTGGTTGAAAACTTCGAACTCGACTTTCACTCAGAGGAATGGAGCATCATGCAAGGACCCTGGCGCGCGCCCATGCCGTCGCAGCAAGGGTTTATTACCGAAAGTTTTGTGAATGAACTTGCGGAAGCTGCAGGGACAGATCCGCTGGCGTTTCGATTAGGCCTTTTGCGCGGCCATGAAGAATTGCCCTATGACCATTGGGGTGGCCCTACCTGGAGCCCGGAAAGGCTGGCAAACTGCCTTCAAAAAGCGGCTGATGAGGCTGGCTGGTTTTCGCCCGCACCGGCGGGACGCGCTCGTGGTATTGCGGGGTATTTCACATTCGGAAGTTACTGTGCGCTTGTCGTAGAAACAAGCATGAAAGGTGGGCGCCCTGTGGTGCATAAAGTCACGGCAGCATTAGATTGCGGCTTGTGTTTGAACCCGAACGGGGCAAAAGCGCAAATCGAAGGCGGCATTAATGATGCGCTTTCCGCAACCCTCTATCAGGAAGCGGTATTTGAGCAGGGTAGGGCTGTTAAAACCAACTTCGACAGCTATCAGATGATGCTTATCGCTGATGCGCCGCCTTCGGTTGATACTCATATCATTCAGGGCAGTGACGAAGTCTTCGGAACAGGAGAAATTTCTGTGCCACCATTCGCAGCAGCATTAACTGACTCTATCTTTCAATTGACCGGGAAGAGGATCCGCAAATTACCAATCGCAGATCAGTTAGTGTGAAGAAATTACGATCAGTTAGAACATAAAAAAGGGGCCAGAAGGCCCCCATTATCTAAGCTTGAAGCATAGACTTCCTGCGCCTGCGTCGTTCGCGCATGGCAATCATTCCAAAGCCCGACAGCAATAGGAAAACAGCTTCCGGTTCTGGCACGGTCACGGGCTCGCTGATGGTGAAGTTTGAACTCCAGGCAGCTGCATTGTTCAAATATCCATTTGAGTTGAATGCGCTTGAAAGCGATGAAGTGAAGTCGCCACCAAAACTGGCTGTATAATTGAATGGTGCGCCGCCGTTGCTGATGGATTCTGTGAAATTGGTGTATGTCGTTGTGCTCGCTACATAGACCCCGATCGCATATGTTCCAACGCTATCAAAAAAAGTACCGGAGCCTGTCGCAGTTGTGGTCTGGCTGTTGGCTGCCGCGGTTCCGTTAGGAAGGCTGTAAAGGTTTGGATTCTGGTTGCTGCCCAAGCCACCTGTCAGCCAGGAAAATGCACCAGTGGTGATATTTTTCGCAAACCAGTTTACGCTAAACAACGAGACGTTAACGAGATTACAAACAGATGTTCCTGCGCCGCTAGGGTTGTTTGCGACGTGCAGGCGGGAGCTACACGCATCCAGAGAAATATCATCGCCGAGAACAACGGGAGCAAAACTTCCTGCGTCGGCAGTAACATCCCAGTAAAATGTAGCGCTTGCAGATGTGGTCATGACACTACTCAAGCCAATCAAAGACAACCCAAGGGTCAGAGACCTGAAAACTGTTCCAACTGGAATCACTTACTTTCCAATCCAAATAGAAAGGCAGCCACGACACTTCACTGTGTCTGCTGACCGCCCGACAACCCAATCTTTAATTACTGTTGATAATAATAGTGCAATTTGTATCAATAATCAACAAAACTTGTATCAGCTCTGGCATAAAGGCAGAGACACCGACTTTATATTATGATTAGTTGCGCGGTGAATGGGTGGCCGAGCATAATTATCATTACTGATGGACCAAGAGCCAATGACCCGACCAATTCCAATGTTCAGCCAATTTAAAGTCGCACGACTGTTTTTTGCGGCATTGCTGCCTTTTCTATTGATCGCGTGCGGCGAAGATGAGGAGCTAGCAAAGAAACGCGAGCTATTCGGCTCTTATTCCGTTGAGGACCTGCAAAAGTTTGTTGATGACGGCGAAGACCAGAAAGCGCTGGATGCTTTGCAGTTCTATCGTGACGAAGGAACCGCGAGCAACCAGCATATGCTGTTGCTGGCCAAAATCTACATCAAATTTGGCGCAGGCATTGCTGCGGAAGAGACAATCTACAAGTTGCGTGACCGTGGCTTGGGAGAGGAAACAACAGCGCTCATGTTTGCGCAGTCATTGGTTATGCAGGGCAGACACAAAGACGCGAGCGAAGCATTGCGTGGGTTAAGGCTGCCAGAAGAAGACGAGTTCAATGGGCTTGTATTGCGCGGCGATATTTCCCAGTCTTTGGGCAAGCCTGAAAGCGCCGAGGCCTTCTACAAGGCAGCGATTGATAATGATCCCGAGAATTTTATCGGATATACGGCACTGGCGTTGTTCTATTTGCAAGCAGGCGACATAGAGAATGCTCGTGCGAACGTTGCCGAAGCTGTTCTACGTGAACAAGACGATCCGATGATTAGTTACGCTCAGGGTATGGTCGCGCGCTATAGTGGACAGATTGATGAAGCGCTTGCGTTTTTTGAGAAAACCGTGGCGGCGAACCCGGCAGATGTCCTTTCCCGGCTTGAACTCGCCGGTATTCATCTTTCGCAGGATTCGTTCGAGCTGGCGCGCCAGCAGCTTGATGCCATCTATACTTCAACACCAAACAACCCAATGGCGAACTATTATTCCGCCCTTCTTCTTGTAGGAGAGGGGAAACTTGATGAAGCGGAAGACTTGCTGATCAGGACCGGCGATTTCACTCGCGAGTATCCCAGAGCTGCTCAGGTTTATGGGCTGACCACCTATGAATTGGAAAAATACTCTACGGCTATTCCCTATTTGCGCAGAGCGCTTTTTTTCTTCCCGAACGACCCTTCAACCCGTTTGGCATTGGCAGACTCCATGGCACGCCGGGGGCAGTCCGCCGAGGCATTGCAGATATTATCGCCACTTATCGAAGAAGGAACCAACGTAACGGCTCTGGTTCATGCCACATCGGCGGCAGCAGGAAGGGGAGATTTGGGTTCTGCGCGCAAGTATATTGAGCGAGCCCTAACACTTGCCCGTCAAGACGAAAATACAGACCCTGAGACTATCAGGCAGTTGATGACGCGTGCGTCATTCGCGCGATTTCTGAATGATGATCTTGATGGAGCGACAGCTCTTTTAGATGCTATGTATGCGGACGACAATGAAGATGCCGAAAGCCTTACTAACAAGGCAAATATGTTTTTGGCCTCCGGCGACCTTGATCAGGCGTCTACCGCACTCAATCAATTGATGGTGATAGACCCAGAGAGCACTGTAGCAGCCAATCTTCAAGGCGCGATACTGCACCGGCAGCGCAAATATGACGAAGCGATTAAGGCATACAGCCGGGCAATTGAGCGGGTACCGGAGTATCAATCGGCGCTGAAAAACCGTGCCTTCGCTTACATTCAGAAAGAAGAGTACGGGAACGCCAGAAGCGACCTCGAAGTGCTGGCAAAGCTTTCGACTGAGGACCCTCAGGTACAAGCCATGCTGGGGCGGTCTCTTCTGGAGACCGGCGAGCCCGAGGCAGCATTGCCATATCTTGACCGGGCAGCAGATGCGATGCCGAATTTTCCCATTGTTGTGGCGGACCAGGCTGAAGCCACTGCGGCACTTGGTTTCTATTCACGTGCAGTTACCTTGGCGGAGAACGCGAAGAGACTTGGTCAATATGATCAGGATTTCATCGCCTATATTGAGCCCTTAATTCAGGAATGGCAAAAAGCCCAAAGTGAAGAAGACGAAGCCCAGGAGGCTGCTCGCGCCAAGAGGGTTGCAGACGCCGAGAAGGCGCGCGAGGAGGAAAGAAAAAGACAGGAAGCTATTTTGGAGCAATCTCGGGACGTACTGGAAGCAGAGGACGATCAGTCTGAGTTGCTCGCCGAGCTTGAAAGACTGGCGGAAGACAACCGCAAGCAGAGGGTGGCCGAACAGGCGGCAGCACTCGAAGCGATTGAGAATACGCCTGTCCGTTCTCCGGAACAGGAAGCGCAAGAAGCGGAACAACAGAGAATACGTACCAAACGAAATCAGCTGTTTGGTTTGTGGCTGGCTGGCGAACTTGGCCTTGAGGGCGGCGACGCCACCGCCTATGCGTCTACTATTGTGGATATTGATGCGTCTGAATCTGGAGATACAGATATATTGCGCAAAGCCATAAATGATCTGGAAAACGCAGGGCAACGCTCGACATTCCAGGCGCTTGAGAAAAAACTGATGGAAAAACTGGTTGAGGCGCGCGCTGAAAGCGAATGAATACTGGCTTCCAGGTGTGTTATACCGTGCCCCGGAAAGCTGGCCTGATAACGTGAGACGTTGAGGCAAATCATCGCTTGTCCGGCGCCTGTTGGCTAGGCTTGCCTTTTGTAGTCACGTTTCTCCTGTGCTTCAACCAGACTGGAGGCCTATGCCGATACTGTTTATAGCGGTCATTGTGATCATGGGCAGTTTCGCAATGTTACTGCCGGGAATTATGTTCGTATTGGCAAACATGGGCGTTTCAACAGCGATGTCGACACCTGTTCTCGCGGTTTATAGCCTGGCGCAGTTTCTTTTAGGGCCTCAGTGGGGTCGGTTATCTGATCGGGTGGGGCGAAAAAAAACTCTGTATTCAGCACTTTTTCTTGGCGGGAGCGCCTACCTTGGCATGGCAATGTCAAGTGGGAGCTTGTATGCGCTGTTTGTGACCATGGCTTTTGCTGGAGGATGTGCTGGTGCGCTGGCTGTTGTGTTTGCGTCGGTTGCAGACATGACATCAGCGAAAAATCGTACCAGAGGTATGGGGGTTATTGGTGCTGCAATCGGATTGTCATTTGTTATTGGCACGGCTGTCGGGGGCTCCATGGCGGGAGAAACTGCTGAAACTGCGACGATTGTCGGGCCGACAATTGGCTCTTCCCTTGCGTGTTTTACGGGAGCCCTTCTGGTTTTTTTCTTTTTTAAAGAAACACACAAAGAGAATGCCAGAGCATTGGGTGGACCCCAAATGGATAAGGCCGTGAAGCAAAATCGATTGGCGGCTTTTTACAAAATTGCCCGACATCCTTCGTTGTTGAAACTGTGTTTCCTTATTCTAGTTTTCACGTCTTGCGTCGCCCTTATGGAACCCATAATTCCGAAGTATGTCTTCGTACACTTTAGTTGGGGGCCGCAAGAGATGCGGAATGTGTTTATTTTTGTCGGATGTGTCTTGGTGCTGGTGCAAGGCGGTCTTGTTGGGCCCTTGGCCCGACGGTTCGGTGAAACGAAACTGGCCCGGGCCGGCCTGTGTTTTATGGCGGCAGGTTTGGCTTTGCTTGGCTTTGTGCCAGATCAGGCAGTCTTATATGCGGCCCTCACCTTTACCAGCGTGGGCACCGCTTTCTTCAGCGCATCCAGCCTTTCCCTGGCGTCGCACGAAGCGGATGTTCACGAAAAAGGAGCCGTGCTTGGGGTCGCACAATCAATGCAGGCCCTGGGACGTTCTTTGGGTCCTTTAATGGCCGGTTTACTTTTTGATGTGCATGTTGGTTTGCCGTTTTGGACAGGAATGACAACCATTCTTGTTTTGTTGATTGTTTTCCAGAGGTTAATGCATCAATTCCAAGCTGACGCGCAATGATATTCATTGCAACTATCGATTGTTTTTGGCTCTAAAATCGCGCAATATCTCACTCACCGCAACTCAAGGGGGAGTTGTTAAATCTAGCTTAACATTTTCACCCTAGTGTTGTCGGAACGCAAGCAGTTGCCGTGTGTAGGCCTGCAGCTGGACGAAGTTTGCTTGGGGACAGCACGCCCTCTCAGGAATAAGAAGGAACTACCATGGAATACCGGATTGACAAGAATAATGGTGATGCGAAAGTCGTTTTTAGCGGTGATATCACATTTTCGGAAAACGTCAGTTTTCGCCAGATACTGAAGGAGTTGGCAGAAGGCAACGTGGAGGCATGTACGTTTGACCTCACGGATGTGGGAATGGTGGACTCTGCGGGGCTGGGTATGTTTTTGATCGCTAAAGAACAAGCTGACACCGCGGGCTGGAAGCTCAGTGTCACAGGTGCGCAAGGGCACGTGGCCAGTATGTTGAAGCTAACTAAGCTTTCTGATCTGTTGGCAGGTTAATAGTTAAGTTTATATGCAGGTTTAGGGGCCTTGGATGACCGAGACTGCTCAGGATTCAATCCCGGTTCCGGGTCGTAATGAGGCTTTGCCCGAGGGTGTGAGCAGCGCTCATATCCTCGTGGTCGACGACATGCCTATCATGCGCAAAATGATCGGTATGTGTTTGCATCGTGGCGGCTTTGCGAATGTTACGTATGCGGAAGATGGTGATGATGCTCTCAAGCAAATTGCGGCATCTATACCTGACCTGATCATTCTTGACATCAATATGCCAAGGCTTTCAGGTTACGACGTGTGCCGGCAATTGAGAGCTGACCCGACGACATCGCGGCTGCCGATTTTGGTGCAGTCCGCTTCTGAAACTGCTGAGGAACGAGTTGAGGTCTTCGCAGTAGGGGCAACAGACTTTGTTTCGAAACCCATCAACCACCCGGAATTGCTCGCACGTGTTTGTATGCATCTTGAAAACAGGTTTTTAATCAGAAGCCTGACAGATTTTCAGGATCGCATGCAGAGCGAATTGAAAATGGCGCGCGAGATGCAGCACTCCTTGTTGCCGGAAAACGATGTTATTGAAACAGTTCAGAGCGTCGGTGACGCGTCAATTGAAGCATTCTACAAGGCTTCTTCTGAACTGGGTGGCGACCTTTGGGGCGCATGGCCTTTACCTGATGATAGACTGGGTATCTACGTTCTTGATGTTACCGGCCACGGGGTGGGTGCTGCACTTAATACCTTCAGCCTGCACGCTACAATGGCGCGGTTTGATGACAAAAAAACAGATCCGGCGGCGTTTCTCGCCAGTTTGAATTCCTCCCTTGTGGGCACTTTCCAATTGGGCCGCTTTGCTACCATGTTTTATGGAGTACTGGATTGTAAAACCCATGAATTGACTTATGCGGGCGCAGGCGCGCCGCGCCCCATAATATTTGGCGGCAGCAAGGTGCGCACGCTCGACAGTTCCGGCTTGCCCATTGCCATAGTCAAATCAGCTACATATGAAAACCTCACAGATAGACTTGAACCCGGCGAAAGCCTGTTTTGTTATTCTGATGTGCTTATAGAGGCAGAGAAGCCTGATGGCTCTATGATAGGAGAAGACGGGCTAATTGAATGGCTGGAACATGCCCTTCAACAGGGTGAACGCCAATCGACCATAGGTAGACTGCTTGAACGTTTTTTTGAAGGACAAGATGAGCATTTGCCAGATGATTTGACGGCTGTGGCGGTCCACAGGGTTGCACACGATAACGGTAGAGAAGGTGCCGAAACAAACGATAATGGCCCTCCAAAAGTTGTTGCAGTAACGACAGATGGTAGCCCGTTTTTCGATTATTATGAAAAATTACAGGCGCCGGGCTTGGTCGTGGAGCGTACTTTGCTCGCGGATATCGAAGATATTTTGCGCAAACGGGACCACGTGAATTTATCTGCAGTTGTCATCGACGGGGCGGCAGGTTTCGAAACGGCACAAAGAAAACACGCGATAATAGACCCCGAATTCCTGGAGGACGGCGGACCTGTGATCCTGGTTCTGGATGGTGAACCGGATCATGATGATCCGATCCTGTCTTTCAATCGTGTCAAATATTTTAATGGCCAAAAGGGCGTTGGTGCTCTTCGCCGTTTTGTCGCCCAGGAAGCTGATGATTTTGTGCGTGTTTGTGCTCTGAGAGCGGCGTTGGAGAGCAGTGCTCCTGATGCCCCTCCTGATATGAACGGTGTGTTCCGGTTTGCATCCCGCAGAGAAGCTCAGAAACTGGCAATGATGTTCTCTCAGGTTTGCAATGACCCCATGCCTTTGGCGATTGGCCTTTCAGAACTGTTTTTGAATGCTATTGAGCATGGTTGCCTTGAGATAGGGCACAACCAAAAAGGCGAATTAATAGAAAACGGTGAGCTCGCAGCTGAAGTGGCGAGGCGAAGAAACTCCAAAGAATATCGCGATCGCTATGCGTCTGTGCAGGTGCAGCAGTGCGAAAACGAACTGGTTTTCAGGGTAACTGATCCGGGCCCAGGCTTCGATTTTGCAGCCTATATCGGCGACGTGAATGGCCATGAAAAGAAGCATGGTCGCGGTATCGTAATGGCCAAAGGGTGTTTTTCCCGCCTCGTCTACCAAGGTAACGGTAATGAAGTTGAAGCGGTCTTTGTACTTTAGTTCCCGATTGCTGCGGCTTCTTGATGTGACACCGGTTTTATATTGACTGGTTTGCTCCTTCAAACGCGGCGGAGTGCTTGTTGAAAAGGTCGCCAAGAAAATCGAACATGGCCCGTATCCGGGCACTTCTTTTCAGTTCGGCATGGCTCACGAGCCAAATATCCGAACTGAAAACCACCAGATCGTCAAATAGCCTTACAAGATTGGGGTCTTTGTCCGCCATAATGCAGCTATAGGCGCCAATCCCGAAGCCCTCTCGCACAGCAGATGCCAGCGAGATGAGGTTGTTGGAACGAAAAGCAATGTTGCCGCGCGGATGAAAGGGTCGCTGCCCGAATTTGTTGGTATGTGCCAGTATTTCGTCATGAGGCAGAATGAACTCATGTTTTGAGAGGTCTTTGGTGTTTTTGGGCATGCCATGTTTTTCGATATAGGCTTTGCTCGCATAGTAGCCATATTTCATGGTGCCCGTTCGTTTTGCGATAAGGTCATTCTGGACAGGGCGGAACATGCGAATGGCAATATCAGCCTCCCGTCTTAATAAGTCGGACGTAGCATTTTCGATTTTGAATTCTACTGTAATGCCGGGAAACTGTTCTCGAAAAGGTCTGGTATGACGAACAAGCCAGTCGGCACCAAGTATTTCTATGCACGATATGACCACATTGCCCTGCAGGCTGCTATCGTGTCCGGTAATCATCCGTTCGATGGAGTAGACATCGTCTCTCATATGGCGGGCGTGATCAATCAACTGTTCGCCAATAGCTGTCATTTCCAGACCTGTCCGGGTGCGAGCAAACAGATCTGATCCGATGTTCTCCTCCAGTGCAGTAAGTCGTCGGGACAGTGTAGGCTGGCTGACATTCAGCTTTCGTGCCGCGGCAGACAGGCTTCCCTCATCGGCCATTGCCAGAAAATATTTTAAATCATCCCAGTTGAACATATAGGCCTCCGCGACTCTTTGATATTCAATAATGAATAGCCTGAATGCATTATTTGTCAATTACCATGTGAAAACGTATCCCCACATTCAGTTGGTCAGCACGGAAATTGGTGTGTGGCAGACTTAACAGAAGGATGCGGGTCCTTCCTGAAATTGCGAGGAGATTAAAAATGTTTAGATTTGCAAAAACACTGGTGGTTTCTGTCGGGGTTTTGATGGTTGCGTCAACAACCGGGCAGGCGCAGGTTATTTATGGTCATGAGAATTCCAATCTTGCCCAGGCCAATAAGGCGATGATGGCAGGTGAGCTGAAAACAGCATCAAAATATTTCGGGCGTGCAGTCAAGGCAAACCTTGGCGAGGAAAAGATGGTGACGGCACTGAACAATTTCTGCGCGGTTGAATATGCCATTGGACACAATGAAAACGCTGAAAAAGTGTGCTCGCAAGCCATTGGCGAGGACCGTCGCTATTGGCGTGCTTATGTTAACCGAGGCAATGCAAGGGCTGCGTTGGGAAAACAGCTGGAAGCAGAGCAAGACTACGAGCGCGCGATTGCGTTGAAGCCGGGTAGCAGGATTGCAAAGAACGCGCTTGCAAGTTTCCGCGCAAATACGTCGACCCAGCTCGCAAAGGCACAACCTTAATTTAGGCTGCCAACATGAAATCCGGTCTCAGCAGGTTTTTGCTGTGACCGGGCAAGGCAAAACGCCGCGCTTCTCCCCAGGCGCGGCCTTTTGTTCTCCAAAACACTTTTGTCGCGATCAAAGCAATTGTTTGGTCTGTGCGCCGCGAATAATGGCTTTCACAAAACTGCGACCAGGGTGCAGTTTTTTCACTAGTTCCCGTGACAGAGGAACAGGCTCACCGGTTATCAGCGCTGCTATATATTCACCCAGAAGTGGCGCATATTGAAACCCTTTTGACCCCAGGCCTGTTAGACAGAACAAGCCTTCGTGTATGTTGGCGGGCCTGCCCGGAGGCGCGTTGGCGTCCAGTGCAAGTGGGGCACAAACATCCGCCAGTTCGTTCCAGTCCGGGACAGGCCCTGCAAAAGGCAGATGATCAGCAACCGTTGCCCGCACGCCGGCCCAGGAAACTGTTTCCGAACTGTTTTCAACCTTTATGCCGGCCTTTTGTAAGCCTTGTTCGAGTATTTTTTTCTTTGCCGCAGCCGTATATGTAAAATCTTGTACAGCGTCCTCATCAAGATTGATAAACGTAGAGCCAAGAGTTCGGTATTGCTTTCGCTTTTCATTACACAATGTGGCGGTCAGATATCCACCAAAGGATATGGTCTCATGCCGGAAACCTCCCCAAAGCTGCTCATCAATGACCTCCACTTGTCCACCGTTGGCCTGCACCGGCGGGTGTGTTTTTTCGTTCAATGACCCTGCCAGGTTTGAGCGGTTCAGAATTCTGGTTGTTTCAATCCCTGCAGCCAAGATTACTGTTTCCGCGTGACAAATGAGATCGCCGTTTTGGTCAATCAGTCTCCAGCCATTTTGTGATGCAATTAGATGATCGACGGATGCATTTATAGTTTCAAGCCCTGCTGTCAATGCACTCAAGGCCTTTTGGGTATTGATTGTTCCTATTTGAGGTAAGTAAAGATTGCTATTCTTGAGAGACATCCAGTTTTTGTCCCAACCGTAATCAGAGAAAATTTTTCTGTACCTTGATGCGGTTGCGTCGTCAGGAGCGACAATCTCAATGCCACTATGATGTGCTCTGGCATGTTTTATCGCCGGATGACACATTGCATATGCATAAGCCGAGTTAAAAAAAGCCCGCTCCGGCTGGTCGTCCAGTAGAAATCGAGGAGCTAAAATTGCCGCAGGCACATCTGATGCTGCAGCACATTTATCCGAATTAATCAGCACAGGCGTTCGCCCGCGTTTTCTCAAAGCATAGGCAGTGCTTGCGCCGCCAATTCCGCCGCCAACTATGACTATCTTGCCATTAGAGGGCCTTGCCGGGGTGGTCCAGGCTACATCGCGGCTTCGAGCCGGATTGGGCGGCTGGTGAATGTTGTTGTGATGGCCAACCAAGCGTTCTCGTTTGCGCCCGAAACCAGGCACTTTTTTGATTGCGAAACCTTGTTCCTGAAGGCCACGCCTGACAAAGCCAGCTGCTGTGAAGGTTGCGAGCGTGGCAGACGGCGCTGACAAACGTGAGAGCTGTTCGAACAGGTTTTCAGTCCACATTTCAGGGTTTTTTGCGGGCGCAAAACCGTCCAGAAACCATGCGTCGACCACTGCATCCAGTTCGGAGAATGCCTCTTCGGCAGGACCAAACAACAGCAACAAGCTTATGTTGCCGTCGTCAAAATCGCGAGGGTGAAATCCGCCTGCGGCTGGTGGCCAAACGCCACGCAGCTGCTCAGCCAATTCTGCGAGTTCCGGAAAATTGTCATGAGCCTTTTTGAGATCGCCCCGATCAAGCGGAAAAGCTTCCGCTGAAACAAAGACAAGTCTCGATTTTATCTTCTCTTTGCGCCAGGCCTGCCAGGTTGCGAGAAAGTTCAGGCCTGTCCCAAAACCCGTTTCACCGATCGTAAAATGGCTTCGGCCCCGGGCTCGAATAAGAACATCGGCGCCGTCCAGAAAAACAAAACGGCTTTCCGCCAAACCATCATCAAGTGAATAGTAAGGGTCATCAAACGCATCCGCTACAGGAACGCCGTTATTCCAGGATATGCCTTTGGTGTCTGGACTGCTTGTCAATTCTGATTACCACGTGATTTGCTTTTGGTCATCTGTCGTACACGAAACAATTTGTTAAACAGTTCGTCGTATTCTGTCGATCTATCTGTTTGGTAATTAAGCCAAATCAACGATTGATGACACTATTCTGCGAAGAAAAACATGTAAAACTAATTTGAAAGTGTCGTTGTTTGGTCCGAATATCTGATGAACTGTTTTGAGTATGGTCGTTTTGAGAGACACATTTGCTGTGAAAGATGTTGAAGACCTAAAAAATTTAGAACAAAGCGCAAGGGCGGAAATTGCGCGCAAAGTTGGGCACATTTTATCGTCTTCGGAAGATGGTGCTGACCAGAAAGCCGCGCTTGAATTGGCCAGAGTGCTGGCAGAGGATGTAGCGATCTCTGTTAGAGAAGCTTTGTCGAAAGAGCTTAGAGCCTGCATTTTTTTGCCCGAAGACTTACTGGCAACTATAGCCAGGGACGTTGAACAGGTATCTATGCCCTTCCTCGTGGCTTCACAGGCCATTGATGATGACTTTCTGGAAGAGATCGTCCGGAGTTGTGGCGATAGCCATCAGGAAGCGATCGCCATGCGTAACGGCTTGTCAGAGGCGGTCAGTTTCGCGGTATCCGACGTTGGATGCCTTGTTGCCGTCGACAAACTCGCAGTCAACGACAGCGCAGATTTATCGAGGCGCACTTTTGACAAGGTAATAGAGCGTTTTCCTGAAAATATGGGTTTGATGGAAAAGCTGGCTGCACGCGCAGACCTGCCCACACAGGTTATTGAAGATCTGGTTTTCAAAGTGTCTCAGTCTTTTGGTAAAATGCTTATCGAAAAGTACGGTATCTCGAATGACTATTCTTCCTATCTGGTGTCACTGGCAAACAGGCAGGTTTTTTCGAGAGCGCTGGAAGTATCACCCTTGCCAGAGGTTGAAAATTACTTGTCTCAGCTTCATGCACGACATCATCTTGGATCGGATGTCTTGCTGACGTATCTGCAGAACAACAATCTTCGTTTGTTTACCATGTCAATCGCAGTGCTACTCCACAAACCCTATGATAAAATTGAGCCATTAGTTGCCACCAGGGAAAAAAAAGTCCTGGCCCGTCTGCTTGACTCTGTCGGTTTTTCAAAATCGGTTATTGGAGTTCTGTTGATCTCCTATGAGAGACTTGTCTATTGAGCAAGACTGTTGGTCCACTGAGTGTTCCAGATTGAAATCTGTATCAAGTTGGGACGGTCTAAATGTTTCACTATGAGACATTTTAAAAAGCCTGAATATTAAGTCATTGAAATATAAATATAAAAGTTTTGGCACTCTGATTGCTATACTATAGATGTTCCTGACGCTTTTGCCTGAGGCGACTTGAACAGTTTCTAAATGCCAAAAACCCGTTTTGCCTGAGCGGGGATTGGAATTACTTCCGACGGACGAGCAATGCTCGTCCGTCTTTTTGCATCTTGCACCTTTCCCGCTGTGCGGTTAGCGTCGCCTGCTCTAGCCGGAGGGACATGGTGACTTCACTAATATACGATAACCGTTTTTTTGGGTTACTATTATCGCTATTGGGCCGGATGACCCTGAAAGCTGGTCGCTGGAAAGTGGTTGGAATGCCGCCAGATCTTGGGAAATACGTTGTCATTGCCGCGCCTCACACCAGCAACTGGGATTTTCCTGTTTTTATGTCGGTTGTTGGCCTTTGCAAACTCAAGGTAAGGTTTCTCGGAAAACACGGCCTGTTCAAGCCACCTTTCGGTTGGTTGTTCAAGTGGCTTGGTGGGATTCCTGTAAATAGAGGCGGTGGTGGGGCAGCAGCACTCGTGGACGAGGCCATTAATCTATTCAAGCACAATCAATCGCTTATTCTGGCGCTGGCACCAGAAGGTACACGCTCCGAAGTCACGAAGTGGAAAACAGGCTTTTACCGCATTGCTGAAGGGGCAGGGGTGCCAATTGTATTGGCATACCTTGACGCACCAAGAAAAGAACTTGGCTTTGGCATGGTGTTTTATCCCACAGGCAATATGGAAGAAGACATTGCATCCATCCGTACATTCTATGCGTCCAAGACAGGCATAAGACCTTCTCCAGTGTAGGTTGCCGCCATACTAGTCGAAAAGACATCCGGGATTCATTATCCCGTTTGGGTCCAGAGCATTCTTGATCGATCTCATGGCATCAAGTTCCTCTGTTGGTTTGGTGCGTGCCAATTCGGATTTTTTCAGGACACCAATGCCATGTTCAGCAGATATTGATCCTCCATGGGCGAGCACAATGTCATGTACCAGCTTGTTCATGCCTTCCCAATGCGCCAGAAATGCTTCCTTTTCACCATTCTTGGGCTGCATGACATTGAAGTGTAGGTTTCCATCGCCCAAATGTCCAAAAGGTGTTACCCGGGCACCCTGATACGCCTTTTTAAGGGCTTCTGTTGCGCTTGCTATGAAATCCGCGATGCGGTCCAGTGGCACAGATATATCGTGTTTGATGCTGCCACCTTCCAGTTTTTGTGCTTCTGAAATGCTCTCTCGAATGCGCCAGAAAAGATGTCGTTGGTCCAATGACTGCGCGACCGTGCCGTTCAGAATTATTTTGGTTTCCAGCGCGCGTTCCAGTAACGACTGCATCCGCTGATCAAGGGCGCTATTGTTTGCACTGGATGCTGTTTCCAGCAACACATACCAAGGGTGGCAAGCTTCCAGAGGGTCGCGTACGCCGGGGATGTGGTTGAATGTGAAATCAAGAGCGTCTCGGCACATAAGCTCAAATACACTCACCTGATCTTCACATATATCGCGCGCCATACCAAGCAGCTCAAGCGCGTGCTTGGGCGAGGGCACCGCTACCCATGATGTTGAATGCGTTTTTTCCCGAGGAAACAATTTGAAACAGACACGCGTTATGAAACCAAGTGTGCCTTCTGACCCGGCTAACAACTGTGACAGAGGAAAGCCGGTATTGTCTTTGCGCAGGCCTGAAAGCTCGTTGATGATGCTTCCATCTGGCAGAACTGCTTCAATGCCCAGCAGCATGTCCCGGGTTGTACCATAGCGAATAACATGAACACCGCCTGCGTTTGTGGCAGTTATACCGCCCGCGGTGCAACTGCCTTCCGAGGCAAGCGCAAGCGCAAACAACCGGTCATGGTTGGCAGCAGCCTCTTGCATCTCTGTCACGGTTGTGCCCGCTGTTGCGATCAAAGAGTAACCATTGGCGTTAACCTGAACTTCGGAAACCAGTCTGCGACTACTCAACAAAATCTCATCAGCGCCTTCCAGGCCGGGAATGCCGCCACCGACCAAACCGGTGTTGCCGCCTTGAGGAACAATCTTGACGCCATGGACATTGCAGTAACGAACGATGCGGGCCACTTCTTTGGTCGAGGCAGGCAAAAGAACCAATTGGGTCTTGCCAAGAAATTTATCGCGCCATTCAGTGATATAAGGACCCATGTTTTCAGGTGCCGTGATGACGCCTTTGGGGCCTACAATTGCTTTGAGCGCATTAATGTGCTGGCGTTCAATCATTTGTATTCTCGGTTTCCCGGTCACTATTTCTTGGGGCCGCGGCTCGCTTTAGCCGATCATTTATTGCAATACCGATTCCCTTACTTGGAATTGGTGCGATGGCTATAGTCTTGCGTCCGGTTTTGTCTGCTTTTCGCAGTGTTTCAAAAAGATTATGAGCCGCCTCTCTCAGGTCGCCATTCGGGCTCAAATTGAAATCACCTTTCAATGCACCGAATCCTATAAATACATGCCCTGATGAGGTTTCCTGGTTCAGTATCACGTTTGCTTCCGGCGCGTAATGGCTGGCTAGTTGTCCGGGGGCAGAGATCGTTTTGTCGTCCCGGTCCAGAACATCCAGTCCTGTTGCATCTGACAATTCGTCTACAGTTATGGTGCCTGGCCGAAGCAATGTCAGTCTATCGTGATCTACAGCCACAATGGTCGACTCTATGCCGCAATCAGTGGGACCGTCGTCAATAATAAGGGGTACACGATCACCAATCGAATGCCAAACGGCCATTGCCGTTGTTGGTGAAAGCTTCCCTGATATATTGGCACTTGGTGCCGCGACAGGGCGGTCCAGTCGGGTGATGATTTCTCTGGTGATTTTGTTGTCGGGGCAGCGCACTGCGAGCGTGCTCAAACCTGCCATTACAGAACGGGCAACGGTGCAACTTTCCCGGACGGTACATACCAAGGTAAGTGGTCCGGGCCAAAAAGCGGCAATTAATCGTTTTGCAGTGGAAGACAGGTCGACAAATTGCTCCGCCATTTCCAGTGAACTTACGTGACAAATCAGCGGGTTATAGCTCGGTCGGCCTTTGGCCTCGAAGATTTTGCCAACAGCGGCTTCATTTGATGCGTCCGCGGCCAGTCCATATACAGTCTCTGTTGGCAAAGCAACCAGCTCGCCGTGCATTAATTTCTCGACTGCGAGATCGATCGCTCCATCTTGAGAGGCAGAAACCATTGATGTTATTGTAGGCATGTCCAGGCAGACCAAGTTGGTTTATATCATTTCCTTGCCAGAACAGGTTATATACACAGCCTTGCTGAAAGGGAATGCCTCGCATTGATGGATTTCGATTGCGAACCCAGTTTGCCTGAAACGACCGCCACCAATATGGATTTTAAAGTATGAGTTATTATCGCGCACCACTTGAAGAAATCACTTTTGCGCTGGAAACTGTTGCCGGAATGAAGCAATGGAGTTCAGTCTCAGGGTTTGAAGAGGCCGGGGAAGACCTGGTACTTGCAGTACTGGAAGAAGCCGGAAAACTTGCAACAGATGTGATAGCGCCGACAAATGCAGTCGGAGATGCAGAAGGTGCTGTTCTCAAGGACGGTGCCGTTAAAACTCCGGATGCTTTCAAGCCCATGCATGAAACCTTTGTCGAGGGTGGCTGGTCGACACTCAGTGCCGATCCCGAGCTCGGAGGGCAGGGGCTTCCGGCATCACTTGAAATCGCTGTAACCGAAATGGTGACCTCAGCGAACATGGCGTATAGCCTGCAGCCTTTGCTGACGAGCGGCGCGATACAGGCAATTCACGCGCATGCCAGTGACGATTTGCGCATGACCTATCTTCCCAAGATGGTATCTGGCGAATGGTCAGGTGCCATGAACCTGACTGAGCCAAGCGCTGGCTCGGATGTTGGTGCCTTGCGTGCCAAGGCAGAGAAACAGCCGGACGGCACGTACCTGATTTCGGGTCAAAAAATATACATCACATGGGGAGAGCATGACCTGTGTGACAATGTTGTTCATTTGGTGCTGGCGCGCCTGCCAGATAGCCCACCCGGCACCAAGGGCATTTCCATGTTTATTGTTCCCAAGTTTTTGGTGAACAAAGACGGCAGCATCGGTGAACGTAATGACGTCAAATGTGTGAGCCTTGAACACAAGCTTGGTATCCATGGCAGCCCCACCTGCACCATGGCCTTTGGCGAAAGTGGAAACTGCGTTGGCTATCTGGTCGGGGAAGAGAATTTTGGGATGCGCAACATGTTCACCATGATGAACCATGCGCGCATTGGCGTTGGCCTTCAGGGCGTTGCAATTGCAGAAAGAGCGTATCAGCATTCGGTCCTGTTTGCGCAGGACAGGGTGCAGTCTGCTGAAATTGGCGCCAAATCCAGAGACTCTGTTCCAATTATCAACCATCCTGATGTTCGTCGTATGCTCATGACGATCCGTGCTACAGCAGAAGCATCCCGGGCAATTATTTACCGGAATGTCTGGGCCGCTGATCGTGCGCACAAAGCAACAGATAAAGAGGAAAAGCGGGCAGCGGCTGGTGAGGCGGATTTGCTCACACCAATTTCAAAGGCTTATTCAACCGACGTCGGCGTAGAAGCAGCTTCGCTTGCGGTACAAATTCACGGCGGCATGGGTTTTGTTGAAGAAACTGGCGTAGCGCAATATTATCGCGATGCTAGAATTGCGCCGATCTACGAAGGAACCAATGGTATTCAGGCGCTGGACCTGGCTGGCCGCAAACTGAATGCCGATGGTGGCGCTCATTGGCGTGCCTTGATCGCCGAGATGCGATCTTTTGCTGGCGAACTAAGCCGCTCGATGGCATCAGCAAAACCCGCACTGATAGAGGGTATAGATGCGTTGGAAGACGCGGCGACTACCCTCTTTGCCAACGGTTTCGAGAATATTGTCGATACAGCGGGTGCAGCTACGCCTTACCTCCGTTTGTTTGGTACCGTTCTGGGCGCTCACTTGTTGGCACAGCAGGCCATTGAGGCGGAGCGCAGGCTTGCTTCAAATGAAGGCAATCCATCATTCCTCAAAAGTAAAATTTCTGTGGCCCGTTTTTATATCGAGCAAATTTTGCCAACTGCAACGGCACTGGCTGGCCCGATAAAGGCCGGGGCAAAATCCATGATGGCAATGGAAAATGTCGATTTCGGAAGGGCATAAATGTGAGTAAAGACCAACCGGCCGACATTGAAGTCGCCGACGTACAGACGCTTGACCACCGATTATCATCTTCCGGGCCAAGCGACAAAGGCCTGGAATATCCGTACGGCGAGCGTATCCCGGCGGGCGGCGATGTCATTGAAGTTGCGAAAGGAATATTCTGGGCGCGGATCCCGTTGCCGTGGTCACTGGATCATATCAATGTGTATCTGTTTGAAGAAAAGGGCGGCTGGACAGTTATTGATACCGGCGCTCGCGGCAAAACGGGAAAGGAAGCATGGAATACCATTGATCAGGAGGTCCTGAAAGGCCGCCCGATCACTCGTGTTATTGCAACCCATATGCATCCAGATCATTTGGGTCTGGCAGGTTGGTTGGTTGAAAAATACGGCGCCGAATTCTGGACCACACAAACTGAATACATGCTGGCCAGCACGCTATGGCATGGCGCCGGTGAAGAGTTTCCGGAAAATGAACTCACATTTCTGTTCAGGTCCGGTGTGGATCGCTCCTATGAGCCGATGATTCGTGCTGCCGGTTATGGAAACTATAAAAAAGGCGTTCATACGCTGCCAGCGAGTTACATTCGCATTGAAGATGGTTCCGAGTTGTCGCTGGGGGGCCGAAAGTGGCGTGTAGTAATTGGGCGTGGTCACTCGCCCGAGCACGCGTGTCTGGCTTGTCTTGACGAACCCCTTTTTATTGGTGGCGACCAGATTTTACCTGAAATCACATCAAATGTTTCGGTGTATGCTCGTGAACCTAATGGCAACCCGCTTGCTCACTGGCTATCCAGCCTCGACAGGATGCGCGACATACCTGGAAGCCCGCTGGTGTTGCCATCGCATGGCCGCGTTTTCTTTGGTCTTCAGGAGCGTTTGGATGCTCTTATTAATGGCCACCTTGAGAAACTAGAGAAACTGCACGGCTGGTGTAAGGAACCACGCACCGTTGTAAAGACTTTTCGGGCATTGTACCGCCGTAAGATTGAAGGTATGGACTTTTTCCTGGCGCTTGGTGAAGCGGTTGCCCATCTGCATTTGCTGGAGTCGCTCGGTGTTCTCAGTCGCTCCTTTGACGGAGAGGTATACCATTTTGTTTCACACGGGCAGTTGACCAAAACAGATGTCCTCGAACAGGTAAATAATCAGCCCGGCGTTCAACTCCGCAGTTTGCTGGAAATCTTTTAGCAAGCAGATACATAGACCTTTACCTGTTGGTTGATCGGGCTTTATATAGAAGTTGTGTATGGGCGACTTTGGGTCGCTGAATATAAGACTAACAGGTGAGGCAAGCGTGGCAAAAGAGATTGAAACCCTTAGTTTTGAGCAAGCTATGGCTGAACTGGATGACGTTGTTGCTCGTCTGGAATCAGGGTCTGCACCTCTTGAGCAGTCTATCGAGTTATACACACGCGGTACTCAGTTAAAAGCACGCTGTGAAGCGCTGTTGAAAGACGCTCAGGCCAAAATAGAGAAGATCACACTTGATGAAAAAGGTGATCCAACCGGCACAACACCTTTTGACCCGGCCGGTTGATGTCAAGCGCCCCATTTGACAACAAGGCCCTGAAGGATGCGCTTTCAGCGACGTCCCAGGCGGTTGAGCGGATGATCAATCCGGAACTGTCCGTACCTGCAGGCCCTGAGGCCAGAGTCGTTGAAGCAATGCGTTATGCGTTTTTCTCCGGTGGCAAGAGACTTCGGCCCTTCCTGGTTCTTGCCAGTTCGGAGTTGTTCGGCGTTGACAAAAAACAGGCTTTGCGTGTTGCCGCGGCGGTAGAGTGCGTGCATTGCTATTCCCTTGTCCATGACGATTTGCCACCAATGGATGACGATGACCTGCGGCGCGGCAAACCCACGGTCCACAAAGCATTTGACGAAGCTACGGCGATTTTGGCTGGCGATGCCTTGCTGACACTGGCGTTTGATATGTTGAGTGATGAACGGGCTCACCCTGACCCAAATGTGAGGCTCCGCCTTATCCAGTGCCTCGCACGCGCGTCGGGTCATCATGGCATGGTGGGCGGCCAGATGATTGACCTGAGCGCCAGTAGCCAAAAATTGGATGAAGCTGAAATTCATCGCCTTCAGCAAATGAAAACTGGCGCTTTAATAAGCTTTGCCACTGAAGCAGGCGCCATATTGGGGCACGCGAGTTCAAAAGCTATGTCTTCTTTGCAGGGGTATGCAAGGAACCTTGGGCTGGCCTTTCAAATCGCTGATGACCTGCTGGATGTGGAAGGCGACGCTGATGAGGTCGGAAAAGCCACACAAAAGGACGCAAGTGCCGGAAAAGCAACACTCGTTGGTATTATGGGTATTGACCGGGCCAGGCAACAAGCCGAGATGTTGACGGAGCAAGCTATTGAACACTTAAGTGAGTTTGATGACAAAGCGTCGCTTTTGCGTGCTGTTGCGCATTTTGCTATATTTCGACGCACATAGCGACCCAACTCGAATTTGTGTCTAAAACAAGACTAAAGAAATCAGAAGAGAAATCCGTGAGCAATCGCCAAGACACACCTTTGCTGGACAAAGTACAGAACCCGGAAGATTTGAGGAAAATTCCCCGAGATCAATTACAGGGTCTCGCTGATGAATTGCGCTCGGAAATAATCAGCGCGGCTTCTGTCTCTGGCGGGCACTTTGGCGCTGGCTTGGGCGTCGTCGAACTGACTGTCGCGATACATTATCTTTTCGATACACCTAAAGATCGCCTGATCTGGGACGTGGGTCATCAGGCCTATCCTCATAAAATTTTAACCGGGCGTCGGGATAAAATCAGATCGATCCGGCAACCGGGCGGACTTTCGCCGTTCACAAAGCGTGGCGAGAGTGAGTATGACCCGTTTGGCGCAGGGCATTCGTCAACCTCGATAAGCGCAGCGCTCGGTATGGCAATTGCAAACAAGCTTGAGGATAAACCTGGCCGGGCAATAGCGGTTATTGGCGATGGAGCCATGAGTGCGGGCATGGCATATGAAGCGATGAATAACGCCAAACTGGCTGGCAACCGCTTGATCGTAATTCTGAATGACAATGATATGTCGATAGCGCCTGCCGTTGGCGGCTTAAGTGCCTATCTGGCGAAAATCATCAGCTCCGAAACGTTTTTGAGCCTGCGTGGTTTTGGCAAAAAGATCATTGATAAACTGCCCAAGCCACTGGCGGACAGGGCCCGGCTGGCAGAGGAAACAGCGCGCGGTATTGCTGCGGGTGGGGGCACGCTATTTGATCAGTTGGGTTTCTATTATGTAGGACCTATTGATGGCCACAACATGGATCATTTGTTGCCGGTGCTCGAGAACGTACGTGACGCTGCCGAGGGGCCAATGCTTATTCATGTGGTAACAGAAAAGGGTCGAGGTAACCCGTTTGGGGAACCTCACCAGGAAAAATACCATGCTGTGCCGCAGTTTAATCTGATTACTAAAGAGCAGAAAAAATCCGTACCCAAGGCACCGACCTTCACCAATGTATTTGCCGAAGCATTGATCGATGAAGCCCGACGAGACGAGAAAATTGTTGCCATTACGGCCGCAATGCCTTCAGGGACTGGTATTAACAAGTTCGAGCAGGCGTTTCCTGACCGGACATTTGATGTTGGCATCGCCGAGCAGCATGCTGTGACGTTTGCAGCAGGCCTTGCAGCTGAGGGATACAAGCCCTTTGCGACAATTTATTCGACGTTCCTCCAGCGGGCTTATGACCAGATCGTACACGACGTTGCAGTCCAGAACCTGCCCGTCAGGTTTGCTATTGATCGTGCAGGCCTTGTCGGTGCGGATGGACCAACTCACGCTGGTAGCTTTGACGTAACGTATCTTGCCAGTTTGCCTAATATGGTGGTTATGGCGGCGGCCGATGAGGCAGAACTGAAGCATATGGTGGCTACCTGTGCTTCGCTTGATGACAGGCCATCTGCTGTGCGCTATCCGCGTGGTGAAGGAACCGGTGCTCCTGTACCTGAACGAGGTGAAGTTCTGGAGGTCGGCAAAGGCCGAATTGTCAAAAAAGGCACCAAGGTTGCCATTCTTTCTCTAGGTGCAAGGCTAAGCGAAGCAATGTCTGCAGCGGAACAACTTGATGCTCGCGGGCTGTCTACGACAGTTGCAGACGCCCGCTTTGCGAAACCGGTTGATCAGCAACTGATCAGGGACTTGGCAGCGAGCCACGATCTGTTGTTGACCCTTGAAGAAGGCTCGATTGGTGGTTTTGGTGCCCATGTAATGGACTTCTGTGCAGAAGAGGGCATTCTGGACGGACGCCTGCGTGTGCGCGCCCTCAAGCTACCTGATGTCTTCATTGAACACGGAAAAGCGGACCAGATGTACGCTGACGCAGGACTGGACGCAGCGGGCATTGTAACCGCAGCCTTGAAAGCACTTGGCCACAACAGTTACGGCCAGACTGCGGCTATCACCTGATACCAATACAGGGACACATTCAGTGGCAAAAATAAGGGCGGATGTAGCGCTTGTCGATCGAGGTTTGGTGGAAACCCGAAGCAAAGCCCAGGCTCTTATAATGGCGGGAGTCGTTTTTTCTGGCGAAACCAAAATTACCAAGGCGGGGCAGCAGATAAAGGAAGAAATACCGCTTGAGGTTCGCGGAAAAGATCACCCGTGGGTGAGCCGCGGCGGCCTGAAGCTGGAGAAGGGTTTGGTGGAATTTTCCGTTGAAGTTGAAGGCGGTACCGCGATTGATGTTGGTGCGTCGACCGGCGGGTTTACCGATGTTTTGTTGCAGAATGGCGCCCGGCACGTATTTGCTGTAGATGTTGGGCGCGGGCAACTGGCCTGGAAGCTCAGGAATGATGACAGGGTCAGTGTTCTGGAAAAAACGAACGCCCGGTATTTGACTGAAGAACATGTTCCCCAAGAAGTCGACCTCGTCGTCTGTGATGCCAGCTTTATCTCGCTTAAAACTGTCCTGCCAGCGGCACTTGGGTTTGTGAAAACCGGGGGAGATCTCATTGCGCTTATAAAGCCTCAATTCGAGGTCGGGCGGGAGAACGTTGGAAAAGGCGGTGTCGTCAGAGATCCGGCATTACATAAGCAAGTCTGCGACGACATACAGGCATGGCTGGACGCCTTGCCGGGATGGGCGGCGTCAGGGATCACGGAAAGCCCGATCAAAGGCCCTGAGGGCAATATAGAATTCCTTATTCACGGTACCAAAACGGATGACTAATACGTTTGAGGTTACAATCAAGACGATGGGCGCGCGCGGAGACGGTGTCGGCACGCAAGATGGGCTGCCCGTCTATGTACCCATGGCGCTGCCTGGAGACCGCGCCACTGTATGTGTTCGCGAAAGGAAGAAAAACGGCCTGTATGCCGATCTGGTCTCTATCGAAGAAGACAGTGCAATGCGTGGAGCGCCGGCTTGTGTTCATTTTGGCAGATGTGGGGGGTGTCAACTGCAGCACCTCAATAGTGAAGCTTACGCGCAATGGGTGCAGGACCGTGCCATGTTGGCGTTGAACCAGCATGGTTTTGAAAACATACCCATAAAGCAGGCAGTTATTGCGTCACCGGCCAGTCGTAGAAGGGTGGCGCTGAAAGCACTTAATACTGCAGCAGGCTTGATACTTGGTTTTAATGAAGCTGGCAGCCACCAAATTGTGAACCTGAATGAATGTCCGGTTATGGCGCCTTCCTTGCAGACTCTTCTTCCGTCGTTGCGCATCTTGTTAGGTAGCTTGCTGCCAGCCCGAAAATTGGCGACAGTTCATCTTACCGATACAGACAGTGGTCTGGATATGCTGGTTGAAGCGTCAAGCACGATTGACTTGGGGGCAAGGGAAAAACTGGCGGAGTTCGCGGACAAGCATGACATTGCAGCACTACACTGGAGTTTCGAAGGACAGCTTGACCCGGTCTCTATCCGCCGCGAGCCAGTGATGAAACATGCTGGAGTAAAGGTCCCGTTGCCGCCTGCTGCCTTCATTCAAGCGAGTATCGGCTGCGAACGGAGCATGGTGGATGCTGTTGTATCTGCATGCGAGGGTACTCGTCGCGTTGCGGACCTCTTTTGTGGCATTGGTACGTTCACGTTTCCTTTGGCGGTCGATCATCAGGTGCTAGCGATTGAAGGAGCGCAAGAGTCATTGGCTGCTCTTGAGGTTGGCCGGAACATGGCATCCGCTAACGGCGTTCAACTAAAGCAAATTGTTTCCAAACACCGGGATCTTTTTCGACGCCCGCTAAGCGTAAAGGAGCTTGCTGCATTTGGGGCAGTGGTTATTGATCCGCCACGCGCGGGCGCGCAAGCTCAGATGGTTGAGATCGCGAACTCTACAGTAGAAAATGTAGTATCCATTTCCTGCAACCCCAATACGTTTGCGCGTGACGCGCGTATTTTGGCTGACGGTGGCTTTACAATTGAGAGCGTGTTGCCTGTGGACCAGTTTCTTTGGTCTACACACCTTGAACTTGTTGGTGTTTTCCGGAGATAGCGTCCGAACAATGCTCCAGTTGCGGATTGTTGTTAGTGCGCCAACAAGAAGTTTCTGACCTCGCTTGCCGTTTCCGCTGCAATCTCTTCCATCGGCAAGTGACCTACGCCTTCAAAAATACGCAACTGAGCATTCGGAATTTTTGCCGTAAGTACATCCGCTGTTTCAACAGGTATCAATGTGTCCTCCTGGCCCCAGATAATCAGTGTCGGTGCCGTTATGCGGTCTACCGGAAGGTCAAGTCCTCCCATCTCGCGGTAGGAGGAGAATCTTTTTGCCGTTGCGGACCTATTACCCGGATGTCGCACCAGTTCCCAGTATCTGTCTATCATGTCTTCTGTAACGATTTCAGTGCGGCTTACGCTTTTCATCAGCCCGTCACGCGCAAGGCTTCGGGGCGTTATATTTTCAAGTATCCAGTTTGCATACCAACGACCAGCCAACTCGAAGGCAAGGGGACGATCAACTTTCCCCGACGTGCTGGCGGGCAGACGAACACCCGAAGCATCAACCAAAATCAAATGTGTAACATCACCTGGGTACGTGAGAGCGTAGGACAGTGTTACACCGCCCCCCATGCTATTGCCGCCCAGAACGAAAGACTTCAGCCCGAGCGATTCGTTGAACTCTTTCAGGAAGCGAACCATACCCTTGTATGTGTAATCCTCATCCGGAACAGGGCCGGTCAGGCCGTGGCCGGGCAAATCGATCGTCACTGTAAAAAAATCATCCGACAGACTTTCAACCCAGGACTCCCATGTGTGCAGTGATGAATTGGACCCGTGAAGAAGGAGCATTGTTTTGCCATCACGGTTGCCCTGCATGCGATAGTGAGCACGTGCCCCTGATGGCAGCGTTACAAACTCTGATGCACCAGTAGCGTATTTTGCCGCCAGTTGATCATGCGGTATGTCTGGCGCCCAGCCCTTATAAACAAATAGTACCAGAATCAGCAGAAGAACACCGGTTACATATTTCAGCCATTTGATCATTGTAGTCTCCTGCGACTTTGAAACCTCGGTTTCCAAAGGCTTTAGGGTTTTTGCACCCAACATAGACAAGCTAACGCGGAGAATTGACCGGCGGCAAGTCCCAGGGACGTTTTTCATGCTATTTTAAAGGCATGATCATGAATTTATTGTTCGCATTGGGTGGTGTGGGGCTGTTCCTTCTGGGCATGATGCTGCTGACAGACGGTTTGCGTCAGCTTGCAGGTCGTGCAATGCGCCGCGCGCTTGCAACCTATACCCGCACGCCGGCGTCCGGAGCGTTAACAGGTGCGGTCACAACGGCTCTCATTCAATCTTCCAGTGCGACAACGGTCACTGCTATCGGGTTTGTTGGTGCTGGTCTCCTCAGTTTCTCGCAGGCTTTGGGAATAATCTTCGGTGCAAATATTGGCACGACGATTACCGGCTGGCTGGTTGCCTTGATCGGCTTTAAACTCAACATCGGCCTTCTGGCAATGCCCCTGTTGCTGGCTGGAACGCTGCTCAGGATGTTTGGTGAGCGCCGTGCGCGCTTTATCGGCAATGCAATTGTCGGTTTCGGGCTGCTTTTCGTCGGTATTGACGTTATGCAACAGGGGCTTATGGCCTTTGAAGGAACTGTCACCCCTGATAACTTCCCGGCAGATACTATTGGAGGCCGTTTCCTTCTTCTGTTGATCGGCGTTGGAATAACACTGGTTACTCAATCTTCCAGTGCAGGTGTGGCAACCGCAATGGTGGCGCTGGGTAGCGGCGTTATATCGTTCCCGCAAGCCGCTGCCATGGTGATCGGCATGGATGTGGGAACCACGTTTACCGCTGCATTGGCGACTGTGGGTGGTTCCACGGCAATGCGCCAAACTGGTTTCGCACATGTGATCTACAACCTTATGACTGGCTTGATGGCTTTCATACTTGTGGTGCCATACACTGTTGCAGTCGAATCTTGGGCTATGGGCGGCGCAGCGGGTAATGCGCAAATCGCTTTGGTGGGCTTCCACACTCTATTCAATACCATTGGGGTTGTCCTGATTTTGCCGTTTACACGGCTTTTCGCACAATTCATTGTTCGAATTGTTCCCTCCAGTGGCCCGCAATTGGAAAGTGGACTGGATTCAGGCCTGTTAAAAGACACCGCCGCAGCCTCGGATGCTGCCATGCGGACCACCAAACGAATTGCAAATGAAACTTTTGGCCTGGTAGCTGCACTTCTGGACCCACGAAAACAACAACACGTAGATAAAACCAAAGCGCAGGAAATTGAACGTGCCATAGATGCAACGCTTGACTACTGGGAACGTATCCGCGTTAAGCAAGACCAGAATACCTCGGCACATGAATACAGGTCTGCACTGCATGCACTGGATCATCTAAGCCGTTTGCATCATCGGTGTGTCCAGACGGAACGGGTGGAGGTTTTGATGACAGAGAGCCGGTTGACGCGCCTTGCAAACCTGCTGAGAGAGGCGCTAAATGCTGACTTCGCTGATGACGGCATTGTAGGAGACACGCAGTCACTGGATCGTTTGCGGCAGCTGCTGCGGCGGGAGCGAGCCGCGGTTCGTGAGCAAACGATTGATGACGCGGCTCACAATGGTACGGACTGGTCAGAAATGATGTTGCGCCTTGATGGTGCCCGCTGGCTGCACAGAGTTTCGTATCATATCTGGCGTATTGTGTTTCACCTCAACCAGATGGACACAGTCTCCGACGACTAGCCACATTGAGCACGGTGCAACATCATATGATCTGCAAGCACGACAGCCATCATGGCCTCGGCAATCGGCACAGCCCGAATGCCAACGCACGGGTCATGTCGACCTTTGGTCACAACATCGACCGCATCGCCGGAACTTGTTACGCTCTGGCGCGGCGTCAGGATAGAGCTGGTTGGTTTCACCGAGAAACGGGCAACAATCTGCTGGCCTGTCGAAATTCCACCCAAAATTCCACCGGCGTTATTTGAAAGAAACTCCGGACCTTCACCGCCTCCAGGGCGCATCTGGTCCGCGTTTTCTTCACCTGTCAGGGCGGCGGCGCCCATGCCCGCACCAATTTCCACACCTTTGGCGGCATTAATGCTCATGAGGGCCGTTGCAAGATCGGCATCAAGCTTACCATATATTGGTGCACCCCAGCCTGCAGGAACACCGTCCGCCACAACCTCGATAACCGCTCCTACCGAGCTGCCTGATTTTCGAATTTTATCGAGCTCTATCGCCCATTTCTCTGCGGCCACAGGATCGGGACAGAACAATGGGTTCTGTCTTACTTCGTTCCAATCCAGCCGATCACGGTCAATGTGGTGCCCACCCATCTGTACCATGCCCGCGCGGATATTTATGGCGCTTCCCAGTACCTTGCGTGCAATAGCGCCGGCACCCACGCGCGAAGCTGTCTCTCGCGCACTCGAGCGGCCGCCACCGCGATAGTCCCGAATTCCATATTTTGCGTCATAGGTAAAGTCTGCGTGTCCCGGCCTGTATGACTGGGCAATGTCGCCATAGTCCTTTGAACGCTGGTCTACGTTTTCAATCATTAACTGAATAGGCGTGCCGGTGGTCTGGCCATCAAAAACTCCCGAAAGAATTTTGACTGCGTCAGGTTCGCGGCGCTGTGTGGTGTATTTAGATTGCCCTGGCCGCCGTTCGTCCAGATACACCTGGATGTCAGCCTCGGTCATTGGAATGCGTGGCGGAACACCGTCAACCGTACAACCGATTGCTGGACCGTGGCTTTCTCCCCACGTGGTAAAACGAAACAGGCGGCCAAATGTGTTGAAAGACATGCGGAGTCCCGTGGCTATTCGTTGTTGGAAACAAACGTCTTCATGGCGTCGTCGTCGGTTGGCATGCAGGTAATGTTGAAACCTGCATCGACAAAATGAATCTCGCCAGTCACACCGGAAGAGAGGTCAGACAACATATAGATGCCGGCGCCGGCAACGTCTTCAAGTGTTATATTTCTGCGTAAAGGTGCATTTTTTTCGTTGTATTTCAAAAGCGTACGGAAGTCGCCAACACCAGAAGCGGCAAGCGTGCGCATCGGGCCGGCTGATATTGCATTGACGCGAATGCCTTTTTCACCCAGGTCCCGGGCCATATAGCGTGTGCTTGCCTCCAGGGCGGCTTTGGCGACGCCCATCACATTATAGCGTGGCACAACCTTGTCGGCACCGTAATAGCTCAGGGTCAACATGCTGCCACCGCTGGTCATCATTTTTTCTGCCCGCTGGGCAACTGCAACAAAGCTGTAGGCGGAAACATTCATTGTCATCAGGAAATTGTCTAGTGATGTATCGACATAGCGTCCTTTAAGTTCGCTTTTGTCCGAATATCCAATGGCATGTACAACGAAATCGAGACCGTCCCATTTTGCCTGCAGCTTTTCGAACATCGCATCGATGGATGCACCTTCAGAGACATTGCAGTCTTCAAGGAAGTCAGAACCCAGTGACGTTGCAAGCGGCTCAACACGTTTTTTCAGAGCGTCGCCCACATAGGTGAATGCCAATTCAGCGCCTTGTTCCGCGCAGGCTTTGGCAATCCCCCAAGCCATAGACTTGTCATTTGCTACGCCCATAATAAGGCCGCGCTTGCCTTCCATCAATTTTGTCATCTCTAAATCCCTTAGCCTTTTTTTTATGGTTTGCTGGTACCACAGCCGATGTTGCTGTGCACCTTATATATTCTAGTGTCCTCTAGTGTTCCGGGCAGTCTTCCTCGCTTTTTTCCTTTTCCTGCCTTTCCATAGCGCGCCGTAAACGACGGTTCCCTACCGTATAAGCGGCATTGAGTTCAGCACCGATAACAAAGCCGATGCTGACAAAAAAACAAAAGAGTTGAAGGATCACAACGCCTGCGAGCGAGCCGTAGGTCATGTCGTAGTTGTCTACATACTTCAAATATACAGAAAGACCTTTTGCTGTCGCCAGAAGCACAAACAGGCTGAAAAGTGTGCCGGGCAAACGAGAAGCCTTTTTTACGCGTCGCGGTGTCAGGGACAAGTACACTGCATAAAGCCCCAACATAATAAGGGCGGGGCTAACCAACAAGCCCAGATAGCTCCAGACTGTTTCGAACCCCGTAGAGATGTCCTCTGGCAAAACTGCGCTGGCTGCCACCATTAAAGGCGGCCCAAGCACCTGAACAGACATCGCTATAATGACGGAAATTGCACCAAGAACAACGATGGCGAGGCTTTCAAGCCGCCTCAACCATGCTGCACTTGCGTTATCTCGTCCATAGGCCTTCAACAGTGCCTCACGCGCTGCTTCAACACCAAATGCGGCAGTCCATATGGCAAAAAGTATTGAGCCGGTCAGAATGCTGGGACCGGTATTGGCGATAATACCCTTGATGGGCCCGTCAATAACCGAGGATACCTCGGGCGGTAAAACATCAAACAGGAAGGTGATGGCTTCCAAGCCTCTTTCAGTTTGCCCGAGAAAGCCGGACAAGGCTACGAGAAAGATAATGAACGGAAACAACGATAACATGGTCAGAAAGGCCATGTTACCAGCTGCAGCCATGCCGCCATTGCGGCCAAATTGTTTCAGCGTGCGTTTCCAGGCAAATATATGCCTGTCCATCAAAGAAATTTCAGGCGTTGCCGTCAAACCAGCCCCGCTTTTTTGCGCAGAGCCGCGCCGTCACTGCCATCCCATTCCTTAAGTGCTTTCTCAAGTTCAATGTCGCGTTTTTCAGGTGCCATGATTTTGAGTGCAACATACATGTTGCCGACTGCTTTTTTGGTCTCTACGCCTTTTCCTTTTAACCGCAGGCGAGTACCACTTGAAGAGTTTCGTGGAATGCGGACCGTGAGTTTGCCGCGTGGGGTTGGCACCTGAATATCGCCACCCAATATCGCCTCATTAATTGTTATCGGGAGTTCAAGGTGTATGTCGTCGCCTTCCCGGCGATAGTAGGGATGTTTGGCCACCCGTATTTCGACAAGTGCATCGCCTTTGGGGCCTTGGCCCAAGCCAGGGCCGCCTTGACCGCTCAGCCTTATAACCTGGCCATTTTTGATGCCGGGAGGAATTTTAATATCGACATTACGATTATCGTTAAGTGCTAAACGGCGTGTTCCGCCGGTGATCGATTCCTCAAAACCTATCGTTACCTCGTAACTGATATCCAGACCCTTGGCCCTTGGGGCCTGTTGTTTGCCTGCACGCCGCGTGCCCCCGGACTTTCCTGCACCCGTAAAGCGAAAGAATTCTGAAAACACGTTCTCGGCGTCTTCCATGTCAAAATCGTGACGTGCCTGACCGCCAAATCCCCGCGGACGAAAACCACCACCAAAGTTTGGAGCTTTCTCATTACCGTTTTCATCAATTTCGCCGCGATCATATTTCCCGCGTCTATCCTTGTCCCCCAGAATGGAATAGGCAGCAGAAACTTCCTTGAAGCGATCTGCTATCAGTTTGTCATCCTTGTTCAGATCCGGATGCAGCTCTTTCGCAAGTGTTCTATAGGCTTTTTTAATGTTTGCCTCTGACGCTTGTTTTTCGACACCAAGGATGCTGTATAGATTTCGCATGATATTGTTTCTGTTGGTAAAACTGATTGTCGGTTTTGACGAAGCCACTATATACTTGCGCATATGGTTGCTGCAATCGTCTGTGTCATTTTGACGGAAAAAAAGCAGCATTAGATATCAGGGACCCTCATAAAATGCAGCAAGCACCATTTTCAACACCTTTCTCTCTCAGCCAAAGCTGGCTTGAGGAAGCAGGGAAATCTGAAGTTAATGACCCGACAGCGATGGCGCTTGCGACGGTTGGACCGCGAGGCGCACCCAGCTTGCGCATGGTGTTGCTGAAAGGATGCGACGAGAGAGGTTTTGTTTTTTACACCAATTTTGAAAGCCGCAAGGGCGAGCAACTGACAGATAACCCTAATGCAGCATTGCTTTTTCACTGGAAGTCATTGCGCCGCCAAATCAGAATTGAAGGCAGGGTTGAGGTTGTGAGCGATGCTGAAGCCGACGAATATTTTGCGTCCAGGCCACGAACCAGTCGCATAGGCGCCTGGGCATCAAAACAATCGCGTGCCATGGAAGGTAGGTTCGAGTTCGAGGCCGAGATTGCCAAATATACAGCCAGGTTCGGTTCAGGCGAAATCCCAAGGCCCGATTTCTGGTCTGGATTCAGGCTTGTACCCGATTATTTTGAGTTCTGGCGTGACAGAAAATTTCGCCTCCATGAGCGGAAAACATATAGTCTGGATGAAAAAGGGCAGGGCTGGAATATCGAAGAAATCTATCCCTGACCTTTGACCACACGCTGTTTAGCGTTAGATTACCTACAGACGAATTGTGCCATTGTTTCTGGGGAGAAGATCATGGACGGGATGCACCAGCTTGAAACGCCAGCTGAAGATATTGCTGATATTTTGGCTCGGCAAAGAGCCGCTTATCTGGCGGAGGGTGAGGTGTCGCTTGCAACTCGCAAGGATAGACTGTCCAGAGCTCTGAAATGTCTGATGGATAATAAAGACGAGTTTATCCGCCTTATATCGGATGATTTCGGTAATAGATCTTCGGATACAACACTTTTTGCGGACATTGGAGGCAGTGCGGGGGCTTTGAAGGAGGCGATAAAGCACGTCGGAAAGTGGATGAAGCCAGAGAAGAGGTCACTGCAGTTTCCTTTGGGGCTTTTGGGCGCAAAAGCACAGGTCGTGCCTCAGCCGAAGGGCGTTGTGGGCTTGATTACACCCTGGAATTTTCCGCTTACCATGGTTTTTGTGCCCTTGGCGCAAATGCTCGCTGCGGGCAACAGGGTCGTTATCAAACCGTCCGAGCACACACCTCTAACCTCTGCTTTTTTTGTCAGGGTTTTTAAAGAGCATTTCGATGAAACAGAAGTAGCTGTTGTCAATGGTGCTGTTGAGACAAGCCAGTCTTTTGCACATCAGCCATGGGATCATTTGATGTTTACCGGCGCTCCTGTTGTCGGGAAGCTGATTATGCGGGCAGCGTCTGAAAACCTGACACCCGTTACGCTGGAGCTGGGCGGTAAAAGCCCGGTCATAGTAGGGGAAAGCGCAGACCTTGATATGGTCGCGGAACGTGTCGCGACGATGAAGCTTATGAATGCCGGCCAGATTTGCCTGGCTCCTGACTATATCAACCTCAAAAAACATCAGCGGGATGATTTCGTGGACAGTTACACCAAAACTGTCAGCAAGATGTATCCTTCTATGTTGTCAAACGACCAGTATACCTCGATCATTTCGGCTCGTCATCGTGAACGCCTTGAAGGATACCTCGATGATGCCCGTGAAAAGGGCGCTGATGTGCGGGTAATTAATCCTGCAGATGAAGATTTTTCCGGCCAGAACCAGGGCAACAAGCTGCCCGCAGCGGTAATCCTTGATCCGACGGACGACATGAAGGTGATGCAGGAAGAGATTTTTGGCCCGATTTTACCAGTTAGAACTTATGAGAGTACTGAGGACGCCGTATCGTATGTCAATGATCGGGAGCGACCTTTGGCGCTGTATTATTTTGGCAATGACGAAGCCGAACAGCATCAGGTTTTGTCCCGTACAACGTCTGGCGGTGTGACTGTTAATGATGTGCTTTGGCACGGTGGCCATGAAACCTTGCCGTTTGGCGGCGTGGGTAATAGCGGTATTGGTGCGTACCACGGATATGATGGCTTCAGGGAATTCAGTCACATGAAGCCCGTGCTTAAACATCCGGCCAAGACCAGCATAGGCCGTTTGCTTGGGGTGGTGCCGCCTTATACGGATAAACTTCGCAAAAATGTGGAACGCATGACCAAGTAAGCATCTTAAACTTCTTCAGCAGGGCGGGTTATGAGCAAAACCTTTCAGTTTGACAGCGTATCATCAATTTTGGTCGAAGACGGCTCAGCGGAAAGGCTTGGCGACATTCTTGCCGACAGGTTTTCGCCGAGCCGGACCATGCTGGTTACAGATTCCGGCATCACAAAATTGGGCCTCGCCGACACAGCGCTTGCGTCGTTAACGAAAGCAGGTCTGGACCCGGTTATTTTTGATGATGTAGCGGCCGACCCTGCAGAAAATATAGTGCTTGATGCCGCGCAATTGGCGATATCCGAAGGTGTCGATATTGTGGTTGGCTTTGGCGGCGGCAGCTCCATGGATGTTGCTAAACTGGTTGCCATCCTTGCGCGAGGCGAACAGGCGCTCGCAGATATGTACGGTGTTGGTCAGGTGCGTTCAAGCCGTTTGCCGCTTGTGCTGTTGCCCACCACGTCTGGTACCGGGTCCGAAGTAACGCCGATTTCTGTCGTTACCACCGGTGAGCACACCAAAATGGGGGTGTCAGACCCCACGTTGTTCGCGGATCTGGCCGTTTTGGATGCGACCCTTACGACCGGTTTGCCCCGGCATATAACGGCCGCGACTGGTATTGATGCCATGGTTCATGCAATTGAAGCTTATACTTCGCGAATTAAGAAGAACCCGATATCTGATGCACTTGCTATCCGAGGCCTGGCTATGCTTGGCGGCAATATCGTTGCGGCTTGCGAAAATCCGGATAGCCTCGAAGCCCGCCGTTCGATGCTTATCGGGGCTATGCTTGCCGGCCAGGCGTTTGCCAACGCGCCTGTGGGTGCAGTGCATGCTCTGGCTTATCCGTTGGGCGGAAGGTTCCATATCCCGCACGGGCATTCCAATTCGCTTGTTTTGCCTCATGTCCTGAAGTTCAACGCCTCTGTCGCGTCCGGTCTCTATGCGGAACTGGCAGATAGCCTCGCGTTGCCGGGCACCTCTGAAGCTGGGAAAACGCAGTCCTTCATAAAATGGCTGACTGATCTAACCGAGGCGACAGGCATAGAGATGAGACTGCGGGATATGGCCATCGCGGAAGCTGATTTGTCTATGCTTGCGAACGATGCCATGGACCAGACAAGGCTTCTCGTTAACAATCCTCGGGACGTTAGCGAAGCTCAAGCTTTCGAAATCTATCAACAGGCCTGGTAAGTGACAGACAAACGAACGCTCGCAGACTATGCCCACACATGCCAGATAACCACGCGCTGGATGGACAATGATGTCTATGGGCATATTAACAATGTTCAGTATTACAGTTTCTTTGATACGGCAGTGAATAGCTTCCTTATCGATGCGGGAGTGCTTGATATTGAAAAAGGCCCAACTATCGGTCTGGTCGTCGAAACAGGTTGCCAATATTTTGCGCCGCTTGCCTTTCCGGAAACGATTGTCGCGGGCATCGGCGTAAGCCATATTGGTAACAGTAGCGTGCGATATGAGGTTGGATTGTTCAAAAAAGGCGTTAATGCACCCGCCGCACAGGGCTTTTTTGTGCATGTTTATGTGGACAGGGAAAGCCGTCGCCCCACTTCATTAGCGGAACAGATGAAATCGGCGCTGAAAACCATCGAATTTGCCGTTTAGCGGTTGCGCCATAAACGACTGGGGAGTTTCATGGACGTTAAAGATAAAGTCATCGTCGTGACGGGCGGGGCCAGTGGTATTGGCAAAGCCTTGTCGGAACTGTTTGCTGCCGAGGGGGCAAAGTTCATTGCAGTTGCAGACATGGATGCAGAGGGAGCGAAAGCGGTTGCAGCAGGTATCGGTGCCAAGGCAAAAGCCTATTCGCTAGATGTGACGGACGAAGCGGCAACGCAGGCCATGGTAGACGATGTAAGTGCAGTCGCCGGGCCGGTTGACCTTTACTTCTCCAACGCCGGTATATTTTTCTCGGATGCACCTGACTGGAGAGCGACTTCCCAAACTAATGAGCAGTGGCAGAAGATCTGGGAAGTGAACGTTATGTCTCACATTCTGGCGCTTCGTGCGGTTTTACCGGGTATGCTGGAGCGAGACGGATGTGGCTTCATTATCACGGCTTCGGCGGCCGGGCTTCTGAGTCAGATTGGTGATACTTCTTATTCGACAACAAAACACGCGGCGCTTGGTTTGGCGGAAAGCGTTGCTATCAGTCACGGTGACGACGGGCTTTATGTTGCAGCGTTGTGCCCTCAGGCAGTTAAATCGAAGATGACCGCTGGCGGTGAAGATAGTTCAGCAGCCGGTGACGGTGTGATGGAAGCTGACGAGTTTGCCCGCCGTGTGTATGCCCAGATGCAGGAAGGCCGCTTTATGATCCGGCCTCACCCGGAAGTCGAAGGCTATTTCAAGCACAAAGCAAATGATTACGACCGCTGGATTGGTGGCATGCGCAAATTCAGACGCACTCAGATGGAAAAAACCGGTCGCCCAATATAGCGAATACGCACGTTTTAGAGGAATATAAAATGGATTACACAAAACTCATGGACTTCACGGGCAAGGTTGTTTTTGTCAGTGGCTCTTCCCGCGGCATTGGCGAGGCTGTCGTGCGCGCATTCGCTGCAAATGGTGCTGATGTTATTGTCTCCAGCCGGGATCAGGCGGTATGCGAAAAAGTCGCGGAAAGCATCCGGGCAGATGGTGGAAAAGCAAAAGCAAAAGCGGCGCACGCCGGTCGTATGGAAGATGTGGCCGCCGTGTTTGAATGGATACAGGCCGAATATGGCCGACTTGATGTACTTGTGAACTGTGGTGGCACCAACCCGTTCTACGGTCTGATCGGAGATACCCCGGAAGCCGCGTTTGACAAGACCATCGACGTCAATCTCAAAGGCCCGTTTTATCTGTCGGCCAGTGCGGTGAAAATGATGAAAGAGCAGGGCGGTGGTGCAATCGTAAACGTTGCGTCGATCAATGGCATTACACCTGGCCATTTGCAGGGCATCTATTCGATGACCAAGTGCGCGATGATTAACATGACCAAGGCTTATGCACGTGAGTATGGCCACGATGGCATTCGGGTGAACGCCATTTGCCCGGGGCTTGTCGACACCAAGATGACCGCTGTTTTCACGGCAAATGAAGATCTGTTAAAGTCGCATACTGATAGCTTCCCGATCCCGCGTGCTGGTAAACCCGAAGATATGGTTGGCGGCGTTCTTTACCTGGCCTCTGACGCAGCAGCTTTCACTACAGGAACCACCCTTGTCATGGACGGCGGGCACATCGCTTAAGCGGGAGACACTGATGTCTGATGAATTAAACAAAACCGTAGATGTGCGGGAAGGCGAAGAACTTGATGCGGCAATTGTCGATCAGGTGATGAAAGACCATATTGAGGGCCTGAAAGGGGAACCGACAGTTCGTCAGTTTGCGGGTGGCAATTCGAACCTGACATATTCAATTCAGTATGGTGACCAGAAGTTCGTTTTACGACGGCCGCCCTTCGGCACCCGACCGAAATCCGGTCACAGTATGATCCGGGAATTTCGGGTGATGAATGCGTTAAAACCTGTTTTCCCGGCAGTGCCGCATACTTATTTCCATATGTCGGACGAAGACAGCCCGTTTGATGCCGAATTTTATGTGATGGAACAGGTGCATGGGCGCAAGCTGGAGCGCGATATTCCGAAAGAATGGGGTTTTGGCGAAGAGGAGGGGCGCAAGTTATGCCTTTCGTTTTTCAATAAACTGATCGACCTGCACAATGTGGACTATAAAGCCATTGGTCTCGATGACTTCGGAAAGCCTGAGGGGTATGTCGAGCGACAGGTACTTGGCTGGAATCGGCGCTATGAAAAAGCTCTGACCGATGACGTCGAAAATTTTGAAGATGTACGCAAATGGCTTGAGGACAACATGCCGCCAACCGAAGTTGGTCACGCGATCCTTCATGGTGATTTCCGTCTGGATAATGTCATTCTGGCGGAAGAAAACCCCTTTGAGATCATTGCTGTGCTTGATTGGGAAATCAGTGCATTGGGCGACCCGCTCATGGATCTTGGCAATACGCTGGCTTACTGGAGCCAACCCAGTGATCCTGAAGAAATGAAAATGATGCGGATGCAGCCCTGTCTTGAACCCGGGATGATGACGCGTGAAGAAATTTGTGACCTGTATGCAGAAAAAACCGGCCACGACCTTTCAAAATTCGACTATTATCATGTCTACGGCGTGTTTCGGCTGGCGGTGATTTTGCAACAAATCTATTATCGTTACTATCATGGGCAGAGCAAAAACCCTGCTTTTGCAGCGTTCGCCGGGCGAACCAACATGCTTGGTAACTATGCACGACAGCTGATTGAGGCATCCTCAATCGGGTAATTGTATCAAGATTGATACAATTTGCTTGTATTCATTAGGTCTCGGTTAATGGCCTTTCTATAGATAGGGTGATGGCAGCGCTGTTATTAGTAGTGTATAAAAATTCGTGGTTATCGCTCGGGGAAAGGGGCGCATGGTCCACACGGTTGGGATTAATCCCGAAACCAGTGAGGGAGTGCATCTTCTATGAGTGAACGCTTGGCTTTTTCCATGGCTATGGATCTTATGTTCAATGGCCAGAATGTCGACTACTGCGAGCGACCTCTCAGTCTTGATGTTATTGATACAATGGCAATGTTCAGCGATTTGCCGGAGCGTGCCCATGTCGGCGTTGTCGGCCCGGGCGGTGGCAGGCTCGTCAAAACACTGGCAAACAGGGGCTATATTGTTGATGCCTACGAAGGTCGTGAGGAATGCCTGACACACCTGGAAGCTATGTTTAAAAACAACAGCGCTGTGCGCCTCTATCCTGTCAAACATCTGAACGACCCGATCATGCGGGGGAAAATGCGGTTCCATGCTCTGTTCTGTATGGATGATTTGAGAGCATTCCGGGAAGCTCAGGAATGGACCGAGAATGTTCAACGCATGGTCAGGCCCGGAGGATATTTCGTCTACTCGCAGATTTCCAACAAGTTGCCCGGCAAGCAAAACACCCTGGCAAAATATTTTAACTTGTCCGGTAACTATGATGTTAGCGAACGTACTGCCCAGCAGATCCGGACCAGTTACCTCGCTTTGGATGACTGGGAGCCCGACCTCGACAAGAAGAAAATGGCGATGGAAACACTTGGCATCGTCAAGACTGGTTCCGGGCTCAGGCGCAACATTATGAGTGGTGTCGAGGTGCGTTATGTGGTGTGGCGGCGCAAACTGTCGGCAAAACAGCTTGAGGCGTCTTCTGTTCCCATTCAAGTGAAAGTAACTGCCTAGGATTGGTCCTTCTTCATTCTGAGCAGGCTTTCCTGAGCCGTTGAGGCAATTAACCGTCCATCACGGGAATACATTGCGCCGCGAGCAAGCCCGCGTCCTTTGCCAGACCAGTATCCTTCGGTTTTATAGAAAATCCAGTCGTCTGTGCGGAATGTATCTCTGTGAAACCACATCGCGTGATCAAGACTGGCAACAGTTTTTAACCTTGGGTCTCGCGGTATCATTGCGTGAGGCCGCAGGTTAGATGACAAAAATGCGAAGTCGGATATGTAAGCGAGCAGGCGTCTGTGAAGCGCCTGATCGTCACCAATCGGCTCCTTTAGTCGTAGCCAATAGCCTGTAACCGGGTCTTTCGGTTTGATGTCTTCAAGGTCCATCCGGTCAATGGCCCGTGTTTCAAATGGCAGGTAAGCCCGCTTCTTGCTTCCAGAGTTAAAGGCGCGCAGCACCTTTTCATAATATGCTTCGTCATCATCAAGGTCTTCAGGCATAGGCACATCAGGCATGTCGATCTGATGTGATACACCATCTTCCCCAACATGGAACGAGGCCGCGAGGGTGAAAATCGCCTCGCCATTCTGCAACGCTACGACACGTCGGGTAACAAAGCTGCGGCCATCCCTGATCGGGTCCACGTCATAGATTATGGGCTGGTCGGCGATACCGGGACGCAGGAAATAGCCATGCAGGGAATGCAGCCGGTATGACGCGTCGACGGTATTTTCTGCCGCTTCCATTGCTTGCGCGACAACGTGCCCGCCAAAAACATGTTTATTGGGCCAATCGTTTGGTTCGCCGCGAAACAGCAGGCGGTCTAGTTTTTCGACCGTCAATTGATCGATGACTTTGGCAACAGTTCCCATGAAGGTTCCTTATGTTCGGTAACTTGGGTCCATACGATCCAGCTTGCGCAGGATTGCGGGCCATACAAAGTTGTCAGCACCGCCGGCTCCTGCAACTACACGCAGGTCCCGGAGGGCGTTCTCGATCGACTCCTGACTTGGCTCATGAAGTGGCATGCCGGTTGCGCGCGTCAAAACCTGAATTTTACAGGCCTTCTCAAGGAAGAACATGCCTTCAAACGCTTGCGCTACTGTGGGTCCTACCGTCAGCGTGCCGTGGTTCCTGAGAATGAGCGCGCTTTTTTTACCCATATCTGCGACTAGCCGTTCTTTTTCTCCGTCATTTACCGCAAAGCCTTCGTAATCATGGTAAGCGACTTGCGCCCATGCTGGAATTGAGCTCTGTGCAAGCGGCTCCAGCCCACTTGCTAAATTCGAAACGGCAATACCGTAATCCGTGTGTAAATGCAGGACGCAGCCGGCATCTTCTCGTGCTTCATGGATGGCACTATGGATGACAAAACCTGCAGCATTTGGAATGTACGGCGTTTCCATCATGGCCTTGCCGTTAAGGTCCACCTTAATCAGGCTTGACGCTGTCATTTCTTCAAACATCAGGCCTAATGGATTGATAAGAAAATGATGATCGGTGTTCGGCACACGAGCGGAGATATGGGTATAGATCAGGTCATCCCAGCCATAATGAGCACACATGCGGTAAGCAGCAGCAAGATTGACGCGGGCTTCCCATTCTTCTTCACTGACCTGGTCTTTAACGGACGGAATATCTAATACACCTGCGTGGCTCATCGGTTCCTCTCCTCTCGCTTCACCGGATGCAAACGGGCAATCGCCCGTGCTTTAGCTTTAACCTAGCCCGAATGAACGGAGGGTCCAAGAATTCAGTATATAGAATTTGTGACCTAGTTCTGTTGGACGAGTTGATCGAGTTAACGCCTCTTTTTTGACCTTGAGAAATAGCTGCGAACCGGTGCTCTCACCATGCCTGCAACCGACTGAACAGCAAGAGGAGCATGGTCGTCTACATGTTTAATCCATCCGTCAGAACGAAAACGCAAGATAAGTAGAATTGATTTGACCAGATAGTCTGCGATGATCACCGCATACATGGCTTCTACCGGCCCTTCAAGCGCAAGGACAAGAAACCCAAAACTGAAGCGGCCGACGATTATACCTATGAATGTTACCAACAAAGGGTAGCGGGTTTCTCCGCCCCCCCTGAGAGCGCTGCCGATGGCAAATTCAATCGCCATCAGGGGCTGCACAATTGCCAGTATAATGATAAAATATTCGGTATGGGCTCGCACCTCCGGGTCTATGGAAAGAAGTGCCGCAAGCTCGGACTTAAATATTAGTGATACCAATGCCATTATGGTCATGATCGCGATAGCCATTTTCATCGCAAGCCAGCCATTGGCCCGGGCAGCTTCCGGATCACGGGCCCCGAGGTTCTGACCGGACAAGGTGGCACTGGCAGCGCCAAAGCCCATACCCACCACAATACATATACTGAGTATTGTGATGCCGATTCCATAGGCTGCAAAAGCTGCAGTGCCATAGCCTGCAACCAAAATCATAAACAGGACGAAACTCGTTTGGATGATTACCTGCTCCAGTGCGGCAGGTGCGCCGATGCGTGCCAGTTGCCTCAAGCGTCCGGTATCAAAAATCGCATGGGATGTCGGGAGCAAGGGATAAGCCTTCAAAAGCCAGCGTAAAAAGAACCAGCCGACGACGAAAACCTGGCCGAGGGCAGTGCCCCAGGGAATGCCACTCATGCCCATTTCAGGAAGCCCAAAGCTGCCGTGTACCAGTAGGTAGGAACCAATGGTGCCAAATATTGTTGAAAAAGCGGCGTACCGCAAGGGGCGTACCACATCGCCAATAGCACGAAAGGCTGTTGCGATAGTCATGGCTAACGCGAAAATTACGTTCAGTATCGCGGCGGGTCGAACGTACTCCACGGCAAGCTGGCTTGATTGTTCGTCAAGGTTAAACAAGCCGACAATATGATCGGCTAGCAGATAGGTGAATCCACCAAGTGTTAGTGAAATCAGGGCAGCCAACGTCAGGGAACTGGTCGTTGCTTCAGAAGCTTCTTCGGTATCTTCAGCGCCCCAGGCGCGCGCAACAACAGCGGTGGTTGCAACAGAAAGAGCCATGGCCGCTGACATCAACAAAAAATGCACCCGTCCACCGGTAACAACGGCGGCGCTGGCCTCTGGGCCAAACGGCGCAATAATCCACAAGTGCGCAAAAGAAATGGACACCATCAAGATGTTGCTGGCAATATTTGGCCCGGCCAACTGCCAGATACTTCGGTAGGATAGCTGATCCATAAAACCCTGCTTCTGATCCCGGTCTCCATGTTTCTTTAGATAAAAAACCCGGAAACCGTAGCGGAAATGGCTGTTTTTAAACTCAAACACTTAAAATTCAGTAATGAGCTTGACTTAGGGCGTCTATGACCGATGTCACTCTGGAAACAGAACTAATTTTCGAATGGCCGGTATTCAGCGGCACTCAGTTCGGATCAGAGTGGGAGAGAGTAATGACAGACCTGGAAACCTTCCAAAGCGAGACCAGAGCCTGGCTTGAAGAAAATTGCCCGATGTCAATGCGGACACCGGTGAGCATTGATGATGATGCATGCTGGGGTGGACGCAATTTCAGGTTTTCATCTGAAGACCAGAAGCTTTGGCTGGAGCGCATGGCAGCACGTGGCTGGACGGTGCCTAGCTGGCCAAAAGAATATGGTGGCGGCGGTCTTAGCAAAGAAGAGACAAAAATCCTTGCTTCCGAAATGCGCCGGATCAAAGCCCGGTCACCTCTTACTTCTTTTGGTATATGGATGCTTGGCCCCGCGCTGCTGAAGTTCGGCAACGAAGAGCAGAAGCTTGAGCATTTGCCAAAAATTGCACGCGGTGAAATTCGCTGGTGTCAGGGTTATTCGGAGCCAAACGCGGGCTCAGATCTCGCTTCGCTGGCAACGAAAGCGGAAGACGAAGGCGATCACTGGGTTGTAAATGGCCAGAAGGTCTGGACGTCCTATGCCGATAAAGCTGACTGGATTTTTTGTCTGGTCCGCACAGACAACACCGGTGCCAAGCACCATGGTATCAGCTTTGTCCTTTTTGATATGGAGAGCGAGGGTGTCTCCACCAAGCCTATCAAGTTGATTTCAGGCAATTCTCCGTTCTGTGAAACATTCTTTGATGATGTGAAGGTGCCCAAGACAAACCTTGTCGGCGAGCAGGATAAAGGTTGGACCATCGCCAAATACCTGCTGACCCATGAGCGCACAGGCATTAGTGACATGGGAATGCCGACACCGCTGAACATGCTCGCAAAAGACAAGCTGGGCACAGACGATGACGGCAAGTTGCCGGAAGCTATGTTGCGCCATCAGGTCGCAGAGCATGAGATTGACGCCGCTTCATTTGTTTTCACGCTGGAGCGCGCCAAAGATCAGGCGAAAGCCGGTGGTGATATTGGCGCGTTTTCTTCCATGCTCAAATACTATGGCACCGAGATCAACAAGGATCGCCATGAGTTGATCGTTAAGGTCAATGGCTCGGACGCGCTTGAGTGGGAGGGGCAGTATTCGAACGATGGCGAGATTGCGCGCAATTGGTTGAGGACAAAGGCCAACTCCATTGAGGGTGGCACATCTGAAGTGCAGCTCAATATTATTTCCAAACGTATTCTCGACCTGCCAGCCTAAGGAGTTTTGAGTAATGGCTTTGATTTTAAATGAAGAACAGCAGCTCCTGAAAGAATCTGCAGAGGGCTTTTTCGCCGAAAAGGCGCCGATTAGCCAATTGCGGGCGTTGCGCGACGCCGAAGATGAAAAAGGCTTCTCTGAAGATCTGTGGGCTGAAATGGCTGAAATGGGTTTTGCCGGGCTTCTGGTTGATGAAAACAATGGCGGTACGGACTTTGGCGTTGTGGGAGCAGGTACTGTTGCTGAATCAATGGGCAAAACCCTGTCTGCGTCTCCTTTCCTTGCAAGCGCAGTGATTGGTGCTGCTGTAGTGAAGGCTGCTGGTTCTGATGCGCAAAAACAGGAATTGTTGCCGGTAATTGCTGCGGGCGAGAAGATCGTTACACTGGCTATAGATGAAACAGCACACCACCGACCTGAAAACACGCAGTTAAAAGCAGCGTCTGACGGCGATGGTTTCGTGCTGACCGGCATGAAAACCTTTGTTTGCGACGGTCATGTTGCCGATACTTTTCTTGTTCTGGCTCGCACTTCAGGCAAGGCAGGCGATACCAGCGGCCTTAGTCTGTTCCTCGTCAACAAAGGGACAGGCGGGTTGATCGTAGATCGTACATCGATGACGGACAGCCGAAACTGGGCCAAAGTCACCTTTGAAGGTGTCCGGGTTAGCGCTGATGCACTGGTTGGTCCGCTTGATGGCGCATTCAACGCGATTGAGCCGGCACTTGATCAGGCGCGTATAATCATTGCTGCGGAGCTTTTGGGCATTGCACAAGAGTGCCTTGACCGTACCGTTGAATATTTGCGTGAACGCAAGCAGTTTGGCGTTGTGATTGGTACTTTCCAAGGGCTTCAGCACCGAGCGTCGCACTTGTTTAGCGAGATTGAAGTCACACGGTCAGCGGTTCTTAAGGCGATGCAGATGGCAGACGCCGGCGGGGATATTCGTTGGTTCGCAAGCCTTGCCAAAGCCAAAGCCAGTAAAACTGCTGAGTTGGCGACAAACGAAGCTATTCAAATGCATGGCGGCATTGGTATGACCGACGAGTTTGATATGGGGTTCTATATCAAGCGCGCGCGCGTGCTGCAGGCCATGTTTGGCGATTTCAATTTTCATGCGGATCGATTTGCGGCTTGTTCAAGCTACTGATGCGCTACCGTCAATGAATTGTTTGGGGAGAGACAATGCTTGATAATCTGGACCTGCCAAAGGCGGACCCGAATACGCCGATCGATGATCTGATTGGCAAGCTGACAGCGCCTGGAATGCCTTTTTCCACGAAAGAGGAAGAGGTTCTTGGCCAAAAGTTGCGAGTTTTTGAGCATCAGCCAGCCACCTTGCGGGATGTGTTCATGATGATCCTGGGCCATGGTGACAAGGAATATATGGTTTTCCAGGGGGAGCGGATTACCTTTTCCGAAACCGTTGCCAAAGCTACACAGCTTGCGCAGGCGCTGGTTGATGATTACGGCGTCAAGAAAGGTGACCGTATTGCGATTGCCATGCGCAATTATCCGGAATGGCCGATCGCCTATATGGGTATTGTGGCCGCAGGCGGCATAGCTGTTTTGATGAACGCCTGGTGGAAAGAGGAAGAATGCTGTTGGGCGATGAAGGACAGCGGTGCCAAACTGGCCATTACAGACGCGCGCCGTGCCGCCTGTATGTTGCCATCAGCCGATGAACTTGATCTTAAAATAATCGTTGCCCGAGACGTTTTTGATGCGCATCCGCGAGTGAGCGGTTTTGACGATGCAATCAAGGGCAAAAAGCCAATGGTCTGGCCGGATGTTGAGATGGACACGGATGATCTGGCTATGATGCTCTATACGTCAGGTTCAACAGGTTTCCCGAAAGGGGCTCCATCCACGCATCGTGCTGTGATCAGTGTGTTGTTTACCTGGATCGTGGTTGCCTTGTGTCTCAAAATGCTCGGCCGTATTCCAGACGACCCGGATTTCCAGCCTGTGATGCTGGTTGCCGTGCCATTTTTTCATGTCACAGGGTTGCTGCCCGTGATGCTTGTTTCAGCCGTCGTTGGCCGTAAATTGATTATCATGCATAAATGGAGCGCGGAAGATGCCTGCCGTATGGTCGAGGAAGAGGGCGTCACAACGTTTACCGGCGTACCCACCATGTCATACGAGATGGCGCAACTTGCCAAATCCGGCAAATATGACATGTCTACTCTTGTGGATATGGGAGGTGGCGGAGCCGCGCGCCCACCTGAACATGTGAAGTTGATTCGGGAGGCGTTGCCAAATTCCAACCCCGGTGTTGGATATGGGCTGACTGAAACCAATGCCATGGCGTCTTTGCTGTCCGGTGACGAATATGTGGAGCGGCCTGCAAGTGTTGGTAAACCAACGCCGCCAGTGATGGAGATCAAAATCGTCGATAGCGTCGGCAATGTAGTTGCGCAGGGCGAACGTGGCGAAATTTGTATGAAATCGGTGATGAATGTCACCCACTACTGGAATAACCCCGAAGCCACAGCCCGTGCGTTCAAAGACGGCTGGTTCCATTCTGGAGATGTCGGCTATCAGGATGAAGAGGGTTATATTTTCATCGTCGACAGGCTGAAGGACATCATCATCCGTGGCGGAGAAAACATCAGTTCACTTGAGGTCGAAGCTGTGCTTCACGCTATCGATGGTGTTGAGGATGTTATGGTGTTTTCTCTCCCGTGTGAAACACTGGGCGAGATTGTTGGCGCTGTGGTTGTGCTCAGCGAGGAAAGCCTGACTGTAGATGCCATACTGGCAGAGACCCGCAAACACTTAGCCGAGTTCAAGATTCCAGCGCATATCTGGATATCCGAAGAGCCGCTGCCATTGATTGCATCCGGGAAGATCGATCGAAAGGCCATTAAGGCCCACTATCAAAATGTTTATCAGAGTTAAATAGAGAGGAATTTGTGATGGATTTGGGGTTGAGTAAACGTGGCAGTGAGCTACGGGACCGGGTTCGTAAATTTATCGATGAAAAGGTTATGCCGCTTGAGGAAGAGTATCTCGCAGAAGTTGGCAAAAACGGCGATCGTTTTGAATTTACAGAGCGAATGACCGAGATTCTGGAGAGCCTCAAAAGCGCCGCCAAAGCAGAAAAACTCTGGAATTTCTGGCTGACTGACAGCGAAGCCGGATACGGTCTTACAACCGTTGAGTATGCTTACCTTGCCGAGGAAATGGGGCGCTCTCATCTGGCTGCTGAAAGCTTTAACTGTAGCGCGCCTGACACCGGCAACATGGAAGTAATCGAACGGTACGGTACGCAGGAGCACAAAGACAAGTGGCTCAAGCCGTTGCTGGAAGGCAAAATGCGGTCTGCCTATTTGATGACGGAACCGGATGTCGCTTCGTCCGACGCCACAAATCTGGAAATGAGCGCCGTTCTTGACGGTGATGACTATGTATTGAACGGCGAGAAATACTGGGCGTCCGGCGCAGGTGATCCACGCTGTGCGCTTTATGTTGTCATGGTGAAAACCGGTGATGAAGACACGCCGCGCAAAAACCGCCACAGCATGATTTTCGTCGAGCCCGGTACGGATGGTATCGAAATCCTGCGCCCCATGATGGTCTTTGGTCATGATGATGCGCCGCATGGCCATATGCATATTAGGTTCACCAATGTGCGCGTACCGAAGGAAAACCTTATCCTTGGCGATGGGCGTGGTTTTGAAGTATCGCAGGGACGGCTTGGCCCTGGCCGTATTCACCACTGCATGCGTTCTATTGGTGCTGCAGAGCGGGCGCTTGAACTTTTGTGCAAACGTGCCACGACAAGGGAAGCGTTTGGTCGCCCACTTGCCAAGCTGGGCGCCAACTATGATATCATCGCTGAAGCGCGCATCGGCATTGAAATGTCGCGGCTTTTGTGCCTGAAAGCGGCCTACATGATGGATACCATCGGCACACAAGCGGCACAGCCATACATTTCACAGATCAAGGTGCAGGCTCCGCGAATGGCGCTTGAAGTGATTGACGAGGCAATGCAGATGCATGGCGGGCGTGGTATCAGTCAGGACTTTCCGCTTGCGAGCATGTGGCATGGCCAACGTACACTTCGTTTCGCTGATGGGCCTGATGCCGTGCACCGTATGGTGATTGCACGCACCGAGCTCAAGAAATATCGCTCGAACAGCGTTTAACAGGTACCGGACGCATGACGATTGATATCAACAACCTGTTCAATGTCCAGGGCAAGATTGCCCTGGTCACTGGCGGTGGGTCCGGCATAGGGACGATGGCAACCGAGGCATTGGTGCGCGCAGGCTGTAAGGTCTATATTGCGTCTCGTCGTCTTGAAAGCTGCGAAGCTGTAGCGGAAGAATACAACGCCATGGGCCCCGGGTCCGTGGTTGCATTGCAGGCTGATCTTAGCACCGAGGAGGGTACCAGAGCGCTGGCTACGGCGCTGGAAAGTCAGGAAGACAAGCTTGATATTCTCGTCAATAATTCCGGAATGACGTGGGGGGCACCGTTTGATGAGTTTCCAAGGTCAAAATGGGATGAAGTTATGGCGCTTAATGTGTCAGCGGTTGCAGATCTTACCAAAAACCTTCTGCCACTGCTGAAGCGTGCCGGAACCGCGGAAGATCCAGCAAGGGTTGTAAACCTGGGTTCCGTGGTTGGTACGCGTCCGGCGTCTAACCAGGCCTATAGCTATGGTGCCAGCAAGGCGGCTATTCACCACCTGACGAAGATGCTGGCGAACGAGTTTGGCTCTATGCATGTTACGGTGAATGCGATTGCGCCAGGGCCTTTCCCAAGCCGGATGATGGCTCATGTAATCAGAGATGATAGCCGCAAGAAAGCGATGGAGGCGCGGGTGCCTCTCCACCGTGTCGGGGAGCCCGAAGATATTGCCGGCGTACTTTTGATGCTCTGTTCGCGTGCGGGCAGCTACATCACTGGTGGTATCATTCCATTGGATGGTGGTTTGTCTGCTATGCCATGACAAGTCAAAACGAATCGAAACGAATCATTGATTCGTTTTAGAAGATAATGATTCGGAACAATGTGTTAAGCGACCTTCTTGAATCAAAACCTTATTAGGCGCGGAGTTGGCTCTGCTCACCAAAATGGAGGAAAAGATGGCTGAAACTGTAAGTAAAGATGATCTCAAAAATTACATCGGAACTGAAACCGGCGTGTCAGACTGGTTCCTGATCGATCAGGAGCGCATCAATAAATTTGCGGACGTGACGGAAGATCATCAGTTTATCCATATCGATCAGGAGGCCGCCGCCAAAACACCATTCGGCACGACAATCGCGCACGGATTCCTGACCTTGTCTTTGGTGTCGCACCTGGCGAGTAGTGCATCCATTGGTGTGAAGGGCGCTGTCATGGGCATCAATTATGGCACTGACAAAGTTCGGTTCCTGAGCCCGGTCAAGGTTAATAGCGAAATTCGTGCAAGGGTAAAACTTGCCGATGTGACCGAAAAGCCCGGTAATAGGCTTCTGATTAAAAACGAAGTTACGATTGAAATTAAAGGTGAAGACAGGCCGGCAATGCTGGCTGAGTCCCTCAGTATGATTGTTGTTGGCGGGTAGTTTTGCCCCTCAAGAGATTTTTTAGTTCGGAGAGACGTATGAGTATTTCTTATGAAGGCAAAGTGGCCATCGTTACAGGTGCTGGCGGTGGTTTGGGGCGCAGTCACGCTCTGGCACTGGCAGCACGCGGTGCAAAGGTTGTTGTAAACGACCTTGGCGGTGACGTTCACGGCGAAGGTGGTTCGTCATCAGCAGCACAAGCCGTGGTGGCCGAAATCGAAGCAGCCGGCGGCGAGGCTATCGCCCACGGTGCCAACGTATGTGATGCCGGACAGGTTGCTGACATGGTCAAGCAGACCATGGACAAATGGGGCAGGGTGGACATCCTGATCAATAATGCTGGCGTATTGCGCGACAAGACCTTCGCCAAGATGGACCTGGACGACTTCAATTTCGTAATGCAGGTTCACGTCATGGGCGCAGTTACATGTACCAAAGCGGTTTGGGATATCATGCGCGAACAGGCTTATGGCCGTATCGTGATGACCACGTCTTCTTCGGGCCTTTATGGTAACTTCGGGCAAGCAAACTATGGCGCGGCGAAAATGGCACTGGTTGGCTTCATGAATACCTTGTGTCTCGAGGGCGCAAAATACAACATCAATGTCAACTGCCTGGCCCCCACAGCAGCAACGCGCATGACGGAAGGGCTGATGCCACAGGAAGCGCTTGATGTTCTCACACCAGAGTCTGTAACAGCGGGCCTGCTTACACTCTGTGATGATGATGCGCCAAATCGCGCTATTCTATGCGCCGGAGGTGGCGGCTTCGCCAAAGCAATCGTTTATGAAACAGATGGCATTTATCTCAAGCCAGATGAGCAAACGCCTGAAAATGTGCGTGCTGCATATGCAGACGTTTCTGACCCTGAAGGTCAGCAGGAGTTCGTTCAGGGCGGACAACAAACCATGAAATTTGTAACAAAAGCAGCCGCCGCACTCGGCGTGAAAGCAGGATAGGAATTCCCCATGCGTGAAGCAGTAATCGTATCAACAGCCAGAACCCCTATTGGTCGCGCCTATCGCGGCTCTTTGAACGCAACCTTGGGCCCGACCCTTGGTGCTCATTCAATATCTCACGCTGTAAAGCGCGCCGGTATTGACGGTGCAGAAGTTGAAGATGTGATCATGGGCTGTGCCCTGACCCAGGGTTCAACTGGTTCCAATATCGGCCGTCTGGCCGCACTGCGTGCAGGTTTGCCGACCAGTGTGTCCGGCATGACAATCGATCGTCAGTGTTCTTCAGGCATGATGGCTATTGCAACCGCAGCCAAACAGATTGTGTCTGACGGTATGGACATCGCCGTTGGTGCTGGCATTGACAGCATCTCGGTTGTGCAGAACGAAAACATGAACCGGTTCCAGGCGGTCGATAAAAGCCTCGTTGCCATGCACGAGCATACTTATATGCCAATGCTTCAAACCGCTGAGGTTGTGGCAGATCGTTATAACGTCAGTCGCGAAACAATGGACGAATACGGCCTGCAGTCGCAGCAGCGCACAGCAGCCGCACAGCAGGCTGGCAAGTTTGATGACGAGATTGTGCCAATCACCACAAACATGGCTGTTGTGAACAAAGAAACCAAAGAAATGACTTTCCATGAAGTGACATTGGAAAAAGATGAAGGCAACCGCCCTGAAACAACACTGGAAGGCCTCTCGGGTCTTAAAACCGTTATTGATGGTGGAACCATTACAGCTGGAAATGCCAGCCAGCTTTCTGATGGCTCTTCTGCTTCTGTTCTCATGGAAGCCAAAGTCGCCGAGAAGCGTGGTTTGCAGCCACTCGGTATCTACCGCGGTATTGCGGTTGCTGGCCTTGAGCCAGATGAGATGGGTATTGGTCCTATTTATGCGATCCCAAAACTTCTCGAGAAAAACGGCCTTAAAATGGACGATATCGGCCTTTGGGAGCTGAACGAAGCGTTCGCTGTGCAGGTTGTGTACTGCCGTGACAAGCTTGGTATTCCGAACGAGTTGCTGAACGTTAACGGCGGCGCGATTTCTATTGGACATCCTTACGGCATGTCTGGTGCTCGGATGGTTGCCCACGCACTTATCGAAGGCAAGCGCCGTGGTGCCAAATATGTGGTTTCAACCATGTGCGTTGGTGGCGGTATGGGCGCAGCCGGGCTGTTTGAAGTCGCATAAACCTTAATTTCGAAAGGAGGCCAGCATGAAAGCTGTTCTTTGCAAAGAGCTGGGCCTAGCCGACAAGCTTGCAATTGAGGAGGTTGCGGATCCGACGCCGGCACCAGGACATGTGGTGGTGGACGTGAAGGCCGCAGGTCTCAACTTCCCCGACACGCTCATTATTCAGGGCAAATATCAGGTACAGCCGGATCTGCCCTTCACTCCAGGGGGTGAAGGCGCAGGTACTATTTCGGCAGTTGGTGAAGGTGTAAGCCACCTGAAGGTCGGCGATAAGGTGATTTTCATGTGCCAAACCGGCGCGTTTGCCGAGAAAGTAGCAGTGCCAGCGATTACTGCGATCCCGATGCCGGACGGCCTCTCTTTCGAGATGGCGGCAGGGATCACCCTTACGTATGGTACCAGCTACCATGCATTGAAACAGCGCGCCGAGCTTAAGGCTGGAGAGACGGTTCTCGTCCTTGGTGCAGCTGGTGGAGTTGGTATTGCCACCGTTGAACTGGCAAAAGCCATAGGTGCAAAAGTGATTGCGGCAGCCAGCACTGATGACAAGCTTGCGTTCTGCAAAGCTTCGGGCGCTGATGAGTTGATCAACTATTCAACGGAAGACCTCAAGGCCCGGCTGAAGGAAATCACCGGTGGTAAAGGCGTGGATGTTATCTACGATCCGGTTGGCGGTGAATACACGGAAGCTGCTTTCCGCAATATGGCGCCGGGTGGACGTCTTCTGGTGATTGGCTTTGCCGCAGGCGATATCCCCAAAGTGCCAATTAACCTGTGCCTTCTGAAACAGGCATCTCTTGTCGGTGTATTTTGGGGTGCCTGGGCCAGCAAAAACCCGTCTGAACAGATGCAGAATATGAAGGAAATTCTGGGCATGGTTGCGGATGGCAGTGTGCGGGCAAGCGTCAACGATGTCTTCCCCATGAGCGAAGTGGAACAAGCTTATGCCTGCCTGACCGAGCGGCGGGCCAAGGGTAAGGTGGTCCTGACGCCTTAACTGTATTCTAATCGAACGAAGTATAGGAAAAGCGGCTTTTCTTGGTCGCTTTTTCCATTTCTGGACTGATGGGTCTTGATTAAATTCCTTGCAGCCATATTCTCGTGTTCGAGGAGTATGATCTGGCTGATGAAGGCATTAAAACTAATCGCTGGCAAAACCGCCCGGACACGAATTGAAAAGTTCGGTCTTGGCCCGGAACACCTGCGGCTGATTGTTGGTGCTTCAGGAGGCCCCAAATGGTTGGTTCTTAAAGGACTGGACAATTATCTGTGCCACGAATGGCTGCCAAAGGCACAGCAGACAATTGATCTTGTGGGCTCTTCGATTGGTGCCTGGCGGATGACGGTTTATGCGCACCCAAACCCGGGGGAGACTTTTGATGCTTTCCTGAACAGCTACTTCAGTTTCCGAACAGACAATGTGAAGTCGGCGAGCGAACTGACCGTAGCATCCTATGGTATTATTCACGGTCTTTACCCTCCAGAGGAAACAGAGCGCCTGATCAATAACGCCAACCGCAACTTGAACATTGTGGCCGTGCGGGGCAAGGGTATCGCCGGCAGTAAAAGCAAAGCAACCGAAGCCGCCGGCATGTTGGCAGCGGCAACAGCGAACCGGGTGTCGAGAGCTCATCTGGCGAAGTTTTTCGAGCGTGTTGTGTTTCATAGTGGCGAGCAAATTGCCTGTCCGGATGTTTGGCACGGATTTGACCGCGCGGACGTTGCTTTAAGGCCCGAAACTCTGGCTGACGCTTTGATGGCAAGCGGCTCGATACCCTTTGTTTCCGAACCTGTTATAGATATCAAAGGGGCAGGGGCTGGTGTCTACCGGGATGGAGGTGTGATTGACTATCACTTTGATATCCCATGGCACTATCAGGACGGTATTGTTCTCTACCCCCATTTCTATGATCATATTGTGCCCGGCTGGTTTGACAAAAACCGTCCGTCGCGCCGCGCCGCCGGAACAGCCTGGGATCAGGTATTGTTGCTTGCCCCAACGCAGGAATTCGTCAGTACCCTACCGGGCGGGAAAATCACGGACCGTAAGGATTTCTCGGAAATGTCGGACGATGAGCGACTTGTCGCATGGCAAAAGGTTGTTGATGAAAGTGATCGACTGGCGGACGAGTTTGCGGAATTGCTGGACGATCACGGCAAATTGGTCGACAATTTAAACGGTGCGCCGGGAGCCGAATAATCATTCCCGAATAAATCAATGCATGCAGGCCCTTTCGGGCAAGGAGTAGTAATGGCGGCACCCTATACAAACAGTATTCCCTTTAGCGCAGATGACTTGTTGTCCAATCATTTGGGAAGTCTGGTTGATGACTGTGTGAAAAGTCACGCGGGCAAGAAAGCTTTTAGCTGTGTTCTGCCGACTGGCCAGAGTCAGACGATGACATTTGATGAACTTGGCACCTATTCAGACGCAGTTGCCGCCTATTTGAGGGAGGAACTTGGTCTTGCCCCGGGAGATGTGGTTGCGGTTCAGGCCCCCAATACGCTTGCGTATCCGGTGATTGCCTTTGGTATTTTGAAAGCAGGTTTGACGGTTACAAATATCAACCCTCTCTACACAACGGATGAAACGAACCACCAATTGAAAGACAGCGGCGCCAAGGTATGGTTCGTGATTGATGTCTTCGGTGACCGGGTTGCGGATTCTGTTGCAGGGACGTCGGTCACTCATGTTTACAAGCTTTCGCTTCTGGATTTTTTCCCAGCATCGCAAAGAATTCTGCTGGGCGCAGCCATGAAATACCTCAAAAAAGTGATCCCGCCTTTTACCGGTGAGCTTGCAGGCACCACACGGTCTGTGATTGTTGCAGGACTTAAGCACCTCAAAATGGTTGGGGAAACCAGCAAATATAGAGCGGAACAATCCGTAACCGATGTGGCGATCTATCAGTATACCGGGGGAACAACGGGGCGCAGTAAAGGAGCCGAATTGTCACACTATAATATAGTTGGCAATCTGTCCCAGGCCGACAAACGCGAAGATAGCCTGGAGCAAACCGAAGAAGATGTCATGCTACTGATCCTGCCGCTATATCATGTGTATGCATTGGCAGTGGGTGCCCTTGCCAGCATGAGAAACGGCGTGCATGTCGTGCTGATGCCGGTACCCAGGCCACTTGAAAACCTAAGACACGCTTTCGATAAATTTGACGTCAGTATACTGCCCGGCATTAACACCCTGTATATGGGCTTGATGCAGGAAAGCTGGTTTCTTGAAAACCCGCCTGCATCCTTGCGGGCGTGTTACTCTGGTGCGGCCCCGCTGCAGCCAGCGACGGCCGACGCGTGGGAGAAACTGACTGGTCAGCAGATTTATGAAGGCTATGGCATGACAGAGTGCACCTGCGTCGTGACGACAATGCCGCTTAACAAGCCTCCCAAACGAGGCACTTGCGGAACACCCATTCCCGGAACCGAGCTTAGGATCGTGGATGCTGATGGCAATGACTTGCCAATGGGCGCGGCTGGCGAGCTCTGGGTGCGGGGCCCTCAAGTGATGAAAGGGTATCTCAATAATCCTGCCGCAACAGCAGACACATTTGTTGATGGCTGGCTCAAAACGGGTGACGTCGGCAAGATTGACGAAGAGGGATATCTCACGATCGTTGATCGTATCAAAGATATGATTATTGTTTCAGGTTTCAATGTGTTTCCGGCTGACATTGAAGACGTGTTGACGAAAAATCCGGCGATTGCTGAAGCGGCTGTGGTGGGCGCGCAGGACCCTTCGACGGGTGAGCGGGTTGTGGCATATATTGTTAAGCAGGACACAGCGCTTACAGAAGAAGATGTGATTGGGTACTGTCGAGACCATCTAACCAGTTACAAAATCCCCAAAACAGTATGTTTTCTGGATGAACTGCCAAAATCACCGGTTGGAAAGGTGCTACGCAGAGAGCTAAGGGATCAGGCAAGCGAATTGATCGCGGGTTAAAGCCAATCTCTGGGATATTTAATGAAGGGAAGCACGATGGACCTTGGTCTTAAAGGTAAACGGGCGATTGTCACAGGCGGAACACGAGGTATTGGCGCCGCAATTGTTGAACTCCTGCTATCGGAAGGGGTGTCAGTAGCCACATGCGCGCGCACCATGGACCAGGTCAGGTCTGTAGAGGAAAGTGCTTCAGCGCGGGGGTTGTCCCTGTCTGCCTCGATTTGTGACGTTGGTGACAAAGATGTATACGAAAGTTGGTTAAACCAGACTGTGGCATCGCTGGGTGGTGTTGATATCTTCGTCGCCAATGTTAGTGGCGGTTCCGAAGCGGGTGAAGCGGGTTGGCAGAAGGCTTTTGAGGTTGATATGATGGCGACCGTCAGGGGGTGCGAAACCTTATTGCCTGTTATGGCGCATGGCGGCGGCGGTTCCATGGTCATTATTTCAAGCATTGCCGGTCTTGAAGCCTTTGGCGGTCCCGGCCCTTATGGCACTGTGAAAGCGGGGCTGATTTCATATGGCAGTCAATTGGCAGATATATCGGGTGCTCACGGTGTGCGTGTAAACTGCGTGTCACCGGGCCCTATTCATGTTGATGACGGATTTTGGGGCAACGTGAAGGCCAATCAGCCCGAAATGTACGAAGCCGTTTGCGCGAGGCACCCTTCGGGGCGCATGGGCACGACCAGCGAGGTCGCAAACGCTGTTGTTTTCCTTGTGAGCAATGCCGCGTCTTGGATTACGGGAACCAACGTGATAATTGATGGAGGAATGACGAAAAGAGTTCAGTTCTAAGCGTCGGTGCATTAACCTCTTTTCAATAATTACATCGTAAACATTCATGGTTGTATTTTAAAACCGTGCATTGGGTACGGCTCGTTGGGGGTAAAGCTGATAATCGCATGGTGAAAAGAGCGCTAATATTTCTGCCTGTTCTGATGCTCGTGCCCATTTTCGTCTCAGCACTTTACGTCTTCTATACATCAGGACAAGAGTCAATAGACTGGCTGCCCTTTGGTATTGGAGCACTCGTTTCTCTTGCGATAAGCGTATATTTTTATATTTTCATGGTCAGCAGGGTGATAATGCCCGGGCGCACCTTCATTCAGTCGATGCAAAAACTGTTCTCCAATCAGCAATTGGATGCCGGAGAGATTCGACTGGGTTTTGCAAAACGATCTGACCTCGGCGAGGCGTTTGAAACGCTTCGGAAGCAATTTGAGATGATCCATGATCAGGTGATTGAACTGAACCTGACAAAAGCCCAGCTTGAGGACGTTGTTCAGGAAAAACGCCGTAACGAGGCTATCCTGAAAGAACAGCGCGAGGCATTTGCCAAACTGGCAAATGAACTGTCGAAAGCGCGCGATGCTGCCGAATCCGCCAATGTGGCAAAATCGGAATTCCTTGCGACCATGAGCCATGAAATCAGAACGCCGCTCAATGGTGTGATTGGTATGGTCGACCTGTTGCGTGATACCGGTCTTGATGAAAACCAGCAGTATTTTGCTGATACGTTGCAGCAGTCCGGCCAGACGCTTCTTACCGTCATCAACGATATTCTCGATATATCCAAACTTGAGGCAGGCAAGGTTGAGCTGGAGTATCAAACAACAAGGATAAGCCGGGTCGTCGAAAACATTGCCGAGTTTCTTCAGCCGAAAGCCTTGGAGAAGGGGCTGGATATCAGGTGGCTTCCAGCCGATAATTTACCCGACGTTATCGTCTCTGACCCTACAAGGTTGAGGCAAATTCTTTTCAATCTGGTTGGTAATGCCATCAAGTTCACCGAACGTGGTGGCGTCGACATTATAGCGGAACAGGTTTCTTCAACTGAGGACGGCGTAACGATCAAGGTGTCAATCAAAGACACCGGCATTGGAATTGGCCATGAGGCACAGCGCAAACTATTCCAGAAGTTTACGCAAGCAGATGCATCGACTACACGCCGGTTTGGCGGAACAGGGCTAGGCCTTGCTATATGTAAACAACTTTGTTCTCTGCTTGATGGAGAGATCGGTGTTGATAGCGAAGAAGGTGAAGGTTCCACATTTTGGTTCACCTTTATCTGTCAGGTAGGTGACGCTGCGGATCTGACATCAGATAACGGCGAGCTGACGGTTGGCGATATGCGTCAAGCGACCGCATCTCGAAAGCTGAAGATACTCGTCGCTGACGACAATGCGATTAACCAGCGTATTGTTTCCAACATGTTGAGCAAGCTGGGCCATACACTGATTGCTGTTGAGAACGGCGCGTTAGCCTGTTCCCGTGTTGAAGAAGAAGATTTCGACCTTATTCTGATGGACATTCAGATGCCTGTTCTCGGGGGTATTGACGCAACCAAATGGATAAGGGCGATGGATGAGGGCAAAGCCGAGCTGCCAATTGTTGGGTGCACAGCTGATGCATTTCCTGAGCAATTGGAGCGCTTTAAACAAGCCGGTATGCAAGATGTTGTGACCAAACCAATCAACCGCAACCGTTTGCTCACTGCGATTAACGAAGTTCTGGGTGAAACCATCCATGTTGTGGAGCAACCATCGCTTGATGGTGACACCAAGCAGTTTACACATGGCTTTGACGGTCGTAGCAAAGGTACGTCAACCAAAGAAACCGTGCCTGCATCCGACCCTCTGGATGCACTCCTGGAAGAGTTGAGTTAGCAGGCATTTTTCTGGGTGTGCATGCATTCCGCCTACTCAGGTTAGAAAAATATTTTAAAATCACAAAAATATTAGTTGATGGCACTATTGATTTGCCTGAAACGATGCGTAAGTAAACGCACGTTATCTATTCGATTTATCCGGAGCAAATTATGTCTCATCGAACAGGTGCTCTTGCCGCCATTGGCAATACGCCGCTGATTAAGCTGAAATACGCTTCCGAGTTAACCGGCTGCAGCATTTACGGGAAAGCGGAATATGCCAACCCGGGCGGTTCGCTGAAAGACCGCCCTGCGCTCAATATCATTGAGGAAGCAGAGAAAAAAGGCCAATTGGAACCCGGCGGACTGATCGTTGAAGGCACAGCCGGAAACACCGGTATTGGGCTCACTGTTGTGGCAAATGCAAAGGGATATCGTACTCTGATCGTAATGCCTGAAACACAGGCGCAAGAGAAAATAGATACTCTCAAGGTTATGGGGGCGGGCTTGAAGCTCGTTCCTGCGGCTCCCTACTCAAACGAGGGCAATTTCCAGCATGTTGCTCGCCGTAAAGCAGAAAAATTGCAAGCGACGGAACAGCACGGCGTTATTTGGGCCAATCAATTCGACAATGTTGCTAACCGTGAAGCGCATATCAAGACGACAGCTCAGGAAATCTGGCAGCAAACCGATGGAAAAGTGGATGCTTACATAACTGCAGTTGGATCAGGCGGTTCGCTTGTGGGAACCGCGATGGGCCTCAAGGAGCACAACAAAGACATTGTCATTGGCTTGGCGGACCCTATGGGCGCTGCGCTATACAGTTATTTTACCAATGGCGAATTGAAGTCGGAAGGGAGTTCGATTTCTGAGGGAATCGGGCAATCACGAATAACCGCAAATCTTGATGGCGCGTCCGTTGATGAGGCTTTCCAGATACCAGACTCCGAGGCGCTACCAATCGCATTTGACCTTTTGGCCAGAGAAGGACTGTGTGTTGGTTCTTCTTCAGGGGTTAATGTCGCTGGCGCCATTCGCCTTGCGAAGAAAATGGGGCCAGGGCACACTATCGTTACGCTATTGTGTGATAGCGGACTTCGCTATCAGTCGAAGCTGTTTAATCCGGAGTTCCTGCGCAGCAAGAACTTGCCTGTTCCCTCTTGGCTATAGTATTGCGCTTGTCCGAAATCATCAGGTTTGGAATTTCCTATTAGCGTTTGTTGATACCTTCGCGTTCGTGCCACATTTATACCATAAAGTTCGCAAAGGTTTATGGTTGATGCAGCACTTCTGGAGTGCGGCATCTAGGGATATCAATTGTGCGATTGGGGAAATATGTCGTTCTTGAATACGGAATCCGGGCAGAGTGCGCAAACCGCGCCCGGAGCAGTACCTGAAACAGGTACCGTTATAATTACCGCGCTGAACTTTGGTACCATCATTAATGGTGGTGGAGGCGGGAACGCCCCTGGCGTGTTTGTCAACGTAACGTATGCGCCGGGTATCGCCGCGCAAATTTCGTCTGTTCGTGTAGAGCTGCGCGCGCCGGATGGAGAGATTGTCTCAGAAGTTGCTGACGCGAATGACAATGAAAACCTCGAACAGCTCTTCGTTGGACTGCGTTCGCAATCCATAAGTGGCAACTACGAGATTAGCGGCATAAGGATCAGTTTTGCAGGCGACCCGCTTGTAACCGGCTTGCCGGAGGACGGATTAACCTTGGGGGCAGATCAGATATCAAGCCTCATTCCCTCGCGCTTCATAGAATTCGACAATCCTGACCAGGATATTACGCCGCCGGAGGTCAGCGACTTGTTGCTGCCAACCCGGTCTATACTGGTAGACAACGACTTGCCGGGTGTTTTGGGGGGAGGTGAGTCCGCTGAAATTACTTTTCAGGGCACTTTCACCGATGAAAACTCGGGGTTGAACATCATCGAGTTTGAGTTTGATATCGGTCCCGGTTCGCCAGCAGTTATTGGTGCTTCAGTTGGCATTTTTGGTGACTTGTCACAAGGTGTCAAACAGTTGTCGACATTCAACACAGAAGCTCCCGCTGGCAAATATGTTTTTGAACTGCTGAGGGTTTCGGATGATCAGGGCAATACGACCTTGTTGACCGCTGATGACCTTGCTGGTCTTGGATATCAGAATTCTGTTCAGATTGTTTCCCCGGAGGACCTGCAAGACGCGACGAGTCCTACAGTTGACAGTCTGTCGCTGGACTCGAACGAAGTTGTTGTCGGAACGAATGGCGCGAGCCTTAAGGTTTCACTTGTAGCATCAGACAGCGGTTTTGGCGCAACGGGTGTCCAGACTGCCACCATCGTTCTTATCAGTACGCTGGGTAGCAGGTATCAGCTTGATGCTGAGGTGGTATTCTCGGACAGTGACAATGGCGCTGCAATTTTCGATTTTCCCCGCGACTTTCCTACAGGTGACTTTACGATTGAGCGCCTCAGCATCAATGACGCGGCATTTAACCGTCAAGACGTGACAGTGGATGACATGTCCTTGAGTGTGACGAACGCAGAAGGGGGCGATATTGCCGCCAACCGTTTGGTGGGTGACGCAACCGACAATGTGATCGTTGCGCGCTCAGGAAACGATACCGTCATTGGAGGCGCAGGCAGCGACAGGCTGTTATTGGGCAGAGGCGAGGACGTTTCTTTTGCGGGGCCGGGCGATACCGGAAATGATTCTGTTGTCGGTGGCAGCGGTGACGACCTTATCGGTGCGGGCGGTGGTGATGATCTCGTAATCGGCGGTCAGCTGATTGAGGTGGATGCACAAACCCTTCTGTCTCGCAGTTTGGAAGAACGTCTGGATGGCTCGGACACTCTTTTTGGCGGCGAAGGCAATGATACGATTTATGGTGGGTCCCCGAGATTCATCGTCGATGAACAAGGTGCTACGACGGTATCCGATTTTGGTTCCATAGCATCTAATGTCATATATGCAGGCACTGGTGATGACGTGGTTTTCGGCTCCTATGGCGATGACACCCTGGGCGGTGGTACAGGTGCAGATGCACTTGCTGGCGCTGATGGAAATGATGTCATCTACGGTGGACGAGGAGATCAGTCCGCAGAAGGGGTTAACGATGTTATCAGCGGAGGAACCGGTAATGATGCGGTCTTTGCTTCTGGTGGAAATGATCTGGTTAATGGTGGCGCGGACAACGACACTTTGTTTGGTGGTACAGGGAAAGACACCCTGAATGCAGGCGGTGGCCATGACCACATATATGGTGGTACAGGTGACGACATTCTTTCGGGTGGGACGGGGAACGACGTTTTCTATTTTTTGCCCGGCAGCGGTGCGGACACTGTGATTGATTTTGATTTATCCGCCGACACAATAGACTTCAGCGACTACAATGTGCGCTTTTCAAGCCTGACTGCGCTGAAAGCCAATGCTGTTGCGACAGTTGTGGCAGGACAGGTTGGCCTGTTGTTTGATTTGGGCGAGGGAGATCAGGTTTTTCTTCACGACGTTACCAACGTTAATGATGTGAACATCGATTTTTGATAGGCTTGGCGTCCTTTGCCAAAGGATGCACATGTGTTTCAGGGTTGGTCAATGCGGGTAACCGGCAGGCGTGTTCGCCTGAGGATGGTTCTCAGGGCAAAACTTGAGTGTACCCGGTCAACGCCTGGCAGGTTGGTCAGAATATGGTGGATGCGTTCATAGTCCGGTGCATCCCGAACAACGACCCGGACGATATAGTCTACATCACCGCTCATCAGATAACATTCCATTACTTCGGGAACATGAAGCACAGCGTCTTCAAAGGTTAGCAATTGCTCTTCTCGCTGGCTGACCAGAGACACGCGAACGAATACTGTTCCCGGCAAGCCAACGGCTTTTTCGTCCAGGTGAGCGGCGTAATGAGTAATAATGCCCTGGTTTTCGAGACCTTTTGCCCGGCGCAGACACGCGGACTCTGAAAGTCCGACTTTTTCAGCGAGGTCAACATTGCTGAGGCGACCATCTTGTTGCAAGGCATCGAGGATCGCCGCGTCAATTTTATCGAAACTCGACAAGTGTTACCTCCCGCTTTATTCATCAAAATTCGCAGAATATTGCAAAATATAAATACTAATAGCATGAATATGCAAGGACATGCGGCATAAACTTCAGTAAATTCTTCGAGGAAATCACCTCTGGCAGGTGGTTCAATCACACATAGATAATCATTTTCTGGGTTGTTGCCCGACTAGTTGAAGGAAAACTTAACATGCTGATAGGTGTCCCTAAGGAAATTAAAAACCATGAGTACCGGGTTGGTTTGACGCCTGCCTCTGTGCGGGAGCTCATTGCCGCCGGTCATAGTGCAGTGGTTGAACAAAATGCGGGGGCAGCGATCGGTTTCCCTGACGAAATGTACGAGGCTGTTGGTGCAACCATCTTGCCTGCGGCGGCAGAAGTTTTTGCGACCGCAGAGATGATTGTGAAAGTGAAAGAACCTCAAGCTGTTGAATGCGAAATGCTGCGCGAAGGCCAGATCCTCTACACGTATCTGCATCTGGCACCGGATATTGCCCAAACACAGGGCCTGATCAAATCAGGTGCTATTGCCATCGCCTACGAAACGGTGACGGACAATCATGGTGGATTGCCCCTTTTGGCGCCGATGTCTGAAGTGGCGGGTCGGATGTCAATCCAGGCAGGTGCTCATGCGCTGGAAATGAGCATGGGCGGCCGCGGCATGTTGCTGGGTGGTGTGCCTGGCGTGGCCCCCGCCAAAGTCACGATCATTGGTGGTGGTGTTGTAGGCACAAATGCTGCACGTATGGCTGCAGGAATGGGTGCCGACGTAACCATCCTTGATCGCTCGATTCGTCGCATGCAGCAGCTTGATGATATCTTTATGGGGCGGGTGAAAACTGTTTTCTCTACTCAGGATGCTGTTGAAGAGCATGTTCTTGCGTCCGATCTTGTTGTGGGCGCAGTGCTTATTCCGGGTGCCGCCGCACCCAAGCTTGTTTCACGTGATATGGTTGCGAAAATGATGCGCGGCTCGGTTCTTGTTGATGTCGCAATTGATCAGGGCGGTTGTTTTGCGACATCGAAAGCAACAACGCATCAGGAACCAACCTATGTGGTGGATGATGTGGTTCATTACTGCGTGGCGAACATGCCTGGCGGTGTTGCCCGTACCTCAACGCTTGCCTTGAACAATGCAACACTTGGCTATGCACTGGCTATTGCCAATAAGGGTTGGAAACAGGCGTTGGCCGATGACAAGAACCTCCTTGAGGGCCTGAATGTCTGTGAGGGTAAAATTACCTATGAGGCAGTTGCTCATGATCAGAACATTCAATATGTTCCTGCGGCAGAAGTCGTTGGACTGACATAGGATTTAGTCTACAAACTGGTGTCATGACAAAGAAACCAGTTTTACAAATTTTCAGCCTCGGCGGTACGATCGCAATGGCTGCAAGCAGCGAGGAAGGGTCGGGCGTGCGCCCGGCCTTAACCGCAGCAGATCTTATTAGTGCCGCACCCGAGCTTTCATCAATCGCCGATATTCAGGCAGAAACGCTTTCTCTTAAAGGCAGTGCGAACCTCCGCTTTCAGGAAATCGTCACACTTTGCCAGCATGCCGAAAATGCAACATGTGATGGTATTCTGGTGACACAAGGCACTGACACGATGGAAGAAACATCGTTTCTGGCAAGCTTGCTTTACAAAGGATCCGTGCCGCTTGTGTTTACCGGTGCCATGCGGTCCCCGGGGCAGCCAGGTGCCGATGGTCGTGCCAATTTGCTGGCAGCAGCGCAAACGGCGCTCGCTGACGGTGCGCCCAGTGTATCTGTTGTTATGAACGACGAAATTCATCACCCGTTTTATGTGACGAAGGCGCACACTTCCAATGTCGCCGCTTTTCAGAGTCCTGTTCGTGGCCCCATCGGTCAGATAGCGGAAGACACCGTCTATCTCCATCCTGTTCATCCTTCGCCAACCTTTGATATTCCCGCCCAATTTGCACCAATTGCACTTTTAAGCGCATTACTTGATGACGATGGTAACCTTTTCGATACCATTTTGAGTGCAGGATACGCTGGACTTGTTGTTGAAGGATTCGGTGCCGGCCATGTGTCGGAACTTGTATCGGAAAAACTGGCTGGTATCGCGCACGAGGTTCCGGTCATTTTATCTTCCCGCGTCAGGGCCGGTTCTGTTTTTGAACGGACCTATGGCTACCGGGGTGCAGAAATCGACCTTCTCAGCAAGGGCTTGGTCCCTGCGGGCAGGCTAAGTGGACGAAAGGCCCGCATACTGCTGTCGCTTTTACTTGGCTTGAAAATGCCAAATTGGCGTCAGGAATTTGCCATGGTTGTCAAACAGGTTTGACGCCTGAAACAAGATAACAAACCGCCCGGTGGTAGCGAGAGTTTTGAGGGTCCATTGCGACATATGAATGTTTTTCAACCCGTAAAAGGGCTAGGCCACATATTTTTCTGGTACGATAACTGGCGTTTGGCTGCCAGGGTGCGGTCACGTATGCTGGCCGCAGGTTTCGTAGAATATCCGTTGCAGGACGAGCGAGTGCATTGCTTTCTGTGTGATGACTTTGAAACGTGCCTGCCCGTGCTCAGTAATTTCCTCAGCGAGCGGGAAAAGCGTCAGGTTTCCGTTTTGATGGCCGATTCGGCCAAGCCTGATATTTTCGATTTTGGTCGATTGAAAACAATCGAATCCCACGAGACTCAATTGTTGGCGCTCTGGCTGGGCGATATGTTGATGGACAGGCGCTATCGCTCGCTTATGCAGCCCATTGTGCATGCTAAAAACCAACACCAGGTGATGGGATACGAATTCTTGATTCGCGGTTTGCACACAGACGGAACAGATATTCCGGCTCCAAGCCTGTTTGCCACAGCGGAACAATGCGAGATGCTGTATGCTCTCGATATGGCGGCGGGTGAGAGCGCGACGCGTACCGCAAAACTACACGATGTGACTGAAGACGTGTTTGTCAACGTATTGCCCAGAACGATTGGTGACGAAGCGGGACTTGATGCCTGGTTGCAGGCGGTTATGGCAGCTGCTGAAATCCCGCCTGAGCAAATTGTTTTCGAGTTGGTGGAGAGCCAGCAGCTTTCAGATGCCGGAGCCCTTAAACGGTTGGTGCAAAAACTTCATGACCAGGGTATCCGCGTGGCGATGGATGATTTTGGTAGTGGTTTCAACAACCTTGTTGGTCTTGTTGAAGTTGCTCCGGATTTTATCAAGCTCGATAAATCTCTTGTGGATGACGTTTCAACGGATCGACGAAAATGGAATTTGATCGCCAATATTGTAGATTCAGCAAAAGACTCGGATATAGAAGTGATCGCCGAGGGTATCGAAGACAGGGAAACCGCAGAATTATTGACCGAAGTCGGTGTTGATTACCTGCAGGGGTATCATATCGGGTTCCCGCAAGACTGCCCTGTAGCGCATGGGCCGATCGCGGTCTAGCGTTCAGGTCTTGATCTGGCTTGCTTCCAGTTTCTGCAACAGCACATTCAGCTGTTCCTGCTCTTTTATGGAAAACTGCTCAAGCAGCTTCTCTTCATATCCAAGCGCAATAGGGATTACTTCACGGTATATCTCGTACCCTGTTTCGGACAGGGCAAGCACTGAGCGCCTGCGGTCTTCATTGGCAAAGTGCCGCTCAATCCTACCTGCGTCCAGCAGCTTGTTCACAGCCCGGGAAACAGCGACTTTGTCCATAGCTGTTCTATCCGCGACCTGACCCGCAGAAAGGTCAGGTTCCTCGCCGAGTACCGCCATCACCCGCCATTCGGCGAGGGAGAGCTGGAAGCGTTCTTCATAACCGTCTGCAATTGATCGGCTGATACGGTTTGACAATACTGAAAGCTTGTAAGGCAGGAAGTCTGCAAGAAGCAGGGCGGTGCCTGATTTATCGTCTTTTGGCATTTTTTCCTCAGGCATTTGTGTCGCCTATTGCAATTAGTTACGAATGAAACTAATATAGCTTCAAACAAACGACGCGATCAATAGAATCGTTTCATATGTCTTTATATACAAGTTTTTTTGGAGAGTTGAACCATGGCGGATCTGTTTGAAAACCCGATGGGCCTTTGCGGCTTCGAATTTGTTGAATTCGCAGCCGCAGAAAAGGGTGTTCTGGAACCAGTTTTCGAAATGATGGGCTTCACCAAAGTTGCGAAACATCGTTCCAAGGATGTGGAGTTATGGCGTCAGGGCGACATCAACTTCATCACCAACTATGAACCCAAGTCACCTGCAGCTTACTTTGCAGAGGAACATGGCCCGTGTGCCAGTGGCATGGCGTTCCGGGTCAGGGACAGCAAGGCGGCTTACGAGCGCGCCCTTGAGCACGGTGCCCAGCCCGTTGATGTGCCGACAGGCCCGATGGAACTGAAGTTACCCGCAATCAAGGGGATTGGTGGAGCAATGCTTTACCTGATCGATCGCTTTGAAGACGGCAACAGTATCTACGACATTGATTTCGAGTGGATTGAAGGCGTTGATCGTCATCCGAAAGGCTGTGGCTTCAATGTTATTGATCACCTGACCCACAATGTTTACCGGGGCCGTATGGATTATTGGGCCAACTACTATGAGACGCTCTTTAATTTCCGGGAAATTCGTTACTTTGACATTAAGGGCGAATACACCGGCTTGCTATCGCGGGCGATGACTGCCCCTGATGGCCTTATCCGTATTCCACTGAACGAAGAATCCGGTGGCGGCAATGGTCAGATCGAAGAGTATCTGATGCAGTATAACGGCGAAGGTATCCAGCATATTGCCTTTTCGTGCGACAACCTTATCGAATGCTGGGACCGCCTTAAAGAACAGGGAGTGCCTTTCATGACTGCACCGCCTGAAACATACTATGCAATGCTTGACGAGCGTCTGCCGGGTCACGGTGAACCGGTTGAAGAGTTGCAGAAGCGCGGTATCCTGCTTGATGGCTCGACCGAGGATGGTGATCCACGCCTGTTGTTGCAGATATTCTCGGATACAGCCATTGGCCCGATTTTCTTTGAATTTATTCAGCGCAAGAAAGACGAAGGCTTTGGTGAAGGTAACTTCAAGGCATTGTTCGAATCGATTGAGCGCGACCAATTGGCGCGGGGCGTAATCGGCAATAAAGAAGATGCAGCCTAGGCAAAGCTCGAAAGGACCGACCATGGAGTTGAAACGTATCCATCACGTGGCCTACCGCTGCCGGGATGCCAAGGAAACCGTCGAGTTTTATCAAAAGAATCTTGATATGGATTTCCAGTTGGCAATTGCTGAAGATGCTGTGCCATCCACAGGTGAAACTGATCCATACATGCATGTTTTTCTGGATGCCGGGAACGGCAATGTGCTGGCGTTCTTTGAATTGCCGACGCAGCCCGAGATGGGGCGCGACGAGAAAACACCCGAGTGGGTGCAGCATATCGCGTTTGAAGTAGAAGACCTTGATGCGCTTCTGGCGGCCAAAGCCAAGCTTGAAAGTGCGGGCATAGAAGTGCTGGGACCAACCGAGCATACGATTTTCAAGTCTATTTATTTCTTTGACCCCAACGGGCACAGACTGGAGCTGGCGGCAAACACTGCCAAGCCCGGCATGCTGCAGGAACTGAAGCGTGTCGCGCCTGCGATGCTTGAAGAATGGTCTCAGACAAAAAAAGCACCAAAGCACGCGGCCTGGTTACACGGCGATGGCGAATTCAAAGCGCCATAGTGTTGGCCACATACCCACAGAAACTATTGAAGACGGAACCTAGGGAAATTTATGAAACTTGCATCACTTGAACACGGTAGAGATGGTAAACTCATAGTGGTCTCCAGAGACCTCAAGCGTATGGCTGACGCGACAGATATTGCGCCAACCATGCAAGCCGCCATCGATAACTGGGATAACGCCTTACCTCGTTTGCGCGGCCTTTATGAATCGCTGAATTCCGGTGCTTGCGAAGGTGAAGCCTTCGACGAAGCCGCGTGCGCATCACCGTTACCCAGAGCGTATCAGTGGGCTGACGGTTCTGCATACGTCAACCATGTCGAGTTGGTGCGCAGGGCGCGCGGCGCAGAGATGCCTGAGACTTTCTGGACAGACCCGTTGATGTATCAAGGCGGCTCAGACACGTTCCTGAACCCGCGCGGTGACATTCGTATGCCCCAAACTGAAGGTTGGGGCGTTGATTTCGAAGCTGAAATCGCTGTGATCACCGACGATGTCCCTATGGCTGTAAGCGTAGAGAATGCACCGAAACATATTAAGCTCTTGATGCTGGTAAACGATGTTTCGCTGCGAGGGCTAATCCCAGGTGAGTTGGGCAAGGGTTTTGGTTTTTTCCAGTCCAAGCCTTCAAGTGCCTTCAGTCCTGTATGCGTAACACCGGACGAGTTGGGCGATGCGTGGCAGGGCAGCAAGCTGCACTTGCCGCTGGTGTCCCACCTGAACGGCAAGATGTTTGGCAAGCCTGATGCGGGCATTGATATGACATTTGATTTTGCGCAGCTGGTTGCGCACGCTGCAAAGTCCCGGCCGCTTGGCGCTGGGGCAATTGTTGGTTCAGGTACGGTATCCAACAAGCTGAATGATGGCCCCGGCAAGCCTGTTGACGATGGCGGCGTCGGATACAGCTGTATTGCGGAAATCCGGATGATTGAAACGATTGAAAACGGTGCGCCAACTACACCTTTCATGGACTTTGGTGATCAGGTGCGCATTGAGATGTTTGATAAAGCCGGCGCCTCGATCTTCGGTGCAATTGATCAAACACTAACGCAGGCATAAAACATGGAACTATATGGATATTTCAGGTCTTCCGCCGCTTACCGGGTGCGTATAGCTTTTGCCCTCAAGGGCCTGGACTTTGACAATATCCCAGTAAACCTCAAGCCGGGTGTCAGCGAGCAATTGGGTGAACAGTATCGTGCCATGAACCCTCAGGGCAGGGTGCCGTTTTTTCGTGATGGCGCTGTTGAGATCAGTCAGTCTCCTGCAATACTGGAGTATCTGGAAGAAACCCATCACGGCATTCCTCTGCTGCCTGCCGGGACGGCGGACCGCGCCGTTGTGAGGCAACTGGCCAACCTGATCGGGTGTGACATTCATCCGTTACAGAACCTGTCTGTGCTTCAACGCCTGAAAGGCGAATTCGATGCGACAGCAGAAGACGTGGCGGACTGGGTAAGGCATTGGGTATCCGAGGGTTTCAAGGCGTTTGAAGCTCTGGTGGAAGATACATCCGGAACATATTGTTTCGGCGATGCACCCACGCTTGCAGACGTTTATCTTGTGCCTCAGGTCTATAACGCGCGTCGTTTTGAAACGCCGCTGGAAGCCTTTCCGAATATTGTACGCATTGACGCTGCCTGCCGGGAACTGGATGCGTTTCGGGTTGCCGCACCGGAAAACCAACCAGATATGCCAACCGAATAACCTATTGAAATACAAAGGAGTCTATCATGGAAATCGTCACGCGTTTGGGCCGCACAGTCGAAGTCAATGAAGACTATACCGTGGATCAGAACTGGGAACACTTTACCGCTGAAGAACATGATCGCTGGGACCGGCTATATGCTCGTCAGGGGAAGCTATTGCCGGGGCGTGCCTGTAATGAGTTCATGGAAGGTCTAGAGACCTTGAGGCTTTCAGAACATGGTATCCCCCACTTTGGCAGGCTCTCCGACCGATTGGAGAAGCGTACGGGCTGGCGTATCGTTGCGGTGCCCGACCTGGTGCCGGACGAGGTTTTCTTTGATCACCTTGCCAATCGTCGTTTCCCCGCAGGAAACTTTATTCGCTCGGAAGCGCAGTTGGACTATCTGGAAGAGCCTGATGTGTTCCATGATGTGTATGGGCACGTGCCGCTGCTCGCCAATCCTGTCTTCGCTGATTATATGGAGGCGTATGGCAAGGGCGGTCAGCGCGCGATGGGACGCGGTGTTTTGAAAAACCTTGCTAGACTTTACTGGTATACGGTTGAGTTTGGTTTGATCAATACGCCCGACGGAATGCGCATTTATGGTGCGGGCATTCTGAGTTCAAAATCGGAGAGTATTTTCTCACTTGAGGATGCGAGTCCGAACCGTATTCATTTCGACCTTCTCCGGTTGATGCAAACAGATTACCGCATTGACGATTTTCAGCAAACTTACTGGGTTATCAATAGCTTTGATGAGCTTCTTCAAGCAACTTATCAAGACTTTGGTCCGATATATGATAGGCTTGAGGCATCAGATGAAGGTTATGCTGCAGACGTTGTCCTGAAAAGTGATACCCTGCACAACGAAGGCACACAGGCCTATGCCGAGGCAGGTGGGCGATTGGCGAAAGAAGCCAGTTGATTGACTTCCGCTAGGTCTTGCTGTCAAATTGTTTTCGGTAGGTTTGGGGGGATACGGCGAACGCAGCTCCAAATGATTTGCCGAATTGGTCGAGTGACACGAAGCCACACATATATGCGATTTCGCTGATGGTTGTAGTTTGGCTCTCAAGCAAAAGTCTTGCTTTCTCCAGTCGTCTTTGACGGACATAGGACATTGGAGGTATGCCGATATCTGCGCTGAAAGCTCGGGAAAAGTTCCTGGGGCTCATGGCACATCGGTTGCTCAGTGTTTCGATATCGACCTGTTTTTGCAGATTTTCTTCCAGCCAGATAATCAGGTCATCAAATCTGCCGCCCTTGGATTGTGCTTGCAGCAGAGTGCTGAATTGCCGCTGGTCCCCCGAACGTTGCAGGTAAACGAGCATTCGTTTTGCGACTGCAAGGGCAAGGCTTTTTCCGTGATCTTCAGCAATGATAGCGAGAGCGAGATCTATTCCCGCTGTCACTCCGCCGGATGTGAACAGCCTGCCTGATTTGACGTATATCTGATCGTCCCTAACTGCCAGTGACGGAAAATGCTCGCGCAGCCGAGCACTGTCATTCCAATGGGTTGTGACTTCCTCATTGTCAAGAACGCCTGCTTTGGCCAATACAAAAACGCCGGAACAAATACAGACCCATCTGTCGCTGATCTGACATTGGCGCCTGATCCATTGCTGTAGTTCAGCGCTTTGGTAGCCATTGTCGTCAGGGTCCATCATGCCAGGCACAAGAAGAATGTCAGCCGGGGACTGAACACTGTCAATAGAATGATCAGCGACCAGTTTCAGCGTTGACGCTGCTGAAACCGGGTGGTTTTTTTCACTCACAAACTCGATGTGATACTCTGCACTTCGGGATAGCAGATTTGCATAGCGAAATGCTTCTACGGGACCAACGAGGTCCAGTGCGACCATGCCGGGATACATGAGCGCTACTAGTCTTTGGCTACCCTGTCGGGTCCCGTTTTGTCTTTTTTTGGCGATCATCCGTCCTTCTGGCCGCTGTCCTGCCCTGCTATCACTCTGCCAATAAACATATAAACAAGCGGAGGGAAAACAATGAAGGTAAATTTTGTTTTAGCAGGTCTGACAATTGCTTTGATTGCAGTGCTATATGGTTTGGTGCCAACCAGGGCAGAAACTGGTGAAACGGCCAAACTGCATCTGGTGAATTTTGACGAAGATAATATTTTACAGCGCCCGGAAAACCTGGACAATTGGGTGTTCCTTGGCACAACCATGGGTATGACTTATTTTGACGACGAGCCCGATCCAACCAGCCCGGGGCTGTTTTCCAGCATACTCATTGCGGCCGAGGCATACGATCACTTCAACCAAACAGGCACATTTGCCGACGGCACCGTTTTTGTGAAGGTGGTCAGAGAGACTATCCGTCAGGATGGCGGTTTTTTTATGGGGGATGAATTAGCCCTTGAAGTTCATGTGAAGGATAGAGAGCGTTTCCCCAAGCATGGTTTTAACTTTTACTTCTTTCCCGCTGGTGCCGTGGAGGCAACAGCGATGCCAGAAGACAATATCTGTGTTGCCTGTCACGTTGAAAATGCAGCATTTGACAATGTTTTCACCCAATTTTATCCACGGATGAGAAAGCGCTTGCAGTAGGTTTTTACTGCCAATTGGCAGGTTGCGAACTAGAGCTGTGAAGGCCTCGGTCAGTCATCCTCTTCGTTGGGATAGGGGCCGGGGCTTGGGTTGCCCATGTCCAGAATAGCCTTCCAGTCGCCGTTTCGCTTTTCCCAGATAGTGGTGTATTTCCCGTAGCTTAAGTTAGTTTCGCCGTTCCTCACACGTTTTAGCACATAGGTACCCCACGTGAACGCCAGATCTTGTGAAGCAGAGATTTTCCCGTCTCTTGGGGTCCAGGTCAGGCTAATATCCGGGGAAAGCTCGCCAAGCGTCGGCAGGATTAGGTCATGCCCCTGCATGGGATGAGCACCACCATCAAGTTTGACGGCATCTTCCGCCAGATAGAAAGCAAAGGCTGCTCTGGTGCCTTTTTGTGCAGCCATGTCGCTAAAAGCTTGGTCAATAGCGATAATTTCCGCCTTTTCCGTCGCAGTTGCACCGACTGACGCCCATATGGAAAGGCATGTTATCATCATCATCCTGTGCATTCTTTCCTCCCGAAATGGATGGCGTATTTGTTCAGGCTATCAGAGCCTGGAAGCAAAATATCAATATCATTGCGGTAAAGTGGTTATTATCTCCGTCGAGCGTTGCTGGAATGTCGTAAAAACGAAATCACCTGACCAAAAACGGAGATATCGATGCCAAAAAAGGAGTCAAACTCGTCAAAAAGGGAATCGAAGCAGTCGAAAAATGAATTATTGCCGCAGGAAATCTGTTAAAACGCCAGTGGATTTCAGAGATTGAAACTTTCTTACTGGAATTGTTCTGCAGTTGGTCGGATCGGCACGATTTAATGCCTTAATTGTTGGCATATATTTCTAATTGGCTGGCCAACCAAGAATGGATTGATTTTGGGCAAAAAAATACGTCATTATTGCTGACATATTTTGGTTCACAGGCTCGGGCGGGGACTTATCATGGCTGACTATAAACCACTACAATTTCATGTGCCGGAGCCGACGGGCCGTCCGGGCGACGAACCTGATTTTACCGGGATTGAAATTCCGGCAGCCGGCAGTGCGCCGCGCCCGCCGATAGATGTAGACCCTTCTGAAATCAAGGAGCTCGCCCGCACAATGATCCGGGTGCTGAACACAGACGGTGTTGCAGTTGGCCCCTGGGCTGAAGATATCCCCGAAGACGTGTTGATGCACGGCCTTAGATCAATGATCCGAACACGTGCTTTCGACGAGCGGATGATGACCTTGCAGCGTCAGGGCAAAACATCATTCTACATGAAATGTACCGGCGAGGAGGCGATCGCTATCGCTTTCCAGCAGGCTTTGTCGAAGGGCGACATGCATTTCCCGACCTACCGGCAACAAGGCATTTTGCTGGCTCAGGATTATCCGCTGGTCGATATGATCAACCAGATACTCTCGAACGCCAAAGACCCGCTGAAGGGTCGTCAGTTGCCCATCCTTTATTCGGTGCGGGACTATGGTTTCTTCACCGTTTCCGGGAACCTTGGCACCCAGTTTGTGCAGGCGGTTGGTTGGGCAATGGCGTCCGCGATCAAAGGCGACACCAACATTGCCGCCGCATGGATCGGTGACGGTTCAACAGCCGAGAGCGATTTTCACGCGGCTCTGGTAAATGCGTCTGTTTACCAGCCACCTGTGGTCCTGAATGTTGTCAACAACCAGTGGGCGATTTCGTCGTTCCAGGGAATTGCCGGCGGCAATAGCGCCACCTTTGCCGAACGTGCGCATGGGTATGGCATTCCGGCGCTCAGGGTTGATGGTAACGATTATCTGGCGGTATACGCCGTTTCCCGCTGGGCGATAGAGCGCGCGCGCCGTGGCTACGGCCCGACCTTGATCGAGTGGGTGACCTACCGGGTTGCACCGCACTCCACGTCGGATGACCCGTCCAAGTATCGCCCCAGGGAAGAAAGTAATGCCTGGCCGCTCGGAGATCCGATCCTGCGCCTGAAAAACTATCTGATTGGTCGCGGCCATTGGAGTGATGAACGTCAAACTCAGGCTGAAACCGAATTTGACGAAGAAGTACGCACAGCAACCAAGGAAGCGGAAAGTCATGGCACGATGGGCTCCGGTTCCAGCCCCAAGGAAATGTTCGAATGCGTGTTCAAGGAAATGCCTCCGCATCTCCGGGAACAACGCCAGAAGATGGGAGTGTAACCCATGCCGCAAATGAACATGATTGATGCCATTCGTGACGCAATGGATGTGAAAATGGCCGAGGACGACAATGTTGTCGTGTTTGGTGAAGATGTTGGCTACTTCGGCGGTGTTTTCCGCTGTACGCATGGCCTGCAGGAAAAATACGGCACGAGTCGCGTATTTGACAGCCCGATTAACGAGAGCGGTATCGTCGGAACCGCCATTGGCATGGCTGCCTACGGCTTGCGCCCCTGTGTGGAAATCCAGTTCGCGGACTATATCTATCCGGCTTATGACCAGATCGTGTCGGAAGCGGCCAGACTCCGGTATCGCTCGGCTGCTGAGTTCACCGCGCCGCTGGTCGTACGCACGCCGTGTGGTGGCGGTATCTTCGGTGGCCAAACACACAGCCAAAGCCCGGAGTCGCTGTTCACCCATATCTCCGGTGTCAAAACAGTCATTGTTTCAAACCCTTATGACGCTAAGGGCCTGCTGATCTCGGCGATTGAAGACGATGACCCGGTAATCTTCTTTGAGCCCAAGCGGCTCTACAATGGCCCGTTTGATGGCCACCATGACCGCCCGGCGAAAAACTGGTCTACGCACCCTATGGGTGACGTGCCCGAGGGACGCTATACCGTGCCAATCGGTAAGGCATCTGTGGTTAGCGAAGGCGCGGATGTAACCATCCTCACATACGGCACCATGGTCTATGTTGCAGAGGCAGCCAAAGAAGAAACCGGTGTTGATGCTGAAATCATTGATTTGAGAAGCCTGCTGCCGCTGGATATTGATACAATCGTTGCGTCTGTGAAGAAAACAGGCCGCTGCATGGTTCTGCATGAAGCAACGCTTACAAGCGGTTTCGGCGCAGAGCTTGCTGCACAGGTTCAGGAACGCTGTTTCTACCATCTTGAGGTGCCTATCGAGCGCGTCACGGGTTGGGACACACCTTACCCGCACGCGCAGGAATGGGATTATTTCCCCGGGCCCGCCAGGGTGGGCGCAGCGCTTAAAAGCATGATGGAGGCAGTCTGATGGGTTTGCACAAAATTCAAATGCCGGATGTCGGAGAAGGCATCACAGAAGCTGAAATTGTTGAATGGAACGTAAAGCCCGGCGACGTCGTGCGCGAGGATGACGTTCTTGCTGCGGTGATGACCGACAAGGCAACGGTGGAAATTCCATCACCCGTTGATGGTACTGTGAAAGAGATCAATGGTGACGTTGGTGCCATGGTGGCTGTCGGAACAGTGATCATAGCACTGGAGGTTGAAGGAGAGGGTAACGAAGCCAGTATCTCCCAGGAAGCTGCTGCGCCAACGCCTGAACCCGCACCTGCGCCGGCGCCGAAAACGGAAGAGGCACCTGCACCTGCACCGGCCCCGAAGAAGACGGCTACAGTTGTGAAACCCGTAACGTCATCAGCACCGAAACATTCGGGTGCAACTGCGATGCGCGCTGAAGGTGAAGCACCAATTGCTTCACCGGCGGTTCGCAAGCGCGCGATGGATGCTGGTATTAAGCTTTCTTATGTTATGGGCTCGGGCCCGGCTGGTCGTATTACACATGAAGACCTTGATACCTATATCGCTGGTGGCGGGGTTGGTGCTGGCCGTGCTGTCGGCAACGTACCCAATATGAGTGTCGAAGAGATCAAGGTCATCGGCCTGCGGCGCAAGATCGCGGAACGCATGCAGGATGCCAAAAGCCGCATCCCTCACATTACCTACGTTGATGAGGTTGATGTCACGGAAGTTGAAAGCCTGCGCGAGCACATGAATGCGAACCGCCGCGAAGACCAACCCAAGCTGACGATCCTGCCTTTCATTATGAAGGCAATGGTTATTTCGATCCGCGACTATCCCAAGCTCAGCTCCCATTATGATGATGGCAATGACATGCTGTATCAGTACGGTGCGGCCCACATCGGTATGGCTGCGCAAACACCGGGTGGCCTTATGGTGCCGGTTCTCAGGCATGCCGAGACCCACGATATCTGGGGCCTTGCAGCCGAAACCAAACGCCTTGCCGACGCAGCGCGCGATGGGTCTATTACCCGTGACGAACTGACAGGCTCGACGATCACGCTGACGAGCCTTGGCCGTCTTGGCGGTATTGTTTCCACGCCGGTGATCAACAGCCCCGAGGTTGCGATTGTTGGCGTGAACAAGATGGTTGTGCGGCCCGTTTATCAGGATGGCGGGTTTGTGCCGCGCAAGATGATGAACCTGTCATCTTCGTTTGATCATCGTATCGTGGACGGCTATGACGCCGCGGAATTTATCCAGCGCATTCGGGGACTTCTTGAAAACCCCGCGACGCTTTTCATTGATAGCTAGTTGGGAGGGTTAGATGGAAACCTTGACCTGTAACGTGCTGGTGCTGGGGTCTGGCCCCGGTGGATATGTTGCTGCCATCCGGGCAGGGCAACTGGGCCTTGATACTGTGATCGTTGAAGGCGAAGCTCACGGCGGCACCTGCCTTAATGTCGGCTGTATACCGTCCAAGGCACTCATTCACGCGGCAGACGAATTCGAAAAAGCCACGCATTTTTCCGGTGATAATCCGCTGGGTATTTCCGCGGGTGCGCCCAAGCTTGACCTGTCAAAAACCATCAAATGGAAAGATGCCATTGTTGGCCGACTGACAGGCGGCATTGGTGGATTGTTGAAGAAGAACAAAGTGCGCTCGGTTATGGGCTGGGGCCGGATGGTTGACGGTAAAACCTGCGAAGTCACCACAAAAAATGGTCCGGTTACCATCAAGGCAAAGAACATAATTTTGGCAACCGGCTCTGTTCCTGTGGAAATCCCGGGTTTGTCCTTTGGCGGTGATGTGATTTCGTCAACCGAAGCGCTTTCGCTTGATAGCGTGCCGAAACAACTGGTGGTCATTGGTGGTGGTTATATCGGGCTTGAACTTGGAACGGCTTACGCCAAAATGGGTTCCAGGGTTACAGTTGTTGAGGCGATGGACCGTATTCTGCCGCAATATGACAAAGACCTGACCAAGCCGGTATCAGCTTCGCTGAAAGCGCTTGGCATTGAAGTGATGCTGAACACCAAAGCCAAAGGTCTGGCTGACAAAGGTGGTCTTGTCGTTGAAACGCCGGGTGGCGAAGAGGCGACATTACCTGCAGATAAAATCCTTGTTACGGTTGGCCGCCGTGCCAAAACCGATGGCTGGGGTTTGAAAGAGCTCGACCTGTCGATGAATGGCAACGTGATCTGGATTAACGACCAGTGCAAGACGTCGATGACGGGCGTATACGCGATTGGCGATGTAACCGGAGAGCCCATGCTGGCACACCGCGCCATGGCACAAGGCGAAATGGTGGCTGAAATTATTGCAGGGGAGAACCGCACGTTCGATAAGGTCTCTATCCCGGCAGTGTGTTTCACGGACCCTGAAATTGTCACCGCCGGCCTTTCCCCGGATGAGGCGAAAGAACAGGGCTTTGACACCAAAGTGGGTGTGTTTCCGTTCGCAGCCAATGGCCGTGCCATGACCATGGAAGCAGAGATGGGTTTTGTGAGGATTGTTGCCCGCAAGGACAATGATCTGGTGCTGGGCATTCAGGCTGTTGGTAAAGGGGTTGCCGAGCTTTCAGCAACTTTTTCGCTGTCGCTTGAAATGGGTGCATGCCTTCAGGATATCGCAGGCACTATTCACGCTCACCCGACGCAAAGCGAAGGCTTCCAGGAAGCAGCTCTGAAAGCACTTGGGCACGCGCTGCATATCTGATTATTTTAAGTATCAATAGAAAAAAGCCCGGCAGTGAATTGAACTGCCGGGCTTTTTTTGTGCCATCTTGGCGCAGGTTCTGAAGATTATTTTTGCTTCTGACTGGCTTTCGCGATGATGTCTTCCGCCATTTCGTTGGCGATAACGCCGGTGGGACGGCCTTCGCGGTCGCTCGCTTCAAAAATCTTCGCGAGCGTATTGCCGATCCGGACAACTTTTGCTTCGCGTTCTGCGTCTGAAACCTTTTCGCGGTGCACTTCGGCCTCAACTGAAATAATGCCACCTGCATTCACCACATAATCAGGTGCATACAGGATTGAACGCTTGCGAAGCTCTTCGTCCTGAACGCCCTCGCGCTCCAGCTGGTTATTTGCAGCACCCGCGATCACGCTGGCGTTGATGTGCGGGATGGTTTTCGGGTTCAGGCCGCCGCCAAGGGCGCAAGGTGCAAACACATCGCAGTCAACTGCGTGGATGGTGACAGGATCAACGACCGTCACATCACCTTTTGATCTCGCGGCTTCGATGTTCGAAGCAACGATATCTGTGATGGTGACTTTGGCACCGGCTTTCAGCAGGTGTTCAACCAGATACAAGCCGACATGGCCTACACCCTGAACGGCCACATGGACACCGGAGAGGCTGTCTTTGCCGAGGCGGTGCTTGACAGCCGACTGGATGCTGACAAATACCCCCAAAGCTGTATGGGGAGAGGGGTCGCCTGTACCAAACTCGCCCGTTTCAAGTCCGGAAACATACTGGGTGCTTTCGCCTGCAGCGGCCAGCATCTCGGGGCTTGTGCCAACGTCTTCTGCGGCATAGTAGGTGCCGCTGAGGCGGTCTACATGACGTCCGAACGCGCGCATTAAATCTGGTGTGCCAATCTCTTTCGGGTTGCCGATAATCACGGATTTGCCGCCACCAAGACGCAGGCCTGCCATCGCGTTTTTATATGACATGCCGCGAGAAAGGCGTAGCACGTCATAAATTGCATCCTGCTCGCCGCGGCTTTCCGCTATGTCGCCAGGGGCTACATGGCGGTGAGCTGCAGCATAATCCCAAAAACGGATGCCTCCACCGGCGGGGCCAAGAGCTGTGGAATGTACCGCAATAATGGCTTTAAGGCCTGTTTCTGCATCTGAGCAGAAGACAACCTGTTCGTGATCTCTGAAACTTCTTGAGTCAAATACGGGCATTGCGCTTCCCTCTCGTCTGTCCCGTTTAGGCATATGGGCAGCCTTCGCGTCCCACGATTTGCGGCAGTATGGCACTAAAGATATGAAATGAACTTACGAATATTGCGCATTTGAGCAATGATCGGCGAATTTGGTATTCAATTTTGAAACAAGATTACGTGCGGCCTGCCCGATCAGGGCAGATACAGGGAAGAGAGCAGAAACGACTGCTCTTTTAAGCTGTTTCAAACACGAGTCTAACGCGTTGTGGTGAAGAGCTTGTGCCAGGCCAACATGCGCTGCTTTTAATATATGAATGTCATGAAAAGTGAGACTTCAATCACATGAAGCACATGGTTTCTCACGACGAATTGTCATTGAATTCCCGTATTTTTGCGATGATGGAATTCAGGATTTTCCTGTGCAAAAATATGTCGTGTTCGCCGTCGAGGACATGGAGTTCCACCTTTTTCCCCAGCTTTGAAAGGCGTTCATAATATTGCCTGCTCAAATACTTTTTTGTGGTGCTGTCATTGTTCCCGACAAAGATGGAAACCGTAACGTCGTCCGAAACAGAGTCTGCTACATCAATGGGGGACACGACGGTCAATGGCCCATTGAACCCTTCATAGTTTGACCTTTGATACATGTCTGAACGCCAAGCATTAACGTTGCAGGGGCACGACACGATAGCGGCATGGTCAATAAGGGCAGGGTAGGCTGCAATGATCTTTGCCGTAATTGCCGAGCCGCCTGAATGACCCGCCAGAATTATCTTTCCAGCATTGTAGTGGATGCCAAGTTGTTGAATTGCCGCAGCGATTTGGTCAATTCTGGGCTTGTCATAGTTGTCGCCAACGGTTTCGCCTCTGATGCCGTCAGACATTCTTCCCAAACCATCTGTATACCCCGGGCGCAACAGTCCGATGCTGACGGTATTTTTCGCCTGATCAGCTATCTGCCTGGCAAATGCATATTGATACGAAGGGTTATTGAACGGCGCATCCCCGTGCAAGGCAACAACAAGTACCGGTCTCTCGGTTAGACCGCCGCTTTGGTAAGTCTTTATTCTTGTAACTGTGTTTCCGATGCTGATTTCATCAGGTGAAACATGGGTTTGCGCTTCGGCCGGGCTCGCCAAAGCCATCATAAGCCCAGTCGTGATATGCAGAAAGAATTTCATATAAGTACCATATAAGACTGGATCTAACGTGTTTCGTTGAACAGTTCGCGGCCAATGAGCATCCGGCGGATTTCAGACGTACCCGCACCGATTTCATAAAGCTTGGCATCACGCCACAGGCGGCCGGTCGGGTATTCATTGATATAGCCGTTGCCGCCCAGTGACTGTATCGCCTCGCCGGCCATCCAGGTGGCTTTCTCGGCAGCAAGCAGAATGCAGGCAGCGGCATCCTTGCGGGTTGTCTCGCCCCGGTCACAGGCTTGCGCAACGGCATAAACGTAGGCGCGTGTTGATGCCCATGTGGCATACATGTCAGCGATTTTCCCCTGCATAAGCTGGAACGTGCCAATGGGTTGGCCAAACTGCTGACGTTCGTGCACATAAGGAATGACGGTATCAAGGCACGCCCGCATGATCCCGAGCGAGCCGCCCGACAGCACGACCCGCTCATAATCAAGGCCCGACATCAGGACGCGAACGCCGCTACCTTCTTCCCCGATGCGGTTTTCAAACGGAACGAAACAGTCTTCAAATACAAGTTCACAGGTGTTGGAGCCGCGCATGCCCAGCTTGTCCAGCTTCTGAGCTGTCGAGAAGCCATCCATGCCTTTCTCGATCAGGAACGCCGTTATGCCACGCGGGCCTGCGTCCATGTCTGTTTTGGCATAGACAAGGAGTGTGTCTGCGTCGGGTCCGTTAGTGATCCACATCTTGTTGCCGTTGAGCACATATCCGCTGTCGGTTTTTTCGGCTTTCAGGCGCATCGACACGACATCCGAGCCTGCACCGGGTTCGCTCATGGCCAGTGCACCAACATGCTCGCCCGAAACAAGTTTGGGCAGATATTTTTCTTTCTGCTCTGCAGAAGCATTTTTAACCAACTGGTTGATGCACAGATTTGAATGCGCACCGTAGCTCAGGCCCACGGCTGCAGATGCCCGGCTGATTTCTTCAATCGCAATCACATGAGCCAGATATCCCATGTTGGAACCACCATATTCTTCAGGCGCGGTCATTCCTAACAGGCCAAGCTCACCCATCTTCTTCCACAGGTCCATCGGGAACTTGTTTGTTTCATCAATGTCTGCTGCGCGCGGGGCGATCTCGTCTTTCGCGAACCGCTGGACCATGTCGCGAAGCATGTCGGTTTCTTCGCCGTGGTTGAACTGGAGGTGGGGGAATTCAAACATGTTTTGTCCCTATGGGTAAATTCGTTAAGTATCTAATTTTGTTATCTATTCCGGGTCACTGACGACAACGAGCATGCTGCCATCGCTTACCTGGTCACCAGCCTTCGCGCCGAACTGGGCAACAATGCCGTCACGAGGCGAGGTGATCGTTTGTTCCATTTTCATTGCTTCCATGACGAGAAGCGCATCACCTTTTGAGACCGCATCGCCAACACTGGCTTTAAGCTCCAGGATTTTGCCGGGCATGGGCGCGACGATGGTACCGGGTCCGTCTGCATCGTCACTACCGCCACCGTCGCGGGCATGACGCTTCAGGGTCAGCGTTCGCGTATCATCGATAAGCGAGACGTTTTCATCGCTTACAGACACAAAAATCTGTCGGCGCTTGCCTGTTTTAACAAAAGACAGACTGTCGCCAGACAGCATCACATCACTGACTGACAAGGCCTCATCCGCTGATTTGACATGGACGCCTGAGGCCGTTTGCTCAAGTGTTACAATGAGCAACTCGCCTTCAATGGTTTCAAATTTTAACAACTCGCTATGCGGCAAATTGAGCCGGAAGCCGTCAAGCGCTGCCCAAGGGTCATCTGTCGCCTGCATTGCATCATGTTTGTGGCGGTTCGCAAGAATGGCAATCGCGGCCACCAGATAATCCCTCGTTTCAACAACCGGGGCAGAAAGCAAAATATCCTCATGGCTGGGAATGAATCCCGTGTGGACATCGCCAGCCTGAAATTCCGGGTGCTTGAGCGCACGCATCAGGAAGTCGCGGTTGGTAGCAAGACCAATCACCGGCGTTTGTGCGAGGAGTTCAGTCAGGGCGTGCACAGCGTCCGCGCGGCTGTCGCCCCATGCAATTAGCTTCGCAATCATGGGGTCATAGTGGATCGACACCTCGTCGCCCGCACGAACACCCGCATCTATGCGCGTATTGGGCGCGGTTTCCGCGAACGGATCAAAAAGCCCGATGGTGCCAATGGACGGCAGGAAGCCATTAAACGGATCTTCAGCGTAAAGACGAACTTCAACGGCGTGACCGTGTGTCAGTACATCGATTTCATCTTGAGACAAAGGAAGCGGATGACCTTCCGCCACCGAGATCTGCCACTCCACGAGGTCTTGTCCGGTAATCATTTCGGTTACCGGGTGCTCGACCTGCAGACGTGTGTTCATCTCCATGAAGTAAAAGGGCGCGTCATCAAGGCCATTTGCCACATCAACTATAAATTCGACGGTACCTGCACCGACATAGTCGATGGCTTGTGCGGCACGCACAGCAGCGTCGCCCATAGCGCGGCGCATCTCTGCGCTCATGCCGGGGGCAGGGGCTTCTTCAACCACTTTCTGGTGTCTGCGCTGGAGCGAGCAATCACGTTCAAACAAATGGACTGCGTTACCATCCCTGTCGCCGAAAACCTGCAGCTCGATATGCCGGGGCTTTTGAATTAGTTTTTCGATCAAGAGCTTGCCATTGCCGAAAGAGTTTTCACCTTCGCGCCGGGCGGCTTCAATGCCGGCGGGCAGGTCGGCAGCTTTTTCGACAATACGCATGCCTTTACCGCCGCCGCCAGCAACTGCCTTTATCAACACCGGATAGCCAATTTTCCCCGCTTCTTCGGTTAACACGTCAAGGGACTGATCTTCGCCGTGGTAGCCCGGCACCACAGGAACCCCCGCGTCTGTCATCAGTTTCTTTGCCGCGCCCTTCAGGGCCATGGCATTCATTGACGCGGCACTTGGGCCAATGAATATGATGCCTTCAGCAGCACAGCGGTCGGTAAATTCGGGATTCTCAGACAGGAAACCGTAACCCGGATGAACGGCGTCGGCCCCTGTGGTTTTAGCCGCATCAATGATCTTGTCGATCACCAGATAACTTTCCGATGCCGATGGGGGGCCAATGTGAACGGCTTCGTCCGCCATTGCGACATGCAATGCGTTTTTGTCTGCTTCCGAATAAACAGCGACGGTTTTAATGCCGAGGGTCTGGCAAGTTGCCATCACACGGCAGGCGATTTCGCCGCGGTTGGCGATCAACAGTTTGCGGATTTTTTGTGGTGCGTCGCTCATGTGTCGGCACTCCAGTTCGGTTTGCGTTTGTTGAAAAAAGCGTCCAGCCCTTCCTGGCCCTCGGGGCTTGCGCGCCTTGCGGCAATGCGCGCTGCGGTCTCGGTTCTGAGACCGTCGTTTATCTCTTGTCCTGCCACCAGCCTGATCAGGGATTTGCAATCTGCCTGCGCGGTTGGCCCGCCCGATAGAAGGGCATCAACCAGACCATCAATAATCATACGTGCTTCATCCATTGTCTGGGCAATTTCGTGAACCAATCCGATCCGTCTGGCTTCAATGCCGTCAAAGCGTTCGCCTGTCAGGAAATATCGCTGCGCGGCTCGCACGCCAATAGCACGAACCACGTAAGGAGAGATTGTTGCAGGTGTCAGACCCAGCTTGACTTCCGAAAGCGAAAAAACGGCAGTGGATAGCGCAACGGCTATATCGCAGCAGGCCGTCAGTCCGACACCGCCACCGAAGGCAGCTCCGTTAACAATCGCCATGGTCGGCTTGGGGCAATCAGCTATGGTTGACAGCATGCCAGAGAGCCTGAGCGCATCTGCTTGGTTGTCAGCCGTGCTGTAGCCGGCGGTTTTCTTCATCCAGTTCAGGTCAGCGCCAGCCGAGAAGCTTTTACCGTCGCCTGTCAGTGTAATAACGCGGACAGCGCTATCGGCCCCAAGCTTTCTGAAAGCTGCGTCAAGCTCTGCAATGACTTCATCATTGAAAGCATTGTGTTTTTCAGCCCGGTTCAGCGTCACAGTTGCAACGCCGCGTTCATCGATATCTGTCAGAATGTTTTCACTCATCTTTGATCCTTACATCCTGAACACACCGAACTTGGTCGGCTCTATGGGGGCATTCATTGTTGCAGAAAGCCCTAGCCCCAGCACGCGGCGTGTATCGGCGGGGTCAATTACGCCGTCATCCCAAAGACGAGCACTCGCATAATACGGGTGGCCTTGTGCTTCATACATGTCGCGAATTGGCGCTTTGAAAGCTTCCTCTTCATCTGCCGACCATGTCTCGCCTCGGGCTTCCATGCCATCACGTTTGACAGTGGAAAGAACACCAGCAGCCTGTTCACCGCCCATCACTGAAATCCGGGCGTTTGGCCACATCCACAGGAAACGGGGCTGGTAGGCCCTGCCACACATGCCGTAGTTACCAGCGCCAAAGCTGCCACCGATGATAACGGTAAATTTGGGTACGTTTGCGCACGCAACGGCGGTCACCAGCTTCGCGCCATCACGGGCGATGCCGCCGTTTTCGTATTTCTGGCCCACCATGAACCCTGTGATGTTCTGCAGGAACACCAGTGGGATGCCTCGCTGGGCGCACAGTTCGACAAAATGTGCGCCTTTGAGGGCACTTTCAGAGAACAACACGCCATTGTTGGCGATGATGCCAACCGGGAAACCATGAATGTGGGCAAAGCCGCAGACCAGTGTTTCACCATACAATTTTTTGAACTCGTCAAACTCGCTGCCATCAACAATACGAGCGATCACTTCCCGAATGTCGAAGGGCTGGCGCACATCTTTTGGGATAACGCCGTAAATTTCCGTTGGGACGAAAAGCGGCTCAACCGGCTTCTTTAGCGCGACCGGAGGTGTTTTTTTCCGGTTAAGGTTGGCCACAATCCGACGGGCAATGCCGAGAGCATGCTCGTCGTCTTTTGCCAGATGGTCGACAACACCGGACGTGCGGGCATGTACGTCGCCGCCGCCCAGGTCTTCTGCGCTGACAACTTCGCCGGTTGCCGCCTTCACCAGTGGCGGGCCACCAAGGAAGATTGTGCCTTGGTTCTGGACGATAATGCTTTCGTCCGCCATGGCCGGTACATAAGCACCGCCTGCGGTACAACTACCCATGACCACGGCGATTTGCGGGATACCTTCGGCGGACATTTGCGCCTGATTATAGAAAATACGACCGAAATGATCGCGGTCCGGGAAGACCTCGTCCTGATTGGGCAAATTTGCGCCGCCGCTATCAACAAGATAGATACAGGGCAGCTTGTTTTCTCGTGCCACTTCCTGCGCCCTAAGGTGCTTTTTAACCGTGACAGGATAGTAGGTGCCGCCTTTCACCGTCGCATCATTGCAGACAATCACACATTCTATGCCGGAAACACGCCCGACACCGGTAATAATCCCACCAGCAGAGATATCCGCATCGTACATATTAAGCGCTGCCAGTTGAGAGAGCTCCAGAAAAGGCGTGCCGGGGTCGAGAAGGGCGCTAACACGTTCTCTGGGCAGCAGTTTGCCGCGAGAAATGTGTTTTTCACGCGCGCGGTCCGAGCCGCCCAGGGCAATACGGCCAATGGTCTTGTTCAGATCGTCTATCTGGGTTTGCATGTGCTCCGCGTTTTCACGGAACTGGTCACTCTCATTATTCAACGCCGATTGCAGCACAGACATGCATGTCTCTCCTGTTTGCTTCGGAGCAAAGCCCCCAGCAGGTTACTGTCCGGATTGGATGCCCAATTTGAGTGGCAATATAGGCTGGTGTTTGCTATTGGTAAAATCGAATAACAAAATACAATCCATAGATGGTGTCTATGATGGATATCTATCAGCTACGCTATTTTCTCGCTGTTGTCGAAACAGGCAGCTTCACACGTGCAGCCGACAGAACCTTTGTCACCCAACCCACTCTCTCGGCGGGAATCAAAAAGCTTGAGCAGCAGATTGGTCATGAACTGTTCGAGCGTTCGAACAGACGGGTTTTTCTAACTGACGCGGGCACGCGGTTTCTACCCAGGGCCAAGGCCATTTTGCACGAATGTAATATGGCACAGCAGGTGCTGGATGAAGCCGGTAAAACGCCCGTTTTGCGTATTGGTGTTTTGACAACTCTGTCAAATCGACAGGTTGGAAATCTGCTGGCTTCATTCAGGGAAAAAATGCCGAATGCCGCGATTGAAATTACTGATGGTACCGAGCAGGAACTTGAAAACCGGCTGGAAGATCGCAGTCTGGATTTTGCCTTGTCGGTTCATCGGGGGGAGCCAAACGACGTTTCGATTGCCCTAAATAATGAGCCTTATGTGTTTATCCTCTCTAACGATCATGATCTTGCGGGGCGTACCCGGGTTACAGCGTCGGATCTGGCCGAAGAATACATGATTGTTCGCAGTCGCTGCGAAGTACTGTCGGAGACCAGTCGCTATTTCACGGATCGAAATGTGAGGCCGCGGCTGGTGTATCGTACGCCGAATGATAGCAGGGCCGTTGCGATGGTGGCAGCGGGTGTTGGCGGCACTGTTGTGCCACAGAGTCTTGTTGATGACAGGGTTAGCCCTGTTCGGTTGATTGGCTTTGATCATGAAAGAAGGCTTGGTCTTTTTTTACCGCGTTCAGACCTGCCGGCAGAAACGCTGGTGGTTGCCGGTGCGTTCACCGATCATGTTCAGTCACAGTGGAACTAAAGTGGTACTGTTCGATCACAAAAGAGTGTGGAATAGAAGGTTTCATCAGCAACAAAACGTATGATACTTGTTCTATCTCAATGATCTAGCCTTTACTCGTCTCGTATAGGAAGCGTTAGGGTCAACAAATATTCAGAAGGATTTTTTCATGGGGTCTGGCCGCATTGTTTTGATTGTTGTGTTTGTGGCACTTGTTGCGTCGGCTGGCTGGCTATTGTCCCGGGATAGCAAGGATACCCAGCGTGGCGGTTTTGGCCGCGGTGCTGTTTCGGTTGTTACCCAGTCGGTTGAACTGCGGGAGTTCAGCGATATAGTTGAGGCGCTCGGTACAGCGCGCGCACGCGAATCTGTTGTTCTGACCCCCCGTGTGTCGGACACTGTGCGTATAGTGGCGTTTGAAGATGGTCAAATGGTTAAGAAGGGTGACCTTCTGGTCTCATTGGAAGACGCCGAGGAGCAGGCTCAGCTTGAGGAGGCCCAGGCTAATTTACGTGAGGCTGAAAGCCAGTTTTCGCGCACGGAAGACCTTGTGACACGTGGAAATGCCTCAACATCAACTCTGGATGCCCAGCGCCGCAATGTTGCAGAAGCCCGATTCCGGCTGGTGGCAGCGCAAGCACGCATGGCTGACCGCCGAATTGTTGCACCGTTTGACGGCGTTTTGGGTTTGCGGCAAGTGAGCGAAGGTTCGCTGATCACTCAGAACAATCCCATTACAACAATCGACGCAATTGACATCATTAATGTGGATTTCTCGGTGCCGGAACGCTTTATCGCAACGCTGGCAACAGGTCAGGCGGTGAATGCCAGCGTGAAGGCTTATCCTGGCCGGATTTTTCAGGGTATTGTAAAAACCGTTGATAGTCGGGTTGACCCGGTTACCCGGTCCGTGATTGTACGCGCAGAGATGATGAATGAAGACCGCGCATTGAGGCCGGGCCTTTTGATGACGGTTGAGGTTGTCAGTCGTAACTGGCAGGGGCTTTCTGTGCCGGAGGAAGCTGTCGTACCATCAGGTGGTAAAGCATATGTTTTTGTCTCAAAGAACGGTGTTGCCGAGCGCCGTGAGGTATCACTTGGCATCAGGCGCCCCGGTTATGTTGAAGTAACAGAAGGACTGGTCGTTGAAGAGCGTGTGGTAACCGAGGGTACCATGCGCCTCGGCCGGGCAGGCATCAAAATCCGGGAAGCCGGGCAGGGTGGTCGACCTGATGGCGGTGCGCGTCCCGCACAGTCAGGAGCGAGCTCATGATTTTATCAGACGTTTCGGTAAAGCGGCCTGTCTTCGCCACCGTTATCAGCCTGATGCTGGTGGCGTTTGGCATTATCTCATTTGGTGACATTCCGGTGCGGGAATTGCCGGATGTTGATCCGCCAATTGTGAGTGTGCGCACCAACTATCCCGGTGCAAACGCAGCGGTTGTTGAAACCCGGGTAACCCAGATTATCGAGAGCGCAATCGCGGGTGTTCAGGGCATCAAAACCATTGAGAGCACCAGCCGTGACGGCAGTTCCAACATTACTGTCGAGTTTATGCTGGACCGCGATATTGACAGTGGTGCCAATGACGTAAGGGACCGGGTCAGTCGTGTCCTGAATAACCTGCCTGAAGAAGTCGAACCGCCTGAGGTGGCAAAGGCTGACAATGATACGCAGCCGATCCTGTGGTTTAACCTCACCAGCCCGGTGATGGACGTATTGCAGCTGACAGACTATGCAGAGCGCAATATCGTTGACCGATTGTCTGTGGTGGATGGTGTTTCGGGTGTGCGGATTGGCGGGCAGAAACGCTATGCGATCAGGGTTCAGCTTGACCGGCAGGCGATGGCAGCACGAGGCATAACGGTAAACGACATTGAAAATGTAATGCGGGCGGAAAATGTCGAGCTGCCTGCTGGCGAAATCGAGAGCGTGAACCGTGACACGATTGTTCGTCTTAACCGGGAGTATGCAAGCGCAGCAGACTTTGAAACCATGGTTATCAGTGAGGGTGCCGAAGGCGGTTTTGTGCGGCTCGGTGACGTCGCAACAGTGGAATTGGGCGCAGAGCGAGAAGAACGCACGTTCCGCGGCAACGGTGTGCCTGTGATTGGCCTTGGAGTGATCAAACAGTCTACCGGCAATACACTTTCGGTGGCGCTGGCAGCAAAAGCTGAAGTGGCGCGTATTAGTGAAACCCTGCCGGAAAGTATGGAGCTTCTGGTGGCGTTTGACACGTCGGTCTTTATCGAAAAAGCGATCTCGGAAGTCTATTTTACACTGGCGGTTTCCATGTCCCTTGTGGTGCTGGTCCTGTATCTGTTCCTTGGCAATCTCAAAACCGTGATTGTGCCTGCGGTGACTGTACCGGTGTGTATTATCGCCAGTTTCTGGGTTCTGTCGCTGACCGGTGTTTCGATCAACCTGATCACACTTCTGGGTCTTGTGCTGGCGATCGGGCTGGTGGTCGATGACGCGATTGTGGTGCTTGAAAATATCTACCGCCGCGTGGAAGAGGGCGAACCCGGGTTGGTTGCAGCCTACAGGGGCGCACGGCAGGTGGGCTTTGCCGTTATTGCGACAACCCTTGTCCTGATCGGCGTGTTTGTGCCGATTTTCTTCCTGTCCGGCAACGTGGGCCGGTTGTTCGGGGAACTGGCGATTACGATGACTGCGGCGGTTATATTCTCCAGTCTGATCGCCCTGACGCTGACACCGATGATGTGCTCAAAACTTGTGCGCCGCCGGAACAAAAAGCCCGCTTTCGCCAAGTTTCTGGATCGTGTTTTCACAAAAATACAGGATGGATACGGCAGGTTCCTGCATGTTTGTATTGATAACAGAATTTTGGTAACTGCCAGCTTCCTTACCTGTTTCCTGCTGATTTTTGCCTTGTTTGAAAAAGTGCCAAGCGAACTTGCACCTGTTGAAGACAGGGGCTCTTTGTTCATGCGGGTTCGCGGGCCCGAGGGAGCCAGCCATGCCTTCATGCAAAATCAGGCGCAGAAAATTGAAGAGCAGGTTTTACCCTATATCGAAAAAGGTGAGCTTGAACGCCTTCTAGTTCGTGTGGACGGCAATGGCGGCTTTGGATTTGTTATCCTCACACCGTGGGACGAACGCGAGCGTAGTTCGACAGAAATCCTGAACGAGCTGCGACCGAAACTGCTGAGCAACGTCACGGGCGCGATGGCCATTCCTATTGAATCTTCAGGGCTTACGCGCCGCGGGGGTGGTTCAGAAGCGTTCCAGTTTGTTATTGGCGGAGACACCTATGAAGACCTTGGTCGTTTCAAACAGGTTATGTTTGAAGAGCTTGGCGCTTACCCGGGTCTCGTGAATGTTGATGCCGATTACCGGGAAACCCAGCCACAGTTCAAGGTGCAGATTGACCGGGCGCGCGCCGCCGACATTGGTGTGTCGATCCAGTCGATCGGGCGCACGCTTGAGACCATGATGGGCGGGCGGCGTGTCACAACATTTGTCGATAACGGTGAAGAATATGATGTCATCCTGCAGGCGCAGAAGTCGGATCGACGGCAACCGCTTGATATGGAAAACATTCACGTTGCGTCCAGCCGTACCGGCGAACTGGTGCCATTGTCTAACCTTGTGTCTGTTCTTGAAGATTCAGGCTCTGGCGAACTCAGGCGTTTCAACCGCGTGCGTGCGCTGACGATTTCAGGCAACCTTGCGCCCGGCTACACCATTGGTGAAGTAACAACATGGATGGAAGACAAGGTGCGGGAAGTCCTGCCCGATGTCACCAGCATTGATTACAAAGGTGCAACCCGTGAATTCAAGGAAGCAGGGGATGATGTTATCTTCATCTTTGTCCTCGCCCTTGTTGTGGTGTTTCTGGTTCTGGCTGCGCAGTTCGAGAGTTTCATTCACCCCTTCATCATTATGCTGACAGTGCCGCTTGCGGTTCTTGGTGGACTGTTTGGCCTTTATATGGCGGGCAGCACACTGAATATTTACAGTCAGCTTGGACTGATTATGCTGATCGGACTGGCGGCCAAAAACGGTATTCTGATCGTGGAGTTCGCCAATCAGCTTCGCGATGAAGGCCAGAGCGAACGCGATGCGCTTATCAATAGCGCCAAAACACGGCTGCGTCCGATCATGATGACCGGGCTTTCAACCGCGATGGGTGCTGTGCCGCTTATGATGGCGACAGGCGCTGGTGCCAACAGCCGCGGCACCATTGGTGTTACGGTGTTCTCCGGCGTGCTGATCGCAACCTTCTTCACGCTGTTTATTGTGCCGGTATTTTATGACGCACTGGCCAAATTTACGCGGTCCCCGAACGCGGTGGCCGGTGAACTCAAGGAGTTTGAAGACAAGGAAGCGAGCGGCATTCCGGCAGAGTAAATTTGGGAGATCAATGGAAGGTTAACGGTTGTTGCGCCGTGCGAGAACCTGTTCAAATGTTTTTATAGCGGACGTCTTCTCTGTGTCGGTTAAGTCGCTAGATGCAATTTTCGCTTGAAATATGATACTAGGGTCAACGCCTTCACGCTCAGCAACTGATCTTGGTAAGAAAAACGGACTGCGTGATTTAGCGCCTCCCGGAGAGGTGGGAATGATGGGAAATTTTTCAATAGCTGTCGCTGCATCGATGTTCGATAAAACGTAGTTTTGATCATTATAGCATTTGCTGCCTTCCTTGTAGAAGTGCCTTGGGAAGGAGTAGAGCATTATAGATTTCGGATCAAACTTGTCTCCACCTTCAATCGTTTGCGGCTCAAGGGCCATAAGGTTGCGACTAATTCTATCCTGTTTCCAGTAAAAAGGCTTGCCCTTGAGCCAATTTGTCAACGCGCGGATATCATAATCGTCAATACAGGACCCGCGCGGGTTTTGATGCTCATGCAGAAAGCCAAGACTATGGCCGAATTCATGGATGACCCAAGCGTCGAACTCCTCGGTACTTAGACCTCGTCGCCCAAAACCCCCCAGTGTCATAGTAGGATCAGCGGATGATTGGGTCCGGCCATCCGTGGCGATAACCGACCATACAACAAGACCTTTGAACGTGATGCGAATGTCTTCGCCAGTACCACGACACATGGTGGTGGTTATACTCTCATGGTCATTGCTGTCATCACTGAATTTAAATTTGATCCTGGAGCCCGGGATATTCCATTTCAGCGCCGCCTTTTTCACTCTGCCACGCAGTCCCGGGTTGTGGGGTTTGTCAAGAAAGCAAATAGATAGTGGCATGTCGCTGGCATCCCACTGCTTGGCGGCGTGGATGATGGATTTGGTTTCAAGGTCAAGTTTGTGCAGCGAAAATGCACGTGCCTCCCTTAGGTAGTGAGGGAGCATGGCGCGCGGTGGCGCCTCCACCACAATTTTCACCTGATCACTATTTGATAACCTCTTAGCTGTTGCAGCAGGTAGGTTGAATGCCAGAGATACACACAATAGAAGAAAGTAAAACCGTTTCATAGCGCCGTACATATTGCCGTTTCGTCCAGCTTTTGAAGTTCCGAACAGGCTTTCTGATGCTTTAAGTCGGCAAGGTTTTTTGCCGCGTCTGTTGTCGCGGCAGCATACTCCGCGACGGCTGTCGCTACGGCAATTTCAGCATCCAGAATATTCGTGGCCAGTTGTTCCTGATCGACAGGTGTTATTGCTTCCTTTGCCGCCGCCGAGATGGACTCTTTTGCACCACTGAGTAACGCTGCGACCAATTTTGCAGCATCGGACGGTTTCTTGGTTTGAGTATTCGTCATGCTGATAACGGCAGGTGTGTAGTTCCTGGGCGGTAAACTCGATGATGCATCCGCAACCATTTTTTTGTGATCACAATAGGCCGCCGCCGTAAGTGCCTCCATGGCTATTTCCATGTCTGGGTTCTCACAGTCTACCGTGTCGAGGTTCGAGAGGAATTCTCTAAAGCCTGACAAGTTAGTCGGTTCATGGGCTTTCAATAGCGCCACTTTAGCAAGCGACAGTTTTGCGTCCATGTCTGCCAACGCTTTCACTGTGGTTTCGCAGTCCTCAATCCCTTTACAGCCAGTGGGGTCTGTTTTAATTTTTTCCAAAGAGGTTTTTGACATTCCTATCTGAGCGATCAAGCCTGTCTCATGGCCTTTTATCTTGCCGAAGGAGAAATCAAGCCGGGTAATTTCTTTGCCGCGTTTAATGTCGCCAAGGTCAATCGTTGCTAGAGCGTATATTTGTTTGTTAGGTGACGTACCCGGGCCGCCTATTTTCCATGTGTAAACTTGGCCTGCTGTTGAACGGTTGTTTAAAAGCCGGGGGGCGTGGAAGTATCGGCTCTTCAATCGAAATGCGGTACCGTCAGATACATCTTCCTCGAAATCCTCTACTTTAATCTCAAATACTGAATAATATTCGTCGTCGATCAGCTCAATTTCGTTGTCTTTGAGCCGTTGAACGACGCCCATATGGCTCTTCCTCGGCTTTTCAAGTGCGTTGTCCAGTGACACGTTGTGGTCGTAGTTCCACGAATCTCCAGGCGCTAGGCCGCTGTCCCCTTTGATGAATTTTCCCGTTACGGCGGTGTAGCAGGATAGTTGGGGGTTCCAAGTCGGTACCTTGGCGCCAATATTATATTCATAGAGGTGTGTGTAAACATCACCAACGCTTTCAGCTTTTTTGATTTTTGTTAGTTCATTCGTCACGAGGTCGATGGATTTTTCAACGAGAAACGGCACAACAAACTTAAGGAGCACTCCAAGAAAAGCGCCTTGTCTTTCCGACGCACCATTGTCAGACAACAAACAGTCTTGTCCCACAAATAATCTTGTTTCGACCTTCGTGTCTTTTTCATCATTTGCGGAAGAAGAATAACCGCTTAACAGTAATGAAGCGACAAAACAGCTGTTAATGAGTGTTTTTCCATGTGAAATTGTCAAAATCGGATCCCCTTCAAATAGATTTTGAACTTTCCGCTAGGCAAGCACTAGGCGTGGCTACAACGTTTCAAGCGTACCATAAGCGGGATTTTTTTTCAACTTTGGGTAGAAATCAGGTTTGTATGACGTGTGTGTGTCTTTGTAACTATGAACAGAGTTAATGGTGCCGTTAAGCCTCAAACTATCAGCGTCTAATGAGTTAGAGCTCAACGAATTTGAAGACAAGGAAGCGAGCGGCATTCCGGCAGAATAGGGTTTTCCTATCGCCGCGTAGCTGGTGCGTATGCACGTGGTGTTGTATAGTGTACATTATCTGATGTAACTGCTTGTGGAGAATAGACCCTATGACGGTTCGCAAGTTTCCCGCTCTGGTAATCCTTGCTTCATGTTTGATGGCAGGCGGCCCCGCCTTGTCGCAAGATGAAAGCACACCGGAAACGCAGGTAACCGAAGAAATCGTCATTGAAGGCAGGCGCACTTTTAACCGAAGAATGAAGCCGGGGTTTGATGCCTTTCAGGCAGGAGACTTCAAGCAGGCAAGAATTCATTTCCGGTCACTCAGGCACAACGAATTTTGGGTGAATGCGGACGCTTTTACCAACTATCTGGAGATGTCGACACCTTTAACGGGCGAGATGAGCCATATTACATTTGACGCGCGCACATCGGACCCTTACCGGCGGCAGGCCTATGCCATTATGTATTATATGGAAGGCATGTCCAACCTTGGGCTCGGTAAACTCAAGGACGCAAGCCGGGCCTTCTGGCAGGCGCTGGAGATGAACCCCAGACACTTTGACGCCCGGGCCGACTATGTGCTGACCCAGATAAGTTTGGGAAAACGCAAAAAGGCAGAAAAGAACCTCAAGCGGCTCAAAAAAGACTTGGAAAAATGTGACGTTGGTGACGAGCCGGAAACCTGCACGGCAATCAGGGATCGCCTGACGCAGGTTGAAGACGCCTACGCCCGGGTGGTTATCGGGTAACCTGCGACAAACCAATTGCAGACTTCCCTTCAGGCCATTCGCTCGCTAGTTTGTCTGCGAACGTTTGGGCAAAAGGGGACGGTTTCATGAAAATCACTATAGCGAAATGGATGTTGGGTGCGAGTGCGGCCGCGATGCTGGCGGCTTGCAGCGCAGAGAATGAAAACCGACAGGACGCGGAAGTGATGGGGGCCGCAAATCCAGTGATAGAGCCTTGGGGCTATCCGCTTGATGCCCTTGACCGTAATACACGGCCACAGGACGACCTATATCAGTTTGCCAACGGCGGCTGGCTGGCGGCGACCGAAATCCCCGGTGATCGCAGCGGCGTCGGTTTTTCGCAAATCATGCGCGACCGCAACGATGAACGCATAAAATCCATTATCGCTGACCTGCAAAACGGAGAGGTTTCAGAAGGCAGCAAAGAGCAGAAAATTCGCGACCTTTATGCATCCTATATGGATGTTGACGCGATTAATGCTGCCGGTATCAGCCCGCTTCAACTGCTCCTTGACCAGATTGGTGGGCTTGACAGTCATGATGCGGTTGCTGTGGCGATGATGTCAGACGAGATTGGTGCGCGCGCCCTTTTTGGCCTGTTTGTGAACATCGACAGCAAGCAACCAACCGATTACGCCGTTTACGCCATGCACGCAGGCACAGCACTGCCGGACAAAAGTTACTATGAGCGCGACAGCGAGCGTTTGACCGCGCTTCGGGCCGCCTACACTGACTATATGGAAGCTGTGTTTGCCCGGCTGGGCAGGGAAGATGCTCGCGCTGCGGCTGAAGCCGTGTTTGCGCTTGAAAAGGCCATCGCTTCCCATCACTGGAGCAGGGCAGAGCGACGCAACGCGGACCGCACCTATAACGCCATGAGCCTTGACGAACTTACCGCGTTCGCACCCGGGTTCCCTTGGGGCGCTGCGGTTGACGCATTTGGTGTTGGTGCGCCTGATAAAATTGTGGTTCGGGAAAAGGAAGCTTTCCCCGGCATGGCCACCTTGTTTGCCGATACACCTGTCGCGGTCTGGAAAGACTATCTGACCTTCCACACGGTCGCCCGTCATGCCCCCTATCTTTCGGATGATATTGCAGAGGAACGCTTTGGCTTTTTTGGCACTGTTTTGCGCGGCCAGCAACAACAGCGAAGCCGGGAAGACAGGGCGATCAATTTCGTAAATGGTGAGCTGGATCAGGCGGTTGGCGAGATTTACATCGAGCGGTTTTTCCCCGAACAATCAAAAATTCTGGTCCGGGAAATGTTTGAAAATATTCGGGCCGAACTTGGTGAACGCATTGATGGCCTGACATGGATGACCGCCGATACCAAAGCGGTTGCGCGCGCCAAGCTCGCTAAAATCAACGCCAAAATCGCCTATCCGGAAAAATGGCGGGATTATAGCGCTGCTGTAATCAATCCGGATGGTTTGTTCGGCAATGTGGTGGCCTTGCGCCGGTTCAACAGGGCGCTTGAGGTTTCCCGCCTTGGTCAGCCGGTCGACAAGGATGAATGGTTCCGCGGACCGCAAACCGTGAACGCCTTCTATAGCCCGACCCGAAACGAAGCCTTCATTCCGGCGGGCTACATACAGTCACCTCTGTTTGACCCTAACGCGGACCCGGCCCTGAATTACGGTGCGCTTGGCAGTATCATCGGCCATGAAATCGGCCACGGTTTTGATGATCAGGGCAGCAAATATGACGGGGACGGTGTTCTGCAGGCCTGGTGGTCCGAGGAAGACCGCACGGCATTCAATCTGCTGGGTGATGGTTTTGCCGCGCAGTTTGACCAGTATGAGCCCATCCCGGGGTTGAATGTTAATGGCCGTCAGACGCTGGGCGAAAACATCGGTGACCTTGCCGGGATGATTGTCGCGTATCACGCGTGGGAGCGTTCGCTTGGTGGTCTCGAAACCTCGGTTCTGGATGGTTTCAGTGGCCCGCAGCGTTTTTTCCTTGGCCGTGCACAGGGGCGCCGGTTCAAGCGGACCGAAGAAAGCCTGCGGCAGCGCCTTTTGAGCGCACCGCACAGCCCGATGTATCTTCGTGTGAACGGCATGGCCCGCAACATGGACGAGTTTTATGAAGCCTTTGATGTACAGCCCGGCGACGCCATGTATCTGGCACCCGAGGACCGCGTGAAAATCTGGTGATCAGGAAAAAGCCCGGCGGGATCACCCGCCGAGCCATGTTTCTACTGCAACTTGCTTGTAGCGTTTTTACCCTGGCATTTTGGGGAAGGTGGGACGCGATACAAGCGCCTGTTGCCAGCGCAGTACATTCTTGAGGTTGGCGGGGATGTCGATCTGGGTGAAACCCATGATGAATATCAGGGTCATGCCCACGATGTCGGCGATGGTGAATTTATCGCCCGCAACATAGGTGCGCCCGTCGGCCATCTCGCCGTCCAGCCATGCCAGCCGTTCAACAAGGATACGACGACAGTATTTGGCATAATCTGCATTCTGGTCGACCCTGTATTTGAAGAACTCGATCTCGTGCAGACCAACGTCGCCAGCGACATTAAACAGCCACAGCTCGACACGGCGAAGCCACATCTCGATAAAGGCCTGTTCTTCCGGCGTGGTACCAAAAAGGTTTGGTTCCGGGTGCAGGTGCTCCAGATAGCGGCAGATGGCAATGCTTTCGCTTAAGCGTCGACCATCATCCAGCTCCAGGACCGGAACCTGACCAAGTGCGTTCACTTTCAGATATTCAGGGGTCTGGCCTTCATTGGCCATCAAATCGATCGACGTGGTTGGAATTTCAATTCCCTTTTCCGCCATAAAGATTTCCACGCGCGCGCCGTTTGGTGACATGCCGTTGTATAGTTTCATTGTTCATTCCTCATAGTGTCATGTGTTTCGTTTGTGGGCGCAGTGTGGTCGGCATCTAATTATGTTCAAGAACATATTTAAAGTTTATCGTATGCTGGGTGAAACGAGCAGGAGAGACCTATGCCCTATAGCGCCGAACACAAGGCAGATGTGCGTAAACGTATTGTTGAGCAGGCACGCATCATGTTCAACCGGGAAGGCTTTGCCGCTGTGTCCATTGACCAGTTGATGGCGGCTGTGGGGCTGACGCGTGGCGGGTTCTATAACCATTTTCGCAATAAGGAAGAATTGTACGCCGAAGCGGTTGCCAGCTTCCTGAGCGGGCGCGGCAAAAAGTGGCGGGACGAGGCAGGGGTTCACCCCGAAAACGAAGGCCATGACAATGTGCGCGCGATGATCGACAGTTATCTGTCGCCTGAACATCTGGATGACGTGGATGGACAATGCCCGATGATTGCGCTGCCGTCCGACGTGGCGCGCGGTACACCGGAAGTGAAAGCGGCCTATCTCTCGTTGCTGCAGGCCATGTCATGGCTATTTGAAAGCAGCCTTGCGCCCCGCGGGCAGCAGGGCGGGCCTGAACAGCGGCAAACAGCACTGGCGCTGTCTGCCCTTTGTGTTGGTGGCATGGTGTTGTCCCGCACGATTGACGACCGCGAGACAGCGGATGATGTGCGGAATGCCGCGAAAGCGACAGCGCTTGGCATGCTGGGCACAGGCAACCAGCCGACGGACCGCCAGAGCGATGGTGCTCAGGCTTTCGATGGTTAAACTGCCTCAAACGGTCAGAGCGTAATCAACCTTGAAATCGGCGTCTTCCAGCGCATGCACCAACGCTTGTGCGTGGGCCTGATCCTTGGCCTCGATCACCAGTTCCATCTCTGTTTGCTTGAGCGAGATTGCGCCAAACTCCCTGTGGTGGCGCATTTCAAGAATGTTTGTGCCAATTTTGGCGACGATATCGGTCACCGTGGCAAGCGCGCCGGGCTGGTCCATCATGGTGATGCGCAAGCGTGCCAGCCTGCCGTCCCGCGCCATGCCGCGCATGATGGCAGATGCCAGCATGCGGCTGTCGATGTTACCGCCCGAAAGCACCATGCCCACTTTGTGCCCTTTGAAAAGGTCAGGGTATTGCATAACAGCGGCAAGGCTGATTGCGCCCGCACCTTCGACAATCACTTTTTCGATTTCCATAATGGTGACAATGGCTTTTTCGATCTGGCGCTCTGATACAGTGACGATTTCGTCGACCAGCGCTTCGACAACGGCCTGCGTGCGCTCTCCGGGCTTGTTGACTGCAATGCCTTCTGCGATCGAGATGTTGTCACCCTTCAGGAGCGTGCCATCAACGCGTTCTTTCATCGCCGGGAATGCTTCGGTTTGCACGCCGACAATGCGGATACCGGGTTTCATGTGTTTGGCAATGGTTGCGATGCCGGAGATTAGTCCGCCGCCACCGATGGGCACAACGAGCGTATCCAGTTCTGGCGCGTCCTCCAGCATCTCAAGGCCCACGGTGCCTTGACCTGCCATCACCAGCGTATCGTCAAACGGGTGGACGTAGGTCAGCTCTTCCGCCTTGGCCATTTCATAGGCCGCCTGTGTCGCGGCTTCAAAATCTGCCCCGGTAAGGACAACGCGTGCACCCAGCTCTTCCGTGCGCTTCACTTTGTTAAAAGGCGTGCCTTCAGGCATTACGATGGTGGCAGGAATACCCAACCGGCCGGCATGATAGCTTATACCCTGCGCGTGATTTCCGGCGGAAGCCGCGATGACACCTTTGGTGCCTCTGGGCAGCGACAGCAAGCGATTGAGCGCGCCGCGTTCCTTGTAAGCCGCGGTAAACTGGAAAATCTCGAACTTCAGATAACAGTCCGCGCCTGTGATGGCAGACAGGGTTTTTGACTTGTTTGTCGGTGTGCGTACAATCGCGTCCTGAATGGCGATTTCGGCAGAATATACATCTTCTGGCTTCACCGGCAGGTCGTTGTGGGTTTGTAATTTAATTACATTCATGAGCGTACACCTGAAACAATATTACAGTATCGGAGCATTGCCATAGGCAAAATCCGCTGTCCAGCAAAAAGCTGGTTCCAGGCAAAAATAGGCGGGCTTTTCTAGAGAAAACGAGCAATCAGGGCGTCAATGGCATCCTGCACGATTTTTTCCCGCATCAGGGGCACATGCCCCACGTTCGGGACGGTAACAGCGACCAGATCAGGGTGTTCTGTGGCCATGCGTTCCAGCGTTTCAGGTGCCAGAATATCGGAAAGACCGCCGCGTAGCACCACCATTGGGATTGAATGCATCTGGCTAAAAATCGGCCACAGGTCAGGGGCAGCCTGATCATCATTCTCGTCAAAATTCTTGCGGATCGCCGGATCATACTGAGCGACAGGCTTGCCACCGTCGTCTGCAAACAGCATGCGTGTGAAATGAAGCCAGTCTTCTTCCGTGAAGTCCGGGTATATGTTGGGGTTGGCTTTTTTAACGGCCTCGACGGCCTCATTCCATGTGGAGGGCGGCGTTCCGACACCAACATAGGATTTGATGCGCTCGATGCCTTTCGGGTCAATTTCAGGGCCGATATCATTGATAACGGCCGCCTTCAGTACGCCCGGATGCATGGCGCTCATCATCATGGTCATCAAGCCGCCAAGCGAGGTGCCTATAGCGACAATGTTTGCAAGGCCCAGATGCCTCAACAGTGCCATCATGTCACCGACATAGGTGGCGGGTGAATAGCGGCTTGGGTCCGGGTCCCAGTCCGAAAGGCCACGTCCGCGTTGCTCCACACAGATCAGCCTGCAGCGGTCGGCCAGATGGTTGGCGATATACTCAAAGTCCTTGGCATTGCGGGTGAGGCCGGGCATGCACAAAACTGTCGGCGCGCCGTCGGGTGCATTGTTATAATCGCGGTAGTGCTGCTTCAGGCCGTCCTCGTTGGTGAAATATTCGTCCGCATACTCAGCCATTAACTGCATCCTTGTAGGTTTCCCTGAGATCTCTTTTGAGTATTTTCCCATTCGGGTTGCGAGGCAAGCTTTCCGTGAACACAACACCTGCAATGCGTTGCTGTTTACCGAGCTTGCCGTTCGCCCAATGCATAACGTCTGCTTCGGTTATCGACGCTGCTTCTGTTTCCGGAACGACAATTGCCAGCGGGGTTTCACCCCACTGCGCACTGGGCACGCCAATGACAGCCACATCGTTAACCGCTGCGTGCGTGAACAGTATAGTTTCGATATCTTGCGGGTATATGTTCTGGCCACCAGACAGGATCATGTCTTTCTTGCGGTCAACGATATAAAGATAACCGTCTTCATCGAGTATGCCTATATCGCCGGTGCGAAGCCAGTGTTTGCCGTCTGTATCAGTCCAGGTTGCTTCCGCTGTTGCGTCCGGCCGGTTCAGATATCCCGGCATGACAATGCGGCCAATACCAACAATCTCGCCGGACTGACCTAGGGAAGCTTCTGTGTTGTCGTCGTGTATGATCTTTATGTCTGTGCCGATCAGTGGTTTGCCAACAGACGCCATGCGCCCTTCGGCTTCTTCGGGTTCCAGCGTGGTGATGATACCTTCTGTCAGGCCAAACAATTCGATAACGACCGATGGCCCCAGTCGTTCAAACAGTCTTTGTTTCAGGTCTGCATGGAGCGGCGAACCACAGCTCATGATCGCCTTGACAGAGCTTAGATCATAGCTGTCGCTTTCCGGTGCTTCCAGCAAACGCTGCAACTGAATAGGAACCATGGCGAAGTTGCTGATTTTGTGTTTTTCAAGGGCTGCAAGTGCCTGTAGGGCATCAAATGATTTTTGTATCACCATCGTGCCACCGACAAGAAGCGTGCACAGCATGCCGACCCAGCTGATATTGGAATAGAGACCGATGGTGAACAGGGTTCGGGCAGAGCCATTGTAACGCAGGGCCAGTGCAAGGTCGTAAGCCCAGTCACGCCGCCCCTGATGGGTATGTACAATACCTTTGGGCATGCCGGTGGTGCCGGAACTGTAGATGATATTCAGAAGGTCATCAGGCTGGATATCAACAGTAGGGCAGGCGGGTGTACCTGATTTTTTGAAAGTCAGATACCCCTGGTGGCCTGCAATCAGTTTAACGCCTGAATGGTTTTTCGAGAAACGATCAAGGCGCGCCTGCTGATCATCTGTAGCGAACACGGCACTTACGTCAGCATCTGCCAGCATGGCTGCAAGCGCTTCTTCGGTGACAGACAGGTTTATCGGTACACTGCAGGCCCCTGATTTCATGATACCGACCAGAACCTCAACCATGTCGAGGCCATTCGACATAACAACCCCGACTGTTGCGCCGCGGCTTATGCCAGCATTGATAAGGGCATTGGCGAGCTTGTTTGTTTCGGCATCGAATTCGCGCCAGGACAGCGATGTGCCATCACAAATCAGGGCCGGTTTTTCTGCTTTCCATTTGCCATGCAATGACAATATTTCAGGCAAAAGTGGAGGGTGGGTATCAAATGCACTCATTTGATGATCCTTTGAACCGTTATGGCTTTGTTGGCCGGAGGGGGGAAGGAACCCGAAAAGGGGCCCTCCGGCCAAGCTGCGCCGAACTGGTTTAGAAGCGAATACCAAGTGTTGCGGTAACCGTTAGAGGTGGTCCGTAGAAGGCTGAAGCAATACCTTCCAGCCCCAACGTAGAGGCTGTGCCGTCCGCGTTTGCGAAATTGTAGCCCGCCACTTTGTACTCCTTGTCTGTCAGGTTTTTGCCGTGCAGCCCCAATTCGTAACGGCCATCGTCCGAGATCCAGACAACGCTGGCATCAAATAGTGAGTATCCAGGTTGGTCGAGGAACTGGTTTGCCACTTCGAATTGGTGGGTCAGGCTTTTGTATGACCAGGCACCCAGAACTGTCAGTGTACCGGCTTCGCCGAACAATTCGGTCGGGCGGTTATAAGAGAGGCGCAGGTTTGTGCTCCATTCCGGCGTGTTCTGGATCACACGTTGATCTGAAACATCCTGAAGCGTGGTCTCGCCAGTCACCGGATCTGTCACAGCCGTGATAAACTCATCATACTCGGCATCAATCCAGCCAAGTGCAAAGTCAGCCACAACAGTGTCTCCTTGCACACCGGCATCCTGAGCAAGGATCGCACTACCTTCAAGTTCTACACCGTAGAAGTCAGCGGAACCGGCGTTTGTGGTGATGCCGGAGAAGCTGTCGTTGATGCCATCACCGTTGGTGTCCACACCAATAGATCCCGGTACCTGTACATCCGTATAGTCGCTGTAGAAGACCGCGAGGTTAGTTGTTACACGTCCTTCCGCCCAGCTCGATTTTACACCGGCTTCGTAGGTTGTGATCTGTTCCGGTTCGAAGTTGATGAATTCGAAAATCTCATCTTCGGACGTTATGCCATCATTGTTCAGGTCCGGCGCTGCTGTGCTTTGTGCCCGAGGGTCGAAGCTGCCGCCTTTGAAGCCTTCGCTATAGGACAGATACAGTGTCTGGTCGTCGTTTGGTTGCCATGACAGGCTCGCCCGCGGCGAAAAGTCTGTATAGGTTTCAGAGCCGGTAAAATCTGAAGTTGTTGCGATCAAAGTGGCGTTGCCGCCAAATGTCTCGGAGTTGCCACCGATAAAGGTTCGGCGCAGAATGGTCGACGTTCGCTCGTCTTCCGTGTAACGGCCGCCGATATTCAGTTCAAGATTGCTGTCTGTTCCGAAAACCGCATCAAGGTCAAAGCTGAAGTCGCCGAACAGAGACCATGTTTCCGTACCCACATCACCGAGCGTGTTGGCGTTGAGGCCCGGCAAACCAACGGTAGGCAAGGCACCAGTTGTACCCAGCACGACGTCAAATTCGTTAAAGGCATTGGCATCCAGGTAATAGAAACCGAATATACCGCTGACGGCATCGTCGGTGTAAAGGATTTGGAACTCTTCACTGAATTGATCGTTTTTGTAACGCACTGGCACGTCGACGTCGACTGAGGGCAGGCTGTCAAAATCAATCTGCTGGAAGCTGTCATCTTCGCGGTAGGCGAGGATGTTTTTGATCGTTACCTTATCATTCACTTCATATTCGATCAGTCCGCTGATGCCATACTGGTCGGCCTCATTTTTGCCTTGGATACCTGCGCGGGTATCAAAAACGTCATCCAGTACAGGCGCGCCGCTGAATAGCCCGGGTATCAGGCGATGACCGGATTTTGCATTTGAATCGTCTTTCAGATAATCGCCTGAAACCCGAATGAAAAGCTTGTCGGACGGCAGGAACTCTGCGCTGGCGCGCAAACCAAGGATGTCTTTGTCATAGTGCTCGGCGCCCGTGTTTATGTTTTCACCGAAGCCATTGCGCTTCAGGTAGGCAACAGACCCACCAAGCCTGATCTTGTCATTGACCGGCACTTCAGCCGAAGCAATGATATCCCGCTGACCATAAGTTCCGCCCTGCAGACGCACGTTCAGTGTTGGCTCGTCACCAAGTCGTTTGGTTACATATTTTATCGCGCCACCGATGGTGTTGCGGCCGTATAGAGTACCTTGCGGCCCGCGAAGAACTTCGATCCGCTCGACATCATAGATGTCCATAACGGCGCCCTGAGGGCGGTTAAGGTAAACGTCATCCAGATAGATACCAACACCGGCTTCAAACCCTGCCACAGGGTCCTGCTGGCCTACACCGCGAATAAAGGCGGTCAGCGTGGTGTTTGTGCCGCGTGATACTTCAAGAGTGGTGTTAGGTGTGGTTTGCGCGAGGAAAGTGATATCGGTCGCGCCAAGCTTGTTCAGTTCAAGGCCTGTTAGGGCTGATACAGCAATTGGAACATCTTGAAGGCTCTCGCTGCGTCGCCGCGCCGTAACCTGTATTTCTTCAACTGATGCCGTTTCTGTGTTCTCCTGTGCAGCCACCTGCCCACCAATAAGCAGACTGCCAACACTGGCGCTAGCCAGCAACATAGTGCGTGCCAGTTTTGTCGAATTCATTTTCTCTCTCCCCGTGATAGGGCGCACGCAATTCCCATTTATACGCATGGCCCATTTGAGCAACAGTTAATTTCAACGATTGTTGAAAGTCAACATAAAATTCAACGACCATTGAATTTTTGAAATTCAGCGTTGTCGTGCATTGGTGCTTTCGTTAAGAATATCAAAGGGTAATAAGGAGTAACTGGTGGCCGAAAGCGCAGCAAAAGCCAAAACCAAACGTAAGGACCGGATTCTGGACGCCGCCGAGGCCTTGTTTGCCAAACATGGTTTCGAAGGTGTTTCCATGCGCCGTGTAGCAGAAGAAGCCGATGTGGACCTTGCACTCTCGAGTTATCATTTTGGCAACAAGCGCGGTTTGTTTGACGCCGTTTTGCTAAGGCGCGCCGAAGTGCTGAACGAGACCCGGCTTGCGGCTCTAGAGCGCTGCAAGGCTGAAGCGGATGAGGGCGGTCCAAGCGTAGAGGCGATTATTAATGCGTTTCTGGAACCCATGCTGGCGCACGGATACCAAGAGGATGAAGGCTGGCGGCATTATTTTGAATTGATTGCCCAGGTGAACAGTTCTTTCGAATGGGGCGGTCAGCTAATGACCAAATATTTTGACCCCCTGGTTCGCAAATTTATGGATGCCTTGAAAGAGGCACTTCCGAACGCCGATCCTGCTGATCTTTACTGGTGTTACCATTTTCTTTCGGGTGCATTGACCCTGACATTTGCTCACACCGGACGTATTGATCAGCTTTCGGAAGGTGTCGCCAAGTCCGAGGATATGGTCGGGGCATACGAACGGATGGTGCCATTTGTTGCGGCAGGCTTTCGCCGGTTGTGCGATAAATGATTGTTGTTTGCTGATCTCATCACAAAGATATCTATTTCAGGGGAAAATTACGTCATGACTTTTCAGGGATCCAGAGCCGGTATGATTGCATTCGCCCTTTCGTTAGGTGTTGCCGCCAGTTCCACGTTAAGCGCTGCGGTAAACGCTGGGGAAAGTGATTTTTCGAAAGGGCCGCTGATTAAGGAATATGGCCCTGTGACGCAGGTAGAAGGGGCCAGCGCGTTATCGGCTGATACGCAGTTCAAAGTTGCTTTCGATATTACGCGGCGCAGCGAAAAGGGCGCCATAAACAGGCAGTTTGAAAGTGCTGCCCGGTTTTTGAACATGCACGCGGCCGCAGGCGTCAAGCCCGGGAATATCAGCCTTGCGGTCGTTGTACATGGGCCGGCGGTCCATGACCTTACCCATGCAGAATTTTATGATGGTGATAACGCCAATGCTGATTTGGTGAAGACGTTGCAAAACCATGGTGTTACATTTTATGTGTGCGGCCAATCCGCTGCTTTTCAGGATATCAGCGCGGCGGACCTGTTGCCGGATGTGCAGCTTTCCGTATCCGCCATGACATCCCACGCATTGTTGCAGCAACAGGGATACACGCTCAATCCTTTCTGAGTGTGAGGCTTTCCGCTTGCCAGCGGGTGCAAAGCCGGTAGATAGTATCAACGGTCACAGTTTACTACTGAGTGGGGACATCACATGATAAAATATGCCATGGCAGGGGCCATGTTTTTCTCGGTATCTGCGGTTGCAGAGGAGTTCACGATTGAAAGGCTGGAAGCCAGCCCGACAATTAATGGAGCCAGTGTTCAGGGCCTGGAAATGGCACCTGACGGCAAGCGGGTAACTTTCCTGCAGGGCAAAGCTGAAAACGCTTCCCAGCTGGACCTTTGGGAATTTGACTTCGAATCAGGCGAATCGATTCTACTGGTTGATTCGGCAGTGCTGCTTGAAGGCGGCAGTGAGGTTTTGAGCGAAGAAGAAAAAGCGCGACGCGAGCGCGACCGGACCATAACCGGAAAAACCGGCATTGTGAGCTATTTCTGGTCAGCTGACAGTTCAACGCTTTTGTTCCCGATTAGTGGCGACGTTTATGTTCTGCCAATAGGCGGAACCGTAAAACGACTGACAAACACGCCAGAATTTGAAACAGACATCAAGTTTAGCCCCCAGGGTAACTATGTTTCGTTTGTTCGGGATAGGGAGCTTTACGCTGTCAATATTTCAACCGGGAACGAAATCAAGCTTACCAGCGGGTCCAGTGACACTATCGCCAACGGTATGGCGGAGTTCGCAGCACAGGAAGAGCTAAACCGCTTTACCGGTTATTGGTGGTCGCCAGATGAAACGCGGGTTGCTTTCGAGCAGTTTGATGAATCGCGTGTCCTGGTAAAAGACCGCTATGAAGTTCAGCCAGATGGAGGCGTTATTACGCTAAAGCAACGGTACCCGGAAGCGGGTACCGCCAATGCACTGGTAAAGCTGGGGGTTGTGTCTGTTGCAGATCAAAATGTTTCGTGGGTCGATTTGGGTGACAACGACGACATTTATCTTGCGCGCGTCAACTGGCTGCCCAACAGCGAGCAACTGGCTGTTCAACGCCTGAACCGGGAGCAAACTAAGCTTGATATCCTGTTGGCGGAAGTAAACGGGGATGCCCGCATCTTTGCAACAGAAGAAAGCGATATCTGGGTAAACATAGACGACAACATGGGTTTCCTTGCTGACAGCCAAACGATGGTGCGCACCAGCGAGCGAACTGGCTATCGCCACATTGTTCGTCATGACATGGCCAGCGGAACAGTAACAGCAGTGACCTCCGGGGAATGGGTTGTCAGTGAAATCCTTAAAATCGATGAAGGTGCCGGCCTTGTGTATTTCACAGGCTTCAGGGACACCCCGATAGAACAGCACCTTTACACCGTGTCCCTGAGCGGCGGTGATGTATCGCGGGTGAGCAGGGAACAGGGCTGGCACAAGGTTGTAGTGGGTGTAGATGTCTATATTGATAAGTTCTCCAACCCCGCGCAGCCACCGCAGGTAACCATCCGCAGTCTGGCTGACGGAAGCCTGAAGTCCACGATCGTTGCCAATACGCTTGATGAAAGCCATCCATATTTCAAATATCTGGGCAATGCGTCAGACCAAAGCTTTGGCACCATCGTTGCCGAGGACGACACAGAGCTTCATTATCGTTTGTTGAAGCCCCATACCATGGAAGAGGGCAGGCGTTACCCCGCCATCCTTGCACCATATGGTGGCCCGCACGGGCAGCGTGTGCGCAATGAATGGCTGGTCAACTTCAACGAAATTCTGACCCGTAACGGTTATGTTGTGATGATCCTGGACAATAGGGGCATGTGGAACCGGGGCCTCGCTTTCGAAGGGCACGTTAAAAACGCCATGGGTACAGTTGAAGTCGCGGACCAGGTAGCGGGAGCGAACTATCTGAAAACCCTGCCATATATTGACGGCGACAATATAGGCACCTGGGGTTGGTCGTATGGTGGCTACATGACGCTGATGAGCCTCTTCAAAGAGCCTGACGTGTTCCAGGCCGGGGTTTCTGTTTCACCGGTAACGGACTGGCGGCTCTATGATACGGCCTATACCGAGCGCTATCTGGGGCACCCTGATGCGCCGGGGGATGTTTACGAAAACACCAGTGTTTTCAAGTATGTTGATGGCCTTAAGGGTGATCTGCTGCTGATCCACGGCATGGCCGATGACAATGTGTTTTTTGACCATACCGTCAAACTGATGTCGGTGTTGCAAAACAAAGGCAAGCGCTTTGAACTGATGACATATCCCGGCAAAAAACACGGCATCAGGGGCGAAAAAACACGGGCGCACCTGTGGAATCAGGCGCTTGATTTCTTTGATAGGAAGTTGAAGTAGCCAGCGTTCTGACAGGATGTTTTGGGGCGCCTTTGGGCGTCCTTTTTTATTGAATTCGGCGCTTTAAATTTTCTGAATTTGACCATGGTCAAATGAAGTTTTCGCACGGCTTGCTAGAAATGGTCTAGGGCGACGGGGGTGCACAGAGCTCCGATCCGGCGCATCGGAATCCCTAGTTCGCGAGCCGGTAAGGATCCGTCGCCCAACCATCACTTTCAAGCTGACCGCGAGTGTGAATGTACTTCGTAGGTATAGTGCGCTCAGCGGAGAAAGGAATGTTATGACCTTTGTAGAATCGTTTAAACAGCCATCAATTGTGATGCGGATTGCCATCGGCAAAGGCATCGGGTTTGCTGTCGGATTGCTGGGCTTCTTTCTTATTCCGACGCTTGTACCGGAGGCTGGTCTGTTGTTCAGATGGGCGATCCTCTTATGGTACACCACCTTTGGGGCGATAATCGGTGTTTTCGGTGTATTCACCTATCATCCGGTTTTGCATTTGCCCATGCCGTGGTGGTTTCGGGCACCTATTATTGGTGCGTGGCTGAATTTCGTTTTGACCCTGTTTATCCATGATGAACTGAAGACCTATATGGCGACTTTGTTTGGCCCCGATGGCCAGCTAGCCTCTCCGTTCTGGTTTGTGTTTGAAGGGGCAGTGGTCGGGCTTTTGATCGGGTACCTCTGCACGCGCTATGGCGGCGAGGGCAAGGAAACCGTTAGAGACCAGGACAGCCTGTAAGGAGTTTTGACAATCAAGGGGCAATCTTGCCATCTGGTTTAGATAAAAGTCTAAAATTATCAATGATTTGGTAATTAATGACTGATTTAGTATGATTTACCCTTGAAAAGATGTTTCGCAACACAATATAATGGTTGTTGACGAAATAAAGTCATCTGCTTGTTTGTTTTGGGCCGACCCTCCCCTCCCTCCCCCTTCAGTCGGTTCAGGATGGGCAAGCACGATACAGCGGGCCAGGGTTTGCTTTATGCATCCCTGGCCTTTTTTATGACTGGCTTACATTACCCGTAAAATTCTGCTTCCATAGAGTGAGGAAATCGCTAGGGTGCGCCTGAATAGGTGGCCAGATGCGATTGGCCGTTAAACAACGAGTGTCTGGCTATGGCTTTCGATCAGGAAATTGAAAAAAGACGCACCTTTGCGATCATCTCGCATCCGGATGCAGGAAAAACCACACTGACCGAAAAGTTGCTGCTGTTTGGCGGTGCGATCCAGGCGGCGGGCGAAGTGAAAGCGCGCGGCGAGCGCCGCCGGGCGCGATCAGACTGGATGAAAGTGGAGCAGGAGCGTGGTATCTCTGTCGCTTCATCCGTGATGACGTTTGATTATCAGGACCGCACCTTTAACTTGCTCGATACGCCGGGCCACGAAGACTTTTCGGAAGATACATACAGAACGCTGTCAGCAGTGGACAGCGCGGTGATGGTGCTTGATGCAGCGAAGGGTATCGAGACCCAGACGCGCAAGCTTTTTGAAGTTTGCCGACTGCGCGACATGCCGATCACAACTTTCATCAACAAGATGGACCGCGAAGCCAAAGACCCGTTCGAACTACTGGATGAAGTTGAGCAAACACTGGCGCTTGATGTGTCGCCAGCCAGCTGGCCGATCGGTATGGGGCGCGATTTTCTGGGCTGTTACGACCTGATCCTTGACCAGTTGATCCTGTTTGATCGCGGCAAAGGCAATGCACTATCCCAAGGCATCAAATGTAGTGGACTTGACGACCCAAAACTGGACGAGTTGCTGCCTGACTATGCTATTGCCAAATTACGGGAAGATGTGGAAATGGTGCGCGAGTTATGCCCGCCATTTGATATGGATGCCTATCTTGAAGGTACACAAACACCAGTATTTTTTGGCTCTGCTATCAACAACTTCGGTGTTCAGGAATTGCTGCAGGGCATTGGGGATTATGCGCCGTGTCCACGCCCGGGCAAGGCAATCGAGCGGGAGGTTTCACCGTTTGAAGGCAAAGTTTCGGGTTTTGTGTTCAAAATCCAGGCAAATATGGACCCCAAACACCGTGACCGGATCGCCTTTTTGCGCCTGATTTCGGGCAAGTTCAAAAAAGGTATGAAGCTCAAGCATGTGCGCAGCGGAAAGACCATGGCGGTTCATAACGCACAATTGTTCCTTGCACAGGACCGCGAGATCGCTGAAGTAGCCTTTGCTGGTGACATCATGGGGTTACCAAACCACGGGAACCTGCGTATCGGTGATACGCTCACCGAAGGCGAGATCGTGCGCTATACCGGCATTCCATCGTTTGCACCTGAAATTTTGCAGAAGGTTCGTGCCGAGGACCCGATGAAAGCCAAGCACCTTGGCCGCGCGCTGGAACAACTGGCAGAAGAGGGCGCGGCACGCGTCTTCAAGCCCTATCTGGGTAGTGACTGGGTTGTCGGTGTTGTTGGTCCGCTGCAGTTTGACGTGCTTTCCGACCGTATCAGGACCGAATATCAGATACCCTGCAAATTCGAGCCCACGTCCTTGATGACAGCGGAGTGGATTGAAGGCGAACAGCGAGAAGTGAAAGCCTTTATGGACCAGAACCGCGCATCGATGGCCAATGACCATGCTGGCGCACCGGTATATCTGGCCCGTAATAACTGGCATCTTGATAAGGCAAAAGAGGACTTTCCTTCGCTGAAGTTTCTGAAAACCAAAGAAGAAATCTACTAGGCAGTTGTTACGTTTTTCATTTATTTTACGGTTAATGCGTATGGATGAGGGCGCAGATTGCCGTACAAGGCGAGCCTCCTTGCTCCGATTTCAGCCTGTCCCCTTTTGTGAAAGCCAAAGGTATCGGCGATTATCAAGGTATTGGCTGGAACCGTATGTAAAGTTGGTTCGGCCAATCCCAGCTTGGCGAGCCCCTCGCTGTCAATCCTGAAAGATGATTCCCGTTGACCCCGTATCGCCTGAACGGCATTTTTAGCTTGCTTACTCTCCCATTCTGCGCGCCTTGAACCCAACTTATGGCTTTCCGTGACATATGCGAACGGGCCTTGGCTCATCGAAACGGGGTGAAGAAAATACCAAAATTTCATGCTGCTGAAAAATGTATCCCTGTGCAGGCTTTTTTGATCGTCCTTGTTTATGGTTTCGTCGCCGTGAACTGTTAGATAAATCCAAATGGCACCGGGCTTGTGAGGGCGTCCGGTTATTGCCTTTGTATAGTTTGTCAGCCGCTGCTCATGGCAGAACCGGTCAATATTCGGCATTGTGGCCGGATCGATATTCACAAAACGATTAAGGGTTCCACCATCAAAGCGGTCAAACCCCCATGAGTGTTGCTGTTTTTCTCCAAACCCGGTTTTTTGTCTCGCCCTTACTGGCGTTACAGCTTCGGATTTTTGGATACTTTCCTCAGCTTCTGTCAAAATTGCTTCAAAGGTTTTTTGAGGTAGGAAATCAGATACTTTAATGTATCCACTATTGCGCAGTTTCTTTATCTCATTATTGTCTTTTAAACCGGTTTGCTGATAACGGATTGTGTTGCACAGTCTGGCCAGTTTTACCCTGAAAATATGAAGGCCCAATGCGTTTAGACCGGAGCTTCCGACCCAACGGTCATCAAAGCTCTTCTCTCTGCTGAATATTGATAACAATGATTGCTCCCCACGCGCACAACTTGTTTATTGCTGCTTTTCTCAGGTATGTAAAGACATGGGACATGCGAGTTTCTTCTACGATTGTTGAGTGCTTCATTTGCTTGTCACCCGGCACATAGAGGCACATTTTCCCAGTTTGACCCTGGTGCAAAAGAAACAAATGCCTCATTTTGATTTAGCTGGTGTGGACGCGCGAGATATTGCTACCGCGAGTGTGGGCTAAAAATTTTCCTTTAAGGGAAAGACAGAAATATCTGTCCATGAGATGGTTTCACGACGGACCTTTTTCCAAACGCTATTTCTCCTCTGCACTATATTCCCATGACACGCTCCAATCAGGGCGGAGAGGATCCTCTTTAACGTCCAGAATATACGTCAGCATTTGTTCGTGAAGAGCCTGAACCATTTCGGGTTCCTGAGATATGAGATTATTCAGTTCAAACCGATCGTTCTTGAGATTGTAAAGCGCCGAAGGTGTTTTGTCGGCACCGGCCAGGAGCTTCCAGTGCCCACGCTGAACTGCATAGTTGGGAGCACCGCGTGCCGCTGGAAATGCCCAGAACATGGGTTTTTCGCGCGTCGGGATTTCGCCCTCGAAAATCGCCGAGACATCAACACCGTCAATTGGTCGGTCATCCGGCATCGGGATATCCAGTATACTGGCAACTGTCGGGAAAATGTCATAACCATTGACCGGCGTTTCTGACGTGCTGCCCGCCTTGATATGGGTGGGATAGCGAATGATACCAGGCACTCTGATACCACCTTCATAGAGGTCAGCCTTGCGGCCGCGGAACCCCCCTGTATCACCGTAAAGGTTTACTTCCCACCATTTACGCCAGTTGGATGTTACCGGCCCGTTGTCGCTGAGGAACATCACAATTGTGTTGTCGGACAAGCCAGCCGCATCAAGATAGTCCATGACGCGCCCGACCTGATTATCCAGATGGCTGACATTGGCATAATATTCGCCGGGCCCGCGCGCCTCCAGATCAGAAGGGTAACCGGGCTGGCCATTCACAACAGGAACAGGGTCGCCGTCAGTATATTGCTCATATTTTTTCAAAAACTCAGCGGGGCTGTGAATGGTGCCGTGCGGTTCGATGAACGGCAAATACAGGAAAAATGGCTTGCTATCGTCTCTGGCGCTTAACCACCGCTTGGCTTCATCAACCACAATTTCCGCTGTAAAGCCATTTACTTCGCCAAGTGGCTCACCATTCAGGAAAAAGTTGGTTGGGTTGTGTTGATGCGGCAAAGGGAAAGCATGCAACACATAGGAATGATCAAAACCGTGATCCATTGGTTGGGCTTGATCCGCGCGGTCCAACCCGCCATTCAGGTGCCATTTGCCGACGATAGCGGTCTGGTAACCATAGTCTTTAAGCCAGGTTGCCATGGTGATCTCTTTTTCCGAGAGATAGGCGTTGGTGTTTTCCGGAATCCAGCTGTTGATGCCGGTTCGGTATGGTGTGCGTCCGGTTAAAAGGGCAGCCCGCGACGGAGAGCACAAAGGCGACGGCGCGTAAAAAGCCGTCATTTTCAGGCCTTGTGCGCCAAGCCGGTCGATGTTTGGTGTTTCGATAATGGGATGACCATATGACGCGAGGTCACCGTAGCCGAGGTCATCGACATACATCAGCACGATGTTCGGGCGTTTGCTGCCGCTCTCTATGTCGGCATCTTCGGCAGTAGCCTGCGGGCCAAACATTGCAAAAGCCAGAAACACGTTGGCAAGCTGCATCAAAATCCTGTTCACAGGGCTTCTCCTTATATGAGTATTTTATTACCACGAACCGAGGCGGGTTTAAATGCATCAAGGCTAAACCGCGCAGAGTACAACTTTTGACCACTGTCAAAGCTATTGGTGCGTGTTTGCAACAACTATTGACAAGAATACTGGCGACCTGTTCATAATTGGCGGTGTCAAAGCAAGTAGGGGGCGATGGGCGAGGAACTGGACAGAAGCAGTTTTGACGATAACGATTTCGCTGAATTCGTTGATCGGATGCGCGCTGAAACCGACTTGCTTCAGACGTGGGAACACGGTGGCCATTTTTCTTCCAGCCCGGCTTCGATGGGTTTTGAGCTTGAAGCATGGCTTGTGGATAGCGAAGCAAGACCCTCGGCCCAAAATGAAGACTTCCTGATGGCTGTGGACCATGAATTGGTCGTGCCGGAACTTTCCGCGTTCAATGTTGAATTTAATGGTGAGCCACAAAAACTGGCTGGATCAGGGCTATCGAGAATGCAAACTGAATTGCAGGATTTGTGGCGCCATGCCGTCGGCGCCGCAGACAAGATCGGTTTGCGCCTTGCCATGATTGGTATTTTACCAACGGTGAACGACACAGATCTGTGTGTTGCCAACATGTCGGAAAGCAACCGATTCAAAGCATTGAATAATCAGGTTTTCCGGATGCGCAAAGGGCGCCCGATCAACCTGAAGATTGAAGGCGAAGATGCGATTGATAGCGAGCATATGGACGTGATGCTCGAAGCAGCTGCAACATCGTTCCAAATTCACTTGAAGGTGCCGCTGGGTCAGGAAGCTGATTATTACAATGCATCCAAGCTGGTCTCTGCACCGCTTGTTGCCGTGGCCGCCAACTCACCGTATCTGTTCGGTAAAAACCTCTGGGCCGAGACACGTATCCCCTTGTTTGAACAAGCTGTTTCGGTTGGAGACTGGGACTATGCCGAGCGAGTCACCTTCGGTGTTCGTTACATTGAGGAGCGATTGTCGGAAGTGTTTGTTGCCAACCGACAGCGTTATCCAGTGCTATTACCCCAGGTTAAAGACACGCCAATTGAGGAGTGTAGCCATCTACGGCTGCAAAACGGAACGATATGGCGCTGGAACCGGCCCCTGATCGGTTGGGAAGATGGCGGAACGCCGCATTATCGCATTGAACAACGTGTGGTGCCAGCGGGTCCGACAATTCTGGATTCGATCGCCAACTCAGCTTTCTATTATGGCCTCGTAACTTATTTGGCCGAGCATGAAACAAAACCTCATGAACGTGCGCAATTCTTCACCACTCGGGATAACTTTTACGAATGTGCCAGGCATGGCCTGGATGCCAGTATTCGCTGGAATCATCAGGATGATCAGCCAGTAGATCAGGTTATTCTTGACGTTTATTTGCCTATGGCGGAGGAAGGTTTGCAGCATTGGGATGTGGACCCGGCCGATATCAGGCGTTACCTCGGCATCATTGAAGCGCGCTGCCGGAACAAGCAAAACGGAGCCGAATGGCAGCGTGCGTTTGTCACAAAACACGAGGTGGGTATGGCCGATATGCTCGAAGCCTATCTTTTGCGTCAGGAGACCGCATTGCCGGTCCACGAATGGCCACTATGAGCCAATTAAAGCGCTTCACTCGTATCCCTGACGAGATGTTACGAACGACCTCTATCGAACTTGAAGCTGTTTTGGGTGGCCCGTCATTGTTCTATCTTGATGGCGTACGCAAACCACCTTTGTTCGTGACGGTGCTGCAGCATGGAAACGAACCGACCGGTTTTGAGGCAATTCAGCAAATATTGTTGAAATACCAGAGTGGTGGTCTGCCTCGGGCGATGTGGCTGTTTGTGGCGAATGTGCCCGCCGCCGCTGGGGGTGTGCGCGTTCTTGATGGTCAACATGACTATAACCGGTCCTGGCCGGGAACGCTGGCACCCGAAACGGAGGAAGCGGCCATTATGCGGGAAGTGGTTGATACGGTAACCGCAGCGCCGCTGTTTGCCAGTATTGACCTGCATAACAATACCGGCAGCAATCCGCATTATGGCTGCGTGAATGACCTCTCGCCGCAGTATTTGCAGCTGGCAACGCTGTTTGCCCGCACTGTCGTGTTTTTTCGCCAACCGGTCGGGGTGCAGTCTCTTGCCATGACGGAGCATTGTCCGGCAGTGACGCTGGAGTGCGGGCAGGCGGGGGAAAACGCTGCGCTGGCGCACGCGGTTGAGTTTCTTGATGCCTGCCTGCACATGCATCATATCCCGAAACATCCGGTGGCGCCGCACGACCTGAACTTGCTTAGAACGGTCGCGGTTGCCAAAATGCGGCCGGACATTTCGTTTGATTTTGGCGGCGGCAGTTCAGACGTGCTGTTCAGACCTGACCTTGATCGTTTGAACTTCAGCTCGATACCGAGGGGCGAGTCGATTGCCATGCTGAACTCGGATTGTGGGGTTCCCATTAGTGTGGAAGACGATAACGGCCTTGATATAAGTGATCGGTTTTTCGAAGTTGAGGCACGTAAGCTTTATTTGAAACAAGACCTTATCCCGTCCATGGCAACGCTTGATATTGCTGTTATCCGACAAGACTGCCTGTTCTATGTTATGGAAAAAATGTCCACGTATGAGTGAACATATGCCTGTCAACAGCGGCAAAAAAGACATTGATCACCCAAACGGGTGAAGGCGAATCGGCTCGTGCATGGTAGCTTCAGGATAGAAATTTGAAGGAGAAACCGATGAGTGACGAGGGCAAGGTAACGGGCATTGGCGGTGTATTTGTGAAAAGCAAAGATACTGATGGGTTGGTGAAATGGTACCGCGAAACGTTGGGGTTTCCATTTGACGGATATGGCTCCAGCTTTCCGATGCGTGAACACGCTGACCCGGAAAAAGAGGGCTACAACGTGTGGGGCCCCTTCAAGGCTGACACAGATTATTTCCGGCCATCCGAGAAGGAATTCATGATTAACCTGCGGGTTCAAAACCTGGACGCGTTGATGGAACGCCTGCTGGCGTCGGGTGTGAAAGAAGTGAAGCCGCGAGAATCACATGACTATGGCAAGTTTGCCTGGATTGTTGACCCTGAAGGCACCAAGCTTGAGCTTTGGGAGCAAGTCGGGGAGAACCCGCCGGTAGAATAGCGTTGTTATCCGCTTGTCACGACGCGGTATTGTCTGCGGACATATACCTATGACGAGTTGATAATCAGCCGGGCAAAAAGGCCCGTGCCCAGACCAGGCCTGTTTGGCAGGCAGCCCTCAGTTCAGCAGCCGTGATCGCGGGGGCAAACTGGGCACCGGCGTCCTGATAGGTGGCTGTGCATTGATCAAGCAGAACCAGATAGTCTTCCATGCTCTCGGTGCGCGGCGCGCCAAACACCAGAACGCCACCCGTTTTACAGGCACGGGCATGCTCTATTGTTATGAACTCGCGGTTGCAGGTGCGCTCTAGTTCTTTGGTGAAATCATGAAAGCTGTCCGCCGTTTGTGCGAATGCCATCGTTGGGGCCGCTAGTGCAGTGATAGCTAAAAACAGGGGTAACCTCATGACTTTCCTCTCGTCTGGCTCGATATCGTGGCAAAAATAGATGCAGGCTTCGTGCCGGTATTGCCAAACCTGACATTCAACCAATTTGATGACAAGGTTTGTAACGCAGGCGGGTCTTGGCTATGTTCAGCGGCAAACAGGCAATTTTTCATATGAGGGAAGCAATGAAGAAGATAGTCGCGCTTGCTGTTACTGTTGTTCTGCTATGGTTTTTAATCGCGCCAGCGCCGATTGATCCGGTTGCCTGGGAACCACCGGCCGATAAGGGGTTTGTTGGTAAATTTGCCGAAAACACGGCACTCACAGAAGCTGAAATTTTCCCGGTGCTGGACGGGGCAGGACCCGAGGATGTTGCCGTGGACCGGTATGGTCGTATTTATGGCGGTCTGCATGATGGACGTATTGTTCGTTTCAGCTATGACGGCGTTGTTCAGGAGACTTTTGCGACAATTGAAGGTGGCAGGCCGCTAGGTCTGCATTTTGATGCCGAAAACAATCTGATTGTTGCCGATGCCTGGAAGGGCCTGCTTTCAATAGACGAAGAAGGCAGCATTACAGTCCTGACCACAGAGCATGGCGGAAGACCATTTGCCTTTGCAGATGATCTTGATATCGCTTCAGACGGCAAAATCTATTTTTCCGACGCCAGCGACACCTACAACCAGCCGGATTACATGCTCGATCTTGTGGAAGCTCGCCCTCATGGACGTTTAATGGTTTATGATCCGTCGACAGGCGAAACAGATATGCTGCTGGATGATCTTTATTTTGCCAATGGCATCGCACTATCAATGGATGAAGACTTTGTGCTGGTCAACGAAACAGGCCGGTACAGGATCACGCGCTATTGGCTGAAGGGCGAAAAAGCGGGCACGAGCGATATTTTCATCGATAATTTGCCGGGTTTCCCTGACGGGATCTCCGCCAACAGGCAGGGAACATTCTGGCTTGCGTTGCCATCACCGCGAAACCCCAAGCTGGATGACATGCATCCGAGTACATTTGCCAAAAAACTTGTAACCAAATTGCCGACATGGATGCAACCCGGCGCGATCAAACGTGGTGCAGTTGTGGCGTTAAACGAGGAAGGGCAGGTTATTGGTTCGTATCATGACCCTGCAGGCGACCGGGTATATATGATTACATCTGTCGAGCAGGTGGATGACATGATTTATTTGGGCAGTCTGGAGGCGCCTTTTGTTGCCAGAATAAAGGTGGATGAGCTAATGCGTTAAAGGCATTATCCTGCGCCGGGTGGTGGTGTTCCGAAGCTTTGAACCAATGAGCCCACCACCAGGTTCCAGCCGTCAACAAGCACAAAGAAAATCAGCTTAAATGGCATGGCAATCATCACCGGGGGCAGCATCATCATGCCCATTGACATCAGGATAGACGCAACGACCATATCGATGACGATAAAGGGCACATAAAGCAGGAAACCAATCTCGAACGCACGCCTGATTTCGCTGATCATGAATGCTGGCACAATGGTGGTGAGCGGCACGTCAGCAGCCACCGTCGTAGAGCTATCGCCGCCGGACATGTCAATAAAGAGCGCCAGGTCTTTCTCGCGGACATGCCGAAGCATGAAGTCTTTCAAAGGCGCTGTTGCCAGATTGAAAGCTTCCACTTCGTCAATCTGTTGCTCAATCAGTGGCTCTACACCCTGCTGCCAAGATGCCGTTAACGTTGGAGCCATGACGTAGCCTGTCAGGAACAGGGACAGTGAGACGATTACAATATTGGGTGGGCTTTGCTGGGTCCCCATCGCACTTCTCAAAAGCGAGAAAACAATCACCATTCTGGTGAAGCTTGTCATCATGACGAGGATGCTGGGCGCGAGACTGAGAACAGTTAAAAGCAGGATCATCTGCACGATGCGGCCGGACAGCGTTCCTTCTTCACCGAGATCCAGATTGATCGACTGCGCGATTGCGTCACCAGCGCCAAAAAGAACCAGTGATACTGCGAGTGGCATCACCACCAAACACACCTTCACCATGCTGGGCATAGCGGATATTAGTCTGGAAACCGTAGAGCGCAGGTTTTCTATGCTGGTGTCAAGAGCGCTCATTGTTGGTCTCCATACCGGGAATAGTTGCCGGAGCGTCTTTAACATCGATTTTTTCAACACCGTCTGCTCCGAATGCCAGAAAATAATCAGTGCCCCTCCAGCGTGCGATTATCAGGCGGCTTTTCGCATCAATCATTTTGCTTTCAAGAATTTCAAGTTCTTTGGAGCCTTTGCCGAATTTGGGTTGCCCGGGCATGAAACCGAACCGGCGTACTGCCCAGGCAAACAGGCCGAGCAAGCCAAGAACAAAAATAAGGGCTGAAAATGCACCAAAAATATCTTCCGCCATCAGGCAGGTCCTTTCGGGTCTTGTAGGCCGTATGTTGGGGTTTCCCCTAATGGTTCGCGGGTGTTGCCGTCAAGGAGTGTTGACCCCGCAGCGTCGCCACCAGCAGCTGGCGCGACAACATCTTTCGTTTGCCCTTCGCCTGCCAGCTCCCTGTTTTCTTCATAGACACGTTCCAGAATGACAGAAACAGCTTGCAGGGCTTCCAGAGGAATGGGGCTTTCAACATCAAAAGCATCCAAAAGCTCGGTTAAATCCTTGTCTTGCCGAACTTTCACGCCCTCTGAGAATGCGATGTCCAATAGCTTTTCTGCGAAAGCGCCGGAGCCTTTCGCCGTAATTTTGGGCAGCGTAGCAGCATCGCCTTCAGCAGGCGCTGCCCCTTTGACAGCAATCGCCTTGCGTATGAACTGATCATCTTTTTCCGAGTTGGACATGTCGCAATAGAGGGCCAATTTGAAAAAAAATGCAAGGCCGGGAAACACATCTGGTCGTTTCATTCGACTAATCTGCCGGTTATTTATTTTCCCGGCGTTTGTAACTTGTTAACCATATTTGTGAGATGGTATCGTCAAACAAATAATACCGGATATCGGGTGACTATAACCCGTGAAAGAAAAAGCTCATGGATCTGACTTCGATTCCCTTGATGGCAGCGCTTAAAAAGCGCATGCAATGGTTGCACAGCAACCAGTCAGTTCTCAGCCAGAACATCGCAAACGCCGACACACCAGGTTACAAAGCACAACGACTGGAGAAGCAGGACTTTTCCGGGCTTGTTGATGATTTGTCAGGCGGCGACACTCGTGTGCGCTCTGGCAGTGCAGCGCGAATGCAGGCGAGCAGCTCGCGTCACATGGCGCCAGGCGGTTCCATGACCGATGCAGCCGATGCGAAAGACCTGAAAGGTGGTGAAGAATCGCCCACAGGAAACTCTGTCGTGCTTGAAGAAGAAATGATTAAAGTGGCAGACAACCAGATGGAATACGGCATGGTTGTCAATCTCTACAAGAAGAATATGGGGCTGTTGAAAATGGCCTTGGGTAAGGGTGGCGGCGGCTAGAAGATGCCGGTTGCTGTTAAGCGGTTGCTAACCGCAAAGCTGAGGTTTTAAAATGGATTTGCAAAAAGCGATGATGGCATCTGCATCGGGGCTGCGTGCGCAGTCTGTGCGTATGCGGATCATTTCGGAAAATATTGCCAACCAGAATTCTGTGGCGTCTTCACCCAACGAAGACCCGTATCGCAGGAAGATTGTTACCTTTCAGACAGAGATGGACCGGGCCAATGGTGTTGAGCTCGTCAGGGCTGGAAAAATTGCGTTTGACCAGAAGGAATTCTCCAACAAGTATGAACCGGGAAATCCTGCGGCTGATGAAGCTGGCTACGTTAAACAGTCTAATGTGAACGGGCTGGTTGAGATGATGGATATGCGGCAAGCGCAGCGCACATATCAGTCCAACCTTAACGCGCTTGAAGCAAGCCGCAGAATGGCAACAATGACACTGGATCTGCTACGCTGATTTCCTGTGGAGTTGAGAATGGGTAAGGGAGACGGGGCATGAATGTAAAACAGATGGATGCTGTTAACGCTTATGCACAGGCATCAAAGCAGATGCAGCAGGGCCTTAGTGGGTCCCGCGACGGGGCTGAAGACGGCATCAAGAGCGAATCTGCCTTTTCCTCGCTGGTAACCGAATCTATTGGCGATGTGAAAAATTCAACAGCCAATCTTGAGGTCACAGGTGCGAAAGCACTCGTGGACCAGGCTGATATCGTGGATGTTGCGACCGCCGTTTCAAACGCTGAAACAGTAGTGCAGACTGTGGTTACTGTTCGTGATAAGGTCATCGGCGCCTATAACGATATTCTGAAGATGCCAATCTGATACTATTTGACCCCGATTGGGTAAAGTAGGTTGGGCGTTGAGTGAGAAACACATGACCGGCCCTGAAGTTCTTGATGTGGCGCGTCTGGCGCTTGTGACCCTGATAACGACATCAGGCCCCATTCTGGCCGTTGGTCTTGTTGTTGGATTGTCGATTGCGCTGTTCCAGACGATTACTCAATTGCAGGAAATGACACTTACGTTTGTTCCCAAAATTATTGCGGTCTTTATCTCGCTTCTGATTTTGTTTCCTTTTATGGGGCGCAATCTTGCAGATTTGATGCAACAGATTGCTGATAGAATTGTTGCAGGCGGTTAAGCCATGCTGAATGAAGTTCTGCCAGCAGAGGCCTTTGTTTTTGTTCTAATTCTGATGCGCCTTACACCCTTGGTCATGCTGATGCCGGTGTTGGGGGACAAATCAATACCTTCCCGTATCAGAACCGGGCTCGCTTTCATGCTGAGTGTCATCCTATACGGCGTGCACGGTGACAAAATACCGCCAATGCCCGCGAGCGTTTTCGAGATGGTGACCCTGATGGTTCAGGAGTTGCTGGTTGGCTCGATGCTCGCGTTAACGGCCCGCATTCTTCTTGCGGCCACGCACACGGCAGGCACGGTAATAGCGTTTCAAACCGGCTTGGCCGCTGCGCAGTCTTTTGATCCGGCGCAAGGCAGCCAAAGTGTGGTTGTGGCTTCGTTTGTATCGCTCACGGCAATCACCATGATTGTCGTTACTGACATGCACCATTTGATGATCCAGGGCTTTGCTCATAGTTATGTGAAATTCCCGGTTGGGGAGGCGATTCCCTATGAAGACTTCGCCATTGTTATCACGCGCTTTGTCTCGGACAGTTTTGCTCTTGGTTTTCAACTGGCGTCACCCTTTATCGTGTATGCACTGATATTTAACCTCAGCCTGGGTCTGATCGCCCGTATGGTTCAAGGTTTTCAGGTGTTTTTTATTGGTATGCCCATGAATCTGTTCATGGGGTTTGTGTTGATGAGTTTGTTGATCGGGGCAATTATGCAGCTGTTCCTTGAACGCTTTGAAACCCATTTGCTGTCGTATCTGGGGTGATGTATGGCTGACGAAGATGACGCTCAGAAAACTGAGGAACCGACGCCCAAAAAGCTCGAAGAAGCGAGAAAAAAAGGCGAGGTAGCGCAGAGTCAGGAATTGAAAACTTGGTTCATGCTGGCCGCGGGAACAGCGGTGCTGGCGGGTGCTGGCGTAACTATCACGAACGGTATTCGCAACCCTTTGACCGGTTACCTCAGCAGAGTGCACGAAATCGAGTTTGAGCGTACGGGCGGGCTATCGGTGCTCAACACCTTGATCTTCGATATCTTTCTGATTCTGCTAATTCCATTTTCTGTTTTTGTTGTCGCCGCACTGGTTGGAAACCGGATACAGCATAAAGGCGTTTTTACATTTGAGAAACTGAAGCCGGATATTAAAAAATTAAATCCAATCAATGGGTTGAAGAAGTTTGGCTCTTCAAAGATACCAGTAGATTTCTTTAAGGCAATCGGCAAGCTGGGTGCCTTGGCTTTGATTGTTTTCGTTATTGTTTATCCTGAACGCTCGCGTCTGGATATCATCATGTTGCTGCCACCTATCGAGATCATTGAATTCGTGCACCTTATGGCGGTGAAGCTGATGCTGGGTGTTCTTATCCTGCTGACCATTATCGCAGCCGTCGACTTTTCTTATCAGAAGTACCAACACACAAAAAAGCTTCGCATGACCAAGCAGGAAGTGAAGGACGAGCGCAAGCAAACAGACGGCGATCCGAAGGTGAAACAGCGTCTCAGGTCCATCCGGATGGAGCGGCACATGCAGCGTATGATGGCGGCCGTACCTCGTGCCGATGTGATTATTACCAACCCGACGCACTATGCGATTGCCCTTGAATACAAGCACGGCACGATGGATGTTCCTGTTCTTATCGCCAAAGGTGTTGACGATGTGGCTTTCCGAATTCGCGAAGTTGCCGAAGAACACGGTGTGCCACTTGTGGAAAACCCTCCATTGGCGCGTGCGCTCTATGCATCGGTAGAACTGGATGAGGAAGTCCCGCCAGATCACTACAAAGCCGTTGCCGGCGTAATCAGCTACGTCATGAAACTCAGAAAAGCGGGTCTTGGGCCTCGTGCACGCGCTTCATGAATGATTTGATCGCGCAACACAGGGTATGTTATTCAACCAGTTCTTGCACCTTCGCGGGCAACACGGTTAGAGTTTGCTGCAATTTGAATTTTGTATTCTCAAGCAATATCTATCGGCGGAAAAACCTTTATGGACAGTCAGTTACCTCAGCCAATCCGTGACGCTCTGATGAACAATGAGGTCAAGTCAGGGCTGCGGCTTTTGGCGATGGCTTTGTCGGGCTTGCTGGGTGCCGGCGGCGTTTCGGTTATAACTTATTTGTTTTGGGGTGATGCGGCCGCTATTGGTGTTGGTGGTCTGACGCTGGTTGTTACTGCCGTTATTATCATGATCGCCCTGAACCGACTTGATAAACCGGTCATGGTGGGCGAACGCGTTGATCGGGAGTTGCTTCAGAATCTGGTTTCAATGGACCGCCGGGCCCTGATTGTGACACAGCTTGACGGCATTTCGCTGGCTGCAAATCAGGCATTCGAAAAGCTGAATGAAAAACCTGCGCAGCGTCTTCAGGACATGGTAGCGGGTGATGAGGGCAGGCAGGCGATCAACGCAGTTCTGAACACAGTCCGGCAAGCCGGGAATGGTGCGGCGCAAATTGATCTCTCCAAAGATGAAGACGACGAACTGACGCTGGTTGGCAAGCGTGTCGGCAACCATTTGATTTGGCAGGTCTCGCGCCAAAACGAGCGCGCGAGGCTGGACCGCGAAAAAACCATGGTTTCCGGGTGGGCGGCGCCAGTTTTCGAAAAGCTGGATTGTGGTGTTCTGCTGGAAGACTCCACGGGGAAGATTCACTATGCCAATGATGTTGTTCTTTCCTGGCTTGGCATTGAGGACCGCGACACACTGCCGCTCAAAGTTCAGTTCAAGGCAGATCAAACCCAATTGCTTGTTGGGGGGCGTCAGCGCATTGATGTGGAAGTTACCAATATACCCCTGAGCGCAAGGGAAGAAGGCCGTAAGATCGGCCAGTATCGGTTTATTCGTCGTGTGAACAACTTGTTGTTGAACGGTAAGTTGCCGGTTGAGCGCGAGTTCTTGATTGATCCGACTTTGAATGCTGCCCCGATAGCGATTGCTGTTGTCGGTCGAGACGCGAAACTCAAGGAATTTAACCAGGCACTTGGCTTGCACCCGTCCGGCCTGTCGGCAGAGACCGGCGCCAACATTCTGGATTTTGTCATTGAGGAAGACCGGAACGCTTTACGCGAGTTGATAGAGTATGCGCACGATGGCCGTCCGGTTTCGGTACCATTGGACGTGACTTACAGCGGCCAGCCTGAACGCGTTGGCCAGATACATTCTACGTTGATATCCAAGGATGGTGAAACATGTATCATTCTCTATCTTGTTGATACAACACAGGAAAAAAGCTTCGAACGCCAGTTCGTTCAGGCCCAGAAGATGCAGGCTGTCGGGCAACTTGCTGGCGGCGTTGCGCACGATTTCAACAACCTGTTGACCGCGATAATAGGGTTTTGTGATTTGCTGCTGGTTCGTCATGATGCCGGAGACCAGTCTTTCTCCGATATTATCCAGATAAAGCAGAACGCTAATCGTGCGGCCAATCTTGTGCGGCAGTTGCTGGCGTTTTCTCGTCAACAGACTTTGCGCCCCACCATTCTGGACGTCACCGATGTTCTGGCAGACCTTTCAAGCCTGATAAGACGGCTGATTGGGGAAACAATTGAGCTCAAGGTTGTTCATGGCCGTGACTTGCCTTCAGTGAAAGTTGACCAGGGCCAGTTGGAACAGGTGATTATCAACCTGGCCGTTAATGCTCGTGATGCGATGGCAAGTGGTGGCCGTTTGGAAATGCGGACGCGAACCGTTGAACCAGACGATATTCTTGTGGAAAAATACGAAGTTCTGGTTCCGGACACCTACATTCTGATTGAAGTTGAGGATACCGGGTGCGGCATACCCAGTGAGAATCTGGTTAAAATCTTTGAGCCGTTTTTCACAACAAAAGAAGTCGGGGAGGGTACGGGCCTTGGGCTGGCTACGGTTTACGGCATAGTAAAACAAACCGGTGGTTTTGTTTTTGTTGAGTCTGAAGTAGGCGAAGGAACAAGGTTCCTGCTTTTGCTGAAGGCGCACGAAAAAGAAGCTGATACGGGTACAAAAGACCAAAAGCAAAGCGATGCGCCCGCTCAGGACCTCACCGGCAAAGGCACGATCCTTATTGTTGAAGATGAAGACCCGGTCCGCATGTTTGCCCGCCGCGCACTGGAAAACAAAGGCTATAGGGTGCTAGAGGCAGATTCAGGCGAAGCAGGACTGGATATTCTCAACAACACCGATGCGACATTTGATCTGCTGATCACGGATGTTGTGATGCCAAACATGGATGGTCCCGCGCTGGTTAATGAAGCTCGTAAAAGCCGACCTGACATGCCGGTAATCTTCATCTCGGGTTACGCGGAAGACATGTTCCGCAAGGACCTGGAGGCGCAGGAATTCCAGTTTTTGCCCAAGCCGTTTACCCTGAAAGCACTAGCGGAAACGGTTAAGGGTATTCTCGGCTAGTTCATTCTGCTGCTATCCTTGTTCAAGTTGTTCAAACGCTGGAAACGCCTTTTTTGCAATGAGAACAAAAGGTGAAAATTATAGCTTGGCAAGTGAGAACAAAGTGTGTACAAACATTCCATTGCAAGCACTGAGCAGCTATGAAATAAGGAGACCAGACAATGGCATCGCCAGATCTTCAGTTGGTTAAAGGAGCATCCATGGACAAGAGCAAAGCGCTCGAAGCTGCGCTCGGTCAGATTGACCGCGCTTTTGGTAAAGGGTCAGTGATGAAGCTGGGCCAGCGTGAATGCGTCGAAATGGAGTCAATTTCGACCGGTTCGCTCAGTCTTGATATTGCGTTGGGCATAGGCGGGCTACCCAAAGGCCGGATTATCGAGATTTACGGCCCGGAGAGTTCCGGTAAAACCACACTGGCGCTTCATGCTGTTGCGGAAGCCCAGAAAAGTGGCGGTATAGCCGCTTTTGTCGATGCGGAGCACGCTCTTGATCCTATTTATGCCCGCAAGCTTGGGGTTGATGTCAACGAGTTGTTGATCAGTCAACCAGATACGGGCGAGCAGGCGCTGGAAATCGCTGATACGCTGGTTCGCTCTGGCGCTATTGATATTCTGGTTGTCGATTCTGTTGCGGCGCTGACACCGCGTGCAGAACTGGAAGGCGAAATGGGTGACAGCCATGTCGGATTGCAGGCACGGTTGATGAGCCAGGCCCTTCGCAAGCTGACAGCGTCGATTTCAAAATCAAATACGATTGTAATTTTCATCAACCAGATTCGTATGAAGATTGGTGTGATGTATGGAAGTCCTGAAACCACGACCGGTGGTAATGCATTGAAATTCTATGCATCAGTTAGGCTTGATATTCGCCGTATTGGTCAGATCAAGGATAAAGACGATATTGTCGGTAATGCGACCCGCGTAAAGGTGGTGAAGAACAAGGTGGCGCCGCCTTTCAAACAGGTTGAATTTGATATTATGTACGGCGAAGGCGTTTCAAAAATGGGCGAGATTATTGATCTCGGCGTGAAAGCGGGCGTGGTTGAGAAGTCTGGCTCCTGGTATAGTTATTCCAGTCAGCGGATCGGGCAGGGCAGGGAGAATGCCAAACGGTTCCTGTTGGAGAATTCTGATGTCGCCAATGAGATCGAGCGCTCTATCCGCCAGAATGCCGGGCTTGTTAATGAAGCTTTGCTGACTGACCCTAATGTTGATGATGATTAGGCACAATTGCTCGTTACATTGAAGAGTGTGTTATCAACGATCAAAGAGGGGCGGTTTTCGCCCCTTTTTTGTTTTATAGTGGTGAATGTCCCTCTGGTTTTGCGGTTTCGACTGCGCCTGGACTAGGTTGAGCGCACAATTTCCTTGAGAATTGCGATACCTTCTATACATAGTCTGTTGCCCGCGTTGCGTGAGAAAAGCGTTGGCTGACGAGTTGGTTGTTTAAGAGGCACAGATTATGACTGAATCCGGTTCAGGGTCCGTTCAAAGTACAAATGAAATCAGAAAAACGTTTCTGGATTTCTTTGCAAAAAATGGCCATGAGATAGTGCCTTCCTCACCGTTGGTTCCCATCAACGATCCAACACTGATGTTTACAAACGCCGGTATGGTACCGTTTAAAAATGTGTTCACCGGCGCAGAGAAGCGCCCTTATACGCAAGCGACATCTTCGCAGAAGTGTGTTCGGGCAGGCGGTAAACACAATGACCTTGATAACGTTGGCTATACCGCTCGACATCATACTTTTTTCGAGATGCTCGGGAACTTTTCTTTTGGTGATTATTTCAAGGATCACGCCATTGAAATGGCGTGGAATCTGATCACCAGAGAATATGGTGTGGATAAAGACCGGTTGACCGTAACGGTTTATCACACTGACGATGCGGCCTATGACTTGTGGCGGAAAATCGCAGGATTGCCAGAAGAGCGGATCATTCGCATCGCCACCAGTGATAACTTCTGGTCAATGGGCGATGTTGGTCCGTGCGGTCCGTGCTCGGAGATATTCTATGACCACGGGGAGCACATCTGGGGTGGTCCTCCTGGCACAGCCGAAGAAGATGGTGACCGGTTTGTTGAAATCTGGAACCTTGTTTTCATGCAGTATGAACAACGTGGCCCCGGGGACCGTGTTGACCTTCCCCGGCCCAGTATCGATACTGGCATGGGTTTGGAGCGGATCGCCGCTCTTTTGCAAGGGACCCATGACAACTATGAAACCGACACGTTCAAACGCCTGATTGCCAGCTCTGTGGAGGTTACGGGGGCCAGCGAAAATGATCAGACGCGGGCATCCCACAGGGTCATTGCAGACCACGTGCGCGCCTGCAGCTTCCTGATCGCTGATGGTGTGCTGCCGTCGAACGAAGGCCGCGGTTATGTGCTGAGACGCATCATGCGCCGCGCGATGCGGCATGCGCATATGCTGGGAGCCAAAGACCTTGTCATGCATCGCCTTGCACCAACACTTGTCAGCGAAATGGGTCAGGCATTCCCCGAACTGGGTCGTGCGGAAAAACTCATCGAGGAAACACTGAAGCTGGAAGAGTCGAAATTCCGCCAGATGTTGGAAAAAGGCCTGCGGCTCCTTGACGAAGAAATCGGCAAACTTTCCGGCGATACCCTTGCCGGGGACGTGGCTTTCAAACTTTATGATACCTATGGCTTTCCCTTGGACCTGACACAGGACGCACTTCGCACGCAGAAACTTTCCGTAGACGTTGACGGGTTTAATGCATCGATGGATGAGCAACGTGCTAAGGCACGGGCTGCATGGGCAGGGTCGGGCGACGCCGCGACAGAAACAGTCTGGTTCGATCTGCACGAAGAGAACGGCGCTACAGAGTTTGTTGGCTATACGTCTGAACAGGCGGAAGGTCAGATTGTTGCGCTCGTGAAAGACGGTGCGGTCGTTTCCACCGTTTCAGCGGGTGATGATGCGTTAATTGTCACCAATCAGACGCCATTTTACGGCGAGTCTGGCGGCCAGATGGGCGATACCGGAGTTTTGTCGGCAGACGGCGTGCATGTTTCCGTTACCGACACCATGAAAAAAGTAGGCGCATTGCATGTTCATGTCTCACATGTGGATGAAGGCGAATTGTCCATAGGGCAGGCGCTTGACATGAAAATTGATGGTCAGCGGCGTAGGCAGCTCCGAGCCAACCATTCAGCGACCCATGTTTTGCACGAGGTTTTGCGCCAGCAACTGGGTGAGCATATAACCCAAAAGGGGTCGCTTGTTGCACCGGACAAGCTGCGTTTTGATGTTTCTCACCCCAAAGCCATTTCTGCTGACGAACTGGCGAAGGTGGAAGTTGCTGTCAACGATATCATTCGGGAAAACACACCAACAGTCACGCGGCTTCTGAGCTACGATGATGCAATTGAAGCCGGTGCAATGGCATTGTTTGGTGAGAAGTACGGCGACGAGGTGCGCGTTGTTTCCATGGGACAGGGCGACGGTGGCAAGGATTACTCGGTTGAACTGTGCGGCGGCACACATGTCGAACGCCTCGGTGACATCGGTGTATTTACCATTACATCTGAAAGCGCAGTATCGTCCGGCGTCAGAAGAATTGAAGCATTGACCGGTGCGGCGGCCCACACACACCTGGTACATCAGCAGCAGCTTTTGAAGGAAGCAGCAGCGATGATCAAAGCCAGTCCTGAAGAACTTGCGGAGCGTGTTGCCGCTTTGCAGGCCGACCGTAAATCCCTTGAAAAAGAACTGGCTGAAGCCCGCAAACAAGCAGCTATGGGCGGCGGAGCAGCCTCGGGCCCGGAAGCGAAGTCTGTTAACGGTGTTTACTTTCTTGGCCAGGTGCTGAACGGGGTAAGCCCAAAAGACCTGAGGGGCCTGGCTGATGAAGCCAAGCAAAAACTCGGCAGCGGTGTTGTGACACTGGTGGCAGTAAACGATGGTAAGGCTGCCGTGCTGGTTGGTGTTACGGAAGATCTGACACAAAATACCAGCGCCGTTGATCTGGTTAAAGTAGCAGCGCAGGCTGTTGGCGGAAAAGGTGGGGGCGGCAGGCCTGATATGGCCCAGGCTGGCGGCCCGGACGGGGCAAATGCCCAAGCTGCGCTTGACGCCGTGGAGACCGAGTTGGCAGGCTAGGACCAGCGTCTTTGGCCTGCAGGGGGATACAACATTTCCAGTTCGATAAAGCATGAAAGTCTAACCAGACGAGCGTCTGATTTTTTTGAGCTAGGCCGCTTTGGCGGTGCTGGTGCAGCTTTTTTCGAATATTTTATGGTGGTTATGATCCTTGCCAATGTGGTTGCCGTGGCGCTGGAAACGGTGCCGGGCATTTGGCAGCAGTATCAGTCTGAGTTCCTGCTGTTCGACGCGATATCAGTCTCGATCTTCACAATTGAATATGTTTTACGCGTTTGGGCCAGCGCGGAAAACCCCAGTGACGACAACGATGGTGCGTGGCGAAAGCGATTGCGATATATGCGTTCGCCGCTTGCCATCATTGATTTGATGGCGATCCTGCCATTCTACATCGGTGCGGTTACGGGGCTTGACCTGCGAGCACTGAGAATTTTCAGACTGCTGAGGCTCCTGAAACTGGTGCGCTATTCACCGGCGTTGTCGTCTCTCTCCCGCGTGCTTTACATGGAGCGACGGGCTCTTTTGGCAGCCTTTCTTATCATGATTGGCATACTTTTCTTCTCGGCAACACTTGCGTACATGGTTGAACGTGAAGCTCAGCCAGGTGCGTTTGGAAGCATACCGGATGCGTTGTGGTGGGCGCTCGCCACACTGACGACGGTTGGTTATGGTGATGTGGTGCCGGTCACGGATGCAGGTAAAATTCTGGGCTCAATTGTGATGGTGATTGGTTTCGCCTTCTATGCAGTCCCGATCGGGATTATTGCTTCCGGGTTTTCGGACGAGGTTCACAGGCGCGAATTTATCGTTCCGGTCAGGGTTATTGAAGACATTCCTATCTTTAGCAATCTATCGGTTGCTGCTGCTAAGGAGATGGCGTCGCGGGTAAGAACGTTGACCGTTGCGCCCGGCACGGTGCTAACTCACAAAATGGACATGCATAACGGCCTGTACTGCCTGGTTTCAGGGGAAATAAGCGCATTCTATCGACACCGCGCCTTACCGCTGGCAAGCGGTGACTTTTTTGGCGAATGTGGCATAATTTCGGATAGCGGGCGCCAGCCTTCAACTGTTGCCCGAACACGGGCCAAGCTTATCTGGCTGGAAAGTGTCGATCTTCATACTCTGCTTTCCATTTTCCCGGATATAGCAGCGGGCATGTATGATCATGCCGCCACACGTTTGTCAGATTACGTGGAAACCGGATACCTGAGCGTTAATGACCGGGAAATGCAGCTTGATGATTTGCGTCACTGGATAGAGGCGAAGTAACCAAATATTCACCAGATACATGTCTACTTGCGTCTCACATAAATGTTGAAGCAAGAGATACCGGTATTTTTACTAGAAGAACCATCGCGGTTGGGTTGCTATTGTTTGGGTTGGCCAGTACCTCGGCTTTTGCTCAGGAGGCTGAGGCAACGCATACAATTCAGTTTTTCCATGAAGATTATCCTCCCTATGTCTACGTCGAAAGCGGCGCTGTCACGGGTGAGATTGCCCGGATCACTGTTTCCATATTGAAAAAAGCAGGCCTCAGGGTTTCATGGCGGCAAACCAATTACAGTCGTTTGATCCGGGAACTCGCTTACGGCGCCAATGTTGTATGTGCTGCGGGCTATAGTGGACTGCATCAGAAACAGTTCGATGTTCTGGCTTCAGCGGCTATCGGCTGGTTTCCCGGTGCTGCGCTGGTGGTGAAACAAGAGAACCTGCCTCTGTTTCAGGACCATCAATCGATTGAGGATGTGCTGCGTGACACAAGGTTGAGAGGTGCCTTCCTCAATGATGTAAACTATATGGGCATTACCAAAGAACTTTTTGCCCTTGGAAGTGATAGACACATTAAAATAGGGGGCTCAGACAGGGAACTGGGTCTGCTGGTCGCGCGTGGCCGCGTCCATTTTGCACCCATTAATGCCGCACAAACGAGTTATCTGAGGAACACCCTTTCGTCAGCGGAAGGTCTGGTGTCTTTTCAGCCAACAGGCATGCGACCACCCCGGGAGGTCGGCATCATTTGTTCCAGACACATGCCTGTAGATATATGGCGGCGGATCAACGAAGCGATTGAGCCTTTGGCACCGTATCCGGGCAGGACCGGACAATAAAAAGCCGCCAGCTATTCAGCTGGCGGCTTTACAGAAAACTATGAAGGTAAATCTACCCCATTTTTTCTTTCAGGTTAGAATCGATCTTGTCGAAGAACTGACCAGTGGTCATCCAGCTCTGGTTTGGTCCGATCAAGAGAGCAAGGTCTTTTGTCATCGAACCTTTTTCAACGGTCTCAATGCAGGTTTTTTCAATCAATTCACCGAAATCGGTAACTTCTGGTGTGCCATCCATCATGCCGCGGTACTTGAGGCCCCGTGTCCAGGCGAAGATCGATGCGATCGGGTTCGTAGATGTTTCCTTGCCTTCCTGATGCTGTCGATAGTGACGGGTGACAGTACCGTGTGCAGCTTCTGCCTCGACAGTTTTTCCGTCCGGTGTCATCAACACCGATGTCATCAGGCCAAGTGATCCGAAGCCCTGTGCAACGGTGTCGGATTGCACGTCACCATCGTAGTTTTTACAGGCCCAGACAAAACCGCCTGCCCACTTGAGAGCGCACGCAACCATGTCGTCGATCAACCGGTGTTCATACGTAACACCCGCATCTTTGAACTTGTCTTTGAATTCAGTTTCAAAGACTTCCTCGAACAGATCTTTGAAACGACCGTCATAGGCTTTGAGAATTGTATTTTTTGTCGACAGATACACAGGCCATTTGCGTGCCAGTCCATAGTTCATGCAGGCCCGGCCGAAATCGCGAATGCTTTCGTCCAGATTATACATGCCCATGGCCACGCCTGAATCTGCAAACTCGTAGACTTCTCTTTCTATGGCTTCACCGCCATCTGCAGGCTCGAACTTCATGGTCAGTTTGCCAGCACCCGGTACCAGGAAATCTGTTGCGCGATACTGATCACCGAAAGCGTGACGCCCGATAACAATTGGCTGTGTCCAGCCGGGAACAAGACGTGGAACGTTTTTGATGATGATAGGCTCGCGGAAAACTGTGCCGCCGAGAATATTGCGGATGGTACCGTTAGGGCTGCGCCACATTTGCTTGAGATCGAATTCCTCGACGCGCTGTTCGTCGGGTGTGATCGTTGCGCACTTTACACCAACGCCGTGTTCCTTGATCGCATTAGCAGCATCAATGGTGATCTGGTCATTGGTTTCGTCGCGCTTTTCAACTGAGAGATCATAGTAGAGCAGATCAACATCCATATAAGGCTGGATCAGGCGTTCCCGTATCCACTGCCAGATGATGCGGGTCATCTCGTCGCCATCGATTTCAACGATTGGATTTTTTACAGCTATTTTACTCATGTGTCCCTCAACTGTTTAATTAAGTCTGTGTCATACAAGTTTGGAGAAATTGGCCATGATGACCCAATTTGACAAATTGCGCGCACCCTATCATCTAGCACTCTTGAGTTGAAGCCCAAACTGACCAAAGTTGTCATAATTATAAGGCTTATGCGGGTGTCGACAACTCATTCCTCATGATTGATGTTTTGAATAGCATTTATGGCTTCTTCAGGCGAGGGGACAACGGTCAGCAACTTTGCATTTTCCGGTGCCGCAAAACCATCCGTCACGACATGGTCCACGAGTTCCAGCAGGGGTGACCAATAGTCGTTTGAATTGACGATAATGATTGGCTTGCTGTGCAGGCCAAGCTGCGCCCACGTCATCATCTCCAGTGTTTCATCCAGCGTGCCAAGACCGCCCGGCAGAACGATAAAAGCGTCTGAACGCTCGAACATCATTTTTTTTCTCTGATGCATATCGTCCGTGACGTGTAATTCAGTCAGGCCAGCCTGTGTGATCTCCACATCGTCCAGATGTGAAGGGATTATCCCTACGACATCAGCGCCGTGATCTCGCGCGGATCTGGCAACGACACCCATAAGCCCGACGCTGCCCGCACCATAAACGAGTGCTAAATCTGCATCGGCAATGAGCCGCCCCAGTTCGTGCGCCTGGTTTTTAAAAAGGTCCTTGTTTCCCAGTCGCGAGCCGCAATAGACACAAACGGCTCCGATCAACTTCTTGTCGCTCATTTTATGTGTTCCCTAGCTATGTTATTTTTATGTGGGTCAAACTTTTGACACGATTGTGATAAATTTTTCTATAATAATAACGTCCGGATTGTTAAGAGTTTAAAGAAGCCGGGTAAAGTGCCAACGACAGCGCTCGCCCAGTTGTGAGTAGTGACACCTTCTTGGGTGAGTAGTGAAACAATATGGCCCTGCTGAAAAACGCATCTGGGAAAAATAATGCTCTTGCCTTTCTGGCTATGGCCGTTGGCCTTGGCATTGTAGCGTTTTATGTTTTTTCTGGCGACGTGGATCTGCCAGACGAGGCGCTGGATAGCGCCCCTCAGGAAATTGTATCAGACGAACCAGCAGCTTCCGTGGCCACTCCTGAATTTGATCTTGTACGCATCTCACGCGGGGGCACGGGTGTTATTGCTGGCAGAATGGCTGCCGGCGCCGATGTTGAGCTGTTTGCCAACGGCGTTAAAATCGCCGAGGTGGTCGCTAACGAGGATGGAGAATGGGTCATTATTCTTGACCAGCCTCTGGAAGCTGGCTCCGTAGAGTTGAACCTGAAAGCGTTGGACAAAACCACACAACAACCTTCTGAAGCAGAACAGGTTGTAGTTGTTTCCGTTCCGGAACGCGAAACAGAACGCTTCATCGAACGGCGACAAAACGGTGTTGTTGCGGTGCTGACACCAAAGGACGGCGAGGGCGCCAGCACGGTTTTGCAGAAACCGGGCGTGGCAGCATTTGCCGAGGTCGGCGAAAGCCTGAGCGTTGATACGGTAGACTACGGTGCAGGTACCGGCACGGTTGTTACCGGTCGTTCATTGCCGCGTGTTCAGGTCCGGCTGTATCTGGACGGTAATTTTGTCGAAAGTGTTCGTGCAGATGATAACGGACGGTGGACTGTATCGGTTGGCGAAGCAGCGTTATCTGTTGGTGAACATGTAATTCGCGTGGACCAGACGGTCGGCGACGGCCAGGTGCAATTGCGTGTTGAACAACCATTCAATGCGGGTGAACCCATTGATCAAACCCTTGCGGAAGGCGGTGTGTTTGTACGGCCTGGCAATACTCTCTGGCAGATTGCCCGGCAGCTGTATGGTTCCGGGGTTCGCTACACTCTTATTTTTGGTGAGAACAGCGAGCAGATAAGCGACCCTGATCTGATTTATCCGGGGCAGGTATTCAAGCTTCCGCCTAAAAGCTGAATGTTATCAGCGCTTTAATGAAAGTTCTTCGAAGACATAGTGTAGCTGCTCTGGCTACGCTGCCAGATTTTGCGGCTTCAAGTGGGACTTCAGCGCTCTCAGGTGGCCTTCAGCCTGCAGCAGGATTGTTGTTAACGCTTCCAGCAGTCTGGTACCTGTCAGCTTTTCGTTGGTTGTTGTGAGGCTCTGAAAGAGCACGTCGCCCCTTTCATTGATCGAATAAGCGCCGTCCACGGACCGATTGTTGGAGTATAGTTTTTCGATCGCCATGGTTCTGTGGGCCGAATTCTCAATCGTATAATAGAGTTGACCGAGATTGGCGTTCAGGCGGATTTGCGCACGTCCATCACGGCATTGCTCGGCGGCCACAATAAAATTTATGTCCTCCCACTCGAAAGAAAGGTGGTCAAATTGTTGCTCATCGATTGTTTTCAGATGGCTTTCAACCTGATCGAGTGATTCCTGGAGTTTCATAGAAAGTAGAGCCCATATTCGTTTGGCAGTCACCCTTGACTGCTGAAAACAAAGATCGCCTAGTCACCTTAAACAAGCGTTAACGCGCCTGGGAAAAATATGACTTCATGCAAAGAGATACCGGTGCCACGAGCCTTGACCTGTGCTATGAAAATCGGCCAGTGTGTGCGCAATTGATAAGGATACTGGTGTAGAAGTTCACCACAAGCCAAAGAATGAGAAAGCTCGTTAAATGAAAGCAACAGATGTTGTCATGACCCCAATTCACAAAGAGGGGCACACCTATATTGCAGTGTTTTTTATTGTTGCATTGCTTCTGTATTATTTCATTGCCCCGACACTGGGTTGGATCGGCCTGATTTTGTCAGCCTGGTGTGTTTATTTTTTCCGTGATCCGAACCGTGTTGTGCCGCAGACAAAAAGTGTTCTCGTAAGCCCGGCGGATGGCACTGTATGTGCAGTTGTGGAGGCTAAGCCGCCGGTGGAACTTGGTATGGGGGATAAACCACGTATGCGCGTGTCAATTTTCCTGTCGGTGTTCAATGTGCATGTGAACCGTGTACCGGCTGCAGGCAAGATCACGGCGCTGGCCTATGTTCACGGCAAATATCTGAACGCTGCCGCAAGTGAAGCCAGTGAAGAGAACGAGCGTCAACTCGTTCGGATGAAAACTGAAGATGGTCATGACATCGCGTTTGCTCAGGTTGCCGGTCTGGTAGCTCGCCGTATCCTTTGCGACCTCAAGGAAGGTGATGATGTGATGCGCGGTGACAGGTTTGGCCTTATCCGCTTTGGCAGTCGGACAGACATATATCTGGACGAAGGGCTTGAGGCGACCGTGGAAGTTGGCCAAACCATGATCGGCGGCGAAACCATCATCGCCAGGAAGGTCTAGTGGGCCATTGCTCACGCCTGGCACCGGAAAGATTTTAGCTGATGCGTGCTGTCTCCATAAGAACGATTTTGCCCAATGTTGTAACGCTTTGTGCTTTCATGGCCGGTGTTACATCAATCAGGTTCGCTTTGGCGGGCAAATGGGAACTCGCAGTGGCAGCCATTGCGCTTGCGGGTATTTTTGATGGCCTCGACGGCACAGTGGCCCGGTTGCTGAAAAGCACCAGCCGTTTTGGTGCGGAACTGGACAGTCTCTCTGATGTGGTCGCGTTTGGTGTTGCGCCGGCAGTGGTTCTTTACCTTTGGACACTTGAAGGGCTCGATAGACTGGGGTGGGGGGTTGCGCTTATTTATGCGACGGCCATGGCTTTGCGGCTTGCCCGCTTCAATGCGAGGCTGGACGATGAAGAGGAGCCCCGTTCCCGGTTTGGCTATCTGACCGGCGTACCTGCGCCGATGGGAGCCGGGCTGTTGCTGATGCCAATGATGTTTGACTTTGCGACCGGCGCGGACACCATCAGGGAGTATAGCTTCGGTATCGGTCTTTACGGGGTCGCCGTTGCATTGTTAATTGTCTCCACTATTCCGACATTATCTCTTAAGGCGCTCCGGGTTTCACGTAGCCTTTTTGTACCCGTCATGTTGATCATCGGTATTGTTTTGGCGGGTCTTTTTGTACGAACATGGGCGGTTATGTTCTTCATAGGCGTGTTTTATCTTGCGAGCGTGCCTTTCACCGTTCTGGGCTTCCGAAAACGAATGGCAGCCAAAGGCGAGCGCCGACAGTAATCATAAGAAGGTACTTCGCGGAAGTGCGATTTTGATTATCAAGGTGCGAAGGTTGGCACCAGTTTTGCTTATTTCGTTGTGAAAAATAAGTTCTTTTGAATTCCTTTGAGCGATGTGTTGGGAATTCAAAGCCTTAACACCATACGGAAGGTCGGCAAAATGAAACAGGCAATAGTGAAAACTTCTGGTATCGGGGCCAAATTTGCCCGAATAGGTCTGATTTCAGGTCTTATGATTACATTGCCGTCATGTGCAAGCCAGAAAATGTGGCAGGGTGAGGAAGTGCTTGTTGAAGCACGACAGCAGGCTCTCGAGCAAAATGTCGACTATGTCTCCGAGGACCATCGCGCTTTGCGTGACAGGTTCAATGCGCTGGAAAGGCTTTATGTTGAACTGGTCCAGCATATCAGGGCGCAAGAGGCGCAGATATCCGATATCACGAACAAAGTCGCGACAGTCCAGAAAGACCCTCAGGTAGAGGCATCTGTTACCCGTGTGCGTAACGATGTTTCTGTTATGCGAGACCAGATCAAGAAGTTGGAAAACCGGCTGTTCTCGGTAGAGATGGCTGACAACAGTGAACCTTCCTTTATTGCGGAAGCTGCGCCGACAGGCAGGTCAGAGGCGGGGGCAGACGCAAGTGAAATTGTGGAAGCTGATGCTACGCCAGTTGCTAATGTAGAGCGCAATGAAGAGTCATTTTTTGGTGTCCACCTCGCTTCCTTTCGTAGTCGAGACCAAGTGAGTGGCGGATGGAATAACCTCGCTCAGACTTATGCGAGTGACCTGCAAGGTCTCACGCCACTTCTCTATGTGCAGAGCCAGGAAGGTATTGGTACTTTCATGAGGCTTGTTGCAGGCCCACTGATAAACGAACAGGAAGCTGATGCGTTGTGCTCTCGTATCAAACGTATCAGTGCGGATCAATATTGCCGGGTCTCCGAATATCAGGGCGAGCCGATCGGCTAATTTAGCCTGGCTTACTGAAGAGGCTCCCGGGGGCGTTAGCCATGATTCTTTGACAACCTTTGTTTGGTGGAATTCGCGGACGACGATAAGAGTCGAAGCAAAAAAGTCACAGTTGCTTGTTGTCACGTATCCATTTGTTAATTTTTTATGAACGAAACTTGACACCGAAGGTCAAATCCAGTTCGATGGCATTCCATCAGTTGGGATGGGCTTTAAGCTGATTAACTTGGGGAGGTGAAATCAGCTTTCCGGCGCATGAATTTGCTGCCGCCCTAAACAATCTGATACCGGGCCTCACCTGGGGGTTTCGCTCGGAATAGGCGCGGTGCTGTTGCCGATATTGGCTGTGCACCGCGCCTTATTTTTATCTGAAACCTAATCAGCAACTTTGTCTATTTTTAGACCTGAGCGCCATCGTGGCATCAAACTCTCGACAGGTTATCACAACCAGTGCGGCAAACAGGCTTTTGTGTCTATTTCCAGGCTAATTTTCGTCGTACGACTTTTCCGTCCAGGCGCTGCCCGTAGAGAGATGACTTTTGCAACCTTAAGCTTGCTTTAATGTGTGGCACCATCCTGGACGTCGAAGCCTGTACAGCTGACAGACCTAAACTGCCGATGAAAACAAATACTCCGAGTATTAAAAGGTGGCTAACAGTCATGTAGTCTCTCCAATGTTCCTGTAATGTTCTATATTTTCTCGACACCTGAAGTCAAGAACAAAAATAGAACATTTGACTTCAGGCCCTTCAAAAACTCCAAAACGAATGAGATAGGCATGCCGGACATTGGCAATCTTCACGTTTGATGCTAATGGAGAGTTAAGTGAGCCGTGCATGAGCCCGGCGATGAAAAAAGAGAAAAACAATGTCCCTGGACATCCGTGCTGACGATGGCGCAGGTGTTCGGCCCCGACAGTCCAAGAAAAAGGACAAAGTACCGGGCACCGAAGGCAGGAATGCTAAAGGTGACAAGCGTAAGCAGTCCTCGGGAAAGCAGCAGGCCGATCTCGCCAACAAACCCTCGAAACGTTCGAAGAAGCGTGTCGGAAAAAAACGCCGACCTTCTGAAGAATCTTTAACAGCTGAAAAACATCTGAAGCCTGCAGCAGGCGAAACCGCTGAAAGCAATCAGTCGAAAAAAGTCCTCAATGGTCGCAGGAATCAGGGAAACTCTGCTCGAAAAAGTGCTGTTTACAGTGCTATTGACCTCGGCACGAATAACTGTCGACTCTTGATAGCCAAACAAACAAAGAACGGCTTTCGCGTCATTGACGCTTTTTCCCGTATTGTACGACTGGGCGAGGGCGTCGGTAAAGACAACCGTCTCTCTGAAGAGGCGATGGATCGGACCATAGAAGCGCTCAAGGTTTGTGCTGAAAAACTGGCACGTCGCAGCGTTACCTGTATGCGCCATGTGGCAACGGAAGCGTGTCGCGTTGCTGAAAACTCCGATGAATTTGTAAGCAGGGTAAAACGTGAAACCGGTATCAACCTTGATGTCATATCTGCTGGAGAAGAAGCGCGTCTTGCTGTTCTGGGGTGTCAGTCCCTGATTGCACCAGATAAGAAGAATGTGCTGGTTTTTGATATTGGCGGTGGCAGTACCGAATTGATATGGGTGAAAGTCCGACCCGGCAAGGCCAATGAAATATGTGGCTGGATGTCCGTCCCCTGGGGTGTAGTTAATCTAACCGAGAAATTTTCAAAACCCGGTAAAACACCCAAGCCTAAAAAGTATCAGAAAATGATCGCGACGATGGCCGAACACCTTCAGGCATTTGAAGATGCGCACCAATTGAGTACAGTCTTGAAAGGCAGGCATACCCAGTTTCTGGGGACATCCGGTACAGTCACGACGCTTGCCAGCCTTCATCTGGGGTTGCCTCGTTATATCCGTGACAGGGTCGATGGTGCCTGGATGAAGTCCCGGGATATTGGTGTATTGTCGCGAAAGGTTGCCGAAATGACGCCGGAAGAGCGCGCAGCAGAGCCTTGTATCGGTGAAGAACGTGCTGATCTTGTGGTCGCAGGCTGTGCAATCCTTGAAGCGATTCTCGATATGTGGCCAGTTCCAAGTTTACGGGTTGCCGACCGCGGTATCAGGGAAGGTATTTTACGCGGACTAATGGAAATGGACGAGCCGCCACGTCACGCCAGGCAGCGCGCGCGAAACGACAAGCCACAAAAAAACAGGCAGTATTCTGCCAAGAAACATAAAAAGGCGAGCTAATGTCAAAAGGTTGGAATAGACAATCGCAAACGAGAAGCAGGGCAAGGGGCGCGAAAGTACGGGTGAAAACCGCGCGTGGCCGCAAACCTTCTTCAACTCGATGGTTACAACGGCAGTTGAACGACCCCTATGTTGCTGAAGCCAACCGCTTGGGTTACCGCTCGCGGGCCGCTTTCAAACTCGCAGAACTTGATGATCGTTACCAGTTTCTTAAGGGCTCGAAGCGTGTTGTTGATTTAGGATGTGCGCCAGGCGGATGGTTGCAGGTGGTTACAGAAAAACTGCCGTCCACCGCGCAGATTATAGGTATCGATATTCAGGAAGTGGAGCCTGTATCAGGCGCTGATATCCTGGTCATGGATTTCCTCGATAAAGACACAGAAGAAAGGCTCATGGCCGGACTTGATGGTCCGGTGGACGTTGTTTTGTCTGACATGGCAAACTCGGCTACCGGTCACCGGCAAACAGACCAGATACGCACGATGGCCCTGTGTGAAGCAGCCCTTGATTTCGCCATTAAAGTACTGGGTGAGGGCGGAACCTTTGTCGCGAAGGTACTTCAGGGCGGCAGTGACAATACGCTGATGACCCGCATGCAAAAACACTTCAAATCGGTGAAACATGCCAAACCGCCGGCCAGTCGGGCTGACTCGAAAGAATGGTTTGTGCTGGCCCAGGGATTTAAAGGTCTCAAAGAGGGGTAAACACATACTCTTCGGGCGGTTTAGAAATTGTTTTATATATGGCCAAAGAATCCCGTTGTTTTTGTCAGCACTTCGCGGTATTGAACGGCGAACATCCAAACCCTGGATCCACGTGGATATTGCCTCTCCCACATAAGACTGAGAGGCCGGGCTGGCGTTCATCCAAAGGCGACAGTCCCTAAACAACAGGAACTGTTATGGATATTCGCCTCGGCCTTACGTTTGACGACGTTCTTCTTCAGCCTGCTGCTAGTGATGTGATGCCTGCGCAAGTAGACGTTGGCACCCATGTTACGCAGTCTATTCAACTTAATATGCCTCTGCTGTCTGCTGCGATGGATACAGTTACAGAGGCACCCATGGCCATTGCGATGGCGCAGACCGGCGGCATGGGTGTTTTGCACCGCAACATGTCTGACGAAGAACAGGCCGCGATGGTGCGGCAGGTGAAGAAATACGAATCCGGCATGGTTGTTAACCCGGTAACAATGTTCCCGGATGAAACACTCGCCGACGCGATGGCGTTAATGGCGCGTCACAAGATTTCAGGTATTCCTGTTGTGGCACGTGATGGCGGCAATGGTCCCAAGAAACTTGTTGGTATCCTTACGCACCGTGATGTGCGTTTTGCCACGAACATGGAGCAGCCAGCCAGCGAATTGATGACAAAAGATGTCATCACCGTGAAAGAAGGCGTGTCATCGGATGAAGCCAAGCGGCTTTTCCATCAGCATCGCATCGAAAAACTGATCGTTGTTGACGATGCGCACCGTTGTGTGGGGCTGATAACCGTCAAAGATATGGAGAAGGCGGTTGCGCATCCGAACGCCTGTAAAGACAGCAAGGGCCGTTTGCGGGTTGCTGCGGCCACCACCGTTGGTGACAAGGGTTTTGAGCGTGCCGGTGCGCTGATTGATGCTGAATGCGATTTGATTGTGCTCGATACCGCGCATGGTCACTCTGCCAGAGTGATTGAGCAGGTGGAAAAAATCAAGAAAGCCTATGGCAGTGCGCAGCTTGTGGCCGGTAACGTGGCGACGGCGGATGCCGCGAAAGCCCTGATCGATGCCGGCGCTGATGGCATTAAAGTGGGAATTGGGCCGGGGTCTATTTGTACCACCCGTATCGTTGCAGGTGTGGGTGTGCCACAGCTAACGGCAGTCCACGATGTTGCGACGATAGCATCCAGACGCAACATACCGGTTATTGCGGATGGTGGCTTGCGCACATCCGGCGACGTCGCCAAGGCAATAGCGGCCGGTGCAAGCCTTTGCATGGTTGGCTCTCTGCTTGCCGGAACAGAGGAAGCACCCGGTGAGGTCTTCCTGTATCAAGGTCGTTCGTACAAGGCATATAGGGGTATGGGGTCCGTTGGTGCAATGGCTCGTGGTTCGGCTGACCGCTATTTCCAGGATGACGTCAAAGACACGCTCAAGCTGGTGCCAGAGGGCGTTGAAGGTCAAGTGCCATACAAGGGGCTTGCTGCGAACGTCTTGCATCAGCTGGTTGGAGGGCTGCGCGCCAGCATGGGCTATACTGGAAGCCGGACGATTGATGACATGCGAACCAATGCACAGTTTGTTCGCATTACCAACTCTGGCCTGCAGGAAAGCCATGTCCATGACGTGACGATCACGCGCGAGTCTCCTAATTACCCAACGAAGTAAATCAGCCTAAGGAGCTGTTGATGCGCCCGGCAGCCCGACTACAGGCAGCTATTGAAATTCTTGACGAGGTCGAGGAAGGCATACGCACGCTTGGCGCACCGGCCGATGTTGTTGTTGCAAACTATTGCCGCAATCGACGTTTCATCGGATCCAAGGACCGCCGGGCCATTACCGGACTAACCTATGATGTCATCCGCTGTCGCGGTTTACATTCATGGCGCCTGTCTGTTGCCGGACTAGAGCTATCTGGCCGTGGTTTGTTGCTCAGTCACCTAGCGCGCACAGACCCGGAATCTCTGGAGTTGTTTGGCGATCCCGCACCGCACAGCCCTGACACGCTGGCCGTTGGTGAAAAGGCAATGATCGCCCGATTGCCAGCCGACGAGCAGGGTGCGCTATTTTCTGCAACACACGAAGTGCCGGACTGCGTCGAAGAAGGGTTGCGAGCCCGTTTTTCAGACAGGTTCGATGATGCCATGAGTGCGCTCAACACGGCGGCACCTCTTGACATCAGAAGCAATCTGAACAGGCCTGAAAAAAATATCATAAATCACTTAAAGAATATTGATGAAGATATTGAAAAAACGGGGTATTCTCCAATTGGATACAGATCCCGAAATAAGGTCAATATCAGTGGGGATGAGTTGTATCGCCGAGGCGCCATCGAGGTGCAGGACGAAGCCGCACAGCTCGCTTGTTATTTGACCGCGGCTGCTTCTGGCATGAGTGTGATTGATTTGTGTGCCGGCGCCGGTGGCAAGAGTTTGCTGATATCAGCGCTGATGGACAACAAGGGGCAGGTGTACTCGTTCGACATATCAGGCAAGCGTCTGAATGCCTTGAAATCCAGAGCGCAAAGAGCAGGGTGTCGAAATGTTCAAAGTTCTGTTCTGCCTTCTTCAGCAGACCAGCGAGCAAAGGTACTGGCAGGTTTGACAGGCAAAGCTGACAGGGTTGTTGTTGACACGCCCTGTACCGGTACAGGGACCTGGCGCCGCAACCCGGATCAGCGCTGGAGATTGTCCGCGGAGGTGATAACCGGTTTTTCGGACACCCAAAACTCCCTGCTGACCGAGGGTGCAAACCTGGTAAAGGTTGGAGGCAGGCTTGTCTATATGACCTGTTCGGTGCTGCCAGAGGAAAATGAAGTTGTCGTTGAACGGTTCCTGAACGCACAGCCTGACGGCTGGAGACCCCTGGACTATAAAACAGTCTGGCTGGATGTTTTGCCCGGGTCTCCGCCCGAAACACTGTCAAAAAACCGGCATTTCCTGCAACTCGTCCCACATATGCACCAGACTGACGGCTTTTTTATTGCGATCCTCGAAAAAACCTCGTTTTGATGAAGTTGTTGGTGGGCAACGACAATTGAAAGTGCAGGCATGGCGCAAGAAAAAAACATGGCAGCAGCAACAGGTATTCCAAGAAGCATGATAGCATTTCGCACGCTCGTTGCGCTTCTTTTGGCGGCGCATGGATGGGCACGCATGCTCGCTGGTGCTGTTGAACCGTTTGGCGGTTTTCTGGACGCACAGGGGTTTCCGGTGGGGATCCTCATTGCCTGGGCGATCACACTTTTGGAAATAGTAGGTACCATCCTGATGATCGTGGGGTCACGCCTCATACCGTATCTGTGCGTCTGTTACGCCTTTATCTATTCGATGGGAATACTGATGGTGCATGCGGGTGAAGGCTGGTTTGTTGTTGGTCTTGGTCGCAACGGCATGGAGTATAGCGTTCTGTTGATCGGCTGTTTACTGATGATCGGATATTCCCACGCAGGGCCGGATTTGCGCGCCAAAATCGGGCTGGGTGGAAAAAAGTTGACCGGGAAAGATACAGACAATTAGGATTTTGCAGCTATAATCTGTGAAAATTGATGTCGATAAAGTTATGAGGTGTTTGAATGAGAATCAGGTTTTTTACAGCTGCGGCTTTGGCGGGAGCTTTGATCGCAACAGGAACAGTGGCGGCAAATGACAGGTACAAGGACGCATCGCGTATGCTCGTCAGTGAGGCTTCCATGGCCCTGAAAGCGGAAAAATCTGAGGAAGCCCTGGTATTGTACGAGCGGGCACTGGTTGCAGACCCGGCCAATCTCAATGCCTTGATCGGGCTTGGTAAAACCCATGAAGTGCAGGGGCGTGTTGGTCGGGGACTTAAGTATTATCGTCAGGCTTTGGCGATTGACCCCAATGCTCAGTCCGCGCTGGAGGCCCAGGCGGTGGCATTCCTGAAAAGAGACATGGTAGACCGCGCGGAAGCCAACCGGGACAAATTGGCAAGGCTTTGTTCGACAGGGTGCCGCGCACTGGAGACTGTCAGGACGGCATTGGACGGCTATAAAGCAGAAAAGGCTTCTGCTGAGCTTGCAGAAGCGAATGCTGGCCGCGACTAGCAAACCATAGCTACGGAAGAATTAAAGGAGCCCAAGAGGCTCCTTTTTTATTTGGCAGCATTGAAAGTGCCTGGTTAAAACCGGCCAGGCCATTCCGCCGCGATGTAGGCGAAAACGGCCCAGGCAGCCATATTTTGCTTCAGGTTTTCCGGATCAACCTTGTCCAGGGTATCGTCTGCAGTGTGGTGCAGGTCGAAATAGTCAGTACCGTCCTGTAGCAAGTCCATCACCGGCATGCCAATGCGAGCCAACTGTCCAACATCGGGCCCGCCCGATGCCCCTCTGTCTGCGCGGGTAACGCCAAGCGTTCCCATCAACTGGGCCATTTTGTCCACAACCAACAACGCTTCTGGCCGCACGGATGCTGCAAGCCCCCATACCGGTCCGGCGCCAAAGTCTGACTCTGCGCCAACAATCAGAGAAGAAACGTCATTTCTATGCGCTTCTGCATACTGTCGCGCACCCACAAGGCCTATCTCTTCCGCGGCGAACAAAACAACTCTGATTGTTCGTCTGGGGCGATTGGGAAGTGATCGTTTAATGAGGTCTGCCGCAGCTATTGTAATGGCAACACCTGCACCGTCATCTACGGCCCCTGTGCCCAGATCCCAGCTATCAAGATGGCTGCCAAGGACAATATATTCCTCGGGGGCTTCTCTGCCGGTTATCTCGCCAATCACGTTGGCCATTTCCACCGTGCCATGGTCTTTTGTCTGGATGTTCAGATGCATCGAAACAGGTGCACCACGTTTCAGGATACGTTCCAGCTGGTCTGCATCGGGGTTGGAAAGCGCCGCCGCAGCAATGCGGGGTGCGCCGTCTTCATAGTTGACGCCGCCGGTGTGGGGCAGGCGGTGGCTGTCAGTGCCGATCGAGCGTATAACAATTGCAACTGCACCCTTACGAGCGGCTTCGCTGGCACCACGCCCGCGCGCCTGCACCGCAGGGCCATATCCGGCACCAGTTCTGTGACGCTCCATGCGATTGGAAATGAATACAATCCTGCCTTCAACATCACTTGTGCTGGCTGCCTGAAGATCTTCGAATGTTGCGAAATGCATGATCTCGGCTGTGACGCCGCCCGCGGGTGTTGAAGCAGACTTGCCGAGCGCGGTTATTAACAATGGCTGCGAGAAAGGCGCAACGACGCGGGCTTCTTCCGATATACGTTCCCATTTTGGCACCGTTACGGGTTCGGTGTATACCTTGTCGAACCCGAGCGCATTGAATTTGGCAACTGCCCAGTCAATCGCTTCCTGTTCCTTGATACTTCCCGCCAACCTTGGCCCGACCTCGGTTGTCAACGATTCCAGAATAGTATAGGCGCCGCCATCGTTCAAAGCAGCGTCCCGTAGCGTCCGCGCTGTTTCTACCGTTTGGTCTGATAGTTCCGGTGCATCTTGCGCCGCGGTTGAAAAACTGGTTGCTGCAACTATTAACGCAGTTGCCAAGCGGATTTTGGCGGTCATTCGATTATCCTCTGTGCCTGAACAAGTTTGCGCACAGTGAATGAGACCTGTCTATGCGTCAAGGCTCTCCATCCAGCCCTGTAAATCGTCGAGTGCGCGCTTGGCTTTTGCCGGTTTGCGGTCCCTGCGCTTTAATCGCCCTTCCATTGGCGGGAACAGCCCAAAGTTGACATTCATGGGCTGGAAAGTCTTTGCATCAGCGCCGCCGGTAATATGGTTGATCAGTGCACCAAAGGCGGTGGTGACGGGTGGAACCACCGGGGCTCCGCCAAGGCGTTCAGTTGCGGCAAAAACACCTGTTATCAATCCCATCGCCGCACTTTCCACATAACCTTCAACACCGGTAATCTGCCCGGCGAACCTTAGTCGAGGGTCTGCTTTCATTCGCATCAATCCATCCAGAACCAGCGGGCTGTTGATGAAGGTGTTGCGGTGCAGTCCACCCAGGCGAGCAAATTTTGCGTTTTCAAGGCCGGGTATGGTTTTGAATATTCTGGTTTGTTCGCCGTATTTCAGCTTGGTCTGAAAGCCCACCATATTGTAGAGCGTGCCGAGTTTATTATCCTGCCTTAGCTGAACAACAGCGTGACACTGCCCGTCTATGTGCGGACTTTGCAAGCCTACGGGTTTCATGGGGCCAAACCTCAGTGTTTCGGGGCCACGCTCCGCCATCACTTCAATCGGCATGCAGCCCTCAAAATAAGGCGTGTCTTTTTCCCATTGTTTAAAATCGGCTTTTTCGCCTGTATTCAGGGCCTCGATAAAACCCTCGTACTGGGCCTGGTCCATTGGCAGGTTTATATAATCTGCACCTTCGCCCTTATCATAGCGGCTTTGGAACCAGGCTATATCAAAATCAATACTGTCCTTGTAGATGATTGGTGCGATCGCGTCGAAGAAAGCAAGGCTGTCTTCACCGCACAGCTCCAGTATCGCTTCCGAGAGTGCGGGTGACGTAAGGGGGCCCGTCGCGACAATAACGCTGTCCCAGTCTTCCGGCGGCAAGCCACTCACTTCCTCGCGTTCAATGGTGATCAACTCGTGTGCTTCAAGTGCGCCGGTGACTTCTTCGGAAAAGGCGTCCCTGTCCACGGCCAGTGCCGAACCGGCTGGCACCTTGTGTTTGTCCGCGGCTCTAATAATCAGGGAATTCATCCGGCGCATTTCTTCGTGCAGAAGACCTACTGCATTATTCTCGGCGTCATCGGAACGGAATGAATTGGAACATACGAGTTCCGCAAGCCCATCGGTATGATGTGCGTCTGTCTTGCGCACCGGGCGCATTTCATGCAGCACTACAGGTACGCCTCTTAAGGCAATCTGCCACGCCGCTTCAGAACCGGCCAGTCCGCCGCCAACGATATGAACGGGTTTGTTCATCTGGTTTCCTATTCATTTGAATTCATCGCGCCTGTTTACCGAAGCCCGTTTCATAATGTAAGGAAAAAGCGACGTACAAAGCCAATTTGAACCATAGGGATCAGGGATGCCGCTGATTGCCACAGATATATTCGAAAAATTAGGCGAATGGCCTCACCGAGGCGTTGGTTCGGAAGAGGAAATGGAAGCTCGTGAAGCGCTGATTACGATCCTTACCGCAGAATTTGAGGTTGAGATCACAGAAGAAGGCTTCGACGCCCCGCCAAGTTACCTCAGGTTTTTCTGGTCCGTCATCATTGTCGCGTCTGTCGCTGTTCTGGGCGCCAACATGATGCCCGTGATGATGATGTTACTCGGTGCGCTTGGGTTTGTGAGTTATTTTCTGTTTTTTGACTGGCGGGTAAGCCCCTTGATTTGGTGGGGCGCGCAAAACACAACCGCCAATCTTGTTGCAAGCAAGGGCAATGGCAAGCGGCTGTATATCCTGATGGCTCATCTGGATAGTGCGCCCGCGTCTTTCGCTTACCGACCGGGGCAGGTACAGAATTTTCGCACGGCTCTCTATCTGGCAACGGGAATTGTTGCCCTGGGTGTGCTTGTGCCGATGGTTGCCGGGTTTGGCTATGAAATTGATCTGGCAACCCGGCTTGTTTTTATAGGTGCGTTGATAGGACTGGCTGTTTTGGCGTCCATTGATTTTTGGCGTTTTGGATATACGCAGGGAGCGAACGATAATCTTTCAGGCGTGGCTGCAGCGACTATGGCAGCCAGTCACCTTTGGCGACATATGCCGGATGACGCTGAGGTCAGACTGGTGATAACATCAGCGGAAGAGGTCGGCATGCTGGGCGCTCAACATTATTGGCAGACACACCGGGAAGAACTCAAGTCAAGAGAGACCTATCTGATTAATCTTGATACAGTCGGATGCGACCAGTTGAAGTTTGTTACAAAAAGCGGCGGTTTTACGCCTGTAGTTTATAACAATGACCTGACGAGTTCAGCTGATGTTCTGACAGGTTCGAACGAGATCTTTCGTGAAGTCACTGACGGATCGCATGAAGTGGGAGATTTCGACAGCGTGTGGTTTGTTCGTGACGATATTCAGGCTATCACACTCGCATCCTATGATCGGCAAGGATTAATGCCGCAAATACATACAATGGCTGACACAGCGGGTAGGGTGAACGTAAATACAATGACGAAGGCAGCGCGTTTTGCCGAAGCTCTGGTGCGGATAACACCGGGGCACAAATAGATAAATCGAACGATGAGATTATGATGACACCTGAAGATATTCTGTATTTTTGGTTTACTGAAGCAGGCCCGGAAGCCTGGTGGAAAAAATCTGCAACGTTTGACAGTTTGATCAGAAGGAAGTTTGGCGATGTTCACGGAGCAGCCCATGCGGGCGAATTGTCTCATTGGCGTAACCGGATTGATGGGCGGCTTGCCGAAATTATTGTGCTGGACCAGTTTTCCCGGAACATCTACCGCGATGATGCGTGTGCCTTTGCTTCAGACAGCCTCGCGCTTGCCCTGTCTCAGGAGGCCGTCGCGTTGAATATGCATGAGAACTGGAGTGTGGATAAGAAGTCTTTTCTCTATATGCCGTTCATGCACAGCGAAAGTAAGGCCATTCATATGCAGGCTGTTCAGCTTTTTAGTGAGCCGGGACTGGAGGATAACTTGAAGTTCGAACATGCCCACAAGGCGATTATCGACAGGTTTGGGCGTTATCCTCACCGCAACGCTATTCTAGGTAGGCAGAGCACGCCGGAAGAGATTACTTTTTTGCAGCAGCCCGGCAGCAGCTTTTAAGGCAGAGTGTGCCCTTGAGCTAGTTTTTGGTTTGTGTGGGTTCTTCTGCCGACGCCACTTCATTTTCATATGTTGAGATCTGAGCCGATATCTCATCGTAGTGGCCTCGGGCTATCCGGTCATAGAGTCCGGACTTTCTGATCTTGTTCAAACCCGCGTTGAATGCGTTGCATATCGTCTGTTCCTGGAAACGGGCGGCGTAAAAAGTCGTGGGTAACACCCGGTGAATAGTCAAAGGGCGGAATGTACCGGACTTTTTCTTCTGGTTGACCTGAGCAAGTTTCAAAATCCATTCGTCACCGATGGCGGCATCGAAGTATCCATTGTATAGCAACGCGATGTGGACGTTTTGGTCGGAGGACTCCACATACCTTGGACTTTTGCGTGTCTCTGCAGCGAATTTGGGCCCAAGAAAGCGCGTCGCACCATCGAAAGTTATGATCGATAATTTGGCAATATCTGTAATATCTTCCACGGCGATTTCGCGCTGGGAGAGTGTTACCCCAACGTTTTGGTGCTTGATATACCAGTCTGTGATGCAGCCTTCGCCGTTCAAGGACACGTTCGAGGTTAAAATGCCATCAAAGTTCCCTGAATTGAAAGACTGAATCATCCTCACGCGCGGCAGTTGGACTAAGGAAGGAGTGTATTTGGTATGCGTAAAAACGGCGTTGACAATGTCAACCTCGAGCCCGCTGGTGCCGCTGTTGACGACATAGGGGTGCACATCGTGCCGCATCGCAATGACGATTGATTGCGAGTTTTCTATACCTATGGTTGCTGATTCTGTTTTCCCGTCTTGAGCGTGTGCGGTGAAAGAACTCACCATGGTGGCGAAGAAAATGGTACCTGAAGACAAGAAAACAAGTAGTTTCCTTGGCTTACTTGTTTCCAGACTTTTCACTATCATGCAGGATGCTCTTAAAAGGGCGGTCAATTTCCTATAGTCACTATAGGTGCCGCCTTTAAACATCCACAATAACAGTTAAAAACTGTTTAAGGGCGTAGGGAAAGCATCGCATATCTCTTTTGTTCCGGGGGGCGGGCAAAGTCGTCAGCGAAACTTTTATTGCCTCACCAGCTGTTTGTTTTCCGGAAACGAAACTTTATACCAATGGTTGATTTCCCATGCCTCGCCAGGCGCCAGTGTTTTGCGCCACATGATCACTCCGGGTTGGCCACCGATGTCCGTTTCGGTTGGTGCTGTTGAACCGCGTAACCGCTCGACTTTCAGGTCTTCATTCATTGAGTTTGGCAAAAGGCCGAAAATTTCCATAGTCACTGCCGCATCATTACCATTGGTAATGCGGAACTGTTTCTTTTCCTCTCGGTTCATCCGTTTATTGAAGATACCGCTATCACCGTCTTCGCTGGGCAGCGTCACGGTCTCAATGCTTACCCGCTCGAGCGAGCCGAAAGGAAGCTCCAGCACAGTATCCGGTTTAAGATCAGGCCAAATGGCGTTGCCAACATAGGTTCCATCTCTCGTCAGGCTAACGGACGGTGTCCGCAAGTATGGGAATTCCGTCAATGTCGCGTCTGCGTAGACATAGGCTTCAGGGCTGATCCGTGGCGTCGCGCGCAATATGACATTTGCATTTGTCAGTGTTTGTTCCACCAGGAAGCGTTCAACGGATCCATCCGCGTCAACTGTAGTTGAATTGTCGATAGAAAAAGCTGCATCAAACCGTGTCTGATCGTATCGAATGCGGCTGCCGGTAACCACGATTTCTTCGGTGTCGAATGCCGCTTCAGAAGCAAGTTTCCGCGTTTGCATGGGGAGCGGGCGGTTCCTTGGGTCCTGCAGGTTCAGATACTCCGGGAGTGGCTTGTAATGACTGATATTGCGAGAAGGGGATGATGTCGAAAGCTTCAACGGCACGCTGTTCCAGTCCTCACCTGATTGTTGGCTGACTAACGCATAAAGCCTCGTTTTTACCTCACCGGTATCGCTGTTCAGGTCTGCTTCTGTCTCTACAGACCATTCTGCGTCATTCACCATGTAGGAAAGCTCAAGCGTAGTTTGTCCGGCGCCTGCCGAATTTATGTTCAAGCTTACCTGGTTTTCGCTTGTTCGCGTTTCACCAGTCTGATTGAGTTGGCGGCGCAAAGCGGTGATCCTGTCCGTGCGTTTTGATACTGCTGTTTCAAGAGCACGGCGTTCACTGATCAACTCAGCGCTATTGGTTCGAACAAATGCGAGTGATTTCTGCATTGCATCAAATATGGCGTCTGTGCTGCTTGCAGTTGCTGCGATTTTGTCGCCTGTGCTGGACCCCAGTTTCTCGACGAATCGCAGTTGGATATTGATGGCTTCAATCGAAGCGCGATCCCCACCGTTTTCGCTTTCCAGTGCTGCGATTTGGGATGCGAGAGCTGCTTGTGCGTCAGAAACAACCGCATCACTGAATTTTTCTCGCAGATGAACCTGCGCAATGGAGCTATTGTTCTCGATGAAACGGGCGCGGACCCCAAAACCCTCATCAAGATCACGGGTCAGTCCGTCAATTTCCAGCGTATGGTTTCCCGCGGGCAATGATACCGTTGCACGCCGCGTTACAACGGCGCCACCATCACGGTATAGCGTGACCGCCGATATAGGCGCTGTAATGTCAAACGTGTCTGCCATGGCGTTTGGGGCAGCCAAGAGGCCCAGAAGGGGAAGCAAAGAAGCGCGAGTGGCTGGTTTCATGGAATTACTCCTGTTCCGTGCATGTTTTGCCAAACATCATGTGTGACATCATGGCATCAATGTGTCGGTCCACCAATATGCTGATCATAATGGTTCAACACATATGAAGCACAGCTTAATAGTTTGATGTGGTAGCGACAGGAACGAAGGCTGCATCAACTTGATTGTGGTGCAGCCTGTACTGTCTGTACTGTTATTCTGCTGCCTGTCGTGCAAGTACAGCCGAAAGATACTGGCCTGTGTAGCTTTTTGAATTCAATGCGACATCTTCAGGCGTGCCTATGGCCACAATTTCGCCACCACCGTCACCGCCTTCAGGCCCAAGATCCAGTATCCAGTCAGCAGTCTTGATCACTTCAAGGTTATGCTCGATCACCACAACAGTATTGCCTTGCTCGACCAGCGCTTGCAGAACCTCCATGAGTTTGCGCACGTCCTCAAAATGAAGGCCGGTTGTAGGCTCATCAAGAATGTAGAGGGTTTTGCCTGTGGAGCGTTTTGACAGCTCCTTGGCCAGCTTCACGCGTTGCGCCTCGCCACCTGACAGGGTCGTAGCCTGCTGTCCAACACGGATGTATCCCAAACCCACTTTCTCAAGCATTTCCAGTTTGTTTCTGATCGCAGGAACAGCTTTGAAAAACTTCACGCCATCTTCAACTGTCATATCAAGAACATCAGATATCGATTTGTCTTTAAAGCGTATTTCGAGAGTTTCTCGATTGTAGCGTTTGCCTTTGCACTGATCACATTGCACATACACGTCCGGTAGAAAATGCATCTCGATTTTGATCATGCCGTCGCCGCGGCAGGCTTCGCAACGGCCACCTTTAACGTTGAAAGAGAAGCGTCCGGGCTTGTAACCGCGTGCTTGCGCTTCGGGCAAGCCAGAGAACCAATCGCGAATAGGGGTAAAAGCATCTGTGTAAGTTGCCGGGTTGGAGCGCGGCGTACGCCCAATCGGGCTCTGATCAATATCGACGATCTTGTCCAGATGCTCCAGTCCGTCAACGCTTTCATGTGGGCCCGGCACGACGCGGCTTTTGTTCAGGTGCTTGGCAACAGCTTTATATAGCGTTTCGATGGTAAAGGTGGATTTGCCAGAACCCGAAACCCCGGTGACACACGTCAGTGTGCCCAGAGGAATACTGCCGTCTACCTTTTTGAGATTGTTTGCGGTCGCGCCCCTGACGGTCAGGTGTTTGCCTTTGCCGGGGCGTCGTTTGGCGGGTATTGGAACGCTGCGTACTCCGGTAAGATATTGACCTGTTAGGCTTTTTTTGTTTCGCATTACAGCGTCTGGCTTGCCCTCGGCGACAATTTTGCCTCCGTGCTCTCCGGCGCCAGGCCCCATATCAATCACATAATCGGCGGTACGAATAGCATCTTCGTCATGTTCCACCACAAGGACGGTGTTGCCAATATCCCGCAGGTTTTTGAGCGTCTCGAGCAATCTGTCATTGTCGCGCTGGTGCAAGCCGATGGAAGGCTCGTCAAGCACGTATAAAACGCCTGTTAAACCGGAACCGATTTGTGAGGCAAGGCGAATGCGTTGGCTCTCTCCGCCCGATAGCGTTCCGGAAGAACGGCTCAGCGTAAGATATTTCAGGCCCACGTTATTCAAAAAACCAAGTCGGTCCTGAATTTCCTTCAGTACCTTCTCAGCGATCTGCTGTTGTTTTTCAGTAAGATGTTTAGGCAGGTCGGTGAACCACTGATGAGCTGCAACAACGGATAGAGCCGTCACGTCGCTGATGTGGGTGCCATCGATTTTCACTGCCAGTGCCTCGGGTTTAAGGCGTGCGCCCTTGCAGCCTGTACATGTTGTTGACGACTGATATTTGGAAAGCTCGTCACGCATCCAGTTGCTGTCGGTTTCGCGCCAGCGTCGTTCGATGTTGTTCAATACACCTTCAAAAGGCTTGTTGACTTCAAACCTGCGTTTCCCATCGGCATAAACGATGGTGACAGAAGTGGAGCCGGTCCCGAACAGGAAGGCTTTCTTGGCTTTTTCGGGCAGGTCCTTCCAGGGCACATCAAGAGATACATCAAAATGGCTGGCAACCGCATCCAGCGCCTGAAAATAGAAGGGTGACGGGTTGTTTGCCTTGTTGGCCCACGGTGCCAGTGCGCCGGACCGAATGGTCTTTGACTTGTCCGGGACGGCGAGGCCGGGGTCGAAATACAATTTGCTGCCAAGGCCGTCACACTCGGGGCAAGCACCAAATGGATTGTTGAAAGAAAACAGTCGGGGTTCAATTTCCTCTATTGTAAAGCCGGACACAGGGCAGGCAAACTTGGCAGACATGAGGTGTCGTTCAGGTGTATCGGTTGCTGTTTCAAACGCCACGAGGCCGTCGGACAGATCAAGCGCTGTTTCGACACTGTCCGCAAGCCGTTGTTCCAGGCCGGTTTTCAGCACCAGCCGATCAACCACTACATCGATATCGTGCTTGTACTTCTTGTCGAGCGTCGGCACTTCTTCAATCAGGTAGAACTCGCCGTCTACCTTCACGCGTTGAAATCCGCGTTTTTGCAGATCGGCAAACTCCTTGCGGTATTCACCCTTCCGGCCGCGTACAATTGGTGCCAGCAGATAAATTCGGGTGCCTTCCTCCATCAGCATAATGCGATCAACCATCTGACTGACGGTCTGGCTCTCGATTGGCAGGCCTGTGGCGGGTGAATAGGGTACGCCTACACGAGCCCACAAAAGCCGCATATAATCATATATCTCGGTGACAGTACCGACTGTGGAGCGCGGGTTTTTACTGGTGGTTTTCTGTTCAATCGAAATCGCAGGCGAGAGGCCTTCAATGTGATCGACATCCGGTTTCTGCATCATCTCGAGAAACTGTCGTGCGTAGGCGCTTAATGATTCTACATAGCGGCGCTGGCCTTCAGCATAGATCGTATCGAACGCGAGAGATGATTTCCCTGATCCTGAAAGCCCGGTGATTACCACGAGCCGGTCACGTGGAATGTCTACATTCACCGATTTGAGATTATGTTCGCGCGCGCCGCGCACTGAGATTTCAGTCAGCATACATATGATCCGATAAAGCCCACCACTATTGGCACATGAAGTGGGCCGGAAATGGTCCACTGTCAAGCGGCTTGACAGTAAATTGAAAATAGGAACAAATAAAGAACAATAAGTTCACTCCTGACAAAAATCGAGGTAACAATGACAGATATCCGACAAGGCGGCTGCCTGTGTGGCAAAGCGCGCTATGAAATTGATTTGACTGGCCACGAGACTGGCAATTGCCATTGCCGGGACTGCCAAAAGAACTCTGGCGCGCCGTTTATGGTCGGCACACTGGTTCCTACAGGTCAATTCAAGTGGATCAGCAAACCTACAGGCGAATACTCGGCAAGCTCCGCTGCCATTCGACGGTTTTGTTTAGAATGCGGAACGCCACTTCAATGGGATGGCATGGAGAAGAGGGATCAGGTGGATGTCAGTACATCCACGCTGGACGACCCTTCCGGCATTGATATCAGCTTCGAAATCTATACTCGCAGTCGTATGGACGGTGTGCTGCCGGTCCCCGGCGCGCAACAATTTGAAGCTGGATATGGTGCAGGTGAATAGAAACAGCTTAACAGCCGATTTACTTGCCTGCTATTTCATGTCCCTTTAGACCCGGAGGTATGCGCGATTGCACCTAGGTCTGAACCATATCAGTTGTTTGATGCAACATTTTGTGTTTTCACATACCGACCATCAAACCAGGTGGCCCATTCCTTCGTTTCAGGATTGAACTGTTCAAAGTGCTGGCGCACGCTGCCGTCTTCCTGTGGCGTCCAGGTTCCTTTGAAAGGCGCCGTATTTTTCTGCCCATAATAGAAGATGCTCCCTTCGAGAGCCATCGAACCATTCTTCAGGCCGCCTTCGATATCTATCGAGTATCCGCCCGCGATCCATACTTGGCGCCATTTTCCCGTGTTCGGGTTATAAAAGTTGATCGACCGCCCGGTGCCCCCTTGCACGTTGGTCCAGTTTTCGGTTAGCAGGCAGCCGCCTTCTGCCGGCGCAATCACATTGTGGCCGGCAACAGCACCACCAGCCCAAGGTGTTACTTCCCAAGTGCCAATCCAGAAATCAAAATCCCGAAACTTTTCATCGGCTGTACAGGGCGGCGGCGGTGTTTGGCTCTGCTGCTGTGCTGTTGACGTTTCGGCGGCGAAGCAGCTCGCGACAAGCGCAGCGGCAAAATATGTGGATTTGTTCATTTTGTCCCCTCCGGAAATCTGGTTTCCCAGTGTCAGTCTATCCCGACAGAAAGCCTGAGCCAGCCATGCGCGATGAGTTGCAACATGCATACGGCGAGCCGAAAAAAGACAAGGTGTCTAAAACAAGAACAAAAAATGAACAAAAATTTCCAATAAGACTTTGCATGGAGGAGTGCCAATGGTCTAAAGTGCGCGCCAGCAAGAGTTGCCTTCTGGACGATCTGTCGATTGTTTCGGGTTTTGGCAACTTGATATTTGAGTAAAAGGGGGCCCTGATGGCAGGCAGTGTAAATAAAGTAATTTTGGTAGGTAATTTGGGCCGGGACCCTGAAGTAAGGACAATGCAGGATGGTAATCCTGTGGTGAACCTGTCGGTGGCAACGTCAGAGAACTGGCGCGATAAAAACACCGGCGAACGGCGCGATAAAACCGAATGGCACCGGGTGGTTATTTTTAACGAGAATCTGGCCAAGGTTGCACAGAACTACCTGAAAAAAGGTTCAAAGGTATATGTTGAGGGCCAGTTGCAGACGCGCAAATGGACAGACCAGTCGGGTGTTGAAAAATATTCAACTGAAGTCGTGCTTCAGCGTTTCCGAGGCGAATTGACGATGCTGGATGGCAGGAACGACAGTGCAGGCGGTGGCTTCAGCGACAACCAGTCCAGCTATGGTGGTCAATCACAGGGTGGTGGACAGTCACAGGGCGGCGGCTTTGGGGGTGGTCAATCAGCGCCTGCTGGCGGCGCTGCTGATCTGGATGATGAAATCCCGTTCTAGGAGCTGATATACACTACAATTAATGATCATGAGGCCGGGATTATGTAGCTCCGGCCTTTTTCTTGTCTGGCCTTATCTGCGCGAGATTTTCCCGAAAATATTTTGAATGGCAGTTACTGCTTCCTCAGGTTTTTTCTAAATAGGGGCACGCGCCCGGCATCAAGCTTCGGTTCTGTGAATTTAGGGTCGGTTACAGCCGCATCATGGTTGATTTTAGCGTCAGGCCTTGCAAACGCTAAAGCAGGGCTTTCACGCGTTTCTGAAGAGGGGGAAGCAGTTCGTTTTCAAACCACGGGTTCTTCTTCAGCCAAATGTTGTTGCGCGGACTTGGGTGAGGCAAAACCAGTTTTTCCGGCCAGTGATTGCGCCAGTTCCTGACGGTCTCTGTAACTGACAGTTTGCCGCCCTCCGGTAAATGCCATCCAATGGCATATTGACCAATAACCAGAGTCAGTTCGATTGAGCCGAGGCTATCCATGATCTGATTGCGCCACGTTGCTGCGCACTCTGGCCTTGGCGGCAGGTCGCCGGATTTGCCCGTGCCCGGGTAACAGAACCCCATTGGCACAATGGCAATTTTTTCTGCGTCATAAAATGTTTCCCTGTCGACACCCATCCAGTGCCGCAAGCGATTCCCGCTCGGGTCATCAAATGGGATGCCCGTCTCATGGACACGGCGACCGGGTGCCTGTCCAACGATCAGGATTTTCGCACCGGGGCTAACCTGAAGTACTGGTCGAACGCCGTGCGGAAGCGATGCCGCACATATGGCGCACGCACGAATTTCCGTAACAAGAGCTGTTAAATCTGAATGGTTCACGGCGCACAAACTGACACAGACTCCTGGCATGTTCAAATCACGGACGCTTGACCTTTTGGCGATCCAGCAGGCTTTTTCGGCGTTTTGCCCGCTCGTCTGCCCCTTCAACATGTTTGGCCTAAGGTCGACGGGAGAGTGGTGTACTGTGCCTGCATAGATGGAGGTGTTTGATGAATTTGATCCCGGTTTTGCTCTCAGGCATCATTTTTTTGTCACTGCCATGCTTCGGTGCGGATATTGCGCTGGCGGGTAAAGCCCTTGAACCCGGAAACATGCGTATCCTTTATGCTGCGGAGGGTGGCAGTAGAGAATTGTCTCTGTTCAGCGTGGCGATGAACGGCGAAGACCGCCACCTTCATGTGTCGGCTTCGGTGTCGGGACGTGGGGAATACGAGCCCGGTATTTCACCAGACGGAAAGCGGCTTGCCTTTACCACCTATCGGTATGGGGGATGGAAGATTGGTGTTTCCAACCTTGATGGCAGCAGCCCGCGACGGCTGACAAGGGACCCGCAGTATGCTTACGATCCGAGCTGGTCTCCTGACGGGTCAAGATTGGTCTACCGGCGGATTGTGAACAAGGGTGAAGCCTATTTCCGTGGGAAAGGCGATATCTTTATCATAAACTCTGATGGCAGTGGCAATCGCAATCTGACCAATGATGAGGATGAACATGCCCGAAATCCGGCTTTTTCACCGGATGGTAAACAGGTCGTCTATGACGCTTTTGTCGGGGAGCGTCTGCATTTAGCACTTGTTGGGATTGATGGCTCTGGAAAGCGGCGAATACCGACAGACACGGACCATGCGTTTGCACCCAGCTGGTCACCGGATGGCAAATGGATTGCGCATTTACGGCAGGATAAAGCGGGTTACACAGATGTTTGGCGGATGAAACCGGATGGTTCGGCTGCCGAAAATCTAACAAAAAGCGAAAGCAAAGGCATTCATTCGATCGGGAACAGCATTTCTCACTGGCAGTATGAAACTCATTGGTCACCTGATGGTGACTGGATCGCCTTTACTGCCGACTATGCGGAAAAAGGCAACATAGACATCTATTTGGTAGATGTGAAAATGGGTGTCATCCTGCGATTAACGAATGATCCATCGGTCGATACTCACCCTTTTTGGTATCGGAGCCGATAAAAAGCGGAAAATATCCTCCAAAAGTGGAGAAGCTGGAGAAAAAACCGACCTTGATAGCCAAAAGGGCCACCTGAATAGAAGATGACCCCTTGATTTAAGTTCTTGTGTGAAATTTCGGGAAGGTAATGCATGAAATTCCAGGATTTCCTATTGTTTTGTATAGGAAACTTTGAAGTTAGGCTGCCAGCTTGCGCCACCGTCATCCGATTTTTCCACGATCAACATGCGTTCGGTATCGCCCGTCAGATCAAGCATCAGTTTAAATGCTCTCCAGCGACCATCGCCGGTTGGAAAAAAAGTACCTGATTTGAGGTTGGTCAAGATCAGTTTATCGCCTTCCGGCTTGCCTTCATAGACATCCAGCAACCCCCATGTATCGTCCATAACAGCAACCCGGTACAGTTCGCGGTACTGATCATAGCTATAGTAGGATGCAGACTGGAAAGCGTTTGGATTGCTTTCCATGGGTTGCTCGGTGAGGATCAGGTTTTTCTCACGGAAAGAAACTTCATGCCTTGCCGCCGGGAGCATTTGCCAGGTCGCGCCGTCGTCCGGCGAATAACTCATTTGCACCTGCCAGGTGCCGGCAAATGAAGCAAGAATCTCCATTGCTTTCAGAGGTGCTTTCGAAGCTTCCGGGACTTCATCCTGAGCCAAAGCGCCATAGGAAATCAATCCGGTCATCGCCATGAATATCATCAGTTTTTTCATTGTGTCTTTTCCTGTGTCTACCAAGTTTTCCAGACTATCCTGCAAGAAAAATGGCGGATCAATGTCGCCCGCCGAGAAACAGGCCAAATGATGGACTTGTGGGACGAACTGCTTGCACATTTCCAATCCGTGCTTACGTCTGGATAAACAACAAGGATAAAATCATGGCGATTGGTTTGGCATTGGGCGGCGGAGCTGGGCTGGGCTGGGCCCATATTGGCGTGGTGCGCGTTCTGGAAGCAGAGGGCGTTCCACTGGATGTTGTTTCGGGTACCAGCATTGGCTCGATCGTTGGTGCCTGCATCGCAGCGGACATTGTTGACGAGCTCGAAGATGTCGCGCGGGAAGTATCGCTGCGTGATATGCTTTCCATGGGACAGCTTGGTTTCACCAAGGGCAGTCTGCTGGGTGCTGATAAAATAGAACAGCGTCTGCGCCAGCATTTCGGCCACCGAACCATCGAACAATTGCCAAAGCCCTTTGCAGCCATTGCATCAGATCTCTATTCAGGGGAGCGGGTAGCTCTGGATGCCGGTGATGTTGTTACGGCACTTCGGGCGTCGTCGGCCATTCCAGGTATGTTGCCTGCAGTGGAAACCGGTCGACTGTTGCTGGTCGATGGTGGCATAGTTGACCCTGTGCCTGTCACCGCTGCTCGAGATCTGGGCGCAGACAAGATTATTGCAGTTGACCTACAAGGTGACTTTCAGGGCAGGGCACGCCGATTGGGGTTTGACCCGGATGGAGAAAAACCATCGCTTGCGGCCATGAAAACGGCCAGAGCAGGCTGGTCGCTAGCGCTTCGAAGCCTGAGCCAGGCAAACCTGACGGCGGATAAACCCGACGTTGTGATTACACCGCGCATTGGCCACATTGATATGGCTGATTTTACCAAAGCCGATGAACTGATCGCGCTTGGTAAAAAGGCAACCTACGACATGCTGACTGAAATCGAGAGCATGCTTTCGCGCGTTTGAGTTTGCCACATTATTGTCTTAATTACACGCTTATGTCTGTTCGTGTCTGCAATTGCAGAAAATCAACTCGATTGGGGATCATCATGAAACGAGCAAACATACTTATCACATGCTTTGGGCTATTTTTTGCGCCTGCTGCTGTGGCGCAGCAAACTTCTCCTGAAACACAGGATACGAAACGCTTTAGTGGCCTGTATCTGGGGGCAGGGGCTGGATACGGCGACTATAGCTCTGGCGGCGACGGTGCTTTTGTCGATTTTTTTGCAGGGTTGCGCAAGCAAACGGACAGCGGTCTTGTGTACGGCGTTGAAGGCGCCGTCATGATTGTTGATTCTGACGCTATCAATACGAATTTTGATTTGTTTGACAGCAGCGCCAGCATCATTGCAAAGCTTGGATACACACCAAACAACAAACTGATGTGGTACGGTGGTGCCGGATACACGTCAGTTGACCTTGCCAACGAAGTACAGAACATGGGTTCTTCAGATGGCGTTATGTTTGAAGCTGGCCTTGAATATATGGCAAGCAGCTGGTTTGGCGTGCGTTTACGTGGCCAGTATCATGCCGTAAGTGACGAAGCCGATATCACCAGCATCGGCGCCGGGCTACTCTTCAGTTTCTAGACTGAAACTGGAAGCCGTCAGATCAGCTTGCCTTGATCTGACGGTTAATTACCATGCGCTGGATATCTGACGTGCCTTCATAAATCTGGCAAACTTTTACATCGCGGTATATGCGTTCCACCGGATACTCGGACAGATATCCGTACCCGCCCAGCGTCTGAATAGCAGCCGAGCATATTTTCTCGGCTGTTTCGCTGGCAAAAAGCTTTGCCATGCAGGCTTCTTGCAGGCATGGCACTCCAGCATCCTTTTTGGCAGCGGCATCCAGAACCATCAGTTCGGCAGCCTTGAGTTCGGTGGCCATATCTGCCAGCCGGAAACCAACAGCCTGATGGTCAATGATGGCTTTTCCAAAGGTTTCACGTTCCTTGGCATACTGAAGGGCATACTCGTAAGCCGCTTTGGCCATGCCAACTGATTGCGCGGCAATGCCGATACGCCCTGTTTCCAGATTTGAAAGTGCGATCTTGTAGCCGTCGCCTTCTGCACCCAGCAAACAGTCTGTCGGGACCTCCATATCTTCAAATACGATCTGGCAGGTATCTGAGGATTTCTGGCCAAGCTTGTGTTCAACGCTTGCAACTGTGTAGCCGGGGGTGTCGGTTGGCACCAAAAACGCAGACAGCCCTTTTTTACCGGCGTCGGGGTCAGTTACAGCAAACACAATCGCTGCACCGGCAATTTTCCCCGAGGTAATGAACTGCTTGGTGCCATTCAATTTCCAGCCGCTATTGGTGCGTGCAGCTTTCGTCTTTAGTTGCGATGCGTCTGACCCGGCCTGGGGTTCCGTCAGGCAAAAAGCGCCAATCATATCACCACGGGCCAGTGGCTTCAGAAACTGTTCTTTCTGGGCATCTGTGCCGTTCGCCAGAATGGCCGCGCATACAGGTGCGTTGTTAACACTCATCAAGGTAGATAAACCGCCATCACCGCCTGCGATCTCTACAAGTGCGAGAGCATAAGATGTATAGTCTGTTGCCGCGCCGTCCCATTCTTCCGGAACGGTCATGCCCATAAGGCCAAGCGCACCCATTTGACGCAGGAAGTCGGATGGCACTTCGCCCGCTTTTTCCCAGTCAGCAGCTCGCGGTGCGATTTCGTCGCGGGCAAAGGCCCGCGCCATATCCTGCACCATACGTTGTTCTTCAGAAAGGATCATGCCAGCCTCGTTCTGCTCGTTATTCGATTTCTATCGCCATTGCAGTTGCTTCACCACCACCAATGCACAGGGAAGCAACACCTTTCTTGAGGCCCCGTTTTTTCAAGGCGTTGATCAGCGTAACACAAATACGTGCGCCCGATGCACCAATTGGGTGACCAAGGGCGCAGGCACCGCCATTCACGTTAACCTTGGCGTGGTCGATGCCCAACTCCTGCATGGCTGCCATTGGTACTACTGCAAACGCTTCGTTGATTTCGAAGAGATCGACATCGTCAATAGACCAGCCGGCCTTATCCAGAACTTTCTGCATCGCCTTAACCGGCGCCGTGGTGAACCATTGTGGTTCATGGGCATGCGTTGCATGGCCGCGTACGGTGGCAAGTGCCGTGAGACCGCGCTCGGATGCCTCACTTGCTGACATCATAACGACTGCGGCAGCGCCGTCAGAAATTGAACTGGCGTTGGCGGCGGTCACTGTGCCGTCTTTCTTAAAAGCGGGGCGCAGGGTGGGGATCTTGTCCAGACGCGCCTTCATCGGCTGTTCGTCGGTTGTAACTTCGGTGTCGCCGCGGCGTGATTTCACGGTCACAGCAACAACTTCGCCGTCAAAGTCACCGTTTTCGATGGCTTTTTGAGCGCGCTGCAGGGACTCGATAGAATATGCATCTTGAGCCTCGCGACTGAACTGATAGTGCTCTGCGCACAGCTCGGCGAAGTTGCCCATGGGAATGCCTTCATAAGCGTCCACCAATCCGTCGAGAGCCATATGGTCAACAATGTCGCTACCACCGAATTTAATGCCGGATCGCATCGCCGGCATCATATGAGGAGCTTTGGACATGCTTTCCATGCCACCTGCCACAACAATATTGTTGGTGCCAGCAAGGATGCTGTCGTGGGCATTCATCATGGCTTTCATGCCAGAGCCACAGACCTTGTTCAGTGTCACGGCACCAGTTGCGTCCGGGATGCCTGCTTTCTTGCTCGCCTGACGTGCGGGCGCTTGTCCCTGACCGGCCGGAAGCACACAGCCCATAATGGTTTCATCGATAGCCGATCCATCAACACCGGCGCTTTCAAGTGCACCTGAAATCGCGGCGGCACCAAGCTCGTTGGCCGGCACAGTAGACAGGTCACCAAGCAAACCACCCATAGGGGTGCGGGCCATTCCTACAACAACGATTTTTTCCTGTGACATGAACGTCTCCTTATGCAGTTGGGTGCGGGGAGGCACACCATAAAACTACCGCGCCCGGCGGTTCCTGATTTTGCCGGGACAATGGCTAAAATGCCGCAGATTCGCAAGCGTTAATTGATTGACGATTGGGTTAGGAACTCTATAACCGGTCGCGGAAAGGTTGGTACATCATGGATAAAAAACCGACAGTTACAGGTGTGATGGTATTTGCGGGCTTGCTTGGTGGCGTCATTGTTGGCCTTTGGTTGCCGTATATACCAAGCCTCGAAGCACTCGGGGGAGGTGTTATTGGTGGCGTTATTGGTTTTTTGATCGATAAAAAACGCCGAGGTTAATCACAGCCAACGCCAATCGCAAACGAGCAGTATTTATTCTGCTGCAACGGTATTCTCATCATCCTGATCGCTATTTTTTGGTGTTTCTAACTGCCTTGCTTTCCAGGCGTTACGGATCATGTCGCTGGTCATTCTGCTGCCATCAGGTGTCCAGCCGGGAGGAGCGAGCAAAAACAACACACGGTCTTTCCAGCGTTTGGCGCCCCCGATATCCCTGAATATACCCACCCATTCATGGAAGGCGACGCGCAGAGGGTTAAAGGTCCCGAGGTCAGTGACCAGACCATAGCGGCAGGCTTCATCTTTCTGTTCCGGGATAAAAGACCCAAACATTCTGTCCCACGCCATAAAAACACCTGCATAATTGGCATCAAGGTAACGTGGGTTGTTGGCGTGGTGCACACGGTGGTGGCTGGGTGTGTTGAAGATATACTCGAACCAACGCGGCATTTTGTCGATGGCTTCTGTGTGAATCCAGAATTGGTAAATGAGGTTTAGCCCTGCACAAAAGAAGACGATTGCCGGTTCTATACCCAGCAGGAAGATCGGCATTTTAAACAGAATGCCGGGTGTGAATGCGCCAGTCCATGTCTGACGAAGGGCCGTTGAGAGATTATAGTGCTGGCTTGAATGATGGATCACATGGGCTGCCCACATCCAGCGCATGCGATGCCCCATACGATGAATCCAGTAGTAAGCCAGGTCGTCGAGAATGAAAGCCAGTACAAAAACCCATGCCGCGGTTCCAAAATCAAACAGTCTGAAGTTTTCCCAAACCCAATAGGCAAGGCCAATGGCGAATGTCGCAGTCAACGCGCCGGCAATTGTGCTGCCCAGCCCCATGATCAGCGATGTGAATGTGTCTTTGCCTTCATATCGTGCCCGGCCGCTTTTCCAGCCATAGATCATTTCTATTGTCACAAGGAGCACAAACGCGGGTACTGCCAGCTGTGTGGGTGCTGGAAGGTCAAGCATGAGAAGGTTCTCCCTGAGTTGTGGTGCCGCCCAATGCTGCGAAAACAGCATCCGCATCCTCTTCCTTGAGATCGAACTTCACAGAAGGTTGGGTGAAATCTCCGGTATCGATTTTGACCCCCTGGCTGGTTCGTTCGAGTGAAATATCATTCAGGTCGGGAAAATGCCGAACCACCACCCGGTCACCCAAGGCCGTGGCAACCGCGAGCCCGTGGTGCCGCGCCGGAAATAGCAGTAGGGCGGTTATTTTGCGTTTGTCTACAATGACTTTAGCTTCGCTTGGGGCGAAGTCGATATCGGGACAATAGCGGGTAACGTTAAGGAGTACCCGTTCATTTGTCAGCGCTGTTTTCGCAGGAAAAAGCCGACTGGCAACGTACGCCAATACGGCGATCGAAATCAGTGAACCGAATATCTGCACCAAATCCATTGTGGTCTCCCCAGTTAAAAAGATAGCATGAATTCGTTCGGGTCAAGTTGTGAAATAAAGGTGACATGTGAATGGTGCAGGCTATGCTCAATTCCGGCTGGCGGGATGCTTGCCAGCAGGATTGAAACCGCAATGCTAAAAGGATGCAGGCATGTTAAGAGTGATCGCTTGTTTTATGTTGGGAATGATGGGTGTTATGGGAACCACATCGGTGACAGCCGATGAACCGATTGTAATCGCGCACAGGGGCGCTAGCGGTTACCTGCCAGAGCATACTATTGAAGCGTACCGACTTGCGATAGAGCAGGGAGCAGACTTTATCGAACCTGATCTGGTTATGACCAAAGACGGTGTGTTGGTTTCCAGGCATGATATATATCTCTCAAGCACCACTAATGTTGCCAGCAAGCCTGAATTTGCTGATCGCCAGCGAACGCTGGGCGACAAAACGGACTGGTTTGTGATGGACTTTACTCTCGCGGAACTCAAAACTCTGCGCGCACGCCAACCTTTCAAGGGCCGGGACAAGTCTTTTGATGACCAGCTTGAAATAGCGACGTTTGATGAAATTCGTTCACTGGTCATGGAAACAAAAGCAAGTGGCCAGACTGTCGGGCTGCATATCGAAATGAAGCGTCCCGATCTGTTCAAGCAAGTTGTTGCAACCGATTTGGCTGCGAAGCTGAGTGATGTGTTTGCGGGCTTGAGGCGAGACGGCATTCCAATGTATTTTCAATGCTTTGATGGAGTTTTCATACGTGAAATCGCACCATTGACAAACGCACCTCTGGTGTTGTTGGTGGCAGGGAAATACAATGCAGCAAACAAGTGGTTTGACCTTGATGTGGACCTTGACAGTTATTTTGATGTGGTCTCGGGTTTTGGTTTGAATAAAGCGCTTTTGTTCGACGCATCATTTGCTTCCAACGGCCTGATCGACAGGTTGCACCGTGCGGAAAAGGTTGTTCATATCTGGACTGTCCGCAATGACGCTCTTCCTGAGGGCTTTAATTCACCGCAGGAAGAGCTTAAGCTATTGTTTGATACGGGAATTGACGGATTTTTCACCGACTTTGCCGATACAGGCGTGAAGTTTCGTGAAGATTACCGGTAAAAGAACAGAGACAGCAAACGGAGACGACAATGTTTGACTATGCCTTGGCTTTGGTGACAGCTGGATTTGCAACTCTGGCAATATGGCTAGGCGCGAAGATGCTGTTTGCAGCCGTCAATATGTAGCCACTGCTTGCAGGCCCAATATGCCGGGCCTGTAACTTTTTGAACTATCGGTTGCCCAACTAGTCGGCGTCGGGAAGCCTCCGGCCAAAAGGGAACGGGCATTCATCTGACCCGAAACTCAGGTAATCCAGTACATCACGGATATAGTTGCCGCCCTGTTTTATCAGGCGCGTGAGGGCAGGGTTAGCCTCACCGACAAATATAGTGAACACGACCTGCGCCGCCGCAAGGAAGAAGGCGAGGGAAAGAGTGATCCATCCCAAAACACCAAAAAAGAACATCAATAACGCGCGCTGGATGATTTTCGGCCAGTCTCTGCCTTTAAGGTCTTCAACCATTTTTGAAGCATCATAGTCGTTTTTGTCACCCGCCTGCCGGGGCTCTTGCTCTGGCGTTGCCGCTTTTTTCGAAGCTGTGTCCGGGGCAGGTTCCGCCTTCGCCGGAGTTTCGGTTTTCACCGCTCCGGTTCCTGTGTCAGCAGACTTGGCTGCCCCAGTGGCTTTTCGCGTCGTTTTTTGCGCAGCAGCTTTGCCTGTTGTTGCTTTCCGCGCCGCGGGCTTCTTTGCAGCCGTTGTAGATTTGGCGCTGGTTTTCCTGGCTGCCGGCTTTTTCCTGGGTGTGTCTTCAGCCGGTTCTGGTGTTGGGCTTTCCTCGCTCATGGTTTTCCTCTTGAATGTTATTAGGGGCTTTCTCCTTATTTGGGGAGGTAAAGCAGCCGCGTCAAGGGCGAGAAGCGTTGGAATTGCGGGAAAGTACCTGGCTATGTTAACGCCAGGGAAGTTTACCGCGTATCATTTCGGTGGCGTCAAAACCATTGGTGGGGGGTGAATAATAGAACCCCTGGGCGAAGGCAAAACCCATTTCGGTGACCATATCAACCTGGTCTTTGTCTTCCAGGCCTTCTGCGACCACTTCATGACCCAGGTTCTGTGCCAGCATGCCGATCATTTCGAGGATTTTATACTGTGTATTTCCGCGTTTGATCTGGCTGATGAACGCTCTGTCAATCTTGATAATATCGATTGGAAACTGGTGTAGATAATTGAGTGATGAGTACCCTGTTCCAAAGTCATCAAGCGCAACCTTAACGCCTAAGGCCCTGATCTTATTTAAGGAATCAGATATTCGTTCTGGATTTGCCATAATCGAACTCTCGGTTAGTTCAATTCGTAACAGCTTGCCGGGAAGGTCAAATTTCTTGAGAGCCGTCTCGACCATAAGAGCAACATCGTCCCGGGCAAACTGAACACCTGATACATTGACGTTGACGGGTACGATATTGTCTTCACCAACCTCCATGGACCAGTGTTTCAGACATATACACGCGGCTTCAACGGCCCAGCGGCCCAGCGGCACAATGATGCCGGTTTCTTCGGCAAGCTGAATAAATTCAACTGGCGAGACAAAACCATGGTCTTTGTGATTCCAGCGGGTGAGGGCTTCGAACCCCCGCAGCTCTGATGTGCGGGCATCAATGATTGGCTGGTAATAGAGCTGCAGCTCTTCCCTTTCCACAGCCCGACGAAGTTCTGTTTCCAGATGGAATTGTGACCGTGCGACTTGATGCGAACCTCGATGGTATACCTCGGTTCGTGCCTTGCCGGCGAGCTTGGCGCGGTGCATGGCAAAATCTGCATCGCGAATCAGGTCTTCTGGATGTGTTGCACTTGAGATACTGTTTGCCACGCCAATCGAGACTGATGTGAAGACTTCATTTCCGTCCAGATCATAAGGCTGTTGCATGGCAGTGTGGATGCGGTCACATGTCTTAAGAATAGTTTCGGTATCGCTTGCCTCTGGCACCAGAATGGCAAACTCATCGCCTGACAGGCGCGCAAGAATATCGCCGCTGTTGATACACCTGCGCAGCGTTGAAGCCATGGAAATTAGAAAACGATCTCCGGCACTGTGACCAAAGCTCTCATTAATTTGTTGGAAACGATCAATGTTGACGACGATTACGGCGCAACCAATCGAGTTATGACCCCGCTGGCTGTTCATAACTGTTTCTTCAAGCTTGTTTCGAAACAGTACCCGATTCGGCTGTCCGGTAAGTGCATCGTGAAACGCATGATGCATGATATTCTTTTCGGCCAGTTTTTCAGCAGTATGGTCTTCAAGAGTGCATAAAATCTGTCGTTCATGTGTGAGCGAGCCGCGAATTGGCTGCAACTGGCAGGTCAGATATTGCTCGTGACCTTCGCGATACTTTACCAGTTCAAGCGAGTGAGGCTGGTTTTGCTGAAAAGCATGCCTGATCCCGTTGGCGAGGCTCTCGCTATCGCGTGGATGCCAGATTCGGTCCAGCGGAACAGGTAATGGTCTGGAGTTTTGTATTTCAAACAAAGACTTCGCGGTAAGGTTGGCTTCCTGAACCAGAATGTCGCCATTATCCAAAACGGTAAAACAAACGACCCCGTACGGTAAGGCTTCAATAATTGCATCCGCATTCACGAAAGGCTTTTCTGAAAAGTCAGCCACGTCTGAAGGTGCAATAGACTGCGAGGGCACTTCTGCCATATCCAAGACTTTCTGGCCCTCGAACAAACTCATTTCCTTACTCAACCCACGTATATACCCAAGCCGCTAGCAGTATCGGCGACGCTGGTAAACAATTGGTAAAAATCACGATGAAATTGTTAACAACTGACGGTCATTTGACCCCATCTCAGGATAGGGAACCGCGTTGCAGTTCAGACTCACGAGCAAAAAAATTGGGGAAGGCAAGCCTTCCCCGAGATGACCACCCACAGGGACGGGTTAGTGGGTGGTAAACCAGATTGCGGTTAGCCTTGGTCAGCTACAACCGCTTGTGGAGCCGCAGGTGTCGCATTTCATGCATGTGCCGTTGCGTACGAGTGTAAAGTTTCCACACTCGCCGCAGGCGTCACCTTCGTATCCCTTCATCCTTGCAGCCATCCGTGCATCGCTTGTGGCATCCGTCCCGCCGTTGGTCATTGCGGAGCCAACCGATACAGAAGCGGTGGCTACACTGGCAGCTGCAACTGCAACTGTTTCCAACTCGCTATCTTCCGAGTCTCTGGGTTTTGCCTTGTTGGTGTTCAGCACCACAAGATTGCTGCCGCGCACATAACCAGATGATGCAAATTTCTGAACCCGTTCAAGGGCTTGTGAGACGTCATCGTTCAGCTCCGGCAGCCCGTCATTCTTGTCGCCGCGACCTGTCGTATCATGCATCAGGTCGGCCGGAGTTGCGTGGGCAAGATCCTCGCGGCCCAGATATGATATTGCCAGTTCACGGAAGATATAGTCCAGCAGGGAGGTTGCCATCTTGATGGTATCATTGCCCTCCACTCGACCGAATGGCTCGAAGCGTGTGAAAGTGAAGGCATCTACAAATTCTTCCAGAGGCACGCCGTACTGAAGGCCTATGGAGATCGCGATGGCGAAATTATTCATCAAAGACCGAAAAGCCGCGCCCTCCTTATGCATGTCGATGAAAATCTCTCCAACAGAACCGTCGTCATACTCACCGGTGCGCAGGTAAACCTTGTGCCCCCCGACGATCGCTTTTTGGGTATAGCCTTTACGTCGCTCCGGCAAGCGTTTGCGTGACTTGGCGGCCTCGCGTTCAATTTCGACGATTCGTTCAACAATACGCTCTGCAACAACACCGGTTTTTTCCGCCACAGACTTGTCCTCAAGTGTTTCATCAAGGTCTTCGTCGTCCAGCAATGATGCATTCAATGGCTGGCTCAGTTTAGAGCCATCGCGATAGAGAGCGTTAGCTTTCAGGGCAAGAGACCAGCTTAGTTCATAAGCAGCCATGCATTCGTCAACCTCAGCGCTATTGGGCATGTTGATGGTCTTGGAAATGGCGCCTGAAATAAACGGCTGAGCCGCAGCCATCATGCGAATGTGGCTCTCCCACGACAGAGATCGTTTGCCTATTTTTCCGCACGGGTTTGCGCAATCGAAAACACTATAGTGCTCTTCTTTCAGGTGCGGCGCGAGTTCCAGGGTCATTGCACCGCAGCAATATAAGTTGGCGTCTTCAATGTCTTTCTTCGAGAAGCCGATAGCCTCCAGAAGATTGAAGGAATAATCATTCAACTGCTCTGTCGTCAGGCCAAGAGTGTCTTTGCAGAAGTCCGAGCCGAGCGTGAAGTGGTTGAAAACAAACTTGATGTCAAATGCGTTGGCAAGCTGGCTTTCAACCAGATCAATTTCCCGGTCGGTGAAGCCCTTTTCCTTCAGGCTCGCGTGATTGATGCCCGGAGCGTCCTTGATGGTTGAATGTCCAACGGCATATTTTTCAATGTCTTTGACTTGCTTGGCAGAATACCCGAGAACCTTGAGAGCTTGCGGTACAATCTGGTTAATGATTTTAAAGTAACCACCGCCAGCAAGCTTCTTGAATTTCACCAGGGCGAAGTCAGGTTCAATGCCGGTTGTGTCGCAGTCCATTACCAGGCCAATTGTGCCTGTTGGGGCGATAACCGACGACTGTGCATTGCGAAAGCCGTGCTTCTCGCCAATTTCAAGGGCACGGTCCCAGGCATCTGCGGCGGCAACAGTGATCAACTGGTCTGGACAGTTGCCAATATCAAGCGCGACAGGGTTTGTGCTGAGGTCTTCGTAACCGTCTTTCTGGCCGTAAGCCGCCCGCCTGTGGTTCCGGATTACACGCAGCATGTGGTCTTCATTTTTGGCGTAGCCGGGGAAAGACCCGAGTTCTGATGCCATTTCAGCGCTTGTCGCGTAACTTTCGCCTGTCATCAGGGCAGTGATCGCACCACAGAGTGCACGGCCTTCGTCGCTGTCGTAACCGAGGCCATTACTCATCAGTAGTCCACCAATATTGGCGTAACCAATTCCCAGAGTGCGGTATTCATAGGAAAGCTGTGCGATCTCTTTTGACGGGAACTGTGCCATCAATACAGAGATTTCAAGAACCATTGTCCACAAGCGCACGCCGTGCTTGAAGTTCTCAACCGCGAACGTTCCATCGCTATTGCGGAAAGTCATCAGATTCAGCGATGCAAGGTTGCATGCCGTGTCGTCGAGGAACATATATTCAGAGCAGGGGTTTGAAGCCCGGATCTCGCCAGAGTTGGGGCAGGTATGCCAGTCATTGATGGTGGTGTGGAACTGGATTCCGGGGTCGGCGCATGCCCAGGCAGCCTGGCCAACGTCCCGCCAAAGGTCTTTCGCTGCAATTTCGCGCGAGACAGACCCGTCGGTGCGCCGTTTCAATGACCAGTCACCTTCGCCCTTGATGGCGCGCATGAAATCATCCGATACGCGGATGGAGTTGTTGGAGTTCTGGCCTGATACCGTCAGATAAGCGTCTGAATCCCAATCAGTATTGTAGGTTTTGAAGTCAATCGACGCGTAGCCCTGTTTGGCAAACTGAATGACGCGTTGAACATAGTTTTCAGGAATCATCACCTTGCGTGCAGCTACGATCTGTTTCTTCAGTTCTTTGTTTGCTTTGGGATCAAAGGCTGCGTCATCAAGTTTATCCTTGGCATCGTGACAGGCTTTCATGATCCGGTTTAAATGAATTTCATTAAGCTTTGAACCTGAAACCAGAGCAGAGACTTTCTGCTCCTCGATCACTTTCCAATTGATGAATTCTTCGATGTCAGGGTGGTCGATGTCCACGACCACCATCTTGGCGGCACGGCGTGTCGTCCCGCCTGATTTGATAGCACCAGCGGCTCTGTCGCCAATTTTCAGGAAGCTCATAAGACCTGAGGATTTACCACCACCTGACAAAGGTTCATCACTGCCGCGTACATTGGAAAAGTTTGAACCGGTGCCTGAGCCATACTTGAAGAGCCGGGCTTCTCGGGTCCAAAGGTCCATAATGCCGCCTTCGTTCACCAGATCATCCGACACCGACTGAATAAAGCATGCATGCGGTTGAGGGTGCTCGTAACTGCTTTTGGACCGCGTCAGCTTGCCCGTTTCGAAGTCCACGTAATGGTGCCCTTGCGCAGGACCATCAATCCCGTAAGCCCAGTGCAGGCCGGTATTGAACCATTGCGGGCTGTTCGGCGCCGCCATCTGGTTGGCAAGCATATAACGCATTTCGTCAAAAAAGGTGCGGGCGTCTTCTTCGCTATCAAAATAGCCGCCTTTCCAGCCCCAATATGTCCACGTACCAGCCAGGCGATCAAACACCTGTTTGCTCGATTGTTCGCTGCTATAGCGTTTTTCCTCGGGCATGCTGGCCAGAGCTTTTTTGTCCGCCTGTTTGCGCCAAAGCCAGCTGGGAACGTCTTTTTCCTTAACCGGCTTGAGGGCCTGGGGAACACCAGCTTTACGAAAATACTTTTGCGCTATGATGTCGGTTGCTACCTGGCTCCAGCTCTCTGGAACCTCGACGCCATCCATATGAAAAACGATAGATCCGTCCGGATTGCGAATTTCACTCACAGCTGATCGCCATTCAAGTGCCGCATACGGACATGGATAGTCTTTGGTGAACCGGCGCTCTATACGCATGCTTTTCCCCCTTGGAAGTCAAATTTTACACGCTTGGGCGGTGCATATCTTTATGCTTCCAGCCTTTGCAAAAAAGCAGATGCGCCCTTAACATCTACCCGGGATTTCCCCATAATTTCAGCCAAAGAACCCACAACATATGGACGTCTTTGCTTTCTAGGACACAAGTTTAGGGGTGAAAAACCGCTTCGTACAAGCCATTTTTTCAATATGTTGTGGTTGACACAGCGGATGGCACAAGCTGTGACTGTTCGAATCGCCTGACCGCAATGAGTCGCAAAATTTAGCCTTATTCTGCACACAATGGCGCTGTAGCCATGTGGGTTCGCCGGTATGTATTAAAATGGCACGGGCAGGTGATCTAACAGGCTGAAAAGCGGGAATCGGTAGAAACATGTTCCCATTGTCTTTCCCTCGCCAGACAAACATGATAAACGGGCGACGAAACGGTATTTTAAGAGTTTATGTTGCTCTATGGTATGCCGCCTAGCGAATTAATATTGAGTATCGGGAATAGAATATGGCCGGTTTGATTTCAAAACTTTTCTCATCCCCCATCTTCACATGGTGGAACAGCGAAACATTTGGCACGATGTTGTTTACGCGCCGGAAGGGTGTGAAAGTTGGTGAAGACGAACAGGGCAATATCTATTATCAGGAAAAGAATGGTCGTCGTCGTTGGGTGATATACCGCAACGGTCCGGTTGAAGCATCGAGGGTTCCCGCGGATTGGCATGGCTGGTTACACTATACGAGCGATGATTTGCCAAGCGAGAAGCCCCTGCCGACCAAAGCCTGGGAAAAAGACCATCTGCCTAATCTGACAGGTACAGACAATGCATACTTCCCAAGTGGTGCAGAGCAGGCCGGTGGAAAACGAGCCGCGACTGCCTCCGACTATGAAGCGTGGCGTCCATAGTCTACTTGGACTTTATGTTGAACCTCCAACAACCTGGATTGGTCTATGTCTAGCAACCTCGTTGAATCTCTCATTGGTGCTCTTGTATTGCTTGTCGCAGGCTGGTTTCTGGTCTTTGCCTACGACCGTACAGATATGGGTGCCGGTGGTGGGTATACTCTCTCTGCCCGGTTTGACCGCATTGATGGTATTGGTCTTGGTAGTGACGTGCGTATGGCTGGCATTAAGGTCGGCACAGTTGTAGACAGTACTCTGGACCCGGTATCTTATCAGGCCATCGTCACATTTTCCGTGAACCGTGATTTGGAGCTGCCGACGGATACGGCGGTGGCTATCACTGCGGAAGGGTTGCTTGGCGGCACCTACATGAACTTGTTGCCCGGCGGCATGGACGAGACACTGGCACCTGGTGATGAGATCAGTGAAACACAGGATGCCGTAGATTTGTTGGGACTGATTGGCAAGTTCATCTATGGCGGTAACGATGGTGAATCGAACTAACACATCATTATCTACTGTTTTGAAGTCAGTGATTTTGGCTTCGATTGTGTTCATGGTGGGCAGCGCAAACGCGCAAGATATTTTCCCTGATGATCTGGCGACCGAGGCTGGCGATGTTGTGGTTCTGCGTGCACTCGATAAAATCACGGCGCGTATTACCGAAATAGAATTGCCAATCGAGCAAGAAGTACGTTTTGGCACTTTGTCAATTCGCGCCAAATATTGCCGGACCCGCCCGCCTATCGAGACACCCGAGACGTTCGCGTACCTCGAGATCAATGACCTCAAGCGTTCTGGCGAGCACCAGAGTGTATTTGAAGGCTGGATGGTTGCTTCAAGCCCATCGCTCAATGCGCTCGAGCATGCGGTTTACGACGTTTGGGTTATCAACTGCAAAATAACGTCACCCGAGAGCCCTGTATCCAGTCGATAAAAGTCTGTGTCCATCACAGCCAGCGCCTTATTGAGACGTTGGTGGTAAGCATCTCGGGGTTCTTCAATTACCCCAAACTGCGCTAGATGCGCTGTACCGAACTGTGTGTCCAGAAGAGTAAAACCGCCAGCGTTCAGACGGGCGACAAGATGAACAAGCGCTACTTTGCTGGCACCTGTCTCGACATGAAACATGCTTTCACCAAAAAACGCACCTGCAAGGCTGACACCATACAGGCCACCAACAAGTTTGTTGTCCAGCCAACACTCGACAGAGTGTGCAAATCCCCGTTGATGAAGATCGGTATACAAAGCTTCAATGGTTTCGCTAATCCAGGTGTTATTTCTTCCCGCAGCAGGCGCGGCGCAGGCGACTACAACGTCTCGGAAGGCTGTGTTGATGGACACGGTGAATTTGTCCTGTCGAACAAGCTTTCTAAGGGACTTGGGTATATGAAAACTGTCAAGTGGCAGCACACCGCGCTCTATTGGGTCCACCCAAAATATATCCCGGTCAGACCGGCTGTCTGCCATCGGAAAAATACCTGAGGCATAGGCGTTTAGAAGCAGGTCGGGCGTAATCTCAGATGTGCTCATGGCGCCTCGAAAGCGCCAGAGCAATGCGAGTTTGGCGAAAAACTATTTCGCGCGTTCTTCCAGGAACTTTTCAAGCCAATGGATATCATAATCACCTGCCAGAAAATCCTCATTTTCCATCAATGCCTGATGCAGAGGGATCGTTGTGATCACGCCGTCGATAACATATTCCTCGAGCGAGCGTTTCAGGCGTAACAGACAGCCTTCTCTTGTGTAACCAGAGACGATCAATTTGGCGATCATGCTGTCATAAAAAGGCGGAATTCGATACCCTGCGTAAACCGCGCTGTCACAGCGTACATTTAGCCCCCCCGGAGGGTGGTACTGCGTAACGTGCCCCGGGTTTGGTACAAATGTAAACGGATGCTCGGCATTAATCCGGCATTCGATGGCATGACCGAAGAAACGCACCATGTCTTGTGTGTAGGAGAGTTTTTCGCCGGAAGCGACACGAATTTGTTCGCGTACAATGTCGATGCCGGTGATCATCTCGGTAACGGGATGCTCGACCTGAACCCTCGTGTTCATTTCGATGAAATAGAATTCGCCATCCTCATACAGAAACTCGATGGTGCCTGCACCGCAATAACCAAAGTCTGCCATGGCTTTTGCCACAATGCAGCCCATGCGCTCGCGGGTTTCGCTATCGATAACGGGCGAAGGTGCCTCTTCAAGAACTTTCTGGTGACGGCGCTGGAGAGAACAGTCACGTTCTCCCAGATGGATACAGTTGCCATGACTGTCGCCGATCAACTGAAACTCTATGTGCCTGGGTTTGGTAAGGAACTTTTCGATATAAACGGCATCGTCACCGAACGCTGCCTTGGCTTCGGTCCGGCACGCATGCAACGCTGACGAAAGCTCGCTTTCTTCACGAACAATTTTCATGCCGCGTCCACCACCACCAGCAGACGCCTTGATGATAACGGGCAGTCCGATTTCCTTGGCTACCTTGAAGGCTTCCTGGTCATCGGTGATGCCGCCTTCAGATCCGGGAACGACCGGGATACCAAGTTTTTTGACTGTCTCCTTTGCGGTTATCTTGTCACCCATCATCCGGATGTGTTCGGCTGAAGGGCCGATAAAAGCGATGCCGTGGTCTGTAACAATTTCCGAGAATTTCGCATTCTCCGACAAGAAGCCGTAACCAGGGTGGATTGCATCCGCGCCCGTGATTTCGGCCGCTGTCAGGATAGCTGGCATGTTAAGATAACTGTCTACAGACGCAGGCGGACCGATACAAACACTCTCGTCCGCAAGGCGCACGTGCATGGCGTCTTCGTCGGCTGTCGAATGGACTGCAACTGTTTTGATGCCCATCTCATGGCAGGCACGATGGATGCGAAGCGCTATCTCGCCGCGGTTAGCGATCAGGACCTTTTTAATCACGAGCGGAGCTCCTACTCAATGATACAGAGGGCTTCACCAAATTCCACGGGCTGGGAATCGGCAAACAGGATTTCTTTAACTGTGCCAGATTTGGGCGAAGCGATCTGGTTCATCACTTTCATTGCCTCGATAATCAGAAGCGTATCGCCTTCCTTGACGGCATCACCAACCTTGATGAAGGGGTCTGCATCCGGGCTGGCAGAGGCATACGCCGTACCAACCATTGGTGAAGGAACGGTACCAGGGTGGTTTGCTGCGCCAGCCGCAGGTGCGGTTTCCGCAACTGGTACGGCAGGGGCAGGTGCTGGCGGTACAGGCATAGCAGGCGCCGCTGCTGCCGGGGCTGTATAGTTAACGGCACCCGGGACTTCACGGGCGACACGGATGCTGAAATCATCTTCCGCCACTTCGATCTCTGACAAGGTCGATTTATCCAGAAGCTCGGCAAGCTCGCGGATCAATTCCTTATATTCTTTAATCTTCGACATTCAGTCTTCCCCTTGATGTCCCAATATCAATTATGCAGGCTGCATTTATTTGTCGCGCAGCATACTGGCTATTGCGTCAACCGCAAGCATATATCCCGTTGCACCAAAACCGCAGATAACCCCTGCTGCCACGTCAGAAATATAGGAATGGTGCCTATATTCTTCTCGTGCGAACACATTTGACAGGTGAACTTCGATTACCGGGGTTTCAATCGCCGCAATGGCATCGTGCAATGCGATAGATGTGTGTGTGTAAGCTGCAGCATTCAGGATGATGCCCGCTCTGTCTTTAGCGGCCTCCTGAACCCAGTTTACCAGTTCACCTTCAACGTTGGACTGCCGGAATTCAACAACAAGGTCGTGTTTCTTCGCTTGTTGTTCGGTGAGCGCATGAATTTCTTCAAGAGTGGTGGTTCCATATGTGTCTGGCTCCCGGGTTCCCAGTAGATTGAGGTTCGGGCCATTTAGAACAGCAATTTTTTTTACCATCAGCGGGTCACTCTCTCGACAGATCGCTTGAAGCCTCTTGTATAATGCCATAATGATGGCGTGCAAAGCCGGAACCGTACTTTTGTTGGTTGTTTTTCCTTTCGGTTTCATTCCGGCTTTTCATCTAAACCTTGTGAGGCAAGCATTGACCTTATCAATTACAGTGAACGGTGAACCAAGGACAGTTGACGCAGACCTGACGGTTTGGGATTTCATCAAAAGCCTTTCTCTCGACCCCAAAAAGGTGGCGGTGGAGCGAAATCTTGAGATTGTTTCAAAGTCTTTGTTCCGGGACGTGATTCTTGAAGACGGCGATCAACTGGAAATTGTTCATTTTATAGGCGGAGGATAGCGCACATGACGCAAACGGAATTTGGTGCCAAAGATGCCTGGACCCTCGCAGGCCAGAGCTATAGTTCACGGTTGATTGTCGGCACAGGTAAATACAGGGATTTTGAAGAAACTGCCAAGGCGGTTGTGGCATCGGGTGCTGAAATTGTTACTGTTGCAGTACGCAGGGTTAATGTGTCCGACCCTGACCAGCCTATGTTGGTGGACTACCTGGACCCTAAAAAAATCACTTACCTGCCCAACACTGCAGGCTGTTTTGACGCAGCCAGTGCGATTCGAACACTGCGACTGGCACGCGAGGCAGGAGGTTGGGATCTGGTTAAGCTGGAAGTATTGGGCGACCAGAAAACACTATATCCCAACATGATAGAGACCTTTGAAGCTGCGCAGACCCTGATCAAGGAAGGTTTCAAGGTTATGGTTTATTGCAGCGATGACCCGATTGCTGCTGCGAAGCTGGAAGACATGGGGTGTGTGGCGATCATGCCGCTGGGGGCACCCATAGGGTCCGGCCTTGGAATTCAAAACCCGGTTCAGATACGTCTGATGATCGAGCAGGCAAATGTGCCTGTTTTGGTGGACGCCGGTGTCGGCACGGCATCTGACGCATCTGTGGCGATGGAACTTGGATGTGATGGCGTATTGATGAACACCGCGATTGCCGAAGCGAAAGATCCTGTGAAAATGGCGCGCGCAATGAAACTGGCCGTAGAAAGCGGCAGGCTCGCGTATCAGGCAGGGCGCATGCCGAAGAAAAAATATGCCGACCCGAGTTCACCGTTGTCGGGCTTGATATAGAAACAGAAAAGGCCGCAAAACGCGGCCTTAATTCTACTTTTCAATGACGGAAGCTATTCAGCGCTGGCAATCGGTCCGCTGTTTGCCCGGGCCCGGTTCACAGCTTCCAGTAAGCGACCGTATCCTTCGGCTCCCGTGACAACATCATCACCAATGATATAGCCTGGAGTGCCTTCGAAGCCGATGTCTTTTCCGATGGCCAGCGTGTTTTGGACGGATTTCACGACGAGCCTGTCGTTCATATCAGCCTTCAACTGTTCAACGTTCAAGCCGAGACGAGCAGCGATAGTGTATAACTGATCCTCGGTTAAGGAACCTTCAGATGTCATCAAAGCGATATGGTATTCTTCAAACTTGCCCTGTTTTTGCGCGGCAAGAGCCGCACGCGAAGCCAAATAGGAAACCGGGGTCTGGCCTTGCCTGTCCAGGATTGGGAACTGGCGAGGAATGAGGCGGATGTTACCATCATCGCGCACCAGACGCATGACTTCAGGGAAGTGACGACGGCAAAACCCGCAGCGATAGTCGAAAAATTCAACAATTGTAACATCGCCGTTCGGGTTTCCTATGACTGGGGCTTCAGGGTCTTTTTCCAGGTAGTCGCGATACATCTGGATGGCGGGTCCCATCTGCGCGACCTGCTGGCGGCGTTGTAACTCTCGAATAGCGATAGCGATAATCTCGGGGTTCTCCATCAGATAGTCCTGAACGACCCGCTCGATCTTTTCCCGTTCGGCAGGGTCAACCTTCTGCTCTTGCGCTGAAGCAGGAGAGATTGCGAACCCGATAGCCACTAGAACGGTGGTAATTTTTTGTCCAAAAATCTTCATCTCAAAACTCGTTACTGTTAGTCTCTGAACGTTTTCTCGTTACAGAAAAGGTTGGTTGAAAGCGTCTTCGCTGTCCGCGCTGGTTTCTGGCAGCTTCTTCTGCAGCGATCATAATATCCTGGGCCCGAAGCCATTCAGGTGTGCCGGTGTCAAAACCATCCATGGCACGGCGTGCGTGCGTCAGTGCCTGTGCTGCGGCGCCGCCAGAGTAGAAGCGTTCTGCAGTGGCAAGGCTTGCCTGTGGCTGCTGATCGAGCCAGCTGTAGGCTTTGGCAAGGTTGAACCACGCGAAAGTGTTGGTTCGATCCTGGCGTGTTGCTGATTTCAGAATTGGGACAGCGCGCTCCATTTTTTCCGCATCTTCATAGGACACGAGCGCCTGACCAAGCGCTGTTGCGATCAAAGGCTCTCGAGGCGCAAGCTGCACGGCTTTTTCGAGCACCGGTACGCTTTCGTCTATCCTGCCATTTTCGAAAAGAATTTGACCTTTGATCTCATAGAAATAGGGGTTGTTTGGTTCTGCTGCAATTAAAGCATTCGCTTCCTCGAGGGCCAAATCCCACTCGAGTGCTTTATTGTATGCGTAAACCCTCGCGTAGCGGGCTGCTATACTTTTATCGCCGGGTGGGTATTTCCGAAGCGTCTGGCGCGGATGGTCAAGGTAACCGGCGAGCTTCGCCTGAAGTCGTTTGAAGCGTTCGTTGGTGAACTCATTGGGGGGCGTGTTGTAATAGGGACTACTGGCCGCCGTTTGCTGAAGTTGCAGAATACGGGTGCGATTAAGGGGGTGGCTTCGCACATATGGGTCTTGTCGTACCTGTGCCAGAATTTCCTGATCGCGTAGTTTATCGAAAAAACGGATCATGCCCGTAGGCGAGATGCCTACTGCTTCAAGATAGCGCGCTCCGGCGAGGTCGGCTTCGCTTTCCTGACCACGTGTGTACGCCAGAAATTGGCGCTGGGCAACGGTTTGGCCGGCCGCAAGAATGCCAATGCCGGCGTCACCACCACCAAGGGCAATTGCAGCGGCTCCGAGTACAAGCGATAGAATACTGAACGATCCGGCCGATACAGCAGCATCGCCGCGACTGATCCTGTGACCACAGGAAATATGGCAGGTCTCGTGCGCAAGCACTCCTAACAACTCATCAACATCGTCAGCAGCGAGAATCAGCCCGGAATGAAAGAAGATGTTTTGGCCGCCGGTCACGAATGCGTTAATCGACTTGTCGTTCAGCAGGTACATGTGAACAGACTGCGGCGTTAACCCGGCAGCCTCAAAAATCGGATATGAGACTTCACGGAAAAATGCTTCGGTTTCCGCATCACGCAAAAGGGACTGTGCCGTCGCTTGCATGCCAACAAGCAAGGTAACCATCAGCGCCGCGATTGACTGTTTAACCGGTTTAATCAAAATACGCTCCAAAACTGCGGCCAAGCTATGCTTATGGGCCTGAACCGTCAATGAATATCGCTTAACAAGCCTGTGATTGAAATACGGTATTTCTGTGGTTTTTGTTCTACACGCCTTTGCAAATGCACTTTACCTTGAGCGCTGCATTACACAAAAAAAAGCGGCGATATCTCGCCGCTTTTTTAAATTGCTATCCAAAGGTTCGTTGCCACCAGCCTTTTCGTTTTGGCTGGCCATCGCCACCACCGGTATTGCCGGGTGTATCTGCGTGCGGCGCTTTAGGTGCCGAAGTTTCTGCTGCAGAAGAAGTCGTAATATCCGGCTTATTATCATCCTTTTTGGCAGTAGCCGCTTTACGAGGGCGGCCTCTGGGTTTCGGCGCCGGTTCTTCAGCTTTTGAAGTTTTAGCCAGAGCGACATCGTCGGCCGGTTTCTTCGCCCGGCGTGCTCGGGGCTTTTTCTCAGCGTCACCGTCAGAATCATCTTTCGATTCTGCAGTTTTCCTGGGCCGGCGAGGTTTTTTGACTTTTGTTTCATCGTCTTTGACCGCATCAGCGCTTGCAACAGGCGGCTTGGTGTCGCTGGGTGTTTGCTCTTCGTCAGTTTTCTTACTGCGAGACCGGCGCGCTTTTGGTTTCTCTTCGGCCAGCACCTCGTCCTGTGGAACACTCACGTCGGTTTCTACAGTCTCGGTTGTATCCGGTTTGCGCACACGACGACGACGGCGACGTGGTTTCTCTTCCGCATCATCTGCGTTTGCCGCCGGTGTTGGTGGCGTTTCCGTTTCGTTTTTGGTTTCAGCCGGGTCTGATGCTGAATTTTCTGTTTGCTCATTCTCGTTCTGAGCGCGCTCGGAACGGCGTCTGCCACCACGGCTGCCTCTGCGTCGGCGAGGCTTGCGATTCTCTTCTCCGCCTTCGTCATCCGATTTGGCATCTTGCGAAGGCGCGTCATCTTCAGATTTATTTTCGTCGTTATCGACCGCGCCAGATTCCTGATTGTCTTCCGACCCACCACGACGCCGACGCCGACGCCTGCGGCGCTTGCGTTGTGGTCGTTCTTCGTCTTCATCCGCTACTGGGGACTGAACAGGTGCTGATGGCATATCGGCTGCTTCTGTGTCTGGTTTAACAACCTGATCGCTCGCACTTGCTTTGCCTTCAGCGATAGCTTCCCGTGTTATTTCGATATCGGATGGACCCATTGAGGGCTGTGCCAGTATTTCAATTTCAAAATCGTACTGGGTTTCAAAACCGGTAAGGATGTTACGTTTTTTGTTAAGTAAATACACCGCAACATCAGGGCATACGGTAACACGAACCAGCGAACTGCGGCCACGAATACCTTCTTCCTCAAGGTTTCTAAGTGCCATCAAGGCTGCGGACTCAATAGAGCGCACGATGCCCATGCCGGAACAGGTCTTGCAGGTTTCCATAGAGACTTCAAGAAGGTTCGAGCGAAGGCGTTGTCGCGACATTTCCATCAACCCAAAGCTGGAAATGCGGCCAACCTGGATACGGGCCCGATCAGATTTCAGAACCTCTTTCATTCGGCGTTCAACTGAACGGTTGTTGGAGCGCTCTTCCATATCGATGAAATCAATGACGACAAGCCCGGCCATATCGCGCAGGCGCAACTGGCGGGCCACTTCTTCAGCGGCCTCCAGATTGGTTTTGAGAGCTGTTTCCTCGATATTGTGCTCTTTGGTCGCACGGCCAGAGTTCACGTCGATTGAAATCAGGGCTTCTGTTGGGTTGATAACAATATATCCGCCCGACCTGAGCTGAACCACGGGCTGGTACATCGCCTCAAGGTGGCTTTCAACCTGATAGCGATGGAAGAGGGGAATAGGGTCTTGGTAATGCTGCACTTTTTTAGCATGGCTGGGCATAAGCAGCTTCATAAAGTCCTTGGCTGCCCGATATCCTTCTTCCCCTTCGACCTGAATTTCGTCGATGTCGCGCGTATAAAGGTCGCGAATAGTGCGTTTGATCAGGTTGCCTTCTTCATACACCAGAGTCGGGGCGACCGATTGAAGCGTCAAATCACGGATGCCGTTCCACAGGCGCAGCAAATAGTCGTAATCCCGTTTGATTTCTGACTTTGTCCGCTCCATGCCGGCGGTACGTACAATGAGACCCATTTCGTCAGGAACTTCGAGAGAAGAGATAATCTTCTTGAGGTTGCGGCGATCAGAGGCATTGGCGATTTTACGGCTGATGCCACCAGAGTGCGTGCTGTTAGGCATCAGTACGCAGTAACGCCCGGCAAGTGACATATAGGTGGTGAGAGCAGCGCCTTTATTGCCACGTTCTTCTTTAACCACCTGAACCAGCAGAACCTGGCGGCGTTTAATTACTTCCTGAATGGAATAGCGGCGTTTTAGGGCTCTGAGGGCGTGGCGACGTGCCGCAGCTTCTGCGATTTCATCGTCCTTGTCGGCCTCGTCACTGTCTTTGCCTTTCGCGACTTCTTCGACAGAATCTTCGGCATCATCTGAAGTGTCGTCGGAATTCCTGGCGGCGTCAGCCTCGTAATCGGCTTTTGCCGGTTTGTCATCACCAGATGCGCTTTCCGGCATATCGCCATCGTCGGACGTATCAGCTTCAGTCTTTTCAGTTGCATCAGCTTCTATGTCAGATTTTTTGCGCCTGCGTCCCCGGCGAGGTTTTTTCTTTTCTTCCTCATTGGCTTCTTTTTCAAGTTTGGCGTCCAGTTCCTGAGCACGTTCGAGAGCCGCCTTGGTTTCCGCTTCAATGAGTTCCTGTCGGTCTTCCAAAGGAATTTGATAATAATCAGGGTGAATTTCGCTAAACGCCAGAAAACCATGGCGATTACCGCCATACTCGACAAACGCAGCTTGAAGCGAAGGTTCTACGCGGGTCACCCGCGCCAGGTAGATGTTGCCTTTTAAGGGACGTTTTGAAGCTGATTCGTAGTCAAATTCCTCTACACGGCTTCCTTTAACAACTGTAACCCGCGTCTCCTCAGGATGACGCGCGTCAATAAGCATTCTAGTTGACATAAAATAGTACTCCGAACGGTTCGCCGCGTTGTCTCACTCCCTCGAAAGAGGGGGGCGCTGGCGAAAACCGGTTTTATAAATGATGAATTTAGGTTGGAGTAGATAAGCGCAGAAAAAGAATGGAGCACAAACCATTGCGTCCGCCCGAAAAAGCTCAGACGGTTCATGAGTATTACTGCAAATACGCAAAGCCTGTTGGCCATTGCCTGTTCTTATCCTTTTTGGGTTTTCCGGGTCAGGTGCGACATCAATTGGGTGTCGTCTGCCTTTCCGTTCTTGGGAAAACCGTGACCCGCCGCAAATCAGGCGGCAAGTCGGTAAACTCGCATATCCAAGATAGTGAACTATTGCCTGCAATACAAACGAATAATTTTTTGATCGCTGGTTTGCCGGAAAGAGCGGTAACCACTTGCATTTGCTGACACGTTTTTGAAATAAGATAACAGTTTCTCTTGAGATCGATTCATCCTGCATCTAGTATTTTTATGCGAATTTGCAACAATAGCATCGCCTCTCCGCCGGGCGGGCCCAACTTACGTGAAGAACTTTTTGATGCTGAAAGAATCGTTTGTTTTGAGGATGTTCGCCCGTTTGGGTTTGGTGTCTATCCTGTTTTTAATGGTATTGCCTGTTCGTGTCACACATGCTGCTGATGTTTCTGGTGTTCGTTTTGGCGAAAATGGTGACACAACACGGTTTGTTATCGACCTTGCGGGCGACAGCAAACCAGCCATATTCTTGCTGGCGGACCCGTATCGTATCGTTATCGATTTACCAGACGTGAGTTGGAAGGGTGGCGATAGTGTCAAGTCGCTCGGCCTTGTTGAAGGCTATCGACACGGCTTGTTTAGTGAAGGCACGTATCGAATTGTCCTTGATCTCAAACGTCCGGCAGTTGTTTCGAACGCTTTTACGCTGCCAGCAACATCCGGCCGCAGTAAACGCTATGTCGTTGACATAAAACCCTCGAGCCGTACCGAATTTCTTGCGGCAGTTAATGCATCGAAAAGCCAGCGCTCGCGATATGCAGCGAAAACCCAGGCAACACCGGAAGTATCCAATTCAAGGCGCCGGGATGGAAAACACATTATTGTTTTGGATCCGGGACACGGCGGTATCGACCCAGGCAACCTGGGTGTCATCGGTGTTCATGAGAAAGTAATCACACTTAAAATTGCGCGCGCGATACGAGACGAACTTAACAAAACCGGCCGCTACGAAGTTTATATGACCCGCGACCGCGATATTTTTCACAAAGTCCGTGAACGCTTTAGAATTGCGCGACGTTATAATGCAGATCTGTTTATCAGTATTCACGCAGATTCGATCAAGAATTCCAGAATACGGGGTGGCAGCGTTTATAATCTATCTGAAACTGCATCCGACAAGGAGGCGGCGCGGTTGGCAGCTCGGGAAAACAAATCTGACCTGATAGCAGGTGTAAACCTCGAGGTTGTTGAAGATGATGTGTCGGGGATATTGATCGAGCTGGCCCAGCGGGAGACCATGAATTATTCCGCGCAGTTTGCCGAAATTCTCGTGTCAGAGATGCGGGGTAACGTTCCGATGCTTGAGCGCGCGCATCGTTATGCCAATTTGGGTGTTTTGAAAGCGCCGGATGTTCCGTCAGTGTTGCTTGAGGCCGGGTATCTCACCAACAGAGCAAGCGCAAAGTTTCTAAACAGCTCAAAAGGCCAGAAACTGATCGCTCAATCCGCACGCAGGGCTATTGACAGATACTTCTCCTCAATTGTAGCTCAAAGTCGCTGATTGCCTTATCAACGTCACAATTGATTGCCATGTCAAAATAGGGCAGAAGCGTGCGCATGAAATTGGCAAGATCAACTGACAGATGAATAGCGATACGGAAATGGAAAATGTAGCGGACCCGGGACCAACAAAGGTGAAGAGACCTTTGTGGCGTCGGCTTGTGAAGTTTGCGCTGATTTCCGGTGCTGTCGGGGCCATCTCGGTGGTGGCGCTCGTTTTGTGGGCGATCATTCATTATGGCAGGGATTTGCCAGACTACCGCCAGCTGGCAAATTACGAGCCTTCTGTTGTTACTAGAATTCATGCTGGTGACGGCAGTCTTTTGACCGAGTTCGCCAAAGAACAAAGACTGTTTGTGCCAATAGAGGCAATTCCTGAAGAGCTGATTCAGGCTTTTTTATCGGCTGAGGATAAAAATTTTTACGAGCATTCGGGCCTTGATTATATGGGTATGGTGCGCGGTAATATACGAAATGTCTTGAACGTCATTCAGGGCAGGCCTCTGCAGGGCGGTTCGACAATAACCCAGCAAACGGCCAGAAACTTCCTGCTAACACTCGACCAGAAGCTCGACCGTAAGATTAAGGAAATGATCCTTACACTAAGGATCGAAAGAGCGTTTTCGAAAGATCGTATCCTTGAACTTTACCTGAACGAGATTTACTTCGGAAACCGCTCATACGGCGTTGCAGCGGCGGCACTCAACTATTTTAACAAGTCGCTTAATGAGCTGACGGTCGACGAAATGGCTTATCTGGCAGCTTTGCCGAAAGCCCCCAACAACTATCATCCGGTCCGGAACCGGGAACGGGCTATAGGGCGCAGGAATTGGGTGCTGTCCAGAATGCTTGTGCTCGGTTATATCGACCAAAACACATATAATGAAGCATCGAAACGGCAGATCGTGCTGCGGGCTCGCGGGGGTGACGCCCGGTTTGAAGCAGGTTATTTCGCAGAAGAGGTGCGCCGCCAGGTCGGCAGCATGTATGGAACGAAAATCCTTTACGAGGGCGGGCTTTCGGTAAGAACGTCTCTTGAACCCCGTTTGCAGGCGATAGCCGAGCGCACCCTGCGTGAAGGCCTTATTGCCTATGATCGCCGCCATGGGTGGCGTGGGCCCATTGGCCGCCTCGATGTTGATGACGTTTGGCAACAAAGGTTAGCGGCAGTAAAGACACCGCTTGGTGTTCCCTCATGGCTTCACGCGGTTGTGCATGAAGTGCGCGCCGAAGGGGCAGTGGTTGGCCTGAAAACCGGTGAGTATGGCTTTGTTCCATTTGCAGAGGTGGAGTGGGCACGTGCCTGGAGGAGCGGTGAGCGCCTTGGTCCAAAAGTGAAGGACGTTGGTGAAGTGCTGGCGATGGGCGATGTTGTTGCGGTGGAAAAGGTATCCGACGCAGAAAGTGTAACGCTACCTGATTTTTATGACATCGACGGCAGGGAAATCACAGGGTTCCCGGTGTTTGGCTTGCGTCAAATCCCCGAAATTCAGGGCGCTTTGGTTGCAATGGATCCCCATACTGGCCGAACGTTGGCTATGGCAGGCGGCTATGATTTTAGCTCAAGCGAATACAACCGCGCAACACAGGCCAAGCGGCAGCCAGGCTCCGCTTTTAAACCGTTTGTGTATGCAGCCGGACTTGACCGCGACTTCACACCATCCAGCCTTGTACTTGACGCACCTTTCGTGATTGATCAGGGGCAGGGGCTGGGTAAATGGAAACCGAAAAACAGTAGTGATAAGTTCTACGGCCCCAGTACCCTTCGCTTGGGTATTGAAAAGTCTCGTAATTTGATGACCGTTCGCCTCGCGCAGCATCTGGGTATGGGTACGGTTATGGATTATGCCAAACGCTTCGAGCTCCATGAAAACATGGAACCTACGCTCGCCGCGAGCCTTGGGGCAGGCGAAGTCTCATTGCTCAAGCTGACGGCGGCATATGGCATGATCGTCAATGGTGGCCGCAAGATTAAACCGGCACTTATTGATCGTATTCAGGATCGACGCGGGCGCACCATTTATCAGCACGATGAACGCGTTTGTGAAGCGTGTGAACTTGATTGGGCTCTCAACATCGATGAGCCACCGATCCCTGATGACAGGGAGCAAATGCTTGACCCGTTAACTGCGTACCAGCTGGTCTCCATGATGCAGGGAGTCGTGGAAAACGGTACGGGGCGCAAGATTCGGGTTCTGGGCAAGCCGCTTGCGGGAAAAACCGGCACCACAAATGATGGCAACGACGCTTGGTTTGTGGGCTTTTCGCCGGATTTGGTGGTTGGTGTATTCACGGGTTTTGACCGACCTCGCTCTCTTGGGCTGAACGAAGAGGGTTCAAGCGTTGCAGTGCCGGTATTTCGAGACTTCATGAAGGATGCACTCAGAGGACAACCTGGTGTTCCTTTCCGAACACCGACCGGCATTCGCCTTGTGCGTGTCAACGCTGAAACCGGCGCACCTGCTGGTCCTGGCGACGTGCGCGTAATTCTCGAAGCCTTCAAACCAGGTACGGAACCTCGTGCAGGTCAACTCGCAGTGCTTGACGGCTCGCTCCCAATCGGTAAAACCAAAAGTTCAATTCGAAAAGGCACTGGTGGAATCTACTGATCCTGTTTTGGATCGCGGGTTTTGGCAATGCGATGTGAAAGGGAATTTGCGTATGCGCGCGGAAGCTCAGGCAACCGTCGACCAACTCCAGCAGTCAATGGCACTGCTGAGGAGGCATCTTTGACTGGGATCAGGCACTATTGCGACTTGAGGAGCTGAACGCGCTTGCAGAAGACCCTGATCTCTGGAGTGATCCGGCAAACGCTCAGAAGTTGATGCGTGAACGCACCAAGCTTGATGATGCGATAAAGGCTGTGAGTACCATAGAGACCGACCTGAGCGACACGCTTGAAATCCTGGAGCTGGCTGAATTGGATGGCGACAGCGATATGGAGAACGAAGCGGTCGAGCAGTTATCCACATTGGCGACCGCTGCGAAGAAAGCCGAATTACAGGCTCTCCTGTCCGGAGAGGCCGATGGTAACGACACCTATATAGAAATTCATTCAGGGGCCGGCGGCACTGAGAGCCAGGACTGGGCCAATATGCTGCTGCGGATGTACGCCCGATGGGCCGAGCAGCGAGGGTTTAAAGTCGAAACGGTCCAGTATATGCCGGGCGAGGAGGCCGGGATTAAGTCTGCAACGTTGCTTGTGAAGGGTGAAGACGCTTATGGATGGATGAAAACCGAGTCTGGCGTTCATCGTTTGGTACGCATATCCCCTTATGATAGCAACGCGCGCAGGCACACGAGCTTTGCCTCTGTGTGGGTGTATCCGGTCATTGACGACTCGATTGATATTGAGATCAACGACGCGGACCTCAAGGTCGATACCTACCGGGCATCGGGCGCTGGTGGTCAGCACGTAAATACCACAGACAGTGCAATTCGTATTACGCACCAGCCTTCAGGTATTGTTGTGCAGTGCCAAAACCAGCGATCTCAACACAAGAACAGGGCGGAAGCGATGAGCATGCTGAAGGCTCGCCTGTATGAGGAAGAGCTTCGGCGCCGGGAAGAAGAAGCGAATGCCGTTAACGCTCAGAAAACTGAAATTGGGTGGGGTCACCAGATTCGCTCGTATGTGATGCAGCCCTATCAAATGGTTAAAGACCTGCGAACGGGCGAAGAATCAGGGCAGCCGGACAAAGTCCTGGATGGTGATCTGGACCCCTTCATGGCCGCGGCGCTGGCCGCACGGGTGCATGGCGGGAGCGCCGATGTGTCCGATATTGATTAATTTCATTCCACAGAGGAACAGTAATGTACAAAGATGAAAACGATAGTGAAGACAAAGTAAAGGCCGGCAGCGAGCATATTCAAAAGCTGCTATTTGATGCCCGAAAGATATTCATTACCGGTGAAATCAATCAGGAGATTGCCCGGGAAACATGTGCGCGTCTTATGGCAATGGCACATGTGTCGGATGATCCGATTACAGTGATTATATCTTCGCCGGGTGGTCACGTGGAATCTGGAGACATGATCCACGACACAATAAAATTTATCAAACCCGAAGTACGTGTTCTTGGCACTGGCTGGGTGGCAAGTGCGGGTGCGCTTATCTATGTGGCCGCCAGCAAGAAAAACAGGTATGCGCTTCCCAATACACGCTTTTTACTACATCAACCGAGTGGCGGGGTTCGGGGCGATGCAACCAATATTGATATTGCTGCACAGGAAATCGTGAAGATGCGCTCAAGGCTCAATAAGATTTTTGCCGATGCGACAGGCGTACCACTTAAAAAGCTGGAAACAGATATGGACCGGGATTTTTGGCTGAACTGTGAACAGGCCAAAGAGTACGGAATTGTCAATAAAATCATCTCGGCCGAAAGTGAGTTGAGTTAAATCGACATCAAGCCATTCAATAAAAAAAGGGCGCATTACGATGCGCCCTTTTTTGTGCTCAGGTGCGCGAGCTTATCCTGCTGCAGTCTTCTTTGCATCAGTTTCTGCCGCGTTTTTCTTTGCTTCAACAAAAGACGGTGTTTCCGCCGTTTGTTGTGGCGCTGAACCCGGTTTTCCAGATGTATGAGCAAAACGGCCGGTCAATTTGGCACCGGCTTCGACCGAAAGGCTCTCATGATATACGTCGCCTTCAACGACGGCGCTTTTTTCCAGCCGTACCGATTTCGCGCGAATTTCGCCTTTTACGGAGCCACGCACAGTTACTGTTTCCGCGGCAATAGTGCCATCAACCTTGCCACTTTCACCCATCACAAGGCTTCCGCATACGAGGTCTCCTTTGATAGAGCCGTCCAGTTGTAGCTCCCCAACGGTTTTCACGTTACCTTCGATCTGGACGTCTGGGCCAACAATTGACGGTGTAGGCGATGCGCCTGACCGCGGGTTAGGATTAGGATTGTTCATTGGTTTCTTCATATCGTCCCTGGATTTTGAGAACATTTTTTGCTGCCTTCATGAAGGGCATAGGGTCTTTGAGTTTGCCATCGAACCAAACTTCATAATGAACATGTGTACCTGTTACCCGGCCAGTTTTGCCCATGTCGCCCAGTTGTTGCCCCAAAATTACGTTTTCGTTCTTTTTAACTCTTAGTTTTTTCATATGCCCATATCGGGTTCTGAAGCCATTACCGTGATCGATTTCGACCATGTTGCCATACGGGCCAAACCATCCCGAATAAACTACTTTACCGGGCGCTGTCGCTGTTATTGGAGTGCCGGGCCATCCAGCCAAATCCAGACCCGAATGGTGGGCCCAGGTTTTTTTGATAGGATCGCGCCGTCTGCCAAAACGACTGGACAGATAAAATTTCTCGGCTGGTTTGCCAATGGGGTAACTATCGAGCGCATTTGTGACCATCTTAAGGCGCTGACTTTTTTCTTGCAGTGAGACAAAAGTCATCCCGTCAAACTCATCAAACACACCGTCAAAGCCGAGTTCCGGAATATAAGGCCCACCAACAGCAACGGTTTCGGGTGTCATTTTTTCCAGCAAATCATCAGTCTTCAGGTTTGACGACGCGAGCGTATCGTCAACAAATGCGATCCGGGTATTAACATTTTCAAGTAACGCACCAGCCATGTTTCGCTGTCGTTGCTCGAGGTTCCTCAGTCTGGCAAGGAGCGCGGAGCGCCTTTCCAGAGTCCCGACAGTAGATGCGTTGACGGAGGCTCCGGAGAAAAAACGGTCAATAAGTGAAGATTGTTGCTCCGGTGCGGCGGTTTCCCGAGCTACAGGCATTGTCATTGTCGCGGGAGTGTCTGCGGTTTCGCTTTCTGCCGGCAGGGTTATCTCGGAAACGGAGTGTTCTTCTTCCAGCATTTCTTCCAGAAAATTTTGCCGTTCTTCGAGTTGTTGTGCACGACGTTCCACTTCTGCCTCGAGTGCTGAAAAGTCATTCGAAAGCGTTTTATACTGTGTGGACATCGTTGAGATAGTTCTGTTCTTGCCCTCAATAACCTGATCACGGCTCAGGTACGCGTAACTTGTGACTGCGCCCCAGCCAATAGCGACCATCAGGCTCGTGGTTATGGCGATCTGTGTATAGCTGTGTATGGTTAAAAAACGAACACGCCCCTGGCTGCGTAAAAACAGCTGACGCTCCGGGAAATACTTCCCGCGCCATTGTTCGAAGCGAGCATAATATGCCGCAAGTTTGAAGGATTTCGCCGTCACACTACACTCTCAACCGCTTAGCGTTTCTCTCAAAGACTGTTTTACCCATTATCATTGGGCTTATTAACGCAATATAAGCGCAAATTGCGAACAATCGATTAATTTCGGCGCATTGCACTCATTTTTGTGGAAAAGGTCAAGCGCTAGTTGGCTTTACTGGCGGTTTGTCTTTTTTTTTGACAAGCGGCTCGTAGAAATCACGGGGCATGCCGGCTCGGTTGCGTGCTGTGGTATTAAAGGGCGGTTTTAGATGACCATGAAAGTATTTTTTTACCAGTTCCCGGAACCATGGCTCTGCATCTTTCTTCACTTTGCCTGCCAGAAACTTGAACCAGCGGCTGCCAACACCCACATGACCAATTTCATCCTCGAAAATTGTCTTCAGGACCTCAGCGGAAACTGTGTCACCTGAGTTTTCAAACTGGGCTATCATGGCTGGTGTGACATCAAGGCCCCTCGCTTCCAGAACCATAGGCACTACTGCCAGACGCGCAGCCAGATTGTCTGACGTGTCCATCGCGGATTGCCATAGTCCATCGTGCGCAGGCATGTCGCCGTAGAAGCTCTCGTTAGCTTTCAATCTGCCGTTTAGCAGGGTGAAATGCCGTGCCTCGTCATCACCAACAGATATCCAGTCGTCTGTGAAGCCACGAGGCATGATGTGCCCAAACCGGGCGACGATATCAAAAGCAAGGTCTATGGCGTTCAGTTCGATATGGGCAACGGCATGCAGTAATGCTCTGCGGTTGGTCTCATTGCCGCCTTTGCGCCTGCGCGGCATATCAGCTGGAGGCAGCAGTTGCGGTGCGGATGGACGGGCTGGTCGGACCGGCGGTTTTTGCGTAAACGCAAAAAGTACAGTTTCGTCTCTCCAGGCTGCGGCAACCCGCCGTGCGAGCGTGGCTTTGTCGCTGGCCTTTTCAGTGTTAAGGACTGCACACGCCGCTTCGCTGATATCTGTCCATGAAGGTTTCATGTTATTGGATTGCTCCGTGCTCCTTAAAGGTTTTGGGCTTTTTCAAGGACCTCTGCAGCATGACCTTTAACTTTAACCTTTGGCCAGACTTCCCGGATCACTCCGCTGCCGTCGATCAGGAATGTTGCACGCTGTATACCCATATACGTGCGGCCATACATGCTTTTTTCGACCCAGACGCCATATTGCTCAAGTGCTGTACCTTCTTCGTCAGATGCCAGCAGTACGGTGAGCTCATGCTTCGCGATGAACTTGTCATGCTTTGCCGCGGTGTCTTTTGACATGCCTATGATAACCGTGTTCGCGGCATCAAATTGTGCACCAAGCGCTGTAAAGTCTTTCGCCTCTGTTGTGCAACCCGGCGTGTCATCTTTTGGGTAGAAGTACAGCACAACGTTCTTGCCGGTGAAATCGTTGAGAGACAATGTCGCGCCGTCGTTGCCGGGCAGGGTAAACTGCGGCGCTTTATCGCCAATTGAAAGAGACATGGGTTTTTCCTCTGGTTATCGTGTTGACGCGATCGCGACAGTATCGCCGCTATCCTGATTTGCAAGGTTTAAAGACGTCTGAAACAGACAGGGTTTTTACTGGTGATTGTTCCAAACGGATTATTTTTCCTTTTGATCGGCGACGATTTGAATAAATAGAGCATGACATTGCTTTTGACGCTTCCTGAGTTCGTTCTCAAGATCAGGAATGGACGAATATTGGAGACTTTCCATTAGAACCTGTGCAAGCCCGGCCGGAATGTCCGTACCTTTTTCAGGTGTTGCCTCAAGGCACAACCGCAGGACTGATTGAATGGTTCGTTGCAAGCTATACCCATCGATCAGCACTGCATGGTCTGTCGCCGTAAGTAACCTGCAATCACGCAGAACCGCCAGACATCGGCCTATGTTCGCTTCAATAATGTCGGGATGCGCAGACGCATGACGAAGAACCAGAAATTGACAGATAAATTCAATATCTACCAATCCGCCGCGCACATGTTTGACCTCCCAGCAGTTTTCTGTGCCAAACTGTTCGAAAAGCTTCATCCGCATCTCTTGTGTATCAATGGTGATGTCAGAACCAGGGCGCAGGGTACTTAAGGCCTGTCTGGTGGCGCTTTGGACATCTGCCACGTCAATCGCACCTGCGTGGATCACCCGGGCCCGAGTGAGAGCAAGAAACTCCCATGTCCAGGCACTGGATCTATAGTAGTCTTTGAAGCTATTGATCGCGACTGCTAGCGGCCCTTGTGATCCGGATGGCCTTAGCCTTGTGTCTACATCAAACAGCTGGCCTTCAGGTGTAAGTGCGGTTATTGCTGTTATAATGTGCTGCGCGAGCCGGGCATAATAAATCTTTGGTGTTAAAGGTTTTTTTCCACTTGAAAATTCAACCTCGGACACTGAATCATATAAAAATATTATGTCTACATCCGATGTGTGTGTTAGTTCCTGACCGCCATACTTTCCGAGCGCAACCATCGCAATGCCTTGTTGCTGTGAATTGAAATACCCGTGATTTTCGGCAAATTCTTTTTCTACGCTAGGTATTAGTTCCTGCATGATCACGTCACACACATTGGATAAACTCAGCCCGATTTCCTCCGCGTCTGCGATTCCTTCAAGCATTAGAACGCCGGTTTTAAACTTTTGTTCCGCAAAAAAGCGGCGAACAAAATCAAGTGTATCCTGAAAATCCCGTGCGGTTGAAAGCTGTCTGCGCAAGTCATCGCGAAGCTCTTCAACGTTTTGCACCGGCTCAAAAAACTGAGGATCCAGAACCGCGTCCCAAAGACCAGGCCGTTTCGCGAGAATAGAAGATAAGGCTGGCGCAAGGCCAATGATGCGTGCAAGTAGCTGCAAGAGCCGACTGTTTGACTTCAGCAAGGAAAATAGTTGAACACCAGATGGCAACTGAACCAGGAAAGTATCAAATCTCCTTAAGGCGGCATCTGGCAGGTGAGCTTTGCCAAAAGCGGTTAGAAGCTCGGGCAGACATTGGCCAAGAAGGTCACGGGCTCTATTGGTTTTCAGGCTTCGATAACGACCATACTTCCAGGAACCAATAAGGTGAAGAGCCGCGTCCGTGTCCGTGAAGCCAGCCTTGGTCAATGCTGCCCGTGTCTGTTTTTCGGTCATGTTAGTCGGTTCACCTGCACTGTCCGGCAGTAAATCATCGTAATGCCGCTGAACACGCTCTGTGTGAGTACGCAATTCTGCTCTGAATTCAGATGCGTTTTGGTAGCCCAGGAAGCTTGTTAGGCGCTCGATACCTGTTTCGTCTTCAGGGATGGAGTGTGTTTGCTCATCGTTGGTCATCTGAATACGATGTTCAACCATGCGAAGAAATTCGTAGGCGGCAATCAGCTCTCTACATGCTTTAGCTGGTGCGAGTTCCAGATCGGTAAGCTCGCGGAGCGTTTTGACCGTGTTTCGGCCTCTAAGTGACGGGTTTCTACCACCATGCAGCAGCTGGTTGACCTGAGCATAGAATTCGATCTCCCGGATGCCACCAACGCCGAGTTTCACGTCAAAGCCTTCGAAAGTCGCGTCTTCCAGCTCGTAATGCCGGTTAATCTGGTTTTTTATTGCTGCAATATCTTTGAGCGCCTCGAAGTCCATATTCCGCCGCCAGACCCAGTGCGCCATCTCGTCAAGATATTTGCTCGCTTCTGACGAGTCTCCTGCAGCGAAGGCCGCCTTGATCATAGCTGAACGTTCCCAGTTCGTGGCGATACTGTGGTAGTAGCCAAGCGCTGCCTCAATCGATAGGGCTACAGGTGTTGTGCCTGGGTCCGGCCGCAATCTCAGATCGACGCGAAAAACGTATCCATTCATTGTTCGCTGGTCGATATAGCGAACAACATCCTGAGTTACTTTGACAAAGCAGTCTGACACGGATTTTCGCCCACGATAGTTGGCGGCAATTGGGTCATAAAGTGCAATCAGATCAATATCGGAAGAATAATTGAGTTCATCGCCACCCAATTTGCCCAGCCCGAGTATAAAATAGCCCGACTGCCTGTTCGCTTCGATGCTGATGTCATTTTGACGGTCAAGACCTTCTGGCCAGGGAAGGTCACCGGCAATCATTCGGGTTCTTAAAGCCCGCGCGATAGCCAGTTCAAGAAACAGCTTTGCCAGATTACTCAAATTTCGGGTGACTTCCGCTAATCGCCAGGCCCCAGCCACATCTGCTATGGCAATCAACAACGCCGCCAGGTTTTTTTGGTCTCTCAAAAACGCAATGAACTCCTCGTCTTTTTCTCCGGCTGGCCGGGGCACTAACAGATCGAGGATTATTTGTTCGAACAGGGTATCGGGGTCACCGCACAGAAAATCGATAACTTTTGTAGGGAAGCGCCTTGAAATCGAGCAAAGGAAGGGGCTGTTGCCAAAAATCGAGCGTGACAGCTGCGCTGCTTCGTCAGTCAACAGTTGCTGGTGATCGCACTCTTTCAGCAATGCCAGGACATCGTCTGCCTTAGCGGAATCATATACATCGGGCAGCGATTTGTGTGATGAAAGCATTTGCGTATCGGGTTCCAGACCATATGAGAAGATCAGGCATGTTTCGCGGGTTTTTTAATTAAATCAAGTGATTGCCTTAATATTGACTGTTTTTGTCCGGCTTAACACCCTTGTGTCTGGACGCGAGCGATTGGAAATGGTCTAACAAAATGTGTCTTTGAATGGCTTTGTGAAATTCGATACACCCTGTCATTCCAGTTCGGCATCGCCGTTTGCTGCCTGAAGGTAATGTAGTTGAGAAAAATTGGTGGCGCAGTTGTTTCGATTAGCCTGTGGCTTTTGACAGCCACGGTATTGATCGCGTGTGTGCTGGTTGGGCGTTTGGTATTGGCACCGATTGACGTCGGTTTTGCGCGCGAACAGATTGTCGCACGATCTGCTGCAATCCTGCCGGGCTGGAAAGTCAATTTTTCTTCTGCCCGTGTTGGTTGGGACTGGAAGCAAGTACGCCCGTGGGTTGTTCTTGAAGAAATTGACCTGATTGACAGGCGCAATCGATTGACGGCGAGACTGCCAAAAGCCGAGGTTCGGCTTGGGTTTGATGGTGTGCTGTCCGGTATTGGGGTTTCCACCATTAAGGTCGACAGAGCCAGCGTCAGGGTAACTGATCTGGGCGGGTTCAGCGACGCGACGGATGATAGCCTGTTTGATGATCTATTCAGTGAAACAGGCATTCCTCAACCAGAGATATTTATCCCTCTGACTGAAGCTTTTAACCGTTTCACACTGCGGCTGCTTGCAAATGCACCCTCTTTGGAACGTGTGAGTTTTGACGGGCTTGCCATTCGGCTGTACAGGGGTGAAAACCTGTCAGAAGCACAGATTTCAGTCAGCGCATTTGATCTGCAACAGTCCAGAGGCGCTCTGAACCTTACTGCTCAGTTGGAAGCATCGATTGGAGGAAATCCGGTCAAGACCCGGTTGGTTGGGCGCGCCAACCCGGAGGAAGGCGATCTGTCGCTTCTGGTCTCTCTCAATGATATTTATCCTTCAACCTTTCCATCAGACTCAGGCCTGCCATCGGCTCTCCAGTATCTTAATTTTCCATTGGATCTCAGCATTGAGCTGGATCTCGATTCACGCGTCGGGCTTCAGTCGGCTGGTTTTGAAGCCGAGCTGGGTGAGGGAGAGATTTTTGGTGGCGATGTATTCCCACAGCCTGCAGCGATTCAATATGGCCTGATTGGGGCAACGTATGATGTCAGTGAAAAGGTACTGGTTTTTGATCAAATTGACCTTGAGCTTGGTGGGCAGAGGGTAGACGGCGGTGGTTTGATGTATTGGCATCAGACCGGCGATGCCCCGGGTATGCAGTTTGAACTGAGAACATCCGATCTACCGATATTGGAAGTGTTGAAATATTGGCCCATTGCGCGGCATCCCGATGGGCGTGAGCGCGGAGCACGTGCCTGGATTAGCCAGCATATGCTGGCGGGCTCGACACATGATGTTGTTTTTAGGATAGATACTGCACCATCGGGGGTAGGTACGTTCGAGGAGGAAAGCCCTTATCAGTTGACCTTCTCGTTCGATGAGCTGGATAGCAAGTTTATACGCACTATGCCGCCAATACTAGGGGCGAGTGGCTCGGCACTTTTGACTAAAACCCGGCTGGACATTGTTGTTGATGATGGACAGCTTTTGGGAATGCCGGTCAATGGCACCACCATTAAACTTCGTAATATTGATGTGCGCGATGCCGGTGTCGGGGATTTCAATGTCTTTGTGCGCGGTGACGTTCAGACCGTTATGGAATTGATCGACTATCCGCCTCTTCAGGTTGCCAGCAAAGCCAACCTTGATATTGAACGTTTGGGCGGTACCGCAACTGTAAAAGCAACTGTCCGCGCGCCGCTCATCAACGGAGCGCCCAAAGAGAGCATCACGTATGATGTGACGGCCCAGCTATCAGATGCGAGTGTGGATGAACTGTTGTCAGGGGAAGGATTGACCGACGCAGAGCTCTCGCTGCGTGTTGACCAGGATGCTTTGAGTGCAGCCGGTAAGGGCATGTTAAATGGCGTACCTGTCAACCTTCGCTGGGAAGAAGACTTTGCTGCCGGGCGTTTGGATTCGCTCGCTGATACATCCCTGATCGTCATGAGCGGCAGTATGGATGCGCAGGACATGTTGGCGCTGGGTGTTGATGTCACAGAATTTCTGGAGGGAGAAATTCAGGCAGAGGCATCATTTCAAGGAAGAAACCTGCAGTTCACCAAAGGTACATTCGCAGCAGACGCATCGGAAGCGATACTTAAAATACCACAGCTTTCCTGGCAGAAACCGGTCGGGTCTCCAGCCACGATCAATGGCGGTGTTTTGTTCGCAGATGAAGGGACTACAGTGGCGCCGTTACTGGTGCAGGGTGAAGATATTGACTTGGTTGCCAGCATGAGTTTTGGCCCACGAGACAGTGGTCTTTTCAATGCAGAGTTACAGGCGCGAAGAGTGGGTAGAAACCAGTTTGTTGCGACACTGGATCAGACCGAAAACAGGCCACTGAATATTGATGTTCATGCGCAGGCTTTTGATCTTGCCGCATTTTTACAACCTGATCTTCAGGAAACCGTTGCTGTTGATCACGGGGTCATTGTACGTGAACGAAACGCCGAGAATGAGTTCGACCTAAAGCTGGAAGCCGATAGCATTTTGCTGGAAAACGGCGAGCATTGGGACAGTGCGCTTCTTGAGCTTTCCTTTCGCGATGATCAGCCGGTCTCGTTAACACTCGATGCTTCGGTGGGCGAAGCAAACTTGCCACTCGTTGTTTCCGTGCAGGACACACCGGACCCGGGCACCGGTATGCGCCCGTTTCAGGCCGAAGCAGCGGATGGTGGCCAGGTATTGCGAGGCTTGGGGTTCTTTGCACATATCAATGGTGGGAAGTTAACTCTTGAGGCGCAAACAAAAGGATGGGGCGATGAATGGCAACTCCAGGGTCAAATGGATGTCGGAGCGTCTACACTTGTTGCAAAGGCTGCACTTGGCCAGCAGGTAACGGAAGGGACAGTGTCGGGCTTGGACAGTTATCTTGACAAGGGGCCGTTGCAGCTTGATGTGCTTGACGTACCGTTTTCATATGATGGACGTATACTCGAGTTTGATGGGCTGAAGGCAAACGGGCCGACACTTGGTTTGACCATGGAAGGGGAGATCGCGACCGTTGAGGGCTTGATCAATGTTAATGGTGTGGTCATACCTGCGTACGGGATCAACTCTTTACTCGGAAACATCCCTCTTGTCGGCGGACTCTTTTCGGGCGGAGACGGCAAGGGTTTGTTCGGCGTTGCATACCGGGTCAAGGGTACGACAGACGCTCCTGACGTAAACGTAAACGCGCTATCCGGTTTGGCACCAGGCTTTTTGCGATTGCTGTTTGAAGGCCGAAAAGGTCGTGTCGCTGACGTTGAAACACCTGATGCCGAAAAAGGTGGGGCAAGTCGTGATGAGCCGGTTGATCCTGAGAGTGACGGCGGCGCACTAAATTAATCAGGCGCGGCTTTCAGATCGCAGCACATATCCTGCTAATAGTGAAAACAGACAGCCACTGAGCAAATGGACCTGCGCATCAACGAACATGCTAGTCCTTTTTAACAAAAGCTACAACGCGTGCCGGGGCACCAGAGCCGTCACCAATTTTCATCGGCGCGGCGAAAATATATGCTCCGGTCTCTGGAAGGCCGGCAAGATTGGCCAGATTTTCAAGCGCCGGAATATTGCCACCGGCGATAACGACATGAACCTCGAAATTCGTCGATTTGCCATAATCTATTGAAGCTGTATCAATGCCGATCATCGACACTTGCCGGTCTACAAGCAGTTGCGCTGCGTCGGCTCCAAATCCCGGAAAGCTCAAGTTGCTAGCATCTCCGGGCGTATCGTCACCAAGGTAAGCCTTTGCATCCGGCCAGTACCTGGACCAATTGGTTCGCACTATTACGGCACTACCAGCTGAAATGGGGCCATGCTTTGCTTCAAAAAGGGCAATATCATCTGGTAAAAGACGGTAGTTGCGGTCGGCAGCGGCTTTGGCCGAAATATCAATGACCACTAGCGGAGCGTAGAAGTCGCCAATGGGAATCTGGTCAACGGTTTTGGCACCTTCAGAAAAATGGATGGGTGCGTCCAGGTGGGTGCCACCGTGTTCAGGTGTTGCAAAAGTGTAAGCTGAATAAAAGTAACCGTTTCCAGATGGTCCGTAAGCCAGTTCATTGTGCTCGAAAGCGATTGGTGATGTAGGCCAGAACAGCGTTGATTGATCATAGGTATGGCTCAGGTCAACCAGTCGTACTTCGTCCAGCCTCGGCACCTCCTGAGCGTGCGCAGGCGCTATCGCCAAAGCTGTTGCAAACGCTATCGGTGTAAGTAGTCGCATTTTTGAGCTCCCCAACATGTCTGCACGGAGACTAGCCGAAGTCTGACCCCGGCCTCAACCCAACTTAACGAGCGCGTGGCGTTTTTTGCCGGCGGACAATTTGACCTGGCCTTCGCCAAAAGCGCTTTCGTCAACCATCTGCTCCGGTCCTTCGACTTTGACATCGTTGATTTTTGCGCCTCCGCCCTTGATAAGGCGCCGAACTTCGCCTTTCGATGAGCCAAGGCCCGCTTCGACAAAGAGATCAACGACCGGAATGCCACCATCAAAGACGCCTGATGCAATTACCACGGTTGGCAAGTCCGCTCCGGCTCCGCCCTGAACAAATGTTTCGCGTGCGGTAGCGTTCGCTTTGGCAGCTGCTTTTTCACCGCGGCACATTTTGGTGGCTTCGTCGGCAAGAATAATCTTGGCGTCATTAATCTCGCTGCCCTCGAGGGCTTCAAGCCGCCGAACTTCATCCATCGGCAGTTCCGTAAACAGTCTCAGGAATTTGCCAACATCTGCATCCTGCGTATTGCGCCAAAATTGCCAATAATCGTAGGCTGGCAAACTGTCCTCGTTCAGCCACACGGCACCATCTGCCGTTTTGCCCATCTTTTTGCCGTCCGCGGTGGTAATCAGCGGAGTTGTCAGGCCAAAGAGAGAAAGCCCCGCTGCGCGACGCCCCAGCTCCATGCCGTTGACAATATTTCCCCATTGGTCCGAGCCACCCATCTGCAGGGCGCAGTAGTAGCGTTTGCCCAGTTCCATGAAGTCATATGCTTGCAGGATCATATAGTTGAATTCGAGAAAAGTCAGGGGCTGTTCGCGGTCAAGGCGGAGTTTCACGCTATCAAAGGTCATCATCCTGTTGATGGTGAAATGGGTGCCGATCTCGCGCAGGAACTCAATGTATTCCAGTTTGTCCAGCCATTCCGCATTATTGACCATCATCGCATCGTTTTGGCCATCGCCAAATGTCAGGAACTGATCAAAAATGCTGCGAATACCGTCCATGTTTCGATTTATGTCGGTATCCGTCAGAAGTTTGCGACTTTCGTCTTTGCCGGACGGGTCGCCGATGCGTGTGGTGCCGCCACCCAGTAAAACAATAGGTTTGTGACCGCATTTTTGTAGCCAGCGCAGCATCATAATTTGAACAAGACTGCCTACGTGCAATGACGTACCTGTGCAGTCGAAACCGATATAAGCAGAAGTCGGTCCTTCTTTTTCCAGGGCCGCCATTTTGGCGTCAAGGCCTTCAAGATCAGTTGCCTGATGGATGAAATCCCGTTCTGTGAGGATTTGAAGAAAGTCTGATTTCAAGCTTGTCATTATCGTGTCTGCGCGGTTTAAAGTGTTAAGACATTGGTTAGCGGCGTGATGTAGCATGAGCTTGGCTAAAGACAAAGAGCGTTTGACGCACTTGTCTTTCAAAACCTCGCAAAAGGCGGTTGTATGGTGAAAATTGGTGATCAGGGTGAAGTCAAGTGCGCGATTGGCCTGATGAGTGGAACCTCGATGGATGGTGTCGATGCAGCCCTTGTTTATACCGACGGTGTGAGGGTTGAGCGCCTTGGGCCGTCTCTGACCCTGCCTTACACACCGGAAATGCGCGATGCCCTGAAAGAAGCAATTCATATTGCATCCGCAGCGGCTGTACCGGTTGATACACCCGCCGAAATCAAACTAATCGAACAGGAACTGACGGACAGGCACTCTGAGGCAGTTTTTGAATTGCTGTCTGTGACCGGCCAGTCGCCAGATACCGTTGACCTTATCGGGTTTCACGGTCAAACAATCAGCCACCGGCCAGACCGTGGCTGGACATGGCAAATTGGTGATGGTGGCAGGCTTGCGGGACAGACCGGCATCAAAGTCATCAATGATTTTCGTGCTGCTGACATGGTTGAAGGTGGCGAGGGCGCACCTCTCGTTCCAATTTACCATGCGGCGATGTTTGCGCGTGCGCAGCGACATAAGACCGTTGCTGTTCTGAATTTGGGTGGTGTGGCGAACGTTACATGGCTTTCTTTCGACGATGACATGGCCAATATTCAAATGATCGCCTTTGATACCGGGCCTGGAAATGCCGTGCTGGATGACTGGGCGCAATTGCATACCAATCAAAGCTATGACGAGGGCGGGAACTTGTCGGGGCGGGGCATCAGTCATCAAGAAGTGGTTATGGGTATGATGGCTACCAGCTACTTTGATGAAGCGCCACCCAAGTCACTGGACCGGGACGACTTTAATATTCAGGCAGTCAGAGGCCTTTCAGCGGAAGATGGTGCGGCTACTCTAGCCGATTTCATAGTCGAATCAGTTGTTGCTGCTCAAGGCCATTTTCCAACACCCCCCGAAGCCTGGTATGTCTGCGGAGGAGGTCGACATAATGCCACATTGATGCGGCGTTTGCGCCGCCGTATGCCTGTATTGGTTGACCCGGTAGAAGTGATCGGCATGCGCGGGGATGCACTTGAAGCCGAAGCTTTTGCATTTTTGGCGGTACGAAGTGAACGTGGTCTGCCGCTTAGTTTTCCGGAAACAACGGGTTGCGAGAAGCCAATGTCTGGAGGAGTTGCTCATTTGCCAAAAAGGCGCCTGCGGACTTTTCGCTGAATACAAATTGTATCAGGCAAGGCCAACGTGGCTGTCCTTTCAACAGACTGGAACTTTTTGTTCAGAAACACTGCAGGCTATTCTGCGTAACTTGATTGTAATCAAATACCTGGGGGACTAGTTCAGTATTCTGTTCTGGAACTGAGAAATGTTTGGACAGAAGAGAGATGGCTACCCATTCGTGCACACGCCGCAAATTCATCACTCTTGCCGCCGCAGGCAGTGCTATGCCACTTGCTGGATGCTCGGGTGGAGAAGAAAGCTACTCCGAGGCCAGTCGACGCCTGCGCACCACTCTGGTTGAAAACCCAGACCTGAAAGACATGGTCCGCTATGCTACTTTGGCAGCCAATGGCCATAATACTCAACCTTGGTATTTTGGGTTGCGTCGTAGTGGTGTCACTATTTTGCCTGACTTTACGCGCCGTACGCCAGCGGTTGATCCGGACGATCACCACCTATTTGTTAGCTTGGGGTGTGCCGCCGAAAATTTGATGATAGCGAGTGCTGCGCAAGGGCAGCCTGGAAGGTTGTTCTTTGATACCAGTGCACCCGGCAGGATTGACGTTGATCTTGTGAGGGGAGTGCCAAGCATTAGCGAGTTATATCATGCTATTCCAAAGCGACAATCGACCAGGTCAGACTATGATGGTCGCTTGGTTTCCATGTCAGATATGCAAAAACTGGAAGCCGCCGCGTCATTTGAAGATGTGGATGTCAGGTTTATTACTGACAGGCAGAAAATGGAACAGTTGCTTGAATATGTAATTGCCGGCAACAGTGTACAGGTTGATGACGCTGAATTTGTTGAGGAACTCAAGTATACCATCCGGTTTAATGCTGGCGAGGCAGTTGCTAGCGGCGACGGACTTTATACCGCCAGTTCGGGTAACCCTACCATGCCAAGCTGGTTGGGCCGTGCGCTCTTTAGCCTATTCTATAGGAAAGATGCCGAGAACGAAAAATACGCTTCTCAAGTACGTACATCAGCGGGTGTGGTTGTTTTTAGTGGGGACAAAGAAAGTAAAGAAAGCTGGGTTAAGGTTGGACGTAGTTTCCAGAGATTTGCCTTGCAGGCGACAGCGCTTGGTATTCGACACTCTCATATTAACCAGCCTGTAGAAGTTCTCTCTGTGCGTGAAGACTTTGCGCGTTGGTTGGGAAGAGGTGATGAACGACCTGATCTCGTTGTTCGTTTTGGATACGCGCCTCCGTTACCGATGTCACTTAGACGTTCCATTGAATCGGTTCTGATTTCCGATATTTGAAATTCTCTGCCTGTGACGTTAGTCAGTGACAGCATCGCGTTCTCGCAGGAGATACTGAGGTCCAGAACCCTTAACGCTAGCCTTGTCATGAGGATTGTAGAGCGAACATTTCTTGAGCGACAGGCAGCCACAACCGATGCAACCATCAAGGTTGTTTCGCATGCGTGTGAGTTTCGCGATACGATCATCAAGCTCTTCGCGAACCGTCATGCTAATTCTGGTCCAGTCACTCTGCGTGGGTGTACGTCCTTGGGGCAGGCCCTCTAGGACCTTCAGAATGTCGCGAAGGGGTAGTCCAAGTTGCTGTGCAATAAGGACAAAAGACAAGCGCCTTATATCTGATCTCAAAAATCGGCGCTGCCCACCCGAATTGCGCATGGGGGAGACGAGGCCCTTGGTTTCATAAAATCGGATAGCGGATACTGAGAGACCTGTTCGTTCTGCCAACTGCCCGATCGGGATCAAATCATCCATGTGCATATAGTTCTCCGTTTTTTCGAAAAAATACCTTGACCTAAAGTAAGGTTTAGCAATTACGTTCAGGAAATCAAGACAAAACACAACAGTTTATTGAGGATAAGAAAATGAAGAATGGAACACTTGAGCATGTGAATGTTACAGTGTCTGACCCGTTGAAAACGGCAACGATTTTGAAGGATCTTTTCGGTTGGCATATTCGCTGGCAGGGGCCTGCAAAAGACAATGGTTTCACTGTGCATGTGGGCACGGACGATCATTATCTGGCCGTCTACTCTACTGGCGATAGCAAGGACAGTTGCAAACCAACTTATGTGACACGCGGAGGCCTTAACCACGTTGGCGTTGTTGTCGACGATCTCGACGCTGTTGAAGCAAAGGTAATCAAAGCCGGATACAAGCCGCATAATCATGGTGACTATGAGCCTGGCCGACGCTTTTATTTTGATGACGATGACGGCATTGAGTTTGAAGTCGTCTCTTACGCAGAAGCGCAATGACCTATCGGTCTTTGTTAGGGTTCGGGGCGTTCATGGCGGTTGCCGGGGGCGCCTTGCGAATCATTTCGGCATATATTCCTTATGTTGATGGTCTGGTATGGCTGGAATTTCTTTATGCTGTGATTGATTTGCTTCTGTTGACCGGACTTGTGGCCAGTTACCTGTCTGTTGCACTGCAACTGGGGTGGTTGGGCCTGATAACAGTATTCTCGGCAGCAACGGGTTTTGCCAGCATTGTCGGGCCTGACCCTGTTCGTTGGGGAGTGGATTTTTATATGCTGGGCGCAGCCGTCATCGCCGTCAGTCTTGCTGTTCTTGCCGTCCAGTTATTATGGTTGGGGACGATGAAGCAAGCCGCACTCTATTGGTTGGCCGCACTCGCATCGGGGCTCTTGTCGTTGCTGGCAAGCAGCCCTTTTGCTTTTTCGGTCGCAGGAATGTTGCTGGGCCTGGGCTTCGTTGCGGCAGGCCTGGATACCGCCGCTTGTAGGGAGACGGTATCCGATGAATAAAACCAGCGGCGCTGACGGCTTGACTAGTCGTCAGCTGTAAGCCGCTTGTTGAGATAGTTGTTGATGGATGTCATCAGTGCGTTCAACTCGGTTTCAAAGAAGTGCGTTGCACCTTTGATCACGTCGTGGTCAATGGTGATCGCTTTCTGGGTCTTAAGCTTCTCAACCAGTTTTACAATAGATATTGGAGTGACCAATTCATCTTGATCCGCCTGCACAATCAGGCCTGAAGAAGGGCAAGGGGCCAAAAACGAGAAGTCGTAAAGGTTCGCTGGCGGTGCCACAGAGATGAAACCTTTGATTTCAGGCCTGCGCATCAGAAGCTGCATGCCAATCCATGCACCGAAAGAGAAACCGGCAATCCAGGTGCCCGAGGAATTTGGGTTCATTGCCTGCATCCAGTCAAGTGCAGACGCTGCGTCTGAAAGCTCCCCTACGCCGCTATCGAATTCGCCCTGACTACGGCCAACACCCCGGAAGTTGAACCTGAGTGTTGCAAATCCGCGATGCGAAAAAGCATGGTACAGATAATACGCCACCTTGTTATCCATCGTGCCACCATGCTGCGGATGGGGGTGCAGGATAAGAGCAAGCGGTGATGTGGGTGATTTACCAGGTTGGTAACGGCCTTCGAGCCGACCGGCAGGACCGCTGAAAATGATTTCGGGCATAAATTGTTTTCTTTTGCTTTATTTGTTGGCGAAGCAACATGGCAGCTTCATCTTGTTATGCCACGATATATCGAATTATTGCCGGGATTCGCAAGCTATCTTGTCGATAAAGGGTAAAATACAATTGAACAGGGCGCACATTCCGCCTATTTGACCACTATGACCGCAACAATTTACATGGATTATAACGCCACTGCGCCGATTCGCGACAAGGTGATTGAAACAGTGGCGTCTGCAATGGCCGAGGTGGGCAACCCGTCTTCGGTGCATACGGCAGGTAGAAATGCGCGCCGACTGGTGGAAGAAGCACGCTCAAAAATTGCAGTACTTGCTGGTGCAAGAGTTCGTGATGTCACCTTCTGCTCGGGTGGTACTGAAGCAAACAATGCTATTATTCGCGGGTGCGGTGCTGCCAGTATTATTATTTCTGCGATAGAACATGATTGCGGCCTGGCAGCGGCGGAGTTGGCAGGGGTTCCCGTTTACAGTCTGCCGGTGGACAAGGACGGCGTCGTGAAGATGGCAGCGCTGAGGTATCTGCTTGATGAGGCCCCCAAACCTGCACTTGTGTCCGTCATGCTTGCCAACAACGAAACAGGTGTTGTCCAGCCTGTGAGTGATGTTGCAAGCTTGGCAAAAATGCATGGGGCTCTTGTTCACACCGATGCAGTTCAGGCTGCGGGAAAATTGTTGATAGACTTCAGTGCTTTGAAAGTGGATTACCTCACGCTCTCCAGCCACAAGATTGGTGGACCTCAGGGTGTTGGGGCTATTGTTACGGCGCCGACAGCGCCCCTCAAGGCACTTGTTGCCGGGGGCGGGCAGGAACTTGGACGACGGTCCGGCACAGAAAATGTCGCGGGTATTGCTGGGTTTGGTGAAGCCGCGATTGAGGCGTTGGCCGAACTTGGAGACATGGGCCGTATTGCAGCCCTCAGGGACCGATTTGAAGCCGCAGTACGGGCGATATCAAATGATGCGGTTGTTGTCAGTGCAGGAGCCGAGAGGACTGCCAATACAAGCTGTGTCGCCATGCCGGGTGTAAAAGGTGAGACGCAGGTGATGCACTTTGACCTGAACAGTATTTGCCTGTCGTCGGGGTCAGCGTGTTCATCAGGTAAAGTGAAGGTCAGCCATGTTCTTGCCGCGATGGGCTATCCGGACGACATTGCGAATGCGTCTGTTCGCGTCTCGCTTGGTCGCCTGAGCAAGCAGGATGATATAGATAAACTGATCGACAACTGGAAAAAACTGCATGAGCGCATGATGGCGCGAAACACAGGCTGACAATGGCCATGGGTATCACATCTGCTTACATGGATTATCAGTCAACGACACCGCTGGACGCGCGTGTCCTGACGGCGATGATGCCCTATCTGACCACAAGGTTTGGTAATCCTCATTCGGCGGAGCATCGTTTTGGTTGGGAGGCAGAAGCCGCGCTTGATGTTGCGCGGGAACAAGTGGCAGGTGTCATCAATACTCAAGCAGATGCAATCACGTTTCTTTCTGGGGCAACGGAAGCCAACAATCTGGTTCTGAAAGGGGTGATGGATGTTTGGGGCAAACAGAAGCCGCATCTGATCACCGTTGCGACCGAACACAAATGTGTTCTGGAGGCCGCAAGGGTATGTGAACGGACAGGGCATAGGCTAACGGTTTTGCCTGTCGGTGCTGACGGCTTGCTCGATTTAAACAGGCTGGAAGATGCTTTTACGGATGAAACAGCGCTTGTTTCCGTCATGGCGGTGAACAACGAAATTGGTGTCATTCAACCTCTCTCTGAAATTGGAGCACTTTGCAGATCACGAGGTATTCTGTTTCACACCGACGCGGCGCAGGCTTTTGGAAAAATCCCGATAGATATCAAGGCTGCCAAAATCGATTTTATGAGCATCTCGGCGCACAAGATATATGGCCCCAAAGGGGTGGGAGCGCTGTATCACCGCACAGACCGCGATGCCGCGATTGCACCTCAAATGCATGGTGGCGGGCAGGAAGCAGGTCTAAGGGCGGGGACACAGGCGCCTGCACTCGTTGCCGGGTTGGGAAAGTCCGCGGAAATATGTGCGCAGGAAATGGCTCAGGAAAGTGGTCGTTTGAAAGCGATGATGCGGCGGCTGACCAGTCACTTGGAAGCCCGTGCGCCGGGAATGCATGTTAACGGCCACACGGAAAAACGCTGGGTTGGCAATCTCAATGTTTGTTTTCCCGGTCTTGATGGTGACCGATTGTTCGCGGATATAAGAGGGCTCGCGGTATCTTCGGGCGCGGCATGTGCTTCTGCCGTTACGGGGCCTTCTTACGTGCTGGAAGCGATTGGTGTTAGTGACCGTAACGCAAAAGCTTCGCTTAGAATTGGCATTGGGCGAATGACAACGGACGAGGAAATTGATTTCGCCTGTGACAAGATCGAGGCCGCAGTTAAAAACCAAGGTGGATGTAGATGAAAGAAGTGACGGTAACCTTTGTCAGTCACGATGAAGTTGAAACCCGGGCAACGGGGCCTGTCGGGAGCACTGTGCTCGAGCTTGCGCATGCTGCTGGTATCGACATTGAGGGAGCTTGCGAAGGCAATATGGCGTGCTCGACCTGCCATGTAATTGTAGAAAAAGATTTTTTTCCAAAGTTACCCGGGGCATCCGAGGACGAGGAAGAGATGCTTGATCTTGCCAGCGGGCTGAAAAGGACATCGCGCCTTGGCTGTCAGATTGAGGTGACGCAGGATTTGAATGGCATGCGCCTTCATGTTCCGCGCGAAAGCAGAAACATGATGGGTCTTTAAATATCCAGGAGTTATCCCATATCCATTGTATAGCTGAACAGAACTCGCATTGAACCTGTTGGGGAAGAGGGAAAATGACAAGAAATCAAATATTTGGTGGTGGCGTTGCCGTTATTATTGTCTTTATGGCGATCGGAAGCTTGTTTTCCGACGAAGACAGTAGTTATCGCTATGACGACAAAGATGGCTGGAACGTCGACGTTGATGTCGACATTGACGACGATGAAATTGTTATCACCTCAAAAGGCGGTAAGACCGTTGTCCACACTGAAAACGGCACGTTTGAGTGTTCTGCCGGGCAGGATGCGATTACGGTGACACGCAAAGACGGCTCAACCACTCGCATCGAGTGCTAGCAGCTCTTCTTCAAAGTGGATTCACCAGCTCGATCTTTTCCAGTTGAATTTTCGTCCTTATTGTGTATTTTGTTCTTCTTATGTTCTTATATGGGGAGGCGGGCATGCTCGTGCGAATTTCTCGCAGTGTTATGATGCTACTGGGATTTTTGACGGTATCTTTAACTGTAAATGCAAAAGGACCTGAATGGTCTTATTCTTTCGAAAACGATGGTTTCACCATGACGGTAAGGGTTTCCGCCTGTTATGAGGATGACACAAAATCTAGCGTGTCCATTAACTGGTATGGAACCAGAAGTGGGTCTTCGATCAGCGCAGATAGCAGTTGTAGATGCGGTGAAGGCCTGAAGGTCAACGATGCAGTGACAATTACGCCAAACTCTTTCGCTGACTTGATTGAGAACGGCATAACAACGGACCTGCGATCATATGCATGCGTGCCTGTTGAATGAGGCTGGCCCGGTTTTAACTGTTTAATGATCGGGCAGGTGATCATCGTCCACAAGATCAGTGAAGCGCGTAACCTCTTTCTTGAAAGCGAGCTTCACTGTGCCGACGGGGCCGTGTCGCTGCTTGCCAATGATGACCTCTGCTTTGCCATATAGGTTTGCCATGTCCGCCTGCCACTGTGCGTGTTTGTCCACCTCAGACATCGAAGGCTCTTCTTTTTCCTTGTAGTATTCTTCTCTGAATACAAACATCACCATATCGGCATCTTGCTCAATGGAGCCGGATTCGCGCAGGTCAGAAAGCATTGGACGTTTGTTTTCTCGCTGTTCCACTTGGCGACTGAGTTGCGAAAGCGCCAGAACCGGTACATGAAGTTCTTTTGCTAAACCCTTGAGACCGCGTGTAATTTCAGAAATTTCCTGAACACGGTTTTCAACACCACCTTTGCCGCCGCCCCGTAGTAACTGAAGATAGTCCACGACGACTAGACCGAGGTTATGCTGTCGTTTCAGGCGCCGCGCCCGCGTGCGCAACCCCGCGATGCTTAGCGCAGGTGTGTCGTCGATAAAGAGCGGCAGGTCTTCCATTTCCATGGCTGCGCGCGCAATGGCCTGAAATTGATCTTCCTGCAAATTGCCTTGTCGCATGGCGTGAGACTGGATCGGGTCAGGGCCCTGGTAATGAAGGTTGGCCCGATCGGACAAAATACGGGCTGCCAATTGGTCCGCAGACATCTCCAGACTGAAAAAGCAAACGACAGACCCCTTGGATCGGTCCATATCACGGCCATCAACCAAATCATCTGTCCAGCGTTTGGCCGCATTGAAGGCAATATTGGTTGCCAATGCCGTTTTCCCCATCGCCGGGCGTCCGGCAAGGATAACAAGATCAGAACCGTGCAGGCCACCGATTTGGGCGTTAAGCTGCGTCAGACCGGTCGTGATACCTGAAAGGCTATCAGGGTCTTTATAGGCGCTTTCGATGTTCTCAACTGCGGTTTTCAGCGCCTTGGAGAAAGACTGGGCTCCTGAATCTGCTTGTCCAAGCTCTGCCAGATCAAACAGTTGTTTTTCTGCATCCGATATCTGCTCGCTGGCTTCTGTGTCGATCGGGGCATCGTAAGCGTCAATTACCATCCCTTCGCCAATCTGGATCAGTGCCCGGCGCATGGCGAGGTCATAGATAGTGCGTCCATAATCCTCTGTATTGATGATCGTCGCGGCGCTTGCCGCAAGTCTCACCAGATATTGGGCTCCGCCCACGTCCGCAAGCGCTTCATCGTGCTCGAAATAGGGTTTGAGCTTTACCGGATCAGCGATCTGGTTCTTGTCCATCAATTTAACGACAGATTCGTATATCCTGCCATGAACAGGTTCGAAAAAATGCTCTGGCAATAGAAAGCCCTGTACTTTCTGGGCGGCTTCATTGTTGACCAGAATAGCGCCAAGAAGTGCTTGTTCTGCCTCAAGGTTGTGCGGTGCCTGCCGGTAGGCCAGCCCGCCTTCTTCGTCATTGGCTGCATCTGCCTGACGTGTCGCTTCGATCATGTTTCCCAACCCTGAATTACTGTTTCGAATATCATGCCTCTTTTAGGTGGAGGAGCGAAACTTTATCTCGTGATATACACAGTGTTTTTTCCACAGGTGGATAACTGTGGGGATAACTTGGCGTATGCGAACAAAAAAAGGGCGGCGCGAACGCCACCCTTAAAATTCCGGAACAAAGTCGCCTTAGGCGTCTTTGTCTTCGTCCGAGTTTGCTTCAACGTCTGCTTCAACGGCGTCTTCGCCGTCTGTTTCTTCTGCAGCTTCAAGAACGTCTTCTGCGACGTCCTCGATAAACTCGTTGTCAGCGACAAACTCTTCTTCATGCTCTGACGCGACAACAGCCGAACCAGTTGAGAATTGAGTTTCAGCCTCATCAGGGCTGCGGGCGATGTTAACAACAACGGTTTCGGTAACCTCAGGGTGCAAACGAATAACAACATCGTGCAGCCCAAGTGTTTTAATCGCGCGGTCCAAAACAACCTGGCTGCGATTGACTGAAACACCGGCTTCAGAAACGGCCTCGGCGATATCGCGTGATGACACCGAACCATACAGCTGGCCGCTTTCACCGGCTGCGCGGATCATAATAACCTTAACGTCAGCCATTGCCGCGGCAACTTTCTCGGCTTCGCTTTTCCGCTCAAGGTTTTCAGCTTCAAGGCGTGCGCGATCAGCTTCAAAGCCTGCTTTGTTGCTGGCAGTGGCGCGAAGCGCTTTTTTCTTAGGCAGCAAGAAGTTGCGTGCGAAACCGTCTTTAACGGTAACAACATCGCCCATCTGGCCAAGTTTCTCTACGCGTTCCAAGAGAATGACTTCCATGATTTGTCTCCTTCTCTTGCAGGTTACTGAACGATGAACGGCAGCAGAGCAACGTTCCGGGCACGCTTGATAGCTTTTGCAAGCTCACGCTGTTTCTTTGCAGAAACGGCTGTAATGCGGCTGGGAACGATCTTACCACGTTCAGATACATATTTTTGCAGCAGACGAACATCTTTGTAATCGATGGTCTGTGCATTTTCGCCGGAAAACGGGCAGGTTTTACGACGGCGGAAAAAAGGGCGTCCTGCAGCCATGATTAAGATTCCTTCCTGTCACCGCGATCGGGGCGCGGGCCACGGTTGTCCGAACGGGGACCGCGACGGTTTTCTTTTTCTGCTTTAGAGCGAAGAACAACCGATGGGCCTTCCTCAAGCTCTTCAACGCGAACGGTCATGTACCGCAGGATGTCTTCGTTCAGGCGGGCCTGACGTTCCATCTCGGAAACGGCCGCATGCGGTGCGTCTACGTTCAACAGAACATAGTGACCTTTGCGGTTTTTCTTGATGCGGTATGCAAGGGTCTTCAAACCCCAGTATTCGTTTTTGGCAACTTTGCCGCCGTTTTCCTCAATAATCTTCGAGAAATCGGCTGTAATGTTTTCAACCTGCGTCGCACTAACATCCTGGCGCGCAATGAAAACATGCTCGTATAAAGCCATGCTTCACTCCTATGTGCTGATCGCTCCCCAGTCACCATGAGCAGGGGCCTCCAGCTCGCTTCAAACCCTTGCCGAGGTTCATCAGTTCGAATCACCATCGGTAAAGGACGCGCTTACATAGACGTGGGTCGCTGGAATTGCAAGGAAAAGTGCCGGTTTTTCCCTGAATTGGGATGGGGAAAGAGAATTTCAGGAAATTTTAGTGCACGGTCGTGACCCAGGCCATGCCATCACCTTCCATGATTCCATCAGTGCGGGCGACTTCATTGCGTGTCAGTCTGTCGAAAGCACGTATCTCGTTTACACGCGGAAACGAGACATAGAGCCTTTCGCCGTCTGGCGACATAAGGATGCCAAGTGGTGGTGTGTCAAAAGCCAGTTTTTCTTTGAAAGCACCCGTTTGTGCATCAAGAATTGCGATTTCGCGGGAGAAGGTGTTGACAACCCATGTTTCGCTGTAATCCGGCGCCATTTTCATTTTGACCGGGAACCGACCCTGGCTGGAGAATTTATGGATATGCGTGCCGTCATGCACCCGGACGACGGAAATGGTGTTTTCCTGCGTGTTGCCGACCCAGACATGGCTCTGGTCCGGTGTCAGGGCAAGTCCCTCTGCGCCTTTTCCGGTTTTGACGGTTTTTACCGACCCATCCGACCGATCGAAAATTGAAACTGATCCCGCATCAACGTTGCTGGCGATGACGTAGCGGTTGTCATTTGTCGTCACAAGAATGTGGCTGCCCATATCACCTGCTGGCCAGCTTTTGACAAGGGCACCGCTCATACCGTCAAGCTCCAGGACTAGTCCTTCGTTTTGACACGTGACCCAGACATGGCTATCCGGGCTTGTTGCAACGCCGTGGCTGCGGCTGCAGATGGAAAAGCGTGTGTGGTCCACCCCGCCTGCCAGGCTAATGCGCGAGAGTGTGTCGGAGGGTTCGGACGTAAACTGCATTTGAGAGGGCAGGATGGGGTCTTTGTGCGGCTTTGGGTATACGCCGTAGTTAGGGGCAAATACGGTTTTCCCGTCAGGCGAGGCCGATACTTCATGCGGGCCGGGGCCGGTGGGATAGCGCGCGAGGATATCCAGAGTGATTGGATCAAGAGCGACTATTTCATGATTGGACCGGCTGACAACCAGCAGGCGCGGCTGACCGGCCGGAGTACCGGACACGAGAAAATCATTGGTTTTTTCTGCGTATATCTCCGCGTCGGGCGATCCCAGGGATTTCGTGCTGGTGAAGTAGACTGTTTCGCCATCAGGGGAAAGTCGGGGCATCAGGTCGCTGCCCGTTGTATTGACATGGTCCAGTGCTATAGGACGCTCCCAGCCATTGGCCCCCAGTCGATGCAAATACAGATCCCCATTTGTGGACTTTGCATCGGGTCGGCCAGACGCCTCAACAATCAGATAGTTTGCCCTAGGGGGCAGGAATACATTCCATTCACCGCCTGCGGTGTTTACCGGTGCACCCAGGTTCTCCGGTTCCTGAAAAGCACCATTTCTTGGTTGTGATTTCCAGATATCTCCGGCGCCGAGTCCGCCATTTCTGGTGCTGGCGAAATAGAGCGTGCCGTCGGCTGTTTGCACGGGGCTGTACTCTGTAGCAGTCGAATTGATGCGCTCCAAGGGGCGAGGGTTGTGAAACGCATCTTCGGCATAATCAGCGATCCAGATATCGCTATCTGGCTGCGGCTCATCGTTAACCAAGCGGTTGGCTGTGAAAAACAGTTTGGTGCCATCGACGGAAAAAAACGGATCGTCATTGTCTGCCATGCCGGGGAAAGCGAGCACAGGGGGCGTCCATGCGTTGCTCTGTAATCGGGTGACATAAAGTTCCGACCGCGTACCCCGGCTTCCCCAGGTGCCGGACTTTCGGGCAAAAACTGCGGATTTGCCGTCCGGGGCCATCACAAGTCCATATTCCGGCAAGGGTGACGATACCGCGGATAGAAGGCTTTCGCTCTCCATAGCGGCGGATACCGCAGAGTGCCAGAGGGATATACTGAGGGCCCACGCGGCCATTGCAATGTGCTGTTTTTTAAAGGCGCTAGCAGGACTGGTCCTGTCGGTATGGGAAAACAGATTCAAATGAGCTCGCTCCGCATTGTTATTGTATAACCTAATCGGAGCCCAAGGTAAAGAATCGATGCTTGCGTGGCTAACGATCTAAACCCAGCGCTAGCCGTTATTAAGGCGCTTGGAGGCCAATGCCGCCTAGCGTGTCTCAATAAACGTTGATGTTGATCTGATCCACTTTTTGGTCTGTGGCGAGCATCCCGTTCTGCATACGCGGTGCGATATAGGCCTGCCGTAGCAATCGGGCAGCTTCATCAGCACTTATCCCGGCGGTTTTATGGACTTTGATGTTGCTGACGTGACAATTGGCCGACCTTGTATAGCTAACCAGTATTTGTCCGGATTTTGGCCGTTGCGGCTGTGATCGCTTTCGGTTCTGTGACAAACGCCCCGCCGGATCATAAACCGGATACCATAACTCCATGTTACGTGCTGTCTCGTACTTCTGGGCCTCAATACAGTGAAAAGCTGCTTGTTCCGCCCGGCCCAGTTCATGGTTGACACTAACCATGTGTAGATGGATTGACAGAACAGGGCGAGCACGCGGTTCGTAAACATTATAGATTGCCAGGGCCTTATTATAACTAATCTCTGCGGCTTGCGGGTTTTCAAGCCAGCGCATAACCTGCCCATGCCAAAAATAAAGCTGAGCCGTATCTGGAAAAATGGCCTGATCTATATGCTGTGATGCCAGACCGAAGGCGCGACTGGTATGCTTTGTAGCCCGTTCGAACTCTCTGGAATCATAATAAAGCCGGGCCAGCCCCATATGAACGCGTGCTCTTATGAAACCGTGTTCAGATGTTTTCTCCTCTAAAAGCTCCCTGGATTTTTTGAGCCAGGAATACGCCAGTTCGGGCTCTTCCCGGTGAATGGCTTCTTCAGCTGCATCCGCCAATACTGGCAGCAGCCTGTCGCTATCGGTGCCATAGGCGCTGGTAAACAGACTTATTGCACGCTGGAACTGGGGCAGCGCGATTGGTTCTTTGTACCGCATCGCGGCGCGGGCATAGGTATGGGCAATTGGCGCAAGCTGAGCCACGTCGTCATCGAAAAGTTTTGTCGCTATTACATATGCACGCCTTGCGTGCAGGAAGCTGTCAGCTTTGTGGCCCAGCAATGAAGAGTCTTTATAGGCGTTAAGGGCGTCTTCGAGTGCCTTGTCCGAGGGCTTCTCGGCGAACGCGCTACTGCTCAACCAAAAACAGGCCAGGATTGTTGCCATAACCCGGTGCATGTTTTCTCTCCTTCGTAAACGAAAGTAAAGATATACTATAACATATTTTATGCCAAGAAAATTGCATTCTCTACCCGCTGATGTTTGTTTTGAACCGCTGGGCTCTGCCAAAACTCAGCGCTACATTCGTGAAATGGAAGACTAGAGCAGTCCTAGCACCTGAAGCTCTGCCGCCAGTTCCGGAGAGCCGGTTCCATCATGCGTGTCGCCCATGCTCAGGTCTTTTGGTGCGTCTTCCGGGCGCAGATATCTCCAGCCCTGGAAACCTCGTTTAGGAGCTGGAACCGTTGGTATGACATCAGGTTTGACGCAAATCTGACAACCTTTTTTGCCATCAAATCGTTTTTCTTCCCTGATGGCCAGTATGGATGCGCGAGCGACTATCTGTCGCTTGATGATCCAGAACACAGACCCTCCATCAAGAACTTCAGTCTCTCGTTTTGGACGGTTTCGCGAAGACATTGGCATTGTGGGACCGAGATCCGGATCCGTGTAGGCGTACTGGGCAACAATATGTTTGAGTTGCTCCATTGAGCCAATTCCTGCGGCAACTTTGAGAATATGGAGGGCCATCGTCTGTCAGTGTCTCTTTTTCCTGAAGGGCATTAGTTAAACGCGAAAAGCTGCTCGCTGGACCATTCAATGTAACGAAAGTGGAATTTAATAGATGCGAGAACGCCAGCCAGCATGTCTTCTGCATCTACCGTGATTGATAGAAGTCATCGCTGCATGGGTAAAGTAGAAAACGTGAGGAGCGCAAGCCGACTTTACAAGGGTTGAAATGCCCATTTCACTTGCACCCAACTGACGCCCGTGGCATGTGCGGGATATATGTTTTTTGGTCAGGAGGAATGAATGACCCGCGCACTCGTATTTCCGGGACAAGGCAGCCAATTTGTCGGCATGGGTAAAGCTCTTGCTGATGCGGAACCGGCGGCCAAATTGGTCTTTGAAGAAGTTAACGACGCCCTTTCTGAGAATTTGTCAAAGATCATGTGGGAAGGCCCCGAGGATGATCTCCGTCTAACCGAAAATACACAGCCAGCTCTTATGGCAGTATCAATGGCGGTCATTCGGGTGCTGGAGGCAGGTGGTGCCAAAGTTGAAGACATAGCAAGTCATGTTGCGGGACACTCTCTTGGTGAATACTCGGCACTGGCTGCGACCGGAGCTTTCAGTCTCGCTGATACAGCAAGGTTACTAAAGTTGCGCGGGCAAGCTATGCAGCGCGCAGTGCCGGTTGGAGAGGGGGCCATGGCGGCTATTCTGGGCTTGTCTATGGACGATGTTAATGCGACCTGCAGCGAAGCCGCTGATGGTGAAATTGTTGTTGCCGCAAACGATAATGCTGATGGCCAGATTGTTGTGTCCGGTCACAAAGGCGCTGTAGAGCGAGCGATAGAGATTGCAAAAAACAAGGGTGCTAAACGAGGAATGCTTTTGCCCGTCAGTGCCCCATTTCATTGCCCTCTGATGCAGCCGGCAGCGGATGAAATGCGCGCGGCCTTGGCTGATGTTGAGATCAATCGCCCGGTGCTTCCGGTTCTGGCTAATGTACTTGCTGCGCCAATCAGTGAGCCTGATGGAATTGCCAACCTGCTTGTTGAACAGATAACAGGGGTAGTGCGGTGGCGCGAAAGCGTCGGGTCGATGACATCGCTTGGCATCACCCAGATGGTAGAAGTTGGTGCCGGAAAGGTACTTGCAGGGCTTACCCGACGGATTGACAGAGACCTGAAAACGGCAAACCTACAAGAACCGGCTGACATCGAGTCCTTTGCTGAAACACTTTAAAAGGGGAATGTAAGTGTTTAATTTAGAAGGTAAAAATGCACTTATTACGGGGGCAACTGGCGGAATAGGCGCTGCGATTGCCCGTGCTCTGCACAACGCAGGCGCAACCGTTGCAATCTCCGGAACGCGTGCAGAAAAGCTCGCTGAGCTGGCGGCGGACCTGGGTGAACGGGTGCATGTTCTTACGGCTAACCTTGCTGATCGCGATAGTGTGGATGCCCTCGCGAAAGCGGCCGCTGAGGCTATGGGAAGCGTCGATATTCTGGTGAATAACGCTGGCATCACTAAAGACAACCTGGCCATGCGCATGAAAGCTGATGAATGGGATGATGTTCTTCAGGTTAATTTAGAAAGCGCGTTCCGTCTGATGAAAGGTGTGATGCGCGGTATGATGAAGGCGCGCTGGGGTCGTATGATCAATATTACGTCGGTCGTCGGCGTGACGGGCAACCCGGGGCAGGCGAACTATGCGGCTTCCAAAGCCGGCATGATCGGCATGTCCAAGTCGATGGCGCAAGAAGTTGCCAGCCGTGGAATTACTGTAAATTGTGTCGCTCCGGGGTTTATCGCCACCCCCATGACGGATGCGCTGACAGATGACCAAAAAGCGGCGATTACTGGCGGAATACCGTCCGGGGAATTGGGCACACCAGAGGATATAGCTGCTGCTGTTCTCTATCTTGCAAGCAGTGAATCCCAATATGTCACCGGCCAGACACTTCATGTGAATGGCGGAATGGCGATGATCTGACCCCGAGGGTTGCGCCCCTTTGATTAAAATCGTAAAGGTAATGCTGAAAAGCTGTTTAGTGGGAATTGCATATCTCGGGCTTCTCAAACCAAATAAACTGTGTTAGGAGCAGCCTCCATGCGGTTATTCCAGCCGAATTTTCTAGGAATCCGTAAGGTCGGAGGCCTGTTGTAAAATAGGAAATCTCCGTTTAACGGTGTTATAAACGAGGACATAGCAATGAGCGACATCGCCGAAAAGGTGAAAAAAATCGTAGTCGAGCACCTTGGTGTTGACGAAGACAAAGTAACCGATACCGCAAGCTTTATCGACGATCTGGGCGCTGACAGCCTGGACACTGTCGAGCTGGTAATGGCGTTTGAGGAAGAATTCGGAATCGAGATCCCAGACGACGCCGCTGAAAAAATACAGACCGTAAAAGACGCGATCGATTTTATCAGCGCGAATTCCTAAGAGGGATTCAGTATTCTACAAAGGGTGATAACCTGCCGCTTGGCATGGTTGTCACCCTTTTTCAATTGCCTCAGGCATCATCCATAAAGTTATATTTTTTTTGGGTTTTCTGCTTTCTCCAGAACACAGTTTCGCAGTAAAGTAAATTCTGGTTGGCACAGCATAGGAATAAGGATCAATCGATGAGAAGAGTTGTCGTTACGGGTTTGGGCATGGTCTCACCTTTGGGAGACACCGTAGACACCACATGGAACCATCTGATCGCGGGAAAGTCGGGCGCAAGCGCCATTTCGCTTTTCGACACCGAGACGTTTCCTTGTAAAATAGCTTGCGAAGTACCGCTTGGCGACGGATCCGATGGTACATTTGACGCAGATGCCTATATGAGTCCGAAAGACCAACGCCGCGTTGATAACTTTATTCTTTTTGGTGTAGCAGCAGCCGAGCAGGCGATAAAAGACGCTGGCTGGACTGAGCCAGGTGAAGAAGAGAGCTTGCGTACTGGTGTGATGGTTGGCTCCGGCATTGGCGGCCTGCGTTGGATTGCTGACACGGCGGTTACATTGCATGAGCGCGGTGTGAGGAAAGTCAGCCCGCACTTTATCGCGGGGTCAATAATCAATCTGGTTTCGGGCAATGTCTCAATCAAATACGGCTTCAAAGGCCCGAACCACGCGGTTGTGACGGCTTGTTCAACTGGTGCTCACGCCATTGGTGATGCGGCTCGCCTCATCGCCCTTGATGATGCTGACGTAATGGTTGCTGGCGGTGCAGAGGCCTCTATTTGCGGCGTTGCCTTTGCTGGTTTCAGTCAAGCCAAAGCACTTTCCACCAAATATAATGATACGCCGGAAACGGCCTCCCGTCCCTGGGACAAAGGCCATGATGGTTTTGTTATGGGCGAAGGTGCTGGCGTTGTCGTTCTTGAAGAACTGGAACATGCCAAGGCACGCGGTGCAAAAATCTATTGCGAAGTAACAGGATATGGCATGTCAGGAGATGCGTACCATGTTACCGCTCCTGCACCGGACGGCAATGGCGGTTTCCGCTCGATGTCGGCCGCGATCAAGCGTGCTGGCCTTAATGTTGAGGATATCGATTACATTAATGCCCACGGTACTTCCACCCCGGTAGGCGACCCCATTGAGTTTGGAGCGGTAAAGCGCCTTCTTGGCGGTCACGCAGCGAATACCGCTATGTCTTCCACGAAGTCCTCTATCGGTCATTTACTGGGGGCCGCAGGAGCCGTGGAAGCAATATTCTGTATCAAGGCGATAGAAAACAACGTTGTCCCCCCGACATTGAACTTGCATGATCCGGCGGAAGGCTGCGAGGGCATTAACCTGGTACCTCTGGAGGCACAGGAGCGAGAAGTGAAAGCAGCGCTTTCCAACTCGTTCGGGTTTGGCGGTACGAACGCATCGCTTGTTGTCCAGGAGTTCGAAGGCTAGCTGGGTCGTTGCCAGGAAAGATAGCAAAGACCGGTTTTGTGCAAGGTTAAAGCCTGATAGGGTAAACCCATGATGCAAAGCCGGTTTTTTCGTATTCTGATCGTGGTGGTGGCAGCGTTTTTACTGCTGTTTGGTACCGGCCATGGTTTGATGCGTCAGCTTGCGGCCGCTCCAGGTGAGCGGGAGCAAACCACATTTTTCTATATTGCGCCGGGATCCAGTGTTTCCGTTGTTGCAATGGAAGCGCATAAGCTGCGATTGGTTCGCGAGCCATGGCACTTTAAGCTTATCACTCGCTGGAAAGGCCTTGATCGGGCGCTTTACGCGGGTGAATATCAAATAGCACCACACGCATCGCTTGAAGACGTTCTGGGACAGATCAAGGAACAACAGACTTATAAAAGGCGGGTTATTATCCCTGAAGGGGCTTCCGTCGCTGAAGTGGAAGGTATCCTCGCAACAAGTTTTGGCCTTGATATGGCAGCTTATCGAGCGCCGGAAGAGGGCAGTCTGTTGCCGGAGACCTATTTTTATGAGCGTGGTGATACCGCCAATGAAATCGTCAAAAGAATGCAGTCTGCACTTGATCTGGCGTTGGACGAATATTGGGCTGCACGTGCCCCGCATTTGCCGGTTCGGGACCGTCACGAGACACTGGTCTTGGCGTCAATTGTCGAGAAAGAAACTGGTCTCGCCGACGAACGGCCGCTGGTTGCAGCTGTGTTCACGAACCGACTAAAAAAAGGTATGCGGTTACAGTCCGACCCAACCGTCATTTACGGAATTTCGTCAGGACAACCGCTAGGACGTTCTTTGACACGCACAGATCTGCGTAACGACACCCCATATAACACGTACCGCCGTAATGGTCTGCCGCCGACACCTATCGCTAATCCAGGAATTGCTGCTGTTGCTGCGGTTCTGAACCCGGCTTCTGTACCGTACCTTTATTTTGTCGCTGATGGCTCCGGCGGGCATGTGTTTGCGGAAACTCTTTCGGAACACAACCGCAATGTTGCCCGTTGGAGAGAGATCGAAAAAACACGCCCTTGAGGTTGATAGGTGACGCGGACTGTGCCATTCAATCGCTCCGGCTTGGGAAAACTAGTAAATCTGGGCTCAAGACCAGTATCAACGAGCTCGAAAAGGACTTGCCTCATGACACTTTCCAGTATGACAGGCTTTACCCGTGCGGGCGGCGAAAACAGTGTTTTTCGCTGGAACTGGGAGGTGAAGAGTGTCAACAACAAAGGTCTGGATATCAGGGTAAAACTGCCAGGCTTTCTGGATGGCTTTGACATCGAAGTAAAAAAAGCCGTTGGCAAGGCTTTGGCTCGTGGCTCTGTATTCTTAAACCTTTCTGTTGACCAGGCGATTGCCAGTGAACGCTTTGTTGTTAACGAAGAACGTTTGGCTCAGCTTGCGGATATCGCATCCCGATATGCGGGTAAACCTGGTTTGGCTCCCGCATCTGTGGATGGCCTTCTATCCGTTAAAGGTGTGGTTGAACTCATTGGCGAGGGTTTTGAAGAAACAGCACTGGCAGACCTGCAGGTGCAATTACTTGGCGATTTGGAGAAGGTTCTGGAGAGCCTGCGCGAGGCTCGGCAGGCTGAAGGTGCTCGGATGCAAGTATTTTTGGCGGCTCAGTTGAAAGACATGCGCTCGCTACTTGATGATGCGCGGCAGGCGGTTGGAAACCGTGACGAGGCGGCAAAAGCCCGATTTGCGGCACAGCTCAGGAAACTGGAGAATGCTGACAAGCCGGTTTCCGAAGACCGTCTGGCTCAAGAGATTGCTATTATGGCGGTGAAGGCAGATGTTCAAGAAGAGTTTGATAGACTCTGCAGCCATTTTGACGAAGCCGAAAAGCTCTTAGGGTCAGGCAAGCCTATTGGCCGGCGCCTTGATTTTCTGTGTCAGGAGTTCAACCGAGAGGCCAATACCCTTTGTTCGAAAGCAAATGACACAAAATTAACGAGTATTGGGGTCGATCTAAAAGTCTTGATTGATCAGTTCCGAGAACAAGTGCAAAACATCGAATAAGCAAACTCGAAGAGAATAGGGTTATTTAATGTCTCTTGATGCAATCAACAAACGTCGTGGTCTTATGTTGGTCATGTCATCGCCCTCGGGCGCAGGTAAAACCACTCTGACGAGAAGGCTTCTCGACGAAGACGATGACGTCGTTATGTCTGTATCAGCGACAACGCGCGAGCCACGCCCCGGCGAAGAAGAAGGTAAAGACTATTATTTTGTTACGCATGAGCGTTTTCGCGAGATGATTGACCAAAAAGAACTTCTGGAACATGCGGTGGTGTTTGAAAATCGGTACGGAACACCCCGAGGTCCTGTAACGGAAGCCCTCAGGGCCGGTAAAGATGTGATATTTGATATTGACTGGCAAGGTACTCAGCAGATGATGTCGAGCGCCAGCGCGATTGACCTGGTGCGTATTTTTATCTTGCCACCAAGCGTTAAAGAGCTGGAAGATCGACTGCGCAAGCGAGCTCAGGATAGTGAGGCCACCGTTAGAAAGCGGATGGAACAAGCCGAGAGTGAAATAAGCCATTGGGCCGAATATGATTACGTGTTGGTAAACGAGGACCTTGAGCGCACCTATGAAGACCTCAAGTCTATCGTGAGAGCTGAACGTTTCCGCCGTGAACGCAGGCCGGGCATGTCTGAATTTGTCAGGCAGCTGATGGAGGAACGTTGAAACCGGGTATTCTGGCTCTAGCTATTGGCTCGCATGATCCTATATTGGTGCGCCAGCTCGACAAATTCGGGAACACTGACATTCTCTGCGCGCAGCGTGGGCTCAAGGCCGGCAGCTTCTAAAAGGCTTTGTACAGGTACTTCAAGGCCTTTCAGGCTCGCTCGTAACATCTTTCGGCGTTGCCCAAAAGCCCGTTCCACGACTTTTTCAAGATCTTTCAGGGCCACTTTGTTGTTAACGGGCTCCATCGGTTCGTAGTGAATAATTGCGCTTGCAACTTTGGGCGGCGGCGTGAAAGCAGCGGCGGGAACACGCATAGCAATGCGCACCGTACCCCGCCACTGTGCCAATACAGATAGTCTACCATAAGCTTTCGAGCCGGGTTTGGCGACAATCCGTTCCGCTACCTCTTGCTGGAACATAAGCGTAAGCGATTTGTACCACGGCAACCAGCTATCGAGTGTGAGCCATTTGATGAAGAGAGCGGTCCCGACATTGTATGGCAAGTTAGCGACAATACGTGCTTCCTCTCTACCTGAAAGTCCCAACAACATGGGCTCGTCAACGTCAAGTGCATCGGCGTTAATGACAGTTAATCGGCCATCGTATGCATCTGATACGTCAGCGAGTGCAGCCACGCAGCGCTCATCCATCTCAGCGGCTACAACCTGTTTTGCCCCCGAGGTAAGCAGCCCTCGGGTAAGTCCACCCGGGCCCGGGCCAACTTCATAAATGACGCTATTGCTCAAATCCCCGGGGATACGAGCGATCTTGCTGGTCAAATTCAGATCAAGGAGGAAATTTTGCCCAAATGATTTCTTTGCCTGAAGGTCATGTTCCTTGATGACGTGTCGCAGAGGCGGTAATTCACTTTTCATTGCACAAACTGGCCAACGCGCGCCGCCATCTTCGTTGCTTGCCTGATTGCTGCAACCATGCTGTCCAGGCGGGCTTCATTTTTACCAGCCAGTGAGAGCGCTGTGCCGTGATCCGGACTTGTGCGGATGATTGGCAAACCAAGAGTGATGTTAACACCCCCCCAAAAGTCCAGTGTTTTCAATGGTATCAAGGCCTGATCGTGATACATGCATAGTACAGCGTCATAGTTTTGACGCGCTTCTGCGTGAAATAACGTATCGGCAGGCTGTGGTTCTGATACCGTGACCCCGTGGTCCCTTAATGCCCATACCGCAGGCATGATGTGTGTTGCCTCTTCCATGCCTATAGTACCGTTTTCACCGGCATGCGGGTTCAGTCCGGCGATGGCCAGTCTGGGCGTGGCAATGCCGAACCTGTGCCGCAGGTCGTGTGCTGTCACGAGGCCAGCATGAATAATTTTTTCAGTAGTCAGGAGTTTCGGAACGTCTTTAAACGGGCTGTGAACAGTTACAGGTACGACGCGTAATCCCTGTGTTGCTAGCATCATGACTGATTGATTGTCTTTTAACCCACAGAGCCGTGCGAGATACTCCGTATGGCCCGGTGCATCAAATCCTGCTTGATATAGTGCAGCCTTATGAATTGGTGATGTAACAATACCGCTGATATGACCTTGAAGTGCGGCTGTTACTGCAAGGTCGATCGATTTGGTAACGGCGGTGCCATTTTCTGGCTCCAGAGTTCCAGGTTGCAGTGGTGAGGGCAGGGACACTTCGAGGACCGTCAACGAGTCGCTTTCAGCTGAAACCAGTCCGGGGATATCGGGTATCAAATTTATCGGGAGTTCTTTATCAATGGCATTGAGCGCTGCACTGGATCCCACATAAATGAAGTTGGGTAAATTCAGTTCATGTCTCTTGTGCCAAATTCGAGCTACAAGCTCTGGTCCAATACCGGCTGGCTCGCCCATCGTTATTGCCAAAGGTGGATGCGCTGTATCCGGCACGCCGCGCCCTAGCGATAATCTACGATTGCGTCGCGGCGAATATCGCGCAGGTAGCGACGAGCCATCATGGAAAGGCGTTGTTGCTCCAATTGAGTGTATATGGCGTCAAAGTCAGGTTCTTGAACCGTTGGTTCCTGTTTGTCACACAGAATCAAAACCCGCTTTCCGTCTTCGGCATCCATCACGCCCGTAGCCTGACCAATCTCCAGATTTTCAACCTGCTCGCGGAAAGACGAAGTAAGGTCCCGCAAGCGTAGAGGGGCAATTTCGGTTCGTCCGGTTATGCCAGCTGCCTCGGCAATTTGGGGAACAGTTTCGCACGATGTTGTTGTGTTCTGAAGCGGTGTTACCGCAGTCAGATACTGATCAAGCCCGGTTTCAAGTGAAGCCAGGGGCAGGTGGAGTTGTCTGAGAAGCACTTGGGCATCCATGGGGTCAACAGTTAGCACCCGACGTCGGTCGGAAACAGAAAGAATGATGTACCCACCAGGTGTGCGAACGGGGTCCAAAACATCGCCAACATCGGCGCCCTGAACTGGTTCGCTATAATTTGGATCCAGATCATCGCCCGTAACCCAACCAAGGTCGCCGCCGACAGCAGCGGTTGATGATGCAGAGAGTTGCTGCGCAATTTGTCGAAAATCAGCGCCAGCACGTATTTGTTCCACCAATTGGTTGGCGTTTGCTTCAACAGCTGCCGACTGCTCCGGGGATTGACTAAGAAGTATGATCTCGCCCAAGCGATACTCGAATTTGCCGCGGTTGTCGTAAATGCGCTGGATAAAAGCTTCTACTTCTTCGTCAGATACACTGACAAAGGCGCCTAGACGTCCCTGAACGAGCTGAGACCAGGCAATTTCGGCCTCCATTTGATTCTTCATTGTGTCTTTGCTGGATCCGATAGAAGCGAGGGCTTGAGCGAACTGTTCAGGCTCTTGTCCTGCGCCTTCGGCACGGCGGGCAAAAAACTGTTCCAATTGTTCGTCGCTAACCTCAAGTTCGACCTCTGCGGCCTCCTGTAGCTGCAGTCGCTCATCGACCATGGACTGGATGACTTGTTCTCTTACCTGAAGAAATTCTTCCTGAGTGCTTACGCCGCCAGAAATCGCGATAACCAAACGTAAACGCTGGTTAATGTCGAACGATGAAATAGGTTCGTCATTCACAAGCACTTCAATGCTGTTAAGCGGTTGTGGTGCGTTGGGTTGTTGCTGTTGGCTATTGGCTGCAGGCGTAATGGCAAGCCCGGAAATTCCACTGAACAGCATGAGACCCGTAATTGGCCTGTTATATTTACGCACTTTAAAGATACTCAACATAGTCTAATTTTTCTTCCGGCAATTCGCAGGTTTGGTAAGCGTTGTAACGGCTTTCCAAACGATTAACTACCCTAAATTGGTCAATTTCAGTCTGAACATGATCGAGGTTCCCGGCTCAACATCGCGGTCACGAGTAAAGGTTTCGCGCAGCCGCACCCCTAACTCGATACATTCATTCTGATATTCGACACCCACACTATACTGGACCGACCCGTTTTCCTCAACAGATGTTAGCAAATCTGCGCCGCTAAGCCGGCGTGTCCAGGAGCCAGTCACTGCCCAGCTATCATCAAACTTATAGAACCCGTTCAGGCGAATTTCCTCGCGGTCTTCACGGTTAATGAAATTCAAATTCCTGTTCAATCGGGTGTAACCCATGCGAAGGCTTTTTCTATCATCGCCGAAGGTAACATCAATATCGTTTCGTCGTATGGCCAAGCTCTTGTCATCAAGCCTGTAGCGGTGTTCCAGGTCTATCCAGCCTTTGTAGCTTATGAAGGTGCGACCAACGATGTCTGAAAACTCACCTTCTAGGCCAACGCCCTCAGCCAACACAATATCCTGTCCGGTGATGCGCCAGGATTGCCCAACAAGGACATCGGCAGTTAAGTCACCGGTTTCATAGCGCCATCTGACACCAAATGTGGCGCGGCTGCCTTCTTCCCACAGATCGAAACCGGTGGTTCGATCAGATGAAAAAAGATTAATATCTGAAAGTTCAAAAGCCCGGCTGTCCTCATTAACAATGCTGTCGGGAGTGCCCCGACGAGGGGACACGCTGATTTCGGCAATAGGTTCGATAGTATGAGTGCCATTTGCACCGTATTTCACGAGCGGCCAGCTGAGTGTACCGGTAAGCCGGGCCAGATTGCGCCATTCGCTGCCGGATGTGCCGCCGAAAGACCCTGCGAAAGCGGGGTCATCCGGCTCGTTGGCGGCGTCCAGATTATAGACATCGCTGCGGCCAAGAGCATCGACATCCAAGACAAATCCCTTTGGCGTGATCCAGCGTCGTTGCCAGTTCGCGACCAGAGAGAGGCGGCGGGTGTCAAGGCCGTTGGTACGATGAAGTGCAAGTGCATTTCCCCGTAAACTTATCGTACCGCCAAGCGGCTTATAATCGGGGATAAATTCGGCATCAATGAGAGGCAGGGCAAAGGCAGCTTTTCCAGCAATATCTTCGAAGCGCAAACCCTGAAAGGCGAGGGCGCGAGTCGAAAAGTAGGATTTATCATAAAATCCCTCCAGTAGATACTCACTGACCAGGGTATCGGTGTTGGATATTTCGTAACGGCCCAGGTATGTGTCATCCGATGCATAGTTCAGGTTGATCCTGGAGCGCCAGCGGCTTGAGTGCGCGAATGTTCCTTCGGCAGATATATGCCCTCTGGTCTCTTTTCCGCCGATGACGGTATTGTTGAAGTCTCTGCGGTCCGCCCGCGTAATACTACCGTCGAGACGAAACTGTCCGGAGCCTATGTGCTGCCGATATTGCCCCTTTAGAACGAAGCCTTCCCGATAGGTGTATACGGGTGTGAAAGTGGCATCAATACTGTCACTAAATACATGGTAGTATGGTATGCCCGCGATAATCCCAAGGTTTCGACTTGACTGGATATCAAGGGGAAGTAAGCCGCTGGCACGATCCACTGTTGGATCCGGATGAGAAAAATAAGGCGTCCAAAAGACCGGAACGCCAAATACCTCGAGTACAGCGTCTTTGTAGTACAGACGACGTTTTCCTTTATCATGAACAACGCGGACGGCCTTCAGTTGCCACAAAGGCTGGCTGCCACTGCCATCCGCGCAAACCTCGCAAGGGCTGTAGGCTGCGCGTTTCAGAGTTGTTCTGCCAGTATCGCTGATTCTTTCTCCAGAAGCGGCAACTGCCTGCGCACCATCCGCAAGAATCAGTCGTATGTTTTCAACAAATGCGTCTTTCAGTTCGTTTTCGAGTAAAATTTCCGGAGCAATAATACGATCACCGTCGGGTGTGATCATTTCAACGGCGCCAACAGCCCGGGCTTCGCCTGTACCCTGATTGAAATAGACTTCACCTGCCTTGAGGGTATAGCCGCTGCGCGCAAGCTCGACATTCCCTATGGCTCTGATCTCGCCTGTATCAGGGTCATAAGTCAGTTGGTCGGCTTCCAGCTCAACTTTTTCTTCGGATGTTGCTTCAACATTCTCGGATTGAGCCGACGCGTTGCCTTGAGGGACAATGATGGCTGTTAACGCGGTGCCGGCAAAAAGACAGGCCCAACGGGTAGAGTTTGCCAATCGGGACAATAAGGAGTCGTTTATGGGCACTGCTGTGTCTCATTGTTGCTTGATTGTGCTTTGATAACCCCCCTTGGCATCAAGCGCAATCGTCGATCATGGTATCAGGGGCGCTTTTCGCGTTGTCTTGGAAAAATATGGCAATTTAGTGGGCAGTGCTTGCCAACTCGCGGGATTGAAGGCATTAAGTTGCTTAGAGTTTTCCCGCCGGGCACTGCGCGGCCATATGTTTCAAATTAGAAGATTGAGGGTTTTATGCAGATCAATTTTGCATCAATCGAAATGCCAGAAAACGGTGCGGTTGTTTTTCTGGTGGAAAAAGATACACCGTTCAGCGGACTTGCGGCGGAAGCGGATGCAGCTACATCGGGTGCGCTGGGAAAAGCCCGTGGCGTAAGTCGTTTCACCGGCGCGAGCGGCCAGACACTTGATTTGGTGGCGCCGTCGGGCCTGTCGGTGGAGAGAATCCTCCTTGTCGGGCTCGGTGACCAGACAGACAAGAGTGAAACCAAATGGGTTGAATTAGGGGCAAAAATCACTGCTTCGCTCGCTTCCAGCGGCAGTAAGCAAGCGAGTGTGATTGTTGATGCAGATAGTGCCATCGCGCTTGGGGTTGCTGAAGGGGCACTCTTACGTAGTTATCGCTTCGACAAGTATCGCACCAAGGAACCTGAAACGAAGAAACCAACTCTTGCCTCTGTTTCCGTTCTGACTTCCAGACCGCAAGAATGTTCCGAGATGTTTGCAGCTAGAGCCAGAGTTGCTGATGGTGTGTTTCACACGCGTGATCTGATCTCGGAGCCGGCGAACATTCTCAACCCGGAGAGCTTTGCTGAAGACATCAAATCGCTTGCCGCACTTGGCGTTGATGTTGAAGTCCTGGGCGAGACCGAGATGAAAAAACTTGGCATGGGGGCGCTTTTAGGCGTCGGGCAAGGTTCGGCGTTTGAAAGCCAGCTTGTTATCATGCGCTGGAATGGTGCGGCGAAAGATGATCAACCCATATCGTTCGTTGGTAAGGGAGTGACTTTCGACACCGGTGGTATATCGCTGAAACCGGGGCCGGGCATGGAACAAATGAAGTGGGACATGGGGGGTGCAGGAACGGTTGTTGGATTGATGAAAGCGCTTGCCGGCAGGAAAGCGAAAGTCAATGTTGTAGCCACTGTTGGTTTGGTCGAAAACATGCCGTCAAGTACGGCTCAGCGACCTGGTGATGTTGTCACCAGTATGTCTGGGCAAACCATCGAAATTCTGAATACCGATGCAGAGGGTCGCCTCGTTTTGGCGGACGCCATGTGGTATACTCAAGACCGGTTCAAGCCCAGATTTATGATTGACCTTGCCACTCTCACCGGCGCGATTATCACAAGCCTTGGGCATGAACATGCCGGTATGTTCACGGATTCTGACGAGCTGTCGCGCCAGTTGGCGGATGCCGGGTCTTCAACGGGGGATAAGGTTTGGCGCATGCCGCTTCACGCCAACTATGACAAGCTTATTGATTGCCCAACCGCTGACATGAAGAACATTGGTGGTTCCGCGGCGGGTTCCATTACAGCTGCGCAATTTCTGAAACGATACACCAATGACGTACCTTGGGTTCATCTTGATATCGCGGGCACCGTCTGGTCGGAAAAGGATCTTCCGTTGTCGGAAAAGGGGGGCACTGGGTTCGGCGTGCGACTACTGGATCGCTTTGTGGCGGATAACTACGAGAGCTAAGGTTTAGCCCGTTGAATGACATTCGATTTTATCATTTGCAGCGACAAACGCTTGAAGAAGCTTTGCCCATCCTGATGGACAAGGTGGCAGGTGCGGGTTTGCGTGCAGTTATAAAAGCGGAAGATCAGGCAGCTATTGATACGTTGGATAAAACCTTGTGGGATTTCGATCCCGCAAGTTTTTTGCCGCACGATAAAGACGGTTGCGACCACCCTGAGGATCAAGTCTTTTTCCTGACGACTACTGATAGCAATCCCAACAACGCGAGCGTGTTGGTGCTTGTGGACGGTGCCAAGTGCGAAACTTTCGAGCACTTTGATCGTTGTCTTTACATGTTTGACGGTCGAAACGAAGACGTTGTTGCTGCGGCCCGTGCAGACTGGAAACAATGGAAAGAGGGCGCTTTCGAGATGTCCTATTGGCAACAAAAAGAAATGGGCGGCTGGGAACAGAAGGCTTGAACAAGGCTCTTTAGTTGCTCAGGTGCGCGAAATGGCCTTTAGGGCGTTTACAAGCTTCATCATATCTTCGGGTGTATTGTAGAAGGAAGGCGTTACCCTGATGCAATCACCTGCCGCCGGGCCTGTACGCCTCGTGGTCAACACACCAAACTCATCAACCAGGCGTTTCATAAGCGCGTTATTGCCTTCGGTTGAGGTTATACTGTCCAGTCTGAAGGATGTCAGTCCAGCCACCATAGCGGGTGCATCTGGCGTCAGGACGTTGACTTGTTGCAGATTTCGAACTTCAGAAACCCATAGATCACGCAAATAACGAAGTCTGGCCTCCTTGTTTTTTGTTCCGATCTGATTGTGGAATTCCAACGCCGCGGGTATTGCCATATGAGCCGCAAAATTTGCAGTACCAGTATCAATTCTATCAATTGTACGGCCTGAACCCGGGTTTTTACCCATATATGTATCGATGTTGCCGGTCTTGCCTTCGCGTATATAAATCACGCCGCAGCCGATAGGTGCCCCTACCCACTTGTGGAGGTTCACCCCCACATAGTCGCAACCGAGAGAGCTGATATCAAAATCAACCTGACCAACGGAGTGGGCTGCATCTAAAATAACGTCAATATTTCTTTCCTTGGCCATCTCGGTGATTTTTCGAACGGGGATAATCAGCCCTGTCCAGTTGTTGAGGTGAGTAAGCAACAGCAACTTCGTTTTAGGGTTGGCGTCAAAGGACCGGCGATAGAATTCGAGAAGATCATTTTCAGTCAGTTGTGCATCAGGCGCAGGTTCAGGAAAATTGATTTTCACTGCCCGAACACCGCGTCTGTCTTCCAGCCACTGCATGGCGTTTTTCATCTCGGAGTAGTCAAGGTCGGCATAGAGAACTGTGTCACCAGCGGAAAGCTGGTTGTATCCGCCAATAAGCGACTGTAAAGCTTCTGTTGCACCGCGGGTAAGAGCCACTTCGCTTGCACTGACACCTAAAAATTCTGCGACCGATTGATGTAGGCTATGGTATGTTTCTCCCCAGCGAAAGCGGGCAAAAAGCGTATTTTCTTTGTTAATCCAGCTGGTTAGTCGCTGATATTCGCTGAGAACAGGGTCAGCCATTATTCCCCAAAAACCATTTTCAAGGTTTGTGACCTGTCTGGTAACAGAGTAGTGAGAAGCAACGGTTTGCCAGAAAGTCTCATCTCTCGCGAGTACGGCAGGACTGGACGTGCCGTTAAGTACGATTGGGTTTTCTGCCGGGTTTGCCAGGGCACCCTTTGATATCGCGACACCAGCCATGCTCACCGCAGCACTACCGTTCAGGAACTTTCTTCTGGAGACACCTGTCATTGCCAATCAATCCCGATATAAAATGAAAACTGCAGCCAATAAAATGACGTCTTTCAGCAGAAAGTGGCCGGTGCTTGAAAGTTTTGGAAAGCCACCCAGCCAACTCGCATCGAATGTTACCAGAAAGCTGAGCGTTGCAACGAACGTTGCCGCCGAAAGAACCAGACCAAAGTTGAAGGCTTTGCGATTCCACCAGGCACCGGTAAGTAATATGACGGTTACCAATTCAATTATGCCGATGATGTTTGACGCGGTTTGCTTTCCAAGGTCAATGATCCACCAGTTGAAAAGCGGACTGGATGTCAGTAGAGGCCAAACCCCGTCCGCCTCTGGTGCGGTGAACTTCATTGCTCCTATCCAGCCAAGTACAATAATCAGGCCTAGCAGCATCACTTCGCGAGCGCCTTTTACGCCCAAAAACCACAAAGCCACTCCCAGAATAGTGATGTATTTTATCAATCCCTGACCAGTGCCGATGGCCGGGAACCCGCCGAGTGCACTCATCCATACCGGATTGGTGAGCAAGAGGCTTAGTGAAACCAGGCAGAGCAGGGCGATAACACCGTAGCTGGCTCTTTTGAAGCGTTGCGGGACCGCATAAATGGCAACCAGTGCCCCGGTCGTGAGTTGCAGAATACCCAGACCGACGGTAAGCGTTTGCTTGTGCGTCTTTAGTGTGTCAGCCAGAGGGTGTGAGTCTAGCCAGCGGTTGATGCTTCCATCTGTCAATCCGGCAATGTTCATCAGGCCGAACCAGATAAAAACGCCTGCAAGAGAAAGAACTGCGAACAGGTGGGTACCTGATGCTGACGGCATGATACGATTGATGACTGCCTGCATATTTCCCTCCCGACATGCACGGACACGCAACTCTGCGACGCTACGACATGTGGGTCAAGCTTCGCGGAACTAGGCTGTTTCTTTCTTTGCTTGCGTGTATGCGTCTTCTGCTTTGATCCAAGTGGTTTCCGCCGCTGTTATTTCTTCCCGAAGACTTCTTAGCTTCAATTGAAATCGTGTAACGGCTTTAGCGGCATCCTCATCCTGATTGTCGTAAAGCTCCGGGTTGGCAAGTTCTGCTTCAATTGCAGTTTTTTTAATCTCAAGCGATTCAATCGTTTGTTCCGCCTTTTCAACAGCTCGTTTCATTGGTGCCAAAGCACGCCTTTTTTCCGCCGCTTCTTTTCTGGCGGCTTTCTTTGCGTCGCCGGTGCGTGGTCCACGCTTTTCGGCCCTTTCTCCGGCCCGGGCTGCGAGCAAGTGCCTGCGATAGTCTTCAAGATCACCCTCAAAAGTTTTCACATCGCCATCTTCAACCAACCAGAGGCGGTCTACACAGGCATCAACCAAATGCCTGTCATGGCTGATCAACAGAACAGCACCGTCATACCCGTTAATGGCGTGGATAAGGGCTTCACGGCTATCCACGTCCAAATGGTTTGTTGGCTCATCGAGAATGAGCAGTTGAGGCTTCTTAAAAGTTGCGATTGCAAACATTAGCCGCGCTTTTTCGCCGCCAGACAAGCTTTCAACCGGTCTGTTGGCTTTATCAACGCCGAACCCGAAACTACCTAGCCGGGCGCGCACTTTGGATTCGATAGCATCAGGCATCAGTTTGGCCAGATGATTAAGTGGTGTATCCGCTGGTATTAATTCATCCAGTTGATGCTGGGCGAAATAGCCGATGCCAAGGGCCCTCGATTTGCTCATTTTGCCTTCCATCGGCAGTAACTTTGTGGCCAAAAGCTTTGCAAATGTGGATTTGCCGTTGCCATTGGCACCGAGGAGAGCGATGCGATCATCCATATCGATACGGAGGTCGAGTTTTTTCAAAACCGGTTTATCCGCTTCATAGCCAACACTCGCTTGTTCGAGCGCGATCAAGGGCGAGGAAAGAGGTTCAGGTTTTGGAAAATTGAACGGTACTGTGTGAGCTTCTACCATGGCAGCGATTGGTTTCATTCGCTCGAGTGCTTTTAATCTGCTTTGGGCCTGTTTGGCTTTGCTTGCTTTGTAGCGAAATCTGTCAACGAAGGACTGAATGTGACGGCGTTCGGTTTCCTGACGGCTTTTCAGCGCCATCTGATGTTCCATATGTTGTCGTCTCAGCTGTTCGAAACGATCATAACCGCCCGTGTAGCTATTGAGCTTGCAATTTTCCAGATGAACGATGTGGGTGACTGCCTTGTTCAGCAGGTCGCGATCATGGCTGACGATCAGGACTGTGTAGGGATAAGACCGCAGGAAGTTTTCGAGCCACATTACACCTTCAAGGTCAAGATAGTTGGTGGGCTCGTCAAGTAACAACAGGTCTGGTTCATTAAACAGCACGCAGGCGAGAGCAACCCTCATCCGCCATCCGCCGGAGTAGCTGCTGCAGGGACGTGCCTGTGCGTCCTCATCGAAGCCAAGGCCTGAGAGTATTGTTGCAGCACGCGCCTCTGCGGAATGAGCACCAATATCTGCCAGCCTGATGTGCACATCCGCTATGCGGTTCGGGTCCGTTGCGGTTCTGGCTTCTGCTTCAAGTGCTGCCAGTTCATGATTTGATTCAAGCACTGTTTCCAGAAGGCTTTGTGGTCCGCCGGGGGCCTCCTGACCAACATGGCCGACGCGCGCGGTTGCCCGGACTGTAACTTCACCTGCCTCCGGGCTGATTTCCCTGAGGATCATTTTCAGAAGCGTCGATTTTCCTGCGCCATTGCGCCCCACCAGCCCCACTTTATGGCCGGGAGGGATCGCAACAGTTGCGTCTTCAAACAAGAGGCGATCGCCAATGCGGAAAGTTATGTCATTTATGTGCAGCATGGCTTGGCACCTAACACAGGATGGCCGTTGCTGCAAAGCAAAGCTTGGCAACTTGGTCCTTAGTGGTTATAACCCCGCGAATCATTCGTAACCGCAATTTTGCAACAGATTAAGAGGGATCGCCGACATGGCTCTCGAGCGCACATTTTCAATCATCAAGCCCGATGCAACAAACCGTAACCTGACTGGTGCGATCAACGCTATTTTCGAAAAAGCAGGTTTGCGCATTGTTGCGCAAAAACGCATCCAGATGACGCAGGCACAGGCAGAAACATTTTACGCCGTGCATAGCGAACGCCCGTTTTTCGGCGAACTCGTTGAATTCATGACATCTGCACCAGTTGTTGTTCAGGTTCTGGAAGGCGAAAACGCTGTTCTGGCGCATCGCGAAGTTATGGGCGCAACAAATCCTGCAGAAGCTGCTGATGGCACTGTTCGTAAGGAATTTGCTCTTTCAATCGGTGAAAACTCTGTGCATGGATCAGATAGTCTGGAAAACGCAGCTATCGAAATCGCTCAGTTCTTCTCCGGCAACGAGATTGTTGGCTAAACAATAGGCTTTGCAAAGTATTTGAGTAGGGCACACCTGTTAGGGTGTGTCCTTTTTCTATGATCTGATTCTTTCCAGAGGAAAAATAACCGTCACGTCGGTGCCGCGCCCTTTCTGGGATGTTATCTCCAACGTTCCTCCGTGTATCTCCGTAAATCTCTTAACGAGTGTCAACCCAATCCCGGTGCCCATCCTGTGGCGTGATTGGGGGTCAGATATCTGCGTGAAGGGTTCAAGTGCCTTTTGCGCTTCGTCTGCGGCCATGCCAATTCCGTTGTCACTCACTGTTAAGGTAATGCCGCGCGCAGGGTCCACATCCAGCGCGCAGTCAACGATACCTCCGTCTTTAATGAACTTGATGCCGTTGGACAAAAGACTAAGCACAATCTGTTTCACGAGACGTTTGTCACCAAACATGGATTTGCCGTGTGCCACTGTTTTGGTAAGTTTTACTTTCGCTTTTTCAGCCTCGACAGAGAGTAGGTAAAGGCATTCGCCTATTATTTCCTCCAGGCTGAATGTCTCTTCGTCCAGCTCGTAATCCTGTGCTTCGGTTTGTGCGAGCGTAAGTATATCATCAACAGTCTTGAGCAGATGATTGCCGCTTTGCAGAACAATTGTGCTGTATTCAATGAATTCGGGTATTGTCAGGTTTCTGTGTCTGGGGTCTGACATGATCTCGGAAAAGCCGATAATCGCTGTTAAAGGAGTTCGGAGTTCGTGGCTCATAATGGACAGGAATTGATCCTTGACCTTGCTTGCTTGACTGGCTTCTGCCAAAGCCAGCGTCAACTCGCGCTCTGCTATCTCGCGTTGCTCGACTTCTTTTTGCAATACAAACGCCATCCGGAGCCATTCTGCAAACCCGACACAGAACAACAAACCGCCGGGCGCGTACCCGAAAACGGGAACAATGAAGTCCCAGCCTTCTTCATCCGTTACTGACAGCATCAGGTAACCAAGCGGAGTTTCTTCAAGATAGTTGAAAAAACTGGCCAGTAAAAACATTGAAATACCGAGGAAAATCCAGCCGAATCCCCGGACACTGACATCTGTTTGGCGGTACAGGCGGATAAATACGCCAAGGACAAACATTGCTGCAAGAAACAGCACCATATCTGGATGAAAATAATCCATTTATCCCAAACTGTTCCACGTCTGATTTATATGCAGCTTATGTGGTTATCTGTGTGGAACGCAAGTTGTATGGGCACGAATCTCGAGAAACACTATGGCTGCGGGGGGCTTATCAAACCTGTTTTCCCTATAACAACGTCTTTGAAGGCGCATTTTCTGCCTGACACCCGAACTTTTCCTTCGGCGATCAAACGAACCGCAGCGGGATACATAACATGTTCATAAGCGAGAATTTTTTCCGCCAGACTATCTTCAGTATCATCCGGTTCAATCGGAACAGCAGCCTGCATAATAATCGGGCCATCATCCATTTCGGGTCGCACGAAATGAATCGTGCAGCCACCAAAGCGTACTCCGTCTTCGATGGCGCGCGCATGCGTGTGTAACCCTTTGTAGGAGGGAAGAAGAGAAGGATGCACATTGATCATCCTGTCTTTCCAGCGGCCAACAAAAGACGCGTTCAGTATCCGCATGAAGCCTGCCAGACAAACCAACTCCACATTGTGTTTTTTGAGGCAGTCATGAATACTTGCTTCAAATGTTTCTCTGTCTGGAAACTCCGTATGATCGATGCAAACCGACTGGATACCTGCCTTTTGTGCACGCTCCAGACCAAAAGCGCCAGGTCGGTTGGAAACGACAACGTTGATTTCGGCGGGGAAATCTGGAGAGGCACAGGCATCAATTAGTGCCTGCAGGTTGGTACCTCCACCGGAAATCATTACGCCTAGTTTTAGTTTCCTCATGACTATTCCACGCCAGTTTCGGCTGCCCAGTCCTGGTCCGAGCCCCAAGGGCCCGCTGTGCCTGTGACACGGCACACAGAGTTACCAGCCCCCTTTGTGATGTGGCCAATCTTAAAAACTGTCTCCCCGTTTTCGTTTAGCAGACTGGCGGCCTGTTCAACGTGTTCCGGCGCGACGACAACAACCATGCCAATGCCACAGTTGAATGTACGAGCCATCTCGCGGGTTGCGATTCTGCCTTCTTGTTGCAGCCAGCTAAAAACCGGCGGTAATTCCCATGTGCCTGTATCTACATGCGCGATGAGACCTTCCGGGAGAATACGGGGAATGTTTTCCAGAAACCCACCACCAGTGATGTGCGCCAGGCCTTTAACAAGACCGGCACGGATTGCCGCAAGCGTACTGCGCACATATATTTTTGTGGGCGCAAGCAAGGCTTTTCCCAAGGTGTCGTCATCAAACGGGCAGTTATCGCTGTAATTATGGCCTTCATCGTTTACGAGCCGCCTTATTAGTGAATAGCCATTTGAATGAGGCCCTGTCGACGCCAGTCCGAGCAGCACATCGCTCTCAACAATGTTTGATCCATCCAGCAGTGTGCCGCGTTCAGCCGCCCCAACAGAAAAACCCGCAAGATCATAGTCTGCGCCCTGGTACATACCCGGCATTTCCGCGGTTTCACCACCAATTAAAGCGCACCCGGCCTGTCGGCATCCTTCTGCAATGCCGGCAACAACATCTGTCATTTGAGAAACATTCAGCTTACCGGTGGCCATATAGTCCAGAAAGAGAAGGGGTTCGGCTCCCTGAACGACAAGATCGTTTACACACATTGCAACAAGATCAATACCAACCGTGGTGTGCATGTTGGCGTCGATGGCAACTTTTAATTTTGTTCCCACGCCGTCGTTCGCAGCAACGAGAATTGGGTCTTCGTATCCTGCGGCTTTGAGGTCAAACAGCCCGCCAAAACCGCCAAGGTCAGCGTCAGCACCGGCACGGCGCGTGCTGGCGGCAAGTGGTTTTATGTTTTCCACCAGGGCTTCCCCGGCATCGATATCGACACCGGCTTGTTTATAGGTATAAGACTGGTTGGATTTGCTCACAATATTTGTCCATTCTGCCACGATATTGGCGCAATCGAAAGACAACCTTAATTGCTGCATCCGCATGCGCTGTTTGAACTCGCATTTGTCTTTAAGGGCGTTATAGTGGCGCGCAACAGGTTATGAAAGTCCTTATGCACACCCGTCGAAAAAATGTTTATGCCGCAGAGTTTTTTGCGGCTCTGTTTTGTTGTTTTGCATTGAGTGTTTTTTCCTCTATCAACCCAGCCAGTGCCCAACCCGAAACTCCTTTGGACCAACTGTTCACAATTCGGGCGATTGTGGTGGATGAAACCGCCCGCAGTTCAAGTCGTGCTCGGCAAATCGCATTGTTGAAGGCTGAGGAAGAAGCATACGGTAAACTCCTCAGGAAGATCACTCAGCTTGAAGATCGCGCTTTTTTGCCGGCTCTTTCTGTTCAGGAGCGGCAAGCCTTGATAAGTGGACTCGAAATAGTTGAAGAACAAACATCATCAAGGCGGTATGTGGCGACAATGAATGTCAGATTTGAGCCAAGCAGGGTAAGTGCCTTTCTTGCAAATTACAGCGTTCCTCATGTTTTGGGAACAGGTCGGCCTATATTGGTTCTACATGCTCACAAGCGTGGCCTAACCACTTTGCTGTGGCAACACGATGAGATCATCAATCAGGCCCGGAATCAGGTCGATTGGGTTAATCGTATTCGGGGATACCAGTTTGCTCGTGGTGAAATTAGCGAGAGACTGGCCCTGAGTGCTTCCGAGGTGAACGAGTTGCAGACTGACCCCGCGCTGTCTGTTGGTGCGGCCAACGGTTTGGAATCAGCTGTACTTATCAGTTCTCGGGTTTCTCATAAAACCGATGGTTCGCGGCATCTCGAATTTCGCTATATTGCCACTGACAGCGGAGTTGCGGGTGAAGATAGCGTCCTGTTTTCCGGGGGCCAGGAAAGCGCTGCACTGGTCGCAATGTATGATCAGATATTGGAAGTGATAGATGGTGCCTGGCGCGAGCGTCTTTTGGTGGACACAGGTAGTCAGGGAGAGTTGGAAGTTCTTGTGCCAAGCACAGACCTGGAGAGTTTCGCAGAAGTTGAAAGCCGCCTGGCAAAGGTGACGCTTGTTCAATCCTATACAATTGGCATGATAGGCCTGCCCATTAGTCAGATTCGTTTGAATTACACGGGCCGCGCTGATCAACTTGGCCTGGCATTGCGTTTTGAAGGTCTTGATTTGAAGCCTTACGGCGCGGGATTTATTATGGAACTTCGCCAGTAGAATCGATTGAGACTCATGAATGGGTCCATGCCTGTGGTGTAAGTTATAATATATTATTTACTAGGGGAACGGTATGAACAGATGGGTGTGGATTGGCAGTGTTGCGATAACTGTCTTGTTTGTTTATTTGACGCGCGGCGTTCTTCTGCCCTTTCTTGCCGGTTTGGCGGTGGCTTATTTTCTGGATCCGGTTGCTGATCGGCTGGAAAGCCGGAAAGTTCCACGCGGCATTGCATCCGCCATTGTTATTACTCTGTTTTTTCTAGTTATCGTTGGGGTTATCCTCGCGTTTTGGCCAATTTTGCAAGGGCAGCTTGCCGCAGTATCGCAAACCTTGCCTCAAACTCTTTCGAACCTAAGGCCTTGGTTGACTGAGGCTATTGTTTCATTAACTGAAAACTACGGGATAAATATTGGTAGCGACGTCGAAAGCCTTCTGGGGACATTTTCAGATGGTTTGCTATCGCAGGCGAAGGAAGTCTTTGGAAGTGCTTTAAAAAGCGGTTTAGCTTTCTTCAATATTCTCACACTTATACTTATCTCTCCGGTTGTAGCTTTTTATCTTCTAAGAGACTGGGACCTTCTTGTTGCGAAAGTGGATAGTTGGTTGCCGACGAATGGTGGCCCGGTTGTTCGCGAACAAATGCAGAAAATTGACGAGGTTCTTGCTGGTTTCGTGCGAGGGCAGTTGTTGGTTAGCACTATAATGGGTGTACTTTATGGTGTGGGCTGGTCTCTCGCTGGACTGAATTTCGGTGTGATACTTGGCGTTTTGGCAGGGGTGATGTCGTTCGTGCCCTTCGTTGGGGCTTTGTTTGCTGCGATTATAGCTGTTGTGATGGCAATCGGTCAGTGGGGTTTCGACCCAATGCAGATCGCGCTTGTTGCAGCTGTCTTCCTTGTTGTGCAAACGATAGAGAGTGCTTTCCTGACACCGCGTCTTGTTGGGGAGCGAGTTGGGTTGCATCCCGTCTGGGTACTGTTTGCTGTTTTTGCTGGTGGAGAAATTATGGGTTTTGTCGGTGTGTTGATTGCTGTGCCCGCCGCTGCCGCTGCCGCGGTTCTGGTGCGTTACTGGATTGAAAAATATCTGGAACATTACCAAGTCCCGGCATCCGCTAAAGGGCTGACTGTATCCGGAGAAAATGACACACCAGATACAGTCATTGCTGCTTCTGAGGCCGAAACTTCAACGAATAACGACAGAACAAATGAATAAAACCAGACAGATTCCTCTGGATTTGAGCTATCCAGTGAGTTTTGAACTCACTGATTATATAGTCTCGGACTCTAATGCAGATGCCTATCACTTTGTTGATACATGGCTTAATTCAGAAGCGCATTTTGGTGCAATCGTTGGTCCAAAAGGCAGCGGTAAATCTCACTTATTGTTTGGCTGGGCAAAGGAACACGGAGCGGAGCTGATATCCCCTGTTGCCAACATTGCAAACATACAGGAAGGAAGACTGTACATCATTGATGATGTTAACCACAGAACCCGGGACGGTGGCTTCGCCTATTCGGATGAGTTTCTGTTTCATGTCTATAATTGGACAAAAGAGAAGGGCGCGAAAATACTCGTATCGGATATGCAAGTTCCCTCAAAGTGGTTACGCACTTTGCCCGATCTGGCGTCGCGCATGGGTGCGGTGCCCGTTGCTCAAATTGAGCAGCCCGATGATCATCTTTTGAAGTTTATGTTAGGAAAAATGTTTTCTGACAGGCAGTTACAGATTGATTTTCAAGTTATTGATTACTTAATTGCGAGGATGCCGCGGTCATTCGATGCTGCATTGCAACTTGCTGACGAAATCGACAAGACGGCCCTCGCAGAACGACGGAAAATCACGAAAAGTCTGGCGCGGTCTTGTCTCAACGCGCTTTAGTTCCAGGGAATTGGAGCGGCCGTGGCTTTGCATTCTTCTAAGTCTTACGGAACAGTCAGAAGAAAAGTTTGGATCGCATAACGCCATCATCGCCCACTCAAGGCACCGAGGTCCGGGTCGTTGAATTGTAACAAAGCCCTTGTAATCAATGACATATTTGCGGCAAATTGAAGTCGAACAGGAGTAGAGTATGGCGGTTGGCGGAAAAAAGTCTACGAATGGTGAGCCGGGGATAAAATTTCTTGAACGGAAACAGATAGTTGACGCAATTCGTGCGGTTCCCCCCAGCAACCGTTACCTGAACCGTGAGTTGAGTTGGTTGCAGTTTAATATGCGGGTTCTCGAAGAGGCTGAAAACGAGCGGCATCCCGTACTTGAACGCCTGCGGTTTTTGTCAATTTCCGGCAACAATCTAGATGAATTCTATATGGTTCGTGTGGCTGGTTTGCGTGGTCAGTGTGATGCTGGCGTTGAAGTCAGGTCTGACGATGGGTTAACGCCCCTTCAGCAGTTGAACGAGGTGAATATTGTTGCTGAACAGCTGATGACAAAGCAACAAAAAGTATGGGCCTCGCTTGTTAAGCAAATGCGTTCGGAAGGCATAGTTTTTCTCAGCAAGGATGAAATTTCCGAAACTGAACTGGAGTGGGTGAAAACATATTTTCTCGATAATGTCCTGCCGGTTTTAACGCCTATTGCCGTAGATCCCGCGCACCCATTCCCCTTTATACCCAATCTTGGTTTTACCATGGGTTTGTCGTTGAAACGCAAAAGTGATGGTGAAGGGATGGTTGCACTCTTGCCAGTGCCGAGCCATTTGAACCGTTTCATACGTTTACCGGATGGCGATACCATACGCTTTATCTCTCTCGAACGTATTATCAGCATGTTTCTTGATCAGTTATTCCCCGGATATTCAGTCAAGGGAAGCGGCGTTTTCCGGGTCGTGCGAGACAGTGATATAGAGATTGAAGAAGAGGCCGAAGATTTGGTTCGTGTCTTCGAAAGCGCATTGAAGCGCCGAAAACGCGGTCGCGTGATCCGGCTAAAAATTGAAGCGGCGATGCCGAAGAGTTTACGCAAAGACATTATTGCCCGGCTGGGTGCTGATGACGAGGCGATCGTAATTATCGACGGCATACTCGGTGTTAACGAGACAACGCAGATGATTGTGGATGACCGGCCGGATCTCGTTTTCACGCCTTACAATCCCAGATATCCTGAGCGTGTTCGCGATTTTAGTGGTGATATATTTAAAGCAATTGCGGCAAAAGACTTTGTCGTTCATCATCCGTATGAATCCTTTGAAGTGGTGCATCTTTTCCTGCGGCAGGCGGCGCGTGACCCCAGCGTGGTCGCGATCAAGCAGACGCTATACCGCGCAGGTTCACAGTCCATGATTATTGGTGCCCTTATTGAGGCGGCAGAGGCCGGAAAATCAGTCACGGCTGTTGTAGAGTTGAAGGCTCGGTTTGATGAGGAGCAGAATATCAAGTGGGCCCGCGATTTGGAGCGAGCCGGGGTACATGTTGTGTTCGGGTTTATCGAACTTAAGACCCATGGCAAGGTTTCAATGGTCGTAAGACGGGAAAAAGGCCGGCTGAAGAGCTACATGCATTTCGGTACAGGGAATTATCATCCGATTACAGCGCGCATATACACCGATCTTTCGTTCTTTACCGCCGACCAGGCGTTGGCTAGAGATGCTAATAAGATGTTCAACTATCTCACAGGGTATGTAGAACCGATTGGTCTGGAGAAACTTGTTTTGTCTCCATTTAGTTTGCGTGCAAGTTTGATGGAATTGATTGACAATGAGATAGAATTTGCAAGAGAAGGCAAGCCTGCTGCTATATGGGTGAAACTGAATTCTCTGCTCGATAACAAGATAATTGACAAGCTTTACGAGGCCTCACAAAACGGTGTTCAAATCGACCTGATCATTCGGGGTATTTGTACGCTTCGACCTGGAATACCAGGGCTTAGCGAGAATATTCGGGTTCGCTCGATCGTTGGCCGTTTTCTCGAGCACGCTCGTATTTGTTGTTTTGGCAATGGCCATGGTTTGCCCTCACGTCAGGCAAAGGTTTATATTTCGTCCGCCGACTGGATGCCGCGTAACTTTGATCGCCGTGTAGAAACATTGGTGCCCATTGAAAACCCAACCGTACACGACCAGATCATGGGGCAGGTTATGGCTGCGAACCTGAGAGACACTGAGCAAACCTGGATTATGGGCTCAGATGGTGCTTTCACGAAACATCAGGCCGAAGAAGGCGAAGAAAACTTCATTGCACATCATTATTTTATGAACAATTCGTCGCTTTCCGGGCGAGGAACTGCGCTTGGCGATGACGCTCCAGTTATGCCGCTTATGGAATATGGTCAGGAGAACAACTGAATGCCATTTGAACGACACGAGGATGGCCAGGGCTACCTTGCTGTAATTGATATCGGGTCAAACTCTGTGCGTCTGGTTGTCTTTTCTGGTCGTACGCGCGTTCCATCGCCAATTTTCAACGAAAAACTGATGTGTGGCTTGGGTGCCGAGGTCGGAAAAACCGGCAAGATGGGTGCCGAAGCCATAGAGATGGCTATTTCCACACTGAAACGCTTTAGCGCGTTGTGTGATCAAATGCAGGTCAGGGAAACACTCATAGTGGCGACAGCTGCGGTTCGCGACGCAAAAAATGGCGCGAAATTTGTTCAGCGTGTACGCGACGAAACTGGCTTCGAGATTGCGGTTATAGACGGCGGGGAAGAAGGGCGGTTGTCGGCGCTGGGTGTTTTGTCCGGCGAACCTGACGCATTGGGCCTTGTCGGCGACCTTGGTGGAGGATCACTTGAGCTTGCTCGGGTAAAGGGAGGTGAGGTTACAAAAACATTAAGCCTACCTCTTGGACCATTGCGGTTAATTAGCAAATTTGGGAACAAACACCGCGCGATCCGCGAATATCTTAGGGAACAGTTTGCGGCGATCGATTGGCTTGCAGAAACCCGAGGGCAAAACCTATACATGGTAGGTGGTTCCTGGCGGAACATTGCCAAGTTGATGATGCGTGAAAAATCCAGCCCGCTGCCAATTTTACACGGATACGCAAACCAGCGCAGTGAGCTTGTTAGCTATTGTAGACGTCTCAGCCACCTGGAGCCGTCTAATATCCCGTTTGGCGGTAGCTTGCCATACAGGCGTCTACAGGTGTTGCCTGTTGCGGCGATCATTCTGCAGGAACTGCTGGTTGCCATTCAGGCGAAAAAGGGCGTTTTGTCTAGTTATGGTCTGAGAGAAGGGCTTATCTTTGACAAACTGTCCATCGAGGATCGTCGAGAAGATCCGTTTTTGCACATATGTCGTGTACTGGCGGAAGAACGATGTCGGTTTGCCGAACACGCGTCCGTTATTTACGATTGGAGTAGCCCGCTTTTTAAACGACCAGCGCAAAACTCTTTAAAGCGTCAGCAGCTTCATATGGCTATTTGCCTGCTCGGAGACATAGCATGGCGTGGCCATCCTGACTTTCGCGCCGAGAAAGCGGTTGAATCCATTCTCCACGGTAACTTTGTCGGTATTGACCACGCCGAGCGCGCCTATATTGCTGTTGCGCTCAACCAGGCTTATGGTGCGCCCGTGGATGCGCCGCATATCTCTCATATTCTAACGTTATTGAAAATAAACGAGATTCTGGAGGCGCGTATGATGGGGGCGGCGTTAAGGCTCGCTCAACGTCTTTCTGGTGGTACGGTGAGCGCGTTAATGGTCACTCAGCTGCGTGTTACCAGGTCAAAATTATGGCTCGGTGTTCCCTCAAGTTACACGGATATTGTCAATGAAGTCGTTGAGAAACGATTGTCTCAATTGGGGCAACTGATGGGCCGCACCTCAGCTATTGAGTTCCCACCCGAACTAAATGATACGTCGGTGGGATAGGTTGCGAAACAATCGTTCTATTCTTCTTCAAGCTCGACGACCTCGATATTACCCTGATTGGCGGTGAGGGCGAGGTCACCTTTCATCAATTTCCTGGCGTCTTTGCCAAAAATGTCATTGCGCCAACCGTAAAATGCTCGCAGGTCGGTTTTGTTTGGTTCTGCAGCCCATGCTTCCAGTTCCTGAGCACTTGCCACCATGCGTGTGGCAACCCGAGACTGTTCGCATTTAATCTTCAGCAAAACTTTTAGCAGATCGGCCATCGGTGGAGTGGCCGGGCGCGGTTTTGCACGCTCCAGCTTGGGCAGGTCCGAATCCGCTATGTTCAAACCGATTTCCAGGGCGTCCATAAGGCTTCTCCCGGCCCTCGAGCGGCTGAAACCGTTTGGAACACCACGAATACGGTCCAGCTTGTTGGCGTCTTTTGGTGGATGAGCAGCAATTTCGAAAAGTGTTTCGTCTTTGGCAACACGGTTTCGGGGAATATCACGTTGCTGAGCCTCAATTTCCCGCCATTCAGCCAGAGCTTTCAGGATACCAAGAAAGCGAGGCTTGTTGGTCCGCACTTTCAACCTTTTCCATGCGTCTTCCGGCTTGACCACATAGAGGCTTGTATCCTTGAAAGGTTCCATTTCCTCATCAACCCAAGCTTCGCGGCCGGTTTTTTCCAGTTCTTTCTTGAGCTTTCGGTAAATGGTGCGCAAAAAAGTGACGTCCCCCAATGCGTACGAAAGTTGTGCATCGCTCAACGGGCGTTGAGACCAGTCGGTGTAACGCGCTGATTTATCTAACTGACCACCAGCAAGTTTATTTACCAGGGTCTCATATCCAACCGAATCACCGAAGCCACAAACCATGGCAGCAACCTGTGTGTCGAAGATGGGCGTTGGCAGCTGGTTCACCATATTGACGAATATCTCGAGGTCCTGGCGACAAGCATGCAATACCTTGACCACATCCGGGTTCGCCATCAGGTCGAAAAAAGGTGCCAAGTCCAGGTTTTCCGCCAATGGATCAATGGCGGCAGCACCTTCATCATCAGCGATTTGAATCAGGCACAGCTTTGAATAATAGCTGTTGTCACGAAGAAATTCGGTATCGACGGTTACAAATTCTGCGGATTTCAAACGGTCGCAGAGAGCGACCAATTCATTGGTAGTTGTTATCGGCTGCATGCCATATTCCGTTATTGTTTGGCGCTTCTAATACACAAGTAGAGCCGGTAGGTCACGCTTTCTGTTACATATCTTGTCTGTGGTCTTGACAAGCAGCGGTTTTCATGCGCTTTTCCGGCCAAAATTTTGTGAGAAAATCTCACGTATCACAGCAAATAAACGTTGGTAAAAAATGCACGAATATCGTTCACACACCTGCTCAGGACTACGTAGTTCAGACGTTGATCAAACAGTTCGCCTCTCTGGCTGGGTTCATCGTAAAAGAGACCACGGAGGCCTGTTATTTATCGACCTGCGCGATAACTACGGCGTTACTCAACTGGTGTTTGATGTGGACAGCGCGTGCTTCTCCGAGGCCGAGGCCGTTCGCGCAGAGAGCGTTATACGGATCGATGGCCGTGTAAAAGCCCGTAGCGAAGAAACAGTGAACAAGGAGCTGGCTACGGGCGATGTAGAGGTTTATGTCGACGCGATGGAAGTTCTGTCTGCCGCGGGCGAACTGCCACTGCCAGTATTCGGTGATACAGAGTATCCGGAGGATATTCGCCTGACATACAGGTTCCTCGATCTGCGCCGCGAACGGCTTCACAACAATATTCTGTTGCGCTCGAAAGTGATCTCTGAACTCAGATCAGAAATGACGGGGCAGGGCTTTAATGAATTCCAGACGCCAATTTTGACGGCGTCAAGCCCCGAAGGTGCACGAGACTTTCTTGTGCCGGCCCGCCAGCATCCTGGTAAGTTTTATGCTCTTCCTCAGGCACCGCAGCAATTCAAGCAATTGATAATGGTGTCTGGTTTTGATCGCTATTTTCAGATCGCACCATGTTTCCGTGATGAAGATGCACGTGCGGACCGTAGCCCGGGTGAATTCTACCAGCTTGACGTAGAAATGAGCTTTGTCACTCAGGAAGATGTATTTAACGCCATCGAACCTGTGCTCGTAAACGTGTTCAAGAAATTTTCTGACAAGAAAATTACTGAAGTACCGTTCCCGCGCATCCCGTTTCGCGAGTCCATGCTCAAATACGGTAATGACAAGCCGGACCTGCGTAATCCGATAGAAATCAGGGATGTTACCGAACATTTCCGTGGTTCAGGCTTTGGTATTTTTGCCAGCATGGTTGAAAGTGGTTCTGTTGTGCGTGCTGTTCCTGCGCCGGGTGCAGGTCTGAAGTCTCGCCGTTTCTTTGATAGCACCAACGACTGGGCACGCAGGGAAGGGTTTGCAGGGCTTGGTTACATCAACATCAAGGAAGGTGTACCCGGCGGCCCGATCGCGAAAAACCTGGGCGAGGAAGCGACAAAAGCGCTTCTTGAGGATCTGGGCCTGGGGGCAAATGATGGCGTCTTCTTCGCGTGTGACAAGGAAGCCGGTGCCGCCAAGCTGGCAGGCCTTGCCAGAACCAAGGTTGGTGAAGATCTGGAGTTGATTTCAGATGATGAATTCAATTTCTGCTGGATCGTCGATTATCCAATGTTTGAATATGACGAAGACAATAAAAAAATCGACTTCTCGCATAATCCGTTCTCGATGCCTCAGGGGGGCATGAAAGCTCTTGAAACCAAGGACCCTCTGGACGTTCTTGCTTATCAGTACGACATCGTATGTAACGGTATTGAATTGTCGTCAGGTGCGATCAGGAACCACAGGCCTGATATCATGATCAAGGCCTTTGGTATCGCAGGTTACGATGAAGCGACCGTTGAGGCCGAATTTGGCGGTATGTTGAACGCGTTCAAGTATGGCGCTCCACCACACGGTGGCTTGGCGCCCGGCGTCGACCGAATGGTTATGTTGCTGGCCGATGAACCCAACATCCGTGAGGTTATTTTGTTCCCGATGAACCAGAAGGCGGAAGACCTCATGATGGGTGCGCCAAGCGATGTACAGCCAAAGCAACTTCGAGAGCTCCACATCCGGACAGTCGAACCACCGAAAAAAGAAGAAGACTAAGACTTGAAAAATGGAGCCGTTTGGCTCCATTTTGCCTTTCAGTCCACATCATCTGACGAAACAGGATCTCGTTCATGAACCATCATAATATCTTAATCATCGATTTCGGATCTCAGGTAACTCAACTTATTGCCCGGCGCGTTCGCGAGGCAGGCGTCTATTGCGAGATCGTACCGTTCAACAAGGCGGATGAAATTCTTGATGGTTTTGGTGCAGCGGGAATAATTCTGTCGGGTGGCCCGGCAAGTGTCACTCATGAGGACACGCCGCGTGCGCCCGAGAGGATTTTTGATCTGGGGTTGCCGATTCTCGGTATTTGTTATGGCCAACAGACCATGGTTCAGCAAATGGGCGGCAGTGTAACGACTTCTGACCATCAGGAATTTGGCCGTGCTTTCGTGGATGTGAAAAAATCCTGCATGTTGTTTGAGGGAGTTTGGACACAGGGTGACCGGGAACAAGTCTGGATGAGCCACGGTGACCATGTGGATGCCTTACCGGAAGGTTTTCAAATTGTTGCTACGAGCGAAGGGGCGCCGTTCGCCGCCATCGCAAATGACAGTAAAAAGCTGTACGGCGTTCAATTCCATCCTGAAGTTGTCCACACTCCCCACGGTGCGCAGCTCTTACAGAACTTTGTCACCAAAATATGTGGCTGTTCGGGTGACTGGACGATGGCAAGTTTCCGGGAAACCAAAATCCGGGAAATCCGGGAGCAGGTTGGCGACGGTAAAGTTATCTGTGGTCTGTCGGGCGGCGTGGATAGTTCCGTTGTGGCTGTACTGATCCACGAAGCGATCGGCGATCAGCTGACATGTGTTTATGTTGACCACGGGCTAATGCGTCAGGGTGAAAGCGATCAGGTGGTGAACCTGTTCAGGGAGCACTACAACATCAATCTGGTTCACCGAGATGCCTCTGACTTGTTTTTAGGTCAGCTGGCTGGCGTAACCGACCCGGAAAAGAAACGGAAGATTATCGGCAAACTGTTCATTGACGTGTTCGAGGAAGAGGCAACCAGAGTAGGGGGCGCCGACTTCCTTGCTCAAGGCACCCTTTATCCTGACGTGATTGAAAGTGTGTCTTTTATTGGCGGGCCATCCGTAACGATAAAGTCGCATCACAATGTTGGTGGGCTGCCCGAGCGGATGAACATGGATTTGGTGGAGCCGTTAAGGGAATTGTTTAAAGACGAAGTTCGCGAACTTGGCCGCGAACTGGGGTTACATGAAGACTTTGTCGGCAGACATCCTTTCCCGGGCCCCGGCCTTGCGATCCGCATCCCGGGCGAAATTACACGGGAGAAAGCAGATATTCTACGCAAAGCAGACGCGATTTATCTGGAAGAGATCAGAAACGCTGGCTTGTATGACAGTATCTGGCAAGCTTTTGCCGTGTTGCTTCCGGTGAAGACCGTCGGTGTGATGGGTGATGCCCGCACATACGATCATGTATGTGCAATCCGTGCCGTCAACTCGACTGACGGTATGACGGCTGACTATTATCCTTTTCCTCATGAGTTTCTGGGGCGTGTTGCTACGCGTATCATTAACGAAGTGCGTGGTATCAACCGCGTTGTTTACGATGTGACCTCAAAGCCCCCCGGCACTATTGAGTGGGAATAATTCTGCAGGATTAACTTGGTTGGGGAGCAGGCAATGATTATCAGAATTTTTCGTGTCCGAATTTACGAACAACTCCGCGAGGAGTTTGAAGGAAAATTTGCAACTGTTTCCGTGAAAGCTGTGGAAGCAGCATCAGGTTTGCAATCGGTTTCCATATACCGCCCAACTGAATGGTCACCTGACGACTACGCTATGGTTTCAATCTGGAATAGCGAAGATGATGTGCGGTATTTTGCAGGCGAAGACTGGAACAAAGCCTTCATTCCCCCAGGAATGGATAAATACATCGCCAAGTGCTGGATCGACCATTTCCAAAGCTGGTAACTCATCAACTGGTAGAAATTATTCGATTTACGACGCGAGCCTTTATTTCTTGGCGCGCCAGTTGCTCAATGCCGGTCTTTAGGCGGGTTGTTTGCGAAGCCACAGGATTTGTAGCGTCAGCCCCACAAGATATGTGATCAGGAACGCAAGATAGAAGCCGCGCAATAGCGGGTCTTCCTGAGTAGTTACGATCGGGTCATCGACTGGCAGACGGCGCAAACCATCGGTAATTGCCGGGATCATGTGAAACAGGAACGTGGCGGAATAAGCTGTTGCCTGCAAATACTTGGAAAACCTGCCAAAAATGCTGGTCGCTTCTGCGATGCGGCCGCCAGCTAATGCGACAAGTGTCAGAACGGCGAGTCCGTGAGCAGGATTGAAAGAACCGGTCGCATGGTAGATGCCCAGTGCCGACGCGGCGGCAATGAAGGTGCAGACCAGATATATCTTGCTGGTGGGGCGGTCCCACCCAATGACCTTGAATTTGATCAGCGAATAAATGCCAGCCAATATTGCAATAATCCCTACAACGGTGTGAAACCATCCAAACAGTGTAATTTCCGGCATTCTTTACCCCTATCTAAAGTTGGCCTGCTCAATTGTAATATAAATGGGTCGCTTGGCAAGGTTGACCAGTAATCAGTTCCTTTGCCTGATTTTGGTCCGTACCTTTTTCAGTGGGTTTTCGATGACAAGGTTGACTGTGACAGCAAACACTATGGATGCTGCGTAAACCGCAAGAACGGCTTTAATATCATTTTTAACGAGCTGCAGTCCGAATGCGCTTAGTAGTATCGCAATCTGCCAATGCCCAAGGAAAAGCGGATAGGACAGATCGGCCAGATACCTGGTTGGAAATGAAAAATCGCGATTTGCCGCATGTAACAGGAACAGGGCAACAGCAGCGGATTCAATATAGTGCAGCAGCATTACTGGCAGATCAGAACCAATAAGATAGCGCCATGGTGTTAATGGCAGTATAATTGCGGCACCGAACGCAACGTTGCCAACAAGTCGGCTGTTTCCTGATTCACTCGCAAGCGAGTGATGATACGCCCAACTCCCCAATCCAAAACACAGAGAAACACCCAAAACATTACTGTAGAACAGTCTTTGGGTTGTTAACAATTCAGGCGATAGGGGAAGTGTTACAATTCCCGGAACCGCGGCCATAGTTACCACAAGAGCCAGCGAGACAACGCTCCAGCGCTTTGCAAAGGTTCGGGACCTTGCTCCCCAGAAAAAGAGAAAGATATAAAAGTAGATTTCGATCGCCGTCGTCCAGCTTGGTGGTGAAAACCTTATGGGGCTGGCAAAAGGCAATCCGAAATGCAGGCCAACAATAGAGACATTCGGGATCAGCCAAAACCATTCGTTGTTTTGCCCTGCTGCAGGCATGCGAATCGCTGAATTCCAATATTGCGCGTCCGACGGCGCATATAATGCCAACAACAAGCCCAGGGCCATCGCGGCAAAGTAAGGTGGGTATAGCCGCCAGAATCGATTGGTAAAGAAGTCTCGCGTTGCGTGTCTTTTTTTATAGTAAACTTCGTTCAAGACCTTGGTAATGAGGTATCCTGAAAGTGTGTAGAAGCCAAAAACGGCAAAAGTCCCCGCATTTGGGAAATAATAGCTTCCTATATGGAAAAAAACGACGTAGGACGCCAAAATGAAACGAAGACTGTTTTGCATTTTTTGGGTATTGCCCCATTTCCGTATTGCGACCCCATACGTCCAGTAGGCAGCGAAACAACTGAATGCAACATATTTCGCAGAGAGTTCACGAGGAAGCGAGTTGTGATATGTGCTATTCTGTCAGATAAAGCGTCGCAACCGACGGGAACCACATAGTAAGGAGCTGTCCCATGTCCACCACTGACAAAACAGTTATCGATGCACGGCCCAAACGCCAGGCAACGGCGAAGAACATCGCGGCGATGAAAGGCACGACACCGATTGTCTGCCTTACAGCTTATATAACCCCAATGGCGGCAAGGCTTGATAAGCATTGCGATTTGCTTCTCGTGGGCGATAGCGTGGGAATGGTGCTCTATGGCATGGAATCAACTCTCGGTGTTGATCTGGAAACCATGATCCGGCACGGTCGAGCGGTTTGTCGCGGGGCTAGTGAGGCACTGGTTGTTATTGATTTACCGTTTGGTACCTATGAAGAGTCGAAAGAACAAGCCTTTAGAAATGCGGCGCGCGCGCTTTCCGAAACCGGTGCAGGAGCGGTGAAGCTGGAGGGTGGGCGTGAAATGGCAGCAACTGTTTCTTTCCTCTCCAATCGCGGAATTCCTGTGTTGGGGCATGTTGGTTTGATGCCGCAAAGTGTTCATGCGCATGGTGGTTATGCTGCTAGAGGCCGGTCTGAGAATGAGTGGCAGCCCATTATTGATGATGCCGTTGCTATTGCAGAGGCAGGCGCTTTTGCCATTGTGCTGGAAGGCGTAGCCGAACCTTTGGCCAGAGAGGTTACTGCGGCGGTTGCCTGTCCTGTTATAGGCATAGGGGCATCGAACGCCTGTGACGGTCAAATTCTGGTTACCGAAGACATGCTGGGGCTGTTTGCAATTAATCCAAAGTTCGTTAAACGATTCGCTGAAATCGGACGCGATATTGAGGGAGCAATTGAAGAGTATTCGAACGAAGTTCGCAAGCGCTCGTTCCCGGCCGAAGAACACACATACAAGATGCGTAAGGTTGTGGGATAAACCTGCCGCACTGTTACCACATTCGGCGCGCAAAACCCAACATGGAACGTAGGCAACATTCTTAGTGCTAAGGAATTGCTTATGGTGATTGCTTTGGCTATGGTAGCCGCGATTTTCGAAGCGTCGATGCGACGCGCTGACCAAATTAATATTTGCCGCCTTTAGGCTAAGGCCAGGGCGGTTTTTTCTGAGGAGTATGGTGTGTCAGACTTAAATTCGGATCTGATCACTCAGGAAGTGGACGAAGAAGTACGCCGCGAGCGCATGAAGCAACTCTGGAGCGCTTACGGCAAGTACCTTATTGGACTTGCTGTCGGTGTGGTTTTGCTCGTCGGTGGCCGCGAGGGCTTCAAGGCCTATGTAGAAAACCGTGAACAGGCAAGTTCTGCTGTATTTGAGGCAGCACAAGAGAATAGCGCTGCTGATACTGCGAATGCAGCGCAAACCTGGCAAGTTGCCTTGCCTGAGCTTGAGGGCGGCTACCAGACACTGGGACGTATGCGGCTTGCGGCGTCTGCCGCAGCCAACGGCGAGATAGAAGGCGCAATAGCGAACTACGATGCCATTGCTTCTGACAAGGATACTGACCCGAGCCTTCGCAGCTTGGCCCAGTTGTTTGCCGGCATGTTGGTTTCCAGGGAAGGGACCGACCTTGAGGAAGCCCGTGCACGGCTTTCAGTAGTCGCTATTCAGGGTGAACCTTGGTATTTTTCGGCTGTTGAGCAACTCGCGCTGGTTGATATTCAGAAGGGTGATAAGGAAGCTGCTCTCGCGGGCTTTAATCAATTGGTGGACGATCCGGCAACCCCTCAAAGTGTCCGAGCCAGGGCAACACAGTTGAAAGCTGCTTTGGAAGAAGACCTCGGCATCGACCCTCTTGCAAGCTTGGGAATACCGGATCCGGTAGATGATGTGGCGCCTGCAGAAGACGGTGTTGGAGAGACTCCGGGAGAAAATTCGTGATAGCTTCTCGTAAGTCATGTCAGTTCGTTCGCTTGTTGAGTACAGTTGTTCTTGCGACATCGCTTGGGGCTTGCGGCTGGTTTGGCGGTGACGACAAGCCGAAGCAAAATTATGACGATGAAGGTCGCGAGCGGATTTCTATCCTGACGTCTACTCAAACGCTTGACGCTGATGGAGCGATCGGAAATCTCTCGGTTGTCTTGCCAAGGCCCTATACAAACCAAAACTGGGCATTACCGGGCGGAAACGCCTCTCACAGTATCCAGCATTTGGAGATGGATGAGCTCCTGTCTCCGATTTGGCAAACTAAAATCGGCCGTGGTAACGAAAAGTACGAGCGCGTTATTTCAGGTCCGGTTTCGGCGAATGGCCGTGTTTTTGTTGTCGATATTGAAGGTGATATTTATGCGGTATCGCTGGCAAACGGGTCTATTCTATGGTCAACGGAATTTCGAAATCCCGATGAACGTAGCAATGTGGGCTTTGGGGGCGGTGTCGCTTACGCGGACGGCGTTGTTTATGCCACTTCCGGCTACGGCTTCCTTGGTGCGTTTGACGCAGAAACCGGCGCCGAGCTTTGGCGCTTCAATGCGAGTGTTCCGTTCCGTGGTGCGCCGACTGTGGATGCCGGCCGGATATTTGCGGTAACTCACGACAATCAAATGCTCGCACTCAATGCGCGGGACGGAAGTCTGATCTGGGATCAGGTCGGTATTGCCGAAAATGCCGGCATGTTGGGGGCTGCGACGCCTGCCTACGATAACGGTACAGTTGTGATTGCGCTTTCTTCTGGCGAGCTCATTGCCTTACTGGGCAGCAATGGCCGTATCCTCTGGCAAGATACGCTATCAAGTTCTCGTCGCCTTACGCCGCTTGCGACTCTTGCGGATATTGATGGTGAGCCGGTCATCGACCGGGGGAAAGTCTATGCGTTGAGCCATGCGGGCAGCATGGTTGCTATTGATATGCGTAGCGGCGAACGCTCATGGGAAGCTGACATCGCGGGTGTTAATATGCCTTGGATTGCAGGCAACTTTGCGTTCCTGACTACGATTGACGGACAGGTCGTTTGTGTAACGCTTGGTGATGGGCGCGTACGCTGGGTTTCACAGCTGCAGCGTTTCCTGGATCAGGAGAAACGCCGCGACCTTATCAAGTGGAACGGACCAGTTCTGGCGGGAAATCGCCTGCTCATAACCAGTTCGCACGGGTATGCGCTGTCACTTTCACCATATACCGGAGAAGTTCTGAGCGGTGTTGAGCTTCCTGCAGGGAGTAGCACCCAGCCTATCGTCGTCGATGGCACGTTTATCGTGCTTACCGACACCGGGGAGCTGGTTGCCTACCGTTAGGCATAACAGGTCAAAGTAATGACATTTACACTCGCTATAGTAGGCCGTCCTAATGTCGGCAAATCGACATTGTTCAACCGCCTGGTTGGAAAAAAAATTGCTATTGTCGATGACACACCTGGCGTTACACGTGATCGCCGTATGGGTGAAGGTCGTATTGCGGACCTCGAATTTGTGCTGATGGATACTGCAGGCTTGGAGCAGGGCGATGCTGGCTCCCTGCCTGACAGGATGCGGCTGCAAACGGAACAGGCTTTGGTCGAGGCTGACATTGCTTTGATGTTATATGATGCCCGGGCCGGTGTTACACCAACAGATGAATATTTTGCTGACTGGCTCAGGAAGACAGGCAAGCCAATAATACTTGGTGCCAACAAATGCGAAGGTAATGCCATCGTTGACGGCATTTACGAAGCCTATGGCTTAGGGCTTGGCGAACCAATCGGTCTCTCTGCGGAGCACGGCGAGGGTCTTGGCGAGTTGTATCAGGCAGTTGTTGAGGGCCTTAAAGAGATTGGCATTGATCCTTATGAAGGGGAAGATGATGCCTCGGACGCTGCGCCCCGCGAGGTTGAGACAGGCCCGGAAGAGGGCGACCTGGATTATGAATTTGTGGATGATGCCGAACCGACCGACAACAAACCATTGAGGCTGGCCATCGTTGGACGCCCGAACGCGGGCAAGTCTACCCTGATTAATTATCTTGTGGGCGAAGACCGTCTGATAACCGGGCCGGAAGCAGGCTTGACAAGAGATTCCATCGCAGTTGACTGGGAATGGGATGGCATGCCGGTCAAACTCTTTGACACTGCTGGCCTGCGAAAACGAGCGCGAGTGACCGAAAAGCTGGAAAAGCTATCGGTGGCAGATACCTTTAGGGCGGTGCAATTTGCTGAGGTTGTCGTTCTGTTACTGGATGCCGAAGTTGGTATTGAAAAGCAGGACTTGAAGATCGCCGAAAAAGTTGTTGCAGAAGGCCGTGCACTGGTTATCGCCCTGAATAAATGGGATTCTGTTGATGACCGGCTAGAGGTTCACCGGCAGCTTAAGGACGCTCTGACGAAAAGCTTGCCGCAGCTTAAAGGCGTAAAGATTGTCAACTTCTCCGCGCTTACTGGACAGGGCACACAAAAACTGATGCCTATGGTCGCTGAAGCATACGAACTATGGAATGCCCGCATTGCAACGTCTGGGTTTAATCGGTGGCTGGCTGATGCATTGGAAAAGCATCCGGCACCCTCTGTGGCTGGCCGTCGTATTAAAATTCGCTATGGAGCACAGGTTAAAACACGTCCACCAACCTTTTCCTTGTTTTGCAATCGACCAGATGACCTGCCCGATAGTTACAAGCGTTATCTGGAAAACGAGTTGCGCAGGGACTTCGACTTGCCGGGCGTGCCTATACGCATCTACATGCGCAAAGGTGAAAACCCTTATGAGGGTCGACGAAAAAAACATCGCTAGTTTTTGTCGGTAGTGCCGTTGGATCAGGCTTTGTTTCAATGTCGTTAATTCTGCGACAAATTTCGACAAAGTTTTCCATGGGCGTGCGTTGACCTGAACCCCACCACAATTATAGTGGTCTCATGAAAAACATCCTTATTATCTTGTTCTCACTTGTCGCTGCGGTGCCTGCTCTAGGCGCGGAGCGGACGGCAATCACCTTCGCTACGGACTGGAAAGCCCAGGCGGAGCATGGCGGGTTTTATCAGGCGCTTGCTAAAGGCTTTTACAGAGACGTAGGGCTGGATGTGACCATTCGCCCAGGTGGGCCGCAATCTGATAACCCCCGATTGCTTGCCGCCGGAGCGCTGGACATTGCCATGGCTTCCAACAGCTTTCAGCCCATCAATATGGTTGGTGCGGGCGCTGATGTAAAAGTCGTCATGACGTCATTTCAGAAAGACCCGCAAGTGCTAATGGTGCATCCGCACGTTGAAGCAACATCCATCGCAGACCTGAAAGGACGTCCGGTTTTCATTTCTGACGCGGCTAGGGCAGCTTTTTGGCCTTGGCTTACGGCGCGTTTCGGTTTTGAAAGCAGACAGGTTCGAAAATATAACTATTCGCTCGCCCCATGGCTGGTGAACAAGGAAACGGTCCAGGAGGGGTATTTGTCTTCCGAGCCATTCACCGCGTCTCAGCAAGGGGTAAACGCCAAGGTGTTCCTTTTCGCTGATGCTGGATACCCTGGATACGCAGGCATGGTAATGGTGCGGGGTGCTTATCTAAGAGGGAACCAGGATACTGTCAGTGCGTTTGTGGCCGCAACGATAAAAGGTTGGCAGGATTATCTTTGGAACGACCCCTTAGAGGGTAATAATTTGATTTTACAGGATAATCCAGAGATGACGCCTGAACTGCTTGCGTTTGCTATTCGTTCTATCAAGGAAAATGACATGGTGGGCAGCAGAGATCAGGTGGGTCAAATGACTCCTGAAAGGTGGGAGCGATTTTACAACGAAATGAGCGCATTGGATGCGGTTCCGTCTGATGTTGATGTCGCTGATGCCTTCACCCTGGAGTTTCTGCCCGAGAGCGAGCATAGCCCTTAATGCTCAAGATTGAGGATCTGTCGTTTGCTTATGGAGGGGGCACGCCCGTGCTTGCAGACTTCTCCATGGAGCTTGGGCGTAATGAGATCGTTTCCCTACTTGGTCCCAGCGGTTGTGGAAAGTCGACTGTACTAAGGTTGATTGCTGACCTATTGCAGCCACGAACCGGCACGGTTTCCTGGCAACATACTGCTGATCTTGCTTTTGTGTTTCAGGACCACGCATTGATGCCATGGGCCAGCCTGAGAGAGAATGTCGCGTTGCCGGGCAAACTCAGCGGAACCTTTGACGCCGATGCTGTCAGTTCAGCAATTGATGCGGTCGGACTTTCAGGTATGGAAGCCCGGTATCCGTCACAACTTTCAGGCGGGCAAAGGATGAGGGCGTCGGTCGCCCGTGCACTGGCGGCAAAGCCCAAAACACTGTTGATGGATGAGCCTTTTGCCGCCCTTGATGAAATTCTGCGATTCCAGATGAATGAACTCCTTCTCGCGTTAAGCGAGGAACGCGGGTTCAATGTCATTTTTGTCACCCATAGCCTGTTTGAGGCAGCCTACTTGTCTGACCGAGTGCTGGTAATGAAGAACGGGCACGTCAGTGGTGAATTGACTCCGATTTTGGATCGAACGCTCAGTGCTGAAGACCAGCGAGCATCTTCAGCTTTCCTGAAGGCAGTAAAAGAGATTAGCGCCCTAATGGCGAAGGAAGACAAATGATGCGGGTATTGTTGCCATTATTGGCGCTGACAAGCCTGCTGATATTTTGGCAGGTATATGTGACTGTCAACGATGTGCCGAAGTTTATATTGCCCGCGCCGGCCGCAATTTGGGACTCATTGGTCCGTGATGTATCTGTCTGGGGCGCTGCCTCCGGCTCCACACTGTGGGTTACTTTAAAAGCGCTACTGGCTGCGGTTGCGAGCGGTGTACTGCTGGCTCTGGCCTTTAGTTTGAGCCGTACGTTTGAGGCGACAGTGTATCCATTCGCAGTTGTATTGCAGGTTACTCCTGTTGTTGCTATCGCACCATTGGTGATTATCTGGGTTGGTATTGACAACGTGGAACGTGCACAGGTCATCATTGCCTGGCTAGTCGCATTTTTCCCTATTCTTGCAAATATGTCCGCCGGGCTGAAGTCCGTGGACTCAAATCTAAGTGAGCTCTTCACTCTTTATAAGGCGAGCCCGCTGCAGCGTTTTCGGTTGCTGTTATGGCCAACCGCATTACCGTATTTACTGGCCAGCCTGAAAGTCAGTAGCGGATTGGCACTCATCGGTGGCGTCGTCGCAGAATTTGTGGCCGGGTCAGGCGCTGCAACGGGGCTTGCATGGCGCATTATTGAAGCCGGGAATCGCCTTCAAATCGAAAAAATGTTTGCCGGCCTGTTGCTTCTGGCGGCCATCGGCATGGCAATGTTTTACGGGTTTTCAATGCTAGAACGATATCTGTTGCGCAAAACCCGATAATGCTTGCCGTGGTAATGACTTTTTCCCTGCGACCGAATGGACCTTGCGGCGCATCGAATTCCTCGTTACCAAAGCGCCATGATGTTTCAAACCTATGATAAAGATCGCCGGGCCATTGGCTATTGGCTACTGTTTATGACTGGCCTTGTTTTGCTCATGGTCATGGTAGGTGGTGCAACGCGGCTGACCGAATCAGGTTTGTCAATGGTCGACTGGAGGCCTGTCACCGGAACGCTCCCACCGCTAAACGAGCAGGCCTGGCAAGCTGAGTTTTCAAAATATAAGACCAGCCCGGAGTATAAATTGCGCAATATGGGCATGTCTTTGGGTGAGTTTAAGGGAATTTTCTATTGGGAGTGGGGCCATAGATTGCTGGGGCGTCTGATAGGCCTGTTCTTTTTTATCCCGCTCGTCTGGTTCTGGATGAAAGGGCGCATTCCGGATGGATATAAGCCAAAACTGGTTGCCTTGTTCATTTTGGGTGGTTCTCAGGGTTTATTAGGCTGGTATATGGTGATGTCGGGTCTGGTCGATGAGCCGGCCGTCAGTCATTATCGTCTGGCTTCACATCTTGGTTTGGCATTGTTTATCATGGCGGCGCTTTTCTGGACCGCCTTGTCTCTGCTGAACCCAACGCCGGAGAGAGTTGAGCGCCCTTTGAAAATGCTGACACATTTGGCCATGTTGGTCCTTGTTGTGCAGATTGTCATGGGGGCTCTTGTTGCGGGGCTGAAGGCTGGACTGATTTACAATACATGGCCAAATATGGGCGATACCTTTGTGCCTGAAGGGCTCTTGGCGCTTGAGCCAGTGTGGCGGAACTTCATGGACAACGCTGTTACTGTACAATTCGACCATCGGATTGGCGCTTATCTTTTGTCGGTAATAACAATTCTGGTTCTGTGGCGTGGCTGGGGTGCAGGTGGCCGACTTCGGGCGGCGGCAAATGTGGCGGCTGTTTTAGTTGCGGTGCAAATGTTGTTGGGTATTATGACGTTACTTCTTGCCGTGCCGGTAGCTTGGGGGACTGCGCACCAGGGCGGGGGCGCACTTGTATTGCTGGCACTGGTTAATTTGATGCATCTTCAGCGAAAGGAAATGGCGCGATGAGTGACACCGACGCGAAGCAAACAGATTTTGTTACAATCTATGTAACAGTCGAGAGCGAAGATGTAGCCTCCCATCTGGCAACAGCTTTGGTGAAAAACAAACTGGTTGCTTGTGTGAATATCAGTGAGGGAACCCGATCAATCTATGAGTATGAGGGTATCATTCAATTTGATAACGAAGTGCTGATGTTTATGAAGACGGTTGGTCGCCGTGTTCCTGAGGTTGTCGCGATGATAAAGGAAAAACATAGCTATGATGTTCCTTGCATCACGGTTATGCCGATTGTTGACGGGAACGATGATTATTTGAAATGGGTTGATCAGCAGACCTCATAGAGTTTGCTATATCCGTCACTTTTCGGGCTGAATCCAAAGATTATAGATGCGCCCGTCTGTGTCAGCGTTTTCAATGCCAATGACGTCGCCGTCGACAATGATTGAGGCCCGGCTTGAAGGACTAAACCCCCAGCCCTGGCCTTTCATTGATACTGCCATTCCCCAATCGAACTCTTGAGCATTGGCCATTGCCGTCGATGTAGAGAACGAATGTTGATGGAACTGCGGTGAGAGGAGAATGCTTGCCCCCGCCGCTTTATAGGCACTTTTTACGTCGTCTCGAGATGCATCTGCACCAATCGCTACGCCGAATTGCATTGGACCTAACTTAAAAGTCGGCAGGAATTCAGCCAAAGATTTTTTGGCGACAAGCATCTCGTCTGTTGAAGGACCCACTTGACGTACGGCATCAATCATCGGTTTTCCATCCGGGCCAAAAACAAAGCTTGTGTGAAAAATTGGGCCATGGCCATACGTCAAACCATCGGGATAGATACCAGGTGTCATCATCAAGCCGGAGCCTGCGATAATCGTTGTTTTGTAGCGTCGGGCAAGGCTGCTGAAAACATCTTGCAACACCGCAGCAGCTTGGCGAGACTGACTGCGAACCACAGATGCATACATCTTTTCTGGTGCGTCAAAGACGAAGTAGTTTTTGGTGAAATCCACCAAATTGTAGCTGATCAATATCGGTAAGGCCGCATTGATGCTTGATGCGTTGTAAACTCTTGATTTCTGACCAGATGCAAGCAACGCGGTGCCAATATGGCCCGGCATTAACACTACTGTGTTCTCTTTTATCAGGCTGTTGTCCCCGGCTGCATCGAAATACAGCGAGAGTTTAGCGATCAGATGGTCGGCGGAAGCGAAGTCTTGCGGGCTGAGAATGGGTTCAAAACCGATGACGTTGGAAACAGAACCGCTCTCGTCTCCAAACTGTTCAATATATATTATGGCGGGTGAAGATGATGGAGGGGCGACCGAGAATCCCGGCCAAAAAAGGTAAATGCTTGCGATCATTGTGATCGCAAGCAGTGTGAATTTTTTCGGATGTTGTTTAAACATTGAACCTTGATAGCATCAAGCGTCGGAAAGTTTCACCACTTGTTTGCCAAAGTTTTTGCCGCCCAGCATATCGATAAATGCTTGTGGTGCGTTCTCTATACCCTCGGCAACACTTTCCCGATATTTCAGCTTGCCTTCTTTTAACCAGGTTGCCCCAACGCCAACCCATTCCCGGCATAGTTCAGGGTAATTTGAGACGATGAAGCCCTGCATGCGGACGCTACGGCCAACAAGAACCGCCATATTGCGCGGGCCTGCAGGTAGTTCGTCAAGTTTGGCATTGTATAGGGAAATCATGCCACACAGGGCGATGCGTGCGTTAAAGTTCAGGTTGTCGATTACGGCTTCCAGTACGGGACCACCCACGTTTTCGAAATAGACATCAATGCCATTTGGATTGGAGGCGCGCACGGCTTTGTAAACATCTTCAGTTTTATAGTTGAATGCCGCATCAAAACCTAATTCGTCTTTAAGATAGGCGACCTTGTCGTCTGAGCCGGCACTGCCTGCAACATGGCACCCCATATTTTTGCCTATCTGACCAACGACTTGCCCAACTGCGCCAGATGCAGCGGAAACGAAGAGGTTTTCGCCTTCTTTCATCTCGGCAACGCCTTTGAGACCAACATAAGCGGTCATGCCTGGCATGCCCAGAATACCCAGATAATAGGATAGGGGAGCCAGGTTCGGGTCCACCGCATTGTAGCCTGCGCCGTCGGTAACCGTATAGTTTGCCCAATCACCCATACCAACGACATAAGTTCCCACGTCAAACGGGCCTTCGTTGGATGCAACGACTTTGCCGACGATACCGGCTTGCAACGGTGCACCGATTTGAAAAGGGGGTACGTAGCTTTTGACGTCATTCATTCGCCCCCTCATGTAAGGGTCAACAGACATGTAGCTGGTTTCAACAACTATCTGTCCTTTTGCAGGCTCTGGTGCAGCTGTTTCAGCGACTTCAAAGTTGTCTTGTAGAGGCCACCCGGTCGGGCGGCTCTTGAGAAGGATTTGCTTGTTGGACATGGTTTGCTCCCGATATTTTGCTTACTTGGTGATATGGAACGGATTGCAGGATAGGCAAATAATGTCGAGTGTAGCCTGCGTGATATGGGGTAAAATAATACCGTTTATTTAACATATTGAAATATATAAATAAAAATAGACTGAATGTAAATTTAGTACGTTGACAAGATACAAAACATCCCTATATTGCGCGCCTGAACCAGATTCTGGCCTCGGTAACACCCTTGGCTGTTAACGCAAGTGGGCTGTTTGATATAAACGCAGCTCCAACCTGAGGTAAAATTGCGATGAAAACATATTCCGCAAAACCTTCGGAGATCGAAAAGAAATGGCTGATTGTTGACGCCGAGGGCTTGATCCTTGGTCGTATGGCACAGGCAGTCGCTGTCGTTCTTCGCGGTAAACACAAAACGACATACACACCTCACATGGATTGCGGTGACAACGTTATCGTTATCAATGCAGACAAAGTGAAACTGACGGGCAAGAAATTGGCCGATAAAGTCTACTACCGTCATACAGGTCACCCGGGTGGTATCAAGTCGACTACTGCTGGCGAGATTCTGTCAGGTAAGTTTCCAGAGCGCGTTGTTGAAAAAGCTATTGAGCGTATGATCCCGAAAGGGCCGCTTGGTCGTCAACAACTTCGCAACCTGCGTGTATACGCCGGTGCTGAACATCCTCATGCAGCGCAAGAGCCGACAGTTCTCGATGTTGCCGCTATGAACCCCAAGAATAAGAGGTAAGCAACATGGCCGACCTTCAAGACCTTAAAGAACTGACGGGCGAAGCTAATGCCGCCGTCGAAGAAGTAGCTGCAGAACGCACAGCCGTCGTTGACGATATGGGCCGTTCATATGCTACCGGTAAGCGTAAAGACGCTGTTGCTCGTGTTTGGATCAAGCCGGGTTCCGGCAAAATCACAGTAAATGGCCGTGATCAGGAAACGTATTTCGCACGCCCAACACTTCGTTTGATCGTAAATCAGCCTTTCCAGGTTGCAGGACGTGAAAACCAGTATGATGTTGTCGCGACTGTTAAAGGCGGCGGACTTTCCGGTCAGGCCGGTGCCGTGAAGCACGGTATTTCACAAGCTATCCAGCTTGCGGAGCCTGAACTTCGTGGTGCGCTGAAAGCGGCGGGCTTCCTGACACGCGACAGCCGGGTTGTTGAACGGAAAAAGTACGGTCGGGCAAAAGCGCGTCGTTCTTTCCAGTTCTCAAAACGTTAAGAACCATACAGAGTTTCAGTTTCGAGTATTTGTTTCGAGTAAAATCAAATTTTGTATCGAGTTCAAAAGGTCGCCCATCGGGCGGCCTTTTTCTATGGCGAAAACGAAACAGCTTGTGCCCGGACTGATCCCGGGGTGTGCGCTACGTAAAGAGCATGGCGACACGGTATACCTGTTAGCCCAGGTTTAATTGGCGATCTAGTGATGGTCGTGACCACAGTGGGGGTCATGACAGCTCTGAGCATGCTTTTGGTCTTTGAGCATTTTCTTTATCAGTCTGTCACGCTTCAGTTTTGATAGATTGTCGAGAAATGTGCGGCCATCCAGATACTCCATTTCGTGCTGGATTACGGTGGAAAGCCAACCAGCTGCATCCAGCGTATGAAAATCTCCGTTTGTATCTTGATAGCGCAGCGTAATCTCGTCCGGTCGGGTGATCGAAGCCCTAATTCCCGGAAAACACAAAGATGCTTCTTCGTTTGAGGACATTGTAGCACTCAGATGCTCTATACCGGGATTAATGCATATTAGTGGTGACCGCCTGCCTTCCTCCTGCAAGTCAATGACAATGATCCGTTTCGTAATCCCGACCATTGGGGCTGCCATGCCGATACCGCGCTCTGTATAGAGTGTTTCAAGCATTTCCGATGTCAGCTTTTCAAGGTCTTCGTCAAAGTCTGTGACAGGTTCAGCTGTATGTTTGAATATCGGGTTTGGTGCGATCACCAATTGGAGCGGTGCCATTATTACTTTCCGTTTCGCAAATGCATGATTTAAAGGTATTAAGGACCTAATTCTGTATTCACTAGTAGGCGAGCGGAGGATACGCAAGCCAAATGTCTCAAGGTTATCTTACACTTGCAACGGGAGACCGTCAGTATTTCGATGCGGCGGCGAATGTGGCACTTAGCATTCATGAAAACGATGCCGGGCGCCCCATAAGCTTATTGTGTGACGACGCTTCCAAGCTTGCGCCAGAAGAAAAAGAGCTCTTTGACCGCGTTATTGTAGCTCTGCCCGGGACTTTGGGTGTCGGCTGTGCTGGCAAGCTGGACCTTCCTGATTTCTTGCCATACGAAGAAACGGTCTTTCTGGATTCCGACTGCCTGATCGTGAAAAAGGATATGGATCGCCATTGGAAAAAACTTGCGGTTCAGTGTTTTAACGTCGCTGGTAGCATGTTGAAAACTGGTCCCTGGTATACCTTCGATATCGGAAAAGTATGCGAGGTTTTGAATTTGCCGTACATGGTGCAAATGAATAGTGGTGTCATGTATTTCCGCAAAGGCCCGGAACTGGACAGTTTTCTGGCAACCGTTGCTGACCTGCGCGAGCGTGCACAGGATGTCTTGTTTGTGCAGCACCGTGACATGAACGCTCAGATTGCTGACGAACCCATATGGGGGGCAGCAATGGGAAAGCTGGGTCTTGAACCTGCCCAATACTCGGCAGAGGAAGGTTCTGTCATGGTAACAACATATATGTCCCGCCGGATAAAATATGACCCTATTGCAAACATCAGTGAGCAGGAAAAGAGCAAAGGTTACTGGTTGTTAGGCAGGTTTTTGTCGAAAGGTTGGGTTAAGCACTCAACATCGGTTGCGCACTTCATCCGCTTCAAGCCCCGGAACGTTTACCGTCGCTGCGTTCAGCAGCTTCGTGAAAAAGCAAATTTGGAAAAAAGCGGGATCTAGAAGATTTGATCCGCATACAAGATTAGAAGGTATTCAAATGGCATCTCCCCGTTCTAAGCTCTTCTCTCTATGTCTCCTCGTTATTGCATTCGGTTTCAAGAACCACCTTGTTCAGGCTCAGGTCTTTGAAACGCCTTCAAACCCGGGAACGGTTCTTTACTTCATTTCGCCAGCAGATGGCGCTGTAGTGAAAAGCCCGATCCGGGTTCAATTTGGCCTGAAAGGTATGGGCGTTGCACCAGCAGGAACTGAAAAGGAAGGCACGGGGCATCACCACCTGCTAATTAATGTTCCGTTGCCGCCGTTTGATGAGAACATTGTAGCTGATGAAAACCATATTCATTTCGGGGGCGGGCAAACAGAGACCGTCGTCGAACTGGAGCCTGGTATGCACACATTGCAATTGCTTCTGGGGGACCAGAACCATTTACCTCATGTACCACCGGTGTTTTCGGAAAAAATTACCATCACTGTTGTTGAATAACGGAATTGTCAGATGCCGCATATCATTATTGAATACTGTGCAGCGAAATCATCCTCTCCGAATGAAACTGATCTGATGAAATCGGCCCATCGCGCGGCTGTTTCAACAGATCTGTTTGATGAGAACGCAATCAAGGTTAGAGCCAGACAGTTTGACAACGTACTGATAGGGGGCATGCCTGACAGTTTTGCGCATGTCACAATATATTTAATTGACGGTCGGGACAAACCGACGAAAAAACGTCTTGCGCAAATGATGTTGTCGTCTCTTGAGGAATTTTTCCCGGACTATGCATCAATCAGCGTGGATGTTCGCGACCTGGATAAGGCTGTTTACACAAAGATCCAACGTCGCGGCCAATATAATTTGGGGGAGGGCTCTAAACATGAAAATTATTTCCAGTCTGGTTAAGCTAGCTGCAACCGGTTTCGTTGCCACGTCTGTTTCGTCATCGGATCATGAAAATCCGCCGACGGAAGTGCAACGGATGCACGGTTTTGTGGCTGAAGTATCAGCCAGCCGCATTGAAACGGATATTCGCCAGCTTGCTGGTTTTGGCACGCGCCATACGTTGTCAGATACCAGATCAGAGACGCGTGGAATTGGTGCTGCGCGGCGCTGGATTGAGGCCGAGTTCAATAGGATTGCTGAAACTTGCGAAGCACAACTGGACGTTTACACCATATCTGACACTTTCACCGGGCGGCGTATTCCGGAACCGACCGAGGTTGTTAACGTAATTGCAGTGCAGAGAGGGATTCTGGACCCTGATCGTGTTGTTGTTATGTCCGGCGATATCGACAGTCGTGTATCAGATCCGTTGAACTTCACCGACGATTCTCCCGGCGCGAACGATAACGCATCGGGTATGGCGGGGACTATTGAAGCTGCTCGCGTACTTTGTAAGACCAAGTTCCCGGGAACAATCGTCTATGCGGGGTTGTCCGGAGAAGAGCAAGGCCTATACGGTGGTGAGGTTCTAACCGCGCATGCAAGCGAGCAGGGCTGGCGGGTAATGGGCGTTCTCAACAATGATATGATTGGCAACATCCAGGGAATTAATGGCGTTATAAACAATACAACAGCACGTGTCTTCTCGGAAGGGACCCGTATTACTGAAACTGACCAGGAAGCCCGAATGCGGCGTTTTATGGGCGGCGAAGTTGATAGTCCAAGTCGAAACATTGCCAGACTGGTTGACCGGCTTGCCGATGAATACATCCCTAATCTGGATGTGATGATGATCTATCGACTTGATCGCTTTGGTCGTGGAGGACATCACCGGCCATTCAATGAAGCGGGAATGCCAGGTGTTCGCATCATGGAAACCAACGAAAACTATTACCGCCAACATCAGGATATACGTGTAGAAAACGGTATCGAATATGGTGACGTGGTTGAGGGCGTTGATTTCGATTATGCCCGGAAGCTGACTGCACTCAATGTGGTGACACTTGCATCCATGGCAGGTGCTCCGCCATTTCCTGCAGATGTTTCCCTTGAAGGGGCGGTGCGACCTTCAACAACGATAAAGTGGAGTGTTCGCGGTAACGAGCGCGAGGCGGCAAACCTGCGCGCTTTCAAAGTCTACTGGCGTTTGACCACTGATAGTCAGTGGCAATGGAGCCGTATTGTTGGCAAAGACGTGCGTGAACTTACGCTCGATAACATCGTTATAGACAACTATTTCTTTGGTGTTGCGTCTGTTGCCAATGACGGGCTTGAGAGCCCGGTCGTATTCCCTGGCCCGATGGGAGCATTCGAGGCTGCGTTACCGGAAGAGTAAATCTGGCCATCAGCATGTGAATTGCTGGTCCGCTTTCGGTGAACGCCGCGCGGGCTAACATACATGTGATATGCATTGTGCACGTACTTAAGGTAACACATCAGCAATTCGTTTAGGTAGCCTGGCACAGTAAATGTCTGTGTCTTAAGGGTAGGGGCATAGAGTGGCAATTTCATACGCTTTAAAGACACGAACCTCACTACGTATTGTTGTTGCATTATACATATTGCTCGCGTTTGTGTCTTTCGGGCGTGTTAGCTCGCTTGAACTTGGGAGAGTGGAAGGCAGCCACAGTGTTGCAACACTCCATTCGGAATACACCAGTATTGCCGCAGGTGAAATCGTTTGGCTCGCGTTTGAGATTGTCCCTAACGAAGGCTGGCATTCTTATTGGAAAAACTACGGAGACAGCGGCGCTGCTCCCTTGTTTTACTGGACTTTACCTGATGGTGTAACGGCTGGAGAGCCACTTTATCCAACGCCGCATCGTATGCCCATCGGACCTCTGATGAACTATGGGTATGAAGAGCCATCTACACTGTTGTTGCCTCTTGCCGTTGCTCCTGATTATTCGGGGCGCACGATACCTGTTTCGGTCAATGTTGAATGGCTGGTTTGTGAAATCGAATGCGTACCGCAGGATGGTTCCTGGAGTGCCTCAATTTCCATTGGTAATATCGAATTCAGCGAGAGTGCTCGTCAGACTTTCTCAACCGCCCGGATCGCGCTTCCGGAACTTCCAATATGGTCAAGTACTATCGATGTCTATCCTGCGCAGTCTCGCTTGAAAGTTTTTGTTTCTGAAGCAGAGTTAGGCACCATTTCCGAAGCATATTTCTTCGCTGAGGGAGAAGGAATTACGGAATATGCAGCCGAACAGCAATGGGCACAAACCGACGAAGGACTGTTTGTCGATATGCGGCGGCTGGAAGGCGGGTTTGAAGCAACAAGCGGCCGTGGTGTTTTGGCGTTGAAACTTGCGGATGGCGCAGTTCGTGCAGTTGAAATCGATGCCGCACTGGTGCTTGAAAAAGCCACGGTAGCCGGCGAGAGCTCAGGATCCAAGCCTCTGGTTCAGGCCAGCCTGCCGCTGTGGCAGGCCGCTTTATTTGCCCTCTTGGGCGGCATGGTCCTTAATCTTATGCCGTGTGTGTTCCCAGTGTTGTCACTCAAGGCTTTTTCTTTCATTGCGGCAAACTCCAAAACTGCCTCTGGCCGCAAACAGGAAGGCTGGGCCTACACACTTGGTATCTGGCTTAGCTTTATGATCATTGTTGCGGCGCTGCTGGCTATCAAATCGGGCGGTGCTGCCATTGGCTGGGGATTCCAGCTTCAAGAGCCCGCATTTGTCGGCGCTCTCGTACTCCTGATGGTTCTGGTCGCTTTGTCGCTTTCCGGGATGTTCCATATCACCGTGGGTATTGAGGGAGCCGGGCAGGGGCTTGCATCCAAGGATGGAAACAAGGGCGCTTTTTTTCAGGGTGTATTGGCAGCGCTGGTTGCAACGCCGTGTACAGCTCCTCTAATGGCCCCCGCTATTGGATACGCGCTGACACAACCGGCTCCGATTGTGTTTCTGATATTCAGTTTGCTGGCCTTCGGCCTGGCGTTGCCGTTTCTGGCTTTGTCCTATAGCCCCACGCTCGCTCGAATGATGCCCCGACCTGGACCCTGGATGGAGAAATTGAAGGAAGCTCTGGCTTTTCCAATGTATCTCACTGCTGCCTGGCTTCTGTACGTGTTCAACCTGCAGGCGGGAGCTACTGCAACACTCGCGCTATTGGTGGCTATGATCGTTGCTGTTTTTGGAGTTTGGTTGTGGCAGACCTTCAAGGGATCTGTGGGCCGCGCCATTGCAGTGGTCCTGATGGCTGGGGCTATCTCTGCCATCGTCTACCAACCACTTCCAGCACCGGGTGTAGCGCCGCAGGGTGGTGACGCGACAATTCAGGCCTATAGCGAGGAAAACCTGTCCGCATTGTTAAATGATGAAGAAACGGTGTTTGCCTATTTCACTGCAGAGTGGTGTATCACCTGTAAAGTTAACGAGCAGGTCGCTCTCTTCACAGATGATACCCAGGCTTTGTTCAAGGCCAGGGGTATCAAGCTGCTTAAGGGCGACTGGACCAACCGCAACAGTGAAATTGCAAACTTGCTGGCAGACTACGGACGGGTAGGCGTTCCTCTGTATCTATTGTTTCCAAAAGGGCAATCAGAAGCAATTGTATTGCCAGAAGTACTGACGCCTGGAATTATTGCGGACGCTGTGAACTCGGTAACCTGAAATGAAACAGCTGATGCCCAGAGTACGAGTTCATTCCGCGCTAATGTCATTAATCATCGCGATTTTTTTCTCTATCACAGCGCTTGCCGTACCGATAAACGAAAAAAAAGCGCCAGATTTTGTCGGTATTACTGCAGACGATGAAGAAATACGGCTTTCCGGATTTCGCGGTAAAACTGTTGTTCTTGAATGGACCAATCACCAGTGCCCCTTTGTGCGCAAGCATTACAGCAGCGGCAACATGCAGAGAACGCAGCGCACGCTTACAGAGGAAGGTGTCGTTTGGATATCTATTGTTTCTTCCGCGCCTGGTGAGCAGGGGCATGTGTCTGCGGAGGAGGCAAACCGGCTGACGGCATCACGAGGCGGTTATGCGAGCCATGTCGTGCTAGACCCACAAGGGAAGATTGGCCGTTTGTATGACGCCAAGACAACACCTCATATGTTTGTGGTCGATGCTGCCGGTGTTTTGAGATATCAGGGCGCAATTGATGACAAACCGTCCGCAAACCGACGTAGCCTGGAAAATGCCAAGAACTACGTGCTGCAAGCCTGGAGTGAGTTGAAGACGGGGCAGCCGGTAAGCGAAGCCCATACCAAAGCATACGGCTGCACGGTTAAATACGGTGTTTCCGAGATATCCGACTGAATTCTAACGCCAATATAGTTCACATATGAAAAATCAAGTTATCATTAAGAGCTTGTTAAGCCTAATCGCCGACACTCTGTTCGAATTTAGATGATTTTGTCTCGAACTATCAGCGGATAAGCGAAAACAATGTTTCTTATCATTGGATTGATAATCGTTCTTGTAATGGTGTTTGGTGGATTTGCGCTTGCGGGCGGCAAATTCGACATCATCCTGTATGCTCTGCCTTACGAGTTGATGATCATCTTTGGCGGGTCGCTTGGCGCATTTGTTAGCGCAAACTCGACGGGCGTGATGGGAGGTGCTCTCAAGGGCCTTGGCATGGTGATGAAAGGGCCAAAATGGAAAGCGGAAGACTACCGCGATATTTTGTGTCTGATGTTCCTGCTGATAAAAACCATTCGCACCAAAGGCGTAGTTGCGATTGAGGCACATGTCGAAAACCCTGAAGAATCCAAGATATTCCAACAGTTTCCGCGCATCGTCGAAGACCACCATGTGATTGAATTTATTTGCGACTACATTCGCATGCTGACCATGAACTTTGATGATCCAAACCAGATGGAAGATGCGATGAACGCGGATCTGGATCGGCATCACAAAGAAGAACACGAACCTCAGCATGCGTTGCAAACCATGGCAGATGGCCTGCCAGCTGTGGGCATTGTTGCTGCCGTGTTGGGGATCGTTAAAACGATGGGTGCAATCGCGGAACCGGTTGAGGTCCTGGGCGGTATGGTTGGTGGCGCACTGGTAGGCACATTCCTGGGGATTTTCCTGTCGTATCTTATGGTAGCACCAATTGCTGGTCGGCTGGACCAGATCATGACAGAAGAAGGTCGTTTCTTCGAAATCATCAAAGTGGTTTTGGTTTCACATCTACAGGGCAATGCTCCGCAAATTTCGGTTGAGCTTGGCCGCCGCAATGTGCCGGGTCATTTGATGCCAACATTCCTGGAGCTTGAAGAAGCTATTGCGGAATTGCCGCCGGACATTTAAACCTGACGCTGTGACAGCGTGAGGCCCCCTGTCGGGGTTAACATTAATCAATGACACGCACGCGACTTATGGCATCATAAGTCGCGTTTTTCACGTTTGGCAGGATTGGGAATGAATATGGAAAAAGATCGGAAATTCAGGGTCGGCGTTCTGGGGGCCAGCGGCTACACGGGCGCGGATTTGATTCGTTTGTTGGTTGCTCATCCAAATGTTGAAATTGCACTAATGACGGCTGAACGAAAAGCTGGAAGACCTGTCAGCGAAGTTTTTCCGCATCTGCATGGTTTGAACCTGCCAGACCTCATAAGTATTGAAGACGTCGAGTGGCCTGCGGTTGAACTGGACGTAGTATTTTGTGCCCTTCCACATGCAACCAGCCAGCAGGTTATTATGGGTTTGATGCATGCAACCAATCACAGCTTGCTCGATGAACTGATTATCGAAACGAAAGCAGACCTGGCATCGCAAGTTGACGGTGACATAAAAGTTATCGATTTGTCGGCAGACTTCCGACTGCGGAACGTTGATACCTACGCAAAATGGTACGGACGGGAACACGCCGCCAAGGAAGTACAGAAAAGGGCAGTTTATGGTCTCACCGAATGGTATAGAGACAGTATTAAGAACGCGCATTTGGTGGCGTGCCCTGGATGTTACCCGACCGCGGCTTTGCTTGCCCTGATCCCGCTAATAGAAGCCGGCGTGATCCTGACCGACGACATTATTATAGACGCAAAATCAGGCGTTTCGGGTGCTGGCCGTTCAGCCAAGGAACAGAATTTGTTCGTTGAAGTCGCTGAAGCGATGCACCCATATGGCCTGGGGGCCCATCGACACATGCCCGAGATTGAACAGGAGCTATCGGCTGCGCAAGGGGCAGGTGTTTCAATCAGTTTTACGCCGCACCTGGTCCCGATGAACCGGGGTGAGTTGGAGACCATATATGTTAAACTGGCTGAGGGCGAGACTTCTTCTACGCTGAAAGATCGCCTTTGCGCTGCCTATGACGATGAGCCGTTCGTCACAGTTCTCCCTGGCGCAACCCCACCGGCAACGCGCATGGTACGGGGGTCCAATATGTGTGTTCTCAATGTCTTTGAAGATCGCCTTGAAGGACGGGCAATTGTCGTCACAGCCATTGATAACCTTGTCAAAGGCTCATCCGGACAGGCTGTGCAGAACATGAATTTAATGTTGGGCCTTGAAGAAACAACTGGCCTGACACAGGCTCCGCTTTTCCCATAAAAGACTGTAGATAAATGACGGATTTCCCACTTCTTAAAACGACCAGACATGGTGGTACGTTAACCCCTTTCCAGCAAATTTGGCCAACTGTGCCTGATTCAGCCTTTGTCTTTCACGGCGCTCAACTGGTTGGCTCTGTCTCTATTGGTGAGGGTGTCAGCATCTGGCACAATTGCGTGTTGCGCGGGGATGTGAACCATATCGTGATTGGGGATCGCAGCAATATTCAGGATAGCACGATGATTCATGTAAGTACTCGCACGTTTCCAACGACAATCGGGAATGATGTGCTGGTAGCGCATAAGGCGATGCTGCACGGTTGTCGGCTGGAAGATAACAGCTTTGTCGGTATGTGTGGAATTGTAATGGACAACGCAGTCATCGAACCTGACGGCATGCTGGCTGCTGGTGGTATGCTGACACCTGGCAAGCGCATCAAGCGCGGTGAACTCTGGGCAGGAAGCCCTGCGAAATTCGTCAGGTTTGTCAAGGATAGTGAGCTGGAAAAAAATCGAAGCATGGCAGAGCACTATAGATTGCTGGCCGTACAGCACGACAGGGATAGCCGCGGCGAAAAAGTGGAGACCGTTTATCCTTTTCCCTTGGAGGAAAAATAAAAAAGGGCCGGAAAACCGACCCTTTTAACTGTTCGCAGAGAGGGGTCTCTACATACCCATTTCGGCGCCAACCATGCAATACAGCATTGGAATGGAAAGAAGTGTATTGGTGCGACTAAACAGCATTGCCTTGCGAGCGGCTGCAGGCTTCGCGGCTGCATCTGCTTCAACAATACCAAGCGCAATTTTCTGATTTGGCCAGATTACAAACCACACGTTGAACCACATAACGATAGCCATCCACATACCGATGCCGATCAGGCGTGTGCCTTCAGCAACAGTTAGGGCATCAACAAGATAGCCGCTCAAGTGAGCAACAGCGAGGCCACTGAGCAATGTAAACATTGCGCCCCAGCGGAACCACCAAAGTGCCTTTGGTGCGATATGCTTGCCAATAGCTGGTTTCAGTTCGTCTGGAATTTCAGGCATTGTGGGTATTTGTACAAAGTTGAAATACCATAACAGGCCAATCCACATCACACCCGAAATTACATGGATGTACCTGACAAGAAAGTCGATATTGTATGATCCCGTGGCCTGCATAACCAGCGCTACAAGAATGAGCATGATAACAAAGCCCGCGATAACCGTATTGTTTAGCGATTCTAGAATTTTACCCATAGTAAAGCTCCTCCAGGTAATCGGAATGTCCCTGAGGCGGCACAGTAATGACGTTGTCAGTAATTCTCAAGCAAAACCGGAAATTTGTCAGAGGTTCCAAGGGGATGTCACCGGATTTATGGAGCTGACCCGGTATTGGGTAAAGTCCCAGGTTTGCCAGTGCGGAATTCGCTTGTAATTCTTTGTGCTTATGAGCATTTTCCTCGCCATGAGCTTAGACAAAAACACCAATTACTGCCGCGATATGGTCGAGCGTGACGACCGAGAGCGCTACGAGACTGTCTTGTTTGCCCCTTCCTGGGCGCAGAAGCCCCTGTGGGTGTTATATGCGTTCAATCAGGAAATTGCGAAAACGCGGGAGAATGTCTCTGAGGCTGCGCTTGGAGAAATTCGATTGCAGTGGTGGCGAGATGCGCTGAGCGAACTTCGTGGTGGCAATGTCAGAGAACATCCAGTTGTGGAGGCGATGCAACAGCTCTCTTTACCTGAGACGCTGCTGACAATTCTTGACGGCCTGATCGATGCCCGTGAACAAGATCTATATGACGATGGTCCGGCCGATCAGGATGCGCTCGAAGAGTATGCAAAAGCGGTTGGTGGAAAACTGGCTGAAGCCGCCTTGCGTATGAGCCTGAACAAAGAGCCGGAAACGGAAAGCCTGGTTCTTGCAAACTCAACGGGTGCCGCTTGGGCAATGCTGGGGCTTGTGAGGGCAATCCCGTTTCATTGGGCAGCCAACAGGAACTATGTGCCCGGAGAGAAAGGCCTTGCAGCCCTCGCAACAACAGATGCGGACAAGATGTTCGACCTTGCAGAGCCGTCGATAAAAAAAATGATAGATTTTAGCCAGCGGCACTTGGTTGATATGAAATCAAAAAACCAACATGTGCCAACAGAAGCCGGGCATGTGTTTCTTTCAAACACGCAACTTCGACTTCATCTGACGGCTTTGAAGCGCGCGTCAGGCAATCCGTTCAAATGTGAACATCCTGGAAGCTTTAGGCGGCTTACGTCGATGATTTGGTCCAGCCTGTTTGGTTCATACCACTAGCTGAAAAATCTTCCATCATTGCTTTAACGCAAAAAGCCCGCCGATCAGCCAGTTGGCTTTTGGGCAGGCTTTTGAGCAAAGCTTGGTAGATTACTCAGGCTTGGATATCAACCTTTTCGCCGACACCGGGGCCGGTTGCAGAAGGTTCAACTTCTTTGCGCTCAACGCTGCTATCGTCCGCAGTTTTGCGTTCTTGCGCTGCAGACTCCAGCGAACCTGAACGCCCCGAGGCACCAATTGATTCAGCGCTTGCTGCTGTTGTACTTTGAATATCCACTTTTGACCTCCAACACCATGCATTCACCCATGACGCACGATTTCTCTCAGATGTTGATACATTACCCGATATGGGGTTAAGTTTCTATTGAAACCGACTTTTTACTAGGTTTTTCAGGCAGTTCCGGCAATTATTGCCTAGTTGGAACTCTTTTATTGGTGATTTTGGATGAAAAAAATAGCTAAAATTTTATCAATCCGAATCAATTTAACACTGATTATGTTGGCGCTCGCGGGGTGCGCTGCCTCGGGAGATCGGCGAGCAACAGAGGACATTGGCCCTGTTACAGCATACGCGCGCAACAGTCTGGCGGAGGAAAATCCAACGGGATTGCTCCGAATTGGCGAGGGGTTTGAGCGCTCCGGCGATTTTATCGGCGCAAGGAAACTATATGCCCAGGCAAGAGCTGCTGCACCGGAACTTGTTGAGGCTCACATCGCATACGCTCGGGCCAGCGGGTTGGCAGGTTTCAGTGATGAGGCTGTGGCAATATTGACCGTTATAGGTCGAGAAAATCCGCAGAACGAAAAAGTCATTATCACGCTGTCGACAATTCACGCTGCCGCGGGGCGTTATCAGTCTGCTTATGATGGTCTCCAGCAAATAAAGGAGCCCACCTATGATGTTCTGGCATTGAAGGGCAAGCTATCGCATGTTCTTGGGGACGGTAGTGCAGGCCAGGAGGCGTTGGTGGCCGCACTGGATATGCAGCCGGATGACTCTCAAATTCTCGAGGCAGCAGCTTTTTCGTTCGCTTTGAACGGCGACTATGCAAGTTCGGTTAGTTTACTGCGCCGGGCAATGGATAGTCGCAGAGGAAATCCTATAGCTCAAAACAGCCTTGCTCAGGTTTACGCTCTTTCCGGTCAACGCGAAGCTGCCTTGCGGTTGGCGCGTGATGTTCTTCCGGTCTATGAAGTTCAAAGATTGGAAAATTTTTTCCGTCTTTTGCCCCGATTCAGTCCGCAGGAACAGGCAGCGGCTTTGTTTTTCAACCGGGTGCCGAAGGAAGCTATCAACCGATTATCGGGGCGTGCGACCAATTGACTCTTGAACGGCGAGCATGGGCAGTTTATGCAAAGCATACCAGTCGTCATCCAGGGCGGCGACTACGGAGTTACAGAGTGAAAGACTGCAAGGATATGACGGAAGTCAGGGACGAGATTGATCGGGTGGACCGGCTTATTGTTCCATTACTTCTTGAGCGTATAGAGCTGATCACACAGGCCGGGCATATCAAAACCGATCGTGAAACTGTGCGCGATGACTGGAGAGTTGAAGACGTCGTTTCCAAAGTCAAGGCTGAGACCGACCAGAGTGGTGGAGATATCAACTACATCGAGACGGTATATCGGTTTTTAATCGAATACAGCATTGAGCATGAATTTGACGTTTGGGACCACGCGTACGGAGAAGGCAAGAAGCTGAAAGCATAGGCTTTATTGAGAGCAATCCGTGCAGGTTGCCACAGTCGGATCCAGCTCCAGTCTTTTCAAAGCTATTTCCTCTCCACATTTGACACAGTAACCAAACTCTCCTTCTTGCAGCCGGTCAAGGGCGCCTTCGATGGCCACAAGCTTTTGTTTTCTCCGAGCAGAAATGGCGTTGTTCATCGCTTGACCCTGCAATGCGTCCATCCGAGACAAACGCCCAACACGCGACTGATCAAGCTCCACTGCACCTCGAGCGTCAGACGAGGAGTTATCCAACACCTCAAGCTCTTGCCTGAGTTGAACAAGAATTGTTTGCCAGCGTTTCAGTGCCATGACCCGAGTGTGTCATGATGTGTACGGTCAAGGCAAATTAAACTGGGCCTTTGTATGCTATCTCCCAGCAGAGCGGCCTGCCTCGATTGCTTCGTCTACGTGGGTTCGGCGCGCGTCATGCTCTTCAGCAACCGCATTGTCATGTTCTTGCATGGCATCAATATCCAACTGGGCGAAGCCCAGGACTCCCATGTCGGCATAAGCATTTTGTATCTTGTTACCCCAGAGGCCTATATCCTTGACAATAGGGACGATCCGGCTGAACAGGTTGGTGCGAAACATTTTCATTCCCTCGCTATTTTGTAAGTGCTCCTTGCATTCAGCAATTGGGTAGCCAAGGTTTTCCCACATTTCGCTGCTGGAAAAGCGATCCCGCATTAGATAACAAGCTTCAATGAGGAACTCTTCGCGTTCGTTTCGCTCGGTTTGGGTGATTTCCGGATAGAACTCCCTGAGGGCCAGCCTGCCGAATGCTACATGCCGTGCTTCATCTTGCATTACGTAGGCGTTCACGGCAGATGCGAGCGGGTCTTTGGCGTGGTCGCGAATATTGGCGAACGCGGCAAGCGCAAGCCCTTCGATTACAACCTGCATGCCCAGATAGGTCATGTCCCAGCGGCTATCCCGCAATACCTGATCAAGTAAAGTCTTTAGTGGGCCGGTTATAGGGTAGGCAACGCCGATCTTTTCAACGAATTTTTTGTATGTCTCTACATGGCGAGCTTCGTCCATCACTTGTGTGGCAGCATAGAATTTCGCCTCGGTATCTGGAACATTCTGGACAATCTTCGCGGAACATATCAAGGCGCCTTGTTCTCCATGGAGGAACTGTGAATTGCTCCATGCCGCCTGATGACGACGGGCTTCCCCTTGTTCCCGTGCTGACATTTTCATAAAGAAATCAGCGCCATACAGCGGGAACAGTTCAATTGGAATGCCCAGAGGGTCCTCGGGGTCCAGTTCTTGCGACCAGTCAATCCGACTATCTGTGTCCCACTGCATCGTCTTGCCTTTATTGTAAAGGTTCAAGAGATCGGCACGTTCATCGCTATAGTTCCAGTCGAACAAGGTTTCATAGTCCTGAGGAATTTCCCAGGCGCTGTTTTCGAGTGCTGTAGCATATAGTGGGTCAATTGACACAGATTCTCTCCCGCTGTAAGCGCCGCTACCTGGCACTTCCCAAAGCATTAATGGCAGACATTATTGCGCAAGTGATAGTTTTGTCAATAATTTGCGGATACATAAAAAAACAGCCGCATAAAGCGGCTGTCAAGTTTGGGAAGAGAAGACCCAAGGGCCTCTCCTGCTTAGAGTCTGCTAATTAGAATTTTTGCGAGCCTTTGCCGAATTCAGGGTATGCCTCCATACCCAACTCGGAGATATCTGCACCGCGTGCTTCATCTTCTGGTGTAAGGCGGATGCCAATGGTCAGTTTGAGTGCGTACCAGACCAATGCGCTCGTAACTGTTACGAAGGCGCCAATCGATATCACACCGACAAACTGTGTGAGGAAGCTGATAGACTCGTCACCATTAGTGATCGGCACAGCCATTGTGCCCCATATGCCGCATACCAGATGAACTGAAATTGCACCTACGACGTCATCGATTTTGAACTTGTCGAAAAATGGCACCGCGAAGACAACCAGAACACCGCCAACGCCGCCAATCAGCGTTGCTGATAGTGGGAGGGGGGTTAAGGGTTCCGCGGTAATAGATACGAGACCGGCAAGCGCACCGTTCAGAACCATTGACAGGTCAACTTTTCCGTAAACAAGTTTGGTTGCAATGAATGCTGCGACGGCACCGCCAGCAGCAGCCATGTTCGTATTAACGAAAATGTTTGACACGGCGGCGGCATCACTCACGGTACCCAATGCGAGTTGCGAGGCACCGTTGAAGCCAAACCATCCGAACCACAGAATAAAGGTGCCAAGCGTGGCCAGCGGCATGCTGGACCCCGGCATGGGGCGTACTCGTCCATCAATATAGCGGCCTGCACGCGGGCCTAGTATCAACGCACCAACCAGAGCTGCCCAGCCGCCGGTTGAATGTACGAGGGTGGAACCTGCGAAATCGGAGAAGCCCATTTGGTCGAGCCAACCGGCGCCCCATTCCCATGAACCCTGAATAGGGTAAATAACACCTGCGAGGATTGCCGTGAAAATGAGGAATGGCGCAAGTTTAATGCGCTCCGCAACTGTTCCTGAAACAATCGATGCAGTTGTTGCCACGAAAACCATTTGGAAAAAGAAGTCTGATCCAGCGGCATAGCCGGTGTCCATCACACCTGAATCGTCCGGTGCCCAGGGTCCGGTAATGGTCCCCATGTAGTTTACGACGTCAAGATACATCAGGTTGTACCCCATCAGCATCCACATCAGGCAGGCAACGCCAAATAGCGCGATGTTTTTCAAACATATGTCCGCAACATTTTTCGAACGAACCAATCCTGCTTCAAGCATTGCAAACCCTGCGGCCATCCACATCACGAGAAATCCGCCAATAAGGAATAACAAGGTGTTGAAGATGACGGCAGTGTCTGCGTCCGGCGCTGCTGAGGCCGGGATGCTGAATAATAGGGCTACCAAACCCGTCAGTGTGCCCTTTTTGATAAAGTATTTTGTAAGCATTAGATTATAATCCTATAATATAATATATATCGCTAAAGTGCATTTGTATCTGTTTCGCCGGTGCGAATACGGATTACCTGCGCCAGATCAAGTACAAAGACTTTCCCGTCGCCGATCTGACCGGTTTGCGCCGTGGTTTGAAGGGCTTCAATAGCCTGTTCTGCCAAGCCGTCATCCGTTGCGATCTCGAGTTTTACCTTTGGCAGAAAGTGGACTTCGTATTCTGCCCCTCTGTAGATTTCTTTCTGCCCGCGTTGACGACCGTACCCCTGGACCTCTGATACGGTCATCCCGGTCACGCCGATTTCGGCGAGGGCATCTCTTACCGGATCCAGGCGATGAGGTTTAATGACTGCGATGATATATTTCATGATCGCTCCCTGACTGATTTGTAGCTCTAATTCAGCATAAAAAATAATCTCCGGGGCTATACAGCAGCATCTATGCCAGTTTAATAAACCTAACAATATCAATAGGATGGAGATTTTGGAGCGTATTTCATGCTCCAATTGTGCTCAATAATTAATAACTGCATAAAAAATAGGCAACCAGTGTGCCAAGTAAGGTTTTATGCGATTGCGGGGCGCATTTTCTTGCACGACAGCAAGACCTTGTGATTATGTTCCAATGCTCTGGGTGCTCTACCCGTGCGTATGCTTATCCAGATTGGTCTATTTTTTGATGTTGCAGGAAAAACTGTGTCGCCACTTTTGAGATTAATCCTGACCTTGCTTTCAGTCTTTGGATCAGTGTTTCTGATTGTTAAGTTTGGTTCCGGCTTAACATTTCAGGATGTTGAGGCCTGGCTAGTCAATGCACAAAGCTCCTCATCCGTTTACATTGCGTTTTTGGTAATTACGTTGCTGCTGGCCGATCTAATTGTGTCTGTACCTACGCTGACCATCACCGTTCTCGCGGGTTTTTTGCTTGGCCAGTCGCTGGGGGCGGGCGTTGCCCTGGCGGGCCTCTATGGTTCGGGTATCATAGGATATTGGATTAGCAGGAGATATGGTCGCCGGTTGCTGGAATTTGTGATCAGGGATGAAAATAAACGCACAGAGGCTATTCGTGCATTTGAACACCACGGTTTCGTTATGATCGCTCTGGCTCGAGCTGTTCCCATGCTTCCCGAAATCACGGCTTGCCTCGCTGGGGCGACTGGCATGCCGTTCCGACGTTTTCTTTTGGCCTGGAGTGTGAACAGTATTCCTTATGTGGCTGTCGCATCCTACGCCGGGTCTGTAAGTTCTCTCACGCAGCCGGGACCAGGTATCTACGGTGCGGTAGGCATTTCTGCGACTTTATGGCTGGGATGGTTTCTGTTTCACCGTAAGGTACGCCGTTCCTCTGCTTTGACCTGATAATGAAAAATCTGCTTCGATTGTTCAGAAATTTTGGTTCAGCTATTTCTAACATATTTGATAGCCTCACACGAAATGATGGAGGCTGATATGAAGATCTATGGTGACAAAATTTCCGGTAACTGCTTGAAAGTAAAGTATGTTGCGGACTATCTGGGCCTTGGCTATCAGTGGGTGGATACCGATGTTGTTGCAGGCGAAGCCAGAACTCCTGAAATGATGGCAAAAAACCCTGTGGGGCAGGTTCCTTTTATCGAGCTCGGCGACGGGCAGGTGTTTTCTCAGTCAAATGCAATAATGGGTTACCTGGCGGATGGCTCGACGTTGATCCCTGAAGGGCGTCTGGAGAAAGCGAGAATGAATCAATGGCTTTTCTGGGAGCAATATAGCCATGAAACCGCCATAGCTGTTGCACGCTTTCGTGTGGTTTTTCTTGGCCAATCCAAAAATGAACTTGATCCGGAACTGATTGCCAAAGGAAATGTTGCGCTCGATGTGATGGAGCGGCAGTTAAAAGATCACGAATGGTTTGTTGGCAATTCGATGTCGCTGGCTGACATCGGATTGTTTGCTTACACTCAGTTTGCCCAAGAGCCCGGCTTCTCATTTGACACCCGGCCGGGCATCTTGCGCTGGCTTGCGGCCACCAGAAAAGAACTCGGGGTAGATCAGTTGGTAAATTCCAACAAGGCAGCCAACGCTTGATCAGCCCGATCGGCGGGCACAAACAGATGATCATGGTAAAAGGCTGAAACAGGATTTACTCCCATTTTCAGGGCTGCCAGTTCGGTCGTGATAGCGGCGATAAAGCCCACGGCATCCAGTGAGGAATGGATATTCAGAGTGATCATCCGGCTTGGAAACTCGTGTTTCAGTTCATGTTTTTTCGCTGTTTCCTGCAATAGAATCAGTGTTTTACCTTCGGCCTCTTCGAAAACCATGCGTGGAGCCAAGTCTTTGGTTTCAAGTTCAGAGGGAACCGTTGCAAAAACATAAACTCCCGGCAACAGAACAGGTTTCATGGCTGAAAGCAGTTTTTCAAGATTGCTCTCTCCAGCCATTTAATACTCCAAGCACATTAATGCGAGATGGTGTTTTTGCCGATGAAACAGCGCCCACCCGAAGTTCTGCTGTGCGGGCGCTGGAGCTTTTAGAATGTCAAAACGGCATTCTCAAGGTCCAATGTGGTTATGCCTGCGACAAATACGCTATTGCTGCCGCCGAGGTCAATGGTCACACCTGTCACGCCGTTGAATGTGCTGTCGGTTGATGACGCAACAAGGTTTGGAATGTCGGAGGCATCAAAGACCAGGTCAGCAAAAAACAAAAAATCTGTCCCCAATTCAAAATCAACAACGACATCATTGCCATTTTCTCTTTGAGAAACAAAATCACTGCCGATATTGGCAGTGAATACAAATATATCGGCATCTGAACCGCCGACAAGGGTGTCGTTACCTGTTCCTCCATCAAGGTAGTCCTGACCTGTGCCGCCATTTAGGACGTCATTACCGGCATCCCCGAAAGCTGTGTCATCATCAGAGTCGCCTGCAAGCAGGTCGTTGCCATCACCCCCGACCAGAAAATCCATTCCAGCGCCACCAGAAATATTATCGGCGGCTGCTTCACCAAAAAGTTGATCATCACCATCGGCGCCAAATACGGTGTCCATTCCTTCGCCAGCAAAGACTAGGCCATTTTCTGGCCCAGCATTGATAATGTCATTGCTGCTCGTTCCTATGATGATTGTCATGCATTTACTCCTCAAATTTTTAAATTTGAAATGGCCAAACCATTCAACCATTCCCCCAATCGAGTTGTATTTATCACCATATAGTTGATAAATTGTGAAACGAATACGCATGCGGGTATGTTTAAGCACCTGAAGGCTACAAAATTGCAGCCAAATGGATGCTGTTCGACGAGACTTTGCTGGTTCAATTTAATTGGAGTCTATTGGGTTTATTGAACGTTTGTTGTTGCCTTGCGTTCATATTCAAAACATGAAATCGGTTGCGGCTTACGCTATGAAGCCCGCCGGCTTTAGCCGGCATGCGCGTGATGAATTGAAGGATGTAAGAAGAGTTCAATAGCGCACGAAACACTTCGGGAATACTTCGTAAGAATGTACACTGGATAAGTGGCGGGCAGGGTGGGATTCGAACCCACGAAGGGCTTGCACCCTTGCCGGTTTTCAAGACCGGTGCATTCAACCGCTCTGCCACCTGCCCGGAGGATGCTTAACGTTGAAGCTGCGAGGGGTTTTAGCGGCAGAATTTCACTGCGTCTAGTGTAAAATCATCACGAGCGAAAAATGGTACCAAAAAGCTGCTCATTCGGCTTGCGCGGCAACGCCGGAGTTGGTAGAAAACCATATGCATAGCCACAACATCTCGGGGGTAACGGAGATATTTGGGCTATATCTTTGTTTAAGCGTACGCGGGGAAGCCCGCACACCTAAAGGGGCAGCTGGTGAGCGATAACACACCTATTCCGCCACAAGAGCGAGATATCCAGCCGATAAAAATTGAAGACGAAATGAAGGCATCGTACCTCGATTACGCTATGAGCGTGATCGTGTCGCGGGCTTTGCCCGATGTGCGAGATGGCCTGAAGCCGGTTCACAGGCGCATTTTGTTCTCGATGCATGAAAATGGATACGAATGGAACAAGCCGTTCCGGAAGTCAGCCCGTATCGTCGGAGACGTGATGGGTAAGTATCACCCTCACGGTGACAGTGCGATTTACGATGCTTTGGTGCGTATGGCGCAGGACTTTTCCATGCGTGCACCGCTGGTCGATGGGCAGGGTAACTTTGGTTCAATGGACGGCGATAACGCCGCTGCCATGCGTTATACCGAAGCCCGAATGGACAAGGTCGCATCTGTACTTTTGGCAGATATTGAAAAGGACACTGTTGCATTTCGTCCAAACTATGACGAGAGCGAGCATGAACCTGTTGTGTTGCCGGCTCGCTTTCCGAACCTGCTGGTTAATGGCGGCACAGGCATCGCTGTTGGCATGGCAACCAATATCCCGCCTCATAACCTGACAGAAGTCATTGATGGTGTTTTTGCGCTTATTGAAAATCCCGAGATCGATAACATGGGTTTGATGGAATACGTAAAAGGGCCCGATTTGCCGACCGGAGCCTCGATCCTTGGTGTTAGCGGTATTCGACAAGCTTATGAAACGGGCAAGGGTTCCATAACGATCCGCAGCAAGACGCACATTGAAGAAGTGCGCAAAGACCGGCATGCAATTATTATTACCGAAGTGCCATTCCAGGTTAACAAAGCGTCGATGATAGAAAAAATCGCTGAATGCGTTCAAACCAAACGCATTGAAGGTATTTCTGACCTGCGCGATGAAAGTGACCGTGACGGTGTTCGCGTTGTTATTGAGCTAAAACGAGACGCAGTACCCGAGGTTGTTCTGAACCAACTCTACCGGTTTACCCAGGTTCAGACCAGCTTCGGCATTAACATGCTGGCAATCAATGGCGGCAAGCCTGAGCAACTAACGCTAAAAGGCGTGTTACAGGCGTTTGTTGATTTTCGTGAAGAGGTTATCACTCGTCGGACCAAATTCGAGCTTAACAAGGCCCGTGACCGTGCCCATCTGATGGTCGGCTTGGTCACTGCCGTAGCTAATATCGATGAAGTGGTTGCGATCATTCGAGGCGCTCCATCGCCTGCGGCAGCAAGGGAGGCCCTGGCTGCAAAGCGTTGGGACACCGCCGATATCCTGTCTTACCTTGAGTTGATAAATGAAGCAGGTAGAATCAATGATGATGGCACCTATCAGCTGTCCGAGTTGCAGATAAAGGCAATACTTGACTTGCGCCTTCACCGTCTCACCGCGTTGGGCCGCGACGAAATTGGTGGGGAGTTGGAAACGCTTGCGCAGAAAATCCGTGAGTATCTTGAAATCCTCCAGTCGCGAGATCGCTTGTTTGAGGTTCTAACAGAAGAACTGGCCGAGGTTCGCGAGGAATTCGGCAATGATCGCCGTACTGAAATAGACACGCACACGATCAATTCATTTGAAGATGAGGACCTGATTGCTCGTGAAGATATGGTCGTTACGGTGACTCATTCGGGCTACATCAAACGTGTTCCTCTTTCCACCTATCGCGCTCAGCGCCGAGGAGGTAAAGGCCGGTCGGGCATGCAAACCAAAGATGAGGATTTCCTCTCGACGTTGTTTGTAGCTGACACCCACACACCTGTCTTGTTCTTCTCCAACCTGGGGCAGGTGTACAAACTTAAAGTCTGGAAACTGCCTTTGGGTACGCCTCAATCGAAAGGTAAGGCAGTTATTAATATGCTGCCGCTTCAGCCTGGAGAGACCATCGCGACAATTCTGCCGCTTCCGGAGGATGAAGACACCTGGAGCGACTTGCATGTGATGTTTGCAACTGCCAAGGGCAACGTGCGCCGCAACTTGCTCTCGGATTTCTCGAACGTGATGGCGAACGGTAAGATCGCTATTCGCTTCTCCAGCGAAGACGACAAATTAATTGGTGTCGATGTCTGTACGGAAGATGATGATATCCTCCTGGCAGCCAGTGGTGGCCGAGCCATTCGGTTTAAAGCTACTGATGTACGTTTGTTCGTCGGGCGCACGTCAACGGGTGTTCGTGGGATGAAGTTTGGTGAAACTGAGTCTGTCGTGTCCATGTGCGTTATCAACAGTACAAACGCGAGTGTTGAGGAACGAACGACATACTTGAAGTCGGCTTCGTGGAAAGCCGAACCAGCTGAACAGGTCTTGTCGGACGAGCGAATGGACGAACTGGCCGCAACTGAACAGTTTATTTTGACAGTGACAAGCAACGGATTTGGTAAACGAACCAGTAGTCATGAATACCGGGTGACCGGTCGAGGCGGGCAGGGCATATGGAATGTTCCGTCAAATGATGCGCTTCGCGCGGATATTGGTGATGTTGTTGGTGTGTTCCCTATCACGGAAGACGAGCAGCTCATGATGGTTACGGATCAGGGTAAACTGATCAGAACGCCGGTGCATGATGTTCGGATCGCCAGCCGCAATACCAAAGGTGTGACCTTGTTCAAAGTTGCGGATGATGAGACTATTGTTTCTGTCGCTAAACTTCAGGAAACTGAAGAAGATGACGATGAAGGCAATGATGGCGTCGAAATCGAGATAAATGATGAAGAAAAAACTGACACTAATGATGGCGAATAATAAATAAAATCAAGGCACTATCGTTTTTTTTGAAGGCTTTGGTTTTTTATTAGTTAATAAATAAAAGTAGTGTTGCACCGGCGGCAAGGATGCCGCCGGATATTTTGTTGGCAAGCGACAGCTTGTTTTTCTGAGTTAGCAATTTTTTGGCCTTTGAGGCCGTCAGGACCCAACATGTGTCCATTAGCCCGGCAACAGCTAAAAAAGCTATAGAGAGTACAGCTAACTGTGGTTCGACCGGCATTTTTTCGTTGACGAACTGGGGAAAAAATGCCGCAAAAAATAAGATCGTTTTTGGGCTCGTCATGGAAATGATCATTGATTTTTTAAAGCTCGAAAAAGCAGGAGCTTTTGCTGGTGGCAGCTCATTTTCCGGAGTGTTCAATCGATGTACCGGACGGGTTATGGCTTGATAGGCCAGATAAAACAAATAAGCCGCGCCAAAATAGCGGACTAGGTCCAGGACGGCTTCCGGTAAGGCCGCAACACTGGCAAACCCGAAGAAATTGATTGTCAAAAATATCAACGACACAACTGTGGCACCAAGGACAACCGCAAGCCCGTGCCGTGCGCCGTCGCGCAGGGTTTCTGCAACGATCAAGCCCACTATCGGCCCTGGCGTAAATATGAAACCGGCCGTGGCGGCTATAAAAAGCCAGAATAGAAGTGGATCGACCAACCTTAATCCCCTGATTCAATTTCCTGACATCCATGTGGAGCCCGAAAATCCTTGTTTTTTCACACATATTCAGGAATGTTGCCGGAACGCAATCTAAATGATAGCTCGAGCATTGAGGAACAGGCCATGGCAAAACAGCGCGTTGGTGTTTATCCGGGAACCTTTGACCCGATTACGAACGGTCATATCGATATCATCAAACGCGGCATTGGTCTGGTTGATCGACTTGTTATTGGTGTTGCCACCAACCCAAGCAAAAATCCGCTATTCACCCTGGAAGAGAGGGTCGATATCGTGACACGGGAAACGAGTGCGCTTGCGTTGGAAACGGGCGTTCAAATCGACGTTGTTCAATTTGACGAGTTGCTGATGAAGTTTGCCGAAAGGGTCGGAGCGGATTTTATCATTCGTGGACTTAGGGCTGTTGCTGATTTCGAATATGAGTTTCAAATGACAGGTATGAACTATCAGATTAATCCGGACATCGAGACGGTGTTTCTGATGGCGGACCCAAAGTATCAAACGATCGCCTCAAGGCTCGTTAAAGAAGTTGCCATGTATGGTGGTAACATTGCTGCTTTTGTTCCGAAACAAGTTGGTCTAGAAGTTGTCGCAAAGGTAGAGGCTCACTCGAAAAAGGGATAACAAAGCCTTTTGGAGCCTGTTGCCACGTACAAAAACAAGATGGTAGCCATAAGAAATGACGCGTTTATTTGCAGTTTTCTCATTAGTGATAGGTTTATTTATGACGGATGACAGTCAAGCCCAGAACATTGAACTTGATCTCGAAAATACACTCTACATGGATTTGGAATTTGGTCGGGTGGTCATTGCGATGCGCCCGGACATGGCACCTAACCATGTGGCTCGTATCAAAGAGCTGACACGCGAAGGCTTTTATGACGGCTTGAAATTCCACCGGGTGATCCCGGGCTTTATGGCACAGGGCGGTGACCCATCGGGTAATGGCACGGGTGGCTCTGGTGTCAATATTGCGGCTGAATTTAATAAACTGCCCCATGTGAGAGGCACGCTTTCGATGGCCCGGGCTACTGATCCTGACAGTGCCGATAGCCAGTTCTTCATCTGCTTTACTCGCTGCTCCGCTCTCGACTATGATTACACGGTATGGGGCCGTGTTGTTTCTGGCATGGAACATGTCGATCAAATCGCGGTCGGTGAACCACCCAGAAACCCTACTGCAATCCAAAAGATGCAGGTAGCGGCGGACGCCAAAGAATAAGTTCGCTCAATACCACTTGTTCCGTTAGCGGGCTTCGGTTAAAAGCCGCCGCATGGATGTAGATTTATTTGATTTTGAGCTGCCCAAGAGCAGTGTAGCCCTTCGGCCAGCCTTCCCTCGAGATAGCGCAAGGATGCTGGTCGTCAAGCCTGAGGGCCTGACAGATGCAGGTGTTACAGACCTGTGTAGTCAGCTCACGTCTCGCGATGTTCTGGTTTTCAATGATACACGTGTAATCCCGGGCCGACTGGCGGGCAAACGTGGTGACGCAAAAATTGAAGTAACATTACACAAACGTGAAAATGATACGGTTTGGCTTGCCTTCGCTAAACCCGCCAAAAAAGTTCAAATTGGTGATACACTGGATTTTAACGGCTTGCGCGCGCACGTCGTGGCACTTGGGGAGGGGGGCGAAAGAACTCTGGAATTTGCCGTAGAAGACACGGCAATGACAGCTGCGCTGGAAAGCCATGGCGTAATGCCGTTGCCTCCCTATATTGCATCCCAGCGGGCGGTCGATGAACGGGATATGTCAGATTATCAGACCGTCTATGCCAACCAGGATGGCGCTGTTGCAGCCCCCACAGCTGGCCTGCATTTCACGCCGGAACTTCTTGAAGCTTTGAAGAAAAAAGGTGTTCAGTCCGCAACGGTAACACTTCATGTCGGTGCCGGAACTTTTCTGCCGGTGAAAGCCGAAGACACAGACGACCATCGCATGCACAGCGAATGGGGTGAAATAACCGTAGAGACCGCCGAGCTGCTAAACCAGGTAAGAGCGAATGACGGAAGGATTGTGTCTGTTGGAACAACGTCGCTCCGGTTGTTGGAAAGCGCTGCAACTGATGACGGCATTATAAAGCCCTTTTCCGGTGATACAGACATATTCATAACGCCGGGCTATAAATTTCGAGCCATTGATTTGCTGATGACAAATTTTCACCTGCCCAAATCGACTTTGTTTATGCTGGTTTCAGCTTTTTCAGGCCTTGAAACTATGCAGAAAGCCTATCGCCATGCGATTGAAAGCGGATATCGGTTTTATTCATACGGGGACAGCAGTCTGCTGTACCCCGCCAGGAACGACCAATGACGAAACGTTTTTCATTTAACATATCAGCAACAGACGGCGCGGCGCGGACTGGCAGCATAGAAATGATGCGAGGGGATATCCGCACCCCGGCTTTCATGCCGGTAGGCACGGCCGGAACTGTCAAGGCGATGCTACCGGAAAACGTTCGGTCCACGGGCGCCGATATTCTTCTCGGAAATACCTATCATTTAATGTTGCGCCCCACGGCGGAGCGTGTTCATGCGCTCGGCGGTTTGCACAAGTTCATGAATTGGGATCGCCCAATTTTGACGGACTCAGGCGGTTTTCAGGTCATGTCGCTTACTGAACTGAGAAAGATGAGCGAAGAAGGAGTCACGTTCAGGTCGCATTTGGACGGAAGCAAAATAATGCTGACACCGGAAAGATCGATGGAGATCCAGCGACTGTTAGGTTCAGATATCGTCATGTGTTTTGATGAGTGTACGCCTTTCCCCGCTACCCACGAGGAGACCCGAAAATCCATGGAGCTCTCGATGCGCTGGGCGCAGCGGTCCCGAGACGGTTTTAATTGCGGACAGGAACATGCGTCTCGCTCTGCTCTGTTCGGTATCGTGCAAGGCGGTGTTTTTGAAGATCTGCGGTTCAATTCGATTGATGCTTTGACCGACATTGGATTTGATGGTTATGCGGTCGGCGGATTGGCAGTGGGCGAGGGCCAGGAGACGATGTTTGACGTTCTGGACTTCACGATGCCCAGGATGCCAACGGAAACACCCCGTTACTTGATGGGTGTTGGCAAGCCGGATGACATTGTTGGCGCTGTCGAACGCGGAATTGACATGTTTGATTGTGTTATGCCGACTCGTTCGGGGCGCACGGGGCAGGGGTTTACCAGACGCGGTGCTATCAATATGAAAAATGCGCGTCATAAGGATGATAGCCGGCCAATTGACGAAGGATGTGTTTGCCCCGCCTGCACTCAATATAGCAGAGCATATGTTCATCATCTGATACGGGCCGGAGAAATCCTGGGCGCAATGCTGCTAACATGGCACAACTTGCAGTTCTATCAGGATTTGATGTCCGGATTGAGAGACGCTATTTCGTCAAAAACGCTAGCCACCCACGCAAAAAACTTTCGGGAAACCTATGCTTTGGGCGACATTGAGCCGCTCTCGTAACAGTCTGAAGTCATTGGCTGGTGTTTACTTCAAGTAAGGCCAGATTTTTTTTTGCAATATGAATGCTAGTTTTGCTTGACCGGGTCATACGATGCACCTATGTTCCGCCGCGTTCACGGGAAACCCCATGAACTTCCCTTCGGGGGCCCGTAGCTCAGCTGGTAGAGCAACTGACTTTTAATCAGTAGGTCACAGGTTCGAACCCTGTCGGGCTCACCATTTTCAAAGGTCGACGCGTTTGCGGCGGCCTTTTTTAATTGCGATATCTGTCTTCGATGATGTTTCCTATGCCAATCGTCGCATTGGGGGATTCGCTTCACCGAATTTGCCATGAAATTGACGTGATTGCAGGCTTGTTTCTAAAGGGCCTGCAGCCTAATCTACCACGATCTGTTCAAGGAGCCTCGCATACTATGCCCATAGCAAGCCTTTTGCGTCACACATGCGCCGTTGGAGCGCTAGTTTTCCCTATGGTTTTCGGACAAGCCAGTTTTGCTGACTCGCAAGATACGCCTGATGATGCAGCCACCGAGAAGCCAGCGCGGGATGCCGAGTTTGAAGAGTGGCTGGATGCGGTGAGGGCAGAAGCAAGAGAGCGCGGAATTGGCGAAGACACTATTTCCACAGCGCTATCGGACGTTACTCCCATCGTCAGGGTTATTCAACGAGACCGAAATCAGCCCGAGGTCAAGCAGACGTATGCTCGTTACCTGAAATCCAGGGTTAGTGACTGGCGCAAAACGAAAGGCGCACAGGCGCTGATCGATAATGCCGACAGCCTTGCGTCGGCGTCGGCAAAATTCGGAGTTCAGGAGCGCTTCATCGCTGCAATATGGGGCGTGGAGACCAACTATGGGACTGTGCCGCTTTCATATTCAGTTTTTGACGCCGTCGCGACGCTCGCTTATGACAAACGTCGCGGAAAACGATTCCGCCGAGAATTGTTTGCGGCACTCGAGATTCTGGACAAGGGCATGACGTCAATGGACAAGCTTAAGGGTTCCTGGGCTGGTGCGATGGGGCAGCCACAGTTTATGCCAGAGAACTATCTCAAGTATGCCGTGGACATGGACGAAGACGGTGAGCGGGACATTTGGGAAAACAAGGCAGATGTCCAAGGTTCAATCGCTAATTATCTGAAGTCTTTTGGATGGCGCAATGACCAGACTTGGGGCCGCAAGGTGAAATTGCCGGAAGGAGGCGAAACCCGTCTCGTCGGTGTTCAGGAAGATGGGCTGACGCCAGACCGCCAATGCAAGGCTTTCAAATCGATGGGGATTTGGCGCGATCTGCAGGATTGGCAGGCTTTAGGTGTGCGCCGTTTAAGTGGTGACAATTTACCTGCACGCTCTATCCCTGCTGCCCTGATAATCGGTGATGAAGGCGACGGCGAAGGGTATTTGGTTTATCGGAATTTCTGCTCAATTATGCGCTATAACCCTTCATTTAAGTATGCCTTGTCAGTGGGTTTGCTTTCGGACGCCATTCAAGCGGGTGCCGCAACGATCGCGGCGCGCTAGAGGGTGCCGAGTATGAAGGTCACCCATATCATTGTCGGCACACTTCTCGGCCTGTCTGTCGCGGCGTGCTCTACAAATAAGCCACGCACCGTGGCCCGCATGCCCAAGAACGATGAAATGCCGACGGGTACTCAGGGAGTTAAGCGTAAAGTCGGCAACCCCTACAAGGTTGCGGGAGTGTGGTACTACCCAAAAGAAGATCCGACGTATGATCAAACCGGGTATGCGTCATGGTACGGGAAAGATTTTCACGGTAAAGCGACAGCTAACGGCGAAGTATACAATATGAACGCATTGACGGCTGCGCACAAAACGCTGCCGATGCCGTCATATGTCAAAGTTACCAATTTACAAAACAATCGCTCACTTGTGTTACGGGTCAATGATCGTGGACCATTTGTGGCTGGGCGCCTCATTGATGTTTCACGGCGCGGCGCGCAACTGCTTGGTTTTCAAAAGCAGGGCGTTACCAGAGTGAGAATACAGGCTTCGGATGAAAGCGGCAGGGTTATCAGATCATCCAGATCGCAGCAAACAGCAACAGCGCAGTCTCGCCCTGAGCAGGCACAGGCGCCGCAGGTGACAGCAACTGGTGAGACACACTTTGTCCAGGTCGGGTCCTACAGCAGCCAGGAAAATGCAACGACGCAGGCTAACAAGCTCCGACAATCTGGTCATCCAGCACGCGTTCAGCGACAGATGCAGAACGGCAGAGCGTTCTGGCGTGTGAGGATAGGGCCATTTGTGAAAAGACTGTTGGCGCAGGACAGACTTGACCGAGTGGTCGCTGATGGGTTTTATGATGCACGAATTTTCACCGAAAAGGTTCGCTGAACTAGTTTGGTTTTAACTGTCAGTTCAACAAGGGTAAATGGCATGAAGTTGCTTGTATTGGGTTTGAGAAAAATAGGTGTTGTCGGGATGCTGGTTATTTCCCTTGCTACCTCTGCGATAGCACAAACCATGGCTACTCCGGCAACGCAGGCTGTTTTGCTGGACGCTAGCACCGGCAGCATTCTGTTTGAAAAAGATGCCGACACACCGTTTCCACCTGCATCAATGAGCAAATTGATGACGGTGTACCTGGCTTTTGACGCGATAAAACAAGGCGAATTGGCGCTCGATGATGAAGTCGTCGTATCTGACGAAACATGGCGTGAATGGAACAATCGTGGTTCTACAATGTTTTTACGTGCGCGAGATGTTGTTACTGTTGGCGATCTGCTTAGGGGTATTATCGTCCTGTCCGGTAACGATGCCTGTGTCGTTTTAGCTGAACATATGGCAGGTTCTCATGAATTGTTTGTTGATTGGTTGAATGCGAAAGCTGTCGATATCGGTTTGTCTGGCAGTGTTTTTAAAAATGCCAATGGCTGGCCTGCTGAAGGGCACGTAATGTCAGCTAGGGATCTCGCGACACTCTCGTTGAAGTTGGCGACAGATTTCCCAGACTTGTACCCTATGTTTGGTGAGCGTGAGTTTCAGTACAAAAATTTTGCATCCAACAGATACAACCGTAATCCGCTTCTTGGTCGTTTCCCCGGCGCTGACGGCCTCAAAACAGGCCATACGGAAGAGTCTGGTTATGGGCTGGCGGCGTCAGCAGAAAGGGAAGGGCGCCGGCTTGTTCTTGTTGTTGGTGGTTTGACATCTACAAGCGAGCGTACGCGGGAAAGTCAGCGTTTGCTTCAATATGGTTTCCGAAACTTTAGTCACTATCCACTCTTTAGAGCGGGCGAAACGGTTGACTATGCTGAGGTGTGGCTTGGAGAAACACCTACAGTACCAATGGTGATAGGTGAGGACCTCGCAATCACCATGTCACGACGTCAACGCGCAGAAATGAGGGTTTCTGTCGAGTATACCAACCCGGTTTCGGCACCGATCGCTCGAGGTCAGCAGATTGGTGAGTTGATTGTTGAACTGCGGGGTCGTGAGCCTGTGCGAACTCCTTTGTTGGCTGGGCAGGCCGTGGAAGAAGTTGGTGGATTCGGCAAAATTGGTGCAGCATTCGAATACCTTCTTTTCGGCTCTGCAGGCGCTGAGCTTACACCTCAATGATTGAAAAGGCGGTAAACGGCGCGCCGTTCATTACGCTTGAAGGTGGTGAAGGCTCGGGTAAATCAACCCAGATCAAGTTGCTGTCCGACTGGCTGGTGACTGAAGGAATAGAGCACATCTGTACCCGGGAGCCTGGCGGTGCACCCGGAGCTGAGCAAATCCGCAATCTGGTATTAACCGGAGACGTTGACCGCTGGACCCCGATGACAGAGGTTCTGTTGTATACTGCCGCTCGGTCTGATCATGTGGAGCGGGTTATTGTCCCGACACTAAAGCAAGGTAAATGGGTTCTTTGTGACCGATTTACAGACTCAAGCATTGCGTATCAGGGCGCAGCACGTGGCGTCGGTGTTGAGAAAGTTCGTGCTCTACAGCAATTGGTACTTGGAGACCTCAAGCCTGATCTAACACTGATCCTGGATTTGCCGGTTGGTGTTGGTTTGTCCAGAGCTGTGTCGAGGGAAACAGATAAATCCGAGAAAACTGACAAGGAAGACCGATTTGAGCGCATGGAAGTGAGCTTGCATGAGGCGACGCGCAAAGTGTTTCTTGATATTGCAGAACGCTCTCCTGATCGCTGTGTTGTTGTTGATGCGGACCAGAGTGTTGAGGCATTGCAGGAGTGTCTCAGGCAACTGATTGCGTCGAGATTTTCTATTCTGGGCTTTAGCAATGGCTGAGGACCTGCGCGATGATCCGCACCCTCGTTTCACCAGCCAGCTTTTTGGCCACGAAGCTGCTGAACGTCTTTTTCTAGAAGCTGTGAATCAGGACCGTATCCATCATGGCTGGTTGCTTACCGGCCCGAAAGGTATCGGAAAGTCAACTCTTGCGTGGCGAATAGCAAAGTTTCTGCTCTCGATAGACCCTTCTTCAGGTAAGGTTGGAGATGACGGATTATTCGGAGACGAATTACCCAAAGCGAAATTTGAAACGCTTAGTCTGGACGAAGATGACCCAAATGCCCGAAAGGTGGTGTCAGGAGGGCATGGTGGGTTGATGCTGGTAGAGCGCAGCGAGAACGAGAATACGGGAAAACTGCGTAAAGATATCGTTATTGGCGATGTCAGGAAACTGACCGGTTTTTTCAGCCAGACAGCAAGTGAGGGTGGCTGGCGCGTTGCAATCATCGACGCAGCAGACGAAATGAACGCCAATGCAGCGAATGCATTGCTTAAGCTTCTTGAAGAACCGCCAGCAAAGTCAATTATCATCCTGGTTGCGCATTCGCCCGGTAGGCTATTGCCTACAATTAGAAGCCGCTGCAGAAGTCTGGCAATGAAGCCATTGCCGGATGACAGTGTTCGAGCCGTTCTTGCGTCCAGGTTTCCGAATATCCCCAATGACGAACTTGAGGCCGCAGCAGTGCTCGCACGGGGTGCGCCCGGGAAAGCGGTAGACCTCATTTCAAAATCGGGAATTGATCTTTATCGGCAACTGGCCTCAGCGTTAGTCACTTTACCCAACGTGCAGATGCCTGCAATTCATACGCTGGCAGGTAAATTGGGAGCGGCGAAAGCTGATGCAGAGTACCATCTTTTCATTGAAATGTTCAGTGTGTGGCTTCAGCGGCTTATCCGACAATTGGTTACCGGTGAACACGCGGCGGACGTGATGGCGGGTGAAAGTGAACAAATTTCGCGTATTTCCTCTCTTGCTAGGGTTGATCAGTGGATGGAGCTGTGGGAAAAGGTGGGCCGTTTAGTCACGCGTGCGGACGCTGTGAACCTCGACCGAAAACAAGTGATTGTTTCAATTTTTGCGTCGCTGAAAGCAACAGTCCGGTCATAGGATGGCGAGCACTCGCCCACGCCCTAACTCTGAAGAGACATTTATGAGCAACCGGCCTGCTTTCTATATCACAACGCCGATATACTACGTTAACGACGTACCTCATATCGGGCATGCGTACACCACGCTTGCCTGTGATGTTCTGGCCCGGTTCAAGCGACTTGATGGTTATGATGTTCAGTTTTTGACCGGCACAGACGAGCACGGGCAGAAAATTGAAAGATCGGCGGAAAAGGCAGGCATAGCGCCGCTTGAGTTCTGCGACCGCGTTTCGGCGCGGTTTGGCGAACTGGCCGAAGCCATGAATTTTTCGCAGGATCAGTTTATCCGCACGACTGAAGAACGCCACAAAGCTTCTGTTCAACACCTGTGGAAAGTGCTGGAAGATAAAGGCTTCATTTATGAAGACAGCTATGCAGGCTGGTATTCCGTTCGCGATGAGGCCTTTTATTCAGAGTCTGAGTTAACCAGCGGCGAAGGAGGCGAAAAACTTGCACCAACGGGCGCGCCCGTCGAATGGGTTGAAGAGCCCAGCTATTTTTTCCGCTTGTCTTCATTGCAGGACAAACTGCTTGAACTCTATGATAGTCAGCAAGATTTCGTGCTGCCCAGATCGCGGTTGAACGAAGTTCGTAGCTTTGTTGCCGGTGGCCTTGAAGACCTCTCTATATCCCGCACGAGCTTCAGTTGGGGCGTGCCGGTACCCGGTGCAGATGGCCATGTAATGTATGTTTGGATTGACGCGCTTGCCAACTATCTTACGGCAGTCGGTTATCCAGACGTTCAGTCGGACAGCTATCAGAAGTTCTGGCCCGCCAATGTGCACATGATTGGTAAGGATATCCTTCGTTTTCATGCGGTCTATTGGCCAGCTTTTCTTCTGGCAGCAGACTTGCCATTGCCTCAGCGTGTGTTTGCCCACGGATGGTGGACCAATGAAGGTCAGAAGATATCAAAATCACTTGGCAATGTAATAGATCCGTTCGAGTTGATTGATAGTTATGGGCTAGATGCTGTGCGGTTCTATCTGCTTCGAGAGGTGCCGTTCGGAAACGATGGTGATTTTTCCCGCCAGTCTTTTGTTCAGCGCTGCAATGCAGACTTATCCAATGGCATTGGCAACCTTAGCCAGCGTACGTTGTCCATGATTTTTAAAAACTGCGACGGTGCGCTCCCGCCTTGTGGCTCCTTAAGTGTTGAGGACAAGGAGTTGCTGAATACTATAGACCATCTTGTAGACGAAGTTCGGGCACATATGAACAAGCAGGCCTTTCACAAGGCGTTTGAGGCCATATGGAAACAAGCGGCTGCTGCAGATAGCTATATTTCTGTCCAGGAACCCTGGAAACTTAAAAAGACAGACCCTGAGCGCATGAATACTGTGCTGTATGTGCTGGCAGATGTTATCCGGCAACTCGCAATTCTGATGCAACCTATAATGCCCGCGTCAAGCAGCAAGGTTCTGGACCAGCTCAAAGTAACTCGACGAGGGTTCGATCAACTCGGTGAGGCAGGTCGACTGGTGGCCGGTACAGCAATTGACAAGCCTGTCGGTGTTTTCCCGAGGCTTGAATTACCCAGTGAAGACGATACCTGATGAGTGACTATGGATATATCGTGGATAGCCACTGTCACCTTAACTACCAAGGCTTGAAGGAAGAACAGGCCGACGTAATTGAGCGCGCTCGCGCTGCGGGTGTTGGGTGTATGTTGGCGATCAACACAAAACTAAAAGAATTTCATGAGATTATCGACATTGTCGAAACTTATGACGATACATTCGGCACTGTGGGCATTCATCCTCATGAAGCTGAAAATGAACCTGATGTTGCTCTGGAAGCGCTTCTGGAGCGCGCTAAGCATCCCAAGATTGTGGGAATAGGGGAAACCGGCCTCGACTATTTCTACGACAACGCACCGCGCAATATGCAGCAGGTAAACTTTCGGTCCCATATAGCTGCAGCCAGAGAGACAGGCTTGCCAGTTATCGTTCACACGAGAGACGCTGACGAAGACTGTGTTGCGATTCTTCGGGAAGAGATGGACAGAGGTCAATTCACCGGTGTCATCCATTGTTTTACTGCCAGCCAGTTTTTGGCCGACGCGGTACTGGACTTGGGTTTCTATATCTCGATTTCCGGGATCGCTACTTTTAAAAATGCGAAGTCACTACAGGAAACGGTTAAAACTGTTCCTCTGGAGCGTTTGCTGGTCGAGACAGACGCGCCCTTTCTTGCACCAGTACCTCATCGAGGTAAAACATGCGAGCCAGCCTTTGTTATGGATACAGCCCGGTTTGTCGCTGAGCTAAAGGGCGTTCAGTTTGGAGAGTTGCAGGAAGTGACGACTGGCAACTTTTTTAACTTGTTTAACAAAGTTGTTCCCCCAAAAACTTCGGCAGCGGCATGAAACTCACGATTCTTGGTTGCGGTACATCCGGCGGCGTACCCAAGATGCCGGAATATTGGGGTGTCTGTGACCCTAAAAACCCGAAGAACAGGCGGCGGCGCGCCAGTGTTCTGATCGAGCAAGGTGCAACCCGGATATTGATTGATACAACGCCCGATTTACGAGAACAGATGTTGGAAGCACGCGTGTCTTCACTTGATGCTGTTTTTTACACGCATGATCATGCCGACCACACGCACGGAATTGATGATCTTCGCGGCTTCTTTCACATGTCACGTAACAAAGTCCCTGTTTACGCTGACGCACAAACGCTTGAGTTATTGAAGCAACGATTTGGATATGTGTTCAAAACAGAAAACGGATATCCGGCAATTTGCAAAGGGCATCTGTTATCAGGGGCAAAAACCGTCAATGAAATTACCATGCAACCGTTCGAGCAGGGGCATGGCTCTGGCGTTAGTCTTGGGTACCGATTCGGCGACATGGCCTATTCAACCGACCTGAACAGAATGCCAGAGACTGCATTTGCAGCCCTGGAAGGGGTACGGGTCTGGGTTGTTGATGCCCTGCGTCACAAACCACACCCCACCCACTCTCATTTGGCGCAAACCCTTGAATGGATTGAAAGAGTAAAGCCCGAACGTGCCATTCTCACTCATATGACCTGGGAGATGGATTATGAGACTTTGAGAAGAGAGTTACCTGAAGGTGTTGAACCGGCCTATGATGGTATGGAAATTTCCATTTAAATGCCGCTATAGTGTAACGGACGAGTAAAGCTAAAGAATAGTGCGGAGATGAGAGTGGCTGACGAGCCGTGGCGTGTACCAGACCATGATCCTGACCACCGTCAGGACGCAAAGCAACGCGCCCATCCCGCACAAACACCTCAGAAAAAAACTGCTCGTGACCTGCATTACGGAGGTCATACGAGGCCACTTACCCGTTTTGTGGCTTTTGTGGTGGGTATGTCACTGCTACTTCTTGGGTTGTCGCTTGCATTTCCTGTATCCGGGGGGGTGGACCCTTATCTTGTCAGGTCAATGATCATTCTATTCATCTTTGGTGGTGCAGCAGCATTCTGGAGCCGGTCAAGCCTTATGCGCCTGTTGAAGATTGCAGGTGTTTGGGCGCTCATCATTGTGACAATTTCGGGTTTTTATTTATATCGATCCGATTTTGGCGATCGTTTTATGACAGCCCTTGACCCGGCCGGAGTGGTTTCAACAGGTGATGGGCTCATTGTGCAGCGCAATAGAGATGGTCACTTCTGGTTACGTGCCAGGTTCAATGGAGTTCCGCTCTTGCTGATGGTTGATACCGGTGCTTCGAATGTGGTGTTAAGCCCCGAGGACGCAAAAAAAATTGGTTTGAGGACAGACAGGCTGAATTTCAGTGGCCGCGCGGATACAGCCAATGGGTCTGTTAGCTTTGCCCGTGCAACAATCACCAGTGTTGGAGTGGGAGACCAAACATTCTTTGATGTTCCCGTTACCGTAAATGGCGCCGAGATGCAGGGTTCTCTATTAGGTATGGCTTTACTCGACAGATTCGCGAGCGTCGAGTTCAGGGGCGATACGCTTATTTTGCGGCCGTAAAAAAGATGGCAACATTGGTCTCGTGAAAATGACATAACCGTCACATGTTAGCGATGACGGCGTTCAGATGCAGCCTGAAGAATCCTTTGTTTTCTTTCATCGCTGGCAAAGCCCCATTCACCAATTTCTGAGCGGCTGCGATAACAACCGACGCATAAAACTCCGTCTTCGTCCAATTTACAGATATTGACGCAGGGGCTTTCAATCGTTTGGTTACTCATGTGAACTCCGGCAGTTATGTGTGTGGCCATTTGTGACATCGCTCTCGCGGCTGTCAAGCTACGCGAAGGAACTTATACTTCTAACGACGCATATCGGATGTCACAAATGAGGGTACAGTCTGCGATGACGCAGTTCTCACAAACAAGTGTCAGCAGTTGAGTTTGAACAACTATCTGCCCTGTTTATATCCCTTTATCGCTTCAGGGATTAACAACGGGCAAAGCAGATGGCTGAAAATGCAAGTCAACTTCCACCAATTTGGCGTAGTGAACAGAAGATAGAGGTTATGGGGGCTGGTAGTTTTTTGCCCGGTAACCCGGTTTCGACTTCGCAGCTTCTCAAGCACATTGACGAAACGTTTGGGCTCGATGTGTCTGGCCGTGGCCGCGTTTACGCAGATAAACTGAACATTAGAAATCGTCATCTTTGCCGGGACTTGTTGGAACCTCTAGAAGGGCCGCGGGCAGGGCACCGTAATCCAGAGATGGCTGCAGTAGCAGTTGAGCGCGCGCTCGAAGATGCGGGTTTGACCATTGATGATATAGGTTATCTGATTGGACATACCGCTACGCCCGCAACCCCCATACCATCCAATGTCGCAATCGTTGCAGATGTGCTGAATTACAAAGGGCCACACATGGAATTACGACAGGCATGTACGGGCTTTATGAATGCTCTTGTCATCGCCGAGGGATTGTTGGCATCATCACAGTCCAAACCTGTAGTGATTGTCGGGTCCGAAACCGGGTCCGTTTTTTTTGATCCCAACCGGTTGAAAGAAGACGCGGGGCAACTTGTTAACCTGGTTCAAATGGGGGATGCGGCAGCCGCAGTGGTGCTGGTATCTGCGGGTAGGAATTATACATTAAATTCAGTCCATAAGGGTTTGATATCAAAGAAATTTTATGGTCATATTGGTAATGGTCGAAACTCGGGCTTTAGCTTGAAATCTGGAGGCTCGGATGTGCCCACAGCGCCTGGTGGCATTCTGGAGTTCTCTCACGAATTCGCGGATGTTCGGACAAATGGTCCTGAGCTTTTTCATGCAGGGCTGTCGGCTGCTGCGGAATATGGTCTTAGTACTGGTACAGTAGACAAGATATTGCCCCATCAGGCCAATGGTCTCATGGATGTTCTGCTTGAACAACATACGGGCGTCCCGCGAGAAAAAGTGATTGTTAACGCGAGTGAAGTCGGGAACACAGGCTCTGCGGCAATATGGTTAGCGTTTGCTGAGGCTATTACAACAATGGGGCAGGGTGAAACGCTGCTTGCACTGGGCGCAGAAGCTACAAAATACATGTTTGGTGGTTTTCTCTATGAGCATTGCTGACCCGTTTTTCCCGGCAACTACGCTGATCTCCGCGAAGAATATTGGTGTAAGCTACGGCAACCGTATTGCACTTCAGCCGTTATCTTTTGAGGTGATTTCTGGCGAGATATTCGGTCTGATCGGTGCAAACGGTGGCGGAAAGACCACCACCTTACGTGTGTTGTCCGGCCTGTTACCTACTAGCGTAGGGCAATTAAGCCTTTTTGGACAAACAGGTCGCGAAAAAACGATTAAACACCAAGTGGGTTATGTATCACAGTCGACATCGCTTTATCAGGATTTGACGGTTCGGGAAAACCTGAATTTTCATGCCGGCGTGCACGGCATTGAAAACCACGAAGCAGCGATCGAGAATGTCATGGTGTTGTTTGACCTGAAACCGTTTGCAGATACTCGCGTAAGCAGCCTTTCGGGTGGCTGGACAAGGCTGGCACAGTTGTCTGCAAGTGTCTTGCATCAACCCAAATTGCTGCTACTGGATGAACCAACAGCAGGCCTTGATGTCGCTATGCGTTCAAAAGTCTGGCAACATATTGATCGAGTGGCTCGGCAGGGTACGGGCGTGGTAATTTCCACTCATGACTTAAACGAGGCGCTATGCTGTACTCACGCAGTATTTCTGGCGGATGGTAAATCGTGCGCTCAAGGGACACCGAATCAGATTTTTGCGCAAGCAGATATTACAGTATATTTAATTAAAAATAATGACTTATATAGATTAGATAAACTAATTTATGAAATAGATGAGTGCATCAAGTGTTCCCGTGAAAACGACGCTCTTCGTGTCGTCATTCGCAAGAGTGCTACACATAAGTTTCAAAAATTTTGCCAACGAGCTGGAGCTGAAGTCAAAACGGTCGAACTGTCAATGGACGATGCAAGTTTCGCGTTCCTCGCTGGAGACAGTGACAGTGTTTGATCGCATAAACTGTTTACTGAAACGTGCGAAGCGATCGTTCCGGCGTATGCGGGCCGTAGCGATTGTTGAAGCGCTGCGGATTTTGCGTGACAGAACCAGTTTTTCGCTCGTTGTTCTGGTGCCATTGCTACAGGTAGTTTTGTTCGGGTTTGCGGTAAACCTTGACCCACGAGGTGTTTCAATTGCCATCGCTGGCGGCTCGCCTTCATCGCAGGAATTTGTAGCAATCCATGCAGATGGAACCGGATATTTCTCTATTATTATCAAGGACCTGAAAAAAGGGCATGCAGAATATAAACTGGAAGCCGGGGAAGTTGATATTGCGATTGAACTGGCCGATGCGAGCGAATTTTTCGACGATGAGAATGCTGATGATTTCCCGTTAGCGCCAAGGGTGATCGTCGATGGTTCGAACGTTAGTGCTGTAGCGCCGGCTCTGGCCGCGCTTGAAAAACAGATTCTATCGGGGCTATTGGCGCGATTGTCGGACAGTGTTGAGGATGGCTCTTATACTCCACCGGCCATCAAGACGATATGGCGCTACAACCCCGAACGTCGGACAGTATGGACCATCATGCCTGCGCTGATAGGCGTAATCGTGATGATCAGCATGCTAATGCTCGGTGCGCTGGCATTGGCGAGAGAGAAAGAGCAGGGCAGTTGGGAAACATTCGCTGTTATGCCCATTGGTGCGTCTGAAATACTGTTGGCAAAATTAAGCCCTTACGTTGTGATAGCCGGAATACAAACTCTTTTGGTAGTAGCCTCTGCTGTACTGCTATTCGATGTGCCAATTGTTGGGTCTGGTATACTGCTGTTTTTTGGAGCTATTTTGCTCGCGGTCGCGCATCTGACATTGGGTTTTACAATTTCCACGTTTGTCAGTAACCAGCTTCAGGCCTTGCAGGCCGCAATTGCAATATATCTTCCATCGATGTTGCTTTCGGGCTTTATGTTTCCATTCAATGGCATGCCCAGTTGGGCTCAACAGTTTGGCAATATGTTCCCCCTGACCCATTTTGTCAGGTTTGCACGTGATGTGATGTTGCGGGGTGCGGACGCATCGACTGCAGGGATACACTTATTGCCAATTACGGTATTTGTTCTGCTTTTCGGGTCGCTTGCATTCTTGCTTGTCAGGCGCCTTCAGGCTTGACCCCAGATATGGTTCGTCTGTCTTCAAGCCACGTCCGAACTCCTGCCGCAGCTTGTTTTCCCTGTGCCAGGCAAGCCGTGAGCAGATAGCCGCCAGTCGGAGCTTCCCAGTCAACCATTTCGCCTGCACAGAATATACCGGGCAGGGCCGTAAGCATCAAATTGTCGTCAAGCGACCCAAACGACACGCCGCCAGCGACGCTGATGGCTTCTTCAATAGGGCGAGAGGATTGAATACGTAGAGGCAAAGCTTTTATGTAGCTTGCGAGCTTTTCCGGTGAACGCATCTCATCCGGATTTAGGAATTCTCTCAGTAAGCCGCTTTTCACACCACGAAGCCCAGTTTTCCGGCGGATATGGTCCGCGAGAGAACGTTTTTTTCTTGGCTCGATTAAGCGAGAGCATAGCTCATCTTGAGTTTTGTCCGGTGTGAGATCAACGGTGATGATTGCTGTGCCGCGCTGTTCGATTTCTTCACGAACAGCGCGCGAAACCTGGTAAATCGCACTGCCTTCGACGCCGGCTTTTGTTACAACGAAATCACCCTTTGTTGTGCAGTTACAAGCGGACAAAACGCAGTTCTTAACAGGTTCGCCCGCAAAACGATCCCGAAAATGAGGCGACCAGTTTATTTCAAAGCCACAGTTTGCAGGCTGGAAGGGCTTGAGGTCTACATATCGATCCCTCAGGTCTGCTTGCCATTCTCCGACAGATCCCAATTTGGGCCAGCTTGTGCCACCGAGGGCGAGTATCGTAGCTTCTGCTGTGGTGTGTTTGATCCCGTCCGGTGTTTCAAAAACCAGCTCTGTACGATCGCCGGCCCAGCCAACCCATTTGTGGCGGGTGTGGAGATTTATACCCATTTTGTTGAGGCGCGCGAGCCAGGCTCGTAGTAGCGGTGATGCCTTGTAATGTGTTGGAAAAACTCGGCCAGATGAACCAATAAAGGTTTCGACACCTAAATCGGCGGCCCAAACTCTTATATCTTCAGGAGAAAATGATCTTATCGCAGATGTGAGCTTTCGAGCTTCCGCGCTGTAACGAGCGATAAATTTTTGTAGGTCTTCAGCGTGGGTAATGTTCAAGCCGGATTTTCCAGCCATTAAGAACTTTCGAGCTGGCGTGGGCATGCGCTCAAATATGTGAACTCTGTGGCCCGCACTTGCAAGATGCTCGGCGGCTGCAAGGCCAGCCGGCCCGGCACCAATTATGGCGACTTCACAATTTGAAACGGTTTGAGGTATCATGGTGACGATGGACCTTATTGTCGTACTAATTCTGATTGAATAAAGGTATATGCTCACTATTTCCACAATAGTAGGTGTTTGGGATGGTTATTAATTTCCCATAATATAAATTATGCGATTAATTGTCTAAGATCGCTCAGACGCCGCCCTTTTGATGTTCCTCAAAAATCCATGGCTACTCAATTACTCAATGCGAAGTGCGCGGATCGAACCGATATGCGCTACCTGACCGGCTGTGGTGTCCAGTTCCTTCGTGACTTCAAGTTCACAGGCTTCGAACTGGTGTATAGGGACACGCCCTATAGGTTCGAAACTTGAGATCCAGCCAGTGCAAGCTTTATGTCACTGAAGGTCAGATATCGACCACGAGACTTTTTTGCGCTGGTACAGTCCCTTCCCCCTGCATGATGATCGTTTCAGGCTACCAGAGCGTGTTTTTGCGGCTGGCCTCACCAAAGGTGTCGATGATTTGATTTCAGCCTCGCCAATTTCGGCGAGGCCGGGAGCAAACTTTTACCACATGTCCAAATAGTGATACTGGGAAAAAATGCTCTGTCAGGAGACACCCAGACGCTTGATTAAAAGGATCATAACGTTCAAGTAAACGCGATTTTCCTCTATGGTATTGGTTTATATGAGATTTTTACCGATCTATTTAACATCTTGTTTTGCCCTGTCTACAATAACATTCCGAATTTCGCCATTTTCACCGGGGAAATTATCAAGTAGTGCAGCAATGAGATACGGCATAACTTCTCTGAGATTATCGCTCATGGACATGTTATGCACGGTGCCTTCATAGATGGCCTCTCCGAGGTCACCGGGTGCCGCCTCGTCATGCACTTTTAATCTCAGGAAATGAATGTATTTTGAAGGCCCATCGCCGTCGTGAGGATAGCAATCAAGTCCTCTGTAATATGGAGACCCATACTCGTCGTCACGAAAACGATACTCTTTGTGACAGCTGGCGGTTTCTGTGGTCTTTTGGGGGTCCTCACCAAAATCATAACTTATTGCAAACGTCAGATCAGCGCTGTCACCATCGGCGCGCACATACCCTATCCGCACCAGCCGTGTTAAAAGTTGAGCCGCATAATCGTTAAACTCGGGAGTGTTGGTAACGTCTGTATCCTGATGGATGACACGCACAGTCTCCCCGCTTGGCGCATCAAGGCTGTGATAGGCGATAATACCGCAATCGACGTTTGAGCTGCAGGCCACCAACCACATTGGTACGATGAAAGACAACGGTATCTTGAATTTACCGGACATGACTGAACCCCTATAAACTTCCATTTGTTCATAGTGACGCCTCAAGAATAGATTGCCTTGACGGGCGTCAAATATGACGGGGAAGCAGAGAGGATTCCGCTAACCCACGCGTTTACCGCCTTGATGAATGGCTTCAATCGCGTCGCCGTTCGCCAGTGCTGTTAAATCCTGCAAAGGGTTGGTATTCAATATCAGAAAGTCTGCGAACGCGCCCTCCTGAACTGAACCAATTTCACCATCAAGCCCCATCAGTTCGGCGTTAACGGCCGTTGCTGAGTTCAGGACCTGAAACGGGGTCTCTACTTGTTCCCTCAGTAACAACTCGTTCAATTGAAACTTGTGTAATTCGCCTAGAAGGTCTGTACCAAACCCCAGTTTGACCCCTACTTTGCGGCAGATGCGAATGGCCTCAAGCCCTTTTGCAGCAACCTCATCAAGCTTTGCAATCATCGTATCCGGCGCGCCGTTCTGGTGGCCAAAACGGCCAAGGCTGTCATAGGTAACCAGTGTGGGTACAACAAAGGCCCCTGCCTCCTGAACCTGCTGCGCGACTTCCGGCGTTATCAGGTTGGCGTGTTCAATTGAGCGGATGCCAGCCTTGACCGAGCGCGCTATTGCTTCCGGAGTGTAGGCATGAGCGACAACATAGGCCCCTCGCCGATGCGCTTCATCAACGACGGCCTCCAATTCGGGGTCCGAGTATTGCAAGGACCATATCGGGTCGCTGGGCGAAGATATCCCCCCCGATACAAACACTTTGATATGACTGGCACCACGCCTTAGTTCTTCGCGGGCCGCGGCACGTATATTATCAACACCATCAACGACCCTGGTCAGTCTGTTACTGATGCCACATGCGCAGGGTTCCATGGAGGGCGCCCGCATGTCCCCGTGACCGCCGGTCTGGCTGAGCCCCTTACCAGCATAGTAAAGCCTGGGGCCCGCAAACAGTCCGTCTTCCAATGCGCGCCAAAGACCATAGTCTGCGCCGCCGACATCCCTGATCGTTGTGACCCCGCGCCCGAGAGCCGCAGACAACAACTCTGAACCCTTCAATCCATGATAGGTGTTTGGCAAGGTGTCCAGTTTGGTGAAATCGAGATCAGACGCATAAGCATGGAAGTGTGCGTCAATGAGACCGGGCATCAGAAATTTACCTGTCAGATCAAAGGTTCGGGTATCATGGTGGTTCGGGTCAGCCTGCCCTATTTTTGCAAACCTTCCTTCTTCAATGAGAATATTCTGAGGAGGTAAAAGTTCTTCATCATGCCCGTTGAAAATCGTTACGTTTTTCAAATAAAAACTTCCGCGATTCTGTTCCATCATTGATAGCCTTTACCCCTCTTCTTAAATCAAACAGCGTATGATTTTTCTGCTTCGGCCTCGGTAACATAAAGGTTTTCAATGTCCGACCGGACAAGATTCGAAGCTCTGTCAGCCGGGTCGCCGTATCCACCGCCGCCACCGGTTTTCACCTGGATTATAGTGCCTGTTTTAAGTGGTGTTGCGTTGCTTTTGAGAGCTCGGAGCTCTGTTCCGTCCGGGTGCGTCACAACAACTTCCGGTGCCTTGCCGGGCTGCCCGCCAAACAAACCCCAGGCTGTTGTTTGCGAACGTTCGAACCAAAGTGACATGCTGGCGTCATTGGTGAGACAGTATTCCCTGACACTGCCGTTTCCGCCGCGATATTTGCCCGCGCCACCACTGTCTGCCCTGATACCGTACTTCTGAATTCGAATGGGGTAGCGGTTTTCGTACACCTCGATTGGATAGTCGCGGAAGCTGCCGTTGACGTTGTTGATCAGGCAGTCCTGTCCGTCGCTACCGTTCCAGCCACCCCAACCGCCAGTGTTGGCTTCCACTGCGACAAACAATTCTCCGTCTTTTGACTGATCGTAGCCTGTAAGAATTAGCACCATCGAGTCACCATAATGTGCTGCGGCGGCTGTATCAGGCATCACGTCAGACATGGCTTTGACAAACAAATCGATAAGCAAACCAAGCGACGAGAAATACCATGAGCAGGCTGCTGGTTCCTGCGCATTGAAAATGGAGCCCTCCGGCGCAATCACTTCAAGAGCGGTAAATGTACCACCGTCAACGGGCCGCTTCGGGTTTACCAATAATTTGAAGGCAACTCTTGCCGCGGAAATGGTTTGCGTTGCACCGCAATTGACAGCGCCTCTGGTTTGATCAGCTGATCCTGACAGATCGACCGTCATATGTTCGCCGTCCACTCTGACGGTCAGCTTGACCGGAACGGGAACATCAGTGAGGCCATCGTTGTCGAGTGCGCCTTCCGCCGAGTATACGCCATCAGGGATTGCGCCTATTGTTTGGCGTTCCATTTCAGCAGACTGTCTGAAGATATCATCACGTGCAGCCCAAACGGTTTCCAGCCCGAAACGGTCCAACAACGCACAAAAGCGGTCTTTACCGGTATTGCCTGCGGCGATCTGTGCGTGTAGGTCGCCTAGCAAAGCGTCACCAAAACGACTGTTACGTTTCAGGAAAGTCAGAATATCCGCGACCGGCTCACCAGCTTTGTATGCCTTGGTTGGCGCCCACCGCATTCCTTCCTGATAAATTTCATGAGAGTCAGTGGGTTGGCCTGCATCCTTGGCGCCTACGTCGAGCCAGTGGGCGCGAGATGTGGCAAACCCTATCCGCTGACCTTTCCAGAAAATTGGCACAATGACGGTGACGTCATTGAGGTGCGTACCTGCTATATAGGAATCGTTCAGAAAAACGACATCGCCTTCACCGAAGTAGTCCCAACCATACATGTCCGCCACAATCTGCACGCACAATGACAGGTTTCCCAGAAAAAGCGGCAGTCCGAGCGACTGCCCCAGCACTTCGCCTTTGTCATCCAACAGTGCAACGGCGCAGTCTTTACCTTCATAAATGATTGGTGTGTATGCGCTACGGATGAGAGCAGCGTTCATATCTTCAGCAATGGAGTTGAACGCATTTCTAATAATCTCTGTGGTGATTGGGTTTACTTGAGTGGTCATTATGCGTGCTCCTCTGATTGGATCAGGAGGTTACCGATGTCATCGATTTCAAATGTGTAACCTGGTGGAATGATGGTGGTGGCACTGGCTTCTTCCACGACGGCCGGGCTTTCGAACACCTTTCCCCTGGGGAGGAAATCCCGCTTGTAAATTGGAGAATGGTATGACTTGCCATTGAAAATTATGTCGCGGTGAGCCACAAGCGGCTCCTGCTGTGTCTGTTCCGCATAACCGGAGAAATCTGTGCGTTCCAGACGCCCTATCGCCGCCAGTCGTAAATTGATTATTTCCACCGCCGCTCCGTGCAGCGCGTGGCCATACCGTGATTGATAGAGATCGTGGAACTTCTCAATGGCTGCATCAATATCTGCAGTATCAGCAAGCGAAACGTTAATGGTGTATTCCTGACCTGCGTACCTCAGGTCCACCGAACGCACAAATTCCATCCGGTTTGGGGCGACGCCTTCCTCTGCCAGTGTTTTGGTGCCGCTATCGAGCATGCCTTGAAATAACTCGACCAACTGGCCGGCGTTCACTTCATCGGAAACGGCGTAATGCGTAATGCTGAAGTCATGGCGAATATTGCTTTGCAACATGCCCCAGGCGGAAAATGTACCCGGAAACCGGGGAACCAATATCTGCTTGATGTCCAGTTCTCGGGCAAGTTCAACTGCGTGCATCGGTCCGGCGCCACCAAAAGCAACCAGAGTGAAGTCCCGCGGGTCGATCCCTCTGCCAACGGTAATGGTTCTCATTGCATCGGCCATTTTTGCATTCCCGATCGCAATCATGCCCTCTGCAAGTTCGGTTGCGCTCAAGCCAACTTTATGACCAAGCGTCTCAAAGGCTTTTGCTGTAGAAGCCATGTCCAGGGTCATATCCCCGTTCAGAAGCGATGCTTCTCCTAGGCGGCCCAGAAACAGATTGGCGTCCGTGACTGTTGGCTGGGTTCCACCCCGACCATAACAAACAGGCCCGGGTTGGGAGCCGGCGCTTTGAGGACCGACCCGCAATCCGCCGTTCTCGACCCATGCAAGCGAGCCACCGCCTGCCCCCACTGTGTCAATATTGATAATAGACATCAGAAGTGGCAAGCCTTGCAGTACGGTCTCGTTCGACAGTTCCGGCTCGCCTTCGACCACAAGACTTAGATCAAATGATGTTCCCCCCATGTCCACACACAAAAGGTTTTTCATTCCGGTGCTTTTCGAGAGTTCAACACCGCCAATACTTCCCCCAACGGGGCCTGAAAGAAGCGTTGTGATAGGATGTTTGCTTGCGTGTGCGTCGGTCATTACGCCGCCGTTCGAGCGCATGACATGAATGGTTTGTTGCATACCGATATCAAGAAATTCGCGTTTCAGCGTTTCCAGATAAAGCTCTACAACCGGTGCTACATAGGCATCCATGACAGTGGAGGAGGCTCGCTCAACTTCGCGCCATTCTGGTGCCACACTATGCGACAGGGAGATGGAAACGCCGGGTAACTCTTGTGCCAGAATTTCCGCGATCTTTTTTTCATGTGCCGGGTTTGCATACGCGTGCAGCAAACATATGGCCACGGCAGGAATGTCTTCTGCTTTGACTTTTTCAATAATCGGTTTCAGTGAAGCTTCATCCAGCGGCGTGACCACGCTGCCATCCCAGCCCAGGCGCTCGGTAACCTCATGAACGTCTTTCCGGGGCACCAGTTGCTTTGGCTTGCGGTAATGAAGTTTATAGAGCTCTTCGCGGTGTCCCCTTGCAATTGTGTATGTATCACTGATGCCGGATGTCATAACAAGAAGCACCCGCGCGCCTTTCCTTTCAAGAAAGGCGTTCAGTCCTACGGTGGTACCGTGCACGAAGAACTCGATATCCTGGGGGTCATCAATTAGCTGACTGACACCATTGAGAATACCACGCGCGGGGTTATCAGATGTTGTAGGTACCTTCCCGATGCGAACATCGCCCGATTTCTGGTCCTCTATTACGAAATCGGTAAAAGTCCCGCCAATGTCGGCTGCTACACGATACATTTTTTTCTCCAATTTGGTTCAAACGCCGCCAGCTGATGTCATTTGGGCAAAAGTAGCCACCAGCCGGAAAGCACATACGGCGTAAGCCGCGACGGCGAAATTCACTCTGTAGTAACCTTGGAGGGAGACGGCAGCTGGCGTCTCCCAACCTGAGTTAGAAATTGTAGCGGAAGTCCAGACGCCAGATGTCCGGTTGTCCGGCATGGGCAAATCCACCCGTCACCCATTCTGAGTTGTAGACCTCATCGAATAGGTTGCTAACCGAACCTGTGAGTGACCATGCGCCATCGTTGTCTTCGATACCCAGTCTCACGTTAACCAGATCGATCGCTGAACGGGCTGTTGAATTTTCCGGGTCCCAGAACTGACGGCCCCGCCTCTCATAGTCGGCGCGCATAAACAATCCGATATCTGACGTGATTTCGGTTCTGTACTGACCACCGATATTGATCGCGGATTTTGGCACATAGGGAGCCTCATTACCGACAGCTGCCTGGTTGACGCTATATTCGTCGATTTCAGAGTCGGAAATCGCAAGACCTGCATAGAAGTCCAGGTTTGGTGTTACTCGTGCGGTAAGTTCAAGCTCTCCACCCTTGATGGTCACTTCGTCGATAGGAACAAGGACCTGAGCGCTGACAGCCCCGATGAAAACGAAGTAAGGGGCGTTTTTCACCTTGGTATGATAGAGGGCACCATTCAGTGATATGCGATTATCCAGAAAAGAGGATTTCCAGCCTGCTTCAAAGGTCTCGGTTGTTTCTTTTCCTAGCAGATCCGTTACACCGTTAACGCCGGCACCGGCAGCGATTGCACCAACACCATTTTGGTTGAACTGACCGCTTCTGAAGCCCTGACCCCAAGAGGCGTATAGTGAGAAGTCATCGCTGGCGAGGTATCGCAAGCTCACTTTAGGCTGAAACTTGTCAAAGTTCGCACGATTGACGGCACCTGCGGATCCTACCGGTGCAATCACAGCGCCATCAGCATACAATCCCTGGTCCGGTGACACAGTCTGCTTGCGTTCATCGCGGTCATATCTACCGGCAAAAGAAAGCTCCAGATTTTCAACTATGTCATAATCCAAAGCGAAGAAAAATGCATAGGCCGTGTTGTCATTGTCATCAGCAATGAAAGAGGTCAGTGGGCTGGATGCCGGAGATATGGGGTCACGCCTTACTCTTGTCAGCCCCTGCCCCAGATCATTTGCAATAGACGACGATACGAAACGATCCGTCAGCAGCAGGTAGCCACCTGCCATCCAGCGAAGGCGCTGGTCGCTATTGGAGGTGAACCTAAACTCCTGACTGAAGGCCTCAATATCGAAGAATTGCGACTGGGTTCCGTCGAAAAACGGGAACGCACCAAAGGTAACACTGGTGGCGGCTGTGTATGGGAACTGATCACTTCCGGTACTTTGCGTAATGTTGTCATAACTCGTCACCGATGAAAACTCACCCCAACCAGCCTGATAATTCATCCGAAGCGAGAATTGAGTGACATCCCTGCCGTCAAGTCCAAGGTTATTGGCGGAAAAATTACGCTCAACGAGGTCTGCGTCGGCAATGGTAAAATCAAAACTGGGGAGGCCGGTTACAGGGTCAACAATGGCTGCCTGGTAGGAGAAATTCAGCGAGCCGGCATCGGTCCTGATAATATTCACCCTTGCATCGGCAGAAAAGTTGGAGGTCGGTGTCCAGCGCAAGTGCCCGCGTACGGTGACGTCTTCAAAATAGTCGACATTTTCGTCAAGCACGAAGTTTTCGAAAACACCGTCGCGGTTGGTGTAGCTTGCCGACAGGCGATAGGACAAGGTATCTTCAGCAATAGGGCCTGAAATAGAGCCTTCGAAGCTATATTCTTCACCGCGACCAATACCGGCCCGCACGTACCCTTCAAAATCCTCGGATGGCCCAACTGTGTTGATGATAATGGCACCACCTGTGGCGTTCCGGCCATATCTTGCGCCTTGTGGGCCCCTGAGAACCTGAATGTTTTCAACGTCAAACAAGGTCTGATCAAAGGTTCTCGAATTTACCTGTAATACGCCGTCGACAACCACAGCGACAGGTGGTTCTCCATTTCTGGTTTGCGACATGCCACGAATGGTTATGAAGTTTGTCCCGGCGTCCTGTGAGTTCGCGATCGTGATACCCGAGGTTAATGCAATAAAGTCGTCCACGCGGTTGACCCTGGCATCTTCAATCGTTTGTTTGCTAAGGACTGAAACCGACAGCGGCGCTGACTGCAGTGTCTCTTCGCGGCCGCGCGCGGTGACCACAATCTCTTCAAGCGCGAATTCATCATCGCCTAGTTGGTCGTCTTGCGCAAAAGCCTGGTTGTTAACTCCGGCAATAATCAAGGCGCATGTCGCTACACTCGTTTTCAGGTAATTTTTCATTATTCCCTCCAAGGATTTTGTTCCTGCAATATTGAGTGCGCGATGGGTTTGTCGCAACAGCGCATCGGGGTAGTTTTGAATCTAATTTGGGTGGGATGGGGCAGGCTCGCCCTACCCGAATGGGTAGTTACTCTACTTTTACTTTAATTATGCGCACTATGTCGCGAAGATACTCTTGGGGTTCAGCGCGCTGAAGTATCCTTTCCAAAACGCTGTGCCCCGACAACACCTCGCCGAATGCTGCGAAGCCCTGACCATCGGGGTGGCGCTTGCCGCCATAGTCCAAGGACGGTTCATCCCGCATCGCGATGAAGAAACTGCCGTAAGTTTCCCCTACCCCCAGCCGGGCCGCGGAAACAGTCCATTTCTTGTGGGTTATCCCTGTCATTCGAGTGGACTCGTGGACGATGTTTGGTAGCAGAACCCGACCACCCTCTGGCAAGCCACCCTGAATAACGTGGATTGGGCATGCCGGGTTGTAACTATTGTTTTCGCTATTGACGATCCTGAAGATTGATGTGTTGTCAAGTAAACCCTTGTCCGCCAATTGTGTGAAATATTCAGCGGTTGCTGGCGCACGTTCTACGTCAAGCATGATCTGGAACTGCCCGAGAGGCGTTGTAACCGTAATTGTATGATTGGCGGGATGCATATGTATCTCCTTACGTTACGCTGAAGATACTTGGTTTTGTTCAGTTGGTAAGCTGCCCACATGGGTAGGTTGAGGATCGCAGGAAGTTAGATCAACCCCCTTCTCCGTGCTTCGAATACCGCTTCGCCGCGACGGCTGACCGAGAGTTTCATATAGATATTTTTAAGGTGAAATTTAACCGTGTTATCAGTGAGGTCGAGTTCCCGCGCAATTAGTTTGTTAGACTGCCCTTCAGACAGGCAAGTCAGAACCTGCCGCTCTCTCAGGCTTAATATACCGGGTCCTTTTGGCTGGTCATTCTCAAATTGGCCCGAAAGAAACTTGTCAACAAATGCTCGGTTAACGCCTTCACTGGAACTGCCGAGATGGTCGCGGTGGCTGTATAACGCCATCTTCAAATCAGCATTCGCCTTGAATGGCCAAAAGAAATCATATCTGGCGCAGAGCTCTACCAGAGCGGACAATTTTTCGACCAGTTTTTCCTCGTCTCTTTGAGTGAGGTAAAATTCGGCCTGAGCCGCTACAAGTCGAATGTGATAAAAATTGAGGCCTCTGTGCCTGGTCCAGGTTACGTTTTCGAAAAGAGATTCCTCGGTTTTTTCGCCTGATATCAATCCCAGTCTAAGCAGTTTGGTAGAGGCGATTGCACGGCTGAACCAGTTACCGGAATCCTCGGCGCCAGAGGTCAGTTTTACGACCTTGCTGGTAAGGGAGACCAACTCATGCTCATACCCGACATGACGAGCCGCTTCCAATTGCAAGACGGCACAAAAGAGCTTCAGTCTTGCCAGGTCCCTGATGGTGGCAACGCTCTGGTAGCGCTCAACTATCGAAAAGGCCGTTGCCCAATCAGAATAGCTCGCAGCCAAGTGATAACCGGCATCTAGTCCAACCAGATATATTTCTGTCCAGCCGTCGTGTTCCTCAAGGTCGGTCAAGGAAGCTACAAATGTTTGCAGGTCACTGGCGTTCGCTCGTCCCGACCAAACGGCGATGGCGAACCGAAGAGTATTGGCAATATATTTTAAGCCGCTATCTGCGCCAAAGTTTTTCTCTGCTTCCTCAAAAGTGACTTTTGCATGGGTTATTGCTGACTCGAAATCGCACCTGTAAAGAGCTGCGACACAGGCATGAACATAGCAATAATTGAGGCCGAGTACCGATCCTCCCTGACGCATTAACTGAGAGGCGTTCTCAAGGCAGCTCTCAACCGGTTCCATGTGTGCATTGGCAAACAGACCGTTCACTTCCATGCATCGTAACGTCCCGATGGACAGCGAATCAAGACCGGGCAGCCCGCTTTTTGCCCGATCAATGTAGCCGTCCAGCTCTTCCTGGTCGATCGTGATATCCTGATAGACAGCAAGGAGTTGACCAACCAACAGCTGATCCTGCAACCATTCGGGGTCCTGACAATCACGGTTCGACCAACTGGTGCTATCGAACAGAAACCTGGCCTGCTGAAGTTCACCGTCCTTACAGTGCAAATATGTTCTCGCCAGAGCCACCCGCGGGAAATTTTTCAATTCGCCTTCGGGTATGAAACGAAGCAGTTTCCTCATAAACCCGATGCCGCGCGTCACAATGACCTGCCATCCCCCCAGGTCGAGAATAATATCGGCACATCGTTGGTAGTCTTTTATCTTTGTTGCGTAATTTGCAGCTTCCACAGGCTGACCATTTTCCCAATGCCAGTCACTGGCGCGGGAACACAGGTTGCGAACAAGCTCCCAATTGCTTTTGCGGAGAGTTTCAAAAAGATATTCTGAAAAAAGATGGTGGTACCTGAACCAAATACCTTCTTTATCCATCGGAATGATAAAGGCGCTCAATTGATTGAGTTTCGCCATATTCGCCCATGCGTCGTGTCTATCAAATACATGATTAAGCAGATCTGCACTGAAGCGACTGAAGACTGACGTCGACAACAGAAACTGTTTCGCCTCTTCTTCAAGGGAGTTAACGACCTGTTCAGTAAGATAGGAAGCAATAAAACTGCTGGAATGACCTGGAGCAGAAACCGGGAAAGTGTTTAAGCTTCCGCTACCCAAGCGCGCGAGCTGAACCGCGACAGGCCATCCTTCCGTTTTTTCGTAGATGGCTGAAAAATCATTGTCGACGATTGCCGTTCCAACGGCTTTCATCGCTTCTTCTTTCGTGAGCCGCAGGCCATCCGTTCCAAGCTCCACAGCAGCACCTGACGCAATCAAAGTTGCACAATCAATATCAGGAATTACCCGGCTGTTTACCAGAATGGTGAAGGACGGCGGAGTTTCCTTGATTAACTGTGTTAGCAATGCATCGATTTTTGGCGAGCAAACCCGGTGATAGTCATCCAGCACCATAACGCACGGCGTGTCTGTCAGCTCGATCTCTGAAATCAGGCGGCGAAGGATGACGCGTTCGGATGAATCGGCAAAACCGTTTTTCGCGCCTACAACAAGTTCATCAAGTTCAAAGCCCGCCGCCGCCAGAGACAACGTGAAATAGGACAGAAACTGACGGCCTTCAAAGTCGTTTTCATCAAGAGAAAGCCAGGGACACAAAACCTGATCTTCGAGCAGCAAGTCCCGCCACTGAGAGACCAGCGTGGATTTTCCAAACCCTGCCGGGGCAATAACAAGAATAAGCTTCTTCTCCAGCCAACCTGAAAGCGTTTGGGTGAGCCGTTGACGCTCCACAAGGCTGATACTGGGCCGCTCGGGCTCTATTTTGGACGGGATAAACCAGTTTCCGAAGTAGCTCGTATCTTGCATAAATCTCAGCTTTCTCACTCGGTGACCCGACAGTATCTTCATGCATCAGGGCACATCAATACCAGCTAATTTGCGGATTCCAGTATTTATTAGCCAGACACACGCTGGGAAACACCTTCTTCGCTTTGGCTATTGCCTGTTTAAAGCGGATATCACGGGAACAGAAGAAAAATGGCTTAAACCCACCCTTTTGGGTGGGCAGATGGTCAAAATGCCTACCCTTAATATCTGTTGCCCTCGATGATTTGCAGTGCCTAAATCCATGATGATTTTGAAAGCAAGTTTAGACCTTTCTTTTGAAAAACAGCGTTCTTGCAACAGAATTACGGGGGACTTGAAATGAAAACAACAGCATTGCAATTTCACGAAGCTGGCGGGGTCGACGCACTGCGCATTGAGGAAATTGAACGGCCTAAACCCAGTCCGGGCGAGGTACTGATTGACGTGAAAGCGTTCGCTTTAAACCGCGCCGACATTCTGTATTTGGAAGACAACCACTATTCGGTTGCATCCCTTCCATCAGGTTTGGGTTCGGAAGCAGCGGGCATTATTGAAGCGATTGGTGCAGGTGTGCAGGGCTTCAAGGTCGGAGACCGTGTCGCGACAATTCCACACGCCAACACAACATATGGTGTTCATGCTCAACATGCGGTTTTCAACGCGGACTACATTGCCCCCTGGTCAGACCGGCTATCCAAGGAAGAAGCGACGTCTACCTGGATGGAAATGCTTACCGCCTATTACCCACTGATCGAGACGGCGAAGCTGAAACCTGAGGATTACATATTGATACCGGCGGCAAGCTCCAGTGCCGGACTGGGCGCGATTGCGCTTGCAAAAGATATTGGTGCAACTGTCATCGCCACAACACGAACGAGTAAAAAGACCGCTGATATCTTTGCCAGTGGCGCGGACTATGTGGTCGCTACGGATGAAGAAGACCTTACGGCTCGTATCATGGAAGCAACATCAGGGGCGGGTGTTCGGGTTGTGTATGATCCCATCGGTGGCGATTTCGTCGATGACTATGCTGAAGCTCTTGGAGAAAATGCGCTTGTGTTCATTTATGGTGTTTTGCGCGGCCTGCATGCTCAGGTTGATATCGTAAAAATGGTCCGTAAAGCCGCAACCGTGTTTCCTTATTCCTTGTTCAACCATATTCGTCATGAAGACCAGCGAATGCGAGGCGTTAACTACGTTCTGGAACGCCAGGAAAAAGGCCTATTGGTGCCAAAAGTCGATCGTGTATTCAGTTTCGACGAGGCCATAGAAGCATACCGTTACATGCTGAAAGGGAACCAGGTCGGCAAAATTGTTGTTTCGACAGAATAGATGTGTTGGGGAACTTAGAGCCGGTCTGACTTGGATTTTTCGCGCCAGTTCATATCATGATCCGATATTCAGCTCTCTTTACCCTTCAGGCTTTGTTTTACAGCCTGAAGGGTTTTCATTATTGATTGCAAATTCCTGAGTTTGATTTCCGTCAAAATTCAAGGTTATCGGTCGAAAGGTCATCCAGCCCTATTCCAACAAGGAAAACGCTCTGGTCATCACCAAGATCAATGAGTAGCCCTGCCTGATCACCCCGGGTCGTTTCAGACGCAGCGGCCTGCACTTCTGCGAACGTGCGGAACACTGAATAACTGAAGTCAAGTATATCAGCAGAGGTGGCGAAGTCGCTGATCGTATCGTTGCCACTGGAAACTCCGAAGACAAATACATCGTTCCCCTCGCCGCCTGACAGCTGGTCATCGCCAGAACCAGCCCACAGAGTATCGTCCCCGCTGCCGGCGATAACCACATCATCGCCGCCACCATTGAAAACCAAATCGTCGCCAGCACCACTGTTTAGTGTGTCTTCGCCTGCACCGCCAAATATCGTGTCATTACCTGGAAATTCATCATTGGCGTCGCCAACAATCAGGTCAGCGCCCGCGCCGCCGCCAAGCACATCATCACCGCTGTTGCCCTGAATGGTATCATCCCCGTCATCACCAGGGCCTGCAAAGACAGTGTCATTGCCTTCACCACCAGAGACCGCGTCATCGCCTGCGTCGCCGCGCAGGAAGTCATCACCCTCACCACCGTCAACCGTATCGTCACCAGCGCCGCCGGTCAGCGTATCATTGCCCTGCCCGCCATCAAGCGTATCAGCATCGTCGGAGCCACCGCTCGCGTCGTTCTCGTCCACATCGGTCACGGTAATGGTAAACCCGGACGACAGGCTGAGCCCGCCGCTATCAGTGGCCGTAATGGTCAGCTCGATGCCCGGGTCCTCTTCGAAGTCGAGCGTAACCCCGTTCGCCAGTTGCAGGACACCATCAATCACTTCAAACCGGTCGTCTGAAACAGTGAAGGTAATGTCACCGCCTTCGGCATCAACTGCAGACAGGGTTCCAATGCTGGCCCCTCCGTCGTTTTCCGCTACCGTGCTGCCACTCAGACTGATGCTGGTGGGGGCCGAGTTTTCCTCAATATCAACAACCGTGATCGTGAAGGCTTTGGTGGTGGTTGCCCCGTCCTCGTCGTCAACCTGCAAAATCACCTGCACACTGGTCTCGGTTTCAAAGTTGATAGAGACACCGTCCTTCAGCTTCAGCAAATTACCCACAACCTCGAACCGGTCATCGGTCACGGCCGTTGTTTTAAACGTCAGGCTGCCACTGTCGCTGGCGGACAGTGTGCCCACCACAGCGCCCGGCGTGTCTTCATCAACCGTGTCGTTACTGATCGCGAAGTTAGTCGGGGCCTGATTAACCGGCTCAGGTGGTTCCGGAATTACAACATCAATAGCGAGCGCACTTGTACTGGCTGCAAAGACAGTACCGTCATTGACGCTGAAGGTTAACGTTAAAAGGTCATCGCCGTCTGTGTCTGCGGCTGGTGTGTACACCAGATTGCCAGCATTGATGTCGGCCACCAGAATCACGTCCGAGGCATTCACATCCAGACCCGACAGCTGGAATGTGCCGCTGGTCACCGCCAGTGTATCAATACGCACACTTGTCAGACTATCGGCACTGTCAACGTCAGAGAAACTAAAATCAGCAGCGGTCAGAACACGTGCAGTATTGCTGTCCATGATGATCGATCTGTTGCTTGCTGTTGGAAGATCATTGAGAGGTGTCATCACAATTGTTGCTGTGCTAGCCGCATTCGGTGTGCTGATACCATCATCCGCCTGAATGGAGATTGTGTCGTCTGTCTCCCGGTCCTGACTGGAGGTGTAGGTTATGGCGGATGCGTTGCCGAGATATGTTGTAATATCTGCGGCTGTTCCCACCAGCGTCACCACATTGTTGCCCGCAGCGGTTTCACTTACCCCTGCCCCGACACCAGAACCATCGACAGCTCCGAGCACTGCACCAGTATCGGTGGCTGTAATGGTCACAGTGATGTTGCCGGGCGTATCGCTGTCGGCGATGGCGACAGCCGAGAAGTCGAGTGCGCCTGTCGTATCTTCGGCAGCACCACGGTTGGTGAGGCCCGATACGGTTGGTTCAGCGTTGAATTCGGCAAGCGTAACCCCCTGAAGTGTCAGCGTTTCGCCGCTACCAATGTCGATAACCGTGCTGCCACCCACTTCGCTCAAAACTGCGCTTGAAAGCGTAACTCCGGCGCCGGTGAGATCAAGGCTGTCGCCTTCGCCAGCATCATAATCGGTGATCACATCGGACGAGCCGGATTCGATGACAAACACGTCCCCGCCGGCGCCGCCCGTTAGCACATCGTCGCCTGTACCGCCTATCAACCGGTCGTTGTCAGCATCGCCCTGGAGTGTGTCACTACCGTTTCCACCGTCGAGCGTATCGTTGCCGTCGCCGCCTTCCAACAGATCGTTATCATTGTTGCCATTAAGCTGATCGTTGCCGCCGAAGCCAAAAAGCCGGTCATTGCCGTCAAGTCCTTGCAGTAGATCGGCCCCCGGATCATCGCCGAAGATAGTGTCGTCGCCTGCGGTACCATTAATATTTGCCATGTTTTATCCCCCTAAGTCTGCAAATTACCAACAACCTGTGACAATGTTGGATTTTGCCAGCCATACTGGACCATCCAACGTGTCAGCCCAAAATGGTGCTTTAATGTGATATAGTCTGCGGTTAAATTTGGTCAGCCAGCTAAAAATACCGGGCTCACTCTGTTTTTAAATATGAAGTGCGCCAACAGGATACGATCAACGTTCCTGAGGACAATGTCTTCAGGTTCAGCTAATAAAATACCTTTGCTCACGCCAACACCCATTGGTGGCGCATCTCTTTTTTCCAAAGTTTAATCTATAATAAGAAGGTCGCGCACGCCCTCGTAGGACAGCACTCCAAGCTCTATGATATCCATTGATTTCCCCAAATCGCTTATTTTTACCAATCTACTCTACAGCCTTGAAAAGCCTGAGCCATTTCATATAAGCAAAAATCAGGTTAATCAACATTAATTGACAATTTTGTAAATAGGTGCTGCGTAGACTAGCGGAAATACAGTGTCGGGCGACGATTTTTTGAACTGACCAGCTTTGGAATCGAGAGACGCAAACAGCTAAACAGGCAAGTGGTTTGTACAATATAATGACTGTTTTCTTGTCGCGAAAACACCTCAATAGCCGAGACAGAAACATGTTGCTCTGAATCATGTCCAGGCTAGTGATACCTATGTACATTTCATCAATTATCACCCTCGGCTTTCTGACCCGAAGACCGGGCGAGTTTCCGGCACACAACGTAGAACACCGGCGTAAACAATAAGCCAAACACCGTAACCCCAAGCATTCCGGAAAACACTGAAATCCCAAGTGCCTGACGCATCTCCGCTCCGGCACCAGTGGCTATTGCCAGCGGAACAACGCCCAAAATAAAGGCAAAACTTGTCATCAAGATGGGTCGCAAGCGCTGGCTTGAGGCTTCTTTTGCTGCGGCAAGCCGGTCCAGTCCCTCGTCCTCGCGTTGTTTGGCAAACTCGACGATGAGAATTGCATTTTTACAGGCAAGGCCGACAAGGACAACAAACCCGATCTGAACCAGTATATCGTTCGCAAGGCCTGCCATGGCCACGCCGGTAATTGCTGACAGTAAAACCATCGGAACAATAAGGATGACTGACAACGGTAGAAGCCAACTCTCATATTGTGCAGATAACAGCAGAAATACGAAAACGACAGCCAGCGCAAATACGAGACCCGCGGTGTTTCCCGCGGCCTTTTGTTGGTATGCTAACTCAGTCCACTCGTAACCGAACCCTTGAGGAAGTCCCTGCTCCACCAGTGTTTCCATTACATTCAGGGCTTCACCCGTACTTGTGCCTGGCAATGTATCGCCCTGAATGCTGGCAGCCGGATACAGATTGTAGCGAGCCACACGATAAGGACCGGTTCTGTCCCTAATCTGTGCAACGGAACCCAGCGGCACGGTTTCGCCCAGTGTATTTTGAGTTCGTAGCCGCAGCAGGTCATCCGGTGTTTGTCGATACGGTGCATCTGCTTGAGCTGTTACACGAAATGTACGCCCTAATAAATTGAAATCATTAATGAATGCGGACCCAAAATAGACCTCTAGAGTGTCAAAAACATTCTGGATTGGCACGCTTAGTTGCTGTGCCCGAACTCTATCAATATCAAGGTATATCTCCGGTGTTGCTGTATTGAACAGTGTGAAGACACTTGTCAGGCCGTCGGCGCTATTGGCAGGCCCTAAAAGACCATAAGTCGTGCCTGCAAGCGCATCCAATCCGCGGCCAGAGCGATCCTGGACGTACATTTTAAAACCACCACCAGTGCCGATGCCCTCAACAGGTGGTGGTGGAATGACCAGAATAAACGCATCATCGATAGAGGCCATGGCTGCTCTGGTCTCGTTCAGCAGGTCATTGTAGCTGATGCCTTTATCCTGTCTCTCATCAAAAGGTTCGAGAACGGGGAAAATGGCTCCTGCATTGGGTGCCTGTGTGAATGTCGCGCCATCAAAACCCGCAAACCCAACAGTTTGCTGTATACCATCAATTGCCAGCAGCTTTTCTGTTGCTTGTTTGATCACAGCATCTGTTCTGTCGAGCTTGGCTCCGGGTGGCAATTGAAATGCCACAATCAGATACCCTTTATCCTGCGCAGGTATAAAGCCTGCAGGCACACTGTTGAACTGAAACCCTGTTAAACCTATCAACGCAGCATAAACAACAAGGACTATTGCTGTCATACGCACCAGCTTGGACACCAAATACCCATAACCACCTGAAAGACGGTTCATGCCGAAGTTGAATGCAGCAAAGAACCTGGCCACAAGCTTCGCAGCGGGGCTTTTAGGCGCGTCGTTATGGTGCGGCTTCAACAATATCGCTGACAAAGCGGGGCTGAGCGTTAGGGAAACAAAAGCCGAGATCAATGTCGCAGTCGCAATCGTCAATGCAAACTGTCGGAAAAACTGACCCGAGATGCCTTCAATGAATGCTGTTGGAATAAAGACGGCACTCAGGACAAGTGCAATCGAAACCAGGGCCCCGCCTACTTCATCCATGGTTTGATGTGCCGCTTCCTTGACACTCAACCCTTCAGAAAGGTTCCTTTCGATGTTCTCGACAACCACAATCGCATCATCAACCACGATGCCTATCGCCAATACGAGGCCAAACAAAGAAAGATTGTTTATGGAAAACCCAAAGGCAGCCATCACCGCAAATGTCCCGATCAGCGATATGGGGATGGCAATGATCGGAATAATGGAAGCTCTCCAGCTTTGGAGGAATAGCATGACCACCAATACCACGAGCGCCACGGCCTCAAATATGGTTATGACAACCGCGTCAACAGACTCCGATATAAATTCCGTCGGATTATAGGCGATTTCATAGTCCAGCCCCGGAGGGAAATCCTGAGCGGCCTCTTCCATCAGGGCCTGAATTTCAGCCGCCGTTTCCAGGGCATTGGAACCGGGGCGCTGGTTGATAGGCAAAGCAATTGCAGGCTTGTCGCCCAGATAGCCTCGCGTAGTATAGCTTTGTGCGCCGAGTTCCACGCGGCCAATATCTTTTACCCTTACTATTCGACCATCAGACTGTGCTTTAACAACGACACCTTCAAAGTCTTCAACCGTTTCCAACCGGCCCTGGGTCTGGACATTAATCTGAAAGTCCGAAGGGCCGGATGCTGGCGGCTGGTTCATTACGCCCGATGCGACCTGGATGTTTTGACCACGAAGGGCACTGACAACCTGCTGGGAAGTCATCCCAAGCGACGAAATAAGATCCGGGTCCAGCCATATTCGCATGGCGTATTCGCTGGCACCAAAAAGCTGAACCTGACCAACTCCGTCAAGGCGGCGCAACCGATCACGGATCTGTAAAACAGCGTAGTTGGCAATGAATATCTGGTCGTAGGAATCGTCGGGTGAAAACAGATTTATAACCATCATAAGGTCAGGGCTGTTCTTTTGCGTCGTGACACCGAGCCTCCTGACAGCTTCCGGAAGACGCGGCTCTGCAATCGCGACCCGGTTCTGTACCAGTACCTGGGCTTGGTCCAGGTCGGTGCCAAGCTTGAAGGTGATGGTAAGCTGCATTACGCCGTCACCAGTAGACTGGGACAACATGTAGAGCATGCCTTCAACACCGTTGATTTCCTGTTCAATCGGTGTGGCGACCGTGTCGGCAACAACTTCGGCACTTGCTCCGGGATAACTGGCCTGCACAACGACAGTTGGCGGTGCAATTTCCGGATACTGTGCGACAGGCAAACTGCCGTAAGCAATCGCGCCCATCAGCATTATCAGGATCGATAGGACACCGGCAAATATTGGGCGTTCAATGAAAAAATGGCTGAACCGCATAGCGACTGCCTACTCTGCTGTTTGAATGGTTTGCATCTGAGGCTGAACGGACATCCCGGGACGAATGCGGTGAAAACCATTCAGGATAACTCTATCGTTGCCGGACAAGCCCTGCCGAATGACGCGCAATCCCTCATGCATTGGGCCAAGCTCGACGAACTTTCGCGTTATCTGGTCAGAGCTGTCCAGAGTGTAGATAAATTTTTGCGCCTGTTCAGACTGCACAATTCTGTCTGGAACAAGAATGGCGTCATACTCACCACTGCCGAGTAATCGTAACCTCCCAAATTGCCCGGGTTGAAGAAAACCGCCGGGGTTGGAAATGATGGCGCGCCCACTCAGGGTGCCAGACGTCGGGTCCAGTTCATTGTCAACAAAGTCCATTGTGCCTTCATGAACAAACTGCTCTTCATCAAGTAACCTTACCTGAACAGGATTCGGGTCATTGCGGGAACTCGGTCGATCGCCTTCAAAATACAGGCGCGTATATTTAAGGAAGTCACTTTCGCTGACTTCGAACGAAAAGTAGATGGGATCTTCACTCACAACGATGGTAAGCAATGTGCCACCAGAGTCACTGCCGTTAACAAGGTTTCCCCGAGTGACAATATCTGTTCCTACACGACCGTTAATGGGCGACTTTACTGTTGTGAACTCAAGATTCAATTCGGCTTGAGCGACGCGTGCTTCTGCAGCCCGTACGTCAGCGGCGGTCTGCGCGACCAGGGACTGTCGTTCTTCATAGACTTCCTGACTTATCGCGCGAGTGTTGACCAGTTCCCTGCCACGTTCCGCTTCCCGAACGGCGAGTTCCGCTCTGGCTTTAGCACCGTCCAGTTCTGCTTTGGCGGCGTCCAGGGCGATACTGAATGGTCGCTGGTCAATGACAAAAAGCGGCGTTCCAATCCGGACCAACTGTCCGTCGTCAAACAGGGTTTCTTTGAGATAACCACTAACCCGTGATCTAATCTCGACACGTTCCACAGCCTGGAATCGACCAGTGTACAAATCCCAATCGACAATTGATTTTACAATAGGGTTGGCTACAGGTATGGGCGCAGCTTCCTGGGCAGCTAATGTCCCGGAAGCAAAAAATACTGCCGCTGTGATAACTGATACTGACTTCAGTGACCTGAACATGGTAATTCCTTTATTCTTTGTCTGACGTTTTAAGCCAACGGCGTCGTCACGCTATAGTCGCGAGATATTCATGTACTGACGAAACAACGACCGAACCTTCACCGACAGCAGAGGCCACCCGCTTTACCGAGCCCGAACGCACGTCTCCAATCGCGAAAACTCCCGGACAGGAAGTGCCAAAAACGCTCTTCCCTGAACCCTGTTCAGGTCCTGTGATGACAAAACCTTTTTCATCAAGTGAAACCAGTTTTTTCAACCAGTCGGTGTTAGGTACCGCACCTGCCATAATGAACAGAGCCTTCGTTCTGATTTTGATATCTTCATCCGTGGTCGCATTATGCGCAATCAGGCCTTCGAGACGATCTGTTCCTTCAAGTGTTTTGATCTGTGTGGTTGTATGAATGGTGACGTTGGGGTCCTGTTTCAAGCGGTTCAGTAAATAATGTGACATGCTGGCCGCCATTGTTTCGCCTCTGATCATGATGTGAACGTGACAAGCATGGCGCGACAGGAACATTGCGGCCTGACCTGCTGAGTTGCCGCCACCAATGACAACAACGTGAGAGTTTTTACAAAAACGCGCTTCAAGTTCGGTCGCAGCATAATAGACGCCAGCACCTTCAAATTCCTCAAGGCGGTCAAGAGGAAGACGGCGGTACTGAACACCCGTTGCTACAACCAGGCTTCGACCCGTCAGGGTCGTTCCATCGTTGCATGTGACGACAAGGTTTCCATCTTTCCGCTCCAGGTCAACCGCGCGGAGCGGCATGGTAAACTGTGCACCGAATTTTATCGCCTGCACTTCACCGCGCCATATCAGGTCACCTCCCGAGATGCCGGTCGGGAAACCCATGTAGTTTTCTATTCGCGAAGATGTTCCAGCTTGCCCCCCTATTGACGAGTCTTCCACGACAATTGTTGATAAGCCCTCTGAAGCGCCATAAACAGCAGCGGCGACGCCGCCCGGCCCTGCACCTACAACAATCAGGTCGGCAATACAGCCTTCGTTTATCTCCAGGCTCATGCCAAGAGTTTTGGCAAGGCTTTGGGTAGACGGGTTTTCAAGAACTGTATGCTCGCCAAAGATCACGGAAAACTCGATGTCACTGATTGCACAGGTTTTCGCCAGGCGTTTTGCCGTGGGGCTTCCGGGCTCATGGAGTTGATGAGGTATTTTATTGCGGCTTAAAAATTCCAGGATTCTCAATGCCTTTGGGTTGTCATCGCTACATATAATGTTAACTCCGCCAAGTTTTTGACGTACCAGATTTCTACGACGGGCGGAAAAAACAGAAACGATGATATCACTAAGTTCGGGAATGGCGGCCATAAGATCCTGAAGCTTTGTAATAGGAAGCACAAGAATTTGCCCTGCCGATTTTACCTCGCATGCCAAAAACGCCGCCTGCCGCTGCAAGAAACCCAGTTCGCCAAGGAATTGATTGGAACCTAAGGTGAAGTTAACGGCATTTTGGTTTGAACGATCCAGGATTTCCACTTCACCGCTCATGACGAAATAGAATTCAAGCATATATTCGCCAACGTCAAACAGGCATTGGCCTTTGTGTATATCCCGGATCTCGCCATAAGGCGTTATCTGAGCAAGTAAATTTGGTGGAAGAGACTTTGAAATAGTCTCTTCAAGAACGTCGTCAGCACCTTCCACAGGCAACCCCCTAGACCGGACGAAGTCGGTTTTATTGCTTTAACCGTCAACAATAATTAACTCTTATTACGCGAAAATGACATTGCCGGATCATCTAACTTCCACGGTAGGTTGCGCTAACGAAAAACTACCATCCGGATAACTGCGTACAACTTCGATAACTATACACTGGAATTTGATGTGAGCTCAGATATTCGTCCGCCATCCCGGTTCAATTTGCTGCGTGAAATGATCGCCCCAATCGACATGGTGGGTATGCCAATGAAGCTATTGCAAGCAGCTGGTCCTGATAAGAAACCGAAATCAACGCTGCCGGTAATCATTTTACCGGGCCTTGGCGCAAATGATTTTTCAACGGCACCGCTGCGCTACTTTCTTAACCGAAATGGTTTTTCATCTGAAGGTTGGGGGCTGGGCTTCAATACAGGCGGTCGCGGGCTGATTGACAGTCTAGATCAACTCTCTGACGGCTGGGATGTTGACCGTACCCGCCCTCACTTTGGAGAAGGAGAGGTCCCTGCCCTTTGCGACAAGATGGTGGAAAGGGTTCTGGACCGTGTCGACAAGCTCGGGTCGCCAGTAGCCCTGGTTGGCTGGAGCCTTGGCGGATACGTTGCGCGCGAGGTTGCAAGAGACTTGCCTGATGAAGTGGCTAAAGTTGTGACGATGGGGTCACCGGCTTTCGGGGGCCCCAAATACACCGCCGTTGCCGGGCGCTATAAGGCGAGAAATATGGACATTGACTGGATTGCTCAGGAGACGCTTAAACGCTTTGACAGACCGATACAGCAACCGATTACGGCCATTTACAGCAAAAGCGATGGGATTGTTGGCTGGCGGGCATCCATTGATAACCATAGCAAGAATATCCGGCATGTTGAGGTCAATATTTCACATATGGGATTGGGGTACAACGCCGAGGTGTGGGACATTGTGCTGAGTGCCCTGATAAACGTCTGCGATGACACCGGCATTTAGCTATTCCCTATATCAGTCAAACTCTCAAAAAAAGTTCTACCTTTAAATGAATTTTAACCGATCCAGTTGCTTTATAGCTGCCTTGGGGCCCATTTTTTTCCTGGAGTGCACATGGAACGGTTACTAAATCGGTTTGGTATCGCAACGCGAGTAATTATTGTTGGCTTGATACCTTTTATGATTGCTCTCGGGTTTGCTTTTTCATCGGCAATGGAAGCAAGAACTTCAGCCGAAAAAGCCCAGGCAATTGAAAAAATTGCCAGATTTTCCCCCAAAATCAGTGACCTTGTTCATGAATTACAGAAAGAACGCGGCCGCAGCGCGGGCTACATTGGCACAGGCTTGCGGGCAGATCTGAAAACAGCAGTTGATAGCCAGCGACGCGATACAGACACTATACTGAACCAGTTTCGCTCGGCCGACGTCGGATTCGACGGTTCTGCGCTTGGTGGTGATTTTGAAGCGATATTACAGCGAGCCCGTTCCAGCCTGTCTGAACTCGGCCGCAGCCGACAATCAGTCGATGCAGGACAGTTCACAGTTCCGCAGATGGCTCGCTACTATACCAGCACTATCGCGAGACTTCTGGATATCGTTAAATACATGACGATCAGCGCGAATGACCCGAGTGTTATGCAGGCTCTCACCGGTTATGTCGGTATTTTGGAGGCCAAAGAAAGAGCGGGACAAGAACGCGCGATGGGCAACGCTGGCTTTAATGCCGGTGAATTTCCTGCGGGCATTTACAACCGGTTTGTTGGCCTGATTAGTGAACAGGAAGCATTCATATCCGTTTTTCGGAATTTCTCATCTTCGGACCTTGTTTCAATGTATGATCGTACTCTAACAGGTGTGGCTGTTGACAAGGTTGAGCGATATCGGGAGCTAGCCTTATCTACTCGTGGTGCTCTGGGCGGCAGAGAAAATGCACCTTCTGATTGGTTTGAACAGATTACAACCAAGATCGACCTCATCAAGCAAGTGGAAGACCAATCCAATCAGGTAATTCTAAGCTTGGCACAGAATGCATACAATTCTGCAAATTCTACTCTTTGGATGTTGGTGGTGGCCTTTTTGGTGGGCGCATCGATAATTGTTGCAATGATCATTCTGGTAATCCGCAGTGTGACAACACCTCTTACGAAAATTGAGTTTAGCATGCACGAGCTTGCAGACGGTGATCTGGATGTTGAGGTACCATTCCTCGACTATGGCAGTGAAATTGGTGGCATGGCAGGTTCAGTCCTTCAATTCCGCGAAAAAGCGACCGAGCGACTGCAACTGGAAATTACAACCAAGAAGAACGAGATTGAGGCTTTGTGGCGAGAGGAAGACCTGCGAGAGCAAGCAATGCGCCAGGCAGAAATTGACGAGAAACGCAAGCAGGAAGCTGTAGCCGCCGAGCAGCAACGTCTTGATGCCGCGATGAAAGCCTTGTCGGAGAAATTTGACCGTGAAGTTGGAACTGTGATCACAGAATTGAAAAAATCTGCGAGGGACCTTGAAGCAACGTCGAGTTCAATGATTGGACAGGCGCAGGAGAACGAACGTTGTGGGACCGAAGCGGCGTCAGCCTCTCGCCAGACGTCCGCAAATGTTCAGACGGTGGCGAGTGCTGCCGACGAACTAAGTTCCTCGGTTGAGGAAATCAGTCGGCAGGTTGCGGAATCGCAGCAAATTTCCATGCAGGCTGTCCAGCAGTCTGAAGAGACTGAGTCTACAGTCGCAATACTTGAGGACTCTTCTCGTAAAATTGAGGGCGTTTTGGGGCTTATCACCGATATCGCCGAACAGACGAATCTGCTTGCTCTTAATGCTACCATTGAGGCGGCCAGAGCCGGAGAAGCTGGCAAGGGCTTTGCTGTTGTGGCGCATGAAGTAAAGGCACTTGCTGACCAGACGGCCGGGGCTACAGATGAAATTGCGGGGCAAATTCGTACGATGCAGTCGGTTTCCGATGATGTAACGGGCGCGGTTCAATCGATAAAGGATGTGGTGCAGAAAACCAGCGAGATATCAACGTCGATCTCTGCGGCTGTCGAGGAACAAAGCGCAGCAACATCCGAAATTTCCCGGAGTATGCAGGAAGCCAGTCAGGGCGCTGAACAAGTGATGGATAGCGTGGCCAAGGTGCAGCAGGTTGCCGGAGAGACCAAAGGCTCCTCTGCTGACGTCCGTAGCTCGGCCGAAGAACTTCTGGAGCATTGTGACGGCCTTGATAAAGCAGTTCAGGGCTTCTTGTCCGAACTCAACCTGAAGAATGCAGGTGAACAGGCCGCATAGTTGAACCACACAATTTGCGTGGTCATTAAGAAAACCAAATGCAAAAAAGGCGCGCCGTCATCAAACGTCGCGCCTTTTCTGTTAGATGTATGGCCGTGCGCTAGTCTTCAACGAGAAAACCCCGGTCTCTTAGAAGCGCATCAATGTTGGCATCTCTACCTCTGAAGGCGCGGAAAGCATCTGCAGGATCCATTGCATTTCTGATAGCGAACAGATTGTCCACAAGTTTTCTGGCTAGCTCCTCGTCGTAAAATCCGCCAGGAGCATTTGCAAAGGCCTCTGCGGCATCAGACGTCAGAACATCTGCCCACATATACCCGTAATAACCTGCAGAATACCCTTCGCCAGAGAAGATGTGGCTAAAATGCGGACTTCGGTGACGCATTACAATCTCTTTTGGCATACCAAGTTCTGCCAGAGTTTCTCGCTCAAAGGCGTCCGGGTCTATTCCATCGGGATCCGCGGTATGAAATCGCATATCCATGAGTGCTGACGCCAGATACTCCGTCGTTGCGAAACCCTGGTTAAAGGTTGCCGCTGCCTTGATTTTGGCAATAAGGTCTGCGGGCATTGGTTGCCCGTTTTCATGATGCAGCAGGAAATTATTGATCACTGCATCCGTATAAAGCCAGCGTTCCAGAAGCTGCGATTGGAACTCGGTATAGTCCCTCACACCGCTGTTCAATGTAGGATAGGTGACAGTAGATGATAGAGCATGAAGTGCATGACCGAATTCATGAAAGAAAGTCTCTGCATCCGACCAGGAAATCAAAACCGGTTCACCCGTCGCTGGTTTCACAAAATTTGAATTATTCGACGATAAAACTGTTTTCTGACCATCGAATGTTTCGTGAACGCGGTAGCTTGATGCCCACGCACCAGACCTTTTTCCAGCGCGGGCGAAGGGATCAAGATACCACAGGCCTATCTGATTGCCAGAGCGCTTGTCTGTCACTTCCCAGACATTTACGTCATCATGAAAAACCGGCACTGTGCCAACGGGTACCGGTGTAAAATTGAAATTAAACAGTTCACCAGCAACATAAAACATCGCGTCGCGCAGTTTGGTTAGTTCAAGATACTGTTTTACCTCATCTGAATCCAAATCATACTTTGCCTTGCGTACTTTTTCGGCATAGTAGCGGTAATCCCATGGCTCAATCGTGATCTCTGCGCCCTCGGCATCGGCGATGGCTTGCATATCTGCAACCTCTTGCCGCGCGCGTGCGGTTGCTGCGGGCCAGACGGCTTCCATTAAATCAATAGCGCGCTCCGGTGTTTTTGCCATTCGATTTTGAAGTCGCCACTGCGCATAATTGTCAAAGCCCAGCAGTTGCACACGTTCGTTTCTTAACTTCAGTATCTCAGCGATCAGTGCGTTGTTATCGTATTCATCGCCGTGATCGCCACGGCTGTAGTACATATCCCACACATGGAACCTTAGCTCCCGATTGTCAGAATAGGTCAGAAACGGGTCCATGGCAGAGCGAGTATTGCGAACAGCAAAAGCACCAGGTCCGGGCTTAGCTTCCGCTGCGGCTTTGGCTGCGGCAAGAAAGTCGTCAGGCAGCCCTCCTGCCTCGGCTTCGTCGAAATAGATTGCGTACTCTTCTTCATCATGCAGCACGTTGTTGGCAAAACGAGTGTGCAGACCGGCCAGTTCCTCGTTTATCTCGGCGTATCGTTTTTTTGCTGCACCATCCAGCGTCGCGCCGAAACTGGCAAAACCATCATACACCAACCAAACCAATCGCTGCTGTTGACTGGTCAAGGAGCTGAAGTTTTCACCTTCGTAAACGGACTTAATTTTTTGAAATAGCTTTGTATTTTGAGTTACCTTAGAGCTGAAGGCAGAGAGCTTCGGGGCCATTTCCCGCTGGATGGCTCTGAACTCTGACGTAGACCGGTTAGCGCTCCAGATGCGCCAATAGACAAAAACGCGATTGAGCGCATCGCCAACCTTCTCCATTTCCAGAATGGTGTTCTCAAACGTTGGCGGCGCCGGGTTATCTGCAACTGCTTCAATCTCTGCAAGGTTTGCAGCCATAGCGGTTTCGAGTGCAGGTTTAATATGGGCGAGATCCATCTCATCGAACGCAGGAACACCTCCGTAAGGCCCTTGCCAATCTACAAGTAACGGATTGAGTTGTTTCGTTTGCTCAGATTCCAAATCACCATTTTCCAATGAATTGTTCGTGTCAGGTTTGTCATTTGTATCCGGTTCCGAACATCCGATGACGACCAGAAGTGCGGTTACACTGACTGTCTTTAGCAGAATGCTGTACATGAGACCCCTCCCTAAATGCCCTGTTGCAAGCTGGACTGTAAGAAGCGGTTTTTAAAAAGCCAACGCTAAAAGCGACGAACCACCACGTCAATGCGGTAGGAAGTGGTTCAAAAGCAGGCAAAGGTTACTTTTTTAACAAACCTGAAGAACCCGGGTTAATTGAGCAAAGGGAATTTGGATGATTGGGTGCCGTCGCAACGTTTTTTTACCTCGGCACCCGCTATCCCTAGCTGTTCAGAACTTCTTCGAGTTTCTGAGCCTGATCTGCCAGACTACCAGCGAGCGCGAGTAGATTGCCAGTGACACCGTTAACCTGCTCGACGTTACCATTCACATCGACGATGTTGTTGGTAACTTCTGTCACGCCAACGGATACCTCTTCTACATTTCTTGCAATTTCCTGGGTTGCTGCTCCTTGCTCTTCCACCGCGGCGGCAATAGAAGACGAAAATTCGTTAAGCGACCCGATGGTTTTTCCAATGCCAGCGATGGAGCCGACCGCTGTTGTTGTCGCATTTTGGATTTCTGTTACCTGTCGTTTGATGTCATCGGTTGCGCTGGAGGTTTGAACCGCGAGGCTTTTCACCTCGGATGCCACGACCGAAAACCCCCTGCCCGCTTCGCCAGCACGAGCAGCTTCAATGGTGGCATTTAACGCCAGGAGGTTGGTTTGACTCGCGATATCGTTGATCAGGCCCACCACGGTTTCAATCTGCCTGGATGCATCGGAGAGACCCTGAACCATTTCATTGGTCTTTTGGGCTTCCTCAACAGCTTCCTGAGCCAGGTCAGTCGACCTTGTCACCTGATGGTTGATCTCCTGGATAGAGGTATTGAGTTCCTCAGCTGCTGACGCAACCGTTTGCGCGTTTGCGCCGGCTTGTTCGGCAGATGCAGATACCGCTGTAGTTTTCTCCGTTGCCTGCCCAACCGAATGGTTAAGCCCCTCGGCATTTGAATTAAGATCGCTAGCGGCTTCGGCAATTGAGGTGACGATTGAATGAAACTGGTTCATTTTGTGCTCGATACCATCAGCAGCGGCGTTAATTTCCCCTGCGGCGGTACCATATGCCCCGAGGAGACCATGAGGGGAAATTCTTCTGAAGTATTGGTTTTTGGCTATGAAACCCAGCGAAGCGGTGCTTTCACGAACATAGGCGTCGGCACGATCGATCATTTCATTGATACGATGGCACAATTCGGCCTCAATACCATCTTCGGTTGTGATATTTCGTATTCTGGACTCAAAGTTACCCAAGCATACGTCGCTAACAACCGAGAGAATTTCTGTGAGTTTTTCTGACGGGACAGTGTTCGTGGTCGAAATTAAAGAACCGTGTAAATCATCCATATCAGTCATCCTTCTTCAAGTCGGCAATAAATTCATCATAGCTGACATTCTTCTCTGCCAGGATGGACTTGAGCGCAGTAACGGACTCCTGAAGTCCAGCCTTTTTACTGGAGTTGCGTTGCTCAATGGAAGACAACTGGGCATAGAGAGGCATTATAATATTTTTGATCGTGTTTGGGTTCGCAACCCGCCTTGTTGAATGATACCCAACAATGGTGTTGCCATCTCTACTTGGTGTCACATGCGCCTGAACCCAATAGTGGCCACCATGTTTGGTTGAATTCACAACATATGCGAATATTTCCTGTCCTGCCTTGATTGTGGACCACAGAAAGTCAAATACCGCTCTCGGCATATTACTGTTGCGAATGACATTGTGCTGTTTTCCCAGCACTTCATCTTCCCGATAATCGGATACCTCAAGAAATGTGTGATTTGCGTATGTGATTTTACCGTCAAGGTCAGTCTTGCTGACGATCAGGTCGTTTCGGTCGAAATAGACCTCTTGCCCCTGGAAATTCATATTTACCCCTGCCTTACGTCGGCCGGGCATAATATGAACCAGACCGAGTATGTTACAGCTTTGAAAGAAAATTCCCCAATTGACTTTCAAGCTTTGGAACTCGGCCCCAACTTTAAGTTAGGGTAAAAAAGTTAAAACTATCTTAAACCGGCATGGCTCTATCTCTGGACGCGATTTTTTCCACCCAAAATGCTCCAGGACAACTCATCCCATGGATTGAGCAATTGATACCTTTTTCACACCCGTTTAACGCTCAACCTTTACTATCCGTCTGGAACCAATCAATGAATCAGAAAGTGCGACTGGTACCTCGTCCATTTGCATGCACCGGCCCCGACACCTATGCTTGATGACTTGAGGGCTGAATGGAGACCACACCGTTGGACATACCTACCAAAATTAAATCACTTGTAACGCCCCGCGTGATAGTGCTGATCGCAGCTTGGCTGCTGGTCGTCATTGGTATGACTGTTTACTATAAAGCCGCTCATGTTATCTCGGGTCGCATTCCGTGGACTGGGCTGTTTGCCATATTCACGCTCGATGCGGTTTTCGGGTACTTTGTGGCTACCATTCTGGTGGTGGGAGGAGAGTTGGTCGGGCGACTGACTGACCGTTTCGGCTCAAGCCGCTTTACACCATTGCAAACGGCAGCACTTAGATATGTAGCGAGCGCGGTCTTTGGCGTTGTCGCTGTGACGGCAGCAACTTATGGCTGGTTTACGCTGTTATTTGGGTTTCCGACATCTGCTGACTTTCTGATTGATATGACTGTATTATCCATTGGGCTTCCTTTGTTTATCAACGGTTTGCTTGAAACTTTCCATTATCAGGGCGCCTGGCAGGCGGAGAGATACGAGAAAGAAGCGGCTGCAAGGGAAGCCCTGCTTGCTGAATTTGAAGCTCTCCGAAACCAGGTTAGTCCGCACTTTCTGTTCAATAGTTTTACGACGCTTTCACAGATGATACAGGAAGCGCCAGACAGGGCATCCGGTTTCGTCGATGACTTGTCAGATGTGTTTCGTTACGTGCTGCAAAACAGGGATAGCGACAGTGTCGCCTTGTCAGATGAACTGAACGCTGTCAGGGCACTTTTGCAGGTTCATCAGGCAAGGGTTCCAAATGGCCTGCATGTTTCCATCACGATTGACGACAATGCTGCTTCTGGAAAGATACCACCGATGGCCCTTTACACCCTCGTTGAAAATGCGCTCAAACATAACGTGATTTCAGCGGAACAGCCTTTGACCATCAATATCCGTGTGGACAGGAACAAAATGCTCGTGGTGGAAAACACCTTACAACCACGGCGAACCCGTCATTCACTGGGTACTGGACTTAAAAACCTGGACCGGCGTTTTCAACTTGTTTTACATCAGGGTCTGAATGTGGAACGGGCTGACGGCAAATTCATTGTTCGTGCACCCTTGATATTAGGCTCGTCGTGAGAATTTTGATTGTAGAAGATGAACCGGTTGCAGCCACGCGGCTGAAAAACCTTATTGAAGAGCACCGCGATGGCGCCGAGGTTTCGGCCATCGAGGCGAGTGCTGAACGCTCAGCCAATCGATTGCTGAAAGAGGATTTTGACCTCATTTTCATGGATATACAGCTATCTGACGGATTATGCTTTGATATTTTTGAGGCGGTAGAGCCGCCCTGTCCGATCATATTCTGTACCGCATTTGACGACTATGCCATTCAAGCATTTAAGGCGAACGGTATTGAATATTTGCTGAAACCTGTACGAGGTGAAGACATTGACCGCGCTTTCGAGCGCTATGATGCATTGAAACTCCAACTGTCGGGCAAACAGGCAACATCAGCTGTCACAAAAATTGATATGGCCGCAGGGCCAAAACAACGGTTTTTGATTCGTGCTGGCAATCGGCTTTTCAGCATAAATGTGAATGAAACGGCATGGTTTGAAAGTCGTGGCCGAGACATTGCCCTGCGTACGTATGATGGCCGCGACTTTTATATTGATAACACACTCAATGAGCTTGAAAGCAAGCTGGACTCTGCGAAGTTTTTCAGAATAAACAGGCAACGCCTGGTAGCGTTTGACGCCATTGAAGATATCCGTGTAGATGAAGGTCGATATCTCGTCAAATTGGCCGCAGACCCTTCGCCAATCAAGATCAGCCGAGACAGGGTCTCTGGTTTTCGTAGCTGGCTTGATCGATAGCGATCTTCAACCCTTTCTGTAACTTAAGATACAATTGTACAAAAACTTGTACAAAATCAGCGTGCTATTGATATAACGGTTACGTCAGGTTGTATGGGACAATTTGCTGCATAGTGGGCGTGTGAGGTGGCTGACTTTTTATATAAGGCATTCATTAGCTACAGCCATAAAGATGATCGTCTGGCTGCCTGGGTGTTAAAGAAGCTGGAATCATACAGGATTCCGCACCTGCTGCGGCGACGTGTCACCAAGGGACAGCCCTCTCTTGGAAAGATGTTTCGTGACCGCGAAGAACTCTCGGCAACCGGCGACCTTGACGCCAAACTGCTGGAGGCGCTCAAGGCATCAGATTATCTGATTGTCGTCTGTTCACCCAGTTCTGCGAGGTCCAGTCGTGTTAATCAGGAAATTAAACAGTTTATAACTCACCGGGATAGTCAGAAAATACTGTGCCTGATAGTTGATGGGGAACCGAATTTCGAAACAGTGGGACTCGCGGATGAAAACGGCTGTATTCCACCGGAACTGAGAAAACGCTATCTAATGTCGGGTCAAATCCCTCTCGCGGCAGACATGCGGCCATTGGGCGATGGAAAACACAAGGCTTTACAGAAAGTTATTGCCGGTCTGCTGCAGGTGGACCTTGATGAATTGCTGCAGAGAGATGTCCGGCGAAAATACCATCGGATGATGGCTATTGCGGTAACATCATTCGCCTTTATGCTGCTCACGACCGGTCTTATGCTTCGGGCGTACAAGGCGGAAAATGAAGCGCAAAGAGCAAAAATTGACGCCCTGTTGCAGCAAGGCAGGGCAGAAGACCTGCTGAGTTTCATGTTAAACGATCTTGCGGGCACCCGGCTGCGTAAACTTGGTCGCGTTGAGGTGATGGATGCAGTCGTAAGCAAGGTCGTTGATCACTATTCAGATCAGGACGATGAATTGTTATCGCCAATGGCGCTCAGTCGCAAAGCAGAAGCTTATATGCAACTCGGTCGCCTGTACATGGCGCGTGATATGGGTGAACGCGCTGATGAGTTGTTCGATTATGCGTACCGAACAACCAGTGCGTTGATGGCAGCAGACTCCAGTTCACCTGAAGCTATTTTCAGGCATACCAGCAGTCTTTTCTGGATTGGAGCAAGCCACATATATAGCGGAAGATACCTTGCCGCGGAAAAGGCGTGGCGCGAACGACTTGAATATGGGAAGCCCCTCCTTCGGTATCAGGACCACTCTTACGACGTCTGGAGCAGACTTGGAAATCTGCACATCCACCATGGCTGGGCACTGATGGAACTTGGGCGTCACGAAGAAGCCTATGCGCAGTTTCAAAAAGGCCTTGAAGTTCGCAGGGCAAACTACGCCCGTTATGAAGAAAACGAACCCTGGCTCAATAATCTCGCAGGTGGATACTATCATTTGCAGTGGGCGCAACTCTATCTGTCCATGCCGGATCAGGCTTACGAAAATGCGCTTATATCGAACCAAATGTACAAGCGCATTTCAGATGATGACCCGACTGACCAAAGAGCGCTTGGTAATTATGCCCGTAGTCTGAGATGGCGTGCAGAAGCCGAAATAGCTAAAGAAAAATATGACGATGCCGAGACAGGCCTGCTCGAATCAATCAGCATGCATCGCAGGCTGCTTGCGTTTGAACCAGACAGCCTAGATCTTCAATATCAAGCTTGTGTCAGTACAACACTTCTGGCCGAAGTATACATGTACCGAGGCAAAACCAATTTGGCACAGCAAATATTGTCGAATGAGTGTGTAGATGGACCAACTGCGCTATCTCTCAGCCACTTCAAGGTTCGAAATCGCTTCTATGGTTACCGGTACGAATTACTGAAAGTACAGCTTGATCTTGGGAATGGGTATGCTGCGTCGGCGATGGACCGATATGAAAGACTGACGGTTCGCTTTAACGAAGAGACCGAAGTTGTTCGGGCTTCCACCAAAGGTAAATGGATCAGACTCCATTTGGCCTTGCAAGCCGTAAAACTTGATGATCAAATCAAAACCATGCCCCTGGCGCGGGAAGAGTTGCGCGCCGTGGTAAAGGCTCAGGAATCCTCATTTGTCGCCAACTTCCCCACCACGGCACGCGCATTGGTTACCGCGCGGAAACTTACCGGTATGCCTGTCTATGGGCCTGATCTCGCAAGATGATCCATACTGCAATAATAAAATTGGTGGCCTTTTGCAATGGAACAGGTTGACTGCATTGTTGTAGGTGCAGGTGTCGTAGGGATAGCCATTGCCCGCAAACAAGCCATTCTGGGCCGCGATGTACTTTTGCTGGAGGCTGAGGACGCGATTGGCACTCAAACATCTTCTCGCAACAGCGAAGTTGTGCACGCGGGTATTTACTATCCGCCGGGGAGCGCTAAGGCAGCGCTATGTCTACCAGGAAAAGAGGCCCTCTATGGGTATTGCCAGGAAAGGGGAATTGCGCACAAAAAATGCGGTAAATACATTGTGGCAACCAATCAATCGCAGTGTTCTGCCCTCAACGATATTTATAGCAACGGCCATAAAAATGGCGTGACCGACCTTGAGATGGTGCCTCGCTCCGTTCTGGATGCCAACATACCGGATATCAGGGCTTTCGCAGCGATCTGGTCTCCCTCCACAGGTATCGTTGACAGTCATCAACTCATGTTATCGTTGCTAGGGGACTTCGAAGCGCATGGCGGTACTCTCGCCCTGAATTCCAGAGTTCAACGCATTGTTCTGGATAACGATCAGCTGAATGTGACAGTTGGTCGGAAAGACGTGATGACGATCGCAACACGTTCAGTATTTAATTGCGCAGGCTTGTCGGCATCCGAGGTTGCAAAGAACACTGATGGTCTGGATGCCGGTTTTGTTCCGGACATCGAATACGCTAAAGGAAGCTACTTCACCTATTCCGGCCGAACACCATTTAAACAGTTGATTTACCCGGTCCCTGCCCCGGGTGGCCTCGGAATTCATCTGACGCTGGACCAAAACGGGCAAGCGCGATTTGGCCCCGACGTTGAGTGGGTGAACGAGATCGATTTGTCTGTCAGGGCAGAAGCCAAATCACAGTTCGTAAAAGCGGTGTCGGACTATTGGCCAAATGTTGATCCCGAAAAAATGCACGCCGGTTATTCCGGTATTCGCGTGAAGGCTATGCCGCAAGGTAAAAACTACCACGATTTCATTTTCTCCGGGCCGCAGGACCATGGCATCCTCGGGCTGGTAAATCTTTTTGGTATCGAATCGCCAGGATTGACTTCCTGTTTTGCAATCGCCGACCACGCTGCAAATCTTCTGAATTATTCAGGCTGACTAGTGCCCGGTACACTGCCGTTCCACGAATGACACGTTACTCCGGATATATGATATTTTCGCCTTGAAGCACGAATTTGGGGCGGCGCAGGACCGTTATGTCGGTTAGCGGGTTTCCCTCAACCGCGATCAATTCTGCCAAAAAGCCCTCTTCAACGCGCCCAATCCGGTCTTCCATATGCAGTAGTTTCGCATTGACCGAAGTTGCACTTTGAAGGGCCTGAACCGGAGATAGGCCATAGTCCACCATTAGTTCAAGCTCCCATGCATTGTCGCCATGATCGAACACACCAACGTCAGATCCTGCGCAAATAGTGACGCCCGCCACCAATGCCGCCTGAAAAGAGGCTTTCTGATCAGCAACCCGGACCGGGTCAGGGTCTTCACCCTTCTTCCAACCCTGATATTCAGCAATGGCTTCTCCAGCCGCTAGTGTTGGGCACCATGCAACCCTGTTGTCGCGCATCAGCTCAAAAATTTCCTGCGTGCCGCTACTTCCATGCTCAATAGTTTCAACACCTGCCAACGTTGCACGCCGCATGGCTTCGGGCGTAGAGGCGTGAGCCACGGTATAGCGACCAGATGACCGGGCTGTTTCCACAATGGTTCGAATTTCCTGTTCCGAAAATGTTGCCATTGCCTCTCCATTAGGCCCCCAACGATAGTCGGCATATACTTTTATAAAGTCGGCACCTTTACCGATCTGGTCCCGTGTTACGCGAACAAGGTCCGCACCGTCTGCCGGCTCTGCCCCCAGCGGTACGATGACATGCTCGGCGAACCCGCTTGGACCATATGAGCCAGTGGCCACAATCGCTTTACCCGCAACTATCAGTCTCGGGCCTGGTATCACACCCTTTTCCAGCGCTTGCTGTACGCCGACATCAACATAACCGGCCCCTTCACTTCCAAGGTCACGAAGTGTGGTGTAGCCCGCTTTCAAGGTTGCTTTGAGGTGGTTTCCCGCCCGGAGGGCTCGCTCAGCCCATGACTCTTTGAGCACCTGATCATTCCACGGCGTCTCATCATAAGGGTGAAGAAGCACATGACTATGCAAATCAATCAATCCCGGTAAAACAGTTTGACCAGGCAGTTCAATGACTTCTGCACTTGTCCCGGCAAACTGATCAGCGTTCGCTATCCGTACAATTCGCCCTTCAGACACAAGAATTGCCTTGCCGCGAACTAAACGATCACTGACACCGTCAAATATCGCGTCCGGGATCAATAACGTATCAGCATTGGCTTTGATGGAAAATGCAGTGAACAACACGGCGATCATCAGTTCTTTAACGCATGTCATTGAAAACCCTTCCCCTTTGCGTCGAACAGTACAGTCAGACGTCCAGGGTAGCAAACAAATGACAGTCACCCGGAAGGAATTACGTCAATTTTCTATTGTTTCCAGCTCACGCAACCGCGCCTCATATGCGCGTGCGTAGGGCGCCAGACGAAATGCTAACCGATACGCTTCAATTGCCTCACTGCGTTTTCCTAGCAGCAATTTAGCTTCACCGAAGAGCGACAGGGCGTAGTGGTCCCCCGGGGCACGCTCCAGCGCTGCATTGAGCAGGTCAAGGGCTCCCTGAGCGTCGGATTGGGAGTAGAGCGCTAGTGCAGCACGATCCACCAGTGACAAATGATCGGGCCCCGGCTCGACTTCTTTACCCGTCTCCCCGAGTTGCTTTTGCAGCCTGTCGATATCGGCCTCGATGTCAGTATTGTTTTGCCACCTTGCCGCAAGTGCACTTGCAGAAGACTCTGCAGCCTTGCTTGTGGCACCGGTTTCCATCATATCTGAGAGCTCGTTCGCCGCGATGCGCACTGCCCCCGGGTTGGAAAGCTGCATGAAGTATCTTGCGCGCCAGTACCCAACCGTCTCGTCCGGTGCGTTGGTCAATACAGCGTTGTTGACCGGCAGCGATGTCATCATCGAACTAAAAACCTGAAACAAACCAGCGCTACCATTATTGATGTTGTGCAAGCCAGACCAGATAAGCTCGTCCGTTTTCGGATCGGAAAGCATGAACGTAACAACCTTTCCATCGGCGTCATCATTTAGAAGCGTCCCTTTCAACGAGTAGACAGGCGTTGCCTGGCCATGGCGCGTGTATATGCCGCCTGTGGGGTCAGGTGCATCAAGATTCCACCAATGTCGGATCACCAGGAGGTCTGGCACCTGCGACAGAAAAAATGACGACATTTCACTGATGGCTATCGCGAGCGGAATCTCATCTTCGGTGGCATCAGTTGTGCGGACATCATTTATTGTGACGATAACTGTCGGTTTCTCGGCATTGGAATATTGAATTCGGTCAACGGTGTTGGTGACGGGAAACCATAGAAGATAGATCACTCCAAAGAGTAAAGCGGTCAAGACAAGTGCTGTGGGCAGAAATGGTGACTTTGTTGATCCAGGTTTTGGATCGGAAACAGGCGGAGACAATAGCTGGTATCCCTGTCTTGGCACTGTTGCCAGCATGGTGGGGTTATTAATGTCGTCACCCAATGCCTTGCGTAGCTTTGAAATGGCAACAGGAATTGTCTGGTCGCTTAACTCCCTTCCTTGCCAGACTGCTTCTATCAGTTCTTCCTTGGAAACGATGACACCACGCCGTTCCAAAAGTGTTTTCAACAGGTTTGATATCTTGTCTTCGAGTTTTACTCGATGACCGTCTCTGTGGATCAATTCATTGTCTTCAGGCGAAAAGGTCCATGGCCCGAGTTTGAAAAACTGAATCTGGCTGGATTGGTTCAAGTCTGGTCTTCCTCACATAACAGGCTTTTTGAGGCCTAACATACAGTCTCGAGCTCACCGATTACCAGCAACAACATGGTCCGGAGCCGTCATAGTGTAACATTTAAGGTTTCTTAAGGACCCTTAAGCCGCATTTTTCCATAGCTTTCTCATTTAATCGATATGCGAGGAAAACGATGAAACGATTTAAACTCCAATTGCGGAAAATCACTGTCTTCTTTTTACCCTTGTTGAGTGCCGGAGCCGTCGCGCAGGACGTGGACAGCGCTCGCTGGATCCTCTCGGACAGCGGTGCTTCAGTTGTTGAATACCAGGGCCGCAACAGCCTTCGGCTGAACAATGGTGGAGCAGAGCTCAGGGACCTGTCTTTTAAAAACGGCACAATCAGTTTTGACATAGCCATGGAGGACAAGCGCGGATTTGCGGGAGTGTATTTTCGCTGGAACGACAACTCCGCCGAATATTTTTACCTGCGGCCGCATATGTCCGGACAACCTGATGCAAACCAGTATACGCCCAGGTTCAACGGCCTGGCAGGTTGGCAGCTCTATCATAGCGCCCGGTTTGCAGCGCCTACCGCATATCAGTTCGACCAATGGATACCGGTAAAACTGGTCATTAAAGACAATAAAATGGATGTCTTCATTGATAGCGATACGCCAACATTACATGTTGAAAACCTTTTGGGGCCCAGGGATGCCGGGTCCGTTCGTTTTGGTGGTGGCAGGCAAAATTTTCATCTCTCCAACATTCAGGTCATACCCAGCGATGACGTTGAAACCGTGGGTACTGCTGCTGCCCCTGCAGCTCTGCCAGACAATCTGATAGAAAGTTTCAGTGTTGGAAGTACCGCTGTTGCGAGTGCAGACGTTGAAGCAAGCCCGGAACTACCGGATGCATTGCTTGAAGGCCAGGTTTGGCAGCGTCTGGACGTAGACGAATCCGGTGCAGCCAATCTTGCAAGAGTTTCAGGGCGCACGAGAGAAGTGAATACCCTGTTTGTGAAAAAGGTTTTGACAGCGGACCAGCCGAAAACGGTTCGTTTTAAGTATGGCTTTAGCGACCGCGTCACCGTATTTTTGAACGGAAAAGCGCTGGCGTATGGGAACGACACATATCAAACCAGAGACTATCGCCACCTCGGAACAGTTGGGCTGTATGACAGTGTCTTTCTACCCCTGAAGGCGGGAAAGAATGACCTTATTTTCGCTGTCAGCGAAGGCTTTGGTGGCTGGGCCATTAAAGCCGCCATGGAGCCGGTTCCTGGTGTTCAGATGGACTAGCTCTTCCATCCGGCATCAGACAGGAGAAGCCCGGATCACATCAGTGATCCGGGCTTTTGACCCGATAGGCCTGCTAATAGATATTAATTAACTATATCAAAGGTTAGACCGGCATTTTTAACTAGTCGCTTGATCAAAAGGTCGCCCATTGCCGGCGCGCTTGTCCAAATGCCGCCACCCGTATTGAGCGGGTCCTTGACAAGGCATACTGCAGCTTCAGCGATCATTTTCGACGTCGAGCCATATCCCGGATCTTTATCACCAGTTACCGCGGCCTGTATTTTCTTGTCGTCATCTGTGCCGACAAAAAGAACATCATAGAAACCGGCTTCGCGTTCTTCTTTGCTCGGTCCTTCACCGGGCTTTGGTCCGCCATCCTTGCCCATTGAATCGGTATTTGCGATTGAATTTGCGATGGCTTCGCCCTTCTCGCCCGGACCCGTTACAAACATTTCGTCATAGACGAAGTCTTTACCATATGGGAAGCCGGATAGCAGATTGGTCCGCAGCACGTTTCTCGTGTTGATCGGGGCCATAATGAACGGCGCACACCAGCTTTCAATCACATCGTCATAGATCGGTTTTGTACCGCGCGGTTGCTCTGTAACTTCAGAGCCGGGTGCAAGCGAATATGGATCGCGCAATAGCTGCAGAATTGCCGGGTCCTTTGCTGCCGCGGCCATCGTTGCTTTCAGGCTGGCTGCGGTGCCTCCTGAGAAGGTGCCTTGCATCTTGCGTACGCGTCCACGTACGCGAGACATCGGTTTGCCAAATTTTTCAATCGCCGCCGACTGCAGGAAATGAACCCCAAGGTCAAACGGAATGCTGTCGAAACCGCAGGAAAATACAATGCGTGCACCTGATTTTTTCGCAGTTTCTTCATGCGCATCAATCATTTGGCGCATCCAAGGGGGCTCGCCGCAGAGGTCAACATAGTCAGTTCCGGCCTTGGCGCATGTAGCAACCAGATCGGAGCCATAAAGCTGGTAAGGACCAACGGTGGTAAGCACAACTTTGGTGGACGCAACCATCATTTCAATGGATTCAGGGTCGCTGGCATCAGCAATCACAATCGGCGTATCTGATGGTGCGCCAATCTCTTCGCGTACAGCCGCAAGCTTCTCGGCGCTACGACCCGCCATTGCCCAGCGGAGGTCCTCAGATTGACCATATTGTTTGGCCAAATATTCCGCGACCAGACGGCCCGTAAAGCCGCTAGCGCCGTAAACAACGATGTCATAGGTCTTGTCAGATGCCATTGCCCTGCTCCATTTGAAATGATCACACATTGATTATAGAGCGCAAAACCCGGTTTGCGACCATATAAAGGAGATTCCTTTCGTCAAAAAAGGAAACAAATTCGCCAAAAAAGGAGTTTAACTCACATGTTCCGGAGAAAAGTCCTAGAAATTATAGCCAAGGGCGAAGAACGTTGAAAACACGGCGCGCTGATCAACAATAGGGCTATCGTAAACTTCATCGTCAAACATGGTCACACCACTTGAACCGATTAGGGTAAATCTGTTCGACAAGCGAAAAATGCCCGTTAGAGACGCTGTGGCCCTGAAGCTATCATCTGCTTCATAAAACTCGCGGCCTGTGGTTACGTCGCGTGCAGACACTCCATAGATATAGTCTGTAACGTTGTCGTCAGACCACTGCACGGAAACGGATGGCACGAGTGTCACTTTGCGGTTGAAGTTGTATGGCCGGGAAACCGAGGCAATTGCCCGCCAACCCTCGCTTGCGAAACCAAGTTCCCGCTGCACCGTACCTGTAAATACAAAGTTGTTCACTGGGACATCAAGCGATAAACCTGCGTAGATGGGCAGGTCAAGGCTCTCCAGGTCATCAAGGGCATCCACCTGATTGCGGTTGATTTCATTCACACCGACTTCTGCAAGAATTGACAGGCGATAGTTCTTGTTTGCGGCCAACTGGTAACCGACACCGGCCTGCTGAGAATAGAAACGACCCTGCTTGAAACCAACAAAGGGGAACGGGTTGATGATGAATTCGCTGTCTATGAATTCTGTCCTGCTACCACCGGCGGCAACTCCAAGCGAGAAATAGTCCGGTGGTCCGGCTGGGCGACCATTCTGTGCGTCCGGTCGTCCGGTTTGGCTGTTCTGTTGATCATCCTGAGCGGCGCTGTGTATGGACGTAAAAAGCACCATGCTTGCAGCGGCAGCAAGAAGAAAACTGTTTTTCATGATTATCTCTTAATGATTTCTGTCGTGAGTGGCTTACTACGCCAGCACGCATGCGCCAGATCAATATCAAAAAGAATTTTTACGGCAAAATCTATTAAAGCGTATGGGTTTCCCGGTCTTCCAGAATTTTGGTGACCTGCATATAGTCACGCGGCGAATCTACATCAATGGCAGCTTCGGCATAAGGCAGCCTAAGAGCCACAGTTTCAACGCCCAGAACTGTGGATGCCCGCCGAAACGCGCCCTTCACAGAGAGTTGCCGCAGCATGAGGCCAACCATATTAATCAGCCCGAAAGCTTTAAAGAGTTTCCAAGGCCGTTTACGCTCGTTCTCCACATTCTTCCAGAATTCAAGAACCTTGACACTATCCGGCGACATGAAGGCAAACAGGTTTGCACCAGACAGCTTTGTGTCGCGAAACGGAAGGTAGGTTCGCTTGGACTCGGGGTGCATTGCCTTGATATATTGCTCCTCGACAAAGCCTGCACCCAAGCCGCTTAGCGGTTCAGCCCGCTCACAAAAATAGTCAACAACCTCAGGCAGCAACAAGGCGTGGTCTGCGGTGGTTACCAGATAAGGAAATTGCCTGCCGGTTTCGTCTATCGCCTTGATTATGCTCTCGCAAATGGATTTCGCCGTAGCAACAACCTTAACATTTGCCGCGTCAAGCTCTTCCTTGAGTTTGCCACAGGAACCGAACAGGGCATCTTCGCCGTCAAATACAACGTGAATGTCACCGATAGATTTTGATGCTCTCAGCGCATCAACAGCGTAAGCGATCATGGGCCGCCCAACCAGAGGAACCAAAGCTTTGTATTCCAGCCCGAAGATTGACGCCACAGGGTCGTTGCCACTTCGTTTTCCGGCAAGGATGATAGCAGTAAACTTTTTAGTAGAGCCGTTGATCGGCTGAATCCCGGCATCGCTGGCTGTCGCCGCTGCCCCCTGCTGTGATGTCATCCTGTGGTCCCTGGTACGCGTAACACCTGATCCCCTGCAAAGCGCAGGTTGTTCGTTACCTTCAATAGCCTGACGGTAGGGAAAACGCAATTAATGCATCGCCGACGGCTTGCAGTGTTACTCAGTTCAATGCTGCGTCGCGTTTTTCGCAGCTTTTTTCATAGCCGTTTTTGCACAGCAAAAGCCAGAAACTCGCAATAATCCACGCGCCCAGAACATCTGTTGGCCAATGAACCCCAAGATAAATTCTACTGGCGCCATTCACGAGTATTACGGTTGCTGCCACAACGTAGATAATTCCGTTATTCTTATTGGGCCTTGTTTGGGCGATCAGGTAGGCGAGAAGCGCGTATATGACGGCTGAACGAAGTGTATGCCCGCTCGGAAAGCTTGCGCTTGATGCACTGACAAACTGTTCCACCACCTCTGGCCGGTCTCGCCCAAATGCCTTTTTGGCAATTGCAGTAATAATAAAAGAACCTGAAGCAGCCAGCAAAAACCAGTGCGCTGCAACGCGTTCTTTTTTCCAGTATAGTATGCCCACCGTCGCAACGGCCAGTATGCCGAGCGTTACAGAATCCCCCAAATGAGTAATTCGGGAAATGAGACCTGAAATAAGATCTTCTGCGCTGTTGTTTCCGCGTACCGCAACGACACCGAATTCATCAATAGAAACAGTGGCCCCAGCCATAACCAAGACAGCCAGCCCCACAAACAAGGAGCCAAGCATGAACAGAAATTTATGGTAGCGAATAAAAGCCATATTGACGCAACTCTCCCTACCCCCCCAAGCAGCACTTTACTCGTTGTACGTCATTTGGCCAACTTTAGTTGAGTAAAAATAAACAAATTTGGATTGGCAATCTCGCGCTGAACCGCCCAGAAGCGATCGGTTGCAACAATGTCGGCTCCTCTTGCCACGATATCTGCATAGGTTAATTCGCTGCGGCCGTCACGAATCTCAGCGTCAATGGACCTATCGCGTTGGCCCAGTGTACCAACAATTGTTCGCCAGCCTCTTTGGTGGAGAAGTTGGTAAAAGTCGCTGTCCAGGAGTCGCGTGCCGGTCCAGGCGATAACGAGATCATCAGGAATACCCGTTTCATCAAGGGCTTTGACGTCTGCAATTGAATACAAGCCTATCGAAAGCGGCATCTTTGGAGCAAGCCTGTTGAAGGCAACAGCTTGCTCCATTGTATACGAGATACCGGCAGTGTAATCCTGTGCGCCAGTTGCCTGCACCATCGCGGCGACCTTCGCAAAGTCTACCCCGCGTTTGATGTCTAGCGTCAGGATGGTTTTGTGAACCGCCCAACGCAGGACATCCTCAAGCCTGGGAATTTTAAAACTTGTTATGACGCCGTTTTCATCTTTTAGATTCAGGTCCTTAACCTGTTCCCAGGTTACCTGCCGAAGCGCCCCTCGCCCGGTTGTGGTACGGCCCAGGGTGTCATCATGCATCAATATCAGCGTACCGTCTTTTAGCTGAGCTACATCCACCTCCATCAGGCCGTAGCCATACGCGAGTGCATTGCCCATGGCCTCGAGCGAATTCTCAGGAAAACCCGGCATTGGGCCACCTCGGTGATGGCTGACCATTGGTATTGCCATTTTTGGCCTACGCATGAAGGCGGCCAACCCATTCTCGGGGATTGAGAGATAGTGCCTTACAGTTGGGTCAACTGGCGGAGGAACATCTTCCGCCCACACTGGTAACGAGACAGCGAGAGTTATCAAGAATGTCAGAAAGGTCTTGAGCATTGCGTTTGTCTCCTTGACGGCATGGCACTTGTTGTTGATCCTGCGTTACACCCATTTCCCCACCTTGTGAATGAGCCTGTGACATATGCAACAAGAATATTCAATCAACGACCTCCTCGACATCATGAAGGCGCTTCGGGCGCCTGATACAGGCTGTCCGTGGGATATCGAGCAGACCTTCGAAACGATTGCACCTTATACCATTGAGGAGGCTTATGAAGTTGATGAAGCGATTCGGGCAGGTGACATGCCAGCCCTGAGGGACGAACTTGGTGATTTATTGTTGCAAACCGTTTTTCATTCACAGATCGCTAGTGAGATCGGTGAGTTCATGTTCGATGACGTTATCGCATCTATATGCGAAAAGATGGTTCGTCGTCACCCCCATGTGTTCGCTGGCGCAACCGTCGAGGATGCCGATGCGCAAACCACCGCATGGGAACAGCAAAAAGAGCAGGAACGAGCAGAAAAGGCGGCGGAGCAAGGTAAACAACCATCGGTTCTGGATGGCGTTACCGTGGGGCTCCCTGCTCTTTTACGAGCTGTAAAGCTGCAAAAACGCGCTGCAAGGGTTGGTTTTGACTGGCCTGAAACGCTTCAGGTATTGGACAAGATGCAGGAAGAGAGTGCTGAGTTGGTCGAAGCTTACCAGAACGGCGAGGGGCAAAACCGACTTAAGGAAGAGTTTGGAGATTTGATGTTTGTTATGGTCAATCTTGCACGTCATTTGAAGATAGACCCGGAAGAAGCATTGCGTGATGCCAATGCCAAATTTGAGAGACGTTTCAAGAGAGTGGAGTCCAGATTGAAAGCTATGGATAAAACACCAAAACAGTCATCTCTTCAGGAAATGGATGCTTTGTGGAACACCGTAAAAGCCGAAGAACGGAAAGAACGAAGCCAGCTTAAACCCTGAAAGTAGAGAACCACCGAACCAGTATTTTCGATTGCTTCAACCTGCGTTGTGTTTTTTTTGTGTTTGTCTGATGTATTTGGAGGCTGACCTGAAGTGGCTGGGACCGGCTGCTTCCGCCCACCTGCCCGGTGTCCACTGGTTATTCGCCCCTTTCATCGGTCCTGCGTATAGCTCGTTGTCAGTATGATTTTCGATGAAATCGGACAGGATTGTATAGCTTTCCCGGAGTGCTTTTTTCGCGTTGTCCCAACTCAAGCCGACCTGTTTTGCTCTTAGACCGGCATTGTAACGCTTGAGGTCATTCCATTTGTAGCCTTTGGCAGGAAAGTAAACGGTTCTTCCGGCCTGTCCATCGACATACCAACCTATAAACAGATCAATCCAGTGGGCACGGTGTGCAACAACGTCTTTTATAGACGTGTCTTCCGCGTCTTTTTTCAAAGCAAGCCTTTCATCAATCGAGTCGATGAGTTTGATTAACTTCCCAAATTCTTTTTGTGTAATGGCTTGTAGCTCCATTTTGTTTGTTGCAGCCATAGTTCACTCTCCGCCATCATCTTTCTTGGATACAATACAGTGCTTTCAGGCGTAGTCTTTTCCCTTGCTGAACTTCCCCCAGGCAATGGGATCTACACTGAAACGGTAAAAGGTACCTTCGCTGCGGGTATCGGTTTCCAGGATTTTACTGTTGGCGTGAAGCCATGCAGGTGTTTGACCGTCGCTAAAAGGAACAACAAGCTTGATCTCCTGATTTTTGCTGCTGAGTGCAGTATCGAGGATATCGATAAACCGGTCACAGCCAGACCCAGTCAGCCCGGAAAGTGGCACGAACGTTTCAGCCCTGTTTCCAATTGTTTCCAAAGCGGCCAGCTCATCATCAGGGATGAGATCGCTTTTGTTCATGGCCTCTATTACCGGTGTTGCATTGTCGGCAGCATCAAGGTCATAGGTCAAATCAACCCCAAGCTCTGCCAGGACATTTTCAACGTCGGCTTTTTGGATGTCCGTATCGGGATGCGACGCATCGCGTACATGGACTACCAGATCGGCTTCGAGAACTTCTTCAAGCGTGGCGCGAAACGCCGCAACGAGTGTGGTTGGCAGATCGGAAATGAAACCAACAGTATCCGACATAATGATCTTGCGACCACTTGGTAGTGTGATCGCCCGCATGGTAGGATCAAGAGTGGCAAAGAGCATATCTTCCGCCAGCACTTCAGCTTCAGTCAGGCGATTGAACAGTGTCGACTTTCCGGCATTGGTATATCCAACAAGCGCGACGACCGGGTATGGCGCTTTCTGGCGTCGTGCACGGTGTAGTGTTCGCGTGCGGGTAACAGATTCCAGTTGGCGCCGAATGCGGGTGATCCGGTCAGCGATGATCCGGCGGTCAGCCTCGATCTGTGTTTCGCCCGGGCCACCCATGAAGCCAGAACCACCTCGCTGGCGCTCAAGGTGGGTCCAGGACCGAACCAGACGGCTTCGTTGATAGACCAGATGTGCAAGCTCTACCTGTAACTCGCCTTCCTTGGTACTGGCGCGATCTCCGAAAATCTCAAGAATAAGTGCGGTGCGGTCAATAATTTTAACTTTCAGCTCGCGTTCAAGGTTTCGTTGCTGGATGGGGCTGAGTTCACAATCAAAAATAATCAGTTCAATTTCTTCAGCTTTGGCATAAGCCTTCAAATCATCCAGTTTGCCCCGCCCGAGGTATGTGGCCGGCTTTACCGTTCTCAGAGCAATGGTTTCGCCCCCTACCAGCTCTACATCAATGGCAGCAGCAAGGCCCATCGCTTCCTCAAGGCGCGCCTCGGGCGACCGTACAAGCGGATCGTGTGCCATATCGCGCACAAAGGGGTGCACTGCATAAACACGCTGGCGAACAGTTTGTTTCTGTAGATAAGCGAGGCCGTCAGTCGACCAGCCTCCTCCTTTTTCAGAAGAACGGCTATTCTCGACGGTTTGGCCGCGATCGGATTTGTTTGTCAACTTAGTCCTCTAAGCCTTCTTTCTCTGGCTCGAACAGTTGAACGGGGCCTGAAGGCATAACAGTTGATATCGCATGCTTGTATACAAGTTGCGAATGGCCGTCGCGGCGCAACAATACGCAAAAGTTATCAAACCAGGTGATAACGCCCTGAAGTTTGACACCATTCACCAGAAAGACGGTGACGGGGGTTTTGGTTTTTCTGACGGCATTAAGGAAAACGTCTTGAAGGTTCTGATTTTTATCTGACATGGTCCGCTTTTTTCTTGTTTGCTATTATCGCTTTAATCGCCAGTGAACGGGAAAGTCCACCGAAGCGTTTGCCGTTTCTTACCGGCGCTGCTGTCGTTACCCACTCGTGTTTCCTATATGTCAGACGAAGTCGGGATCGGTCAACAGGCTTTTGGTGAATATCAACCGCAATATGAGGCGTTTAGCCTCGCCAGAGCGCTTTTGCAAAGATTGCCATGAAGATAGGTGCTTCCACCCTGCCAACCAGCATCAGAAAACTGAGGATGGCATAGTCGACCTGAGCAAGGCTGCCATAGCCGGCAAAACCGGGACTGGCACTGACAGCGAGAGGACCTGAAAGGGTCATTGCTGTGACCGCAAGCGTCAGGGCGTCCTGAAAGTGAATGCCCAGAATGGCGAGGCTAATGGCACCAAGTGCGGTAATCAAAACGAACGATCCCAACAACAGCCAGATGGCGTCAACGTCCCGTTTTTCCGCCACAGCGTCACCATACAAAACGGTGTGGACACCATGAGGATGCGCCAGTCTGTCAATTTCCGCGCGGCCAAGCCTGAAAACAAGCATCGCCCGCATCTGTTTCAACCCGCCGGATGGGCTGGCAATAGCGCCGCCAACCGCTGTCAGTATCAGCAGAAGAATGGCAACCGGCAAATACGCCCTGATTTCAAGACCCGCAACTTCGGAAGGCATGATCCCGTATGTGGCAACAGCTGATGTTGCAGCCAGTATAAGTGACATGATATCTGCCAGACTGGTTTCGGTTAACAGGAACAGCAGTAATGAGGCACCTGCAATGACCACAAGGCTCAGCCGAAGCTCACGATCTTGCCTGAAGCAAAAAGACATGGTGCGACTTCGCAGGTGGTGAAAATCCCAGTTCGAAAGGCCAACAAGCAGGAAAAACATCAGCAAAAATTGCGGTAGCCCACCCAGGTCCTGAACCATCGCTTCGGGAACGACACCTGCTGTGCTGACGGCGGACAAAGCGAGCAAAAAGGCATCGAAGCGCGGTGTGCCCGCCAACCACAGAAGAATAAAGCATAAAAGTGTGGCGAAAACATACACTGGCAGAATAGCGCGCGTTGTGGCCCGCAAGCGTTGATATCCGCTTTCCCTGTCACCAAAATGTAAGGGAGAACGATGTAGCTGTAGTCCTCCGCTATTCATTGCCATCAGAAGCGAGAGGGTGAACGAAATCGCCATCAGTCCGCCTGTCCAGCTGGAGAGTGCTCTCCATAAAAGTACAGACCTTATCTCGTCGATCGACCCCTCGTATGCGGAAGATCCATTGGTGGTGATTTGCGACATTCCGTCATAAAGGGCGGGCAGGAAACCAGCATCGGGGAACAAAAAGAAAAGCGGCAGGCCCGCCATGACCGCCAGACTGACAACACCAGCCAGTGGCAGAAAAATTGTAAGGCGGGGCACTCGCACCTTTTCTGTTGAGCGAAACCCCAGGAACAGCGCTCCCCCTAGAAGAAGCGATAGCGATGTAGAAGCAAAAAAACTGCTCGCTGCATTCAGTTCGCCAACTCCCAAGGCATAGAAAAGCGGAATGAGCTGCAAGCCTGACAATACCAGGATCCAGGAGCCGATCAGATAGAATAAGCGGCTTTTCCACATAATGTTTGCCTAGAACAGGTCGGCGCGGGCCGAGAACAATTGTTCAATTTTTTTAACCGCATGAGCCATGGCCAGAATAACAACCTGATCACCACTTTGCAGCTGTGTATCAGCAGCGGGAACGATTGTCTCTCCTTCCCGGATGATCATGCCAAACTTGACATCGCCGTGTAGTCTGAGTTCCGCAATCGTTTTCTGTGTTACTTCCGAACCCGCGAGAACTTCGGCTTCGATGATCTCTGCCTGACCGTCAAACAGGCTGTAAAGGTCGCGAATACGTCCGCGGCGCACATGCCGAACGATCGAAGATACCGTTGTTTCCCGAGGGTCAAGCGCAACATCAATACCCAGCGAACCAACAAGATTGCCGTATATCGGATTGTTCATCAGCGTTATCGCTGAAGCTCCGCCTTGTTGTTTGGCCAGCAGCGCAGACAGGATGTTAACTTCATCGTCGTCCGCGACAGAAACGATGGTGTCGACCTGGGCAATGTTGGCTTCAAGCAAAATCTCGCGGTTCAGGGCATCCCCGTTGATAACAACCGTGGTTTCAAGTTTCTCTGCAATTTTCTTGGCGCGTTCCGGGTCGATTTCGATAATCTTGAGGTTCGCCTGCCGTTCGCTTTGCTCGAGCAACTGCGCCAGTGCAAGACCGATATTGCCGCCGCCGACAATGACAATGCGCTGGGCTTTTTGTTCTTCGTGACCAAACACGGCCATCGAGCGCTCGGTCGTGGAAGCTTCAACTACGATGATGATCGCATCGCCTGCCTGAAGCTGATCATCACTGCGCGGCACAAAAAGTTTGCCGTTGCGTTCAACAGCCACGACGGTTGTCTGGAGATTGGGAAACAGTTCCGATAATTGTCTGAGTGGCGTGTCGATGACAGGACAGTCATCCTCAAGCAAGAGGCCAATCATCCGGACCTTGCCTTCGGCAAAGGGGACCATATTGAAGGCGCCGGGTACTTCAAGGCGTCGCGCAAGTGCCTCGGCAACTTCCAGTTCAGGCGAGATAATCACATCTATCGGCAGATTGTCTCTCGAAAACAGATCGCGCCAGTTTGAATTAAGGTAAGCCTGATTTCGAATGCGTGCAATTTTGGTGGGTACACTAAACAGCGAATGAGCAACCTGACAGGCGATCATATTGACCTCGTCAGACTGCGTGACCGCGACGAGAAGGTCTGCATCCGAGGCACCCGCCTTCGCCAGCATGTCCGGATCAGAGCCATGCCCCACAAGCGCCTGCACATCAAGGCTCTCGCTGATTTTTCGGATCAGTTTTACCGATCGGTCAATAACAACCACATCATTCTGCTGGTCCGCCAAATGCTTGGCGATGTGAAACCCGACCTGCCCTGCCCCACACACGATAACTTTCATAAGCGTGCTATCCGATCTCTTTCAAAAAACAGCAAACTAACACCGTTGGTTACCATGATGCCATTGCCCCGAAAGCCATCAGGCCTCGGTATCCGGTTTGTTTCCTGACAAGCCCAGCGACTTCAGTTTGCGGTGCAACGCCGAGCGTTCCATACCTATAAAGGCCGCAGTTCTGGAGATATTACCACTAAAACGATTGATCTGAACCTTCAGATACTCACGCTCAAACGCTTCTCTTGCTTCTCTCAGAGGCGTCGTCATGATGGTATTGCCCTCCCCTGATTGCATCAGATCTCCAGAGCCGATCTTGATTTCCTGAGGCAGGTCGTCTGCTGTAATCTCGGCCCCGGGTTCCTCAGGGCCCATGATGACGACACGCTCCATAATATTTTTGAGCTGCCGGACGTTGCCTGGCCAGTCATAGGACTGCAGTGCCGCAATGGCGTCTTCTCCCAGTGTTGACTGAGATCTTCCGGTGGCCTCTGCAAGCGTATTCAGGAACCCTTGTGCAAGTGTTGGAATATCTTCCCGTCTCTCGCTTAGAGAAGCCATTGCGAGTGGAACTACATTTAGCCTGTGGTACAGGTCTTCACGAAACCGGCCTTCCGATATTTCCTGCACCAGGTCTTTGCTGGTCGCGGAAATCACCCGTACATCAACCTTAACACCTGTGTTGCCGCCAACTCGTTCAAAAGCCTGGTCCGTCAGAACACGCAGTATTTTACCTTGCGTGGGGAGTGGCATGTCAGCCACTTCATCAATAAACAGCGTACCGCCATGTGCGCGCTCGAAAAGGCCGGTTTTTACTACACCACCATTTTGTTCCACACCGAACAGTTCCTGCTCCATCCGGTGTGGCTCCATAGAGGCTGCACTCACGATAACAAAGGAACCGTTTGATCTGTTGGACCGCACATGAATTTGCCGTGCAGCCACTTCCTTGCCGCTACCTGACGCACCCTGGATCAATATACGGCTATTGGTTGCCGCAACCTTCTCGATACTTTGACGAAGTGTATTGATGGCGGCAGACCTGCCCGTAATATCAACTGAAAAAGCAGAGCGTTTCTTGAGCTCTTCATTCTCCCTACGCAGGTGTTCGGCCTCTGTCGCTCGTTGAATGGTCAGCAAAAGCTGATCAGCCTCAAACGGCTTTTCGATAAAATCGTAGGCGCCCTTCTTGATTGCAGCAACAGCGGTTTCAATATTGCCGTGCCCCGAAATAACCACGACCGGCAATTCCTTGTGCCTTGATTTCACCAGCTCCAGTATTTCCAGTCCATCCAGTTTGCTACCCTGTAACCAGATATCCAGCACCATCAAGGCTGGCAACCTTGCCTCAATTTCAGCAAGTCCACTGTCACTGTCATGGGCTGTTCTCGCCGAGTAACCTTCGTCTTCAAGAATGCCGGCTATCAGTTCCCTGATATCTGCTTCATCGTCAATAATTAGAATGTCGAGAGCCATAAGTGGCAATTTCCTTATATATTTGGTTATTCAGCAGCAGCCGGATGGCCGTCAGTATCATTTTCATGTTCGGATTGCTCCGCACGTTTTTCAAGTGCCATATGAGAGAATGTCAAAATCGCTCTAGCGCCGGTCGGGTTTCTGTCGACAAGCCGGGCAGACCCGCCGTGTTCTTCCATAATTCTGCGCACAATCGCGAGGCCAAGTCCGGTTCCCTTTGACCTGGTTGTAACGTAAGGTTCCATCAGCCTGTCTTTTTGGTTTGCCGGCAGGCCAAGGCCATTATCTTCGATTGTAATGATTGTTCTATCTTCAGTTTGAGACAGGTTCAGCCGCACAAAGCCTGATTCAATAGTCTCCAAACCCTGTGCCCGGTCTTTTTCAACACGCGCCTCTACCGCTTCAGATGCATTCTTCAAGACGTTTGTAAGTGCCTGACCGAGCAACCGATCATCACACTTGATGGACCTGAGCTGCCCACTGATATCGGTCGTGAACTGAATGTCAGGGGTTGCCACCTCCCTAAGAAACATGGCTTGTCGCGCAACATCTGCGATATCTGTCGTTCGGTAAATCGGTGCAGGCATTCGCGAGAAAGACGAAAATTCATCAACCATTCGGCGTAAGTCACCCACCTGGCGGATGATCGTGTCGGTGCACTGTGCAAAGATTTCTTTGTCGGACTGGATTTCTTTCAGGTATTTCCGTTTCAGACGTTCCGCAGACAGTTGAATGGGTGTCAGCGGGTTTTTAATCTCGTGTGCGATCCGACGCGCAACATCAGCCCATGCTGCAGTACGCTGGTCAGCCAATTGTTCAGTAAGGTCGTCAAACGTGACCACATAGCCACCGATTTCACCAGTGTCCTGCCTCTCGGCAAACACCCGAACCATAAGGGTTCTGACATCGCCCTGCATTTCAATCTGGACTTCACCTTTGGCCTCGCCTTTTTCAGACTGCTCGCTTTGCGCGATAATATCATTGAAGTCAGGCACTACTTCAGTGAGTTCCCTGCCCATAAGGTCTTCAGGAGCAAGTCCCAGCAGGTTGAGAGCAGAGCGATTTGGCAGGAACACGCTGCGGTCCAGCGTCAGTCCCAGCACACCGGCCGACACACCTTCCAGTACCTCTTCGAGGAACCGGCGGCGTTCATCCAGCTCGTTGTTTGCCTCGATCAGCGCATCCTGATGCTTGGCCAACTGATCTGTCATCCGGTTAAAAGCCCGACTTAGGGTTCCGACTTCGTCACTGGACGGCACCGTCGGTACCCGCGCCTGTAAATCGCCCTGTCCAACTCTTTCAGCAGCATCCACAAGGTTGGATAAGGGATTGACAAGTTTGCTGGAAAACCAAAGTCCGATCCATATCGCCGCCAACAGGATCAACAAGGCGACGATAATGAACACCACGTTAAACTGAAGCTGGATGTCGCTGCGCTGTCCTTCAAGGTTCTCATAATCGGCAACAGCAGAGCGTGTTGCTGACAGATAACCAAGCACTTGAGGGCTCAAGTCACGTGATACATACAGGTAAGTAGGTCTGAAAAATGACGATAGCCTGATCAAACCCGAAACATTATTGCTGTCAGTGCTTGTTGCAATCACTGTTTCGCCGGTAGATGCCCGCGTCAACAATGTGGTTTCTATCCGGGGCGTACTGAATGACAAGCCATCGTTCGCTCCGGCCAGAATAGAGCCTTCTTCGCCGTTTGGTTGTTCGATAATCACAACTTCAGACAACAATCTTGTACTCAGGGCTGTTTCGGCTACGCGCTGTAGCGTGATCTGGTCCCGTTGCTGGGCAAAGTTCAATTGATTGTAAGCAAAGGCGATTTTGAGCATGTCTTTTTCGATGTTGACCCGATGCTCAATCATGTAGGTCTCTGCAACTTCCAGCGAGTTATTGAGGGCAAATCGAATTTTCTCGCTGAACCAGGACTGAATTCCGAACTCCAGAAACAGGGCGGAAAACACCGTCATGATAATAGGCGGAACAATTGCAATGCCGATAAAAAAGCCTGTTACCCTGGCTTGCAGTCGTGATCCGGCTTTCATGCCTTTTCGCGCAGACCAGATGCGCACAAACCAGCGGCCAATTACCACACCAAGTGCCAGAAGAAGAGCCAGGTTTAACGCAAGTAAAACCCGCATGGTCTGGCCGGATGTCACCTCGGTTGGTGCCGATTTTTGCGACATCGTAATATAGGTCGCAATCGCCGAGGCAACCGCAAGAACTGCCAGCACAACTTCAAGCCGGCCCATCAGGTTTAGCCGTCTGGCCCAAAGCGCAAATTTAGCCAACCGCCGGTTTGGCAATTTAGGAGATGCTGCCATTACATTATGGCGTTCTTTGCGCTTAATGGTGCTCATAGAAACTCATGATGCATAAATGCCACATTTGTTCTAGATATATCACAAGGAAATTGTGGCGAAATTTGTAACAGGCTGAAAGTAATAAGGAAAACAAACGTTAAAAATACGCCATACCAGTCTCATGAGGTTTTTGGAGGCATATTGATCTCCAGTTCTTTTATCTTTTTGCGCAATGTGTTGCGATTCAGGCCCAGTAAATCGGCGGCTTTCACCTGATTACCCTTGGTTACAGTCAGTACCTTCTGAATAAGCGGCCGTTCAATTTCCCGGAGAATTCGTGAATGCAAGCCAGGTGGTGGCAGGCCGTCTTCATGAAAATCAAAATATTGATCCAGGTGCATCCGGACCGTCTGCGAGAGATTGCCACCGGTTACGTTGGCCATAATGCTCATGGGACCACCTGCGAGATCTGATGTGGACCGGTCAAATTCGGCCTTGATCGCCGCACCATTAATCTGATTGCCTGGATGCAACGCACACAACCTGCGGATCAGGTTTTCCAGCTCTCTGACATTGCCCGGCCAGTCAAAAGACTGCAGAACCTTCTTGGCGCCAGCCGTCAGTGTTTTGAAAGGCAAGCCGGACTCTGTGACCTTTTCCAGAAAATGTTCCGCAAGGTCAGGAATATCTTCGGTGCGCTCCCTTAAAGGGGGGATTGCAAGCGGCACAACATTCAGTCTGAAGTACAAATCTTCGCGAAAATCGCCTGACGCTACCATTGACTTAAGGTTTTTATTGGTTGCAGCAATGATACGCACATTGGTTCGTATGCTGGTCTGCCCGCCTACAGTACGATATTCGCCTTCCTGCAGCACTCGCAATAGCCGTGTTTGCGCTTCAAGCGGCATGTCGCCGATTTCGTCGAGAAACAGGGTACCGCCCTTTGCCTCGCCAAATCTGCCAAGTGTTCTGGTTTCCGCGCCAGTAAAGGCGCCGCGCTCGTGACCAAAAAGCTCACTTTCTATCAACTCCTTTGGGATCGCCGCCATATTGACTGGAACAAAGGGGTTATCGCGGCGTGGCCCATGTTCGTGCAAGGCACGCGCAACCAATTCCTTACCGGTACCACTTTCACCATTGATCAGAACCGTCAGTTCGGTTTGAACAACACGCGCCATAGCGCGGTATATCTCCTGCATGGCCGAAGATCGCCCGATCAGCAAGTTCTGATCTGGTTCTTTTCTTTCTACATTGGGGGTGGAAGCTTTCTTGAGTGCTTTCTTAACAACACTCACTAACTCATCAATATCAAAAGGTTTTGGTAGATATTCAAATGCGCCGTTTGCTGTCGCATCCATAGCGGTAGACAGGGTATTCTGAGCGCTCATGATAACAAAAGGCAGTTCCGGACGATCAGTTAGCAACTCGGGCATAGCTTCCAGGCCGCTGCCGCCGGGCATCAAAACATCAGATATCACCACATCGCCCTGACCGGATCGTACAAGGCGACTGAGTTCCGGTACATCTTCGGCCTCGATAACCATCCAGCCTTCCTGCCTCAGTGCCTCGCCGACTACGAGGCGGATGGCTAGATCATCGTCAGCGACAACAATCGTTGCTTTACTGCTGCTCATGTTTCTGGTCCTCAAACAATGCAAGTTGAATTTTGATAATTGCGCCGCCTTGCGGCAGGTTATCGGCAGTAACCGTTCCACCAAAGTTGCTGACATATCGTGCAACCATGGAAAGACCAAGGCCAGTACCACCGGAACGTCCGGTGACAAAGGGGTCGAATAGATGGCCTTTGATGTTTTCAGGGATACCCGGGCCGTTGTCCGAAACCGCAATTTCGATCGGGAGGCGAATGCGCTTCCCGTCAGCCCCTTTTATCCAGATGCCGTGCCTGTAGGCCGTTGTGACCGTAATATCCGCCTCGTTCCCGGCCGCCTCTACCGCGTTTTTTACCAGATTTAGAAATACCTGGACCAATCGGTCATAATTCCCCGCAACCGCAGGCAGCGAAGGGTCAAACTTTGGCCTCAGAACAGCGTCACTTGCAAACCCGGCCTGAGCCACGTTCAGAACATGGTCAAGCACCTCATGAATGTTGACAGCTTCCATATGGGCTTCTACCGGTGCATTGAAGCTCTCGAGATCATCGACCAGATCTTTGATCCTGTCCACTTCCTTGCAGATAAGGTCTGTTAGTCTGAGATGCGTGTCGTCCAGCGCCCTGCCCATCAGCTGCGCAGCACCGCGTATTCCTGACAGCGGGTTTTTAACTTCGTGTGCCAACATTGATGCCAACCCGCTCACAGAACGAGCCGCGGCGTCCATCTCTCCTTTTTTCTCAAGAAAAGCGGTAATGCGGCGAGGTAATATCGAGAGAATTATTGTTCCGTCGCCCTCGAATGGATTGGCATGCAGATCGACCAGTTCGATATCTCCTAGCGGTGGAGAACAACGGACATCATAACTGTTGAGGGGTGTGTTTTCGGCTCGTGCTCGCTCGACAAGGTCTTCTGCAGCGCGCCCTACCCCCAAAATTGCCGCCAGGCGCCCACCAACAAGACTTTCGCGGCTACGGCCAAGAATAGCCTCCGAATGGGCATATACGGCAGTTATATGATTGCCGGCATCAATAGCCAAAACACCTTGCCTGAGGCCGCTGAGGACTTTTTGATCCTCTTCAGAGGCAAATGGCAAGGTTGTCGTTGCTGACATCAGGCCGCCAACTGTTCACACAGCGGCGTGTAAAAGTCTGTGATGGATTGTTTCACTACTTCGGGGTCATCAACGCGGTTCACGCTGTTTCGGAAATCAGCAGAGCCGTGCAATCCTTTTGTGTACCAGCCGATGTGTTTGCGGGCGATACGCACTGCAGCCTCAATACCGTAATGGTGAAGCATATCTTCATAATGCTCCAAAAGCGTTTCCAGCTGTACATCAAGTGCAGGGTCCGCCAGCTTTTCACCGGTACGCAGATAATGAATGGCCTGCCCCACGAACCATGGCTTGCCGTATGTACCGCGCCCGATCATGATGCCGTCGGCACCGCTGTCAGCAAGGGCTTGGTCAATATCGGGGAAATCGTTGATATCGCCATTTACGATCACAGGTATATCTACAGCCTGCTTGACGACGCCAACCTTCTTCCAGTTCGCATGTCCCTTGTAGAACTGGCAACGCGTACGTCCATGAATAGTGACCAGCTTGATACCTGCCTGCTCGGCGATTCTGGCAAGCTCGGGCGCGTTGAAACTATTGTCGTCCCAGCCGAGGCGCATTTTCAGGGTAACAGGCAGTGATACAGCGTTGACGGTGGCGTGAATGAGTTCACCGGCATGATCTAGGTCTCTCATCAGGCTTGAACCTGCGTGGCCATTGACCACCTTTTTAACAGGGCAGCCCATGTTAATATCAATGATTGCAGCCCCGCGGTCTTCATTGAGCTTCGCGGCTTCGGCCATCTTTGCACCCTCGCAGCCTGCGAGCTGCACAGACATCGGAAACTCTTCAGCACAGTTGGTGGACATCTTCTGGCTACGCGCCGTTGCCCGGATCATGGCTTCGGATGCAATCATTTCCGAAACAACGAGACCTGCACCAAACCGTTTTACCAACCTGCGAAACGGCATGTCGGTAACCCCGGACATGGGGGCCAGGATAACCGGGTCTTTAATTTCAATTGGACCAATGTTAATAGCCATGGGACAACCTGTGTTACTGATACTGCCTAATAATTAGGCACTGCTTATGCCAGAACTAAAACTAAAAATCTATAGAGAGATTTCCCATGGCTGAAGCCCCCCCGGAAAAGGGTCAGATTGCTGTAATTCTGGTCGCTGCAGGTCGCGGAAGCCGCGCAGGTGACGGTATTCCAAAACAATATCGCCTGCTTTTCGGCAAAACGGTCATCCGTCGTACGGTGGAAGCATTCCTGAATGCCTTTTCAGGCCATGAAGCCGGTGTGCGCATTGTTCCGGTTATTCATCCCGATGATGCCGGGGTATACGAGCAGTCGGTCGCAGGGCTTGAAGGTCTTGATGCTCCTGTGTTTGGTGGCGCGACCAGGCAGGACAGTGTGAGGAACGGCCTTGAGGCGCTTGGCAACAACCCGCCTTTAATTGTGCATATTCATGATGCCGCCCGGCCTTTTATCTCGCCGCACATGATCAAAGAGCTCACGATGGCAATCGACGACAAATGCAAGGGAGTGACCCCTGCATTGAATATTGTCGACACGCTCGTGCGAAAATCTGCGGAAGGTCATACCGAGGCCGTTGACCGGGACAGCCTATTTGCTGTTCAAACACCGCAGGTTTTCGTATTTAACGAAATACTTCAGGCGCACCGCACAGCGGCACACAATCGTTACACAGACGATGCTTCGCTTTTTGAAGCCAGTGGCGGAAAAATAAAGTTCATCAATGGTGACCCCGACAATTTCAAAATCACCACAGCGAATGATTTCATGAAGGCGAACAGAATGCTTGCAGGGAACTTGACCGATGTGCGCGTGGGCGCGGGCTACGATGTCCACAGGTTCGAACCGGGTGATCATGTTTGGCTGGGCGGCGTCAAAATCCCGCACAATCAGTCGCTGAAAGGCCATTCTGACGCAGATGTTGCGCTGCACGCTCTTACGGATGCTGTGCTGGCCGCGATTGCCGACGGCGATATAGGCACCCATTTTTCCCCTTCTGATGAAACATGGCGCGGCGCGGCCAGTAACGCATTCCTTTCTCATGCGTGCGAAAGAGTAAATGCAAAAGGCGGTTTGATAGCGCACCTTGCCGTTATCATCATTTGCGAAGCGCCAAAAATCGGGCCTCATAGCACAGCCATGCGCGAGACGATTGCACAAATCGCCGGAATAGATATCTCCCGCGTGAGCGTGCAGGCAACGACAACAGAAAAGCTTGGTTTTACCGGACGCGGTGAAGGCATCGCGGCGCAGGCGACAGCCACGGTGCGCCTGCCAGAAGCTGAGGGGGGCCTGTGAAACAGTCGCTTGATAACTGGCAAGACCGCAAGGCATCACCCGCATACTGGATTGCTGTTTTCTTTGGTTCGGGCTTGATACGCCCTGCTCCCGGTACTTGGGGTTCGTTTGCCGCCCTTATTACCGGATATCTGTTAATAGCGGCAGGGGTCTCCGCCTTTGTATTTGCGACGGCAATTTTTGTGGTTACGATTATTGGAACCTTGTCGATCGATGCAATCGAACGACAAACAGGTGTGCATGATGCACCGGAGATTGTCATCGATGAAGTTGCTGGCATGTGGCTGGCGCTACTGCCCTGTTATTATATGGACACAAGCTATGCCCTGTTTATCGCCGCTTTTGTTCTGTTTCGTGTTTTTGATATCATCAAACCCTGGCCTATCGGCTGGCTTGACAGGAAAGTCAGCGGAGGGTTTGGCGTAATGGTTGATGATATAGTTGCTGGCATTTTCGCTATTCTTGGGATAGAAATCCTCGCAATGTTTGGTTTTTTGTAAGGGCCTTCTATTGTTTTCTTCCTTAAAGGCATCTGGTGCCAATCTGTTTCCCGGGTTGGCGGTTGCCATTACCATTGGTTTTGCAGCGAGTTTCCTAGGGGAGCATTACGGTGCTCCTACCATGCTTTTTGCTCTGTTGCTGGGCATGGCCCTCAGGTTTCTCTATGAAAACGATCAGGCCGTCGCAGGCATAAATTTCGCCGGATGCGAAGTTTTGCGCACGGGCGTGGCGCTTTTGGGGCTGCGTATTGCTATTGGGGATGTAATGGCGGTGGGCATCGAGACACTGGCACTGTTGGCTGTCGGCATCGTCAGTACAATTTTTGTTGGTATGGCCCTGTCAAAATTCATGGGGCTCAAGTCCCGGTTTGGTGCCCTAACGGGCGGTGCGGTTGCCATTTGTGGTGCTTCCGCCGCACTTGCACTATCAGCTGTTTTACCAGACGGGAAAAACAAAGAACAAAATACGATTTTCGCGGTTATCGGCGTGACATCACTTTCTACCATCGCAATGATTATTTATCCAATCATTAGCGGCTCTCTTGCGCATTCAGAAGAAGCGGCTGGCCTGTTTCTGGGGGGAACTATTCATGATGTTGCTCAGGTTGTCGGCGCTGGATATTCTATTTCGGAACCTGCTGGGGACACGGCAACACTGGTCAAACTGATCAGAGTCGCCTTTCTGGTGCCCGTTGTGTTTGTTTTTGCCATTGCCTTCAGGAGCCAGACGACAGCGGGTGCCCGACCGACAATTTTCCCGATGTTTCTCGTCGGTTTTGCCGCTTGCGTTGCCCTGAACAGTTACGTCGACATTCCAGCTGGAGTTAAAGATGTGTTTGTCTCGGCTTCACGCTTTATGCTGGTGACGGCTATTGCCGCTATCGGTTTGAAATCAAATCTGAAGGAATTGGTGAATGTTGGCCTCAAACCTGTTCTGCTTATGGTTATGGAAACGGTTTGGCTCGCTGTTATCATTCTGGTTGGTATGGAAATGGTGCTCTGACATCCATGAGTAAAGAGAAAATAATTCTGGCGACCCAAGTGCTTCATTTGGCACGCACTCGAGGCTTCAAAATAGCAACCGCAGAAAGCTGTACTGGCGGGCTGATCGCTGGTGCGCTTACCGATATTGCCGGCTCCTCCGATGTGGTTGACCGTGGTTTTGTGACCTATTCGAACGAAGCCAAGCAGCAAATGCTGGGCGTGCGGGAAGACACCCTGACCCGGTTTGGCGCTGTTTCTGACACCACGGCAAAGGAAATGGCCTATGGCGCTCTAGCGCATTCCCTTGCCGATATCACTATATCCGTTACCGGCGTTGCCGGCCCTGGCGGCGGGAGTGCTGAAAAACCCGTTGGCCTCGTTTGGTTTGGTCTGGCCGAGCAAGGACAAGCACCCCATGCAGAAAGCATGCTGTTTGGTGATATCGGGCGCGAAGCTGTACGTGAAAAAACCGTGCTCCACGCCCTGTCCATGCTTCAGGCAGCGCTTAATGCGTAGCGCCTGAGTCCTCCCAGGACCGGGCCCAGGTATCTATCTTCACTTCGAGCTGGCGATGATCGTCTTCAATCTTGCGTTCAAAGTGTTCATCATAGTCTTCGCCTTTGTCCTGAAGCTCAGCGACCCGTTTTTTAAAGTCGTCCAGGTCGCTTTGTAGTGCCTTGTATTCCTTCATATAGGCATCGTTATCTTTAGCGTTTGATGGCAGGTCATTAACCCTGTTTTCCAGAAACTGTTCCCTGCCTCTCAGGCCTTCCATCAAATTGTGTAGAAAATTTCCCATCGTGCTTCTCCAGTTTTACCGAATAACACTTGGATCATAGTGGAATTGAAGGGACTTTTATTTGACTGCCGTCAATCGCCGTAAAGAGCGTGTGCGCGATTTTCAAATGCATCAATCATGCGCTCTGTTGCCTCGGTAAACACCCGGCCAATCATCTGTTCCATCACTCTGTTTGCGAACTCGAAATCAACTTCAAAATCGATCAGGCATCCACCTGCCTCAAGCTCGGTGAAATGCCAGTGATTATAGAGTCGCTTCATCGGGCCGGTGATGTAATCTACGTGAACGCTGCCTGGTTCCCGCATCAAAACCCGGGAGGTGAACTTTTCCCGGAACATCTTGAAACCGATAACAACATCAGCATCGAAACTCTCTTCCCGCCTGTTGTAGACACGTGCCCCCACACACCAGGGCAAAAACTCCGGATAACGTCCGACATCAGACACCAGATCAAATAATTGTTGTCGACTGTAGGGAAGTATTTTTTTCTCGGAATGTTTGGCCATTAATGCGTCATTCTTTTGATATTGCTTGGGTTTAGCCGTCTATGAACCAGACGTAAAGCTTTTATAAATTGCCGATGAGAACTGTTGCCAGTGCGACAGCGCGCAGCACGAGGGTCATTGTCGCCAAATAAAGAAACGCAGAAAAAATACCGCTCAAAACCGCTTTGCCCCAACCCATCTTGAAAAAAGTACGTGCTCCAACAATGAAAAGGACAGCGGTAATCAGGTTTTTAAAAATGGTTGTGAATGTACCCAATATCAGTTGTACCGGCACGGTAAGTGAACCGCAAAGATAACCAAGCCCAAAAACAAAACATATGAAAGTAAACGTTTCAGCATAATTGCGGCCTGATCGCCAATATTGCCAACGCACAAAAAAAGCCAGTACCGGGATTACCACCAATATGATCACATCCATCTGATAGGCAATGATGGACGTCAGGGAATCGGCAAATTTGGTTGCATCCAAATTCGAAGGACCAGCTCCACCAGGTACGAAGACACGACTTGCAATATCAAGTTGAGCCCCGGTGACAACCATGAGACCAATATAGATTGTAAAGGTGACCAACAGGAAACGTACGGGATTCAGATATTGGGCCCTGCCTCCTTCTATGTACTCGAGGGCGACGACGCCCGGGTTCCGTACCAGTTTTTTTAATGTCTGCCAAAAGGTGCTGTCTGACTCTGTCAGCGCTTCAAAAAATTGAGCAAACAAGGCCTTTGTATCCAAACGGCCTTCAATATGTTTCTGGCCACACTCGTGGCAGAAACACCCCATAAGACGGATGCCGCAGTTTCTGCAGCAGACTTGCTCTCTTTTGATGGTATCGGATGGTGGGCCCATAAGTTGATCTAAGTATCTGACCGCTTGCAGGTCAAATTAAAAGATCAACGCCTGGCTGCCAGATGCTTTTCGCGCGCAGCCCGCAGTTTGGCGAAATCATCGCCAGCATGATAACTAGAGCGCGTCAGCGGCGTCGCAGAGATCAGCAAGAATCCTTTGCCGCGCCCCATGCGCTCATAGGTCTTGAACTCGTCCGGTGTAACGAAGCGTTCGACTTTGGCGTGGCGTGGTGTTGGTTGCAGATATTGGCCGATGGTCATGAAGTCGATATCAGCCATGCGCATGTCGTCCATCACCTGACTGACTTCCAGCCGGTCTTCACCCAGGCCAACCATGATGCCTGACTTGGTGAAAATGGACGGATCCACTTTTTTGACCGTTTCCAGCAACCGCAGAGAGTGGAAATAGCGCGCGCCGGGACGAATTTTGGGATAATTGCGCGGCACTGTCTCCAGATTATGGTTAAATACATCAGGCTTGGCTTCGGCCACCTTTTCAATCGAACCCGGTTTGTTACGAAAGTCCGGTGTCAAAATTTCGATTGTTGTGTTGGGGCTCATATCCCGGATCGCTTTAATCACTTTAACAAACTGGTCCGCTCCGCCGTCGGCAAGGTCATCGCGGTCTACTGAGGTTATCACGATGTGATTAAGGCCCATTGCTGCACAGGCCTCTGCCGTGTTGAATGGCTCCATCGGGTCAACAGCCATGGGGCGGCCGGTTTTGATGTTGCAGAAAGCACAAGCCCGCGTGCAAGTGTCGCCCAGTATCATCACAGTCGCATGTTTCTTGGACCAACATTCGCCGATGTTGGGGCACGCGGCTTCTTCACAGACGGTATGCAGGTTTTTATCACGCATCAGCTTGCGTGTTTCCTGATACCCTTTGCTTACAGGAGCCTTAACCCGAATCCATTTGGGTTTACGTTGAAACTGTTCGCTGTTCTCGGGCTTGTTCATAACATGTGTCCAGGCGGTTTGGGCGTTTCGATAACAAAGCTTGGCTTTATCTACCAGAATTTAGAAGTGAATAACACGGCCGTAAGCGTCGAGCACACTTTCATGCATCATCTCTGACAGGGTCGGATGAGGGAACACGGTGTGCATCAACTCCGCTTCCGTGCTTTCGAGCGTGCGGGCAATTGTATAGCCCTGAATAAGTTCGGTGACTTCCGCACCGATCATGTGAGCTCCCAGTAGCTCGCCGGTCTTCTTGTCAAAAACCGTTTTTACAAAACCTTCTGCTTCCCCAAGCGCAATTGCTTTACCATTACCAATAAACGGGAATTTGCCAACTCGAACCTCGTGGCCTGCTTCCCTGGCTTTGGCCTCGGTCATGCCAACACTGGCAACCTGCGGGCGGCAATAAGTACATCCCGGGATATTGCCGGTATCCATCGGGTGCACATTGGGCAGTCCGGCCATTTTTTCAACGGCAATTATGCCCTCATGCGATGCCTTGTGAGCGAGCCACGGCGGGCCTGCCACGTCGCCGAGCGCCCAGACGCCCGGCACACCCGTCTGGCCATATCCATCGATCACGATGTGCCCGCGGTCCGTTTTAACCCCGATGTCCTCAAGCCCGATGTTTTCAATGTTGCCTGTGATGCCGATGGCGAGAATCACGCGATCAACAATGATCTCTTCTTTCTTGCCCTTGGTTTCGACGACACAGGTAACACTGTCTTTGCCCTTTTTCAGTTCTGTAACTGAAGCTGATGTTTTGATGGTCATGCCCTGTTTTTTGAAGGATTTTTCAGCAAACGCAGAAACCTCTTCGTCTTCAACAGGCAAAACACGGTCCATCATCTCTACAACAGTTACGTCGCTGCCCAGTTCATTAAAGAAACTGGCGAATTCGATACCAATGGCGCCGGAACCGATAACCAGAAGTTTCTTCGGCATGGTATTTGGGTTAAGGGCGTGACGATAACTCCAGACCAGTTCACCATCGGCTTGCAAATGCGGTAGCTCTCTCGCCCGCGCGCCTGTCGCAATGATAACATTTTTTGCCGTGTACTCGGTTGATTTGCCCTTGGCATCTTTCACCGCAACCTTGTTGGCAGATTTGAATGACGCTTCACCCGCGATATGCGTGACCTTGTTTTTCTTGAACAGGCTTTTGATGCCACCTGAAAGCTGGCCAGCCACACCGCGGCTGCGCTTGACGATTGCATCGAAATCAAAATCCACATCGCCAATTTTAAGGCCAAAGTCGGCACCGTTTTTTGCCAGATGATAAACCTCAGCAGAGCGTAGCAGTGCCTTGGTCGGGATGCAGCCCCAATTGAGGCAAATGCCGCCAAGGTTCTCGCGTTCCACGCATGCTACGTTCATACCCAGCTGGCTGGCGCGAATGGCCGCCACATAGCCACCGGGGCCACCGCCAATTACAATCAGGTCAAAAGAATTGCTCATCGTTTGTTTTCCTGCTCAGCCGTGCATGGCCGTTGTTAACAGTTAAATACGGTCGTGGTTTTCCTTGCGGCGCGGATCGTCAATGCCACCAGTGTGATCTGTAGCGGCACTTTCAATGATCATCACGCTCGCGCCGTCCGGTGCAAAAGGCTTGTGCTCCACACCTTTCGGTACGACCAGAATTTCTCCCGGCTCGAGCCAGACCTCTTTGTCACGAAAGTCGATCCGCAACCTGCCTTCCAGAACCTGAAAAAATTCATCCTGATCCTCATGGGCATGCCACATAAAGTCGCCTTCAAGCTTGGCAACATAAACCTGAAAGTCATCAATGTTGGCGACGACTTTCGGTGTCCAGGTTTCGTTGAACAGGCCAAGTTTGTTTTTGAGGTTGATCGCGTCCATGCGAAATCCCCTTAAAGCAACATGGTGATCGGGTCTTCAATATACCCTTTGAAAGCTGCGAGGAACTCGGCGCCCACGGCACCGTCTACCGCCCGGTGATCACATGAAATTGTGCAGTTCATCATTGTGGCAACAGCCAGCGCCCCGTCCTTGACAACCGGGCGTTGTTCTCCGGCCCCGATGGCTAGGATCGCTCCCTGTGGCGGGTTGATAACCGCAGAAAATTCCTTGATACCCATCATGCCAAGGTTCGATATCGAGAAGGTGCCACCGGCATAATCTTCCGGCATCAGCTTGCCGTCGCGGGCTTTGGTTGCCAGCTCTTTGGTGGTTTTTGCGATGTCGGCAAGGCCCATCAGGTCTGCGCCGCGCACCACCGGTGTTACAAGGCCACCATCAATCGCAACCGCCATTGAAATATCCACGCGCTCATACCAGTACATTTTGTCGACTGCATATTGAACGTTGGCTGCAGGAACTTTCTTCAACGCGAGCGCTGTAGCGCGGACGATGAAATCATTGACCGAGATTTTAACACCGCTGTCGGCAAGCTTGTTGTTCAATTCCTTGCGCTGAGCCAGCAGCTTGTCGAGCTCGCATTCGATTGTCAGGTAGAAATGCGGCACAGTTGTTTTGGATTCCGTCAAACGCTTGGCAATGGTTTTGCGCATGTTCGACAGGCGCTCTTCGCGGAACGGGATGTCATCATGAGGCGGATAAGCCACCGCAGAAGTAGAAACCGGTGCAGGCGCTGGTGCCGTTTGCGCGGCAGGTGCTGCGGCCGCAGCCTGTGTCGCTGTCCCACCTTTGAGGGCGGCTTCAACATCGCGTTTTACGATCCGACCGTGCGGACCGCTACCAGCAACACTGGCGATATCAATGCCCTCATTGGCGGCGATGCGTTTGGCCAGCGGTGATGCTTTCACTCTGCCGCCGTCATCTGACTCATCAGATTGAACGGCCTTCAAAGCTGTCAAAAGACTGAGCATTGTATCAGGTGTATCACTTTGGGCGATTTTTGCCCGGGCTTCTGTATTTTCAGGTTCAGTCGCTGAAGGCTCGGGAGCAGGTTCCGGCGCTTTTGCCGGGGCTGGTGAAGATGCAGGTACCGATACATCGGCAATGTCTTCGCCTTCTTCCGCCAGTATAGCGATGATCTGACCTACGGGCACGCCGTCCGTTCCGGCATCAACCAGAATTTTGACGACCGTGCCGTCATCGATGCTCTCAACCTCCATGGTGGCCTTGTCGGTTTCGATCTCGGCAATGATATCACCGGATGTGACTGTATCGCCTTCCTTCACGAGCCAGGTCGCAAGCGTGCCTTCTTCCATTGTGGGAGAGAGGGCGGGCATAAAAATCTCAATAGCCATGTCGTACTCCTACTCCACGTAACAAACGGCTTTTGCCGCTTTAACGACGTCATCTGCGCTCACAACTGCCGCTTTTTCCAGATTGGCAGCATACGGCAGCGGCACGTCAACGCTGTTGACCCGCGTGACCGGTGCATCAAGCCAGTCGAAGGCCTGCTCCATCAGTTGCGCTGACACGTCTGAAGCGACCGAACATTGCGGCCAGCCTTCTTCCGCAACAACACAGCGGTTGGTTTTCTTCACGCTTTCAATCACCGCATTGATATCAAGCGGGCGGATCGTGCGGAGGTCTATTACTTCGGCACTGATACCTTCTTCTGCCAGCATGTCGGCAGCCTTCAGCGCTTCGCCTACCGTAATTGAGTAAGACACGATTGTTACATCGTTGCCTTCACGGAAGGTACGTGCCTTACCGATGGGAACGACATAGTCATCCATTTCGGGCACATCGAAGGTTTCGCCGTACATCAACTCATTTTCGAGGAATACGACAGGGTTCGGATCCCTGATTGCTGCTTTCAACAGGCCTTTGTTGTCAGCAGCATCATAGGGCGCGATCACTTTCAGCCCCGGCACACTTGAATACCATGACGCATAATTGTGGCTGTGCTGTGCGCCAACGCGGCTTGCTGCCCCGTTTGGCCCCCGGAATACGATGGAGCATTCCACAAGCCCACCGGACATATAACGGGTTTTGGCGGCCGAGTTGATAATGTGGTCAATTGCCTGCATGGCAAAATTGAACGTCATGAACTCAATAACGGGCTTCAGGCCGGCAAATGCCGCACCAACACCCAGGCCGGCAAATCCATGCTCGGTAATCGGTGTGTCGATCACCCGCTCGGCACCAAACTCATCAAGCAGTCCCTGGGTGACTTTATAAGCCCCCTGATACTCCGCAACCTCCTCGCCCATCACGAACACGTCGCCGTCAAGGCGCATTTCTTCCGCCATGGCATCGCGCAGCGCTTCTCTGACAGTGAGCGTTTGCATGGGTGTCCCCTCGGGAACATTGATGTCAACCGGTGCTGCTTCAGCGGCAGGTACCGCAGCAACACTGGCCTGTTCGGCAGGCGCAGGCGCTGCATCAGCGGGGGCAGCTGCTGGTTCGGGTGCCGGGTTTGACACGTCCAGACTGGCCGGGTCTTCACCTTCTTCGGCAAGCAACGCGATTAATGTACCTACGGCAACATTATCTGTTCCGGCTTCAATCAGTATTTGAGCCACCACTCCGTCATCAATGCTTTCAACTTCCATGGTCGCTTTGTCTGTTTCAATTTCCGCGATAACATCACCGGACGTAACGGTATCGCCTTCCTTGACGAGCCAGGCGGCAAGGGTGCCCTCTTCCATTGTCGGCGAAAGCGCAGGCATGGTAATTTCAATAGCCATCAGTCAGCCTCCTTACGCCAAAACATCTGTATAAAGTTCGGAAAGATCAGGTTCAGGACATTCCTGAGCAAAGTTGGCAGCATCTGCAACAATTGCTTTCACGTCCTTATCGATCTGCTTCAATTCATCTTCGCTTGCCGCGCCGGCCTTCAGGATCACATCCTTGATCCGGTCAATGGCATCATGGTCTGCCCGCATCTTTTGCACTTCTTCCTTTGACCTGTATTTGGCAGGGTCGGACATGGAGTGACCTCTGTAACGATATGTTTCCATCTCCAGAATCATCGGGCCTTTGCCAGACCGACAATGGTCAAGCGCATCTTCCATCGCGGCGCGAACAGCAAGTACATTCATGCCGTCAACGTGACGCCCGGGGATATTGAAACTTTCACCGCGACGATACAGTTGCGGTTGTGAACTCGCCCTACTAACGGATGTGCCCATGGCATACTGGTTGTTTTCGATGATATAAATGGCCGGCAGATTCCATATCTCGGCCATATTAAAGCTTTCGTAAACCTGGCCCTGATTGGCGGCACCGTCGCCAAAATAGGAAACCGAGACATTGTCTGTCTTCCGGTATTTATTCGCGAACGCAAGGCCGGTCCCGAGGGAAACCTGCGCACCAACAATGCCGTGCCCGCCGTAAAAACCATTGGCGGGATCAAACATATGCATTGAACCGCCCTTGCCCTGTGACACACCGCCTGACCGACCGGTAAGTTCTGCCATGATTGCGCGTGGATCACTGCCAAGCGCTACCATCTGGCCGTGCTCGCGGTATCCAGAAATAACCTTGTCGCCTTCCTTCAAAGCCGACTGAACACCAACCGCAACGGCTTCCTGTCCAATATATAAATGGCAAAAACCGCCGATAAGCCCCATGCCATACATCTGGCCGGCTTTTTCCTCAAAACGCCGTATCAACAGCATTTGGCGGTAAAACTCTATCAGCTCATCATTGGATGCTTTGTAAAGCGCAGGCTTGGCCGTGCGCTTTCGCGGCGACGCTGTCGCCTTTTTGGTTGTTTTTTTTGTGGTCATGTCGGCCTTCCAGAAAAGGTCGCGAGGCGTCGCCCGGACTACTATAGAACTGGCCTATGGATACCTTGGAATCGCGTCATTTGCAACACGATATAAACTATTGAAAATAAATGAAAAACCTCGATTAACCATCAAAAGGTTAATCCGGAAAACTAATTCAGAAGAATAACGACTTCATCCGGGTGGGTAAAACCAAGCCGTGCACGAACCTGTTCTTCAAGCATGTCCGGGTCCACCGACTGAAACGCCAAAGAGCGTGTTTGTGTTTCCATAAACACACGCTCCTGCCGCACATCAGCTGCCAGCATAGTTAACTCGATTTCCTGAACCTGAAGATTGCGAAGAGCATGAATGCTGTTATCGCCATGGAACGCATGATAGGCAAAATAGGCTACGAGAAACAGCCAAAACCCTGCCGCCCAGTTGCGCCCCATTCCGTGCATGATATGTCCGAATCGATCCATGATTCGAATCATCTCAAACCCGAGTCGCGATTGCAAGCACTAAATGCAGTAATCCTGTGTTTTTTTGCAGGTTTTTCAGCGCTTTACCGCTGCAGCAGAAGCAAGGTGCTTGTGACCCCTATTTCAGTATCGAATTTCCCGCATAAACCGCTGAAGAACCAAGTTCTTCTTCAATGCGGATCAACTGATTGTATTTTGCCAGGCGATCCGAACGAGCCAGAGATCCTGTTTTGATCTGGCCGCAATTAAGCGCAACTGCAAGGTCCGCAATTGTGGCATCTTCGGTTTCGCCCGAACGATGTGACATCACCGAGGTATAATTGGCACGATGGGCCATGTCGACAGCAGCCATGGTTTCAGACAGAGTTCCGATCTGGTTCACTTTGACGAGAATTGAATTGGCAACGCCTTTTTCAATACCGTCCGCCAGCCTCTCAGGATTAGTGACAAACAGATCATCCCCGACAAGCTGGCATGTGTTCCCTATTTTCTCGGTCAGCGCTTTCCAGCCATCCCAGTCGTCTTCGTCCATGCCATCTTCAATGGAAATGATAGGATAGCGGGCAACAAGGTCGGCCCAATAGTCCACCAGTTCTGCACTGGAGAGCTTCCTGCCCTCGCCTTTAAGATGGTAAACACCATCTTCGTAAAACTCTGATGCAGCGGCGTCCATGGCGAGATAGACATCTTCACCCGCTTTGTAGCCTGCGCTTTCAATCGCGGACATAATGAATTTGATGGCTTCTTCGGTACCATCAAGGTTGGGTGCAAAACCGCCCTCGTCGCCCACAGCGGTGTTATGGCCGGCTGCTTTTAGTTTGTCCTTCAATTCGTGGAAAATCTCCGCGCCAATGCGGATCGCGTCTGTGCAGCTGGCTGCGTTTACCGGCATGATCATGAATTCCTGAACATCAATCGGGTTGTCCGCGTGTTCCCCTCCATTGATGATGTTCATCATTGGTACCGGCAGCACATGGGCGTTCGCACCGCCAATATAGCGGTAAAGCGGTATTCCAAGGCTGTCAGCGCTCGCTTTTGCAATTGCCAGTGAAATGCCGAGGATGGCATTGGCGCCGAGACGGCTTTTATTGTCTGATCCATCGAGGTCACGCATCGCCTGATCGATTGCCAACTGATCTTCGCTGTCAAGACCAACCAAGGCATCAAAAAGCTCTCCGTTGACGGCATCCACAGCTTGCATTACGCCTTTGCCCCGATACCGCTCGCCACCATCACGCAGTTCTACCGCCTCATAAGCACCGGTCGAGGCGCCAGACGGAACCGCGGCGCGACCAAAAGCACCATCATCCAGAATAACGTCTACTTCGACTGTTGGATTACCACGGCTATCCAGTATCTCGCGGGCGATGATGTCAATGATGGCGGTCATGAGCATGTCTTTCGATAAAAAGGGAGCAGGAAAAATCACAGATTTATTAACGGTTATGCATCGGGCCTGCAAGCAATACCGGTTGATAATAGACATTGATCTCGCGCATGATCTGCGTCGTTCGTCATATTGTGATTGGGAGATGGGGCATGGGCAAAAGAAATAGACTAATGAGATGTGCTTTAACCGCCGCGTTGGGCGCCTTCGCCATGAATGGCTTTGCCATCGCGGATGATAGTTATGTCCGTCAGTATCGCGCCACAAATGAGCTGCGTATCCTCAACGACTTCAGAGAATTTTTGTCTATTCCCAATACGGGCACAAAAGACGGTATGCAGCAGGAAAATGCCGATTGGATTATCGATTATATCAGCAAGCGTGGATTTACTGCCCGCTCTGTCATGTCAGGCGGCGCACCATACGTGTTGGCCGAGCGCCTGACGCCGGGTGCCAGCAAAACCGTTTTGTTTTATGTCCATTATGATGGCCAACCGGTTATCCCGGAGAATTGGGCGTCGCCGCCGTTTGAGCCAACGCTGCGAGCAGGGCCTGTTGAAAAAGGAACAGTCGCCCTGCCCTGGCCAACGGCAAGCACGGCGATCAACCCGGAATGGCGGTTATTCGCCCGGTCTGCCGGCGACGACAAGGCGCCGATCATCGGGTTGATGGCTGCGCTGGATGCGATGGAAGCGGAAGGCCGACAGCCATCGATCAACATCAAACTCATCCTTGACGGAGAGGAGGAAAAAGGCAGCCCGAGCCTCGCTAACATCCTTAGAGATTACGGGAGTGAACTGGAAAGCGACCTGATTTTATTCTGCGATGCCCCTTTGCACCAAAGTGGAAAACGTCAACTGGTGTTCGGGATGCGCGGTTCGATGACACTTGAGCTGGAGACATTTGGCCCGCTACGGCCATTGCATAGCGGGCATTACGGAAACTGGGCGCCGAATCCGACCGACTCAATGATTCGATTGCTCAATAGCCTTAAAAATGAAGACGGGTCCATTGCTGTTAAAGAATTCCAGAGCAACGTCGATGCACCAACTGTCGCGGAACGCAACGCTATTGCGAAGATGCCGCGCATTGATGACAAGCTGAAAAAGGAGCTTGCGCTCGCGGAACGGGAACAACCGGGAAAAAGAATTGAAGAACTGGTGATGGATCCGGCCATTGTGATCAAAGGCTTTCAGGCTGGCGGCGTTGAAAGAAAATCCAGAAACATCATTCAACCCACCGCAAAAGCATCCATCAATTTCCGGCTGGTAAAAAACCAGACACCTGCGGGTGTGCGGCAGAAAATTGAGGATCACTTTGCAACCCTGGGCTATTATATTGTTCACGAACAGCCCTCACCACAGACGCGGCGAAACCATAACAAGATACTGAAAATGGATTGGCGGCCGGGCGGATACGGCGCGTTTAAAACACCGCTCGACGGCCCGGAGGCATCAAGGCTTGTTGCTATAATGGACAGCATAGATAATCAGGAAACGATGCTGACCCCTACATTGGGTGGCAGTTTGCCGATCGTGTTGTTTGAGCAGGCGCTTGAAGCGCCGATCATTGTGCTGCCAATTGCCAATCACGATAACAACCAGCACGGCAGAGATGAAAATATCCGCCTGCAAAACCTGTGGGATGCAATCGAGATTTATGCTGCCGTTATCGCGAAGTACGGAGACGGCTAAAGATCGTAGTTATCTTCAAGTGTATAGTAGAAGTCACGCACGCGATTGACATAGGTTGGTGACAGCACTTGCCCCACACCTTTCATCACCAGTTCGATCTTTGACTTCAGATCAGCCAGAGTGAGACGTTTGTCTTGGGTTTCAGGCTCATACATCAAGCGTATCTCGGCCTCGCTGACAAGGGCTTCGAGCCGTGGAATGGTCCAAAGCGAAAATCCTTCCGAAAAGGTACGCATATCCATCAGGTTGTCACGCAGGCGCCGCCATTCCATCTGCGCGCCAAGGGCACGCAGTTCCTGAAGCCTCAGGTGCAACTGCAGTTGTTTGGCAGAGCGGTCCTTCAGAAAGGCATAGGTGCGTGCCGACGCAAAATATTGCTTTGATGAAATTACATCGCCGGCCTTTGCTGTCGCATTCGCTGCCTGAATATTAAGCGACAGCCGCTGGCCAGCTGTTAGATTGTCTGGCTGCAGATTAAGAGCGGTTTTCCAGGCCCTGGTGACGCGCCCTTTATCATTGCGGCTCGAAGCCGATTTTGCGCGGATGAGAGCGAGGTCGCGTGCCAGTTCGTTATCAAGGCCGTAATAATGAGTAAGTTCCCGCCAAGCCAGCTCAATCGTCCTGTCAGCGTCGAAGAGAATCTGATTGTCATTGACAGATATATACTGGCCAATGATGGCTTTCGCATGCTCGTAAGCTGCTGTCGCTCTTTCTTGCCTGTCCGCATGAGCACCGGACCCAAAAACAATTGTCGCAGACATCATTATCGTTAAAAAGAGTTTACGCATGTTTGTCTCATCTCTGTTGCAGCTAACACAGCTCCACACTTCAGGCACATTTTGCAGCCTGAATGCTAACGAATTGGTTAAATGCAAAAAGGGGGCCGAAAAGCCCCCTTGCGGTTCGACGTCAGCTTATATTGTTAAACCAGGCGGCTTTGAGCAACCGCGGCTTCAACAAAACTGGCAAACAAGGGATGGGGTTCAAAGGGCTTGGATTTCAGCTCCGGGTGAAATTGCACGCCAATGAACCATGGGTGATCCGGTAATTCGATGATCTCTGGCAATTTACCATCAGGCGACATGCCTGAAAACAAAACTCCAGCTTTCTCAAGTTTTTCCACGTAACCAACGTTCACCTCATAGCGGTGCCGATGGCGTTCTGAAATTTGGGTTTTGCCGTAGATTTCGGCAACCTTTGAGCCTTCTTTAAGAACAGCATCATATGCACCCAATCTCATGGTTCCGCCGAGATCTGTTTCCGATGTTCTTTTTTCCACGCTTCCGTCTTCGCGCACCCACTCCGTGATCAAGCCAACAACAGGATTGTTGTGTGCTTCAAACTCGGTTGAACCGGCATCGTTGTACCCGGCCATATGGCGAGCTGCTTCAACGGTTGCCATTTGCATACCCAGGCAGATGCCAAAGTACGGGATGTTGCGCTCACGCGCAAAACGGGCAGCAGCAATTTTACCTTCAGTGCCGCGCTTGCCGAAGCCTCCGGGAACAAGGATCGCGTTAACGCTGTCAAGCTGTGCTATCGCGTCTTCTTTTTCGAATACTTCGGATTCGATCCATTCAACGTTCACTTTAACCTTGTTGGCGATACCGCCATGGACAATCGCTTCGTTGAGCGATTTGTATGCGTCTCTGAGACCGGTGTATTTACCAACAACCGCAATGGTGACTTCACCTTCCGGGTTTTCAATCCGGTCCATGATATCTTCCCAGCGAGAGAGGTTTGGCGCCTGAGAGTGAGCCAGGCCAAATGCCTTGAGAACTTCTACATCAAGGCCCTCTTTGTGATAGCTGACAGGAACTGAGTATATCGATGAAGAATCTAGGGCCGGGATAACCGCAGTTTCCGAGACATTGCAATAGAGCGACATTTTCCGGCGCTCGGAGTCAGGAATGGGATGTTCCGAACGGCATACAAGAATATCCGGCTGAATACCGATCGAACGCAGGTCGCGAACACTGTGTTGGGTTGGTTTGGTTTTCAGCTCGCCGGCCGCTGCCAGATACGGCACCAAAGTCAGGTGCACAAAAATGGAACGCCCTTTGCCAAGATCAATCGACAACTGACGAATCGCTTCCATAAACGGAGCAGCTTCAATATCGCCCGCGGTCCCACCGATTTCGCATAGCATGAAATCGATGCCGTCCTGTTCGGCCAGGGCAAACTCTTTGATCGCATCTGTGACATGGGGAATCACCTGCACAGTGCCGCCCAAATAGTCGCCGCGGCGCTCCTTGGAGATGATTTTCTGATAAATACGGCCCGAGGTGATGTTGTCGCTCTGACGCGAGGAAACGCCGGTGAACCTTTCATAGTGCCCAAGATCAAGGTCTGTTTCAGCGCCGTCATCGGTTACATATACTTCACCATGCTGGTACGGGCTCATCGTACCCGGGTCCACGTTCAGATACGGGTCCAGCTTACGCAGGCGAACGGAATACCCGCGTGCCTGTAAAAGCGCTCCCAGGGACGCTGACAGCAATCCTTTACCCAGTGAACTAACCACACCACCTGTGATGAATATATAGCGCGTCATAGTGCCTCTTTGCCCTTCGTAATTGATCAAACACAAACCGCCAGTCACCTGACGTATTCCTGTAAATACACTCTCTATAAAAGAGAAGCGGGGGCTCTTGGCCCCCGCTCTGAAGTCTCTTAACCTTCGCTGTCCTGCGGGACAGTCGGCACATCCGGTAGTATGTTATCCGTTTGTTCCTGCTCTTGCTCGAGCGCCTGATCAATAACGGTAGCTCCCTCGTCGTCTTGTGCCGCATACCAACCAAGCAGCAGAGAGTTTGCGAGGAATATAATAGCCAGCCATTTTGTTGCCTTGGAAAGTGCATCGCCAGCGCCGCGCGCTGTCATCATGCCCCCTGCTCCGCCGCCAATGCCCAGAGCACCGCCTTCAGAGCGCTGAAGCAAAATAGTGGTAACCATCGCAATCGCAACAATCAGGTGAATGGTCAGTAGAATAGTTTCCATCGGTCGAATCCATACACATCGGGTTTATATAATTAACCCATATCAAAGCGCGGTTTCTATATCAAATGCCCCTAGGTTGCCAAGGGTAAAATGACTATTTCCGGTAGGCGTCGATGATTCCGTCAAAATCTGTGGCTTTCAGGCTCGCGCCGCCCACCAGCGCGCCGTCAACATTTTCAACCGCCATTAACTCCAAAGCATTGGATGGCTTCACTGATCCACCATAGAGGATAGGAACCCCGGCACCATCTTTTCCAAAGCGGTCCTGCAGGGAAGCCCGGATAGCGGCATGGACATCTGCAACATCCTGAGGTGTTGGTGTGCGCCCGGTGCCAATCGCCCAAACAGGTTCATAGGCAATCACAGTGTTCTGGGCTGTCGCTGTTTCGGGAATTGAGTTTGTCAACTGGTCGAGGACAACACTCAGGGTTTTTCCAGCATCCCGTTCAGCTTCAGATTCGCCAACACAGATAATTGCTTTCAGGTCCGCGGATTGCGCGGCCGTGGCTTTGCTGGCAACAAGGTCGCTGGTTTCGCCGTGGTTCGAACGCCGTTCTGAATGGCCAACAATAACATAACCCGCACCCGCGTCTGCTATCATACCAGCAGATATATCTCCCGTGTGTGCACCGGACGTCGCTGTGTGACAATCTTGAGCACCAATGGCGATCATCTCGCCCGAAACAGCTGCAAAACCCGTCAGCAGCGTGAAAGGTGGACAAATCAAAATGTCGCAGCATGCCTTTGGCTTGATTTCCAGCAGTTTTTGTAGAGACTTCAGTTCTTCAATACTCGCCTGAACGCCGTTCATCTTCCAGTTTCCAGCAACAATAGCCGTTGGTGTCGCCATGGCTTTGCCCCTCCAGTTGATTGGGTTATACGCTCCGCCATCAAACTGCGCGGAACCTTTGATGGTGTCGGTAGCAAATTACCCAACTGCTTTCCAGCTTCAATCTGTATATTTACCCGTCAGGTTTTGTATATTTGAATGTATCATACATGTGATGCGTTGCTGGGCTTGTGTTTCCCGGCGCACGGCGCTAAGCATGCACACTTATTAATTGGCGGGCACGTCTTTAGTGCGGATTGAACTATACCGCTTGAGTTTGACCAAAGGAAAATCGACGCATGTTGCTTAAATTGCGTGGGGGCTTAGACTCCTTTTTTGTAACCGTTTTGCTGGGACTTCTGATCGCAGCGTTTGCTGTTTGGGGAATTGGTCCGGGCATGCTCAGCAGCTCAAACCAATCTGTAGCAACTGTTGGCGACACCGAAGTTTCAACCAATCGTTTCTTCAATTTGGTGCAGCAACGCGCACAGGCCCTTCAGGTTCAGTTTGGTGGCGAATTCAGTACACCGCAACTCGTACAGATGATGCAGCTTGATCGTCAGGTCCTCGGGCAGATGCTTGTGGATGCGGCTGTTAAAGAGCACATCTCTTCATTGGGGCTGCGCGCGACAGATGACCAATTGGCAACCGAACTTCGTTCGATTGAAGCTTTTTCAATTCCTGGTGCTGGCTTTAGCCCGGAACTGATGCAGCAAGCGCTGGTTCGAAACAATATCACACAAAGTGAATTGCTTGATGACCTGCGCAGCAGTGTTACCCGCACACAGCTTATCGAAAGCTTCATTGTGGAAGACATGATCCCGCGCGGCCTTGCCGAACAGCTTCATATCTGGCAGGCAGAACGTCGCAGTGCGGCAATGATAAACTTTCCGGCAGACGCTTTTGCTGACCTTCCCGCACCCACCGAAGAAGAACTTGCTGAATACTATGAGGCAAGCAAGTCAGGCTACATGACGCCTGAAAGGCGCACTTACGACTATCTACTGCTGACACCAGAGTATTTTGCTGCCCAGGTTGAAGTGCCGGAAGGCACGATCGAAGGTATCTACGAGGCCCAGGCTGATCAATATGCAGCTTCTGAACTGCGAACCGTTTTTCAGGTTAGTTTTGACAGCGAGCAGGAAGCCCTCGAATTTGCTGCAACAGTTAATGGCGGCGCTGACTTCACTGAAACGGCTGTTGCCAGTACTGATTTTGCCGCAAATGAAATTGATCTTGGTGACAACACTCGTTCGGACATCGAAACCGAGTTTGGCCCTGAGGCAGCAGAACTCGTTTTTGGACTGGTACAAAACCAGCCCTCAGCGCCGATTGAAGATATTGGCGGCTGGAGCGTTTTCATGGTTCCAAATGTCACGAATATTGACGGTCGTTCCTTTGAGGACGTTCGGGCAGAACTGGAACAGGAATACCGTCTGGAAGCTGCAATTGATATCATGTTCGATTTTCAGAATGAAATCGATATCGCGATGGAAACAACGTCTGATCTGACACAAATTGCCCAGACAGTAGGTCTGGCACTGGCAACTGTGACTGGCGTGGACGCGCAGGGACGCGGTGCCGACGGCAATCAAGTCGTTACGCAGCAAAACGAGTATATCGTTCAGTCTGCGGTATTCCGTGAAGAACTTGGCGCAGAACCAACGATCACTGACCTTAATCCTCAGGATGCGACTGCAGGAATGTACCTGTTTGAATTGAAAGACGTCTCCGAACCTGCAGAACAGGAACTGGAAGCAATTCGCAATCAGGTAACAGCGGATTGGACCCGTGAAAAACAACAGGAAAAAGCCGGTGAGATTTCCGATCAGGCATCAGCCAGACTGAGAGCCGGTGAAGCACCTGAAGTTGTCGCAGAAGAGCTCGGTGGAACGTCGTTTCAGGCAAACAATGTTGCCCGTACCGGCGATAACACCTCGAACCTCGCAGCGAACATACGCCGACTGATCTTTGATCTGGATGTCGGGTCAATTGACAGTGCAGCCGCAGCAGACGGCAATGGTTATGTTGTTGTTCAGGTTCTTGGTTCCGAAGCCGGTAACCCTGAAACCTCTGGTGCTGCAGTCGACACATTGCTTGATCAATTGAACGCAGATTTTCAGGAAGAACTGTTTGTTCAGTATCAGTCTTACCTGACCGAGTTATACCCTGCTGATGTCAACAATGTCCTGATACAGCAACTGTTTAGTCCGGAAAACTTTCAACAGTGATCTCTGAGGTAGACTTTCCCGATTTCGCCAGCCGGTATTCAGCGGGTAAACCCCAGGTATTGTACAGGTCCCTTATAGCGGACCTGGATACCCCTGTGTCCGCATACATGAAAGTAACACGCGGCGAGAAATACAGTTGCCTGCTGGAATCTGTTGAAGGCGGTGAAACGCGCGGTCGTTATTCAATCATTGGTCTGCGTCCCGACCTGATCTGGCAGAATGACGTAAACAAAACCCTCATTTGCCGTGACTACGATAAGTTTGGCGAACTTGTATTTGAAACGATGTCCGGCGAGCCGCTGGATTGCTTGCGCGCGTTACTGAACGAAAGCCTGATTGACTTGCCGCATCCGTTACCACCGATGGCTGCAGGATTGGTTGGATACATGGCGTACGACATGGTGCGCCAAATGGAAAACATCGGGCCATCACGGTCTGACCCGCTTGGCCTGGCGACATCCATATTCATCAGACCAACGGTAATGGCTATATTTGACAGTGTGACGAACCTTATAACGGTCGTAACGCCGGTGAGGCCACGCGCGGATGTTGACGCACGAAAAGCTTATGACACCGCGCAAGAACTGATCGACCAGATGGTGGACCGGCTCGATGCGCCGTTACCTCTTATACCGTCAATAGCCGTGCCCGAAATCAGCGATGCATCTTCGAATACCGACAAATCCCAATTCGAGAATATGGTGCGAAAAGCGCAGGAATATATACTGGCGGGTGACATCTTCCAGGTCGTCTTGAGCCAGCGCTTTACGATGCCGTTCGAATTACCGCCCTTTGCTCTCTATCGCGCTTTACGCCGCACGAACCCCTCACCATTCATGTATCATCTGGCATTTGACGATTTCGCCATTGTCGGCTCCAGCCCTGAAATACTGGTTCGCCTGAGAGACGATGAAGTAACCATCAGGCCAATCGCCGGAACGCGCTGGCGGGGTGCTGATCAGGCGGAAGACAATCAATTGACGGAAGACCTGCTTTGCGATGAGAAGGAGTTGGCAGAACACCTGATGCTGCTTGACCTTGGCCGGAATGATGTGGGACGGGTTTCGAAACCGGATACTGTGGAAGTAACAGCCAGAAACACTGTCGAATACTATTCACATGTAATGCACATAGTCTCAAATGTGATTGGCAAGCTCGACCCCAAATATGATGCGATTGACGCACTATCCGCGGGTTTTCCGGCTGGCACTGTTTCAGGCGCACCCAAAATCCGCGCCATGGAGATCATAGACGAACTGGAAGTCGATGCGCGCGGCGTCTACGCTGGCAGTGTTGGTTATTTTAGCGCCAACGGTTCGATGGATACAGCCATTGTACTTCGCACAGCCATTGTCAAAGACGGCAAAATGCATGTGCAGGCGGGCGCAGGTGTTGTGGCGGATAGCGTGCCGTCATCCGAACATCAGGAATGTGTTAACAAGGCTCGGGCTCTTGTTGTGGCGGCAAAGGAAGCGCTACGCTTTGCCTCTTCAAACCGTGGCTAAAGTCGGCTAGCGAGACTGTGCCGCTCCCGCCTCTTTCAGAACAAGGTCTGTCATGACCCGGCTAACCGGTACAAGCTCAATGCCCTTAAAGTCGAGGGTTTGCCGCCAAGTTGCCAGGGCTGATAGAGTTTCCTCGTAAGGGTGTCCGATAGCGATTGCGTAGCCCCTCAACCTGGCAATACGCTCCAAAGTCGCCAGCTGACGATTGATGTACGACAGATCCTGTTCGTTATCCAGAAACACATCACGTGCAACAAACGGTACACCAAGCGCATTTGCAGCCCTGCGCCCAACGCTGTTCGGGGTCGTCAGGCTATCAACAAACAGATATCCACCCTGCCTGAGGCGAGCCATTACCCGAACCATCAAGGTCGGGTCTTCGGTTATTTTGCTACCCATATGATTGTTGATTCCAACAAAACCATCAAATCGGCTAAGATTCCATTCAACGCGCCTCGCGAACTCATTGAAGTCAAGTCCTGTCAGTAACGCATTATCGCCGGGGTCTGCCGTTTCCCTGTGTGACTGCATGGGCAGGTGAACCATCAATTCATGCCCAGCCTGCCTTATTGTAGCCGTCTGGGTTTCGAGGTTGTCAGCATATGGAAGATAGGCAAGCGTATAGGGCCCGGGCATATTCGCCAACTGAGTTGTTGCCTCCTCGGAAAGCCCGAGATCGTCAATAATAACAACAACTTGAAAACGATGCCCGGCAGTCACTTTCACCTCTTGCAAAGCCGCGTTCACTTTCCAGGCCGGCTCTTGCGGTTTCGGTAGTATTTTTTCGATGTCCTCAACAGCAATCGAGACGCTGGAAGAGCTGTCTTCCCGATACTCCTCGATCACAGCGAGAATCTCCTGGTCATCAATCTGAAATGACGACGGGGATGTTTCCTCACGGTTTTTAAAAAGCGAAACCATCAAGGCGACAAATATAATGGTGACAGTGCCTGTATAGAGACTGACAACAAGTTTGGATCTATTCCATTTTTTTGTCGTGTTATTTGTCATGTTTATCCGGTTTCGGGGCCCCTGTTTCAGTTAAATACATTGACAGCACAAGTACGCTTGCTTGTGATAAACGTCGGCCCTAGAATGCCCGCGAAGAAATAGAAAGCCTTTGCGTCCGCGTGTGTTTAGTTTGGTCAATCGAAGAAATCCAGATGTATATTCTTATCGATAACTACGACAGTTTTACCTACAATTTGTACCATTATCTTGTAGAATTGGGCGTCGATGTGGCAGTGCATCGTAATGATCAGGTCTCGGTTGATGAAATAATTGCGTTGAGACCTGTCGGGATAATCATCAGCCCCGGTCCATGTACCCCGAATGAAGCGGGGATTTGCCTCGACCTTATTGAAAAAGTGAAACAAACAATACCTGTTCTTGGGGTGTGCCTTGGCCACCAGTCTATCGCACAGGTGTTTGGCGGAGAGGTTGTTCGTGCACCCTACGTTATGCATGGCAAAACAAGCGAAATTGAGCATACCGGCGAAAGTGTTTTCAGGGAATTGCCGTCACCATTTGTTGCGACACGGTATCACTCACTCACCGTTGCTCCGGAGAGCATGCCGGACTGTCTAACGGTTACAGCCACAACAAAAGACGGAATCATCATGGGCTTGATGCACAAGAGTTACGATTTGCACGGTGTACAGTTCCACCCTGAAAGCATTGCATCGGAGCATGGGCATGCTCTCATGAAAAATTTCCTGACCATTTGCGAAGAAAAAGAGCGGGTTCATGCGTGATTTATTAAGCCCCCTCGCCCGGCTCGCAGACGGCGAAACACTGTCTGTCAGGCAGGCTTCCGAAGCCTTTGAGCATATTATGTCTGGCAAGTCCGACCCGATCCAGATTTCTGCGTTTCTAATGGCTCTCAGGGTACGCGGTGAAACTGTTGACGAAATTGTCGGCGGAGCAGAGGCACTGCGCGGGAAAGCAGCTCTTTTGAGCAACTCAGGTGACGTTGTCGACACGTGCGGCACCGGTGGTGACGGCATTGGCACCTACAACATCTCTACTGCTGCAGCAATTGTCGCCGCGGCCGCGGGTTGTCCGATTGCAAAACACGGCAACAGATCCGTTTCATCCAAATCAGGGTCCGCCGACGTCTTGATGTCACTTGGTGCGAAGCTGGATATCACTCTCGAACAGAACGAAGAAAGCCTTAGAAAATTTGGCTTTTGCTTTATGTTTGCGCCTGCGCATCATCAGGCCATGCGCCATGTTGCTCCTGTCAGGGCGTCCTTGAAACTCAGGACCATATTTAACCTTTTGGGGCCACTGGCAAATCCTGCACAGGCCAAAAGGCAGGTTTTGGGCGTTTTTGACCGCCACTGGCTGGTCCCCATGGCGGAAGTACTTCGCGCTCTGGGAAGCAAACACGTCTGGGTTGTTCATGGTGAAGACGGCCTTGACGAGTTGACGGTGACGGGCAAAACCAGCGTCGCCGAGCTGAAAGATGGCGTGATCCGCGAGTTTGTTCTGTCTCCTTCCGAGGTTGGGCTGAAGATTTCTTCTATTGATAGTCTTAAGGGTGGTGATGCAAATGACAATGCAGCGGCTCTGACATCACTTCTTGATGGAGAGGTTTCAAGCTACCGCGACATCACTATACTGAATGCTGCCGCTGCACTTGTTGTTGGTGGAAAGGTGCCAACGCTTCTTGCAGGTGTCATTGCAGCCACGGAGGCAATCGATAACGGTGCGGCTAAAGATCTCTTTGCCAGCTGGATAGCCTTCACCCAAAGTGTCGAGTGTTGATAATGCAAAGCAACCAGAATGATATTCTCGCCGAAATTTGCGCCCGAAAAGAGGTTCATGTTTCGGTAAAAAAAGCACAAACATCTGTCGAAGCCCTACAGGCAAACCTTCCAAATGTGACACCGCCGCGCGGGTTCATAGGCGCACTCAAATCAAAACTTGCCGTTAATCAATATGGTTTCATCTGTGAAATCAAAAAAGCGAGTCCCTCCAAAGGTTTGATCCGGGAGGACTTTGACCCGAAATCACTTGCAAAATTATATCAGGATGGCGGCGCTGCGTGCCTGTCGGTCCTGACAGACGAGCCATACTTTCAGGGCCATGACAGTTATCTGTCGATGGCGCGAGAGGCTTGCAGCCTGCCAGTACTGCGAAAAGACTTTATGATAGATCCCTATCAGGTTTTTGAGGCCCGATCACTTGGCGCTGATTGTATCCTGCTTATTATGGCGGCACTGACTGATGAGCTGGCGCTTGAGCTGGAGCAAATAGCGCATGATCTTGGTATGGATGTTCTGATAGAAGTGCATGACGAACCGGAACTGGAGCGAGCACTCAAACTCAACAGTCCTTTGGTAGGCGTGAACAACCGCAACCTGAAAACCATGGATGTATCACTCGAAAATACACTATCACTTGTGCCAAAGATGCCTCGGGATCGTACTGCGGTTGCAGAGTCTGGCCTGCGTACAGCCGAAGACCTGGCTGAATGCGCTGCAGCAGGCGCCAACTGTTTTCTTATTGGCGAAACCTTCATGCGTCAGGATGATGTTGCCGCCGCAGTACGCGCCCTTCAGAAAGAACCGACATGAGCAAACTCAGTCACATTGATGAAACTGGCGCGGCCCGAATGGTGGATGTGGGTGACAAAACAGTAACAAGCCGAACAGCTGTCGCGGAAGCAACAGTCACCATGAAGGAAGGCACAGCGAATCTCATCAAGGATAACGGTCTTGAAAAAGGTGACGTGCTTTCCACCGCGCGTATCGCTGGCATAATGGCTGCCAAAAGAACATCTGACCTTATTCCCATGTGTCATCCGCTACCAATAACGAGTGTAAAGATCGATTTTTCCTGGCAGGGTGATGAAAAACTGATTGTTACCGCGAAAGTCCGCGTCAAGGGACAAACTGGTGTGGAGATGGAAGCGCTGACGGCTGCATCCATAGCGTCTTTAACCGTGTATGACATGGCAAAAGCCGTTGATAAGGATATGGTAATTGGCGACGTCAGGCTCTTGATGAAAGATGGTGGAAAGTCCGGACGATACGAGCGCGCCCCGAGCAAGGACATGTCGAAATGATCACTGTAGAACAGGCATTTGAGCGCATTATGGGCTCGGCGGCACCTCTGCCCACGGAAAAGATTGATGTAGCAAGGTCTTCGGGCCGCGTTATCGCGGGTCCCGTTGCGGCCCGGCGCTCTCAACCGGGCTGCGATCTTTCGGCAATGGACGGCTATGCCGTGCGCAGCGAAGATCTGGGTGACAACCCGGAATTAAATCTTATTGGCGAGTCAGCTGCAGGTCATCCGTTCTCGGGAAAACTGCTTGCGGGACAAACCGTCAGAATATTCACGGGAGCGGCGGTTCCTGAAGGGGCCGATCAGGTCGTTATTCAGGAGAATGTCGACCGCGATGGGGATATTGTGCGTACGGCTGACCCCGCCAACCCCGGCAGGAATATCCGCATAAAAGGAACAGACTTCATTGAAAAACAGACCGTTCTAGAATCCGGCACATTCATGAGTGCCAAATCAATAGGATTGGCGGCGAGTGCGGGTCAATCCCATCTGATGGTACATCGCGCACCGAAAATAGCGGTTTTATCAACAGGCGACGAACTTGCTGCTGCGGGGAAAACAACCTTCTCTCAATATGACACCGTAGATAGTGTACGCCCGCAGTTACAGGCGATGATTGAAGAAGTTGGCGGAACCGTATCGTTCAGCGGCCACGCAGGCGATACACTGGATGCGATTTCAGGTGCTATCGCACAAAATGCGGATGCTGATATTCTGGTAACCATCGGCGGCGCATCAGTTGGTGACAAGGACTTTGTCCAGGAGGCCCTCAAGAAGGAAGGCATGTCGCTTGACTTCTGGAAGGTGGCGATGAGGCCGGGCAAGCCTTTAATATATGGCCGGCGTGATAACCAGCATGTGCTGGGGTTGCCCGGTAATCCGGCGTCTGCATTTGTGTGTGCGCTGCTGTTCTTGCGACCACTGATCGATAGACTTATGGGGCGGCCTGCGCCTTTTCCAGGTGGTGTTCCTTTACCGGCTGCAACCAGTTTACCGGAGAACGGCCCACGACAACACTATTTGCGTGCCCGGCTGATAGGAAACCCGGGATCACGTATGGTCGACGCCGCAACCAGCCAGGACAGCAGCCTTTCCACGGTTCTCGCTCAGTGCGACGGCCTGATCGTGCGGCCAATTGACGCTCCCGCTATCGAGGCAGGTACGCCGGTTCTCTTCCTGCCATTCTAGTTCAGGCAGGGAAATCGACATGGAAATCATCTATGTCCTTGACAGTCAATCAAATCGTGAACTAAAAGAGAACATAAGGTAAACACACCTTTGGGAGATACCAAATGTTGACGGCAAAACAGCAACAGCTTCTTTTGTTTATTGATAAACGCTTGAACAGCGGCGGCGTATCGCCCTCGTTTGACGAAATGAAAGACGCCCTTGGCCTGAAGTCCAAATCCGGTGTGCATCGGTTGATCAGCGCATTGGAAGAACGCGGGTTTATCAAGCGTATGGCAAACCGGGCTCGCGCACTTGAGGTTTTGAAATTGCCGGAAGGATTGTCACCCGAAGAAATGGCATCAGAAGCGTCCACTACCTCTAACGTGATTAAAGGCTCTTTTGGCGAGGAAAGCCGTAACAGTGATATGCTGGACATACCAATGCATGGAAAGATCGCAGCCGGTACGCCGATCGAGGCAATTGAAAATGCTGACAGTTTTGTACCGGTGCCATCATCGATGGTCGGGCGCGGTGACTGCTACGCACTAGAAATATCTGGTGAATCAATGATTGAGCTTGGCATCATGGATGGCGATACCGTAATTATCGAGAGTGGCCAGACCGCAAGGAATGGCGAAGTTGTTGTGGCACTTGTCAATCGCGAAGAGGCGACTTTGAAAACATTGCAGCGCGATGGGGCTAATGTGTCGCTTGTTCCGGCCAATAGCGAACATGTGACGCAGACATACCCTGCTGAACAGGTTCAGGTTCAGGGCCGACTAGTAGGATTGTTTCGGAAGTATCACTAGTATGGTTTCCAGGGCCTCATCCGGCCCTAGTTCCCGGTACTTGCCACCACAGGAGGGTTTGACCAGCGGTACCTTATAGTTTGACGATTGTCAGAGTACCAGAGACCAACCGGGCCATATCTCTCAATATCCTCTGTCGCCAAAAAGAGAGTTGCACCTCTGCAATGTCGCCGATGTGTATAGCTTGCAAAAACGATCATTCCCTTGCTACAGGCGTAGCGGGTCGTTTCAACGGACTTGCTGGTTGCAATCGCATTTGAGTTGATCATATCTCCGCGGGATTCAGTCAGATGGGTGATGCATCCTCTGCTGTCGCACTGCCGTTTCAATGTTCCTGCCTCCGATACATTCGGTTCGCTCCAGTATCGCATCCATGCCTGATCACGAAACCCGCCTCTTCTGCCACCAATAAAAAACACCTGACCGTCGGCATGCACGCCTATGACTCGGCCTTCGTTTGAAACCAACACATCTGCTGGTGTAATTCTGGAAACTGGATACGCTACAAATAAAACGGCGGTTGCGAGGGCAAGCGTTGTTTTGTGGCGCCACAGCATAACCAGAGTTAATGCCAGACCTGCTGCAATCAAAAGTACGGGCGCATAGGGGCCGCCGCGAAAAACACTGAAGTCCCACGAGGTAAAAATTTGCGCAACAGAGATAACAACCACTAGTCCTTGCTCCATCACCAGCAAGAACGGTGCTTCCAGTCCGATTGCCGCGAAAGTCATGCTTAGAAATGCTGCAGGCATAACGACGAAGGCCATCAGAGGAATGGCCGCAGCATTCGTGACAATTCCAACAAGAGATATCGCCTGGAAATGATAAAGCGCAATTGGTGCTACCGCCAACTGTGCAATCAGGCTGGTCCCTGCGGCGCCGGCAAAGTACTTTGCTATCTTCTTTACGTGCCTTGAGTTTGCCGCGCCTTGTCCCTGACTGGCCTTTCGGCTCCGGATGGAGGAAACATATTCATACGCGACGACTATACCGATGGTGGCGGCAAACGACATCTGAAACCCGCTCGCCAGAATGGCCTCCGGACTGAGGAAAAGAATAATGAATGCCGCTATGGCAATACTTCTGAGAGAAATAACCCGACGATCTGTCAGCACAGCGACAATGCCAATGGAAACCATGACAAAGGCACGAATAGTGCTAACGCTTGCGCCTGACATACCCAGATAAAACAACCCAAAGCCCCAAGCCGCTATTGCGGCCGATTTTCGCGGTGTGACCTTGAGGGCTATTACGGGTACAGCAGCAAAAATCAATTCAAACAGAAAAAACGCGGCGCCCGTTATCAACCCCATGTGCAAACCGGAAATTGCCAACAGGTGCGCAAGCCCGGCATCCCGCAGCGTTGCAGATGTTTTGCTGTCCATATATTGGCGCTGACCTGTTGTCAGAGCGATGGCAACTCCGGCAATTGGCTGTTCCAGGGTACTCAGGATACGGTTTGCCATGCCTGTACGCCGGTTTTCCAGAAAGTGAACAAGGCTAAAGTCCGAAGTTTCGGACGTGTCTATTTCAATTGCAGAGGTGGCAAACCCTTGAGCAACCACACCCTGAAACCTGCTGTAGTCGGCAAAATCAAAGCCATCCGGTACGATCGCACCGGGTGATCTGGTAAGTATCGCATTCATGCGAACGAACGCACCCGCCATCAAGCCGGGAGGATATCCTGTTCGGACAATCAGCCGGACATTTTTATCTACAAGCCACTGTTCCTTGTCTGCAGCTTGAACCTCAAGCGTCAAACGGACAGGTCGATCCGTCCGGTATTCCAATCGCTCAACAACCCCGGTCAGAGATACAAATACTTCTCTGTCTATTCTTTCAGGTGACAGCTGCTCCAGCCTTAGCTGTGAAACAGTGAGACCGACGATGAACATCCCAACCGGAACTAGCGCGGTTCGTTTGTCACGCGGCACAAAAAACATTCCGAGCATACTCGCTGCCGACAGCGCAATGAGGAATTCACTATCCGGTAGCGATGCGTTCACCCCAAAAACCACGATACAGCCAGCAGCCATGGCCAAAACTGCGGTAATCAGGCGCCAATCCTCGTGCTGAGGTACCGATTTCGCTATCAAGCTGTGAATTTTGTTAGCTGAAGTATGCATTTGGCCCCGTCGCTCATGTCTTCTTCAACAGTCAGTCATTTTTGCGCCGTCACTGTCAAAGCAAATTTGTGTTCCTGAAAAACATATGATAAAAGCCTGACCAAGCTTCAGATCCAGTGTTTTTCTGCCTGAAATCCGCTGAATTTATTTAGAAACTAAAAGAATTTATGAGCTGAGCGTGCAATCAAACATGCCCAAAGTAATCACACGGTTTGCCCCTTCTCCAACCGGTTTTCTTCATATCGGTGGAGCTCGTACTGCGCTGTACAACTGGCTTTTTGCCAAGCGACACGGCGGAGACTTTTTGCTGCGTATCGAAGATACTGATCGCGCACGCTCTACCGAGGCTGCAATTAGCGCCATTTCAAGCGGAATGGAATGGTTAGGCCTGAACTGGTCTGGTGATGCTGTAAGTCAGTTTGAGCGCAGCTCTCGCCACCGTGAAGTCGCAGAATCCCTTCTTGAAAAGGGTGCCGCTTATAAGTGCTATGCAACAGCAGAAGAAACTGCGGCCGTTCGTGCCAAGGCCCGCGAGGACGGTACAGCGTTTAGGGGTGACATGTGGCGCGATAAAACGCCGGACGCAGAAACAGCAGCTCGCCCCTATGCTATACGCCTGAAAATGCCGCGTGAGGGCTCAACAACCATTGACGACCTCGTACAGGGCACTGTTACCGTCGAGAATACTGAGCTGGATGACATGATCCTGCTGCGATCCGATGGCACGCCCACATACATGCTTGCTGTTGTCGTGGACGACCATGACATGGACGTTACGCATGTTATCCGCGGCGATGACCACCTGAATAATGCTTTTCGGCAATATCAGGTTCTATCAGCTATGGGTTGGGATATTCCTGCATATGCCCACATTCCCCTTATTCACGGGCCCGATGGGAAAAAACTATCGAAAAGACATGGTGCACTGGGCGTTGATGCCTACGCTGAAATGGGTTTTCTTCCAGAAGCGATGCGGAACTATCTATTGCGCTTGGGCTGGAGCCACGGGGACGACGAAATCATTCCGACAGAACAGGCAATCGAGTGGTTCAACCTTGAAAATATTGGCCGTGGTCCGGCCCGGTTCGATTTTGACAAACTCGATAATCTCAATGCGCACTACCTGCGCAAGATGAATTCAGAAGAAATCTTGCCGCTGGTTAAAAACGAACTAGAAAAGAGTGTGGGACAAGCGCTCTCGGATATAGAACAAAAGCGAATATTGCGCGCGATGCCAACAGTGGCTGAACGTGCGAAGCGATTGCCTGATATTGTCGAGGGAGCATCTCTTTTTTGTAATATAAGACCATTATCGCTAACAGAAAAAGCAGCGAACACACTATCCGGCCAGGAGGCTATGATTGGTGGCGTTGCAAACGAACTGGCCGCAGTTACTAACTGGACAGCAGAAATGATAAAAGCGGCCATTATGTCCTTTGCAGAGGCGAGGGATTTGAAATTGGGCAAGGTGATGCAACCGATCAGAGCCGCCGTAACTGGTGGAGCCCCCTCAGGTGATCTGGTCGACCTTCTGGAGATTTTAGGCCAGGAGGAAGTGCTGGGACGTTTATCGGACCAGGCCGCAGCCTGACACCATTCGGTGGAAACACCGTTTGATAATTTTAAAAGGAGTACGGACCATGTCTAACGATCCCCTGAAATTGACCGGTAACGGTCTTGAAGTCGATCTCCCCGTGATGGAAGGCTCTGTGGGTCCAAAAGTCATTGATATTCGGAAGCTTTATGCTCAGACGGACATGTTCACGTTTGACCCGGGCTTCACTTCAACTGCGAGCTGCGAGTCTAAAATTACCTACATCGACGGTGAAAAAGGCGAGTTGCAGTACCGCGGATATCCAATCGAGCAGTTGGCCAACCAAAGCGACTTTATGGAAGTTTGCTACCTGCTGCTGTTCGGTGAACTGCCAACCAAAGCCGAAAAAGACAAATTTGTTTGGGATATCACGCACCACACCATGCTGCATGAACAGCTGCACCGCTTCTTTAGCGGCTTCCGCCGTGACGCGCACCCAATGGCGATCATGGTTGGTGTTGTTGGTGCCCTGGCAGCTTTCTACCACGATAGTACCGATATTAACGATCCGCACCAGCGCATGGTTGCGAGCTATCGTATGATCGCAAAAATTCCGACAATTGCTGCAATGGCTTACAAATACTCTGTTGGCCAGCCATTTGTATATCCTCAAAACGACCTTTCCTATGCAGGCAACTTCCTGAACATGATGTTCTCCGTGCCGGCAGAGGATTACAAAGTTAATCCGGTGCTTGAAAAAGCCATGGACCTGATCTTCATCCTTCACGCAGACCACGAGCAGAATGCGTCGACTTCAACGGTTCGTCTCGCTGGTTCGTCCGGCGCAAACCCGTTTGCGTGTATTGCTGCCGGGATCGCCTGTCTTTGGGGACCGGCGCATGGCGGTGCAAACGAAGCTTGCCTCAACATGCTGGCTGAAATCGGAACTGTTGACCGTATTCCGGAGTTTGTTGCTCGAGCAAAAGACAAGAATGACCCGTTCCGCCTAATGGGCTTTGGTCATCGCGTGTACAAAAACTTTGACCCACGTGCTACAGTGATGCGCGACACGGCCCATAATGTTCTGAAAGAACTGGGTGTTGATGATCCGCTGTTCGATGTCGCAATGGAACTGGAAAAGATCGCGCTCGAAGACCCGTACTTTATCGAGAAGAAGCTGTACCCGAACGTTGATTTCTATTCAGGCATCATTCTGAAAGCCATGGGCTTCCCCACCGAGATGTTCACCGTGCTGTTTGCGCTTGCGCGGACAAGTGGCTGGATTGCTCAGTGGAACGAAATGATTGAAGATCCGACCCAGAAAATCGGCCGTCCCCGTCAGTTGTTCACAGGCACACCGAAGCGGGACTTCATAGACCTTGCCGACCGGTAAACAATGCTTTCAATTGAAAAAGCCGCCCTTCAGGGGCGGCTTTAATGTTTAGATTAGAAGTGAACCAGTCTAAAAAACCACGATGGCATCTTCCAGCTCTGTTTGTGTGAAGCCTGTATTCGTAACGCTGATGGTGTCACCTCCACCCATATTGATTACATAGTTTGAGACAAGACCGGTTGGGAAGAAGAAGGCAGTGATTGAATAGCTGCCGACGTTGGAATCCAAGTGAATTTCATCTCCTTCGCTGGGTAGAAAACCAATTATTAGATCGGCATCGTCGTCATTGGAAAAGAAGAACTTATCGGCACCAAAGCCACCATTTAGCGTGTCATCGTTGTTCCCGCCCCAAATGGTATCGTCGCCGTTTCCACCGTTTATCCTGTCTTGACCGCGAGCACCAAAGATAACGTCATTACCGTTATCCCCATTTAGGGTATCCCGACCAAGAGCGCCACCAATGGTGTCATTTCCTGCCCCGGCATTAACGAGGTCGTCTCCATTCTTCGCCCAGATCATGTCATCACCGGACGTTCCATTGATTGTATCATCGCCATTTGTTCCAGGTATCGTAGACATATTTTTTCCTTTCGAGCATGAAATAGCATCACAAACATACCGAAAGGAGGAGTAAATACTATATAAACGAGTATTTATTTTACAAAACTATTACTTTTGATTGTATTTCATATCGACAAACACAATCCTCACCTACGCCGCCACATTCCCGAAAAGACGAAAATCACAAAAAAAAGCCGCCTAACGAAGCGACTTCTTCAATATTCTAATGATGTATCTGCTGCGGTGACTTATTCGGCGGCAAGCATTGCCGTTAGCTTGGCTTGTGTAACGAGTTCGTCGTCAACATAAGCCTCGGCGTCAAACTTCCAAACTGCACCGCCACCACGGGTCTTGATGACCTTCATGTGTAAAACATCCCCCGGGACAACGGGGCGCCGGAACTTGGCACCATCAATACCCATAAAGTACATGACCTTGCCCTTGGCATCTTCACCAAGAAACTGAACCGCCAGCACACCGGCAGTTTGCGCCATTGCTTCAAGTATAAGCACACCCGGCATCACTGGTTTTTGGGGAAAATGCCCGGGAAAGAACGGTTCATTTATCGTCACGTTCTTAACACCGGTGGCACTTTCACCCGGCACGATATCGATCAGCTTGTCGACGAGAAGGAAAGGATACCGATGCGGTATCGATTCCGTTATCTCTGCAATAGAAAGTTCCATTTTGTCCCCGGAAATGACTTCGGACACTTAAGATACAGCGAGGCTTACGGAGCCGACCAGTTACTGACCGCCCTCTTCCGCTGGCTGTGCAGCACTGTCCGTCTGCTGTTGCTGAAGCAACTGCAATGTTACGGTTGGCAACGCTGCATCAAGCTGCTCAATAAACTCTGTGGTGACATCGAGGCCTGCGGCAGAACCCATTACCAAACGTTTACGCATGATAATTTTGGCACCGCGCTCCCCGAGAATGTTCCGCAACACAGGCTGGCGAGCACGCTCGACCTGGGTTTGGGCTTCCTGACGCAAGCGATCAAATACAAGCTCCAAACGGGACAACTGCTCCGTTTCAGTCTGGTAAGACAGGTTCAACTGCTGCCCTTCCTGCTGAAACTCTGTTTCCTTGGCTGTAAGCTCAGCCTGATAAGCGTCGTTACCAATGATCGATTTACGTTGATCAAGATCCGCTTTTGCGGCTTTCTGCCGTGCGTCAAAATCAGCCAAAGCCTGTTCAAACGTACCACCGCGCGCCAAACGATTACGTAGAGACACGATGGCCTCACGAATCTGATTGGTCTGCAGATTAAAATCTTTGTATGCTGCCGCTTCGCGCTCAACGCGCTCGTCATCAATGATCAATATATCAGCTACCGCCGCAAATGATACGCTGGCCGCCATCACAAGGCCTGTTGCGGCCACTTTTATTGTCTTTGCGAAATTTCGCATGTCTGTACCCCATGTACTCTTAAAATGCTGTTCCCACGTTAAACTGTAGGCTTTGAGTTCTGTCGCCAAGTTGTTTCTTCAATGTCCTTGTCAGATCAATCCGGAAAGGCCCGAACGGCGACTGCCACGAGAAGCCAATTCCAACCGCTACCCTGGGTGAAATACTGTCGCCCGCAACACAATTGGTTGAAAACGGGAACACCAGGTCAGGGTCTTCAGCTGACGCAGCTTCAAAGTCTTCAAACTCCCTCAAGGAAAATTCGCAATTGGGAATATCATCAATTCGACCGCGGAACAAGGAGCCTGCATCAATAAATACCGAAGCATTGATACCGGATTCGAGCGCTGCTTCGCCGAGCGGGAAGAAAAGCTCTGCACGACCGATGTAAAACGCCGTGCCCCCCAGAGAATTTCGATTTCCTCCGGTTCCGCCAGAGAAGTTACGCGGCCCGATGCCTGCAACGTCAAACCCTCGTATCCGCGGGCCACCAATATAGAATTTGTCAGCCAGCAAAACATTTTGCCCAAGCCCGGTGATAAAGCCACCCTCTGCGCTCGCGCGGAATGTCCAGCCCGGCCAAGGTGTCCAGTAATTATCAGAATTTACCCGAGTGCGAAGATAGGTTACATCGCCGAAAAGGCCTGCATAATCCTGGCTGAACGAGAACAAGCGCCCCCTAGTGGGTCTGATGAAACTGTTCAAGGTGTTGGTTTGCAGCGTATACCCAAAAATAGACTGGAAACGCCGACCAATAGACTCGACAAACGCCTGACCAAAAGGAACAGCAAGCTCCCGATCCTGTAACTGACCGTCGCCATCAGTATCAAAGTCGATATCAGTAATTTCGCCATCACCGTTTCTATCAAACTGGTCCAGTAGTTCGGCATCCTCAACCGGGTCACCCGTCAATTGGCCTGCAAGCAGCGTGACAAAGCTGTTGAAACGGCTCGTTAGCTCACTGATGGGAATAGTTGTGTTGTCCTGTCGCAGCGTATAGCGGGTCGACAGTGTCCAATACTCGTTCAGCGCCATGCCTGCCCGCAGCGAGAAACCAAGCGAATCCTGATCAAACTGACCACCGAAACTTCTACTGTCAATGCGCCGGGCAAAAATATCAAAGCCTGCGGCAACACGCCTACCGGCGAAGTATGGCTCGGTGAAACCAAGATCGATTTCCTGCCTGATTCCGGAAAGTCTTAGCCCAAGACGCAAGTCCTGACCGCGGCCCTGAAAGTTTCGTTGACGTATGGAAAAATCAAAGATGAAGTTTTCAAGGCTGGAGAAACCAGCCCCCAGATTCAACTCGCCTGTAGCCTGTTCCTCAACGGCAACGTCGAGAACCATACGATCAGGCTGTGAGCCCTGAAGCTGTTCAATTCCGACTTCCCTGAAGAAATCAAGCTGCCGCAAACGATTCTCGGACCGCGCGACAAGTGCGGAGTTGAACGCATCACCTTCCTGCAAGCGGAACTCGCGCCGCACAACCCGATCAAGCGTAACCACGTTACCCCGAATGTTGATCCGTTCTACATAAACCCGAGGGGCATCTAGAATGCGGAAAGTGATATTCATCAGGCGGTTTTCGCGGTCCCGATTAATCTGCGGGCGAACATCCACGAAGGCGTAACCAAGCAAACCTGCTGCGTTAGAAAGTGCCTCAATAGTTTGTTCTATCGATTCCGCGTTATAATTCTGACCTTTCCGCATTAACAGGAAAGCACGGAACAGCAGCTCGTTAACGTCTCTGATTTCACTTTCGATTTCAATGTCACCGAAGGTGTATATCTCGCCCTCTTCCACTGTAAACGTAATGAAGAAGTCTTCCCGGTCCGGTGTCAGCTCAGACACTGCGGATACAACGCGAAAATCAGCATATCCTTCATTCAAATAATGTTGCCGCAAAACCTGTTGATCATAGGCCAGCCTGTCGGGATCAAAAGTGTCGTTGGAGGTAAAAAACTTCCACCAGCGCGCTTCTTTTGTTGCCAACACATCACGAAGATCGCCATCACCGAAAATCTTGTTGCCCAGAAAGTTGATTTTGCTGACTTTTGTCTTCGGGCCTTCCTGAATTTCGAAAACAAGGTCTACACGGTTCTGTTCCTGCTGAACTACCTTGGGCTCGATAATGGCAGCAAACCGGCCAGAACGCTGATAAAGTACCAGCATACGCTGAACGTCGGCGCGGACCCTGGCACGTGTGAATACCTGCCGCGGCCGCAAGCGGACCTCTTCAATAAGCTCATCGTTATCGAGCTTCTTGTTTCCCTCAAAGATAATACGGTTGATGATCGGGTTTTCGACCACCCGGACGATCAAAACGCCAGCATTCTCGGTCAATTCCACATCCGAGAAAAGTCCTGTAGCAAACAGGTTTTTCAAACTGGAATCCAGAAGGGCCGGATCGAATGGATCACCGGGACGAACCGTCAGGTATGACGCAATCGTCTCAGGTTCTACCCGTTCGTTTCCGGAAACAGATACCTGCCGAATAATTGGCAGTTCGGCCTGCTGGGGCGCAGCATCCTGTTGTGCACTTGCTGGCACAGCGTACAAAACAGAACCCCAGAAACCCAATAGAAAAATAATGGGTTTAATCATACGCGTCGGTAATAAACTCAAGTCTCAGCCCAATCTAAAATAGTCTTGTGCGCAATGGCGGTGAAATTGGCCTAGAGCGCCATGGATTGCAAGTCATTCAAGGTCACAAACACCATAAAAATCAACATCAAGGCCATTCCGGCCACAAAACTGGCTTCCTGAGCCTTTTTACTTAGCGGAGAGCCCTTCAAAGCCTCCATTCCATAGAACATCAGGTGCCCACCATCCAGTACGGGAATCGGTAGTAAATTTACAATTCCGAGGTTTAGAGACAGAACCGCCAGAAAGAAAATGAAACTGGCAAAACTGATGTTTGCAGCCTCGCCGACCATGTTGGCTATTCTTACAGGCCCTCCCAACTCTTTCACGGATCGAATACCGAGAACGATTTGGCCCAGTGTGGTGAACATGGTGTCAGCCATGCTAACGGTCTGGCGCACTCCTTCGCCGAGCGCATCAACCGGCCCCAGTTCATGAACAGTCGGCTGCGATGACCGAACACCCAGTTGTCCGAAAGGATATCGATTGCCGAATCTGTCTTCCATGTAGGCAACGCCAAGTTCAACCATCAAGGCCTGGCGTTCGCCGCTGCGTTCAATAACGATCGGTAACTTCGCCGCAGGATACAAACGCACGATGCTGCCAATATCCCTGAAACGGGCCACTTCTTCACCATTCACCGAGATAATACGATCATCAGCCTGCAAACCGGCTTGTTCGGCGGAAGATCCGGCAACAACTTCAGCAATAACCGGCTCGGAAATCGCGATTCCGCTTTGGTAAAGAAACCCGGCAAAAACAAGTGCTGCCGCCAGAAGGTTTATCGCCGGACCAGCAAAAACAATCAGAGAACGTTGCCAGAGCGGCTTGAAGTGAAAGCACCCTTTTTTCTCTTCAGGTGTTAGGTGATCAGGGATATCGCCCGGATTGCTGGCCGCCGATGCGTCGCCAAAAAACTTAACGTAACCACCGAGAGGAAGTACGCTGAATTTCCAACGTGTGCCGTTCTTGTCAGTACGGCCAAATACCTCTTTTCCCATTCCTATAGAAAAAGTGTCCACTTTAACGCCAAACATACGGGCAACGATGAAGTGCCCCCACTCATGGATAAACACCAATACCGAAAAGCCGCCAATGAAGGCAACAATCGTGAACAGAATACCTGGTCCTTCAGTTTCCATGTCGATTCCAAGTCCCTAAATTACTAACGCTCAAATTTGGCCAAAAGCTGCGATGCAAGGCTTCTAGCTTCCTGATCGTATTCGCACACCATTGAAAGCGATTGTGGCGCTTTCATGTCGACCTTATCCAGTGTGGCCTTAACCAGTGATGAAATATCCATAAAACCCAATTTACCCTGAAGAAAGGCCTCAACGGCTATCTCGTTTGCTGCATTCAATACGAGAGGTGCCGCACCACCTTCTGCCAACGCCTCTTTTGCAAGTCGGAGGCATGGAAACGACACCAAATCCGGTTCAGCGAAGGTCAGGTTTCCAATCGCTGCAAGGGATAAGCGGTCAACCGGTGCAGACATGCGCTCAGGCCACGACAAGGCGTATGCAATAGGCGTACGCATATCAGGGCTGCCGAGTTGCGCCAAAACACTGCCATCCACATATTGCACCAGCGAATGAATGACTGACTGTGGGTGAACAACAACTTCTATCTGATCAACTCTGACCGGAAACAGATGATATGCCTCAATCACTTCAAGGCCCTTGTTCATCAAGGTCGCAGAATCAACAGAAATTTTTTGCCCCATGGTCCAGTTCGGATGCTTTACAGCCTGAGCCGGTGTTACGTCCTTGAGGCAGTCTCTGCGCCTGTCCCAAAACGGACCGCCAGAAGCTGTAAGAATGATTTTTTCGACCGACCTCTCGGCATTGAAGTCAAACACCTGAAAGATTGCATTGTGTTCGGAGTCGACCGGAAGAATCCTGGCACCGCTTTTTGAAGCTTGCTCCATAAACAGGTCACCTGCACAAACGAGACACTCCTTGTTTGCAAGCGCGATCGTTGCGCCCCGATTTACCGCAGCCAGCGTAGGAGACAAACCGGCAGAGCCCACAATCGCAGCCATAACAAGTTCTGCATTTGCTTGAGCCGCAGCCAACAAGCCATCCTCACCACTGGCGCATTTTATATGGCTGCCCGCAAGGGCCTGTTTCAAGGCTGTGAATTGTAATTCGTCCGCCACAACAGCCAGTTCCGCGTCAAACTCAATGGCCAGTTTCGCCAGTTCATCAACATTCGTGTTGGCGGTAACTGCAACTACGTCGAAGCTGTCCCGGTTACGGCGAATCAGGTCCAGCGTGCTTAGACCGACAGAGCCTGTCGCCCCAAGAATTGATATTGTTTTCCTGTGCCCCAGAGCCGCTTCAACCATTGGTCATACCCAGCTCTGGAACCGCAATAGCAAACGCAATGACAGGAGCGGCAAAAATCAGGCCGTCAACACGATCAAGTATCCCGCCGTGCCCTGGAATAAGGTTACCACTGTCCTTCTTGTTCATTGCCCGTTTTACGGCACTTTCATAAAGGTCGCCAAGTTGCGCAACGACTGCAACCATTGCGCCCGCAAAAGGCATCAACAATGGATCACCTAAGCCAAACCACAAAGAAATTGCCAGTGAAACCACAGCAGCCAAAACCATGCCGCCGATCAGGCCTGCCCAGGTTTTCCTTGGGCTCAGCTTCGGCGCCAGTTTAGGGCCACCTATTCCCTTGCCGGCAAAATAACCTCCAACGTCCATGGCCCAAACAGCAAAGAACGTCCAGACAACAATCAATCCATTGTCATCTTGTGCTCGCAACCATGTGAGAGAAAGCAATGCCAACCCAACATATGCCGCACCTACCTGCGCGTTTGCAGAGGCAGTTTCAGCTGCCGCCCTTTTGGCGAGTTTGGCCGGAGACTGAGAAAACATCGGTGCAGACAAAACGAACAACATAATCGCAACTGTTGTGGCGCTGGACTTTTCCGGGCCCAGAAATGTCATCATACCTGTAAGCGCGAGCACCAGCGCAGTCGCGATATAGCGGCTCTTTTTAGATGTCACACCAGTCAGGTCACACCATTCGGCAATCATCAGCGCGCCACCAATGGCCAACAGGACGAAAAACCACCAACCGCCCATATACACGAGCCCAAGCACCACAGGCAGCAAAGCCACGGCAGAAACAACACGTTTGAATAGATTTTCAGATAGGCCAAAAGCCATTGTTCAGAATCCTACAGTCGACTATGGACGCGCACCAAAACGCCGGTCTCTGGACTGAAACTCCGCAACGGCCCTAGTAAATGTCTCTCGGGTAAAATCCGGCCACAGTACCGGTGAAAACAGGAACTCTGCATAGGCCGCTTGCCATAAAAGGAAATTGGACAGACGTTGTTCACCGCTTGTCCGTATGATCAGATCAGGGTCAGGCAAGCCTTCAGTGTATAAGGCCCGGCCAATGCGGCTTTCGTCAATCTGGTCAGCGGTTTCCGCGCCGCTCGCCACAGCCTCAGCTATCGAACGCGCCGCCATAACAATCTCTTCTCTTGAGCCATAACTCAGTGCGATAACAAGATTGATCCGACTATTATGCCTGGTTTTGCTCTCCGCATCCTCGATCAGGCCGCGAATGTCCGGCGCGAGCGTGTCACGACGGCCAATGACCCTTAGGCGAACGCCTTCTTTGGCAAACGTTCGCACTTCTTTTTTCAGATACATGCGAAGCAGGCCCATAAGGTCTGTTACTTCCTCCGGGGGGCGGTTCCAGTTCTCGGAAGAAAACGCGTAAAGCGTGAGATAGCGAACACCACAGCTAATCGCCCCTTCCACGGCCTCCCGAACCGCATCGGCGCCCTTTCGGTGGCCTTTGCTGCGGGACACGCCGTTGGCAGCCGCCCATCTACCATTGCCGTCCATTATAATGGCGACATGATCCGGCACTTTTGACGAGCCGCTCTCAACAGTTGCAAACGCTTCGGCACCCATAAGCTAAACCTGCATGATCTCCGCTTCTTTGGTCTGCAAAGTTTCATCAATCATGCCAACAAACTTGTTGGTTAGTTCCTGAACTTCATCTGCGTACATCTTGTGATCATCTTCGCCGATGGTTTTGTCTTTTTCGAGGCGTTTCAGTGTATCCATACCATCACGGCGAACATTTCTTACCGCAATCCGGCCTTGTTCCGCATATTTTGCCGCAACTTTGGCCAGTTCAGCGCGACGTTCCTCATTAAGTTCCGGAATAGGTATGCGCACAAGTTGCCCATCAAGCATTGGATTAAGACCAAGACCTGAATTTCGGATTGCCTTTTCAACAGCCGGTGCATTCGCTTTGTCCCATACCTGAACCGAGAGCATACGAGGTTCGGGCACGGTTACCGTACCAATCTGATTGAGCGGCATAGATGCGCCATATACATCTACGGTAATAGGATCCAAAAGACTGGTTGATGCCCTGCCCGTGCGCAATCCCGAAAATTCTGTCTTCAAAGCGTCAACAGCGCCGTTCATGCGACGTTCAATGTCATCGAGATCAATGTCATCGTTACTCATTGTTAGTTCTCCTCTCCGACAACGGTACATGTTCCACCACCTTGCAGAACATTCACCAGTTCGTTTTCCGTGTGAATCGAAAAGACCACGATGGGAATGTTGTTTTCTCTACTGAGAGAGATTGCTGACGCATCCATTACTTTCAGGTCCTGGCGCAACACATCCATATAACTAAGACTGTCATACCTCACGGCTGAAGGGTCCTGCTTGGGATCGGCGTTATAAACACCGTCAACCTGCGTTCCCTTCAGAAGGGCATTACAATTCATTTCGGCCGCTCGCAAAGCTGCTGCCGTATCCGTTGTGAAGAAGGGATTGCCGGTTCCCGCAGCAAATATCACAACCCGGCCCTTTTCAAGGTGCCGGATAGCGCGCCGCCGGATATATGGCTCACTTACACTCGCCATCGGTATCGCCGACAGTACCCGAGTATCAACACCAACCTGCTCAAGGGCATTCTGAAGTGCTAACGCATTCATTACCGTTGCGAGCATACCCATATGGTCCGCTGTCGAACGATCCAAACCCTCGGCCGCACCTTTTATACCACGAAATATATTGCCGCCACCAACAACAACGCACACTTCTGTGCCAATTTCACGAGCTTGTTTGATTTCAGTTGAAACACGCGCTGCAGTCTCAGGGTCAATGCCATAGGAACCGCGCCCCATCAGCGCTTCGCCTGAAAGTTTTAACAAGATGCGTTTATATCTCGGCGCTGCAGACATTGGCAACGGTGCTCCCCTATATTCCACCCCCAACCACAGGCCTATAGACTGCGATTGGCGCAGCTTATCTGCTTCAACGGTTGTTGGCCATATGTGATTTAAAAATTGCCAACAATTATTGAACATTAGCCATAATTGCTGTCAAAAAAAAAGCCCGAGCAGGAAACCCGGGCTTTTCAACAATAGTTTTGCCGATTAGGAACCGGCTACTGCAGCAACTTCAGCGGCAAAGTCTTCTTCTTTTTTCTCGATGCCTTCGCCAACTTCCATCCGAACAAATTTCACAAGTTCGATTGCTGCGCCAGCATCTTTGGCAGCGTTTTCAATGACTTTTGAGATTTTGGTTTCACCGTCAATAACGAATGTCTGGTGAAGAAGTACGACTTCTTCAAGATACTTGCGCATGCGGCCAACTATCATTTTTTCGATGATCGCTTCCGGCTTGCCGGATTCACGGGCTTTATCCATCTGAACCTGCTTCTCACGCTCAATCATTTCAGGATCAAGGTCATCTTCCGAGAGAGACGCCGGGTTTGCAGCTGCAATGTGCATGGCAAGTTGCTTGCCAAGCGGCGCAAGAACGTCTTCACCAGCGTCAGATTTAAGGCCGACCAGAACAGCAATTTTACCCATACCATCTGCAACAGCGCCGTGAACATAAGAAGCAACCAACCCGCTTTCAACTTCCACAGTTGAAGCGCGACGGATGTTCATGTTCTCGCCAATCGTTGCGATGTTGTCGGTGAGAGTCTCTGAAACTGTTTTACTACTTCCAGGGTATGTTGCAGCGGCGATCTTTTCCACGTCATCACCAGTCTCAAAAGCGACGGCTGCAATGTCCGCAACAAACTTCTGAAATTGCTCGTTACGGGCAACAAAGTCAGTCTCGGAGTTAACCTCGGCAAGAGTGCCTTTAAGTGTTGACGACTTAGCTGCTACCAAACCCTCGGCAGCAACACGCGACTGCTTCTTGCCTGCAGAAGCCAAACCTTTTGCACGCAGCCAGTCAACAGCGGCTTCAAGGTTACCGTCGTTTTCAGCCAGAGCTTTTTTGCAATCCATCATGCCTGCGCCGGATTTTTCCCGCAGTTCTTTCACGAGAGCGGCAGTAATTTGTGCCATCGGTGATCTCCTTAGGTCTCGCGACCATGAAATTTCAGTTTAAGAAACCCCGGGCAGATTATGCCCGGGTTTGTTACAGTCTGCCTATTCAGTGTCTTTTTTATCTGCTTTTTTCGCCGCAGGCTTTTTAGCTGGTGCTTTTTTCGCTGCTGGTTTTTTGGCCGCGGCTTTTTTAGCAGGTGCTTCTTCATCTGCTGCTTTTTTTGCCGCCGGCTTCTTTGCCGCTGCTTTCTTCGCAGGCGCCTTGGCAGGCTTTTCCTCTTCTGCCTTGGGCTCTTCCGCAACAGCTTCTTCAGCTGCCGCTTCCACAACGTTTTCTACAGCCGCCTCTACAACTGTTTCGACAGGAGCTTCTTCCGCAACTGCTTCTTCAACAACAGCTTCTGCAGGCGCTTCTTCTACGGCACCCAAGTCTACGCCCTTGGAAGCAAGGTCTGCCTGAATACCGTCGAGAACGGCGCCAGCCACCAAATCACAGTAAAGACGGATCGCGCGCGTCGCGTCGTCGTTCCCCGGCACTGGATAATCAACACCCTCTGGCTTGGAGTTGGTGTCGATAACACCAATTACCGGTATACCCAGACGGTTTGCTTCTGCGATTGCAATATCGTCACGGTTCACATCAACCACGAACACCAGATCAGGCAAACCGCCCATGTCCTGAATACCGCCAAGTGAAAGCTCAAGCTTGTCGCGTTGGCGAGTCATTTGAAGAGTTTCTTTTTTGGTCAGGCCTGTATGTTCCTGACCAAGTTTCTCGTTCAGTTGTTTCAGGCGCTTGATTGATTGAGAAATTGTCTGCCAGTTGGTCATCATTCCACCGAGCCAACGGTGGTTCACATAGTACTGTCCACAACGCTGGGCTGCTTCAGCAATGATAGGTGATGCCTGGCGCTTGGTGCCAACGAAGAGCACGCGACCGCCGCCTGCAACAACGTCGCGGACAACCTGCAAAGCACGACTGAAATAAGGCACTGTCTGAGACAGATCAATGATGTGAATCCCGTTACGATCGCCGAAAATAAACGGCGCCATTTTAGGGTTCCAACGGTGTTTTTGGTGACCAAAGTGCACGCCTGCTTCGAGCAAGGCACGCATATCAACTACGGGCATAGCCATATTACTACTCCTTTTCCGGTTTAGCCTCCGCAGGGTTGCGCCGTTTCAAACCTTTGAACCGACACCGGATGGCGCCCCACCAACTCGATGAGTAGCCGACCCCTGCGTGTGAAGTCGCCGCTCGTATAGGCTTGTGACTGGCGGGAATCAAGCGTTTTCTTTAAAAAATGTCAGGTTTTTCCGGATTCGACGGAAAGTTCCTTCAAAGTTGCCTTTGTAACACCGTACCCCGGTGTTTTCTGGATGGTTAAATCAACGCCGCCCTGTTTCATTTCCAGCTTGGGCAGAATTCGAACAACGGGTTCCTGTTTAGCAGCCTGCAGGGCCGCTTCAACCGTTGATGAACGGGCAAGCTTCATAAGATTCAGCCGGGTTGGAAACATCAGAGGTACCCGGTCTGCTTTCCAGTCTGCGAGAACTTCCCGAGGCTTTAGCCAGTGCGCAGAGACAGCCTCTTCACCGTCATGTTGTTCCAGGTGATCGTCATCCGCCGCTAAAAAGAAATATGTATCGAACCGCCGCGGCATGGTTTCAGGCGTTACCCAATGTGCAAACGGCTGCATGTTAGTGATATCCAGTTTTACCTGTTCTTTCTGAAGTAGCTTTTCAAAGCGCATTCCACGCGGCAAAACTGCATCACCCCTCCGATCACCCAGAAGAACATTTGTTTCTTCATAAAGTTCCCGAACCGCCGCAATACGAAACGCGGCATCGCGCATGGTCCGCCGATTGTGCTTGATAAAACGGTGCCATCGCCATGAATCAAAATCAGGCTCGTCGACCTTTCCACCAGGAAATACAAGCGCACCAGGTGCGAAACGCATGGTTTTTGCCCGCTCAATCATCAAGACTTCGAGCCCTCCTAATCCATCTCGTATCAGAAGGATGGATGAAGACGGCAATGCCGGAGCAACAGTTTCTGGGAACGCTTTCTTCACAGGCTAAATCTCTTCGACCGACGAAACACCGAGCTCAGCAGCGATAGCCTGCCGAAGTTCTGGAGAAACCTTGTAACTTCCCGGCAGTCTAAATTCCGCGAACCGCGTGTCCTCGGCAACGGGAACCTTGACGGTGACCTTGCCCTTTCCGCCCGACTTGCGCGCTAAAACAGCACCAATGGCAGAAAACGCCTTGGCTTCCTCCACCTCTATAAACAACCCTTTGGTAGAATGCGCAGCGACAGATTCCAATGAATCGATGGCGCGGCATGAGAGCCCGATACTGTCATCATCATCACGTTTTCTAATCGACGCTGAAACAACAACAGGCGCACCCTCGTCCACCAGTCTTCGCAGGCTGTCGATATCATCCCCAAAGTACATCAACTCAAACGCATCTGTTTGATCTGACAGGGTCAAGCGACCAAATTTATTCCCGCGCCGACTGGTCCCTTCACGATAGCCTGCTATCGCGCCCGCCATCCGCACGGTTTGTCCAATAAGACCAACATCCGTCATGACTTCTTTTGCAGGGATTATCCGCTCGCGCTCCAGCAAGGTGGCATAAGCGTCAAGAGGATGAGCGGAAAGATAAAAACCCAAGGCCTTCTTTTCCTGCTCCAGTTGCTCCGTTGCAGTCCAGTCTTTCACTATCGGAAGTGTCGGGCGATCCACGACGGTTGCATCGCCGCCTGCAAACAGGCTTGCCTGATTGCTTTCACGCTCCTGTGCCTGCATCTGGGCAGTTCGCTGGATGATTTCGGCAGCCGCAAATGCCTGCGCTCTTTCCGGAATCATTTGGTCGAAAGCACCGGCTGTTGCAAGCCGTTCAATTTGACGTTTATTGACCAGCCGTGGGTCAATACGGTCAGCAAAATCAAAGACGTCTTTGAATTCGCCCCCTGTCTTGCGTTCCTCCACGATCGCTTCCATGGCTTTTTCGCCTACACCCTTGATGGCCCCGAGAGCGTACCTGACGGCGCGGTTTGCCCGTGGATCATTGTCAGTTTCGCAATATGGTTCGGTTTGTTCGACGATAAAGGCAACACCGGATTTGTTGATATCAGGCAAAAGAAGTGGAATTTCCGCGCGTTGGAGTTCCTGTTTGAAAATCGACAGCTTGTCTGTGTTTCCCATATCAAGGGTCATGATTGCCGCCATGAATTCCACAGGGTAATTGGCTTTCATGTAAGCAGTTTGATATGCCACAAGCGCGTAAGCAGCAGCATGCGACTTGTTAAAGCCATAGGATGCGAATTTGGTCACCAGATCAAAAATGTAACTTGCTTTTTCCGCGTCGATCCCATTTTCAACCGCACCGTCACAAAAACGACCTCGCTGCTTATCCATTTCTTCCTGGATTTTCTTGCCCATGGCGCGACGCAAGATATCCGCTTCTCCGAGGCTATAGCCCGACATGACCTGCGCGATCTGCATCACCTGTTCCTGGTAGATGATCACGCCGTATGTTTCGCCAAGAATTTCCTCGAGAATCGGGTGAGGATATTCCACTTTTTCCTTCCCGTGTTTGCGGTCAATATAAGTCGGAATATTATCCATTGGACCCGGACGATAGAGCGCCACAATCGCGATGATATCCTCGAAGGTATCCGGCTTTAGTCCCTTGAGGACTGAACGCATGCCGGTACTCTCTAGTTGAAAAACACCCGCCGCATCACCGCGCTGCAACATTTCATACGATGGTTTATCATCAAGTGGCAGGTTATTGATATCAATATCGATCCCGCGTTCGCGTACATAGTTAACCGCGCGATCCAGTACCGTCAGTGTTTTCAGGCCGAGAAAATCGAATTTAACCAAACCTGCCTGTTCAACCCACTTCATGTTAAACTGCGTAACCGGCATGTCGGATTTTGGGTCACGGTAAAGAGGCACCAGCTCATCCAGAGGCCGATCGCCAATAACAACACCCGCGGCGTGCGTTGACGAGTGCGCGTAGAAACCCTCAAGTTTGAGAGCTCGTTCCATCACACTGCGGGTCAACTCGTCACTGTCGATCTCGCTGCGCAACCGAGGTTCACTGTCTATCGCCTCGCGCAATGTCATCGCATTGCCGGGATCGTTCGGGATCATCTTAGACAATCGGTCTGTTACGCCGTGTGGTTGCTGGAGAACCCGACCGCAGGCTTTCACAACCGCACGCGCCTGAAGCTTTCCGAATGTAATGATCTGTGCAACACGGTCGTAGCCGTATTTATCTTGCACATATTTGATCACCAGTTCTCGTTTATCCTGGCAGAAATCGATATCAAAGTCGGGCATCGACACACGCTCGGGATTGAGAAAACGTTCGAATAGCAGCGAGAACTTCAATGGGTCGAGATCCGTAATCTTCAAGGCCCATGCCACCACTGAACCGGCACCAGACCCCCTGCCCGGCCCGACTGGCACCTCATGATCCTTCGCCCATTGAATAAAATCAGCAACGATCAAAAAATAACCTGGAAAACCCATCTGATTGATAACACCAAGTTCAAAATCAAGGCGTTTCCAATACTCTTGTTCCCATTCTTCTTCCTGGCCTGCGTCGAGGTCTTCATTCGATGCTTTTGTATCAAGGCGTTCACGAAGGCCGTTGATCGATTCTTCCCGCAGCATGTCTTCTTCAGATACATCAAGGCCGGAGGTGAAATTTGGTAAAAGCGGTGCAATTTCAAGCACTCTGAAATGACACCTCTGGGCAATATTCAATGTGTTTTCAACTGCCTCAGGTAAGTCAGAAAACAGGGCTTTCATTTCTTCAGCGGATTTAAACCGGTACTCCGGGTTCAATTTGCGCCGGTCTGTTGCCGCGACATAACTGCTTTCAGCCATACATAGGAGAGCGTCATGCGGCTCATACATATCAGGGCTGACAAAATATGGCTGGTTGGTCGCAACGATTGGCAAGTCGTGCTCGTAAGCGAAATCAAGAAAGGCTTCTTCTGTCTGCGCCTCTGCGTCTTCTCCGTGCCGTGTCAACTCGACATACAGCCTATCGACGAACAGGTGCTTGAGAAACAAAAGGCAGTTTTCAGCCTCTTCTTTTTTCCCTGCAAGCAGAAGTCGCCCCACAGGGCCTCCGGCACCGCCGGTCAAACATAAAACCTTCTCCGTAAGTCCCTTCAGATCATTAAGGTCAAACTTGACACCGTGTTGTGGGTCACTGGACAAGTGGGCGCGTGAAACAATCTTCATCAGATTGCCGTAGCCCTCCCGTGTTTGCGCCAAGAGAACGATCTGAGCAGGTGCGGGCTCGTTCTTCCTGGCTTTTGTCGCAATATCTTCGGTACCAGCTTCGTAGCTTACTGATAGTGTAACACCTGCAATAGGCTGAATACCCGATTCTGAAGCGTATTTGGAGAACTCCAGGCCACCGAACATGTTATTCGTATCTGTAACAGCAACAGCGGGCATGTGATGCCCCACGCACTGTTTGATCAAATCCTTAACGTGTATGGCACCTTCTGACAAAGAATAGGCAGTATGAACACGCAGATGAACAAACTCGGCATGGGACATGGACGGGTACTCCAAACAGGTTACTGTAGCGTAGCGATCATTGCCCCCATCAGAGCCATAACGACGATGATGTTTGCGATGTGGATAATGAAATGGCGCAGTGTTTTGTCCTCAAAAGCATAGTTCGGAAACACACCACCGCCAATGACCAATGCTGCGGTTACCGCCCCGACAAAAGCGCCACCAGCCCAATCACCCGCCGGCACACCTGACCACGCAATGATGACCGACAAGCCATAGCCCAGAACCAGGCTTGCAATGAAGCTCTTGACCATTGCCGCGATTGGCGCGCCCCGCGCTTCAATTTCCTCCTTGGTCAGACCCACTTCTTCCAGCCAAGCCTTGCCGGCAATTGGCCCGTACCAAAGTGCGCCTACCACCATGCTGATCACACCACATAACGCTACTGCCATAAAATTGACACTGCCAAAGGCGTCCATAATATCCCCCTATTATCCTTTAAAAAAACAAGGGTAATACGAGATAGAAACTCGCTCAAGCACGAAGAACTAGATAGCGGTGAGTACACCGTCTTTCAGAACAAACTGGCGGTCCATTTTAGCCGCGAGTGCGCGGTCGTGTGTGGCGATAACCGCCGCAACTTCATGATGCTTAACGGCATCTACAAACATATCGAAAACGCGGGCTGCCGTTGCCTCATCAAGGTTTCCTGTCGGTTCATCCGCAAGAACAAGCTGAGGGCTTGCCGCCAGCGCACGCGCGATGGCAACCCGTTGCTGTTCGCCCCCCGATAGCTTTGCAGGTACGTGCTCCAGACGCTCTGCCAGACCCAGATACGTAAGCAAATCCTCCGCCTGCAATTCCGCATCATTGGCACTTGCGCCAATGATGCGACAGGCCAAAGCCACGTTTTCCAGGGCATTGAAATCGGGAAGAAGATGATGAAACTGATATATAAACCCGAGCTTTTCGCGGCGGATGGCTGTTCTTCCGTCGTCCGGCATACTTGATGTTTCAACACCATCAATGACGAGTTGCCCTTCGGTGGGCCGATCCAGCAACCCTACGATCTGCAACAGCGTTGATTTGCCCGACCCAGATGCCCCAACCAGCCCAACAAGTTCACCGGGCTGGACTTCAAGGTCTATACCGCGAAGAATTTCGAGCGTTTTATGACCCTGTCGAAACGAACGTGTCAGGTTTTGAATATCCAGAATGCTAGTCATCGCAAGCCCTACTCATATCGTAGCACTTCTACCGGATCGAGCCTGGCCGCACGACCAGCAGGCAACATCGTTGCAACAAACGTCAGCACGATCGCAAGCAAGATCGTGATTGATGTTTCGCTCCAGTCTACAATGGCTTCCATTTCGCTGAGGAACCTTACAGATGGGTCCCAGACGTTAATCCCGAGGATAGTCTCGATTGCGTATTTGAGTTCATCAAGAAAATAGATCGACAGAGCTGAAAGCAAGATACCAAGAAGGATGCCAGCCGAACCAATAACCAGGCCGACAGTTATGAAAATGCGCCTAACTGATCCGCTGGTCGCGCCCATTGTCCGTAAAATGGCTATATCTGCGCGTTTGTCTTTCACCAACATGAACAGACTTGAGCCGATGTTGAACACGGCGACAAGAACAATCAGTGAGAGAACGATGAACATCATCACGCGTTCAGACTGAAGTATCCCAAATAAAGCCGAGTTAAAACTGCGCCAGCTCCTGACAAAAGCCCGGTTTCCCGCGATTTCCTGCATCTGCGGTCCGACTGTGTCGATCATGTCGGCGTCTTCCAGGAAGAACTCGATGTTTGTGACGGTGTCTCCCAGCCTAAAGAAACGCTGTGCTTCGGGCAGCGGCATGCCGACAAAACTTTCATCAAACTGAAAGACGCCAATTTCCACAACTGCGGCGACTGGATAGGCCAGGTATCGCAGTGTTGATCCAAAAGGTGTGGAAACTGTTCGTGGACTGACAATCGTTACTTCATCACCGGCTGTAACGCCGAGATTGCGCGCCAACTCGGCTCCCAAAAGAACCCCACCAAGCTCAGGCGCTGACTCAACACTACCTGCTACAACCCTGTTTATATTTAATATTTCGCTATTGAATTGCTCAACAGGCAAACCCCGCACAAGCCCGCCCCAGGCACGCCCGCGGTTTGTCAACATTACTTGCGCTTCGGTAAAAGGAAGTACCGAGACAACACCATCCACTTTGGCCAATTCGTCGGCAAGAGTTCGATAGTCAGAAATTTCTCCACCGTAGCCCTGAACAAGAACATGACCGTGATAGCCCAATATCTTGTCGAGCAAATTAACGCGGTAACCATTCATAATGGACATCACAAATATCAGCGCCCAAACGCCAATAGCGATAGCAATCGCAGACAAAACGGCATTCAACGAGATAAACCCGTCTGCAGGAGGGCGCAGTAAATACCTTTTGGCGACTGCGGTTTCAAACCCGCGTGCTAGCACATTATGGTTCCTCTTCGACTGTCGACGGCGTTTTGCTTATCCAGCAAATCTAGCAGCAATGTCTGCAATGGCAACCTCTTCGCGGTCGCCAGTGGCGCGGTTCTTGAGTTCAACGACGCCATTTTTGAATCCGCGGTTTCCAAGGGCGACTTGCCACGGCAAACCAATAAGATCCATATCGGAAAACTTGGCTCCAGCGCCCGTATTGCGGTCATCATAGAGGACCTCGACGCCCTGCGAGCGCAGATCAGCATATATTTTATCACATGCTGCGGTGCAATCGGCGTCTTTTGTCGCCAGGTTCATCAACCCGACCTTATAAGGGGCAATTGCTTCTGGCCAAATGATGCCGTGTTCGTCATGGCTGGCCTCAATGATGGCCCCCACCAACCGCGATACGCCAATACCATAGGACCCCATTTGCACCGGCACAGGTTTGCCATCCGGCCCCTGAACTTCTGCTTTCATCGGCTTGGAGTATTTTTCTCCGAAGAAGAAGATGTGACCAACCTCAATGCCTCTACCCTTTACAATATCTGCACCACCGGCCTCCGGTGCATCCGGATCATGCATTTCTTCTGTCGCAGCGTATAAACTGGTCCACTGATCCACAACGGGTTGAAGGTCATCTCCCAATCCAGAGTCAACTGAAAGTGGATCAAAATCCTCGAAGCCTTTGTCAAAAAAGACCTCACTTTCACCGGTATCTGCAACAACGATAAATTCATGACTTAAATCACCACCGATAGGGCCGGTGTCTGCCCTCATCGGAATAGCCTTCACACCCAACCGTGCAAAAGTACGAAGATAAGCTACGAACATTGCGTTATATGACTTTACGGCATTTTCGGCATCCAGATCGAAACTATAGGCGTCTTTCATCAGAAATTCTCGCCCGCGCATTACCCCGAATCTGGGTCTGATCTCATCTCTGAATTTCCATTGGATATGATAGAGGTTTTTGGGCAGGTCTTTGTATGACTTGATTTCACGGCGGAAGATGTCAGTTACCAACTCTTCATTGGTTGGACCGAACAGCATCTTGCGGTCATGCCTATCTTCAATGCGCAGCATCTCTTTACCATAATCATCATAACGACCACTTTCGATCCAAAGGTCCGCAGATTGAATAGTCGGCATAAGCAATTCAATGGCCCCTGCACGGTCCTGTTCTTCCCGAACGATGGATTCGATGTTCTTCAGCACTTTAAGCCCAAGCGGCAACCAGCTGTATATGCCGGCCGCACCCTGTCGAACCATCCCGGCACGCAACATCAGTCTGTGCGATGCAATCTGTGCCTCTGACGGCGTTTCTTTCAGCGTTGGTAAAAAATATCGACTTAATCGCATAACGAACTCAAATATTGGGGCGCCAAGGCACTATTGTTAGGATTGGAACCCTTTTGACGGCAATGAGTAGATAAGGCAATGGCTATTTTCCCGATAGTGGATGACGATTGACCCAGACAAGGCCCTTGGCATTGGTTGATGTCATGATTTGTTGCATAACCGCCACATTACCGGCAAAGAAGTCTTCGCAAGGTGCCTTGTTTCCCAGAATTCTGCATGACAACAGGCTCCCAGTTCCATAATTTTCGAGAAGTCGCGGCAACGCGGCACGTGGTCCACGCTCAGGGAGGCCGTGTTCTTCATTTGGCAGGTTGCGATTTACGCAAAAACAAGCCGCCGTTTGTAGATTATTAAAAAGCAGGGTTTTATACCCTGCTTTTTTTGTTGGCGAGCTCTTTTACTGAGGCCGAAAGTCTACCAGACCTGATGTGGCGAGAAAATAGTAGCAAACAGTCAGCGCCACCGCGATCGCCGTAGTCAGGATAACCTTCTTCTTCAGATTGGGATTTGTGGGCGCTCCGGGGTCTGTGCCTTCAAGGTCAGCAATATCGGCCTCGTGCTGGCCACGCACCCCAACAGGAAGTACTGCAAAGAATACCAGCCACCAGATCACAACAAATACCAGAATGATTGTCACAAACCCCATGACGTCAAACCTGCTCTATCTCAACAAGGGTTCCGCAGAAATCTTTAGGGTGTAAAAATAGCACCGGCTTCCCGTGTGCGCCGTCTTTAGGTTCCGGACTGCCCAGAATACAAGCACCTTCAGCAATCAGTTTGTCACGCGCTGCGTATATATCTTCTACTTCATAGCAAATATGGTGCATGCCGCCACTGCTGTTGTTTGCCAGAAACTTCGCGACAGGAGAGTTTTCTCCAAATGGATGAAGAAGTTCGATCTTTGTGTTGGGCAAGTTGACAAAAACTGTTGTGACGCCATGATCCGGCAGGTCTACGGGCTCCGAAACATTAGCCCCCAACGTGTCCCGGTAAATGGCGCTTGCCGCAGCGAGGTCCGGAACAACGATTGCAACGTGGTTTAACTTGCCAATCATATCAATTCTCTTTTTTCAGTGCTCAATAGGTTCCAGCCGGGTTATCAATACAGCGACACCGGGGTTCTTTCCAACTTCATTTCGACACAGGCGTCGTATTGCCACACGCGTAGTCTCTTCAACCGCATCATCACTGCCACGCTTTGGTGCCGACATACGGTCCAAGGCAAGCTCGACAACATCAACAAGCCGGTCGTAGAATATCTCGGGCTCATTCGAAGGTATACCTAGGAGTGCCAGTTTCGGCTCTGCTGCCAAGGCGCTATCATCCTCCAAGACCACACTGGCCGTAACAAATCCCTGCTGACTTGCGCGACGCCTGTCACCCAGGGCACGGTCTTCCGCCGCGATAACCTTTGAACCATCCAACAGCAGGCGGCCAAAGGGCACTTCATCGACTGCAAACGCCCCATTTTCAGATACTTCCAGCAGCGTTCCATTTGTTGGCACCCTTGTGTGTTCAACGCCCCACTGCATGGCAAGTTTGGCATGGGCCATCAGGTGACGAGCTTCGCCGTGAACCGGAATGGCCACCTTCGGGCGTATCCAGTCGTACATGTCTTTGAGGTCTGCCTGACCGGGGTGACCGGAAACATGCACAAATTCGTCCTTTTCGGTAATGACATTTATGCCGCTGGTAGCGAGCATATTGAACAACTGGCCCAAGACCAGTTCGTTACCCGGAATGATCTTGGACGAAAAGATAACTGTATCGTTTTTGCCAAGCGTCAGATGCTTATGCTCGTCACGCGCGATTCTTGCCAGAGCAGCTCTGCTCTCGCCCTGACATCCCGTACAGCAAATCAGCAATTTCTCCCGCGGTATATGACTGGCATCTTCTTCATCCAGCACCGGTGGAAAGTTTTGCAAATAACCTGTCGCTTTCGCTGCCTTGCTAATGCGTTGCATGGACCGACCCAGCAATACCAGATGGCGCCCAGTCGCTTTTGCAACTTCGCCTATCGTATCAAGCCGCGCTACATTTGATGCAAAGGTGGTTATGACAATACGTTCGGATTGTTCCTTGCATATGTCTATGAGACTTTCACGCACCGCCAGTTCAGATCCGGCATTATCGGGATTGAATACATTGGTCGAATCCCCAACAAGGGCAAGCACACCCTGATCGCCCAGGCTTTTCAACTTGTCAGACGGACAGATTGGGCCAATCAAGGGGTTCGCATCCAGCTTCCAATCACCTGTATGGAAAACAATACCTTTGTCGGTTTTGATAGCCAGCCCGTGGCCTTCCGCGGTCGAATGGGCCAGTGCAACATATGTAATGTTGAAACAACCCAGATCAAACGCGACGTCTTCCTCCACCAGATGAAGAGGCACAGTGTCCAGCAGGCCAGCTTCTTTCAATTTGTCCTTGATAAGCTCAGCCGTGAAGGCTGTCGCATATATCGGGCATTCAAATTGCTTCCAGATATGAGGAATCGCTCCGATATGGTCCTCGTGGCCATGAGTAACCACCAAGCCAGCTAAACTGCCCTTTTCCCGTGCAATAAAGGCAGGGTCAGGGAACATCAGGTCTACGCCGGGAAAGTGCGTGTCTGCGAAAGACATGCCGCAGTCGACCATCAACCATTGGCCTTTATAGCCATAGAGGTTGAGGTTCATCCCTATCTCACCGGATCCTCCCAAGGGCAGGAAAAACAGGCGATCATCGCTTTTATTGAGAAACGCCAACTACGTATTCCGCTCATAGATAAGGCGCAGGCCCTCCAGAGTTAGTTCGCCCGCCACTTCGTCAATCGCATCGGTCCTGTTTGCAAAAATCGCGGCGAGACCACCTGTTGCCAGTATTTTCATATCAGGACTGTGCTCTTTTTTAAGGCGTGCAACGAGGCCTTCAATCATGCTTACGTAACCCCAGAATACACCAAACTGCATGGCTTCTTGCGTTGTTTTACCGGTGATATATTTCGCAGTCGGTGCTGTAACAGCAATCCTCGGCAACTTTGCCGCCGCCTGATGAAGGGCGGACAATGACAGGTTTATTCCCGGGCAAATCAAACCACCCAAATAGGAACCGTCCTCTCCAACAACATCGAAGGTTGTAGCCGTTCCAAAATCAACGACAGCGAGCGGCCCACCATAAAGATGGTCAGCTGCAACTGCGTTTACCAAGCGGTCTGCTCCGACTTCCTGAGGGTTGTTTACTTTAACATCAACACCCAGCTTTACCTTGGGATCACCAACAATCATCGGCGAGCATTCGAAATAAGTGGTACATAGCTTCGAGAGGGGCCAGACAACCTGCGGCACCACACTTGCTATAATTGCTCCCGTCACCGCACCAGCCGTCAGGCCGTGAATCTGCATAAGTTGACTGATCCAGACCAGATATTCATCGATCGTGCGTTGATCATCAGTCGAAAGTCGCCATTGCTGAACAATCCTGGCATCTTCTATCAAGGCAAAAACGGTGTTGGTGTTGCCAGCGTCGATGGTGAGTAACATGGTGTTTCTTCTTGTTGGTGTTTCTGAATTGTGCGGAGCTAATGATTGATGGGCGGGCCAAACACTTCACCCGCATACAAACACCGCATGGTGCCATCATCAAGACGCAATGACAAACCACCGGTGTCATCCACGCCTTCTAACGTCGCAAAGAAGCTCTCGTTGTTCGTTCTTATCTCGCGGCGCATTCCAATGCCCCAGCCACAAGCACGCCATTCTTCGATCATACTGCCAACATCGTTCGGCCGCCAGCTATCAATTCGTTGCTGCAGCGCACGAGACAAAACCCTGAACGCAGCAGTCACTTTCACCAATGAGCTCGTCTCATCCAACACGGACGTCGCGGGAAACCTGGCGTCCGGGGGAAAGTTTTTGAGGTTCAAACCAATGCCGATGACGATAAAGTCGCATTTCATGCCACTTCCGGCGTTGCTTTCAATTAGAATGCCGCTGGCTTTTTTTTCGTTGATCAGGACATCGTTAGGCCACTTACATTGTACGCTTTCGGACTTGCAACCCAGAGCAATGAAAGTGTCCCGCACTGCGAGAGATACCAGATACGGAAGTGTTGCAAGCTCGGAGATCAGCACAGCCGGCCGCGCCAAATATGAACTGTAGAGATTACCAGTTTCAGATAACCAAGCGTTACCACGCCTCCCCTTACCGGCGGACTGTTTCCCGGCAACGAACCAGGTGTTTCCGGGCAGACCTTTTGCCCCGGCTTCTGTTGCCAGTGAATTGGTGCTTCCACATTGGTCGAAATACTGCACCTTGGTGCCATCCGGTGCCAGTGATTGCCATTCGTTTTCAGCAGCAGATATCACTAGAAAAGAAGCGAACCGGCAGCCCATGCGGCGGCACCGACCAGCGGCGAAATCAGCAAAAAGCTGATTGGCGAGTTCAAGACAGCCGCGGTTCCCACAACAAATGAAACCGCCTGACCGTGTCCACCTTCAAACGCGCCAGATGACTCGTCAAAGAACATAACTTTTATGATCCGCAAGTAATAATAGCAGGCAACCACACTGGAAAGGAAACCAATTACCGCAAGAGGAACAAGACCGGCTTCGACCGCCGCCAGAAAGATAAACCATTTGCCAAAGAAACCCGCAAGAAGCGGAATACCCGCCAGAGAGAACATGAAAATGGCAATGGCAACGGCCATAGGCAGATTTGTCGTCGAGAGACCAGCCAGGTCCTCGATGTTTTCAACCATACCATCACTGCGACGCATGGACAGAATGGCCGCGAAAGCACCAAGCGTCATGGTCAGGTATATGGCCAAATATATCAGCAGAGCTTCAATACCGGCCTGGGTTCCGGCGGCGAGACCAACCAAAGCATAACCAATATGGCCAATGGAGCTATATGCCATAAGCCTTTTGATATTTGTCTGCACCAAGGCCACAAATGCGCCCACAAGCATCGACGCAATCGAAATAAAGATGATGATCTGCTGCCACTCGGCCAGCATTCCGGGGAATCCATTAATCAACGCACGCACAAGAAGTGCCATGGCGGCTACTTTTGGTGCCGCTGCAAAAAAAGCAGTTACAGGTGTTGGCGACCCTTCATAAACATCAGGTGTCCACATGTGAAACGGTACAGCCGAGACTTTGAATGCCAGACCGGACAAAAGGAACACTAGACCGACAACGACACCGATAGCCGGGCCTTCATCACCCGCCAGGCTAGTCGCAAGCACGTCAAATTCCATAGCGCCGGAGAAGCCGTAGATAAGTGAAATACCATAAAGCAACATGCCTGAGCTTAATGCGCCCAAAACAAAGTACTTGAGACCAGCTTCAGTTGACCGCAGTCGATCCCGGTTCATGGCCGCAAGCACATACAGCGAAAGGCTTTGCAGCTCCAACCCGACGTAGAGGCTCATCAGGTTGTTGGCTGACACCATGATCAACATGCCAAGTGTTGCGAACAGAACCAGCAAGGGATACTCAAATTTGGCAATACCGTGCTCGCTTAAAAAGCGACCGGATAACAGTATCGCAACAGCACTGCCCAGATAAACAAGCGTCTTTGCAAAGACGGCAAATGCATCTGTCACAAACATGCCATTGAATGTAACCTGCCGATCACCGCCAACTTCAATTATCATGACGACAGCGCAAACCAGCAGCAATAAAATCGACAGGTTCGACACCTGTTTAAAACTCGAGTTGCCGCGAAACACGCCAAACATCAACAAAACCATGGCGCCGATCGCGAGAATCAGCTCAGGCAGAGCAGGCAACAAATTTGGAAGTTCACCGTTCATCGGTCGCTCCTTAACGCCCGGCAGGCGAGACAATTATGTCCGCTGCTGCATGGCTGGTATCAGTCGAAAAATGAGTTTCAAGCAAAGCATTCACTGAGGCATGCATCGGCTCAAGGAAACTGTTGGGGTATATACCCATCCACAATACAACGATCACAAGTGGTGCAAACACCAGCTTCTCGCGTAAGGAAAGGTCAGGCATCGCCTTGACATCGTCTTTGTCAAGGTCACCGAAAATGAGGCGACGAACAAGGTACAACATGTAAGCAGCACCAAGGACAACACCTGTCGCCGCCAGAAATGCTATCCAGCTATTGTAGGCAAAACTGCCGTTGAGAACCAGAAACTCGCCCACGAAACCGCTCGTACCCGGCAAACCAACTGACGCCATGGAGAACAAAACAAACAGAACGGCATAAATCTTCATGTTGATGGCCAATCCTCCATACCGGCCGATTTCCCGCGTATGAAGGCGGTCATAGATAACCCCGACACACAGGAACAGCGCACCTGAAACAACACCGTGGCTCAGCATGGTGAAAATCGCACCTTCAACACCGTTTTCATTCAGAAGAAAAATCCCGATTGTCACGAAACCCATGTGTGCAACCGACGAGTAGGCGATCAGTTTCTTGATATCCTCCTGCACCAGTGCCACGAGCGACGTATAGATGATTGCAATGATTGATAATGCAAAGACAAGCCATGAAAATTCAATCGTCGCTTCCGGCAACATCGGCAAGCTGAACCTCAGGAAGCCATAGCCCCCCATTTTCAGCAAAACACCGGCAAGGATAACAGAGCCGCCAGTTGGTGCCTGTACGTGCGCGTCCGGGAGCCATGTGTGAACAGGCCACATTGGCATTTTGACAGCGAAGGAAGCGAAGAAGGCAAGCCACAGCCAGTTCTGAACGTCAACATCAAAGTTATAGTTCATCAACAGCGGGATTTCGGTGGTGCCGGACTGAAGGTACATATAAAGCACCGCAACCAGCATCAGCACGGAACCAAGTAAGGTATACAGGAAGAACTTAAAGCTGGCGTATATGCGGTTCATACCTCCCCAGACACCGATCAGCAGATACATCGGTATCAGGCCGCCTTCAAAGAAGATATAAAACAGGAAGATATCGAGTGCCGTAAACACGCCGATCATCAATGTCTCGAGGATCAGGAATGCGATCATGTATTCACGCACACGGTCCTGAACACTGTCCCAGCTGGCTAGGATCACGATTGGCATCAAAAACGCTGTCAAAACAACAAACAACATCGAAATGCCATCAACACCGATATAGTAGCTGATGTCTTCACCGATCCAGCTGTGCTGTTCCACAAACTGGAATTCTGCCGTTCCATTATCAAAACCAGCCCAAAGCACCAGGCTCATCAAGAAGGTTACAAAGGTTATAAACAATGACACCTGGCGAATATTGCGCTTTTCAATTTCCTGATCTTTGTGGCGGATGATCAGCAAAATAGCTGCACCAATCACCGGCATGATCATCATCAGGGAAAGAAGGTTATTTTCGAGAAAAAACATATCTAATGCCCAGCCCTAATGTCCGCCGCCATTTACCATGAACCAGGTCACCACAATGGCGAGCCCGATAATCATAGCGAAGGCATAATGATAAACGTAACCGGTTTGTAATTTGCGGACCCGTGCCGCGACGCCTGCAACCAACGAAGAAACCCCGTTTGGTCCAAAACCATCAATGGTATCCTCATCGCCGCGTTTCCAGAATACACGCCCAAGCCAAAATGCAGGGCGAACAAACAGGAAGCTGTAAAACTCGTCAAAGTACCATTTGTTCAGAAGGAATGCATAGAGCCCATCCCATGTCTGAGCAGTTCTTGCCGGCAAATCCGATTTCTTCATAAAATCGAAAGGACGATAAAAGTAGAGCGCCAGCGAAAGCCCAACGAGCATGGCAACAAATGGAGACCAGATCACAGCAGCCGGAACATCGTGCGCCTTATCCATAACATCACCGGCAGATGTCACCAGAGAACCGTTCCAGAATGCGAAGCGCCCTTCCCCGATAAACTGGTTTTTATAGAAGGCACCGGCAAAAACCGCTCCGATCGCCAATACAATGAGAGGGAAACGGATTGTCCACGGACCTTCATGCGCATGGTCAAACGTATGATTGTCGGCACGCGTGTTGCCATGGAAAGTCAGGAAAATCAGGCGCCAGCTATAGAAACTTGTCATCAGGGCCGCAGCTACCGTCATCACAAAGGCGAATTCAGCACCGGGGCGAGAAGCTGCGTATGCCGCTTCAATAATCATGTCTTTCGAGTAATACCCCGACAGGAACGGAACCCCTGTAATAGCCAAAGTACCAATCACCATAACAATGTAGGTCAGGGGTATCTTGTTTTTAATGCCCCCCATCTTCCGCATGTCCTGCTCATGATGCATCGCGTGAATAACCGAACCAGCCCCAAGGAACAAAAGCGCTTTAAAAAACGCGTGTGTAAACAGATGGAATACGGCAGCACCATATGCAGAAACCCCCAAGGCAACGAACATGTAGCCAAGCTGCGAGCACGTAGAGTATGCGATCACCCGTTTGATATCGTTTTGGACCAGCCCCACACTCGCTGCAAACAGCGCAGTAGCTGCACCCACATAAGTGACCACTGTAAGGGCCACCGGGGACAATTCAAACACCGGGCTGAACCGTGCAACAAGAAACACACCTGCAGTTACCATTGTCGCTGCATGAATAAGAGCCGACACAGGTGTCGGGCCTTCCATGGCATCAGGGAGCCACGTATGAAGGCCAAGTTGCGCCGATTTACCCATTGCACCGACAAATAGAAGCAAAGCAATGACAGTTATCGCGTGATATTCCCCTCCCAGGAAATACATCTGGGTCTGTTCATAGTTCTGGATACTGGAGAAAATCACGTCGATTTCTACGGAACCTGTCAGCAGGAATACAGCGTAAATACCCAGCGCAAAGCCAAAATCCCCTACCCGGTTAACGACAAATGCCTTAATCGCAGCGGCGTTCGCGCTCGGTTTCTTGAACCAGAAGCCAATCAACAGATAAGAGGCAAGGCCAACACCTTCCCAGCCGAAAAACATCTGGACAAGGTTATCTGATGTCACCAGCATGAGCATGGCGAAGGTGAAAAGAGACAGGTACGCAAAGAACCGCGGTTTATGCGGGTCTTCTTCCATATAGCCCATGGAATACCAGTGCACGAGCGATGATACCGTGTTTACCACGACCAGCATTACAGCCGTAAGAGTATCTATCTTGAAGGCCCAGTTAAACGAGAGGTCTCCGGAGTTCACCCAGTTCAACACATGTACTGAATATTCATTACCTGCCGAGATAACGTCGGTAAACACAACCCAAGACAAGAAAGCGCCAATAGAAACAAGACCAGAGGTCAAAAGCATACTGGCTCTGTCGCCAATCTGACGGCCAAACATGCCTGCAATCAGGAAGCCAGCCAAAGGCATAAAGACAATGAGTTTCGACAGAAATTCCATCTCTCTACCCTTTCATCTGGTTGATATCTTCAACCGCAATGGATCCGCGGCTGCGGAAATAAACAACAAGAATGGCCAGGCCAATCGCTGCCTCAGCGGCAGCGACCGTCAGGACAAACATCGCAAGAACCTGGCCTGCCATATCCCCCTGGAATGTAGAAAACGCAACAAGGTTGATGTTCACGGCGAGAAGCATCAACTCAACTGACATCAGTATAATGATGACGTTCTTGCGGTTCAGGAAAATACCGAACACGCCAAACACAAAGAGTATGGCTGCAACGGTCAAATAGTGTCCTAGTCCAACTGTCATGGCCTAGCCTTTCTTGGACGGCAGGGATACACCCTTGCCGCTTTCGACATCTACGAGATCAAACGCTTCTTCAGGGCGGCGGTTAACCTGTGCCCCAATGTTCTGTTTGCGTACGCCCGGCCGGTCACGCAGCGTCAGCACAATCGCACCAATCATGGCAACCAACAGGATCAGACCTGCCGTCTGGAAAATGAAAATATAATCAGTGTACAATAGCTGCCCGAGCGCTTCCGTATTGGTCACAGCCGGGTCAGTCGGCGTTGGCGACGCAGCATTTTTTGCGACATCGTCACCAAAGGTCCAGGCAACAGACAAAGCAATAAGTTCACCCAGCAAAACAAAACCGATGAGCCCGCCCAAAGGCAGGTGTTGCAGCATCCCCTGCCTCAATTCGGAAAAGTTGATGTCCAGCATCATCACAACGAACAGGAACAGGACCGCAACCGCGCCCACATAAACAACGACCAGCAACATTGCGAGGAATTCGGCCCCCATAAGAACAAAAAGTCCAGCCGCCGAGAAAAATGCCAGGATCAACCAAAGCACACTGTGGACAGGGTTTCGTGCCGAGATTACCAACACGCCTGATGCCACGGTAATTGAGGCAAACAGGTAAAAAACCATATCGGGTATAGAGATATCCATTTTAAGCCGATTCCTTAACGATACGGTGCGTCTGCGGCAAGGTTGGCAGCAATCTCTCGCTCCCACCGCTCACCATTTTCGAGAAGTTTGTCTTTATTGTAGAGAAGTTCTTCACGCGTCTCGGTGGCAAACTCGAAGTTCGGCCCTTCAACAATAGCATCAACCGGACAAGCCTCCTGGCAAAAGCCACAGTAAATGCATTTAACCATGTCGATGTCGTAGCGTGTCGTGCGGCGGGAACCGTCTTCGCGAGGCTCCGCTTCAATCGTAATCGCTTGTGCCGGGCAAATTGCTTCACACAACTTACAGGCAATGCAACGTTCTTCGCCGTTCGGATACCGGCGAAGAGCGTGTTCTCCACGGAAACGCGGGCTTAACGGTCCCTTTTCGTAAGGGTAGTTTACCGTCACCTTTGGGCGGAAGAAATATTTCATCGATAGCCAAAACGCGGCGACGAATTCTCTAAGAAGCAGGCTATTGAAAGCTCGCATAACTGCAGTCATGAGTTTAGCCTTTCGTTAACCGTTGGTTGGCAACAAGCCGCCATACACAAAGATGGCAGCGTAGAAGACAACAAAGAATAGAGATAAAGGAAGGAACACCTTCCAACCAAGACGCATTAGTTGATCGTAGCGATAGCGAGGCACGAAAGCTTTCACCATGGCAAACAGGAAAAAACCAAACCCTATCTTGCCAAGAAACCAGATCCAGCCCGGGATAAACTCCAGAACCGGTAATGGAGCATGCCATCCCCCCAGGAACAAAATCGCCATCACTGCGGACATAAGGAGAATATTTGCGTATTCGCCAAGGAAGAACAGTGCAAATGCCATTGAGCTGTACTCAACCTGATAACCGGCAACCAATTCAGCTTCAGCTTCCGGTAAATCAAATGGCGGGCGGTTCGTTTCTGCCAGTGCAGAGATAAAGAAAATCACATAGATCGGTAAAAATGGCCAAATGTGCCAATTCAGCACGCTACCCGCCTGGGCTTCAACAATATCATTCAGATTTAATGAACCCACGGCAATCAGGACACAAACGAGCACAAATCCGATTGAGACCTCGTAAGATACCATCTGCGCCGCTGAGCGCAGCGCACCCAAAAAGGCATACCGGCTGTTTGACGCCCAACCTGACATGATAATGCCATATACGCCAAGTGACGAGATCGCCAGAATGTAAAGAATACCGACGTTAAGATCGGCAATCGCCATGTCAGCATCAAATGGAATAACCGCCCAGGAAATCAGTGCCAATACAAACGTGATCATCGGGGCCATAAGGAAAATTATCTTGTTAGCACCAGCGGGTATGATTGTTTCTTTAAGAAACAGTTTAAGTCCATCCGCAAATGATTGCAGTAAGCCAAAAGGGCCAACCACGTTGGGACCGCGACGCATCTGAACGGCGGCCCATATTTTGCGGTCAAAATAAACCGAGAAAGCCACAGCGAGCAACAATGGCAGTACTACGGCCAAAACCGCAGCAACCATAGCCACGAAATAGAGGAATTCACCCTCACCGCCAAACAGGTTAAAAAGAGCTTCAACCATGGGTTCCTGTTGCCTCCTCTACCAGGCCGCCGCGAGCGTCAATACAGTCAGACATGATCTGGCTGGCACGCGCAATTGGATTGGTGTGATAGAAATTGTCTATTGCCGGAGCAATGCCGCCGGATGATATCTTGCCCTTGACGCCAAATTCGCCCCACTCTGCCGGATGCAACACATCAATGTCATCAAAATTGGCGACATCTTTGGCGATTCGGGCGCGAAGCTGACCCAGATTGTCATATGGTAAAGTGTCACCCAGTACATCTGAAAGGGCCCGGAAAATTGTCCAGTCTTCACGTGCTTCGCCCGGAGCAAATGCCGCTTTACTGGTTCGCTGGAAGCGACCCTCGGTATTGGCATACGTTCCAGATTTTTCGGTGTAGGCAGAGGCAGGTAAAATAACGTCAGCGTTTTTCACGCCTTCGTCGCCGTGCGTACCGATATAGATCACGGTTGTGTCTTTCAATGCCGTAGTATCGACCTCGTCAGCTCCAAGAAGGAAAACAATCTTAAGCTTACCGGCTTCAGCATCATCCAGAATACCGTCCACGCCTGCATCGGTTGTTAAACCAAGATCAAGTCCGCCAACACGTGCCGCCGCATTATGGAGCATGTTAAAGCCGTTCCAACCGTCCCGCATGCAATATTTGTCCGCAATATCACGTGTCGCCTTCAGAACAGCTGATCCGTCATCACTGCCAAGAGCACTCTGACCAACAAGGATCATCGGACGTTCAGCCTTCTTCAAGCCGTCGGCCGCCTCATGACTACCATCAAGAACAGCGTTCAGCAGGCTTGCGTCATCACCAAACTCTGCAACTTTATATGTCAGGTCCTCGGCGTTGCCGATATTTCCAACTTTCAAGCCAGAGTGGCGAACAGCTTTACGAATGCGGACATTCAGGCTTGGCGCTTCAAGGCGCGGGTTCACGCCAACCATCAGAAGATAGTCTGCATCTTCCACGCCCATGATGCCATTGTTCATGATATAGCCGCTTCGAACACCGGCCTCGACAGCTGAACCGTCCTGCCGACACTCGATACGCTTGGAACCAAGAGTACCCAGCAAGTCTTTCAGAGCAGTCATGGATTCCATGTCTGCCTGATCGCCGACAATTGCGGCAATCTCGGTGCCCTTGACGCCTTTAAGCCTGGTTTTGATCGCCTTGAAAGCTTCTCCCCAGGAAGCATCCTTGAGTTTTTTACTCTTGCGAACGTAAGGCGTATCAAGCCGCCGTGACTTCAGTCCGTCAAAAACATAACGCGTCTTGTCGGATATCCACTCTTCGTTAATTTCTTCATGCAGACGCGGCAATATGCGCATCACCGCAGCGCCGCGGGTATCAACGCGAATATTTGATCCAAGAGCATCCATCACATCAATCGTTTCAGTATGCTTCAGCTCCCAGCTGCGTGCCGTGAAGGCGTATGGTTTACTTGTAAGGGCACCAACAGGGCAAAGATCAACCACGTTGCCAGACATCTCACTATCCAGCGTTTTCTCCAGATACGTTGTGATCTGCATGTTCTCGCCGCGATAAAGCGCGCCCATATCGGGAACGCCCGCAACTTCTTCAGAAAACCGGACGCAACGCATGCAATGGATGCAACGCGTCATCGTGGTAGAGATCAACGGGCCCATCTCTTTGTCTTCAACCGCCCGCTTGTTCTCGTCAAATCGATTGTGTCCGCGGCCGAACGCCATGGCCTGGTCCTGCAAATCGCACTCGCCACCCTGATCGCAAATCGGACAATCCAGCGGGTGGTTGATCAGCAAAAATTCCATCACCCCTTCACGAGCCTTTTTAACCCGTTCGGTGTTGGTGTGAATAACCATTCCGTCACCGGCAGGCATCGCGCAACTTGCGATTGGCTTGGGTGATTTTTCCATATCAACCAAACACATGCGGCAATTGCCTGCAATCGACAGACGCTCGTGATAGCAGAAGCGCGGCACTTCAACGCCTACTTCCTCACAGGCCTGCAGAACGGTTGTTCCCGGCTCGACGGTAACTTCAGTGCCATCAATCGTTAGCGTGGGCATTGATCTCTCCTGACCATACTCAAAGACGCAATCGTTCCGCGCTCATCCATCATTCTGCTGCCTTTGCATGATAGGCGTCGATGCGTGCCTCAACCTCATGCCGGAAATGGCGCATCAGACCCTGGATAGGCCACGCAGCGGCATCACCAAGCGCACAAATCGTATGACCTTCGACCTGTTTGGTCACTTCAAGCAGCATATCAATTTCAGACTTGTCGGCTTCACCTGTCACCAGGCGCTCCATCACGCGCCACATCCAGCCGGTTCCTTCTCGACACGGCGTACACTGGCCGCAGCTCTCGTGTTTATAAAACTCGGAAAGGCGCGCGATTGCCTTAACGATATCAGTAGACTTATCCATCACGATGACAGCCGCAGTTCCAAGACCAGACTGGACATCACGCAAGCTGTCAAAGTCCATCAGGACATCGTCACAAATACTTTTCGGCAGCACGGGAACCGAAGAACCGCCCGGGATCACAGCCAGCAGATTATCCCAGCCTCCCCTGACGCCGCCTGCATGCTTCTCGATAAGCTCTTTAAGCGGGATGCCCATCTCTTCTTCAACGTTACACGGGTTGTTTACGTGCCCGGAGATACAAAATACCTTGGTCCCTGTGTTGTTCGGCCGACCAAGTCCCGAGAACCAGGCAGCACCGCGTCGAAGAATTGTTGGTGCTACTGCGATTGATTCAACATTGTTCACCGTTGTTGGACAACCCCACACACCGACATTTGCCGGAAATGGTGGCTTAAGTCGAGGTTGTCCCTTTTTGCCTTCAAGGCTTTCAATCAGAGCTGTTTCCTCGCCGCAAATGTAAGCGCCTGCGCCTTTATGGACATGCACATCGAAGCTATAGCCTGTGCCACAAGCATTCTCACCCAGAAACCCTTTGGCGCGCGCTTCTTCAACCGCACTTTCAAGAGCTTCGGCCTCTCGGTAGAATTCGCCCCGAATATAGATGTAAGCTGCGACTGCATTCATCGCAAAGCCCGCCACCAGGCATCCTTCGATCAGCTTGTGCGGGTCATGGCGCATAAGATCCCTGTCTTTACAGGTTCCCGGCTCACCTTCATCGGCATTTACGACCAGATACGAAGGCCTGCCGTCCGATTCTTTCGGCATAAATGACCATTTGAGGCCGGTTGGGAAACCCGCGCCGCCACGACCCCGAAGGCCAGACTCTTTCATTTCTGAAATGATCCAGTCCCGCCCTTTTTCTATCAGTTCTTTGGTTCCATCCCAGTCACCGCGCTTCATGGCAGCGTCGATACCCGGGCTTTGATGGCCATACAGGTTGGTAAAGATGCGATCCTTGTCGGCTAACATCAGGCACCCTCCCCGTCAGAAATGAAATCTTTGAGCGTTGTTGCCCCACCGACGGGCGCGCTGGTTTGTCTTTTTACCTGAGGGCCCGGTTTCACGTCTTTTCCGTTCGAAAGGTCGTCCAGAATTTGAGTGATACTCTCTGCGGTCAGGTCTTCATAATAGTCGTCGTCTATGGCAACGACAGGCGCATTCACACAGGCGCCGGCACATTCGACTTCAGACAAGGTAAACTTGCCGTCAGCGGTGGTTTCCCCCATGCCGATACCAAGTTTGGATTTGCAAGCCCTGATAATGTCGTCGGAGCCTCGAAGCCAGCAAGGTGTCGTCCCGCAAACCTGTACGTGATGCTTTCCCATCGGCTTGTGGTTGTACATGGTGTAAAAAGTTGCGACTTCCTGCACCTTTATCGGTGCCATATCGAGATAATCGGCAATATATTCCATTATCTCGATCGTTAGATGGCCACCATTCTGGCGCTGTGCGATATCAAGCAAAGGCATAACAGCGCTTTGCTGGCGGCCTTCAGGGTACTTTGCAATATGTTTCTGTGCTGCAGCTTCATTTTCTGCAGTCCAGGCAAATGCCGGTGTGTCCGTCATCTGTCCACCTCACCAAATACGATGTCCATTGCACCCAAAACGGCAGGTGCATCTGCCAGCATGTGCCCTTTGCACATAAATTCCATTGCCTGCAGGTGCGCAAATCCTGGCGCTCTGATCTTACAGCGGTATGGCCTGTTAGAGCCATCTGATACGAGATACACACCAAATTCACCTTTCGGTGCCTCAACCGCGGCATAAACTTCGCCCTCGGGTACTTTGAACCCTTCGGTGTAAAGCTTGAAGTGGTGAATAAGGGCTTCCATTGAGCGTTTCATTTCAGACCGTTTGGGTGGCGCGATCTTGTTGTCAAGAGACATAACAGGACCTTCCGGCATATCGTTCAGGCACTGACGCATTATTTTGAGGCTTTCGCGAATTTCCGCGATCCGCAGCATAAATCTGTCGTAACAGTCACCAGACGTTCCTACGGCCACCTGGAAGTCCATCCGGTCGTATACTTCATAAGGCTGCGATTTGCGCAAATCCCATGGAATACCAACACTTCTGAGCATGGGGCCTGAAAAACCCCACGACAGCGCGTCTTCAACTGTTATCCGCCCGATGTCCACATTCCGCTGTTTGAAGATGCGGTTGTCGATCAACAGGGCTTCCATGTCTTCGAGCGTTTGAGGGAATGTTTCGGTCCAGGCCATAATGCGTTCGGCCAAACCTTTCGGCAGGTCCTGATGCACACCGCCAGGGCGGAAATAAGCCGCGTGCAAACGCGCACCGCACACAGCCTCGTAGAACTCCATAAGGATTTCGCGTTCTTCAAAGCCCCAAAGAATAGGTGTCAGAGCACCAACGTCCAAAGCGTGTGTTGTCAAGTTCAGCAAGTGATTGAGAATGCGGCCGATTTCACTGTACAATACTCGGATATACTGGCCGCGTTCCGGCACTTCGGCATCCAGAAGCTTTTCAATCGCCAAAACGAACGCGTGCTCCTGGTTCATTGGAGCCACATAGTCCAGTCTGTCAAAATAAGGCATCGCCTGGAGATACTGCTTGTGCTCTATCAGTTTTTCCGTACCGCGGTGCAACAGACCGATATGCGGGTCCACACGCTCGATGACTTCACCATCAAGCTCCATCACCATACGAAGAACACCATGAGCTGCAGGGTGTTGCGGGCCAAAGTTCAAGCAATAGTTTTTAATATCCACTTCTGACATTATTTGCTCTCACCTTTTGAATCGTCCTCTGACTTTTCGTCACCCGGCAATATGTATTCAGCACTTTCCCAAGGACTCATGAAGTCGAAATCACGGAATTCCTGCTTCAGTTCCACAGGTTCATAAACCACTCGTTTTTCTTCTTCGGAATACCGGCATTCAACAAAACCTGTCAAAGGGAAGTCCTTGCGAAGCGGGTGACCCTTGAAGCCATAGTCCGTAAGCATTCGCCTAAGGTCCGGATGGCCTGCGAAAAAGATACCGTACATATCCCATGCTTCCCGCTCGAACCAACCGGCGGTCGGGAACACGTCAACAGCACTGGGGACAGGAGTATCTTCGTCAGTCTCCACTTTCACCCGAACACGCTGGTTCAACTCAATTGACAACAGATGATAGACAACATCAAATCGGCGCGCCCTTTCGGGATAGTCCACACCACATACGTCAATCAGTTGGCGAAAGAGACAGGCCTGATCATCCCGTAAAAAGTTGAGAACCTTCTGAATATGGTCTGCACGAGCGACAATTGTCAGTTCTCCATGTGCCACGGATGCTGAAACAACATCGTTCTCGAGAGCCTGACTGATATGGTCTGCAATATCTTGCATTGAACTTTCCTGAAGCGTTCCTGCCGGATGTGTTTTAACTGCTTATCTGTCAAAAGTACCAGTGCGACGAATTTTACGTTGCAGCTGAAGGATGCCGTAGAGAAGCGCCTCTGCGGTTGGAGGGCAACCCGGCACATAAATATCAACCGGGACGATCCGATCACATCCACGCACTACGGAATATGAATAGTGGTAGTAGCCGCCACCGTTGGCGCAACTTCCCATTGATATTACGTAACGTGGCTCCGACATCTGGTCGTAAACCTTGCGCATGGCCGGGGCCATTTTATTGGTCAAGGTCCCTGCAACGATCATGACGTCACTTTGTCGGGGTGAACCGCGCGGCGCGAAGCCAAAGCGCTCGACATCGTATCTGGGCATGCTTGTGTGCATCATTTCTACCGCGCAGCACGCAAGGCCGAATGTCATCCACCAAAGCGACCCCGTACGCGCCCAGTTAACAAGGTCTTCCATTGAAGTGACAACAAAGCCCTTGTCCGTCAGTTCTTCATTAAGGCCCTGAAAGAACTCGTTTTCTGCAGGATTACTGCCGTCCTCGCGAACTGCCGGGCTGTTTGGACTTACTACTCCCATTCCAGTGCTCCTTTATTCCACTCGTAAACAAAGCCGACGGTCAGAACGCCCAGGAAAATCATCATGGACCAGAAACCGTATACGCCGATGTCACCAAGCGAGATCGCCCATGGGAACAAAAAGGCCACTTCGAGATCAAAAATAATGAACAGGATGGCGACCAGGTAGAAGCGCACGTCAAACTGATTCCGTGATTCTTCAAACGCTTCGAAGCCACATTCATAGGCTGAAAGTTTTTCATCATCGGGATGCTGATTTGCCACCAACATGGCGGCTCCAACAAAGATGATTGCGAACGCCGTTGCTATCCCCAGGAAGATGAGGATTGGCAGGTACTGAACGAGTAACGACTCCATGGGAGCCCCTTTGCATTAGTTGGCCCTAAATACTGCGCCCTTTTATCCAGCAAACCCCGAAAGGTAAAGAGGAATTTAGTCACAGTTTGTGTATGCTCGAGTATAGCGACGGATGATCATGTTGAAAAGCCGCCAGATCGCTGCTTTTACCAAGCCCAAGCTCGAAAAAAACATCGCCTACGGTTTATAATTAATACCCAGAGTTAAGATGAAGTGAACAGCGGTTGGACTACATAGGAAAAAGCGATCAAAGACACGCAATAAAAAAAGCGCCCCACAACTAAGTGGGACGCTTTTATTGACGCAAGTGGCGCGAGTGACGGGGCTCGAACCCGCGACCTTCGGCGTGACAGGCCGACACTCTAACCAACTGAGCTACACCCGCGCATCGCTTGCGTGAGGGGGTGTTTAGGCTTTCATGAATGTGGTGTCAATCACCTTTTTTAACAATTTTTCACTCAATAGAGAGTTCTTTCGAAATTCTGAAGAAAACCGCGACTTAGGCGTGCTTGCTGTTTAGGCTGGAAGGTCGCAAAATATTCCTTTATCCTTCCGGACTTGGGGGTGTTCAACAGGAGCCATTATGGATTTAATTCGCATCATTCTCGCAATATTTATTCCACCGTTAGCTGTTTTTCTGAAAGTCGGTTTGGGATTGCACTTCTGGTTAAACATTCTTTTATGGATTTTGGGAGTCGTCCCCGGAATAATCCACGCGATATGGGTGCTGGTAAAAAAGTAAGCGACTCTTAACGAAAAACCGTCCGAATTCGCGTGCCAGTGCTGTACAAGTTGGCAAGGCTGGCCGCGCGGGTTTCGGAGCACCGACCCACTTTTATACGTTGCTGGTTATATGCTGATCACCAGCATCTACCTGAACATGAATTCAATCTTGTTTACTGGAAAATAACCACCTCAACCCCTGTCGAAAGGACTGCGGTGCGGCCGAAAAGTGACCGTGCCCCGGTAATACAACTGTTTTTAAATGCCACGGCTTCTCTACAACGCTGTTCCAGTGATTGATCCATGCATTGCCCGGAATACTAAAGCGTTCATCATCATCGCTGCCGTTCGCAACAAACAGATATGATGCGGGCAAGCCTGTTTCAGACAATTGGTTCAGGAAAACATCAAGGTTACGATGCAAAGCTGGGTTGCTGGCTATATGTCCCCAAAACAGGGAAGGATCGGTTTGTGCAGTATACAGCACAAATTGCCCACCCAGAGACTGGCCAAAAATTATCCTGCGTTTCGAATCAGCCCGGTACTGTTTCTCAATTCTGGGGATAAGGTTGTTTTTCAAAAAAAACTGGAAGGAAGTTGCCCCGCCATAATGCTCCCTGCTCTGCGCTGGCGCCGTATAGTCTGTACCGCGGAAATTCCCGTTCTGAAAACCATCAGCTCCGTACGAAATACCAACCACAATCATGTCCGGGACTTCTTCTGCAAAGTTCAGATAGCGGTAATAGCTGGCGAGCATTCCAAAGGTATGACCGCCATCAAGCAAATAGACTGCTGGGTATCTTTTGTCCTTGTTTGCGTAATCTTCAGGCAATCGTACATATATATGGTAGCTGCGCTCGGCCTGCGGGGCTTCGAGCTTGAAATAGTGCGGATGGTTCAAGCCTTGGAGAAATTCGGTGGATGTATCGTCTGCAATACCTGATTCGGCCGAAACACAAAGCAGTACTACCAAAAACCCGCACAGTTCTTTCATATCACCAGCCCCTTCAAGCCCGATCAACAATTCCGAAACGAAACAATATAACGTTATATCGAAATCTAAACAAGACCAGTTTAACGAGTAAAACTGAAACCAACCTGTCAGTTGAAATTGTCTGTCAATGGTGGGCGATGACAGGCTCGAACTGCCGACCCTCTCGGTGTAAACGAGATGCTCTACCAACTGAGCTAATCGCCCTATTTGCAAGACGCTACATGAAGTAGCTACAGACAAAAAGGACCGTGGGAATGGTGGGCGATGACAGGCTCGAACTGCCGACCCTCTCGGTGTAAACGAGATGCTCTACCAACTGAGCTAATCGCC